>NZ_CP112998.1:2708750-5415000 GCF_026625565.1 Dyadobacter pollutisoli
TACCCTACTGCCTGCGAATTCGAGATTTTGTCTTTGCAGGGGGAACGCATTATCGATCGGCTGCATTTTCAGGAACCGTTCAATATCGTCGAATTTGGTGCGGGAGACGGCATTAAGACGCGTCAGTTGCTTAAAAAGCTGATTAGCAGTGGAACTGACTTCTCCTATGTGCCCATTGATATTTCCAAAAAGGCGATAGAGGAACTGGAAACAAACATGCTCCACCATCTGCCCGGATTGAAGATCAATTCTAAGATCGGAAACTACTTTTCAATGATCGAGGAGCTGTCCGCAGCACACACACCGAGCCTGTACTTGTTTCTGGGCGGTAACATCGGTAACTATGAAGTAAATGAGGTCAATGACTTGCTAACCCGGTTCAACGAAAGTATGCGCCCTGGCGACAAGCTGCTGACAGGTTTCGATCTCCAAAAAAATCCTGCTACCATACGCTGCGCCTACGACGATCCGAAAGGCATTACCAAGAAATTCAATATCAATCTGTTACACCGTATCAACCGCGAGCTCGGAGGCAATTTCAAGACAAATCAGTTTGACTTTTACTCCCATTATAACCCGATGAACGGCGAAGTACGGAGCTACCTTGTCAGTTTGGTACCACAGAAAGTACACGTTCAGCGAATGGATAAATGTTATACATTTCAACAAAACGAACTGATCTGGACGGAGCTTTCGAAAAAGTACACATTAACCGAGATCGAAACTACGGCCCGGAATAATGGTTTCCAAGTAGTAGAGCATTTTCTGGACTGCAAGCATTATTTCACGGACAGCCTCTGGGAAAAAGCTTAGCGGCTAGCGGACACTACCCAGCGCGAAACGCAACAGGCTGTTTTTACCGTTCAGGTTCAGCTTTTTGGCAATATTCGTCCTGTGATTGAAGACCGTTTTTTCACTGATAAATAGTTCGTCAGCGATTTCCTTGCTCGATTTATATTCGGCGATCATTTTGACAATCTGCTTTTCGGCTGGCGTAAGCTGGTCCAGCAAGTCAGTACTTACTTGCTTGTTGGTAGCGGTTGCCTTTTTGAGCAGATAGGACGATATTTCAGGGCTCAGGTACGATTCTCCTTCCATTACTTTGTAAATGGCATGAATGATATCAGAAACCGCGTTTTCTTTCAAAACATAGCCCAGAACGCCAATTTCCAGTGACTTCATAAACGGCGCCTTTTCTTTGTGCATCGTCAGCATGATCACAGGAAACTCGGGTTTGATCTGCAGAATCTTTTCAGCCGCTTCGAGACCACTCATTTTGGGCATATCAATGTCGAGAATGACCACGTCAAATGAATGCGTTTGGAACGCCAATAATGCTTCCTGCCCGTTTTGAGCACTTTTTGTCACCTTAAAATCCGGATCAGTTTCGATCGTTTCTTTCAGCCCTTTCAAAAAAATCGGATGATCGTCCGCGGTCAGTATTTTGATTTCCATGATCAAATTAAAATTGTAAAATTCAAAATGGTGCCGTGTGGCTGGTTGCACGTAATTTCCATGTACCCGTTCAGAATGTTAAGCCTTTCCCGTATGCCTAGCAATCCGAAACCGTTCTTTCCCCGCCCGGCTTGCTGCATCCCGATGCCGTTGTCAGCAATGGTAATTTTCAGTTCGTTTTGCTCCCTTCTGATACTGATCCGCGCCTCGGTGGCCTGTGCATGTTTCACAATATTATTAAAACATTCCTGAATGATACGGAACACATTGATCTCATTGGACTTAGACAGCAGGTTGTCAAACAATTCAATGTCGGTAACAATATACAGTGTCCCCGACTCCATCACATCTTCCAGCAGACTGTTTACCGATTGGGTAATGCCCAAAAGATCAAGATGCAGCGGCCTCAGGTTATAAGAAATGTTACGTACTTCCTGAATGTTCTCCCCTACCATTTTTTCAAGATCGGTAACGTGCTTTTCCTTGGCCAATGGCTTTTCCATATCCCTTTTGAGCATCAGTACCTTGTTTTTGACCATTCCCAGGCTTTGTCCCAAGCTATCATGCAGTTCGGCGGCCACTCTTTTTCTTTCATTTTCCTGAGACTCAATCAGCTGGTGAGAAAACAAAGTCGCCTGTGCCAGGGCTTCCAGCTGACTTTCCTCTTTTTCCCTTTTATAAATATGCAGCTTCTTGGCCAATGCATAAGAAAGGATAATGGCTTCCAGGGCTGATCCCAAAATGTAAGCATTCTCGGTAAACCAGTTCTGGGGGAGAATTGCCTGGTCTTTTAATGCATAAATGATGATTCCGGCAGAAAGAATAAAAAAACCGAATAGAAAAATCCTGGCCGGTTTAAAGCCGCATTGACGCATTTCCTCAGATATAATTCCGGGACCAAATCTAAAAAACCTGGCCGGCCGGAATCCTTTAAGCACCACGATTGTGCTGGCAATCAAAATGTATATGATCACCAGCAACGATATCACCCAAATCAGGACAAAGCCTTCAAGTCTTTGTCCGTTCAGGGATATAGCTATGCAAATAATGCATAGCAAAAATAGCACGTTTTCAATTTTCCATGAATGCCGGACACGCAAGCCGGTGTCCAAAAATGTTCTGGCGAAAAGCAGAAGAAAAATACAGGCAAGCGAGCCGGTGAAATTGGAGTGATTGGCTTGCGGAAACCCGGGAACGACAAATTGAAGAAAATAACCTTTGGTATAAGCAATGTTCAATGCAATGAAAAAAACGTAAAAAACGTAGAACAGGTACGCACGCTCTCTCAACGAGATGAAAACGAACAGGTTATAAAGTACTAGCGCCAGAATAAGGCCGAAATACATCCCGTTCCAGATATCCACCGACTGGCTTTGTTCGAAAAGATATTGCATCGTAGCTACTTCCAGCGGAACGCGCAACACCGCATTGCTCCTGACCCTCAGGTAGTACACCACTGTTTCCCCGCCAGCCGCATTCAGCGGTAGTATCATCTGTGTAGTCAAAACAGGCCTTTCGGCAAATGGCCTGGCCGAACTCATTTCTGACTTTATAAAACCACCCTTTCCGTCCGTTTTGTAAAGGTCTATCTCAGTCAGAAACGGTGCCCCAATGTGCAAGAACCATTCCTTTCCCGCATCATTGCGAATGACAAACCTCAGCCATACCGCCACATCCGAAGGCCCGAAGTTCAGCACCGGCTGCTCCATTTTCTTAAAATCTGCCGTACGTTTCAATACATCGTGGAATGTCAGCGAACCTGGTTCGTCCACCAGTAGCTTCATGTCTTTGGCAAGGTCGTAAGAAACATGCACGTCTTTCAAAGCAATGGTACCTGCCTTTAATCCCAGTGAATTAACCAGCAGAAACACAAGCAGGTAACAATACTTTTTCATTGTCAGAAACAACTGTTGAGGTAGGTGGTTCAAAGATATTCAGAATACACGTCAGGCCCTTGGGCTGGTATATTTAATAGTTCATTGATATATTTTTCACAAAGCTGCTGCGGGTTATAATCTTTAAACTCCATGCTTAGCTTTTTGACATTGTTACTGAAAGCACTATTGGACAGCACTTTTTGAACACTGTTACTGATCTGTTCCGGGCTTGGAAATTCTGTTTTAAGATCAATACCCAGGCCAAAATAGTCGACTCTTGCATTGATTTCGTTCTTCCCTTCATGAATACCGGCCACCACCAGCGGCAACTTGTTCTCAATGCCCAGCATCACACCCCCGTAGCCTCCATTGGTGACGTAGACGTGGCAATGCGGCATAATATCATTAAAAGGAATAAAGTCACGGATCACGATATTATCCTCAGGAAACCGCTTTTGCAGTTCGGCTGTTTGCGAGCCGCCCGTAGTGGCGATCACGAGATGTTTGCTGTTTTTGAATGCTTTCAGCGTCGGTACTATGATTTTTTCCGGATCTTTTTCCAATGTCCCCTGCGTAACCAGGATCACTTTTTCGTAGGCATTCAGTTTATCGCCCAGGTCGGGAAGCGGCATTTGCTTTCCGGAATAAGGAAGCAGAGCACCAACATACCGGATATGAGAGCTCAGATCGCTTCGCTTGTATTCAAACCCAGGCGTACCGCTTTGAAGTAACAGGTCCGATTTTTTTCCCAAGACATCGAAAACATTGCCCTTAGCAGGCTGGATACCGTATTTCCGGAACATTTCCCTGAATATCGCCGCTGACTCCCGAAACAAAACCCGATCGGCGAACATCCGCAGGAAGTCCTGTTTTCTTCTTCCAAAAAATGTATCGGACGGTGTCATGCCCAGGCCTGCCGGAGGGAGATCTTTCGAGTTTTCTGTGAGCGGAAACACGCCAATTGCAACGACCTTTTTATGCAAAACCTCTTTTACAAAAGGGATAGCCGTAAAAGCAACGTCCGAAATCATGAGGTCGAATGACCAGGACTCGTTGATTTCCTGAATGTCTTCGAAAAATTCGGGAGCCCTTAAAACAAAGGAATTTTTGATGTCTAACTGCAATTTTTTGATCTGGCTTTGAATTTCGACCCGCTCCGGAAATACCTCATCCATGCTATGTTGGTCATATTCAACCGCTTTCTTGAATGGATAAAATGGAATGTCCAGTTTTTTAACTTTTTCCTCGTAAAAACTGGCCGAGTACCACCTTACATCGTGCCCCTGCGATTTGAGGTGCATGGCAATACCCGTCAATGGATTGAAATGCCCGTCAAAAGGCATGTTGGCAAAAAGAATTTTTTTCATGGCTAAATGATTTATTTGAATGTAAACTGATAATGGTTTTAATGAAGGAATTATCTGAAAGTCCCAAGTAAGGCCACGATTTCTGTCCCTTTTAAATCTAACTTTTCCTTGATAACCGCAGGTGGCGGACAATTTGATGTCTTGTGTCCTGCGCACTCGCTGTAATTTACATTCTTCGTGTACGCGGCTTTTTTACCGGTTTGACACCCGAGACTTAGTACCAGCGCAATGACAGCGCCGGAAAAGTAGTTTCTGAGTAATTCTTTGGAATACGTTTTCATGGCTAATGTAACAAGTTGTTTCCGACTAATTTGTGTTAATTGAACGATACAAAATTAGAAGGACAAACCACGGCCAGGAATAGGAATTGATGCTCATTTTAATAGGTAGTACTGCTCATATCAGACGCCCCGGAGCAAAAAAAACAAGAAGGCCGCATTGCTGCGGCCTTCTTGTTTTTTTTACATTACGCTTGATTTCCGACTCAGGTTCAATTACTTGATACGAATTTGTTGAAGCGACTTTCTTTTCCGTCACTACTTTTGTCCTGGTAAAGAAATTCCAGTTTACTTTCATCGAATTTTGCGAAAAAATCTTCCCAGCTGATTTCTTCCAGCGTGTCTTTGCCCGTATATCCGGGGAAATCTATGCGAAGGATCCCTGTATCACCTTTCGAATTCCCGGTACCTTTAACGGTAGCAGGTTTACCACCTCTTTTTTCCACCCAGGAACGGATTGTATCGTGATCTCTGGTGCTGGTAGAAGCGTCATTTGTATCACTTTGACGTGTGTTACTTTTTGTAGTAGCCATGTTTTCAGTTGTTTAATGATGCCCATTTCTCTTCAAAAAGCATGCCCGTAAGAATCGACATTCAGCAAATAATATCTTGTTGTACGGGAAGAGTTTGGAAAAGCACGTCGGATTCACAGGCAATACTTCAAAAAAATATGAAACACATTCTTTCTGTCATCCTCTTTTCGCTTTTTACTTTTTCGGCCGCTTTTAGCCAGTATGATCAAAAACTTTGGTACAAAAAGCCTTCCGGACAGTGGGAGGATGCGCTTCCCATCGGTAATGGCACGTTGGGCGCAATGGTTTTCGGCGGCGTGGCTACCGAGCAGATACAGTTTAATGAAGAAACCCTTTGGACCGGTGAACCAAGGAGTTATGCGCACAAAGGTGCTTATCAATACCTGGGCGAAATTCGTTCGCTGCTCAATGATGGGAAGCAAAAGGATGCCCAAAACCTGGCGACAGAACAATTTATGGGGCAACCATTGCGCCAAATGGCATATCAGGCTTTTGGCGATCTGTACATTGATTTTCCAGGTCACAACGATTACACAGACTACCAAAGAGAGTTGGACCTGACAACCGGGTTGGCCAAAGTCGCTTATCATTCAAATGGTGTCAATTATTCAAGAGAGGTTTTTGCAAGTTACCCGGCGAAAGCGATTTATATTAAACTAACTGGTAGTCAAGCAGGTAAACTTGGATTTTCGGTTCGGACAGACGCACTGCACGCCGCTAAAAAAATTTCCGGGAATGGTAATGAGCTGATGCTGGAAGTAAAAGTTGACAAAGGAGTGTTGCAGGGCGTGGCCAGGATCAAGGTCCTTACCGACGGCGACCTTACCCAGCTTGATGGAAAGATTACTGTCGACAAGGCCACACAGGCGACCATAGTGCTCACTGCGGCCACTAATTTTGTGAACTATAACAAAGTCGATGGTAATCCGTCCGAAAAAACTGCCCGGATACTAGCAAATGCACCGGGTTACGACCAGGCCAGGAAAGTATATTTAACTGACTATCAGTCATTATATAACCGGTTTCACCTGGTCCTTCCCTCCAAAACCAATTCATCATTACCTACCAACGAACGTCTGATACGCTTTAAGGAAAAGCCAGACGATCCCTCATTGCTTGCACTTTACGTACAATTTGCCCGCTACCTGTTGATTTCGAGTAGCCGGAAAGGTACCCAGCCAGCCAACTTACAGGGTATCTGGAACCACAAGCTCAATCCGTCGTGGGACAGCAAGTATACCGTCAACATTAACACAGAAATGAATTACTGGCCGGTGGAGATGACGAATCTCAGTGAATGCCATGAGCCTTTGTTTTCAATGATCAGGGATGTGTCGCAAACCGGTAGCGAGGTTGCGAAGGAACATTATAATGCAAAAGGCTGGGTCCTGCACCATAACACTGATATCTGGCGTGGGGCAGCGCCTATTAATGCCTCGGATCATGGAATATGGGTGACGGGCGGTGCCTGGCTGAGCCTGCACCTCTGGGAACATTACCGGTTTACGCAGGATGAAGAATTCCTGAAAAATACGGCCTACCCGCTCATGAAAGGCGCGGCGACATTCTTCCTGGATTTTCTGGTGAAAGATCCGGTCAGCGGAAAACTGATCAGCTCGCCTTCCAATTCTCCCGAAAATGGCGGACTCGTTGCGGGTCCTACGATGGATCATCAGATCATACGTGGCCTTTTCCGCGCCTGCATTGCGACGTCCGCGATACTGAAAACCGACATTGAATTTGCGTCACGGCTTGGCAAAACAATGGAACAAATAGCCCCAAACCACATTGGCAAGTACGGACAATTACAGGAATGGATGACCGACCTGGACGATTCTGCAAGTCATCACCGGCACGTTTCCCACCTCTGGGGCGTATACCCGGGCGAAGAAATCACGCCTTCCAAAACACCTGACCTGATCCAGGCTGCCAAAAAATCGCTTCAATTCAGGGGTGATGATGGTACGGGTTGGAGCCTGGCGTGGAAAATCAACTACTGGGCCCGCTTCCTCGATGCCGAACATGCTTATACGATGATCCGCAAACTGTTTAATCCAGTGATCGATGCATCCCAAAAAATGTCCGGAGGAGGCTCCTACCCTAATCTTTTCGATGCGCACCCGCCATTCCAGATCGATGGAAACTTTGGCGGCGCGGCAGGGATACTGGAACTGTTGGTACAGAGTCATTTGGGCGAACTTCACTTGCTACCCGCATTACCAGCCAGCTTGCCCGACGGAAAGATCAGCGGACTTTGCGCCAGGGGCGGATTTGAATTGACATTGGAATGGAAAGAAGGCAAACTGACAACGATCCACATTCTCTCAAAAACTGGAAACGCCTGCAAAGTACGGTACGGCAACAAAGTAGCCACATTCGCGACCGTCAAAGGGAAGGTGTATAAGCTTGATGGGAATTTGACCATGGACCGATGACCATTGACCATTGAATGTCTGTTTTGTCGATAGTCGGCGGTCAATCGTCGATTTTCAAAAAAAACTTCCATGGCAAAAAACCTGCTGACATACGGCTGTCACTTGGGTGTGTTTAGTTTGTATTGTTATCAAACTTTAAACATAAAAAGACCTTTGACATGGAAACTAAAAGCATTCAAAACAGCGAAATCGATCTTATTGCGGGCGTTATCTCGTCCAAGACATTGTTGGAACACTGGCAGGGCCATCGTCGCCTTACCCGCAAGACTATTGAGGCATTTCCTGAGGATAAACTTTATGATTATTCGATTGGCGGCATGCGCACTTTCTCCGAACTGGTTATGGAAATGATTGGTCTGGCAGCTCCCGGCATCCGCGGCGTTGCCTACGGCGACTGGACTTTCAGCGAGCCGGTACTGGATCACAGCACACCCGCACCTGCGACCAAAGCAGAGATTTTGCAGCTGTGGGACCTGGTTACCGAATACATCGACCATTTATGGCCACAAATTCCAGAAGCTCGTTTTCAGGAAGTGGAATCGGCTTTTGGTCAATATGAGAATACCATTTACGCCACAATTCTCTATCTGATAGACAATGAGATCCACCACCGCGCACAAGGATATGTGTATCTGCGATCGCTGGGCGTACAGCCTCCGTTCTTCTGGGCGAGAGACTAGAAAATACTATTAGCCATGAGCAAAATCTCCCCTGACCGAAGAAATAGTTCACATTACGTGAGCGAATCATTTCTCTGGTCGAGGGAGTCTGCTTAAATAAAGGCTGATTTTTTGTGGAATAATTTTAATAACTACCTTAGTACAAGCATAGCGTTGAAATTATTGATCCATTAAAACAGGACACACATGAAAATTGCAAGCCTGATAACAGCCGCTTTCCTCCTTACCCTTACCGCGGAACATTCCACCGCACAATCCAGAACCCAGCCCGCTCCTACCGGGCAAATCGCCAGACCGGCTGCTGGGCAGTCTGCCAGGCCTTTTGCCGGTTATCAGCCAAAACCTACGGGACAAATCGCCCCCGCAGGCGCCGTACAGATTTCAGGGGTGCCCGTAACGCCACAGCCTGCACAGGCCACACAGCCGGGCCAGGTACCAAAAGTTAGTACCAATCAGGATAGCAGGACCTTCCCGGAAAGATATCAGCCAGATGCGGCTACCCAGCCTCAGCAGGTACTTTCTACATCAGAAACGGAAGTTATTCAGCAGCTGCAACAGAATCCGGCCAGCACCACGAACGCTACCGGCCAGACTTCGACAGTAACCCCTGTTCAAACCAGCACTACCACCACAACGATGCAACCGGTATCACCGACACATCAAAACACACCAGGCCAGCCGATCAACACGACGCAGCCAACGCATGCTCAAAGATCACCATCACAGATACAATCCATACAGTCGCCGAACCAGCCGCAGGGTACTATACCGGCCACGCCGAAAAGGGTAGAACCAAAATGATCGCATAACGTCTTTTGACGGCTATCTCTTTCATTGGCACAATTCCACCCTTAAATTGTCCTATACTGCCACCTACTGTAAAAGTGGTATTGGGTAATTTTGCATATCGGGATTGGAAATTGTCTCAATTTCAAGATGTAACCGAAAAAAAGCCATGAAAACCTTTTATGCCGTACTGGCTAATTCCCTTGCTGCTTCGCTGACCAACAATTCGGTCTGGTTTGCTGTTACATTCTGGGTCTATCTGGAAACGAAGTCAGTGCTGGCCACATCGGTTATGGCGGGTGTGTACCTCGCTACTGTCGCTATTTCAGGATTTTTTCTGGGATCTCTCGTAGATCGGTACAAAAAGAAAACCTCCATGATGCTGTCCGGCATCGCAACATTGATTCTGTATTTGCTGGCACTGGTGATCTATATGACCACTCCGGCAACCACTTTCAAGGACGATTCCAGCGTTTATTTATGGCTTTTCATTACGCTCTGCCTGTTTGGTGCCATTACCGGTAACATTCGCTCGATTGCGCTTTCAACGGTCGTCACCATTCTGATCCCGGAGGAAAGCCGTGATAAAGCAAACGGCATGGTCGGCACTGTGAATGGTGTTTCGTTTTTGATCGCTTCTATTTTCAGCGGGCTGGTGATCGGCTTCATGGGCATTCAGTGGATGATGATACTTGCTGTTGCGCTCACGGTCCTGGTGCTAATCCACTTAACCACGGTCTCTATTCCTGAAAAAGGCATTGTACACACCGAATCGCACATGGAAAGCATTGACATCCGTGGTACGATCGCGGCTGTGGGATTGGTGCCGGGACTTTTCGGGTTGATATTTTTCAATACTTTCAACAACTTCCTCGGCGGCGTATTTATGTCCCTGATGGACGCCTACGGCCTTTCTCTTGTTTCCGTACAAACCTGGGGGCTGCTCTGGGGAGTGCTGAGTATGGGTTTTATTGTTGGCGGGCTCATTGTCGCCAAAAAAGGACTTGGGCCAAAACCACTGAGAACCCTGTTTCTTTCCAACATTGCCATGTGGATCGTATGTATCATTTTTCCCGTGCAGGCCTCCATTGTGCTCCTGGGCGTGGGCATGTTCGCCTACTTATGCCTCATACCGGTGGTAGAAGCCACTGAGCAAACCATTCTTCAGAAAGTAATACCACCCGAGCGTCAGGGCCGTGTTTTTGGTTTTGCGCAAAGCATTGAGCAGGCTGCATCTCCACTGACGGCGTTCATGATCGGTCCTATCGCCAAGTACGTTTTTATTCCATTTATGACCACCGGCCGGGGAGCCGGGCTTATCGGTTCCTGGTTTGGCACGGGGACGGACCGCGGGCTGGCACTTCTATTTATTGTTACCGGAATCGTCGGTTTGATCGTCACCCTGATCGCCATGCAATCAGCAGCCTACCATCAGCTTTCATTGGTTTACAAAAAACCGGAGACTGCCTACGATGCGGAAATTGCTTAGAATCATTATTCACGACAAACTAAAAATCATCATGTTTAGAAAAACCAAAGCATTCAGTGGGTTTTCGGTAGATAACCTATCCAGTGCAAAACAGTTTTATGGAGACATCCTGGATCTTGAAGTTTCAGATATGGCGGAAATGCCACTTCTCAAATTACACATTTTCGGCGGCTACGAGGTCATTATCTACGAGAAGCCCAATCACGAGCCAGCAACATTTACGGTGCTCAATTTTCCTGTCACCGACATTGAAGAAGCCGTAAAAACGCTGAAAGAACGCGGGGTAAAATTTGAGAGCTACGACTATCCGGGTCTCAAAACAGACGCAAATAACATTTCACGAGGCGACGGACCGACAGTCGCATGGTTTACCGATCCTGCCGGAAATATCCTTTCCGTCATCCAGGAGTAAGTTTCTTAATTCATTATTTCAACAATTAAAAATCAAATGGAAAACTTAAAAAGCAGCAAACTGTATGCTATCATTTCACTATATGATATGCAGACGACCTATTTCAGAAATGTCCTCGACGGAATTTCTGACGACGATACGCATAACCGGCTGAACACCAAAGCCAATCACATTGCCTGGCTAGCGGGCAGCCTGGTAGAGCAGCGCTATGAACTTGCCCGGATACTGGGTGTGGACCAGCAGCAAACTTCCTCTGAGCTTTTCAAAAACAACAAGGGGATTCAGGATGATGTCAAATACCCTTCGTTGGATGTTTTCAGAAAAGATTGGGAAGCCATTTCCCCGTTGTTGAAAGAAGCCCTTATCAATTTGACGGACGAAGAGCTTGGAAAAGCCATTCAAATGGGGCCTGATATGACGTTCCCGCTGTACGATCTCATCACCTTTATCTCCTATCGTGAAGCGAATGTGATTGGTCAGATAGCGCTTTGGCGGAGACTTCTTAATTATCCTGCAATGAAATACATGTAGTTAGCTCGCTTTGAAAATCAACCGGATCAGCCATGCAAAAAGTAATTATGGACATCACCATGTCCCTGGACGGATACACGGCCGGCCCGCAAGTATCATTGGAGACACCATTGGGCATCGGTGGCGAGCGGCTGCACGATTGGCTTTTTAAAGACAAGACACCGGCGGATGAAAAACTTGTGAATGATTTACTGAGCAGCTCCGGGTCAGTCATCACGGGCGGACGTACCTACGCCACCGCCATTCCGGAAGCCTGGGGAGGTACCAGTCCTTTCAAAGTACCCACGTTCGTTTTGATTAATGAGGTGCCCGAGGTTGCTGTGGATGGATTTACCTACATTACCACCGGGCCGGAAGATGCATTGAATGCGGCCAAAAAAGCTGCGGACGGCAAGAATGTATGGATCATGGGCGGCGCGGGTACCATTCAGCAATACCTGAAAAAAGGTCTTGCTGACGAACTGCATATTCACATTGCCCATGTCCTGCTCAATGGCGGCACCCGACTATTTGAAACAATTAGTAAAGAACAAACTGAACTTGAAAAGTACAGCCTCACGGAATCCCCAGGAGTCACACATATTTATTTTCGGGTACTAAAATAAGCGGATTTGTGTTTTCTTGCAGGTAAAAAGCGGCAGACACAATATGAATATATTCCAGCAAAGCATTCAATTGAGGGAGAAAAGAAGGGGTTTTCACCTGATTACCGGTGAAATAATGCGTGCTTTACCGCAGATTTCCGGGATCAATTCAGGTATATGTCAGGTTTTCATTCAACATACCTCCGCCTCTCTGACCATTAATGAGAATGCGGACCCGACGGTGAGGAAAGATTTTGAAATGTATTTCAACAAGGCTGTCCCTGAAAATGATCCTGACTATCAGCATGACTACGAAGGCTCGGATGATATGCCGGCGCATTTGAAAGCCTCATTATTAGGCAGCTCTGTCATGATACCGATCCGAAACGGGAAGTTTGCATTAGGTATCTGGCAAGGCATCTACTTGTGCGAACACCGTGATCAGGGCGGGCCAAGAAACCTTGTAATAACTGCCTGGGGAAATTGAACCCGTTGGATAAATGTTTTGACCGATTATTATGCCAAACCGTTTTATTGCGCGCACATCCAACTGCAAATTCCGGCGCAAATGAATTTCTTTCAGAAAATATTCAGTACCACCACTCCCACTGAAAATAGGACGGCAGGCCCCGATCGTGTCCAGATGATTAAGGAAAATACGGACAAGCTCTGGCAGTACCTCGACGAAACGCTCGATTTCTACAATTCACTTGCATGCCCGTGCGCGTTCCCAAGGTTCAGACAAATCGTTGGCCTAGATTGCGTTGATTTCCGAAAATCATTTTACGCAAGTGAAACAGAGGGCTTTATCAGTCTGGCGGGGAAGCACTTTCAAATTCAGGAAATCAGCGGTGGTGATGAGAACAGCAATCAGCTCTGGACTTGTAATACCTGCGCATCCACATTTCATTGCGGTTGGTCCGATTTCAGCATTCATGTGAACAGGACTTTTCTGAAAACCTTAGAATTGAAAACCACCGACATCGGCGCCGATGCCACCCTGCCCATTCCACTTTTTGTTGGCCTGTTCGGCCATACATTCCCCGACCAGTCCTCCATTCTGCCCGTTGATTACGGCACTTTTACGACCTACATCAGGGCATTAAAGTCAGACGTGGCAATTTAGCAGCATTATTGATGAATGCGAGCCTGAACGCCATTCCCCTGTCCGCATTGGGCTTTACGGAGATATGGCAGGATATCGCTTTGGCAAGGTCCCGGATCAAATGCAGTCCCACCCCCGTTTTGATCTCAATTGATACCTGGCCAGCATACAGCGCGTGGACCTGCAAATCGGAAGCCCTGGGCCCATTATCAATGACAATCTTCCTACCTCCTCCCGCAAAAACTCCCGATTGTCACAATCCCCCCCTTTTAATGTCGCAAATCGCATCTATTTTATTGAGCTAATCCTGTTTAGTTTGTTGTACTGAAATATCCGCCGATCAAAAACATATATGTGGCTTTATTTCAACCTATTGAGTGACGGCCCGCGCCACATTCACTCATGAGAAAGTAAAGATTGAAGCCTGTTAACAACGATAGCGACATGGTAGAAGTTTTTAAAACAAATGTGCAGCAACACGTTCAAGCCAAGCTCCTGATTGACCAGATTCACAGGTCATTCGTTGGGTATTGTGCCTGTTTCGACCTTGAAGACTGCGACAAAGTCCTGACGGTCAGGTGCGACAGTCCTCATATCAGGTCATCCTCCCTGATCCGGTTATTACATGATTTCGGTTTCGCCGCTGAAATTATGGATGATATCAGTCCTCGTCGCAAAGGCAGCTCGGTAAGGCTTGTCAAGTACCAATAACGCAGTCAATTTGCCTCCATTCTACCTTTTAACTACTTATTACCATGAAAAAAACCAAAACTATCTACTGGGTTTTCACTGGCCTGGTGGCCGCATTGCTCGGAATAGGCTCAGTATTCGATGCTATTTCGGCACCGGAGGCAGTGGAGCACATTACAAGGATTGGCTACCCGGTTTATCTGGTACCCTTTCTTGGTGTTGCAAAGCTGCTGGGGATTATTGCAATACTCATTCCGGGTTATCCAAAGCTGAAAGAATGGGCTTATGCGGGGCTTTCATACGATCTGATCGGCGCTATTTACTCGCATTTGTCATTTGGCGACGGTCCGAAAATGTGGGCAGGTCTTATTATTGGGCTCGTACTGATTGCCGGTTCCTATATTTTCTATCACAAAAAACAGTCAGAAACTGCCTATTCTGCGTGACATTTTACACTTCGAAAACATACAAAACGAAACATTGTGCTCTTAAAACTGAGGATCAGCCCCAAGGTTTTAAGAGCATTATCAGGCACTCATGGCGCTTCTGTTGTATTTATTGCGGTATTCCACAGGCGACAACCCGGTAATCTTTTTGAATGTGCTACGAAAAGCCTTGGTGTCCGTATAACCTACCTCGTACATCAGTTCCGTAACATTTTTCCGGCTCACCTCAAAGCTCTTTTTGGCGGCCTCGATTTTGACCCGCTGAATATATTCAATCACAGAATTGGAAGTCGCCTTCTTGAACCTGCGCTCGAAACTCCGGCGTCCAACTGCAAACATTTCCGATAGCTGATCGACTGTGATCCTGTCCTGAAAACTCTTTTCAATAAATTCCTGAGCCTTTCTGACGGTTTCATCTTCATGTCCCTTCTGGCCGGTGAACATAATAAAAGGAGACTGCGTGTTCCGGTCGATCTCGATCATGAAAAACTTGGTAGTGTAGATCGCCATTTCGCGGTCCACATATTTTTCAACGAGATAAACCAGCAAGTTCCAGAAAGAATTGGCCCCTCCGCTGGTATAGACACCATTTTCATCGGTAATAATGCGGTCATCCATCAGATTGATCTCCGGAAACATCCTTTTGAAATCTCCTGCCGACATCCAGTGTGTCGTACAGTTTTTACCATTGAGAAGACCCGTTGCTGCTAGCAAAAAGGCTCCCACGCAAAGGCTGGCCACTTCCGCGCCGGTATTATGCTGCTTGGTAATCCATGGAAAAAACTCGTGGTTCATCTCTATCACACTATCCCGGTCTCCATTCACCGCCGGAATGATCACCAGATCTGTTTTTTCGAGATTGTGGATGGTAGCATCGGGTGAGACGCCAAAGACACCACTATATTTTTGAATTTCCGAAGATAAACCTACCAATTGCACTTTAAAAGCAGGTTCTCTTCCCATAGCGGTCAGAAAATCATTGACGAAGGAAAAGAATTTAAAAGGCCCTTCAATGGTTCCGAGGGCTGCATCGCCCTTTGGAACAAGAACTGATATATGCTTCATAAACCAAAAGTAAACAAATACTATGTCGCATTCAACCCCTTTATTTGACATGTTTACACCCCATTTTTTTCGATAAATACCAGTACGTTTGCATAGTTACTGATCCACAGAACTTACTTAGCCTGAACCACATGAAAGTCTTGAAAAATAAAAGCCTGTAAAATCAATTTACTTCAAACTAAAAACCAAAACAACATGGAAACGATGCTCATTAAAAAATCGATTGACATTCACGCTCCCAAAGAAAAAATATGGAATGTCTTAATGGACGACCATTATTCGCGCCAGTGGTATGCGGAATTCAGCGCTGGAACTTATGCTGAAACTGATTGGAACGAGGGAAGCAAAGTCGTGTTTCAGGACGATAGCAAAAGCGGTATCATTGGCATTATCGAGTCCAACAAACCCGGAGAAGAGCTCATTATCGAATACACCGGAATGATAAGAAATGGAATTGAAGATTTCGAAAGCCCTGATGCACAGCTTGTAAAAGGCTTCCGCGAATGCTATTGGCTAACGGAAAACGGCGACAACATTCGTCTGGATATTGAAAGCGATATGGGTAGCGAATATTTCGAGATGATGTCGGCGGCCTGGGACAAAGCGCTGGCAAAAATCAAGGACTTCTCGGAAAACTGAACGTGCAACGCTAATCATCAACAAATCATGAAAACCACTGACATCCTAAAAGACCTCGACGAAACTACCCACGACTTTCTGAAAGTATTATCGGCTTTTGAAGCCGAACAGGTCAATATCGTGCCGTTTGAGGGTAGCTGGACCGCCGGACAGGTCGCCGAACATGTGTTGAAATCGGAAGCCGGCCTGCCCGATATATTACTCGGCCCCACAGCCCATGAAAAGCGCGCAAGCGATGAAAAAGTAGCCATTATCAATTCTATTTTTCTGGATTTCAGCACGAAAATGCAGGCGCCATCCTTCATTATACCTTCCGAAGGCCCGCATGACCAGCAACAATTACTGGCCAGCTTTACAAAGAAAAGATCACAGATCGCAGCAGTCGCCGGTACCGAGGACCTGACTTTGACCTGCATGAGCTTTCGTTTTCCCAATTTGGGAGAACTCACGCGGGTTGAATGGCTTTCCTTCATTATCGCTCATTCCAAAAGACATACGTTCCAACTACGTAACATTTTTGAAAAAGTAACTGAAAAGGTAGAGAGCTAGTACTTCAAAAGATTAATATCTTGCAGATTCTTAGAATTAATGAGTCGCAACATAATGAACCGAAAATTAGCTATCCTTTTCTTGATGCTGGCAGCCAGCATCACAAGTTACTCTCAATCAGCCGCTGGCACGGGTAAAATCGCGCCATTTCAGATCCGCCTTACCAACGGCCAGCAGTTTACGTCCTCACAGCTTGCAGCCGGCCCGGTCGTATTAATCTACTTTTCGCCGGACTGTGATCATTGTCAGGATTTTACTAAAGACATGATCAAAAACTATAATGTCATCGCCAACAAGCAGGTCGTTATGGTGACATTTCAGGCGATGGATATGCTGAAACCGTTTGTAACCCAGTATCGCTTAGGCTCTTATCCAAATATCAAAGTAGGAACGGAAGGGACTTCCTACCTGGTGCAGCGCTACTACCAGATCCGCTCCTTCCCGTACATTGCTATTTATGACAAAAAAGGGAATCTGGTGAAAACTTTTGAAGGAGAACAGCCTCACGCTGAGATCTTCAAGGCGATCAAACAGATCTGAGGAATGAGACTTGGTAAGTCTTCAAGACTTGCCAAGTCTCGCCACAAAATCATCGTCGATCAGGTGCGGGTAAGCTTCCGTCACCCTCGTAATTTCCTCAGATTGTCCCGGCGAAAGGCTTTCCTTTGGGTTCAGCGTCCATATTCCTTCCAGCAATCCCTGCCTACGCAACACCTCATGTACACCCGTGATACACCCGTGGAAGTCATGCGACGGATCAAAAATAGCAGCATTCATATCAGTCACCTCTACATTCAGGGTCAATAATTTAGAGAGGTCTTCCTTATTTTTAATGGTCGTTTTAATGGTCGAAAGCAGCCCGACTGCCCTTTCCGTCCACACCGCCCAGTGTCCCAAAAGCCCTCCTACAAAGCCTTTCTCGACTATTTTACCATTGATATTAAAACGGTAAGGTGTGATCAGGTCGGCGACAATGTTATCGTCATTACCGGTGTACAATGCGATTTCGTCTTTTCGTGACGAGTTGCAAACTGCCCGCACCACGTCCAGCGTCTGGTACCGGTTAAAAGCCGCCACTTTAATGGCCAGCACATTCGGGATTTCAGCAAACTGTTGCCAGAAATCGTAGCTATACACCCGGCCGCCGATCGCAGCTTGGAGGTAAAAGCCAAAAACGGGGATGATTTGCGCGACGGTTTTAATGTGCTCAATAATGTCCGACTCAGGCTCGTTTTTGAATGCAGCCATGCTCACCAGGCCCATATCATAGCCATATTTCACGGCAATATTGGCTTCATTTACAGCCTGATCGGTCAATCCGCAAACACCGGCTACCTTAATAAACGGCCTGTTCAGATGCGCCGTATCTATCTCATCAGCAGTGATTTGGAGCACTTTTTCAAACAGGTTAACCTCCGGATCACGGATCTCGAACTGGGTAGTGTGCACGCCTATCGCCACTCCTCCTGCCCCACTCGCCATGTAATATCTGGTCAAGCCCCTCTGCCTTTTTTCGTCCAGTTGCAGGTTCGCATTCAATGCAAGCGGATGCGCAGGAATCACCGTTCCCTCAAACAGCAGCTTCTTCAATTCTTCTCTAAGCATTACTTTCAATTTTATTATTTCAAATACATTTTCATTCTCCTGCACGCAGTTTTTTACATTAAAACTGACCCTTTCGCTCCTGAAAATGAGTAGGTTTATTAATAGTCTGTCCGCCTTCCTGTAACCATTGGGCCGTAATACCGATCATTTGTTTCAGCGTCGTGCGCGGGTAGCCAAACAACCGGAACGACTCCGCGGCATTGCTCAGCAAAGCCGTCGCCTGCTCTTCATTTACAAACTGTGGTTCGGTATTGAATATACGTCCAAATTCCTTCGCAAGCCAGCGCAACGAAACCGTCTCCGGGCCGGTAATGTTCAATATTTTCGACGGCGCCTCGCAATGCAGCAGCGAACGGATCGCCATTTCATTCGCATCGCCCTGCCAGATTACATTCACATGCCCGGTACTGAGATCGATCGGCTTGCCATTCAAAACAGATTTGGCCACTTCCAGTAAAACCCCATATCTGAAATCAATCGCATAGTTGAGACGGTAAATCAGCAACGGCGTACCATGGACGGACGAAAAGTACTGGAATAGTCGCTCTCGGCCCAGGCATGATTGCCCATATTCCCCCACGGGATCGGCGCGCAACTCCTCCGTAGCGCCACCCGAAGCCACCGTAGTGAACGGGTACACATTACCCGTTGAATACACGACAATTTTTGACTTATGAAATTTCTCAGCCACCCGCCCAGGCAGGTAGGTATTCATCGCCCAGGTATAAGGTTCATTATTGGATGTTCCAAATTTAGTACCGGCCAGGTACAGCACATTTTCCACTTCGGGAAGTGCCTGCAACTGACTATCATCCATGAGGTTAGCAACGATCGTCTCGATACCCTCCGCATTCAGGGCATCAACCAATCCTTCCTCACTGAAACGCGAAACCGCGATGACACGGGTAGGTAATCCGGCGCGCTCGATCGCCTGGCGGGCAAGCCGGGCGATACTAGGCCCTATTTTCCCACCAGCGCCAAGGATCATAATGTCCCCTTTGATGCTCTTCATATCCTCAATCAAGGCGGCTGAGGGACTAAGCCATTTTTCTTCCAATGATGCTGTTCCGGTCATTATTTAAAAAGCGGATTGTTAAAAAATAATTCTTTACTGTTCACGATAGCCAGTGAGAAGATAATGATCAGCCCCAATGCGCCAAAAATCTTCACAAATGTGCTGTTAACCCTATCTCCCATGATACTCTTATCATTTCCAATGAAATACATTGCAGTACCAATAAAAGGAACCACGAAAATGGTAACGCTCTGCGCAAACACGATCAGTTCCAGCGGCAGCTTGCCAAAGCGGATCGCTACCGAAGCGCCAATCACCATCACCAATGCTACCAGATAACGTACTGATTTTGAAGAGAAATTATTTCCCAAACCCAGCGCGTCTCCCAGCAAAGTACCGCCCACCGAAGCATTGCCAATCACCGACGAGAATGCCGCTCCAAACAAACCGATCAGAAAAACAGCGGATGCATTGCTACCAAAAAGCGGCTCCAATGCCTTGGCCATATCACTGGCAGAATTGACAGTGATCCCCTTTGGCTTCAAGATGGCTGCTGCACACACAATTACTATAAAACACATGACACCCAGCAAAATGATGCCGCTGGTACTGTCATTTTGGGTATTCTTCAATGCCGGGTTGGCCCGGATACGTTCCTGGATCAGATAAGACTGGTATAAGGCGCCTACGATGGAAAAGCAGGACGCAGTAAATGCAATGATCAGACCCAAAGAGCCCTCGGGCACATGAGGCGCTACCAGGCCTTGAAGCATTTCGCCGGAATCTGGTTCGGCCCAAAAAAAAGTGGTGATAAACGACAATAACATCACAACAATCAGAAGGATCATTGTTTTTTCGAGTACTGAATAAAAGCTGCGGAAAAACAACAAACAGATCGCAAACAGATTAAAAAAGATGATCCACAAGACAGGCGATGTGTGAAAGAGCTCACCGGCCGCTATGCCCACGCCAACCGAATTTCCTGCCTGAAACGATGTGGCCACCAAGAAGACACCAATACCCATCGCAATCGCCGCACCCTTGCCCCATTTCTTCCTGACCGTCGCCAGCAGCGACATCTCTGTCGATACACCTATCCGGGTCGCCATCGCAGTAAAAATCGCCATAAAGAAAATCGCGACGGCAACAAGCCACAGCAACGAGTAGCCGTATAATGCCCCCATTTTCGAAGTGATCGTCATTTTGCTCGGGCCGAAAACCAGCGCTGCCGTGATCATTCCGGGGCCAAGTGATTTAAGCCATGTGAGCAGTTTGCTTTGAATGTTTTCCAATGTAAAAGGGTCTGGTCGGTGGAAGAAATTTGACGTGGCTGGCAATTTACGGGCACGTGCCCGTAAAGATAGAAAAGATTTAATTAATTCTATTTTTTCTAATTTATATAGATAAAATTTTGTCCCAAATTTCAAGGACTTTGGATTCCAGCGCCTTTGAATTAAAAGACATTATATATGTTGCTTTATCTCAATTTTGATAGAATTCGTAATTTTCCTTCGTCACAATGTCGATCGGCATGTAACTCAGCCTCGTCACCGCGGCGTTCATCACCAGTGTCTGGTGTAGCGCCATCATGCCCCGGTAGCCCTGGTCCTCCGGTCTGTGGCAGATCAGGAAATCTATGACATTGTTTTCAAGATAACCCACATTCTCTTTGACGAAATCATAGCCGATCAGCGATACGTGGGTACGGTGACTGTTTTTAAGAAATGAGGCAACGGTATGGACGCGGGAATTGGTCACAAAAGCAGCCCCTATATCCTTATTTAAATGGAAGAGATAAGTGAGGTGACGCGCCACCGACTGATAATCCGTTTCACTGATGTCAACCCGGATGATATCGTTGGGCTGCACATGATCTTTGAAATAAGCCCTGAACCCCTCCTCTATTTCGGAATAATTGAAGTTATCGGTCTCTTTGGAAATATTGATAATGAGCACCTTAGCATCACTTTGCAGCCTGTAAGTCAGCAGCTTCGCGCCTACGTACCCACTCTTGTACAGATGCGGGCCTATGTAGGAAAGGCTTTGGAGATCGGGAATGTCAGAGTCGATGAACACAAACGGAATTTTACGCTTGGCGCATTGTGCCGCAAATTCCCTCGTTTCCTCGATAAAGGAAGGCGCGATAAGAATGCCATGCACGTCCTGGTCCAGTACCAGTTTGATTTGTTCTGCAAACGACTCTTTATCATTCAGATCGAAGAAAAAAGTCAATGTCTGAACGCCGTATTGCTTGATCTCCGTCTCCGCGCGACGTATCCCGCTCAGTGGAGCGAGCCAGAAATCAGTTTCCTCCGAAACGCTCGGAATGATGACTGCAAGGGTAATGATTTTTTTCGAGGCAAGCCTGCTGGCCAGGATATTAGGCTGATAGTCAAGCTCCTTGATGATATCGTTAATCCGTTTTTTAGTCTTTTCGGAAACGCCGGTCCTGTTATGAAGCACCCTGTCTACTGTTGCGGTGGAGACATTCGCACGCCTCGCTATTTCCTTCACTCCAGAAGCGGTATTTTCTTTTTCCATTCAAGGTTTAGTTTTACTCAGAAGATCGGTGCAACACCATCATATGGCACCCGGCAATCTCATAAGTCTGCGGCAGCCTGCTGTTACTATTGGTATGCAGGCAATTTTAATAATAAATTTTTGACAGGTAAATATAGGCTTTGTTCAATGAAATAGTACAGGGTACTACATAAAATGAAACAGTTCCGCGACAATGCCACGGAACTGTTTGCTTCATCGGCGGACTGGCAGTCAGTCCACAAACCGGATCCTTTTGCAGTCCTCAGCCGTTACCGTAGCCGAGCTTGCCTTCCAGTTTCCTACCAGGTCATTGCCTTTGTAACGCTTGCCAGACACCACATAAGTCCCGATTGGTAAATTCAGACTAACCACTGACGGTGAGCCTGCTGCCCCGCATTCAGGCCGTGTGGGAATGGACTTTGAAAGTGTGCCCAGGACATTGCCATCGACGATCACATCGATACGGTCGAATTTTTCCTGGTCATAATTAGTGTAAAAAATCAGGTTGCCCTGCGGTACCGGTTCGTCATCCTTTTTGCAGGAAAACACCATTGTAGCGATAACAAGCAGGTAGAGGCTGCCGAGACGAACGTTTTTAAAAAGATTTTTCATGGCCTTGTTTAGAATAAGATTGTTACAACATATTTGGTTTCAGAAGCAGGATAGGCTTTCTGTTTTGCCATGACAAAATTATATTGGCCACAAGACCTTCCTTCAGACTATTGAGTAGTCTGCGTTTTTATTGAGCAGAATGTGGGAAACTTAAAACCGTGCGAACATATCCATGAATTCCTGCCTGCGCGACCGGGAAATGGTGATTGTAACATCATTGTCCATCACCACATATCCGCCTTCCCCACGGACGAACTTCTTGATCCTGTTGAGATTGATCAGAAAAGAATTATGCACCCTGAAAAAGTCCGGGCCGCTCAGGGCTTCATCAATGTCTTTGAGCACTTTGGAAACCACTATTTTCTTCCCGCCGGAAAGGACCACACTTGTGTAATTACTCTCCGCCTCGCAGTATATAATGTCCTGGGTGGTCACAAATATCATCCCGTCGCCCGTCGTGAGGGCAATGCGCTGTGGCGTCGGCTTCATTTGTCTTACACTTTGAAAAAGCAAATCCAGCTGCTCCCGGGAAGGTGTGCTTCCTTTTTCTTCGATCCTGCGAATGGTTTCTTTCAGATCGTCGGGATCGATCGGTTTGAGCAGGTAATTCAATGCACTGTATTTGAATGCTTTAATAGCAAATTTGTCATAAGCCGTAGTAAAAACCACATCAAAGAAAAGCTTGTCGAATTTTTCCAGCATGTCGAACCCATTCATTCTGGGCATTTCAATGTCCAGGAAAACGACATCGGGCCGGTGCTTTTTGATTTCCTCAATACCCTTTTCGGCCGAGTTGCACATGGCTGCGATCGAAACCGAAGGCGCATAAGTTTTCAGCAGCCATTCGAGCATTTCAACGCAGTTTTTTTCGTCGTCAATGATGATACATTTTATCATTTCAAGGCCTTGTAAAAAGTGATTTAACTATTCTCAACGAAATAAATCCCGATCTAAACCGGAATTTTAATAACAACACGTGTCCCCGCAGCTTTGTGATCGCCATCGACAAGGTCAATGATCTCCACGCTCGCACTCGTCTGCGCATACTGGTTCAAAACCGCAATGCGGTCCTCGGTCAATTTCATCCCCAGCGATTTCTTGCTTGTTGCGGATTTACTTCTGAAATCCCTGGCCTTTTCCCGCCCTATTCCGTTGTCCTCCACCACGCATTCCAGCATATTATCGTCCAGCATGTTCACATGCACCCACAGGCTCCCGCTCGTTTCCTTATGCAGCAAACCATGCCAGATCGCATTCTCGACGTACGGCTGAATGATAAGCGACGGCACCTCCACCGAGTCGGCATTAACTTCTTCACCCAGGTTAATATGGTACTCAAACTTTTCATCGAACCGTATCCTCTCCATTTCAATATACAATTTCAATGCTTCCAACTCATTGGATAACAGCACTTTTTTACTGTTTGAATTGTCAAGTATCAGCCTGATCAATTTGGAAAATCTGGTGAGGTACAATGATGCGGTCGCATTGTCGCTTTTAACAATGTACCGGTTAATCGAATTCAGGCAGTTAAAAATGAAATGCGGGTTCATTTGGGCCCGCAGTGCTTTCATTTCCATCTCCGCAACCTGTTCACGCAAAGCCGTTTGCCTCCGGATCGCCGTCACCCGTCTTTTGAATAGCCAGTAGCCCAGTACACCTGCCACTACCACACACAATGCAATGAACCACAACTGCTTCCAGAACGGACGCATAATTTCAAAAGAGAAAGGCCGCGGGGTTTCATGCCAGGTAACACCATCCAGGCTTGCGGCCACTGTGAAAGTATATTCACCCGGCGGCAGCGCCGAAAACCTCACCCTGTTATTACGCCCATTCAATGTCCAGCCATTGTCCAGTCCCACCAGCCGGTACCTGTAAATAAGCTTTTGCGGGTTTCTAAAATACGCCGTAACAAACTGAAATTCAAACGAATTTTGCTTCCAGCTCAATTGCAACGGCGCTTGTTTCAGCATAAAGAGGGAATCGTCCTGATTGATCCTCACCGCGGTAATGCTGACATTCAGCTTCTCTTCACGCGATTCAATTTTTTCCGGGTCAAAATAATTCAGTCCGTTAAAACCTCCGATGAATAAATATCCGCTCCTCGATTCCAGCAAACTGTTGGCATTCAGTCGTTTGTTCTGAATATTATCCCAAATGTCAAACCATTCCAACTTATTGCCCTTCACATTCAAATGATACAAGCCATCGTCCCCGCCAATCCAGATCCTGCCGCCTTTGTCCTGATGCAAAACGGTGATCCGCTGGTTACGTAACTCGGGAAAAATGAGTCTTCTTTTTAGTTTATTTTTACTTCTGACCACCTCATAAAGCCCAACCGAACCACACCAAACCGTTGAATCATTGCGTATCAGCACTGAACTGACCAGATAGCCGGGCGAAAATGCAGCGTCCTGGAAATGTGTTTTGAAATCCTTGTCCACATACATAAGCCCACGGTAGGAACCCATCCAGAAGTTACCGTTTTTGTCTTCTTTAACCGCCTGAATGTTGTTTTCAGCGCCCTTGAAATTCCTTTCACTAATCCGGTAGGTGCCCTTCTCCAACAAGTAGCAGGACATTTCGCCGACTACTAAAAAATGGCCGGAAATTAAAGGGTAAATCGTTGCGATCAGCTCGGTATCAAGCTTTGCTTTGAGGTTTTGGCCTTCCTCACCTGCCGGATACTGCACATCCATGAACGTTTCCCGCACGGGATCAAAAATGAATGGCCTGCCCGTTTCCGGTCCAACAATGAGGTTTTTGCCGTCAAAAATCAGCCCGCGAATCGCTCCGCCCGGAAACAATTGGCGAGTCACCGCCTTGGGATCAACCGATTTCATTTGCCCGCTTGCCAGGTTCATGCTCGAAAGGCCCGAAGCCGTACCGAGCCATACATTCCCCCGATCGTCCTCAGTAATGGCCCGGACAATGTTGCTCCAACCCTTCTCCACGTGCGAAAATCCTCTTAACCAGCCGATATTATGTTCCAATGGCCTGAAAAACATAATTCCTTCCTGGCAGAGAATCCACTGGGTACCTTCTTTGTCGTAAAAATCGGCGTAGTTCTCGTCGTTGGGCAGTTGTTTTCCCGAATCATTGATGAGTGCCTTTTTGAGAACACCCGTCTCACGATCAAACAGATAACATCCTTTGGTAGTATTGACCAGGTAGGTATTGGACTTGAACGGAATTACACTGATCAGGCTTGCGGCTGGAAATACCGAGGCGCGGTGCTGATCTTTTCCGTGTACATTGCTGACCGTACCCGTCGCAAAATTGATTTCGTGAGTCTGTAAACGACTGTCCGTAACCCAGGCAATGTCGTCCGTAATGGGTACTACGGATTTGACATTCTTAAATGGTGCACTTCTGACTTTTCGGGTTCTTGTATTGTAACAAAAAATGGTATGAACATCGCCCAGATACAGCTGATGGCTTCTTTGGCTGAATATACGGCGGTAGAAATAGTGCTTTTCGAGGCCTGGCAAGGGGTGGAAAATGAATGCATTCTTTGCCGGATCGTAGCAATACAGCCCCTTTCCTGCGTTCGCCCACACCCGGTTATCGGGCGTCACATGCAGCTTGTACAGTTTGTTGAGCCGCTCAATTTTGGGACCGATTGTCTTTATTTTCTCAAAGCCCTTCAAATCATTTACGTACCGCCTGATCTCCGAATCTGTCACAGTCCAAATCGTACCTGAAGTATCGGCCGTTACATCGGTGAGGTCCTCTCCTTCTGTTTCAATGCGTTTGACATTCTGACCGTCAAAACGCTGCAAATGCCGCGAAGACATCATCCATAGAAACCCCTGTTTGTCGCGGACCAATGTCGAAATGTCCGTAGTCTGTATCCCATTGCTTTCATCGAGCAGCTGTACATTGAAATCCGGCAACTGCGCCAGGCAACTTTGCTTTGCCGTCATCAGCAAAACAACGACACCGATTTTAAGCTGCCTCAAAAAAACCACAGGGATACATTTACTATGAAAATGAGTTACCAGCGCAAATTGTACAATTAAATGACCCATTGATAAAACCGTTAAGTAAGTTGTCTGTTTTTCTTAGTAATCGGTAATGAATGGCGGGTAGATTGTTACGGACTTTGCACATTTTTTATCCGAAGTTTGTTACTTGTAATGATTATTACAAAATTTACGCCTTATGGCACGACCTAAAAAATTCGACGAAGCCGCTACCCTCCAAAAGGCATTACGGGTATTTTGGAAAAAAGGATATTCCGGTACTTCGATGTCCGACCTTGTGAAGGCGATGGAAATCAATGCGCCCAGCCTGTATGATACCTATGGCGATAAGCAGCAACTGTTTTTAGCCGCACTCCAGAGCTACCTGCGT
Source organism: Dyadobacter pollutisoli (assembly GCF_026625565.1). Lineage (NCBI taxonomy): Bacteria > Pseudomonadati > Bacteroidota > Cytophagia > Cytophagales > Spirosomataceae > Dyadobacter > Dyadobacter pollutisoli. Next base: position 2,735,804 of record NZ_CP112998.1, read on the forward strand.
TCACAGCACGACTGGATGAAAGATGTGAGCACCAAGGAGGTTCCCGTCAAAGATACCATCAAACTGTTGCTGGATACATTGGTAGAAGACACATTGAATGATCCCGAAAAAAAGGGCTGTTTCATGGTAAATACCGTCACCGAGCTCGCCAATGTCGATGAAAAGATCCTTGCCGTGGCTTCGGATAATGAAAAACAGGTTCAGGAAATATTGCAGACTCTCATCAGGAAAGGACAAGCCAACGGAGAGATTTCAAGGGATAAAAACCCCGAAATACTGGCCGCCTACGTGTTTACCAACCTCATGGGCGTACGTGTTGTAGCCGCTACCAACTCCAACAAAAACCTGCTCCACGCGGCGATGGAGGTAGTCGTTTCCAGCCTCTGAAAATATACATTTCATTTTATAGTGATCATTACAAATTATTGTTTTAGTTTTGTATTGATCATTACAAAACAACGAAAATTGACAGATCATGAAACGTCTTGAAAATAAAGTAGCAGTTATTACAGGTGGCAATAGTGGAATTGGTTTTGCCACAGCAAGTGAATTTATCAATGAAGGAGCGAACGTCATTATCACAGGCCGCAACCCCCAGTCCATTGGTGCGGCGACGGCAGCGCTGGGTGAAAAAGCTTACGGAATTGTGTCAGATACAAGCAAATTTGCCGACATTCAACATTTACAGGAAGAAGTAAAAGCGCATGCTGAAAAGATTGACATACTTTTTATCAACGCAGGTATTGCCAAATTTTCATCAGTCGATCAGGTAAGCGAAGAGTTTTACGAAGAGAGTTTCGATATCAATTTCAAAGGCGCCTACTTTACCATTCAGGCCCTGCTTCCACTGATCAACGACGGCGGCTCCATTATTCTGAACACATCCATCAATGCGCACGTAGGTATGCCCGGCGCAAGTATTTACGCAGCTTCGAAAGCCGCATTGCTTTCACTGGCCAAAAACCTTTCAGCTGAACTGCTTTCCAGAAAGATCCGTGTCAATGCGATCAGCCCCGGTCCGGTCGTTACCCCGCTTCACAGTACCGCCAAATTTGGCATTACCGACGAACAGCTGAAACAAATGGGTGAAGGCATTCTCAGTCAGATCCCCGTCGGTCGGTTTGGTACCCCCGAAGAGATCGCCAAAGCCGCTGCTTTCTTTGCATCCGACGATTCCAGCTTTATTTTGGGCACAGAATTGATCGTCGACGGTGGTATGGCCACATTATAAGCCCATTCATTATCAAGCAATAAACATTATTCCAAAATTAAAAGGTATGTAAATGTCTCAAATGTGAGACATTTACATACCTTTGTTTTATAACTGTGTTGTATGAAAGATACCGAGCAAAGCATTATCGAGGCGGCCATTTTGATTTTCAATGAGGACTTATCGGCCCCATTGGAGAAGGTTGCGGAAAAAGCGGAGACAACCCGCCGTACTTTGCACAGGTATTTCAAAGACCGGAAAGAGCTGATGCAGCGGTGCGAAAAAGAGATCCGGAGGTCGTGCGCAATTGCAATGACACAAGCCTATAACAGTTCAGAAGACCCTGTTATTCAGCTTGAAAACATGTTTTATGCCGGCATTCAATGCGGTACCAAACATACTTTCTTGCATAAGCTGCACCAGTTGCATGACCACGCTCACGAAACAAGTAATAAGGATTGTGTCAAGTTTGAGCAGACTTTTCAGCTCTGGAATTCGCATTTAAAGTTATTACAGACCACCGGGCTGATCAGCGCACATTTGTCCTCCGAATGGATTCAAAATCTGTATAACGGTATCGTTACAGCCTGCATTGCGTCTCAGAACCAGACACAAATGAATCAGCAGGATGTTAAAAAATTTGCCTGGTTTTCGTTCAGTCGCGGCATAGGGATCTGAAAAAAATTTATCTACCCATGTCTCACATTTGAGACAAACAAACACTTCAAATAATGACCGAATACAAGAACTTCGACGTAGTGATCATTGGCGGCAGCTATGCAGGTCTTTCTGCGGCGATGACGCTGGGTCGCGCAATGCAGAATGTTTTGATCATCGACAGCGGCAAACCTTGTAACAGACAAACCCCGCACGCACATAACCTGATCACGCATGACGGAAGAAGCCCGGGGGAAATTTCCGCCGAAGCCAGAAAGCAGGTAATGGCCTACCCGACCGTGATCTGGCTCGACGATCTGGCGACTTCGGTTACCGGCACAGACAATCATTTTATTGTCACCACAGCCCAGGAGAGGCAATTCGCTGCGAAAAAATTGCTATTCGCAACAGGTGTAAAAGACCTTATGCCGCCGATTCCGGGCCTGGCCGAATCCTGGGGAATTAGTGTGGTACATTGTCCTTACTGCCACGGCTACGAATATCGCGGTCAGGAAACCGGTATATTGATCAACGGAGATATGGCACTTGATTTTGGAAAATTCATCAGAAACTGGACCAATCATCTGACCATTTTCACCAATGGCCCGGCCACATTTGATTCGGCCGTACGTGGAAAAATCCTTTCGCTGGACATCAGCATCAATGAAAAAAAGCTGCGGGAAATCCAACACGACAATGGATATCTCAAAGCCATTGTTTTTGAAGATCAATCGCAGCAGGAACTAACAGCATTGTATGCCCGGCCGCCATTTGAACAACATTGCCCTATTCCACAAAACCTGGGTTGCAACATTAGTGAGCAAGGTTACATTCAGGTGGACGAAGCACAAAAAACCAATGTCGCGGGAATTTACGCGGCGGGCGATAACACGTCGATGTTCCGCGGATTATCGATGGCAATGGCTGCCGGAACCATGGCCGGTGCGCGGATGAATCATGAATTAATCAACGAAAGACATTCATAACCTGAAAGTAAACCGGTAAGTTTGTCGTTTGTTGCGATTAATTTAAAATTCTGATATGTCATTCTACACTACTTCGGCCACGATCATCATTACCTGTCACAAACGACTTGCTCCATACCTGGAACAGGAAGTAAAAGACCTGGGATTCGTTGTGGATGAAGTATTTATAACCGGGTTAAGGCTACGCGGAACGATCAATGATTGTATCAGGCTGAACCTGAACCTGTATTGCGCCAGCCAGGTTTTGTATAGCATCGGCAATTTCACAGCGCATCATCCCGACGATGTATACCGGTACCTGAGCACAATGCCCTGGGAGGATATTATTCCCGACGAGAGTTATTTTTCGGTTACTAGCAATGTTCAGAACCCTACGATCAACAATAGTATGTTTGCCAATTTGCGGGTAAAAGATGCAATTGTGGACCGTTTCAGGGATAAAAAAGGCACGAGGCCGTCCACGGGCCCTGAGCTGACAGGTTCAGTGATCCATTTGTTTTGGAAAAATGAAAATGCTGAGATATTCATCGATACCTCCGGCGATTCGCTGGCGCGACACGGCTACCGCAAAATTCCGGGAAGGGCGCCAATGCTGGAAGCGCTGGCTTCCGCTACGATCCTGGCGAGCCGCTGGGACCGGAAATCAGCGTTCATTAATCCCATGTGTGGGTCGGGTACGCTGGCCATCGAAGCCGCACTGATCGCTACTAACAGTCGCCCCGGCCTTTTCCGCGACAATTATGCATTCATGCATTTGATCGGTTACGACAAGGAAGTCTATTACGCCGAGCAGGACAAACTCGAAGCGCAAATTATTGAAGTACCGGGTTTGCGCATCATTGCGACGGATTATAGTAATGTCGCTATCGCCAATGCACGCAAAAACGCGATTGCCGCAGGCGTGGCTGATATGATTGAATTCCAGCTTTGTGATTTTGCGGATACGGAAGTTCCTCAGGAAAATAAGGGCGTATTTTTCATTAATCCTGAGTATGGCGACCGGCTTGGCGAAATCGTCGAACTGGAAGAAACCTATGCCCGGATCGGTGATTTTATGAAACAAAAGTGTAGAGGATATTACGGGTATGTCTTTACGGGAAACCTCGATCTTGCCAAAAAGATCGGCCTGAAAGCAAAGCGCAGGATTGAGTTCTACACCAGCAAAATCGATTGTCGTTTGCTGGAATACGAACTTTATGAAGGTACGCGAAGGGAGACCGCCGTTACTCCGGCCTGAGTTTGGCACAGTATTTAGACAATTCAGGGCATAACCAATTACAGTTTGTCATGAAACAGTCACAAAACTCGGGAACCATGCAACAAAGCCAAAATTCCCGACCAAGACCTGAAAACAAGGACAATTTGGACAGCAGGCATAAAGAAGAAGAAATGGTGAAGGGTAACCACATTACCCACAACGAAAAAGAGCACCAGAACCTGAGAAAACAGCAAAATCAACAGCAGTAGTAGTGGCTGTTTTTCTAAAATTTTGTCACAAGGAGCGAAGTAGAAGAGCATGGGCACATACCCTTCTACTTCGCTCCTTTATTTTAACGATCTCGACCTGCCGCTTTTACAAAGTCAAACCCCGCAAATTCTATCCTTTTTCTTTCAATTTTTCGTACTATTCCTCGTTCAATAGCAGAATGTGAAATGAAAACTACCCAACGGACGCCCCCTTCATGAAAAAATACATTGTAGCCGCAATCATCCTGCTCAATCTCACTTCCTGCGAATGGATTGGCAATACCCCGAGCTTTGGTGATGACTTCATTACTTACACCATCAAAGCCGGAAACCACGACGTTGACAACAACTTCAACGCGCCATTTACCGCCAGCTCAGTCAAGTTTCAGGCGGTGTTTGACAGTAGCTGCGTTTACAAATCGGCCATTCCGGAGAATCAGAACGATATTAACAAACTGTACGGATTTTCAGATTGCAGCTCTCAGCACCAGAGCAACAGTGCCCGCTTTGGCTGGAACTGGCGCGAAGGCGCCCTGCACATTTACGCATATACGTACGTAAACGGGCAGCGTCAGGAAAAAGAACTGGGTACCGCGGAACTCAATGAAACGACCACTTTCAAAATCGAGGTCCGGGACCATACGTACGCTTTCACCTACCACGGGATCGAAACCATCATGCCGCGCCACTGCTCCGGCGGCGTAGGAATTGCCTATAAGCTGCTACCCTACTTCGGCGGTGACGAAGTGGCCCCTCAGGAAATCAGGATCAAGATCAGGAATATATAACATTGGTATACAGCGTAAAAGACTCCGGCCAGACCATTAAAACACCGGAATCTAGCTGCTCCGACAATTGCTCCGTTCCATTCCATTTCGCATCGGATGAAGCTATCAGCTTATGCCAAAGGAAATGTTTGACCGGCAGGGATACCTCCTGAACCGATTTCGAAAAATTAAGGACTACCACCACTTGCTGGTCGCCTGAAACCCGCTGAATGATGATCAGTTCTTTTTCCCTCGAATAATCCACTGTCAAGCCATTTCTGTCCGTATTGTGTAGCGCAGGCTGTTGTTTTCTCAGCCGGATCAACGTTTTATAGTATTGAAACATAACCTGATGCAGCCCGCTTTCGTGTAGTGACCACTGCAATTTGGACTGATCAAATGTCTCCTCAGACATCGGATCGGGCGCATCGCCTTCCAAATGAAATGCTGCAAACTCCCGCTTTCGGCCATTGCGGACTGCTTCGGCCAGTTCGGGATCGGTATGGCTCACAAAGTATTGAAATGGATTAGTTTCGCTCCATTCCTCACCCATAAAAAGCAAAGGGAGATATGGACTGACCAGTACTGCGCCGGCCATCAATTTCTGCATTTCGAAACTCACCAACAGGCTGGTGCGCTCACCCAGCATGCGGTTACCGATATGGTCGTGGTTTTGAGAAAAAACCACAAACTGCTCGCCAGGACGACCGTCAGCCTTAACGCCAAACTTCCTTTTCCGGTGCTCTGAGTAAATGCCGTCATATACGTAAGCATCTTGGTAGGATTTGGCAAGCGAAACAATGGGCTCAAAATCAGAGTAGTAGCCACTTTGCTGCTGACCCGACGATACTCTCAATGCATGGTGGAACTCGTCGATCCATTGTGCATCCATCCCGTAACCCCCCTGATCAGCAGGATTAATAAACCGGGTATCATTCAGGTCCATTTCCACGATCAGGTAATGCGCGTTCCCGGTCTGCGCGGTGAGTTCTTCTACCCGCCCGCTGATCTCGCGCAGCAAATGTACCGGGCCAAAATCTTTGATCGCGTGAACCGCATCCATCCGCAAGCCATCGATATGAAAATCACGAAACAACATCATCGCGTTTTCAATGAAGTAGTGCCTTACCCCATCACTCCAAGCGTCGTCGAAGTTCAATGCGTCGCCCCAGGGCGTGTGATATTTATCCGTAAAATAAGGACCGTACTGTCCCAAAATATTCCCCTCTGGCCCCAAATGATTATAAACCACATCCAATATTACTGCTAATCCCTTGCCGTGACAGGCATTCACCAAATGCTGCAAGCCAGCCGGGCCGCCATAAGAATCCTGAACCGCATATGGAAACACACCATCGTATCCCCAGTTACGCGGCCCTGCAAACTGTGAAACCGGCATGATCTCAATGGCGGTAACGCCCAGTTCCACCAGGTAATCCAGGCGCGTTTCCGCGGCGGCAAATGTTCCCTCCGCGGTGAATGTGCCGATATGGAGCTCGTAAATGATGTATTCTTTCAATTCCGGATTTCGCCAGCCCTTGTCCGTCCATTTAAACCCTTTCAGGTCAAATGCCTCAGACGGACCATGAACACCCTGTGACTGGTACAATGAAGCAGGATCAGGAAGGGCAACATCATCATTGAGCACAAACTGGTATAGGTCTCCCGGCTTCAACCGATCCGTCGTGAGCGTCCAGTATCCGTAGAATTCCTTTTCCAATGGTATTCCTTCTTCATTTTCCAATTTCAAAAGGTACACCTGCTCAGTCTGAGGAGCCCAAACGACAATGGTAGCCTCACCAAATTCATTAAATCGGACGCCCGGCGGCCGGCGATCCGGGGTACGGCCCTCCGGCGGCCGGCGATTAGGTGGTAATGATTGCAAATTGTTAGAATTCATATTTTTTGCTCTGCCAATGCATGTTTAAAAACCATTATAGACCGACTGTCGACAGTTACCGAATCACCGGGTTTCAAAATCTGACCATCATCGCTCACGCAACATTCTGCCGTATCGATCACTTTCCGCCATTCAGTACCGTATTTCTCGGGTGGCAATGTGTATTTCACCGGTTCGTAATGTGCATTGAATATCATATAAAAACTGTCGTCATACAATGCCTCTCCTTTCGGGTCCATATGCCGGATACCCTTTCCGTTCAAAAACACACCCAACGACTTGGCGTAATCATGGTTCCAGTTGTCGTCGGGCATTTCGGTTCCTTCCGGCAAAAACCAGGCAATGTCCTCCAACCCGACGCCCTTAATAGGAACACCACGGAACCAATGCTTTCGTCTGAAAGAGTGATGTTCTTTGACAAAGGCGATCAGTTTTTGAGTAAAACCAAGCAATTCCTCATCCGCCTGGTCCCAGTTCAGCCATGATATTTCATTGTCCTGACAGTACGCATTATTGTTCCCGTTTTGAGTCCTGCCCCATTCGTCACCCGCTACCAGCATGGGCACACCCTGCGATAAAAACAAGGTGGTCAAAAAGTTACGTTTTTGCTTATTTCGCAGGGCAATGATCATCGGATCATCGGTCGGGCCTTCCTGACCACAATTCCAGGACCGGTTATGATCTTCACCATCGGTATTATCTTCACCATTCTCATCATTACGCTTATGATTATACGATACAAGATCATTGAGTGTAAAACCATCGTGTGCAGTGATAAAATTGATGCTCGCGGTCGGTCGGCGATACTCCCCTTTGTACAGGTCAGAACTTCCTGTAAACCGCTCAGCAAACTCGGCGAGCATACTGTCCGCCCCCCGCCAGAAATCGCGCATGCAATCGCGGTAGCGCCCATTCCATTCCGCCCATCCGATCGGAAATTTTCCCACCTGGTAACCATCATGACCGATATCCCAGGGTTCGGCGATCAGTTTTACCTGAGAGATGACAGGGTCCTGATGGATTATATCAAAGAACGCGCTGAGCCTGTCAACTTCATGCAGCTCACGAGCCAATGTAGACGCGAGATCGAAGCGAAAACCGTCTACATGCATTTCAGTGATCCAGTAACGAAGGCTGTCCATGATCAGCCGTAGCACACTAGGCAGTCGCGCATTCAACGTATTGCCTGTCCCTGTATAGTCCATATAATATCTCCCGTCCATCAGCCGGTAGTAGGACATATTATCGACACCTCGAAACGACAATGTAGGCCCCATATGATTACCCTCGCCGGTATGGTTGTAAACCACATCCAAAATCACCTCAATTCCGGCCTTGTGCAGCTCTTTGACCATGTTTTTGAATTCCAAAACCTGCTCGCCCATCGTGCCCGAGCTGCTGTACCGAACATCGGGGGCGAAAAAACCGATGGAATTATATCCCCAGTAATTGGACAATCCCCGCTCCTGGAGATGGCGGTCCGAGATAAAATGGTGCACCGGCATAAGCTCCACAGCATTAATCCCCAACTTTTTCAAGTAGGCAATGCTCGACGGGTGCGCCAGGCCCGCATATGTACCTTTAATGTCATCGGGAATGTCCGGATGTAGCATTGAAAAACCCTTGACATGGGTTTCATAGATAATTGTGTCGTGATAAGGAATTTCCGGTGCAGGCACATCTTCCCAGTCGAAGTAATGGCTGACCACCACCGATTTGGGAATGTAAGAGCCACTGTCGAGACCATTAAAACTCAGGTCCTCATCGGGGTCGCCGATGGTGTAACCGAACAATGCATCGTGCCATTGAATAGTACCCGATATCGCTTTGGCATAGGGGTCAATTAACAGCTTATTTGGGTTAAAACGCAGCCCCACAGTCGGTTCGAACGGTCCGTGCACCCGATAGCCGTACAATTGCCCGGGCTTTAGCCTCGGCACATATACATGCCACACGTGATGCGAAGCTTCCTTGATCTCTATTTTGACGTTCTCCGTTTCGCTGTCAGCGCTGTCAAACAGGCAAAGCTCAACGCCTGTTGCATTTTCCGAATATAATGCAAAACTAACCCCATCCCCGTCCCAGGTTGCCCCCAGCGGGTAAGGCTCCCCAGGGTACACCACGATATCATGTAGCCTGGACTGGTCAACAACTTTTTTATTGGCAATTTTCTTCATAGCGTCCAGTTTTAAATTCAAATCACCTCCATTGCCGATTCAGTTTTCTAATGTTCTGATCATTGGCATGGATGTTGGTGACTAAATAATGTATTTGAAGATACCTTGTCCTATAAAATTATGCCAAGTAGGGAAATGCAAATCAGGGAAGATTTTCCACAGCCGTATTTTTTGAACCCTAAAAACTGCCCGATATGGATCGAGAGTCACTTTTGAAGATGTATACTTTTTTAGAAAAAACGGCTGAGAACAATGAGGCCACTTCTTTCGACTCTGTTCAGTATCCGATCGTGGAAGACTTGATCGCTCTGGTGAAAGCGAAAGGAAAAACCTCTATTGCTGAGGATTTTGAAACACCATACGTTCATCCAATGATCACCGTCCAGAAATGGGTGACGGAATTGAAGGGCCTGGTCAGCGAAACATTGAGCCAGGTGCCGGAACTGAAATAAGTAAAAAAGGTTACAAAATCCCTTTTAAATACACATTCAGGAACGATTTTTGCTGCTCGTATACACTCGTGGGTACCACCAGCAAAACGTCCCTTACCCTAAGGTGCTTGTTACAGTGCCGGACTGGCACATGATTGAAGTCCCTTATCATTTTTTACCAAAACTATGATTCTGATTGTCGACGACAGACCGGAAAACATCCTTCCTTTAAAAAAAATTCTGGAACTCCACAATTTCACCACCGACAGTGCCGAATCAGGAGAAGAAGCCTTAAAAAAAGTCCTTAAAACCAACTATTCTGTCATCATTATGGATGTACAGATGCCAGGTATGGATGGATTTGAAGTGGCCGAAGCCATCTCAGGTTTCAGTAAGGCCAAAGACACCCCTATTATCTTTTTATCTGCAGTCAATACCGAGAAAAAATTCATTACCCGTGGGTACTCGTCTGGCGGGATCGACTACCTGACCAAGCCCGTAGATCCTGACATTCTGTTGCTGAAAGTGAAGACTTTTTACAAGCTTTACGAGCAGCAACAAGAATTAAAAGCCATACAAAATTCGCTGCAACAGGAGGTAGAAATCCGGAAAAGTGCGCAGGAAGAACTGGCAGCGCGGATGCATGAGCTGCGTTTCATCCTCGAATCGCTTCCTCAGATCGCATTCACCATTGGCGTCGACGGCCGTATTGAATATGTGAATGAGCATTGGTTCCGCTATTCTTCCAATGCATCGGTTTTCCCGGAAACGCATCCGGAAGACGGCCTTTGCGAAAAGTGGGAGAAATATTTCGAACAGGGCATTGAATTCAGCAGCGAAGCAAGATTAAAACACATTGATACACAAGAATATAAGTATTTTCTGTTAAAGATCATCCCGATTCTTCAGAACGGCACGATCATCCGATGGGTCGGCACATTTACCGACATCCATGAGCAGAAAATGACCAATGAGCTGCTCGAACACAAGGTTGAACTTCGTACCAGGGAATTGCTCGACAAAAACACGGAACTGGAAACGACCAACCATGAATTGCAGCAGTTCGCCTGGGTAGTATCGCACGATTTGAAAGAGCCCTTGCGTAAGATCCAGACATTCAGCCACCTGGTAAAAGATAAGTACCTGAGCGAAAATTCAGAAGCTGTTTCTTACCTGGACCGCAGCATTAATTCTTCAGCAAGAATGTCACGCCTAATCAGCGATTTGCTGGATTATTCACGGCTGTCGGTAACGGCACATTTTCAGCCAACAGACCTGAATGCGCTCATAGAGGAACTGTTGCTGGATTTTGAGGAAATTATCAGAGTAAAAAACGCCGTGATCCGCATCGATCAGCTACCCGTTATCGACGCCATCCCAAGCCAGATACGGCAGGTGTTTCAAAACCTCATCAGCAATGCGTTGAAATTTTCCAAGGAAGATGTCGCACCCATGATAACGATTTCTTCCGATATCATTCCAACCAAAGATATCGATGTCCCGGAATCACCGTCGGGCGATTTTTGCCGGATTGTAATATCGGATAATGGCATCGGGTTTGACGAAAAATTCCTGGACCGGATCTTTGTGATCTTTCAGCGACTTAATAATCTGAACAGCTACGAAGGAACGGGCATCGGTCTGGCAATCGCAAAGAAAATAATGGACAAACATAACGGACTGATCTCAGCGCAGAGTATTGAAAATGAGGGCGCACAGTTCATTCTCGTGCTTCCACTGGTGCAGGAATCCCCCTTAACCCCAATAAAAACAGAATATTAGTTGCTAATAAAACTATGACAAAAGCGTCTAACTCTATCGTTCAACAATTACAGATTGTTTTTTCATTTTCTATTTTACTGCTGATTTTCAGCATGCTGGCCTCGTATTACAGTACGCAAAAGCTGATCAACAATTCGGAGCTGGTTAATCATACCAATAAAGTGCTGATCGAGGCTGAGAGCATCATTTCACACATGAAAGATGCGGAAACCGGCCAGCGTGGCTTTTTGCTCACCAATGACCTAACCTACCTGGATCCTTACAGAGGTGCCTATGAGAGTACCAGCGCCAGTTACAACAATCTGGCGGAAATGACCATCGATAATCCGGTTCAGCAAAAAAATCTGCGCGAAGTGAAAGCGCTGTACGAGGCAAAATTTGGCCAGATGCAGCTGATCATTGATATGGCAAAAAAGGACCCGAACTTTTCGGCAGACACGGGCTCCCGCGACCGGGAAATGGCCAGGGGGAAAAAGGTAATGGACGACCTCCGTTTGGCTGTCGACAGGATCAAGGCCGAAGAAGATAAAATACTGGAAAAACGTCTCGAAGAACAGCTGGTTTACATCAACTACACCCCTGTTTTACTGGTCATCGCCGCGCTGATCTCCATCATGATCACCGTTTTTGCATACATGCGAATTCGTAATGACATGGGCAAGCGTATTGCGCAACAGGAGCGGGAGGCCGAAAAATACGCAGAAACTGGACAGAGGATCAACCGGATCGAGCAGGTTGCCCAGCTCGTATCGGATGGTGATTATTCGGCCCGCAGCACCGACGAAAACGAAGACGAACTTGGCAGGATTTCGTTTGCGTTGAATTCCATGACGTCGTCATTACAAAAAACATTTGACGATCTCAATAACCGGAATTGGCTTCAAACCGGCGCAGTCGCCATCAGTGATGCTATACGGGGAGAGCGAATCGTCAAGAAACTGGCGACAAATCTCATTAATACCATTACGGACTACGCGGGCGCGCAACTGGGGACGATCTACATTCTCGACAGTGATTGGAATTACAGATTGACAAGCAGCTATGCGGCACAGGAAGCCCCGGAAATCATCCAGCCTGGAAAAGGATTGGCCGGGCAGGTGATTGAAAATAAAAAACCATTGATTATCTACGAAGTACCGGATAACTATATGAAGGTGAGTTCGACCTTGGGAAATACCAAGCCCACGGCTCTTGCACTGCTGCCTCTGACTTATTCCTATGAATGTATCGGGCTGATCGAACTTGGATTCTTGAACACGCCTGATCCACTGGTCATTAGATTCTTGGAAGATAATCTGGAAGCTACGGCAACGGGTATTAATTCTGCTTTGGATTATCTCAAACTGCAAAACTTCCTGGAAGAAACGCAGGCGCAGGCCGAAGAGCTGCAAACGCAGCATAATGAGCTTGAAAACCTGAATGCAGAACTCGAAACACAGTCTCAGAAATTGCAGGCATCGGAAGAAGAACTGCGCGTGCAACAGGAGGAATTGCAACAAACCAATGAGGAGCTGGAAGAAAGAAGCGGGCTGCTGGAAGAAAAGAACCTTGAAATACAGAAAAAGGCGGAAGAACTTGAACTGACCACCCGATATAAGTCAGAGTTTCTGGCCAATATGTCGCATGAGCTACGTACGCCGCTGAACTCAATCCTTTTGCTGAGCAGGTTACTAGCCGAAAATGACGAGCAGAACCTTTCCGGCGAGCAAATTGAGTACGCACAAGTAATCCAGTCTTCAGGTAATGGCTTGCTGGGGCTGATAGACGAAATACTGGACCTGTCGAAAATTGAGGCTGGTAAAATGGAGCTGGAATATGTGAATGTTTCCATTAAAGAAATCACGGACGACATTCGCTCACTGTTCGCTCCGGTCGCTAAGGAAAAAGGGCTTGATTTCGCTATCAAGATACAGAAAGATGTTCCGGCGATTATCGAAACAGACAAAATGCGATTGGAACAAATCATTAAAAACCTTATATCCAATGCATTGAAATTCACAGCACAAGGTTCAGTGCATGTCAATGTGAAACTGAAAGAGGGTGATGCCAAAATGTTATGTTTCGCCGTGCGCGATACCGGCATAGGCGTGGCACCGGAAAAGCAGCAGCATATTTTTGAAGCGTTCCAGCAGGCGGATGGCTCTACCAAAAGGAAATACGGTGGTACCGGCCTGGGACTGTCCATCAGCCGAGAGCTCGTTAAGTTGCTCGGGGGCGAGATATCCCTGACTAGTGTGGTGAATGAAGGAAGCGAGTTTACGCTCTTTATTCCCATTGCCCACACTTTCGATGAGCCGGAGCAAAAGTCGTTCTTTATCAGTGCGGCCGATGAAAATCATACGCGAAAAACACCGGAAGACGATGCACGCTTTATCAGTACCGTCATTCCCGAGAACATTGCCGACGACAGAAATAACATAAGGGAGACGGACAAAACCATCCTGATCATCGAGGATGACACTCTTTTTGCGAAATCGCTGCTGGACTATACCCGGAAGCAGGGCTACAAAGGGATAGTGGCGGTAAGGGGCGACGAAGGGCTGCAGCTGGCGAAGAATTTCAAACCAATGGGTATCCTGCTCGACATTCAGCTCCCGATCATCAGTGGCTGGGACGTAATGGACCAGCTGAAATCGACGCCGGACACGAGGCACATTCCGGTGCATATTATGTCGTCGCACCGCATGAAAAATGAAAGTCTGCTGAAAGGGGCGGTTGACTTCATCGACAAGCCGGTGGCGTTTGACAAAATGGAAGAGATTTTCAGAAAGATCGAGTATGTGATCAGCAAAAAATCCAAAAAAGTGCTGATCGTTGAAGACAATTCGATGCACGCCAAAGCATTGTCTTACTTCCTGGGCACTTTCGACATTAACTCGGAACTTAAAAGTGACATTACCGACGGCATTGAAGCGCTCAAAAATAATGAGGCGGATTGTGTGATCCTGGACATGGGCATACCTGATAAAAAGGCTTACGAAATACTGGAGGAGGCTAAAAAGAACCCCGGATTTGAGAATATCCCGATCATCATTTTCACCGGAAAAAGCCTTTCCATGTCGGAAGAGCTGCGGATCAAGCAATATGCAGACTCGATTATTGTCAAAACAGCCCATTCTTACCAGCGCATGCTCGATGAAGTCTCCCTGTTCCTGCACGTGGTTGAAGAAAACAAAAAGGCAGGCCGCCAGCACTCAGACAATAAAAAACTGGGTGGTATGGGAGACATTCTGAAAGACAAGACGGTACTGATCGCGGACGATGACGTGAGGAACATTTTCTCGCTGTCTAAGTCTCTTGAAAATTATAAAATGAATGTGCTGACGGCGCTGGACGGAAAAGAAGCGCTGCAAAAACTGGAAGAAAATCCTTCGGTGGATGTAGTTTTGCTCGACATGATGATGCCCCAGATGGACGGCTATGAAACCGCCAGGAGAATCAGGGATCAATTTAAATGGCGCAATTTGCCGGTTATTGCGGTGACGGCCAAGGCGATGACAGGCGACCGGGAGAAATGCATCAATGCGGGCGCCTCCGATTACATTACCAAACCTGTGGACATTGACCAGCTGATGTCGCTGCTGAGAGTTTGGCTTTATGAGAAATTTTAGTAAAATATCCTCCCATTAACAAGATCCATAAGATGGATAAGAAGAAAGTACTGATCATAGACGACGACGCGAGGAACATTTTTGCCCTGAAAGCCACATTAAAGGCCAAAGGGTTCGATTGTGTGGCCTGTTCTGGCGCACCGGAAGCACTGGCATTGCTCAAAACCGACGCAGCAGCCGACGCCATACTTATTGATATGATGATGCCGGAAATGGATGGATATGAAGCCATTCCATTGATTAAAAAGATAGAGAACAGGCGAGAAACGCCTGTGTTTGCAGTAACTGCCCAGGCCATGGTGGGAGATCGGGAAAAATGCCTCAGAGCGGGGGCCGACGGTTATATTTCCAAACCAATAGATGTGGAAAAATTATTGCAGCTGCTGCGTGACATTTAACGGGCATGATTGAAGATGAAGACATAGAGCTTTTGCTGACCGATCTGTTCGACATTTACGGATACGACTTTACGAGCTATTCACGGGCGTCACTGAAAAGGCGGATTGTGCGATTATGCTCGCTCGATAAATTCCCAAGCTTCGCCGAGCTTCGTTATAAAGTACGTACGGACGTACATTACCTGAAACGGTTTGTGGAAGAAATCACCGTGAACGTGACTGAAATGTTCCGTGATCCGCTGTTTTACAAGGCTTTGAGAGAGGATGTTTTGCCGATTCTCGGGACAAAACCTTTTATCAGGATATGGCATGCGGGATGCTCCACCGGCGAGGAGGTCTACTCCATGTCTATTTTGCTTAAAGAGGCTGATCTGTTGAAAAAATCATTGCTATACGCAACAGACCTGAATCCGAGCGTACTCGAAAAAGTGAGAAAGGGGATTTTTCCTTTGAACCAGATGAAGCAGTATTCTGAGAGCTACATTGCGTCTGGCGGCCACAGGGATTTTTCAACTTACTATACCGCGAATTACGGTCAGGCCAAATTTGACAAGGAGCTGTCCGAAAAGATCATTATTTCAACGCATAACCTTGTGTCGGACAGCTCATTCAATGAATTTGACCTGATACTTTGCCGTAATGTGCTGATCTATTTTGACAAAGACCTGCAAGACAGGGTTTTGAAACTTTTCGACGACAGCCTGGGATCTCTGGGATACCTGGCTCTGGGAACCAAGGAAACGCTTAAATTTTCGGCTATACAAAATAAATTCAAGCAACTGAACCGGGAGAAAATATGGAAGAAAATAGTGTAAGCCAGCACTGTGAGCTCCTTCTGATCGGAGGGTCCGCAGGTAGCCTTGAAGTACTGTTTAAGCTGCTTCCCCAGCTGAGACCGGCACTGCCCTTCCCTGTTATCCTCGTACTCCACCGCCGGAATTCTGCCGAATCTTCTTTGTCCGAACTGCTTTCTACCAAAAGCACCGCTGTTACCGGGGAGGTCGAAGACAAAGACGTGATTGCGCCGGGCCACCTTTATCTCGCACCGGCCGATTATCATTTATTAATTGAAAAAGACCATTCCTTTTCGCTGGACGATTCTGAAAAAATCAATTTCAGCCGCCCGAGCATCGACGTTACTTTTGAATCCGCGGCGGAGGTATACGGGCCCGGTATTGTAGCATTATTATTGTCGGGAGCTAATGAAGACGGCACCCACGGGTTGCTGACGATCAAAGAAGCGGGCGGAAGAACGATTGCGCAAGATCCGGAAAGTGCACAAATGCCTTTCATGCCGCATTACGCCATGACACACCATGCGGTAGACCATGTTTTCGCCCCTCAGCAAATGGTGCATTTCATCAACAATCTTGCGTAATCGTTGATTTCTACCATAAAAGATAACATTGGTCCTTCTTTCTGATTGTATTTCTGGGGAAATTTGTACCAGGTTAAAACCTGAATGACACTCAGGAACCGTTCTTTAAACCAGTTACAGTCATGGCAAAGCCTAATAAATTATACAGCGTTTTATTCAACAAATGTCCGAGGTGCGGCGAGGGTGATTTCTTCATCACAAAAAGCGCATACAACCTGAAAAATTTTGACAAAATGAACAAACATTGTCCTAATTGCGGTGAAAACCTGGTTCCCGAGCCCGGCTTTTATCAGGGGGCATTGTATATGAGCTATGCGTTTTATGTCGCATTTATGGTGATCTATTTCCTGATCTTCGTCAATGTTTTTCCGAACTACCTTGACTATTTTCTGGCCAGTATCATCCCGATCCTGATCATTCTGACACCCTACTTTTACAGGCTCGCCAGGAGATCATGGCTTGCATTGTTCATCACACCAGAGTCTAAGAAAACGGCTTCCTGAGTAAAATTGAGGCACTAACCTACTCATCAGCTGACTTTTTCCGGAACTCTTCCGGTGTCATCCCTGCTTCCTTTTTGAAGAATTTGGTAAAATATGAATTGTCACTGAAGTTGAGCTGGTATGCAATTTCGGAGACCGTCAGGTCCAGATTGACCAATAGCCTTTTTGCTTCAAGAGTGATCCTGTTCCTGATGAGCTCACCGGCCTGCATGCCGATATGCTCCTTACATAGTGCATTGAGGTGATTGGGGGTCACATTGAGCATCTCCGCATACTCGCCTGGCAGACGATGCTTCGTATAGTTCCGTTCAATCAATTTCTGAAAATTCCCAATCACAGCATTCTTATGAAAAACCCCTTTCTGCCGCTGCTGCGTTGAAATGCTTTGTTCGATGGTCAGGAAAAGTTGCAGGAGCAACACCCTGATCATATCCTCCCGCAGCGCAGGACTTTGGCTGTACTGGCGCAGCAGCTCTTCAAATTGTTCTGCAATTTTTGGCCTGATATCAACCGCCAATTCCACCACATTCTGCCTGCTGTCTCCATTTAAAAAGGAAAAGAAATCGAGATAGTCAGGCTTCAAAAGAAACGAACGGAAAAATGATTCCGAGAAATTGACAACATATCCTTCCATTTCACCCTCAAAATTCCATGAATGCACCTGCCCCGGCAGCATGAAGTAGATCTGATATGACACTACTTCGAAATGGTGAAAATCGATGGTATGCTTCCCGCCCCCATCCGTAAAAAGTACCAGATGGTAAAAGCTGTGCCGGTGTGGAAAGACAAGGTTCTGATGTTCCTGCAAATATTCCGAGAACCTGCCGACCATAATGTCGTCGTCGCGGTATTCAGAAAGCGGGCCGATATCCAGGCGTGGAAAGGTTGATTGCATCGATTCAAAACTTTTTCTCCCGGGAAATATAGCACATTCCGGCTGTAAAATCTTTGTATCTTGTGCCGTTACTCCCCTAGCTTTTATGGCCGCACATTTAAAAACTTTTGTGTTGATCGCCACACTACTGGTCATTGCCATGGCCGCTACCGACCGTGCCAATCCCGGTATAGGCGTGCACCAAAGCATCGAACAGTTCCGTGCTGACTGTAAGGCATATGCCGGGAGCCTGAAGAAGCTGACCATAGCAGTAAAAAACATCGATTCGACACGATCAGAGACTGTTACGATAGCCAAAAGCGAACTCAGGAATAGTCGGCTGGCCTACAAAAAGATTGAATATTTTCTCGAATACTTCTTTTTTACCTCGTCACGAATTTACAATCGTGCTCCCAAAAATGAGATAGAAGAACCGTTTCTCGAATACCAGGAACCTGCCGGCATGCAGTATATGGAAGCGATGCTATACGAGGATTCGCCGGCAAAAAAAAAGCCAGAGCTGCTGCTCCAATGTAACCTGCTCAATGTGGCTGCCGACGATCTTACTTCCCTATTGTACCAGTTTCAGGCAAGCGACAAGCAGTTACTGGAAAGTGTAAGAATTCAACTAATCCGGATCATTGCGCTCGGTATCAGCGGCTTCGATGCACCATTGCTGAAAAGCGGGATCGATGAATCCTATGTTTCATTACAAAGTATTGCAAAAACACTCGAACCGTATTTGACCAAAACCAAAGAAGACAGTGTACAGTATTACCTGAAAAACACATTGTATTTTTTGAAACAAAACCCCGATTTCGATTCATTTGACAGGCTCTCGTTCCTCACCGATCATGCATTGCCGCTTCAAAAGCATTTGGGTCTGATGATCAGCCGAATGGGCCTGGATACCAATTCAGCCGGAATACTGAATTATCATGCGGAGCATCTGTTTATCTACAATGCATTTGAAGACCGGGCGTTTGGCCAAAATGTCCCTGCAAGCCAACTGGAAGTTGAACTAGGTAAAAAGCTGTTTTCCGAGGCAAAATTGTCCGGTAATGGTTCCAAAAGCTGCGCATCCTGCCATCAACCCGAGCAGTATTTTACGGACGGTTTACCCAAAAGCATTGGGCTAAATAATCATTCTGAGGTCAGGCGAAACGCTCCGTCATTATTGTACAGTGGCTACCAGCATAATCAGTTCTGGGATGGCCGCGCGAAAACATTGGAGGAACAAATTGCGACGGTTATGCAGGATTCAGTGGAAATGAATGGCAATCCGGCTGAAATAGCGGCGTCACTTTCCAAAGACCGGACTTACATTAAACTGTTTCGAAAGGCCGGTTTGATCAAAAAAAAGCAAGAGCTCACCGAGCAGCATTTGTATCGATCATTGGCTGCATTCATCCGAACATTAAAGCCATTCAATTCTGATTTCGATAAATATCTGGCCGGAGATAAAAGCGCATTGACGACAAGTCAGAAAAATGGGTTCAATCTGTTTATGGGCAAGGCACAATGTGGTACATGTCATTTTGCGCCCGTTTTTAATGGTCTGGTCCCTCCACTGTACAAGCTCACAGAATTTGAAATATTGGGGACAACATTGACCGACGATTTGGAAAAACCAGTAAATGATCCCGATAATGGCCGTTTTGACATCAGACCGACACCGTATTACAAAGGAGCATTTAAAACACCGACTGTCAGAAACGCTGCAAAAACTGCACCCTACATGCACCACGGCACTTTTGGCTCATTGGAAAAAGTCATTGAGTTTTATAACAAGGGCGGTGGCGGAGGATTAGGATTAGATGTTCCGCGTCAGACGCTTTCTACTATGGCGCTGAATTTGAACGAACAAGAAAAAACCGATCTGATATCTTTCCTGCATTCCCTAACAGACCATCTATGAAAATATTTTTGCTCTCGCTTTTTCTTCTTCTCAACTTCAACGGATTGGCACAAACGCTGATTCGCGGCCCGTATCTTCAATCCGCAACGTCAACCACCATGGTGATCCGATGGCGGACAGACCAGCCGACCAATAGCCGGGTTAAGTATGGGTTATCGCTTGACGCTATCAACGAAGTGATCGACAACAACGCTTCTGAGACCGAGCATGAGATAAAACTGACGGGCCTGAAACCAAAAACTAAATATTTTTATTCGATTGGATCCAGTACGACCGTGTATCAGGGTGATCCGGAAAATTATTTTGAGACGGCACCAGTCCCGGGAGCGACTGGAAAGTACAGGTTTGGCGTATTAGGGGACTGTGGAACGAACTCGGCAATTCAAGGCACAGTACGGGACAAGGTAGCCGCATATTTGGGTAGTAACTACATGAATGCCTGGCTGTTACTTGGAGACAATGCTTACCCGTTTGGTCGGGACGCAGAGTATCAGTCTGGCTTTTTCAATCATTACAAAGAAGGTTTCCTGAAACGGAACCCATTGTTTCCAAGTCCAGGCAACCACGATTACGATAATGACAATTTCGACCGGCAGAATGATCACAATGTAGCCTACTACAAGATTTTCACCATGCCGACGATGGGAGAAGCTGGCGGAGTTCCCTCCGAAACAGAGGCATTTTATTCGTGGGATTACGGCAATGTGCATTTTTTGTCATTGGATTCCTATGGCCGGGAGGATAATTCGACGAGGCTTTACGACACGCTAGGCAGGCAGGTAGAATGGATCAAGAAAGACCTGGCGGCGAACAAAAACAAGGACTGGGTGGTCGCATACTGGCATCATCCGCCGTATACAAAAGGTTCACACAACTCGGACACCGATCCTGAGTCAATGAAAGTCAGGGAAAATTTCATTCGCATCCTCGAAAGATACGGCGTGGATCTCATTCTCTGCGGCCATAGCCACGACTATGAACGCTCGCGACTAATCCAGGGCCACTACGGCAAGAGTGATACCTTCAATCCGGCTGTTCACAATGTCAGTTCTTCATCGGGTAAATATGACGGCTCGGCAGAATCTTGTCCATACATTAAAAAATCGGCGACCAATAACGGGACAGTTTACGTGGTGGCAGGTTCAGCAGGCCAGCTCGGCCACACTACCGACGGATTTCCGCACAAAGCCATGTACCATTCAGATGCAGAGCGCGGCGGCGGGCTCATTTTGGAGGTAGAAGGAAACCGCCTGGATGCTAAATGGATCGGTGTCGACGGGATCATTCATGACCAGTTTACGATAGAAAAAGACGTCAATAAAGAGTCCAGCTTCGAAATTGTTGCGGGTAAAAGTGTTGAATTGAAAGCATCTTTTATTGGAAAATATGTATGGAACACCGGCGCTACCACATCGGCGATCACGGTTAGCCCCAAAGACGATACCGATTTCACGGTAAAGGACTCTGAGAATTGTGTCAATGATGTGTTTCATGTGAAGGTCACACATCCACAACCCATCAAACTGATAGCATTCAGTACAGCGGCCGATGCAGACAATTTGGTCACAATCAAATGGATATCTGAATTTGAAAATGAATTTTCCCACTTTATCATTCAGCGATCCACCAATGCCGTCGATTACCAGGAAATCGGGCAGGTGAAAGGAGGCCCCAATTCCACGCAAGTCAAAAACTACGAGTATATAGACCAGGAAAGCCCGGACCTGGATGTGAAAGCAGATTACTACTACCGACTCAAAATGGTAGCATTGGATGGCAGAATTGAATATTCCGCCATTCGGGCTATCAAACTGCGGGAGATTATTCTCGGCAACGACCCAACAATCCTGCAATCCGACATACAAATTGTGCCCAACCCATCCTCCGCCAGTCAAATGCAGATCAAAACCGCAGACAAAGTAAGCCTCCGTGCCGAACTAACCCTGATCGACATTTCCGGCCGAACTCATTCTACCCAAAAACTGACTATTGAAGAAACACCAAAGCCTTTCCTCCCGGGAAAGATGGCATCAGGCGTTTATTTTTTGAAGGTGGTGGTGAATGGTGGTGTGGTGGTGAAGAAATTGGTGTTGAACTAACAAAGCCCGGACTATCACATCCGGGCTTTTGGACTTTTGACTTATAGCTATGCTACTCTCGTTTAACGACTAGTTTTTGGGAGTAATACTGGCGATCCTTTCGCAGCGTGACGATGTAGATGCCGGATTGGAACTGGGAGACGTTCAGTTTTTCGCCATTCCATTTTTGGGACAACATACATTGCCCCTTCATATTAGATACTTCAAGCATAAACCCTTCTTTACCCGGTGTTTCCGGAAGTTCGATCTGGACTTGTTGGCTGGCCGGATTGGGATAAACTTTCAGGTTTTTAATCGCCAGAGCAGTCGGTGTATCCTTACTGGGATAAAAAAACATGCGTTTTTTCTTGTCATTGGCCTGCTGAGCCCTGCTTTGGTAGCATGCCAGCAGCAATGCGATGGCAATAAGTACTTTGAGAATGTTCATAAGAATTGATTAAGGAAGTTCATAATGGAATACCAGTGTCTTTTTAGTACCGACCACACGCCCGGGGAAGGTTTGGACCTGTGGGATTGGAAAGAATTCTTCATTTAAAGTCCAATCACTTTCGCTAACCTTTTTCTTGTATTCCTTGCCAATGATAGTGATTTCAGGCTTTCCTGCCGGTTCGGAGCAGTTATCGCAAACGGTTAGGATTTCCAGCTCGATGATGTAGTCCCCGGTCTGGTCAGTCAACTGGCCATTCGGATCCCCGTTGAAGAGAATGGGTTCTCCTGGCGTAAAACCGACCTGAAGCCATGAATCGGCATTCGAATAACGGTCTGTTGCCAGAAAATCAACGGTACCGTCGGGGCGTGTCACTTTCACTTTGTAGGTCAGGCTGGTACCAACAATGTCAGTGCCGGTACTGGTTTTATGGTCTTCTACCATGACGGTAAAACCCAGGTCAAATTCTTCGGGGTCATCCTCGGTTCTAAAGTTGGCTCCATTGAAGACAGACGGGCAACTCGATTTTGTTGAAAGATTATTGATCTCCCAGATATAGTTGGTATTGAATTCCAGTCCAGGCACGGTGATCTGGTTGCCCAAAATAGTAGCCGGTGCAAAGCCATCGATGCCTTCAACACCATTGCCCACTTCCTTGAAAAGCCTGAACGTGTGATTCCCTGTCAGGTTTGGGTCGGCGCCTGGCTGCCATTTAAAGGTAATGGCATTGTCTGGACCAAGTGGCACATTATTGTTGGCGTCGGGTACCATCGCCGTAGGTGCAGGTGGCCGCACCCCGTAAGCAAGTGATGCCTTGGGCCCAAAAAAGAACTGACCGTTTGAATTCTTATAACCCGCGCTGACCTCAAAGACGTATTTGCCCGGAGCAGGGTAGTTACTGGCGTTGGCGATGGTCGGGGTGGTGAGCTGGTCGGTGGTCGCTTCGGCTATGATGATGCCTGTACCGTGCTCTTTAAGCACATAATGGTAATGGGTAGCAAACTCGACTTTCTCCCATTTAATTGTAACACCATCTCCAATGTTGAAACAGATATTCGAAGTAATCACCGGTTTAGGCACCAAACTCATATCAGCCACAAAGCTGCGCCATTCGGTGGCACCCATTTCGTCCTGGGGGATGAAGAGGGTATCTGCTTTCCTGACGGGCGTAAAGGCCCATTTGATCTCCTGTAAATCCGTGATGGCCGGGACATTACTGATCAAAAAGCCAAACGCAGGCTCGGGCATGGCAGCCTGTTTGTGGTAAGGTTCCTTGTATTCAAACTGGTACTCGTCAGCCCGGTCGATCTTGTCGGCCGTGAGCGTAAAGGGCGGCGCCAGCAGGGATATGTGCTCACCGTTGGCGGGCACCGCGCCCGGTACGATCTTGGGCAAATCCGTTTCGAACATCACTTCTGGCGTCCAGGGGCCATATAAATAAGGAAAGGCCTCTATTTCAGCATCGGTGAAGGACAGCAAGCTGCCATTGGGTAACACATGCACCGCCCATTCTGAACCCAGCTTCTGGTACGGGGCGATGCTATGCGTATACTTTTTCTCTTTGGAAAGCGCAACGGAAGCCTGGATAACTGCCGCGGTTTGGTCGGCATCGTAAAACGATTCAATGGGAAAGATGTGGCTGGACATGGTCAACGCATTGTCGGTGATATTGAGCGCGCCACCGCGTGCCCCGGGTACCCCCACCCAGCTTAACGGGCTATCCCAGGCAGGTATTTGCTCCCCTTCAAGCGGGGTCACATTGGAAACCATAGCGACTTTGTCGGTGATGAACTCATATGGATAAGCCCATTTCTTCTTGGCTTTCAATGACTCACAAAATGCAGGATCGGGCGTCACCGCACAGCCATCGCGTGGATCACCCGCATTGCTCAGCCGGGAATGGATGTAATAGGTCTGCCCGGGTTCCAAATTGACCAGCCCGTATACCATCGATGTGGCCAGATCCGGCGCAGCATTGCTGACAAACTGGTGGACGGGAAATTCATTGGGGTTAAACTTGGGACTCTTGCTGACCTCGAACAAGCGCTGACTTTCATACAGCGGATACTCCACTTCGGCACCCACCTTGACCGTCCAGGGGTAGGCCATGCTGCCTGCAACAGGCTCATACTTCAAAGTCGAAGCGTAATCGGGCAGGCCCAGCACCGCCGCCCAGGCATCGTAGAAGGCAATGTGTTCTTTGGATTTGCCGTCATACTGCATGCCCATGCCGTGCAGGGCTTTCAGGGTGGCGTCACGGAATTCATACAGACTGCAATCAACAGGAGAATCTTTAAATGCAGCCCACAAAACTTTGACAATCAAGTCCTGTTCGACCTTGA
The DNA here is from genome assembly GCF_026625565.1 of Dyadobacter pollutisoli. Taxonomy (NCBI): domain Bacteria; kingdom Pseudomonadati; phylum Bacteroidota; class Cytophagia; order Cytophagales; family Spirosomataceae; genus Dyadobacter; species Dyadobacter pollutisoli. Next base: position 2,760,731 of record NZ_CP112998.1, read on the forward strand.
AAACAAAGTAAGTAGGACTGTCTGGCTCTCCGTTTTTGTAACCATCGTCATCCGTTCCCTGAACCAATAAATCGAAGAACTTTTTCAGTATGCTTGCATTCTTCCAAGGAGAAACTGCGTTCCAGTTTTGACCATGATATACAACGGGCCGTCCGTCGGCCAAGGGGTTTTCGAAATTAATAAGAAGTGCCGGGTCAGACATATCTTCGTAAAGTGTCCGAATATTATCCGCGCCGGGATTTTGCAATTTCTTTTCAAAATCCTTCTTAATTGCGAGTGTAAATATATCCAGCAAACCAGCGTGAATCACGTACCAATCTGTACTGGGCTGCATCACTTTCACTTGCTCAAACTTCGCATAGAAATTTACCCCGCTGCAATAATTAAAAGCAATTTCATCACGGCAAGCTGACAACATCTTATAGGGATATACAAATCTGGCAGTCCTGTTGGCTCCTTCTGTGATGTGTGTTCTCTGCGCCTTTTCTTCATTGAAGTCGCTTAATTCGTTGCTCAGCACAAATCCGCCGTCACCGGTCATGCCATTCAGGCCAAGTTTGGTTTTAAACCAGTCCCGCGCTACTTGACTAAATTTGTGGATGCTGACAGCAACCTGTGATTTAAAGACATTATTATCCTCTGAATAAATATTATCCTTGTCCCAGTCGCGAACATAATCGGTCGGTTTCGGCCCCAGGAAAGTCTGGATCGGATTAGACTGATTACATTCAACTAACTCAACTACTCTTCCGCTGGTAGGGTCGGGCGACTTGGTTCCCTGTTGTGCGACAAAACCTGTAGATCCATTCAAAAGAGTTTCACCGAAAGCCTCCACGCAAGTTTTATTGTAAATCGTAGGACCGACGCCAACAGCATCCCACGCGTTCTTTAACTGAGTGTATGCGTGTGATCCCTCGGGGTATCCCAGATCCTCGATTGCGGCTAACGATGCCATCCTGAGATCCGGGTATTCCGCTTTTTCCGTTAATTTTTCAGTAAACGCTTTCAAAAAAACCCGGAGTACGAGCTTGTAAGTCTCTGCTTTGTTACCAGGAATGAGGGGTAAAACCGTATAAGCTGGGTTCGAATCTTTGTCATCGACGTGCCCTGCGCGGCCCTGGTTAAGCATCGCCACTACATAATGTAATACCGACCCGTTGTCATGTTCATCATAGCCGGCCAGCTGCCAATTCTCCTTATAAAGATCTCCTTTATAAGTATTAGGGAATCCGATACTTTTGGGATCATCAAACGGGAATGGAGTAGCATTAGCGGTCTCCCAATACATATTCCAATGAGGGCTTTCAAAGTTGGGCGATTCAAGCCAGTCGCTAAATGCGAGACCGAGCACATTCGCAAATCCTTCGTTTAATTGTCTTCTGGATTCAGTGGCAAGATTCTGATTGTAATTGCCGCTATGAAAAATCATACCATGTGTAATCTCATGGCCAATTACCTCCCGGGTGACACTCATATTGCCTAATCCGTTCTTATGCAACATTATTACTGCTTTCGATGGTTTATAGTAGCTTACATCAACAGAAGTATTAACTACGATGCTAATAGGAACCAGCCCATCTTTATCAAATCCATTCCATCCAACCCCATTTTGATCTGTCAAAACCTCATGTGAAAACTTTGTGAATTTCTGGGCGGTCTCCAACGCAGTAATACCATACTCACTTGGAACAGGATTGACAAAGCCAGCTGAGGGCTCATTCAAATGTTTTAGCTTGTTAAATGGACCTTTGAAATTGACAAGGTTGGCATTGGATGGAATCGTCGACGCAAACGGGTAAAACAGATCACTTTTAGGAATGTTGTTTACCACATGGACCGGAGCATAAAGCGCCTTCGCAGGATCCCTTGGAGATGCAAGCGCAATCCCAGTTGTGTAATAAGAGCCAAATAACTGAACCGGTTTTGCAGGATTGTATTCCGTTTCAATAAAAGGGAGATACGCAATGGCGTATACGTTCTGATTCCCATGGTAAGTCGTCGGCGTATTGGTGATCAGATAAGGTTGGGGATTGTATAGAATTCCTAAGTCAACCTGGTGATCAGACGTGGCATTCGGAATATAATGCTTGGTCTTATAAAACTGGGCTTTCAGGTGAAGCCCGTTAAAGAAAGCAATACAAAAGATCATAAATAATATGCTCTTTCGGCATAGTAATCGTGTGTACATATATTGATAATGATTAGATGAAGTAATCAGAGCCGCAGCTCCCGTTAACACCACAATCTTACGGCAACTGTAAATTTTTCGCACAAGGCGATTATCCACCGGCAGCATCCATGAGCATACGGATGATCACCCGACTTTACACCCGGACCATTTACCGTTTGATCACTAAGTCACTACCGTTAGATTAACGGAATGCATTAGCTATGATGTAAGTATTAAGTTCGGTCATTGAAAATCTAAAACGATCACATACTGATACGAACATGAAAAAGATACTTCTACTTTTAAAATGCCGGGCAGCTCAGTGGCTGCAAATGCAGAAATGGTTTTTGACTTGGCAGCGGAGTTCTTTCCAATCGAACTCAGGGCTAATATTTTGTCGTCCCGTTTTTCTGGGTTTATTTTTACTTATTGCTACCAATCTCCAAGCGCAAGCACCTCAACAATTTAATTTTCAAGGCGTTGCAAGAGACATCACTGGAAAGTCAATTATAAACACAACCGTAAAACTTAGGGTGACCATTCGCAAAACTGACCCAGCCGGTGCCAGCGTGTTTCAGGAAACACACGATGTACAAACTAATGGAGCTGGAATATTTAATGTGGCAGTGGGTAGTGCTGGCGGAACATTGGCAGCAGTTGACTGGAAGTCGGACAGTTACTTTATGCAGGTCGAACTTGATGTCGCTGGTGGGAGTGATTTTACTGATTTGGGTGCGACTCAATTACTGAGTGTACCATTCGCACTCAGCGCTGCCGAAGCCAATCGACTGATAAACGACGATCCAATTGTTCAAACGGGTGTGAAAGACGGTGGAGCTATTTTACCCAGTGTTGGCAATGTACCCAAAATGATTTGGTATCCGCGAAAATCCGCTTTTAGAGCCGGATTATCACCTTCGTGGGAAGAAGCATTGATAGGAGAATATTCGTTCGCATCTGGGTGGGACACTGAGGCATCAGGGCGAGCGTCGGTAGCCATGGGTAACGGAGCAAAGGCAAATGCTGACAATTCGACGGCGTTTGGAACGATTGCAAAGGCATCAGCGGGCGGATCAATTGCTCTCGGAGTTAGTTGTGAGGCGAAAGGATACAATTCCGTTTCCATAGGACCCAATTCGGAAACAAATGGAGGTTATTCCATTGCTATGGGCTTTTCAGCTTTAACAACAGGTAATTACTCAGTCGCAATCGGTGATAATACAATCACGAAGGCAAGAGGAGCAGTTGCTTTGGGAAGTTTCAATACAGCTGGTGATAACCCTGATCCCAATGTTCGGCAACCAACCGACAGGCTTTTTCAAATAGGGCGAGGTACAGCTGCTAATGATCGCTTGAATGCAATGACAATTCTTCGAAATGGAAACACCGGCATCGGAAGCACAGTTTTAACCCCAGAGTATCTATTAGACATTGGCGGTCGTCCACGAATCCGTCATAATGGACAAACAGCCGGGATTCACTTCAATACTTCAAATAATGATCCCGATGGGTTTGTGGGAATGAAAACGAACGACGAAGTTGGCTTTTACCTAGGCAGTTGGAACTTCTGGGTGAACAGACAAGGAAACGGTTACCTTGGTGGCAACATCATTCAAACCTCAGATCAGCGACTAAAAACTAACGTTACCTCTATTCATCATAGTCTCTCCAAAGTCATCGGCTTGCAGGCACATCACTACAACTGGAAAGATGCAACCCGCGATCAAAGCCTTCAAACCGGCCTCATTGCCCAGGAAGTAGAAAAACTGTTTCCTGAGTTGGTTACCACAGACAAGGAAGGTTTCAAAGCCGTCAACTACATTGGTTTGATACCACACCTGATCGAGTCTGTGAAAGAACTTAAAGATCAGAATGAAGAGATCGCCGTGCTGCGTAAACAGGTTGCCGAGTTGTCGAACTTTAGCAAAAGGTTCGAAGCTATGGAAGCCAGTCTCAAAAAGGATGCCAATGCAACACACGCCACTTCAAAATAACAGCGACATGAAAAAGCTATTGCTAATGTTCATGAGCATGTTGGTTGCGCCTAGTTCCCACGGCCAATCGATTTCTCCGGCCGGTATTTATGGCGCTGCCAACAGTTCTTCGGCGGGTGGCATTGCGGTTTCCTGGGTATTAGGAACAATGACACCACAAGCACTGTCGGCATTACCAGTAAAACTGATACATTTTGCTGGTACCCTTACTAGCACGGGGAATGCACAATTAGACTGGGAAACTGCGGAGGAATACGACAATGCAGGATTTGAGGTGCAGAAATCGCTTGACGGGAAAAAATTCGAAGCCCTTGGCTGGGTTGACGGAGGAGGTGATAGCAAATCAAAAAAGGCCTATCAGTTTGTCGATACCAGCCTGGAAACAACCAGCTATTACAGACTTCGCCAGGTTGACTTTGATGGCAGGTTTTCACTCAGCAGGATCGTGTCAGTTATTCCTGAAAAAGAGAGACTCGAAAGGCTTGTCGCATTTCCTAACCCAACAACCGATAGCCGCATTCAAATTCAACTGCCCTTTAAAACCAAAATACTTTCCCTTTTTGATATTAATGGACATTTGCTGCACCAGTTTACCAACCCCAAAACCGAACATACTATACTTCTCCCTGCAAAAGGAATATATATTTTGGGAATTGAAACTGCAGTGGGAGACAAAGCCATAAAAGTTAACTACAACTAAACAGACGTAAGTCCGAAAACAAAATCCAATTCACATAACAATCCATAACAACCTTTTAAACCTAACAGCCATGGAAAGAAACAGCAGCACACCAGTCGTACTCAGCGCTTTTGTGGCCCAGAAGAGCGGACGTGAAACCATATTGAAGTGGACCACCACTTTTGAGACCAATAGCAGCCATTTCGAACTTCAGCACAGCACGGATGAAAGAGAATGGGTGGCCTTGCGGAAGATATATACCACAGGAGAAAGCAGCTCAACAAGGAATTATACATTTACAGATCAGTATCCCGCACTGGGAGAAAATTTCTACCGCCTCAAAATTGTATACAAAGACGAGTCCTTCCATTATAGCAGAATGCTCGCCGTTCATTTTGAGATTGGAATGGAAACGGTCATTTATCCAAATCCCACCCTTGAAAAAGTACGGATCAAAGTCAAAGACTGGGGAATGATTAAAAATATAGAGATTTTCACTCCATCAGGCGAATTGATGGGCAACATGCAGAACCTGACTGCCATCGAACCGCTCATCAAGGAATTCCACTTTGGTGAGCAGCCCGCCGGAACTTACATGATCAAAACAACGCGGTATGACGGTGAAGTAACAATTATGAAGGTGCTTAAAAAGTAACCCTGCTGCCCACCCCGGAAGCTTTACAGCCTCTGGCCGCGAAGGTTCTTACCTGAGCGACCAGAGGTTTTTGTTTCAAATCACTATCATTGACGCCGTAATAGCAGCTCACGTTATTTTCTGACAAACTTTCTGGTCTCCACTTTTCCATGCTTATCAGTAGCACGCAACAAGTACAGGCCAGCGGGGAGTCCGGTGGCTTCTATCGTATACAAGGGCGTGTTCGTAAAATAAGTCGATGACTCCTGTAAGAATACCGAGCTGCCGGAAGCGTTCAAAACCTCTACTTTTCGCAAAGCTGAAACGTCTTTTACCCTCAAAGACAATCGGCTGGTTACCGGGTTGGGGTAGATCTCAAAATCGGCCAGATCCGTGAACGTTACATTCCGCAACTTGCTGTAAGCGTAACTTCCGTCTGCGTCCACTATTTTGAGGCGGTACAAGTTGTCGCCATTCACTGGAAATGCATGTGTGAAATGATAGCTGACAAGCGTACTGCTTTCGCCGTGTGACGTGACCTTCCCCGCTGTCTTCCAATCAGATCCTGCATTGGCGCTGTGTTGAATTTCAAAATGCGAACTCTTTGATTCACTGCTCGTTGACCATGAAAGCAATGTCCCCTGCCCTTCTTGAACAGCCGAAAAATTGACCAGCGTCACCGGCAGTGCCGCACAAGCCAGCACTACTTCCTCCCGCGTTTCGCAGCCTGTTTTATTACCCGAAATTTCGACCATATCAGGGCTTGCGTTATTTACAATGGTACATACCGGGCTGATCGCGCATGTTTCCAGTTCCAGATTGTCCACGATCGTCAGCATGCCGCCAATGGAGCTGAGGCCACTCATTCCTGCCAGTGAAACAAGTAAGTCATTGCCCACCATCGTGAGACCGCCACCTATCGTGCCCAAACTACTCAATCCGTCCAAATCCGGGAGAAGCACGTTAAAGCTGATCGACACGGTGTCGGTCACCGAAGTGAGGCTTGCGAGACCGTTCAGGTTTTCCAGTACATCATTCTCCTCGATAAAAAGACCCGCAACCGTCGTAATTTTATTCAACCCATCCAGATTGACCAATGACGGGTTTACAGCAACAGCCAGGTATCCTTCCGGTCCGATCGCTTCGAGGTTATCCAACCCGGCCAAACTGGTCAGAAATGGATTAAAAGTGACTTGAAGGTCTCCGTCAATACTGGTCAGTGCAGACAAGGCAGTAATATCCGCCAGTGAGAAGTTCGCTGAAATCAATAACCCCAGTTCCCCGATAGAAGTCACCGAATTCAAGCCTTCCAGGTCTACCAGTGCCTCATTGAAGGAAATAATCACTTCATTACCATAGGAAGTCACGCCTTGAAGGCCGTCGAGCGTGGGAAGCACGGTGTTGAAAAAAATGTTAAGTCCCCGTCCAACAGACGTCAGGTTGCTCAACGCCGATATGCTCAGCAAATTATCATGTTCGGCAATGGTGACATAGTCACCGACGGATTCCAGTTTCTCCAATCCAGCCAGACTTAGCAGGTTATCATTGAAGTCAAGATAGAGCTCTTCACCTATCGTTTCCAGATTATCGAGTCCGGTGAGCGAAGCAATGTTATCATTAAAATCGATAAACACTGATCCTCCCACAGAGGTGATGCCTTCCAGGCCTGCAAGGTTCAAAAGTGCAAAATTGGACGACACTTCAAGATACCCCGGTACTGTTGTAATGTTTTCTAATCCCGATAAATCCGTCAATAAGTCGTTATTGACGATACTTAGCGACCCGCCCACGCTACTAATGTGCAGTGCCAAAAGGTCAACCAAATTATTATTGCCGGCAATGTCCACATTTTTTACAACGGTTGTGATATTATCCAGGCCGGTCAGCGCAGGAAGCTTGTTGTTGTTTCGGATGATAAGGTTCCCTCCTACCGTTGTGATGTTAGAAAATGGTGCCAGACTCAGCAGCTTTTTGTTCTTCGTAATTTTGAGGTTCCCGTTTATCGTCACCAGATTTTGCAGGCCATTCAAACTGACCAGAAGCGCATTGTCATGAATAAATATATTGTCGATCGTAGTAATGTTCGCCAGCTCCTGTAAATCAGCGAGTTTCGGATTTTCGACCAGATTGAGATGGCTGATGCTGACAATATTTTCCAATCCTGCCAGCGACACCAGGGCTGCGTTATCGGTTATTCCCAGCGAGTCGGTAACGGTTGCCAGGCTTCCTAGTCCCGTCAAATTGGTTAGTAATGGGTTGCTGCCAATGTAAAGACTGCCCCCAACAGAGGTGACATTGTCAAGTCCGGTCAATAGAGGCAATAGTATATTATTTGTCACCGAAAGGCTTCCGCCAATGGTTTCAATGCCGCTAAGCGGGCTCAGGTCGACTATATCCGGACCATCAATGATCAAACTGGCCGGATGATTAACGCATCCTGCAAATGTCAACGGAAAGTCGGCCACTTCTGCCTGGCTGGTTAAAATATGGTCTGAGGTTGGGCATTGCGCATTGGCGATAAACGGCATGAAGAATGCCAAAATGCAGTAAAGTCTTTTCACGAAGAGTAGGGTTTAAATTATCCAGGAAGTACAATAAATTCCCGTTAAACGTCAAACCCTAATCTGTGTAGTAATAGTTCCCGCTCTTTTTCAGTGTTTTGCAAAAAATAAAACGAAGAGCGACGATGTCGTTCTACTTTTTCTTTTCCGAAATGACCTCCTTAATGGCCTCACACATGCTTTTTACCCGCATATAGGAAACCTGATTGTGCCCGGTCTTATCCATTTTGATCATCACTTCGCCGGGTGAGGACTCTATGTCCAACGCAGTACGATCATCCAGCATGGTGGTGAAATCCAAGCCATTATCCGATTCAACGTGTGTGGGGGCGATGAATTTGTTGATCACCCGCTCCACCTGCGGGGTCTTGCTCCGGTTGAAACTGGCCGAAAATTTATAGGTGTCCTTACTATCCTCTACTTTGATAGCAATATCGTGTGAGTTCCAGCAGGATGTCAATGCCAACATCAGGATTCCAGTGGTCAGTAATTTTAGTTTCATGGCAATATATGTTTTACAAGGTACTATGCAATATACAGTACGTAATATACAGCCGCGATTTCAAATACATGAACGGATATTAAAAAGGATAAGCGAAGCATCCAATGCAATGCAACGTTCCGAGCGGAACATGTGTCTAAATTTGTACAAGTAATTCTTATATCAACCCCTTCACTTTATGATTGCGTCAGTGCTCCGTGAGATCCGGATTCATCAATGGATTAAAAACCTGCTTATTTTTGCCCCGTTAATTTTTTCCCGCAAACTGTTCGATCAAACAGCGTTTGTAAATGCATCGCTTGCCTTCCTTGCCTACTGCCTGGCGGCGTCGGCCATTTATGTGATCAACGACCTGAAAGACATTGATTCTGACCGGCTTCACCCGGTCAAAAAACATCGCCCGCTGGCATCCGGGCAGCTGTCCCGCCCGATAGGAATAGCGCTGGTATTGATTTGCGTGGCATTATGCTGTACCCTGCTCGTCGTGCTGAATGATGGTATCCTGATGATGATATTGCTGGCATATTGCGTCATCAATGTGCTGTATTCGCTCTATTTCAAAAACATCAGCATCATCGACTGCTTCTTCATTGCATTAGGTTTTGAGCTTCGCATCATTGCCGGTTGCAAGGCTATTAATGTACTTCCTTCGGATTTTATTCTGGTAGTAACCTTTTTTCTTGCGCTGATGCTGGGCTTTGTAAAAAGAAAAGGCGAGTTGAAAGTATTGTCCCAGGACGCAGAAAATCACCGGAAAGTGCTGTCCGACTATTCGATCGGCATGATGGACAAATTCATTTATTCATGCTCGACGATGACATTGATCAGCTACATGTTCTATACCATTGATAAAAATGTCGTCGGCCTGGTGGGACATGATTACCTGAAATACTCGCTGATCTTCGTAGTCTACGGCTTGTTCCGCTTTGTGCAGCTTGCGGATATCGACAAATTTCAGGGCGAAGGTGACCCTACCACATTGATATACAAGGACAAACCAGTACAACTAACACTGGCACTGTACCTGGTATTCGTATTATTCTGCTTTTACGGACATTGGAATTAATTATCAGGATTATGTAAAAATCCGTTTGTCGTGATTCGGGTGGGTGGCGATCTGCATCATTTCCAGATCGCCCCTCGAATCACCGTAGACATATATGTTGCCATAATCAGAAGGGTCGAGAAACGCTTTGATGCGGTTGAGCTTTTCAATGCCGTAACAATTTTTACTGCCAAAATTCCCCGTCAGCAAGCCGGATTCTATTTCTACACCGGTGGCAATGAGTTCGATGTTTTCTTTTTTGCACCAATGGATCAAAATATTATCGAAGCCAGCGGAAACTACTAACACCCGATGACCTTGCTGACGGTGCCAGTTAATCCTTTCCATCGCTTTGCTTTTGACAAATGAGTCGATATGGCTCACAAAACTGCCCGCCTGCGCATTGAAATGATCGGCGGACATTCCTTTATAAAAAGAACTGAAAAGATGCTTCTTGGCTGTTTCATTAGAAATGAAACCCAATCCGTACGCTACCAGCTGCGGCGTCACCCGAAGAACGTTGACCATTCCCCGTAGGCCAGGATGCGTGTATTTGAGAAAATAAAGGAAAGTATCTTTGGAAGTAATGGTCCCGTCGAAATCAAATATTGCCAGATCTTTGTCCATTCAGGTAAGATTTTTCAATTTCGTATAGCACTACTGGTAGCATGGCCAGCGAAAAAGGTACTAAAAAATAACGCGATTCGAGCACCGCAAATGACCAGTAATGCACAGCAAACCAGATCGGTATGAGTGCCAGCCAGATCGTTCTCAAAATTATATCGGTCCGTTTTAAAAACATAATGCTCAGGAACGGAAAGATCAGCATAATGGCAAACTCTCCACTGATCACCGAATAGTTCGTAAAATTCTCGACCACCCTGAACCACCCCGACGGCACGATATAAGGCTCATAACCGAAATATTCCCGCAGACCGAAAAATATCCCGACAGCCAGCACACCCAGCCCTCCTGCCCATAAAGTCATTGGAATATTAGGCCTGTTGCCGTTTCTGACAAAGTTAATGATCAGATACAGCATTGGAATGAGAATGGCCGTTTCCCGGTTCAACATGCCGATGGCGACGATCGGAATTAGAAAAGCCGGAGCATATCGTTTGATAATGATGACGATGGCCGTCAGAAAAAGCAGCAGATCAACATAGGTATCAAAGCCGAATGCCGTATCTCTGAATGCATTGTTCATGCCATTGTCCAGAAAAACCAGTCCCAGCAGGACCATCCATTGATTTGAAATGAAAATCCGGAAGAAACAGAAGGCCGCAGCCAGTATTAGCAAGCCGATCAATGACCTGACCAGAATAAAAACAACGAAATACCGATGGAATTCTTTCGTAACCTCCCACGAGGACCTGCCAGCGCTTTCTTTTTGAACGAAATATTCCGGTGTTGTGATGGCCTGACCATTTTCACTGAACCGCTTCAAGTCGGCAGTAACCGCGAAATGTTTGCTGCTATTCACATCCAGCACTTTCATGATACCGTCGATCGGGATCACCTTATCGACTGTGCGGAGATAAACCTGATACGATTGCTCGACCATCCAGGTAGAAAAAATCCGGTACTTCCAGGGGTTGGGGAACCAAAAGTCGCCTGCCAGCGCTGCCTTGTGTGACGCGTACTGGTGCAGCCCGAGCCCGGTATCGATGGAGCGCACAACCGGCATTGTGGCCATTAAAAAAAACATGGCCACCCAAAGGGCTCTTTTTACAAAAAACTTCAAACTGTACTCTGTTTACTTTTTAAGATATTTCAGCCCCACCGAAAGACCGATCTGATAAGGCTGTACGCGGAATTGGTTTTTGTCATTACGCAATTTCATCAAACTATATTCAACGTATGGCCCAAAGGTAATCCGCGTATTTCTATCTACAAACAATTCCCTTCCGAACCCTGCATTGATCCAAACCATGTTGGTGCCCGAAGTAAGGTCGCGGTTCAGCTCCATGCCGACGTCGCCGAAATAGTTCCGCAGGAAGGCTGTCTTGCGCACGATGTGTTTTTTAATGCTCAATCCCAGCAGGTTAGATACCGAGTTTTCCTCCACCGGCGTACCCTTGCGTACAACCCTGTACTCGCCCGATTTGTCGGGTTGCAGGAGATACTCGTCACGGGCAATTTCGTATTTGAATGACTGCCTGAACCGGCCATAGTTCAATAGCAACTGAAATCCATTTTTCTCCACCCCGGCGGTGAATTTGTAACCCAGCGTCTCGGCAGAAATACGCGTTGGGAAACTGAAATTCTGATAGATAACACCATTCGTTTGTCCGATGGTCAATGTTTGAAATGTCCGTAAAGGAGCCCCGCTGACAATGAACGCCCAGTCGTTTTTATTTTCCTGATCAATCCGCTCTTTTGATTTCGAAAGCGAAATGATACTGTCTGTCTTCCAGGCGAACTGCGGCAAATGCAGCGGTCTGTTTTCCAACTCATTAACATTAACATCTATTTCAGTTGAACTATCCGATGGTATATCGGCCAAATCGTTCGCTGTAATGCCGAGAACTTCATTGCCTGTATTTTCAAATTCAGCGATTGGAGTGACTGTATGTCCAGTAGACTTTTTGAACGTTTCAGATTTTTTGATTGGCGTAGATTTCCTGACACTCCATATGTTCGCAGTCCGCATTTTCAATTGCTTTTCAAACGAAGCTTTTGTGCTGCCGGCCACATGGCTTTCAGTCAACCCGGTTTTAGCAGATTTCTGGTTTGCGGCCGCAACGGCTATTTTTGAGGAGATGCGGTCAGCCGGCTCTGTGGGGCCAGGATGCACTTTTGGCTTAGATACAAACGGCTTGCCTTCTTTTACAAAACTTTCCTTTTCATCTTCTGAAATGGTAGTAAATAATAATGTGCCGGTCACAATGATCAGAAACAAAAGTCCAAGAATAATGGTCTGCTGAATAATTCCGGGACTATTGGAAATATTCAGGGCACGCCACACCTTCTCCGACAATGAAGGATCTGGCACCCTTTCAAAGTTATCAAACTTGCGTTTCAGGGCTTCTCGCAATGCCTCGTCGATTTTCTCTTCAGGAGATTTCATATTGCGTAATACCTTTTTCCTGTAATTTTTTCATTAGTAAATTTCTTCCTCTTAAATACTGCGATCGTGAAGTACCATCCGAAATGGAAAGCATTTGCGCGATCTCACTATGTGTATAGCCATCAATGAGATGTAAATTGATGATCATCCGGTACCCATCGGGTAATTGGCTGATCATATTCAGCAAAACCTCCACGTTCAGCTGGTCAATTATTTTTGCATAGTCGTCCGACTCCTGTTCATACTGCACGTTGTCGAGCGACGAATGCAGTTGCTGCTCTTTGGTAGTACGGTTGTAATAGTTAATCGCCGTCCTGATCACCACCGATTTCACCCAGCTGTCGATCGCACCAAGATCCCGTACTTCGTTGAGACTTTTGAAAACTTTGATAAAACCTTCCTGGAAAATATCTTCCGCCTCTGCCTTCGTCTTCGCGTATCGCACGCATACCCCCAGGAGTTTAGATTTGTACCGGTCGTAAAAAGCAGTCTGCGCACTGGGCTCCTGCCTTTGACAAGCAAGGACCAGATCGGGTAGCGAACTGTATTTTTTACTGCGGAAAAGGTTCATTAACAGGGGTTGAGTCGATGTATTCTACTTTATATTGCTACGAACATTGATTAAATCATGGATTAAAAGCCAGACAAAAGAACCATTTAAAGCCACCATTCTGATCAAAAATGATCCTGTAAAAACCAGACAAATCAGCCTCCCGGGAGGGTTGTATGGCCATATCCAGGCTATATGCGGTTTTACCATCTCTCTCGTATTTGGATGCCGCACTAAAAAATCCACGTGTCGAAAGTACTGGCGAATTCTTTACATAATTTTGAATTTCAACAGGCATTTGAGCAAGGCTTTGGTAATTTGTTGCGACAGGAAATGTCGTGTACTCCAATGTCCCGTCGGTATCGAAACTAAAAAAATACAAACTGTTCCCACTTTGGGCATGAAAATCATAACGAGCCGTGTTATCGTCCTTTACATAAACCCAGGCTTGATAAAACGTTAAGTTGTTTTGCTGAAGATAGGCAAGGATCCAATCGGGTAACCTGTTGACATCGCCTGCATTCAGCTGATAATGGAGTTTGAACTGAAACGCCATATCGAGTCTTACGCTTGCTCCGGCCGCCCAGCGCCAGCTTACGGTATAGTCTTTACCATCCAGCTTATATCTGGAAACCATGAGCGTATCCTGGCTTGCGTAACTCGGTATCCTGAAATCTGTCATGACCCCGCCGGGAGGTGGCAATTCCGCCACCTTTTTTCTTAAAGAATCGGGCGCCTCGTCGAGTAACCTGAATGATTTCAGAATAGTACTGGTATTCAGTACGGAATAAAATCTGTCCTGCCCTACCTTAAAATTCACCTCGTAAAACTTCTCCTTTTCAAATTCAAGCTTTTTAAAAACAGCATCCTCAGCCGTTGGGAATGCGCGGTCAAACACCTTAATAATCGAATCGGGCAGGTCGCTTTTCACATCCGGTGGCAGATCTTTCACATTACTGCACCCGTTGAGATATACCAGACACATCCCTATTCCAAAAATCAAAAATGCTGTAAATCTTGTATGCATTTGCCTGGTCTTCATGTCGTTAATAAAATACACCTAAATTACGTGACGAAAGAAGAAAAATACTAGGGCAATTTATACAAGGACAAATTCTTTTCATGGCTAATAGTATTCCCTAACGTCGCGTGGCCTGTGCCAAAATAGAATGGCACACACCGACCCATTCATCAGTTAAGACACGTTACCACCGAAAAACGCTGCAGAGTTATTAAAAAAATATTTTACATACCCGGAAGCTTCAATCCGGACGATTTCAGGCTCTCCATTATTTTTTCCTGAATCTCCATTTTCGTGTCAATATATCCGTGCGAATCGAGCCAGACATTGACCATCACTTTGTAGCCGTCTGGCTCTATACTTGAAATTCCGATGCGTCTCTCGGGCAATTTAAGGGCATTTTGGGCATGATCCAGTACATTATTGATCGTTGTCCTCACTGTGTTGAACTCAATGGCATTACCGAATTTCAGCTCAACGTCCAGGCGCCGGTTACCGGACCCGCTGATGTTGATGATCACTTCATTGGAAAGTTTGCTGTTGGGGATCACCACCGTCCGATTGTCGTAGGTAGTTACGATGGTATAAAATATCCTGATTGCCGTTACCGTCCCTTCCTGTCCCTGTGCCACGATGTTGTCGCCGACGTGGAAAGGTTTGAGGATCAGAATGAGGATGCCGCTGGTGAAATTTTGCAGCGTACCGGAAAGCGCAAGGCCCGCCGCTACACCGATAGCACCGATTAATGCGGCAAAGACGGTCATTTGTATACCTACGATCTGCATCACGGATATGATCAGCAGCACGCGTAGGGCAGTCACGCTCAGGCTCAGCAGAAAAGGGGTAAGCGACGGATCAATGTCCTTTCTGTACATCTGTTTCGTAAGCCACCTCGACACCACTTTGATCAGCCAGAAGCCAGTTACGAGTACCACAATCCCCAGTAAAAAGGCAGGTCCCGTGTTCAGGATCCACGTATAAGCCTTGTTATAAAATTGGTCAGGTTTCATTTTATTATTCACTTACTAAAAAAAACCAGCACGACAAAATCCGTTCCAGCAACTGGTATAGCAAGGCCCCCGAGCGCCTGAAAAGAGCCCGGATGGCATTTCTTGTTGGAATTATGGTAAGTAAAGAATTAACCGCACGGGAACTGCCCTGTCCTGCACTTCGAACGGTTGGTGTACAAATGGTCGGACAATAGTAACGATTTTGCAGACTACAAAATCGAATCCCAAAAGGATGTTGAGATCTGATAACAGGTCACTTGGTCGAAAACTCGCTTTTATAAATCTTAATCAGCAACAATAAATAACTGATCAGTAGCGGACCGAAGATAAAGCCCCAGAAACCGAATAGTTTCAAACCCGCGATCAGTCCCAGAATAGTGACGACAGGATGCACGTCGCCAACCTTTTTAAGGAAGGTGATTCTTGCCAGATAGTCAATATTACCAATCACAACGGCACTGTAAATCAGCAACCCGATGGCCTTACCGTTCTCGCCCGAAGAAAACAGGTATATCACCAGCGGAATCCATATCAATGCAGTCCCGATCACCGGAAAAAAGGCAAATATTCCGGTGATCAGGCCCAGTAATACGAAATCTTTGATCCCGAACACCCAGTAACCCAGCATGGCTACCAAGCCCTGAAAGAGCGAAATGAGCGGTATGCCCAGTGCATTTGCGCGGACCATTCCAACTGTCTCATCTGCCAGGAGATCGATGTTTTTAGGCTGTAAGGGAAGAAATTCACGGATTTTCTTTTCTACCGGCAAACCATTGGTGAACATGAAAAAGGCCAGAAAAAGGATCATTAGCAGATTTCCAAGCATCATTGCAGAACCATTGAGAATGGCTGGAATGAACCCCGCCGCTTTTTTACGGATATCTGCCGTGGCTTCTTCGGTAAGCAGGTCCTGGCCAGTCCAATCCTTAATCTTGGCCGACATTTTGGCAATCGCGTCGTTGACCTGATGTGGTTCTCTTACAATTTTGTCAATCTTGGAATAAACCATATCCAGTGAAAAGTAAACGGGTGCAACAATGCAGCTCAGGAACAAAATCATGAACAAAATAGCGGTTGCACTCTTGTTCCATTTTCGCTTGATAGTGAGGTAGAAATAGTATTTTCGGCATAAAATGTAAAGCGTGAGCGCGCCTAAAAAGCCGGGAAAAAATGAATATAATTGCTTGAAAAGCAGGATAGCCAGCGCCACCACGATCAGTAAGAAAAATACCTGCCTTATGCGATTATTATACTCTGTATTCATTTTTTGGATGGTTAAATAACTCACTGTCTGCAATTACTATACCAAAAGCCAATAGCATTCAGAAATCTCTATACGGTATGCAGTAATATTTCTACAAACGATTTTATTCATGGATTGTAAATTTGGCTGCACTATTCACACAACAGCAATTTAACACACTGACATTGAAAAAAATATTACATGTTGAAAACCACGGCATTGTCCGGCTTGCCATAAGGTACCTGATCAGCGAAGTCGAAAGTTCTTTCGAGTTTTATGAAGCCTCCTCTTTCGGCGATGCAATTCAAATACTGGAAGCCAACCCGCTGGACCTGTTGATTATGGACGTTTTGATTCCTCAGGGAGACGGTTTCCGCATGATTACCAGGATCCGCGAAATCCAGCCGGACCTTCCGATCCTTGTGCTGACCCAGCTGCCCGAAGAACTTTATGCTATTCACTACCTCAAAGCCGGTGTCAGTGGTTTTATTTCCAAATCGGCCTCTAACAATGATATCCGCGATGCGATACATGCAATGATGAATGTAGGTGGCTTCATGAGCAAGCGCACTCAGAGGCAGCTGATCAATAACTCGTTCGAAAAAAAAGGCCACTCCAATCCACTGGAAACGCTTTCGCAGCGCGAGCTGGAAGTAATGGAAATGCTTCTTGACAGCCGTTGGACGAAGGAAATTGCCCAAACCCTGCACATTACCGAGAGCTCCGTGAGTACTTACAAGGCCAGGATCTTTGAAAAACTGAAAGTGGTTTCCATGATAGAGCTATACATTAAGGTCGAGAACATCAAGAATACGGGACATTAAGAGAGGTTCGATTTATAATTTGATACCCAATGTGAGAAACCCGGCTCGTAAAATCTTTCCACCACCCGGCTCTATGGTTGCACTCACCGGCGCACCAACGGGCTTGCCTGCTTCGGTAACAACGCCTGTGCCGCTTTGCTCATTCGGGCCAGTTTCGGGATTAATGGCATTGTCAGTCGTTTTACAGGCTGAAAAACCTGGTAAAAAGAGCGATAAAATAATTGAGAGCTATTCTTTCATGGCTGATATTGTCGTTTAATACTATTTGTGATCAATCGGCAGGGTACTATATGCTTCTCAGGTACATGCGGAGTGCACGCATTTCTGTGTCTGAGAATGCGCTGGTCATTTGCCAGGGCATAGGTGCTTTCAGCGCAGTTCCGTCCGGGCGCTTTCCGGTGCGTAATGTCCGGAAAAACTGCTCGTCGGTCCATTTTGCACTTTTACCTGTTGAAGAAATATCCGGCGTACCGTCTTCCTCAGGCTTTCCTTTCATATTGGGCTGGTGACAGTGTGTGCAAACCAGCGCTACATATTTGCCAAATTCAGCCGTTACTTTTTCCTCCTGTGCAGGTGGAGGTGGTAAGGTATGGTCAATGGATTCCGCCTCAAACAGGCTCAGCGCACCCAGATCGGTTGCTATGGTCGCGCCGGGGCCGATTTCGGAATCAGGATGTTTGCGATTTACGGGCGGCACTTGCGAGCAGTATGCAATGATGGCCTTCAAATCGGTCTCGCTGAGCTGGTTATAATCACCAGCTGGCATGTAAATAAGCGGTTTCCCATCGGGCTGTACACCGTGGCGAATGGCGCGTATCCAGTCTTCGGTACCGAATCCCGGACGTAGTCCGCCCTCGCCTTTGGTAAGATTTCTGGCAACAAGCCTTCCCATTCCCTCCTTTTCGAAGATTGTGCGGCCTCCCAGGTCTTTTCCGTGGCAATCGTCGCAGCCCTTTACCGTTACCAGTCTTTTACCAAGCGCGATATTCGCCGAGTCGGTGGGAATGTCGAGGTGGAGCGGTTTGATAGTGTATACTTTCTGACGTCTGTTTTCGACGGAAATGTAGGCCTTGGTATAGTAACCGATCACAAGGAGCAACAGCAGGAGCAGGACACGCCCCGTCCATTTCATTATTTTTCTTAACATGGCTTTCGATAAGTTTAAACTGTGATGTGTCAGAGCACATTCCGGACTGTGTTAACACTACAAATTTGAGCTTAACACCCCGTCGTGCCAATCACAGATGAGTTGAAACGGAAGAAAATCATTATGAATTGAGGAAAAAATGGTTTGAAGGATACGAGGCATTGCATATTCAATCGCCTGGATCTCCGTCATTAACCAACTCCGCCCAAAATCACTTTATACATTCAGTTTAGCATTTCATACCACCGTAACTACGCTTGAACGGGATTCCAAATGGTTGAAAACCAAGCCTTGTTTAATTTTGAACCATCAACTTAAAATAGCCATGAAATCCTACATTTATCTTATTCTCGTTGTGGCCGCTTTGCTCGGCTGCATTCATTCTGCCCCGATCCCGGACGAATTAAAGGCATCGGCCCCAGACTTCGGTACATCCAAAATGCGGCCTTACGGTGAAACATTTACCTATCCCGCCGGTATCAAAGTAATAGGAAAGCCGCATTGGGACCTGGAATGCATTGACGAAGCAAGGAAGCAAAAGCGTGTCTTCGGAAGCGGATCTGCGGTTCATTTCTGCATTCAGCTTGCCAATACTACCGGTAGCCCGATAGTTGTCGTCTTTCCTCCCGGCACCGTTTTCATTTCCGAAAGTATTGAATCACAGAATGGGATCCTGGTACAAGGCATTTCGATGGAAGTACCGCCGCAAAGTGCGCCTGTTTTTCATATTTTCAATAATTGCATCAACGCCGACCGCGACATTACCGATTACAACGTCACTTTTGAGCCGGTACCTATTATCTCGGATCTCGAAGGTATCGCTGAACTGACCATGTTGCTCGCCGATAAAAGGATCAATAGTGAAGATTACAATTATTCCATTATCCCTTCCGAAATATCCGTCCCGATCCAGATAGCCGTGAACGATGTCGCACATACGGGCGAGCTTTCGGCCGCATCACGAGAGGCTATCGGCAAACTGCCCCGCAAATGAACGGGTGGTAAAAACGTTCCGTCTGTTCCTGCGGGATTTTTCTGAAATTTTGACCCTCACAGTCATTTTTTTGACTCTCACAGCAAAGAATGGCTCAAAAAATTAGTTTAATTTTGATTTAATCAGTGCCCTCCCCCTCATTCATAACCAGTTAAAAAACTGCCGCGATGATTAATGGATATGAATTTCTAAAATACCAGCCCGAGGTCTATAAGCAGCTGACTTGCAAAGGAATGACATTTGTTTATTATGACTGTCCGCAGGCTGTCAAGCGGGTAGATATTTTTACAAATTTCAATATTTTGTCCTTTGTGATCAAAGGTAAAAAACTCCTGCACCGTCCTGGCAAATCGTGGCTGCTGGAAGAGGGCAACTGCTATTTTTTCAAAAAAGGGGCTTTCAACCAGGAGCTATATCTGGATGAGGGCTGGCGATCGATGAACCTGTATATCCCTGACAGCTACCTGCGACCGCTGATTAAGGATTATTATAAATATTATAAGGGCAAATCGCTGATCAGCCATCCCAGCGACTATATTTTTGAACTGGAAGTCAACGAAATGACTGCCGACTTCCGGCAGGTGATGTTGTCTTCTTTTACACAGCAGCCTCCTGCGGACGAAGAATTGCTGGAAGAGCGGTTCCGTGAGCTGGTCTATTCCATACTGAGCAACAAGCGCAATCACGCGCTGGTTTCTTACCTGAATAACCTGGCCGACCGGCAGAAAACGTCACTGTTTGAAGTGATGGAGACGAATTATATGTACAATCTCTCGTTGCAAGAATACGCCAAGATTGCCAATCGAAGCCTGGCGACATTCAAGCGGGAGTTTAAGTCCCTGTTTTACACTACACCATCTAAGTGGCTTATTAACAAACGATTGGAATACGCCCAGCTCATGCTCAATACGACCAAGAAAAACATTAATGATATCATGATGGAATGTGGCTTCGAAAATAGTTCGCATTTCAGCAGGGTGTTCAAGGATAAATTCGGTGCCTCACCACTCAACTACCGGAAAGAACAGGTTCGATCAGCTGCTCTGTAATCTGCTTATCCGGTTCACTCAACGTCACATCAAAGGGTATGTCGCCATTGGCGTCACAATTTCAGTATGCCTGTTCATTTCACTTAAACGTCCCCCTGATTATGGAAACAAATGCCCCCGTTCAGTCCATGCCTCACTTTCACGGCAAAGTTATTTCTCCCGTGGATCCCGATTATGAGACCGCCAGAAAGGTTTACAATGGTTCGATCAATAAATTTCCGGCGTTGATCATTCAATGTGTTGACGACGAAGATGTCAGCAAAGCTGTTAATTACGCCGCGGAACACGGTCTTCCGCTGGCCGTGCGGGGTGGTGGACATAATGGAGCGGGCCTCGGCGTATGTGACCAAGGGTTAGTCATTGATTTGTCGACCATGAATACTGTTAAGGTCAATGCCGAAGCCCGTACCGTTCGGGTTGGAGGCGGATGCAGACTGGGTGACGTGGATGTGGCGACGCACCCGTTTTCACTGGCAGTACCGTCAGGAATCAATGCCACCACGGGCATTGGCGGCCTTGCACTGGGTGGCGGCCTCGGTCACCTTACCCGCCAATGTGGCCTCACCATCGATAACCTCCTGGAAGCAAATGTAGTACTGGCCGATGGCCGTGTAGTCACCGCATCGGCCGACGAAAATAGTGATCTGTTCTGGGCGATCCGCGGGGGTGGCGGCAACTTCGGGGTCATCACTTCCTTTTTATTTCGCGCCCACCCTATCGGCACGGTGTATGGAGGGCCCATGTTTTATAACATGAAAGACACAACTGAAATGATGAACTGGTACCAGGACTTCATTAAACAGGCCCCTGACAATATCAACGGCTTTTTTGCATTCCATCAGATCCCTCCCGCACCCATGTTCCCCGAGGAGCACCACCTTGAAATTATGTGCGGAGTGGTATGGTGCTACACCGGAGACCTGGATGAGGCCGAAAGCGTTTTCGAACCGATACGCGCCTTCAAAAAGCCGGACATTGACATGGTGGGACTACTACCTATGCCGGTGATGCAGAGCCTGTTCGACGATCTTTTCACACCGGGAATGCAATGGTACTGGAAGGGTGATTTTGTGAAAGAACTCACGCCTGAGGTCATTGATATACACATTAGTAACGCCAATAAAATCCCCAACTTCTTCTCAGGCATGCACCTATATCCTGTGAATGGGGCTGCTTCCCGCGTTCCCAAAGATGCCACCGCCTGGAATTACCGCGATGCAACCTGGGCAATGGTGATTTTTGGAGTCGACCCCGAGGCTGCAAATAAGGACAGGATCAGCAATTTTGCGAGAAATTACTGGCAGGAGTTGCACCCGTTTTCCGCAGGAGGCTCTTACGTTAATTTTATGATGGAAGAAGGAGCTGAACGTGTGAAAGCAACATATGGCGATCATTACGACCGGTTGACAAAAATCAAAGGCAAGTACGACCCTAATAACCTGTTCTGTACCAATCAGAACATTAAACCGGTCTGAACGTTAAATGATGAGTTTATAACCAATGCCACGGATGTTAATGATTTGAATTTTGGCATCCTCCCGCAGGTACCGGCGTAGTCTTGTGATAAAAACGTCCAGGCTACGCCCATTAAAAAATGAGTCGTCTCCCCAAAGCTCAGTCAGGACGCTGCTGCGTTCCAGCACCTGATTGCGCTGCTCGTAAAGTCTCCTGAGCAACTCCGCTTCCCGGTGCGAAAGCAGGACTTCCTGTCCGTCCAGCATCAGTTTTTGTCTGGACGGGTCAAACCGGTACCGGCCAATGTTGAACAATGCGGGCAAAACAGCCTGCACTGCTGGCTTGGAGCGCAGTAATGCATTGATTCTCACGATCAATTCGTCGAGGCTGAATGGTTTTTTCAGATAGTCATTTCCTCCCAGTTCAAATCCCCGGACCACATCGGCGGTCTGCGAGCGGGCTGTCAGGAACATAATAGGTATGTTCGGATTTTCCTTACGGATCAGTTCGGCCATCGTAAATCCATCCATTTCCGGCATCATTACATCGGCCACTACTATGTCCGGCTGGTGCTCCCGGAAGAGGTTCAGGCCCTCTGCCCCATTCCCAGCATGAATGACCTTGAAACCACGCACACCCAGACTGTCACTTACAATCATCCCCAGGGCAGGCTCATCCTCTATCAGTAAAACCGTTGACATTACTCAGAATTTTAAAATAAACTCACTTCCTTTTCCCGGCTCACTCGTAACGCGAATGCTTCCGCCGTGCCGCTCCACCACCTGCCTCACATACGCCAGCCCGAGACCAAACCCCTTCACGGCGTGCAGATTACCGGTCGGTACCCTGAAAAACCGGTCGAAAATAACGGTATGGTATACTTTTGGTATGCCAATGCCATTGTCGGCCACGGCGAGTTGCCAGCCATCCTGCTCCTGCCGGTAGTTCATTCGCACTACCACCTGCTCTTCGGAATAGTTGATGGCGTTGTCGATCAGATTGTTAAGCACATTGCCAAAGTGAACTTTATCCACCGACACCGTCGCCGCTTCCGGAATATCCAGTTTAAAATTGACCGGCTTCACTGCTCTCACGCGATGGTCAGCGACGAGGGTACCGACGAGTTCCGACAAGTTGATTGACTCAGGATACAATTCGAGCTCCTGTTTTTCTTCGACGGCCAGATTCAATACTTTTTCTACGAGGTCCGACAGTCGGTGCATATTATTTTGCGAGATCGTGAGGTAGTCATTCGTTTTGACAGGATCTTTCAACGCACCGAAATGTAACAGCGCTTCAATGGCTGCTGTGACGGTCGAAATCGGCGTTTTGAGCTCGTGGGTCATGTTGTTGATAAAATCATTTTTGACTTCGGCCAATTTTTTCTGTCTCAAAATCGTAGTCAGCATTAGCATAAAACAACCCGTGGTCAGGATCAGCAGCAGGACCGAGCTGCCCAGCAGCCACCCCATTCTTTGTAACAGATAAGGTACCGGCTGCAAAAAACTAGCCTGGACAAACAAATGCCTCAGCGGATTGATCGGCAACGGAATAGTCCTCAGCACGCCATCGTCAGGTGATTTGTAAGTCTCACTGTCAAAAACCACCATAAATCCTTCTCTTTTTTCCGGCTTAATGACAAGTGAATCCAGCTTGAATTCAACATCGATCCCGCGACGTTTGAGCTCAGCCCGGTAATTTTTTTCAAATCTTTTGAGATCAATACGACCATTTTTCGCCCAACCGCGCATAACCCTTTTCGAGAGCCTGGAAGCCAATGTGTCGGCTGACAGGTCCAGGGGCGGTGTGTTTGTGGCCGGCAACCCGGGTGTTTGTAAATCGCGCAGAGCGAGGCCATCTTTTTCGGTATGATAAAAATATCTGTTCTGCTCGACTTCCTGCGACTTGTACCTGATCAGCAGCCGGGGTTTCTGTCCCGGAACCGCAACTTCCTTGTCATCTTTTTGGAAAAAAAGTTGCCTTGCCGACGCTACCTGCTGTCCCTCCATGGCTTGAAACCAGGCATCCTGAACGGTCGTTAAAAACTGCTGGCGGTTCAAAAGATAAGTCGTCCAGAGCCAATAGCCCTGAAAAGCGTTGATTGCGACGATGCACGCAGTCATCAACCAGAAAATCGACCGTATCCTTTTGTTCATGTCACAAATCTACAAGTCAAAAACCACGTTTTCTGGGGTTTAACACTATTTAACACTGGCTAACATTTTAACCGAGAGATAACTAACTTAGATTCTTTTAACCAAAAAATGCTGAACAATGGTCAATGGTCGACCGTCAATTGTCAAATACAGCAACATTAATATGAGCCAGCAGCCGTTCTAATGCCTGTGATTTAAGTTTGTTAAATGGATTACCATTGTCGGACTTAATATGAATTTCCCTCACATAAGTAATTAAATGACACCTCCCCGTATCTGGCATTTCAAATTCCAGAGCAATAATATCTCCCTTATTAAATGGCATTCGGAGATTACAATGAGGTTGGAAGAGATTCAAGGCCCAAGTCAGAAATGCCGCTTTTTAGATACTCCGGCGTTTCAATCATTTCTGACTTTGCATTGATAATCTGGTGAAGTTTAGCTTCAATTTTGAATACCGCCTTCTTTTGCAATTTGAAGCTTTTGGCAATCTCGGGATGGTTGAATTTTGTAATGGCAGTGTCAAGCTTTTCCATTGATGGCAAGATTTTCCTCAACATCGAGATGCGTTGCTCAGCTTCGGAGACTGACATTTCAGGAATTAAAGCCAGTTGCGCTTCAAAAAAGACTGTCCGGCTATTAATATCCGTCAGGATGCGCACGGACAACCTGTCTGACATTGATTTTGCAAAGATTTCAAGAAAATCTGCGATACGAACCGACCATGAAATCCTGGTCGAAATTGTCGTGTTGTATGCGGGGAGCGAATGTGTCATAGTGTGCATTAAAAATGATTTGATGTTTACTACTATACGCTACGATCTGACATTGGTCACTGACAATTAACAAATTTAATTCAAAAAAGCCACTTAACACTATTTAACACTATTTACCAGTGACTTACATAGCATCGCCGGACATTTGATGCGTTCAATTAAACCGGATATTTTTATGAAAACGTATGTCATTTTATGCTTGTCAATGCTCCTGGCAGCGACACTTCCTGCTCGTTCACAGTCGTCAGGGCAGATTAGTTATGAGGTTACACGCAAGATAGATCAGAGCCGCCTGCGGTTTAAGATTAATGGGGAAGATGTGAAAGTGGGCGATCCTAATTTCCCGACGGATGTTCCCGATTCCCGTACTTTTGGCCAGAAGGTTTTGTTTGCAGGAAATTTGGTGAAAGAAAACCGCGACGAGCAAAACATGGTCAAACGCATGGTAGTTGTTGAGGACCGGCTTTCAGGAGGTGGCCCTCCGCGTACAACGAATATGGGCAACCCGTTTGAAGAACATATTTACGTGGACCTTGGCACACGAAAAATCATCACTATTCTCATCATTGGCAAAGAAAAAGAGGCCAAAACTTACAGATCAGAGAAGCCTCTGCAACCTGCAACCGGCTGGCAAATCACCGATCAGACTAAAAAAATAGCAGGACATGTATGTAAGAAAGCAACCGTCCCATTTAACAAGGAAACCTACACGGTCTGGTTCACAACAGAGATCCCTGTTACCTACTCGCCAGTGCACGAACTCACGCCGGAAACTGGACTGGTTCTGCTGATCGAAGGAAGCCAGGAACAGTTCCGGGCGACGAAAATCAATACTAATGCCGTGGATATAAAAGAGGTACAGCCTCCCTCAAACGCCCAAAACGTAACGCCCGAGCAACTAACTGACCTTCGCCAGAAAGCAATGGCTGATTTTCATCAGGAAATGATGAATTCAGGTGTAGTCGGCGGTGGAGGTAACTAAGTTTTTCCCCGAAAATACATTTCAAATGAAGTTACTGAACGTCTTACTACTTTGCCTCTGCCTCGGTGTTGGCGCAAAGGCTCAAAAGCTGCTTGTCAAAGCTGAAATCACCGGAACCGCAACGGATTCGCTGACCGGCAAACCATTACGCACTGCCTCGGTGTCGCTGCTCACCGAACGTGACTCAGCATACGTTACCGCGACGCTCACGGATGGGGACGGCCATTTCCGGATCAAAAACGTGCCCTCGGGTGCGTACAGGTTGCTCATTACGTTTGTAGGCTACCGTAATGTCTCCCGCCCGGTCGTGGTACAGGGATCGGCGCCGGTGAACGTGGGCACGATACGCATTCAGGAACAGACTGGAATGCTGGATGAAGTGGTGGTTAAGCAGGAACGTCCGCCCATTACGATCAAGCACGATACACTCGAATTCAATGCGGGATCGTTCAAAACCGAGCCCAATGCGCAGGTGGAAGAGTTGCTACGAAAATTGCCGGGCGTGGAAGTAGCCCGCGATGGGACTATTCGTGCTAACGGGCAGGCAGTGAGCAAAGTAATGGTCGATGGAAAACCATTTTTCGGCAACGACCCCAAAATGGCTACCCGCAATCTGCCAGCTGATATTGTCGATAAAGTACAGCTCTACGACCAATCTTCGGATCAGTCACAATTTTCCGGCGTTGACGATGGTAACCGCGAGCGCACCATTAACCTGACCATTAAGAAAGACAAGGGTAAGGGATATTTTGGACAGAATGCATTGGGTGCGGGAAAAAGTCCGGGCGAGGGAGATATCCGGTACCAGGGCAGGCTCAATGTGAACCGGTTCAATAACCGTAACGGCGGGCCAGGCAGGCAGCTATCTGTGATCGGGCAGGCGAACAATTTGAACCAGCAGAATTTCACATTACAAGGTGCTAACGGTGGCGGGCCGGTAATGGTCGGCGATGGCGGTGGAGAGGGTAACGTCAACCCGCAAACACCTTCAAATATTACCGAGATACGTGCCGCAGGGATCAATTACCGGAATGAAGGTGCAAAAGTAAGATGGGGTAAAAGAGCGGAAGTAGCTGTCAGTTATTTTGCAAATCAGGCCATAACCACCACCGACCAAAACAGCAAAAGGGACAACATCCTCCCGGAAAGGCCTTTTACAACCGATCAGACTAATTTTTCTCAAAATAAAGTGACTAGGCACCGGTTCAATGGTCGCTTCGAGTTCCAGCTCGATTCGCTGACCAGTATGCGTATTACCCCGAATATTGGATTGCAGTCAACCAAGTACAACAGCCTGAGCAACAGCGCTTCCTACCTCTCGAACGGAACTCCACTCAACACCGGCAACACCAAATACAACTCTGATGGAGACAATTACAATGGTTACAACAACCTCCTGCTCATGCGAAAATTCAAACGCGAGGGCCGCACGCTTTCGGCCAATGTGAATACCGTGCTGGGTAATGAGGATGTAGCGGCTATGAACCTTTCCAACCAGCAGTTTTATGATTCGCTGGGTCAGGATCCGGTGGAGAATAAGGTGCAACAGCGCAACAAGCAAAGCAGTGAAAACCTTCAAAATACGCTGACATTGTCATACACAGAACCATTGTCGCTGAACAAGAAAATAGAATTCCGTTATGCTTACGGGAACAATCGCAACATGCAGCGAAGGAACGTTTTTGACCTTGACGAAGAAACCGGTGCTTACGATCAGCCGAATTTGGGGCTAAGCAATCATTTTGCCAGCGTTTTTGCGACCCATAAGGCGGGGACTACCTTGCAAATCAGGCGACTACGGTACAGTTATGCACTCGGTTTTGATCTCCAAAACGCGGGACTCAAAGTGGAAAACCGTTCTGTGGATACCATTGCGAACAGAAGTTACACGCATTTTTTGCCCAGCGCATTGTTCAGCTACACATTTTCAAGTAACCGTACCCTGAGGTTCCAATACCGCACCCGGGTCACGCCACCGTCCATTACCCAGTTGCAGCCGGTCGCCGATAACTCCAATCCCCTCAATATCAGGCTCGGTAACCCGCTGCTCAAACCGGAGTACTATAATAATGTGACCCTGACTTACAATGGTTCCACGGGCTCTGGCGAGAAGAGTGTGTTCCTCTTTGGAAGCCTGAATCAGAGCGGCAACAGGATCAGTTCCGCAACCCGAATCAGCAGTTCAGGTGCACAAACTACCCAGCCGGTCAACACGGGAGGTTACTGGTCTGCAAATGGTTTTTTATCATTGAGCCGAAGGATCAATTTGCTGAAACTGACCGCTACGCTGACTTCTAATGCGAATTTTACCAAAAGTACCGGGCTGATCAACGATCAAAGTAACCTTGCCAAAAACCTTGCATTGGGACAGGGACTTCGCCTTCAATCTAATTATAATGATAAAATAGAATACGGCGTCAGCGGGAGAATGAGTTACCAGCGGGCAAGATATTCCATTTCATCCCAACAAAACACTGCCTACTGGTCACAATATGCGACTGCCGATGTGCTTTGGCAGCTTCCATTTAACTGGATGTTAACCAGCGACCTTACTTATACTGCCACTACGGGCCGGGCGACAGGTTACAACCAACGATTTACGCTTTGGAATGCTGCGCTGGCCAGGAGATTTCTCAAAGGCAAGCAAGGCGAAGTGCGTTTGCAGGTTTTTGACTTATTGAACCAAAATCGCAGTCTGGTGAGAAATACGTCGGATTCCTACGTGGAAGATGTCCAGAGCAAAGTGCTGAAACGCTATTTTCTGGTGAGTTTCATTTATAACATCCGCAAGTTTGGCGTGTGATCGTAAAGTGCCTGTGTATTTGTAAAGTACCAATAGTTTCAGGTTGGCGTTCGTGTATTATATTTGGGCTATACTGAGCTTCAAGCGCATAGCCACCATGAAAAACGAATTAATGCAAGTTACGGGCACCAAGACATTGGGCTTTCCAGTCGACGCAGGCATTTCACTAATGCCATTTATAAAATGCCTCGAAAAGCGCCTGCACGAAGAAAAAAGCATCAAAGCATCCTTTTACCATAGCATCCTGGAATATTTCAGGACGCACGACTTGCCCAAGGGAGACATTCCGCTGGACGAAGTGAATCAGTACGGCGACTTTTTTGAATACGTCTACGCCAGCCTTTCTCCGGCTTTGTCATCGGAAAAGAATGTGGCCTGGGGATTGAGTTTTCCACTGGTACCAAGGGTCTTTTACGGCACCGACCTGCTTTATGAATTGCTGGAAGCGAAACCCACTGACTCGGAGGATAATGAGGTCAGCAGGGCGATCGAAGACTACAAAACCGAACGTTTGCAGGCCGTTTATAAATTGATCCTTCAAAGGCTTTATAATTTTGAGGTACCGGTCAAAATCAAGCAGATCCATTCGTGGATGCACCAGCCATCGGGCTTACTCCGCTACTACGAAGTGACTGTAAACGCCGATTTCGTGGAAGTGACTGCCAAAGGCGAGCTCCCAGAATTGAATTTCGTCGAACTTTACAATCACTTTACCCAGGACAATGGTCACTTGCTGCTGGAAAATGCGCTACCGCTTGACCTGTTCCAATTCCGGGGCTTCGCAGTACTGAATGTAACGGATGTGACGACCAAAATGGCGGTCGAAAGTATTGCCAGGCTGAGGCTCAACCGTAGTCCGGGCAATTCGCCCGAGCGTTATCGGCAGGTTTTGCTGTCCCTTAAAACGCTCGTTCAGAACAGCCGCATTGAGTTTGATCTTTTCCCTTTTGTGAGGGTCAATAACGAAGCGGTTTATGGCTACGAGCAAGCCGGTACCGGCATATTGTTCTCGATCTGGGGCGAGCAAAGGCTCTCTCCGGAAGCATTCCGAAAACAGGCAGAAGGTTATGCGTCCAATCCCAATTCATTTTTCTCGCCTGATATTAACCGGGAAGATGAAATGCAAATGGCATTTCTGAATCCATTCAGGGATGCCAATGTTGAGTCGCTGGCTCTAATTCCCCTGTTTTTTGATCAGACGCTCGTGGGAGTACTAGGCATGCATACGTGGCGCGGGGAAAGTTTTGACGAGAAAACACTGGCCTTACTGGATCCTGCCTTCGCTCCCATCGCGCAGCTTTTGCAGATCTACATTGACGAGTTCAATCTGGAACTGGCGGGCATTATCCGTGAGAAATTTACTTCCATTCAGCCGTCGGTTCAATGGAAATTCAATGAGTCGGCCTGGCATTCGCTCCACCGGAAAAAGAAGAACCTGCCCGAGGTGACGGAAAACATTCATTTCGAAGACGTGTACCCGCTTTATGGCGCGATAGATATCCGTAACTCCACGCTGGAAAGGAACCTGGCCATCCATGCGGATCTCGATCATCACATTAGCCTGCTCGACGAGACCCTTACCACATTGCATCAACACGACAATTCTTCGCTCATGAAGGAATTGCGGTTTAATTGCAGCAAGTGGCGGCAGGTACTCGTGCAGGGGGAACTGAACAGCACCGGCGAGGGCAATCTCAATACATTCCTGACAGAGGATACCCGTGAATACCTGAGACATCTTTCCCGCGAAAATCCGGCTGCCGAGCCTATTGTCAGTTCATATCTGGAAGCGGTCAGTCCTGCAAGCGGACGGGTCAACAGGAACCGCCGCGAACTGGAAGAAACCATGCAGATGATCAATACGGCGGTAAATGATTATTTTGAATCCGAAAAAGACACTTTACAGGAATCGTATCCATGCTATTTTGAAAAATTCAGGACAGATGGCATTGAGTACGATATTTACATTGGGCAGTCGATCAGTCCGAGAAAGCCATTCAATCATTTTCACCTGAAAAACCTCCGGCTGTGGCAACTTTCTTCGATGATCGCGGTGGCCAGGCTTACCCAGCAATTGCAGAATACGACGCCTAAAAAGTTAAAAACCACCCAGCTGATTTTCGTTCACAACCACATGATCGACATTAGCTTCCGGGCAGATGAGCGGAAATTCGATGTGGAAGGAGCTTATAATATCAGGTACCAAATGATCAAAAAGCGTATTGACAAGGTACATATCCGCGATACCGACGAGCGCCTTACCCAGCCTGATACCATTGCATTGATCTATTTCCACGAACGCGACCTGGACGATTACCTGCCGTTTATCAGGTTTTTACAGGAAACAAATTCACTGGATGCGAAAATAGAACGTCTCGAACTGGAAGATTTGCAGGGACTTAGCGGGTTGCGCGCATTACGCCTGGGCGTATTGTACCCCGAGCCGGTTTAAAGTTTATCGATTTGCTTTTGAATGGTTTGCCGGTCAGTTTGCGTCTTGGCGAGCGCGAGTGCCCGGTGGAAATTCATTTTGGATTTGAAATTATCAATGTCTTTGTAAAGCTCGCCGAGTAATGCGAAGTAAAAACGATTGTCCTTCAAATCCAGCTTTTCCGCCTCTTCAATTGCCGCCGCTTTTCCATGCACTTTGGAAAGCGCATAAGTGCGGTTGAGCGCAGCAATCGGCGAATATTCCATGTAAAGCAATTGATTAAAAAGTTGCAGGATACGCTCCCATTTTTCGGGCGTATCCGCCTTGATCGTATGCCAATAGGCAATGCTAGCTTCAATGTGATATTTTGAAATTTGATCGCCCGTAGCAGCATTACTGAGGAAATGCATTCCACGCGAAATCAATTCCGCATTCCAAAGATTTTCGTCCTGCTCGTGATACAATATCATTTCTCCGTTTTCATTTTTCCGGGCCTCAAATCTGGACGAATAAAAACACATTAAGGCCATTAATGCATTGATAGACGGCTGATTGGTTTGTTCGTTTTCGATCAGCAGGTAAGTCAGCCGCATTGCTTCCAGGCACAGGTCTTTGCGAACAACCGCGTCCTTACTTTCGGAATAATATCCTTCATTGAAAAGTAAATAAAGTGTGGTCGCGACGTTTTGCAGGCGGTTGTCAATTTCAGTTGCGCCGGGAAATTCTATCGGCACTTTTTCAAGTCGCAGCTTCTCTTTTGCCCTGAAAAGTCGTTTGTTAATAAGGTCTTTATTGGTCAAAAAAGCATCGGCAATTTCATCGATCCCAAACCCGCACAGAATGCGTAGTGCAAGTCCTATTTGTGATTCGGGGGAAATAACCGGGTGGCAAATCGCAAAGAGCATTTGCAGCTGACTGTCGGTAATATGATGCTCCGACCAATCAATTTCGATCTCGGAAATGAGGGAATCATCTTCGGATATGCGGCCCGCCACCTTATCATTGAAAATAGAATAATGGGTCAGATGATTTTTAGCTTTGTTCTTGGCGACTGCGTAAAGCCAGGCTGTGGGATTGGGAGGTAAACCTTTATAGCTCCAAGTTTCGACGGCGGCCAGAAAAGTTTCACTGGCAATATCTTCCGCAATTTCAATGTGCTCAATACCAAAAAGTTTACAGAGTACAGCTGTAATTTTCCTGTACTCTGTTCTAAACAAATGAGGTATTAATTGCTGAGTTTCCATGTCAGAAATCCTGCGGGGACAGGGACATTTGTTACTTAGTGGGTTCCGTCTCCTCTGGCGATTTTCCGAACCTCCACGCTATTTCCGTCGCCCTGCAAAACGGGACATCCTTTTGCAAATTCGACGGCCTCTTCCACCGATTCCGCTTTGACAATAATGTAGCCGCCGATGGTTTCTTTGATGTCGCCAAAAGGTCCGTTGGTCACGACATTATTATGCCAAACTACCCGGCTATCATCAAAAGGCAGCCCGTTTCCGACTGTGAATTTATTCTGGGCAGCGATTCCGCCGATCCAATCCATTGTTTGTTTCATCCAGATCTGCATCTGTTCCGGTGAAGCAATTTTACCGCCGTCTTCGTGTCTGAAAATTAACATGAACTCTTCCATTTTGCTGCTGTTTTAATTGTGAGAATTTGATTAGTGTAATTTGTACTTCACACTTATATCAAATAGCTTTCTTAAAATAGGACATCAACAGAAAATTATTTATATTTTTTCCCCGCGATCGGAAACCGCGGTACAGGCAGCCCATCGCAGCCTCAGGTACCCATGTAGTCACCGGCACCGGTGAGGCCTTGCATGCAAAATAGCAAAAAGATTGGCTTGTAGGATTCAACAAAAAGGAAGTCCCATTGCTAAGACTTCCTTTTGTTCTTATTCAGCGATAACGTCCGCTTTCTTCTTGCGGCCTCTCGGTTTGCCGGTGTATTCCGGTTTGGGTTCTGAGCTGGAAAGTGCCAGTTCGTATCCCACCACACCTTCTTCGTAATTAAATGGAGTAACAGTGAATTTGAATTTGTTATTTTCAAAATCCACTCCGCCTTTTTTCAAAATCACTTCCAGAGGAATCGTGAATCCACGACCGCTTTTTACCAATGGAAAAGTTCCGGTTGGGTCAGAAGAAGGGATCAGGTAAAGGAATTTCAAAGTTCTTTTACCCTCTTGGGTACCAATTTTGAAGCTCGTTGTTGCCGCTTCAATTCCTAATTCTTCAAGAGTTTTGGAAGGAAGGACAATTTTTCCGGTGCCTGAAATGTAACCGGTAAGTTCTACTTTGGGCTGTACTTTCTTAGTGATAGTGCTATTCTCCTCTGGTGAAAAGAATTTAATTGCTTTTGCTTTCATAAGATAATTGATGTAAATCAAGTGGATTATTTTTGTAAAAGTAATCATTATGATTTAACATCAAAATAGTACTTCCGCTACAAACAATTCTCTCAAATAGCTTTAATCAATATTCAATTTTTTAATTTCAATTTAATGCAAAGAACGTAAATACACAGGTGGTCAATTAATTTCCCTTTTTAAATGGTAAAATTTATCTGACAGAAATTCGTTGCGTCCTGCTATAATTAAAGTATCGGTATTTACCCATAAGTGACATTTCAACAACCAGCTTGTACGTACCCCAGTCGTATTTACACTCAGTGGTAACAGTTTCTTTTCTCAATTTACCGGCGCTCACCACGGACTTTTTCAGAAACTCCGACATCACCCGGCCGTCCATTACCGATGGCTGCGGCAATCCATATATATGAAGGACGGTAGGCACGATATCGACATTTGAAGTCGGTAATTCGCCGGTAAATGTTTTTTTGAAATCGGGGCCGCTGGCAAATAATGCAATGTTAATTTCATAAGGACTGGAACCGCCATGTCCCGCCACACCACCCGAATAGCCAGTACCAGCATAACCCCTATTATTTTGCTCATTATTCCAGTTTGTCGCCACGAGGATATCGCCTGATCTTTGCGGATGATCGTAATGAATAGCGTCAAATGAGATGGTACCATCGACCCAGCCTTTCATTTCTCCTTTATTTTTTGCTTTGGTAAAAATAGCGCCGACCCATTCCTGTTTGTGAAGCGCAGCAACTATTCTTTTGATCTCGTTTTCATCATGGTCTTTCACATATAAAGCTCCTTCTGCAACGACTACATCTTCCGATTCTTTACTTTTTTTCAGACCTTGCTGAATTAGAAAATTAGCCAAGCTTTGCTTACCGATATGGGTCACAAATCCGTGGTCAGTTGAGATGATGATATTATATTTTTCATCCAGTCCTTTTGCTTTTAAAGCTTCCAGTATTCTTCCAAATTGCCCGTCAACAAACCGGATCGCGTTCACAGCCTGATCTGAGCCAATGCCGTGTTCGTGCGCCGCACCGTCGGGATCGGAAAACCATATTGCACTCACCAGCGGGCCTTTATCGGCCAGACCGTATGTCAGCAACGCGTCGGTGATCCATTTGTGACGCTCGCTATCCTCGGTACCATCAGCAGGCGGTGCCCCGACTTCGGCGATCACCTGCGATTTAAACGACTCTGGTAATATCAGATCGGGGTTTACAATGGCTCCCCGGCCTACCTTATGGTTTTGCAAAAAGGCCTGGCCCGTGGTACCCGAGCTGAACACCATCATACTTTCCCCGGCAGCGTCCAGCACCTCGCCCAGCGAAGTGGCGGTCAGTAATGGACCGGAAATCGCGTTACTGACCCTGGTAAGATCCTCGTACGTAGTTCCGACACTTTTTACCTTATTAACCTCAGGAAAATAGACGCTGTTACCTAATATCCCGTGCGTCCCGGGATAGGAACCTGTGGCATAGGAAGCGGAATTGACCCGAGTAACAGTCGGAAACACGCTGTGATGATGCTTCCCAAACGAAGCTTTTTGCCTGAATGCAAACAAATTGGGCATTTGTTCCTGTGTGATGTAGTCGGGCCTTAATCCATCAAAAAAGACGATCAGGGTTTTGTTATGGTTTGTACCAGATTTGCTTTGCGCCAACGTACGCAGAGGCACAACCGAAACCAGCAGGAACAACCCAGTACCTGCAAAAAAGCTAAAAATTGTTTTCATAAATTTTAATAATTACCTGATCTCCGACAAG
This sequence comes from Dyadobacter pollutisoli, assembly GCF_026625565.1. Taxonomy (NCBI): domain Bacteria; kingdom Pseudomonadati; phylum Bacteroidota; class Cytophagia; order Cytophagales; family Spirosomataceae; genus Dyadobacter; species Dyadobacter pollutisoli. Next base: position 2,795,967 of record NZ_CP112998.1, read on the forward strand.
GTGACTGTACTCGCGGAGCGGTTGATTCCATATAAGAGTACTCGTCCTTTGACCGAATGGTCTATTGCAATGCCTTGTCCCTGGATGGGCGCGGTAAGCGTGCGTACATGATCGAGCGTGTAACCGTGTTTAGGCAGTTGCATCACGTACACTTCTTCACGGTCGTGACCAGTGCAGTACAGCAGTCCGTCAGTGCCCCATGCGCCCCCGGAATTGCTTTTGGGAGTAAAAAGTGCGACCAGGTTCTTGGGAAAAACCCACGATTCGGTCTCCCGCCATTCCGCATCGTATTTTACGAGCGAAGTCCAACGCACATCCCTGCCCTCGCTCGATTCTTTCCCGCCATAATGTGCAAAACCGATCCACCAGTAGCCGTCTTTTTGATCTATCCAGGTGAGTGAGCCGTGTTGTGCAATACCAAAGCTATGGTTACCAATATGTTGCAATGTTTTTACATCAAAAATCTCCACTGAGCTGGTCATCGGAATCTCGGGATAGTTAGAATTGGCACAGTACAATTTGCCCTTGATCACGACACCGCTGTTCAAATGTTTGATCCCTTCTTTTTCACCATCCCATTCGCCGGTCAGTTTGCCATTATTCTTACCATATCTCCGGATCGTACTATTATTGATCACATAAAAGAATTGCTCATCGACCGCAACCGCCTGCTTGGCTTCTGCTACCTCAAACTTTTTCAGTTCGGTAACAGTTTGCGCCATTGACTTTACGAAAAGAATATTGGCAAGAATTAAAAATGAAAACGCAACTACTTTACAAAGGGTCATATTAAAAAAAAGGATAAATCAGGTTCAAAATTAATTAACAATTATCTTCCGAATTTTATGGGAATGTTGTCATTAGTAAAGAAACGCGACTGTGAACTTTACCTGTCAATGACAATAGGTGATTTACCGGCTAATAAAATAGAGTATGAAATGAACTGGATTTTGTGCTTTTAATGATTGTAGTTCTTACCCAAGACCGTCGATTTCCTCAAATTGAAAGGTATGCTTGGGAAATAAGCTATCTTGCTTCCATTCACTCACTAACTCATACATTCACTCATTGAAAAAAAGTACGACCCTTAGCGACATTGCCATTGAACTGAACATGACCGCCGCGACCGTTTCCAGGGCGCTGAGCGATCATCCTGAAATTAGTAAAAGCACTAAGGAAAAAGTTAAGGAAACTGCCAAAAAGCTGAACTACAATCCCAACCGAATCGCCTCTTCGCTCCGGTCCGGGAAAACCAATGTCGTCGGCGTACTCATTCCGACTGCCGAAAATGCATTCTTTGGCTCGGTGATCCACGGCATTACCAAGCTCGCCAGCAAGCACGGCTACTCTGTACTGATCCACGAATGTGATGAAGACTACGAGCTGGAAGTGAAGGGTATTCAGACATTTATAGGCGCGCGGGTGGATGGGATCATTGTTTCATTGTCCAGAAACACATTGAACTACGACCATTTCCTGGAAGTACAAAAAAGAAATATCCCGCTCGTTTTCTTCGACAGGGTACCCGATGATTTATCATTTCCGACGGTGGTGCTGGATGCTTATCGGGGCGCCTATCAGGCAACGCAGCATCTGATCGACCAGGGATATAAGAGAATTGCGCACATCGCCGGCCCACTGTTTATCAAGACATTCAATGACCGTTACAAAGGTTACGTAGCGGCCCTGCAAGCCAATAAAATCCCACTTGATCATACGCTGATGCACATCGGCGACCTTTCTATCGAGTCGGGCAGAGAAGCTACCAGGCAGTTTTTGCAGCTCGCCGAGCCACCGGATGCGATCTTTGCCACCGAAGATTTCACGGCATTAGGTGTCCTCAAAGAATTGAAGGTTAACAAGATCCGGATTCCGGAACAGTTCGGGGTATTGGGTTTCTGCAACGACGTTTTCAGCGAGCATACCACCCCCTCGATCTCCACCATCGATCAGCAAACTTATCTGATGGGCCGGGAGTCGTTTATCATGCTCAATAATATGATTGAAAATGGTTCGGTAAAAACTTCCGAAATCGTGAAAACCGTCATCGATCCTATATTGATTGTGCGGGAGTCTTCCATGAAATCAGGAAATCCTGCCTAAAATTTCCACCGCACTCCGAGTTTCCGTAATCGTTTACGTAACTTTGGTTCAATTGTTTATTACTCCATCAGGCGCATAACGCGGTATTTCAAAAAGACAATTTCAATTATGCTCAAAAAGTATGTAAGTCCCATTCTGACTGCGTTTCTGTACGCCGTCTCGACATCATCGTTTGCTCAGGTGAAAACGCCTGAGATCAAGCTGCAGCTCGTGACCGACGAGCTCACATTGCCTACTGCTTTTGCTTCGACGAAAAGTTTGCCTAACACTGTTTTTGTCTGCGAGCAGGAAGGACGGATCAGGATCATTCAAAGCGGCAAACTGGCCCCAATCCCGTTTCTGGACATCACAAGCGAGGTTTTGAAAAGACAAGGCTATGACGAACGTGGCTTGTTAGGTCTTGCTTTTCATCCCGACTATGGCTCCAATGGCAGGTTTTATGTCTATATCAGTGTCAAATCGGATGGCCGGAAAGGTGTTGATCATGAGACCGAAGTGCGGGAATATACCGTCAGCAAGGCTAGTCCTCAATTAGCTGAAAAATCTTCCATGCGTAAAGTTTTGGTTTTTGATCAGCCGGAGTCAAACCACAATGGGGGCGATCTTAAATTTGGGGCCGATCGATTCCTGTACATTTCGAGCGGTGATGGCGGCGGTGGCGGCGACAAGCATGGCGAGCATGGCAATGGCCAGAGCCTGAATACGCTGCTGGGCAAGATCCTGCGCATTGATGTCAACAAAGCGCCCTATGCAATCCCGGCAGACAATCCATTCAAAAATACGGCCAATGCCCGCCCCGAAATTTATGCATACGGATTAAGAAACCCTTGGAGAATGAGTTTTGACAGACAAACCAATCAGCTTTTCGCAGGCGAAGTGGGCCAGAACAAATACGAAGAAGTGGACATCATTACGAAAGGCGGGAACTACGGATGGAGATCCATTGAAGGTCTACATTCATTCAATGCCGAAGATCAAAAGCCTGAGAAACCGATCAGCCCTATTTTCGAGTATGCTCACCCAGAAGGACTTAGCATTACAGGTGGCTTCGTGTACCGGGGCAAAGCGATCCCCGGCCTGGTTGGAAAATATGTTTTTGGCGATATGATGGGGCCGGTATGGCTGCTGGCCAAAGGAACTGATAACACCTGGAACCGCGAAAAACTTTCGATTTCCAGAGACCCGGGCTACTGGCATGTTTACAGTTTCGGTGAAGATACTTCCGGTGAATTGTACGTCCTTACCAGACTTTTGGAACAGGAAAAAGGTGCTGTTTACAAGCTCATACCCTGATCATAAAAACGCCGGCTCTCCTGACAGAATATCGGGAGGGCCGGCTTGAAGAGTTTAGGAATATCCAGTAAATTTTATTGCTAAATATTTAGCGGACATATTCAGGCAGCCAATTTCGTAAACGTTTACGAGACCGCAAAGCTGAACGGATTAAGTTTTCAATAAATGTCTTGGGGATGATTGGACCGGCTTGTCAATAGGTTTCAGCCGGTAGCTAAGTTTATTTGTAGATATCTTTCTGATATTTACAAATTTGCATGACTATCACAAATTCACAAAACACTAATTATGTTGAAACCATCCTCGCTTCTCATGCTGCTCTTCTTCGCCGGAGCAGCTCACGCCAAAACATCTATCCACCGCTCTGCTATCATGGACCCGATCGTCATATCGCTTCCCGACGAGGATAATAAGTCCTACTCCGAAGTTGTTGAATGCGGCAATGTGACGCAGGCAGATCTTTTTCGCCGTGCACGCCTATATCTCGCACAGACTGCTCTTGACAATAAAATGCTCGTAGCCGACAAAGAAACAGGTGATCTGGCCAGCCAGGGCAGCTTTTCCCTGACAGTTCCGCGTTCCGAGGGCTCGTCGGGAGGCGTTTACTCTGTACGGTACGTTCTTACCATAGAATGTGTAAATAGAAAATACAGGGCCACCATCACGGGTGAGCTGGCACCTTTAAAGGCATTCAGTTCTAAATCTGCTAAGGAGTCAGAACCCTTTAATGCAGCACTCGAAGCAAGGTTTAAAGCGCTGTTGCAAGAATTACAGGCGAATGTCAAAGATTACAAGCCCTTCTGATCCGCGCTGGCACAACAGAGAACCATATACTAAAAAACGGATCTGGTCATGAGCAAAAAAATACCTTTTGGCGACTTTTTTGTCCTGTTCTTTTTTCTCGTTGGCGCATTGTTTGCCGGCATTTCCTACTATATATATCAAGGGAACCAAAGCCTTGTCAAGAACGGCATTGCGACACAAGGCGTTGTCATAGGGATGCACCGGATAGACCGTAAAAAGTATCCCGTCGCCCCCTCGGTCCGGTATTTCACCAGGGATGGGAAAGAGCATGTGTTTCACAGTTCCGAGGGCCGAAATCCTCCTGAATACCAGATCGGGCAGGAAGTAAAGCTTTATTACGATCCCAACAAACCCGAAGACGTTTATCTGGAAGGCAACTATTTGCTGGTGTACGTTTTCGCAGGTATGGCGGGTGTATTTTGGTTAATATCCATCTGGGGCGTACCAGCAGCAGTGGTGGCCATATGGAAATGGATTTGGAGCTAAATACACTATTTCCCCATCCAGACCTTAAAATCCCCTACTTTCTCCCTGCTTACCAACGCCTCTCTTGAATGCACCGGACGCAGGCTGAGCGACAGCCGGTTTCCAAAGTATGGGTCCATTTTGTCAATGGATTTGTGTGTAACCATCATACCCCGGTTAATCCTGAAAAAACGCTGAGGATCAAGTACCTCGGCCAGTTCGTCCATGGTGAAATCCACCAATAGCTTCTGGCCCGACTCGGTCATGAAAAAGCTGTACCGGTCATCGGTAAAAAAATAGGCAATGTCGCCTACTTCTATGGACAACAATTTTTGTCCTTGTTTTACCAAAAAACGTTGCCTGTACTCGACCGCAGACTTTTTCTGAAAATCTTCCAGCAGCTTCCTGATCCCCGCCAGGGAATCCGGTGCTTTTTGGGCCTTCATATTTTCGTATTTCTGCAAACTCCGCAGCAAGTCGTCGCGGTGCACGGGTTTCAGCAGATAGTCAATGCTATTCAGTTTAAAAGCCTGCAATGCATACTCGTCGTACGAAGTCGTGAATATGATCGTGCTATTGACACGGGTACGGTTAAAAATCTCAAAACTCTGTCCGTCAGAAAGTTCTATATCTAAAAAAATCAGATCAGGATCGGGCTTTCCGGCCGTGCGGTTACTTTCCACCCATTCCACAGTACCTTCAATGCTGTCGGTAACACCGGCAATTTCCAGGTCCGGCGCCACTTCACCAAGTAGCTTTTTAAGCCTGCGAACCGATAAATCTTCATCTTCAACTATTAAGGCATTCATATTAATTACGGTATCAGGATATCAATGGTAAGGTAACTGTAAAAAACTCATGGTTGCTTTCGATGCGCGGCTGAGGCAAACCTGGCTTATATTCTGCCAGCAGCTGGTATTTTGAAATGATATTAGCCAGTCCCACCTGCGTCGATTCCAGATTTTCGACACCGGCGGTGAAGGTTTTCTTTTGCAAATTATTACGGATCATCAATTGCCCGTCCGTGGTGCTCAATATAAAGATCGTGAGCGGACGGCTGACCCGTATCACATTGTGTTTGACTGCATTTTCGACCAGTAGCTGCAATGTAAGCGGTGGAATGCGGTGCTGCAAAAAATGGTCCTCTACGTGAATGTGCAGCTTCATTCCCTCTCCGTACCTGGTTTTCAAAAGGTGATTGTATGATTCAATAAACGAAAGCTCCTTTTTCAAAGTAGTGAGCTGGCTGAAATCGCCCTGATCAACCGACGAATGATTAGTTTGCAAAAGATAGCGATAGACCCTGGCCATTTCGTCCACAAATTGCTCCGCTTTGCCAGGATCCTCCGTGATGAGTGCTGAAAGAGAATTTAATGTATTGAACAGAAAGTGCGGGCTGATCTGCGCTTTGAGGCTTTCCAGCTGGCCGTTGATATTTTCTTTGAGAAGCCTTTCCTTGTTAACCTCGTGCATTTTCCAGCGCCCGATCGCATAGTAAGTTTCTTCCAGGCCCGTCGTAATCAATATCACCGCCAGACTGATCAGAAACATAGTGACCACCGTACCTCCACTCAGTTTTGACCCAAAAAGATCCATCCGGACATACAACGCGGTGATCAGCACCCAGAAAAACGCGGAAATAATGGTATGGCAGCACACCGACACCGTTGCTCGTTTTAGGGTATGATCGGGACCTTCATATCGTTTTGATATCTCCTGATTGGTCTGATTTACCGCAAATAAAGCGGCTGTAAACAATGCACCATTCAATATGGTAACTACCCCAAAGATCTCCCAGTTTGTAAAATAAGCCGGTCCGCTTACGATATAGTTGAAAACCAGCAGCAACACCGGCAAAATCAGCACGAAATAACGACGGCTTTGCGGGTTTAAGGTTCCTGAAAAATTTTCAACCGATAAGTTTTCCATAGCGGGTCAGTGCGCGGGATTTCCATCCTACATTTCATGCGGATGTACAACCGAAATTTAAAAATACGGTGAAAACCAAATCAGGTCAATCGGCAAGACAGGATAGTTGTATCAACTGCATAAATAAGTTGGTGAACTGTCATTCGCTCATTCAATGACCTGAGAAACGGGTACCCGGTCAGACAGCAGCGGGAGTATGACCGTGAAATCAGTGGCGGTCTCTTCCACGAGGACCTGCCTGCTGCTCAATGCCAGATACTTGGAGTTAAGCGCCGCGAGCCCGACTTTGTCAGTACCGATTGTGCGAATCTTGCTTTGAATGTTGTTGCGTACCCGCAGATTTTGAAGGTCAAGAACCTCAATATGTATCGTCAGCGTCTTATTTGCTGACATGATATTGTGTTTTACGGCGTGGTCGACCATTATTTGCAGCACAAGTGGCGGAACATAAATGTCTGCCGGATGATGTGCAGGCTGCATCACTTGGAGGTTTTCCCCGTGCCTCACTTGCAGCAGCCGGATGTAAGTTTGTAAAAAGCCAAGCTCTGCGTTAAGTGAAACCAGATCGGTTTTTGCGGCTTGTAGCATGTAACGATAAATTTTGGCGAGGTCTTCGACAAAATGTTCCGCCCGCTCCGGGTCTTCACCGATGAGCGACGAAAGTGTATTGAGGCTATTGAAAAGAAAATGAGGGTTAACCTGGCCTTTCAACAGATTAAATTGCTGCTCGGATGCGATCCTTTCGAGCTTTTCGCTTTCTGCCTGGTTCTTTTTCCATTGATCCAGCGTGTATATCAGCCCCAGCAATGCGCAAAGCGGGAAATTGGCAAACTCACAAAAGATAATAGCAGGCCATAACCAGGCCCACGTAAATGTAACTGTCGTCCCGGGGATGCTGCTGTATAACCCAACGCAGATCATGGTTAGAAGAAGTGTGAGAGAGCCTATCAGCCAAAACATGGCTCGTATCCTTCCCGGTGTTTGGTCGACGCTCGGGTACCAGCTGATAATCCTGCGAATGGCAATGGTCAAAACAACGACAGACGACCAGTAAAGGACAAAAATGAGCCCCGTACCAATCAGGAAACTGCCAGCATTCGTAAAATAATCCGGCCCAATGAAGTAGTAATTGCCTGCTGCGAAAATCACCGGCATCATGGCCAGGTGATAGCGCCACTCATATTTTGAAAAAAAGTCAGGCTTCATCAAATTCAATGCGTGAGGAGTTTTCAGGATGAGTTTCAAAATTAAGAAAATACCCTGAACAACCCCTCACCACCTATTTACAGCTTATTCAATCTTAGTTAGCGGCGCAATGTTCTTATTCGCTCCGTCGTAGCCCACATTCTGGTTGATCACAGCTTGCGTATTTGCAGTAATGATCGCCGAAGGAATCGGCCAGAGAACATGGAAAGGTGCCATATTAGCCGTATTTCCCAACAATTGGATCTTTTTCGCGTAGGTTGTATTGTATTTCGTCACCCGGTCGAAGAAGAAATTCTTTTCACTAAAATTGGTCAGACTATAACCGCCGATACCCGATTTTGCAAGTATGTAGGAAACCCTCACCAGCTCTGAGTGGCGTGGCTCTTCCGCAAAAAGCTCCCTGCCGCGTTCATTCATGAGAAAATCAATGGTTACCTCGCTGGCTGAAACCGGCAATGCCTTCGCACGCTGCCTAACCTTGTTCAGGTCGTCGGCGGCTAGTGCCAGCTGGTTTTTCCAGTAGTATGCCTCAGCGCGCAACAGGTAAGTATCCGCTAGTCTGAAAATATACCAGTCGCCGTTTCCACCCATCGGTACCGCCTTCGGATCGTCCTGCGGGTTGTACATAATATAATGTGGCATCGCATACACGTGTTTGAACGTATCCACTTGCGCCGCGAGATTGGAGATTTTCAATGGTTTTCCAAAATCCACGGAGGCCGGGTTGTTGTATTTAAGCTCATGAATATCCACCCAGTTAATGTCGCTTCTCCTCAAATCCGGTGTCGTGCGCCAGGTATCGCCTTTGTACGACCAGATGTCGTATTGATAAAATCCTGTCAAGCGTACATTGGCATTGCCCCTTCCCAGTGAATCATACATTGGGCCACTTGCAACCATTCCCGGCTTGCCCTGGCTGTCGAGCACCTGTGGCTGGAACCATTGACAATTGTACATCCGCATGGTGTAAAGTCCGGCAGAACGTGCCGCAGGAGGCGCTTCGAAACGGTCGATCGCATTCAGGATGCTCTCGGTATTCTGGGCATTACTGAAATTTTTGGCACGGTGCAAATCCCAGATCACATTGCGGTAGCCTTTGGCCGCATCGATGCCAAAGCGTTGGGTGATCAGTGAATATGGGCCATTGATCACTTTCGTAGCAGATTCAATGGCCTTGTCAAATTGCATGTTGGCCAGGTAAATCTTGGTCAGTAAATGATTGGCAGCGCCTTTGGAAATCCCTCCGGCTTTTGGTGTCACAGGTAACCATTCAGCCGCAAACTCCACGTCTGATTGTATTTTTTCCAAAATGGTCCATCGGCTGTGCGTTTGGAAATCAAGTTTCGCACCCTGAATTTCTTCCTGAATAAAAGGTACATCTCCATACGAATTCACCAGCCGGTAATACCAGTACGAACGATGCCAGTAAGCCTCCGCAAGGATGGCATTCTTTTCCGCTTCCGACGCCCATTCCACGTCATCAACCCTCGAAATGAGCACATTGGTGTTTTTGATAGAAGAATACATGACCGTAAACATGGCCAGGAAACGGTAGTACTGGTCCGTATTGGGAGTAAGGTTATAAAAATCCAGCTGCGACCAGGGTGCAGCCAGGTCCGACGCTGCGAACTCCATAACCAGGTTGGGCATGGTCCCGGTGCATTCGTTTTTAAGGTCTTTACGCATCGTGATCACCAGTGATTCCAGGCCTGCTTTATCGGTATAGACATTCTCAGGGCTGTAAAAAGAAAGCGGTTCGGGTTTGAGCCAGTCCTTGTTGCAAGACGACTGGGTCAGGATCAGTACAAAAAGTACGGCGAATATTTGAATAAGACTTTTCATAAATCTCTTGTTTTCTCTTGATTACAATGACAGGTTCAGACCAACTGTAAATGTGCGCGGCATAGGAATGTTATTCCCGCTCGAATCCCAGGATTCAGGGTCCCAGCCCGGCCATTTTGTGATGGTGTAAATGTTCCGGCCGGCAGCAAAGATCCTTACATTGCTTACTTTGATCTTCTCCGCAAAGGTGGCGGGTAGCGAGTATGCCAGGTTCACGTCCTGCACACGCAGGTAGGAAATCTTTTTATAAACCTTAATCCCGCCACCAAAAACGTTGGTATTGTTGTTCAACCGGGCGTAATCATTGGTCGGATTATCGGGTGTCCAGTATGGAAAATCGTTGGTATTCCTTCTGTCGTAAGTGTCGGAGCCACCTGTGCGAAGTCCTTCCGCAAATGGTGCAATGTTGCCCAGCTCGCTGCGCAGGAACACGGATGCCGAAAAGTTTTTCAGAAAAGTAAACTCATTCCTTAACCCGATCCGCATTCTCGGCTGACGATATCCGATGAACATTTTGTCTGCCAGCGCCTCGTATTTACCATTACCGTCTGTGTCGGTCGCCTTGAAATCCCCTGGTTGCAGCTTGTAAACTGCGGCTGCATCCTTTTCATTCGTTTGCCAGATACCCGTCACATCGTAATTCCATACGCGGTCGAGCGCCTGGCCGGGAAACCATTCATTGGAATAATCCGGCAACTCAGTCTTCACCGTTTTGCCATCTACTGTCACCTCTTTATAGTCTCCAAACAATCGCTTGATCTTGTTACGGTTGAACGAAACAACCAGTCCGCTTCGCCATGAAAAATTGCGTTTTTCAGTATTAATGGTGTTGATCGTCATTTCAAAACCCTTGTTACCAAGCTGGCCAAGGTTAGAAGTGATGTTTTTGAAACCGGTAATTTCAGGCAGCAGGCGGTTCATGAGCAAGTCGGTAGTAGTCATGTCATAATACTCCATGCTCATATCAATCCGGTTTTTCAACAGGCTCAGATCTACCCCGAGGTTAATGGATTTCGTTTTCTCCCACACCAGGTTCGGGTTAGCAAGCGACGTATTGTACACCCCTACCTGTACATTGGTACCATCATAATACATGGCCGAAAGCAGCTGTGCGAGTGCGGAGTACGGGCCAATATCCCGGTTTCCGTTTACGCCCCAGGATACACGCAGTTTCATCTGGCTGATCAAATCCACATTGAAGAACTTCTCCTCCGAGATTTTCCAGGCAATGGCCGCAGCCGGGAAAGTTGCTCTCGGTTTTTTAGTACCAAATGCAGAGAATCCGTCGCGACGTACCGAAGCAGTAAACAGGTATTTATCTGCCAAAGTATAGTTCAACCGCGCCATAGCGGCGTCGCCGGTGATCTGGGTATCATTGGAGTTTACCGTCGGGTTGGTTCCGTATTGCAAACCGTGAAAACCCAGGTTCTGATTTGGCACAAAAGTCTGGTTACCGGTCGTTGACGCCCATTCTCTTTTTCTTTCGGAGCTGTAAAGTAATGTAACGTCAAACTGATGGATGCCGATCTTTTTGTTCCAGTGAAGCAAATTATCCAGGATCCATTCATAAGCCGACGCATCGTCCCGGGTCCCGTAGCCACCCGACCGCGAGGCACCGCCGTCCAGTGTTTTGGAATTCCAGAAATTGTAATCCTTCAAGGTTTCGTAGCGGGGTTGAAACGATAATTTGTAATCAAACCCAAACGGCAGCTTCAATTTGGCATACATGGAAGCGAAAAGCGTATTCACTTTTTTCAGCCTGTCCTGTCCATAGTAGTTGATCAATGGGTTCGAAGTAGCCGCAAAACTGTTCGGATACCACGATACGTCCCCATTGGCATCGAACATCGATCCGTAGGGGCTCATCAGGTACATTTGCGCCAGGTTCGCAGTCACGCTACTTTCGTCTCGGTCCGCAAATTGTGAGTTCACACCCACATTCAGCCAGTCCGTCACTTTGAAATCGACATTCAACCGGGAGCGGATCGTGGCAAATTGATCGCCCCGGATCAAACCTTCATTCTTCTGATAACCCAGAGACCAGTAATAAGTCACATTCTTGGCACCGCCGCCAATGCTGACATCATAATTCTGACGTTTTCCGGTCCGCACCACTTCCTTGTACCAGTCGACCGTTTTTCCCGCCAGATAATTTTCGGTTTCAATTGGAAAAAATCGCAGCCTGCCCAGCCACTCCTGGGTGTTGTCCGTCTGCGGGTTGTTGCTTGCCGACCGCCATTGTTCCAGCGTCACGCCCGAAGGAAGCGCCGAAGGATTATCGTAATAGTATCCGGGATTGTTCGGATTCGTCGCCCGCAATACATCTCTCCTGAAAGTCAGGTACCCGTCTTTGTCGAAAGGTTTGAAATCGTTGGTCGTTTCGGTAACGCCAACGTTGGCCGACACATTGATCATTGGCTTCCCCGTTACCCCCTTTTTAGTAGTGATCAGGATCACGCCTCCCGCTGCACGTGCTCCAAAAACCGCCGCCGAGCTGGCATCTTTGAGAATGTCCATGGTTTCAATGTCCGCCGGATTAATGTCCGAAATATTTCCATTGAAAATCACCCCGTCCATCACCACCATAGGGCTCGATGATGCATTGAGTGACTTGGGGCCGCGGATCTGCATGGAACTTCCACCGGCAGCCGTCGTTGCCTGGTTGGCATTAAAACCCGCCACAGTTCCCGTGAGCATGTCGGTCAGCTGGGTCATAGGCTGGTTTTTAAAGGTTTTGGAGTCGATCCGGATTACCGCACCCGTCAGGTCACTTTTTTTCATCGTTCCGTAACCTACCACTACCAGCTCGTCCAATGCATTGGTGCTCGGCTGCATACTGATCGTGATCACCGACTGATTGCCGACCGGTACATCCTTTAATACATACCCTACAAAACTGAACGAAATCACATCAGAAGGAGCCGCCTGGATGGAGTACTGGCCTTCCGCATTCGTAGTGGTGCCTCGCTGGGTACCTTTCACAATCACCGTCACACCAGGCAGTCCCTGGTTCGTCAGACTGTCCGTTACATTCCCGGTTACGTCTTTCAGGCTCTGGGCACGGAGGTCCCAGGGTACCATCAGAATCAACAACAGCATGAAGATTCCGGACATTTTCATTAGTAGTGGTTTTGATCGCATATAAGATGGGTTAAGGTGTTTTTTGGGCACAAAGATTCTCCTTCACAAATGCGGCTTGTGAAAATTTTCAATCGACATTCTGCGGCTTTACAGTACTATATTTTGAGCAAGAACAATGTTACAAGGAATCAAGATGCTTCAATGATATTCTCCGAAAATAATAGCGAGAACGTTACCGTAAATGCCATTGAAGAACAAAAACATCCATTGCCAAATAAAATTCTGCGATAAAACGAATGCTTCAACTGTCACCTGAGCGTTGATTTGTCATCCTGAGCGCAGCGGCGGCCGCTGCGCTCAGGATGACAAATCAGCCCTTTCAAACCGAATACTCTGGCTTCCAAATTTGTACCGACTCCGTGTCGGCAGCGGCGTTTCCCATATGTATCGCAATCGAACCGTCGCGGCCGGTTTCGACATTGGAAATGGGTTTTTTCTTTGTTTTAATGCAGGTAACAAAATCTTGCAACGCGTACACTGTCGGTTCCAGGCCCTCTTCGCCCGGTTTCCCAAAGGCTACCTCTACACCCTTGCCCTGGGTGGTTACCGCCAATGTGGCCCCACTCACGCCGTCGACCACGCCTTTGGCATTGTTGGTAGTTTCGGGATAGATGTATGCTTTATCTCGAAGAATTTCAACCGTCGCCTTATCCCCCAAAATACGTATGCTATAACCGTTATACGCATTGGAAAGCACCGAAGTCACGCTGGCTTTTACGCCATTTGGATAGTCGTACACGGTACGGATGTTATCATACGTATCGCGCCCGTCCTTCCAATAATTAATGCCGCCCAGGCCTACTACTTTCAGCGGATGGCTGTCGAGCAGGTAATTCACCACATCAATTTCGTGGGCACATAGTTCCGATAATGGGCCTCCGCAGTATTCGCGGTACATGCGCCAGTTGATCGCCCGCTCCTGCTTTGGATCATTTACCGGAAACCGCCAGTTGGAATTTCGGTTATACTGACATTCAAAATGCGTGATCTTGCCCAACCAGTTTTGATTAATGATCTCCTTCACCCTGTGGTACAAACCGTAATAGCGGTACTGGTAACCGATTTGAAATACTAAGCCCGAACTCCGTACTTTTTTCACCAGATCTATGGCCTGCGGAATGTCATAGGTCATGGATTTTTCCAAATAAATATGCTTGCCGACTTTCAATGCATCCACTGCCATGGGATAATGCAAATAAAGTGGCGTCGCGATGATCACGGCGTCAAGGCTCTTATCTTCCAGCAGCTTGCGATAATCGGTATAGCCTTTGGCACCTTTTTCCGCCAGGCTCATTCCCTTTTGCAGATTTTCCGGGATAATGTCGCAGCAGGCAACCAGTGCAAGCTCTGGTATATCCCTGATCAAAGTCGCCAGCCCCGAACCCCTTGAACCCGTCCCGATCAGCCCTACCCTGACCTTGTCCGCCGCTCCCGGTTTTCGGGCAAAAACAGCATCCGGAACAGATAACCCGGCCATGGCCACCAGGCCGGTCGTTACAAATTGTCGGCGGGAAGTTTTAAAACTCGACATATTTTGAAAAGGTTTAAGATTTCAATGCATCGTGCCCAACCCTTCTGTCACACAACTTTACGTAAAATGATTGAAAAACGGGCACGTGCCCGTAAATATAGAAAAAGATTGCTAAACAACTAGTAACCCAAATAAATAATAGCCGAACATGCTTGTTTTCAGACAATGTGAATGGAAAAAGTTAATATTGCCGATTATCTGTTCTGAATGTTAAGTATGGCTGAACTCAGCAAACCGGTCAAGTGGGAAATAGCGATCCATGTGCTTGTGTGGACTGTCATTCTGCTGCTTCCTTATATACTTTCCTCGGCTGGTGAGCATTATATGATCGGCGGGATTCCAGGTTCATTCATTACAATGGCCGGGTTCATTCACATGGCGATCTTTTATTTCAATGCATTTTTCCTGTATCCCAAACTGGCGAATGGCTGGCGCTGGTGGTTGTACATATTGGCTTCGATACTGCTGATCGTCGTTTCATTTATGATCAAATACCAGATCGTCGCCAGTCAGTTTCCCGAAGTGTTGCGGTCGGGATCGGCACAATTCGTATTTGCGCCATCAGTTTTTGTGTTCATGGCCAGCGTCATTTACCGACGGGTTGCCGATAGCATTCAAAAAGAAAAACAGAAGAAAGAGCAGCACGCCCAACGACTGGCAGCCGAACTAAAATTTCTCCGCTCTCAGATCAACCCCCATTTTCTTTTCAATGTGTTGACTAATATGGTATCACTTGCCCGCAGCAAATCCGAACATCTGGAACCTGCATTGCTCCGTCTTTCTGATCTGATGCGGTATATGCTGTATGAAACAAAGGGCGAAAAAGTGCCGGTCAGCAAAGAACTTGAATACCTTGGCAGCTACATTGAACTTCAAAAACTGCGTTTTGGGGATACAGTCGATATCGCTTTTAAGACAGAAGTGGATGATACTGCGGCCGGCCACGAGATCGAACCATTACTGCTGGTACCGTTCGTTGAAAATGCATTCAAACATGGTGTCGGGCTGATCGAAAATCCATACATATATATAAGGCTACAAATCAGGAACGGCGCGTTGCAGTTTGAGGTTAACAATAATTATGATGAGCAGGGTATGGCGCAGAAGGACGACAGTTCGGGCATCGGCCTCGAAAATGTGAGAACCCGCCTCACTTTGCTTTATCCTAAAAAACATGAATTGCGCATTGACAAAAGCGATTCAACTTTTCATGTGACCCTAAATCTGACGCTGACATGATGCGCTGCATTGCCGTAGATGATGAAAAACTGGTACTTGACCTTCTGGTGGACAACATCCGGCAGGTACCCTATCTGACTTTGGTCAAAACGGCCAGAAATGCAATGGAAGCGATTGAAATCCTGCAAAATGAAAGCATTGACCTGGTTTTTCTGGACATTCAAATGCCCCGTCTCACCGGCTTGCAGTTTTTGAAAACATTACCTGATCCTCCGCTCGTAATTCTGGTGACCGCCTACGAAAAATATGCGCTGGAAGGTTTTGAACTGAATGTGGTTGACTATCTGCTCAAACCCGTCAGTATGGAGCGGTTTCTGAAAGCCTGTAACCGGGCCCACGAGCTATTCCAATTGAAAAAACCAAAATTACTACCCATTGATCCTGACGTAAAAATCACCGACTTCTTCGTTCACGTTGAATATTCCCTCGTCAAAGTTGAGATAGAAAAAGTGGCCTGGGTGGAAGGATTGAAAGATTATGTCAAAATCTACCTTACCACGGCGACCAAGCCGATCATTACCAGAATGACCATCAAATCCCTGGAAGAAAAACTGCCCGAACCTGCATTCATCCGCATTCATAAATCCTACCTCGTGGCTGTGGATAAAATCACTGCCATCAAGCGTGATGTTGTCGAGATAGGAACCAATGAGATCCCCGTCAGCGAATCTTACAAAGAAAATCTCCGCAAAATCCTTCATATAGGCTGAGACTAAGTCGCGACATTTAACCGGTTTGTCTCGGCATTTAGCCGGCTCATCTACTCTCCCGAAAGCCATTCATTTTCGAAGCTAGTTTTGTTCAGAAAAAGAACAAAGCCATGAAAATCAATACACTCATCGACAAAACCATTCTGCTGTTACTGGCTGCGATAATCAGTGCGACAGCATTGGGCCAGACCAGGATCACCGGCGAAGTGACTAGCTCGCTGGGAAGCCCCGTTCCTTCCGCAGCCATCGTCCTCAAAGGAACCACAGCCGGTACTACCGCCGACAGCCTCGGCCGGTTCAGCTTCACGGTTGCGCTAAAAGGCCCGCAAACATTGCAGGTTTCTTCACTGGGTTTCAAAACGTACAGCGAGAAAATAGTGCTTTCAGACACTGTTCTGACCGTTTTGATCACGTTACCCGACGCTGCCAACGATCTCGAAGAAGTGACCGTAAGCGCAGGAAGCTTCGAGGCGAGCGACAAAGCCAAAGGCGCTTCCCTTACTCCCATCGACGCCTACACCGTGGCGGGAAATGGAGGCGACATTGCCAATGCGCTGCGATCGTTGCCGGGTTCTCAGCAGATCGGCGAACGGGAAGGCTTGTTTGTCCGTGGCGGAACCAATGAAGAAACCAAGCAATTCATTGACGGTATCCTACTCAAAAACCCCAATTACACGTCCGTTCCGGGTATTATGCAACCGGCGCGGCTGAACCTGTTTTTGTTCAAAGGCGTGCTGTTCAATACCGGTGGGTACTCTGCGCTGTACGGCCAGGCGATGAGCAGCGCACTCATTCTCGAAAGCATTGACATGCCCGAAAAAAGTGCGGCGAATTTCAGTGTCTTTCCTTCCAATTTAGGCGCGGGCTTCCAGCATCTGGCCAAATCCAACCGGAGCAGCTTCGGCGGCGGGATCGCCTACACCAACCTTCACCCATACAACTCCATCATTCCGCAAAAACCAGACTATTACCGCGGCCCGGAGTATATCAATGCAAATGCTAACGTAAGATTGAAAACAGGTAAAGATGGGATCATCAAAGTCTACCTGGCTTACGCAGAAAGTACGATCGGAATGCGGAATGCGGATGTGGACAGCGTGTCATTAAAGTCGGATTTCAGGCTGAAAAGCAGGAATATATATGGTACCCTCAGCTACCGCGACGAGCTGGGCAGCAACTGGCGACTGGATGCCGGTGCAACGTACAGCTACAATCAGGACGACATTCAGACCCAATTATTGAATCTGCAAAACGATCCGGTCAGCATTGCCTCCTCTCCATTTGATTCAAAAAATGCCGCACACATTACCACATCCGACTTCGCCCAGGGCCGGGTGGTACTGACCAGAAATTTTGAAAGAAATCAATCATTGCGCTTTGGCGGCGAGCATTTTTACTTCCGCGACCGGTGGAACTACAATCAGAAAATCACTCCATTGACCGATCATCTTTCCGCCGCTTTTGCCGAAAGCGACATTCGCATCAGCGAGAACATTGCCGCCCGGGTTGGCGCCAGGCTGGAATACTCTTCCCTGCTCCGCAAAGCCACATTAGCTCCGCGGGCGAGTGTGGGCTATCGCATTGCACGCGGCGAACAACTCAATTTTGCCTATGGCATTTTTTACCAAAAACCGGAAAATGTGTACCTGTACCAAAACCGAGACCTGAATTCTTCAAATGCTGAACATTATGTCCTGAATTATTCAAAAAAAGCAAACAACCGGTTTTTCAGAACAGAGATTTATTATAAAAAATACAAAAACCTGATCCGCACCTATCCCGGGCTCAGCAATGACGGTACCGGGTATGCAAAAGGTATTGAACTGTTCTGGCGGGACAAAAAAACAGTCAAAAACCTGGATTACTGGGTCACCTACACCTATCTCGACAGCAAACGAAATTACCTCAACTACCCGGAAAGCATTCGGCCTGCATTCACGACGCCACATACATTCACGGTCGCTATCAAGCGGTTTTTCCAGAACATCAACACCAGCGTGAATGTGTCCTACTCCTACGCCACCGGGCGCCCCTACTACGACATCCGCCCGGGCAATGATGATGCAACGAACATCTACGATTCAGGCAAAGCCAGCCCATATAGCGCCCTCAACCTGCATGTGGCGCATTTAATGAAGCTTTTCAAGAAATCGAAGATCAAGGATTTTTCGGGTTTTGCATTCGGGGTTAATAACCTGCTCGGTACCCGCCAGATCTTTGGATACAATTACTCTTATAATGGTCAGTACAAAACGCCCGTCACATTACCCGCCACCCGCACCTACTTCATAGGCGTATTCATGAGCCTGGGCGTAGACCGCACCGACGACCTTTTGGACAATAATTTATAACCAATCAATCCAATTCAAACCATGAAAAAGCTAACGCTAAGTATCATTTTGCTCGCCTGTACCTGCCTCATTACCTGGGCGCAAACGTCGGGCAACACTCCACTAGACGGAGTAGTTAAAAAACTCGATCAAGCCAAAACAGTGGCTGACTATCAATCGCTTGAAAAGACATTTGTGCAAATCGGCAATGCCGCCAAAACCGATTGGCTACCTTACTACTATGCTGCTTTCTGCAATGCAAAAACCGGTTTCCTATTGCAAGACGACGGTGAAAAGATCGAACCGTTCAGCGTGAAAGGTGAAGCACAGATTAAAAAAAGCGAGTCGCTGGCCGATAAAGCTGACAAGAAGGCGCTGGCCGAGATTTACGTGGTTCAAAGCATGATTTACCGTACCAAAGTCTTCATCAACCCGATGACGATGGGACGTGAATTCGGAACGCTGTCTGACCAATTTCTCAAAAAAGCACAGGCGCTTGACCCCGAAAATCCAAGAGGAATGTACGTACAGGCCTGGACCAAATTCTACACGCCCAAACTGTGGGGAGGCGACAAAGGGCTGGCAAAGGAACTGGCCGGAAAGGTCAGTCAGCAGCTATCCAATGTCGTATTTTCGACCGCACCACATTGGGGGAAAGCAGAAAGCGACGCGCTGTTGAAGTAATGCGCCGCCTTTCAATTCATTCATTTTGTTCCAATTAAACTCAAAAAGCCATGTTTTTCGGATTTCTGATTCTCGCAAGACTACTTTTCGTAACCTGTATGGTTTTCATCCTGGGATATGTATTCGGCAATTTTTCCCAAAGACCAACATTGGTACTTTTCACCAAAATAGCTTCCATCACCATAATCGTCGCCTTCATCTTCATGAACATATTCATCGTTCGTTCCGGCCATGGTTTCCCGGGGTCGGGGCATCCCGGTTGGAAACATTGTGGTGAGCACGAACAGGTCATGAAAAAGTAATAGTACAGGTGCGTAATCGCGACGTTATCCGCTGGCGTGCCGCGGGTGGCGTTGCGGCCCAAAATCCTGGTTATTAGCATTTAATCAATGATCCGTTTATCTTTCTGCATCGTTCAGTTTTCTTGCCAAACCTGCGAAAAGGTAAACGAAAAGCACATGAAGCAACCCTACTTTTTAACTACAATACTGACCGTAATCTGCCTGATTTCAGAGGCAGCTACTGTCAGGGAAATCAGTTCGCCGGATCAGACGATTCGCTTGTCCGTGAATATTAATAAGAAGCTCATTTACAGCATTTATTATAAAAATACATTGCTCCTTGCTCCGTCGGAAATTGATATGGAGCTCTCTGGCGGGCAAAAACTTTCGGACGGCCTCGCAAAACCAAAGTTTGCACAAAGACTGGTGAATGAAACCATCATTTCGCCGGTTCCTGAGAAACGGACGCATATACCAGATCATTATCAGGAATTGAAAGTGACGCTGCCCAATTCATTTGCCGTAATTTTCAGGGTTTACAATGATGGCGTCGCATACCGGATCAGTACCGCATTCAAAGAGGATATTCAGGTTAAAACAGAAACCGCCCGCTTCCAATTTCCCACTAACCCGACCGTGTACTACCCCGAGGTAACGCCGCCGGGCAATATGGACAAGTACCACACCAGTTTTGAGGAACTGTACACGGTCAAGTCCCTGGATAGCATCTCGACTAAAAGTCTGATTTTTACACCGGTTTTGGTTACACCGGCACAAGCTCCAAAAGTGGTGATCACTGAATCCGACCTGGAAGATTATCCCGGCATGTTCCTCACGTGCGACTCCGGCAATGCTTTAATCGGAGATTTCGCGGCCTATCCGCTCAAAGAAGAAGAAAGTCACGAACTGTATTCCCTGAGGTTTGTGACGAAACGGGCCGATTTCCTGGCCCGCACCAAGGGCAGCCGCGATTTCCCCTGGCGGGTTTTGATTATAGCTGTTGAAGACAAGGACTTGCCCGGTAATGATCTGGTTTACAGGCTTGCGTCGCCTTCCCGCGTGGCGGATGTGTCGTGGGTGAAGCCCGGCAAAGCGACGGACGAATGGGTGATTTCTTCCAATGTATATAACGTGCCTTTCAAAAGCGGGATCAATACCGAAACTTATAAGTACTACATTGATTTCGCCAAACGATTTGGTTTTGAACGCATTATGATGGATGCCGGGTGGAGTGACAATAATGACCTTTTCAAAATCAACCCGGAGATCAATATGGATACCATTGTTGCTTATGCCAAAAGCAGGAATGTAAAAATCAGTATGTGGACGCTTGCATTGACATTGGAAAAGCAACTGGAACCTGCGCTCGATCAGTTCAATAAATGGGGCGTAGACTTTATTATGACCGATTTTATCAATCGTGACGACCAGAAAGCGGTGCAGCTTTTTTACAAAATCGCCGAAGCCTGCGCCCGTCACAAACTGATGCTCATGTTTCATGGTGCATTCAAACCGGCCGGTTTCAACCGGACTTTCCCGCATGCGGTGGCCAGAGAGGCGGTTTTGGGTTCGGAGTACAATATGTGGAGCGACAAGCCGACGCCTGAACACAACCTGCGGCTGCCGTTTATCAGAATGCTCAGCGGACCGCTGGATTATGAGCCGGGGCTACTCAATAATGCTACGCCGAAAGGGTTCAGGGCGATCCCGGAAAGTGTGATGTCCATGACTACCCGTACGCAGCAGCTCGCGATGTACATTATATATGAAAGCCCGATACAGTTTTTCGACGGTAACCCCTCCCAGGGACTGGCCGAACCCGCATTTATGGAATTGCTGGGCAGCATTCCGACGACCTGGGACACAACCCGGATCGTAGATGCAAAACTGGGCGACTACATTATTACTGCCAGAAAAAAGGGAAACGACTGGTACATTGGCGCAATGACCGATTCCTCCGCCCGCGACTTAAATCTGCCGCTCGACTTTCTGGACAATGCAAATTATACCGCCACGATCTGCGCAGACGGGATCAACGCAGACCGTTACGCGGCGGATTATAAAATATCTTCCGATACATTGACCAATAAATCAGCACTGAAAATACATTTGGCACCGGGTGGTGGTTATGTGATCAAGCTGGTGAGGAAGGATTAGTACATGATCGCTACTTCCAAACGGTGGTCACTGGTTCGCCAACGGGGTGGTTCGCTGTGAACTTGAAGCCCAGTAATTGCGCCACAGTCTGAGCTATTTGATCCTGGTAAATTTGCCCTTGCGTTTTCATTTCGCCCTTGGCTGGGGTATCCGGGCCGATTACCGTCATCCAGGTTTCATTGGAGCGAGGTCCTGAACCTCCGTGGGTTGTCCAAAGATCACCTACGCCGCGACCGTGATCCGGGTAGATGATGAATGTAGTGCTGCCTTTATAAAATTTGTCCGCCTGCATCGTATTCCATAGTTTACCGATCATTGCGTCCAGGTAATGCGCTGCGTCCAGGTACGAATCGTACTCGCCTGCGTGACCGAAACTATCAGGGTCCGCAAAATCGATGTGGAGTACTTTGGGATGATGCACTTTTATGTACGACTGGGTCATGGCGTAAGTACTGGCGTCAAATCGCACCTCTTTGCCAAAGTATTGGGGCATGTAATATTGCAGCTCGTTGGAAAGCGACTGAGCTTCTGTCAGTTTGGGATCTTTAATGTCTTCGCCTGGAATGTTCACAAGCATTTTATTACGGTTTCGGTTCACGATTCGCGATAATGCATCCCAGGAAGCGAATGTGACCACTTTTCCGGCGTAATCTTTTTGCTTATTAATGAATTCCAGCACATTCTCATTCGGGTTGTCCGGGTATTCGTTGCTATTGATTTGAGGATCATAGAAACCGCACAAAGTCTCGCTGCGACCGGGGTAGGAAAACCAGTATTTGTTTCTGACGTAAACCTCATTGCCAAACTCACGGTTTCCATAAAGTTGCCCCTGGGTCGCTATCGTATTCCAGAAAAACGGCATCAGTTTCTTCTTCCTTTCGTCTTTTGTTTTCGCCCAATATTTAGCCGAGAATGCAGCCGAATCCTGTTTGTGATATTTTTTATTGAAGAAAATAGCGGAATCTGCTCCGTTGAAAATCTCCTGCCAGCGATAGCCGTCAATGGAGATCATGACGATATTTTTGGTTTTGTTTCTCTGCCCGTAGCTGTAAAAACTGATCGAGAGCAAAGTCAAAATAAGTAGCCTTAGTTTCATTTTTTAGTGGTTGCTGTATTAGATTCGGAAAGGTACCAAATACCTTTTTTCCGAACCCGGACAGCAGCAAATGTTCACTATAATTTAACATAGACCCCTAAACCTCCAAAAAACGGTCCCGTACCAGCAGGCACGCACCCAGCAAGCCTGCTTCTTCTCTCAGTTTGGAGGTTTTGAGTTGGGTGTCGTTGTTGACCAGGCTGAGGGAATATTTGTTGATCGCGGTTTTGATCGGCAGCCAGGGTAAAGTCATGCCGCCATGATTGGCCAGATAGCCCAGAATGACCCTTCCGGGATCTTTGGCTTTGTATTAAGGGTTAGGTTATTTCTGAAAATACATATGATCGATGTGGAACAGCGGACTTTTTGTCTCCGGATTTTTGAAAACAAAAAACAGATCATGCGTCCCTGATACCGGGTTTACTTTCAGCAAAACATCTTTCCAATCCGTTTTCGGATCTTGTACCTTACCTGCCGGAACATCGATTTCACCCAATAATGGGCCATCTTTTGCTCCCTGCCGCAACTCGATCGTCCCGCCCGCGCCTTGCTCCTGCACCCGCATACGTATACCAGTAATGTGCGTGAGATCAATCGCATTAAAACGGACGTACTTTCCATTCGTAATGTTGGCGATGTAGGAAATGAAACCTGTGTTCTGTGTCGCGATCACCACACCCACATTCCCCTCCTGGTAGTCTTCCAGCTGGATTAATGGATTTTTCAGGACAATGTGACTGCTGGATTTTATCGGTTCAATGCCATTTGCACCCTTATCTGTATACGCAGCTAGCAGTACATACGCTCCTTCGTTGCCCTTGCCTTCGTGCTCCGTCAATTTAATGGTATTGGCAAGCGGCGTTTTGGTTTGTTTTTGGGCCAATGACAAAATATATGCGGCTATATCGCTGGCATCTTTTTCCGGCAAATCCGCATGTGGCGGCATCGGGTAAGTACCCCAGTTTCCGCTTCCGCCAGTGATAATTTTACGGGACAATGTGGCCTCTGCATCTTCCTTGCCCATATATTTTTTAGAAATCTCCTTCAATGCCGGGCCGATAGACTTGGTTTCCATGGTGTGACAAGCCTTGCAATCCAGTGTCGCGTACAGTTTCTGAGTCGCCGCAAAACGCAGATCGCTTTCACCGGCAGATGTCAGTGCACCGGCGAGATCTTTCCCAAATGGCAGATAATTGAAACTTACGTTCACATTTTCGGGATCAATTTTACCATCCTCTTTGTCGGCAACCTTTACCTGATAATCCAATGTGGTGTTGTCCCAATAAAAGCTCCGGTTCGCCTTTGTGGCGATTTTAACGTCAGGAGGTGTGTTTCCTACTTTAATTTCAGCCGTAGCCGTACCTTTCCCGCCATTCTGGTCGGAGACGGTCAACACGATATTGTAAGTTCCGGCTTTGGTAAATGTATGTATCAACTCCTGTCCGGTCAATTTTTTATCGCCTACCTTCCATTCATAAGAAAGCTTGTCGCCCGGGTCGTAGTCTTTGGAACCTTTGGCCGACAATGTGACGGTAAATGGCGCTGAGCCAATGGTTTTGCTCGTTTTCAATGCAGCCACAGGATTGCGGTTCCCCTCTGAATATTCCACCCGGATGATACCTGAATCCGTATTTCGGGCGAACCAGTTGGTACCATACGCAAGCAAATACACAGCTCCGTCGGGCGCGATCTGCATATCCATCGGCGCTACCACTTTGAGTTGCGGCAAAAACGGCTCCATATTCACATAGTTGCCATTACTATCCATGGTCACCGCCATGATCCACTTCCTGATCCATTCAAAAATGAACAGTTTCCCATTGTAATAGTCCGGCAGCTTATATGGAGAATTGGGATATAAGTCACTGTAATACACCGGCCCGGCCATGGCGCTCGCCCCGCCTTTACCAACCAGCGGCCACTTTTTAGAAGGAACTTTACCATACCAAATGAATGCAGGCTGCGCAGGCGGCAACTCTTTCACACCCGTGTTGTTAGGAGAATCATTGATCGGACGTTTCGGATCTTTTCCAGGCCCCTCTTTTTTTGTTTCAAAATTATAGTCTGGAAAAACCTCATTATCGCCCAAAAAGTAAGGATAACCGAAAAATCCTGGCTTGCGTGCCTGATTGATCTCGTCATAACTCAGCTTTCCTTCACTGGCTGGAATCTCAGTATCCGGGCCTACGTCGCCCCAGTACACATATTTGGTTTTCGGGTCCACCGATATCCTGAATGGATTTCGCAAACCCATTGCCAAAATCTCAGGCTTGCCTGCTGACCCGTCCTTGGGAAATAAATTACCGTCGGGAATGCTATATGCTCCATCCGCCTTCGGTTTGATCCTCAATATTTTACCTCTGAAATCATTACTATTGGCCGTCGCTCCCTGGTCGTCTGCGAGCTCGTGGCCCGGACGTTCGTCTGTCGGGTTATGGCCTTCAATTTCTTCTGCATTGGTATTGTCACCTATCGACAGATACAAAAGCCCGTCGCTATCAAAAGTAAGGTAACCTGCTGAATGGCAGCAATATTTGCGCTGGGTGGGCACTTCCAGCAACACCTTTCTGGACGATTGATCGAGGTTTTGCCCATTCAATTCAAACCGCGCCAACTGGCTCACGTGCCGGTCGCCAGCTATGCCGTAATAAAAGTAAATCCAATGGTTATTTTTAAAATCCGGGTCGGCCGCGACACCCAGCAAACCGTCCTCGATGCCACTGAACACATTGAACTGCGCAATGGTTGAAAGTTCTTTGGTAGCATTGTTGAAATAGCGAACGGCACCTTTTCGCTCGGCCACTACCAGATCGTAATTTGGCAAAATAGCCATTTCCATAGGCTCGTCCAACCCGGAAACGAGTGTTTGGTAGGTAAATCTGCTGGAATCCGGCCCTTGCTTGCTGACCTCCATTGCCCTAGCCCCTTGATCCCCTACCTTCCTGAACAGCGGCTGCTCCGGCTTTGAAACAGAAGCCATGCTGACGGCCCCCACCAACAATAACCCGATACAAGTTCTGATATTTTTCACCTGTTAAACTTAATAATTTATTTTATTTAAAAACACCATCAGGTGTTAATGCTTATATAAAGTGTAAATGAAATAAGACTTGCCAGGTTTTGAAAACCTGGCAAGTGCCAGTAATTTGGGTTTTGGGTAATGGAGCCACCGGAGCGATCGATCTCAACCTGCGGAACAGAGAAAAGCTCATTCATGCTCCATAAAGATCTCTTGAAACTGTGGATGCAATGCATAAGCCTTGGAATCAATGACTTTCTTGGCCGCGTCTTTTGCTTTCGCGAAAAGGCTTGCATCGTCTTTGGCAAAAAACAATAAACACGCGCCAGCAATGCCCAGGAGGTTTCGCGAGTTGCCCTGCCAATTTCGCCAGGCAGCCCTGACTAAAAAGAAAAAAACACCCCCAACCCAGGGTTTCAACCCTGGGTACCAGGCATGTATATGCGTCACGACATGCAAGTAGCGCGCCTCAGTACTCGCGTCCACGCTCTGACGTTAGCGCGGGCGGGCGTCTGTGTGCGGGGCGTCCACCCCAAGGCCAAAGCCTTGGGTTAGGCCGTGTCCATGGGCAAATTCAGCTGTGCCGCGATTTCCCTGTAGGTCATATTCTCACTCCTGCTGCGCAGATACACTTTTCGAAATTTGTCGGGCAGATTTTGAATGCTTTTTTCCAGTGCCTGCGACAATTCCTCATAGTACAGCCAGTCTTCAATGTAGTTTTGCTCGGGATTAGCCGTGTGTAACAAATGATCCAGGTAACTATCGCTGATTTTCCGTGAGCGGATAAAATTGTAAATACCAAACCGCAGCGCACCGAAAAGGTAAGCTTCCAAAGAAACCGTAATGAGGAGGTTTTCGCGCTTAGTCCAAAGGTCAATAAAAATTTCCTGGATGATTTCCTCGCACTCTTCCCTCAGCTGCAAACGTTTATAGGCCGAGTCGAACGATCGCCGCCAGTACTTTTTGTAAAGCTGAGCAAAGGCATCCCTGTTACCCTCCCGCAAACGGGAAAGCAGCCCGTCGTCCGGGTTATGTGGAGTTTCGGATTACTACCCGGCGGGTAAAGTCCGTCTGTTTTAGGCTTTTGACTCAGGCCCATTCAACCTGATGGACGACAACTAAATCACATTAACTTATGACAACCCCGAAGTTCCGACTCGACGCCACGGCGCTTGCAGTGCTGATGACTTTTATATTATGCCCTACATTCAATTTCGCACAAGAAGCAAAAAAAGTGTTTCCATTATGGGAAAACGGCGTTCCAGGCTTCGAAAACCGCAGGACTGAGCCTGAGCAGGCGAAAGATTATTGGGTTAAAAATATCAACAACCCATCGTTGCAAGTGGTGTTGCCGCCGGCCGGAAAAGCCAATGGTACGGCGGTGGTGGTTTGCCCGGGCGGCGGTTTCCGATTGCTGGTTTACAATGCAGAAGGCACTGAGCCCGCCGAGTATCTGGCCAAATTGGGTATCACTGTTTTTATCCTCAAATATCGTCTGCCGCGGGAAGAAGGCTCGCCTTATTCATTAGAAAAAGCGCCTCGCGAGGATGCATTGCGCGCTATGAGGCAAGTGCGAAGCCGGGCCAAAGAGTATGGTATCGATCCAAGCAAGGTAGGTATGCTCGGCTTTTCAGCCGGCGGAGAAGTGGTAGCAGCGGTGGCATACGCTTCTGGAAAAGGTGATCCCGCCGCCAAAGATCCGATCGATCGCCTTGATGGAAAACCCGATTTTCAAATGCTGGTGTACCCCGGCCCTCTCGGAATACCCGAAACTGTCCCTGCCGACGCACCGCCAGCATTCCTGCTCGCCGCCAACGATGATCCTTGCTGTGGCGTAACAACTGCCAGCTTGTTCGTCAAATACCGCGAAGCCAAGCGTCCTGTGGAAGCACACCTTTACACCAAAGGCGACCACGGCTTCAACATGGGAAACCGCTCACAATGGCAAAGCATCAAGTCCTGGCCACAGCGAATGGCAGATTGGCTGGGAGACAATGGGTACTTGGGGAAATAGTGAGGCGGCCGAATGATATTATTAATATCAAATATTTGTTTTTATTAATATCAATTTAGTTGTGTAAGTGCACGGTTTTTTCTTACTTTGTTTTCGAGACAGAAATAAACTTTACACACCTAAATAAATGACCATGACCGCAGGACAAGAACGCTCGCTTTTTGAAAAAGTCAGAAGAACAGACGATGAAGGAAACGAATATTGGAGTGCCCGTGAACTTGCAAAAGTACTAGAATATACGGAGTACCGATATTTCAAAGCAGTTATCGAAAGAGCCAAAGAAGCATGCAAAAACAGCGAACAGAGCGTTTCAGATCATTTCGGGGATTTGCACGAAATGATCGGACTGGGAAACGGAGCAAAACGGAAAAGTGATAATGTGAAGCTATCCCGGTATGCCTGTTACCTTATCGTTCAAAACGCCGATCCCTCCAAAGAAGTAGTAGCGCTAGGCCAAACCTACTTTGCTGTTCAAACCCGCTTGCAGGAAATCCGCCAAATGGAGGAATACAAAAACCTCCCTGGCGAAAATGAAAAGCGGATCTTCCTGCGGGGAGAGGTTACACGACACAACTTACTGCTTGCAGACTCTGCCCGAATTGCCGGTGTTGTTGAGCCGATTGACTACGCCATTTTTCAAAATCATGGTTATATGGGATTGTATGGCGGAATGGATGCCAAAGCCATACATGAGCGAAAGCAACTTAAAAAGAGCCAGCACATTCTGGACCACATGGGCAGCTCTGAGCTTGCGGCAAATCTGTTCCGTACTACACAAACGGATGACAAACTAAGAAGGGAAAACATTACTGGAAAGCAGAAGGCGAACAAAACGCATTTTGAAGTGGGTCAGAAAGTTCGCCAAACTATCCAAGAGCTCGGAGGCACTATGCCGGAAGAACTTCCCAGTGTAGAAAGTATTAGAAGAGTAACGAAAGGTGAAGATCCGAAGCGGATTAAAAAGAAACAGTAAGGAAACGTAAAATGGAGCAGTTCAAGCTATTTGATGACCGGGAGCACTTGTTGCTTCCGGAGCATTTGATGGAATATAAGCACGGTTTTTTCGACAGAAAAGAAAGCGACCGTTACCTGAATACCTTCCTCGAAACCATTACCTGGCAGCAAACCAAGGTGATGATGTATGATAAAGAGGTGCTCACTCCGAGACTATGCGCATGGTTTGGAGACCGCCCGATCAGGCAAGATGACAAAAGACCGCCAATTCCGTGGACAGATGAATTATGGGAAATCAAAACCAAAGTAGAGGACTATACCGGAATTATTTTCAATGGGGTACTGCTCAATTATTATCGCGATGGGAACGATTCCGTGGCCTGGCACAGTGACAAAGACACGATCGTGGGCCTGAAAACCGAGATAGCGTCTGTCAGTTTTGGGCAGGCGCGCAACTTTGATTTCAGGAATAAGGAAAATCACAGGCAACAATATTCCCTGGAACTGGGAAATGGTTCACTGCTTTTAATGAAGGGAGATCTGCAAAAATATTGGGAACACAGGATCGCCAAATCGGCTGTACCAATGAAAGCGAGGATCAATCTTACATTCAGGAAGGTTTTGTAGGGGCTACACATTACACCCACATATAGAAGCGTCTCACAGTGCAGAAGATACCCGAAGCTTGAAGGCTCATTAAAACCGCTTCCCGATGCTCAGCGCGAATGAAGGGAAAAACACATCGCCGTTCGAATCCGCCTGAAAACCTGTTGAAAGTCCGGCCACGATGTTTTTTCCGAATGTATATCGTGCAAAAAGTTGTAACAAGCCTCCGACAGCGACGGTACGCTGGGGCTCAGTGTTGCGAATGAGCGTGAGCGGTAATGGGTAGCCTGTGGCTAAGGGGAAGACTATCGTGCGATCGTTGGGAAGCGATGAAGATTGGTAACGCACAAGGCCGCCAAGTTTCACACCCGCATCCATGTGCGCTGACTTGACAAAATGGTAGCCTAGTTTTCCGGCAAGCTGGATTCCCGCGGTGGTGTGGCGAAAAGATAAATCCTCCTTTGTTCCGTCATCCCAGGTCACGATCATCATATCAGATCCATCGTGAATCGTCATTCCCAGTTCCGACGACCAGGATAGCTTGGGGCGAAACA
The DNA here is from genome assembly GCF_026625565.1 of Dyadobacter pollutisoli. NCBI lineage: Bacteria > Pseudomonadati > Bacteroidota > Cytophagia > Cytophagales > Spirosomataceae > Dyadobacter > Dyadobacter pollutisoli. The sequence goes on from NZ_CP112998.1 coordinate 2,825,925, forward strand.
TTTTCTCGTATTCGAAACCCAAAACTATGCCATACAAATCGCCCGTTCCTGTTTTGCTGGTGCCCATATTAACCGTCAACATTTTGCCGGGTAATGGCTGTATTTCCTGAGCGATTGATTGTTGAAACAAAAACATTCCAAATGCGAGCAGTAAGTGTTTTTTCATAGCTTGTTGATTGATAATGCGGAAATTTTGTCGATATGTCGATAACCAGTGACTTTCCGAAGTTAATATTAAGGAATAATAATCACAACAAAGCCAGACGATCATCAAGATCACCTGGCTTTGCGATTGAAAACGGGCAGCTAACTACCTCATCCCCTTCACTGCCTCCACCCGCTGGAAGAAAAATAGCAGCTCTTTAAAAGACGTGAAAATGTCGCTTGCCCGGTGATTGTAACCCATTTCTTTCTGGGCCAGCATGTAGCCGCTATAAATGTCCCAAAGGTCATTGGCCCAAGCGGCGGCAGACGTTTGACTGAGCAACTCTGCGACTTCCCGGCCATAAGCCAGGTGCCGCGAATCCGGAGATTCGTCGGAATTTGGTTGTGTGTTCATTAGTGTTACATTTTTTAGGTTTCAACTTCGAAAAAGGGCGCCCTGTCTACAGGTGTCCTAGCAGATGTAACACCGCTCGGGGAGCTTTCGCCGACCCCCACCATAACAGGGCATTTCTTGCAAGATTCTTCATATGTTACATTTGATTAGGAGCTTGAAGGTTCAGAAGAAATTTGGAGAAATGCAAATTGAGGTGGGGGGATATTTTTTAACTGCCAATGTAGTCTTGATAGGCAGGTTAGATCCGACGTTGAACGATTTATTAAGGATCTGGGCCAGGATCTGGTTTTAAATGAACTTGAAAACATTCCATATGGCAAGGACTCACTACACTTTTGAAAGCCTCTCCAAAGCCTCCCCAACACTCTCCAAAAAATTAACCCTCCCACCCTTATTGCTCTCATATATAAAATCACGTATACTTTTCCCAGGATATTTTTCAAAGTCGCCGATGATGGCCAGGCGCATGCGGTAGTTTGAGAATTTTTGAAGTATTTCTCCGGCGATACCCGTTTTCAGATCAAAGAAGGAAGGTGCAATGTTCTCTTCATGAATGATAATGCTGTCAAATCCCTGGTAATAGAGGTTGCCAAGGAGGTCCAGTCCGTCTTCGGCCGTTTCAATAATCAGCCCCTCCGATGTGACTTCGCCAATCTGGACTTCATTTACGGTATGCGATATAATGTTCATTTCAATGTTGGAATAAATTGCAAAAGCCCAAATTTATGGTGTCGATCATGTGAAAAAAAATAAGTTTTTCGATTCGGAAACGCTATGAACATCCTCAAAGAAGTTTTCGGTTGGAAATCAAATATCTGCCAAAAAACCTACCTTGTGTGAGGAAGCAAAATCAGTTTATCGCGCAAGTTGGTACTTTATGAAAACAGTCGAGATCTTTGAAGGGCCGAGAGCCAAAACTTATGACGAATCTATCCGGCTTTGGTGTCCTGATTATGATGCGATCCAGGGACTTTTGCCTTCTTTGCTCGGTTACCATCTTGGAATTAATAATGATAAGAATGTCCTGGTTGTTGGAAGTGGCACAGGTGCCGAAATAGTGAACCTGCTGCAATTTTCAGATACCTGGAAAATAACTGGTGTGGACCCGTCACCTGAAATGATTGTTCAGGCTGAAACAAAACTGCGATCTTCTGATAACTACGAACTCGTCACCGGGCTCGTCACCGATTTGCCATTGGAACAAAAATGGGACGCTGCCCTTTCGATTCTGGTTTTTCATTTCCTTCCGGACGACGGATCAAAATTACATTTGCTCAAAAACATTGCCCAACGGTTGAAAAAAGGTGCTCCTCTCCTATTGGTTGATATATTTGGCGAAGGACAGTCTTTTGAATACAACTTGTCGTTGCTTCATGCTTTTCTGTTGAGCAAAAGATTCGAGCCCGAAATGGTGGAAGGCGGCATTGGTCATATTAGAAAATCACTGTTTCCGATCTCGCAGGAAAGGCTTACGGAGTTGCTTAAAGAAGCTGGCTTTGGAGAACCTCATATGTTTACCCAATCACTGATTTTTGGTGGCTGGGTAGCGACTCAACTTAGTTAAATGTGAATCAGATGAGCGAAACTAAATTCAACATAGCAGTATTGATCGACGGCGACAATGCGCAGGCGAAGTTCATGAAGGAAATGCTGGAAGAAGTTTCCAAATACGGAAAAGCTACCATCAGAAGGATTTACGGCGACTGGACAAGTTCTGGCATGAACAGCTGGAAGGAAACCGTCAACAATCACTCAATCAGTCCGATACAGAAATTTTCCTACACAACCGGGAAAAATTCCACTGACAGCTCGCTCATTATTGACGCAATGGATATTCTGCATAGCAAAAGCGTCGACGGATTTTGCATTGTTTCAAGTGATAGCGACTACACGGGACTTGCTAAACGGATCCGGGAAGAAGGGCTTTTTGTGATGGGTATCGGTAGGAAAACAACACCCATTGCGTTTGTCAACTCGTGCGAGATTTTCACATTTAGCGAGAACCTCGTGGCGGAACTGGACGTAATCGTAGAAGAACCTGAGGTTAAAAAGATTGACACCGCACCGCAGGAGAAAATTCATAAAGAGGCCAAAAACGCAGATACGCGCCGAAAGTTTCCAAAAATTGACATGACTATCATTGATAAGGCCTTTGAAATATCGACCAATGAAGAGGAGGAAGCATTGATTTCAAAAGTAGGTTCTTCACTCCGGAAAATCGACCCAAGTTTCGACTCACGTACCTATGGATTCAAGACTTTGACACAGCTTCTGAAAAGCCTGGCAAAATATATCATCGTCAAAAATGAGGTCAATGGCCTAAACCATCCCCTGATCAAACTCAAACCCGACCGCGTCCCAGGGCGTGGTCCCGGACGCAATCGCGAACCCAAACCCGTACCCAAACCCGTACCCAAACCCAAGGCTTAAGCCTTGGGCTAGCGGTCTTGGGCTAGGCACGACGGTGGGGCATGGAGGCGACCTTGGGTAGCCCATCAAAAAAAATTTGTCCGAAAAATTTGCGTAAGTAAATACTTACATATAATATTGCGTAAGCAAATACTTACACATCATGTCAATCGAAGCAAGAAGAGACGTTTTCCAGGCAATCGCAGATCCTACCAGACGGCAGATCATCAACTTGATTGCGCATAAGGCTATGAATCTCAATGCCATTGCGGACAATTTCGATATCAGCAGGCCAGCGATTTCGCAGCACATTAAAATTCTTACTGAATGCGGAATGGTGGTGGTGAGGCAGGAAGGTCGCGAGAGGTTTTGTGAAGCAAAATTGGATGGGCTTAGCGAAGTATCTAATTGGGTGGATCAATACCGCCAGTTCTGGAACGAGAAATTCGATACCCTGGGAAGTTATTTAAGTAGAATTCAGGCAAATAATCTATCAAATGAGGAGTTAAACACAAATCAGTAAAATAACACTCACATGGACCAACAAACAGAAAAAAGAGAAGGATTGAAAATCGTAAGGGAGTTCAAAGCACCCAAAACGCTGGTATTCGACGCTTTTGCATCGCCGGAAGCATTTGCCGAATGGTGGGGACCATCAGGGAGCAAGCTTTCCGTTGAAAGTTTCGACTTTCGGCCTGGCGGCAAAACGCATTACAAAATGGAAGGTAACGGCCACGTAATGTGGGGACTGTTTCAATACCAAAACATCCAGCGCGCTGACCTGCTTGAATTCATCAACTCCTTTGCGGACGCAGAAGGAAATATCATCACGTCGCCCTTTCCAATGGATTTCCCCTTGGAGATTTTCAATCGGATCACATTGGAAGAAAATAATGGGATTACTACATTAACTATTCAGGGGCATCCGATTAACGCTACTCAGGCTCAAATTGAAATTTACCATTCGATTATGGATAGTATGCACCAAGGGTTTGGCGGGACATTTGATCAGTTGGAGGCTTATCTTGGGAAGGTTCAGGGATAGGGATTTTTGTCAGGAATGGTCATTTGTTGTCATGGGTTGTCGGGTGTTGTGATTTTTGGAGTTGGCTGAAACGGCGAACTGGAAAAATATCTTAATACCTGACAACAAATGGCCATTTTTGACAATTAACGTCTTCACTATAAGATCTTTAATATCAGCTATTTCCTCAAAACCATTTTACATCCGCTTCTTTAAATTCCGTCTTAGACACTTCCCAGAAACCGGTTTCTTTGTTGACGTAGCAATACTCGCGATAGCTCTCATTGGAAGCGATGTAATGGAGAAATCCTGACTGTGATTCACTGATTTTATTGAAGTTTAGAATTCTGTGAGGGCCTACCAGCAGAAAAAACGCCAGCGCATCCGCCACAGTTTCGCTGACAGGCATGGGATGCGTTGCCAGCGCACTAAATGTCAGAAAATCAGCCCTCCATTTATCCAATGCAGCTGTGGTATCTCCCTCGAATCCAATGATTTGTTTTTCAATTTCTTCGATGGCTTTTAGTTGCCGCCGGGCCAGTTTGCCCTGGCAGTATGAAGTCAAAATCGTAAGGCAATAATAATCTTTCGGACATTCAGGATCAGACGCAAGCCTCATCAGAATCTGCACATATTGTGTCCCATATAATATCAAATCTTCATCTTGCTCGGTCAATAATAAATCATCATCATAACCCCAAAAGACGCACCTCTTCGATAGTCGGGTTTATATTATTTAAACATTTATACATATCGAGTTTTTAAGTGTGTGGCGGCTCACGTGGAAAGTAAGCTAGTCAGTAAAGGTTTTGCGAATTTTGCCTTTTTTATCAATTAAGCAATGTTTTTTGTCTCCTGTCCACACTTCAGCAAACCTCTTTCTAAAAGAATAGGCACTAATGAATTGAGGTCGAATAACCTCAATTCCCTTTTTATCAACGAACCCCCACAAACCTCCATCCCAGGTCGCGTGCTCGGGATCTGTATAATCTGCGTGTCCACCAACATTAAATAACGCTAATCCATTTATAAAATAGGAAACGTAGTCGAACCTGGCCTTAATGATTTTCTCTCCCTTTTCATTGGCAAAACCAATCTTACCGTTTTCCTCAAATCGAAAAAGCCCTTCACGAAGTTCATCAGGGCCGTTATCGTAAATATATGGCGACAAAAGAATGCTGTCCTTCCTGTTAATCGCAACCCACCTGAATTTTTTTGTAACAAAAGCAATTGCATGCATTCTCGCAGTGCCAGTGATTTCATATTTTGGTTCGATGATAATATTGCCATTTTTGGCCTTAAAACCGAATAGCTCCTCACCGGATGTTGTGTCGGAAAACGATATGAGATAATCTCTTCTGCCTTGGCCAAAAACAAAAACATGAGTTAACATTAAAGTGAAAATCAAATACGTTTTTATCATGGCTGGGGAATAGTAATTGAAAACATTAAACACAACATATCACAAATGGGATAACTATTTCCGCTCAGCCGGATAATTTAGTGCGGCGGTTCAAATCTTCAAAAATCATATCGTACATCATCCGGCAGCGCCTCCACCGCTACTTTCATCCATTTACCCTTAATCTTGATAACTACAATGTCCCGGTCTTTGTCATAGAAAATAGTACCATCACCACCGTTTTTCAACTCCTTGTAATTTACATATTTAGCATCTTTTTCGGCATTCTGCTCGTCGTCGCCTTCGGGCTTTGCAGTTGAAATGTCTTCCTTTCCAATGGCGCCTAATGTTAATGCATTCGTTAATTTCAATGATCCGTAGAATAACGCTTTATCCCGACCGAACATAAATGAATGCTGTTTCACATCGGAACCGATCTTGAACCAGTTGTAGGCAGTTTCGTCGTGATTGTAAACCGTTGAATAATAGTACAGCTCTGCAACCGGCCTCTCCTTTTCAATGTGCTTGTTGACCAACATCGTTATCCGCGACTTATCGTCTTTCGCATAACCCTCAAAAACATGGTACCCCCAGCGTTTTTTGTTCCGTTCTTCGGCATTGCCGCGTACCTGGATCATGTAGGGCGTACTCAGAATGCCATTGACAGTCGTGTACATCGGTGTTTTGGAAGGAATAAATCCGAAACTATATCCCCGCTCCTTCCAGCGATTCCAGGTAGTATCAATGTCCGATTGCAGCTCGATCCGTTTCCGAGCAGACGTTTCGCTCCCATTAACCAGGTTGTAATATTTACCAGAGAATGAATCGGTATGCTGGGCGAACGCGGTATTTGCGATCAGGAGCAAAAGAAATATGACGTTGTTTTGTTTCATGGGCGGAGGCTGAGGTTCAGGTGTTTCTGTATAGTTTAAGGTTTTTTTGCTAATAGTAAAGAAAAAACCGCAAACGAAACTAGGCCGGGCGATCATTCTTGTAAACGACTATGATGAAGCCCATGAGTTTTGAGAACTAACAGATCAAGACCCACCATTGAAGTACTTCCGGCTGCTTTTATAGTTCCGCATAACATTGTGAGAAATCATTTCTAAAAATATTTTTTACAAAAAACTTGCGCAACCGATCAATTGCACTTATACTTGCAACCGATTGGTAGCAAGTAGACAAATTTGAGAAATGAGAAGAGACGTATTTCAGGCCATAGCCGACCCCACGCGCAGGGCCATCTTGACATTAATTGCATTGCAGGCCATGACGCCCAATGCATTGGCTGAGCATTTTGACACGAGCAGACAAGCGGTTTCAAAACACATTAAGATTTTGACCGAGTGCCAGCTCGTGAACCAGGAGCAGAATGGACGGGAAATTTATTATCACTTTAATCCCCAGAAAATGAAAGAAGTAGCCGACTGGTTAGCGCCATTCCAGAAAATGTGGGAAGAGCGTTTCGACCGTTTAGATAATATATTGGAAAACTTAAAAGCAAAAGAAAATGCTAAATAAAAACGCAACAAAAATCACTGCCGAAGAAGGCAAACAGGAGTTTTTTATCGAGCGCGAATTTGAAGCGCCACGCGAACTTGTATTTCGCGCGTTCAATGAGCCGGAATTTCTGCTCCAATGGCTGGGGCCAAAGGATATGGAGATGAAAATTGACAAATACGACAACCAGTCGGGCGGTTCTTATCGCTTTGTTCACTCGCTCTGCAATGGTGGTGGCGAATTCGGATTCAATGGCGTGATCCATGAGGTAGCCTCACCGGAGAGGATTATCAGGACTTTCGAGTTTGAAGGACTTCCCGAACGCGGCCATGTTTCGCTGGAATTTCTGACACTCATTGAGCTGCCTGACAACAGGACCCGGTTACACATTCAGTCTGTCTTCAAATCGGTGGAAGACCGTGATGGTTTACTGCAATCGGGCATGGAAGGCGGCATGAATGAAGGATTCAGAAAACTGGACGAAATATTCGCTAATAGTATTGTAAACAACTAAACTTCAAATAAAATGATCAAATCACTTTACCCTTGCCTTTGGTACGACGGAAACGCCAAAGCCGCAGCCGATCACTATTGCTCCATTTTCAAAAATTCCAGGATCACAGCCGAAAATCCGATGGTGGTAACGTTCGAGATCAATGGTTTCAAATTCATGGGCCTCAATGGTGGGCCGCATTATAAATTCTCCCCTGCTACATCGTTCGTAGTTGAATGCGAAACCCAGGAAGAAATTGATTACTACTGGGAAAAGCTGGGCGAAGGTGGCTCGTACAATCAATGCGGCTGGCTGGACGACAAATTCGGTATGTCCTGGCAAATTATACCGGCGGTTTTGCAAAAACTAATGTCCGATCCGGAAAAAGCCCCGAGAGTTATTGAGGCTTTTATGCAAATGTCGAAGTTTGATATTGCTGCACTGGAGAATGCTTGAAACGGCTTTGCGTTGAGTTTAGCCATTTATAGTCAGGAGTTGTCATTTATTGTCATGTAATGTTAAGCGGTTGCCATGCTGGGTGGAATGTCGTCATTGATCGTCAGGGTTTGTCATTTGTTGTTGTGTGCTGCCAGAACTTGCGTGTTCTCAGTAAACAGCAACAAGTGACTATATCTGACAACGAATGACAATTTCTGACCATACCTGACCACAAATGACAATAAGTGACAAAAGAACAAATTCAAAAGTTTTAGAAGTTGGGTCGCAAGTCAGAACTGCTTTTTTTGTATATTTACCTTATGCAACCACACACTTTTGAGCTTGACTTTTTAGTCGACAAGCTTACAAATTCTATTCAGAACACGATTTCCGGTGACAGTTTCAACACCGAAGTTTTGCGCCTTACCAAGGCTGATTTGACATTGGTGACAAAGAAAATTGGGTGGAATTTTGATTGGAGGTCTGAACTATCGAACAATGTAAAGGAGGTTTTCAAGCTGACAATAACGAACAACCCCAAAATCATTCAAGGCTTGCTTAGTTTGTCTTTAGAGCGCGATCACGTCTACATGCATTTATTGGAAAACGCACCGTTTAACATTGGTCAAAACAAACTTTATGAAGGCGTACCGGGAAATCTTGTGGCGCACGCCTGCAAAGTATCGTTTCAACAGGGATTTGAAGGTTTTGTAGCATTTACGGCAAAAACGAAATTGATTGCTCATTACCAAAAAACACTGGGTGCGTTTAATCTGGGCGGACAGAAAATGATCATTCCCACGGAATCGGCACAATTTTTGATCGACAAATACTTTAAATCGTAATCATTATGAGACACATAAAAGAAACCAACGACACCGAGTACAACATCGAGAGTGAACCGTTGACAGACAAGGCAAAAGAAGAAATCAGTGCTTTTATTAAAAACTATAGAAGTAAAGACGCTCCTGATAAACCAGCGTTGTCAATCCAAAAGAACCCGAAAATCGATTCGCGCAAAGCTGCCGTTTAACTTGAAAAAGTTTTCACAGCGCACAAATCGCAATCCCGACTCATCCCGGCACTTGGAATAATATTGACTTAATGTAACTTGCGAAATACATTTAGCCACCTATTCCCAACATGTTCAAATACGTTCTCCCCGCGCTACTTCTCTCGTCCATTGTTACCGCCAAAGCGCAACTAGTCTCCGATTCCTTGCTGATTGAAGGACATCAGCGTGTGTTCGTTTATGACAAATCTGTGAAGGTTAAGCCTGGCGCGAGCCTTGTTTTTGTGATGCATGGCTCGGGTGGTGAGCCCATGGGATTTGCGCCGCGGGCTGCTAAGTTACAAGCCAGAGCTGAGGCTGAAAACCTGGTACTGGTGTATCCCGCTGGGTATAAGAGATATTGGAATGAATGCCGCAAGGCTTCCACGGCGGTAGCAAATACCGAAAATTTGAATGAAGAGGCCTTTTTCTCTGCTATGATTGACCTCTTTTTCAAGAAATATAAGATCAATAAAGCGCACGTTTTCGCTACCGGTTTTTCGGGCGGCGGACACATGTCCTATAAACTGGCATTGACGATGCCGGGGAAAATCAAGGCAATTTCAGCGATTGTGGCCAATTTGCCTACTGACGAAAATATGGATTGTACGCCTGTGAATGTTCCGCTCCCGGTCATGATCACCAATGGTACGGCCGACGCCACAAACCCTTACAATGGTGGCGAAGTGAAAACCGTCGGAGTAACGCTTGGCCATGTCCGCGCAACCGACCAGTCATTTCAATACTGGGCCAAACTGGACGGCCATACCGGCGAACCAACCAAGTCAATGGTTCCTGATGCCAATCCGAACAACGATATCGCCATCGAAAAATACACTTATCAGAAAAAAGGAAAACCCGAAGTGACGCTATTAAAAGTAATCAATGGCAAGCACGAGTTTTTGACGGACATCGATGTGTTTGAAGAGACGTGGGCGTTTTTTAAACGGCAGATGGGGAAGTAAGGGTTTGTTGGGTGTGGTCATTTTTTGTCACTTATTGTCATTTGTGGTCATTATGCGGAAGGTTTTAAGTTTTTGCTTTTTGTTTTTGATGCTTGTAGGGTGCAAGGAAGAAACGCCGTATGTGATCACATGCTCTGACGGTGCTGTACCCATTGAGCAATTTTCTGGACGGTTTACATCTGTTTTCCGGTTCAAGAATGATATCGATAGCTTGAAACAACGAAAGTTTGTGATCCGGAACGAGATAGAATGGAGATCTTACATCGAAGGAAGCAGCTTCGGAGGATTACCCGAGTTGGATTTTGAGAGGAAGACGATTATCCTTGGCAGAAAATTTCACTCAACCAATAGCCCGCTAGTAGAGCAGAACATAGTCAGCAACTGCGAATCAAAAGAATTGACCTATCATGTTACAATGAAGGAAGGCAATGAAGCCGTTAACGGTAACACCTACTACTATGCGATTATTCCGAAAATATCCGACGACACAAAAGTAAATGTTGTTGTGACTTATAAGGAGTGACACTTCGTTTCCGCGATTGAATGCATCGAAGATTACAAAACAACGGTCGCTTGCCGTCAGTGATGGTCATTTATCGTCAGGAATTGTTAAGTGTTGCCTATTTTAAAAAACATGACAACAAATGACACCCCCCTGACTATAAATGACCAAACATGACAATAAATGACTGCTTCCTTCCTCCGCACGAACCGCTTTTATCCTTCAACCTCCTTCTCCAACTTCCTTACCCTTTGAAAGAAAAACACCAATTCCCTAAATGTTAAAAAGTTGTCACTCGTACGAGGATTGTAGCCACCCTCCTTTTGATAGGCCATGCAGTCGCTGTAAATGGACCAGAGTTCTTCGATGAAGTTGGCGGGTGTGCCGTAATTAAGTAATTCTTTAACCTCCTGACCATAAGCCAGGTACGTCGAATCCATAGACTCGGCGGAATTTGTTTGTGTGTTCATAATGTATATGTTTTAGGTTTTAATAAAATGCCCTGTCTAAGGTGTCCTAACGTCATATACAACGTTCGGGGGGCTTTCACCGATCCCACACCATAACAGGGCAATGCTCGCAAGTTTTTTCATAAAAGTATATGTTAAAGGAATGCGAGGTTCGGAAGATTTTTGGAGAAATGCAAATTGAGGTCGGGGGATATTTTGGAAAATCGTGAGATGGTGCTACTCAATTTTACCGTTTAATAAGTATTGCATAGAATTACTTCCATTTGATGGAATAATTGGGTTTATTGAAAAAGTTGAATGCCGCAATGGAAAGCAAAACATGCAAGCTGACTGCTCTTGGAGAGCATTATAGAAGATTGGTTAAAAAGGATAGAATTTAGTATATCTATATATAACTTCCAATGTTTACAGTATTAATAGATACTTCTGCTTTTGAAAAAGAAGGATTGTCTTTTTCTGGTTCAAAATTTGATGCTATAAAGCAATTTAGCGATTCGGACAAAATCAAAATTGTCTCGTGTTCTATCATTATAAAAGAAATTGATAAACATATTGAGGACAGCATTATAAAATTTATCAATTCAATAAAAAGTACTGTAAAAGAGGCTGATCATATAGCAAAGGCTGATCTTGATGAATTTGATTATTTGTTAAAAGACAGTAAATTGTTAAAGAAAAACATGACCACTTACAGGAAAAAGAAGGTATCCGATTTTTTCAAATCCATTAATAAAGTAAACTTATCATACAAAAATTTTAGTATAGATAGGCTACTTACTGATTACTTCAATGAAGATCCTCCATTTAGCCAAAGAAAGAAAAATGAATTTCCTGACGCTATTATATTAAACTCATTTATCAATCAATTTTGGGATTCGCTAGATCAAACTTGTGTTGTGAGTTGCGATAGAGATTTTAAAAATTTCTGCCAGAATTTCCCCCAAGTCAGATTTTTTGAAAACATTAGTACTTTTTCAGATTTTATTAACTCACACTACGATTCTGAATTTACTAAGGAACTTCATGAAGTAATGAAGACAAAAATCGAAGACATTTCTCTATCAATTGATACATCAGTCTATGATAACGTAGATTTTGTTTTTGGTTCGGAATGGTTTGACCCTGAGGCAGAGATTGAAGATGGCAGTGTATCTGTTCAAATAAATGATATTAGCCTAATTATACAGAGTGAAAACAACGCCGAATGGGAGCTAGATGTGGAAATTGGTTATAAGGTACATGTAACCGACTCAGACCCAGATTACATGGTGAAAGATCCTGATACGAAGGAATGGATTTCTCTGGAAAATTTGACATATTCGGCTGAAGTAAAAAAAAACATTTCTTTTGCTATTACAACTGCTTTTGACAAATATGCAATCAGCAGTTCGTTTCAATATGATGAAGATTTCGAGTTGCCAAGCGACATTTACGATTTGGATGATGCCGATTTTACCCAATTGGAAGATGCGACTGGGTCAAGCGAAGAATAACGCCATTAACTTTGATATGTAATTTTGGCTTCATCCCTCACAATGAAAATAAAACAAATGCCCATTCAAATCCCTGACCGCAAATTGTCTTAACCCCCAGGGCTTGTTTTCTATTTCCTCGGTAATTTCGGCGCCTGGTTTGAGTTCCTGCATGTTTGAATGATTGAAGCAATAGTTAGAAAAAGGCCATTTTTGGTCATGGGTTGTCATTTATTGTCATGAAGGTAATTTGTTTTCAAGTGTCGTCGAGGATGGCCGTTTATTGTCAGGTATTTTCGCGGATTGAATATTTCCAAAGAACAATACAACAAATGACAACACATGACTAAAAATGACAACACCTGACCATCACTTTACCTTTCACCCTCACGGATCAGCATTCCTTTATTTGCTTTTTCGCTGGACATCATGTTGCTTGCATATACAATTGATTATCACCACTTAATCAAAATGGTACCATGCCCAAAACCCCTACCTTCGCCCCGCAGCTCTACATTCCAAACGGAGTTACCAACGTCGATTTCTACATAAATGCCTTTGGGGCCGTGGAGCTCAGGCGGTTTTCTAATGACGATGGCAGTATCCACGTTTCCGAACTATCGATTGACGGTGCCATTTTTCACCTGCACGAAGTAACGCGTAATCCGGCGTCGTTTAGTCCTGAGCGTTACAACGGGACCACTACTACCATCGGGCTATTCGTGCCGGATGTGGATGCGTTCATGAACAGGGCCGTCGCCGCGGGTGCAGAGGTACTTTCGCCCGCCCAGGATTATGATTACGGATACCGGCAAGGTGACATTAAGGATCCATTTGGGCATGTTTGGATGATTGAGATGGTGATATAGAGGGGTCATTCTTGGTCAGGTTTTGTCATTTATTGCCCTGGTTTGGTACTGATGAACGAAACAAGAAATCCTTCGCGAGATGTATGGTAATTGAAATGGCGGTATGAGCGCAAAGCCGAAATGCCGCTAGGCATGCAATCTCGCTAGCACAATGCAATTTGAAATCCATGATCAAAATGCCGTCAGGTATGGCACAGGACGAATGTGCGTGGCATCCCAAAAGGGATTTTTAAATTTTCTTTTTATCCGCCTGCTACCGAGGTCTCGTCGCTACGCGACTTTCAATTAGTTCCGGATGTGGATGCATTCATCAACAGGGCCGTCATGGGTTGTAGTGTTTTTGGGTTTGGACTGTGGACATAGGGCATTTGTGCCTTAACTTTGCCGTAAAAAGAGGAACTCCATTGATTTCCTCCTGTAAAACCACATCATGAATAACCACATCGAAAAACTTCAGCAACAGATCGAGCCTTTGCGCCAGCAGATTATTAACCACAAAGTCTATTCCGTTATCAATGACATTGAAGACCTGCGCGTTTTCATGCAGTACCACGTATATGCGGTTTGGGATTTTATGTCGCTTTTGAAATCGCTGCAAAACAACCTCACTTGCACATCAACACCCTGGTTTCCAAAAGGTTCTGCGGAGACCCGGTACCTGATCAATGAAATCGTTCTGGGTGAGGAATCTGATGTCGATATGGACGGAGTCAGGACAAGTCATTTTGAACTGTACATCCAGGCGATGGAACAATGCGGTGCGGACGTTTCCGAAATAGAACAATTTATTTCAGTATTAAAGCAAGGTGGCGACCTCCATGAGGCATTCTTGACTGTTGGCACACCTGAAAAAGCGCGTCAATTTGTTGATTTTACATTTGATATTATCAACGGTAACAAAGATTACATTCAAGCCGCTGTTTTCACATTTGGACGCGAAGATCTGATACCGGGCATGTTCCATTCCATCATCAACGATCTGCACGAACATTTGCCCAACAGCATTTCGGTCTTCAAATATTATCTCGAAAGGCATATCGAAGTGGACGGCGATCATCACAGCCACCTTGCCATGCAAATGACCTCCAATCTTTGCGCAGATAATGAAACGTACTGGCAAGAAGCCCAATCGGCGGCCGTCGCTTCTTTACAAAAGCGTATCGAGCTGTGGGACGGCGTTTATGAGGAAATCACGGCGAAAAAGGAAGTAAGGGCGTAGATCGTGCATTGCAGAGATATACCTACTCCCGCTTCTGCGCAAAAAGCCAATCCAGTAAGCCTGGGGTGTTTTCCACCGCATTACCCATGTTGTGACCCAGGTATTTGAATTCAGTATACCTGGGTTTTCCACCGGCTTTTTTGATTGCGGCAATCATATCACGGGAGTAGCTGACGGGAACCAAATCATCTTGTTCGCCGTGAAACGCCCAAACAGCAACCTTGCCATCAACAATGTTGTGCGCCAGCTTCGGATTGCCTCCACCGCAAATTGGGACGGCCGCAGCAAACATGGCCGGGCGGGCAGTAATAAAATGCCATGAAGCATACCCTCCCCCCGAGACGCCAATGGAATAACATCTTTTAGCATCGATTGAAAACTCTTTCTCCAACGCCTCCATGGCCTCGAAAATCAGGGTATCGATGGCAGGGTAGTCAGGATAATTTCCCCAGCCGGCATCGCGGGGACATTGCGGGACAAACAGGAAAGCGGGATACTTTTCCCGGTACTCCGTCCTGGACAAGTATGCAGCCCAGGAACCTTCCACTTGCCTAATATTGTCAGTTCCGTGCGTGCCGCCATGGTGAGGGCATACAACAAGCGGATATTTTTTTTCAGGATTGTAATCCAATGGCTTCATAAAACGATAGCGCAGAGTGTCTCCTTTCCCATTCACATAATATCTCGCCTCAAACGGCTGGGCTATTACTCTTGCGCTCGCTGAGACATGATCAAGCCGGTAAGTTTGGTTGGCGATATTTATGCCGAAAAATAGTGTAAATCCAAAGGCGATCACAGCGGCTAACCCCAGCCAGCTTTCAGAAATCGCAGTTGGGGTTTTATCAAAATCCTTATTCCTTATATGCAAAGCCTCCTCGGCCCTCAAATGCATGATGAATAAAACAGGCACCAGACTAGTAACTCTTGAAGTCCATTGGTGTATGCTTTCCAATGTCAATTTCAATGCAATATCCTGGGAGTTGAAAAACCATATCGCGGTTGCCAGAAGGATCACTCCGGATATGGTATAGAGGATACCGGCAGCTTTTAGCCAGGGCGGTTTACTTGCGCTGGAAACAATAAGACTGAATGAATAAATGATACCCGTAATTAAGGCAGAATACAACCCGGCAATATAATATGCCTCAAATTGCCTCTGCCTTACAAGCATCATATAATAAATAAAAGCAAAACCAATGGATGTTATGACTGCAATGATGCCTGAATAAAATGCAAGCCGGTATCTTTTGAAATAATAATACTTTAACAAAAATATTGAACCGACCAGATTAACGATACTGACCGTCAAATGCCAGTTTTTAAATGATTCAAGCTTGGCAATGTACGCGCCGGTGAAAAAATGAACAACAGCGGTCAACACGCCTGCGCAAACAATCAGGGTCAGAAAGAAATTCGCGAAAGTGTAGAAGCTTTTGTTCATGATGATCACGTTATTTGCCTGCCGTCGGCGGTGCTGTTTCCGTTGCAAAATCGTCAGGCAAACGCTTAAACCACAGATTCGCAACGCGTCCATTGGTCATTTTCAAGCCGATAACTTTGCCTGCCGCATCGCGAACCATATCAATGTTTTGTACAAACCACCAGGGAGCTTGCAACCGGTCTTTGTTGACCACACTCAAATCCACTTCTCCGTGATGTACGTGGATGAGTTTCAACACATTGTTTTTCAGCTCAATACTGTAAATTGTTTCCAGCTCAGGGCTATAATATTTGCCCGTAAATTGCTCACGTGGTATCTCTCCATCTGCCTGCGGCTCAACGCGTGTTGCAGGATGGTCTCCATTCTGTTTCAATGTGATACGGTTTACCTTACCCTCTTTGGGCCGATGAAAAGTAACCGATGCTTCCACCACTTTCAAAAAGAATGTAGAGTCGGAGGACGGGAATATTTCAAACCATGGCTGCCCGGTCCCCTGTGTCATATATTTGTCACCTTCCTTCTTGAATTTCATAATAAACCCCGGTGCTTCGGTCAGGGAATAGGATCCGGCATACTGCCTGAAAAGTGTTGAATCGAATTTGACTTGCTCTTTTGAAGCTGCAACGGCTGTGCTAGCTGTTTTTTCCTCTTTAATGAATGGCGCCAGGTAAAGGTCAGCCATTTCAAAACTTTTCTTCGGAGGGTTAAACTCGGCCTGGTTACTCAGCACAATGAAGCCATAATCCTCCTTTGGAAAGTAAGACAAATGCGAACGAAAACCCGCATCAGACCCATCGTGACCATAGTAGGCAAGGCCTTTGTATTTCCCATGCGACAAACCCGATGCATAAGGCAATGTATCTCCTTTGGTCAGCCGTCCCCGTTCCAGCATTTGCGTCATGGTTTCCTTGCCACCCACTTCCGTTACCCGAAAATTACCAATCCAGAGGGCCAGGTCATTAACGGTTGTAAACAAACTCGTTGCTCCTACATTACCATAACTCAAAATGCTTTTGCTGAACATCGTTGGCCCCAATGTGCCCGGTGTGCGGTGAAAAGAATAGGCCCGGCCTTTTACAATACCTTCCTGATTGTCGTAAAACTGCGTATTTTTCATCCCTAATGGCTTAAAAACGTTCAGCTGCATCCAATAGGCAAACGGCTGTTTGGTGACGCGCGCTACAATTTCGGCCAGCAATGTATAGCCGGTATTGCAGTAGGCATAAGCTGAACCCGGATCGAAATTCAGTTCTTTTTGGCGGGTAACCAGGTTGAGTACGTGCTGCTTGGTAATCACGTCGTCGAGTTGCCAGCCCGCCATGACCAGCAGGTTCCATTGGTCGCGCAGGCCGCTGGTATGATGTATTAAATGACGGATCGTAATGGTTTTTCCAAAATCCGGCACTTCGGGAATATGCTTGTGAATGTCATCGTCCAACGAGAGCTTGCCTTGCTGGGCCAGTAATGTGATGGCATAAGCTGTAAATTGCTTGGAAACAGATGCCACATGAAAAATCGTTTCAGGGCCGATTTTAGCGCCGGTTTCCAGGTCAGCTTCACCAAATCCCTTGGCATAAATGAGTTTGCCTTTATACAAAACCCCTACTGCTGCTCCCGGCATGCCCGGCTTGTTCCATTCCGTAAAAAGGGAATCTACTTTGGCTGTTGGGACAGTTGATTTAGATGTCGGAGCTGGCGACTGCGCCAGGCTGAATGTAGCGCCGGTCATCATAAAACCAGCCAATATGAGTGCGGATAAAGCTGCTTTCATCGATAAAAAATGAATGTGGATTGAAGGTAAAAGTGTTACAAAGGATAATGTACAAACTTTTACAAAATCGCACGCAAACTTTTGTGATGAATGGAGACATGCAGAATTAATCTACCTGACTTAGCAGATATAGCGTCAATAACGTAGAAAAAGATTTAGCTGAGCTTAATTGGTAAGTTCCAGGCTCCGATCGGTTTCATAATATTCCTGCCAAACGTCCAGCGAATTAGGATCGCCTTCCCAGGTGGTACCGTCGAAATTCAGGATCTGGTTAGCCTCAATGCCTTGTTTGAAAATTACGTGGTGGATTGTGCCGTCTTTAGTCCTTAAAAACGCTTTAACCGAGTATTTCCTGACATATGTGGTCTGCCATTTCCTTGGGTGAGGTAAAGGTTCATTAACAGAAGAATCACCATAAAATCTGTGATAAAACTCTTCAATGGCCTTTTCGTAATCATTTCCTTTCAGATTTTCAATCTGAAAAATATCAGACTTAAAAAAGTCTCTTAATTGCTCGGGAGTTGGTTTCAAGGTAGTTGTTTTCGGTTTTCCATCATGTAAGATACGTTTCTTTTAGGTTGAAAACTAATATTCGGAAACCGACGACTTACCTCTCGAAGCTGATTAAGGTGATTTTAAGTCAACCAGCCGGTATATGAGGCACATACCGGCTGGTTTCCCTCATTTTTTCAATTGCTTTTTCGTCGATTCGGTCAATTGACGGTTTGCCAATGCCTTACATTCCACCACCGCATCACGGAACATCATTTGCTGCGGCGGCGTTTTCTGTGTAGCGGCCGAAGGTCCTCTCAGCGCCCCTACCAGGCCCATTTCCCTCGCTACATACACATACCTGATCGCATCGATCACCACACCCGCGGAATTGGGTGAATCCTGTACCGACAACTGAGCATCCAGAATGACCGGCGCGCCCATAAACCCTTCCAGTTCCAAACGGAAATTGGCAACCTTGTTATCGCCATAAAAAGGAATGTATTCAGAAGGACCGGCATGCAAAAAGCTGCCCGTAGTAGCGATCCCTCGGATCTCATTTTGCGCCCTGATGACATTTTCTTTAGAAATTTTCTTCGATTTCAGACGGTTTTTGTCTTCCATATTCAAGAAATCGGTATTACCGCCTACGTTTCTCTGAATGTGTGCTTTCACATGATGTCCCCGCTCGAACGCTAACTCCTGCAACATTTGCGAAACGATACTCGCCCCAAACTGGCTCCGCATATCATCGCCAATAATAGGAATACCTGCATCGATAAATTTCTGCTCCCACACAGGATCAGACGCAATAAATACCGGAATGCAGTTCACCAGAGAAATGCCCAGTTCAAGGCATATTTCGGCATAAAATTCAGTCGCCAGTTGCGAGCCCACAGGCAGGTAGTTGATCAAAACTTCCACCTCATGCTTTTTGAGGTTTTCAACTATTTCCGAGCGTATTATACCTACCAAATCAGCATCATAAACCGCTTTGTCAAGCAGCAAATCAGTTGTGGTCAAATCTTCTCTGATCACGAAGCGGCAATCGGCCGGATAAGCTGACATCAACGGACTAACTCCGTCAATAACGGGAGAACGATAAATCGGCGCCTCGGTCTTGATCTGGTCATTGAGAACAATGGTACAGTTGGGTTTTGCAAAAATAGCCTCCCCTAGCGTCAGACCAATCTTTCTTTCATCAATGTCAAACCCGCAAACAAATTCAATGTTGGCAGCTTTGTAACCACCAATATCGTCCGCCATCAAACCAGAAGTTTCCTCAGAAAACCGGGTGTAATACTCCACTCCCTGCACCAACGAGCTGGCACAATTACCTACTCCCAAAATGGCTACTTTTATCTTTTTTAGTTCATCTTCCACTTGTACTATACTTTTTAAAATAAAATTTTATGTAAATAAGAATATTCTACAAACTATGTTTATAAAATACTCATAAACACAAAAAAAGGCAATAAAAATGAGGATTTCAAACGAATGCTTCAATTAATGCAAACGTTTGCATTAATTGAAGCATAATTGTACTTTTATAATAAATGTGGACAGATTAATGTAACCGGACGCAATGAAGGGTTAGGCGTAGCTTATGCCACTTACTTCGAAAACAACACCCGATCCTTCACTTTCCGCACATCGGAATAATCCTCCGCCCACCAAGGCAGCTCACCTGCCGCTCTTGGTGGCTTGGCTAGTTCCAGCTTCTTTCGGGCCTCTTTTGCTTCATTTTGTGCTACACGGAAATGGTAATGGTCGAAGATCCGTAGTGCCTCAATGGTGTAGGAAACGGCGATCTTGCGGTCTTTAATGAGCAACAGGTTCTCACCATTCGTGTTGTCGGCAGCACCCGAAAAGTTATACGATCCAAGATAGACCCTTGCCGTCGGCTTATCGAAATCAATGACGACGAACTTGTGGTGCATCCTCGTTCCGCCGCCGCCGGTTACCTCGGATTTGAATGGTTCAGGCACATTCTTTCTAAGGGCCGACGGAAATACAGGAGCTCGGTTACCATCCGGTTTCAGTAAATCCATACCACCTACCCGCTTGTCGGAAATGCCATAAACAAACATATCCGGGTCGGCTGTTACTTTGGTTACCGCAGCCCGCACGGGACCCTGTGTCTGGTATAAAAATGCCAGCGAAAAGAAGAGACTTGAAGTAACATGATCATTAATGTCACTGGCAATGGATGCAAGCACGGCATTGCCGGCTGAATGCGGCGAAAAAGTAACCTTGGCGTTAATATTCGTCAATCCAAGATCATTCCATTCCGCAGACTGCGTGGCCCCGAATTGAGATGACACAGATGACAGCCAATATTGTTCAAATGCTTTTTTAAACGGTTCAATAGCAGCCGCCCCGCTCAGCACGACTGCATTATTGGCCTGAACATAAAATCCCCGCCAGGAAAAATTGGTAGATCCGCCGATAGCAGCCTTCACATTATCTCCGTCGACCACGATCATTTTATTATGTTGCAGCTTACCCATATGCTGTCGTTTCACCTGCTCTCGCCCCGCAGTAATTACAAGCCTGTCCTCCGCCATATTTTCTCCCGAACCCGCTTCTCCATGTGCACCGTCGTCGTCAATGATAATCCGTAGTCTGGTTTTAAGCTTTTCGAGCCGTGTAACCATTTCAGGCTCATTGAGATCATAGGCTACCACCAGCACTTTCGCTGTCACATCGGCAATCGCTTTATCCAGCACATCCAAAATTTCAGTCCTTGCTTCAAAGCCCATCCATGCCAGCGCTTCCTTCGTCTTCGGGTGGGTCGGGGTAAAAGTGAGGCCTTCATCAGCTTTTGCCGGCAAGAGGGTTGAGATCGGTCCTGCCGAATCGTAAAAATCCACAAATGCCTGTGATGATACGAAACCACGTGTAAAAGTCACATTCAACTGACTGGGATACGTTTCCCGCATTAACGCAATGTCGGCTTCCTGGAATTCTCCGTAACTCAGTTCGTCCAGCTCGTTCATAAATACCGGCGTGACGCGGTACGTAAATTTGCCGGGTATGTCCGCATTTCTCGGAAAATGTACCCACCTGAATTTCTGGATCGGTGAAAGCCTGGTAGACAGGCTGCTGTTGGTGGTACTGCCTACAAATGAAAGACGGTTTTTGAGTTGAAAAAACCGGTCCCCGTCCGGCTCCCGGTATTCGATGGCGAAGCCGACAAAATCGTCCGGCGGTGTGCCGTTTTTCCAGTTCATGGCTAACAGGCACATGCCTTCGCCCCGGTGTATTTTTAAACTGAATAATGCTGTTCTGTTTTGTCCCCGGACTTCAAATTCGGAATGATCTACGTTTGGCATATGGCTTTTTTTAAATGGTTAAACGGAAGTGTTTTAGAATTTAAAAACTGAAAGCAAACAATGTCGCTAAGCCATTATACCGCCGGTAGTATACTCATTCAGAAGCTATTAAGACATGTTAAAGCAGTGGGCTGGCTGGATACAATGGCATTTAAAGGTCTTTAAATTTGACAAAACAGTAGTTACCGTTTAATAATATTCCGGGCACATACGCGATTCTTAAAATTTGGTTAATCAGATGCCGTCTTTATCGAGAAAAATGCCAGAGCCGGTCATTTTGACCTCATCGTAATAAAGACCGTTCCCAGTACTGATACCGTACTTCTGTTTCAATTTTTGCTGCAATTCTGCGGATTGCTTCCGACCATTGACGATCAATTCGTCTTCACTCAGGCCAAACCATTCGATACTGGCATGATCGTTGTTGTTTCAGTTTTTGAAACAAAACAAAAAGCGGAAACAAACAACACTCCCAAGAGCAATACGATTTTTTCCATGGCATCCACCTCGTGTATACGTCGCGAACGTACCCTATACACGTACACGAGCCATAATGTGCTCCAATGGCCTCAGGTTATATTATTGTTAAGCTTTCTCCGGCGCCATTTACAATTTTTGAGCGGTAAGTACATTTAACGTTTCAAATCTACTCACCAAAGCTAATTATGAAGAAAAAGGTTTTACTAGTACTCACGTTATCGGCAGCATTGCTGAACGCTTGTACGGATCACGTTCCGCAAAATCCCGAACCCGAGAATCCGGCATCATTTAAAGAAGTGGCTTCCACCGACCTTGGCGGCACAGCCGCATCTGAAATCTCTGCTTATGACCCAACTTCGCGCCGTCTTTTCACGGTCAACAATGAGTCGGCTGCCAAAGTAGAAGTGCTTGATCTTTCCGCATTTCCTACGATCACCAAATTGCAGGCTATCGATGTTTCCGCACTTGGAGGCGTTGCTAACAGTGTTTCTGTTCATGACGGGAAGCTGGCTATTGCGCTTGAAGCTACTAACAAGCAGGCGAATGGAAGCGTGATCGTAATGAATACCAGCACATTGGCGATGATCAAACAGGTGACGGTAGGCGCCTTGCCTGACATGGTTACTTTCAGTCCTGATGGTAAATACATTGTGACCGCCAATGAAGGTGAGCCTAGCCCTGATTACACCACCGACCCGGACGGATCTGTGTCTATTATCGATGTTACGGATAATTACAGTGTTAAAACACTGAATTTTGGCTCATTTGCAGGAGTTTACAATCTTTTGGCGATGGACGGTTTCAGGGTTTTCGGACCAGCAGCCAGTTTCCAGCAGGACATTGAACCAGAATATGTAGCGATTTCTATGGATTCCAAAAAGGCATTTGTAACATTGCAGGAAAACAATGGTATCGCCGAAATCGATCTTACAAGCGGTACCATTCTTAAAATAAACCCACTCGGAACCAAGGACATCAGCCAGTTGATCAATGCAATGGACGCAAGCGACAAGGATAGCAAGATTGCACTTGGTACCTGGCCGGTGAAATCGTTTTACCTGCCCGACGCGATCTCGTATTTCAATGTCAACGGATCATCATACCTGATTACCGCCAATGAAGGCGATGCCCGCGAGTACACAGCTTTTGACGAACAAAAAAGAGTAAGTTCGCTTAAACTGGATCCGACTGTTTTCCCGAATGCTGCCACTTTGCAAAAGCCTGAAAACCTGGGACGGCTGCGTGTAACGAGTACGCGTGGCGACATTGATAATGATGGTGACTACGATGTTCTATATGGCTTTGGAGGTCGTGGGTTCAGTATTTTCAATGCTGCCAATGTTCAGCTGGTACACGATTCGGGCAACGGTTTGGAGCAGGAAGCAATCAATGCGGGTATCTATGACGATGACCGCTCAGACGACAAAGGTGTGGAGCCGGAAGGCGTAACTGTTGGAACGATCGGCAATAAATCTGTCGCCTTCATCGCGATGGAACGTGCAGACGCCATCGCAGTGTACGATCTGAGCAACCCGGCAGCACCGAAATTTCTTCAAATTATTAAAACCGGCGATGCACCCGAAGGAGTATTGTTCGTAGCATCCGACAAAAGCCCGAACGGCAAAAGCCTGCTGATCACCAGCAATGAAGGTGACGGGACTGTGAAGTTCTACCAGACTAACTAGTTTGATTTTGAATTGAAAGTGCCGTAGGTGTGCAATGTTGCGTACCTACGGCACTTTTTTGTTCTTGCAGATTTCTCCTCTATCTACCGATATTTCATCCCTACGGGATTTTAAAAAGTCCCATAGGGACGTAACATTGGCGGCCGCCGCGGTAGAAAATAAAAATTGAAGTATACATCAAAATGCCGTAGGCATGTAACTTTACCTCCTGCTATATTTCTTAAACACATTAAGTATCTTCGAATAGATCTCCGTATTCTCATACACGCCGCGAAAATCCAGAGAATGAGGACCGTAGGCAAATACCGGTACCATCACAGCGGTATGATCATTGGTACTGAAATGTCCGTCTACATAGCCCTGTTTTATATTTCCGTCCAGTAATGTAAGACCGCCGGTTTCGTGGTCGGCTGTGACGATGACTAATGTCTGGCCGTCCGCATCAGCCAGGCGCATTGCCTCTCCCACCAGTTTGTCAAAATCCAGCATTTCAGTTACCACATAAGAAACAATGTTCGCATGTCCGCCGTAATCGATCTGCGCTCCTTCGGCCATAATAAAGCTGCCAGCCTTACTTTGGGCAAGCGATTGATGTGTTTTTTGCAAAGCTGGAATCAAAAACTCCCCTCTGCCCTTTTGAACCGATACGATTTTAGAGTTGTCCAAAAGCACAAATGGTGCCTTCATACTTTTAAGGTCGTCCCATTTCTCCGAAAACTGAACTCCTTTCAACCTCAGCGAATCTGCTACTTTTCCTTTTATAAAACGCTCGGTACCACCGCCAATGAGAATTTTGACCGATGAACGCAGGTAATCACGCGCAATTTCGTCTTCCAAATCACGGTAAGGCTGATGCGCGTAAAAAGCCGCTGGCGTGGCATCGGTCATGCTTCCTGCCGAAATCAATCCCGACTGGATACCGTAGGTTTTCAACTGATCAGGAAGATTGGGTAGCGCCACAAAATTACTGTCCACGCCAATGGCCCGGTTCCTCGTTTTTTTCCCTGTCGCCATCGCAGTTGCTCCGGCAGCAGAATCGGTAATGTAGCTGTCGGACGCGCTGGTTTTTGAAAAACCAATGTTCAGCATCTTTGTCAGATTCAGGTTTCCACGGTTGGCGGTAATGCCCGAATAGATCTGTGTCAGTCCCATTCCGTCACCGATCAACAGAATCACGTTTTTTACTGCCGTCCTGCTATCATTATTGCGGTAAGTCGGCTGATAAGGCGTGTATTGTTCTTTGGAAAGATACTCTGCGTTGGTGCGGTTGCGTAAATAAGTACCGAGTTCCTCCACATGGTCTGTATTGATAAAGTCAATGCCCAGGTTCATGAGCATTTTCCAGGTGTTGACGTGGTCCGGCGTGGCCCAGAAACGGATTTTCTTTCCTAGGCTATGCGCCTGATTGATCACACTTTCAATTGCCTCTTTGTCTTTTTCAATAAGCACTCCTTTACCATTCCAGCGGGTGTACTTATAAAATGACTGACTGATCAGCCCAACCCTTTCCAGTTGCGAGGGTGTGTATTGAACTTCCGGCCTACCATCGTAATAAACATACGCCGGAAACTTTTCAAAGTCTGCGGGAGACGGCGTGTTACCACTCAAAACTACTTTAACAGGTCCTTTGGGCGCTAAAATGGATTCATAACGTTGCAATGCTTTTACCAAAACAGGCATGGTTAGCGCACTGGATGTTTTCAGGTCAATCAGCAGTTGAATGGATTGATTACCATCTTTAAAAAGCTGTCCATTATTCTTTTTGATCATCGCTGTTAGCGGATCCAGATACAGGCTTTCCAATGTCCGGTCGCCATGCATATCCGACTCCTGATGCGCCACAAAAAGGGTATCATTTCTCAATATCACATCGGCTTCAACCGACCCGAAATGCTGATAGTAAGCCGAAAAGAAGGGGATATTTTGCTCATAGTCGTTGTGAGAATGAGCATTGGTCGTGGTATAAGTGTTGGAATTTTGTCCTTTTGTAAAAAAAGAAAAAAGGGTGAAAAGTGTAAAATAGAAAATCGATTTCATCGGATACGCATCATTGTGGATTACAGGAAAACCACAAATGTATGTCAACCCGCCCATTCCGCGCCTCAACCACTATTAAGCTATTGTAAACAAATACTGAAAATGCTCAGATTAGTTTGTCAGGCGTGATCGGTAACTCTCTGATCCTTTTACCCGTGGCATGAAACACGGCATTAGCAACCGCAGCCGCCACACCTACAATCGCAATTTCTCCCAACCCTTTTGAGCCGATCGGATTGACATAAACGTCGGGTTTGTCAATATAATGGACATCAATCTGCGGAATATCGGCGTGAACTGGGATGTGGTAACTCGCAAAATCGGTCGTAGTATATCGTCCGTAGCGATGGTCCATCACCGATTCCTCCATCAGCGCCATGCCAATTCCGCCGACCACGCCGCCAATCGACTGGCTGCGCGCCGTTTTATAATTGATGATCTTCCCCACATCCGCGCACGTAACCACGCGCTTGACGCGTACCTCGCCCGTAACAGGACTCACGTGTACTTCCACAAAATGGCACCCAAAAGAATACATTGAATATTGATCACGCTCCGGCCCCGATTTCGACTCCTCGGTCACCTCTATCTGAGGCAGTTTGTGAAACTTCAAAATGTCAGCGTAAGCAATGTCAGGCGCAGAGCCTGGGATCGCAGCAGCCAGTTCGCTCAGTTTCTTTTTCAATGATTCGCAAGCCACATGTACTGCGGATCCGACACTCGGAATGGTGGAAGAACCATTCTGCCCTGGTGCGTCGGGCAGGCTGGAATCACCCAGATCAAACCGTACTTTTTTGGGGCTAATACCCAGTATTTTACTGGCAATCTGCGTCATAGCCGTGCCGGTACCGGGGCCAATATCCATCGTAGCACTCTGAACAATAACCGAGCCATTGCCCAGCATAATGGCCTTGGCAAGAGAAGGATGACGATGAAAACCATACAAACTCGAAGCCATTCCATAACCCACCAGCATGCCATTCGACTGCATAGAGCGCGGTTGGAGCTGCCTTTTGTCCCAGCCAAATTTCTCAGCGCCTAGTTGGTAACATTCCTTCAATGTCTTTTCCGACCATTGCAAATTTCGCTCGGGATCCGAATCCGCATGATTTTTGATCCGGAATTCCAATTGATCCACATTCAATGCAAAAGCCATTTCGTCCAATGCCGATTCCAGCGCGAACATACCCGTAGCGTCGCCCGGGCCACGCATCCACGTGGGCGTGTTCACGTCCAGGCTGAGCAGGCGGTAGCGCGTGGCTACATTCGGGCAAGCGTACATAGCACGCGACGCAAGTATCGTACGTTCGAGATGTTCCTCGTATACCGACGTTTGGCCGGTTCCTTCATGTACAATGGATTTTAACAAACCATCCTTTCCAGCGCCTATTGCCACTTTCTGAACGGTGTAAGGCCGGTAACCGACAGACGTAAACATCAGTTCGCGGCCCAGTACCAGTTTCACGGGCCGGTTTAACATTTTGGCAGCCAGCACGGCAGCTGTTGTATGCGGCCAAACCCGGATACCCGAGCCAAAAGCGCCTCCGATAAACCTGGAAATAACTTTTACATTTTCACGCGGTAATTTGAAAGCCTGCGCCAGATTGCCTTGCGTGGATTTTACACCTTGATTTTTATCGTAAACCGTCAGCTTGTCGGTCGCTTCCCATACTGCAATAATCGCGTGCGGTTCCAATGGCTGATGGTGCTGGGTGGGAATGGTATAGGCTGCCTCTATTTTCACTTCGGCAGTTTCAATTGCCCGGGCGTCTCCCCGATTGTAGTCCTGGAAAGGCGAGTTCTTGTTTCTCTGTACATTCAATGGCACCACCGCTTTGGCAAGATTCGCACTAAAATCAGTTTGGTGCGTTTCAGACTGGTATTTTACCTGAATCAATGACGCTGCATACCTGGCCTGCTCAAACGAACCGGCCACGACCATCGCCACCGGCTGACCGTCAAAATAGATCAATTCATCATGAAATACCCGGAATGAAGTGCCTACCGGCGCTCGCTCAGCAGGTTTTTTGGCCTGACCATAACCGGGAATACCGGGTGAATTCAAATGGCTGATCACCGCCAAAACGCCCGGTGCAGCCTCCGCTTGTTTTGTGTCAATACTTAGAATTCTACCTTTGGCAATGGTACTGGTTACCAACACGGCGTGGGCGAGGTTTTCAATCTGATATTCTGCTGAATATGTCGCAGCACCGGTGACTTTGGTGCGACCATCGACGCGATCAAGCGAAATGTCGGCTACTGCCGGGTCAGGTAATGTTTTTGCCATGATGTTACGAAATTTGCGCGGCGATTTTCAATGCTTCGACCATTGCATTCGGTGCCAGTTTCAACTTATATGCATTGTGTTCATTCGAAATGGCTCCGGCCATGGCCACCTCAGCGGCTTGCCGGAAAACAGTTTCTGAAAGGGTTTGACCTGCTAATATCTTCTCAGCTTCATACATTCGCCAGGGTTTGTGAGCCACGCCGCCCATTGTCAGCCGCACGTTTTTGATCCGGTTTTGGTCAATCTCCAATGCCGCAGCCACCGACACCAGCGCAAATGCGTAGGAAGCCCGGTCGCGTACTTTCAGGTAATGTATATGTTTGGTAAATGGCGCATCCGGTATCTCTACCGCGACGATCAGTTCGTCCTTTTCCAGGTTCGTATTCAAATCAGGCCGGTCACCTGGTAACCTGTGAAAATCGGCGAATTTGATGCGCCTTTCGCCACCTGGCCCCATGACTAACACAGTAGCGTCCAAAGCCAGCAAGGCCACACACATATCACTCGGATGCACTGCTATACATGATTTTTGATCGGCTTTTTCACCGATACCGAAAATGGCGTGGTTTCTATTAATGCCTTCCAACGCGCTGCAACCGGTTTCGGGTTTACGTTTGTTGCAAGGAAGTGCCGTATCGTAAAAGTAGGTACAGCGAGTCTGTTGCAGGATATTACCTCCCACCGTCGCCATATTGCGCAGCTGCCCGGATGCCCCGGCATTCAGTGCCTGCGCCAGCAGCGGATGTTTTGCGATCACCAGTTTATGTTGCGCTACGTCGCTGTTCAATGTCAGCGCACCGATTCGCAGCATTCCGTCTTTTTGTTCGATTTTTTTGAGAGGCAAATGATTGATATCGACTAGCTTCTCAGGAGCTACAATGCCCCTTTTCATGAGGTCGACCAGGTTGGTACCGCCTGCTATAAAGCGGGCGTTTGGGTCGGAAGCCACTGCGTCAATGGCTTCATTGAGTTTGGTCGGGCGGAGGTATTGGAATGGCTTCATACTTTCTGACCATTGGTTTTAACCTCCATAATCGCATTGACAATGTTAGGATAGGCACCGCAGCGGCATAGATTTCCGCTCATATACTCTTGAATTTCAATCTCGGAATTTGCGCAGCCTTCTCGAATGCAGCTAACTGCCGACATGATTTGGCCGGGTGTGCAGTACCCGCATTGAAATCCGTCATGTTTGATAAATGCCTCCTGCATCGGATGCAACTGCTCGCCATTCGCCAGGCCCTCAATGGTAGTGACTTTCCTGCCGTGCTGCATCACCGCGAACGTCAAACAGGAAAGGACGCGCTGGCCGTCGACATGGACTGTACAAGCGCCACATTGACCAAAATCACAGCCCTTTTTGGTGCCGGTCAGCCCGGATTTTTCCCGAAGCAAATCCAGCAGGGTTACTCTCGGATCAATGGTCAGACGTTTTTTGGTACCATTGACAGTCAGCGTGAGTTTCACTTTTTCGGCATTCCCGACCGGCACTTCATCATCGTCACAGGCTTGCGAAAAAGCGATCGGCGCGAATGTAAGGCCAGCAAGAGCGACCGACTGTTTTAGGAAAAACCGCCGGTCTTCCTGATGATCGGGCGCACCGTTTTCAGGATTTTCTCTATTCAGTGGTTTTTCTTCGAACATCAGTTTTAGGTTTAGGAAAGCATGTTGCAATTCATCGGCACGGTGGCCTTAAAACAAAACAAAGTACAAAACGGGCGTTTTGTACTTTGTTTCAATCGATAAAAAAACGACTATTCCGTTTACTTACGATCATAATCCAGCAAAATAACACCAGACTTCGAAGTCTCTATTTTAGTAAGAGATAGTTGCGTCCTGTCTTGGATATCTGAAAAGAGAGGCTTGCCTGCACCGAGAATGATCGGGTAAACCGCGAGGAGGTAATTGTCGACTAAGCCGAGGTTAATAAAGCTCGTAGTTAAACTCGCCCCGCCATAAAGCCAGATGTCTTTGCCCGGCTGGTTTTTAATTTCCCGAACGTGCTCTGTGATATTTTCACTAATATAAGTTGCCCTTTCATCCGCTACATTCGGGCTTTTCGAGAAAACATATTTCTTTTACTGTGAACACCGCTCCATAGTTTCTTTTCAGGCAATGACGCATCATTTCCAGGGTCATAATTGCCCCAGAGATCATAACTGATGCGCCCGTAAAATATAGTATCGATTCTTGCCAGAAACTGCTCAAAATGTGATTCAAAAGTTGACTCTGCTGTGGAAGGATCGTCCATTGTGCACCAGTCTGTCTCGCCATTCGGGCCTTCAATAAAACCATCCAATGTGACAGCCAGGTTTAAAATAATCTTTCTCATGGTGTTGTTATTTTTAGTTTGATGAATACTCCGTCCATCCATTCAGACAAGAAGAAGTTGTTGCTTTTTCGGCAACTCTAAGGAAGCAAAAATAAGGCTGACGCAGAAGAAAAATTGTAAAAACACGAACCGGCGATACGCGATTAGCCCAGGGTTTAAACCCTGGGCTATGGTGTGTGTGTGTGGCAATGGCCACACACACTACTCGCTCCGCAAACTCTTAACAGGATCAAGCAAAGCCGCCCTCACTGCCTGATAACTCACTGTAAGCAAAGACACGATCACGGCCATTGCGCCTGACAGCGCGAACACCCACCATTGCATGCTGATGCGGTAAGAAAAGTCGTTCAACCAGGTATCCATAGCCAGCCAGGCGACTGGACTTGCGATCAAGATGGCTATCAAAACAAGTATCAGGAACTCCTTCGAAAGCAAAGTAGTAATGCTCATCACGGATGCGCCCAGTACCTTCCGTACCCCGATTTCCTTAATCCGGTTTTCGGCCATATAGGCAGCCAGCCCGAACAGTCCAAGACAAGAGATGAATATAGTAAGGCCTGCAAATAAGCCCGTTAGTGTTGCGATCTTTTGTGTATCATCGAATTTCAAAGTGTAATCTGCATCTACAAAATGGTATTCAAAAGGATAGTCTGGATTGTATTTTTTAAAAATTGCTTCTGTTGCTTTCACGCTCTCCGCAGTCGGTTTTGCAGCATTAAGCTTCATATGAATAACATTGAAATAACTTTGCGCGCCTTCAATGATCATTGGCTTGGCATGATCGTAGGGCGAACCAATCAGAAAATCTTTGATAACGCCGACCACCTGATAGGCCTTATCCCCGTCTTTCACGATCTGCCCGATCGGATCTTCGAAGCCCATTACTTTTGCGGCAGACTCATTGAGAATCATCGCGCTGGAATCTGACGGATACTTGCTGAGATCCATGTCGCGGCCTGCTATTAATTGAAGTCTGGCGGTTTTCACAAGCCCCTCATCTTCACTGAACCTGTCAAAATCTATTTTTTCGGCCTTGTTCTTTCCCTGCCATTCAACACCCCACGTATCACTTGAACCGAAGCTGAGTGGTGAAGCCGTTTTTGTTACGGAAGACGCTATACCTGCATTGATCAGCTCGCTTTTGATCTGCCTGTAATTTTTATCAATGTCTCCTGTGAGCCAGTGGTACACCACCTGCCCCCGGTCGTATCCCGCATCCCGATCCTGTGCGTAGCGTATTTGCTGTGCCACCATCAGTGTGGAAATGATGAGTGTAATGGCGAAACTGAATTGTAAAACCACCAGCACTTTTCGTGGGTTCAAGGCTGCATTTGTTCTTTTGAATGTTCCCTTTAAAATGGCGATGGGTTGGAAAGAGGATAGAAAAAAGGCTGGATAGCTACCTGCTATGATGCCGGTAAAAACCACAAAAAGCAAAGTGGCGATCCAGAAATAACCGCTATCGTATGGAAATGCAAGTTCTTTCGCGATGAGCGTGTTGAAAGCAGGCAATGTCGCGGCTACAAGAAGCAAAGCCATTACTCCGGCGATCAGGGATATCAGGATCGACTCGCCGATAAACTGCCCCATGAGCAATCCTTTATTTGCCCCGGCCGTTTTTCTGATACCCACTTCCTTCGCACGTTTTTCACTACGGGCTGTGCTCAGGTTCATGAAATTAATGCAGGCGATCAGTAAAATAAAGGCCGCAATGATCCCGAATAACCGAACGATCGCTATCCTGCCGCCCGAGATTTTCCCATTCTCAAAATTGGAATAAAGGTGCCATTTGCTGATCGGATGTAGAAAAACTTCATGTTCCTCTTCTTTATTAGAATGCCGGATAGTGATGTCTTTGATTTTCCCTGCCAATGTTTCCGGATTCGCGTTGGGTTTCAGTTGGACAAATGTTTTTACTGAATTGTTACCCCAGCTATCATCATCCTCACCAATTCTCTTCAAATATTGCCAGGGGAGAATGTAGTCAAAATGGAAAACAGTATTGGTAGGAAGGTCTTTCAACACCCCTGTGACCGTAAAATTGTCTCTGTCGATGGTGATTACCTTGTTCAATGCGTCTTTCGTATCAAACATTTTCATCGCCATTTTCTCCGTCACAATGATGGAATTCGCGCCAGTCAATGCAGTTTTCGGATCGCCCTGCATCATTGGACAATCAAACATTTGAAGAAACGCAGCATCAGTAATGAGCGCCTCAGTAGACAGTTTCTTCTCACCAGCCTTGGTGACAAACCAGCGGGACGACTGGCGGGAGATATTGGCAACCTCAGGATATTCCTCTTTTAATGTGGGCCCGAGGATCTTGGGGGTATTATCCCAGCATTGCAGTTTGCCATCAAAAACACCCCGGTTCCATGCATGATAGAGGTAATCCTTCTTGGAATGAAACTTGTCATAATTCACTTCATTGTAAATCCATAACAAAATGAGCAGGGAACTCGCCATACCAACGGCAAGCCCGGAAATGTTAATGGCAGAGAATCCTTTGTTTCTCAGCAAGTTCCTGAAAGCGATTTTGAAATAGTTTTCTAACATCGTCGGCTATGGCTAAGGTGGAAGTTCACATTAGCCAGCTCAAATAGCCTGCCAGGATTTCAATTAATTCAAAATCAATCATTTAAGCGTCAATTCTGTTCCATAAATGTTCGCTAGCGGACAATATTTGTTCGTTTTGGAACGAAACTTGTCGTACCTCGGAATCAGAAAGATATTACGCTTCTAATTTCCTGGCCCCCAATAATGTCGCTGATTGTTTCCGCAATGGCAATTGTGCTGGTCCATTTGGAGAAATCTGCGTCGGGCATAAATCCCCGGTTTAATGCCGTATCCAGCGTTCCGGGAAGTAAAATATGAGAAGTAATGCCGTTTTTGTTTTCACTTTCATTCACCATTTCCGAAAAATTAAAGAGCAGCTGTTTGGATAACGAATAAGCCACATTGTTAATAGCGCTGCCGCTGTCCATTGCTGCTTTGGCACCAACAAAAATGAGTTTTCCAGCTCCCTTTTGCCGGAAATGAGCAAGGAGTGATTGTGCCGTGTTGAAAGCAGTAGCAAAATTGAGGGATATCATTTTCGAAATATCGTCCCAACCTGTCTTTTCCAGTCCGCCCGGAACAAAGCCCCCGGCCAGAAAAACCCCTGCCAGAATATCATTTTCCGTGTCCAATACCGATTTTACCAAATTCTCCGATTGTCCGGGGCTTTCCAGATCTGTCTGATAATAAGATATTTTGTCGGTTCCCGGTTCATTTATTTCCCGCACGGAAAGGTGAAGATGGTATCCAGCCGCGGACAGTGTTTCAACCACCGATTTGCCCAGGTTACCAGTGCCGCCGGTCATCAGAATATTGCTCATCTCGTTTGTTTTTTGTCGAATAAATGATCAGACCAAAAGTAAAGCCAAAAATAAGCATCACACAATTATTAACCCAAGGCTTCAGCCTTGGAATTAGAAAGCGCAGAATGCCGGGCCTTAGCCAAAGATCATGCAGCACACTGGAAGATCACAGACGCCGCAAAACGAGCTACATGCTTATGGCTAAAGCCGATTTTGCATCCGCTGGCGGTCCTAAGGCTGAAGCCTTAGGTTGCTATGATTTTGGTATGCTCGTCCTGGGTAAGGTTTTTTCTTCACTGAGCTACGTTACTTGACAGTGACAAAAAAGAAGACTGCCGAACGACAGTCCTCCATAAATTCTAAGCATTTTCCTCCATTCGTTCAAAACCCTCCCAAAGCAATTTCAAATCAAAAAGAGCAGATTTCTCGACTCCATTAAAGGAAATGTCCAAGTGGTACAAAGCAAGATCGTGTATCATTTTAAGTGATCTGGACAGTTCCAGATAGCCCTGACCCTGGACAAGATTCAGGAAGTCGGATTGGGATTGGGTTAATGATACATTGATGTTCGATACGTGAAGTGTATTAATCGTTTTGTTGACTGAATCTGCATTCGAGTCAACATTCGGACCATTTGGTGTTCGCATTTTAAATGGATTGAAGTGTAGAAAAATGGAGAGGTCACTGCGAACTTCATCACGATGTTATCATGATCCGGCCCCGGAACTTTCACCCGTATGCCTCTCCAAGACCATTTTTGGCCGGTTTTGTGGTAATATGTTAACATCGTATTAATATTGAAATTCGCGTGGCAAATATAGGGGATTATTATTCGTGTTCATTCGTGCATTCGTGGCGGATATTTTTTGTTGCCACGAATGCACGAATAAGGCACTAATGGTATAATACCCCTACCCATTAAACATATCCATATAATGCTGCGAAGGTGCCAGTATCCCGCCGCTCTCCGCATAAAACGATGCATCAGTAGGGTAAACGCCTTTTTGCGTCCGAATCCAGGTACCCGAAGCTTTGGGATGGTAGCTCATCAGCCGTTCCCAGTTTTTGTAGTATTGATGTCCATTGGTCTCCTGCAACCCCACGCTCATGCCTGGAAAAGGCTGCAAACGCGCGGCGACATTCTTGTTCCAATCCACCAATATCGGGTTTACCGTCAGGTCGGCGCAAAAGCATGGTATCTTCTTTTCATAAGCCATTTGGGTTATTTTCATGGTCATACTCATGGTTTTGGCAATCGCTTTGACGACAATTGCCGAGTAACCAAGCTCAATGCGGTGCGCTGCATCTTCGACCGTATGCGCACTTTCGTCGGCGGCGATGCATACTCCCAAATCGCCCACAAAAGTTTCATTGCTTTCTGCAAATGGTTCTTCTATCACAGCGATCTGGTCCAATGCGCCTATCTTTTTGGCGTGGTCTATAAACCGCAGCAATGTTTCCTTTTTCTCATAACGGCCATTCGGATCAAAGTAGTAAGGTATCTTGCCGTTTTTGGTATAAGGTGTTTCATAATGTCCGACCGCCTTGTGCACGGCTGTCAGAAATGCAATGTCCTTTTCGATCATTTCCTGCTGCGTACCAGCCGACCCGGTCTTCAATTTCATGATAAAATACCCTTCATCGGCTGCCTGCTTGATCCGGTCGGGGGCCGTGCCTACGGCGAACGAAGGAATGCTTGCCACTTTTTCGTGCCGATAGGATAAGCCGGGGCGGTATGCTTCCGGGATCAGATCGTCGAACTTTGTAATGTTATTTTCCTGGGCAAAGAGCAGCCAGGCTGCATTATCGACGGATACCAATGCATTCAATGCAAAGGTTTTCCTCAGGTCGGGATTGGATGTAATTTTCTTGCCATAAGCCAGTACCTCAGGCAGCAGGTCGTCCAATAGCTGCACCGGACTTGTAAACGAAGTCCCTTTGATCATTTGCAGCGCCCGCTCGCTCATCGCGTACATCAGAGCATTGCCCGCGCTTTCCGAATGTGCCGCAAATACCGTTGAATCAGACCAGAGCACACCCTGTGTCGCAAGCCCTACCTTACGTATCCCCGACTCCGATTCCAGCATTGAAACCGCCTGCCAGCTGTCGGTAATGGCGCTTCCTTTGAACCGGTATGGGTTTAGCGGCTCCCTTTCGAAGTTGGAGCTCACCTGGCTGATCTTGATCTTTTTCATCGCTTTTTTGGTAGGGATAATGTCTCCGGCTACATCCGGCCAATTCATTGCCAACACGGCTCCTGCGCCCGTACGGCCAATAAAATCTCTTCGTGATATCTCTTCGTTTTTCGCTTCTGGCATGGCTGATTGATTGATCATTGAGTAAAAGCCGACCTTGTCATTTCCCTACTTTGATTGTTTTACAGATCTGGATTGACAGGAAATCGCACAAAAAATAACTTTAATAGTAATGACGAATAAAGTGGATCGTACTCGTATTCCAATCTTTAAATTATTACATTTATTGTTTGAAGGATTTATCAATTCCCGCAAAATAACAGGTCGGACAGGTAATGAGGTTAGAAGAACAGGAACATTGGAATGAAATGTGCAAAGGCAATGCTCACGCTTTCGAAAAGCTGTACAGCTACTTTGCCCGTGATTTGTTCAGATATGGCTACCGGATCTCGACCGATCATGAACTCGTTCAGGACAGTGTTCAGGACCTTTTTCTGCATCTTTGGAACAAACGCCACGATCTGGAACAGGTAACCTCTCCCCGCTTCTATCTTTACCGGTCGCTGCGAAACAAGCTGATCCGCTCTTCGGAAACGAACCGGTTTGTGTTCAGTGACGACGGCGATCTTTCGGATCAATGGTTTCCGAGTGAGAAAGACATTGAAACCAGCTGGATCTCCGATGAAAGCAACCGCATTCAGCTTTCGATGTTACACGAGGCACTTCAAAAATTGCCTGTACGCCAGCAGGAGGCCATTCAATTACGTTATTACCATGATTTTTCAGCCGAAGAAATTGGCCGGATCATGAATATTAATCAGCAGTCTGTGCGAAACCTGCAAAACAGGGCTATGCAGCAATTACGCTCTGAACTTCCGTTCTTCCCTGTTTCATTACTCACATTGGTATTTTGCTTTTCGGCCTAACTTTCCCTGTGATTATCAAAAAATCCATTTAAAATCATATCAAAAAATCACTGATCGAATTATTTTAATATTTTTTGTGATTTTACTGAGTACGTTTTTTAAGACTTCGTATCTGTCAATATATAGTCTTATCAAACAATGGATCAATACGCTAATTATACCCTTCGCGATTTTATACAGGACGAGCATTTCATCCATTGGGTAAAATATCCCGACGCTGAAAGTAACGGATTTTGGGAGTCCGTCAGAACCGCATACCCCGATCAGTCTCCTCTTATGGACCAGGCAGTTCACCTTGTGAATGCTTTTTCTACATTCTATCCCGAGGTTCCTGACTCTGAAATTGAAAAAGGACGGCAGGCTATTTTGGACCAATACCCGCGTCGCAGAACGCTACCGATCGGCAGGCAACGTATGTATTTATCCGTGGCCGCCTCAGTCATTTTGTTGCTCGGATTCGCGTTATGGTTCAGATCCGACGTCATTTCCATTCCATTTGCACAAAAACCATTGACCGGCAGCAAAACGGAAATTCATACTGAAAATGAAGGTGTGACGAGTAAGGTAATTACCCTTCCCGACAGCAGCACGATCACATTGTCGCCAAAAAGCAGTGTCACTTATGAAATGAATGGCAGCGACCGTCGGGTAGTGCATTTGCAGGGAGAAGCGTTTTTCAGCGTGACCAAGAATGCCCAAAAACCATTTTTTGTCTTTGCCAATGGCCTGATCACCAAGGTACTGGGCACGCGATTCAAAGTATCCGCCTATCCCAATGGCGAAGAGGTAAAAGTAGAGGTCACCTCCGGGCGGGTGCGCGTGTACAGCACTGAGACCGGAAAAGACGACCCCGAATCAGGTGGCTTGACATTAACCCCCAACCAGCAGGCTGTGTACCGAAAAAAGGACTTGCAGCTGACCCGCATGGTCGTGGAGAAGCCGAAAGTGCTGGTTACCGTTGAACAACTCAAAACGTATACCTACACCGACACCCCGATTTCAAAGATTTTTGAGGGGTTGGAAGATATCTATGGCATTAAGGTGGTGTACGACCAGGAAAAGTTTAAAAACTGCCGCTTGAATATGTCACTTTCCGACGAATCGCTTTTTGAAAAGCTTGAATTGATCGGTAAAGTCGTCGAGGCAAGGTATAATATGATAGACGGCCAGGTGATATTTATCGGAGACGGATGCAGCGAATAATGACTACTCAAACCTAAACCCTTAACCATATATGACAAAACACGAACCTTAAACTTCACATTTTCAAAGAATTGAACCGGTAATGCAGCAACACTACCGGTCCGGATTTTCGAGGTAACTGGCAGCAACCAGCGACCATTGTTTTGCATTTCCCAATCACAAAACCTGTTTAAATTAATGAACAAAAAATTACTAAATCAAGCCTTTCTGTACCAGCTTATGAAAAGGTCATTATTACAGCTAACCATAGCAGTGATATGTACGGGAATTTCGCTCGCGCATACGATGAAGGCGCAAAACGTGCTCACCCGGCCAATCAAGATCCACGTCAGGAACCAGTCATTCGACAAAACCCTGCTAGCGATTGAAAAAAAAGCCAATGTAAAATTTGCATACCGCTCTACCCTGACCAAACCTGATAACAATTTCACCCTGGAATCGTCAGGAGAACAGCTCTCAGATCTGTTGGACCGGTTTCTCAGTCCATTGAAAATCAGGTACGAAGTTTCAGGAGAACACATCGTCCTGCGTAAAACCAATCAGCAGGGTGAAATCATCGAAGCAAGTCAGGTGGAGGCTGAAAGGACCTTAACCGGAACAGTCACCGACGATAAGGCTGAGCCACTTCCGGGTGTCAGCATTATTGTTAAAGGAAGCCAGAGAGGTACGATCACGGACACGGAAGGAAAATACTCCATTTCGCTGCCAGATGAGAATGTATCACTGGTGTATTCATTTGTCGGCTACCTCAACCAGGAAATCGCGATATCGAACCAGACGGTGCTGGACGTTGCATTGAAAGTGGATACCAAAGCGCTGGAAGAAGTGGTCGTGGTAGGTTACGGAACGCAGAAAAAGCGTGATGTTTCGACGGCTATCTCGTCGGTTTCCAGCCGGGATTTGAAAGACAAACCGATGTCCAACTTTGCCGCGGCGATGGCTGGCAAGATGGCGGGCGTGAAAATTGCAAATTCAAACACAGCTCCGGGCGGCGGAACGAGCATCCGTATACGTGGCGTGAGCTCTATCAACGCAAGTAACAATCCACTAATTGTAATCGATGGTTTTCCGTTGAAAGACGGTTTTAGCAAGGACGAAAACCCATTGAATGGTATCAACGTCGCCGACATTGAATCGATAGAGGTGCTGAAAGACGCTTCTTCGAGTGCGATCTACGGAACCCAGGCTGCCAATGGTGTTATTCTGATCACCACTAAAAAAGGAAAGAAAGGAAAACCGACATTGAGCATCAATGCGAGCCGGGGTTTTGACCGGATGATCAATAAAATAGACGTCCTGCATGGCGACGACTTCCTGAAATACCTGGACGATGCACGCGCCAATGCCTACATCGTGGAAGACCCCAATTTTGGCACCAATAACCTGGATGCGCCGCAATGGCAGTGGACGGATTCTCCTGAAAAACGCATTGAAAACTGGAAAAAATATTCCAGCAATGCAGCAGGGATGGCCGCTCCCGGCAACCTTTTCCACCGCTGGATCACGGTTACGGACACCATTTACAAAATGCCTTATGATACCGACTGGCAGGACCTGATCACCCGTACGGGTAGCGTCACGGACGTACAGCTTTCGGCATCAGGTGGTACTGATAATGTTAGTTATATGATCTCGGGTGGCTATTTTGGTCAAAAAGGGATTGTACTGAATTCGGATTACAACCGTATTTCGTTCCGTGCCAATATCGACCTGAAACTGACCAACCGCATTCGCGCCGGCTTGTTACTGGCCCCTACCCTGGAAAATTCAAATGTGCTTCCCAATATTGAGGGCGGCAGCAATAATAACCCATTTTACAACGCGGTAGCCATGCCTCCGATCTGGAATCCGACAACGGCTGACGGCGAACCTGTATTTTATGGAAATACATTACTGGACCCGTGGGATTGGAACTTTGCATTTTACGTGAACCCGCTGCATTTGTTCCGCAAACAGGATGCTAGACGTAATTTCAAGAATCTCTCGACACTTTACACGGAGATCGACATTATTAAAGGATTGAAATTCAGATCAGAATTCCACACTGAATACCGCTATCGCGAACGGGATTATTTCAATCCAAGCTCGGTACCGACGGCTTCTGCCACTTTTTCAAGATCGCAGGGTATTAATGAGACCACCAACAGGCTGTACTGGAACTCTCAGAATTTCCTGACTTTCCAGCGTGAATTTGGGAAACATTCGGTGAGCGCGGTTGCGGGTTATTCTATCGAAGAATCGAAATACCGGGATGCCTATATGATGAAATACGATTACCCAACTGATCTTATCCCGACATTAAATCAGGCGATCACGGTTCAGAATGCACAAACCGACGCGAGGACAAACCGGTACAGTGAGGCAATGATCGGAAGTTTTGGAAGGGTGATGTACAATTTTGCCGGAAAGTATTACCTGACAGGAAGTATCCGTCGCGACGGCTCCTCAAAATTTGGAGCTGACAAGAAATGGGGTGTATTTCCCTCCGTGTCCACGGCCTGGCGTATTTCGGATGAGCCATTCTTCAAGCCATTTCAACGCTTCATCAACGACCTGAAAATCCGTGGAGGCTGGGGTATTATTGGAAACGCCGGAATCAGTAACTATCTGGCTTTGAGCACACTGAATTCATCTTCTTATGTACTCGGCAGTGGTTCAACGGTATCACCTTCCTATACCGAAGGCAAAATCGCGAATTCAAACCTCGGCTGGGAAGAAACGACTGACTGGGGCGCAGGAGTTGATGCTGAATTACTGAACAGCCGCATCTCCCTCAGTGTCGATTATTTTTACCGTCATACCCAAAACATGCTTTTCAGAATGCCGCTTCCGGTGATCACCGGCTTCGGTGACTACATGGCAAATATTGGTGCAATGCGTAACCGTGGTTTTGAGTATTCCATCACCACACGCAATCTGGTAGGCGCGCTAAAATGGACGACGAACGCAAACTTGTCATATTATCGCAACCGCGTACTGGACATTGGAGCCGACAAACGCCCGTTGCTGAATAATGACGGCTATACCACGGAAGGAAGGCCCATTGCTGGAATTTACGGGGCCAGTTACCTGGGGCCATACCGTGACTGGGAAGATGTAAAAAACTCCCCGATCGTGAATGCTAATAATCCTAGCTGGCGGTTCAGATCCAGTCCTGGAACTCCCAAGCTGGCCGACGTGAACGGCGACGGGATCATCGATGCGAGCGACAACACGATCATTGGTTCGGCAATCCCTGATTTTGTTTGGGGTTTGACCAACTCGTTCGAATATAAAGGCATAGACCTCACTGTTCAGGTTAACGGTACGCAAGGCGGAGATATTTCGATGCGTCAGATGGAAGGCATTTATGGAAGAGGTACCGGCCAAAACAACACGACGGTTGACTACTATCAGAACTATTGGACACCCACCAATCCGGATGCCAAGTACACCGCGCCAAGCCGCAAATCGTATGACGGTACCAACCTCAGCGGATCGCTTTTGTACAAAGGAACTTTCGTAAACTTCCAGAACATTGCTCTGGGATATACGCTGCCCCAGGAATTGGTTGCCAAGTTAAACCTGGCTAGGGTAAGGCTATATGCGACGGCGATCAATGCGTTTTACTTCACCAAGTTCCCGGGATACAACCCTGAGGCTAATGCGCAAGGCGACAATTCACTCTCGCAGGGAATCAACCGGGATTCCTACCCCATGTCCAGGTCGATCTCGTTCGGTGTGAACTTAACTTTCTAACTCAGACATCAAAATGAAGCATATATTTTTAGTTTTTATAGCCGCGATTTTATTCGTTTCCTGCTCGGAAGATTTTCTCGACAGGCAGCCTGAGGACACACTTTCGCCAGGAGCATTTTACCGTAACCCGGCCGAGATGAAAACCGGGCTTGTAGGAATTTACAAAGTCCTGCAAAGCATTTACAATCAAAATGACCTTCCACTCATTCCCGAACTGATGTCGGATGATGGAAAAGACCGCTTCCGCACGGACGTTTGGCAGACCTTCAAGAAGACCAACGGAAACTCGCAGGCAGGCATATGGAATAACAATTTCAAGATGATTGCCAATGCCAACACACTCATTGCGATCATGGCGGCTTATGTGCCCAAAAATGCAGATGAAGAGAAGACGATCAATGCTTACAAAGCAGAAGCGTCATTCCTGCGTGCATTGGGCTATTTCAATCTGGTGCGAATCTACGGTGCAGTTCCGCTGGTTTCGGAACCGTTCACCGATCTTTCCAAAGCATTTGGCATCGGAAGAACGCCGGTAGCCGATGTTTACAGCAAACTGATCGTTCCAGACCTGGAATTCGCGGCGGCCAACTGTTTAAAAAAATCAGAGTTGAAAGGCGAGGAAGCCCGGGCTTCGAAAGGTGCTGCATTGACGATGCTGGGAAAGGTATATCTGACTTTGAACAACCATGCGAAAGCCGCGGAAGCGCTGAAAAAGCTGATTGTGGATAATGAGGCAGGTTCATACTCACTTTTACCCAATTACAGCGATGTGTTTTTGGCAACAAACAAATTTCACAATGAATCCATTTTCGAGGTGAACTTCAACATTGCTGCTGGCCAGCCCAGCTACTTTTTCAGGTGGGTCAATAATGATGTGGGGCTGATCTGGGGAGTTGCCGGTGCATCCAACCTTTTGATCGAGCATAATCTGATGCGGGAGTTTGTAAATACCGGAGAAACAGTTCGCTACAAAACCACTATCGACTCCGGCTACATTGCCTCCAGTACGATCCCGATCCAGGCATGGGTGATCAAACACTCCCCCGCCCCGGCACAGCTGAAACCTTACAATAATACTGGTACCGACAACAATTATGTCATAACCCGCTACGCAGACGCACTTTTAATGTATGCCGAAGCATTGATGGTTTTGGGTAAAAAGGACGAAGCCGTTACCTACGTGAACATGGTCCGCGCACGGGCAAAAGTTCCCGCCATTACAGCCGCCAAACTCGACATTGACGCAATCCTGCATGAAAGAAGAATGGAGCTGGCATTTGAAGGACACCGGTACTTTGACCTGGTACGAACTGGAAAGGCCGTGGAAGTACTCACCAAAGCCATCATGACACCTATTGACTATGATACAAATATCGCCATATCAGGACCGATCCCGGAAGAGCAGCTGCTACTGCCCATTCCTGTAGGTGAAATTGAGAAAGACCAGACATTACCTCAGAATCCAGGTTATTAATATGTTAATTGAAATGACGAAAATGAAAAATATATTCTCCAAAATTACCATTGGGATGTTCGCGGGAATGCTGTTCACATCCTGTCTTAAAGAAGACATTGTGGCGACCCCATCGCTGAACGGCGTCAA
Source organism: Dyadobacter pollutisoli (assembly GCF_026625565.1). Lineage (NCBI taxonomy): Bacteria > Pseudomonadati > Bacteroidota > Cytophagia > Cytophagales > Spirosomataceae > Dyadobacter > Dyadobacter pollutisoli. The sequence continues at coordinate 2,869,182 of NZ_CP112998.1, forward strand.
ATTCTACATTACTACCGCCGAAGGAAAAGACTCGCTGGTACCTCAGCCGGTGAAAGGGAAATCGGTGAAGATCGTGGTGGATACCGATGCCGATATGTGTTCGGTGTGGCCGGGCGGAACCCGGGAGATCATGAAGAAAAAGATCAGTACCGACGGCGGCGCGACCTTCGCCGACTCCGTTGACATGTTCAACCACCCGGTGCTGGTCAAAAGCGATCTCTATTCCGATTATGGTTTGGTAGGTGCCAAAGGCCTTAAAACCACCCTGTCGAGCGAAGGCTGGTACTGTACTTACACCTATCCCAAAGCCGGGGAATTCAATCTGGTAGTGGTAGTGACCAATCACGGCTATAACACAAACGACTTCAAGCTGGCGGTCGTCGAGGTAGGAAAACTGCAGGTGAAATAAATAAAGGTTACCATTTAGGTTAGAAGCCCTTTGCAGATTGCGAAGGGCTTTCTTTTATTTCCTATCTATATTAGGAACAATTCTAAATTTTATCCTAGATTCTAAAAATTTAGTTTTATCCATCGAATACGTTTTCAGGCTTTGTAATTTTGAGTTAAGCACAAAATTACAAAGCCATGACACCGCCGAAAAGGTACCGAAAACACGTTGCCTTGACCGATTTACAAAGCAGGCGATTAACTGAATTGAGCGAGTTTGATGGGACAGACCCCATGGAGCACGCCAAAAGAGCCATTGACGAATATCTTCAAAAGCAAAAGCTGGACTTCACGCCTCCTAAGGAAAATGATATCCGGGCTGAGTTCAGGGACCATTCCGGCGACGCCAATGTGCAGGGGGCTTTCTGGGTTTCGGGCACTGTCGACAAATATGAATTTTCAGCGCTGATCCTGAAATTGCCTTCCAAATTAGGCCTCGACAGGGGAAAAATATCCAAAGTTGCTATCTGGGATCCCGAGGTGCTGAAGAATACCGGCAACTTCATCGGCTCCTGCATTGTCAACTACGACCGGGGCTGGGACATTAAACCAAGCAAAATCGCCGAGCCCTACTTCAACAAAGTAAAAGCCCTGCTGGTACAATCAGCAGAGCAATTTATTAAGAACAGATTTTTGAGGTAGATAGGGGCTGATCTTACAATTTCCTGAGCTTAATGTTGCGGTACCACACAGTGCTGCCCCAGTCCTGCAGGCCGATCCTTCCTGAGTAAGAACCTTTGCCGATAGGAGCCGCTTTCAATCCGCTGTTGGCGATTTTTTGTTTCCAGTCCGTGCCAGCCAGGTCGTGTTCCTGTACCATAAATTCGTTTTGGTACACGGTCAGCTTGTTCTTTTTGATGATAAAATGGATCTTGTTCCATTCACCTTCGGGGTTACCCTCCCGCAGACGCGCATTGGCAACGCCGAAAAAATCGCTCGCGCGGTGCGTGTTTTCCTTGGCGCCTTCGTAGATCTTGTCGTCGATTACCTGCAATTCCAGGCCAGTGTCGTGCATATTTTTGTACTTAGGCGCTTCATTCACGAAGAAAAAGATACCACTGTTCGCATACTTGCTCACTTTCCATTCCGCCTTAAATTCAAAATCGCCATTGATCACATCATCGATCACAATGTCGCCGCCATTCTTTGCCTTGTTGCCCGCTCTTTCCGGAACATTTAATTTGATAGCGCCCTGTTCGATAATCCAGGCCGATCCAACACCCGTGCCTCCATAAGCGTGCCAGCCTTTAAAATCCTTTCCATCGAACAAAAGCTTCCAGCCATCCTTCTTTTCAGCGGCGGAAAGTGTATTGAGACTCTGTGAATTGGATTTTACAACAACGAGGGTCAAAAGCAGGACAAAAAAGGAAAATCTTATCATGTGATGCGGTGAGGTTATATTTCAAACTATCACAAGCATTCGCGAGTCAAAAAATACTGTTGAATCTTGAAAAAGTATCAGCTGTCCCGATCTGATGCCTCGGGGTCTCTTACTTTCTAACCTTCACTTGCATACCAACCGGGCGATTGGGTTTCCCTGTCGGGGCCGCTACCCCCAACTTCGACAGGATCACGTCGCTCACATCACCACTTTGGTCATGCGCATAAAGTAGGAATGGCCGCGATTCACCGCCAGCCTCATCCTCATGCAGCCTGACTATGCAGGTAAAACTCTGTTCCTTCGCGTGGTTCTCGATCACCTGTCTGACGCGTTGCTGGATCGGCCCGAATTTCTTCGAATACTGCGTCTTTACATCGTTTTCCGCATTCGCCTGAAATTCCTGGATCGACCTTTGGAGGTTTTCCAGCTCGGTGGCCTTGTCTTTCTGAATGGGTTCGGATACGCCATCTTTCACCGCTTTCTGATAGCTTTCGAGTTTCTGCTGATAGCTCGTCATTTTCTCATTCAGCAGGTTCTGGTATTGCAGGGAAGTCGCTTCGATTTCTTTCATAAAAGCCTTGTAGGCAGGCAGGTTATCATAAACATAACCAATGTCTACATAGCCAATTTTGATATTCTGGCCATAGCTTTCTGAGGTTGACAGCGTTTGAAGCAGCAACAGGGTAATCAAAAACAAACAGTACTTCATAATTCGATTCTTTTAAACTTCATATCAACAGCACGTAAAACAGCGGGACGGGTAATAAATCCGGCTCTGTGAAACTTCATTTTCGGCGGTTCAATGACGGTCAGTTTGGGCGCTAGAAAATCCAAATAGTTGGACACAGCGTAGTTCATTGCATAATTCTGAAATGTCTTACTTTCGCCAGTTTTCTCGAATATATCAGGCGGTGCGAGAGCGTTCTTCCAGTTACTGAATTGCAGGAATTCCTCTTTATCAGCAGATTTCGAATTTTCTGTTACCGGTTTAGCTTCTTCGTTTCCGGCAACTGCCTTCAAAGCAACACGCTTGCTTGCGCTCTTTCCCGAAGCCTTTGCCTTTTTGCCCCGAACGGTAACTTCCTTCGCAGTATACTCCTTAGCAACAATTATTTTCCCTTTTTTCCCGGCAGCCTTCTGAGCCGTTGCTACTGTGGCGGTTGGCTTTTTTTCGTGCTCAATGCGCTGCTTGCGTGCCGCCGTGATCATGACCAAAACAGTCACAAATGGGATCAGGAGCAGGTATTTGCCCCGGAGCCAGCGGGAAGTACGGCCTTTGTAGATCATTTTGATACGGTCTTTCAGCAGTGAGGAATTGTAAAACTGATTGGAGATAGATCTGATGGCCGCATTCCTTGCATACAGTACCAAAAAAGTGGCGTAGCTGTCCCGGTTAGCAGCCTGTTCATCAGCCAGATACTCGTGAATTTCCCGGAGCGCAAGCTTGTACATCCACAGTACAGGATTAAACCAGAAGACTATTTTTAGTATTTCAATCAAAACAATGTCAACGCTGTGCCACTGCCTGATATGTACTTCTTCATGTTCAAGAATGGTTTGGAAATGATTCTCATAATCATTGCGGCTCACGATCAGGTAGGAAAAGAATGAAAATGAACCTGTCGCAACACCCGGGCCATCAGGTAACAGAACGAGGGTAAATTGCTCCAAATCAATGCATTCACTTTTGCTGATCAGTTGTTTGAGTTTATACAATCCTTCCAGAAATTTAAATGACATTAGCAAAACACCCGCCAGATAGATCAGCGGAATGGCGTTTATCCAGCCGGATTCCGGCTCCATTATTTCAGGACTAATGGTCATTTCAGGATTGGAGACTCTCTCCGTCACAACTACCGGCAGCACTTTCACCGGTTCTGAAAATTCAATGGACGGCAATATCATGGCCAGGCAGAGCGTAGCGACCAGATAAACCCGGTTCCATCGGAAAAAAGTATGCTTCCTGAAAAGCAGCCAGTAACAAGCGTAAAACAGGAACCAGTACAGGTTCACTTTGACCCAGTAGGGAAGTTGTTCCATAAAATCCAATCGTTTTATTTGCCCTTATTAGTGGTAATAAATGCCATCAACTCGTCCAAATCCTTGTCTTTCAGATAATTATCCTTCACAAAAAAGGAAACCAGGTTACCTACCGAATTGTCAAAGTAATTTTCCATTAGCTGCTGCACCTCGTGCCTTCTGTACTCCTCCTCACTGATCAGCGGGTAATATTCATGCGTATTCCCGTAGGTATTATGCGCGACAATTTCCTTTTTTTCCAATATCCTGATGAATGTAGAAACCGTAGTATAAGCTGGCTTCGGCTCCGACATGCGGATCAGTATATCCTTAATAAAAGCCTTTTCCAGCTGCCACAGAATCCTCATAATCTCAGCCTCGGCACGGGTAAGCGAACGGATCTCCATAAACGTAATAGTGAGACTGGTAAATAGCAACCCCTTGAAACAAAGATACTACTAACTAATTAGTTTGCAAACTAATTAGTTAGTAGTATCAGCTTTTTTGGTAAAAAAATACAAGACTAGCACCATATCAGCAATTTTCACGCTATGTTTTGATCACAAATGATACCCACAAAAACGTTGGATTGAAGAAATACACGTTTTCTGCACTGGTACTGTCGCTGCATTTCCGGACAAATACGGATATGTAGCGGCGCGATTTTTGTAATGGTGATAAAAAGTGCTGTCAGACTATGACCTCCAAAAAAGAAAAAAGAAAAATTGCCTTGCTAGGTGGCGGACCAGCCGCATTGTTTGTCTATAAACGATTGGTTGAATCGGATACCGATTTTGAAATTGACATTTTCGAGAGAAAAACGAAATTGGGCGCCGGTATGCCGTACAGCGAAGAAGGGGCCTGCATTGAACACATTACCAATGTTTCGGACAATGAAATACCTGAGATTGTTAATTCCATTGAGGATTGGATCGAAACAGTGCCGCAAACAACGCTTAGTAAGTTTCAGATCGATCGTGAAGCTTTTAACCAATACCACGTGCTGCCACGGCTTTTGTTTGGTCAATATCTGACGGCACAGTTTAAGCTTTTGCAGGAACAGGCCGAAAGGTCCGGTATAGTCACCAGGGTTCACCCCGGAAGCAATGTAACAGATATCATCGACTGGCCGGAATTAGGTACGGTTCAGGTCGAAGTGGAGGGACAGGGATTCAAAGACTTTGACTCAGTCATTATATGTACCGGTCACAACTGGCCTTTGGAGCACGAAGGAGAAACCCCTGGCTACTACGACTCTCCCTACCCGCCAGCAAAGCTTCAAAAAACATTCAATCACACGATCGCGATGAAAGGCTCGTCGCTCACCGCGATCGACGCGATACGTACTTTGGCAAGAAATAATGGCTCTTTTCAAAAGAATGAAGAAGGAAAACTGATCTTTATACCGTCGAAAGAAAGTCCAAAATTCAAGATCGTCATGCATTCGAGGAACGGATTGCTACCAGCGATCCGTTTCCACCTCGACGAACCGCAACTTTCAGGCGACTCGCTGCTGACCGAAGAAGAGATCGCGAAAAACAGAGAAGAAAATAACGGCTTTCTTTCTCTTGACTATGTTTTTGAAAAGAACTTTAAAGAAGGTTTCCGCAAAAAAGATCCGAAATTTCACAAAAAGATCAGCAACATGAAGATCGAACGCTTCGTGGAGCTGGTGATGGATATGCGGGAAGGAAAAGAGCCATTTCAGCTTTTCAGGGAAGAATATGCGGAAGCGGAAAAATCGATCGAGGAGCGGAAATCTATTTATTGGAAAGAAATGCTCGCTGAACTGAGCTTTACGATGAACTACCCCGCCAAATATCTGTCAGCGGAAGATATGCTCAGGTTGAAAGAGGTACTTATGCCGCTCATATCGGTCGTGATCGCATTCGTTCCGCAAAGTCCCTGTGAAGAATTATTCGCATTGAATGACGCCGGCAGGCTCGACATTGTCCCCGTCGGGCCCGACAGCACGGTGGTACCGAAGAAAGAAGGCGGCATTGTTTACAAATACACCGACGAGCAAGGCAAAGCGCATGCGATCAATTACAAAACTTACATTAACTGCGTCGGACAGCCTCATTTGTCTTACGAAGACCTACCGTTCAAAAGTCTGATCGTCAAGAAGACGGTAAGCCAGGCGGTCATTCGGTTCAAGGATAATGAGGCTGGCGCAAAGGAATTGAAGGAAGGAAATGATCTGGTTGTATGTAATTCAAATGGGGATTACTTTTTAAAAGTATCCGGCATCACGATCAATGACGATTTCCAGGTTGTCAATGAATACGGTCTTGAAAATGAACGCATTTACATCATGGCAGTCCCGTACATTGGCGGCTATAATCCCGATTATTCCGGCCTGGATTTCTGCAAGGAGGCATCTGGCTGCATTGTCGAGAAACTTCAAAAGACGCATTTGAAACAATCCGATCATTAATCCGGGATTTCTTTTGCAGGATCTAAAAAAGAATTGTGGTTTCCTGCAACGTTCATAACGCATTCTTCTTCTTTGAGTTACTTATGGCCATCGAGTTTTTGACTGAATGTAAACGGAGAAAAGAACACTTTCCGCAGGCATTTCTTTGCATTTGTCTTTACAAATCTCAAACCCCTTACAGCCATGAAAAAAGTCCATTTAATCATCGTTCAAATGCTCGTGCTGACGCTCCTGCCGGGTATTTCAATCCACCTCTTCGCCCAATCGTATTATTCACCACAGAAATCCGAAAGTGGATACTGGCAGGTGCACACGGATTACAAGACCCAAAACACGATGGTCCGTTTTTTTGACGCCGACCATCAGCCGATGTATCAGGAAACGATGTCGCGAAAATACATTAAGCTCAGCAAAAAGAATGTGCGAAAGTTCGACGAACTACTCAGTAAACTGATGAGCAAAAACATGCTAAAATCCGATGTAAAGGCATATGACATCATTGCCGACAGCAGAATAGGATTTCACGAGACATATAAATCAGAACCGGTTGAGTTCGAAACCGTCGCTTCGGACCCGAAAGTCGCGGCTCATAATGTATATGTAACCAGGCAAGGCAGGGTAAAAGTGATCCTGAAAAACCCGCTGGAAGAGTTTTACCAGGTCACTATCCTCGATAACGAACTACATACTATTTATACCGAACAGATCAATGCATCGTCCTATGGTCGCTGGTTCGATGTATCACAATTGATGGAAGGAACTTACAGTATACATGTCTACAACGCCCGCAAAAAGCTGAATTACAAGCTCACAATCGACGAGTACCTGGGTTATAAACTGGAAGATCTGGATTGATTGTTAAGGTCATTTGCCACAGTTGGGCGTAGTGTCCCACTACGTCCGAGCGATAGCCGGTCTCCTGACCGGCACCAGCGCAACTTTATTTGCCATTGGTAAATTGATTGAACTGAACCCGGAGATTTAAGTTTCGCGACTCTGCTCCGGGTTTTTCTTTTCAAGAATTTGTCTATTTTCCGACAAAAAACAGACAAATAAAAAGCCGTTTAAGGCTCATAAACGATAGAAGTTTGAATTTTGAAATGTCCAAACTCTACTAGGATCTCTCTCATACGCTTTTCTGAAATCCCCTGATTATATGTGTAATCCTTCCAGGCTCTTACTGCTTTTCCCTTTTTTAACTCGGGACTAAGTAATGGGTAAAGATTTTTTATCCACCAGTCAAAAGCCTCGGGAATAGTATCAAAGGATTTCATATTTCAAATATATTTACTTGTCGGATATTAGACAAATTTTGATTCATTTTTATTTTAGTTGCCACAACTTCACTTTTAAAACTTCATAATCTATTTCCAGAAAATCCCCGACATCGTTGAGCCAGAAGTTTTGAATAAACGCCTGGTGTTCAACATGGTCCGAATAACTATCATATTTTCCCTGATCCTCGAATTCCATGGACAAGCCATATTCGAATGGATTTTTGGGGCTGGTTTGTTTCAGACATTGAAAATTCAGGACGCCGGGTATATGGGCGAGATTCCTGGCCACCTCCCAAAACCTGGTCTGTTCCGGTGAGTTTTCGGGAAGTTTGAGTTTTGTAAACCCCGGCGAGGCTATCCAGCAAGTTCCAGTCCTTTTTCTCGGGCTCACAGTTCAGAAATTCAACACCGGTTTGTTTTGCAAAGTCAAAATACGCCAGCCATTCTTTCAGATTTTTACCATTGCCAGCATATAACGACTTCATTTGAAGCCCTTTCGTGCTCAACATGGTCTTCATCTTAGCAATCTCTTCATTCGACAGTGCTGGAATGGAATGGCCGCCAAAATCATCACCCAGCTTATGAAAGAAAAAGCCTTCCACGTATTTGGCACCGGCACTATCCGCCCTTTTCAGCGACTCGGCGAAGGAGAAATGATTAAATGAGTACAGTGCCACACCAGTTTTCCATTTCAGCGGTTTGGCTGAACCGTGCTCTGTGAAACTATAAAGTACACCTGTGACCGAGACAAGCGCGGCGATCAAGCAAACAGCGATGATCCTTTTATTCATGATGCTCCTATAAAAATGCGTTTAAGAGTTAAAGCAGCTCAATGTACAAAACGCAACTCTTATTTGCATCAGCTTTTCGCTTTCAATCTGCAGAGTGATGGCGGGTGTGATCATCAGCGTACAGCATCAATATTTTTTTTGGACTGGTTCCGTAACCAGCAGAGCGAGGGAATGGAACTCTTTCTGAAATGAATGCCACCCAATCGTTATTCGCAAATTTGGTCACCGACAAATAACCGTAGCTGCTCAGGTTGATAAGGATTCGAGCTTGTCCAGAAATTAATAAACGTAACCTTGGCATTGGGCATATATTTTCCTGGCCCACACACCGGAAATGCTGAAAAGTCGCCCGGCGTGTTAAATTGCAAAACGACATTTGCCGATTTGGATGCGTGACAAGTCCGGCACGAAGGCCCGACCACGCGGGAATAGAAAAATGCATTATTAATGCCATTGGTAGCCCCGGGGAGCCAGTTCACAGCGGTACTGTTGTCAGCGAAATTCCCCGCCAATGTGCCGGTGCTGCTATACGCCGCATTCAGAAAATCCTTAATAGCCTGTGTCGAGTTGGCATCATAAACCCGCTGATTTAGCTTTCTTAGCTCCGTCTCCTGCGAAGGGCGGTCATGGGCTGCCGAATACTCGAATGACTGCGCATCGAATGCCAGAAACGCGGGTGAATGTGTGGGATTAAGCTTATAGTAGTCTTGCAAACTGGTCACAGCCAAGTAGTCAATCTCCCGACCGCCGTGGCAAACAATACATAAGCCCGGTACAAATCTCTCGCCACCTCCGTCCAAGTCTACATGCGTGTTGAGCGTCTCCGCGGGACCTGTGAACAAGTAGAACTTGATAATTCCACGGACGCCGGTGTTCGCATTGATATCATATTCCATGGCAACTGTCGCATTGGGCACAATCGAACGTGTCCCGAAAACATCGTCCTCCGCCTGCACAGCATTGGCATAATTGGACACATAGTAGGCAATGTGACCACCAGAACCTTTTTGATGCATAGCCCGGTGAAATCCTAAATCGCCCGCATTGAAATAAGAAGCGTGTGCGTCATCACCAGCCCCGAAATTGTTCCTCGCTTTCCATTGGGCGAATGTCTCTCCTTCACTCAATTCAAATACACCGTCGGCGTCGGTATCCTTAATGGCGCCAGTGGACCTGTAATAAGCTATGGCCTGCGCCTCGGTAAGCGTTTCAACCATACTCAGAAAAGGTGCAGATGTCACGTCCGCAAGAGGCGGATCTTTTTTATAGAAATCATTGGTACAAACAGTTCCGGGATCGGCCGGATCAATAGCCGAGGCAGCACCTGAGGATACAGAGGAAGTAAGTAATGTACGGGCCGCCACAATGTCCGCACCTCTTTTCACTTCAATCGAAATGTTGGTGTTCAGCGGAAGTCGGGCTATGATCAATGTCGGGTCCGCCGCACTGATGGTTGCATGCTTGATTTTCGGCGCACCGGCTGTCGGGATCGTAATGGTTACGTCACAATCTCCACCCGGAAAAATCGGGTTGTTCAGATTGTCTTGCAGATAAATGCAAGTTCCTCCGGTAATGGCGACATCCGTATTGATCGACGAAAACTTGTTGGTAGTGCCTACGTATTTGTCACCGCTTTTATTGACCGTCGTAATCTTCTCCCAGATCCCACTCTTCTCGTTATAGTCCCAAAGCCCGATATTGGCCGGAGCAGCACTTTGAATATCTGATGAAATAGGCACATTAATGTCCGCAAGGGCGGTTGGGCTGATGTTGTACCTTTTTGTGGGGTTTGCCTTATCTCGTATTTGTACGTCAATGGCCCCGAAACTCACCAATGTTTTGTCCGATCCATTTTCCACAGCCGCATAATCTCCCGGCATTAATCCCTGCGAATTGTACAGGTCAATGGTACGAAGCTGAACATTCACTGCTGATAATACCTTATTGCCGTTGCTGTCTGTAATACTCCCGGCAGGTATTTTGATGGTCGCCGCTGGTCGGGAGCGTCGTTTTTGTTCTTTGTCAAAAGTGACAAATCTGGTGAATTTGTCTTCTTCCTCCGTCAAAACAATGTCATTTCCCGGATCAAATTCCTTCACCGTGGCGCTAACCAATTTATATGTTTGTTCAAAAGCCTCTTTTTGGAAAATCGTCGAACTGAGCATGAATCCCGGTTTCTCGACATTGAGCACATAGCGGTTGTTTTCCGCCTCATCGACCCGCACACTGAAATGCCCTTTGCTGTCAGTTGCCGCCACCTGTTGCCCATTAATCGTGATCACAGCACCGGGGATCTTCCCGCTCCCGTCGATGTTGAGCGCCACACCCGAAAATGCGACTTTTCCGTCGTTGTCATCAATTGAATAAGAGGTAAATGCGGCCCCTCCAAAATCATCGAGTACTAGTAATGTCAGCAGGTTTTTTGCTTTCACGGCCGTTAATTGCCATGTCGCCTCAGCATTATTTGAAAACGTTGAGCCCGGATAATCTCCGCCGGGAAGCCACATATAGGTAAGGGTTTGCCCTTCCTTGTCCAATGTATTTGCTACAACTTTCAGTTTGGTCGAAGGCAAAGTGCGCAGCACTGCCTTACCACTCTCATTGAATGCTACAATGTATTTAATAGCAGGTTTTGTATTTTTAAAAACCAAGTCATACACCTGACCATTAGCCTGTACCGTCTGATTGACCACTGCCCGCTGGCAAGTAGCCGTAATGGAAAACCTTGCCTTTGGTGGTACTCCTGTTAAAATAAATTCTCCGGAAGTATTACACCTTACTGCACTTTTTATTTTATCAAGATCAACAAAAACGGTTGTAAAAAAACTAATCCCAAATACTTCATTTTTAAAAATAGCAGGAAAACCATCAGCTAATTTTACGGTACCGAAAATGTAATTATTCTCACGAAAACTAATTCTCAATTGTCCCGGATGATTGGTCGCTTTTTCAACAGTTGTTTTATAACTCTGATTGATAAATCCTTGTTTAGAAAGATTAATCGTGTAATCACCAGGTTGAAGATCTTTCGTGCGGTAACCACCATCCAATTCCGTAGTGTCAATTGCAACTGTACTACCGGAAGTATTTTTAATAGTGACAATTACATCCGGTAAGAATACTTTTTTAACAGATTGGTCTTTTATTCTAACTTCCGTAAAGACATATCCTGTTATAAGTCCTGCTATCGGGCCGTTCGGCGTTGGCTTAAAACACGACTCCAATTGCAGCAAGGCAATAATGCCCATAGAAATTAACGCAAAAGCATAAATCTTTTTCATGGTAATAAAAGGTTAATTATCGATACGGAATAGAAATTGGACTGCGTACTAACTACAAAATGGAAATCTTGTATTGGTCAATAAAAATGAGAAGTAGTGGCGATGACTTGCAGGAGCAATAAAATATTGAGTAAATGTAGCTTGCTACCAACATTAAATCACAGAGTAGTTATACTGAAATGAGTAAGTATAACTACTTGATTTATTGGCAGATAGTTGTTGTACAAAAAGTAAGTATGCGGATATTTATTCCGTGAAATTTATTAATATGATTTGTTCATATTAATAAATAGATTTTACAAAAACGAAATCTAAAATGCTTCCAATAATGTGATTGTTCCGATTGTAATGGATAAAAAACCAACGATATAATTAATAGCTCTCAGCACCGATTCTTTTTTAGCAGCAAATTTGTTGATTGAAAATGCGAAGAAATATCCGTAGGCGGACATTGATAAAATAATTCCGGCACTTTGAAGTATGATAATCCAAACTGCTGTATATGCATCACTCGCCGCGAGCGTCAATGCAACTGCACATGCGCCGCCAGTTCCGGCCAGTCCATGCACCATTCCTACCCAAAATGATCGGCTTACTTTTTTAGCATTCAATGGTTCTTTTACCACATTTATTTTGTGAAAATTTCGCCGTAGTGCAAGTACACCAAGCCATATCATCAAGGGCCCGATAATCAGCTCTACTTTCTCGGCTATATCTAAGGAAATGGTGGATTTTAATAATAAAACCAGGCAGGCAAAAAGAATCAATGTAAATGAATGCCCCAGTGCCCAGTGGGACGAGCGCCAGATTAGTTTTAAACGATCCGCCGGTTTTTGATTTTTGCCGGTAGCCAGTACAGACACAGCAGCCATGTGGTCGGGTTCAAATGAATGCTGTACACCCAAAAGAAGAGAATCAATCAATAAGTAATTTAACATTTCCTGTAAATATGATTTAGAATTTTTAGCATTCCCGTAATCCAAAATGAATTAAAAGAAGTTAAAAGCTCAGAGGCTGCCGATCATGCGGCGGAAATAAATCAGACAGGAAAAGAAGAGAAATTATGCATTAGCATCGCGCAAAGACGCACAAATATCCTTGACAGGATATGCAGAAAATGATCCGGACCTGACTAGCTTTTTTACGCGAAAGCATCATCAAACAAAAAATGGCAGGTATCTGACTTGTAACGTTTTATCATCGTTACTCACAGTTGCGCGACAGTCCGTGAATTTAACACGGTTCCCTATTTTTCACATCGTGGACGTGAACCAATTTTTGTGGAGAAGCAAGACAAAGAACTTTAAGTGCGCAAAGTAAGCTTTTTTACATTAACATATTAATCCTGGCCTGCTCTTCCGATCCCAAACTGGTCGCCCGCACGCACAGCCCGGTTGCCGCTGTACTGCACTTCGGCCATTTTTTCACTGGCCACACTATTATTGAACTCGTCTTTCAATGTAGAAATAATCTTGCGGGTCTTCACCTCTATCACCTCCCCGCTCGACGGATACGCGTATTTCCCGTCCATGCTGAATGTGACCCAGCCGGGCATATCCTGCACCGGAATGGTCGTCAGTTGCTGGTAAGGTGCCGTCGCTTTAAATACGTGCAACCGCATATTATGCCCATCACAAACCCAAAGCTCTTTTTCGTCAGGCGTAAGACCAATTCCGTGACTGGGATTTCCGTGGCGACGCACGGGGCCCATTTCCCATCCTTCCACGGCTACATGCGCGATTTTAGTGCCTTTTTTCAAATCCCCTACCTCAAAACCGAGCAGACTATCCACCGTCACATACACCATCGTTTCCTTCGCATTGATCGTGAATGGCCTGATGTTATTGGCAAAAACCCCAACTTTCCCTGCCAGCGTATGAGTCTTGGGATCTGCCACATGCAGCCACGGACTGGCAATATCGCCCATGTAAACAAAATTCCCGGACGGCCCGTAAATGGTATTATGCGCCCTTTTATGGACATTGATCTTCTTCATAATGTCCCCGGTTTTGCAATCGACTACATTCCAGAAACCCTTTTCCAGTGACGGCAGGTACATGGTTTGCCCGTCCGGCGAAATCGACATCCGGTCGCATCCTCCCTCATAAGTCTTTTCCCATATCACCTTTTCACTCGTCAGGTCAATGCGCTGCAAGCCTTCTATCGTACTGATATAAATGCTGTTGAGCGGAATGCTGACCGCGATGCCTTTCACATTGGACGGCTTGCCGTTGGGGTGCAATCCATTGGTAGTGATCCTTTTGACAAAACGATGATTGTCGTTCATATCAAAAACCAGCAGCCCGTGCCCACCATACCCGAGGTAGTCGCGGATGCCGGGCGTGGCTACGTACAGGTATCGTTTTTCAACAGCTTTTCTATCGGTTTTTGGACGCTTATCTGCCACTACCGTCTTCGCTAATGTTTGCGAATGTACATTCGAAGAGAGCAGGATCAGGCCGCAGAATAATGTAAACAGTCTGGCTTTCATGATGGGATTAGTCATTTAAACAGAAGGTATTTTATAACCGTTATGGTATTCTTTGGCAATGAATTTGTTGGCCGCAGCATCGGTGAACAAGCCTTTTTGTTTGTCCCAATACAATTTTTTGCCGGTACGGAAAGCAATATTTCCCATCTGCGAAAAAATAGCAATGTCAGCCCCCACCTGGACCGGCGCGTGCAAGTCCTCCAATTTCCGGGAACGGACCACTTCGATGAAATTTTTCGCATGCAGGTCCAGCCCATTGTCCGACGATTTCTGCAGTGCCACCGCCTCCATTTTTTTACCTTCCGGTATCACCTCCCATCCATTCCGGTCGAGGACAAGTGTGCCATTATTGCCAATGAAAGCGATCCCGTGCTGGCGGTTATATGGCCCATCGTCAATGCCAATGGCGTGCTCCCATTGAATGTTGAAATCGCCGAATTCATATACAGTAGTCAACGTATCAGGCGTTTCTGCGCCGGAATCAGGATTCGCGAACTTACCTCCCGCCGCCATAATGCTGTTCGGAATTTCGGCTTTCATTCCCAGCAGCGCATAATCCAGCAAATGAACGCCCCAGTCAGTCATCAGCCCGCCGGCATAATCCCAGAACCAGCGAAAATTGAAATGAAAACGGTTTGGGTTAAAAGGTCTTTTAGGAGCTGGCCCCAGCCACATATTGTAGTCAACCCCGGCTGGCGGAGTACCATCAGGCAGCTTGGAAATAGGTGTTACCCAGCTAAAATACGACCATACTTTCACCAGCCGTATCTTACCCAGCTTACCCGAATGCACGAAATCCATCGCATCCCGAAAGTGTTTCTGGCTCCGTTGCCACTGCCCTACCTGCACCACCCGGCCCGATTTCTTCTGCGCAGCAACCATAGCACGGCATTCCGCGATAGAATTTCCGATGGGTTTTTCGACATATACGTCTTTCCCCGCCTGACAAGCCTCTACCATCATCAAACAATGCCAGTGATCCGGCGACCCGATGACCACGGCATCTATATTTTTGTCTTTCAGCAATTCACGATAATCGGCGTAGGTTTTCACTTTCATTCCTTTCGCAGCGAGTTCGGCAGCGCGCTTGTCCAGGACATTTTTATCCACGTCGCACAACGCCACACATTCAACCCCGGGGTTTTTCAAAATGGCCGTAAGATCCGACCAACCCATTCCATTCACACCTATGGCACCGATCCGGATGGTATCTGCGGGAGATGAAAGCTTAGGAAAAGCCGACAATGTAGACGGGAATACCGTTGAAATGCTTGCGCCCGCCACAATAGCGGTAGCAGAACTGATAAATTTTCGTCGCGAATTTGTCATGATTAATAAAATCTAGTAGATCATATAAATCATAAAAGGTCACTACCGGTGAAATATTACCCGTGGAATCTGCGCGACTACATGCTGGCGATCCGTGCCTGTCGTTTCCTCCATTGAAACGAAACGCTTACCGGATGGTGATCGGACAGTGGCAATCCCGTATGGTTTCGGAAGCTTTCATTTTCCAGTTTATAATTTCCCGGTTCCAGCATGAGGTCCTCAGAGCTTCGGTACAGAATTTTGTCAATAGTTTCAGTGCCCTGCCCGATGTCGAGAATATTGCTTGCCGGCAACGAATCTGCGTGACCGGGCATTTCATTTTTGTTTTGCAACAACACCCAGGCATCCGCTAAACCGTTATTTTTGAGCAACGTATGAATATTATCTTTTGAAAAGCTATAATGTCCGTTGAGGTCTCCCATGACAATGACGGCGTGGCCTTTTGAATGACTGGCAATGTAGCTGCTAAGCTGCCGAACATTCCCACATCGCGCCCTGGCCGCCGCCGGATGGTTATAAGCATTGGCATGTACATTGTAAAAATCAATGAACACGCCCAGCGCAACCTGTATCTGAGTATAAGTAAATCCCTTCGGCGTCAGGCAGTCAGCTCCCGTGCAGTCGTTCCAGCGGATGCGGCTGAGACGGTGGATCGGGTATTTCGATAGCGTATTCAGGCCGTCACCAAATGGTACCGCGCCTTTGGTTTGTGTGCGGTAGAAATGCTGGTTGCGACTTTCACAGAGATTTTTGTGGTAGTTGAAATCCTCCTGGACATGCGCAATGTCGTACGAATTGAGCCGCCCGCCAATATCGGCAATACTGACAGCCCGCCGGGTAACCGCGCTTGAAATGAATTCGGGCAGCCCCGCGATGTTATACGTGATCGCTGAAAAGCTGCCGGAATCCGAAATACTTAAAGAAGCAAGATGCCTTTTGGAAGAAACATGTAAAGGGGCCTCGCTGAAAATAAAAGGCATTAAGATTAGCAACAAAGCGGTAATGGGAGAAGCGTAGACTTTGGACATTCTCTTTTTTCCTGGATATGTTTGTCAAATCTAGCCCTTTCATGTTGCCCCAGTACTTCTGGAAAATTATGTAATCGTTAATTTAAAATTTCTGAATCAAAATTGATTTAAAAATCTACCACAGATTCGCCGGGTTCATAAACGGTGGATTTCCTTGGAAAAATGGTAGGAATGACTTGATATGGGAAAACCCGGTACGAAAAGCCCGCGTCAGCTTTTGAACGACAATGTAAATGTCGTGCCCTCGTTGGGTTTGCTTTCAACTGCAATGCTTCCTCCGAGGCTGGTCAGGTGGCTACGTACCAGGTAAAGCCCGATACCTTTGGCGTCGCTATGGTTATGGAATGTCTGATTTAGCCCGAAGAGCCTGTCTTTCACGAGATCCATATCGAAACCAGCTCCCTGATCCTTGAATATCAGCTGTTTAACATTCCCTGACCTTTTTGTCGAAATACCGATGACAGGCGTATTATGCGGAATAACGTACTTGATCGAATTCGTGATCAGGTTGAGAAAAATGCTCTCCATGTAGCTCGCATTGAATTTAATGTCGTCAAATTCCGAAAAGTCTGCCGTGATCCTGGTTTTGGAGTTTTCAAGAAGTGTTTTTAGTGACAGCATTACAGTGTCCAGCGACGCACTCAGACTTATTTCACCTCTTTTGACGGTCAGGAGATCCTTTTGTACCAGAATATCAACATAATGGTTCAGCGAATCTTTCAGGCTTTCGGTCGCCGACTTTAAAATATCGATAAACTGTAAAGTCTCCGCATCCTGAATTTTGGAAGTATCCAGAAGGCCAAACACAGACAGCAGGTTGTTGACCGGCGACCTGAGGTCATGAGATGTCGTATAGGTCAATTGTTTAAGATCCTGATTGATCCGGGTAAGGTTAGCAAGAAGCGCATTCCGGTCTTGTTCAATGATCTTTTTATGGGTGATATTCTTGGCAATAGCAAAAACCAACCGATCAGCGTCCCTGGGCATTGAAGTCCACGCAAGCCACACGATCTCGCCATTCTTAGTCACGTACCGGTTTTCGTAATTCAAAAGCGGTATGCTCTTTTTCAATTCTTCCCGATACTGTGAAGTAAGCTCCCTGTCTTCAAAATAGATAAACTCATCAATGGGCTTGGCGAGCAATTCCTCATGAGAATATCCCATGAGTTTGGTAAATGCAGGATTTACCATTCGGAAGTACCCATCATATCCAGCAACACAAAGTATGTCCTGAGATATCTCAAAGAATAGCTCCTTATTCAATTTATCAGTTGAGTTAGCCGACACAGATTCGATCTTCATATTGCCGCTTAATGTACTTACTTTATGAATTAAAACAAGAAAAATTAGCAGAACTTCCGAAGTTATAAGATTTTTATGCTAAAACTAGTTAACATTTACTACTACATTCAGTTGAGATATCGCATCGCAGGCTGCAAAACCTTCCGCTCCGGATACACCACTGGTTTGAAGCTCTCAGGCAAGCTTACATCGCCGCCAACATAT
Source organism: Dyadobacter pollutisoli (assembly GCF_026625565.1). Lineage (NCBI taxonomy): Bacteria > Pseudomonadati > Bacteroidota > Cytophagia > Cytophagales > Spirosomataceae > Dyadobacter > Dyadobacter pollutisoli. The sequence goes on from NZ_CP112998.1 coordinate 2,887,169, forward strand.
GCGGGTAATTGCGGGTAAGGATAAAGCGGCCGCTTGAAACGGACACCGTTTTTAGGGTCCGCCTGATAATATGCCGTGCCCATCAATCGCTCGGGAGCTTTACCTTCCTCTTCCCATTTGATCAGTGCGCCGAGCATATCGCCGCAGTCATTCACGCCCGGCCCGCCGCTGCAATGTGCCATACCCGGTACCAGAAAAAAGCGAAAGAATTCCTGTGTCTGTATCACCCCACCCTGTGCTTCCGCCACCCTCTCATAATAGTTGACGGCGTCCTGATAGGGTACCAGCGGATCGGCAGTTCCTGAGTACATCAGAATCTTACATCCCCGTTTCTTCAATGCTGACAGATCCGGGTTATTAGCATTCAGGAGCGGCCCCAGAACAGAGTCCAGCTTGTCCTGATCGTGATCGAAATCGAAGGTACGATAATCAAATTCCGGCCCGAATGCCCATTTGTATTGATAAAAAAATGCGCCCGGCGACTGCTGCGGATTTTGTTGCATGTCCAGGCCAGCTCCTGAGTTTTCACTTCCCAACGGCAGTGGCGTATATATTCTTTCGCCCGTGCGAGGATTCACCGGGCCTGCGTATATCTTTTTGAGCGCATTGATCTGTGCCTGTGTCAGGCAGCTCCCGTCGTCGGTTCCGTCCGGACATTTGGGAAGTGTTTCCGGGTCAAACTGACATGCCCCGGGATCGGTGAGAAAATTATCCCCCGGTGCGCCGCCGTCCTTTCCGGCACAAGCCTTCACAACTGCCTGGGTGATCAACGCTATTTTTTCTTTCGGAATAAATGCACTTCCTGCAATGTCATTGGTTACCCGCAAGTTCCAGACGAAGCCGGTATGCAAATGGGTCCGGTTGTTCGCCGGAGCGCCCGCCAGAATGCCGTTATAGTCTTCCGGGTATCGCTGGGCCTCCATCAATGCCTGCTGACCACCCGTCGAGCAGCCCGAAAAATAAGCGTACCGGGCTGGCTTCTGGTAGTAATGCTGCATGATCGCCTTGCCAGTCACAGTCATCTCATGCGTGGCGCGGTAACCAAAGTCTGCCCATTTGTCGGGGTGTCCGGCCAGCTCATTCGGGCCGGGTGATGTTCCCATATCCGTGTTGGCCGTGGCGAACCCTTTTCTTAATCCATTGGCCAATGCACCGAAATGAATGTTACCGGCCCCTCCACCATTTCCCGTGCCCAAAAACCTTTCATTCCAATTGCTTTCCGGCAGCCATACTTCGATGCGGATCCGGGAATCCGGTGTGGGTGTTAATGTAGCCGCAACACGGCAAAAAGCTGGCAGGTTATTGATCGTAACTTTGCTACCAGGTGGTGTGAATGATCCTGCGGGGACGCATTCCGCGGTCGTGATCGCCGCTCCGGGGAAGGCAGCTTTTGCCAGCATTCCGCATTGACAATCTCTTTCAGTTGCAAGAGTGCCACCTGCCGTCACCTGTCCGAATGCCGTTTCGGAGCCTGTACCAATGATATTTATTCCAATGCAAAAAAATAAGAAGAAGAAAGTAGGTCGCCTGCCAGTCATTTGTTTGAAATAGAATGATTGTTAATCACTTCATCAGCTTGTTTTTAAATTGATAACTCGCCGTCTGATACCACGTGATCGCCTCCTCGGTTAGCTGGTTGTCCGGCTGGATCAACTTTGCTGAGCCGTCGGTAAAATTGGGTACGAATGAATCCGAAATGCGTTGCGGCCTCAAAATAATCAATGTGTCTTTTCTAATGTAGCCGAGGCTCTGGTATGTACTCACAAATGCCCGTTCGCGGCCGGGTTCCAGCTTGAAGATATCATAGCCAAAGAATTTGCTTTGATAGGAGAAATTGAGAAGCCCCAGAATCGTCGGCCCCAGGTCAATCTGGCTCATAAGCCGTTCCATTCTGGCTGGTTTAATCACATTGGGAGCAAAAATCAAAAGCGGGATCTTGTACTTGTTCACCGGTAGATCAGCCTTTCCGGCGCTGGACGCACAATGGTCCGCCACAATGACAAACAAGGTATTTTTGAACCAGGGCTTATTTTGAGCTTCCTTGATAAACCGGCCGATGGCATAGTCAGTATACTTTACGGCACCTTCACGGTTGGTATGGGATGGAATATCGATCCGTTTTTCGGGGTAGGTAAATGGCCGGTGATTGGAAGTGGTCATGATGTGCGCGAAGACCGGCTTGCCCGATTTTACCGTTTTTTCAATCTCCTTTGTCGCCAGTGTAAAGAGGTTTTCGTCGGCTACTCCCCAGATATTTTCATAGTCAATATCCTTCTTTTTGATTTCTGTCCGGTCTACCAGTTTGTATCCATTGTTTGCAAAAAAGTAACCCATATTGTCAAAATAGCCGTAGCCGCCATAGATAAATTTACTTTCGTAACCTTTTTGGTCAAAAACCCTTCCCAAAGAGAATAGCCCTTCATTTTGCGGCCTGCGCACAATGGACTGCCCTGGCGTTGGCGGCGTACAGATCGACAATGCTTCCAGTCCTCGTACCGTTCTGGTCCCGGTCGCATAAAGATTGGTAAAAAGAAGGCTCTGCCCGGCCAGAGAATCCAAATTGGGCGTAATGTGCTGTGTATTTCCAAATGTTCCCAGGAAGTCCGCGCTCAAACTCTCGACACTGATGAGTACCACATTCATCCTTTTTTCCTTTCCCGCATTAACGATCTTCCGCTCGATACTGAATGGATTATTATCGACAAAACTGCTTTCGGGAGTTTTGATCATTTCGCGGATTTTTTTGAATGCGGTCTGATCAGGGATTTTTTGATAAAACTGGGCGTAGTCCAGCTCATTGTTCCGGTAAGCAGCAAACAGCTCATACAAACCATTCCCTGCCAGCTCATTGACGTAGGTATTGTCGCTAAACTGCCTGATTTTATTATTGACCAGAAAAAAACATAACAGCAAAACCGCAACATAGGCCAGCATACGAAATGATCGTTGCTTGAAGGAATAGGCCTGAACAGCAGCGTTTTTAATGGCAGGTTTCAATACATAAACCAAAGCAGCAGTGGCCGCTAGCAAGGCAGTGACAATGATACCTACCGGGTAGGACTGCTGGATATTGCCGATCACTTCGTTGGTATAGACCAGGTAATCGACGGCTATAAAATTGAACCGGGAACTGAATTCATCCCAAAATACCCACTCGGAAACTGCATTGAAAAGCAGCCCAAAAATGAAGAATGCAAAGATCCCGTAAACGACAAACCGGTGCCAGCGCTTTTGCCACCATTTGCGTGGTGTAAGCCAAATGTACAGCACAAGCGGCAATGTAAAATAGGCCGCATTGACCAGATCGTAAAATAACCCGATCACGAAGAGTCCCAGCAAATTGAGGAATGTAAAATCCACGCCGCCTGCCGACTTCAAAAGCAGGATTATTCGGGTTAAAACGGATAGAGAAATGAGGACTGCCGCCATGATAGCGACGAGGTAGAGGGAGTTCTGTTCAGCTTTTTTCGCTGGAAATCTTTTGTCAGGTATCATTTTAAAAAACTAGGGTCACTCAAATATAAGTGAAAAGCTAACCATTGGCACGGACTACTATGTTAGCAGATTTTAAGGCAATCTCTGCATATCGTCAAGTTTTCCCAGCGTTTCATCAAATTCCCGTTTACGCCGGACCGGATACTGATTTCTTTGTACAAAAAGTGCCCGATCAAAATCCTAAAACTTGAAATGAAAAATCACGATACTATTAGCCGGAGAAATTTTCTTAAAACCAGCGCGGCAGCCAGCGGTGGGCTTTTGATCGCATTTGCCCTGCCAGTACGCGGTGAACATTTACCCGTTGCGCCAGATCTTCCCAAAACGGCCTCCCTGAATGGTAAGCTGCGCATTGATGAAGACAATACGATACATATTATCCTGCCCAAAATCGAAATGGGCCAGGGTATGTGGACGACCATTCCGATGCTGATCGCCGAAGAACTGGATTGTGACTGGAATAAAATAAAGGCGGAGCATAGCCCTCCGGGCAAAGGTGATGATTTCAAAAAATCCATCTTTATTACTTCCACAGGCGGTTCTGACTCCACCCGTTCCGAGTTTGACCGGTGCAGGCAAGCCGGCGCGATGGCCCGGGTTATGCTTGTCACCATCGCGTCCAGGAGGCTTGGCGTGGCACCCGAAGCCTGCACCACCGACAATGGTTTTGTAGTCGCTGGCGATAAGCGACTGAGTTATGGAGAACTTGCTACTGAGGCTTCCACTTTGCCCCAACCAACTGTCACGTTGCGTGAGCCGAAGGATTGGAAGATCATTGGAAAATCAAAAAAACGACTTGATAGTCCAGAAAAAATCACGGGAAAAGCCATTTACGGAATGGATATTCACTTTCCAGGACTGCTCACGGCTGTGGTAGCCCACGCGCCCGTGTTCGGCGGTAAAGTAAAATCGTTTGACGCATCGGAGACAAAAAAGATCGTCGGCGTTCGCGAAGTGATCGGGATTCCCTCCGGCGTCGCCGTCATTGCGGACAATTTCTGGGCGGCCAAAAAAGGGAGGGATGCATTGAAAATTGAATGGGAACACGGTGCTAACGAAAGTATGGATAGCCATCAGCAGCTGGAAGACTATCGCAAACTGGCTCAGACGAAAGGTAAAAATGTCTCGCAAAAAGGAGCTGTAAAGGATGCTTTGGAAAAAGCAGCAACGACTTTCGAGGCCGAATTCACATTTCCTTACCTCGCGCACGCGCCGATGGAACCATTGAACTGCACGGTAAAAATTTCGGAAGATGATTGCGAAGTATGGACGGGAACGCAGTCTCCAATACTGCATCAGGCTGAGATAGCGGCGTTTCTGGGTCTCCCGCCCGAACGCGTCGCGCTGCATACGCCACATATGGGAGGCAGCTTCGGTCGGCGCGGCTCGTTCCAGGGAGACTGGGTCATGGAGGCGGTGCATATAGCCAAAATAACCGGCAAGTTTATCAAGCTGGTATGGTCGCGCGAGGATGATATACGCGGAGGATATTACAGACCTGTTTATTTGCATCAGGTCAAAATGGGGATCGGTGCTGACGGTTTTCCAAATGCATGGGAGCACCGGATCGTCGGCCAGTCGCTTTTTACAGGTACTATTCTGGAAGATGCCATTGCTCCCAATGGCATCGATTACAGCTCGGTAACCACCGGCGCACCGTATTCCGAGTATGTGGCAGACTATTCTTTTGAGCTGCACACTACATTATACGGAGTACCAGTGCTGGCATGGCGGTCGGTGGGGAGTACGCACACGGCATTTGTAGTGGAATCGCTGATCGATGAGCTCGCGTCCAGGGCCAAAACGGACCCTATTGATTACCGCCGCGCCATGCTTAAGAAACACCCGAGGTACCTGGCTGTACTTAACCTTGCCGCGGAGAAAGCACAATGGGCCCAACCATTACCCGCAGGGCAGTTTCGGGGTATTGCCATTCATGAAGCGATGGGTAGCTGCGTGTGCCAGATCGTGGAATTATCAATTGAAAATCAAGCCATTCGCCTGCGCCGGGTTGTTTGTGTCATTGACTGCGGTATGGCGGTTAATCCCGACGGTGTGGTCGCTCAAATGGAAGGGGGCATTGTGTATGGACTCACCGCCGCACTTTATGGAGAAATATCACTTGAAAAAGGCCAGGTGCAACAAAGTAATTTTCACGATTACCCGATGCTACGCATGAACGAAATGCCTGTGATAGAGGTGCACATTGCACCTAGTACTGCCAAAATGGGAGGTGCAGGTGAGCCAGGAGTCCCTCCTATCGCGCCTGCATTAGCCAATGCGCTCTTTGCCGCTACCGGAAAGAGGATCAGAAAGTTGCCCGTAAAATTGTAAAGTTATCTTCTGGCCACAGGCTCGCCTTTCAGCGCTGCATTCCTCAGTTCCCACTGGATCCTGTTGAAATGATATGCCATGATGTCGTGCATTTTGGCAAGATTTTCCAGATATGTTACTTTGGCCGAGCGTTCCTGGTTTAGGCGGGTCTGTTCGGCTTTACCCTTCCTCAGCGTTTTCGCAACGTCGATATCAGCAATACGCTTCTGGTAAGTGTAAATGGTCGAAAAATCCATATCGGACGAAACGAAGACTTTGCTTCCGGTCGGCCGGGCTTTCACCTGATCGATGGTGCAGGAATACTTGTTATCCTTAAGGTCGACGATAACACGATAAGAAAACGCTTCGAAGCCTTGCGTATACACGGGCTCGGAACCGTGGTAAACGATCTTTCCACGATCCGGATCGGAGACTTTGATGACTTCCCAATAATTTGAATATTTCTGGGTAAGCCAGGCCCGGACGTTCCTGAATGCGACGGCAGGTGCCCTACCCATGTCCACGACTCTGGTTTGGGAGATCTCGCCTGTGAATTTGTTGTAGGTGAGCTCTGGCTTTTGCGCCGTTCCGATCAAAGAGGTCAAAAGCATCATGCTCAGCAGGGGCAACAGGGTCTTCATTTAACTATTGATGGAGGTTATATACATTCATGCCTTGGGTGCGACGAACATAAAAGTAATACTACAAAATCCTCGCTTATTTACAAAGGAGTCATTTCATAATATTTTCCTGAAGACTATAGTGGTGACTTTTATTCGAACTCTTTTTTAACTTTATCGGCAATCGAATATATTCTTTTCGCGAGCAGAAAACATTCATCTTCTGTCATATTTTCAATGGTATGGCGCACGGCATTCATGATCACGAATCCATTTTCATCTCTCATAGTACCCGAACTGGTCGCGGTCTTTTGCAGGTCTATCCATTCTTCCATCAATGCGTCAGAAAAATACTTTGCATCGATAATATTAAAGTAGGAGGACTGTGATTTTAGTTTTTCCTTAAGATTGGGATGCCGTGAATCATTTTGTAATGTTTCGACAAATTTGGACAATTCTATGAAGGCAAAAACATTGGATTTTTTCACAAGTATTAACGTTGAGGATATGTAACTAATTTAGAACAAATATAACCATGAATTCCAATATTCGACGCTTTATACCCAATTCGATTTTGTTCTCTTTCTAAGTTAACGGTAAGTAGATACCTGTTTAATTGCTATAATTTTGGCGGTACCTAATCTCGACCGGACCGCCTCTATGAAAATCAGCAGTGTTTTATTGCTCTCCCTCATTACATTTTCTCTCTTTGCCCAGTCCTCCAAAATTGACAGCCTGACGAATGTGCTCGCAAACACCGCTGTGGACACAACGAAAGTGAACCTCATGGTCGACATTGGCGTCGAGTACTGGGCATCGGATCCTGAAAAAACAATTCTCTACACCCGAAACGCGCTGGATATTGCAAAAAAAATAAAATATCGCCGCGGAGAAGCGAAAAGTTATCAGGGGATCGGGATCTATTATTGGCAGAAAAATGATTACGTCAAGTCACTGGCCAACTATGAGCTTGGTAAAAACATATATAAAGAACTGGGAGACCAGCTTGGTTATGGCAGGTCTCTTACCAATATCGGGATGGTTTATGGAGAGCAGGGAAACTACGATGTCGCGCTGGACAACTACCAGCAATCGCTGATCATTTTTCAGGAATTGCACGACGACAAGAGAATGGCGTCGGCTATCAACAGCATTGGCAATGTCCATAAAAATCAGAAGAATTTTGATGAAGCCCTGATTTCCTACAAACAGGCAATGGATATCTGGATCAAGGCGGGAGACAAAAAATCGACGGCTGGCTCTTACATTAACATAGCCAGCATTTATACCAAACAAAAGAAATACGACGCAGCCATTGCCAGTGCCAATAAGGCTTTTGAATTGTTTGAAAGTTTCAAAGACAGCAATGGGCAAATAATATGTCTTAATAACCTCGGCGAAATTTATTTGCAAAAAGAAGATTACCCGCAGGCGCTGCTGAAATACGAACTTTCACTGGAAATCAATCAGCAGTTTCAGAGCAAGCGGTTAATGATCACCTCTTATAATGGGCTGGGCCAGGTCTATACCAAACAACATAACACCGGAAAGGCCATTGAAAATTACCGTCACGCGCAATTGTTAGCGCAAGGCTCTGGTATAAGGCCCGCATTGCAGCTGTCATACCAGGGACTGGCGACGGTTTACGGCGATATGAAAGACTACGCTAACGCTTATCACTTCCAGCAGCTTTCCAATACGCTGAAAGACTCGATCTTCAATGCTGAAAACACCAATAAGATCGCCAATCTGCGGGTACATTATGAAAGCGAGAAAAAGCAGAATGAAATAAAACTGCTTCAAAAAGAGAAGGATCTTGGTTATGCGCACCGGAATATGCTCGCGCTAGGGCTGATCGGCGGACTGATCGTGCTGGGCCTGGCATTTAACAGGCAGCGGCTTAAAGTCCGAAAAGACCGGGAAATACACATTGCACAGCAGGCGCTGGCAGAAAACGAAATCCGTAACCGCCAGGAAAGAGAGCAGCAGCTCACCACGGAACTGGAATTCCGGAACAAAGCATTGACGACGCATACATTAAACCTCATTCAGAAAAACAGTATCCTCGAAGAAATCCGGCAGACGGTTTCACTTACACTCAAAACCAGGCAGGTCGAAGAACATTCTACCCTTTTCGGACGGCTCATAAACCTCATCGATTACAGTTTTAACCTCGACAAAGACTGGGACGAATTTAAAATGTACTTCGAAGGCGTTCACAAAGATTTTTTTACCAAACTAAAAAAAGGATACCCCGACCTGAGCAGCGGTGAACTGCGTCTTTGCGCATTGATCCGGCTCAACCTCAATCTCAAAGAAGCGGCGACTTTGCTCAACATTGCCCCCGACAGCGTTAAAACCGCCAGGCACCGGCTTCGCAAAAAACTCAATTTACCGGAAGACAGTAACCTGGCGGATTATTTGATGACGGTTTAAAATACACTCGAAACGGGCTTTTTATCCTAAAAACATTCCATTTTCGCATAGAAGAGGGAATGTTTACTTTTTGTATACCACCCGAAATAGGAAGACCGCTTTTGTCCCCCTAAGTTTATCATCAGATCTTATCACCATTCAATCTAAAAATAATCACGCCATGGATATTCGTAATATGCTCATAATTAAAAACTCGTGGAGTCACGTGATCGCCCAGCCTGATAATCCGGGTGTACTTTTCTATCAGCAGCTCTTCGCCGCCGTGCCGTGCCTGGTGCCTATGTTCAAGTCGGACATGGAGGGCCAGCAAGCCAAATTTACCGATATGATTACGTACATGGTGACCAACCTGCAGAACATGGAAGACATCCAATATGAAATTGAGCTGCTTGGTCAGCGGCATGCTCATTACGGTGTCACCGCCGAACATTACGAACTCGTGGGGTCGGTGCTGATCAGCACATTAAAAAGCAGCTTGGGAGATTTGTGGAACTCCGAAACCGAAGAGGCCTGGACAAGGTTGTACCAACTCTGGTCATCTTCCATGATCGGGGCGAGCAGCGAAATGAGCCCGGAAAAATCGCCCGAGTAGCTCATTTACCATCCAAAAAGAGGCCTGTACACCATTTGTGCAGGCCTCTTTTTGGTAATACACCTTTTGTACACACCATTTTGATCCCGGATCAACGCTTTGTATACCCGTCAAAATTGCCTGCCCCTCTGATCCGCACTAGGTTTGCATCGCCTTCTGAGAAACGAACATTTCAAAAGTTCAGGCAAAACAAATTCAAACATTTTTATCCAAATCACTTATCTGTTACCATGAAAAATATCTTCAAATTCGCCCTCGTACTATCCATTGGCATCGCTTCCTGCCAGCAAGACGACAACTTTGTAACGCCTGCCGACAAAGCAGAGGCTACCGCCAGCAGCCTTCGTGAAAACATGCTGCCAACGGTTCCCCAAAAACACCAGCTTATTAAACACGGAAATGTCAAGCTGGCTTACTACCCGGACGGGAAGTTGCAAAAGGTGACCTACGTAGCAGCTACGCGGACTTCCCCAGCCACGTTTGCAACCTATAAATACAACGCCAACTACATTATCGCGACGGTTTACTACAACAATAAAGTAGCCCAGGAAACCACTTACCTGCTCGACAATTACCTCCGCTGCTACGAGTCCATCCAAAAGGACTACATTCCGATGGGACCTAATGCTTATCAGGTGAAAGAAAGTAATTTCCATTACAACTATAACAGCAAAGGCCAGCTAGACAGCCGTATCAACAAAAAAGTACCTACCCAAAAAACTGTGTTTATCTGGAATGCCGCCGGTGACCTGGTTAAAATGACGGGGTACAATTTCCGCAGCGGGCAGGCATACGAACCTGTACAGTCAGAAACAACGCTTTATTATGACCAGCCTACCGGTGACCCCATCCTGGCAGACCTGGCACCGATCAATAGCGAAGCCGCTAACTTGCCTGATCCATACCTGATGGTATTTGGCAAATCGAGCAGACATTTGGTGAAAATGGTTACTGAAAACACGTCACTGGGCGGCAACTACTACGCTTACGCGCTGGATGCGGAAGGATATGTTACTAAAAGAGACTGGTATACGGTAACAGACGCAAAGCTGATCGAATCAACTTTATATGAATACCTGATCTCGGACCTCGGATTTAACTTATAAGCTCTGAAAAATCAAAAAGAAAACGCTGACTGAACCATGTGGATCAGTCAGCGTTTTCTTTTTATTCACTGCGTAATGTTTTAACAGGATTCATCAGCGCAGCTTTAACGCTCTGAAAACTGACCGTCAGCAATGCAATGGTCACCGCCAGCAGCCCCGCCAGCACAAACACCCACCATTCCATATCGATTCGGTACACGAAGTCGCGCAGCCACTGGTTCATCGCATACCAGGCAATCGGCGAGGCGATCACGATGGCGATCAGTACCAATTTCAAAAAGTCTTTGGACAGCAAGGCAACAATACCGGTAACGCTGGCACCCAGCACTTTACGAACGCCAATTTCCTTCGTACGCTGCTCGGCCGTGAAAGCCGCCAACCCGAACAACCCCAGACAGCAGATAAAAATAGCCAGAAAAGCAAAGTAATTAGCCAGCGTTCCCACCACCGTTTCGCTTCGGTACAGCGACTGGAATGCTTCGTCGGCAAACATATACGCAAATGGAAACTTAGGGTTTATTTCCCTGCAAAGGCTTTCCAGGCTTGCCATGGCCTGCTTCGTCTGCCCCGGTCTGATGCGCACAATGATCATCTTGCCCTGACCTAACCTTGCGATAAACGGTTCAATGGCAGTATGCATTGAGCTTTGGTGATAGTCGTCAACAACACCGACGATGGTACCTGTTTTACCCCACATGGTCAGCGGCTTACCGACCGGGTCCTGATATCCGATGCGCTTGGCGGCAGTTTCATTAATGATATAATTCATTGAATCTGCCCCAAAAGCTCTTGAAAAATCACGCCCTTTCACTTTCACTTTTAAGGTCTTCGTGAAATCGTAATCTATCTGTGAAAACTGGAACTGAATGTTCGTCGAAGGATCTTTGCCGGGCCATTGTACATTGCCTGTTGTGCCAAATCCATTGGTTGGTGTCCCCTCCATCTTGGTTACGGCTTCAATCCCGGGCATTTGCAGCAGCTCTTCCTTGAATAGATCGTACTTGTTCAGCAGCTCTCCCTCGGAAGGAATATAAACCATTCCCTGGCGGTCGAAACCCAGATTTTTGGTTTGGATAAAATCCATTTGACGGTACACGACAACGGTTCCGATGATGAGCAGCATAGAAAGCGCAAACTGAAAAACCACCAGCCCCTGGCGAAAAAACCGTGCTCCCGAGCCAAATCGGATCGAACCCTTCAAAACCCGGATCGGGTTCAGGGACGATAAAAACAATGCAGGGTAACTTCCGGCAATGAGGCCGGTAAGGAGCGTCATAGCCAGCAATGTCAACCAGAACGACGCATCTGCAAACTGAAATGTAATGTGTTTTTCAGTCAATGTATTAAAGGTAGGAAGCAGGCCCCATACAAAAACGACTGCGACGAGCAGCGCAATGAAGGTCAGTACCAGTGCCTCTCCGACAAACTGCCCGATGAGCCAGCCTCTCCCTGCGCCTACCACCTTGCGTACACCTACCTCGCGTGCCCGCTTGACGGACCGCGCCGTGGCGAGGTTCATGAAATTGATACAGGCGATTAGCAGGATAAATATGGCTACAATTCCAAACAACCGAACGTATTCGATCCGCCCCCCATCGAGGTAGCCATTTTTGAAATTGGAATACAAATAAGCCTCACTGGAAGGTTGCAGAAAAAGCTGGATATCAAAACCTTTGGAACCCATATTTGGATTGCGGGTTTTCAGAAATGACTTTATCTTCGCTTCCAGCTTGCCAGGGTCAGCCGAAAGGCCCTTACCGTCCGTATGCAGCTGAATATGGGTTTCGGTCACACTGTTCCCCCAGTCTTTCAGCCATTCATTATGCGCCAGCAAATCTTTCCAGCTGAGCAGATAATCGTATTTGACCGAGCTGTTTTCCGGCATTTCAAACACCGCACTGACCTGATAGTCTTCCTGGTTACTCATGCGAATGCTTTTTCCCATAGCGGCCTGGGCGTTTCCAAAGTAGTTTTCCGCGAGTTTCCGGGATATCGCAATGTTTGTCGGGCTGCTCAATACATCCTCTGCGGTACCGGTCAGCAAGGGAATGCTGTACATTTTGAACCAATCCTCGCCAGCCCATCGCCCCTTCTCCTTATTCACCTTTTCGCCGACCGAGAATGTGCGCTCCTCCTGCCAGGAAAGACCAGCGGAATAGGCAATTTCAGGAAATTCCTTTTTCAGTTCGTCTGCCAGCAAACCAGGTGTCCCGGGAGTTGCCTCTACCTTGCCATCGAAAAATTGACGCTCCATCACATGGTACAACTGAGGCCCGTTGGCATGATAACTGTCCATACTGAATTCGTCCTGAATCCAGAGCATAATGAGCAAGCTGCAAGCCATTCCGAGCGCAAGTCCCAGAATGTTAATGCTTGAAAATGACTTGTTGTGGGCGATATTACGCCAGGCAATTTTGAAATAATTAAGGATCATGGCTGGTTGAAAATTGGGTGTGGTCCGGAATTTTTGTTGATAGGCGGCAGACTGCTTCCGTTTACGGACAAACGGCGGCAGTACCGAGATTACATTCAGTGCGTATTTAAGGTCAGCTGTGGCTTTGCCATGCTTTTCGTGCCAATGGTCGTACAGTTCGTCGAGGTCTCCCGAGACTTCCTCCACGGTATTCTCAGGGTGAAACCAGGTCAGTAACCGGCGGATCCAGCGGGGAGGCGTTATGGGTAGATTTTCGTTGCGTTTCATAGCTTATTCGCTTCGCAGGGTTTTGACAGGATTCATCAGGGCGGCCTTAACAGACTGAAAACAAACCGTGAGCAATGCTACGCTGATAGCCACAACCCCTGCCAGCACAAACATCCACCATTCCACATCGATCTTGTAGGCAAAATCCTGCAACCAGCGGTGCATAGCGTACCAGGCAACAGGCGTAGCCAGCAGAATTCCGATCAGAACAGGTTTCAAAAAGTCTCTTGACAACAACGTAACAATGCTGCCAATGCTGGCTCCCAACACTTTTCGGACACCAATCTCTTTCGCCCGCTGCTCGGCTGTGAATGCCGACAAACCAAACAATCCCAGGCAGGCAATGAACACCGTCGCGAGCACCATGCTCATAAAAATGGTTTGACGTTTGGCATCCTCGCGGTAAAATAATGCCAGCTGCTGATCCAGAAAATGATATTCAAACAGATCGTCCGGGTCAATTTTTTGCAGAATGTATTTCATCTGGCTCACGGTTTCCTGCGCATTTTCACCAGATAACCTCACCGTGAAATAATCAATGTACTGGATTGGATTATTGCGGTACCCGATCACCAGCGGCGCGATTGTTTCCCGTAATGATCGAAAGTTGAAATCCTTAACGATACCCACTACACGTACCTTCAATGGCTCGTCCAAAGGCGTGAGGTTTCCGTTACTCCCCTCCCTCGGAATTTCTATCCATTGTCCCCCCGGAGTTTGAATATTCAATGCCTTCGCAGCCGTTTCATTGATCAGGACGGCGGAAGAATCGGCCGGGGTATTGCTTCCGAAATTCCGGCCCGCCAGCAATTTCATATCAAATGTTTTCAAAAAGTCTTCGTCAGCCCCAATGAATGTCATCATCGAATTCACACCGGCACGTTCATTAGGCGTATGTACCTCCACTTGCGCCAGATTTTTCCACTCCCCAGGCACACGCGTTGAAACCGAAACCTGACTGACACCAGCCAGCTTGCTATACTCCGATTTGATCGCCTGAAAACTCTTGCGCACTTTACCGCTGTTGATATCGACCACCACTAGCTGCTCTTTATTAAAACCCAGGTTTTTAGTTCGGATAAACCGCATTTGCAAATAAACCACCAGTGTTGCCACGATCATTACAACCGACAATGTAAACTGGAAGACCACCAGTCCTTGCCGCAACTGCGTTTTGCTCGTACCCGGCGTGGTAGTACCTCCTTTGATGAGCAACAAGGGTTGAAAACGCGAAAGCAGCAATGCAGGATAGCTTCCTGACAATAAACCGGTAAACAATGTGGCCAAAATAACAATCAGCCAGATCCGGTAATCAGACGAGAAATTGATGGCCAGCGCCTTTTCCGTAAAAGCATTGAACTTCGGCAAAGCGAGCTGCACGGCTAACAATGCGATGAGCAAAGCGATGAAGGTAATCACCAGCGATTCCATGAGGAACTGGAAGGTGAGACTTCCCCTGTGCGCACCCGCTACCTTACGCACACCGATTTCCTTGGCACGACGGGCGGCGCGTGCGGTGGTCAGGTTAATGTAGTTAATGCAGGCGATCAGCAGGACAAATACGCCTATCACCGCAAAAACATACACATAGGCAATGTCGCCCATCCGGCCCGAGCTATTGTTTCGCTCAGCGCTATTATCAATGTCTTCGGAGTAGAAGTGAATGTCACGCAGCGGCTGCAACGAGAATGTGCCAACTTTTTTGTCAGGAGGCAAATGAGCCGCCACCGCATTTTTAATTTTCGTGGCAATAGATGCATTCGGGGCATTGGCTTTCAACAAAAGGTAGGTCACAAACATATTGGACGACCAGTCACTCCCCGACTGCTCTCTATACCATTTATCGCTGTGGATCGTGCTTTCTGAAAACAGTATGTCGAACTGAAAACTGGAATTCTTCGGCACATCTTCACAAATGCCCGTGACAGTAAAAGGCGTGTCGAAACCATCGGTATCGATGATCTTACCTAATGCGTCGTCGGTACCAAACATATTTTGAGCCATTTGACGGGTGATTACCGTCGAGTATGGCTGCTGCAAAGCTGTGGCGCGATCACCGGCAATCATTTTATAGTCAAATACCTGAAAGAAGCTACGGTCGGCCAGGGTTATTTCTCTTAGAAAAACATTGCGGCCCGCAGTGTCCGAGACGTTCGTTCGCCCCAAAGCTGTTACCCGCACCACATTTTCCACCTCCGGCAGTTCCGTTTGAGCATACTTCCCAACCTGATAACCAACCGACGCGACATGCGATTGCTTGCCGTTTTCCGAAGTTTTTTGCTGGGTGATCCTGTAAATCCGGTCTGCCTGAGAATGAAACGCATCGAAGGTCCATTCATCAAACAAATAGAGCGAGATCAGAAAGAAACAGGTCATCCCAAAGGTCAGCCCCACAATGTTGATTGCAGCATTAGCCTTGTACTTGGCGAGGTTGCGAAAAGCAATTTTAATGTATTCTCTGATCATGGCTGTATGTAGGATTGAAGGTTTTTCGTACTGATATTCCTGCTTTCTGCGGCGCACAAATGGCGGCAGTACAGATGTCACATTGAGTAGATATTTGAGATTAGCTGACCATTCTCCTGATTTTTCATGCCAGTCATGATACAACTCGTCCAGATCGCCTTCTACTTCCTCCAACGTATTGGCTGGATGCATCAAAGCCAAAAGCCAATGTATCCAGACCGGTGGCGCGTGACGGCGGGGCTTCTCCTCTGCATTCATAACCCGCTCAATTTTAAGGAATTGAAAGGGATCATTTGCCACAAATCCTTCCGTAGTTCCTGAATGTCGTGTAAAGCGCGGCTGCCCAGTGCGGTCACTTTAAAAATTCGCTTCCGCCTTCCTCCCCGCTCGGTGCTGGCGCCGCCGAGTTCCGATTTCACAAAACCCTTTTCTTCCAGCCGTATCAATGTGTTATGGACCGTCCCGAAAGTGACGCTGCGACCGGTATGCTCTTCCAGCGCCTGACTGATCGTGACCCCGTAGCCCTCGCCATTCAGGATTGCTACCATGAGTAAAACCATTTCCTCAAACTCTCCCAAATAAGTCCGGCGCATAAGCTGATGTTATTAGTTTCTATTTTATCGTACAAATCCGTGCCAATTTTCAAAAAGTGCCCTAATACGCCCTATTTGCTCTATCTGGCTATTTTTCAATGCATTTTTTGTTCACAAAAGGACGTAAACTGTCCGGTATTGAACATTCAGCAAATCCTTGTCATAGTTGTTCATGCTCTTCGTATCACCGATTTTTAAATTTGTTAACTTACAGCTGAAAAATAAGAGCGATGACTGAAAACCTTATAAACTCAGCAGAGCCGGAAGATATGCAGACTGCATTTATCCGGGAAGCGATCTGGCATGGGGAATTAACGGAGGCCAACTCAATGCTGGCACTGTATCCCGAGCTGGCTACACAAAGCATTCATACTGCTGCCATATTGGGTAATTTGGAAGTTGTTCGTGGTTTTTTGGATGCTGATCCAGCTCTTGCTACGGCCACAGCGGCCCCCTATGGCGGCAATGCATTGGTTTATTTATGTATGTCAAAATACCTGCGGCTGGATAAAAGCAGGAACAATGACTTTTTACGGACGGCCCGCCTGCTCCTCGAAGCAGGCGTTGACGCCAACTCGGGCTTTTGGACGAAAGGCGATTATCCAGAGTTTGAAACTGCATTATATGGCGCGGCCGGTATCGCCCACCACGCCGAATTAACGAAACTTTTGCTGGAATACGGCGCCGATCCCAACGACGGGGAGGCCGTGTACCATTCGCCCGAAACCTACGAAAACGGCGCGATGAGCGCATTGGTTGAAACCGGGAAAGTGACGCAGGAAGGATTGGTGCTGATGCTCATCCGAAAACACGACTTCCACGATTATGATGGCGTAAAATACCTGCTCGAACTGGGTGTTGACCCGAATGGTCATTGGGGAACGGCGTCTCCGTTTCATCATGCATTGATGCGCGATAATGATTCGGCCATCATTACCCTCCTCCTCGACCATGGCGGCGATCCGCAAGCTATCACACATGGCATGACAGTGGCTGCACGGGCGGCGCGGGAAGGTCGTGGTGACGTATTGGCGATATTCAAAAAGCGGGGCCTACCCTACACATTGGAAGGCGTAGACCGGTTGATCGAGGCTTGTGCCTTGGGAAATAATGAGCTGGTAACAACCATTTTGAAGCAGGAACCTACGTTTCTGGATCAAATGCTGGCCGTAAGCGGCACGCTACTGGCCAAGTTTGCCGGTACCGGTAATGTGGCAGGCGTAAGGCAATTGCTGGATTCGGGTGTTAAAGTCGATGCCGTTTTTCATGAAGGTGACGGCTATTTCGAAATTCCAAAAAACAGCTTCGCTATCCACGTAGCTGCCTGGCGCGGACGCCACGAAATCGTACAGCTTCTTGTGGATCACGGATCGCCCGTCGACACGCCAGACCAAAACGGCCGCACACCATTGCAACTGGCAGTCCGCGCCTGTGTCGATTCCTACTGGACAGACCGGCGCTCTCCTGAATCCGTTGAAATATTGCTAAAAGCCGGAGCTAACTCAGCCCAGATCTCCCTGCCGACAGGCTATAAGGCGATAGATCATTTGCTGCTGCCGTCTTAAAAATTCAGCTGGCACACTGAGTCGCCAGCCACAAGCATTGTTTGATGGCGAGCGGATAATCTCGTCGATACTTTCAATGAATGCCTCTACCTCATCCAAAGTATTATAGTGCGGTGACGCCGGATCGCGCATTTCACACTTTTTTCATCAAAATAAATGGAAGCGATGCAGCAATGCAAGCAAGTGTTGCAATGCTAATATGTTACCGGCACCTATGATTTTGTAGTAATCGCCCACGCCAGGGATATGCCCCATTTTGAAGATTTCTTCAAAAAACACCTCATGGACAACCCCAATCTCAAACACTTACACTCACATAGTGATGGACAAAGTAAAAGTGAGTTATGGCGTCGCATTGTAATAACCTTTGGAAAAGTCAAACCAGTATTTGCAGGTTGTGGGGCATTAAACAAGATCCTGCAAACAGGTAGTAAGTCTGGCAGGCGCTGATCTTTTGGATGATAGAAACATTCCTGAACCATGACCAGAACATTATTACTTGGCCTTTTTGTTGCTCTAAGCTTTGCAGGCCTGGCACAACCAGCGGCGAACCGCCCCACCGTAGTGGCAGGCTTTCCTGTCAATTACCAGGAAGATTCGGTGGGTACCTATACACTTCCCGAATTACTCAAGTCCCTTGATGGCAAGACGATATCCACCGCAAAACAATGGACACAGCAAAGAAGACCGGAGTTAGTGAAGCTGTTTGAAGAAAATCAATTTGGCAAAATGCCTTCCCGGCCGCAGGAAATGACTTTTAAGGTGTTCGACAAAGGTACTTCCGCATTCAACGGCAAGGCGATCCGTAAACAGGTCACCGTTTATTTTACCAAAGACACCTCGGACCATAAAATGAACTTGCTCATTTACATTCCGGCATCAGCAAAGAAACCTGTTCCGTTGCTAATGAACATTTCGTTTGCGGCCTATAATCAAACCATCGAGGACACCGGGTTGCTGGTAAACTATATCTGGAAAGACGGCAAGAGGATCAAAGCGGACCAGCCGACGGTGTTTGGAAAAATGAATGTAGAGCAGTTCCTGGATGCGGGTATCGGATTTGCGACGGTGTACTATGGGGACATTGAACCGGATTTTAAAGACGGTATCAAATACGGAATCAGACAACATTACCTGAAACCGGGGCAAACCGAAACAGCAGCCAATGAATGGGGAGCCATTGCAGCCTGGTCGTGGGGACTGGCACGGGCAATGGACTACTTTGAAACCGACAAACAGATTGATAGCAAACGTGTTGCATTGCAGGGAGCTTCGCGGCTAGGCAAGACAGCACTTTGGGCGGGCGTGAAAGATACGAGGTATAAAATGGTCATCGCCAGTATTTCCGGCGAAGGCGGCGCAGCATTGAGCAGGCGTAATTATGGTGAAACGATCCGTCACATCAGCGATCCTTCGCGCTATTTGTACCAGTTTGCACCCAACTACCATTCCTACGCGGATAATGTGGCTAGCATGCCTGTGGACGCGCATATGCTGGTAGCATTAATGGCCCCCAGACCGCTACTGCTACAAACTGGCAGCACAGATTATTGGTCCGACCCAAAAGGTGAGTTTTTGTCAGCAGTTGCAGCGGCTCCCGTTTACAAGCTTTTCAATGAAAAAGGCCCGGAGACAACCGACATGCCGGCGGCCGGAGATACATCGCTTTTGATGAATGAGCTGGGTTATTATATGCATGAAGGTGGGCATACCGTACTGCCCACCGACTGGACGCATATCATTTCTTATATGAAAAAGTATCTCTAAACCACCATTCTATCAAAAACCGCACGCTGCTCTGCCATTGCTTTCACTTTATCGTCTGGATTGGTGTGGCATTCCAGCAGTACCCAGCCTTTGTAATTCATTTTGATCAGATTGGCGATCAGTTCGGGATAAGGATAATCAGTCCTGTTAAGTTCCCGGACGTGAATCGTATCACCGAAATACTGTCTTACCAGATCAAAATTGGACTGAAAACCCGCGCCATTTAAGTCCTGGGGATTACAGTTCCAGCAGATTTTGGCATTCTTGTGATCGGCGTATTCCATGATCTTCTTAATGTTCGGCAACTCCTGTGTCTCCGCCCCGTGTACTTCAAGCCGCAACTGCTGGCCAAAATCAGCGGCATAGGCAGCCAGTGTATGCAGCGACTTGCCTATTTGTTCAAGTGTCTGTTCAACAGGCACATCCTTGTGCAATGCGTTCGGCTTAACTTTCACCCCCGAGCCACCCACATCCGCGCTCAGCCGGATAAATTCCTTTGCCCGATCAATGGAAGCAGCCAGTTTCGCCTGATCAGGATAATCGAATTGCTGGTTAGTCCCCAACCCGACAATTTTCACCGGACTATCCGCAAATTTCTTTTTCACTTCCGTCCTTTCTGAGGCTGTGAGTTCAGGCATTACCTTATGTGCATGCTCCACACGTAGTTCAACGCCGTGAATTCTGGTATCAGTACAATTTTTAATGATCGTCGGCACGTCCCAATCTTTACCCCACAAATAAGTCACAAAACCCAGCTTCATTTGCGGCTTTTTCGCAAATGAAGCTGCCAGTAGATCAGCAGGAACGGCCGCAACGCCTGCCATCAGGGATATTTCTTTTAAAAACGTTTTTCTATCTATGAGCATGATTATTTCCGGTTTAATGATCAATATTAATGGAAAGACGACATCCGCTGAAATATCACCGGACAATTTCTTGACAAAACAAAAATACACCCGTACCTTTGCTAACACCGTTAGGTAAACTTGGATTTGATATGGGCATTCTGGAACGAAGAATCAGGCAGAAAGAAAATATGCGGACTAACATTCTGTCAGTTGCATTGCAGCTGGTGAAGGATGAAGGCTGGCAATCCCTGTCGATCCGCAAAATAGCGGATGCTATTGAGTACAGCGTTCCGGTTATTTATGATCATTTTGAAAATAAAGAAGCCATTCTTTTTGAACTTTCTTTGGACGGTTTCAGGTTACTCGAAAGAACGCTGGAAAAAAACAAGAAAAAATACCCTGACCCAGCGGAGCGATTAAAGGCCCATGCGGAGGCGTATTGGAATTTTGCCTTCAAAAATCCCGAATATTACCAGCTCATGTATGGCCTCGGAATGCCTTGTTCAGGAGCCGGAAAGATCAAACCGGAATTCAACTGTTTCCGTGATTTTATCGGAGAAGCTATTGAAGGAATAGTTAAAAATAAAAAATCGACCGACGATGAAACCTGCTTTAAGATTTACGCGTTCTGGTCGGTACTGCACGGTTTGATTTCCATCGTAATGATGCGCTGCTCCGATATTGATGACTCCACTATGAACAAAAAGGTAATGGATGATACCGTAGAGGCATTCATCAAAAATTTATAATTTTTTTAAATATAAGCTAACACTGTTAGTAATAATAACCACGCTATCTACTCTTAATTATCTATTTATCACCGCAAAAGGACCTTCAACATCCATGAAAAACACTCATTTAACCTCAGTCCAAAGGCTTCTTGTATTTCTTTTACTTGCCTCAGTGCCCGCTGTCATTTACAGCTGCGGCTCATCCACTGCCAATGCGCCTGCTGCCGAAATGCCAGCACAATCTTTACCCGTCCTGACCGTGAGCGATCACCAGGTAACGGCTCACAGAGAGTTCACCGCCTCCATTGAAGGCAGCCGCGATATCGAAATCCGGCCGCAGGTAGACGGTTACCTGGACAGGATTTCCGTAGACGAGGGCGCTTACGTACATAAGGGACAGGTTTTGTTCCATATCGACGCGCGTCCCTATCTTGAACAACTCAATAACGCTACGGCCGTCCTACAGTCAGCGAAAGCTGCATTGGAAAGTGCTTCTATCAATATCGATAAGCTTACGCCGCTGGTAGCCAACAATGTAGTTTCAGATGTGCAGCTGAAATCTGCAAAAGCCGCTCAAGATGCTGCCAAGGCCAATGTATCCCAGGCACAAGCCGCTGTGGATGCTGCCAAGATCAACATGGGCTATACTTCCATTAAAGCCCCTGCGGATGGTTACATTGGTACTATCCCTTTCAAAAGCGGCAGCTTGGTTGGAAAAGGCACGATGGAAGCACTGACAGTTCTTTCCGAAACGAAAGAGATCCACGTCTATTTCTCGATGAGCGAGCTGGATTTTCTGCAATTTAAAGATCAGTTCCCCGGCAACACGGTTGAGCAAAAGATCAAACAGATTCCTCCTGTCGAGCTTCTGTTGGCTGATAACAGCATTTACCCGCAAAAAGGTAAAGTTGAAATTGTAGAAGGCCAGTTTGACAAAACCATGGGCGCCATCAACTTCCGCGCGACATTCCCGAATTTGAACGGACTGTTGCGTTCAGGCAACACCGGTAAGATCAGGATACCTCGTGAGCTGGTGAAATCGGTGCTCATTCCGCAGGAATCTACTTTCGAATTGCAGGACAAAGTGTTCGTTTACACGCTTCTGGATAGCAACAAGGTAGAGGGCCGCCCGGTAACGGTGTCCGACAGAAGTGGCCGCTACTACCTGATTTCCAAAGGATTGAAGCCCGGCGAAAAGATCGTGTACAATGGCCTGGACAGGCTGAGAGACGGCATGGCCATCGCTCCGCAGAAGATGTCAATGGATAGCCTGCTGTTGGCGAACCCCATCTGACAAGGAACGCAACTATTTGATTAGGATTAAGCAACATAGCATTGAAAAATGCTATGGCTTGTTATCCGTTTTCACAATAAAACTCAACACCAATGCCCTGCCAGCCGGGGCAAAACGCAACTTTTATGTTTCAAAAATTTATAGAAAGGCCTGTCCTTTCGACGGTTATCTCCATACTGATATTACTGCTGGGAGGTATCGCGCTGACAACTTTGCCGATTACAAAATTCCCCGACATCGCGCCTCCTACCGTGCAGGTAACGGCCGTATATCCGGGTGCTAATGCCGAGGTAGTGGCCCGTGCGGTCGCGACGCCGATCGAAGAAGCTGTGAATGGGGTGGAAAACATGACTTACATGACTTCCTCGTCCAATAATGACGGTACAATGGCCCTGAATGTTTATTTCAAACAAGGTACCGATCCTGATATTGCAGCTGTAAACGTTCAAAACCGCGTTTCAAAGGCAGTAAGCCAGATCCCGCAGGAAGTAGTACAAGCTGGGATCTCAACACAAAAACAACAGAACAGTATCATTATGTTCGTGGCATTGTCGAGCGAAGACAGCACTTATGATGAGACCTTCTTATTAAACTATATCAAGATCAACCTCGTACCGCAGTTACAGCGTATACCCGGGGTCGGACAGGCGCAACCTTTCGGAACGCGCGATTATTCGATGCGTATCTGGCTCAAACCGGACCGTTTGGCAGCCTACGGATTATCACCTCAGGAAGTTACAGACGCGATTCGTGAGCAAAGCCTTGAAGCCGCACCCGGCCGTCTGGGAGAGAGCAGCAAAGAGGTTTTCGAATATGTGTTGAAATACAAAGGCAAGCTGACCCAGAATAAAGAATATGAAGATATCATTATTAAAGCCAACAGCGACGGTTCGGTAATCCGCCTGAAAGACCTGGCGCGGGTGGAGTTCGGATCCTACACTTACTCTTCCAATGGTAAACTGAATGGCCATCCATCATCCGGTGTGGCCGTTTTCCAGACTGCCGGAACCAATGCGAACGACATTCTGATCCAGGCTGAGGCTTTGCTCGACGATTTTTCCAAATCATTGCCAAAAGGTGTGAAAACGACCATTATGTACAACTCCAAAGACTTTTTGGATGAGTCCATCGGTCAGGTTCGTACTACATTGATCGAAGCGTTTATATTGGTGTTCATTGTCGTGTTCATCTTCTTGCAGGATTTCCGATCTACGCTTATTCCTGCGATTGCAGTGCCTGTGGCCATTATCGGTACGTTTTTCTTCATGCAGTTGTTTGGTTTTACCATCAACTTCCTGACCCTTTTTGCATTGGTACTAGCCATCGGGATTGTCGTCGATGATGCCATTGTCGTCGTCGAGGCGGTGCACTCCAAAATGGAGCTCACACACCTGGCAGCGCGGCCTGCTACCACGGAATCTATGAATGAAATTTCCGGCGCAATTATCTCCATTACGCTGGTAATGGCGGCGGTATTCGTACCGGTCGGGTTTATGCAAGGCCCTGCGGGGGTATTTTACCGGCAGTTCGCATTCACACTCGCCATCGCGATCCTGATCTCAGCATTGAACGCCTTGACGCTCAGTCCCGCATTGTGTGCATTGTTCCTAAAAAACCCGCACGCGGATGAAAATGGTCAACATCAACGCAAAGGGTTCGGAGCAAGGTTCTTTGCCGCGTTCAATACAGGCTTTCAAACGATGACTGATAAGTACATTAAAAGCCTGCAATTCTTGATCCGTGCCAAATGGGTAACCATTGTCGGCCTGGTAATCATCACTGGCTCAACTCTTTGGCTTACTCAAAAAACACCTACCGGCTTTATTCCAACCGAAGACCAGGGCTTTCTCCTGTATGCGCTCAACACGCCTCCGGGCAGCTCGCTCGACCGTACGAGTAAGGCGATGGCGCAGGTGGACAGCATTGTAAAAAGCTCTCCCATCGCCGACCAGCGCTATGTGGTGGAAGGGATGAACATTATTTCCAATTCTAATGCGTCGCCGTATGGTGTAGGTTTTATCAGAATGAAACCCAAGGCAGAACGTGGCGATGTGAAGGATTTTGACCAGATCGTGGGCATGATGTCCCAAAAAGTACGGGCGGTGAATGATGCGAATGCATTCTTTTTCACATTCCCGACGGTGGATGGTTTTGGTAATGTCAGTGGCTTTGAATTTATGTTGCAAGACCGCGGTAATGGTTCTCTCGAAAAACTGAGCGCGACTACCAACCAGTTTTTGGGTGCGCTGATGCAGAAAAAAGAGATCGCGTATGCATTTACCACCTTTGCCACCGCGAATCCGCAGTACCTGATTGAAATCGACAATGCGAAAGCGAAGCAGCTGAATGTGCCTGTAAATGACTTGCTGCAAACGTTGCAGATTTACTATGGTAGCAGTTTTGTTTCCGATTTTAACCGGTTTGGTAAATATTACCGCGTAATGGCCCAGGCTGACGCTTCCTACCGTGCAGATCCGGCGTCGCTGAACAATATATATGTTAAAAACAAAGAGGGCGAAATGGTGCCGGCCAACTTGCTGGTAACACTGAAACGCGTGTTTGGGCCTGAAACCGTTACGAGAAACAACTTGTACAATGCCGTGGCGATCAACGGAACGCCAAAACCTGGTTACAGTACGGGAGACGCGATCCGCGCCGTGAAAGAAACTGCTGCAGAGGTACTTCCCAATAACTACCGTACCGAATGGACCGGTATGACGCGGGAGGAGATCAATGCAGGTTCACAGATCCTGTTGATTTTTGTACTGAGCCTTGTATTCGTGTATTTCCTGCTGGCGGCGCAGTATGAGAGTTACATCCTGCCTTTCGCGGTGATCTTCACCATCCCACTGGGTGTTTTTGGGGTGATGCTGTTTATCAATCTCTCGGGCATTGAAAACAACATTTACGTTCAGGTTGGTCTTATCATGTTGATCGGTCTGTTGGCCAAAAACGCGATCCTGATCATTGAATACGCCGTGCAACGTCGCCGTGCGGGAATGAGCATTGTGGATTCAGCCCTGGAAGCTTCGCGGCTTCGTTTGAGACCAATCCTGATGACCTCATTTGCATTTATCGTAGGCTTGATACCCTTGATGCGCGCCACGGGCGGTTCAGCATTGGGTAACCGCTCCATCGGTACAGGTGCTGTCGGCGGTATGTTGACGGGTGTGATCTTCGGGATTTTCGTGATCCCTGTGCTCTACGTTATTTTTCAATATTTACAAGAAAAAGTCGGCGGAAAGCCTAAGGAACTGGCTAATGAAGCGGTGGCAAAATAAAAACCGGCACCTCATCCAAGTTAAAACGACGACTCAAAAATTCTAGAAACATATTCATGAAAAACAAAATAGATCTTCAACATTTCCTGGGTTTTCTGCTGTTGACAATGGTTATTTCATCTTGCAAAGTAACCAAAGACTACCAGCGACCGGAACTCAGCCTGCCGACGCAGTACCGCAATGCTACCTTCGCCGATACGGCGACGGTGGCTGACATTGAGTGGAAAAATTTCTTCCCGGACACGACGCTGCAAAGGTTGATCGAAACCGGGATGACTTACAACTACGACCTGCAACTGGCTTTAAAACGCATTGACATTGCCCAGCAACAAGTAAAGCAGGCGAGATTTTTACAATTTCCGAGACTGGACTTGCAGATAGCCGGAACTTATAACCGCCCGTCCAGCAACAGTTTGAATGGTATCAGCGCCAGTAATTTCTTGGGTTCCAAACACATTGAAAACTACATTGCCGGTGTAAACCTAAGTTGGGAAGCAGATATTTGGGGTAAGATCCGCAGGCAGCAGCAGGCAACACTGGGCCAGTACCTGCAAACCTATGAAGCGAGTAAAGCCGTGAAAACGAAACTGGTAGCCGATATCGCGAAAGGTTTTTTTAACCTGCTGATGCTGGATAAGCAGCTTGAAATAGCGAAAAGCAATCTCGAATTGAGCAATAACACATTGAAGCTTACGCGGTTACTGAAAGATGCCGGCGAAGCAACCTCGCTATCCATTCAGCAGTCCGAGGCGCAACGTGAATCCATTGCATTACTAATCCCGCAGTTGGAACAAGACATTATCATTCAGGAAAATGCATTGCAGATACTCACCGGCCAGATGCCCAATAGTATCGCACGAAAAGTCAGTTTGTCTGATTTTGAATCGGACGACAGCCTTGCAACCGGCGTACCGGCTGCGCTGGTAAGCCGCCGCCCTGATGTCCGCGAGGCAGAAATGTCGGTGCTGATCGCGAACGCCGCGCTGGGTGTGGCTCATGCGAGCATGTACCCGTCCCTGGTCATTTCCGCGAGCGGTGGTATCGAATCCTTCAAATCGAGCAATTGGTTCAACATTCCGGGTTCTTTGTTCGGAATCGCGGCAGGAACAATTGCGCGCCCGATTTTTGCAAGAAGACAATTGAAAACCAACTACGAGGTTGCCAAAATCCAGCGTGAGCAATCGGTAATCCAGTTCCGCCAGTCGGTACTGAATGCGATTGGCGAAGTTTCCAATTCATTGGTTCAAACGCAGAAACTGAAAGAGCAGGAAGTGATCGCAAATAACCAGGTAAATATCCTGCAACAGGCCATTACCAATGCGCAGCTGCTTTACAAAAGTGACATGGCCAATTACCTGGAAGTGATCACAGCCCAGGGCAATGCATTACAAGCCGAACTGAACCTCGCTTTCATCCGTAGCCAGTCACTGGTAGCAAGGGTGGATTTGTACAGGAGTTTGGGGGGTGGTTGGAAGTGAAATTAATGTCAGGAATTGTCAGATGTTGTCAGGGATAGTCAGACATTGTCATGAATTGTCGAACATTGTCAAGGATAGTCAGGAATTGTCAGAGATTGACAATTCCTGACCTTCATGACAATTCCTGACTTTCATGACAATCCCTGACCCTCTTTTTTGTACTGCATATACCTCGACCTTACCATCATATACTGGCAGGTGTCTCTCAGAACTCCTTTTTGCACGAAATGGTGGCGGATTACTTTTTCAAGGATGAAGCCTGATTTTTCCAATACCCGTTGCGAAGCGAGATTTTTGCTGTCGCAGGTACCGCGGATCACGACCAGGTTATGTTCTTCAAAGCCGTAGTTCAGAAGCGCCTTGGCAACCTCGGTCGCATACCCATTATTCCAGAACAATGGATTGATGATGTACCCCATAATCGCGGCGCAACCATCCAGGCTGCTGATATCCAGTTCGCATCCTCCGATCTGACGGCCATCCTCTTTTCGCTCAATTCCCAATTCAAAAGTGACACGCGGCTGTTCATTTCTTGAATTTTGTGCATCCCTCAGAAACCCCTCTGTGTCGTGGTAGGCGTTTGGCCCCCAGGTTTCATATCGCACTACCGAAGGCTGGCTAGCATACTCATGTATCGACGACAAATCCCCCGCCTGGTACTCTCTGATCAATAATCTTGGCGTTTCGATCTTTACTTCCACAGAAATCATGAAAATAGCTTAAAATGACACTCAAAATTAAGCAACAAAACATGATCAAAAAGGGTGCTTAAAAGACATTATCAGGGTCTTTTAAGCCAAAATTCATATCAAAACCTACCGGTGGTTTACTGTAATATTATCCAAAAGGTCTTTGGCCAAAACCGTATAGTTGTTGTTATAATGATGACCACCAGGTAGCGTGACCACTTTGATACCGTCTTTTTGCAGTTTCTTCCGCGCAGCGCTGTCCTCATCCCCCCCGAAAATACAAACTGGCCTCACGGTTTTTACCTTGTTCATTTCGGCTACCACATCATAATCACCCTGATCACCGCTTAAATGCAACATATCGAGAATGTGAATTTCAAAGTCAGCCCACTCGTCGGGTGAAAAGCAGCATAGGCCGTCCATTCTCAGCTTCAAATCGGCAGGTAAACGATTGGCTACAAACGGAATCACGGAAGCCCCGAAGGAATAACCAGCCAACACGAAGGTTGTCTTATGCCATTTCTGCATATAAATAGCCAGTGCGCGACTCACATCAGCAGCAGTTCGCTCCGGTGTTTTTTTGTTCCAAAAGTATTTCTGAACGTCTAAACCAACCACGGGCATGCCTTCCTTCACCATTGATTCGGAAACCGACTGGTCAAAACTCGTCCAGCCGCCATCACCGGAAATAAAGAATACAAGCGGCAGATCATTCTTTGCAGGCGATGGAAGCAATGTCAACGGTAAATTTGTTTTGGCAAGATCGGCCTTTGTACTTTTCTGCTGAGCTCCTTTGACCGGATTGAAAGAAGGAGCAGATAATATTTTGGAGTAAGCTGCTTTAAACTGTGGCAGCCAGTTCGCATTGACCGAAAAACCGTGTCCTACCTTGTTCAAACCAACAAGTTGTGCATTGGGCAAACCTTTCAAAAAGGCACTGGTGGCTGCGTATGGGCATGTTTGATCATTGATACCATTCAAAACAACGAAAGGTGCTGTCAGTCCCGGCGTACGATCAAGATAGTAGGAATGATTTGCTTTAATGGCGTGAACGAGCAGGGCGGTACCTTTGCAAAGTGGCTTATTAATGTCGATATCCGGGCAAAATCCAAGGGCAATGGCGCCCTTGAAAGTATTGGCAGGAGCCTGTGCCAGAACTCCGTAAACCAGGGAGGCACCGTAAGAGTAGCCAACCAATATAGGCTTCAAATAAGCTGAAAACGCATATTTTCGCTGTATCATCAAACTCAGCTGTTCAAAATCCGCAGCCGGATAAACACATTCACCAGGTTGTTTTGCGAGTTCTTTTTTATAGTGTTTGGCATCGATACCCAGTACCAGCGCTCCCTGACTTACCATGTTTTTTGCCATGTCATGCACGCCCAGGTTCCATCCGCCGTCACCCGACACAAACAATGCAACAGATGTTGGTTTTCCCGCAGGATGATACAACATGATTTTTCCAAATGCGCCATAATTGACCGAATCAATAGTGCCAGCCTGCGCTATTTGAATGATCCATAACATTACTACCAAACACAAAGCTGTTTTTTTCATAACCAACCAATTTTGAGGAGGATATTAAGGTTTGATCACATTCGTCAATTCGCCAGGCACTTTGAAAAGATCATAGTCCTGATCGTAAACAAGATACCTGTTGTGCCAGACCGGCGAAAATTTTTCCTTGAAAGCCCTAAGTCCTTGATAATGTGAAAACGCCCTGATCTTTTCGTAAGCAAATTTCATAGAATGCTCTGGGAAATTTCTCGGATCGGCGATACCTGACAATGGTGCAAATCCTAAATTAACGGTGCTGTAACCTTCCTTTTTCAAAAAATGAAACATTTCAACTGTGATGAAATCGATGGTACCATTCGGAGCGTCTTTCGTTTTTCGGATCAGGTCGTAGGTACCTTCACCTTTGGCAAAATCCGGAATGATGTTCAGGAATGCGACGACATCGTCATCGGGACTTTCTACGGTAATAATGGTCTGCTGTTTTAGTTCATCCCACAGGAACATTCCCTGCGAAAAAACGATTTCCGACCTTTTGGTATCGGCCAGCCATTCGTCCGAAACCGCTTTGAGTTTACCCAGCAGTTCGTCGCTCACCGGTGCTGTGTATATTCTGCTGTGATAACCCTTATCCGTCACTTTTTTCAAAGCGTTCCGAATGGATTTCCTGGCACCGCCGTCGAGACTGAATGTGGTCAAATCCATAATGCCTTCCTGACCCAGAAACAGCTTTTTCTTGCCGGGAAACGCGTCCAGGTGATCTTCGGGAACCCTGAAATAAATGCTCCTCAATCCATTTTTAAAACAGTATTTGTCAAAGGATTCGGCGCAGGATTTCAGCGAAACGCTATCGGTGACCGGGGAGCCTAGCGCGACAGCAAAGTCTCCCGAGACACGGAAGGCCACAAAACCATTAGCATTTGGCGCTCGGAAAATCATTTTATCGGGGTATGCTTTGAAATAATCTATACCCGAATTACCATATTTACTGATCTGTATTTTGGCCCATTCGAGATCCTCTTTCGTGCCCATCATTTTCTTCAATCCACGTTTCCGGCCATTTCTGATATAATATTCTTTTCTTGAAACAAAAAGAATGACAGCCACCAGCAATGCAAAAGACGATTCTTCATAGTCGATGGCTTTGGTAAGATGACCAACAATGGACAGCAGGCACAACACCAATGCAAAATACCAGGCCACCCGCAGCCCTTTGAGCATAAATGCGGCGGTTACCAAAAGAAACAATCCGGTGACGAGCACGAAAATATTAGAGGCCGTAATGACGCCGGTGGGCAGAAATTCTTTCAAAAAATGAAGCCGCTCCCCTATCGCCGGCGTTACTACTGACACAATGTTGACCACTCCAAGCAATAAAAGGAGCAGCGCAGGAAAAACCCGCATTAACAGCTTGTTGACTTTGAGTAAAAAACTCATTGCACCGGCAAAAAGTGGCAGCCAGAATTCCAGAAAACGATAGAAAAAAGTAATGGAAATTGCCGCGGCATCATTATATCCGAAACGCATCAAAATAAACGTCATCGACACTTCAATGGCCCCGATACCGCGCAGAAATGGCGAAATGATCAGAAAAATGATCGCGACAATGTAACTGACAATGGCCGCTGCCAGTGACGGTTCCAGATGCAGGGCGATCATGGCAATGTACAAATGCGCAATGCCCACAAGCTCAATAAATACACTATACATCACCGTCAGTGCAAAATCTGTCCGGTCTATCCTGTTAGTGCTCAGGTCGTCCAGATACACCTCAGCTGACGGCCGGTACTGAATGATCTTTTGGTAAAAATATCCTTTTGAAACGACCGATCGATAGCACAAATAACCCGCAGCAATGATACCGGCAACACCCGCCAGCGCAAGCCATTCTCCCGACCCTACCCCACCATTGACCAAGGCAAAAAGGAACGCAGGAATAGCGACCAACACCGCCGAAAGAATGCCGACAAAGGCGTAAATGGAAGAAGCAAGGTGAATCTGCGTTTTGCTGATGCCCTTTGCCTCAATGTTTCCGGTGAAGAAAACGAGTGAAGAAATGCCCCCGGCAGGCAGGAAAACGCTGATAAAATTCCTTTTCAGAAAAAGCGTAACCGCGTCGCCAATGGAAATCCTGTTGCCAACAGCCGCGAAAGAAGCGACATACATCAGCCCCTGCAACGCGATATAAATAGCCGTGAGCAGCACACCGGTCGCTAGCCACTGCCAGCTGGAAGTGACCAGGATCTGCCTTACCTGATTCAGCTCAGTTTGCTCATGCCTGACAAACCAGATGCCCACCGCAATAAAAAATACCGCGAAAACAGTCTGCCAAATCAGTTTTCTATTCCCGCGAACGTAGGCTCCGCCCATTTGCCTGAACGAGGCTAGCGATCTTTTAATAAAATACATCATAGTGAAAGTCAATCTTGAATGTGATCAAAAAACGCCTGCGTTTCTTCGAGCGCCTCCCGGCAAACGGTGGTAACGCGGTTGATCATTTCCTGCTGTCGCTCCCGGTCAGCATCCTCGTATACGAGCGTGTCCAGGTCCTTACGCAGGACTGGGTCCAGGCCCATGACGGACACTGTCGACTTTAAATTGTGGGCAATGCGTTTTAGCAGTACTGTATTTTGCTCATCAAATGCCTTTTGAAGCGATGCCAGTTCGTCGGGGACAAGATCCAGAAACTGGCCCGCCGCCATTCGCTCATAATCCTGATCACCATGGCTGATCTCCCGCACATATTTAAGATCAATCACCTTATAGTCATCTGGTTCCGCTTCCAGAACCTGCGTTTTCAAAGACACTTTCCTTCCTGTAAATGTCTCGAAAACATTTTGCAGGTCACTTTCCATGACTGGCTTTGCGAGGTGTTCATTCATTCCGGAACTGATACATTTCTCCCGCTGCCCCGCCATTGCGTGGGCCGTCATGGCAATGATGGGCACATTCAGTTTCAATGTATTTCTGATTTCCCGGGTAGCCTGGTAACCGTCCATTTCCGGCATTTGAATGTCCATAAATACCAGGTCGAAATTTTCATGCTGCAAAATTTCGACGGCCTCTTTTCCATTGCCAGCTAATTTACTTTCAACTTCCAGTTCGTTCATCAATCGTGACATCAGGCCCTGGTTGATCACATTATCCTCTACGATCAGTACCCGCAGCCGCGATTTAAAATCTGACACTTCACCTGCGGTATCCGGCCGGGCGGGATCATTTTGGTTTTCGGAAATGCGGTAGGGAATGCTGACCGTTACCGTGGTCCCCGCATCATATTTACTTTTGATCGCAATGCTGCCATGCTGCAGATGAACGAGGTCGCGGGCAATGGATAGTCCCAACCCAGTACCGCCGAATTTACGCGTGGTAGAATCCTCGGCTTGCCGAAATCTTTCAAATATCGTTTCAAGCTTTTCTTCGTCGATGCCAATGCCCGTATCCGTTACCTGAAAACTGACTTTGATATGGTTCGTATCCAGCTGCTGGCCGGTAATACCCAGTACGATTTCGCCGGTGTCGGTAAATTTAACAGCATTACCGATCAGATTGACCAGTATTTGCGTAAGCCGGGCCGCGTCACCGTCCAGGATATCGGGAATGTTGGCGGCCAATGTAGTGGTCAGCAACAATCCTTTTTCTTCAACTTTTTGATCGAACATAGCAGTAATGGAATGCACCAATTCGCTCAAACTGAATGGTGCATCCTCGATCCTGATCATACCTGACTCGATTTTGGAAAGGTCCAGAATATCATTCACCACTGAAAGCAATGTTTCTCCTGACTGCCTGATGGTTTTAATCTGAAAACCAGTATCGGCGTCGAGCTGCTTTTTTTGCAGGAGTTGGGTGTATCCGAGGATCGCATTCAGCGGTGTCCGAATCTCGTGGCTCATATTAGCCAGGAAATTCTCCTTCACTAGTGCAGCCGCTTTCAGTCGCTTTTCGCTCTCATTCAGCTTATCGATCAGGCTCGTTTGCTTTTTCATTCTATTAATGATCAACACGAAAATACCGGCCATTAAAAGGATCACGAGTCCGGCGAGGAACTGGTTCCAGCGCTGCACTTTCTGCCCGTTGCTATCCACAGACCTGATTTTCTGGGCTAGCACGACTTTGCCGGACGTATCTATTTTTTCAACCAACGCACTGATCGAATCTCCGAGCTTCCCTGCGCTAACGTCGGCCATTAATCGTTGCGTAGTGGCCCGGTCGGCATGATAAAAACTGTTTATCAGTCTGTTATTGAACACAATGCGTTGGTTAACCAGCCGGTTTAGCCTTCTTACATCCGCTAAATTGACGGTGTCGCTGTATTTTTCCAGCAGGTTTTCGTCTTTTCTGATCTCGGCGATGCGCGGGCCAAAACGGGTAATCAACGTAGAATCTCCGGTAATGACGGCAAGTTTGATCCGGTTTTCAATAAACAAAAGGTCACTCTCCAACTCGGCCAGGCTGCTGCTCATTTTGTATTGCTTTACCAGCTCCTCGTTACCATTGATCAGGTTTTCGACATTGACATTGGTGGTATACTGAATGCCAATAAGCGCAAAAATACCGGTCACAAACCCTGCAATGCTATAAAAATAAAGGCGTGCTCTTGTTTTCATACTGACTCTTGAAAACGTATTAATAATGCTTGATTCTGATGTTAAATGTAGGCCCGGTTGTGTCGGGATACAATGCTGATAAGGCAGAAAGGCCTTTTATATCGGTGTAAAAGGAATAAGTATCGACGGTATCAGAGAATGTTGAGCCGCTTGTTCAGCGCGGCACGATAGGCATCGGCTACGGGAACAGTTTTACGGTTAATGATCAGTGTTCCCCCTTCTATGGTATCAATTTTACCCACCTGAATGATAAATGACCGGTGCACACGCAAAAATCTGGCAACTGGCAGCTTGCTTTCCACTTGCCGCAACGACGAATGGATGGAATAAGAATGATCCGCCGTATAGATCCTCACATAATCGCCCATCGCTTCGGCAAACAGGATATCATCGATCTTAATGCGACGGACCACATTGGAATCGCGTATAAAAACGAAACTTTCGTCATCCAATTTAACCTCCTGCGTTTTGCTTTTGTAAATGTCCTTCGCCTTTTCGATCGCCTGCAAAAAACGTACCGGCGTCACGGGTTTAGTCATGTAGTCGGCCACATTCAGTTCAAATGCCTCGATCGCATAGTCGCGGTGCCCGGTCACGAAAATAATGATCGGGTTTTTGGTACCCAGGCTCTTGGCCAGTTCAATTCCTGTCATTCCATCCATTTCAATGTCCAGCAACAACAGATCGACCGGCTCAGCCATGATTTTTTGATAGGCTTCCACCGCATTTTCGCATTCACCCAACAGTACCAAATCCTTATCCTGCCGGACGAGCTGTTTCATAGCGCCACGCGCCACCACATTATCATCGATGATCAGACAATTCATAACCAATGGTACACAAAATCCGGGTTGAACAAATAACTCTTAATGTAAGGAAAACAAATTAGAAAGACACTTTTCCTTCGTTTGCCGATGGCTTTTGCCTTTCTGACTATTTGCTATTTCGGGACTTAGCGGCGCCAATTAGCTTTGACCCATTCTTTTATTTATCACTCAAAAATGATCCCAATGAAAAATCTAATCGCATCCGCCCTTGTAGCCATTTTCGCTATCGCTACCGTACAAGTTCAGGCACAAAACGTCGCCAGCAATACTAAAAAAGAAATTAAAGCCGAGAAAAGAGAAGCACGCCACAATGCACCCAAAAACGTAAGTGTCAAGTCAAAAAACAGCTTTCTGAGCGATTTTGGTAATGTTGGTAACGTAACATGGGTTGCCACTCCGCAATTTGATGAGGCTACCTTTACCAAAGATGGCACCACATTAATAGCATATTATGACTATCAATCCCAACTGGTAGGAACGACTTCGAACAAAAAAATCGCCGACCTGCCTGCCAAAGCGCTGAAAGAAATTCAAAAACAGTACAAAGATTATGTCATCGGAGCGGTCGTTGAGTTTAAGGATAATGAAAAAAATGACACTAACATGATGCTGTACGGCACCCAGTTCGATGATGAGGACCATTATTTTGTGACCATCTCAAAAGGTAAACATGAAGACGTATTAAAAATCAGTTTAGACGGAAACGTATCGTTTTTCAGAACGCTTTCCTAAACCCCGCGCATCTTTGCGCCGGAGCGGTCGAGGTCATTACTGACTTGGGCCGCTCCATTTTTTTGTATTAAAAAGACCCTTTTCAGTTCTCAGGAACAAGCCCTATAAACTGCGAAGAAGCTGAAAAGAAGATTCAAATGCAGATTTGCTAATGTCCAAAAATTGACAGAAATTTCTCGAAAGCTTATACATAAAGAAACCAGCACATTTGATATGAAAAAAGTTACAGGTCTTGGCGGTGTATTTTTCAAATGCGATAATCCGCAGAGTATGAATGAATGGTATGCTAAAAACCTGGGATTACCCACCAGTCAGTACGGAACAACTTTTGAATGGCGGCAGGACGATGACCCGTCGAAAAAAGGATCCACTACCTGGTGTACCTTTCCCCAGCATGCCGAATCCTTCAAACCGTCGACCAAACCATTTATGATTAATTACCGGGTAGAAAATCTGGTAGAAATGGTGGATGAACTAAGAAAAGATAACGTGACCATTATTGACGAAATCGCTGAATATGAATATGGCAAATTCGTCCATATACTCGATCCGGAAGGAAACATTATTGAGCTTTGGGAACCGGCGGATGAAGCCGACGAAGGCAGCGCAGCCGAATAAGCCATTGTTCACATATCAAATCTGGTCGGGCGTTACAACCATTTCTACGGCTAACGCATCATTTCAAAAACGACCGGATTATGAGACAGATATTATGTGTACTTGTTATTGCAATGATGTTGGCTGCGTGCAAAAAGGACCGCAATGATGATCCGCTGCCCGAAATCGCCAGTATCGCTGGTAAGTGGCGAATGACGGAAGTGGAGAAAACGGAGAATGGCAAAACATCCTGGTATCCAGTTGTGTACTATGACTCGCCGGTTTACATCACCTTCCGTTTTGACGGCGTGATTCTGGACAACAACGGGCTACCCTACTGCTGCGGTCCCGATTCTTTGAAAATCAATGGTGTGCCGTTCGAGATCGTCCCTAAGGCTGACTTGCCCGCTAACCCCAGCTGCGCATTTGTCGATTGTGCGACCTGTCCTACCTGGGAAATCACGCAAAGCGGCGACGAAATGATCGTCGGAGCATGTACTACATTCCCAAAATACAAATACGTCAGGGAGTAGGCTATTGTTAGCTCCGCTTGCATGCGGGCCGCGGATTTACGATATTTCGGAACACACGGATATCTCACAGTAAAAACCTCGCGCCATGCCTGCTGACAACCAGATCCTTAACACCATTCTGATCGTAGACGACACGCCTAACAACATCAGCATCCTGTTTGATGTGCTGACCAGGGCGGGTTACAAGGTACTGGTCGCCACCGACGGAAAAAGTGCATTGGAGCAGGCAAGTTACGCTTTGCCCGACCTTATTCTACTCGATGTGATGATGCCTGGGATGAGCGGCTTTGAAACTTGCCGTTTGTTGAAACATAATGCTTCCACACAATCTATCCCGGTCATTTTCATGACCGCGCTGACTGAGACGATCAATAAGGTGAATGGCTTTAATATGGGTGCGGTGGATTACATTACCAAACCATTCGAAATCCACGAAGTGCAATCGCGCATCGCTACGCACCTCGCACTTGGCAACCTGAGACAGAAACTGGAACAACTGGTAACCGACCGCACGGCCGACCTCAACAAGGCGCTGGCAGAAGTGGAGCGGCTGAAAGACCAGCTACAGGCCGAAAACGTATACCTGAAAGAGGAGATCAACAAATCCAAAAATCCGGACGATATCATCAGCCAGAGTAAACCCTTTGAAAAAGTACTTAATAAAATCAGGCAGGTAGCACCTACCAACAGCACCGTGCTGATCACAGGCGAATCGGGTACCGGGAAAGAACTTCTTGCGCGCGCAGTGCACAACCTGAGCAACCGCAAAGGCCGTCCGCTTATCAAACTGAATTGCGCGGCATTACCTGCCAGCCTGATCGAAAGCGAATTATTTGGGCACGAAAAAGGAGCGTTCACCGGCGCCACCAATCAAAAAAACGGACGTTTCGAACTGGCGGACGGTGGTACATTGTTTCTGGATGAGATCGGGGAAATGCCACTGGATTTGCAAGCCAAACTGCTCAGGGTGTTGCAGGAAGGCGAGTTTGAACGTGTAGGCAGTACCAAAACATTAAAGGTAAACGTCCGGATCATCGCTGCTACCAACCGCGATCTGGAAAAAGAAATCGCAGAGAACCGTTTCCGTGAAGACCTTTACTACCGGCTGAATGTGTTCCCGGTTTTCAGTCTCCCGCTACGTGAGCGCAAAGAAGATATACCATTGCTTGTCAAACATTTTTGCCAGAAACACGGTGCCGATCAGGGCAAGGTGATCGATCAGGTACCTCAGAAAGTAATCGATACCCTCCAAGAATATCATTGGCCGGGGAACATTCGTGAACTTGAAAATGTAGTCGAAAGGTCCATCATTATGTCTCCCGGCAGGACATTGCTGCTGGAAGACTGGTCGCCGAGGAAGTCACCGGCTCCTGTTTCAAAAGGAACCTTAATGACAATGGAAGAATGTGAGCGCGAACACATTATGTTTGTTTTGAACAAAACCAACTGGAAAGTTAGCGGCAAAAACGGCGCTGCCCAGATTCTCAACATGGTACCCACTACCCTGGATTCCAGAATGCGCAAGCTAGGCATCAGAAGACCGGAGCATTTCACACTTTAAAGAGAACTTTACGAAATATCGGAACTTCATACCCGATAGAAATGTGTCGGACAATATCATATTTCATTGACTAATAGCACATTATCTCAATATTCAGTTTTGGAACAACATTTGATACACTTTAAAAAAAGGTAATCAATATGTGTACAGTAAGCTATCTACCGGGCCAAAACGGTTTTATTCTCACTTCCAGCCGGGACGAGAAACTCACGCGTCCGGTCGCCAAACTATCTGAGCCAATCCTCATTCACGGACAGGAAGTGACATTTCCGAGCGATCCGCAGGGCAACGGAACATGGATCGCGAGCTCAAATGCGCGCACAGTGTGCCTGCTCAATGGCGCTTTCACCGCACATACACCTGCGCCACCCTACCGGCACAGCCGGGGACTGGTGGTCCTTAATGCCTTTGACTATTTTACGGTACAAAGCTTTATCGCGAATTACGATTTTGGTGGTCTCGAACCATTTACATTGCTATTGGTAGAAAAAGAAACCCTGGTAGTGCTGCGCTGGAATGGACGGCAGCTGTTTGTGGTTGAAAAAGACCCGGCAGTACCTCATATCTGGTCATCGGCGACACTTTATGAACCGGAAATGATCGTAAAACGAGAAAAGTGGTTCAGCGAGTGGCTTGATTCTTTAAAGGAAATTTCACTGGATGGCATTCGGGAATTTCACAAAAGAGCAGGAGAAGACGATCCCGAAAACGCGATACGGATGCGGCGCGGTGATGTATTCGCGACCGTCAGCCTGACCAGCGTCATACGTTCCGGCACTCAGATGGAAATGATTTACGAAGATCTCATTCACTCCGAAACAATTCACAAAACATTGTCACGCCACTATGTATCCAACTAGCCCAGCCGAAACCGAAGCGTTCAAAATCCGCGATACCGACAAGCCTTTTACATTCAAGCCAATAAAAAGTGCCCGGCTGA
Organism: Dyadobacter pollutisoli; assembly: GCF_026625565.1. NCBI lineage: Bacteria > Pseudomonadati > Bacteroidota > Cytophagia > Cytophagales > Spirosomataceae > Dyadobacter > Dyadobacter pollutisoli. The sequence goes on from NZ_CP112998.1 coordinate 2,926,459, forward strand.
TCCGGCTGAAAAGCTGGGAGTACTGGCCGTTTTCAGTGGTTTACATCCCTGTTTTTATGTACTGGTTATGGCTCTCCATCAAGGCCAAGTCATTCTTCTTTTTCTCCGCTTCCAATCCGTCCATTGAGTCTGGCGGATTATTGGGCGAATCAAAAATAGGTATCCTGGACCTGATCGACGATGCTTTCAAACCTGTAACGCTCTTCGTCAAACGCCACGAGCATGCCGACACATTAGCTGCGAGCGTCTTAAACGCTGGCCTGGACTTCCCGGTTATTGCCAAACCCGACGCAGGAGAACGTGGCTGGGGCGTAGAAAAGATAAAAAATGAGTCCGCCTTGCTCGCATATCTTCGAAAAAGTCCTGTTGATTTTCTGGTCCAGGAATACGTAGACTATCCGTTGGAATTCGGCGTGTTTTACTATCGCATGCCTGACCAGCAAAAGGGAACAATCTCGTCCATTGTTCAAAAGGAGTTTCTGAGTGTGACGGGAAACGGCCATAGCAGCCTTGGAGAGCTTATTTTGACCAATGACCGTGCAATACTTCAATGGGAATCGCTTAAAATCAAGTACGCCGATTCGCTTCACAAAGTTTTACCCTTTGGAAAAAAAATGACGCTCGTGGCAATCGGTAATCATTGCCTCGGAACAAAGTTTCTCAATGCGAACCACCTGATCACGCCGGAGCTGACAGCCATTTTTGATCGTATCAGCCTGGGTATTGAAGGATTTTACTATGGTCGCTATGATCTGAGATGCACCAATCTGGACGATTTTTATCAGGGCAAAAACATTAAGATCATGGAGTTGAACGGTGCCGGGGCCGAGCCAGCCCACATATACGATCCTTCATTTTCGATCTGGGAAGGATGGAAAGTACTGCTGCACCATTGGCACATACTCTACAAAATCAGCACAAGGAATCACCAAAACGGTGTGCCTTATATGCGTTTCCAGGAAGCCAGAGGTATTTGGAAGCGGATTAAAATGCAATCTTAATCGACCAGCATTTTTCGCATTACTTCTTTCAATGCAGCGATTTCTCTTTTCGACAACGCACTTATCTTCGATCCGATCCGAACCTTATCTACGACTTTAATCTGATCGGTGGCCATAGCACCTTTACGATCTGCGATCAGACAATCCACTCGCCAGGGATATGTTTTGATTGTGGATGTGATCGGCACAATGATTACTGTGCGCAAAAATTGATTTAACTCATTAGGGCTTACAACAACACAGGGACGTTTTTTAGCAATTTCGCTACCCAATGTCGGATCGAGGGATATCCAATAAACTTCGTATTGCAGAATCTCTTTTACCATGTCCACTCTTCTTTTTCGAAATCATTTGGCAAATCGTCCAGCAGCAATTGATCGTCCTTTTCTGCCTGCATTTGCTGTGCTGCCTCCGCCCAGCCTAAGCGAGGTTCCGGCCGAATTATTATTGCTCCATTATCGACTTCGACCTGGACAGTGGATTTGAAAGACAAATTCAACTGTCGCAAAATACTAGCCGGAAGAATTATCCCTTGGCTGTTACCAATACTAATGATATTTGCTTTCATGATGTTATAACTCCATTTTGACCTATTAACAAATGTAGCAATAAATGTTATAACACCAGCTCAGTCAAATACTCCTTAATCTTCCTCGTATTAAATTCTCCGGCCCATTTGCGTAATTGCTTGACGAAGGAACTGGTCTCGGGATAAGTAGCTTCGATTTTATCAAGGCAATCCAGAATGCCCTGAATATCCCCTGCCAGTGCGTTTTGCATTAAAATTTCTAACTCCGGACCGGGTGGGAGCTGCTCAATGTGGTCAGCATTGGTTTCTGGGTCAGGTAATGGCAATAATGATGTCTGCTGTTGGTTGGCATATGTCCATTCCAGGTCGAGCAACCGGCCTACTGAGCGCAATAATGTGGCTACATCTATTGGTTTTGGTACAAAATCATTAAATCCTTCGTGGAGACTTCGCCTTTGATTAGGTTCAAAAACGTTCGCCGAGAACGCTATCATTTTCGTATTCACTAGTACTACATTCCGCTTCATTTCTGCCACAGCCTCAAAGCCATTCAAATGTGGCATAACCAAATCCATAATGACAAGATCCGGGACGGAAGTGGCTGCCAGATCAACAGCCTCCCGACCGTCGGCCGCTTCCAGCACCAGGAAACCCAGCGATGCCAGCAACTCATGCACCACCATACGGTTTTCGGCGTGGTCGTCGACAATCAAAACCGTTTTCCTTGGCCCTGCGTATCCCATAATATCTCGTTCCGACAGTGCGGCGCCCGATTCTGCCGCCACCTGGCTAAGTACCAGGCTCAATGTAAAAACGCTTCCCTTCCCTACTTCACTTTTCACATCCAGTGTTCCATTCATCAGTTTTACCAGATTATTGGCGATGGCCAGCCCCAGGCCGGTACCTTCTGAAAACAGCCGCCGGTCTCTTACCTGATGAAAAGGAAGGAATATTTCGTTCAGGTACTCTTTCGAAATGCCTATCCCGGTATCCTGGACTTCAAACTTCATTTTGAAAAAATTACCGGTCAGTTTTTCACCGCTAACCCGGAACGTTACCCCTCCTTTTTCCGTGAACTTGACGGCATTGCCAATTAAATTATTCAGGATCTGAGTGATCCGCTTTTCATCACCAGTCACCACAACCGGGACCGGCTTGTATATAATCATTTCAAAAGACAGCCCTTTTTCCTCAGCTCTGGACTGAAAAAGGCTGGTAGTATCGTTTAGTAAGGACGAAAGGTTGAATGCGTTATTCTGGATTTCCAGTCGCTGCGCCTCTATTTTCGAAATATCCAGTACTTCGTTGATCAGGTTCAGCAAATGCTCCCCGCTCTTTCGTATAATGTTCAGTCCCCGATCCTGACTGGCCGTCAATGCAGGTTCTCTTTGAAGTACCTGTGCAAAACCAAGTATTCCGTTCAAAGGAGTTCGCAATTCATGGCTCATATTGGCCAGAAATTCACTTTTCGCATGGTTAGCCTTCTCTGCGGTGTCTTTTGCCAATTGCAACCGGGCAGCCTGTTCCACCAGTTCTTCTTTTTGCATAACCACCTCTGCCGTACGACTATCGACAATGCTTTCGAGCTTGGCTTTTTCATTGCTCAGTCGGCGTGTGTAGAACCAAATCAGCAGACAAACCAGTACAACCGAGGCTATTACATAAAATAGATAGGCCCAAACTGTTCGAAACCACGGATCAAGAATATCAAATGCGAAGCTGCTTTCCTGGCTCAGTTCGCGGTAAGGATTTCTGGCCATTACATGAAAAACATAATGCCCGGGAGGCAAATTGGTATAATCTTTCCAGCTTTCCTTGGACCAGCGCGACCATTCAAGGTCGGTCGGCATGACACCGTCCCCGATGAGTTTGTACCGAAATTCGTTACCCGTCTCACCCACATAGCTCGTCGCTGCAAACCGAAATGAAAGGTCGCGCAAATTATAAGGTAATGGTGTTTTGAGAACGCTCGCCTGATTGATATTTTGACCCGAAATATTTAACAATGAGTCATTTAGCAGAAGTCTTACCTCCCGGATCAGGACAGGATATGAGGGGTGCATCGCCATCTGAATCCCATCATAACGGTACAAGCCTTCATCATTGCCGACCCACACTATGCCTGTTTTTTCAGGATAAATGCAATAGCCTTTCTGCTGGATAGGCATCAGGCTCAGGCTATCCCATTCGGTATGGCCGTCGGGCATTTGCCGGAGGATGCCCAGCGGATTTGCAAACCACCAGTTACGGGCGCTATCCTCTACAAAATACGGTGCGCTATTGACCGAGTCCCTGAGTAAATTCTGAAACCGGGGAATTTCTACAAATTTCTTTTGCGTACTGTTAAACTCGTAAACATGGTTTTTAGAGGTAAATTTTGGAGTGCCGGAAGTCGGAAAAACATAGTTCCAGGAAAAATCATTGAGCCCTGCGCCTATGCGTGCGTGGGCGAAGTCTGCTTTTCCGCCATTTTTTAAATCGAGTTTAAAAAAACCGTTTTTGTTCGTACCAACCCAAATTGTACCATCCACATCCTCGGCCAGCGAGCGGCAATCGGCGTTTAGCCCTTTGACCTTCCCTATTTCCTGCCATTGATTGTTTTCTTGTTGATATATAAAGACACCATTTGAAAGGGCAGCGAATAATAGATCGCGGTGCGATTTCGGCCTTAGTAACGCATAAACAGACTCTCCGTCGGTGGACAACGTTTGCACCACATTGTTGTTCCTGATCCTGAAAATATTTTCCGATGTGCCCGCATACAAATCCGCACCGTCCGACAGCAATGTTCTCGTAGCCGATTGCACGGCGGTAACCGGTTCAAATGTCCATGACCGGGGATTCCATCGTGAAAGACCTATGCCGGTGCCGACGTAAAGCCTGCCTTCATGACGGGTAATACTCCACACGGTGGAATTGATATTCTGGCTTCGTTCAAACCTGCTGACGGGCAGATTGTACCCGATCTGGCAAATTCCGCTGCCAGTCATCGCCCAGAGGGAAAGCTGCTTGTCCAGGTAAAGCGAGGCAATACTGTTCTGGTTAAAGCCGGTGGATGCATCGAGCTGCATTTGTTCGGCACCCTGCTCATTCAGTATCCGTATGCCACCCCTCTGACTTGCAATAAAGAAAAGGTACGAACCCGACTCTTTGTTGAATGAACATATCGCACCATTGATACCGGAATCTTTCAACCATACGTCGGAACTGGTTTTCAATGGCAGCAATTTTGAAAAAGTCGCGTTTGGCGAGTAAATAAACAGCCCGTTTTTCTGGGTTACGGCCAGCAGGCGGTTATCGGAGTATTCGAGCAACGATTGTATTTGAAGACCCATAAACTGCTCCCCGTTCGGTACTGGCTTGAATTCGTTCGATACCAGTTGCATCAACCGGCCTGCACCATCCTGGACAAATAAACTGCTTCGAATATAATGTGCCGTCAGAAAGCGGTCTGTGGCTGTCCAGACTTTGAAATCATTCTTGCCTCGGTACCGGTAGATCTTTTTCGCAGTATGAAAATAAACGCCTGTTGAATCACAAAACAATCGATTGACGGGTAAAATAGTCCGCTCAACAGCAGGCAATAATTTGCTCAATGATATGTACTGCAATTGTCCGCCGGGCTTGGGCGACAAATAACCAAAATCCGTGGAGCTGCCAACATACACAACTCCATCGTTGCTCACGCCCAACGCCTTCACCGAGGTACCCGGGACTTCTATCAGCTTCCAGGTGCTGCCGTCGTATTGCAGCACGCCACTCTGGTTGCCAATGTAGAGTATACCTCTTTTGTCCTGTACGATCGTCCAGTTTTCCGGGTGTGCCTGGTACGATTTCGGACTAAAATGCTGGATCAGCGGAGTTCCTACGCCCTGGCCGGATATGCTTGCATTAAGGCTCACAATGAGACCAGTCAATACCAGGAAAAACTTTGTAAACCTTCTCATAACCGGTAATGTGCTGGTCGGTTGCTCCTAATAACTACACGTGACATGTTCAATATCCGTTCCTGACATTGGCTTCTGCCATAGGTTTACAAATATCGCTGAATATAGCCTGCTGTGATATTTTTTTAATACTCCTGACCATTAAATACATATCGCGGCTTATCAGGCTTATCCCGACACATCGGAAAGGTTACGAAATATCGAAAATCGAAGTATTTGGCAGGCATATTAAAAAGTCTCCGATTATGCTTTGGTGAGCGTAAAAGCGCCTTTCAAAGCTTACTCTTCGCTTTTGGCATAGGGTTTGAAGTAAAAAATCAAACGAACGCCAGCCAAAACAATAACAAGCTATGAAATTACAGGATGTTTCCATCGAAATTCTGGGCCAACTCTCTGAAATGACGGAACAATTTTCGCAGGAAGAATATACGAGACCATTGGACCTGCTATCTGCCAATTCTGTCGGCCGTCATTTACGGCACATACTCGAATTTTACGATCTCGCTATGCGGGCAAATCGCACCGGAAAACTCAACTACGATAAGCGGGAACGCGATCTTTCATTGGAAAATGACCCCAAACAGGCGGTTGCCAAGATGAAAGAACTCATCGTTCTGATGCGCGTCCTGAATGATGATATGGTACTGAAACTAGAAGCCTCCTACTCTGCCGACGAACGAAATGACGTCAAGATCACGACCACTTTTTACCGTGAATTACTGTACAATGTCGAACACGCCGTGCACCACATGGCGATCATGGCGATCGCGGTGAAGGTCGATTTCAGGCATATCCGTCTGGCCCCGAATTTTGGCATCGCTTATTCGACGGTGAAGTACCAGCAAGCCTAGAATAGTACGCCGAGATATGGCTGCAATTTCTCTGGACGCTCGTCATCTTCCAGCATGTCTTTGAGATCAATTTCGATGTTTCGGACGATGGTACCAACCGGAACGTCGTTTAACAGGCCTTCGAATGGGTTTTCACTGATATCGCCAACATATTCCATGAACATAAAAACCCACGAAACGATGAGGTTGAAGGGTATCAGCAGGAACATGTATTTTTCGCCCAGCTCGACAAATTGCGGCAGCAACCCGAATGGAAGGAGCGTCATGAATACAAAAATGAAGAGGTTTGAAGTCGTCGCATACTGACGTGGAAACGGCGTATTTTTGATCCTTTCACTCTTGCCCTGCTCGTCGTACAGACTAGAAATCAGGTTTTGTAAAGCAACGTGCTGGAATGCGTCGATCCGTCCATCCTTTCTCAATTTTGCAAGATGCTGAGATTGCCGGTCCAGCAATTGGGTGGACAAATTCTTCCTGTCTTTCAGGCTGTCGAGTTCATGTTCAGGCAAATGCCGCCCTATTTCTGCATCGCTGGCAGGCTGGGATTTATGCAGGGCGTCGCGCTGCCGCTTGCTGGCGCGGTCTTTATGCTCCCAGGCTGTACGCTGGGCCATTGCGTTTTTCAGCGCATAAAGCCAGGCAATGTGCCGGTAGATGATGATTTTAACATCGTTGCTTGCTTCAATGGACTCTGGCGCACTGGCGGTATAGGCTCGCAACGCAGCACCAAACGACCTGCTATGGTTCGTAATCGCGCCCCAGATCTTGCGCGCTTCCCAGCTTCGGTCGTAAGACTGATTATTTTTAAAACCAACAAAAAAGGCAGTAGCGGTACCGACCAATGACACCGGCAACCACGGGATAGCAACCCACGTCCAGTCAAGATAACTATAAACAAAAATGGCCACGGAGCCGGTAAATATTGAAAACAAGACCATTCGCCACGAATAGTAGTAGACAATTAACGGTGATAGATAGCGATTTACGTACATAATTTCAATTCAGGTTTGGTGAGTTGTTAGTTGAAACTATTTTCAATGAAGGATTTAAAGATAACATACAAATGCTACGCCTTGTAAACTTTACCCCTCACCAATTTCTTCCTAAACTTGCCGATCTCGACATAATCGTTAACCCTGAAAACGAAATGTTGCAACCAAACAGAAAACGTTTCTGCTCAATTGCAACATTCACTTATTTTTAAACCACCACAAACCTACTGCTTGATCCGCACTGCCGTCGCATCGAACATGCCGCTCATGACCGAACCTTTCAAATGGTCGTCGTCTACTTTCGCCAGGTCCAGGCTCACATCTGTTCCCTGCGCTGTGAAGTACAATGTCATTTTGTCCCCTTCTTCTACTACGCTCGTAATCGGAAGCGCCTCTGGATTTGCACCCGTCGGATCTTTCAACTCGCCAGTCAGTTTGCCGTCTTTTCTAACCAGCTCGGTCACCAGCTTGGAGTCACCATTTGGGGTCCCTAATACCGAAACCTCCCATTTCCCAGCGAAGAAATCGCTTGTTGCGGCGGTTTGAGCATGTCCCTTGAAGGACATTACTGAAATAAAAACGACGAGAATAATAGCTGCTTTTTTCATTGCTTTTTGATTTATAAACTGAAACATTATTTGATTACGAATTTGATTTACAAGACATTATTCACGTCAGCATCCGTGTACTCCCTTATTTTGCCGCTGCTGGTTTTACTTCCAGCACGCGTACCGGCCCGATTAATCCCGATGGTAGCAGTGGCGAATCCGGTTTGTAAAAAGGCATGGTCGTGAAAGTAATTTTATTGGTTACCCCAGGCTGTGCATCACCAATCAGGCGGTTCACCCAAAGGTTGGTCACTTTAACCGAAACGGCATTACTTCCTGATTTCACGGCACTGGTAATGTCGATTCTGAAAGGCTTCTTCCATAATGTACCCACACCTTTTCCATTCACGGTAACCTCAGCAATGTTCTTCACATCGCCCAGATCAAGGACATAGGAGGCATTTTTAGCAACAGCTGGCAGCGTGATCGTATTTTCATAGGTGGCAGTACCTGAGAAATATTTGATTCCAGGATCGGCATTGTCGGAAAGCGACGCTAATGCATTTAATGTGGCCTGCGCCGGGGCTCCCCTGCCTTCCTGAAAAGTTAGTTTCCAGTCACCTTTCACCATAGCCACTTCCGATTCGGAAATTGTCGGCTTGGTATATGAGGTAATTGTTGTTTTACCTTCAAAAACGATAAAATATGCTTCCCACGACTCGAATTTGACCGGTATGATCGTGCGGCCATCTTTGATCTGATACGAAACCTTCTCCATTTTACCAGTTTGCGGATGCCATAACCGAGGCACTTTACCGGTTATCCGAAAGCTGACAGTAGCCTCATTGGGACTGTCGCTGCGGTTATCCAACCAATACAGATCAGTATCCGCAGTTTGGCGGTGTACATACAGGATCTTCGATTTGGCACCAGAAATATCAACATCCTTTTGAATGTTCATTTCACTCAGTACCGCTTCCACCGGTTTGGTAGAAACATTCGGATTACTCCATATCTTGTTGACCAAAGCAGTAAATTCCGCCGCATTGTCGCTCATACTGGGCGACGCTTCGGGCCTTGTACCTGTCACTTTCATTCCCGCAGCCACTAGCTCACCCAGTTTTGTCAGGACAGGCAATGTCATGTTTTTAGCCGTAGAATCAAGTACCAGCAATCGGTACTGCTGACCGCTCGTTGCTACTATTTTTCCACCTTCTATTTTGATCGCGTTCTTAATGACTGTCGCATTGGCAAAATCATATTCATAACCTGGTACCGAGGGTAATTTTTGAGCAAATACCTGCGTGATGTTGTTATTCTCGCCATAGTAGTAAAGAATGTCCACTACCGGCTTGCCCTGCTGCAAAAGGTAGCAGCTGCGAGCCAGGTAGTCCGTCCATACTTTGGCTTGTTCGGCCCAGGTTTCCTGACGGGTGAAATACTGCCCGAAAGGGCCCAGCGAAAGGCCTGGTTTCTTATCATCCAGCGGCTGATGTACAGAAGTATGCACTACAAACCGGTTCAGTCCCGACGCCATTTCGAGGTCCGCTGTACGTTTCAGCTTTTCAGGATGCCAGCTGAATGCATTGCTGATAGAAGTCATGGATTCGGCGGCCACCAGATTTTGGCCATAAATATGCGCCACCGATGCTGCTTCGCGAATGTCTGCTTCGCTCCTTACCTCTTCGTCTGCGCCGCCCGCCAGGCTACCCGGCGTCCACATCGCGGACATAGGGATATCGGCCTTGCGTTTCACGTCCATTCCGTCGGCCAGAAAAATCCGTCCATTCTCGTGCGATTCCGTATAGCGTTTCATGCCGCGTCTGTGCAATGCATCACCGATCACTTCATAGTGGTTTTCAACGATCAGCTCGCCAATCGTTTTGCGAAAATCCCATAGGAATTGCTCACTGGCTTCTGCACTTTGTACTACCCGCCCCGTCAGCACCGGAATCCAGGGCGTGATCTCGTAGCCCCGACGTTTCTTAAATTCTTCGGGCATACCCTTCGTCCAGGTCATGTGCCCTGCTTCGTAACTATCGAGTACCATGTGGCTGAGGCCCTGCGCGCCCATCTGGCCGCCGGTCGCATCCTTGTACATGTCCAGGTAGGTTTCAATGTATTTGCTGACAGCTGTTTTGTCCAGCTTATCTACTTCCAGCCCGGTCGCTTCCGGAGAAGCCGGGTGATTTTGCCTTCCCGTAATGGAGTAACCCATGCGCATTACCACCCAATTCCCGGCGGGGGCTGTCCAGTTCAATGTCCCGTCAGCCTCCATTTTGGAAGTCAGATCGATCACATCCGTGGTCGGAATCGCATCGGCGTCTTTCCTGACCAAAGTATGCGTACTTTCTTTCCAGGGCACAAAACCTGCTTTTTCTTCAAAAAGATCTACGCGATCGGTGTTATACAACACAATTTCAGCGACATTAACCCCCTCGGGCTTGGGTGTGCCTCCACCGCCTCCAAACATTTCGGCAAACGGGTTACCCTGCGGCGCCAATGTCTTGAATGCAAACCGGAAATATTTCGCAGTTGTCGGTACAATGCTCATCGTATTCTGAGGGACAATACTGCCTTTGATCATCACCACGTCACGGAATGTTACACCGTCATCGCTCACCTTCAATGTCCTGTTGTCCGGGTTACCTCTGAACTCGGCCAGTGCGCCTCCGCTGCTCGCTCCAACAATGGTAAATGCTTTCACAGTTTGCGGACTTTCGAACTCATACTGGATCCACATATCCTGCCCGATTTCCATTGGTGGCAATGCAGCTGTCTTCGCCAGATCACCGTCCGTCAGGTCGGCGAGGGCGAATGTGCCGCCGCTGGATGTGATTTTTGGGTTCAATGTAGCCAATGACTTTTCCGCAGCTGGTACCCGGTATGCAATCACCGCGGCATCCGCATAGTAGGTAGGCAGTGGCCCCACCGGCCCGCCGAGCGTACTGCCGCCCATTGGTACATTCTGAAAACTGCCGGTAGTATTCGCTGGCTGCGGAAGTTTGCCCGAAAACGCCTGCCCACCGGCAACCTTAGTTTCTGTCCAAACATACTTTTTCATCGCGTCGCTCGCAGGTACCCACGGACCACCTGTTACGCTCCACCCGGGAGACGCGGCGATGGTCATTTCGAGTTGTAATTTTTTGGCAAGATCGGTCGTGTGCTTAAATGCGTCCTTCCATTCGGGTGTCATAAACACCAGTTTTTTCGGGGTGACCTGCGGCGTGAAAAGGCTCGCATCGAAGTTCTGAAACCCGCCGATCCCGACGCGGTCCATCCATTCAAGATCTTTGGTAATTCCTTCTTTGGTAATGTTTCCGTTCATCCAATGCCACCAAACACGTGGTTTGGCGGCATTGGGGGGGCTTTGAAAACCTCTTTCGAGAGAGGAGGGTTGTTGTGCAAGGGCAAAAGCCGGAATCATCCAGGCCAGGATAAAGATTTTTTTCATTCGAGATCAGTTTTAATGTTAACCCTCACTTCGCATCAGAACCAAGGACAAATTCCGACCCTATCAGGATCATCAGAGAACGTTCCTCGGCTTTTGGGTTGACAAAGACGACATACACATCATGGAGCTTACCGTCCGCCTTGTCAGTCAATTTGAAAGGGACTGTCAATAGCGTTGGTGTAAAGTCCAGCTTGTCAGATGGTTCCAGGGGGGCAGACTCGCCGATCAGCTTGCCGGTAGGGCTGTCCATGTGGAGCTCTACCTTTCCGCCGGCAGCATTCAGCTGCGGCTTCGGTGCCATTGCCTGCAATTTCAGTGCGCTGATCGCATTCAAGTCGACCTGTTTGAGTAACATATAAGCACCTGATTTAGAGGCAATAGCCAAATTCATCCCGCTATTGGAAACCTTCATGATGTTTTCATAAGCATCATAATTATGCACATCGACCTTGGCATTTCTCAGTACAAATGACTGCTCCGATTTTAAAGAAGGAAGTACGCCTGCTCCTCCGTCTTCATAAGCTGCCCTCACAATAAATATACCTTTGCCCTTGTCTCCCGAAGGCACTTTTGCAGTGTAGCTGCCTTTCACCGGCAGTGATTTTTCCTTCGGTTTTTCGTTGGCAATGTTCAGGATGTATTTCACCATTTCTGATGCATCGGCGGCTGATAATTGCGGGTGCGCGGCCATAGCCGTTTCACCCCATACGCCGCCTCCGCCAGAGATCACCTTCTTCGTCAGCTTTTCTACCGCCGAATTATCTCCCTTATATTTCATCGATACCTCCTTATATGCCGGCCCGATCGATTTTTTGTCAATTGCGTGGCAAGCTTTGCAATCACTGGCCTCAATCAGTTTTTTTCCTGTGTTAAATGCCGCACTAGCATCAGCTGACCGGTGTCCCTGAGCGATGGCCACTTTGTCATAACCTTCGGCCAGGTAGTCAATATTGACAGCAACTCGCTCTGGATCAATCCCTTTACCTAATGAACCATCCTCCTTGTCCGATACTTTGATATCGTAGTTAAAAGATTTGTTCGCCGAATAAAACGATTTGTTGCTAGCAGGCATTTCCAGGCTGAGTACCGGCGGCTCGTTACCTACGGTGATTTCCATTGCCTGCGTACTTACACCACCTTTGCCATCGTTGACTGTCAGTGTTGCCTTATAAATACCCACTTTGGTAAGTGTAATATTGGCATCCTGGGTATTGATCAATTTGGTAAAACCATTCTTGGAAGTAATTTTCCAGGCATAGCTGAGCGCATCATTATCGGCGTCAGCAGTCCCTTTCGCACTCAGTCTGAGAGCCATTGGTGCGGCCCCACCCATTTTATTGGCGACCATTTGTAACTGTGGCTTGCGGTTTCCCCCATTATATTCAATGCGGATCAGCCGGGCGTCATCGTTGGCCGAAAACCAGCCAGTACCATATTCAAGCATGTACAGATCACCATTTTCAGCAAATTCCATATCCATTGGATTAGAGAATTTGTAGCTCGGCATAAACCGCTCCATTGAAACGTAATTACCCTCATGATCCATCGTGACCGACATAATCCAGCCGCGCATCCAGTCATAGGTAAGGATTTTGCCATTGTAGTAATTTGGAAAAGCATGCGGCGCATTCTTAAATGCATCAGTATAGAAAACAGGCCCTGCCATTGCATTTCTGCCGCCGGTACCTGTTAGCGGAAATTCTGGTGAAGCCCCATAAGGATACCAGATAAAGGCTTTCTGAGCCGCTGGAAGCACTTTTAACCCCGTGTTATTTGGAGAAGTATTGCTGGGCGCATTCGCGTCCCACTTTTCCAGTGATTTTTTATTGGCAAAATCGTACTTATTGTAAGCCTTATTGTCGCCTACAAAATGCGGCCAGCCGAAGTTCCCGGCCTTACGCGCCTGCCCTACTTCATCGTGACCTGCAGGCCCTCTGCTCGAATCCGGTTTGGCTGCATCAGGACCCACCTCTCCCCAATATACGTAGCTCGTTTTTTGGTCAACCGAAATGCGGAACGGGTTGCGATGGCCCATTGTGTAAATTTCCGGACGGGTCAATGGAGTGCCTTTCGGAAACAAGTTTCCATCAGGAATCGTGTACGACCCATCAGCTTGTGGTGTGATGCGGATGATCTTACCGCGCAGGTCATTGGTGTTAGCCGATGATTTTTGTGCGTCCCAGGCCATTCTGCCTTCCTGCTCATCGCTTGGGCTATAACCGTTGGAACCATGCGGATTGGTATTATCACCGGTTGACAAATACAGGTTTCCCGCTTTGTCCCAGGCGATGGAGCCGCCCGTGTGACAGCATTCCTCACGCTGGGTTGGTATTTCAAGAATTGTCTTTTTGGATTGAAGATCGAGTTCGTCACCCTTCAATTCAAACCTAGCCAATACATTTTTCGGCTCCTCAGGGATTGAATAGTAAAGATAGATCCAGTGATTTTGGGCGAAATTAGGATCTTTATTTAATCCCAAAAGTCCATCCTCACCAGTCGATTCTTTTCCTTCTTTATTTTTGTACTTTGTGCTTACTGGAATGGTAGCAATGGTTTTCAGTTCTTTTGTTTTGGTATTATAAAGCCTGACCTGCCCTTTTCGCTGAATAAAAAGGATGCGGCCGTCATTCAAAACGCTCAGTTCCATTGGCTCGTCCAGTTTTTCCTCTAAAACGACTTTTGTAAAACGATTTTCTTCCGGTCTCGCTTTGGTAAAATCAACTGGTTTCGGAGCATCACCCCCTGCTGTGTATTTAATTCCCGCAAACAGATGGTTCAGGAAAAGCGGTTCCGAGAACGTCTCGTCGGTATGGCCCATGGCTGTATAAAACGAGCGGCCACCTTCGAACTCCTGGTACCAGCCCATCGGATGAAAATCGGGGTTTTTTCCGCCTATGTAGCTCTTTTCATCAATTTTCAGGACAACCTTTATTTTGGGAGAAATGTCTTTAAAGCTATAAAACTCATCCGTCCGTTCAAATTCGTCCGGCATTCCCTTTGTAGCCCAATGGTTTTTCTCAGTAACGATGAACTTGCCTTTCTGCACATTGCTAGGCGTCATCGGATGGTCGAGAAAATACGCACCGGCCAGTTTTCCATACCACGGCCAGTCGTATTCCGTATCCGTAGCCGCGTGTATCCCTACATATCCCCCACCCGCCTGGATGTAACGCTCGAAAGCCGTCTGCTGCTCATTATTAAGGATATCGCCCGTCGTATTCAGAAAAATGACGGTGTTGAATTTTTTCAGGTTCTTTTCAGTGAACTGCGCAGCGTCTTCGGTAAAACTGACACCAAAGCCTTTCTCCTTTGACAATTTGAGCAATGCTTCATTACCTGCTTTGATCGAGGCGTGCCTGAAAGCAGCCGTTTTACTAAATACCAGCACATTGAATGCAGGAGTTTGAGCCTCAGAGGAATGGAACACCAGCCACAAACCCAAAGACAGCACACTGATGAGCAAAGATTTTACTTTCATCGGAATAAGTACGTTTAATTCAGTCGGACAAAGCTATACTTATTTTATTTATTGTCTAAAAATTAGACAATAAATATTTTTCTATTATACATTTGTATAGTACTAGTTACTCTGATAGCGGTTTTGAGGGGTTCAGGGGAGTATTAACAATCCACCGGACGCCTTTGTAGTTTTGTCAGTATCATGAGAAAGTATATTACCATCATCCCTAGAACCCTTCTTTATGCGTAGTCCCAGTGAAGAGAATTACATTCAGCAGCTTTCCATTGACTGTGTTATTTTCGGATATCATGACAAACAGCTTAAAGTACTGGTACCCAAGCTCGTTTTCAAAGGGGATTTCTGTGCGTTGCCGGGTGGTTTTATTTATCAGGAAGAGGACATTGACATAGCTGCTCACCGGATTCTTCAGCAGCGGACCGGGATCAGTGAAATATACCTGGAACAATTTTTCACGTTTGGTAATGCGACCAGAAACAGCCTTGAATTTATCAATCGGCTTATTGACCTTAATTCCGATAAATTGACCTCCGAAGGACATCATAGAAGAGAGTATGACTGGTTTACAAGACGGTTTGTTTCGATCGGTTATTATGCACTGGTGGACATTAACAAAGTAGTCCCTCAAAAAACAGATCTGGATGAGTCGATCGAATGGTACAATATCAATGACCTGCCGGAAATGATTATCGACCATAACGCTATCGTGGCCAAGGCCCTGGAAACGCTTCGTCAGAATCTGGACGAAAAACTGATCGCATTCAACCTCCTTCCCGAGACATTCACCATGCGCGAAGTCCAGGAACTCTATGAAACTATTTTTGACAAACCATTCGCACGTAATAATTTCCAAAAGATGATCCTGGACCTGAATGTGCTGGAACGTCTCGAAAAGAAGTTCACCGGCGCAGCCAACAAGGCCCCGTATCTGTACCGGTTTCGGAAATAAATGCTTTGTTACAACTTAAATCCCTTCCAGAACAGAAGAAAAGAAACGGAGAAATTCAGGTAGGGCTCATTACTCCCCTATCTCAGCGAAAAACTTTTGTAGTTCCAACTCAGGCCAAAGTGATAGCCGACCCAGGCATTTGTGTTCTTATTTACATTAAAACGAAAAAATCCTTTGTCAGAAAAAGACTGATAATCCGTTTTATATTCTTTTTGTTTGGAAGAAAACAAGGAAAATGACGGGCCTGCATTCAATGTAAATCGTTTACTGAGTTGAAGATCCAATCCGGCTTGAAAACGATAAAGAATCGGTCGGGTTTTCCATGCACCGAGGTAAATTTTCTGAAACGTCGCCTCGGTGTTCCACCGCCCAGCTGTAAACCGCTCATATTCCTAAGACTGACATTACCTGCAAAGGCTAACTGCGCCGCGCAGGCGAAGCTTAAAAACACCTCCATCGTCCGTCAACGCGGAAACCAGCTGTTCCATGGAATACACGCTGGCATAATCCACCTCCTTGCCCGTTTCCCCATCCAATACCCGACCATAAATCTGGTAATACTTCTCTTTCTGCGCTCTTTGAATAATGACATAATCTCCTTTTTCCTTATAATGAAACCTCCCCGTCAGCAATGCATCCAAAACCTGGGTAACGGAGCCGGATTTCACAAAACTGGCAACAAGGCTGTCGCTGGAAATAATGTCGCTGTTGTAACCGAATGCAAAGCCACCCTGCTTTTCAATCAATTTCAGTATTGCAGAAACGGATTGGTTTTTAGCAGACACGGAAACGTTCTTATCCAGTAATTTTTGCGCATGACATCCCGGCGCAAGGAAAAATGATGCTCCCAATGTCAATACCAATAAAAAACTCCATGCTTGCGACCTCATCAAATGGCTGTATGAGGGCAAATTTGGACTTTTAATACGGGCTATCCTAGCAGGTTTCGGTCCGGAACCTGGAAAATCATTATCTCCCTTGTTTATGTTAAGGTCATTCTCTGGGAAGCTTTGTTTTGAAATTGCTTTCTGATTTTAGAAAGCGTGTCAGGTGTCATGCCAAGAAAACTAGCCTGGTGCCTTATTTGCACTTGTCCTCCTACAAGCGGAAATTCATCCAGAAACTTCCGGTACCTTTCTATACGCAAAAGCGTTCTGGCCGAATCGTTATAATGAGCGTATCTGTATAAAAAGCTGCCTTGTAAGTCGTTGATAGTCTGCCTAAATTCAGGAAATCCATCGCATAATTTGCAGTAATCTTCTTTATAGATTTGCATAACGATCGAGGGACATGCTGCCACCAGGCAAATATCAGAAGGAAGGCCATGGAATACGCTCAGCGCGGAGTAAGCAAGATCACCAGCCGAATAGAACCATCTGGTTACTTCGATATCATTATGACGAATGTAGCTTCTCATAACCCCTTTTTTTACAAAATACAGACTATCCTGCATCTGATCAGGGTAGAAAACGGGGGCGCCTTCGCGTAGGTCCAACGAAACAGCTTTACGCTCAAAAGCATCGAACAGCGGAGATTGTGTATTAAAATCGAAGGAAGGACGGGATTTTTTCATGAGTCAAAAGTTTACCTTATGACGGGGTTTTGTTTTGGAAGTAACGTGTGTGGCGATTTTTATTTTTTTGGGTGGGGATCTCCTGGGACGGGTTAAACCCAAATCGAACTTTCCCTGTCGATTAATCAGACATTTTCTATCTCAATTTTTCGCCTAAAATATAGCCTCTTCGTCTCGTTCCAATAGTTGATTGAAGAAGTCCTTTTTGTTGCAGAGCTCATCAAAGCATAGAAGATTCAGATAGTCAACATGTATATCATCGACATTAATATTGATAAACCAGTTTTCAGGCACTTCATTGTTGGAAATAGTAAATATTTGGAACGGAAACCAACTGAGTCGGCCATTCTCATCCACCAAGAAATGTAGATTATTTGATCCTTTAAAAGTCAGCATCCCCATTACAGTATATTCTTTTCCGGTGCAAAGCCCGAAATCGAAATCATTGGGGATATTGTCAGGAACGTTAGAAGGGGCATTGAATTTGCAAATTACTTTCATATTTATTTTGGGTTTGTCTTAACCCATGACAAATTTGAATATGTCAAAGTAAATGAATAAGGAGAAACCTCACCCCATTTATCTGACATTGGATCGACCGACTACCACCATCGCACCACTTTTAGCTCACGCGGACGACTGGTTTTCAACAAATAAGCCAAAGAACTTTTAATCTGACCAAAGATACATTTTTCTTTTTTCACTAAGATTCTGATTCGTTTTGTGGTTAAAATTCTTTGATCGATGATAAATTGCCAATATCAATGGCATTATTATTTTTCATATAATTGAAGCGATACGTCAACCGTGTCTGCCTTGTTAATTCGGCGACCTCTATTTAAAATTAGCCTGATTGTTGAGTCATTTAGGATGAGATATCCGTCAAGGCGATTTTTGTCCTCAATGTTTTTAACTATTTTCTGATTTCCTTTTTTGTCAGTATAAATAATCTGAACAAAATCTCGTGATATAGGTGATTGAATGAATGTAATATCAAGAGCGGTTTCGTTAAAATAAATTTTAGCGAGGGGCCTATTGTCACCAGCGAGCCATGGATAGTTTAATAAGAAGACTACTGAGAAGATCAAGAGAAAACATGATACAAGCACGACTACAAACAATTTTTTACCTTTCACGATTATGCCGGTTAAAATAATTAAATCCATTTTTAATAAATCGCTGATCTCTTGGATCATCGCCGTAGGGAGGTAGCGGCACTAAGGATGGCATGCTGACCGCCGAACCTGGCACAGTGATCCATTTATAGTTTTGCCATTCAGCCATTGAGGTCCCCCCTCTGATCTGCGCTACGCCTGCCTGCTCTAATAAAAGCCTTTCGTTAAATCCTGCCGCCCTGCCTAGGACTCCATAATGATGATTACCTATATCTTGTGCCTCCATTTTGTTCCCCTCAAACACAAATTTAGTGTTATCTCCTAAGCGATTTACCAAACCAAAAATTGTGTTCGCCCGATTTTTGTAATCCCATTCTGCACCATTTTTTACCTTGTTATAATATTCTACCAAACCCATTCCTTCTGCCTCAGAAGAATTTTCTTCTAAGATGTTCGAGTAGATTTTGTCTACATTGATTCCGCTTCCTAGTTCACCCAATTTTTCACCGTTAGCAGAAGTATTGGTCTTTTTATCATAGTCTTTTTTATAATCTCTTGATGATTTTGCTCCTTCATGAAGGTAAACACCTTGGTCTCCATCGTTGTAGTTTCCAAGAACGGTTCCTTCTTCATTCACGTGTACTGAGAGCATTCCGTCAGGATCAATAAATCTGAACGGGTTGTTATTCCCGTATGCATAGGGGCTCCACCGACTTGAAACTTCGCTTAGCGGATCAACAGCGTTCCACCGCCCAAGCTCCGGCATATACATCCGCGCCCCATAATCGAGATACCCACTGCCGACTTGTAACTCCTTTTCATTATAAAGGTAACGGTTTACCAAATTTCTGGCAGCCGGAGTCTGTGTCGGAGTGTCCTTCGGAATAGCTAACCCAAAGGGATAATACTCTGTATTCTGTAAAATCTCCCCTTTCTCATTAAAAACAATCCTTACATTGCCCAAGTAGTCTTTAATATAATAGTTGAAGGTTAGTGAATCCGGGGTCAGTATCACTTGTCCTTCTGAGGTAGCCCCTCTTTTAAACACATTCGTGCCGTCATATTCAACAATGCCGGCGTACTTGGCTGTAAATGCATCGGTTGTGTTCACATATTTATGCTTGGCCCCTGATGCATCATAGTCGTAAGTAAATGCAGGATTGGCACCAACCGTAACGGTTTTAGGTAAGTTAAGGTAGTTATAAGTTAAAGTTGCTCCCCTGTTACCATCCGTAAGCATATTACCATCGGCATCATACAAATAATTGCTGTTACCACTCTTCACACCCGTATTATTTCCGGATGCATCGCCGACGGCCGAGAGCCGATTGCCGAGGTAAGTATAAGTCAGATTATCAACCGCAACACCACTGCGGGCCAGCGTGGTAATGTTTCCATTTTTATCATAGGTGATACCGCTTTCTATATTCGTATTGCCAAATATCCCGGTTGAGCCGGCCAGGCGGCTTGCTCCGTCATAGGTGAATTTTAAACCTGCTGAAAACGCAATCTCGTCTTTACCACGCCATGCCAGGGAATCGACGCTGCCGTTGCTATAATTAGCACTGTTCCGGTAACTGACATGGGTTGCATAAAATCGAACTTCGACTCCCGCAGGTTTGTAAACTGTTTTGGCATCTGTCTGCCAGCCACGGATATTGTTGGTATAATCGATCCGGCGACGGTACTTCGTACCGGTATTGTAGGAGTGCAGCCATTTACTTTGCAGTTGGCCCAGGTCATTGTACCTGTGGGCAACCGTATACACCTCTTTGGTTTTTGTTCCTGTTATAATTTTCTCTTTTACACTTAACATCCGGTCCGCATGATCATAACTATATGTGGCCAGGTGTGTATGGGTGACGGCCACGGAAAGGACCTGCTCCGTTTTTTGCTCTTCTACAACGGTTGCCAGGTCAAATTTGTATTTGATGGAAACACGCTCATACGCGGTCGCACCCAGGTCGTGCAATTGGCGCAAAAATTGAATGGGACGGTATTCTGCATCATAGTAAGTTACAGTTGAAAGCCAGCCACCGACCGCTCCGTTACCAGGCAGCATTCTTACCCTCCCACCGGTTCGCTGGCCTTTCACCTTTCCATTAAAACCCGGGTAGTAGGTCGCAGCAAAAGCCCATCCGGCAGGTTTTGAAAATGCATAGTCATCATAAAAAGTAATGGTCAACAAGTTAACTTCATTAGCTCCTGTTGGGGCTGTCTGGTTTAATGAATAGCCTGCCGTTACCGCATTATTTCTCGTTTCATGATGATTTGCAATTGCATTGACTGTTGTTACCCATTGTACCCTAGTATCTGTTGATGCTATTTCACCGGTTGCAATGGGCCTGTTAAGTGAATCATATTTTGTAAAACCCCACATATTTCTGGCCAGCTGGTTGGCATCACGGGACAAAGCAGGCCGGTCAAACTTATCATACACGATTTCAACTGCTCCGGCTCCCGGGGTTTGCTTCCTGACGATCCGGTTACGGGAATCGTAATCATACAAAAATGCATAATGTCCAAAATTGGCATCATCCTGAAACTTAGGCTGCAAAACACCTCTCAGCAATCCCAGGTTGTCGAACACATAATATGTATAACCGGTTGCGGGATCGTGCTTGCAAACCATTTGCCCCGCTTTATCCAAGTATTGGCTCGTAACAACACCTTGCTCGTCGGTATCCTGGACCTTTGTAAGGGTACCCGCACCATAAGTCCCATTTTGCGCAATGGTGTTGGCACCCACATTGTAATCATATCGTTTTACTTCGTTTGCCGTGTTGGCTGAATACTGTGTGGATGAACTGGCGCTCCTGTTACCTGGTGCACGTCCTCCGGTGGGTCTGTTTAGCGATTGTTCAAAGTACGTTTCGGTGAATGGCCTGTCCAGATCGGTGGCCGCAAATTTTTGAAGTCCGGCACTGTTAGTCGTGTACCAGTTACCCACAGCCGTTGGCGCGTTTGCATGATACGCTCCATTCCCTGCTGCAACATAAGGCAGGTAATCTTTTGCTTTTCTTCCGATGTTGTCATATTCGACGGGTTGGACAAGGTCATTACCAGTCGGGCTTTGCTTAACGCCTACGTTTTGCAAAGGACGTCCCAGACCGTCAATATACCGGACCTGGGTAACGACCTGGCTAACATCGTTTTCGTTAGCACCAGCTTGCTTGTAGATTTTCGAAATAATGTAGTTCTGGCTGTTAGTTTGCTGAGACCGCACTATGAATGGCGCCAGAAATCCCAGCAGCATGATTATGCTTTTATGAAAATGGTTCATTAGTTTTTCGATATTAATAATGTGTGTTTTTGGCTATCGGCGGTCAGCTATCGGCTGTCAAATCAGGTCGAAAGCCGACTGCCGAGAGCCGAAGTTTATTGCTTTACTACCCTGTGGGAGCTGATACTTCCATCCATGTACGTAATCAGGACCATATATAGCCCGGCTTGCAGCTTTCGGGTATTGATCTGTTTGGAAGCCGGAGCCTGGTGTGTCAATTTCCCCAAACTGTCATAGATTTTGACACTGGCGATCCTGCTCATATCATCGGTAAGCAAAGTAAGCTCATCCCCAATGGTTACGGGATTCGGGTACAGTGCAACGTCGCCTTCCTGACCGAAAACTCCGCTTCGGATACGGCTATACGTAAAGGTGGAATCAACATCTACCATTTTCAACCTGTACAGGTTTTCGCCTTTGGAAGGGCCGCCCTTAATTGGGCCATTATCCGTAAAGGAATACTCGTGTTCCGCATTGCTTTCACCTTGAGATGAAACGATTCCAAGTTTAAGCCATTGTTTACCATCGATACTCCGCTCAATTTCGAACCGGTCACTATTGGTTTCAAAACTTGTCGACCAGTTCAGTTTTACGATATTTTCCTGCTTAACGGCCTCAAAACTGATCAAAGTAACAGGAAGCGCCCCTTCGCCCAAAAGTGTCAGGGGAGGTGCGGCAATGCTCCCGATTGAGGCCATCGTTGAACAATCCACCGGTTGGCCTGCATAATTATAACAGTATGAAGCCCTTAGAGTACTCCAAGCCATACCATTTCCATTATTTACACTTTTTAACCGGCCAAAGGAATCATATAAGTAATGGAGTGACTTTCTGTTGGGATCGGTCACTGCATTAGGACCAAATAACCAAGTGCCGGTGTAAGTATAAGTCGTAATCTGAGCCATCTTGTGAGTCAATGCGATATCGTTCCGCATTGCATCTAAGAAACTCGGGATCATTAACTCATTAATTTCCCCATTACCCAATGCGCTCTGGTCAATTGCGGCACTAATTGTGTTATGGTCACTCCCAACAACCTTTGCCATTAAATAGTGGGATCTCGACCATAAAAAGTTTTCTTTCACGTCACCAGGCTTTTGCTGTTCGAGCAACGTCCCTCGTGAATCGTATTTGGTAAATTGTAACCTGGTCTCCAAAGCGCCAGGACCGTTTTGAACTTTCACTTCTTGTGGAACATAAATATTTGCTGATGGTGAATAGTAGGGTGTCTGCACCAGGCTTTCCTGGGTGCCTGCGACCGTAGTTTTAGTTTCAAAAACGGGCGCTATCATATGCTTGCTGGACATGGCAATACTTACCGGATCTGCCGCATAATCATGTGGGTATTTATAGGAAATTACCACAGTCTGCCCCTTGCTGTCTACTGAAGTCTCGGAAGCTATCAACCTGTTTGTCGCGTGATAGGTGGCCGTGGCCGCATTGACTACATTACCGCCCGTTTCATAATGGGTTGTGGTTTTGGTCTTTAGGAACGGATAATACGTGTAAACTAAGGAAGCAGTATAGCGGAGCGACGGATAATTCATCGTAAAAATCGGGTTGGGCACCATTTTGATCCGGCGCACATGGGAATTGAACCTGTTGATATCATCGTTATAAGCGTAGACCGCATCTTGTTTCAGGGAATTAGCACTATTATAGGATTGCTCCGATAATATCTGTCCGCGTTCCAGTTCCATACTGTTCATCTCATCTTCTTTCCAGAATTCGCCCACATTGACATTATCAGAGACCATGTTTTCGGCTGGTTTGTCGTGGTATCCATTGTCATAGTTCTTATACTTGTAAACACTATAACTGCCATCCAGGTCTACCTCCGCCACTTCCGAGTAGTTGATATGGTTGCTTCTATAGCCGCTGGCATTCAGAGGATCAGTACTATATTGGGTGTAGGTCATGTTGCCCTCGAAATTGGGTGCCCCGGGTGTCCCTGCGTATTTCGCAGGCGCTTGTACTGCGCCATTGAAGTAAGCGAAATGCATGGGTTCGTAATTTAAAACACCGCTCGAAGTCGCACCAGCCGCTGCATAATTGAGCTTGTAAAAGTATTTTTTCTCCGTGGCTTTGTGATTGAGATAATCATAGTGACTGATCCGCTTGATCCTTAACCCTCCTGTATATACGGCTCCGTTTGCATTCTCCTGAACCGATGCCGGCCAGTATTTTGCAGTACGGCCGTATTCATGGTTTTCAAATTCATATTCCGTATACCCGCCTGTCGGGTAGGTCACTTTTTGAAGTACTTCTGCTTTCGTGAAGTCGATATCGGGTTTACGGGAATCCAGATAAAGCTGTCGCGTAGCCGCATTGGTGAACATGTTGTAATAGTATATCGGATCAGAAGAAGTGATGTATGGGTTTTTGTTGTTGTAAAAGCCATAATCGTCGTTCTTGTAGGACAGATATTCCGGTAAGGCCAGTGGATTGTATTCAAAGCTGTAGGTAGGAATATTCTGTGGCGTATCTGACTCGCCTTTTAATCTAACAGAAAGCAGTTTTAAGCGGGTAGTGGCCAAATTCGTATAAGTAAATTCCACTTTCATCTTGCGAACCCCAACCGAGTTGGAAACCACAAAATTGTCCAGCTTGTTTGGAAACCGACCGGTTATCGGTGCATCCCTGATCTCCGGGTATTTGGTGAAATGGAACTGACTATGCAAATCTCCGGGCACAGCGCCACAATTGGGAAGAGGCGGATTAACCACATTGAAAGTATATCCCAATTGCTGATTGGCAATACTCCAGTCAAATTTGACTTTGCTAATGGGCGTTATAATTTCGTCCAGATAACAGGGATGATAAAGCGTGCTTTTGATGATCCTTCCTTTTGGTGAATTGTCATTATCGGCAAACTTCCCGGGCAAGATAATCTTATCGCTGACATAAGCTTCGCTGGTAATGTAAAATTTATCCCTTTTGTAATTTAAGTCAATCTTGTATCCGTTCGGAGATTCGATGGAGGTTAAATACCAACTGGTAGGGAGGGTGTTTTCGTCCTTCAAATCGAACCCGTTATAAACCATGCCTGGACGCGTAAATTCAATGGACTGATCGGTTCCTCCAAATGTGTATTTGACTCCCTGACTGTCGGTGAGCGTGAATTTATACACAAAATTGCGTTGCTTGATGATGTCCGTATAGGCTACTCCTGTTGCCAGGCATGAAAGCGGGAGCTGCGGCTCCGCCGGCATTGTGAATTCCTTATAACTAAGAGCAGGATCCTTTTGCACCAAAATATCTTCCCCTTGCTCGCTCTTTATGCGAAACACATCGGTATGGTCTATATAAAATTTACCAGTTCGCCCGCCAAAATTATATTGGTACTCATCATAGCGGCCTTCGGCATTTACGAAAACAGTTTGATTCTTCAGATGGGTTTGCATAGTTGCCGCCGACGACCAGTTTGGATCTTTCGTAGGATTGAAATTAACCGGGACCGGAACATTATTCGGAAAATTATAAGGAATCGTTCCTCTCGACACCCGAATGATGACACCGCCCGTATTCAACATCCAGCCATTGCCTGTAATTCCGGGAAATGCATCCGGTTTCGTGCCAATGGCCTGATGGTAGCGCAGGCTTAGATCAATATAAAGCTCTTTGTATGCTACTTGATAGAGTGGAATATTAATGTCGGGAGTACCCGTAAAATGGCTGACAGGAACATCGCCAAAAACACCAAATCCGGATGCAACAGGCGAAGCTGTGACCAGACTTCGGTTGATATACTGATTGGATTCAAATTTTTGCTGTGCATACAAGGTGTTGTAGAACGAGAAAATCAGTCCCACTGCTACTATTAAGGATTTTCGTGTGTGATGTTTTTTTAATGTCATTATAAAAATATTGTTGGAGGAGAATCAGAAGTAGATGCAAAGCTTCGCCATGAAATGAAATACCCATTTCGCTTTTTAATTAATTACTAATGAGTCAATTAGAAAACTATGAGAAGAGTTGAGAAGAAATCGTGGTTACCGGATCCACTGCAAACTTAAGAGAGCCAGGTGTAAATGGCAACCGCTACAAGACAGGAAATCATCCGCTGTCGCATAGTCTATTTGAATTATTTTGACATTCATTCGCAGGTAATTGCTTTCAAATGAGTCAATTTTTTCTGAGGATAGGAATCTATCAGAGGGGATTGTACCGGCAGGCAAAAAAAATGGTCAGACGATATTATAAATACCGTCTGACCAATGATACGTTCAAAACTATTTTTTCAGACTTTTCAAATAAGCCATCGTTTGTGGAACCTGTGTGGCGTAGCTTGGGCTCTCGTCTTCGATATAGTAATGCTCAATGCCTGATTTTTTAGCAGCTTTCAGTATCGCGGGAATGTCCAACTGGCCGGTACCCAATGCAACGTCATTCGTCACCGGTGTACCGCCCGACAGATTTCCTTCCACACCTTTGCGCAGGTCTTTCATGTGCATCAGTTTGAAACGCGTCGGGTACTTCGTGAGCAAGCCAGCAGGATCGCCGCCTGGGAAAAACGCCCAGAGAATGTCCAGCTCGAAGCTCACATAATTAGGGTCTGTTTTCTTGATAATGTAGTCCATCAATGTACCGTCCTCATGCTTTTCGAACTCGTAGCCGTGGTTGTGATAGCAGAATGTCAGACCAAACTCATCCTTCAATTTCTTGCCAATCGCATTGAAATCTGCAATGGTACTATCAGCCTTTTGGACTGTGAATGCGCCTTTATGAGGCACCCAGGCTACCCGGACAAACTTCGCGCCCAATGTTTTGGCGTTCTCTCCTACCTCCTTCGTTTTGTTCAATGCCTGCTCATAGCTCACACCAAACGAGGAACATTTCATCCCGCGCTCGTCAAGCAGCTTCCTGAGTTCGGCGGCAGTTTTTCCAAACAAACTCGAAAATTCCATGTCTTTGATCCCCAAACCTTTCAATGTGTCCAATGTAACGGCAGTATTTTTGGACAAACTCGAACGATACGTATATGACACCATTCCAGGCATCTCAGGAAAAAGTTGTTTTCCTTTCTGGGCAAGAAGCAAGTTGTTGCCGGCGGAGAAAACGAGCGCTGCTAGCAGCAGATTTTTGATTTTCATTTCAATTTTCAGGTTGGTTCCCGGTTGTCCGGTTATTGGTTATCGAATGGCAGGAACGCATTTTCTGTATTCCATTTATCCAAGACGAATTGAAACACCTGCTTCCCTGACCCGGGTACGGGAAGCTTTCAAATTAACATTATATCCTATTCCGGAGGATCAGCTTTCGCCGGGTTGGTACTACGCCATGCAGTTTTCCGGTGACCTGGAATCTGCAACGTCATCCGAAAAGCTTTTTTGATTTACCTGACCGAAATTCTTTATTTCACAAGTGGTTTGTAGAATTTGAGAGAGAATTTCCGTCTGAAATTTCAAGATACAATACCGAAGTCTGTAATCCAGATGGCGATTGCGCTAAGCTTATCATGTTGATTCCAAATTTATGCGCTTGTCATACTCAGATCAAAGAAGCCTTTTTATCAATTGATAATAACTTAAAAGCCAAGGGTTACTGAACCTTGACAACAAATTTCATTAACCATTACGTACTTGCTTTCACAGAGGCGCGATTTAACAACCACCTCACAACCCCGTTATCGTATACTGAATAGTAGTTGTGTAAGTTTTTACAGGTAACATGACCGACAAGCCGGTAATTTTGTACTGAACGGGAATATTATCTCGGCTTAAACCGAGGCCCAGGCTACCTGTAAAAAATGTCTGCGGCGATGTTGTAAGCTGAATGTAGTCGGTCCCGTTCGCGATGGTTCCGCTGCCGGTTCCGTTTCCCGTCCTTTTAATGGATAATAGCAATGAAGAATCCCAGTTGGAAGTAACGTTTTGATGCGCGCTGACAGAATATAAAAGCAAGGCCGTTACTTTCAGCATTGTATGCGATGCACTGCTTTCTTCAACATGGGTGTAATTGCTTCCAGCGCTGGTCAAACTCGAAGACAGACTGGTGACGGACCAGGTGCCGCCCGCAGGGGTACTGGTAGAAATGGCAATTGTCTGACAAAAACCAGAAGCACCGACGATCAATATCAGGAACAATAGTGTATATTTTTTCATCAATTGTCAGTCATTGTATAGCGTACCGTTACGTTCGAAGTCCCGCTTTTCACGTTAGCATAGTTCTGAATTTCCAGCGAATATGTCAATTTAAATCCACTAGTCCCATAACCGGTACCGGTATAGGCACCTTGAATATTGTCTATAAAACGTGTCGAAGTATTGGTCAGATAAGTGTTGCTGGTAACTGCAC
Organism: Dyadobacter pollutisoli; assembly: GCF_026625565.1. Taxonomy (NCBI): domain Bacteria; kingdom Pseudomonadati; phylum Bacteroidota; class Cytophagia; order Cytophagales; family Spirosomataceae; genus Dyadobacter; species Dyadobacter pollutisoli. The sequence goes on from NZ_CP112998.1 coordinate 2,954,476, forward strand.
TTTTGCCGCCCGTAAAGCCGAGTCCGCTACCCACATAGGGCGAAACCACCAGTTTGAGCAATACGCCCGCTGGTAATGTCCCCACCAAATCTCCCCGAATACTCCTGGACGCCCCGGTCGCCACCGCCGAGGTAAAAATCAGCCAGTTGGAAGAATTGGAAGTTCCCGTACCCACCAAATCGCCGGCTTCGGTCGGAGCCGTCATCGTTAATGTAACATTGGGCGAACCCGACGGCAGGACGTCTATCAGTGCTACCGATGGCATGGAAATGCTGACATTCACAGTAGTCGAAGCTTGTCCCAGTGCGTCAAACCATTGATAAAAAAGTAATATGTATATCAGGTACTTCATTTTTTGACGGATACCTCAAAGTTCCTTTCGGAAAAATGGATTCTTTTTTCGTTCGGTCTTACCCTGAAAATAATGTCCATGGTTTTATCGATTTCAAGATGGAGCGACCGGTTGGCATCTTCAATAATGAAACGATCCTGGCTACCGGGAATGGATGCTGAAATGTTCCAGTTTCCGGGTTTCATTTCTTTAAATGAGAACTTTCCTTCGGGCGTCAGTTCCGTGAGAAAGCTAGTCGTTTCGTTAGACAATTTGATCAGGATTGTTGGTTTTTCGCTCAGTACCGACGATAATCCGTTTTGGCTGGGCTTTACAAAATCGACTTTCCCGATAATATTACCTGTTCTCGTAAATGGAATCTCAATCACTTTTACACTATCCGCCTTCACGTCAAGATACATCGGAATTCTGATGTTTGGTATGACCCCCACTTGCTTTGATTCATTTTGAACCACACTCAGATAGTAGCGGTCGGGTGCTATGCCTTTGAAATAGAACTCTCCCGTGCTGTCGGTCAGGAATTTGTGACTGCCCAGCTGAATCAGATTGCCTGTTTTGGAAAATCCGGTGCCGGTCAGTTTTCCGCTGACTGAACCTACGTTTCGCTTTCTCGACAGCGGCACATTCAATTTGAGCGCATATTTTAACGAGAAGAATAATGTGTTCTGACCCGTGTTCTCCATATTGGGAACATAAGAGCGACCACCCGCAACTGTAATCCGATGCCTTTTCAAATCGAGCAGCAGTGATGCATCAAGGAAGCTTCTTCTGACATACAGCTCGTCGGGTGCATAATTATTCCGGTACATGAAATTAACCAGCAGCTTTTGTCCGACATTGATCCTCACATTGCCTCCGTAAAAGAACAGATTTTCAACGATATTGGAAGATGAAAATTTACTGGTATGCTGATGTTGCAGGTATCCGCCAACCCAAATCCAGGGAAAAAACCGGACACTAGGCTGTACAAGGTTCGAAAAAGACTCTTTTTGAGCCGTGTTGTCGAAGACAAGGTGATTTCGGGAATAGCCGTACTGTCCCTGATAAAACAACGCAAATTTGTCGGAATCAAGATTGTAGGACAGGTTCCCGAAATTTTCGGAATAATGAAATGAAGCCGGCGCTTGCCTGTCTTGCCTCTCCTGAATTGAATAAAAAACAAGAAGCCTGTTTTGTTTATTAATCTGATACGACCCATAAGCCATATAGCTACGTTCCTTGGGTGAAATACTGTAAAAAGTTGCATCAAGACTTGGATTGACATCTGAGAAATTACTACCTAAACCCAGTGTCAGTTTTCTTGTAATGTTAATCCCGATATTGTTGCTGATCAGCAGGCTGTTGTGGTAAAATCCATAGAAATTCTTGCCGGCATAAATAAAGTTACTGGTCACCGTCACCCATTTTCGGGCTAATTGAAGTCGTGCGAAGACACCATAATCCGTTTTCTGTTTCGCGTTACCGGCAACAAGTTCTGTTTCAAAGCCGATATTCGCGGTTCTCAAACGACCGGAAATCCCCGCCAAATGAGTCCAGAAATTTTGCCTTTGAAATGTAACGTCCTTAGTCGCATAGCTGGCCCCTAAATTGAAAAACCGGCTCATTTTGTAAGTTACCTTACCTCCAAATGCCTGTTTCTGACTTTGGGTGAAGCGGGCCTTTTGATAAAAGACGGTATAGTCTAGTTTTTGGAATTGCTGCTCCAATTTGACCCCTCGGCCCAAACGGCCGAATTCCATCAGGTTGTTGAGTTGCAATACGTAATCTCCTGCCGAAATAACAGTGTTCTTTTTGTATTGATATTCCAATGAGTACTGGTCGTAACCTCCTGCTGCCGGGAAAATGATCTGGTTCGGGCCCCGAATTGTGAAATCGACATGATGCTTCTCTTTCTGATCAACATATCCTCGTCCAGCAGCAAAATACTGATAGGCAATCCGCGTGCTGCCCCCATATGTATAACTCAAATATCCGCCCCCGATTTCAGCCGGCAAACGGAAATAAGGGTCTATTTTCTTGACTTTGGTAGAAAAAACAGGAACCGAAACAACCCCATAAACATCTTTTGGAATGTCAGGAGAACCTACCGATAAGTCTGCCGATCTTTCCCAGGCATTTTTTTCTGTGAAAGGGATAATCTGCGACGTTGTGACATTGACCTGGGAATTAGGTGCCAGGATAAGGCTGTCTGTCACATTTTCGACAATGCCGTAGTTAGTCTTTACGGCAAATTTCTCTTGCTTATTTCCAGAGTTCCTCACCAGGTACTGAACACGCAAAGTATCACCCTCCTTGATAAATTCAGGCTGGGAGACGATAAAAATTTCAAGCTTCCTTATTTCCTGAATGCTGATCACTGCTGGGGTAGTAACGACCTCATTTCCCGATCTGATGGTAAAATCGATCCGAAAATCCCCTGCACTTTCACTTTCCGGCGTTCCGATCACAAAAAAATACCGTAGTTCTTTCTGGCCGGTTACCCGTTCCGGTCTGCGTTTGGAAAGTAATTTCCACTTGTCCGGAAGGGTAACCGATTCCTGAATTGAATCTAACAGAGGATCACGCGACGTTACGTCAAAAAACAAGGTAAAATATCCCCCGGGAGTTACTGGGCCCGGCGAATTTGATAACCTGACAAGTATTGGAGATTGCCCAAACCCGTCAAGATTGATCAGCATAATTAATATAAAAACGAGACGGATCAATATACTTTTAATGGTTACTCAATCTGTAACGAGATATTCGAACCGAATAAATCCTGCTTCGTATCCGCAACAATGACACAATCGTATTTGCCTCTGGGCAAATTGTTCAGAGCTATTTCAAATGTGCTGCAATGGCCTGGATAAAGCATTCGGTTAATAGGTTCAGTTGTCTTCACCTTGTTGCCCGAAGCATCGTAAACCTCCAACACCACGCTGGCACGGATACCGAATACCCCTTTATTTTTCAGCGTAATGTTTAGCGAGCCCTGTTGATCCGGTACTTTGTTAAAAGTTACATTTTCATACGTTAACTCCGGACTTTCAAAACTGGCAACATCCACGATTACCTGTATGGCGTAGCGCACGCTTGAACTTACTTCAATGCCGTTTTTTTGCCGCTCCCGGATGGGCTCACCAACCTCCACCATCACCACTTCCCAGTAGGTCCCCGGAGATGTTTTGTCCTTATCCATCCCGATCACGTAACGAAGGTCGTACTCTTCATTGGAAGCCAGCAATTTCTCGTCGACATTCGTTTTCAGTGCATTACCCAGCGACCTGGCGTGGCTTCCGGCCTGAGGATATGAAAATCCCTTTCCACACTCAGGAACAAGATCCTGACGGTATACTACTATACGTGACTCTTTCGGGCCTTCATTTTTAACGCGGATAACTCCCTGAACGGGAGTGTCCACGCTGCTCAACGTATGTGTGTGTGACAATCCATTCAAGATAACCACTGATGCCTGTATATAGCAGGGAGTCAGCAGTATAAGGGCTAATACAGCTGCTAATTTCATTGCAAATAAGAAATCGTTCGACAAAACTTGCTTCATCCGGGCCTGAACATAGCTCAGGCCCGGATAATAGACGATCAGTAATCTTCCAGCGTGTATGTGACTACCACTACAGGGCTTCCGGAGCGGATGTTTGCATAGTTATCATCAGCCGCAACAAATGAGTAAGTAAGCTGATGCCCCTGATTTTGGCCGGAAACTGTGTAAGCGCTCCCGATTCCATTGACAAGTATCTGAGGATCCATCGTAAGGGTGAGCGCTGCCTGGGGGGTTCCAAGCGTTCCATCGCCTGTTCCGGAGGCACCTGCTACCAGGTTAATGTCGATACCAGCCACAAGTACATCTGCTTCAACACTCACGCGCTTTAATGTGCTACCGGTCTGAATAGATGAATAATTTAACCATAACGAGGTGTTATTGGCTGGCAGAGTAATTTTGTCACCAGCTTCGGTAGGGGCGACAAATGTTGCAGTAATATCTTTTGATCCGCTCGGTTCGATATCCAATAATGCCACAGTCGGTATGACAACTGTGATATTGTGATTATCAATGTTACCCTGCGCAAACGCAGACATTGAAAGACCAAAGCTTAAAGCTAATACGAGTACTGATAGGGAGGTAAATTTTGTTTTCATGCAGGGTAGTTGTTGTTAATTTTGTAATATTAATTTGACGATAAGGAATTAAAAGTATATTTAAAATGGTATAATCCAAAGTTATTTTTACTTTATTTTACGTTTAGAAGCCCCTTTTCAATATTTTGTGCCTTTTTGACCTAAAAACGGCACAAAATCCTTCTTTCACATAACCAAGTAGTTTTATAGATAAAAGTCTTTTAATGATTTTTTAGTCACTAATCAATGATATCAGTGGCTTGCAGAAAGCTTCATTAGAACGATTCCGGCCACAATCAGCAGCGCAGCGTGCGAACGGGCTACCGTTATTTCTTCACCAAGTAATACTACTCCGACGATCAGCGCACCGGCGGCACTATGACCGTCCAAATCGTGTAAGCCGTACCCAGCGGCAACGTAGGCATTGAAATCGACAAAAGGCCGAAGCTGGCCATGAAAGAGCATACTTACCCAAAAAAATGAAGCCTTCCCCATTTTGAAAACAGGGAAGGCTTCATTTTACTCTGAGCCTGACTACTTCAACATCACCTTCTGGGGTGCGCCAAAAAGCATTTCACCCACCCCTGATGTTTTCACACCGATCCTGGCGTAGATGTAGTCACGGCCAGCCAATGCTGCCGGAAGTGTCACCGTGAGGGAGATGGGCTTGGTCAGATCCGTGATATTGGCTGCCACTTCCTGAGCATTCCCGTCATTGTTGTTCGGGTCAACGATCGTCGTCTTTCCAATGTACAGATTGACCCTTTCCAGATTTCGTGAGGTGTTTAGCTGCTTTAAGTTAAAGGTTGCCGACACTTTCCCCTCTCCTTTCGAGTAGGTATCATTCTGAAAAACGAAGTAGGGCTGAACCGGGACGTCCAATTCTTTGGTACCACGAAGTTCTACCTCAATGGTGTCTTTATTGTCAAGCCACGGACCATTTCCGGGCAGACGCACCAGCTTGTAGTTACCGTCAAAAAGCGATGCGGAAAATGTGCCGTCCTGATTTACATAAACCGGGATTTTGGTAAACAGCTGATAGCCTCGCTGCCATATTTCAAGCTGTACGCCATTGGAACGCACATTAACAGGCTGGCCGTCGTAAACCACACGGCCTTTCAGCACAGACTTTGGCTCAGGCCGGCTGTCCTTTTCGCAGGACGACAGCACGGTGGCGAATGTAAGTACGCACAGCAGCTGCGCGATCATGAATATTTTCGTTTTCATATCAATGGATCAATGGAATGGGTTCCGAACGATTTTTGGATTATTATCGATGACAATCTGTTCAATGGACGAATAGTAATTGCCCATTTGAAAAAACCGTGGTGCACGGAAACGAGGCGCTACCAGCTTATCAAACACATATTTTCCGTGCGTGGCATGCCCGGGGCGCACAACCCGGTAAGGATAGAGCGCATAAATAACCGCATCAGGATTGGAAGCATTTCCATTCCATACCTCATGGGCTGTTCTCCACCGGATCAGGTCCCAAACCCGGTGATCTTCGAACGCCAGCTCTACGCGTCTTTCATTTTTCAACCGGTCCAATGTCAGTGTTTTAAGGCTATTCGCACCAAATCCTGCACGTTCGCGCACCAGGTTTACATATTTAAGTGCATTGGCGGTTTGACCCAATTCAAAAGCTGCCTCGCCCGCATTCAGATATATTTCCCCAAGACGAAAACGGATCCACCACATATCGCTGCGAATACCACGCGTGCTCGACATGGCAGTTTGGTCTACATATTTTCTCAGATAAAAACCTGAGTTAGTCACCTCAGTCTGGGAGCGCTGTGGGCCCGACGACCCGGTCAGTAAGCCGCCATCCTCATAAGTTGAGCCCAATGTATTGGATTCCACATTCTGAAAGCTGCTTGTGGCCTGGTTCCAAACTTTCACACCAGCTTGAATCTGCACCGGAATGCCGCGGAATGAAGTGCCGGGATAAATGACAGTACCATATAGACGCGCATCTTTATTAGCAAAAACGCCCTGTACATTGTCATAGTAAATATAATCCGTGTTACCCGCATTTCTGGTTTTCAACTCGCCCGAGGTACCGTCGAGGTACTCGAAATCTTCCACCAGATTGAGCGACGGCGTGATGGATGAGGACGAAAGGTTGTCCTCACGTACATTGCGGGCAATGTTATCGTACGTGAACCCGTGCCGTTTATCCTTACTGACCAAAAAGTCCTGCGCCAGGATCACCTCCGGGTTGGCCGATTTCTTGGTAATGGCATCGTAAAAGTTCTCCCCCAGATCAGGGTTGGTCTTGTAAAGCTGATAGGCACCGCTATTGATAATCTCTTCAGATGCAGCGAGCGATTTGGCATAATAATCACTAGCCCTTGACGCAGGAATACCTACCTCTCCACCCGGTGTGGAAATCGGTGAAGGCAAAAGGCTATTGTACTTCGCAATGGATCCGGCGTACAGCATCGCACGGCTTTTTAATGCCATAGCAGTAAACTTGTTGGCCCGCGTGTTGCTGCCGCCATTGCCCAGCTGCTCTTTGATCGCATCCAGCTCCGATGCAATAAAATCATATACTGCTTCTTCCTTGCTGCGCGGCAGCTGCAGATAGGACGGATCGCCGTTGTAATCGTAAATAAGCTGCTGGGTCACAAGCGGCACTCCGCCCATTCGTTTTACGAGTTCAAAATAAACGAATGCCCTGAGGAAACGGAATTCAGCCGAAAACTGTGTTTTCTGCACTTCCGACAGCGAAGTACTATATGTTCCAATGTTCTCGATGGCCAGGTTAATGTCCCTGATCAGGCCGTAGTCCCAATACCGCCACCGATCGAACGGATAAGAAACGATATTGTTTCTGCCATCGTCATTGTTGGACCACATGGCTTCATCATAAGCCGCAAACTCGGCCCAGCCCGTGGTGAGCGACGTGTGGGCAGGCAGGCGATCGTAATAATTGGCAAGAAGGCCGGTTATCATTTTCGAGTCATTCCAGACCTGTTCTTCGAGAATGATGTTCTGTGGCTTTCTGTCGAGCCATTCTTCCGCACATCCCGAGAGGATCAGGATCGCTAAGACCAGGATATATTTTGAAAATTTTGGCATAGCTGATTTGAATTAAAAAGTGATGTTAAAACCTGCATTGAACAGTCGCTGCTGCGGATAAACGAGCGCGTTGCCCGACGAAATCTCCGGATCGATCTCATACTTTTTTACATTATCGATCGAGAACAGGTTGCTGGCATTGACGTACACGCGAAGTCCCAGTTTTTTGAAAATTTTCTGATCAAAATTGTATCCCAGTTCAATGTTGCGCAAACGGATGTACCTGACGTTAGTAATCCAGAAATCACTTTTCCGGAAATTAACATGGCTCGAATTATCTTTTCTGATCGCAGGATAAGTACCAGGAATCCATTTGCTGCTTGGATCGTACGGATCTTCGCGATGCCAGCGGTCTTCCAGCATAAAATGGGGTGAAGTTCCATTGTTTTGGTAAGGTATTTTCAGCTCCCAATTGCGCTGGAAGCTTTGCAGAGACGCACCGGCAAAATCAAAAAACAATGAAAAGCCTTTGTACGCCACACTACCATTCAATGCAAAACTCATGTATGGGTTCGCTCCTTCGGCATACCCGATCGGGCGCTCGTCGAGGTTGTTGATGATACCGTCACCATTTACATCTTTATAAATGAAGTCCCCCGGCAGCTGGGTCCTGTTACCCTGGCCGTCATTGTTGACCGTGTGGCTTTCTATTTCCTGCTGTGATTGGAACTGTCCTACCACCTGATAACCCCAGTTGATGTTTCCCCAACGATCCACAAAAGAGTCGCGGTACTCGTTATAAGAGTTTCCAAAGCGTGGTTTATAGAAATCCAGGTCACGGCGACGCGAAAGTGTTGCATTAGCGCTGATCGTATAATCAATCTGCCCTACTGAGCTTTTATAGGTCAATACGCCCTCGATACCACGGTGCGTGTCACTGTTCAGGTTCTCGTTGGGCAATGTGTAACCTACCTCGGACGGCAGCAAAACATCATAACGTGCCGCAGGAAGTCCTTCTCTTTTTCTTTCAAAAATATCAACCTGGCCATTTAATTTTCCTTCCAGTAAACCAAAATCCAAGCCAATGTTGGTGGAAATATTGGTGATCCAGGACAATGTAGTGATCGGTAACCCTCTCGGCCTCACACCAATGTTATAGGTACCATTGAAAATCGCGCTGCCTTGCAAAAAGTTATACCCCGGCAAATAACTGAACGGTGTCACCAGGAATGCGTCATTGCTAAGCCTGTCACTACCCGTACGGCCATAAGAGGCACGGATTTTCAGATTGCTGAATACGTTTTCAAGCTTTCCTTTGAAAAAATTTTCTTCCGAAATACGCCATCCGGCCGATACGCCAGGAAAAAAACCGAAACGTTTGCCCGGCGCATACAGGAATGACCCGTCATAGCGCCCCACACCTTCGATCAGGTATTTTTGTTTGTAACTATAATTGACCCGGCCAATATACCCTGCCCTTGCCTCGGTACTCCATTCATCGATCAGCAGATCCTGATTCGCAAATGACATTAATGGGATATAGTTATTCGGCGGCACAGTGTGGACAACCATATAAGTATTGACATTGTCGGATTGCTCGTACGCCGCCACAGCGGATATTTCATGATCACCTAACACTTTGCTATAATTCAGCTGAAACTGTGCAAACCGGTCCACCACATTCCGTTTGCGACGTTCACGCCACGGATTTTGATTACCGCCACCGGGCACTACATTATAGGTATCATTGGTTTTGTCATAAGAGTAAGCATCGTAGGTATATTCGAAACCGTCGAAGTCAAAATTCCGGAACTGGTACGAATAGGTACCTTTCGCTTTCAGTCCAAACGCAAAATCATATTCTGCGTAAAAGTTGCCTTTGACAACGCGGTCTATTTCGTCAATGTACCCCGTCACTTCCTTTTTGTAGGTAGCAGGGTTTACATTCACATTGTGAGTCTGGTTAATGTATTTTGGATTGTCGTTCGCATAAGGACGCTCCGTCGGCCACATGGTGAAAATACTTAGGAAAGGGTTGAAATAATCGTCCAGACCCGGTACACCTACCTGAAAACGGTCTTCGATGCGGCCACTTATCTGCGCGCCTACTTTCAGCCTTTTGGTAATATTCGATTCAACGTTCGCCTGAATGTTGGTACGTTTGAAGCTGTAATCGCGGATAAGAGCATCCTGATTAAGGTGCCCGACGGACAGGAAATAACTTATCTTTTCGGTACCACCAGAAACGTTGGCATTCAGCGAAAACTGAGGCACATTGGGACGCATCACCATCTTGTAATAGTCAAAACTCTGGTAACCTTTTTCAGTCCCGGCTTTCCATTTGGCCAGTTCTTCCGGCGTGATAGAAGGCACCCGTCCCTGGTTCACATCCGACTCCACAAGGCCACGCATATGCTGGTAGGCACTGGCGGGCTTCGGATATCTGGTAAAGTTTTGAAGTCCATAGTAACCCGAAAGGTTGATCTTGGCCGGACCATCGCCCGCCTTACCACGTTTAGTCGTCACGAGCACAACCCCGTTTGCAGCACGAAGGCCGTATATTGCCGCGGATGCATCTTTCAGGATCGAAATGCTTTCAATATCGTTTTGCCCGAGGTTATTGAAGTTGGCCGCATCGGAAGGAACACCGTCGATGACATACAGCGGCGTTCCAAGGTTTCGGATCTGAATGGAAGTAGCGGCACCGGGACGGGCATCGGCTTTACGTGCCGTGATACCCTGCACCCGGCCCACCAGTGCGTCTGAAGTTCCGATCGACGGAGTCCTGATCAGGTCCCTGGCCTGAATATTACTCACAGCGCCTGTCACCGCCGCCGACGATTGCGTTCCATAACCCACCACAACCACCTCGGTAAGCTCCTCACTGCTGGGAACTAATGTAACATTGAATGAGGACTGATTGCCAATAACAATGTCCTGGGAAGTGTAGCCAATGAAGGAGAATGTCAAGGTCTGCGCCGCGTCTTCGACCGTCAGACTGAAATTACCGTCGCTGCCTGTAGTGGTACCGCGGCTTGTACCCTTCACAATGACGCTTACACCTGGTAACGCACCATTTTTTTCGTCGCTAACCTTTCCGGTCAGCGTTTTGTCAATTCGCAGGTTAAGGTGGATTTCCACTGTTTTGGCGGCCATCGCTGCGTTGACCGGCGCGCGGGAAACTGCAACTCCCGTCACCAGCATGGCACAAAGAAGCCTGCAATGCCCCATCATGGAGCTTTGTATTATTTGGTTCATAAAAAGTTAATTGGTTAAGTGAGAAATGAAAAATGTGAGCTGCTGTCAATGCGCGTAGTAATGCCAGCCGAATGCATCGAACGGTTTACTATACACGTTAATGATTCATCAGCGCTTTTCAGTATTCATAGGCGACCCTCCGCGATCGTGTTCATACATTCGTTATCCGTTTAGAAAGCTCATAAACCCCTTTTCAATCCTTCCTGGCCAGAGAATTCATAGAAAAAGCGGGTACTGTCCGAAACCATGCGGTTTTGTAAGCGTCATTTTGCCATCACGCTTCTGTCAGAAGCACTTGCGGGTCTAAACTGTCTTGCGGTTTAGAGGATATCTAAAAGAAAGAATGGTTTTTTGTCTTCATCTGTTTGTTGTGATTTGTCCATAAAATGTTAAAAACAGTCGATAAGTAGTATTTATACTATTATTTGACCAAAACTAGTACGTAGAAATCGATCGATTTTCACAATACAATTTTAAAGCAAAATAATACTAAAAACACTTCTTGATTTGATTAGTAATGACTGTATTTTGATGTTTTTTATAATTTTAAGGTCATTTTATTGAAAAATATTACCATAAATGGCAAATAATGCTCCTTTCATCAGGCGTCCACTTCCAGGTGATGGATCTTTTGAAATGCTCTTTTGAGTACGATTTTGATCACATCCAGCTTCATCGGTTTCGCCATGTAATCATCCATTCCGGCATTCAGACAGTTATTTCTGTCCTCGCTCATTGCATTGGCCGTCAAGGCGACTATGTAAGGCAGGGGTCCGTACCGCTGCCTGATTATTCTTGTAGCTTCCAGGCCGTCCATTTCTGGCATTTGGACGTCCATCAATATCACATCATAAGACTTTTGTGAAAGCTTTTCCAAAACTTCTGCCCCGTGGTTGGCAATGACAATTTCATAACCCAATTTCTTTAAAACATACTCTATAAACTTCTGGTTGACCAGGTTATCCTCCGCAACCAGCAATTCGAGCGGATATTCCTTCGAGAATTTTTCATCCAGCATTTTGGTATCGACAGCTGCTTCAGAAGGATAATGCACCTGATTGGTCAAAGCGGCGTAGATGCTCTTTTCCAAATGTGATCTTTTTACCGGCTTGCTCAAAATACCCGAAAACAGCTCACGGGATTTCGCTTTTACCTCTTCTCCGGCAGAAGTCATCAGAATAACCGGACGCGGCTGCTTCTCTTTGTGGATCGCCCGTGCCAGGGAGAGGCCATCCTCTTTCGGCAAATGCATATCCGTAATGACCAGCCCAATGCTTTTATTAATGGCCAGAATACCACGGGCCTGGCTCGCCGTAGAGGCCAGTATCGGGTCAATTTTCCACTGCTGAAGATATTTTTTTAGGATGCCCAGATTGGTCTGGTTATCGTCAACCAGTAAAACCGACTTGCCTTCAAGCCCCGATAAAGCATTGGCTCCGCCCGCCTCTTCTGAGGCTTTATCACTGAATTTTGTAGAAATATAAAAATGAAATGCGGAACCCTTGCCGTACTCACTTTTCACGCTGATCTCCCCGCCCATTAAACGGATCAGCCGTTCACAGATCACCAAACCAAGCCCCGTGCCTCCATACCGGCGATTGATAGAGGAATCGACCTGTGAAAACGCTTTGAATAAATTGGACAGATTATCCTCGCGGATCCCGATCCCGGTGTCCTCCACAGCAAAGCCAACACCCATTTCACCATGAGCCGCATCTGCATATTTGGACACATGTATGTAAACCTGACCCTCTGCTGTAAATTTAAGGGCATTGTTGATCAGGTTGATCAAAACCTGCTTCAATCTCAAACTGTCGCCAATCAGGTACTCGGGCAGATCGGGATCAATGAAATAAACGAGATCGATATTTTTCCTAAACGCAGGCAATGCGAAAAGATCCATCGTTTCCTCAATGGTAAGCCGGAGCTCATATTCGCGCTCTTCCAGGTCAATCTTACCAGACTCGATTTTAGAAAAATCCAGAATGTCGTTGATCACACTCACCAGCGTTTCGCCGCAGGCGGCTATCGTCCTGGTATATTCCTCCTGCTCTTTCGTCAATTCAGTTTCTGATAGCAATGCGGTCATGCCGATGACCCCATTCATTGGTGTCCTGATTTCATGGCTCATGGTCGCCAGGAAAATACTCTTAGCCTGATTGGCCCTCTCGGCCTCTTCCCTGGCAAGCTGTTCCTGCTCGTGCTGCTCATGCAATTCCTCTGCCTGAACCCTCAGTTCTTCGGACTGGGACTGCAATTCTTCATTCAATGACTGCAAATGTTCCGACTGGGCGTGCAGCTCCTCCGATTGTTTTTGCACAATCATCGTACGTTCTTCTACCAGTTTTTCCAGTTCCGCTTTCTGGCTGACAATGCCATTAACTCGTTGTTTGTAAAATAAATAAACGAGCAAAGCCCCTGACAGAACTGCCAATATCCGGAACCACCAGGTCGCCCAGAATGGCGGTGTAATGATGATAGTCAGCGCATTAGGACTTACAACCCAGTCGCCTGATAGGTTTTGCGCTTTGACTTTAAAAAAATACTCCCCGGGAGGCAGGTTGGTGTAGACTGCGGTATTTTCTACCCCCGGATAATTCCAGTCTTTGTCAAAATTTTCGAGAAAGTATGCATAATTCTTTTGGGACGACGTAAAATCCAGTGCCGAGTAATCGAAGGATATAAAGGACTGATTATAAGGAAGTGTGATCGACGTCGTCTCCGAAATATCATGGGGCAATAATGTCACCTGCGCTCCGGTTTTTGTCCTCATCACTTCCTTATTATTGACCCTGAAATTGGTGATGACAATCGGGTAAGTCGTCGCATCGGCATGGACTCCGGCAGGATCGAACTTGTTGAACCCATTAACACCGCCGAAGTATAATTTACCTTCATGATCCCGAAAGGCCGATTTTTGTTTAAACTCCCGGCCCTGCAGCCCATACTCTATCGAATAATTTTTAAATTTTTCAGTTTTGGGATCGAGCATGGCAAGTCCCGCTATCGTACCGATCCAGAGCATTCCCTGGTTATCTTCGACAATGGCTTCTGTGACATTGCTGATCAGCCCATGTTCTGTCGTGTACTTTTTAAAAATACCCGTTCGCGGATCGAAACGGATCAGTCCTTTGATGGTACAAAGCCACAATATCCCTTGCCGGTCCTCAGTGAGGCTATGGATCGCACTGGATTGCCGTCCGTTGCCAGAAAACCGGTACACGGCGAATTGATCAGTCTTCTGGTCATAGCGGTTTAGCTCTCCGGTACTTGTACCCACCCATAGGTTTCCTTTACGGTCGGTTAACAAACAATTGACAGTATTATCGGAAAGGGTTCCCGCCTTGCCGGGAACGTTCATATAATGTTCAAAAACCTTCTTTTCCGGGTCGTAGGCATCTATTCCGTCTCCATAGGTGCTGAGCCATATCCTTTTGTCAGGTGTTTTGGCGATTGCGTATACGTTGTCGCTCTGCAAGCTATTGGCCACGCCCGCCTGATGTTTGAAGACCTTAAACTGTCCCGTTTTTGGATCAAACACATTCACACCTTCCCCCCAAGTTCCTATCCAAAGCTTATGCTCATCGTCGCTCACAATGGCGAGAACAAAATCACCCGAAATTCCGGTACCCGATTTTTGCTGTCGGTAAGCCTTAAACTTAGAAGTAACCGGATCGTATAAATTCAAGCCTCCACCATCGGTACCGATCCAAAGCTTTTTATCCTCGTCTTCAAAAAAACATAGGACAAAATTGTGCGAAAGGCTGCCCGCAGAGGCATCGTGCCGATAATGCTCGAAACCATTGCTGCTTTTATAAGTGCTGGTCCCGGCACTGTATATCCCCAGCCACAAGTTGTTTTCACGGTCCTTGTAAATGCAGTCTACCGAATTTCCTCCAATGCTGCTCGGGTCAACTTCGTCGTAGGCGTGCACAGCAAATGTCCACTTTTCTGTATCCAGAATGTTGAGTCCCCCGTTTTCTGTTCCCGCCCAAATGTCCCCCTCATTCTCGTTGATGCTGGTGACACTATTATTCGATATCGATGCAGGATTAGCGGGGTCATTTTTGAACCGGCGAAATGTCCCGTCATTTTTCTGGTACAAACTGAGTCCACCCCGGTAGCTGCCGATCCACATCCTGCCTTTGCTGTCCTGATAAATACACCGGACATCATTTGCAGGGTGGTGGTTTTCTTTTTCCTCGGCAGGAATCAATCTGCTGAACAGGCCGGTTTTGCGGTCCAGCAGGTCAAGACCCTGTGAGGTACCTACCCACATATTGTTTTCCCGGTCACAAAAAACGGCGTATACATTGTCGCTGCTAATGCTTTTCTGATTTTTGGTATTAAACTTATAATGAGTGGCCGCAACCCTTTCGCTGGTGTCGAACACATCCAGGCCCGCAGTGGTTGCGACCCACAATTTGCCATTTTTGTCAAAAACAATGCGATGGATCAAGTTACCGGCAATGCTTTTTTCATTTTTCTCGTCATGCATATAAGTCTGAAAAGTGCCCCTGTCCCGGTCCAGCATATTAAGCCCTCCACCGGCGGTTCCAATCCAGAGATTTCCCGACTTGTCCTCCGCAAGGCTCATAACCACGTCATTGCTCAGGCTACCTGCGTCCTTTTCATTATTCTTATACACTTTGAACTCATGTCCGTCGTACCGGTTCAGTCCCCCATTGGTCCCGATCCAAATGAAGCCTTTTCTATCCTGAAAAACGCAGTTTACGTCGTTATTCAGCAGCCCGTTTTCAACGGAAAGACGTTTGAAATGAATCGGTTTGTTTTGGGCGGTCGCGGCTAATGAGGTTACCCACAGCGCCGAAATAGATAAAAAACAATAAAGAATAAACTTCATATGTCGCTTCGGGGACGTAATATTAATTCGCGAATTTATGCAGAGTAATATACGAATTATTACACAGGCAATACTATTTCCCTAGCAGCATTTTTGAATAACCGTTCACGAACTGGCTGCGATTATCTTATCGCTTTCGGGAGCAAAAAGCCACCTTTGTACCAATACGGTACTATTGGCCATTTATAAAAAATCACATTGGAAAACTTGCTCAGCATTGGCACAAATGCCTTGAAAAAAGCCGCGTTAAACGAAGGCGCGAAGGAATACATACTGGACAATCCGGTGCTATTTAAAACCTTGAAACGGGCGGCAGACCGGTACATTGGCGGGGAAACGCTGGAAGAAGCAGCGATCAAGGTTGCTAAGGAAAATCAGAACGGGTTTAAATGCTCACTGGAATTTATCGGTGAAAGTACCAGGACGGAAAATGAGGCCCGCGACGCAACCGACGAGTTTGTCACAATTTGCAGAAAAATACATTCAGCAGGCCTGCATTCAACCGTTTCACTGGACTTGTCTCACATTGGTCTTGCTATTTCAAAGGATTTATGCCTGCATCATTTAAACCTGATTTGCACCGAGGCTTCTGCCGCCGGAATTGAGGTAATTATCAGTGCAGAAGGCACAGAACGCACCGATGCGATTCTGGATAGTTATTTTGAAATCTCCAAAACCCATAGCAACATTGCCATCACATTGCAAGCCTACCTGCACCGAACGCAGGATGATTTTCAGGAAGTAATCAAACGAAATGGTCGGATCAGGATCGTGAAGGGCGCATTTGAAACTCCAAACGGGCTTTCACTATCCAGAGGAGAGCAGCTCGACGACGTATACCTGAATTTTATAGATCAACTGCTATCCCGCAAGCACAAATGTTCCATTGCAACGCACCACGGCACGATCCAGCAAAGGGCAAAAAAACTGGTTGACCTATATCAGCCTGACAAAGATCTGTATGAATTCGAGAGCCTTTACGGAATCCGTACTCAGCAGCTTCTGGATCTGAAAGCCGAAGGTTATGCCACGAAGCTGTATTTTGTGTACGGCAAGGAATGGTATCTCTACTTATGCAACCGCATCGCCGAATATCCATTGAATATCTTCCTGGCGCTGGAAGACATCGTCGGCACAAATTGACTGAATTGAATATCACATTCAACACAAAAAAGGTAAGGGAGTTGTCCCTTAACCTTTTTTGTGTTTATACAGAGTTTTACAGCTTACTTCAAAGCATACGCAAGTCCCAGACGTGACGAAACATTGGATTTGAGGTAGGGACTTCCCATCTCCCAGCCCTTGGTTTTACCCACCACAGACAACGAAATTGAAACATTGCCCGCTACCCGGTATCGTCCGTCAATCTGGAAAGAACCGCCCGTAATCTTTTTGTCCTTATAAAAAGAGGTGGGCTGGTCCCAAAAGTGTAGTACCACGTCAGTTTTCAATCGTTTTGAAAGTTGCCGGTTGTATAACCCCAGATCAAGTCCGTAGCCTTGCGACTTAAAATTGCTGAACCGATGCAGCCCAATCAGAAAATCAGTGTTACGGTATTGTACCGGAAGCATGAGCGCCAGATTGTTACCAAAATGCGTCGGTGCATATTGGAGGAAGAAATTGAATGAAGAATGCTTACCCAGCGGAATGCGGTTGATGAAGAAAATCGCCGGATTCACGAAGTTGAGCAGGGACAATTTCTTTTGATTCAACAGGTATTTTTGAGCTTCCTCAGACAGTTCCGAATAACCAATTCTGCGGTTGACCCCTTCCCCATTCGGAAACTTATCCCTGTCGGTGTACGGCTTTTCGGGACTAAACATATCGTAGGCCCAGGCAGTAAGGTCGGCACCGGCGAAATCACGCTCTTTGGGATCTGGATTTTCGTTTTTCGACACCCATACTTTTACGGAATCGCTCTGAGAACTGGCAGAAAATTTGAAATAATCCCATACATACCATGCATTGTAAAGTATCAATGCATTTTTGGCTAATGTCCTTTTTTTGTAAAAATCCTGAACCGATATTTTCCGATTGAGCAATATTTCCGACTGTACGCCAGCAACATAGGAATAAAGCAACTGACTTGGATCTTTGCTTTTGAGAATACTGAGGTCCTGGTCGCCCACCCCGTAGACCGTCCCGTCCCACCGATGTGGAAACCAGTTTCCATTTTTGGAATCGATGTCGTTGACACCTAGTACCGCTCTGTGAAACTCTTCGTGCGCCCACACGCCCAACGGAATCGGGAGTTCGCTGCCGTATTTCACAAAACCCAGACTCGCCAGATACTTAAACGCGCCATTCAATATCTTCCTGCCCCGGGTATATTCCTTCTTTCTGGGTTTAAAAAGGGCATTACCCAGTTTGTCAATACCCAGGTAACTCAGTTCGTACAAGTCAGCCGAAAATTCCAGCGCCTGGTTCATCGATGGGTAGCTATACGGCAAATCCTTATTTTGCGGCAGATCAATAATGGGTACTGAGAGACGAAGCTGATAGCGGGCCGAATCCTGAGCGGTTGCATATCCGATGGACAACCAGAAGGCAATAAGTAAAACAATTGAATTTTTCATGATCGCTAATAAATAATGTAAGAACCTTCATTTGAAAGTCTGTACAAATGTGATGCAGCGATCATGACCCGGCAAACACGAGCCAGCCAGGTTGTAATATATCTTAGGTTAAACTCAATTTTCGACCTGTGAACTGTAATCGCTCACAGAAAAAAGCAAAGCCAAAAACATCATCCTTCCATCGCATTTAAAACCAGTCGCAGACGCTCTTCGACGGTCGTGTCGCCCCTGATCTCAATCACTTTGCAAGGGATTTCCTTCAACCAGCTTTCGTGTATCCTGATATTCCTGCCGGTGAAGGTCACGTCGTCATATTTGGATGCCCACTCCATAAATTCCTGAAACAGGCGGTTACGTTCGGGATCCGTGTAAATCGTGTTTCCATACCGTTCCAGTTCTCTTTGTACCAAACGTTGCAGCCTGATTTCTGGCGGTACGTACAAGAACACCACCAGATCAAACATGGCTTGCCATTCCGGCCCCCAGCTGATCAGCGAGCCTCCCAGTATCCAGCTTTCCTGACGAGACAGATCTTCAATGAGCATCTGATTCCGAAGTGCCGGGTTTCGTTTAACTGTATACGGCACCTCCGAGGGCACCCAGAAATAATCGTCTGTATCGAAATACGGTGTCCCCGCCCGCTCAGCCAACGCATTGCCCAATGTTGTAGAACCGGCACAGGAAGCTCCCATGATATGTATTTTCATGACTTAAATGTCGGAATAGAAAAGCGAAATCAGTTTTCTCCAGCTCACGTAATCGTACAGCTCCCCGTTCATCAGAATGATCAGTCCTTTTTTTCGAAAAGGGTCATATAACATGTATGTAGACACGCCCGGTCCGCTACCGTTGTGGCTGTACATGATCGTTTCCGTATTGAAAATGTACATAAACCAGGTATGAAAGCCCAACCTTTGCATTACTTTTCATCAAACTAAAAAGAGGTTCTCTCGCAAAATAACACCTGATAACCACTTGAACCAACATTACGGAACTATTGGCTAAACTTAACCGTCTGGTAATGTAGCCCTGAATAATTTTGTCCCTGTTAATTAATTTCACTTCGATTCGTTATGCAGGAAACCGGACCAATTTCACACCAGACCTTGCTATGAACTCCCGGCAGAAAAGATTAGAAGAAAGAAAACTCATTAAGATTTCGATCGCGATCGGTTCGCTACTCACCGCATGGGCTATTGTCGTCGGAATTATGGGTGATTCCAAATCCATTATCTTCGACGCGCTCTTTTCAATGGTAGGACTTAGCCTTTCGGGTGTTTCTTTGCTGGTCCACAATTTTATCCGCAAACCCGACGACGACAACCTGCCATTCGGCCGGTCTCAATTTCAGCCTTTCGCGATCACATTACAATCTTCGGTGATTATTTTTCTGTGTTTGTATTCTTTGGCTACCTCCGTAATCGACATTATCAATGGCGGAAAAATCGTGGAGCTGGACATTGCCCTGCCCTACCTGATCGCCTCCATCTTTGTGTGCTTCCTGCTATGGTTGTTTTTCAAGAGCAAAGCGGCTCAATTGGGATCCGAATATGTAAGAATCGAATCGACGGAATGGCAGCTGGATGCACTGCTGAGCGTCGGCGTGTTGGCGGTATTATCCCTCGGATACTTCCTGAAAAACGGCTCCCTGGCGCATCTGATCCCCTATCTGGATCCATCCATGGTCGTAATTATATCGATCGTATTTTTAAGGATACCGGCTACTACCTTTTGGAAAAATGTACGCGAGCTCCTCCAATTCGCGCCCGATGATGAAGTTGAAGACAACATTCATGAAGTCTCGGAACAGATAGCAGAGCAATACGATTTTATTGATTCAGTAGTACGGGTGGCCAAAACCGGCAGCAGCTATACCATTGAGATTGATTTTTTACTTCCCAAAAATTTGGCGGATATGCAAGTCTCACAACTGGATGAGATCCGCCAGCAACTGCACGACCGCATCAAGGGCGACTACGAAATGTGGCTCACCATATCATTCACCACCGAGCGAAAGTGGATGCTTTGAGAAAGCACGTGCTTTACTTTTTTAATTTTTCCCGATTTCTTGTTTTTATTTGTTGATTTTTGTTGAAAAATTGGAACAAAACGAAGCAAATATTGACGACGAGATGCTTTGGACATCGATGAGAACGGGAAGCACATTCGCGTTCGAGGCTTTGTATCGCCGTTATTTTCAAACTTTGTTCAGCTACGGTAAACGCATTACACCCGATGAAGATGCTGTTAATGACGCCATCCAGGACCTTTTTGTCAACATCTGGCGCGGCCGGCAATCATTGAACCAGGCCATTTCGGTGAAATATTACCTTTTCCGCTCGCTCCGCAGAGAAATTCACAAATCACAAAAACAGGAAACTGTGAATGGCGAAGATTGGGAAACAGTAACCGAAGACCTTCTGCCGACTCAAATCTCAGCCGAAACCAGTTTCTCGATCAACGAAGAGACCAACATCAGGACAGAGCAACTGAATAGCTGGCTGAGCAACCTGCCTCCCCGGCAAAATGAGGCCCTCGTGCTTCGGTACTATCATAATCTGGACTATCCGGAAATTGCTGATATGCTCGGCATCAAGGAACAAACCGCCCGGAACCTGGTACAGAAGGCACTTTACATTCTTAGAAAGATGGCTATCTATCTCATTTTCATTGCATTTGAAATAAATTATTAGTTTTTCAAAAAATTTTCATGTTTTAGAAGGTTGAAACTGATTTCATCCTGCTCTATCTATTTAAAGGGAATAGTTCAATTATTTCCGATAAAGTCAACATGAAATATTCAAAATACACCACAAGCGAATTTGTTGAGGACCCCTATTTTCGAAAGTGGGTACAAAACCCCAATGACGCATCCAATGCTTTTTGGGAAAGTTTTCGCGAAAAGCATCCGGGCAAAATTCAGGAGGTTACCAATGCGCGAAACTTACTTCTCGCCGTCAAAAACCAGGTTGAGTCTGACTTTTCGAACAAATCGAATGAAGACGCGGTATTTCAGCGCATCAGGGAGCAGGCCGGATTGGAACAGAAAACACCAGTTCGCCGCCTCGCTTCCTGGCCAGCCTGGGCAGCGGCAGCTTCCGTTATTTTCTTAATGGGCTGGTGGTTTCTAAACAAGCAATCTGCGTCACAACTTTCTTACGAAACCAACCTGGAACACGCAGAAGTAGCATTGATCGAAAAGGTGAACAATACCGACCAGCCAATGGTCATCACGCTGGAAGACAGTAGTACCGTTTTTTTGAAACCGGATAGCAAGATCAGCTTCGCTGTTACATTCAATACCTCCGCCAAGCGGGAAGTTTACCTGAGCGGGGAAGCGTTTTTTGAGGTAACCAAAAACCCGGACAAACCATTCTATGTATACGCTAACGAGCTTGTTACCAGAGTTTTAGGCACAAGCTTCAACGTCAGAGCATTTAAGGATGATAAGAATGTGACCGTCAAAGTAAGTACCGGCCGCGTTTCAGTAGCAGTAGCCAAGGCAATCACAGATGCAAAGAATGCTCCATCGTCGGATGGTGTTCTGCTGCTACCCAATCAGCAAGCGGTTTTGTCGCGGCAAGACATTAAGCTCGTCAAATCGCTGGTCGAAGAGCCGGGTTCGCTCGCTGGCAAAAATCGCAAACCATTGGATGAGCGTTTCGTTTTCGAGGCTGCGCCGGCAGCTGAGGTTTTTAAAACTTTGGAGGAAGCCTATGGGTTGCACATCGAATTTGACGACGCATTATTCAACAATTGCCAGTTTACCGCCAATCTCACAGAAGAATCACTATACAATAAGCTCGACATTATTTGCAAAAGTATCGAAGCCACCTACCAGATCGTTGACGCGAGGATTATTGTCAGCGGGAAGGGGTGCGGTTGATGCAAGTCAATGGTCGATCGTCAATAACCAACCCTAAACCCTTAAAAAATGATTTGAAAAGAAACAGTACCAAAAAGAGAAGCCGGTAATGCGCTAACACTACCGACCCCGAATGCCCATTCATGTTACCATGACATCGCTTGAGACCGATGCGGGCCGTTTTGCCAAATGTGAATTCAATCAAAACAATCAAAATTATGAAAATAATTGACCCTGCCCTGTATTGGGTAGTAAAAATCATGAAGTGGTCTGTCCTTCAACTCTTTATCGCAGTCACTTTTGCGGGTATCTCCCTGGCCATTGACGTCAATGCGCAGGAGTTGCTCAGCAGGAGGATTTCCGTCCAGGCTGTAAACCAGAAGATCCAAACCGTGCTGTCCGGTATAGAAAAGAACGCCGGCGTAAGGTTTTCGTACAGCCCCAACCTGATTCAGGCCTCGCGGAAAATCACATTGAATTTGTCCAATGAAAAGCTTTCGGTAGTACTCGAAAAACTGCTGGCCCCATACAACCTCCGGTACGAAATCGTCGGCAAACAGATCATTCTGAAACGCGATATACCTGACCCGCCCGCAAACGAATCGGGCCAAAGTAATTTATTAAACCACACGCAATCCAATGAGATCCAGGTTTCGGGTATTGTTACCGACGATACCGGAGCGGGCCTGCCGGGCGTGAGCATTCTGGTCAAAGGCACGCAGAATGGGACTACCTCCGACAACAATGGGAGTTACAAACTCAGCATTTCGGATCCGAATGCCATGCTCGTTTTCTCTTTCGTTGGTTACCTCAGCCAGGAAATTATGGTCGGAAACCGTACCAGTATCGACGTTTCCATGAAAGCCGACGATAAAACCCTGAATGAGGTCGTCGTGGTAGGTTACGGTATGGTCAAAAAACGGGACCTGACCGGCTCCGTCGTTTCAATCGGTTCTGCTGAGTTACAGGAACAGCCTGTCAGTTCATTCAACCAGGCCTTGCAGGGACGCGTTTCGGGTGTACAGGTGACCAACTCATCCAATGCACCAGGTGGAGGAATTACGATCCGTGTGCGGGGCGGCAACTCTATTTCCGCCAGTAATGATCCATTGTACGTGATCGACGGATTTCCGGTAACCAGTCCTGATCCTGCTACCGGAGCGGGCAACTCCTCGTCATTCCCCAACCCGCTCGCTTCTATCAATCCCAATGATATTGAGTCCATTGAAATATTGAAAGATGCCTCTGCAACAGCCATTTACGGTTCCAGGGGTGCCAATGGCGTCGTACTCGTCACCACCAAACGAGGCCACGAAGGACGGGTTAGTGTTGATTTTGATGCCTATTACGGTGTGCAGGAAATCACCAAAATGCTTGACCTGGCGACAGCAGAGGACCACACCGGCGCGAAAAACGAACAACTCCGAAACCTGAACTTCGCGGAACGCTACGGTAACCCGGCGGGCGCATATCCCAAAAAACCATCAGAATATGGCGTGGGTACCAATTGGCAAAAAGAGATATACCGCACGGCCCCGATCCAGAATTATCAGCTGTCTTTTTCAGGAGGTACCGATAAAATCAGGTATGTGGTTAGCGGCAATTATTTCAATCAGGACGGTATTGTGATTACCTCGAATTTCAAAAGATATACTTCCCGGATCAACCTGGACGCGAAAATAAGCAAGCGACTGAAAATTGGCACGAATTTCACCATGACCAGGAGCTACAACAACAGCGTGAATGAAGTAGGCGCCAATGGAGTGGTGGGTTTAGCCGTCCGTGTGTCTCCGGCGAGCCCGGTTTTTGATGCTAACGGAAACTACCAGTTGCTCAACGTGGGCTCCGGCTCAGGATTTAATTCCGTCGCTAACCCCGTCGCTGTCGCCAGAACGACTACGAATCTCCTGACTACCGACCGCATTTTGGGAAATATGTTCGGTGATATCACGATAGGCGGAGGCCTTGGCGCAAGGATCAGCCTGGGTGCGGATGTGCTGAACACCCGTCGGAATATCTTCTACACGCCGCAAACGCTGCTGGGAAATACCGTCAATGGTTACGGTAGCAATGGCACTTCCAATAATCTCAACCTCTTGAATGAAAATATCCTTACTTATTCCAAAAAATTCAATGCGCATGCTTTCGACGTTGTCGCCGGTGTGACTTTCCAAAGCAACCGTGAGGAACGGACTTATGCCGAGGCGCAGGATTTCCCGAGTTATACCTTGGGTGCCAATAACATTGGTCTCGCCAATAAGCCTTTGCCAGCAAGAGGTGCATTGAATAAATGGGGCCTTAACTCTTATCTGGGGCGCGTCAATTACCGGTTATTGGATCGCTACTTGTTCACATTAACGGGGCGGATCGATGGTTCGTCGCGTTTTGGGCTTAATAATAAATATGGATTCTTCCCTTCCGGGGCATTTGCGTGGCGCGTTACCGACGAAAGTTTCATGAAAAATATCAAGTCGGTCAGTGATCTGAAACTGAGGGTCAGCTACGGGATTACCGGCAACGACGGCATTGGTTTGTATAACTCGCTTTCGCAGTATAACACCTCCCGTACCGTATTTGGCGACAAGGAAGTACTCGCCAGCCAGGCTTCCCGCATTGCCAATCCGGACCTGCGCTGGGAGAAAACCGCACAGTTTGACATTGGTTTCGACCTGGGCCTGATCAGCAACCGTATACAGCTTACCGGTGATTATTATATCAAAACCACCACGGACCTTTTACTGGCCGTGGAGTTGCCTTCCACAACCGGCTTTACAAGCGTTACCCGCAACATTGGCAGCCTGGAAAACAAAGGTTTTGAACTCGGGATCAACACCATTAATGTTGACGGCGCATTCAAATGGAAAACCAACGGAAATATTTCTGTCAATAGAAACAAAGTGATCAAACTGAACAATGCAGACCAGTTTCTGTTCGGCAACTCGATCGTCAGAGTGGGAGAATCAGTGGGTTCATTTTATGGCAATGTTTTTGAAGGAATCTGGCAGAGTACCGACGAAATCAAGGCTGCCGGAAACCTCGCGAGGGCTGGTGACCTGCCCGGGGCCATACATTACAAGGATGTAAATGGCGACGGTGTATTCAACGAGGCATCAGATCGCCAGATATTGGGCAAAGGAATGCCACAGTTTATTTTCGGGCTTACCAATAACATTTCGTACCGGGGCTTTGACTTTTCGGTATTTTTCCAGGGCGTACAGGGCAACACGATACTGAATGCCACGCGTAAATCCATGGAGCAGTCCGACCCGAGTGACAACCTGCTCAAAACGGTCATCAACGGAGCCTGGCGCGCCGACAGACCATCCAACGCCTTACCGTCGATCAGGCAATGGAGAAGTACGAATACCGATTCCTTTTACATTGAGGACGGATCATTCGTTCGCCTGAAAAACATATCACTAGGCTATGCTTTTCAAGTCAAAACCAACTGGCTCAAACGTGCAAGAGTATATGTGAGCGCGCAGAACCTGGCAACTTTTACCAAATACAGAGGATACGACCCGGAAGTGAATTCGGATTTCAGCAGCAACATGCAATATGGGCTGGACAACTATTCCTACCCTGCCGCAAGAACATTCACAGTTGGGGCTTCACTATCATTCTGACATCAATCCCTTAAATCGACCTGAAAATGAAAATATTAAACATATGTATGCTGCTCCTGCTGATGGTTTCGGCATCTTGTGAAAATAACCTGGAAGAAGTACCGCTCAGCTTTTTCGAAGAATCCAATTCATTCAATTCCGCCGCCGATGCAACGTCCGCGATCAACGCGGTTTATGACCGGCTGAAAGGCGTTTACGGAATGACAATGATCAACCTGGCTGACCTGAATGGGGACGAATGTCAGGTGCGGGAAGAGAATGGCGGTGGTACAGAGATCCACAAAAACCTGTTCAATAGCGGTACAGGGCTGTTTGACCAGTTTTATACAGCGAGCTACGTTCTGATCGACCGGGCAAACCGGGTCATTGGCAATGTTCCCAAGATTACAATGGACGTGAAGCTTCGCGACCAGATCGTTGGTGAAGCGAAGTTTATCCGCGCGCTGGCCTACTTCAATCTCGTCCGGGCCTTTGGCGATGTGCCGCTGGTAACCGCTGTGAGCAATGATGTGGTCAATGTGCAAATCCCGCGCGACGCGCAGGAGCAGGTGTACCAGCAGATCATCCAGGATTTGCAGGAGGCTGAAAAGGTACTGCCCGTCAAATTCACGGCAGATACGGAAATCGGCCGCGCTACTTCGGGGGC
This sequence comes from Dyadobacter pollutisoli, assembly GCF_026625565.1. NCBI lineage: Bacteria > Pseudomonadati > Bacteroidota > Cytophagia > Cytophagales > Spirosomataceae > Dyadobacter > Dyadobacter pollutisoli. The sequence continues at coordinate 2,980,803 of NZ_CP112998.1, forward strand.
GGCCAAATCCATTCTTGCCAAAGTATACCTGACCCGCAAAGACTGGACGAATGCTGCCGCAAAAGCAAAGGAAGTCATTGATTCAAAAGCATATAGCCTCGTACCTGATTATCATGACCTGTTTGTTCCTGAAAAAGAGAATGGTCCCGAACACATTTTTTCCATTCAGTACAGCTGCGTGCTGCCCACTTATGGAAGCCAGATGGCCGTCAGCTTTGCCATCTTTTTTACTTATCCTATCAACCTCACGGGCGGTACCTACCAGGTAGTACCAGCATTTGCAAGCTCCTTCCAACAAGGCGATTACCGCAAAGAAGTAACGGTGATCACGGAGAAAAAACTGGCGAACGGCACGATAGTAGCGTCGAGGACAGGCCCGCATACGGATAAATACTGGGACCCTTTGGCTTGCGGAGAGTCGTCGGCGCGGAACAATTTCATCGTAACCCGCTATGCCGACGTGCTCCTGATGTACGCCGAAGCATTGAACGAGTTGGGTGCTCCGACGGCCGAGGCTTACAATGCGATCAACCTGGTGAGGGCAAGAGCCCGAAATGGGGCTGCGGCTACTGTATTACCCGATCTGGCCGGGCTTTCTCAGGCACAGTTCCGGGATGCGGTTTTGCAGGAACGGGGCTGGGAGCTAAGTTTTGAAGGTCACCGGCGCTGGGATCTGCTGCGGACCGGCAAGTATGTGGAGGCGATGAAAGCGATTGGCGTTACTGCCGATGCCAAACATTTGCTCTACCCGATACCTCTTCAGGAAATCGACGTCAACCCGGCACTTGTGCAGAATGCGGGTTATTAATGATCATTTTTAATCGAAACTCACCGGTCGGAGGCTGGCGGCAACGAAGCCAGCCTTTGATTCTTAATTAAATAAAAATGAAACTGTTACTGACCATATTACTCTCTTTTACTTTTCTATTTTCCTCTGCGCAAGGCAGTTATGACGTAGTCGTGTACGGCGGGACGCCAGGTGGCGTGATCGCCGCAGTCGCAGCCGCGCGGGAAGGATCCAAAGTATTGCTCATTGAACAGACCAGACACGTTGGCGGCATGAATACCAGCGGAATCGGGACTGCGGAATCGGAACATATGATCGAGGAAACGATCTCGGGGTTGCCGCTGGAATTTTACAGCCGGATGAGCCAGTTTTACGGAAAACCCAAAACTGAATTTTATTTCGAATCGCACGTCGCAGAAAAGACTTTTAATGACCTGCTCACCGAAGCGAAGGTGAAAGTGATCTATGAAAATTTTGTCCAAACAGTAAAAAAAGACGGTGCGAAAATCAGGACCATCAGCCTCACAAATGGCGAGGAAGTAAGTGCGAATGTATTTATTGATGCTACCTATGAGGGTGACCTTATGGCAAAAGCAGGCGTGTCGTACACTTACGGTCGGGAAAGTAAGGCGCAATACGGGGAGTCGTATGCAGGAGTACGTTTTATGGACGAGCCCATCGACGCTTCTCCATATGACGATTCGGGGAAGTTGTTACCGGGGTTTGTTGAAAAAAGCACACTCACCGAAGGCCAGGCCGATAACAGGGTGATGAACTACAATTTCAGGGTCATGATGTCTTCCAATGCCGATCGTGTTGCTTTTCCAAAACCGGAACATTATGATGTGAACCGGTACGTTCTTTTGTCCAGATTATTGAAAAATAAGCCTGAAACCCAATTCCGGGACATCATTGACATGTACTCGTGGACTTATCCCAAAGGAAAGTTTGAGACCAACAATAAGCAAAAATCGGTCATTTCCCTGGGACATTTCGGAGGTAATGTAGAATATCCGGATGCTGATTACCAAAAACGCCAGGTCATTTACGACGACCACAAAAACTGGACGCTGGGACTGTTGTATTTTCTGGCCAATGATCCTTCGGTGCCGCAAAAGCTTCACGATGAAGTAAATCAATATGGTTTTACGGCGGACGAATTCAAGGACAATGGCAATTTTCCCTACTACTTATATATCCGCGAAGGCCGCCGGATGAAGGGGGCATTGATCCAGACTCAAAGGGACATTCTGGAAGACCGTAAAAAACCGGACGCTATCTGTCTCGGATCACATTGGATTGATAGCCATCATGTGCAGCGGGTAGCGGTTTCCAAAACGCAGTTTGTGAATGAAGGCCGCATCTGGCATGCAACTACCGAGCCTTACGAATTCTCCTATCGCACCATCACACCGAAGGCGACCGAATGTAGTAATCTGCTGGTACCGGGCTGTTTATCAGTGTCGCACGTTGCATTTTGCTCCGCCCGTGTGGAATGTACCTGGATGCAGCTCGGTAATAGCGCCGGAATCGCGGCGGCCATGGCGTCGAAGCAAAAGAAGGATGTTCAGCAACTGAATGTGAGTGAGTTGCAAGGACGGTTAAAAGAAAAAGGAGTTATCATTAGCATCGATCATCAGATTTGGAATGGAGGTAAAGATGTTCATAAATAGGGCTATGAAAAAGCTGAGTTTGGTCTTGCCTCTTTTATTGCTGACCGCATTCAATGCAGCCGGGCAGCACAAGTTCGATGTGGTGATTTACGGTGGCTCGGCCGGTGGGTACGCGGCGGCTATCCAGGTGGCGAGGATGGGCAAATCGGTGGCGCTACTGGAACCGACAGCTCATATTGGCGGTCATGTGGTGGAAGGCCTGGGTGGTACCGACGTGGATAATCATAAAGAATTCCGCAACAGTCCGGCGGTGAGCGGGATTGCGCTGGAATTTTACAAGCGTGTCGCGAAGGCTTACGGCCGGGACGAAGCTTTTGAAAAAATGCTCCGGGACGGTGAGAAAAAACCGAACCTCTGGCGACTGGAATCCAGCGTGGCGGGAAAAGTGATCAAAGCATGGCTGGCAGAATACAAGATCAGCCTTTTTTACAAAACCCGGCTGAGCGAATCGAAGAATGCGGTTTTAAAAAAAGATACTAAAATCACACGCATCAAAACGGAAACCGGCAGCACATTCGAAGCCAAAATTTTCATTGATGCTACCATTGAGGGCGATTTACTGGCTGCGGCAGGAGTGAGCACGACAGTGGGCAGGGAGGCTAACGCCACTTACAACGAAACGTTTAATGGTATCCGGGCAACCAACACGCATGCGCCGTTTTTGGTAAAAGTAGATCCTTACAAGATCCCGGGGGACAGTACCAGCGGGCTTATCCCTACCATTCAGGATGAGAAACTGGGTATACCCGGCGCGGGTGATAACCATTTGCAGGCCTACTGCTTCCGTGTTTGCCTGACTCAAAAAACCGGCAACAAGATTGCTTTTTATACACCGAAAAACTTCAAAAGAGCGGATTATGAGATTTATCTCCGGTACCTGAAAGCGGGAGGCAAATTATATACCCCCGGCGCAGAGTTACCCAATGGAAAGACCGATCTGGGAGCATGGCATGACCTTTCGCATAACTTGTACGGCTTGAATGTCGACTATCCCGAAGGCAACTATGCAACGCGGAAACGCATACTGGCCGAGCACGAGACATTTACAAAAGGGCTGTTTTATTTTCTGGCCAATGACCCGGAAGTGGGTAGGCTCGACAGTACATTGCAAAGGAAATGGTCGGGTTGGGGCTATGCCAAAGATGAATTCACCGACAACAATGGATTTCCCAGAATGTTTTACGTCCGGGATGCGCGCAGAATGGTGTCGGATTACGTGATCACCGAGCATCATGTAAAGCGGGACAATCCGACGCCCGTGGCCGACCCGGTAACCATTGCCTACTGGCCCACCGACCTGCATAGCGTGAGGCGCATCGTGAGGGATGGAGCGGCATATAATGAGGGATCTGTGTTCGGAGGCGATGCACATTGGCGGCCGTTGCCGATTTCGTACCGCGCTTTGGTGCCCAAAAAGTCGGAATGCACGAACCTGCTCACGCCTACCTGCCCCTCGTCGAGCCATCTTGCTTATGGCGCTATCCGCATTGAATGGACGTTTATGGCGCTGGGCCAGGCCGTCGGCACCGCCGCAGTAATGGCGATTGATAACCAAAGTACCGTCCAGGAAGTTGACTATGAAAAACTGAGATCCCTGCTGACAAAACATGGGGCTATCACTGACATCAAAGTCGTAGGAGTGCCGGAGGAATAATAAAAAGAAGACAAACAGGGCCGGTTAACTGGTCCTGTTGTCTTTCAGTAGCATATGCATAGCATCGTCCAGCGAACCTGCCCGGTTTACCTCTCCCGAATTCACGAAAAATATCTCGTCCGCGCTCTCAATGGTATTCAGCCGGTGCGCGATAATAACCTGGGTGGTAGAATCGGGAAGCTGTTTCAAAATATTACCTAGTAATTTCTCCGTAACCGTATCGATATTGGCCGTCGCTTCGTCGAGGATCAATACCTCCGGGCTCCGCAAAACGGCTCGCATGAATGCGATCAACTGTTTTTGGCCCAGACTAATGCTATCGCCCGCAGAAGTTACTTTCGTATCCAGTCCGTCATCAAACAGGGCCAGTATCTCGCCCATATTAGCACTCAGGATCACCTGTTCGAGCTTTTCATTGGAATGATCCTTCAATTGCTCATTGCCATAAAGGATGTTTTCGCGGATCGTGCCGCTGAACAGGAATGGCTCCTGCAAAATGAAACCAATCTTTTGGCTGCGTTCTTCGGCGCTGTAACTACGGATATCTTTGCCGTCCAGCAAAACGGTACCCTCTTTTGGATCGTAGAGGCGGGCTATCAGCGAAGCAGTGGTCGTTTTACCGCCGCCTGTTGGACCTACCAACGCGTAGGTTTTGCCGCGTTCCAACTTGAAGCTTACATGATGTAATATTTCCTTGGTATCATATCCGAAATGCACATTTCTGAATTCCAGTAATGGTCCGGCAACCGTTTCGGTTTCCGGCAGGGCGGTCAAGTTCGTTTCCAGGGTAAGAATGTGCGAAATGCGGTCCCAGCCTGCCATAGCCACCTGAAAGTTGGTCCATAACGCAGCCAGCTGCCTCAATGGATTGTAAAAATGGACGGCATACGCCAGGTAGCTTACCAGCAAACCAATGGTGAACTCACCCATGCTGATCAGATAAATACCATAGGTGAGGACAATCAGTTGGGCAATATTGGAAAACAGCGTGTAGACGGGCATAAAAATGTTATTGGCCAGTCCCGCCCGGATCGAGGTTTGGTAATTGTCCAAATTAGCCAGTTGAAAGCGTTTTCTGAAATAATCTCTACGGTTGAATGCGATCACGACTTTGAAATTGCTAAGACTCTCCTGAATTTCGGCACTCAGCCCACCGGTACTTTTCAGGTTTTTGGCATTGCTGCTTTTCACCCACGGCGACAACACCATTGTGAAGACCAGGATTAGTACCGCCGGTAACAGCGCTGCAGCACCCAGCCTGACATTGATCGCCAGGAGAAAAATCCCCGCGCCGAGCATGGTGAAAATACTGCCCACAAACTGCATCAGTGACTGTGAAAAGAACTGGTTCAATTTATCGGTATCATTATTGACCCTTGAAATAAGGTCGCCTGCCTTGTTCTGATTGAAAAACGCGACGGGTAGCTGTTGTAATTTGTTAAAAATGGCATTGCGCAATGTAAACAGGAGCCGCTGCCCTACCCCGCCCATCAGGATCGTCTGCTGGTACGAAGTGACGAGTCCGATCAGGTACATTCCCAGCAGGATCCCGCCAAAAACCAGTAAGCCATGAAATTGCTTGGTAACCACATATTTATCAATGGCGTGACCGATCAGGAAAGGCCCGAACAAATTGACAGACGTATTGAGAATGATCGCGAGAAACGCCAGCGAGAGGTTTTTTTGCTCATGAGAGATCAGCTTCAATAGTTTTCCGAGCGCCTTGTAGGTGGAAGTTTTCTGCTCCGGCTCCGAAAGTTTGTTAAGATCGTAGTTCATAGTTGCTGGTGCTCTGTTGTGAATTAAAAATCTGAACGTATTCCGGACTCGTGGCCATCAGGTGGTTGTGCGTACCGTTGGCGATCAATTCTCCCTCCATCAGTACAATGATCTGGTCATAATGCTCAATGGCCGCGATTTTCTGGGTCACCGAAATCAATGTGATGCCGGGGTAGTTCTGCTCCACATTGGCGAGGATCTTCTTTTCTGTGTTGGTATCAACCCTAGCAGTGAAATCGTCGAGCAACAACACTTTGGGATTGATCGCCAGTGCCCGGGCCAACATGATACGCTGCTTTTGTCCGCCCGAAAGGCTCGATCCCCGCTCCGAAACAATGGTATCCAGCTTGTCGGGCAGGCTTTCAATGAATGTGGTCAATTCGGCAGTGTCTATCGCTTTTTGGAGAGATTCATTGGTCACCGTGCTGCTGAACGCAATGTTCTCCCTGATACTCATATTGAAAACAATGCTATCCTGAAAAACAAACCCCACCTGCTGGTGAAACGATTCGCTGTCGTAGTAGTCGATCGGTTTTCCGTCAAACTCAACAGTTCCTTCCTGTGGGGCGATCAGCCCGGTGAGCAGATATAACAGTTGTGTTTTCCCGGCAGCTGTCGGACCAATGACCGCTATTTTGGAACCTGCATGGATGGACATGGAAACCTCTTTGAGCGCAGGCTTTTCACCATACTTCACCGACACATTTCTCAGCTCGATATCGCCTCTTAATACGTCCTGAGCCTTCCCTTTTTCCTCGGGATCCGGCGCATTCAAGACTGCCGAGATCCGTTGGAACGAGGCTGTCGACTGCGCGATCACATTGCTCATGAACCCGATGATCATGATCGGGAAGATCAGCATACCGAGGTAGCTGTTGAATGCAGCAAAACTGCCGAGCGTCATCGAACCGTCAATGACAAAATGCCCGCCAAGTACCAGAATCGTCAACCCCGATAGATTGGCGGTGAATGTAATAACGGGTATCAATGCTGCAAAAAGGCTCAAAATAGCCAATCCGAAGTCTTTTGCTTTGGTATTTGCTTCCAGGAACTTCGCGTATTCGAGTTGCTGGGAATTAACAACCCGTATCAGTGCCGAGCCGAGAATGCTCTCATTAATGATCTTGTTGAGCCAGTCGATCACCTCCCGGCTTTGGATAAAAAGAGCCCGTACTTTGCGCAATGTCAGAAAAAATGTACCGCCGATGATCGGGATAATGGCGATCACCGTCAATGCCAGTTTCCAGTTGATACTTATTAAAAGTATACTCGCACCGATGATGATAAACAACGAAGAAACGATGGAAACAATGGCCTGGGATACAAAAAGCTTGATCGAATCGGTATCGGCCGTGAGGTTCGTGAGCAGCTTGGACGGATTGGCCGTTTCGATAAAAGCATGGCTTTGCCGCGAGATCTTGTCCGACAGCCGGGTGCGCAGATCGCGGGCTACTTTTTCGGAAGCGTACACCTGGATAATGCTTTGCAGGTACCCGAAAATAAACACCAGAACCACCGCTATGGAAAATTCGATCAGCGTAAATTTCAGGTCAAAACGCTGGTGCGTGTAATCGTCGATCCCGTCCGCAATGATCTTGGGCAACCAAAGGTTAATGCCATTACTTAGCAAGGCAAAAAGCAACAGCAAGATAATCAACCCCTTATATGGAGCCAGCAGACTAAATATTCCCGGCTGCCCCGCTGCGCCGGGTTTGGCTTTTTCAGACATTTGGGTTTAGGTTTAATTTAACGGCTAAGAAAACGCTTATTCTGCAAAGTATCGACAGACGATTAAAGAAAACCGCCTGCGCATTTTACCTTTCGATCAGCCTATTTGGTTAATTATCAGCAAGGTTCTATATTTATTAGATACTTAAATCAGCAATCGACAATGGATCGAACAGAGCTGTCTCCTCCTCCTAAAATTACCAGTGGAACAGGACACCGGGCCTGGGTAAAAAGCACCCACTGGATCGGTACGGTTAGTTTCTTTTTGCTCGTGTTCAGTGGATTTGTGATTCTCATGGCACATCCGCGGCTTTACTGGGGCGAGGTAGGGAATGATCTTACACCTGCTTTATTCGAACTGCCCATCAGCAAAAACTACCAGCACGGTGGTTGGGAAAAGAGCAGCCCGTTCTTTAACTATGCCGGATCGCCAGTAAGTTCCAGCCGTACATTTAATATTTTCAACCAGAATGGCTGGGGCCGGAGCCTTCATTTTCTGTCGGCCTGGCTGCTGGTTTTCACGGGCACTATTTACCTGATCTTTGGGGTTTTCAGCGGTCATTTCCGCCGTAATCTTTTTCCAAATGGCCGTGAATTTTCATGGAAAGTGTTCGCCGCAGACATAGCAGCTCATTTTCGGATGAATGTGTTGTCCGTCGTTTATGGCCCGCAGTACGGCTTGTTACAGAAGCTTACCTATCTCGGCGTGTTGTTTTTTCTGTTGCCAGTGATCGTGTTGACGGGCCTTACCATGTCGCCCGCTGTCACTGCTGCCTACCCTTTCCTGTTGAAAGTATTTTTCGGGGCACAGTCGGCGCGTACGATACATTTCTTTGCTACCACATTACTGGTAATCTTTCTGCTGGTACACGTTGTGATGATCATCCGGACAGGTTTCAAAGAACATATCCGGGCTATGACTTTTGGAAAAATAAGTATCAAAAAGAGCTAAAAAAGACCCGATGAAAAAGGACAACCTCATCACCCGTCGCAGCGCCATTATCACCGGAATATCGTCACTGGGCGCATTGCTCCTGAACGGATGCTCGGAAACCTCACCACCGACTTACGGGAACATCCTGCGCATGGGCGACATGCTCACGTATCATGCGCACCGCGCGCTGCTGCCCGGCCAGTCGCTTGTGAAAGAGTATTCCTTCCGGGACATATCGTCATTTCCGGCTACCGGCACCACCAATCCTGGTGACACATCCCACCCAGGCTTCAATGAAGATTACGCCCGCTTTCAAAAAGATGCGTTCTCCAACTGGGACCTCAAAGTGGAGGGACGCGTAAAAAAACCGGGAACATATTCCATCGCTGACCTTCAACGGTTTCCAGTCAAAAAACAGATCACCAGACATACCTGCGAGGAAGGCTGGACGGCGATTGCAGAATGGGCCGGCGTGCCGCTGAGTCTCGTACTTCAAAATGCGGGCATACTCCCCAGCGCACGTTACGTCAATTTTTTCGCGTACGATGGCTTTATCGACGGCATAGATTTGCTCGATGCATTCCACCCACAAACTATCCTGGCCTACGGGATGAATGGCCGCAACCTGCCCATTGCACACGGCGCCCCGCTTCGTCTGAGGCTGGAAACACAGATCGGATATAAAAGCATGAAGTATTTACAGAAGATAGTGGTCACCGATGAATTTTTAGATCAGGGAGACTATGGCTGGGCCTGGTACACCGGAATCTGAATCAGTAATGCGAAGTTTGAGCCCTGCAAGTCAAAAACTTGCAGGGCTTTGTTTTAAGCCAATGTAGTACTAGAAAATATCAATATAAAATCAACTCACCGGACTTTATGCTAATAGATTTGTACATTATCAATAGTGAAATTCAATGGGCCTGCGACGCTATTTTAAGTACTTCTTGTTGGTTTCGGTTTTAGTCATTATAACCGTTTCCGTTTTATTTTTTCAAAAAAAGGAAGCAACAAAACAACAGGCAGCCAGCGATCTGATATCTTACAGTTTTCAGGTAAGACCAATCCTTTCCGACAAATGTTTTGCCTGCCACGGCCCCGACGCAAAAAAGCGCGAAGCAAATCTGCGGCTTGATATGGCCGAAAGTGCCTACGCCCGATTAAAGGACGGCAAAGGTTTTGCGATCGTGCCCGGTAACCCCGAAGCATCCGAAGTATATAAAAGGATCACCTCCACCCTTCCCGACTACCAGATGCCTACGCCCGAGTCGCATTTGGGTCTTTTGAATGATAGTGAGATCGGTTTGCTAAAAAAGTGGATACAGCAGGGAGGCAAATACGAACAACATTGGGCGTTTACCGCGCCGAAGCAAAATCCGCTGCCTGAGGTAAGCAAAAAGGATTGGGCAAAAAACGAGATTGACCATTTTACGCTTTCCAAAATGGAGGAAGTGGGGCTGGAACCAAATGAAGAAGCTACCAAGGAGCAATTGCTAAAAAGGTTGTCGATTGACCTCACCGGTTTAGCGCCGTCATTGGCATTGCAAAGGAAATTCGCTGCGGACGATTCTGAAAAGGCCTACGAACGAATGGTCGACGAATTGATCGCGCAGCAATCATATGGAGAAAAAATGGCTGTCCATTGGCTGGATGTCGCCCGGTTTGCCGATTCTTACGGATATCAAAATGATGATGTGCGGACGCAATGGCCGTGGCGGGACTGGGTCATTCACGCGTTTAACCGCAACATGCCTTATGATCAGTTTCTGACCTGGCAACTGGCAGGTGATATGCTGCCCAATGCAAGCAAAGAGCAGATTCTGGCCACTGCATTTCTAAGAAACCACAAGTATACAGAGGAAGACGGCGTGATTCCGGAAGAGTACCGGATTGAATACCATCTTGATAAAACAAAAACATTCAGTTCTGGTTTGCTTGGGCTCACTGTCGAATGCGCCCAATGCCACGATCACAAATACGACCCAATTTCCCAGGAAGATTATTACAGGTTATTTGCGTTTTTTAATAATTCAAAAGAAAAAGGTTTTGAAGGAAGTGCAGGAAGCGGCCCGGCCAAAACGCCTGTTCTGACGATATCCAATGCTGACGTTAAAAATCTGCTCTCATTTGTTAATAGCAGGGATACCGCTAAAATCGTTTTGTCGGTCATGGGCGAAAATGATACGCCCCGCCCTACCCATATCCTCAATCGCGGTGTATACGACGCTCCGGGAAAAGTAGTAACCCCGAGCGGATTGAAAGCCGTAATGAAATTTGACACTGTAAAGTATCCGCAAAACCGGTTGGGCCTGGCGAAATGGACAGTTAGTAAAGATAATCCGCTGACCGCACGTGTATTTGTAAATCAGATCTGGCAGGAAATATTCGGGCGGGGCCTTGTAAAAAGCACCGGCGATTTCGGAATGCAGGGCGAGCTGCCCACCCACCCCGCGCTTCTCGACTGGCTCGCGGTAGACTTCATGAAACATAACTGGGACATTAAAAGGCTGGTAAAACAAATGGTAACCTCCGCTACTTACCGCCAATCATCCATGCAAACCAATGAAAAACGCGAGAAAGATCCCGACAACATCTATCTGTCGAGAATGGACCGGTCGCGTGTACCTGCTGAGTTCGTACGGGATATCGTATTGTCAACCAGCGGATTGCTGAATCATGAAATTGGCGGTGCGAGCGTAAAACCTTACCAGCCCAAAGGCATATGGGAGGCCACAACCGCAAACAGGGGCAGCCTTACTAAGTATGTACAGGACCAGGGAGGGCAGCTGTACCGGCGCGGCCTGTATACATTTATCAAACTGACATTACCTCCGCCCGCCATGATCATTTTCGATGGTAGTAACCGGGACCATTGCGAGGTAAAAAGGCAAAAAACGAATACGCCGCTTCAAGCGCTCGTCATGCTCAATGACCCGACTGTTTTGGAAGCCTCGCGGGTACTTGCCGAGCAAACGAGTTTCAGAAAGAATTCAACCGAAGATAACATCAGGGAGCTGTTTCAGCGGATTGTATGCCGTAGCCCGAGTACCACGGACGTCAAATTGCTTGTGGAGTACTACGATCAGGAGCTGAACCGGTTTTCGAAAGATAAAAAGAAAGCGGAAAGGGTATTGAATGTGGGTGATTACGTGCATGAAGCCAGGGTTAATGAAAGCCAGGCTGCTGCATGGATGCGGGTGATCAATACACTTTATAACATGGAAGAAACGATAACAAAAAGCTGATCGCTGTCTGCCGCAAGGCCAGACGCCCTCAGCAAAAAGCCATTACCTATGGAAAAGCAGGTTTTTGATTTTGGAATGAATACCAACAGAAGGCATTTTCTGTCGAAGCTCAGTCTGGGCCTGGGGAGTGCTGCGCTGGGATCGCTGCTGATCCCCGATATGTTCAAAACGGGCAGTGATGGTGGCGTAAACGACATTGTATCCGGCCTGCCACACTTCGCTCCCAAAGCCAAGCGGGTCATTTATTTATTTCAAAATGGCGCACCGTCCCAGTTTGAGCTCTTTGACTACAAGCCGCTGCTTAACAAAATGTTCGGCGAAGACCTCCCCGAATCCATCCGTGGCGGACAACGGCTGACGGGTATGACGTCCAACCAGACCAAATTTCCGCTGGCAGGATCTGCTTTCAAATTTGCACAACATGGCAGCTCAGGTACCTGGATGAGCGAGTTACTGCCGCATACGGCCCGCATTGTGGATGATCTTTGCATTATCAAATCAATGAACACCGATGCGATCAACCACGATCCAGCGCTGACTTTTTTCCAAACCGGCGCTCAGGTAGGCAGCAGGCCCAGTATGGGATCTTGGCTCAGCTACGGCCTGGGCAGTGAAAACCAGAACCTTCCAGGTTTCTGCGTGCTGCTGTCCAGAGGCAAAGGCAATGGGCAAGGTGTTTATTCCAAATTATGGACCAATGGTTTTCTCGATTCCGTCCATCAGGGAGTACAATTCAGCAGCGGCGAAAACCCGGTACTGTACCTCGGCGATCCCGACGGCATGGACCGCTCGGAGCGTCGTGAGATGCTGGACAGGCTGGCTGCTTTGAACCAGGGTACTTTTAATGAATTTGGCGATCCCGAGGTCAGCGCAAAAATCCAGCAATACGAAATGGCATACCGGATGCAGACGGCGGTTCCCGAAATAACCGACATGAGCAAAGAACCGGAATCGATCGTAAAAATGTACGGCCCCGAATGCCTGGTACCGGGAACATATGCCGCAAACTGCCTCTTGGCGAGGAAGTTATCCGAGCAAGGCGTGCGTTTTGTGCAGCTTTACCACCAGGGTTGGGACGGGCACGCTGGCTTGCCCAATGAGATCAAAGGACAATGCATGGACGTAGACCAGGCTTCGGCAGCATTGGTTACCGACCTGAAACAAAGGGGCTTACTCGATGAAACACTCGTGATTTGGGGAGGAGAATTCGGGCGTACCAACTTTTGCCAGGGAACATTCACCAAAGACAATTATGGAAGGGACCACCACCCCAGGGCCTTCACAATCTGGATGGCGGGTGGCGGTATCAAGCCCGGATTGGTGTACGGCGAAACGGACGATTTTGGATATAACATCATTAAAGACCCTGTGCATGTGCACGATCTGCACGCAACGATCCTGAACCAGCTGGGGCTCGATCATGAAAAACTGATTTTCAAACATCAGGGACGGCGCTACCGATTAACCGACGTCGCCGGAAAACTGGTGAAAGGCATTATCGCCTAGCATCACTTACGAACCGGATACTTGCGAAAGCGCTGACATGAATGGCTGACTGTACAAGCGTTTGCCAGTAGCTTTATAGATCGCATTGGCCAATGCTGCGAAAACCGGAGGATAAGCCGGCTCGCCCATTCCCGTAGGATCAATGGTGTTTTGTACAAAATGAACGTCAATTTCCTTTGGCGCTTCGTTCATGCGGATCATTCGGTAGGTACTGAAATTGTTCTTGTCAGGCACTCCTTTTGTGAATGTCATTTGGCCAAACAATGCCGTTCCAATGCCGTCGACAATGGCTCCCTCGGTCATATTGATGGCAGCATCGGGATTGATGACAATGCCACAGTCGATTGCACACCATACTTTTTTCACAACCGGTTGCCCGTCCTTCATTTCCAGATCGAGCACGTGGGCGGCATAGGTATCGTGACAGAGATAGGCTGAAACACCTACATTCTTCGTCTTTTTAACCTGTTCCCAGCCCGATTTCTCCCGCACGAGTTCCAGTACTCCCGCGTACCGTGCCGCATCATACTCGTTATCTTTCCCTACCGGCTTTGTTTTGGCGCGGTTGAGCAGTTCCAGCCGGAATGTGATGGGGTCTTTGCCTGCCGCCTCGGCCACTTCGTCCAGGAATGATTGCTCGGCAGCGGCCATAAAGTTGGACCTGGGTGCGCGGAAGGAGCCTACGGTAATGTTGGATTCAATGGTCCAGTCTTCGGCCAGGTAATGATCAACGGCTCCTGCCGGAAAGCGGTTTGCAAACAGGGGCGACTCAGGAATGCCACCAGCTTTGACATGAAAACCAATCAAATTATGGTCAGCGTCCAAGGCAGCCCGGTAAGTCGCTGAATATGTGGACCGATAAATGCCCGAAGTCATATCGTCCTCCCGGGTATAGATCAGCTTGACAGGTGCCTTGGTTTTTTGGGAAATAAGTGCCGCTTCCAATAAAAAATGGGCATACGATCTCCTTCCGAATCCTCCACCAAGCCGGGTCATCTGAATGTCAATTTTTTCAAGTGGCATTCCCAGCCGGACCGAAAGAGTCTTTTCTGTAATTTCCGGCTTTTGAAGAGGGCCTGAAAGTTCTGCCTTCTCGTCGGTAACATGTGCGAAGAAATTCATTGGCTCCATGCAATTGTGCGCCAAAAACGGCCCGGTAAATGTTCGCTCGATCACTTTTGCAGCGTTTTGGAACGCCGTTTCGGGGTCACCGTCTTTACGACGAACCTTACCTGGCTGACTGGCCATAGCGGCCATTTTTGAATAGTGATCGGTTGTATTTTCCAGCCCGGCAGGGACTTTTGCAGGTTCAGGCCGGCCGGCTTTCTTTTCAGTGTAATCTGCAAATGGCTCCCATTCGATTTTCAGAGCCTTTTTTGCTTTCATTACTTCCCAGGTGCTGCTACCGACGATGGCCACTACTTCGGGAAAGGTACAGGTGTCAAATTGCTGCCTTTCATAGTCGTCCATCATGGATTTGATTGTGAAAATATCCCTGATACCCGGCATCGCTTTGGCCTCAGCATCGTTCATTGACTTCAATTTCATTCCAAAAGCGGGCGGATGCGTGACCATCGCAATGAGCATGCCATCCCGGTGTTGGTCAATACCGAAAAGGGGTGCTCCTTTTACGATTTTCGGCATATCCACGTTTTTCTGCGAATGGCCTATAATCTTGAACTCCTTTACATCCTTCAACTTTACTTCTTTGGGAACAGGTATTTGCGCGGCGGCAGAAGCCATTTCACCATATTTCGCCGACTTGCCTGATTTTTTATGATACAACACACTGGCGTCAGTACTTACCTCTTCCACAGGCACCTGCCATTTGCTGGCAGCCGCCTCGCGAAGCATTTGCCGACCTGTGGCACCAGCAGCACGAAGCCTTTCCCAGCTCTGGTGAATGGCCTGGCTACCTCCTATAAATTGCCGGGTATAGCGATCCGTATTCAACGGGGCTTGTTCCACGACTACGTCTTTCCAATCCACGTCCAGCTCTTCGGCCACGATCATGGGCATGGAAGTTTTCACATTTTGCCCACCTTCCGGATTTGGGGACATGATGTGGATGACATTATCCGGTGTGATTTTGATATAACCATTCAATTCTTTCCAATCAACAGTAGTACCGCCGCTCTTCGGCATCGCCTCTGCTTTAAAACCTGACAGCCAGCCAATGCTCAGCAACATTCCCCCGCCGGACAAGGCCGAGGCTTTCAAAAATGACCGTCTGTTAAAAGTAGTTTCAGCTTTTTCCATTTTTCGTACTGTTTTAATTGACTATGAAATGCACGAATCTGATCTCCGGATTTTTTAACGATTTGTTACTAATCCGTTATATGTTTCCCAAGCCTAAAGTACATTCAAAAATTGATCATTAAAAAAGGATATGCCTTTGCTTTTACACTAAACCAACGGAAAGGAAAGATGAACAGAAGAGATGCCATTCAGCGTGTTGCCCTTTTATTGGGAGGAACATTTTCAGCACCCACATTGCTGGCCATGAATCATTGGGAAGGCAATGCGGGTAAAAGCGCGTCCGCCATTGATTTCAATGTTACCGACCAGCAAAAACTGATCATTGCCGAGGTGGCAGAGATGATCATTCCACGAACCGGCACGCCCGGCGCGAAGGATGCAGGCGTACCCGCGTTCATCGTGATGATGTTGCAGGATTGTTATAAAAAACCGGAACACGTCAGCTTTTTGGAAGGCATCAAAAATCTGGAACAAAAAGATTTTCTCAAACTTGACGATTCTCAAAGAACGGAAGCCCTCAAACAGGTTGAACGTGATACTGTTGAACAAATGAAGGCCTATCAGGTCCAGCAAACCAAAATGGGCGACAATGAGGACCGGGAACAAATGGCCGCGCAAGCCAAGGGCATACCCTATTGGAGACTGATGAAGGAACTGACCATGCTCGGCTACTTCACATCCGAAGAAGGCATCAAATCGTCATTTGACTACGTGCCTATTCCCGGCAGACTGGAAATGATCCAGTTGAAACCCAATCAAAAATCTTTCGCCTACTAGCCTGCTATCACCATGAATTTGAATTTAAAAGCACAAAAAGCAAATACCTACGACGCCATCGTGATCGGTTCCGGCATGACGGGCGGTATGGCTGCGAAAGAACTTACCGAACGCGGCATGCAGGTGCTGATGATCGAGCGCGGCAGGGAAGTGAAGCACATTGAAGATTACGATACGGCGATGAAAGGCCCTTGGGAATTCCCACATCGGGGAAAAGTTTCGATCCAGTCTGCCGAAGAGTACTGGGCAAACAGCAGGTTCGGAACATTGGCCAATGAAGAAACCGGCGAGTTTTTTACCGATGACAAGAAAAACCCATACATAGAAAAACGGCCATTCGACTGGATCAGGGCCTATCATACCGGTGGAAAATCAATGCACTGGGGCAGGCAGTCGTACCGGATGAACAAAAAAGACTTTGAAGCGAATGCCAAAGATGGCATCGCTATCGACTGGCCGATCCGGTATGAAGACCTTGAACCCTGGTATACGCATGTTGAAAAATTTGTAGGGATCAGCGGCCAGGCGGAGGGCTGGGAAGTACTGCCCGACGGACATTACCTGCCTGCCATGCCCATGAGCGCTCCTGAGCTTTATTTCAGGGAAACCATGATGAAAAAGCTCAACCGCCCCGTCACGATCGGTCGCATTGCCAACCTTACCAAGCCACAACCATGGCATACGGAGCTGGGCCGCGCCTCCTGTCAATACCGCAGCAAATGTGCCCGTGGCTGTCCGTATGGTGGTTATTACAGCTCATTATCAGGGTCAATTCCAGCTGCGCGTAAAACCAACAAGCTCACGGTTTTGCATGATACCATTGCCAGTGAAGTGATCTATGATGAGAAAACAAAAAAGGCAAAAGGTGTTCGGGTTATTAACCAGAATACGATGGCTGTGGAAGAGTTTTTTGCCAAAATAGTCTTCCTGAATGCGGGTTCCATGAATTCTGCGGCTTTGTTGCTCAACTCGAAATCAAGCCGCTTTCCTACCGGGCTAGGCAATGACAGCGACCAGGTAGGCCGCAATATTATGGACCATCATTTGGGAGTCGGCGCGAATGCGACAGTCGAAGGCTTTGAAAACGATTATGTATTTGGTCAAAGGCCGAATGCGCTCTATATACCCCGATTCAGAAACTGGGGAACCGATAAAAAAGACTTCCTGCGCGGTTACGGTTACCAGGGTGGTGCCAGCAAAAGCGATTGGAAACGTGGGATCACGATGGATGGTTTCGGGGCCAGTTTTAAGGAGGATATGACGCGTCCGGGTACCTGGACAATGGGTTTCGGCGGCTTTGGAGAGATTCTGCCAGACCCATCCAATCGTATGTTTCTTGACAAAGACAAAAAAGACAAGTGGGGAATTCCGATGATTGTTTTTGATGCTGCTTTTGGAGAAAATGAGCTGGCTATGCGAAAAGATATGATGGCTTCGGCTGTTGAAATGCTCGAAGTTGCCGGCTTTAAAAACGTTTCAGGATTCAACCGCCAGGATACGCATCCGGGTCTGGGCATACATGATATGGGGACCGCACGTATGGGAAAAGACCCGAAAACGTCGGTTCTGAACAAATTCAATCAGGTCCACGATTGCAAAAATGTGTTCGTTACAGACGGTGCGGCAATGGTTTCGTCCTCTTGCGTCAATCCTTCGATCACATACATGGCGATGACGGCCAGAGCCGCCAACCATGCCGTGGAAGAATTAAAGAAGCAGAATTTGTAAAGAATAAGCCTATATTTTGACACTCTTGCCGGAGGCGACTGACTTGTAGATCGCCTCCACCACGCGGATATCCCGCAACCCCTCTTCGCCCGGGGCGATCAGGTCGGTACCGGCCATGATGGCGGTGCAATCTTCGTCCATTTGTTTCGCCTGCTGGCTTTTGAGAGGAACATTGATGATCGTACCATCCGACATGCTTCCTTTATTGCCGGTATATGCGGAATGCGGCTCCATTTTGAGCCAGCCCTTTTCATAGTTCACCTGCAGATAATTCATATTGATCCCAAAACTCGTCTGGCACGATGCGCGTGCGCCGCTGGGGAATTCCAGCATGAACATCATCGTTTCCTCCACTTCTTTGTATATCTCCGGACGGGTCGTCGACGCCTGCGCGATCACGCTGATAGGCTCTTCGCCCGTCGCCAGCCTTGCGCCCTGTAATGCATACACGCCCATATCACCCATCGCGCCGCCGCCCAGTTTTTTATTTTGTTTCCAATGTGTGGTGCGGTTATCGACGTAGCCAGCGGCGCTGGTCACCATTTTCACTTTACCAAATTTCTGATCTTTCGCCACTTGCATATAAGCCTGAATATTTGGGTCGTGCTGACAACGGTAGCCAATCGCCAACTTTACCTTGTTGCTTTTACAGGCACTGATCATTGCCTCGCAGTCGGCCACGGACGGTGCCATTGGTTTTTCGCAGAATACATGCTTACCCGCTTTCGCAGCCCTCACCACAAACTCCCGGTGCATGGATGGCGGCAACACCACGTATACAATGTCGATATCAGGGTTATTAGCGATCTGATCGAAGTTCTGGTAGTTGTAAATGTTCTTATCAGGGATATTGTACTTCGTTTTCCAATTTTCTGCTTTCGAAGGCGTACCGGTTACAATGCCTGCGAGATAACATTTCTCTGTCAGCTGCAATGCAGGCGCAAGAAGGTCGGTGCTGTAGTAACCCAAACCTACGAGTGCGATGCCCAGTTTATCCTTTTTTGGCGAGATCGAAGCCAGCAGCGGGTTACCGGAAAACAATGTAGCGGCACTTGCCAGCGTCAAAGTGGATAAGAAATCGCGTCTTTCTATATTCATGATTAGTTCGTTAATGGTCGTGGTAGTCAGGTGATATTTTCGGGTAAATGCTGTTGAATGCTTCAAAGCGGCAATAATTAACAAAAAAAGCCAACAAATGACAATAGCAATCCTACTTTTTCACCCATCTTCTGACCATCACCTCAGCTCCCTGCTGAATCCTGAGCAAATACAACCCGGCACGCAGATCTTCAACGTCAATGGTTGCTTCCAATACCGAACCGTGTTTGAGAAAATGATGCATTTTATACTCCCGGCCGGCAATGTTCAGCACGCTTACCATTACTTCTCCCTGGTAAGGATTTTCCAGTCTTAATTTCAAAAATGAGTCCGTCGGAACTGGCGACAGCACGGTAGTGCCGGAGTGTATTGGCTCAATGGCTGTGATCAACTGAATTTTCCAGGGTACCAGGTCCTTTTCAGGGTCAGACAATTTCATACTCGTAAGAACATGAAATTCAGCAGGTTTAAAGTTCAATGGCGGATCGGATGGAGAAACGGTGATCTCTTGTCCTGAAAAGTAATCAAACCATTGTCCTTCGGGAAGCAAGATATTTTGATCATTCACATCCATATTGGCCACTACCCGCAGCTGCATGACCGAATTAGTGAGTGACAGCTTTTTGACTGTATTTTCAGATTCCAGTTCAAACGTATCACCTGATGCCGCGGCCAGTGACGATTTCAAATGGATCAGCTCGGCGAAAACCTTGTAAAGTTTAAGTCTTTCGGGATCTTTATAATAATCCCATTTCACGGGTTTCGCCCCCGTACGGCCATTTTCATTGATCGAAACATCATAGCCGAGCTCGCCAAACTGCCAGATCATTTTCGCGCCGGGCGTGAGCAGAAACAATGCTGCCGCCGCTTTCACCCTTTCGAGCGCCGACGGAAGTGATTTCACAGTGTACCCATTTCCAATGCTACCATTGGTGAGCGCGTCGTAAACCAGCCGCTCCTCATCGTGGCTTTCCATGTATCCTATCGTGGCCGGTTTCTGAAAACCTGTATGAGACTTCCACGACAACCGGTTGAAATTCCCTTTCCCATTTTTAATCGATTCCCGAAAAGCCCCGTTTTGATTATCCCAAACCAGCATTCCATACCCGGTAAGCTCAGCTTCCTCAAAATCATCGGCAAAATGTTCCAAAATCACGTACGCAGTGGAGTCTGCGCTACGTACCTGATCATATATACGTTTCCAGATTGCAACCCGGCTGGCGTCGTAAGCTCCCCAGGCCGCGACATTATTCCCGGAATTAACCTGCGTGAAACCTTTGGACAAATCGAACCGGTACCCGTCGAAATGGTATTCTTCCAGCCAAAATTTCGTCACCCGATCCACATATGATTTTGTAGCAGGGGATTCGTGGTTGAAATCAAAAAATACGCTGAAAGGATGGGTTGCCTGCTGGTTAAACATCGGGTTGTTTTTCGCTGGCTGCGTGCCGTCCCAATACATTTTGACATACGGAAATTCATAGTCAGCCTGGTTCAAAACCATATCCAACAGCACCGCAATGCCATTTTCGTGGCACTTATCGATGAATGCTTTCAGACTGGCCGGGTTCCCATATGCCTTGTCTGGCGCGGTGTAGTAAATCGGGTTATAACCCCAGGAATCGTTCCCTGTGAACTCCATGACCGGCATCAGCTCAATGGCATTGATACCCAGCCGCTTCAAATAAGCAATGGTGTCAGAAAGCATTTGATACGACCGTGCGGCTGTAAAGTCCCTGACCAGCAGCTCATAAATCACAAGATCTTTCGCCAAAGGCCTTTTAAAGTTGCCTGCCTTCCATTGATATGGAATTTGACCGGTTTGCAAAACAGAAACAATGTCGCCCTGCGCTTTACCAGGGAATGGAATCAGGTCGGGAT
Organism: Dyadobacter pollutisoli; assembly: GCF_026625565.1. NCBI lineage: Bacteria > Pseudomonadati > Bacteroidota > Cytophagia > Cytophagales > Spirosomataceae > Dyadobacter > Dyadobacter pollutisoli. The sequence goes on from NZ_CP112998.1 coordinate 3,001,852, forward strand.
AGCTGGCTGCCGGGATGAATTTATCATCGTTGCGGTCCAGGATCATTTCCGAAAAAGGGTCACCAACCGGAATGACGCCGTCAACCAGATACTGAAAAGGATACTCTTTCTGTGTGACCAAATTTTTGATTTCCAGCCAGTAAGTCTGTCCATCTGGCGTGCGGTTCATCAGGAATGAGGGCTGATTTTCCCAATTATTGAATTCGCCCAATACATACACAAACTTCTTTTCAGGTGCGAACAGTACCAGCGTCGCGGAAGTAGCCGAGGTATAGTTAATGCCGTTTTTCAGCCCTGCCGGAAGCGTCGCAACCTTGGGCTCTGGACTGACAGTGAATGTAAATTGATCCGTGGCTGTCTTTCCGTTTTCCGTAGCGATTACTTCCACCATATGTTTCTGACCGCTGGTATTTCCGGTATTAATTTTTGCAGTCAATGCTGTGTCGGTAGCTGTTGCAATGACATTGCCGTCCAGCGCAATACGCAGGTCAGCTTTCGTCGAAGCGCTTGCCTTTACGGCCAATTCTTTATTCGCTTCAATGAAGAAATTATCGTCCGCGGGAGTTTGAAAACGGACAAACAAATCTGCCGGCTCGTATAAGTCTATCAGGAAATCCTCTGTTTGCGCGCTTCCGGTGGCATTTTTAACCAAAACACCGATCCAGGTAATCTTTTTACCGGCCGGGATATTGTAGTACTGATCCGGCGTGATGGTAATGGTCCATACATTATCGCTCACCTTTTTTAACAGACCAGGCGCGAAAGGCTGATCAAAGCTGGACTGTCCGGCAGGGCTATATTCAACATTCCGCGTTTTTACGTCGGGCCCACCCCACGCCCAAACATAAAGTCCACCAGACTGATTGAGCAATCCGCTTTTACGGCTATCCTTTGCCTGGCTGACATCGAAAGTTAATGTAACAGCTCCGTTTGCTGCCGGAAATGACGGGGAAACCGTAATAGCCTGGCAGAAGCAAAATGTACTTAAAAGGGTAAGACAAAGCGTAATGTATAGTTTTCTCATTGTTTCAAAAGTTGCGGCTACGGGTTAATGTCAAGGATCATTGGTTGCCCAGGCTCCAATACGATCCGGTCCTTTACCTGCAATGTCTTTTGAGAAACAATGTCCCGGGCATTGAAAACCGGCGCCAGTATTTCCTTGAATTTCCCCAATTCCAATGTATAAGCCGTAGTATTTTTATTCAGGATTACCATCACTTTCTGTTTGTCATCATATCTGAAAAACACGTAGACCCCATTCTCGGGAGCGAACTGTTTGAGTTTCCCCCAGTGAACTGCGGCAGCGCCTTTTCTCCACCGTACCAGGTTTTGAACAAACTGCTTTGCTTCCATTTCCTGCACAGTAAGGCCTTTTTCTTTAAAAACATCCCTGCTATCGCCTGGCCATCCCCCCGGCATATCCCCGCGAATCTCTCCATGCGCATCACTTTTAGGGTTCGACATCAGGATTTCAGTGCCGTAGTAAATCTGAGGAATGCCTCGCGTAGTCAGCAAAAATGCAAGACCGAGCCTGAACTTGCTGAAATCTGAATGCAGCTGGGTGTAAAACCTGCTCATGTCATGATTATCCGGGAAAATCACGAGGTTATCGGGGTGTGCAAAAACAAAATCATTGGCCAAAGTCTGGTACAGCATGGTCCAGCCCCGGTTCCATATTTTCTCATCCGCATTGAGCGCTTCTATCAGCGCATTGTTGAGAGGAAAATCCATCAGACTTTTCAAATTAGACTGGTAGCCATTTTGGTTAACCTTCCCGCGCTGCCAGTTCGCTACCAGGCTGGGGTTCAATGACCATTCTTCTCCCACAATATTAAAATCCGGGTATTCCCGCATTACTTCGCCGCTCCATTTAGCGCTAAAATCTTTGTCAGGATAAGGATAAGTATCCATTCTTATTCCGCTCAGATCCGCGCTTTCTATCCACCAGATCGAATTTTGAGTCAAATATTTGGCAAGAAAAGGATTGCGCTGATTCAGATCAGGCATTGTCGGAACAAACCAGCCGTCACTCTGCAATGTACGGTCGTAGTCGGAAGCATAAGGATCGTGCAGGCTCTCCCGGCGGTGGTTGGTGATCGTTAATGGCTTGTTCTGGTAATTTACCCAGTTGCTGTCCGGCAGGTCTTTCATCCACCAATGCTCTGAGCCACAATGGTTGAGCACCATGTCGGCGATCAGCTTGATATTTCTTTTTTTCGCTTCTTCCGAAAGCCGGACATAGTCTGCATTGTTGCCAAACCGTGGGTCAGTCTTATAAAAATCTGTGATCGCATAGCCGTGGTAGGAATCTCTCGGCTGCGCGTTTTCAAGTAATGGGTTAATCCAGAGCGCGGTCATTCCCAGGCCGCCTATGTAATCCAAATGATTGATAATTCCTGCAATATCCCCGCCGTGCCGGCCATTGATATTGCCCCGGTTCAATCCATCCACCAGTGATTTGACCGAATCGTTCGTGGAGTCTCCATTCGCAAACCTGTCAGGAGTGATCATATAGATTACGTCGCTGGTGTTAAAGCCAGTTCGTTCCGCAGACTTTTGCTTCCTGTCCCTGAGCGAGTACGGATGTGTGATCGACGGCTTGCCCCTACTTTCAAAAACAATCTGAAATTCGCCCGCTTTTGTTTGGGGAGAAATCACTAGGTCAATGAACAGGTAATTGGGATTGACGGTTTTATGTGTTTTCTCAATTCTGACACCTTTGTAGTCAATTTTAGGCTGATAGTCAGAGATCCCGGACGCGTGTACCAGCAGTTGCAGATTAGAATTTTTCATGCCAACCCACCAGTTCATGGGTTCCAGATGCTGTATCCGGGCCTGACCGTTCACATAGGTTTGGCCAAACATTAAAAACAGCACTAATGTAAAAATGTTCTTCATCGGTGATCAGGATTAAGGCGTAAACAGGAAAAATGACGGGCACTTTTTTCCGGTGCCCGCCTGGTTAAGTAAGTTGATGATAACAGATTTCTATTTGATCTTGGTAGCCTTATAAGTTGGCTTTGCCGGATCTTTTACATTCAATTCGAAATTCCAGGTGCCCGCTTTTACGCCAAAGTTTTTGCCACCATCCTTCAATGCACCGCTCGCGGCGATAGGATCAGGTTCTGCTGTTGCCGTGGAGCCTAGGTTCGCACCCCAGTCATCATTAAGCCTGAACTTGATCTGGCCATCTTTCAAAACGACATTGTTCAGGTACCAGGTTTCAGAACCAGGGTTATAGCTAAATTTTTGGTCAGGTTTATCTCCCCATCCTGTCGCAGTAGCATCACCAACGATGCCCCAGAAAACACCTTTTTCAATTTTGTAGGTCAATGCTACCGGATTGAATGTAATCTTGTAGCTCCCTTTCGTGATCTTGATATTGTCGCCTCCGGCTTTCAAAACACCGTTTGCGCCACCGTAGTTGACAGCCCAGTCGTTGTTCTCACGGAATTTCATTTCCCCGTCAATCAGATTTACGTAAGCTACGAAAACATTGGCTACGTCGGTTTTATAAAATGGCAGGTCAGGCGACGCACCCCAATCATTAGCAGCACTTCCAACCACCCCCCATTTCGAAGTAAGGTCCAGCAGCACCGAATAAGCAGTCGCTTTCAAAACCGCAGGCGTTGAAGTCAGTACCGTCGCCGCTCCAATGGAAGAAGTAACGCGGATATCAATCTCGCCGGCAGTACCGGCAGTGAGCCCCAGGCCGATCAGTATCGCATTCAGTTCAGAAGCTTTGAACACTTTCGACTTAGACGAACCTGCTGAAATCGAGGCCGCTTTCGAAAAATCTGCTCCTTTTTTATCGATCAGGATCGTATTGCTCGCCGCTGCCTGGTAGCCAAAGTCAGTGTCCCAGGAAACCGTTAGCACATCCGCATCGGCTTTATCCTTGTCCAGCAGCACCTCGCCGGAAGATAATTTGACCACCGGCACCGCCCCAGCATTCAGAATGGCCATATCCTGCTCCTTTTCACATCCCCAGGCAACCACCATAGTCAGCCCAAGGAAAATTATTTTGTTCAATGTTTTCATATAGTTTGATAGGATTGCGCATGACCTCGGCTGTCAGCAGTCGGCCGTCAAAAAAGAACGAAAGCCGATTGCCGATTGCCGAAAGCCGCCTAATACCCCTGATTTTGTCTAAGAGTTGGATTTGCTACAAGGTCGGTAGCGGCCAGCGGGAACAATGTCCGGAAAGCTTCTACGTCTTTTCCCGCTTTCACACCGCCTTTCCAGGCCCAGTTATATCCGGTAGTGAATTTTCCAAACCGGATCAGGTCGGTCCTGCGATGTGCTTCCCAGAACAGCTCCCGGCCTCTTTCTGCCAAAAGATTGTCCAGTGTAAGAGCAGTCAGTTTCGCTGCTCCTGCCCTCGTCCGCAATGCATTCACCAATGTGAGCGCCAGCGTCGCGTCGCCCGTTCCGCCGCGCACCACCGCCTCCGCATACATGAGGTGTGCATCCGCCAGCCTGAAAAGTTGGAAATCAGTGTCGGTATGGGTAAGGTTCTTACCGGGCTTGCCATCTTTTTTGACATTCTTCCATTTCGTCACGGCATAACCGTCTGTGAATGTGGTAATGTTATCAATTTCCAGATTCTGGCCGCTGCTGTAAAACAAGGCTCTTTTATCATTCTTATCTGTAAAAAGCCCTACCAGCTCCTTCGTAGTGCGGAAACCGCCCCAGCCACCGTCCACACCGAAGTCCGTCGGGTTCATTGTCCCGCCAATCGATGCATGGATCAGGGTAGTGGTACCACCCCAGGTTTGCGTTTCATTTCCGTCAAAATTGATTGGAAAAATAATTTCTTTGGAAGTATCATTGTCCGCCAGGAAATTATGCTGATAGTCAGCGGATAACACGTAACCTGCATCAATCACTTTTTTCGCATAAGCAGCTGCTTCCGAGTATTTGGCCTGACCCATATACACTTCTGCATTGAGGTATAATTTGGCGAGTGTCATCCAGGCTGCCGCCTTATCGGCCCTGCCGTATTCATTGGTACGTGCATCGGGCAATTCGGCTTCCAAAGCTTTCAGCTCGGTTTCGAGGTAGGTAAACAATTCAGCCCGTGTTGCTTGCTTGGGTAGCGCAGAGCCTACCTTGTCCAGTTCCGTCACCAATGGAATGCTGCCAAAAAGGTCAATTCCGTGTGAATAAACCAATGCACGAATGAACCTGGCCTCGGCGCGAAAATTCTTGATATCATCGCTGTTTGGAATGCCACGGGCACTTAATTTTTCATCCGTGGTTTCACGCAAAAACTCATTGGCGACCGTTGCCTGATACAATATCCGTGAATAAAAAGCGGAGCTCCATTGATTCGACGCTGTCCAGCTCATTTTGTGAAGATCGGGCAGCCCCGGGTCTCCCCATCCTACGATTGCCTCGTCGGTAGGGAATTCCTGCAGGTACCAATACACCCGCATGTAGCCCTGGGAGCCTCCGTCGTAATTTTTAAGATCTACATCGTCGTCTTTTGGCTTAATGCCCGATACCGCAAGCCCCGCATATAATTTCGCAAGTATCTGCTTGTAACTGGCCGGGTCCTGGTATACAAGTTCGGAAACTTCCCCCACGTATGGCTTGGTATCCAGGTCTTTGCAGGAGTTCAACGCCAGCAATGCCGTACCCGCGTAAAAAGCTGATTTGATTATATTTTTCACGATTTTCTGATTTAGAAGTTTAAGTTCAGCCCCAATGAATAGGTGCGCGGACGCGGATACACCTGCTTGTCGATACCTGTTGCGATCTCCGGATCAAGGCCTTTGTATTTGGTAATGACAAACACGTTTTGTGCTACCAGGCTCAATTGCGCTCTTATCTTCTTGTTTTTAAAGAGGTTATCCAGATTATAACCCAGGTTAATGTTATCCATACGAAGGAAAGAGGCGTTCTGAACATAGTAATCGGACAGAATGGACTGGTCTGTACGGGATTTAAAACCGGTTTCCAGCACATTGGCTGAGAGATTGTTGATATAATTACCGGTACCCGTCAGATTCTGGTAAGTCCCGCGATTGGAATACACATTATTGTAAGCATAGTTGCCCACGTTCGACCGCATCACAAAACCAATGCTCGCTTTTTTGTAGGCAAGCTGAGAGCTGAAACCCAGAAAATAGTTCGGAGCGGCAGCCTGGTAGCGATAACGGTCCAGCTCGGTGATCACGCCATCGCCGTTCAGATCTTCAAAGGCACCTTCTACCGGCGTGCCGTTTTCGTTGTAAACCTGCTTGTAGACGAAGAATGCATTAGGTTCAAAACCAGTTGAATGCACTTGTCCGTAGTTACCGGTTCCACCTTCCACACTTTCTACCAAAACACCCACATAAGTTGGGTTATTGACTTTGGTAAGGGCTGTGATCTTTCTTTTATTGTAGGTAAAATTGGCGCTGACATCCCAGGTCAGGAATTCGGTTGACACCGGGGTATAGTTCAAAACCACCTCTACACCTTTGTTTTCAAGGCTTCCGACATTGGTTGTCACTTTATTGCTAAAATTAGAACCAGCCGCAACGTCAATTTCATTGATCAGATCGGTCGTTTTTTTGAGGTAAAAATCGATACTACCCGATATCCGCGCTTTGCTCAACCCGAAATCAAGACCGATGTTGCTCGACGCCGTCTGCTCCCATTTAATGTCAGGATCGTAGGCATTGGGGCGGAGCACGCTTACAAATGTGTTGCCCAGCTGGTACTTGATACCCTGGCCGGGAGTGTATGCGTTCAGGTAAGGATAATCACCTGTCGAAAGGTCCTGCTGCCCGGTGATCCCCCAGCCTGCACGTAGTTTCAGATCTGAGAAAATATCGTCCCTGACAAACTCTTTGTTGATTTTCCAGGCCAGCGCCACCGACGGGAATGTTCCCCAGCGATTCTGTTTGGCAAAACGCGAAGAACCGTCACGGCGTACCGTTACTGTCGCCAGGTACTTGTCATTGAGCACATAATTGACCCTACCGAAGTAAGACAGCAATGCATAATCAGTTTTGAAATAAGATTTAATGGCAGGAACGTCCGGGGCTCCGTAGGTCGTCCCATTTTTATTTTCTCTTACAAAACCCTGATTTTCAACACCGGCCATTACATTAATGCTTTGAATCCCTACCTGTTTCACATAATTGAGGTAAAACTGGTTGGTGAAATTCTTGCGGGACTGGGTATAGTAGCCTGTCGAACCGTTGTTGGTAAACGAGCTGGCTGACACGAGCGGCGAAGCATATTCGTCCCCATCCGTATCGGATTGGTCTACTCCAATGTTCCAGTTAGCACGGAGATCGGGCAGAAAATGGAATTTGTAGTCGAACTGCACATTGGCGATAACCCGTTTAAGAACCGCTTCATTACCTTTCAGATCGAGCAAAGCCAGCGGATTGGAAGGAGCTTGTGACTCAATATTCCCTTGCGGGTTAAGCCATTGAAAATAGCCGCCGAATTTTTCGTTTTCGGTGCGAACAGGCTGCGTAGGATCAAAACCGATCGCACTGCCAATCGCACCTTCGTCTGCAAAATTGCTCTTGGTCGACGATGCTTTTACATTGATATCAATCTTCAAATGGTCTTTGAACAACATGGGCGTAAGGCCCAGCGAACCGGAAGTACGCGACATATCGGAGGTTTTCAGCACCCCGTTTTGTTTGGTATACTCCACTGAAACCCGGTAAGGAATGCTTTTCAGGGCACCCGTTAGGCTGAGATTGTTGCCTGTGCTGTATGCAGTGCGGTAGATCTGATCCTGCCAGTCGGTACTGGAAGTTCCCAGAAGTTGCTTTTGCGCATCGGTACCATAGGTTCCCACGGCTGTTTTGAACTCCTCCGGCGACAGCACGTCCACCTTTTTCGCGATGGTGCTGGCAGAAAACAATGTGCCAAAATTAACCCGAAGCTTATCCTTTTTGTTTCCCTTTTTGGTAGTAATGATGATGACACCATTGGCTGCGCGGGAGCCATATATTGCTGCCGCCGAAGCATCCTTCAGTACATTGAATGATTCGATATCGTTGGGATTGATGAAGCTCAGCGCATTCGCCGCACCTTTGATGTCGCTGTTATCCAGCGGAATACCATCTACTACAATAAGAGGATCGTTGTTCGCGCTCAATGAAGACCCGCCACGGATACGGATGCGGCTGCCTGAGCCCGGCGCCCCACCATTGGAAGTGATCTGCACACCGGCAAGCTTTCCGGCGATCAGCTGATCGGGCGTCACGACGTTACCCTTTACAAAGTCCTGGGAGCTGATGGAAGTGATCGCACCGGTAAGGTCCTGCCGCTTTTGAGTTCCGTAACCGACTACTACCACTTCCTGCAACACTTTGGAATCGCTTGCCAGTTTCACATCCAGATTGGTTTGATTGCCCACCTGAATTTCCTGCGTGAGCATACCCACAAAACTGAATACCAGAACTGATTCCGGAGAAACGCCATTCAATGTAAAGCGACCATCCATGCCAGTCTGCGTTCCATTCCCGCTCCCTTTTACCAGCACCGTCACACCCGGTATGAGTGAACCGTCGCTTCCGTCTTTCACAGTCCCCGTGACCTGGCTTTGAGCGATAGCGATCTGCCCCGTCAATACCAGCATCAGCACCCATGCAATCTTCGGTTTTGTCCAACCGGCAGACCAGAATTTCCTGCCGGGAAGTTTGTAGATTTCTAACATTACTTTGCGAACTTTTAGATTAAAATTTGGTCAGGTATCATTTTGCTTCACACTTTTATTAAAAATGTTCTTGCAAAAGTACCAGTCAAATAACCCCTTGTCGCGCCACTTTATAAATCCAGCCAGAATTTTTATGATTATCGGCAGCAGAATATAAGTATTTGATTCATAAATATTTGGACAAAAAAAAAGGTGTCCACTTTATAATGTGGCACCTCATTTTTATTGAAAATTATAGGAAAGCAGAAAATTAATCCTCTAATCTGGACTCAAAAAAGTACTCCCTCGGGGTACTCCCGGTCATCTTTTTGAAGGCCCTGTTGAAAGCAGTTTTGGAATTAAAACCTACCTCAAAAGCAATGGCGAGCATCGTGAAATGTTTGTTCTTCGGGTCTTCAAAACGTTCTTTAAAATCCTCGATCCGGTAGGAGTTCACAAAGTCGAAGAAGTTCTTTTCATACGCTTCATTGATCACTTTTGAAAGCAAATGCGGAGAGATTTTCAGTTTGGCGGCAAGGTTACCGAGCGTCAGCCCGGGGTTGTGATGTGGCTTGCTCTTTTGCATGTAAGTACCGATCTTCTCTTTCCATTCCTGCAAATGCTGGTCGGAGATATCGGGCGCCTTTTCACTTTCCGGTACTGTCAACCCGTTGGTTTCAGAGGGTACCGTTTCTTCTGTATTAAAAAACGGGACGATCTGGTCATTTGCGATCTTGAAAATCTCGGGCTGATGAATGGCAAAGTAGCCCAGAAAATAAGGGATCAGCGAAAAAACAAACCAGATAAAATCAACACTTCTGCTGGTAATGTAGCCAGTCTCGAAAGGAAAAATCTGGCCGGCTGCGGACAAAACGCCCGAAAAGAGCCAGAATACCAGACATATGGCCTGGATGACCAGTACAGTAGACAAGTATTGCAGGTTTTGTTCGTCGGAAGCGAGCGTAGTGTACTGGCGCTTGTAGGTGAAAATCATTTTCCTGCATTGAAACCAATACCAGGTATTCGTCCCGAGGGCAATGATGCCCGTGATGATGTACAGAGTTTGCAGATCAGGTGAATGGTTCACGATTTTCAGTTGCAGCACCTTCTTCTCAGACAGGAAAAACGGCATGTATGCCAGCAGTTGTCCTAATGGAAGCAGAAAGTGAAGCCACCATTTATCAGGGAATGTAGGGGTTTTGAAGAGCAGTTTCCGAATATAGAAGAAGAACAGCGGTGCGTAAAGGAACGCGGCAAAGTCCGGTATAAGGAGCAATTTGGTATATGTCTGCGCCACATCCCTATAGTCGCTTACCACCCTGATCCCCACCATTACCGCGATAAAAGCAATGGATATCACAAGCCACAGGTTGGCCTTTCTGTTGTAGTCCTGGATGCTCGGAATGGCTACAATGAGCAGCAGACATTGAAATGCCGAAAATAGCAGCAGCAAGTCATAAAGGGAGAAAAAATTGAATGTGCCGGACAGGTCTTCCCAGCTGATGATTTCAACGGGTATGTTGTCGATCTTATTGACGGTACTTCTAAAAAGAACGCGATTGGGCCGCGCTTTACCATTTTCCTGCCCTTCCACATTTTGCCAGTCGCCTCTTGTAAACTTGTATTCGAACTGTTCAAGATCCGAAACAACTGCTATTCTGAATGTATTATCGGCTTGCTTTTGCAGTCGGTAACTTTCGTCAGAAGGATTCCAGTTGTTGAAATTGCCGGTAATGTACAGCACGGCATCTTTGGGCGTATTGGCAGGAAGCTTGTTGACTACAAAACGGTAAGTAGGTTTAGCTTCCCAACCCTGGATCGTGTCCCGGACGACCTTGGGATTAGCCGCTGAACTCTTGTTGTAACTACGGTCAGGCCTGCTGGTCCGGTCGGCATTACCTTCTACAAGCCCCCAGCTACCTTGTGTAAACTTGTATTTGAACTGGGTCAACGAGTCGGGAAGATTGATAAAATAGACACCGTTTTCTTGTCGGATGAGCTCGTAGCTAAGCCCTCCCGGCTCCCAGTGATTGCAATCACAGGCTAAAAATATGCGGGTATTGGCAGTAATAAATGGGGCAACACGTACTACTTCCACCCTGATCTGCGCTACCGCCGCCTCGCATACCATCAGGAAGCAAAATATCAAAAGGTAAAATTTCCCCGGCTTGATGAATGCTTGTGATCTCACTCTAAAACTTTTTATTTCCAGAGCGTAATTTACGTCATTTGCCGGTTCAATAGCGATCGAGCTCGATAATTGCATCAGCAAATGCCTGCGAAGCCTCCCGGCGCATTCGTGAGATTATTCGCTGCGAAGGCTTTTTACCGGGTTCATCAATGCAGCCTTGATGCTCTGAAAACTGATCGTCAGCATAGCTACGGCCAACGCCAGACCTCCGGCAGCCACAAACATCCACCAGGAAATATGGATCTTGTAGGCAAAGTCCTGCAACCAGATATTCATACTATACCAGGCAATGGGCACCGCGATCACGATGGCGATGACGATGAGCCGGATAAAGTCACTGGCGAGCAGCCTGACAATGCCGGTAACACTGGAACCCAGAACTTTACGCACACCTATTTCACGGGTGCGGACTTGCGCCGTGTACGCCGCCAGGCCGAATAATCCCAAACAAGATATGACAATGGCGATTCCCGCAAACAAATTGAAGAGAAACCCACTCTGCTGCTCGGATTTATACATGTCGTTGAATGCATCGTCCAGGAAACCATAGGTGAATGCGAAATCGCCATTGTACCGCTTCCAGGAACGTTCGGCGGCTGCAATCGCCTTTTCCGCGTCATTACCTGTTGTTTTAATATAGATCCTGTTCGCGTCCCCCGCGTCGTAATAGAAAACGGATGGGTCAATTTTTTGCCTCATGGAGGTGGTATGAAAATCCTTAACCACGCCAATGATCGTCCCTTCCTTATCCCAGAGTTTGAAACGTTTGCCAATCGGGTCCTTCAAACGGGTCGCTTTTACAGCCGTTTCATTCAGTATAAAATGCGAGGAATCGGACACGGAACCCGTAAAGCCCTTTCCTTCAACCAACTGCATTTTGAAAAATGATAAAAAATCTTTCTCAATCGCCATCGGTCGCGACATCATTGTTTCGCCGACTTCTTTTCCATCCCATTCATTGCTACCGGTTTGCCCTCCAATCCTGACAATGTTGGAACTGGCACGGGTAACCCCGATAACGCCCGGCTGATTAAGCAAATCTGCTTTCACTGCCTCAAAGTGGCTGTTCATATTACGCATTCCGAATGACAGAACATGTGTTTTGTCGTAACCAAGCGCTTTGGAACGAATGTATTTCAGCTGCGTGCTGATGACGAATGTGCCGATGATCAGAATAACCGAAACAGCGAACTGCGTTACCACAAGTACTTTCCGTAATGCCGCGTCGCTGATTCCCGTTGCTGTTTTTCCTTTAAATGCTTTCAAAGGATCAAAAGAGGATAATAGCAACGCCGGATAAATGCTGGACACCGCCAATGTCCCCAAAAGTGTTAGCCCGATCACTTTCCAGATCTGAAAATTGGCAAAATCAAAAACCAACTGCTTTCCTGACAACTGATTATAAAGTGGTAAAAAAGAATAAATCAAAATGACAGCCACTGCGGACGCCATGCCAAAAACAAGGGCAGTTTCAATGATAAATTGTGTAAAAAGCTGCTTCCGTGCCGCCCCGACGATCTTGCGCATGCTTACTTCCTTCGACCGCAACATGGAACGCGCCGTGGACAAATTGACATAATTAATGCAGGCAATGCCCAAAATCAGCAATGCAATGATGATAAACATCCTGACGGTTTCAATGCCTCCGTCCGATCCATCGGCTTTATAAAGATGCTTGCTAACCAGCGGCTGCAACAGGTAAGTAAGGTCGGTATCGTCCGGTTTGTTGCGCAAATGAATGTTCCTGAGCTTGTCGGCTAGTCCGGAAATATTTTGCCCGGGTTGTAGCAGCAGGTAGGTATTGTAATTAAACTGATGAAAATCATTGTCCCGGTTCCGGCCGTCCTGCCGTCTGCTATACATGTCGTTGAACAACTTGCTGATCGGCAGAAACAGGTCGCCTTGAATGGTTGAGTTCTTTGGGAAATCCTTCACCACGCCGCTTACCCTGAAGTTCATCTGGTCATTTACCACAAGAATCTTTCCGATCGGGTCCTCGTTTCCAAAGTATTTTTTAGCCGTGGTTTCAGTCAGTACCACTGAATTATCGTCAGTAAATGGTTTTCTCGCATCGCCTTGTACCAATCCGAAATCAAATACTGAAAACAGGCCAGGATCGGCAAATTGTGAGTTTTCCTCATTGAAAACCTTGTCCTTATACCTGAACAGAATGTAAGATTCATTGTAACACAACCTCACTCCGTCTTTAATTTCCGGCAATTCCTTTTTTCCCAGCATGGCAATGGGTGCCACGGTCGTGGTCCATATCTGCTTGCTTGAACCCGTCCCTACCCGGTTTTCAAGCTTGTAAATGTCATCGGCATGCTTGTGAAAACGATCGAAGCTGAGCTCATCCTGCACCCATAACAAAATCAGTATCCCGACGCCCAGCCCGAGGGTTAGCCCGGCACCATTGATCAGGGAGTAGAATTTGCTTTTCAATAAGTTGCGCCAGGCAATTTTGAAATAATTAAAGATCATGGCCAAAAATCGAGGAAAAAGAATGATAGATACTAGTTTCTATTTTACAAAATCCTCCCGCATGGGTGTAAACATGTCGATCAGCACGCCGGCCTCCTTACACACGGCTCCGTGCATAACATTGGACGGGATGTAGTAGCCATCCCCTTTTTTAAGAATTTGCTTTTTATCGCCGATTGTAACCTCAAACATACCGCTTTCCACGTAGCTCATCTGGGTGTGAACATGCTTGTGCGGCGTACCTATGCCCCCTTTTTCGAACACGATTTTCACCATCATCATCGTTTCGTCGTAAGACATGATCTTACGTTTCAGCCCGCCGCCCAGATCCTGCCACGGAATCTCCGAGTCGATTATGAACTGCTTGCCATTAGCCTCCTCAGCCGCAGACTTTGATTGTGCGAATAACTGGCTGGAAGTCAGCAAGGACAAAAATAATATGGTTGCTTTGAAGGTAGGTTTCATGGTTTGGGATTGGGGAATGAATGGGCAAGATAAAGGACATCACCTGAAATAAAAACTGGTGTTGATACATTTATCTAATAGTTTTACTGCCCCCAGACCCTATTTCGTCTTCGCAAACCTTAACCTCTGGCTATCGGAATGTCCGTTCTGGCTGACTATCGTGATATCTGCCGTCAACTCCTGGCCGGATAACACGGCCTGTCCATAAATCTTGCGGCCCACCTCTCCGCCGACGTAGCGATTCTTGAAAAATAATGTATAATCCGAGTCCACGAGCACTGAATCGACGGACAGGCTTTCGATCGCGTCCTGTCTTCCCGGATCGGCAAAATCGGTCTTAATATTTATCTCGATCCTTATCCGGTCCTTATATCCGGCCTTCCAGATTTTCCATTGGGTAAGTACTGACTCGTTCGGAGTTTGCTCCTCGTGAATGTATGTTCCGACAAACTTGTTCGCAATGTCGGGATCAGGGTCCGAGCAGCCCGCAAAGGCCAGTACTGCCCAAAATAGTCGCTTTATTTTCACTTTTTCTGGCTAATAATGAATGATTTATCGCCTAAGTTAGAGCCGCCGTTCACGGTATTAAAGCCGCATCGACAGACATCGTTTCTCAGGCGACAAATCACTATTATTCCAATACAAAAGCCGTTAAACCAGGTCGATCATTGCCAGTTAGTTTAAGCTGTACAATGCATCCTTCGTAAAACCCCGTAACTCTGCCAGACGGCCTTGCTTTACCTTTTGAACCCAATGCGGATCAGCCAAAAGACATCGACCGACTGCTACCAGATCGAATTCATCATTGTCCATTCTTCTTACAAGTTCATCCAAAGAAGCTGCGCCAGAATTCTCGCCACGATAAAGGCTCGTAATGTCCTTTTCCAATCCAACGGAACCTACCATGATCGTGGCTTTACCCGTTATCTTTTTAGCCCAGCCCGCAAAATTAAGGTCAGAACCAGCAAATTCTGGTTTCCAAAAATACCTCGTCGAGCAATGAAAAATGTCAACCCCTGCATCTGCCAAGGGTAACAGCCAATCCTCCATTTCTTTCGGCGTGCTGGCAAGCTGACTATTGTAATCTGAAAACCGCCATTGAGAAATCCGCATCATTAATGTGAAATGTTGCCCTACCTGCCTGCGAATTTCCCTGACAACTTCCACCGCAAATCTGGTGCGCTCGCCTATCGTTTTACCTCCAAAAAAGTCATTTCTCAGATTGGTATCCGGCCGAAAAAACTGGTCTAAAAGGTACCCGTGCGCACCCTGTACCTCCACGCAGTCAAAACCCATACGGAATGAGTTTAATGCAGCCTGCCCAAAAGCCTGAATCGTATTCGCAATGTCGGCATCGCTCATTACCTTTCCATTGCCGATCCCCGACGGGCCTTCAAACGGGACGCCGGGAAGCCAGCCAGAAGCGTGATTTTCCTGTATACCTACATGCCACAGCTGCGGGGCCATTTGTCCGCCTGCGCTGTGAACGCCATCCAGCACATTTTGCCAGCCTGCAAGCGCATCGTGCCCGTAAAAGTGCGGTACACCAGGATCATTTTTCGAAGACGGCCGGTCAATGACCGTTCCTTCGGTAATGATAAGTCCCACTTCTCCCTCCGCCCGTTTACGATAATAATCCGCGACATTACCGGCAGGTATCCCACCGGGCGAGCATGCGCGGGTCATGGGCGACATCACGAAGCGGTTTTTCGTATGCAGTGATTTTAAATTAAATGGTCGAAACAAATTGTCAGTGTTCATCTTTCTCCTAATTTTAGTTTGATCAGATGACGACTGATATTGAAAAACGGGGACAGAAAATACTTGCGCGGCTGGGCTGTCCCCATTGAAGTTCCCTGATCGTTATGGGGTAAATCAATATTGAAAATCATGAAAGAATTCGCATTAATTTTTAGGCTCAGCAATCAAATGGAGCTCAAAACAACGCCTGAGCAGATTCAGGAGAGAATGAATTGGCTTGCCAGTATCGCCGCGCAGAATAAATTGGCGGACAAAGGCAATACCTTGTCCAACGAAAGCGCCAAAACAGTACGAGCGGAGAATGTCGTGACCGACGGGCCTTATACGGAGATTAAGGAATTTATCAGTGGTTATGTCATCGTAAAGACCGACACCATTGACGAGGCAGTGGAATTGGCGAAAGCCAATCCTATTTTTAAAATGGGTGGCAACATCGAAGTGAGAGAAATCGTACAACGTAAGTAATTTCGATGACCCGACCTGATGAACAGCTGAATCAAGTTCTACACCAATTGTTCCGGTTGGAGTATACCAAAATGACGGCGGTACTATGCCGTCATTTTGGGTTGAAACAGCTTGAAATTGCAGAAGATATCGTCAGTGAGACATTCTTGAAGGCCACCGAAACCTGGAATGATCAGGGACTTCCCGAAAATCCCTCTGCCTGGCTTTATACAGTCGCCAAAAACAAGACAAAGGATTACCTGAAAAGAGCTTCCATTTTTGAAAACCGGGTTAAAAATGCCATTGATCAGGAAACGTTTCAGCCGGAGCCTGACTTCGAATTTACAAATGAGGCGATTGCCGACAGCCAGCTTTCGATGCTATTTGCCGTTTGCAGCCCCGCTATTTCGGAAGAATCTCAGATTTGCCTCGCTCTGCAAATCCTGTGTGGCTTCACTGTTGAAGAAATCGCGAATGCGTTCCTTACCAAAACGGAAACCATTAAAAAACGGTTGTTACGTGCTCGCGCCGCATTGCGCAATGACTATTTTGAGATCAGCCAATTGGAAGAATCTGCCACTGCAGCCCGGTTGGATACTGTTTTGAGAACCTTGTACCTGCTTTTCAATGAAGGTTATTTTTCCAAATCCGGCAATCATTTGATCCGAAAAGACCTTTGCTCGGAAGCAATGCGGTTGGCCGTCATTCTGGCCGAAAGCAACCTGAGTAACATGCTTCCCGCAAAGGCATTGCTGGCTTTAATGTGCTACCAGAGCTCCCGTTTCCACGCACGCTTGGATGATGACGGGGATACCGTCCTGTTTGAACAGCAGGATAGAAGCCGTTGGGATCAGGAATTGATCGACAGGGGACATTATTATTTGATCAATGCGTGCTCAGGCGATGAAATTTCAAAATACCATTTGGAGGCTGGAATTGCCTATTGGCATACTACCTCCGAAGAGTCGGTGAAATGGTCGCAGATTCTCCACTTGTATAACCAACTGATTGTAAGCGAATATTCTCCGATGACTGCATTAAACCGCACCTTCGCATTCGCCAAAGTTTACGGAAACGCCGCCGGTCTGGAAGAAGCCGAAAAACTACATCTCGCCGACAACAGCTACTACCATTCATTATTGGGTTACTTATATACCGAAATAGATCATCGAAAAGCGATTTTTCATTATCAGCAGGCGGTGAACCTGACCAAATCCAAAGCTGAGAAACAAACCCTTTCCAGAACGATCGCGGAATTGGAAAGATCAGCCCACGAGCTTGAAACTACCTCAACAAATACACATCTACCGACTTAATCACCTGTTCCAAAGTTTGTTCAGGTTTTTTAAATTTAGGTGGAATGGGCTGTCTGGCAAAGCTTTGCAGATAAAGCACCCAGGCATTTCGCCACCAGATCGCCTCTTTGTGCTGAGTCCGGAGCCTTGCCTCTACGTCAGCAAAAGTTTCGGGGTTTATATGCGCCTTCACCTGATCCCACTGCTGCTGCATCCACAGAACAGAATCTGCCCCGGCGTATAGCCTGCTGCATACTTCGTGCCACAATGTTTGCCCGGTGCTCAATTTTTTATCCCATGATACATGATGAAACCAAAGCAGGTAAGGCAATGGGCAGCTATCCGGGTTACTCCATTGCCGCTGAACTTCGGGCCGGTATTGTGCCAGCGCATTGCTTCCATTGGCAGTCCTGTCGAAGCCCAGGCCTACGGAATCGGCTTTGTGGTAATAAACGGCCGTCCAGTCGGGGCGGGAACTGCGGTTTTGCCAAGGCTCAGGTGCAAAATGTACACCCGTCCACGGTCGCGAAAGTCCGAGCGGCGTGTTATAATCAACATAAATGTCCCTGGAATGGAGCATCATGTTCACGATTTGCGTATTCGCTTTTTTGTCTTTGGTTAAAGTCAATGCTACCCATTCACGGGCGATTTGTTCGGAAGATAGCTGGTGGTCCCAGGTCAGCCTCCCGAAAGCGTACCAGTTCGCCTGCGCCAGCGGATGGCCCGTCCAGTTCCGCACTGACCCGGTATTGGCAACTCCTGCCATCGCCGTTCTTGCATATCCGTGCAAAGTACCGTCCACAATCCGGGCGACCGTAGATCCTTTCCCATTCACATAAGTATCAGCGTCAAGACATTCCTTGAAGATCGGGGCTTCGTACACGGCGTGCGTGGCAAATCCCAGATATTCCTGCGTCAGCTGAAATTCCATACCCAGTGGTGTTTTGGGCATATTGCCAAACAGTGGTGAAAATGGCTCGCGGGGCTGGAAATCAATGGGGCCGTTTTTGACCTGAACGATCACTTTTTCATCGAACTGGCCATCCAATGGTGTAAATTCCTCATAAGCAGCCTTAAAACGATCTCCTTTTGGATCGGATTTGTAAACAAACGCCCGCCAGATCACCACGCCGTCGTACGGCTTAAATGCGGCTGCGAGCATGTTCGCCCCGTCGGCATGCGTACGGCCATAGTCCTGCGGGCCGGGCTCGCCTTCGGAATTAGCCTTAACCAAAAACCCACCAAAATCAGGAATGTATTGATAGATTTCCTTCACCTTAGCCGCCCACCAAGCCTGTACCTGGGGATTCAACGGGTCGGATGTACCCAGGCCGCCCAATGTTTTGGGTGCAGCAAAATAAACCGACAGATATACCTTAATGCCATACGGACGAAATACATTGGCGATCGCGGCCACCTTTTCAATGTACTCGGCAGACATAAACCGTGCGCTTGCATTTACATTGTTGAGCACCGAGCCATTGATCCCCAACGACGCGTTCGCACGCGCATAGTCCCGGTACCGCGGATCAATCCTCTCCGGCAGTTCGTACCATTTCCAAAGCGACGAACCCGCGTAGCCGCGCTCAATGGTCCCGTCATGATTATCCCAATGGTTCAGCATCCGGTACCGTACTTTGGGACTGCTTCTTAATGTGATGGCACTAAGCGATTGGAGGGTTTGCATATGTCGCAGCAATGCAAAACTGCCATACAATAATCCCACTTCGCTCTCCGAACTGACACGAATGTTTCCCTGAACGGTTTCAATGCTATACCCTTCCTTGTTGGCAAAATCCTGACTTTTATCGGTTACTAAGGTTAATACAATACCGCCGGATTGGCCTTTGGCCGATAAAACCACCGGTACCACTTTGCCAAGTAGACCCGATAATCCTTGCTGTACCTCGTCAGTAGCACTTTTTACCACCGGATTTGCCGACGGTGCTGCAATAAATTGAGTAAATTTTTGATACTCCTTTTTGACCCCGACATCCGCGATCGGGTCATATTTCAGCCAAAGGCGGTAACCGTCATCGGTTACGGCAAACGCGTCTTTTTTTATTTGGGCAAAAACACTGCTTTTCAGTAAAAGCAAACCCAGAAACAACAATGCAATTTTGTTACGATTCATAAATTTGGAGGCCTATCTGTTCAAAATCACGTTATGTCAGGCTTTGGCTAGTAAAGATCAGCAACTCAGAAAAATCCCCGTCATTCCCGCATGATTTTCGTTTCTGAAAAAAAATTGGATTAATATGTAGCCATTTAACTTCGCATTTATATATTTGTAGCCAAATAACTTCACATTTGAAATGATGTTGAAAAAATGAAACTAAGAAGAGACCCATTTCAGGCAATAGCAGATCCTACCAGAAGGGCCATTCTGGTACTGCTGGCCGTGCAAACGATGACCGCAGGGGCTATCGCCGACAATTTCAATGTGGCCCGCCCTACCATATCCAAGCACATTCAAATTCTGAATGAGTGTGAACTGATCACATCTAATCAGAAGGGCCGCGAGATTTTTTATGAATTGAAGGTTGACAAAATGAAGGAAATCGATAAATGGCTCACCCAATTCCGAAAGATGTGGGAGGACCGCTATAACCAGCTTGACACTTTAATATCTATTATCCAAACAAAAGAAAAATGAAAAACAGACTGCATTTCGACTTCGTTGTCGATAAGGAGAAGAACACGATTACTATTCAAAGAGAGTTTGCTGCCAACCGCCAGCTGATCTGGGACTGCCATACTAAAAGTGAACTACTCGATCAATGGTTTGCACCTCAACCACTTACGACTAAAACAAAGTTTATGGATTTCCGCGAAGGAGGACATTGGCTTTACGGCATGGTGGAACCGGATGGGCCAACTTACTGGGGCCGCATGGACTATTTGAAGATCAACCCGATCGAAAGTTACACCGGACTGGACGGCTTTTGTGATGAGAATGGTGACCTTAACCCTGAACTCCCCCGGGCCGAATGGGATGTTACGTTTCAGGATCAGGTTGAAAATTCGCTTGTACAAACGATCGTCACCTATAAATCCCTGGAAGACCTGGAAGCAGTGATTCAAATGGGATTGAAAGATGGATTGACGTCGACCATGGAACGGTTAGACGACCTGTTATTAAAATTAGCGTAACACAAGAATCAACGAGCAAAATATGGCACAGTTCAATTCAAAAGTGGACGAATACATTGCAAATTCAGAGGCATTTGCACAACCGATTTTAGGACATTGGCGGCAACTCGTCCACGATCATTGCCCGGAAATGGTCGAGGCTATCAAATGGAGCATTCCGCATTTTGACTATAAAGGTGACTTTATGTGTGTGATGGCTTCTTACAAAAGTCATTGTTCGTTCACTTTTATCAAGGCGGAGTTGATGAGCGATCCGCGGTTAAAGGAAAGTAAAAACCTGAAACCTATTCAAAGATTTTTAGGCAAAGTCAAAACCATGTCCGACCTGCCACCAGACGAGGAATTTATTGCGTTTATCAAAGAGGCAATGGACCTCAATGAAAAGGGAATAAAGGTGACACCTCCCGTCAAATCAGATGCGCCCAAAGTGCTTGAACTGCCCGATTACTTTGCAGAAAAGCTCACTGCCAATCCAAGAGCGAAGGAAGTTTTTGACAGCAAGTCGGATTCATTCCGCAAAGACTACATCATATGGATCACGGACGCCAAAACCGATGCGACCCGGCAAAAAAGAATGGACGAATCATTGGAATGGATATCCGAAGGCAAGGGAAGGTTCTGGAAATATGATAAATAGCCAAAATTTTCTCCATTCATCCTGATAACTAACCTTTTATCAAAATTCAAAGCGCAACCAGGTACATTGCGTTGCATAGTACCTTGCATAAAACTATGTTTGAATGTTTTTCACCTAAACATTTAAACAGCTATGAAAAAAAGTACATTAATAGCGGCTTTGCTGCTGGTAGCGACAATCAGTTTTGGTCAATGCGATCAGGATGTGACACTCACGGCATCAAAAACGACGTATCTCAATGGCTCAGGCGCTGTGGAGCGAGAGGAGGATGAACAAAGCATCATTGAAATTAATAAATCGCAGATCACCATTACACCCGGCAATGCCGATCACAAAATGGTGGGAAAGATCGAGTCCACCACCTGTAATTGGACAAGCGCCTATCAGGAGGGGAACACGGTTATTAAAGCGGTTTTTGATGGGCCGTCAGGTGCTCAGATGCATGCCACGATGACTACGGAGGGCAAAGCCGGAAAGATTACTTTCCTGATGGAGATCGTTGAAATGCCCGACAAAAAAATCTTCGTTAATATCGACAGCTTTCAGGAAAGTAAGAAGAATTAACCTGCATTACCCAGGGTTAAGTTTTAACCCCGGGTAATGTTTTTTATTTGAAATCCTTTGCAAGAAGCGTTTTGTAGCCGTTCGCAGTGAGCGCGACTTCCATTGTTTTCCCGCCATATTTCAAAGTCCTTTTCTGGGCTTGCGGCGACGTGATAGACACTGATACGAGCTTGCCATTTTCCCAAACTTCGTCTACGGTCACATTTCCTCTTGCTTTCAATCCTTTCACTTCGCCTGCTGGCCAGGCATCAGGCAATGCGGGCAACAATTCAATGATGCCGGTCTGAGATTGCACCAGCATTTCGGCTACACCAGCGGTCGAGCCCATGTTACCGTCCAGCTGAAACGGCGGGTGGGCGCAAAGCAGGTTGGAATAAGAGCCTCCGCCGTCTGCCATATTGGTACCCTGGCTATTTACAGGCCTGAGAACGCTGCTTAGCAATTTGTGCGCACGGTTTCCGTCTTGCAAACGTGCCCAAAAGTTAACCTTCCACGCCAGCGACCATCCGGTTCCGTCGTCTCCGCGTGCATTGAGGCTGATTTTGGCAGCTTCTGCCTCGGCAGGTGTTTTGGCGATCGAGATTTGCTTTCCCGGGTGTAATGCAAAAAGGTGTGACACGTGACGATGATGGTTAGTAGAATCATCCACATCTTCCCGCCACTCCTGCAACTGCTTCCATTTTCCGATCTGCAACGGCAGGATTTTATCCCGAATCTTGGCCGCCTTTTCTGCAAAATCCTTGTCGATACCCAGTACAGCTGCCGCTTCCGCTGTATTGTTGAGAATGTCCCAGGCAATTTCATGGTCCATCGTTGCCCCGGTGGAAATCCCTCCCTGCTCGGGCGAATACGATGGCGAGGACACCAGATTTCCCTTGCCGTCATCGGCCAGGTAGTCCATCCAGAAGAGAGACGCTTCCTTCATCACCGGATAGGCCGTATTTTTTAGAAAAACCTTGTCGTTGGTAAATGCATAATGCTCCCACAAATGTTGCGAAAGCCAAGCCGCGCCTCCCGGAAAGAAACCCCAGGGAAAGTCCCAACCTGGCGACGTGTAACCATAAGCATTGAGCATGGTGTTCACAATCCATCCTTTTGCATTAAAAAACTCCTTCGCTGCCAGCTTGCCCGGCTCTACAATCGACTTCGTGAAGTCCATTAACGGCAAATGACAGTCCGCCAGGTTTGTAACCTCGGCAGGCCAGTATAGCATTTGAACATTGATATTGGTATGGTAATCATTCGACCAGGGTGGATTGGTACTATCATTCCATTTGCCCTGAAGGCTCATCGGCATGGTCCCCGGGCGGGTCGAAGAGATCATCAGGTAGCGGCCGTACTGGAAATACAATTCTTCAAGCCCATTGTCCGCCTGGCCCTGCGAGTAAGCAATTTGGCGTTGATTAGTCGGCATATTTTTGCTTTGTTCTTTGCCAAGCCGCAGCGATACTCTGTTAAAAAGACTATGGTAGTCTTTCTGCTGCTCGGCATACAATGCTTCAAAACGCTTTGCTACCACATTGGCCATGGTAGTGCGGTTGGCCTTTTTATAATCATTGCCTTTATAAGACGGAAATTGCATCACATAATCCGTGGCGATGGTATGAACAAGCACCACAGACTTCGCATTGGTTACCGTCAAAATTCCATCTTTGAATTCCGTCTTACCATCCGTATCAATGCGGTAAGTGGTTTCAAATTCCTGGTGGTTGTCTTTCAGGCTACCTCCGAATGTATACTGGTTTTTCTCAAACTGCTCATATCCTTTATGATGCGGTGTCGTGAACCGGACTGAGTACGTTTCAGGTGTGGAAGATGTGAACCGGTATACCATTACTTTCGATGGATAGTTGCCAAGAAAAGTTCGTTCAAAATGGCTGCTACCTGCGTCATAGCTTACTTTTCCTACTGCATCGGCAATGTTCAACTCTCTATGATAGTTCTGAATGGTCCCTTGATGTGATACCTTCACATACAGGTCACCCGCAGTCTGTTGCGCGCCGAAATCACTGGACGGGGTGTTCTCTTTTTTCTCATGAATGGCACCGGTAAGCTCTTTGTTGGCTAGTTCGTGCGCCTCTTTCATTTTGCCGGCGGCGAGCAGTTCGCGCACTTTTGGCAGATACTGGCTGGCTCCTTTTTTGAGCCCGAAATCGTACTCGGCATTTGCATTTTTACCACCGGACCAAAGGCTTCCTTCCGAAAATTGCAGCCGTTCTTCATCCACACCGCCAAAAAACATGACACCCACATGTCCATTGCCAATGGGCAATGCCTGGGTCATCCATTCGGTGGCAGGGCTGTCGTACCATAGTACCAGCGGCGCAGGAACTTTATTGGTCTGGGCTGAGGATCGCCCACAAAGGATAATGAGTAATGTCGTTAAAACTAAGCCGGGGGAAAAGGACTTCATAAATCAGGTTTAAGAAATAAGGATAAAAGTAGATGTGTGTTTTCAATAAAAAAAGAACAGCCTGCTTAAATGACCTCATAGTCAGCCGGACGACACTACTTTATTTCGACAACGCCCTCAGAAACAGCGGGAAATTTGCCAAATACCGCCGAATCATGCCCGGGAATGATGAACTTTGGATCGCTCACCAGGGATTTCATTCGTTGCATCGCCCTAACGTATCCGGCCGGATCCAGCGTACCACCCGGCGAAGCAGGCGCTAAATGTTCCAGACTGTAATAGACCCAAATGTTGTCCGAGGCGAGGATCACCTTATTCTTGCCCGTATTCACCAGCACATACTGTGAATCAAATGTATGTTTCGACCCTGTATATACGGTTATGCCTGGGAGTATCTGTTTGTCATCCCCTTCAACCAGGGTCACTTTACCTTTCAGGTTCAGGTCTACAATTTGTTGAACATCACGCTTGGCGAAACCGCCTTTGTTACCATCTTTTTGCCAGGCCTTTCCTACAAAATATTCAAAATCGTCTCGCTGCATCCATATCTGGGCATTAGGAAAAAGACCAATGCCACCCATATGGTCCCAATGCGGGTGACTTAAAATAATATCTGTGATGTCCTCTGGCTTCACCCCAACTTTTAAAATCGCGGAATCAGGCCTGATGTAACCGGCTAGCTTGAAATCCGCTGCATCTTTGGTATCACCCAAAAAACCTGCATCCACCAATATTCCTTTCCCATTGCTGCCTTTTATCAGCCAGACCATGAAATCTATCTCGACACTTTCCGTTTTTGGGCCCCCGTCTGCCCAATCACCAATTGTAAAAGGATAGGTTGAATCGGCGAACTTGATGGCATAAACCTTATAATCAGTGTTTTGAGAATACGCATTCGTACAGAATAGCATCACTAAAGCGATCAGCATGCATTGTTTTTTCTGTTTGTAAAAGTTAGTCATAACCGGGAATTCTGATGGGTAATTGGGTTCCCAAGTTAGTAATTTTCTCGTAGCGACAGGTACCTGAACTATTTACCCAACATTTAGAAATAGGGTTAAAATCCACGCTGAGGCAAGCAGCCCGATAAATCCATTTCTTTTGAATGATTATTAGCGGAGCGAAAAACGTCCCATTGTTAGAAATTCATAGTATTTTGGAAATTGATAATTAAACCACATTTATCTTTTAGTTGAAAAATACAACCTTCACTCCTTTACCGGCCCGACGCTTATGAAACAGTTGATCATATCGCTCCTGATCTTCACTATTGCATTGTCCTGCAAGACAAAACCTGAGTACGAAACCATTGTCCGCAACGGGATGATCTACGACGGCAATGGTGAAAAGCCTTATCTGGCTGACATTGGCATCAACGCGGATACCATTGCTTTTATCGGAGATTTGAAGAATGCGAAAGCAAAAAATGAGACTGATGCAAAAGGTAAAGCGGTAGCTCCCGGGTTTATCAATATGCTTAGTTGGGCGGTTGAAACGCTGATACAAGATGGTCGTAGTCAGAGCGATATCCGGCAGGGAGTCACATTGGAAGTAATGGGCGAAGGTTCCAGTGCCGGACCATTTAATGCGAAGATGAAACGCGAGTGGCAAGCCGGACAGGGCGACATCAAATACAAAGTAGAATGGAACACGCTCGGGGAATACCTGAATTTCCTTGAAAAGAAAGGTGTCAGCTGCAATGTTGCGTCGTTTATTGGCGCCGGCACTGTCCGCACTTATGTGGTGGGCGAGGACAACAGGAAGGCGACGGCCGCCGAGCTCGACAGCATGCAATTACTGGTGAAACGGGCCATGGAGGAAGGCGCTATGGGCGTAGGGTCATCCCTGATTTATCCGCCCGATTTTTTTGCAGATACCCAGGAGCTGATCGCGCTTTGTAAAGAAGCTGCGAAGCATGGCGGCATGTACATTTCCCATATGCGAAGCGAAGGAAACAAACTGGATGAGGCCGTTGAGGAACTGATCACCATTTCAAAAGAGGCCAACATTCCGGCTGAGATATATCACATTAAAGCCGTGGGTAAAGACAATTGGCATAAAATGGATGGCATCATCAAACGCATTGAAAAGGCCAGGTCGGAGGGATTGCACATTACCGCCGACATGTACACGTATGAGGCTAGTGCGACGGGACTGACTTCTGCATTCCCTCCTTCATTGCAGGATGGAGGCTTTGGCAAATTAAGGCAACGCTTGCAAGATCCGGCCATTCGGTCGCAAATGAAGAAGGTGATGAACTCGAACCCCAAAGATTGGGAAAACCTGTACTACGGTGCCGGATCGCCTGAAAAAGTGCTGTTGCTGGGCTTTAAGCAGGATTCACTGAAAAAATATACCGGCAAATCACTGGCCGAGGTCGCCAAAATCAGAGGTACTTCGCCAGAGGAAACGGCTATGGACCTGATCGTTCAGGACAGCACCCGGATAGACGTCGCGTACTTTTTCATGACCGGAAGTAACCTGAAAAAAGAAATCGCTTTGCCCTGGGTGAGCTTTGGGTCTGATGCAGGAAGTTATGCTCCTGAGGGTGTTTTTCTGAAATCGCAGCCCCATCCCCGATCATATGGAAACTTCGCCCGGGTGATCGGCCATTATGTGAGGGATGAAAAAATACTGCCATTAGAAAAAGCGATCTATAAACTCGCCAAATTACCTGCGACGAATCTGAAACTGAAAAAGCGCGGCGAATTGAAAGTCGGCAATTATGCCGATGTAGTCATTTTCGACCCTGAAAAAGTACAGGATCACGCCACCTATGACAGGCCGCAACAGTTTGCAACGGGCGTTTCAGACGTATTCGTAAATGGCGTGCTCGTCCTGAAAAATGGAGAACATACCAATGCCAGGCCGGGCAGGTTCGTGAAAGGGCCTGGGTTTGTAGAATGACCCATTCTCAAATAGCAATCGAAGTCTGTGAACTAAGATCCTTCAATTCCTTCACTGAATTGCAGAGGCCCATTACTTTGCCGTCTTTGTTGATGATCAAATGCGTCGGGAACTGATTGATTTGGAGTGTATCCGTTACGTAACCTTTTTTATTTCCAACTGTTTTGTAATCGAAACGCTGTCTGCTCAGGAATTTCCTTAATGCATTCTCCGAATCCAGCGCGACGCTCAGAAAAACAACATCGTCACGGTCTTTATTTTTGGCAACGATTTCATTGAGTTCGGGCATTTCTTCCACGCAGGGTATACAGCCGATAAACCAGAATTTCATCACTACATATTTGCCTTGTGTATTTTCGGGTGTATAAGCCTCACCGTCCAGATCGGTAAAATGGAGTCCGGCTAGCGGTTTACCCATTTTCAGATAGTAGTGATAGTCCGTATAAGCCTGGGCGAGCAGCTGATTTTTGATGTTGTCCTCGGCATCCGGTTTGAGCGGTTCCAGTTTGTAT
Organism: Dyadobacter pollutisoli; assembly: GCF_026625565.1. NCBI lineage: Bacteria > Pseudomonadati > Bacteroidota > Cytophagia > Cytophagales > Spirosomataceae > Dyadobacter > Dyadobacter pollutisoli. The sequence goes on from NZ_CP112998.1 coordinate 3,029,328, forward strand.
TGAATAACCGAATCACGGGCAATGTACTTATAAACCATATATTTACCTGTCGCATATTTGGTCATGAAACTATCAACCGGCATAGGCTTCGAATCTGTGTTGAATGCATCAAAATGCTTATAAAATTTGAGATGCGTCGAGTAGTAGGACCAAAAATGTGTAAAATCAGACATTGAAGTTTCCGTTCCGACGACCGGTTTTCCTAGTTTGTCTTTTTCATCCGAGCAACCGACAACCAGCGTTAATGTCAGCAAAAAGAACAAATTCGGCAGTTTTGATAATCGTGTCATCACTTTTGGCTTAGTTCGGTAAATCCGTGAACCAATGATTCAGGGCACTGCAATATACTACACAATATATAATAAAATTTCATATCGTGTAATTTACTGTATTGCCCCGATTTATTTTCATGGCTGACAAATCCCCTTCACTTTTCGATCTGAAACTTAAAAAGCTACCCAGATTATAACTCCGGCGCAGATACTTTCCGCGCTGGCCTTTTATCGGCAAAGTATTCTCATTTTGAGGAATATAAATGCATTTCGTCAATTAAATCATTCCGGTCGTCAACGCACTTTTCCAGGTTGGTACAGCATTCGTTTCTTTGACTATCAGTTCAGTTAGCGCAGCGAATATTCCACCTTAAACGCTTCATCCGGAAGATGATACGAACCAAATCCATACTACTGTTCGCAGTAATGTTTTACCTGGGTGCACAAGGTACCTGGGCCCAACCGACAAAGCATGGCAGCATTGTTACCGAGCGTTTGATCTCCACGGTACTTCGCGGGACACGTACCGGGCTTGATACCACCCGCAGTATCAAAATTTACCTTCCGCCTGGTTACGAGCAGTCTGGCAAGGCATACCCGGTTGTTTATTATTGTCACACCGTTTTCCAGAATCCCGAGAAAATGTTCGAAGACGGCAACCTGGTAAGATTGCTGGAGAGAGGATTTGCAGGTGGCATTATTCAGGAATTTATCTTCGTGGTCGGCGATTACAGTTCACCCACGACGGGCAGTTTATATGAAAACTCGTCCGCTACCGGTCGCTGGCTCGACTATACGATCCAGGAGCTGGTACCATTTATCGACAGCCGCTACCGTACCCTGCCGCGCCCCGAAAGCCGCGCTGTGGCCGGTGATATGATGGGAGGGCGCGGCGCTTTGCTGCTCGCAATGCGGAATCCCGAGATTTTCAGCGTTGTATATGCGATGAACCCGGTGGGTACCGGCCAAGGTGTGCTGCCCATTCAAAATTACCCGAACTGGCAGAAAATGCATGAAGCGAAGTCTTTCTCTGATCTCAAAAGTGAGCCGATCTCGCAGCTTTTTGTAACCATGTCACAGGCATTTCTTCCTAACCCCAATCGCCCGCCATTCTACTGCGACTTTATCATGGAAATGGCGGGTGGCAAGCTGATATATAACGGTGAAAATGCACGCAGGCAGGTCGCAGGGTTCTCATTAAACGACAGGCTGGACGAATATGCGGCCAACCTCAAAAAGCTGCGCGGTATTGCATTTGACTGGTCGCGCTACGACCCTATCCCGGACCATATCTATGGTTCTCAGGATTTTACACGAAAACTCGAACGCCTTGGAATCGAGCATGAAGCCGAAGAATATCGCGGCATTTACTGGACTGAAAATTGGGCCGAAGATGGACGGTTTTATTCCCGCCTACTTCCGTTTTTTCAGCGGCACCTGCTTTTTGAAACAAAAAAATTAAGTGTAAACCATTGATCCCATGCGCTCACTCAAAATCGAAATCCTGATTGGAATATTCATCTGCGCCACACTTACTTCGGTATCGGGGCAACAGGGCACAGTCGTCACCGAGCACATTAATTCCATCGAACTCAGCGAAAACCTTGTTGGCATTGACCTCAATCGCACTGTGAAGGTTTACCTGCCACCGGGCTATGCTACTTCGGGCAGCTCCTACCCTGTCCTGTATTACTGCCATAATCTCAATTTCAATGCCGAGCAGCTGTTTGCAGATGGAAATCTGGTGAAGTTACTCGAACGGGGATTTGCGAATGGTGTCGTAAAAGAGTTTATCCTCGTAGCAGCGACCTATGGTACTCCTACTTCGGTAAGCTGGTATGAAAACTCTCCCACTACGGGCAGATGGATCGATTTCACTGTTAAGGAACTGGTACCGTTTATAGACAACCGCTTCCGTACCATCCGCAACCGCGACAGCCGGGCAGTTGCGGGGGATTTCGTCGGCGGTCGCGGCGCATTGCTATTTGCAATGCTTTACCCCGATCTTTTCAGTGTCACTTATGCACTTCACCCGGTTGCTACCGGCGTGGGATCGACCCCAATGGCCTGGAAAACCGATTGGAACAAAATCCATAATGCCAAAGAATTGAAAGAGCTGGATGGCGTGGATTTCGCCCGGCCATTCGTAAGCATTTCCCAGGCATTTTTACCAAATCCAAATCGCCCACCTTTTTATTGCGATTTTATGGTTGAAATGGAAAACGGAAAGCCTGTGCTCAACATTCAAAATTCGGAGAAGCTAAAAACAGGATTTCTGCTCGATCACATGCTCGGCACCCGAGCGGAAAATCTCAGAAAAATGCGGGCTATCGGCTTCGATTGGGGACGTTACGATCCAAATCAGGACCACGTGGTTTCCAATCAGTCATTCACAAGGAAGCTCGACGAACTCGGTATCGAACACCAGGCCGAAGAATATCGTGGTGATCCGTGGAGCAAGAACTGGACCGAAAACGGCCGGTTTTATACTAGATTACTCCCATTCATTGCAAAAAATATGGTCTTTGAAACCAACCAGTGACCACAGGGAACCGGGCCTGGAATATCCTGGTCCGGATTTTTCGTAGGTATGCGTTTTTTCAAAGTTTATTTCAGTATATGTCCCGGATTGGGAACCAGCTCTCCAAATAGGTGTTACCAGTATATTGTCAACGTTATGGCTAGTACTTTTCGGAAAAGATTTCTGTATCTGCTTCCTGGCATTTTAACCCTATGCTTGTCGCTCGGAGCTTACGTGCTGCACAGTATGAGGATGTTACCCTGGCAATCTCCTGTATTTGATACAGCCTTACCAGCAACTCTTCCGCTCACTGGTGCCCATGCTGTTCTTATTTTCAGCAAGACCAATGGCTTCCGGCATGAATCCATTGAAGTGGGTATCGCAGCATTCAAAAAGGCTGGTCTTGAAAATGGCTGGGATGTCCATGCAACTGAAAACGGTGCGCTGATCAATTCGGATTACCTTCATCAGTTCCAAGTCGTTGTATTTCTTTCCACAACCGGTGAAATACTGACTCCTGCTCAAAAATCAGCGTTTGAAAAATACATTGAGAATGGCGGAGGGTATGCAGGCATTCATTCTGCCTCGGATACGGAACACGGCTGGGCCTGGTACGGGAAGTTACTGGGCACATTCTTCCGTGACCACACATTCCTGCCCCTTCACTTACCTGAGGCTGAAATCATCACAGAAAACGCTGCTCACCCGGCAAACCGCGGCCTGCCAGGGCGATGGACAAAGGCCGATGAATGGTATAATTTCAAAGAAAACATTCGAAAAAATGAAGGTTTCCAGGTCCTGCTGAGCCTCAATGATGGCTCATATCCTTCCTTTTGGTACAAAATGAACGGCGATCACCCGATTTCCTGGACGCATCGGGTTGGAAAAGGAAGGATGTTTTATACGGCAATGGGCCATCACGCAGACACATTCTCGGACCCAACGGCTATGCGTCACATGATCGGGGGCATTGCCTGGGCGGGAAAACTCGCGCAGCCGGTGAACAGGTGAGCTTTTGGGCAAAAAAATCAGCCGACGGTATCGCCGGCTGATTTGACTATTGGCACATATTGACTTAATTCCAGTCATTGCTGATATCTTTGGCAACGAGTGGGTTCGTGTTTTTCTCGGTCAGGGGTATAGGAAACAGTACGTGTTTATCCTGAAAAAAGGACTGGCTTGAAGTCGGATATTTCTCTTTTTTTTCCGCATTGAGGGTTTGTTTTGCAATACCCCAGCGGATCAGGTCGAACCAGCGCACTTGTTCACCGGAAAGTTCAAGCTGACGTTCCAGCATGATCTTCTTCATGGCTTCATCCTTGGTGCCGAGCGTTGTATAGGCGAATGCACCTGAGCGCGCACGTACTTTATTGATCAACGGAAGCGCCTCGGCTATCTTACCTACATTGATCTGCGCCTCGGCAAGCATCAGCAGCACATCGGCGTAGCGGATCACTTGCGAATTAATGTCGGACTGGGGCAGCTCTCCTTTTTCCTTGTACTCGTAAGGTTCATATTTTCTCCAGCGGAACCCATTGCCATTTTCTGCAAAAGGATATGGCTTCGCGCCGCCGGTACAGTTATCGCAGAATGTCACATCGCCACCACTCGCTTTGTCTCCGTAAAAAGTGTTCCTGGCCCGCGGATCGACGTAGGTTTTACCGGTTTCATCCTTGTAGGTAAAGGCTTTTACCGCCGCATCGGAGATAAATACATTGCGCCAGTCGTTCCAGCCATATTCCATCGCGCGACCGGTCAGCGTGTTTTTACCACTACCCGATCCTTCCTGTGAGCCGAACATATAGTAAGGACTTCCTTCGGCCCAGCCTCCCCATGCTTTATGCGGTATGTCAAAGACCGTTTCAGCATTTTTTACCGGTGATTTGGTAAAAAGCTCGTCCAGGTTTTGCACCAGGTCGTAGGTATAAGGCGCTTTGGTCAGCAAATCGAACTGTGTAGCGGCTTCGGCATATTTTTTCTGGTACAGATAAGACTTGCCCAGCAATGCAATGGCCGCTCCTTTGGTAACCCTGCCGAGATCGTTTGCGCTTGCATAATTCGCTGGCAATCCTGCGATCGCATTGACCAGGTCAGACTCTATTTGCTTCCAATTTTCTTCGGTACTGGCCCTTGGTAAATAGAATTCATCGTTTTCACTGTAATCCTTGCGGATGGGCACCCGGCCCCAAAGGGTTACCAGCAAAAACTCCGCATAAGCTTTCAGAAAATAGGCCTCGGAAACATACTGGGTCAGTTTGGCTTTCTCAGCATCCGAGGCGGGAGTAACTTTGGCGGCTTTATCGATCACCAGATTGGCCCTGAATGTCACTTTGTAGGCAGTAGACCAGAGGTCATTGATTTGCGCATGGTTGGCAGCGTAACTGTAATCGTGCAGCTGCAAAACATCTCCCAAAAGCGGCGCGTCTGCCTCTGCTTCATTGCCCGTGAGATCCATTAAATAATAGAAATCCCTTGAATATAGCCCTTTGTAGAGCATCAGGCCATATGTAGCAGTTACCGCTTCTGAAATCGTGGCCGGTGTCGTAAAATAGGTATCGTCGTTATAGCTCGACTGGTTTTTGACATTGTCCAGCGAGTTGTCGCAGCCAGCGATGGTCAGGCAGGCCAGTGTTCCCAGCGAAAGTATTTGCTTTTTCATTATCACGAAAATGAGTTGAATGGAAAGAATTAAAACCCGACCTGCAATCCGAGAAGGAATGTCCTTGGCTGTGGATATTGACCTGTATCGACGCCTTTTGTAAAAATAAAGGACTTGGCATCATTCACACTGGCACTTACTTCGGGGTCATAACCCTTGTATTTGGTCAATGTCAGCAGGTTCATCGCCGTCGCGTAAATGCGGAAGCTTGAAAATACTTTCCCGGTCGCTGAATTCAGTACCGATTTGGGAATTGAGAATCCTAATGTCAGGTTGCGCAGCCGCATGAAGGAACCATTTTCAAGAAAACGATCGGAAGCGCGCAGATTCGATGGTGTATTTTGTCCTGATCTTGGCATGTCGGTAATGTCCCCCTCCTTTTTCCACGCGTTCAAAACAGCCGTGGATGAATTAAACGGCCGGGTTGTACCTTCTGTCCAGTAGCGCAGCGCATTGTACACTTTCACGTCTCCGATCCCGGCCAGCCCCATGGAAAGGTCCCATGCTTTGTAAGACAAATTCACAGAGCCTCCATAAGTCCATACTGGTATTGCCGAGCCCAAAAACGCCTGATCTGCGTCTGTGATGTGCCCGTCACCATTCAAATCCTTATAAACAATGTCACCTGCTTTCAATCCGTCCTGATAGGTCTTGAAACCTTTACCAATCGCCTGCTCATTGTATTTGTTCACATCAGCATTACTCGACACCACATGGTCCACCTGAAAGCCGTAGAATGAACCGATCGCTGCGCCGACGTCCGTTTTGGTAATGTTGATCCCGCCATTGGTGGTACCACTCACGATAGGGCCACCGTTACCGAGAGATGCCACATTGTTCTCGTTATAACCTGTATTGGCAGATATGCTGTAACTGAAATCGCCAACTTGTCCGGCATATGAAAGAGATGCTTCAAAGCCCTTATTAACTGCATTGGCCGCATTCTGCACCATACTAGCATCATTGTAGACGTCTCCCAGACCTGTTGATACGGGCAGTTTCACATCGAGGAGCAGATCTTTGCTGTTGCGCCTGTAATAGTCAAGGCTAACCTGTAACCGGTTTTGCAAGAGGCCAAAATCCAGTCCGAAATCTGTCTGCGTCGTTTCCTCCCATTTCAGGAAGGGATTCGGTACGCGGGTAACGGTAGCACCTTGCTGAAATGCTTTATTTTCACCAAAAGAATACACAATGTTGTTGTTTCCATAGCCCCGGTAAACCGTCGGATCTGTGAGGAATAAGCCAATATTCGCGTTTCCGGTAATACCCCAGCTGCCCCTGATTTTCAGATCGGAAACGAAAGAGATATTTTTCATAAACTCCTCATTGGCAACCTTCCAGGCTACACCGACCGAAGGAAAATTGCCTTTCCGGTAAGCCTTGCCAAATGCGGGGTTAATGTCCTGGCGGATAGACGCATTCACCAGATACCTGTCATGAAAAGCGTAGGTAAGACGGCCAAAATAGGAGCGCGACGCATAAATACTCGAACCGGTGCCTGTGATACTGTTGGATTTGGAAACGCCGATCTGTTTGATAAGGTCATTGGTAAAACCAGAACCTGTCAAATTCACGCTCCTGCTCCTGCTGCCTTCGTTGAAGGTATTACCGACCGTGAGAGAGAAATCGTGGCGGCCCAATGTCCTGGTGTAGCTCAGGATATTTTCGATAATGGGAGAAACACTGAATGAATAACTTTCATCGATTTTACGATCGGTTTTGGTATTACCATTCAAATATTCGCCTGTGTAATTGTAACTGTTGCCATTCGAGAGACCAATGTTTGCCTGGGTCCTGAATTTGAGACCGTTGATAATATCCATTTCACCCCACAATTGAAACAGGTTGGAAACGCCTCTTCCCAGTTTTTCAGTAAGATAAATACCTGGCAGGGGATTAAGTGCATCGTTCTGGTCAATGATGGTCGTGACCTTGCTGTATCCCCCAAGGTTCGTAGGGTCCATTGTGGGTGCATAGGGCGGCATCCGGAGGGCTTCCACAAAACTGGCGGCATTGCCGGTCGTCCTGGTGTATTTAAAATTAATAGTCTGTCCCAGTCGTATTCTTTTGCCGATCTGCTCTTCAAGCTGTGTCCGTAAATTGATTCGTTGGTAGCCGTAATCCTTCATAATACCTTCCTGATTGGTATAACCGGCCGAAAAATTATAGGTCGCTTTATCACTTCCGCCGGTCACATTCACATGATGCTCGGTCACTTTTGCATTCCTGAAAATCTCCTTTTGCCAGTCGGTCCTCGTCACCAGCACATCGGGTGTATTCAGCTTGTCGGGCACCTTATTTCCTTGTACCTCGTCAATGTCTTTCACCAGCTGAACGTATTGGGTTGCATTGAGCATATCCAGTTTTCTCCAAGCCTGCGCCACGCCCACGTAGCCATTGTAAGTCACTTTTGGCGTTCCGGCTTTTCCCTTTTTGGTAGTAATGAGCACTACACCATTCGCAGCCGATGCGCCGTAAATTGCCACGGACGCTGCGTCTTTTAAAACCGTAATGTCCTGAATATCATAAGTACTCACTGAGTTAATATCGCCACCCTGAATCCCGTCGATCACATACAATGGATCCGAATTGGTCAGCGAACCGACGCCACGAATGATGATTTTGGCATTGGAACCTGGCAATCCACCAGTATTGACGATTTGCACACCCGCTATTTTTCCCTGCAAAAGCTGCTGGGCGGACGTGGCGGATACATCGCCAAATTCTTTACGACCTACCACTGCAACTGCCCCGGTAAGGTCTTTCTTTTTGGCAGTACCATAGCCGATCACGACCACTTCCTCCAAAGCTTTGGTATCAACCAAGAGCGAAACATCCACCACGGTACGATTGCCGATAATCTCTTCCTTTGGCAGATAACCCACGAATGAGAAGATCAGCGTAGCGTCCGAACCAGCGCCGGTAATTTCATATTTACCCGATATATCCGTAGTAACGCCGCGCTGAGAGCCTTTGAGCACCACGCTAACACCGGGCAACCCTTCACCTCGTTCATCACTAACTTTACCTTTCACAGTTACCTCTTTCGGACCGGCCTTTGTTATTTTGGAAATGGAAACATCAGGCCTGTTCATCGATTCAGAGGGAGAAACGGGGGCAATGGTCGCACTTTCAATGGTGGCGACCCCGGCCTCGGGAGTCCTCTTTTCATACCGCGACACGATTACATACGCCTCCTTACCGGCTTTTCTGAAACGAAGGTTGAACGGTTTGAGCAGGTCGGTCAGTTGTTTTTCGAGCTTGCTCCCTTCCTGGCGGTAGTCCGCGCCGGTAATGGTGATATTTCTGACCGTTTCTTCTTCAAACAATATGCTTACCTGGTGCTGCTTGCCCAGATCTATTAGTAAGTCTTTCAGGTTCTTAGCTTTGTTACGGCTTTCTTCAAGTTGAGGGGCATTCCGCTGGGCTGACTGGCTTGCAAATGAAATTCCCTGCGCCGTGCAAAGCTGCTGAACAGATAACATGGTCAGCACGATACGGGTCTTTTGTAGAAATCTGCTACTCATGGTTAGGATTGGTTACTGATGTTCTCAATTCAATAAATTCATTGTGTTTGACCACTTCCAGATGAAGCAATTCGGATAATATGGCCAGCAGGTCGTCGGCTTGCTTAGCTTTATAGACTCCGCCGATGCGACGCTTGCCGAGAACGGGATCTAGTATACGCACATCCACCTTGAAGCGGTCGTTCATTTGTTCCACCGCTTCTGACAAAAGTGTATTGTCGAAATAAAACATATCCTGTTTCCACGCCACGAACCGGGCCGGCGTAGCCGAAGAAGTGAGGGTAAACTGCCCGTTTTTCTCTGTCGAGAAGAGGTTTCCAGGTTTCATATAAAGCTGTTTTCCTTTCGGAAGGCTCAATTTCACTTTTCCTTTGGTCAGAAAAACCTTGGTACCGCGCTCCCGGGAGAAAGCCACAAATTCGGTCCCCAGTACCTCAATGAGATAATCTTTGTCCATTCTCACAATGAAACGACTGTCTCTTTCCGTATGCACCACCTTGAACTCAGCCTCTCCTTCCAGCATTACCTCGCGGTTACCGGATCCGAAGCCAAGTCTCGGAACTCTGAGTACCGAGTTAGCATTCAGTACCACCGTCGTTCCGTCCGAAAGCTGATACGAAGCGATCCGGCCATTCTCCGACGTTAACGATTTATATATCAACTCTTTCCTGAAAACAAAGCCAGCCACTATCAGCAGGCAAGCCGCCACGGCACTATAAAGCCACGCGCTTTTCAGGATCAGGAATTGCCTTGTTTCTGCCTGGGGAAAAGGTATCTCTTCGTCTACCGCTTCATTGTTGATCAATGCTATATACTCGGACAGAGCGCTTTCGACCTGTGGCGAAAACTGTGGATGACGGCTTTCCCATTCATCGAGATATCGGTAGTAGAGTTCTTCATTCTGCGGGTCGGCGAGCCAGTCTTCGACAAGCTTACGCTGAATGGATGTGGTCCTTCCGTCAAAAAAATCGAACAGGACATCTTTAGATAGGGATTCTTTCATTTTATATTTTTTAGCTTTTACAGTCCGGTGAGGGCTGTTTGGATAATTCACGGCACTCAAAAAGACCATTTGAAATGCGACCCTGAAACGTGCATAAATGGTAATCTTACCGGATAGACAAGTACGGTGTTCCTAACCCCATGCCGGGTTTATATTTTAATTGAAAGCATCAGCGCGAGGCATATGAACCAGCTGTCTTTCAGCCCATTGCGTAGTCTCGCAATGGCCCGGGTGATGAGCGCTTCCACAGATTTTGGGGTGATCTGAAGCTCAGCCGCAATTTCTTCGAGCGATTTACCTTCAACGCGTTTGAGCAAATAGGCCTTCCTGCATTGCGGGGGCATGTCTTGTACAATGCGCTCGACCTGCTGGTGCAATTCGCTGTACTGCAATGCTTCACACGGGTTGAGCGCGTGGGCGGCGAAAGGTGTGGTCATCACCTCCATTGGGGACGTGCGGTTCAGGTCCCATTTCAGATAGTTGTAGGACCGGTTCCGGACAGATTTGTACAGATAAGCGCGGTACGAAGTGTTGATCAGTTCAAAAGTCCGGCTTTGCCAAAACGCCGCAAATACCTCTGAAACAATGTCTTCCGCCACCTCACTGGAATGGACAAACCGGATTGCGTGGTTGCATAAATTGGTGTAATACTTTCGGAATAGCAGCTCGCACCCTTTTTGCGGGTCCTGGCTGAACGTCTTGCGGATCAGGTATTCGTCGTCGAGCATCGTTGATCCGTTATCCTGCACAGACAAATCGATGCTGTCTTTTTCGGCTGATGGGGACGGTAGTTTTTTGATAGAATTAATAGCCATATCGTTTCATTAACCCAGCTGCATATTTGCAGTTCTCTCACACAGACAAGTCCGCAAGCCTCATCCCCATACTATAAATAATATTTTTTTTTCAGAAAATAATTCAATTAAAAGTTTGGGGATGCTCGCAGGGCTGAGGCCATGGGTGGTGGGCGCTATTGCTCATCTATGGATTTATTACCCCCAAAATCAAAATCTCGATAGACGCCTAGCGTGGCTAGAGGAAGCCCCGTAACCCAAGGCTTCAGCCTTGGGTACCAGAACCCTAAGGAAACCAAGACCGGCCTTAGCCAAAGAACGTGTGTCACGCCATCCCCTAGCCCGTCATTGAGCTCGAACGGCTTTGGCTAAAGCCCTACATTCAGATTTGGAGATGCTTTAGCCCAGGGCTGAAGCCCTGGGCTAAAGGTACCGGCAACAGGTCGAAATGATAATAATCCCGTAGGGATGCAATCGGCGGCCGCCGATATTGCATCTCTACGGGATTGGCGCTAGCGGGTGTTTTAACAATTAAGGTTTCACAACCTTCAACACAACCACCTCCCGCGTGGAACCTATCTTGATCAGGTAAAGCCCTGCGGTTTTGCCGAGCGGCAATGTGTGTCGCTCCTGGTCGGCTGGTTTGGGGATCGATTTGCTGAATAATGAACGGCCATTCAAGTCGGTAACCGTCACTTGGAGCGGCAATGCGTTGGCGCCGGTTATGACAACCTCGGCCTGGTCGCTGCTTACCGGATTTCCCATCAGCGTCGCAGTCAGTTTGGCTGGCGCTATTTCATTTTCGATTACACCAAACCTTCCATTAGCCTGAGCTGCCGGTTCCTGGCCGTACACAAGTTGCCCTTTGTAGTAGACAGTAATCTTACTGTTTTCAGCAAACGGGGCGGCGGCTTTGAAGGAATAATCATTCGTTTCATCAAATACAGACCAATTCGCCTTGGCGATCCTGTACTGAATATTACCTGTGCCGCTCAGAGGATACAGTTTCCCTAGCGACGGCGCGCCTTTCAGTTCAAAATAGGTATCCGCGTTGACTTTCTGCTGATTACCCGTGAACTGGCCGCTCACGTTTGCAGCACCCAGTGCAGCGAAGTCGATCCAATGGTTGAGACTGGCGTTACCATCCGATGTGAACCAATAGCGGATCGCGAGATCGGCATAGTCGACCGGTACATTACCTTTATTCTCCACCTTGATCCACGTGCTCAGCGAGGTTGGCGCTGCATTGGTATTTTTGTTTTCTGAATAAACTTTCAGATCCATAACCGCAGCTGTTGTATCTGGCTCAACGCCCCACCAGAGTTTTCCGTTGCGATACAAAGTGATATGGTCATTCACAACGTAAGCGGAACCACTTTTGAAAGAATAATCATCACTTTCCGAAAGATCGGCCCAATTCACGTTGGCAAACCTGGTTTGGATGGCGCCCGAATTGGCACCTGCATTCAAATTACCGGCTGATGCATTAAATGCAACCTCCACGTAACCTAATGCGCCATCGCGCGGTTTGGGCAGTTCCACATAGTTCATCGAAACCTTGCCGTTGCCCATTTCGGCAAAATCGACCCATTTGTTAATACCTGCATAATTCTCGGCAGTAACCCAGTAGCGCGCGGTAAGTTCGCTGTACGGAACCGCCACAGTGCTTTCGTTGGCAATGGTCAGGTATGGTTTGACGGTATTGTTATTGACCTGGCCATTGTCGCCATCCTTAGAAAGCACTTTCAAACCGGATGACACTACCAGTATACGGCTCGACGGCTGAGCGGGGCTATATGCTTCATTCCCGTTCTGAGAAGCAGTGATCACAGTAGTCCCTGGTGCAACGATATGTACTTTTCCATTCGAGATAATCGCCACTGTTGTGTCCGAACTTCCATAATTTACCGGCAAACCCGACGATGCCACAGCACCTGGATCAAAGTCGGCATCACCCACAGTTTTGTGCATCAAACTATCCATAGAAAGCGTTTGTGCAACCATAGGAGGAGCTGCGATAGTCAGACAGAACTCGTCCAGTATCAGCTTTCCGCTCGGACCCGCTTTTGACGCCCAAAAACCGATCGTTGCGGCGTTCTCAGGTGCCAACTTTGTGACCGAATACTTGGTAAATACAGTCGGCGTTGCTGATGGATAAGCCTGGAACTGGGTAGTACCGCTGGCAATTTTCGCTCCCTGCGCATCATAAAAATCAATCCCGATACCGGCCCAATAAGGCATGATCAATTGAGAGGCATTGGCGGGATTAGGTGTTCCCTCCACTTTGGCCCAGAGCTCAAAAGTGATTTCCCTGCCTCCGGTTACGGTAATTGTCTTCCCGTAATTAATCGCTCCGCCATCGGCGGTAATGACAGCACTCTTCAATCCGCTCTGAGCCGAGATCCCAATGGTGGCAACGGTAGCATTCGGGTTCCTGATCCAGTTTACAAATCCACTTTCAAAACCATTGTTGGTAAGCACACCACATGCACCTGCACTGACGACCGTCACCGCCGAACCGGAGGAAACACCGCCTGCATCTTGTGCTGTGGCATTAATAGTAGCATTACCGACAGCAACAGCCGTTACAATCCCGGTTGCATTCACAGTGGCCACAGATGGATCGGATGAACTCCATACCACCGTTTTGTTGCTTGCATTGAGCGGGGCTATCGCTGCCTTAATGGAAGTTGTGTCCCCTACACCAACAGTCGCTGACGGTTTGTTTAATGTAACGGATGTGATCAAAACATTGGAAACCGTGACCACGCTGCTTGCAGTTTTGGCTCCATCCTGCGTCGTGACTGTAACGGTTGCAGTTCCAGGCGAAACGCCCGTTAATACGCCACTTTGGCTGACCGAAACAATGCCTGCATCGGACGTTGACCATGCCAGTGTTTTATTGGTAGCATTGGCAGGCTGTACAGTTGCGACAAGGGTGACGGAGTTATTCACGCCAACGGAGGTCGTAGGTGACACCGTAACGCCGCTTACGTCAATATTGGAGGCAGTTACAGTGGATGAAGCCGTTTTCTGGCCCTCGTTAGTGGTAACGGTAATGGTGGCAGTACCGGGAGATACGCCCCTTACCAGTCCTGTTCCGTCCACACTTACGACAGATGTATTCGAGGAACTCCAAACGACCTTTTGATTGGTGGCGTTGACGGGCATTATGGTGGCCGCCAAGCGGGTCGTGTCGCCTACACCGACAGCAGCGGTGGAGGGGTTTACAGCAACCGAAGTAACTGGTGTAAGTCCCACTTCAATGGCATTGACGGCAGCATAATCAAAATTCGGTATGGGCCTGAAAACAACATTGAGCACCCCTGAGGCATTTGACCGGACCGCAAATTCCCTGACAATGCCTTTGTATCTTCCACCGGCCTGCGCGATAATATCAAAGTTTTTAAGCAATGTATCTGCACCGACCGTCACATTAAATTTTCTCTTTCCCGCAGTAATCCCTGTCGTAATTTCAGCAAAATGAAGCCTCACAACATACAAGCTGTTGGGTACCAGGTTTCCATAGGAGTAAACAAGCGGCTGGCCGCCGTTGCGCTGTGACCTGTATGCATCTGCCGGAGCCGGAGTACCTACGCCGCTTAAATCAATAGCTGTTGGTGTAGATATTGTCCACTGGTACCCCGACTGCGGTGAATCAGCAACAAAATTTCCAATCGTAGGGCCGCCGCAGTTATTCGCGACAACAACAGTTCCGACCGTCAAAAGGGATGTCGCTGTTTTTGCCCCATCTTCCGTGGTGACGGTAATGGTAGTCGTACCCAGCTTGAAACCGGTCACCAGTCCGCTGGAATTGATCCTGGCTACGGTAGTGTCTGTTGAAGCCCAGCTCACCTTTTTGTTTGTTGCGTCGGCAGGAAGCACCGTTGCGGTGAGATTTTTGCTGGTACCTAATCCCATTGAGATGGCCGGGTCGAGCGTTACACCAGTCACACCAATAGTGGGTGTAACCTTGATGCTGCTTTGGGCAGTTTTTCCACCGTCTTGTGTCGTCACTGTAATGGTAGCAACGCCTGGGGCGACTCCGGTTACGAGTCCGGTTGCATTAACTGTTGCAATTGCCGGGTCAGATGACGCCCAGCTGATTGCATTGTTGGTAGGGTAAGCAGGGGTAAGCGTGGCTTTTAATTGTTTCGTAAAACCTACGATAACAGAGTCGGCAGCGGGCGTTACGGCCACAGAAACAACCGGTCCGCCTGCGGGTTCGCCCACAAAAATGCCATTGCCCCCGATTCCGAGATATACCCTGCCGTGCAAATCGGCCGTCATGTTACTCACAATGCCCGGAACCGGGTTAACGATCGTCGTCCAGGTAGCGCCATTATCGTCGGACCTGAAAACTCCGTATGAAACACCGTTCATCGCAGTGCCTTCCGAACTAACATAGATCACCGGGTTGGAAGATGCCGTAGTATCTGCCTTACCGACTGCAACCCATTTCGGTTTTTTAATAACATCGGGGTTCACTTTGGTAAAACTCTGGCCACCATCAGTAGAGTGGAACAGGCCGTCACCGGAGAATGCTATCCAGATATCGCCTTCCTTGCCCGGTGTGGTTTCAAGGTTCATCTGCGCCACGTTGCCAACGTTTGGCAAATTAGTCGCCGCAGTTGGAGCGAAATTAACCCCGCCATCGGTGCTCTTATAAATCTTACCACTGGCATAAATATAAAAGACATTACCATTCACCTTATCAGCTGCCAACGGCTGCATTCCGGCCCAGATCTGGTAAATATCGCCTGGCTTTAAAACCGCATTGGGAACGCCGTTACAGGCCGTCCAGCTCGTACCCAGGTTATCGGAACGATAAGTCAAGCCGCCTTGCGTGACCCAGACCATGTTCCGGCTGGTAGCAGAAACGGCGATCCTGCCCCTTGCTCCCGGAATGGAAGGAAATTTCAGGTAAGAATCTCCGCCATTGGTTGAATAGCCTCCTATGCCCGGACCATTCCAGCCATCGCTTCCTACGCGCGCTATAAAATTCGGGTCTGAATACTGAATGGCGCCTCCGGATGTGTTGCACCCGGTTTGGGTTGCAAACCAGGCGGATATTCCTTTTGCGGGGGGTGAATCCAGTGATTTGTGGTCGAAACCGCCTACATCGCCTGTTGTAGAAACGAGATAGTTAGGGCCCGAAGGCGGACAAACCATTGGCCCGGCCACCACAATTTCTTCCAATCCGTTATCCCGTAATTTCCAGGTAACCCGACTC
This sequence comes from Dyadobacter pollutisoli, assembly GCF_026625565.1. Lineage (NCBI taxonomy): Bacteria > Pseudomonadati > Bacteroidota > Cytophagia > Cytophagales > Spirosomataceae > Dyadobacter > Dyadobacter pollutisoli. The sequence continues at coordinate 3,045,337 of NZ_CP112998.1, forward strand.
TCCCAGACATTGGTCGTTTGTCCAACATCAAGCATATCCGTAAACCAGACATGACCTGCATTGAAGGGATCCCACGCGAAACCATTGACATTATGACCGATATTTCCGTCGGCCCCGTTTCCTGCCGAATGCGGCGCTTCGGAGACATCCCGTGTTGCCGGTACCATCGACGTCCAGCTACCCTGGCTTCCGCCCGAAATGCTGCGGTAAGCGACATCGTGGTTCCAGGAGCCGGTGGTTGCTACGACCACTTCATTACTATTGGCAGGGTTGACGCCTACGCTGCTAAATTCTTTACCGGCAACCGGTGTAATATCAATCCAGCTGCTTCCATTCCATTTATGCAATGTAAAACCTCCCAATGGGCGATAACTGGCTGATGGTAACCGGCTCACAAAAAAAGTACCGTCATCGGCGATGCTGGCACGCCTTGGTTCGGCCGGACTTCCAGCCATCAATGCAAAAGTATTTCCTCCGTCTGTACTGCGATATACGCCGGCCTTGCCGCCGAGAAAAATGTTTCGGGTGACGCCATTGACCACACCGCCGCTTTTGTCAAAAAAGATAAACCTGCCCGACACTGAATCCGGCAAAGTAGTGTTCACCTTCGTCCATGAACCTACCGCTCCTGCGGCTGTACTTTTATAGGTACCATTCGCCCGGCTTGTGACATACACTACATTACTATTGTTTGGATCAACTGCCACACGGTCCGTGAAAGTCTGGTCACTATTAGGCAGAACTGTGATCCGAAGCTGGCTGTCTGTCCAGGTAGCCCCCCGGTCCACCGACTTCATGACGGTTCCCGGGGAAGTGCCTCCTCCGGGAACTGTACCCATTCCTGTCTGATGCGTTGCGTAAAGAATATTTCCGGTGGCATCGCTGGGATCAAAAGCAAGGTCCCCGCATTTGGCGGCTGCTTCCCAGTTCCAGTAGTTCGTCGGTATTTTGTTGTACCACATCAAGTCTTCCCATTTCTGGGCAGCATGGTTCCAGCGGTAAGGTGTGCCTACATCCGTAGTAATAAAATAGAGATTGGGCACTTTGGGATGCGCTTTGATACTCGTCACATTACCGCCACCGCCGATCCGTACCGGTTTCCAGTTGTAAGTCTGTGCTTTGGCTACAAAATTCAGGGCTCCTGTCAGTGCAATCAACAGGATCATCATTCGGATTGATCTTTTCATAAAACGTGCTTTTAGTAAGAAGTAATTCGTAACAAATCATCTTACAGACAAGCAGAAAGAAAAATCCCCATATTAGAACTTGATATTTTACAAAAAAGACAATGTTTTGGTGATTTATGATGGCAACGATACGCGCCAATGTAGAAGTTCAGCCTCAAATTACGAGGAGTGAAAATTGACTTTCTGAGACCATGTATTTACTTTTAGTCTACCGTAAACGATACTCTTCTATTTTGTGGCTAGTGTAACTTTATCAACAACACCATAAAATAATTGAGATATGAAATCAGGCGTAGAGTTTCTGAATCCGGATGAGCTCCTGAAAAATCCCGCGTTCACTCAGATCGCGGTTACCAGGGGAAACGGCAGCACCATTTACATCGGCGGGCAAAATGCCATCACCAAAGACCTGAAAATAATCGAGAAAGGCGATATCGCTAAACAAACGGAATACATTCTAAAAAACATTGAAATCGCCCTGGACGCTTGCGATGCGTCGCTGGACGACCTCTTTAAACTGACAATTTACATTGTCCAGGGGCAGGATGTCTTGAAGGGTTTTGAAGGGGCCCAGGGGTTCTTGAAAAAATTAAGTAATCCCCCAATCATTTCCGGAATCGTTGTTGCTGGCCTCGCTAACCCTGATTATCTGGTGGAAATTGAAGCCGTCGCATTCAAAAAGGAAAAATGATCCCGAGAAATAATTGGCGGATACGTTCGGTTTACCGCTTTGGTCCAACCGAATCATAAATCACGACCTTTTCCCACAAGTGCGAGTAGTTATTTCTGAAATCATCGTGGATAGGATGCTTTTGGTACAGCTCTTCGTCGGCCGGACTATCGAAGAAGCATAGCCATGAGTACACATAATCCCTGTTGATCACTTCACGGTTTGTCGCGGCGGGCGTGCCTATATGTACCATCTTGATAGTCGGGCATTTGGCCAGCTTGTTCAGGCCTTCGAGCAATTTGTCCTTGTCGGCAGCATTGCCCGCGTTCTTCAGATAAAACAATACGTGGTGGATGAATATGTCCTTCGGAGCTGACTCATTGGATAGCTGGATACCCAGTCCGGCAGCCACGCTGCTTTTGACAAAATTTCTTCGTGATTGATCCTTCATTGTTTCTGTCGTTTAAAATTGAGTTAAAAATGATGTTTAGCAGCGAATAACCGGTACAGGTTTTGGGTATATTTCCGTTGCATTCGGGCGCTCATCTTATTTGAAATAAAATCCATCAGAGTGGTTCATTATCTTCAAATTAACCTGTATTCAAACAGTATGCCAGGTACAGGAAACAAAAATAGGAGGCCTCACAGATGATCTCATTGTAAAAAACCATTATTTATCGGTAGGTTTATGACCACGACCAATCCCGATGAAACGATACATACTGCATACTCCTTTTAGCATTTATCATTTCGAGACCAGCACCTGGACGCATTCGGTCCATAAGCATACCTATTTCGAGATTATTTTTATACTCCGTGGAAATGGTATCCATCATATCAATGGCAATGCATTCCAGTATAACGAGGGGGATGTTTTTCTTTTAGGGCCTGAGGATTTTCATCATTTTGATATCGGGGACCCCACTGAATTTTGCTTTGTCCGTTTCAATGAGTCGATCCACAAGGAATATCCGGGCGACAAGGACCGGCCCTGGCAGCCTGTCATCCGGACATTGCTCAATACTTCGTCCCAGAGCCGTGGTTCCATTGTGGCGGACAAGCAGGAGAAGCAGAAACTGCACCATTTACTTCACGTGATGGAGGCGGAATATGCCAATGATCAGTCCCCATATTTTGAAATGATCCGCGACAGCCTGATGCGCAGCATGCTGGTCATTCTGGCCCGGAACCTGTTCAGTCAGACACCGGCAAGGCCCGTTTTAAAAGATTCGATAGAAGCAATCCTGATGTACATAAGGCAACATATTTACCAACCGGAAGACCTGAGTATTGAGCATTTGGCCAGTACATTCAATTATGCACCTGCCTATATCAGCCTGTTTTTCAAAAAACAAACCGGCGAACCGCTCAAACAGTACATTATCCGGCACAAGATCAAACTCATTGAAGCACGCCTGCTTTACAGCCAGCTTACCCTTACCGAAATTGCAGATGAATTTGGCTATACGGATGAAAGCCACCTTTGTAAACAATTCAGAAAATATACGGGCAGCAGTCCGACAACATTTCGCAAGAGAGCTTAGTACATAAATAATTTAGTATTTGACCCACAACAATTTACGGCAATAGAATTTATCCAAAACATGAAAAAGTTATTCCTGATCCCGGTTGTTTCATTCCTACTGAGCACATTCTGCGCCCCTTTTTCCGGCAATGCGCAGACGATCCCGCTCAAATCCTTCCTCGTATGCGGAGACAGCCAGGTGCTGATAGTAGATTACAACCAGTCGAAAGACAGTATTCCTGCGGTGATATGGTCGTGGGACGCGCGACAGGCGGTGGACATTCCGGAAAGCTACCGGACTACGAAATTTAAAACGATGGACGACTGCAAAGCTATCGCAAACGGAAAAAAGGTGTTACTATCCTCGTCCTCCGGCGCGATAGCCATTGTTGATATTGCTACCAAAAAAGTAGGATTTTACGCAGAAGTACCCAATGCACATTCCATTGCCCTATTACCCGACAATAAACTGGTAGCTGCTGCCTCCACCGCAACAACCGGGAACAAGATCGTGCTTTTTGATATGACCAAAGGAAATGAGCCGGTATTCACCGATACGCTCTATTCGGCTCACGGAACCGTTTGGGACGACACCCGCAAGCGTCTTTACACGCTCGGATACGAGGTTTTGAGGGAATATAAAATTTCAGGCAACAGACTGGATCTCACGCGACACTGGAAAATCCCGGGTATTGGCGGGCATGAATTGCTGATGTCACCGAACAATAATCAATTGTTTGTGACCGAGCACCACGGTGCCTGGATATTCGATCTTCAAAGCCAGAAATTTGAAAAAATAAAGGATTTCCCGGATCGGGAGAATATCAAAAGTTTGGGCCTGGATCAATCTTCGCAGTACATCTACACTTATCCGGAAGAAAGCTGGTGGACTTTTCATGTTAATTTCAAAAACCCAGCGAGAAGAATGGCTTTCCCCGATCTTCACGTTTACAAAGCCCGCTGGTTTTACTAGTATCTCGTAAGCGGCCGTAATTTGAGGGCATGGAATTTTTACAATGGGATTAATACATTAAAACAAACTATATGAATACTGAAAAAGCCATTTTGGCAGGTGGTTGCTTTTGGGGAGTAGAAGAACTTTTCAGACATCAGCCCGGCGTTATTTCAACGGTAGTGGGATACACAGGCGGAGATGTGCCAAATGCTACTTACCGGAATCACGGAACGCATGCAGAAGGTATTGAGATCGTGTTCGATCCTGCCCAATTAACCTATCGCGGACTCCTTGAATATTTCTTTCAAATCCACGATCCGACTACACGAAACCGTCAGGGAAACGACATTGGAACTTCCTACCGGTCTGCTATCTTTTATTTGGACGAAAACCAAAAGGAAGTTGCGGATACATTGATCGCCGAGATGGAAGCTTCGGGTGTATGGCCAGGCAAAATCGTCACCGAAGTAGTACCTGCCACTGATTTCTGGAATGCAGAAGTCGAACACCAGGATTATTTGCAAAAACACCCGGGAGGATATACCTGCCACTTTGAGAGACCAGGCTGGAAATTGTGATCATGAAGTAAGACTGGAAAGAGCCTTGGAACGTAAATTTCAAGGCTCTTTTGTTTGTGGCGAATTGACGTCACCGTCTACCCGATAGCCTGCGTTTTTCTGATCAGTCCCAAATGAATGATCGCACCGGCATGTGCCTGATCCTTAGCGAGCACTTTTCTGAACAAATCGTCCGCCATCTGATAATTCTCCAAACCGAGATAGCCTAGCGCTTTGATATAGAGACAATGGATCTGGTTAAGCACGTTCAGGTCTGAATCAAAAATCAATAAATCCGGGAGGGATACCGCGAAATAGTCCAGTACGACCTGATCGTCCTGATGCGCGTCGCCATACCCGATCAGTTTTTTAAAAATTGCCACCGCCATCTCCGCCTGTCCGAGCTTCTTCCATGCAAGTCCCTGGTAGAATATTTTGTCGGGCTGCTGATCATTATAAAATATGGCTGCCGATGGTTCACTAATACCTCTCGTGGCCTTTTTAAAGCACACTGCTGCAATATCAGGCTCATTCAATGCTTCATAGGCACATCCCAACCAGTAGAAAATATCATTCTCAGGCGCGTCCGGCAGCTTTCCCTCTCCCAGGTTGTGAGGTAACGTCTGAGCTGCTGTGAGTTGCGCTATCGCTTGCTGATAATTACCATTGGTCAGGTTTTCCTGCGCGAGACCTACCAATGCAAGTACGTACTGACCTGAAACTTTCCCTTCCCCACCCTCCCAAGGGTGAAATTTGCGGTTTTCAATGAGGTTTAATGCTGTGGCATGTTCTCCTGTCAAATTGCGTAACGCAGCGATTTCAAGATACAGGTCATCCCTTTTGGCGGCCGTATCAGCGTGCTGCATTAAAAAGCTCAGCCTCTCTTCCGGCGACTTGTTCAGCCGCAGATACAGCTGATTAACCTCCATCAATATACGCGCATCGTTGGGATCGAGGGCGAAAGCTTTTTCAAAATACGCCACTGCCAGCGACGCATCATTGCGTTTATTGAAAACAGCTATACCCAGGTTTCGCAATGCCGTGGGAAAGTCAGGATTGATCTTAATGGCTTGCTCCCACAACGTGATCGCCTCGGCATATTGCCGTTTGTCGTAAAACAGGTTCCCCAGATAATACGGCGCATAACCGTCCAACGGATTATTTTCAATGGCGGACCTTAAAACCAGAATGTCTTCCAGTTTATTCGGGAAACAATATTCCGGCTTCTGAGCTGCTGCTTTCGCAAGATAACCACTCGCCAGCTCGCCATTGCCCATAGCTTTATGAATGTGTGCCAAATGGTAATACACCATTGGGTTGCCCGAGCCCGATTTTTCTGCAAGGGTTAGAAAGTCCAGCGCTTCCCCGTATAAGCCCGCCCAGAAGTAATCCAATGCATACTCGATGTAGTTATTATCATCGTTTCTTGCCAGTTTTTCAATTTGAGAAAGGTCTTCGGCAGCACCATTCAAGGCCTGCTCGGTTTGAACAAGCTCGTACCTGGCAGCCAGATTAAACCCATCTCTGCGTATCGCTTCTTCACACACGGCAGCAGCCTCCCGGAAGCGTTCTAGTTTCCTTAAAATCGCCGATTTCACTACATATGCCTTGCTGCTGCGTGCATTACGATCAAGCGAAAAGCAAATGTGTTCCAGCGCAAGTTCATAGTCTCCCCGTTTCACATCTATCTGTGCAAGAGACAGATAAGCCGCATCCTGCCAGGCCGAAGACCAGGCCGCTTTGTAAAACGCCTTATAAGCATTGTCCGTTTTGTCTTGGAACAACAAACAAATACCCAGATTATAATAAGCCTCGCCGTCATAGGGATTTGGGTTGCGGCTGGTTGCGCTTTCAATCGCTTTTTGAAAATATACCTCACTCTTCGCGAACTGTCCTCTTCTGAGGTACCAGGCACCCAATGCATTGTTGTTTCGAATGTCGGAAGGATCGCGGCGAAGCGCCTCCTCATAATAGGGTACCGGGCTGTAAGTAGCATGCCGGTATTGCTCCAAATGGTGACCAATAAGGAAAAGCTGCTCATTACTTTCTACCTCTGCCGGAGCAGCCGGGGCAGCTGCGGGACTGGGAACTTCGTTTTTACGGTTAACAGAAGGCTCAAAGCGGATTTTCTCTTTTCCTGACTGATCATAAACCGCCAGCGAAAGTTGGGCAGGATCAATGTGAGCGGGTAGGATTAATGTGTGTTCAAAGATCTGCTCTGGCGTGATATTGGTTTGGATTTCAAAAATAACCTCAGAACCCTGCGCCAATTTAATGCGCAGATTTTCCTGATCGGACGTGACCAGTACCTGAATTTTGACCTCCGAAGCTTCGGTTTCCAGACTTATCAATATATCCTTCGTGGCGTTTTTGACCACTCCGAGTTCGTGATAAGGAAGAAAATACTGTGTAAATGACTTTTCTTCATTAGGCATCAGCCATGTAAAATCAGGCTGATTGTCGGTAAACATGCCGGTCATAAGCTCAATGTAAGGCCCGTCCTCATCGGTAAGGTTGCGGTCCCACGCCTGCCCGAAATCACCGTGGCCCCATGTCCATTGCTTTTTCCCCGGCGATACATGGTGGTTGGCAACGTGCAGCAACCCGGCCCTGGCATCGTGCTCATAACCTCCTACAAAATCATAGTCGGAATTAATGGCCATGTAGGAGGTAGGCACCGGTATGTTTTTGTACCGCGAAATATCAGTACCGGGAGAATAATCCACTTTATAGTAGGTACCGGTGGCTATCGGGAAAGTGGACACATCCCTTTTTCCATGATCAAAAACGGCATTGACGTCGGACGGGAACACAGACTGATAGTCGTCATTCACTTTCACGGCCGGATTTGCCCACCATAAAAATGTCTGTGGCAGCGTGCTGCGATTGTAAAGCTGGGCTTTGATTTCCAGGTAGGCATGATTGGGATATAGTGTAAAACCAGCCATTCCTTTTGTCCTGAACATCTTCTCGATCTCATTCACCCAAACCGTTTTACTGCCGTCAGCATTCTCTTCAATGCGGTAATCCACGTTTTCAAAAGTGGACGGACGGTGGTGCTGCGGCCAGTTGAACTCGATGCCGCCGGAAATCCACGGCCCCGTAAGACCTACTAAAGCTGGCTTGATTACCTGATTATAATAAACAAAATGCCTTTGTTTGAGTTTGTCATAAGCCATCTGAACACGACCACCCAGCTCGGGCAAGATCATGATTTTCAGATACTTGTTTTCAAGAAAAAGACCGGTATACTCCTTTTCAATTTTGGTATCAGATATTTTTTCGATCACCGGATTCGGGTAAACCACGCCGCTGCTTCCCTGGTATACTCTTTTCTCAAAAAACATGGGATTTTTCTCAGGCTCACCAACCTCATAAGTAGGAATGGTGACTTTTGCCTCCCAAATCTCGACGTTATTCATTACCGTGATAATTTGATTAATGTTTGATATAACTTTCTTCCAGATTCTCCAATGTCTGCCCTTTTGTCTCGGTTACTTTCGCTTTGATGAACACAAAACCAAGGAGGCAAATGGCGGCGTAGAGATAAAAAGGCCCGTATGCGCCCAGAGTTTTTGCAAGTACAGGAAATGTAAAAACCAGCACGAAATAAGCGCCCCAGAGAGATACTGTCGCAATGGAAATACCGACGCCTCTAATGCTGTTCGGAAATATTTCGGTGATCAAAACCCAGGTCACAGGCGCCAGTGAGGTGGCATACAAAGCGATTGCCGCCAGGACCAGTAGCGATACAATGCCCGCTGATGCGCCGTTTTGCAAAACAAATGCGAGAACCAGATAAGTGACCGCAAGCCCGAGCGAACCGATGAGCATGAGCGGCCGCCTGCCCAATTTATCCACCTGCCACATGGCTACAAGGGTAAAAACAAGGTTTACGACACCAATGGCCACCGTTTCAAAAAGCTGACGATCCAGGTCCGCGCCAACGGATTCGAATATGGTGGAGGTATAATTGAAGACCACATTAATCCCGCACAGCTGCTGGAATACTGCCAGCGTGATCCCCACGAGCAACGCAGGTCTTACAGTTTTTTGAAATACATCGGCATAAGAAGCTTTCGGCGCCGCTACCAATGTTTTTTGGATCGCTGCCTGGGTCATTTCAACAAAATGTTCATTGCCAATTTTCGCCAGTACCCGGTTCGCTTTTTCATGCTGACCCGCCTTCATAAGCCAGCGAGGACTTTCAGGAAGCCATATGACTCCGATCAGAAACAGAACGGCAGGTACAGCGCCCAGGCCAAACATCCAGCGCCAGGCATCGGGCCCGGTGTCGGCCAGCATATAATTGATCAAATTGGTAATCAGAATCCCGAAAACAATCGTCAGCTGATTAATGGATACATTACGGCCGCGCATCTCCGCAGGCGATACCTCCGCAATGTACATGGGACTGAGCATGGACGCCATCCCCACGCCTATACCCGCTGCGAACCGCATGATAATGAACACCGACAGATTGCCGGACAAAGCCATACCAATGGACGACAGCGCAAATATCGCTGCCGCGAGTACCAGTCCTGGTTTGCGGCCATACAGGTCCGCCATTTTACCCGCAACCATGCAGCCCAGCATACAACCCAGTGCGAGTGAGCCGGTCAGAAAACCCTCCCACCATACATCAAGCAGAAATTCGGCTCTGAGAAATGGCAGCGCACCGGAGATTACAGCGAAGTCAAATCCAAAAAGATAGCCCCCCAGTGCGGAAATAAGCGAAATGCCCAAAACGTAACCACCATTGTATTGTATTGGCTTGTCGATCATATCAGTTTTTATAAACGCATTAATATGCAAAAATGCCCTTTTGATTTGAATTACAGAATGGACTAACTTATCGAAATGATGAACTATACTCCTATGGCTTTAACTCCATTTAATATTGGAATAAAACAGAATAATCCATGAAATTCCGATTGCTATCCATTGAGTGCGGACGGAAAATGTAAGTACTTGCGCTTTTAACCGTATTTGATTTTTTATGCAACGACTAAGTACATTATCGCTTTTGACTGGCCTGCTTTTTCTGATCATTACCGGACATTTCAGTTCATCAGCCCAATCTACCATTTCTTTGCAGGGCGACTGGGCGCTTCTTTTGGATCCGACTGACAAAGGTGTGCGTAGCCACTACTGGAATGCAGCTTATCCTGACAAAGTAAAATTGCCCGGATCGCTTACGTCCAACGGTATTGGAGATACGATCAGCGTGAATACACCCTGGACGGGCGATTTGATAGATAGTACTTTTTTCAGATCGGACAAATATAAAACTTATAGAGAAGGACATGTAAAAGTGCCGTTTTGGCTGAATCCGACGCGATACTACGTCGGCCCCGCATGGTACAAACGAAGCATCGACGTCCCTGAAAAATGGTTAAAACAAAAGATCACGCTTAATCTCGAAAGGTGCCACTGGGAAACGTCAGTATACATTAATGGTACATTCTGCGGAGCAAGAAATAGCCTGGTAGCGCCGCACCGGTTTGATGTTACGCCTTATTTAAAGGCAGGACGCAATTCCATAGTGATCAGGGTTGATAACAGAATTAAAATAAATGTTGGCCCGAATTCTCACAGCGTATCCGACCACACCCAGACCAACTGGAATGGATTGATAGGCGGTATGTCTTTGCAGGTATCTGATCGTACCTATATTGACGACGTTCAGATCCATTCCGACATTGCGGCTGGCAAAGTGAACACGATCATTAAAGTTCGTCAGGACCGAAACCGGGTTTTTGAAGGTACTCTTGCCATTAAAGTGGGCGAAAACGGTAAAATCGTTGAGTTTCCGGTGCGGCTGACCAATGACACCACCACGCTTTTCGCTAGTTACAAGATTGACAATGCAAAACTCTGGGACGAATTTTCGCCGAATCTATATACGATGTCTGTTCAACTTAAAAGTAAGGATGGACAACTTGTTTCGGATCAGCAGCATACTTTCGGTTTGCGGGAACTTGGTAAAAAAGACACGCGGATAACAGTGAATGGCAGGCCAGTTTTCCTGAGAGGTGACGTCGATTGTGCCGCATTCCCATTGACCGGCTTCCCTCCGACTTCTGAGCAGGAATGGGAAACGATCATGAAAACTGCAAAAGATTATGGCCTCAATCACCTCAGGTTTCACTCCTGGTGCCCTCCTGACGCAGCATTCAGAGTGGCGGACAGGCTTGGATTGTATCTGTATGTAGAAGCGCCACTGTGGGCTAACCAGGGAAGTGCCGTCGGAACGGACGGTATCATTGATCGATTTATCTACGACGAATCTCTGCGGATCATCGCAGAATATGGCAATCACCCGTCATTTTGCTTTATGTCCTATGGTAACGAGCCTGCGGGTGCTGATCAGGAGGCATTTCTGGGCAGGTATGTGAATTTTTTCAAACAATATGACAGCCGGAGACTATATACCAGCGCCGCCGGGTGGCCTTCTATTCCCGAAAATGATTTTGACATTCATTCTGATGCGCGGATCCAGCGGTGGGGAGAAGAGCTAACCAGCATTATCAACAAAGGAACTCCGAATACGGCTTACGACTGGCGGGAGATCATAAAATCGCACCACCGGCCTTACGTCAGCCATGAAATCGGGCAATGGTGTGCATATCCGAATTTCGACGAGATCGCAAAATACACTGGGGTAACGAGGGCAGGGAATTTTGAGATTTTTAAAGAAAGTCTGCAAAAGAATGGAATGGGAAACCTGGCGAAACCCTTTTTGATGTCATCAGGCAAGCTGCAAGCACTTTGTTATAAAGCTGACATCGAGGCTGCGCTACGCACGCCAGGCTTTGCAGGGTTTCAACTTTTGGGCTTACACGATTTCCCAGGCCAGGGAACTGCATTGGTGGGCGTATTGGATGCATTTTGGCAGTCCAAAGGATACATTACCCCGGAAGAATACAGGACTTTTTGCAACGAAACTGTCCTGCTGGCCAAAATGAACAAGTTGCTCTTCACATCGTCCGACACATTCAAAGCAGATCTCGAAATTGCTCATTTCGGAGCGAACCAATTGACGAATCAGACTTTAATTTGGAGCATTATAGACGAAACCGGCAAAACGCAAAAGAGTGGCGAGATTCGGAAAGACCGTGTGCTGATCGATAATGCGCAGTCCATTGGCTCGATTACGTTTCCATTGGCCAATTTCAAGCGTGCACAACGACTTACCTTGAAAATTCAATTAAAAGGCACATCCATTTACAACAGCTGGAATGTCTGGGTGTACCCGGACAAAGTGGCTGAAAACACGGACAAGGTACTGGTGGTCAAATCGCTAACCCGTGAAGTGCTGGATCAGATCAAAAATGGCGCAACAGTGTATTTCGAAGCATTTGGAAAGGTAAAAAAAGAGCAAGGTGGCGACATTAAGATTGGCTTTTCAAGCATTTTCTGGAACACATCCTGGACAAAAGGGCAAGGCCCCCACACATTGGGCTTGCTGCTTGATCCCAAGCATCCATTGTTTGGAAACTTCCCGACCGACTTCCACAGCGACTATCAATGGCAGGAAATCGTAAGCCATTCTCAGGCAATGATGTTAGGCGAATTTGACCCGAATTTAAAACCGTTGATTCAACCGATAGATACCTGGTTTGAGAACAGAAAACTGGGGCTGTTATTTGAGGCAAAAATGGGCAATGGAAAGTTATTGATTTGCAGCGCAGACCTGGAATCCGATCTTGGTGAAAGACATTCAGCGCGGCAGCTGCGATACAGTTTGTTTAACTATTTGAACAGCAAAAAATTCAACCCATCAGTAGAAATTTCAGAGTCTGATATTGACAAGGTTTTTATTAAATAAAGAACTTTTATACCTGTCGCGCAGCAAAATTATCTTCGATCAGTAACCGTTTCTTTCTGTATTCAATCGGCGGGCATTCCATAATGTTCCTGAAAAGCCGGGAAAAATAGTATTGATCACTGATCCCGACTTTCTGCGCGATTTCACCAATCCGTAGATCTGTAAATTGCAGGTACTGACATGCTTTCTGAATTTTCAAATGATTGAAATATTCAATCGGAGCGTAACCTGTTTTTTTCTTAAAAAGCGCGGAATAGTGGGATGGCGAAATGTTGACATAGGCAGCAAAATCATCCAGTTTTAAAGTAGCATCGAGATGCTCCTGCATGTAATCAATGGTCTTGCTGATGGCGTCCTTGTCAATCGTTTTCCTTGTCAAAGTAAACTTATCACTCTGAATAAATGACACCAGGAACCGCCAGAGCGTCATGTTCACATAAATAAGATTGTCCAGCCCATATCCTTTTTCCAGCGCGTAGTACATATCATCAAACAACCGGACGCGCTCTTCATCATAAGGCACCGCATTGATATGGCTCTTCCCCGAATCCATCATCAATTTGGCAATCGCAGTCGCTTGCTCGCCCTTAATATGCATCCAGAAAATACTCCACGGGTGTGCCTCATCGGCTCCATACCGGTGAGGTGTCCCGGTCGGGATGATCAGAAATTCTCCGGTACTAATGGGCACAATCCCCTTATCCGGCATTTGCGCCCAGCCTTTTCCGTCTACACAGTAAATAAGGATGTTTTCAGGGACACCGTCCAGGCGCTGTCGGTAGTGAAACTGGGCTTTTGGATAAAATCCCATATCGGTGACGAACATGGCATTAATCGGTGCGGTTTCCGAGCAAATGTCAACCACACTTTTCGGTAGCACAATGGCTTGCTGGCCCGCAAATCCGTCTCTTTTCCTGGAAACAACAGTCTCACTCATAACGCGTCCTTTTCAACAAACCTAAATAATAAATTCATAATATTGTCTATCATAAATAAATTTTAGTGAAATTCCCCTCAGCTTAATTACAATACATTTGTAATGCACAAACGGCTCACTATTCATGTCAAAATATACATTCGGAACATTGCCTGATGGGAATGAAGTTTCGCTTTTCTTGTTGAAAAACAGCCGGGGCTATACGGCAGAAATACTGAACTATGGCGGAACAATACGATCATTGAATGTCCCCGACCGGAATGGAAAGATCATCGATGTGGTGCTGGGTTTTGAATTGCTCGAAGAATATGTAGCTGACCAAACTTACATAGGTGCATTGGTCGGCCGGTATGCGAACCGAATTGCAAATGGAACCATTGAAATTGGCGGCGAACATTTTCAGCTGTCGATAAATAATGGTAAAAACTGCCTGCATGGTGGGTTTAACGGATTCAATAAAAAACTGTGGGAAGTGACAGGTCATACCACCAATTCATTACAACTGAGTTATACCAGTCCGGACGGAGAAGAAGGATTTCCGGGAAATCTGACTGTCAAAGTAGCTTACACCTTGACCGAAAAAAATGAATTAAAAATTGAATATCGCTCTACTACCGACAAACCAACACACATTAATTTCACACAGCACAGTTATTTCAATCTTTCGCCCGCGTCGGATATGACGATAGCAAACCATTTTCTGCAAATACACAGCGACAGCTACCTTCCAAATAACGAGCAGTCACTCCCGACCGGAAGCTTTGAAACTGTATCGCAAACACCTTTTTCTTTTGTTGAATTGACAAAAATAGGCGACGCACTGGCAAGTAATGACATTCAAATGAAGATTGATGCGGGTATCAATCACAGCTATGTGTTAAAGACCCAAAATTCAAACGTGCTCAAACACGCTGTACGACTGGTTTCTGGGGAAAGCGGGATCACGATGGATACATTCACTACCGAGCCAGGGATTCATATTTATTGTGCCAATTATTTTGACGGGCAAGTAGTCGGAAAATCCGGGAAGCCTTATGCCAAATATGCAGGTATATGCCTCGAAACACAGCACTTTGCCGATTCGCCGCATCAGCCTCATTTTCCTTCAACATTACTTTTGCCCGGTCAGGAATTCACTTCGACAACATTGTATGCTTTCAGGTAAAATCTCGCAGAAATCCCAGTATCACCTTTTCGCAAAGACCACTATACCCGCCTTGTTTCTGGAAACTACGTAATAGCCACGCTTACCCGTTATTTTCCTGATGCTGCGGCAATCTCCATTCACAAAAAAGCCCGATACGTCGGTAGCAACCGGCTGGAAATTTCCTTTCCCATTCCCTTTCACAAACACACCGTAAGAAGCATCATATTGGCCCGCACCAGGTTCAGTAGTGTAGTCATTGCCAGCCAAAAGCACGTCCGGATTCCCGTCCCCATCCACATCGTCGATCAGTATGTCCTGTACTACTGATAGTTGCGCGATCTGAGGCAATGGTTTTATTTCAAATTTGCCTACACCTTTATTCTCAATGTATACACTTTGTTGTTCGAAGGCTTTGCTCACTGTCACTGCCTTTTGTTGCTCAGCAGTCAGCAATTCACTCATTTTGATCTTGGAATATAAGGCATATGACTGAAATCGCTTTTTAAAAACCGGTATTTGCCTCGTCAGCTCATCCCTCGACGGCACCGGATACTCGGTTCCGTTCAGAAAATAAGAAGGAATGGCGTCATAGCGGCCATTTGCGTCCAGATCAGCACTATAAACCGACATTGGCGCTGCTTTTGAAAACCGATACCGGCTGTTTAACCCAAGATTCCCAGCCACAAAATCCAGGTCACCGTCGTGATCGAAATCAGCCGCTTTGACGCAATTCCAGAAACCGTTTGAAGAAGGAAAACTGTTAGCATTCGAAAATTTCCCCTTGGTATTTTTATATAAAGTCAGCGGCATCAGTTCGCCCGTCAGCATCAGATCCGGCCAGGAATCATTATCAATATCGACCCAAACAGCGTCGGTTAACATACCAATGTTCCGTAACTGCGGCGCTACCGAATCCGTCACATCTGTAAAATGGCCATTGTCATTCCGTAAAATGCAACTTTCGCCTGCTTTTGGGTAGCCCAGCGGCATAAGCCTGCCACCGCGAAAGAGATCCAGATCACCGTCATGGTCAAAATCGGCTGCGACGACACAGGAACCGCTGTGCCGGATTGCGGGCAAGAGATTCAATGCGGCTGTAAAATTGCCCCGGCCGTCATTGAGATAGATCCTGTCCTGATAATATTCCGAGCCATCGAAATACTCATTGGAACCACTCACAATGTAGAGATCAAGATCCTTGTCACCGTCCAAATCCGCCAGTAACACGCCGGTGTCTTCCTCATCCTTCTGCTCGTTTACTCCTTTGATGGGCTTCGGACTAAACTTACCGGATGCACTTTGAATGTAAAAACTGCCCTGATGATGGTAAGAACCACCCACATAAAAATCTTCCAGCCCGTCGCCATTGACATCGCCCACGGCCATTTTCGGGCCCTGTCTGGAAAGCATGTGCAACAGCATTGGCTCCTGATTATAATCCATGTAAGGTTCTTCCTGATGCAGATAATCGATCCCGGTTTGCAATGTCACTTCTTTCAAAATCGGAGTGATAAGCTGTTTGTTTATAGTGGTTTGCCCTGCATTTTGGTAATTCAATGTCAGTACTTGATTGGCATTAACCTTCTGTACTGTCTGGCTTTTCCCGTCAGGCCATACCACGCGGACAGAATCAGCCAGCTTTGCATTTCCGAGACCAAAATGAACCTGATAGTCACTGGAAGACTGGTATCCTCTGGTTACGGAGTGATTAATTTGCTGCAAACCACCGCCGGTGTAAAGCGTAACTTCTGCTCCCAGACCATTCACGTTGCCCTTTTTCCCTTTCAGGTTAATGTTCAGAAAATTCTTTCCGGTGGTGTTATTCTGAAAAATAAATGCTTCCTGATTGATATTATTCACCACCAGATCCAGGTCTCCGTCGCCGTCCAGATCTGCATAAGCCGAGCCATTTGATAATGAAGGTGCGTCGCCAAACCATTCTTTTGTTTTATCGGAAAAAGTCAGGTCTCCATTGTTTTGGTAAATGAAATTGTTCTTTTTCAAAGTCTTCATTTTCAGCGCTTCGACCTTCATCCGGTTGTCAATAACCTCTTTGGATGCTCCGCCTTGCGCCATTTCCGCATTGTAGGCTACGAAATCAAGATCTGTAATATCACGCAGATAACCATTGGTAATGCACAGATCCTTGTAACCGTCATTGTCAAAATCCGCGAAAAGCGGCGACCAGCTCCAATCCGTGCTGTGTACGCCTGAAAACTGCCCGATCTCTGAAAAATGGACCGGTCTCTCCGCCCCTCCGTTTCCTGCGCTGGCATTCAATTGCAACATATTCCGCATATACTGAGGATGATAACCCAGCTGGCGCGCCATTTCAAACTGCTGAAAATTAGCCGGTCCGGCCATCAGTTTCCGTTGTTCATTGTCAGTCGGAAGCATATCGACGGTCATCAGGTCAATCTTTCCGTCATTGTTAAAATCCGCCGCATCGGTCCCCATTGTAAACTGGCTGTGGTGCCCGAATGCTTCCTTGGCCGCCTCTCTGAACGTACCGTCCTGATTATTAAGATATAACAAATCGCTGGACAGAAAATCATTGCCCACCATGATATCGTCCCAGCCGTCACCATTAAAATCAGCGACCGACAATCCCAGGCTCATGCCATCGTGAACAATGCCTGCGTTCTTGGAAACATCCGTGAATTTGTCACCATCATTCCGGTACAGCCTGTCAGCCGAAAGACCGGTTCCGTCATTGACCGGCGCAACCAGTTTATTGGGGTTTCTGACCAGATTGGTACTCGTGATCAGGAAAAGATCCAGGTCGCCATCTTTGTCATAATCCAAAAATGCCGCCTGATTGGTAAATGTCGTATCCGCTATCCCCAACCGTTCCGCCGATTCCTCAAACCGCATATTGCCTTTGTTGAGATACAAATGGTTTTTACGTTTCTCAGCCGGATAATTACCTGATTTACAAACATAAATATCCATCAAACCATCGGAATTCACGTCCGCCATGGTTACGCCGGTGCTCCACCCTCCCGTTTTGATCCCCGTAGCTTCCGTAATGTCTTCGAAATGAAGCTCGCCGTTTTCCCCTTTTCCCTTGTTCAGATACAGTTTATCAGCAACCTGATTTCCGGTAAAATAAAGGTCCGGCAGCCCGTCGTTGTTGACATCACCTGCCGATACGCCACCGCCATTGTAAACGTAATAGTAGTCAATGAGGTTAAAATCGTCGTTTTCGTGGATGGTATTCTCAAATTTCACACCTGTTTGTGCAGACGGAAGCAACGTGAAAAGTGTCTCCTGCTTCTCGCGGCAGGAAACGATCAAAAGCCATAACAGACAACAAACCAGCTTAACTTTCATTTTCTTCAAAAACATGAATGCTTAATATACAAAAACGGGGAGCCTGTTCAGCTCCCCGCATCAATATTCAACCTGCTATTTCCATTCCGGGTTTTGCGCCACATTAGGATTTCCCTGAATCTCAATCAGCGGGATCGGAAGCACGTAATCCTTCGCCTTGGGGACACGCCCTACCTTATATGTAGCCGAGTAATGTTTGATGTAATCTCCCAGAAAATCAGGAGAACCGCCAAACTTGCTCTTTCTCCGCAGTTCCGGGTAAGCCACCTGTTCAAAAGCAAATTCATGCATGATCTCATCCACGATTGCACTCCGCAATGTAGCCTGCGTCAGCCCTTTCAATGGGGTAAGTCCCGCTCTGGACCTCACCTTATTGATACTTTCATAAGCATCGCCTTGTCCGCTTTCATTACAAGCCTCCGCGTGACCGAGAAGTACCTCTGCAAAACGCATGTAGATCGTATTTTTCTCGGTAGTGGAGTAATTTTTGTCCAGCTCCACCAGCTTCGAAGACCACGCTTTGCTAAAAATCAGTTCCTCTGGTTTGTTCGGATTAGCATTCGGATCAACCAAACCACCGAATCGGGAAAGATTATAATCCGCTTTTGCTGACCATTTTACAGTCGGAAATTTACCATCTGCTGTTTTAGCAGTTCTTCCCGTCGGGTAAGACTCTACGAATGTACCGCCAATGCGTTTATCATTGTCCTCATACGACATTCTGAAATCCTTTGTAGCGCTGAGCCAGCTCCATCCGGCGCCGCCCAGGTCACTCGGAAAATCCTCAGGATTGAAATGCGCCGAGTGGTTATTGTATTCCGAGGAATTCGCTTTGGCCGAAATCTGCGCTTCAAAGATCCGCTCGCCCTGGTTTTCGTGGTCCACGTCGAAATTATTGGTAAAATCCGGGTACAGCGTCATGCCACTGTTCTTAATGATATCCTCGGCAGTTGCTTTTGCGTCAGCCCATTTTTCGTCCCACAGCTGCGCCTTCATCAACAGTGTTTTCGCTGCCCATTTGGTGGCACGACCCGCATCGGTACCGGTATAATTTGCCGGTAAAACAGCAGCTGCGGCAGTAGCATCGGCGTAGATCTGATCAATTACTTTTCGCTTTCCACCTGCATTGTCCGGCAGGTCGTTATAACTTTTGGTAGAAGTGGTCTTGATCGGAGGATTATCGAAATATCTCAGCAATTCATAGAAGTAAAATGCACGAAGGAATTCTGCTTCCCCCTTGATCCTCTTCACTTTATCGACGTTGGCCGGGTCATCCATTGCGTCTGCCACTTCAATGAGCTTGTTGGCCCGGTCAATAGAACGGTAGCATTCCTGCCAGTAAACATTGATATAATCGTCCGACGGACTGATGTTCCCGAGATTATATTGCAGCGGTCCCTTCTCCCACCCTACCTGATACCCTACCAGACATTCAAATACATAGCGGTTATAAAAGTGGTTGAACCAGTCGCCATTACCCATACCCAGGTCGTCATATATCGCATTCACACCTAATTCCAGCTCCGTCGCCGATTGGTAAAAACTATCCGGATTGATGAAATCGGGCTTTTCTTTAAGATCGGAACAGCCGGCAGTCATCAGCATTCCTACGGCCACTGCGAGTTTGGCTTGTTGTATCAATTTGTTTTTCATTGGATCAATATTGTTATGTTATAAAAACATTCAGCTCTCTATCTCTTCGTCAACTTGTTAGAATCCCAGATTCACACCTACTGTGACCGTACGGGCACGTGGATATGCATCATAATCGTCGCCACGGTTCAGGTTACTCTGTCCGCTGTTATTCACCTCAGGATCAAAGCCTTTGTACTTGGTAATGACGAACAGGTTCTGACCACTTACAGACACTCTGGCCGAGCGGATAAAGTTGCTGGTAAGGGGGATATTGTAGCCCAGTGAAACGTTTTGCAATCTTACAAAAGAGCCGTCCTGGATAAAGAATGACGATTTACGGAAGGAAATAAAGTCTCTTCTTCCATCGATCACCGGTCTATTTCCATTCGGGTTCTCAGTACTATATGAATCCGTAAGGATGTTGGAAAGCTGGTTGATCTTCTGTACGCCGTCGCCTATTTCCGACTGTTGCAAATTCCTTACCTGATTGCCCTGCACGCCCCGGAAGAAAATACCCAGATCAAAGCCCTGGTATTTCAGTGAGCTGTTTAGTCCCCAGGTAAATTTCGGGTTTGGATTACCAATAATTTTATAGTCGTCCGACGTGTATTTGCCGTCACCATTCACATCTGTATATTTCGGATAACCTGCTTTGGCTGAAAACGTTGCTGCTTCACTATCCGAAGTAAACAAACCTGCATATTCATATCCCCTCCACACACCGATCGGGTTGCCTGCTTGTACCCAGCTTCCGTCGATACCCAGGTGACCGCTCGGGCTGCTCGCGAAGTATGGTGTGCTTTTACCAAGGTCTGTCAAATTGTTTCTTACATAAGAAATATTTCCGCCGATATCCCATTTAAGTCTCTCTCCGTCAATGGCTTTATAATTGGCTTCGAAATCCATCCCTTTGTTGGTCAATGTTCCGGAATTGAGCAAAACTGTGCCAAATCCTGTGCTCTGCGCGATGGAAACATATAGAAGCAAATCAGATGTTTTGGTGTTGTACCAGTCGATCGAAAGATCCAGGCGATTTTTCAGAAGCCTTGTATTTAACCCAATATTAAGCATTCTGGTCGATTCCCATTTAAGGTCCGGGTTGGCGATGTTGTTGGCACCATAACCTGCACTCAGCTGGCCACCAAAGACATAATTGTAAGGTACCAGCCCTGAAACAGATTGGTAAGGAGGAATATTCGAGTTCCCTGTCACCCCGTAGCTCGCCCTTAATTTCATGTCGTCGAAAATGTTGCTCAGCCTTGAATCCGTGAAGAACTTCTCGTTGGCGATTTTCCATCCCAAAGCCGCCGAAGGAAACATGGCGTATTTATTGTTCGGGCCAAATTTTGAGGAACCATCACGACGAACCGTAACCGTCAGCAAATATTTGTCATAGGCCGAATAGTTCAGGCGACCGATCACCGATTGCAGGTTCCATTCTTGTCTTCCCGAATAAGGCGTCTGAATTTTAGATCCGTTTTGCAAATTCATCGAATTCACGTCGTCCGAAGGCAAGCCAAACGTGGACGCCGACGCATACTGGTTTATTTCATGCTGGAATGTGTAACCCGCAGTGGCATCGATAATGTGGTTGGGAGTTAGTTCTTTGTGATAAAACAATAAGTTTTCGTTCAGGAGATTGGTAACATTCCGGTTAAACTTGTCGAGCTCACGGGCATTCTGGCGACCGAGTCTGGTGAAGCTGTTGAAGAACGAAGTACGTCCTGCACTCACCACGTCAGCACCGATGCTGGTTTTAAATTTAAGGCCGTCGAAAATCTTGAATGTAACA
This sequence comes from Dyadobacter pollutisoli, assembly GCF_026625565.1. Taxonomy (NCBI): domain Bacteria; kingdom Pseudomonadati; phylum Bacteroidota; class Cytophagia; order Cytophagales; family Spirosomataceae; genus Dyadobacter; species Dyadobacter pollutisoli. The sequence goes on from NZ_CP112998.1 coordinate 3,066,906, forward strand.
GCAGTGGTTCCGAAAAGGCGGTTTGTAGCGTCCCTGTCATAACCTTCCTTAGCCTCGGCCACAGGGTTAATGCTGAAACGACCGTCGTAGCTTGGATAATTATAGCCTCCGTTATCATTGTAAATTGCAACCGTAGGGTCCAGTCCCAAAGCAGTGATCATGATCCCGCCGGGGCCGCCGCGATCCGTAGGTACGTTGTTGGAAATCAGGCGACTGTACGACCAGCTGTTGCTAAGCGTAGCCTTGCCGCCGAGGAAATCGTTGTCCAGGTTAAACCGGAAACCGTAACGTTTGAAATCAGTATTGATGATGATACCCTGATTATCAAGCACATTCGCACTGAATGCATACTTCATTGTTTGATTACCACCTGAAAATGTCAGCTGATGGCTCTGAATGCTGCCCGGGCGTGTTACCGCGTCAACCCAGTTGGTTCCTGCACCGGCCGCCGAGATCTGGTCGGCGCTATACCTGCCCGCACCGCCCTGGCTCACTTCCAGCTTGTTGATATACCGCATATAGTCATCTGCACGAAGCATATCAATTTTTTTGGCCATATTCTGGAACGAATAAGAACCATCGTAGGTCAGCCTGCCGCCGCCTTCCTTACCTCTTTTGGTAGTGATCATCACCACACCATTGGCACCACGGGAACCATAAATAGCAGTACCCGAAGCGTCTTTCAGCACTTCAATGGACTCAATATCATTGGGGTTAAGCATTGCCAGCGCATTGGATGGCTGACGGTTTCCGCCTGTTCCCACTGCATTATTATCAGGATAAATAGGCAATCCGTCCACGACATACAAAGGCTCTGAACCGCTGAGAATGGAGTTAGGGCCACGAACCCTCACCGAAAGCCCACCGCCTGGCGCAGCCGAAGACTGCGAGATCTGCACCCCGGAAACACGTCCCTGCAATGCCTGATCGAGCGAAGTAACCGGAAACTCTTTGATTGCCGCACCTTTCACACTGGATACGGATGCCGTAAGGTCACTTTTCTTTACCTGTCCATAACCCACCACGACCAATTCTTCGAGTGCCTTGGTGCCCGATATCATCTTCACATTCAGTGTTGTCGCATTATCGGTCGTTACCTCCTGCGTTTCAAACCCGATAAAGCTGAAAACCAGTTTGGTCCCAGCCGCAGCTTCGATTTTGAAGATACCTTCAGCATTTGTCGTCGTTCCTTTGCTCGTCCCTTTTACCGTGATGCTCACACCAGGAAGTACCTCGTTGTTGTCTCCTGTAACCTTGCCTGTAAGCTCGCCCTGGGCATACGCGCCCATCGACGAGAATACGATCAAAGCCAAAAGCATTCTTCTCATCAGAAGTATTAATCGCTTCATAAGAAATTGTTTTAAATGTAGAAAAGGTCTTTTTAAACTCTTTATTGTAGAAAAATAAATTAGTATAGTACTATTTGCAACCACACAAATGTCCTCGTTAATAACCTCTTAGAAAATGGATTCTCTTTTCTAAATGATGGACAATCCTATGAAATTCTTGAATTTTAAGCCACATTTCCCGTATTGAAAACAATGCGAGAGATATCAGGCTGTCGACTTTGGTGTGGATTGTTGGAGAAGGTCTGGGTAGGAATTTGAAGCTAAATGTGACGGATTGAGGACTATTGGTGGTTTTTGGGCTTCTTTGATGTATACTAGAGGTCGAGCGCAAATCTCATTACGATGATAATTTCCTATATTTGAATGTAAAATTTTCTGAGCAATGGACGCAATCAAAATAAAGGTAAATAAGCAAATGGATGGATACTCATTCAGTATCTCACCTTCCATTCGTGACTTCATCAGGAAGCTTTTTCCTAATGCGCATCCCGCTAACAATATTTTTGTAGGGTATGACACAAAAAGCAATTTTGAAGTTTATGCTGGAAAACTCGAAAGTCAAATCTATCCCGCGTTATTAGGTGTTGACAGTAAGAGTGATCTCAATCAATTTGATGAAATTCAATTCGTTGACACTCAGACTGGAAACGTACTATACAAATTAAACCCGCGTGACGAAAAAGTTTAATCAATATCTTGGGAAGGCTGGGCACCTGGCAATTATGTCTGAATTTTTAATGCTCGGCTGGAATGTCGCTATTCCCGAAGTTGATATCGGGGATGACATCTTTGTGGTTCAGGATGATAATGGTACATTAAGACGGGTACAAGTTAAAACGTCAACTTCTACCTCACGAAAAGATAGTTTCAGCGGCCAATTCAATGTGTCTGTTAAAAATCTTCAGAATATTTCGAATATACCGGTTCACTATGTATTCATTGTGAGACATAACGATGAATGGTCGAAGCCAGTAATTATCAGACAAGATTATCTACTCAATCATTTTGAAAATGAAAATGTAGGTTCTGAATCCAAGGGAAACATTACGTTTTACTTTTCTTTCTCAAAAGGAAAGGCGGAGTGTTCTGGGCAGGATTTCACTAGATACATTAAGGATTATACTGACTTCCCTAAGATAGAGCATTAACTGCGCTAAAAGTAATATTGTGACTAGCTGATTAGAATTGCTCAATGCACAAAAAATATGTCAATTAACAAGTTGTATGTTATTTTAAAGCCACCCTTCAAGTATGAACAGATTACTTAACATTGGTTTTATTTCGGTTGGACACTGGACACTTAATGATGACGCTATTAAATACAACTTGACTTCTCATCACACAACAACAAACGTTCTATATAGTTTTATTTCCAATGGCGACATAAAGTATATTGGAAAGACCAAAATGCAGTTGTCTCAAAGAATGTATGGCTATCAAAATCCCGGTTCTTCACAAACAACCAATATAAGAGTAAATGCAGCAATTAAAAGTTTGCTGTTCAATGACTCGCCAGTTGACATTTTCATTTTAACAGATAATGGGCTTTTGAACTATGGTGACTTTAGAATTAATCTTGCGGCGGGACTTGAAGACACTTTAATTTATCGAATAAATCCCGAATGGAATCTTTTCGGACGAAACTTAATTTCTGTCGACGCAGAAAGTGAAAAACCAGAGCTTTCAAAAGAACCCAAGTCAACTGCTGCGCTCATTCCAGTGTTAACAACACTAAATATTTTGCTTGGACAGGCTTATTTTAATCAAGGCTTTTTCAATGTTGGACGAGAACATTCAGAATTGTTTGGAGCTGATAATGCTATCATAGACATACAATTAGGTTCAAGTGGCGACACTACAATTCTAGGCTATATCAACCGGACTGCAAATAAAAATGGGACGCCAAGAATAATGGGCGGCAAAGAACTTCGTGACTGGATTAAAAATAATTTTAAGCCCAATGACATAATGAAGGTTGACATTATTTCACCAATTGCAGTCCGTTTATATTGACACATTGAACCAACAAGATATGATTGCGAGATTAGTTTGGAGGAAAATATACTTCTTGAACTCTTGAAACCAGACACTTCCAAAAATCAAAAAATCCTTAGCCTACCACACTAAAAACCCACACACACATGAAATCAACCCTCTCCCACCTTCCCGAAGACAAGCAGGAAGAATTAGAAGCTCTCACCAAAATCATTGTTGAAAATGTACCCGCCGAAATGGTCATTCTTTTTGGCAGCCATGCTCGTGGCGACTGGGTAGAAGACTTTCAGGAAAACACTGAGTATGTTAGCGATTATGACATTCTCGTTGTTACAAAAGACAGGAAATCTGCCAAAGACGACAAAAAGTGGTGGGACCTGAACACGAAAATAAATAGTAATGATGAGCACACAAAAGTCACTATCATTCAACATAGCATTGGGTTTGTAAATGATAAGATCGAGCGTAATCAATATTTTTTTGTCGATGTTTTAAAAGAAGGAATTATGCTTTTTGATTCGGGAAAATGTAAATTATCCGAACCGAAAAATATGAATCCCGAGGAGAGACAGAAAAAAGCAAAAGAACAGTTCAAGCCATGGTTTGAATCTGCAAATCTTTTTTTGGATGGCTTTGAATTCTATTTTTTGAAGGGAGAAAATGACTCGGCGCCGTATAAGATTGCTGCATTCGAACTTCACCAAGCCACAGAACGATATTATACTTCCATTCTTCTGGTCTTCACTGATTACAAACCGAAAATCCATGATATTGAAGAACTAGGAAATCAGGTATCGAAACAGCATCCAGATTTTGCGAAGGTTTTCCCGAAAAATACAGACGAGGAAAAGAAGCTGTTCCAACTCTTACGGAAAGCTTACGTTGATTCGAGATACGATATGAATTACAAGATTGAAAAAGCAGAATTGGAATATTTGAGTGATCGGGTGAAACTGTTGAAAGACTTGACCGAACGGATTTGTAATGAGCGGATTGCGCAGTTTATGGAAGGGTAATACGCGAATGAAATGAGTGCATTTCTTTTCATCGTATCTGGCCAAACGTTTATGATGTATGGCGAGAATTTTGTATTTTTACTCTGCATTCATATAGAAAACAACAGATAAAAAGGATTATATGAGCAAGTCACCTTCGAATGGAAAGGATCAAAAACAGCGCTACACAGCAACTGTAAAAGCGCTTCGTTCAAGAAATTTCAAGAAAAACCTTCCATTCTTAATTCTATCCGACAAACTTCCGGACGGGCAGGTCTACAGGGAATTTCCTGACGGCCGTATTGAAGTCCAGCAGGTTTTTGCTACTGGTAGCCAATTTGAAGTAAAAGTCCTTCATGTTTTGGGTTCCTCTGATGCAGATAAGGTCAGAGAAGAATATGAATTATTCTGAGCCCACACTGATCGTGATCTCCGGCCCGAATGGCGCAGGCAAGTCTACCCACATTCAGACGATGTTGCCAGAAGCCTTCGAAGGAATCGACTCATTTGACCGTGACAACACAAGGTCAGAATTTGAGCTATTGTTAGCTAAGCAAGGTTCGGACCCAAGTCTGATCCCAAAACTCTCGACGCAGATGATGGAAACCAGACTGGTCGAGCAGATGCAACTGGCGATTAGCAATAAAAGCCATTTTGTCTTAGAAACGCCCCTATCCCACCCGGACTATTGGAAGTATCTGGATCTGTTTGAGCGCAATGACTATCAGATCCAACTTAATTACCTCTGCCTGGACAAAGTCAGTGACTGCGTCGCTCGGGTCGGTCAACGTGTCTTAGAAGGAGGTCATTACGTTCCGCCACATACAATCAACGGTGTCTACGAGAAAAACCTCGAGCATATTGACCAGTATCAAAATACTTTTAAATCCATTGAACTCTATGATGGAATGCAAGTACCTACATTACTGGTCAAAATCCAGGACAATCATGTCGTTTTCGCAAGCAAATCAGCCTTAAAAAAGGTTTGGCTAAAAAATGGCCTGCCATCAATAGCTCTAAAGGTTCGCGCTTTTCTCAATCAGTCTCCTGGTATTTCAAAATGATCTACAACAAGTGCGTGGAGTCGCCGCTACACAGCGTACATCGATTCGAGATACGATATGAATTACAAAATCGAAAAAACAGAATTGGAGTATTTGAGTGATCGGGTGAAACTGTTGAAAGACTTGACCGAACGGATTTGTAATGAGCGGATTGCGCAGTTTACGGAAGGATGAGACGCGAACGAAAAGCCACCCTACTCCGCATTGTCTAACTGCTTCATTCTAGGCGTCTTAATTTCCTTTTTGCCCAATTTGAAGGATACCGAGAGTCTGATGTTCTGATTTTGGTATCGAAATGTCTGAACCTGATGATAGGCCTCGCTCGTAACTTCTTCTTTGAGAAATGTGTGGGGTGTCAGGAATGCATCCAGCCGCAAACTCAGATTTATCCGTTCATTTTTAGATTTTTTGTTGATCGTCATGCTGTAATATTTCCAGCCCGAACGGTAGCCCTGCAATCTGAGGTTTTTGCTGTCAAAAAATCCGTAAAAGTCGACGCTGTAACCGCCGCCAATTTTATAACTGCTGTTAATCACCAGTTGCCGCATCAGTCCTGAATTTGAAATACCCAGCGCAGCGCTTTTCAGCCATACATACTGCCCGGTAAATGTGCCGCTGAGAGTGAACTTTGCTGCCGGTTTCCATGTCAATGTTGCCGACAACCCGACTCTCTGATTTTTACCCACATTCCTGTATGTGCTTTCAAATAAGCCACCAGGGATAGCTGTACGGATGGTTTCAATGCTGTTTCGGTTGTCGCTGAAGAACAATGCAAAGTCTTTGAACAACTTGGGATCGGTACGGGTAAGGCTCAGTTGATACCGATTGGTCAGTTCAGGCCGCAGGTACGGATTACCATATTGCGCTGTGAGCGAATCACTTCTGTTGACGGTAGGATTGAGATAACCAAAGTAGGGTCTGGCTATCCTGGCGGTATAGCTGAGCTTCAAACTGGTCTTCTCATTGACAATCCTGTTGACCAAAATCTGGGGAATGACATTGTCATAGGACGGAACCCTCAGCGAAGTATCCTGAAAAACAGCGTTCAATGTGGTGCTTTCATAGCGAACACCTGTTACGATCGCCCATTTTTTCAGTTTCAAATTCATACTTCCATACAGCGCGTAAATGTTGTTGAGATAGCTAAAATGATTGGCCCTCGCCGCATCATTCATAAATTCCCTCTGATCAAAATTGTAAATCCCAAACCGGCTGTCACTGTCCATACTCCTGCGCGTCAGCTTTGCACCCGCTTCCAACTTCCAGTGATCATTCAAAGCATTGGTATAGTCTCCCTGAAACGTAAAGTCTTGCAAGCGCATGTTGCTTTTGAAATTTTCCCTGTAATCAATCATCTCATTTTGAAGCTGTTCCATATCATAACCGCTCATCCCGTCGAACATGGCATACATAGCGAGCGCGGAAAATTCCTGTCGCCCATTCCGCGAAGTACCATTGTATCCGGCGTTGAATGAATTGCCATTGTTGCCCATTGGGGTTGTAATATTCCTCCGAAACAAGGGAATCTTTTCGTCGTCAGCTACTGTGAAATTTTCCGAAACGGTACTGGTTTTGTTAGGCGATCGCCGGGCGCGGTAACCTACACTCAATGTGTTTAAGGAGTCGATACTGTAAAGGATATTTGCCCCACCGAAGAAATAAGTGCCTTTTTGCCTCGATTCATTCTTCTGAAAAAGCCTCAGCTGTTCAGTCGTCCTTTCCAGTTCGGCCCCGTTTTTGTTCCGATATTTCTGATAGAAACCATCCGCATTTATAAGCCATTTCCCATGTTTGTTATGGATGTCCGCCATCACGCTTTCACTTCTGTTGGCCAGTGTGCCGGTAATATTTCCGTTAGTCGCGTCCGTCCTGATTTTCAGGGTTATAATGTTGACCACACCATCCGTCCCCTCGGCGTCGTACTTTGCCGATGGGTTCGTGATCACTTCCACTTTTACGATATTCTCGCCCCGTATCGCTTTCAGAGCATCAGCAACTGACGAAGCATAAACCTCCGACGGCTTACCATCAATCAATACCCGGATATTGGAACTGCCCCGCATCGCGACGCCACCATTGACATCGACGGACAACATGGGCACTTTCCTCAAAATATCAGCACCGTCGGAACCCGCCACAGAAGGTAAGTTAGCCACATTGAAAGTGATACCATCGGCACGTTGCTCGATCAATGGCCTTTGTCCGCGAACAGTGACTGCTTCCAGTGTTTTTGCCTTTAATGTATCTGCTATAACACTGGAATTACCAGCGTTTTGGGCTTTCGAATGCATGGCAAAAATTGCGCAAAGCGCTGCCACGAACACAAAATTTCTCATGTCCTTTCAGGTTAGATGTTGTTGCGGATTTTACTTTTTAGCGGGGTAGTCCGGGATATTTTTCCCTAAATAAATATTCCGCTCGCCCTTATACATATTACCCACGTCGTGGATCTGCACGACGCCGCTTCCACCGCGGTTTTCGAGCTTCGCGCGCCGCTCCGGTGTTAACAACGGATCGTCGGAAAACAGGAACTCGTCGATGTAATATTCGTTAATCCCCGGCTCCTTAATGGTGACATGAATGTGGGCTGGCTCGTCCCCGCCCGGATAGGAGGCAGGACGCAGACACCCGAACTTGTATCCTCCTTTTTGGTCAGTTTTCACCCAGCCACGTAGATAGCCGTGCCTTGTGGCCCAGCCCTTTTCATCCCCTTTTTTGGGATAAACCCCTTTTTCGTTCGTATGATACACATAAAGCACTACATCCGGAGCTGGCGTGCCGTCGGCCTTGAAAACAGTGCCATTGATTCCCATTGGCTTTTTTCCTTCCCAACTAACCTCTGGAAGTTGCACAAACGAGTTCAGTTTTTCGAACGGGACGGTGTTTTCGTAGATCGCTTCACAGCCTTCACAGGGGCCTCCTACTCTTTTGGTCTGCGCGGAGGTGACTGTTGCTGAGACAATTATCAATACCAGGGCAACTAGATTTTTCATGGCTAATGCAGGTTGTTTCCGAAACAAACAAACTACAACTTTGAGTGACATCAAAAAATAGTAGAGCAACGACGCGATTAGTAGATAACCGTCAGTTTCCGATGAATTTGCTGCATGTTACAAATGTCGCACCTTGCGCCAACAGCGATTGGATCAGCAGTTCCAGCTTGCTGGTAAGCTTCTCACCGTCAGGCGATTTGACATACCCGGGCAGCTTATAATCTCCTATATCCGCGAATTCCCAGGGATGATAGTACAGCATCAGGTTTTTGCGGGAATTCAATGTGATCCTGCAAAGCGAGTTGTACAAGCCGGTGGGAAGATTTTTGAATGAAAGCCAAAAAAGAGGAAAACGAAAAACCGGTACAGTGGAACAAGGCAGCTCCATCATACCATCCTGCATGGCCGGCAATGGATTTTTATCAAGCGAATTATAGCGGCCCGGCAGGTAAGTCGGGTTCGTCGACGAGCTGTACCGGATCCCCATGCCGGACAACTTGCTCCTGTCAAATGATCTCAGGCGGGGCATGCGAAAACCGGATACGTCCTTGCCGGTAATGCTTTTTAAAACCAACATGGATTCTTCAATATCGCTCTCTTTGAAGTCGTGCGTGGGAGAATGGTACATGGCGTGCGACGCGATCTCATGCTTTTCAGCCAGCTTTTTGATCAGCGAACTGTTGTACCTGGCGAAGTTGCCAGTAGTGAAAAAAGTAGCATTAATCTGATGTTTTTCAAGGACTTTCAATAAGCGCTCCATGCCGGAAAGCGTCACATTCATCTGATCATATTCTGAAACAGTCTGCCCGTATTCCTCGGGAATATCAAACTCTTCGAGATCGAAGGTCAGCATTACGAACTTTTCCGTCATAGCAATCCGGCGGTGATGATACGGGTAAAATTGACGGCCTCCCTGAAAAGCACTTTCATATTAAAATCAGTAAAAACGATGGACGGATTCGCACAAACCTCGATTTTCTCAATACCGATCCCTTCTCTGAGCAGCTTGTGAATCAATTCAATCTCAAAAACAAATGTATTCGTTTTTACTTGCTGTACAATCGGGAGTATCTCCTTCCGCAATCCCTTAATTCCAGCCTGGGTATCGGCCACTTTTTGGGACAATGTCAAACGGTTCGTAATCCGGAGCATTTTGGAGAACAGCTTTCTTTTCAATGGAAGTTTTTGAAAATACTCCATACTTCTGTTACCATACACAAAAGAGCATCCCGGATTGTTTTCAAAAACAGATACCATTTCCACGATCGCATCGGTTCCAAAAGGAAAGTCGAGGTCGGTATAAATAATGATGTCGCCACAAGCACGACAAGCCCCTTTTCTGATCGCCGAACCCTTTCCTTCATTACGGGGATTGTCCAGAAAAACAACATTGCCAAACGAAGTCAGCATACATAGCTGGTGCCTTTCCAGACGCGTTGAGCCATCATTGGAAATAATAAACTGAATAAAATGCTCAGGCAACTTCTCCCTGAGGCAAGCCATATTACGAAGAAGATCGCTACACCACCCCTCGCCGGGATTGTAGCATGGCAGAACGATACTAATACTGGGTTGATGAGAGGGCTGGCTGTTTTTCATAAATAAATAAAAGCTCAAACTGTACAACAGCCCATACCAGCAAACATGGAATCACTTTGATCAGATAGGGTTTAAAAAATTCATTACGCCACGATGGTGGATACACGTCGGTCGGTGCGAGCATGCTGAAAAACAGTACAAGGACTATCAGCACGGTGGGCCATGGCTTGACAAAGTCGCGGTTGACGATGTAGAAAAGCGCGGCACCCGTGACAGCGATCACGTACGTAGGAGACTCCGAGGCGTGATTGAACAGTATCACCCACAGGAATAAGTAGGCCAATAGCAGCATACGGCGGCTTTCATCGGCGAATGTGTTTTTGATCAAATTCAATGTCCATGTAGTTGCCAAAAGCAAGAGACCAGCCAGCTGTATCCTGGTGACGTCGGCGTCTGTCAGGTTGGGATTCCAGACTTTAAAAAGACCCATTACAGAGAAGCCGAAATTGTTTTTGTGATCGGCCAGCAGGATGTCAAACCAATCTTGATAGACCTGAACAAAATGCCCGGTGCCGGTAATCGGGAATGGCAGGATCGTTAAAACCAACAGCCAAATCAGCGAATACAGGATGTATTGACCCTTTTTTGGATAAAAAATAAACATTGCTGCGAAAATCAGCCCATACCCTTTTATACAAAAAGCAAGTATCGGAAACAGCGCGGCCCACTTCGGCTTTTGTTTTTCAAGGAATGTAAAAGTGAATAATCCCAATGCGGCGATGAGCGGATTGGTCTGCTGGCTGTGTAGAGACGTGGTTAGCTCCACCAGGATAAACCACCACAAAAAGCATTTGCTTTTGTAGGAAACAGGCAGGCATTTGATCGCATAAAAAACCGCAAGCGAACACGCAATGGCCCATAACACGATTGAAACCGAAACCGGCAAAAACGCGAACGGCGAAAAAAGAATGCAGAATGACGGATGATAAAGAAACAGATCAAAATACTCATCAGGATACTCCAAATGCAGATTTTGATGATGCAATAAATGTAAGACGGACGACCTGAAAATGACGAAGTTGTTGTATTTGTCTGGCCCGCCCCGGTAATGTTGGAGGGCAATCCCGATACTGGCTAAAACATACACTGACAAAATCGCATACTCTTTTGAAAAAAAAGCCGATAATTTTTTAAGCATTGGAGGGTAAATTTTTAAAGCATTTCAAAAGTTTTATAGAGACGCATTATGAGTCCAAATGGATGGAATCGGTGACAAAAAAATTTGATGCATCCCATCAAAACCAGAATTTACTGATCCATAAGGGACACAATTTTTGAGAGCTTTTGTATCTTTTGACGGGTATCATCAAATACACCACATCATGGAAGCGAAAGAAATCTTAAAACATCATTTTGCCAAAACCGTCACATTGACTGACGAGCAATTTAATTATATTTTTTCACATTTTAAGCCTATTTTTTTCAAAAAAGGACAGGTGATAATTTCCGAGGGAGACAAGGTCGAACATGAGTATTTCGTCACCTCCGGTTGCTTAAAGGCCTTTTTTGTCAATGATGAGATCAAAATGTACATCCTGCAATTCGCAATGCCCACCTGGTGGACGTCAGACTATGGCGCACTATATAATCAGACCCGGGCGACCATTAATGTGGACTGTATTACCGATGCAGAAGTCCTCAGTATTTCCAATGACGATCGTGAAAAAGTATGCGGTGAATTTCACCAGGTGGAGCACTTTTTTCGCTGGCGGACCAACCGGGGTTATATAGCGTCGCAAAAAAGGCTGCTATCATTTATGAACAATAATACCCGGACCCGCTACGAAGATTTGCTTGCACAATATCCCCAGCTCTACAATCTGGTCCCGAAACACCTCATTGCCGCCTACCTCGGGGTTTCGCGGGAGACGCTCAGCAGACTTTACAATTCTCACAAATAACCTCCTTTCGAAAGTGATCTACATCACGTAACCGCCTGCGCATTCCTGCTGTCCTTTGTGCTATCAAATTTTAACAATTGATATCATAAAGAAAATGGAAACTAAAAGATTTGCAGTCGAGGGTTCACAGAGTAACATTGACTGGACAGGAAGAAAAGTAACAGGTGCGCACAATGGCACCATTGACATCAAAGCTGGCGAGCTGACATTGCTCGATGGAAAACTGAGCGGCGGGAATTTCGTCATCGACGCTACGTCCATCAAGATACTGGACATCACTGATCCCGCTACCAACGCGCAGTTTGCAGGCCACCTGTTTTCAGAAGATTTTTTCGCAACAGAACGTTTTCCCCAGGCCACATTTGTCATTACCAGCACTAGTCAGCAGCATAACGACAGCTACACCGTCACCGGCGATCTGACGATCAAGGGTATCACCCACACGGTGAGCTTCCCGGCCCATATACATTTCTCAGATAGCTCCGTGACCGCGTCGGGTAAAATCCTCGTCGATCGTACCCGCTACGAAATGAAGTTCCGTTCAGGTAATTTCTTCACAAACCTGGGCGATACGCTCATCTACAATGAATTTGAACTGGATGTAAAATTAACCGCATCTGCCACCATTTAAACTGCAAAACCATGCCTTACATCAAAATAGAGGTAACCCGGGAAGGCGTTACCCGTGAACAAAAACAAAAGCTGATCGCAGGAGTGACCAACGTGATTACCGAAGTACTGAACAAAGACCCAAAACTGACCCACGTGGTGATACAGGAAATAGAACTGGACGACTGGGGTTACGCGGGAGAGCAGGTATCTGTACTCCGCGAAAAGGGAATAACCGCTAACAAACCTGCCTGAAAGGGAATTTCAAAAAAATCATGAAAAAGCAAACGATTATTATAACCGGCGCATCCACAGGAATTGGCAAAGCCATAGCCGGTTTATTTTTACAAAATGAGTACAATGTGGTCATCAACTCAGCCAATGAGGCAAACCTAACCGAGACGTTTAATGAACTCGGCCATCACGAGAGACTGGCCAGGGTTACTGGGGATATCAGCCGCCCGGCTACTGGGCAGCAGCTTGTTGAAACAGCCGTAACGAGGTTCGGAACCGTGGATATATTGGTAAACAATGCAGGGATATTTGAGCCCAAAGGTTTTCTGGAAGTGGACGAAGCCTATCTCGACCGTTTTTTAAGTATCAATTTAAAAGGTACCTACTTCACAAGTCAGGCTGCGATCAGGCAAATGCTGAAACAGGGCGAAGGCTCCATCATTAACATTGGTACCGTACTGGTAGATCACGCTATCGGCGGATTTCCAGCGACCGCACCTATTGCAAGTAAAGGTGGTATCCATGCATTGACGAGACAATTGGCAGCCGAGTTTGGCAAAAATAATATTCGTGTAAACGGCATTGCACCCGGCATTATCAGAAGCCCATTGCAATCCAAAAACGGCATCAGCGACGCGGACAGCCTTGCAGGCCTTCATCTGGTTGACCGTATCGGTGAAACAAGTGATGTTGCCGAACTGGTCCTTTACCTGGCAGGCAGCAATTTTGTGAGCGGCGAGATCATCAACCTGGACGGCGGGCATGTTTCCGGCCACCACATTGGATAAAATCAAATGAATTTGTAAAAATGAACAAGGTATGCGAAGGGGGCAAAATACCGGCGCATACCTCCTAAACAAACAATACAATGAACAACTACACTGATAACGCAGCGGCTGTAACAGCCGTTTTATCAAACTATCTTAACGGAGTCTTTAATGGAGACGTTGACTTGCTCCGCAGCGCATTTCACCCTCAGGCACTGGTAGCTGGCGATGTGAACGGGCAGCCTTATTTCAAAACGCTGGATCAATACCTCGACGGCGTCAAAAACCGGAAGAGCCCTTTCGAGCTGGGCGAAAAGTTTCGCATGGAAATTTTATCGATAGAAATCATCAATATGATAGCGGTTGCGAAGTTGCGTCTGCCTATGTTTGAGTTTAATTATTATGACCTGTTATCGCTGACCAAAGTCAATGGAGAATGGGTGATCGTAAATAAGTTATTAACCAATGTAAGCATTTGAAATCATGTGGAACCAAACCAGAATAACGCAGCTGCTGGGTATTAAATATCCAATCCTTTTGGGCCCGATGGGCGGTGGTTTTTCAACACCTGAGCTTCTGGCCGCAGTATCCAATGCAGGCGGATTGGGAAGCCTGGGCGCCTATACCCTCACGCCCGAGCAGCTGCTGGAAGCGGGAAAATCTATCAAAAATCAAACAGATAAGCCTTATAACATCAATCTTTGGGTTTCGGATGTTGACCCTGAGCTAGCCCATTATTCAGCAGAAAGCCTGGAAAAAGTAAAAGCGCTTTTCAAGCCTTTCTATGACGCTCTGAGCATTCCCCTGCCAGAATTAGACATGAACATTCCCTCCAAATTCGACAAGCAGGTAGAGGTGCTTTTCAATATCAAGCCAGCAGTTTTCAGTTTCATTTTTGGCATTCCTTCGCCCGAAATACTGAATGAGGCACGGAGATTGGGCATTAAAACAGTTGGCGCGGCTACTACATTAGATGAAGCCCTGGCTTTGGAAGAAGCAAAAGTTGACGCTATTGTGGCAGCAGGCTTTGAAGCAGGCGGACACCGTCCTTCCTTCTTAAAACCTGCACAGGATTCCCTAACCGGCACATTCGCCTTGGTTCAGCAACTGAAAGCCCGGATAAAAACACCTGTGATCGCCGCCGGAGGTATTACCGACGGCAAGGGCATTGCAGCCGCATTGACTTTGGGAGCCGATGCCGCACAACTTGGTACCGCATTCCTGGTGACCGACGAGTCCAATACCACCCCACTTCACAAAGCCTTATTGCTCTCTGAGGAAGCCAATTACCACACGGTCCTTTCCAAATCACTGACTGGCCGAATGGGGAGAATGATCAGCAATACCATTTCAAAGGAAATTTCAAACCAGACTCCGGTACTGCCATTTCCATTGCAAACACGCCTGCTCGCCCCGCTCAGAGAAGCCTCCCTGGCCCAGGGCAGAACAGATATGGTCAATTTCTGGTCAGGTCAGAATCCGGTCCGGTTAAAACTTTCAAAAGCAGCAGAGGTCATGCAGGCACTGGTCACCGAAACGCAGCGCATACTTGAACCTCGTGCTGGTTTGTAAGGCCGAAAGCATTTTGTTACCCTTTTGCCATAAAAGGATCTGTGACACTTTCGTTACCCGTTTCCACGTGCCCTGCGTATCTTCTCACCGTCTTGGATTGATCTACCTGAATGCTGAGGTCGTACCAGTTGTAGCTTTTGGAAAGTGTCATCACAGCTTGTGAACGGCCGCCGGCTGCTATTTTCAGGTTCAATGGTTTTTCTCCATATGCATTGTCAATGATCGCGATCGAAGCCGCTTTGCTGCCTTTGTTGCCAATCGTAAATAGCAGATCACCTTTCAATTTGCCTGTTTTGTCGGGTACATAGGCGCAGGTTACCGTCACATCATTGTCCTGGACACCGCCTGCGAACTCACGGAAAAATCCATTGGGACCGTAAACTTTCAAATGATACTTTCCGCCTTCAAAGTCTGATATTTTCCAGGTTTGTTTTAATGTATCCCCGGCTTTGACTGCATAGTTCCAGACTCTCAGCTCTTCGCCCTGATATGGATTCATGGCGTAAATGATGAATGGCGCACCCACTGATTTTTCACCAAAAGCCTTATTTCCTGCATGCAGGGCAATTTCAAATGTAGTTTTATCTTTGGAAAGATCACCTTCGACGTACAACTCATAAGGTATCGCACACGACGGCCGCGTGCCGGGTTCTTGTTTAGGGAGGTAGCTGGTACCGGCAGTATTCTGGTTAATTTCTTTGATTTCGCTCGCCGACAATGCTTTAAAATTCGATGGTGCATCACGGAATTGTGCTTTATGGATCGTCGTCACAATTTCGTCGCGGTTGACAGGCTGGGGCTTTTTGTAAGTGGAAGGATCATAAGGTTGAAATACCGAACTCACATTTCCACATATCGTCCTTCTCCACTCGGATATATTGGTTTCCCTGATCTTTTTGCCTGATTTATGGCTGGTAAATTCTTCAAGAAACTGAATAATGGAAGTATGGTCAAAAACCTGCGAGCACACTTTGCCCCCGCGCGACCACGGCGACGCTACCACCAGTGGCACCCGGAAACCCAGTCCGATAGCACCTTCCCGCGCATTCCCCTTCGGTACCTGCGACATATCCTGTTCCAGCGTCACGTATTCCGCTTTAATGTCAATGCCTTCCGACACTTTCCCGGAATCGGGTTTAAATGGATTCGGGATTGAAAACGGTGGAACGTGGTCGTAGTAGCCGTCATTTTCATCATAACACAAAATAAAGATCGTCTTCTTCCAAACCTCCGGGTTCTGCGTCAGGATATCGAGCGTTTCCGAAACGTACCAGGCACCATACCAGGGCGCAGACGGATGATCAGAAAAATTCTGCGGCGCGGCCAGGTATGATACTGTCGGCAGCTTTCCTTCTTTTACATCCTTTCGGAATTGATAGAAAATATCACTTTTCGGGACCTGTACTTTCCTTTTTTCTCCATTTTCCTCGTAAGTGATCGTGCTTAGTTTGAGATAATCAGGATCTTCGCGGTTGGACACAAATGCACGATGATGCAGGTCGCGCTCCTTTACCGAGAATTTTTTGAGGTTTTCTTCACTGTATTGGGCCAGATCTCCCTCGTATTTTTCCAGCAATGCAACCTGGTTATCGTAGCTTTTCGAAAGTTTGGTTTTTTCCTCAACGGATGCTACCGTGAGCTTTTCTTTCAAATTGGGCAGCTCGGTTTTGAGTTTTTCAACTTCCAGTTTGGCATAATGAATGTAATCCGCAGAAGACTTAACATGGTACTGCGCATACCTTTCCAATGGGTTACAGCCAAAATTGCTCAGCCACGAACCTAGGCCGGGATGAAACTGCATGATCGCGCCAACCTCGTTCTGATAAAACTTCCACGAAACATCCGCATCATGCAGCCGCTCCGGGAATGTCTTCCATTTGACCGGCTTATTGATCGAAAAATAACTGTTCCGAACCACCGCGAGTGAGTCAATATCAGGAGTTTCGCGGATCGTACCCGACCATAAATAGTAGCGGTTCGGGTGTGTGGGCGTCATCGACGAACAGAAGTTCTGATCACAGACCGTGAATGCATCGGCAAGTGCATAGTAAAACGGCAGATCTTCGCGGTCGTAATAACCAAGCGTCAGCGGCATATCCGAATATTCGGCATGACCTGACCGCTTCGAAGTCAGCCATTTATCATACTTACCACCATTGTAAGCATCCACCTGCGACTCACGCGAATGCGGCAGATCGTGCATCCACGTAGCTTTTGTATTTTTAATATTGAGCCGGAAAGGTCCGTAGGTATCTCCTTTTTTGTCAGTCTGCAGCCAGACTTTATTTTTATTCGGCAACGTAATCGCCCGGGGATCATTGAAGCCCCGTACTCCTTGCAACTTACCGTAAGTGTGATCGAATGAGCGGTTTTCCTGCATTAAAATAACGACGTGCTCAGCATCCAGATAAGTGGTGCCGGGAGCAGGATTAATGGCCATTGCGCGCTGCACCGATTCGGGCAAAAAGCCCATCATTCCTGCGCCGCCGGTCAGCAGAGCGGCCTTTTTTAAAAATTCTCTCCTTGAATCCATGTGGGTGGTTATGGTTTAGCAACTACCAAAGAAAGCAAATTGGACAGTTTCGATACTTAGTATTAATGATATGATAACAGAATCATTACAGTAGCCTCTTTGCGATGGCGGCGAGTATAAGTTGCGTTGGTTCGTATAAAACTTCTCCCATATATCGCATGAAATCGCTTTTTTATTGGATCCTGCTCGCCCCTTTGCATTTGCTGGCGCAGTCCGTTCCCGACCAGAAATTTGTCCAGGAAGTAGTCACCATTCATTCCGGCAAGGAAGGGTTACCCGCTGGAAAAATCACTCAGATCACATTAAAAAACAATCAGCCGGTAGCGCTGGTGGCTGGTAAATCCGTGCAGTTCAGCGCTGGTAAATGGATTTCAGCTGCCAATGAAAAACATGCAACGAATGCTGGGTTACCTGCCATTGTCGGAACTAAGATACTGACTGCTGTGCCGTATCAGGGCGGGTATGCGATAGGCTGTGAGGAAGGTTTGTATGTTTATAAAAATGGCAAAAAAGCAGAAAGGATTTTTCCGAAAAATGAAGAATACAGCTGGGCGCTCAGAAATGTAGCAGCACTGGTTACCGACTCGAAAGGGCGGCTCTGGTTTGGGTCGGAAGAAGGAGTGGGTTATCTCGACGGTACAAAATGGAAACTGTTCACCGGAAAGGAGGGCTTACCTTATAACCAGTTTACCTGCGCTGCCGCCGGGCTGGACGGAATAGTTTGGTTTGGTACCAAAAAAGGCGCCATTGAAGTTGACAATGATCAGTTCAAATACCGTTTCAGCCGCAGATGGCTGCCCAACGACCAGGTGAATACCATTGCCGTACAGCCTGATAATGGTACCGCCTGGATCGGTACCGACAAAGGCATCAGCCAGATTGCACCGGTTGCATTATCATTGGAAGAAAAGGCACGAATTTTCACCAGGCAGGTCGAAGAACGGCATAACCGCATGGGCTTTATCGCTCAGAGCCATTTGAAAGAGCAATTCAATGTAGCCACTTCCGAAGTAGCGATTTCCGACAATGATGGCATGTATACGGCCATGTACGGTGCCGCGCAGGCATTCAGGTATGCGGCGACGGGTGATCCCGAGGCCAAAGCGCTGGCGGACAGAAGCTTCAAGTCCTGCAAATGGCTGGTGGATATTTCACACGAAAAAGGCTTCCCGGCGCGGGTCATTATCCCGGTGGACTGGCACGAACCGGTGAATGAGGTGTACAGCCGCGAGGCAAATCTCCGGCATCAGGAGCACGATCCGATGTGGAAAGACATTTATCCGCGTTTCCCAAAAAGCAAAGACGGCAAATATTACTGGAAATGTGACACGAGTTCCGATGAACTGGCTGGCCATTTTTTCTTCTACGGAATATATTATGACCTGGTTGCGAAAACAGAAGAAGAAAAACAGGCAGTGCGGGATGTAGTAGGCGACATTACCGACCATTTGGTACGCCACGGCTACAAATTGGTAGACCACGACGGCAAAGTGACGCGTTGGGGTGATTTCTCTCCGGAGTATTTCAATTCAGTGTATGGTTACGATCAGCGCGGACTTAACTCCATGATGATGCTGTCGTTCCTGAATGTGGCAAAGCATGTTACCGGCGACCAAAAGTATGATCACGAAGCCAAAATACTGCGTGACAAATACAATTACCATATCAATGCAATGCATCCGAAGGAATTTTTCCCACCGGAAAATGTCGTTCCCTGGGATAATAACCTTTGCCTGATGAGCATTTACGGACTGATCAACTACGAGACAGACCCTTCGCTTTTGCTTATGTACCGTCAAGGCCTTGAAGTGGCGTGGCAGCATATCAGTAAGCAGAAAAACGCATTCTGGGACGCCATTTACGCCTCACTCGCTAATCGTTTCACCAAGCAGGCGGATCAGAAAATGTTCGAAAACAAAGGCCTTTTCCCCGAAAACAGGTTGTATGCGTCGAAAGTGGTGAAAGGACATTACAAAGGAAACTACCGCACCGACTTCATTCTTGAAAACCTGCAAAAGATCCCGCTCGACTTGATCGGCTACACGATGGACAACACCCATCGCCTCGACGTAGTTTTTGACTCCTCGCCCATGCAGGAAAAAAATATCGGATGGCGTGTGGACGGCTACGCCCTGCCCATTGACGAGCGCGGTCACGTGCGGCAGGACCGCGATGGTTTCGCATTACTTGCCTCGGAAGGCGACGGCCACGACGAGCACGAAGGCACGTTCTTTTTACTTCCTTATTATATGGCTTACTACCATGGATTGCTGGGGAATGGCGAGGCCAAATGAGTTTTGAAATTCTGTCCCTATGCTATTGCTTGGTAATGCGGTCTGAGTAAACACCAGAGTCATTCGCTCCGCAGACTTTTGACCGGGTTCATCAACGCAGCCCGGACCGATTGAAAACTTACCGTCAGAAAGGCGACAACTACGGCCATCAGCGCAGCTTCCAGAAATGTAACTGCGCTGACATCAACGCGGTATGGATAGTTTTGCAGCCATTTGTCAATCGCATAGTAAGCCAGTGGAAAAGCAAAAACGAATGAGATGCATACCAGTTTCAGAAAATCGGAAGTAAGCAACCGCGCGATACTGGTAACTGATGCTCCCATCACTTTGCGAACGCCGATCTCTTTTGTACGCCGCTCCGCAGAAAGTGTAGCAAGCCCAAACAAGCCAATACAGGAAATGAAAATGGTCAGTACCGTGCCAAAAAGCATGATTTGCTTCCATTTCGCTTCTGATTCATAGCGTTTCTGATTTTCATCGTCAATGAATTTGTAAGTGTACGGATCGAGCGGAAACAGCTTTGTGTAAGTTTCACCAATGTGACGGAGGCTCGTCGATTCCGTTCCCGCTTTGATCTTGACAAAAAACCTTCCGTACTGATTCCTAGGCTTCATTGTGAACAGTTGTGGGCCAATTTTTTCATTGAGGCTAGTATAATGGTAATCTCTTACAACTCCTACCACCGTGTATTTGAGATTGTCATACCAAAAATCAACAATTTGCCCGATCGGATCTTTCCAGCCAGCCTGTTTTACAAATGTCTCATTCACCAGCACTGACCGCGCAGAGTCTGCTGGGAATGCGTCTGAAAAATTGCGGCCATTCACAATGGGAACCTGAATTGTCGGCAAAAATTGAGGGTCAATGGTTTCGTAGGCAAATTGTAATTCTATGTTTCCACTCACTTTTGCTGCGGTATTCCATCGGCCGCCATTCTTGGGAGCCACGGCAATGATGTTAGGGTCTTTTTCTAATTCCAATGTCAGCAAATGCGCTTCCTCCCGAGTGAGATTATTCTTTTCCACACTGATCAAATGCTCGTCATTATATCCCAAATCCTTATTGATCAGATAATTGAACTGAGAATTGATAGTAAGGGTACCAATAATCAGAAAGGAGGCAATGGTAAACTGCAGTACGACTAAAGAAGTCTGCAGGTAGTTTTTGCCAGAAAGCTGCATCCGGTTGTACAACGTTTTGACCGGATCATAACCCGATAATACCAGTGCAGGATAAAAGCCGGCAAGCAAACCGGTGGCAAAAAAGAGCAGCAGATAACCGAGTATCAGTTTGATATCAAAAAGATAAGATATCGCCAATGCTTTGTTGGCCAAGTGATTGAATGTAGGCAATGTAAGCTGCACCAGCGCCAGCGCAAAAATGAATGCCGCCAGACAAAGCAAAAACGATTCACCCAAAAACTGAACAACCAGTTGCATGCGGCCACCACCAATCACTTTCCGTACCCCTATTTCCTTAGCACGTTTCAACGACCGCGCAACCGTCAGGTTTACGAAATTGATACAGGCAATGGTGAGGATAAAAAGCGCGATACCAGTCAAAATGTAGGACAACTGCGGGTTGCTATGATCGGTAAGGCCATTGTCAGCAGGCAGATCGGCGCTCAAATGCATCTCCGTGAAGGGTTGAAGGCGATACACTTTTCGGTCGGTCACTCCAAATTTGGCGGCAACTTCTTTAATGGCTTCCTTCGCATCCGCATTGTAAACGAGGTTCATCTTCTTTTCCACAAGGCTGACATTCGTCCCCGGCGCGAGCACCACAAATGTGTTCAGGAATGTATTAAACCAGTTCTGGCTGCGCTCCATTTCGCCGTGATTGGTCACGATCGGGATCAGGAAGTTGAACTTAATGGACGAATTTTGAGGCGATTTTTGCGCCACACCGGTGACTGTAAATGGCTCAAACCGGGCATCTTTATCAAAACTGTCCTTCATCAGGATCGTCTTTCCGAGCACATTCTTGTTGCCAAAATGCTTCTCCGCCATTTCCTCAGAAATAACCACGGACCTGGGTTCCTTCAATGCAGTTTGCGGGTTCCCGCTCAGCAATGGAAACGAGAATATTGAAAAGAAAGACGAATCAACACGAAAAACCTCTTCACTTTTAATCTCATTGCCCTTTTTAATATCGTTTCGGTGACCGTGATAGCGGACTGCGTGCAGGATTTCAGGCACTCCGGCGGCAAACTTGGGACCTTGAAGAAAACCCGTATTGGCACCTAGCCCCTTCTGCTGACCCGTGGTGGAAATGAACTGACTGGTAATGCGATAAATGTTCGGATTATTGGCATGAAACTGATCAAAACTGACTTCGTCTTTGGTATAAAGCAAAATCAGCATAGCCGCCGCCAGTCCGATACTCAGGCCGATGACATTGATAAACGAGTAGACCTTGCTGTGTGACAGCGTGCGCCAGGCAATGGTGAAATAGTTACGGATCATATCATGGCTAAATATAAAAGTGGATGAATAGGGTGATTTCTTCCTTTTAATGTATCTGAGTTTGATAAAACCGAGGGCTTCACACCAGTAAAAAAGCCGGGCTTTTTGCAAACCCACTTTTTTGGCCTGAAAAATGAATTCTTCATGGAGATCACCCAGAATGCTTTCGACCTGATGCGGGGCGCAAATCCAGCGAAGAAGCTTTTCGGCCAGGACAGGTGGTTTACGAGGGTCTGGTTTCATAAGTCGATGGCGAGATTAAAGGGTTTCACGAGACGTGACCACAGGTTTTCGCGCACTTCCCTCACCTGCTGCAATGTGCGCTGGCCGTAAGCCGTCACGGAGTATAGCCGCTTACGTCGCCCGCCGCGTTCGGCAGTGGGCTCGCCCATATCCGATTTCACCATTCCCTTTTCTTCCAGCCTTTGTAATGCAGAATGGATCTGGTTCAACCTCACCGAGCGTCCGGTTTGCTCGGCAATTTCGTGCGTGAGTACCACGCCATATGCGTTACCATCGAGCGCGGCGACGGTCAGCAATACAATTTCTTCAAACTCTCCCAGGTAGGCTCGGTTCATGATCATCCATTAGTCCTATATTTGCTGATAAAATAGTTTGCCAGCAACTAGAAGGATTCACAATGCACTATCATTCAGTAATTTACAATCAAATACAACTTGGAAAAGTGTTCATTTCTGAACAGTAATTGTCCGGCTTTATAGCAAGAGATTCGATCTTTCCGCGCAACTGTATTTTACTTTGTCGCGTCAGTTTCTTCCTTTCTGAATTTCAGGACCCGCTCCACAAAATCTGCTGGAAAAGGCTTGTCCAAAGGAAGTTGAATAGCGGATTTCGAAACTTTCAGCCCTTTTAGTTCCGAGGCGAACGCTGTCAGGAACACGTCGCTCCATGGATTGGAAATGGTGATGTGTTTTGCAAACCCTGCGTAGTAGATCAAAAACTTTTTGCCGATTTTGAAAGCAGGAATCTGGTAACTGATCACCTCTTCTGCTTCCGGGGCTATTTTATGAACGAGCTTACGGATAATCTGCAGTCTTTCCTGCACATGCTCGGGGAATGCCTGGTGGTATTCGTCAATGGATTGATAGTCTGTTTTAGCCATTGGTTTAAAGATTTAGGTCAATGTTGTTTAGGCTAATTTATTAAATAATCGCCGCCGCATACAAATTGCCCCGCCCATACAGAGACTTCCGCTCGGACAGTTTCACAACTGAACGATAGTTCAAATCCGCAAACAGCTCTTCGAGACGAATAAAATCAATCGGGTACGGCACCCATTTGTTCGCGCTTAGTGTATCGTATTCCACGATCAGGAATCTTTTGTCAGTGATAAGGTACTTTTCCAGCCTTTGAATCAATGTAATTTTATCCTTCACATAATGCAGTGAATTGGCGAGCAAAATTCCGTCCAGATCCGTCAGTTCCAAATCGATTTGTTCAAAATCAGCCTGGATAAAATTAACTGAAACACCATTGCCCATCGTTTTTTCCAGCTGTTGCATACTTTTATCCACCGCAACAATCTGGCTACCAAAAGGCAATATCGTTGCCAAAGCCACTGTAAACGTACCACCCCCACAGCCCAGGTCAGCCCATTTCTGGGGTTTGCTTCCTTGTGGAATTCCTTTGCTGATTAGTGAGATTGCTTCTTGGTTGGTCATACAATCCGTGGATAAAAAAAACGGCGAGGCCATGAAGCGCCAATGTCGAAATCAAACAGAAAAATAAATCTATTTGCCTGGAAGAGGATATTTCTTCAAAGTTTCAGCCATGCGATAAGTTTTTTTGACGATAACATCTATTTGTTGCTCGACCGGAGTTACAGGGTCAGATTTGGCTGTTGCTACCGCTTTTTCAGATTTTTTGGCTGTGATTGTCGACATAATAATGGTGTGTTACATTCAAATTTAGCGATTACTTAGGGATAACAAAAACCCTTCAAAATTTATCCCACGACGGAATTTGATAAAACCGATATCCTCTGCACTAATCAAACCATATAGCAGTAAATCGCCAGGAAGCTCATCCAAAATCTTCGAAATTTCCCGTTGGTAAAGTCTTGTTCTTGCTAGCGTGCTGCCCTCGGCGTACACGTACGCAAAAGGATAATTTTGCAAAAATTCTAGTACAATGACCGTAATCGTACCCAAGATCAGACGCATATCATCATTTCTGGTCTGAATTTTATCATCCACCGCTTGCCGTGTCTGATCCCATACCCCAAAACCAATATTAAACAGTTCTCGCCTCGAATCATGCCTTATCCTAGTGATAAAGGCCCGTAGCTCGAACCTCCCATTACGTCCCTCGCTGAAAAACCGACGAGAATCCATGATATCAATGCCGGGTACAGTGTCGATATAATCTTCGGTATTGATCTTCTCTGTATCGTAAGTTGATACACTCATTAAATTCAAAAGTATAGTGTGCAAATTTGGTCGAAAGTGACCAAATTTTTCGCAGAATGCAAATTAAGAGCCACAAACACGTAGCTGCTCTGTGGCTGAATGCGGCTTCACCGGTATCATCCCACTCAATCCCCATAAGTCAGCTCCGCAAGCTGGTCTATCAGCTCGTCTGTCCGATTAAGATACTGTGCTTCGTCGAGCAGGCCCTGGCGGTAAGAACTGTAAAGCACGTCCAGATCTGCTTTGATTTCGCGACGGCGCCTGGGGCGGGGCGGTTTTTCTTTGGGAGGAAACTGCGTTTCGATCCATTCAGCGATTTTGCTGACGGTAAATGCGAACATTCCGGCGACAATAAAAAGAAGAAGTTCAAGTAGTAGCACGGTAGCAGATTATTTACTGGCTTTTTTAACCCTGAGCAGTACTGCTTTAAAGTTAGCAAAAACGGTTGAGCGAGGCAACAACTCGCCGCCGCTTAAAAGAAGCAGAATTTCAGTAACCAGTCTTCCACATTTCTTACACGCCCATAAATGAACAGCCCGGGCAGAAATTGGTACCCGTGAACTATTAAAACCGATGGCCGCTCAAACCAATGCCTTATTCGCATTTTCCAAAATCCCCAGTAATTCAATGAGGTCGCCAATAATGTAATCGGGGTTGGCCTGGCGCAGCTGCTCAGGCGTGTGTGCCCCCGTAGTGATCCCAATGCTCAAACCACAGCCTGCGTTTTGTCCTTCTTCAATATCGATCGCCGAGTCCCCTACTTTGGCTACTTCGCTCCCATCGGTTATCCCCAGTTGGCTCATTGCCAGCAGGATCATATCCGGGTTGGGACGGTTCAGTTCTACGTCGGAAGCTGTGATCAGACAGTCAAAATTGACATCTAGTTGCCAGCCTATTTTTGTTATTAATGCTTCCGCAGTCTGGCGGTTGTAACCCGTATTGAGTACTACTGCTATACCACTCTCTCTCAATGCATTGAAAACATTTGTCGCATTGGGCTGCTCAAAAATATCCTGCTCGGCGTACGCATCATCGAGCATTGTGAGAAAGCGTTCAAAGATCTCTTTTGCCAATGTTTCATCTTCGATCTGCTTTATGGCCAGCACACTTCTGATGGCTTGTAGCTTTTCCTTTCCGGCACCTTCGGCCAGCACTTCATCCAGCGCCACATTGATGCCCTTTTCATTGATAGCAAGCATCAGCGTCTTATATACCACATTATTTTCGTCGACCGTGGTTCCCGCCATGTCGAAAACGACCATTTTAATCATTGCTTATTATTTAGGATGAATGGTTTCTATTTTAAATCATGCAATATGCGAATTAGACAAGGCAATCTTCGCGTTTTCATCATTTGATAATGATTCCTTTTTATGAAAATCCCGGGCAGCTTTTTTGGAAAAAAATAAATGGCTGAACCCAAGAGCAAACAGCGCGACCACCGCAACGACGTAGCAGAATTGTATCAGTAAGCCAGACCAATTGAGGTCCTTCATAAAAAATTCCTTGTAAAACAGCAGCGCTACACTGCCGAGGTATCCGAATGCGTCGCAGATGTACATAAAAAATCCTGCGTTCGCCTTTATTTTAAAAAGGGCGATCATGCGCTCAAATAATGCTACCTGAATGGGTGTATAAGCTAAAAACATACCAGTACCCAATATGACCATCCAGCTGAACGGCCCGATCAGCTGGTAGCTGAATGCCAATGTGCTCAGGCCGCAAATGGCTATACCAAATGCGATCAATCCCTGAATGGCCAGGAATCCCTTCGAATTGCTACGGATCGCTGACATGCAACCCACAGACAATAATACAATGGAGCCGCTGATCACTTCTGTCTGAGAGAAAACGGTTTTATCCCAACCTGGCTGAATTTCATTCCAGATCTCTACCGAAAAATTGTCCCTGAAATCCCGCATGGTAGCCAGCAGAATATAAATGAGTACAAAACCCATGATACCCCAGCCATAATTGCTCATCACCAGTCGCTTATCCGCGCTGTTCATGGGCAGCCTCTCCGAACGCAGTAACTTGTCCGACTCGCTGGGCGCTGGAATGACACGCAGCATCCAGGAAAAGAACAAAAAGGCCGGCGAAAACAACAGGCCAATGATAGCAGGGAGCCAAAATTCGGTCAGCGCGGGAAACACATTGTGAATCTGAAAGTATACTGTTTTCAGAAAACCAGAGGAAACGATCAGGCTGATGCTCAGCCCCATACCCAAGGTCTCGGTAAACTTCCTGCCTTCCAGATAACTAAAAATCACACCCCACACCATTCCCAGCGGAAGACCATTGAAAAACAGAAAAATAAAGTTGTAAGGCGCAGGCACAAGCCCGAAAAGTACAAGTGATAGTTCTGCGAAAATGATCAGCCCGACGATCAACGTTTGTCTGAACGAAGGTTTGAGTTCCGATATAACCTTGATACCCACCCACTTGGAGCACATATACCCCAGCACTTGCGCCACAATCAGTACCGTCTTGTAATGAAAGCCCCAAAGCGCGTAATCCTGATACGTTCCGGCCGTAAACGGTTTTCGAAAAGCATACATACAGAAGTAGGTTCCGAAGGCCGCCACCACACACCAGACAACAAAAAACACTTGGGAACGTGCCAGCCATTCCTTGACCCATATCTTCATTTGGAACTTAATTTTGTGAGATGAAAATTATAGACGAACGCTGTGATCACTGATCCGGGTCGGAAACCGGGCACGCACTTCATCGAGAGTTTCCTTGATGTACGTGGTACTACGGCCCTCAATGATCAGCTTGCCTGCCGGATCAAGGGTAATGAATGCGTAGAGCGGATCTTTGTAGTAGTGTGCGCCACTATTGGTATAAACATAGGAAGCGCTGTTGATGATAAAATAATGGACGCCATTTCGCTCACCGTGCCTGTCGTCATGGTCGTGCCCCATGAAAACTGCCGCCACTTTGTTATTTGTCTTCTTGTTACCAGCATTGAAATTGGCCTCGTCGAAGATTTTCAGGATATCATTGGCATTGCCGAGCTCATCAAAAAAATCACTGAGAAATACCGGTTGGTGCATGAAAACGATCACCGGATGTTGTGCATTTTTCAGGTCTTCTTTGAGCCAATCCAGCTGTTTCTGATCTGTAAAACTTCTCTTCGGCGAAGGCAGTGGCCCCCAGTTGGATGCATTGTAGTCCACAAGGGTACCGTCGTCTTTTTTGAGAAAGTTGCGGTCCATCACCACAAAGTGAAATCCGTCCCGGTCGAAAGAGTAGTATCGCTCCGGCATATCCCACATTTTCATGATCGTTTCCTTATCACAAAAATCCATATCGTGGTTGCCCAGCACATGGTATTTGGGTCCTTTGAAACGGTTCCATTGCTCCATAATACCCGTTATCCCGGCCGTTTTCGTCGGCCTGCAAAAATCGCCGCACTGCACGATGAAGTCCGGGTTTTCTTTCATGACCGCGTCTATAAACCCTTGCATTCGGGCGTCTTCCGGTTTCCCAAACTGCAAATGGTGGAGATCGGTAATGAAACCGAACCGAAGCTTTTTCTTTTGTCCCGACTCACTCGCAGGGATCGCGAACACACTTTGGGCCAGCAATGTGGTGCCCGCGGCAAGGCCAATATTTTGGATAAAACTTCTCCTGTCTTGCATGTTGATGCCTTTATTGGTTAAAAACCTTTCTGATGTTCTCCTGCGCATAGCCCGCCGAGCAAGTCATACCCTTCCCTCCAATCCCTACCGTGATAAAAATCTTGTCTTCAATGGTGTGTTCGAAGATTTCTTCCTTGTCGTGCAGGCCATAATACCCCGCCCAGGTTTCGCTCAGATTGGTCATATCAAAGTCCGCAATCCGGCTTGCCTCTTTCAACATCAGCTGATTAATGTGCTGATTCAGCTCGTACCCAAGGTTTTCCTCTTCTCCTATCTTCGCATACTCATGCGAGTCGCCAATGATAACCGTACCGTCGACCGCTTGTTTCAACAGAATGTGAATGCCATAACTTTCCAATTCCAGCAAATGGTCCGGTGTTTTCATATTGGCAAATCCTGCGCATTCCGTAAAGGCTTCGTACCGGCGAATGCTCAGGCCGGTACCAATGTTTCCGGGCAACGCCAGCGAAGGCAATGGTTTTGTTCTCAGCATCTGCAACTTACTGACCGACAGATCCTGCTCTTTGAACAGTTCAGGAAAAAGTATCTTAAACTCATGCCCCGACGCCACAACTACCCGCTCAGCAGACAGACGTTCGCCACCTGCAAGCGTCACTAACACATTGTCGCCCGAAACACTGCATTCCGTCACCACCGTCGCCCTCCGCATTTCCAGGCCGGGAAATGAATAGAGCATATACTGATGTATCCTGTGAATGAACAGATTAGGCTCGACGCTCACTTCCTGAGGGAAATAAAGCGCTTCCCGGCAATAGG
This sequence comes from Dyadobacter pollutisoli, assembly GCF_026625565.1. Taxonomy (NCBI): domain Bacteria; kingdom Pseudomonadati; phylum Bacteroidota; class Cytophagia; order Cytophagales; family Spirosomataceae; genus Dyadobacter; species Dyadobacter pollutisoli. Next base: position 3,096,129 of record NZ_CP112998.1, read on the forward strand.
AAGCCTTTAATGACGGATATTTTGCCAAAAGCTGCGATTGCGAAAGCAGCTGCGACTCATATCCTTTGGTATCATAAGCAGCTTTTAACTCATGGATCAACTGCTGCTCATCGTCGTCGGAAGCAATGTATACCGAACCATTGTTCCGAACCGAGACATCAAAACGTTGCTGAATGGATTTGTAAAGCGCTGTCCCATACACGCCGTAATCGAACCACTTCCCAGCCATACCCGAGGCGATTACCATGCCAAAATTGCGGACCGTCGCATTAACAGGCCGCTGGTCTTTTTCCAAAAGCAACACTTTCTTTCCAGCAGCCGCAGCGTGATAAGCATGAAACGTCCCCAACGCCCCAGCCCCCACAACAATCAAATCATACTTAGAAGCCATTCAATCAAAAATTTAGAATTACACCCACTCATTCACTCATTCACTCATTCACTCATTCAATCATTCAATCATTTCTTAAAAACCGACTGCACCACCTCTCCCACGGGATGGTTTGCTGTAAACTTGAATCCCATAATGCGCGCGGCGGTCTGCGCAAACTGGTCCTGATAGATCTGCACTTTGTCCTTCATTTCTCCTCCCGCCCGTGTATCCGGGCCTATGATTGCCAGGAACGTTTCGTTAGACCCAGGCGCCGAGGTACCGTGGCTTGTCCAGCGCGCGCCAGTGCCGCGGCCATGATCGGGATAGATCATAAATGTGGTTTTGTCTTTATAAAACGGGTCCTTTTGCATGGTCTCCCACAGGCTTGCAATCATGGCGTCCAGATAATGCGCTGCATCCAGGAAAGAATCGTACTCTCCCGAGTGTCCAAAATTGTCAGGATCGGCAAAATCAATGTGAACCACTTTGGGATGATTGGCCATGACGTACGACTTGGTCATAGCATAGGTATGTGCGTCAAAACGGATACCGTCGCCAAAATAGTCCGGTATGAATTTCTGCTGTTCGTTTGCAAGAACCTGCGCCTCCGACAAGTTTGCCCCTTTCACAACTTCACCCGGAATGTTCACCAGCATTCCGTTACGCTCACGGTTCACGATCCTGAACACGGCGTCCCAGGAAGCGAATGTGACTACCTTACCCTTGAAGCCTTTTTGTTTGTCGAAAAATTCTAGGACATTCTCATTCGGGTTGTTCGGATAACTGTTGCTATTGATTTTTTCATCATAAAAACCACACAGCGTTTCGCTCCGTCCGGGATACGAAAACCAGTATTTATTTTTGACATTCACATTGTTTCCAAGGTCCCTGTTGCCATAAAGCTGTCCCTTACCTGCGATTGTTTTCCAGAAAAAAGGCATCAGTTTCTGTCTGCGCTCAACCGCCGACGCAGCCCAGTATTTCTTAAAAAGAGTCGCAGAATCCTGTTTATAATATTTTTTATTGAAAATCAATGTAGAATCCGCGCCGTGGAAGATCTCCTGCCAGCGATAGCCATCAATGGAAATCAGGACGATGTTTTTGGTTTGCTGGGCGTACCCTGTGAGGGCACACGCCAGCAATGAAAGAACCAGAAATTTACTTTTCATTCTGTATTTTAATAGGTTTAGGAATATAAAAAATGCCTTATTTAACCAGCCACATTTCACCATTCTGCGTATCAGCACCGCTGTATTGCGCCTGAATCGCAGCTTTCACATTGACTTCATTGGTAGTGTATTCCGATGTCGGGTAAGCCCAGCGCACTGGGATCTGGTTGTTATTGGCATTAGCCTGGCCGATATCAAATGTAGGCACACCTGTTCTGCGGTAGTCGTAAAAAGCCTGCTTACCAGAGTTCTCAAAAAAGGACATATACTTTTGTTCGAGGATTTTATTGAGCCCCTGAGCAGCCGTGGCAGGATATGGATTTGCTGCGATAAAACCCGCAACCGCCGCAGCGCCGATGCTGTAAAATTTCATCGATTCTTCAATGCCTTTCTGATAGTAGGTAGCGGCACTACCGGTTGCCCAGCCGCGGTTAATGCCTTCTGCTATCGCGAAATTCACTTCCGGTGCGCCCAGCTGGATCGCAGGCACGCCCGCCGCCGAAGTTTCCCAAAAATCAAAGTTGATCATCGACAAAAGACCCTTACTCGATTGGTCCAGCAATGTTGATTGCAGATCACCGGTTTTTCCGCCTCCATACCTGGCAAATACGTCCGTATTTTTCACGAGCGCTTCGGCGGGAAGAGCAACAACCATCAGACGCGGGTCCTGGGTCGCTTTGGCAATATCCACGTAAGTAGCGCCCAATGTGTTCCTTTTATCGTTTTTAACGACTACTCCATTACTTGGCCAAAGCGGATAGGTATTGAAAGTGTTGTAAACGATCTGAAAATTGTCAGCATTGGTAAGGATCAGCGGATACTTGGCCGGGTTCGCCACAATGGTAGCAAACTGTTGTTTTACATTCAATTCAGGGGTATCATCGGCGCGATTGCTCAGGCTGATCAACGTTCTCAAACGGAAGGAGTTAACCAGTTTCTGCCATTTGGAAAGATCACCATTGTAGATAAAATCACTCGGAACCGTGACACGTTTTTCGATCAATGCAGGAAGTTCAGCATTCGCTTCGTCCAGCCATTTCAGCACCTGAATGTAAACATCCTTCTGGCTGTCGTATTTCGGCTTGAAATTCTGATCGCTTACACCTTTCATTGCTTCCGTCATCGGTATGTCGCCGAACATTTCAGTGGCGCGGCTGTAAAAGTAGGCTTTGAAGAATTTGGCCATCGTTTTATACGGTGCACCCAGCTCGCCCATTTTCTCCGCCTCTATTTCCATCTGGTTTACATTTCTCAATGTCGTGTAAAATCCGTCGTAACTTCCACTGGTCCAGCTGTAAGGCTGTCCTTCATAATAAGCTTCGTTCTGGGTCATATACTGGTTGTGACGCTGATCGGTACTCCATGGAGAGTCATAAGTGTTCAGCAGAATGCCAGTCAGCATCAGATCGGCGGATGGCTTTGTGATCGCTCCCGGGTCTTTTTGCGGGTCGGGGATATCCTCGCAGGATGCCAGGCAAATCGCGAGCGAAAGGATTATATATTTAAGGTTTTTCATTGCGCTTTTGATTAAAATGTCAGATTGAGGTTAGCACCGAAACTTTTGACCGATGGAGTCTGGAAACTTGTCGTGGTTCCTGTAAACTGGTCCAGATCGATGTTGCGGGTATATTTTCCGGTGAAGTAAAATAGGTTTCTACCCACGAGAGAAATGCTCGCTGCGGATGCAAAACGGGTTTTTGCCAAAAGTTTTGCAGGTAAATTGTAGCTGATCACCACTTCTCTCAGCTTCACATAAGTCCGGTTTTTCGCCGCCACATAAGCCGATTGATAGTAGTTGGTCGCCCAGGCTTGCCACAGAACGGGCACATCGTTCGTTGCGAACTCCCGCGTGTCGGACACTACATTTCCGTCCTGGTCGGTATTCAGCTGACCTTTTACAATCCGCTGGCCGTCGGTCATTACGCTGCCTTTGTAGCCTTCGGTATCCCTGTTGTTCCAGTCTTTCAAACGAAACTCACTCGCAGATTCCGGCGCGGTTCCGCTACCAAACTGCTTGGTATACATGTAATTATTTACTTTTCCACCAAAGCGGCCATCAACCTGGAAACTCAACACCACCGATTTGTATTTGAATGTGTTATTGATCCCGGCGCTGAACTTGTTGTCGTAGTACCCGATTTTGGAGTTATACGGATTGTAAGCTGGCATTCCATTCGTACCCACGATCATATTTCCCTGCTGGTCACGCTGAAAATCCCTGATAAAGTAACCGTCTGAGCGGTCACCCACCTTGATGTTTCCGTCGCGCATTTGCGTACCATTGATTTTATTGAGCCACCGGTGATTGGTTGACCAGTTAGCCGCTACATTCCATGAAAAATCTTCCAGTTTAATCGCAGTTCCTTCGACGGTCAATTCCGCTCCTTTTCTGATGTAGGTATAGGCATTCTGCTGGATACCGGATACGCCGGAAGTGACCGAAGTAGGGACGCTCACGATACCAGGGCCTTCCACATTCCGGAAAATCGCAGCATCAACAGCCAGTCTGTTTTGGAAAAAACGTACTTCAAGACCCAGTTCCAATGTTTTCACGCGCGCAGCCTGCAAATTGTCGCTATACAAAGTTCCGGTATAACTTACGCCGGTATAGGAATTGTTCCAGCGACCTGAATTTGAGTAGGTTGGAATTAAGCTGTAAATCCCGTACTGATCATTTTCATTTACAAAATCACTCGCCACGTTGGCATACGAACCTCTCAATTTCACGAACGATATTTTCTGAGGAAAGGAAATCACTTCCGAAAGCACAGCGCTCATCGAAGCCGACGGATAAAAATAGGTGTTGTTCTTAATCGGCATCGTACTTGATTTGTCCACGCGGCCCGTCACGTTCAGGAACAGAAAGTCCCTGTAATCCATGTCCACAAAACCATACACACTACCTACCTGACGTTTGGCATAATCATTACTGGAAGTTGAAGGCTGCACCGAGTTAGACAATGCATAAACGCCCGGCACGATCAATCCCTTTGTGGTAACCCCGTACAGCGAGCTCACTTTCACTGAGCGCAGGTTTCCATAAAGAGATGCATTCAGGCCAAATTGCTGTCCAAAACGCTTTTCATATTTTACAGAGGCCTCCGTGTTGTTTTCAAAAAAGTTATCATAGGTCTCTGAATATCCTCCTGCCTGGTTCGGAAAACCAAAATTGTAAAGGTTGGAAGATATCGGGGCGCGGGTACTGCGGTTTCTGTTCCAGGCGCTCAAATTGGTGCGCAGGTTGAATGTCAGGTTGTCGGTAGCTTTATAGTTTGCCTGCACAAACCCGTAAGTATCTGTCTTATAGTAGGTTTTCAAAGCCTCATACGCAGTCATCCAGGGGTTATCGTAAATGGTGTATTCACGGTTGTACTGCTGCTGGTTTTCCTTTCCTGGCTGCCAGTAGTTGCGCAGGTCATTCACATCATAGTCCACACCACCCCAAACCGTAAATACGTAAATCGGGCTGGCAGGACCGTAATCCAATGTAGGATAATTGGGAGAATACTGACGGTTATAGTTGATACTGGCATCAAAACGCAGCTTTTTACCTGCATTGATCCCACCGGCAATGTTAACCGTTGTTCCGCCCAGTTTGGTATTAGGAACCTGCCCGCGCTGAAACAGCTGTGAAACCGACAAACGAAAATCACCGAAATCACTTTTATTCGAAATAGCAATGTTGTTGGTGCTCAAAAGCCCGTTTCTTAAAAAGTTGGTCAGGTTATCTTTACCTCTGGCAAGCCAGGGAAGCGGGATCAACTTGCCTGTCTGAGGGTCTCTTTCGCTATTATATTGGGTAATGGGCTGACCTTCAAACCTTGGCCCCCAGATATTGTAATCATTGTCATTGATACCACCGCCGCGGCCATCCACGAAGGAATATTGGAAGTTACTACCCGGGCCGTACTCAGTCTGGTACTTAGGAATAGCATTGAAACCAGTCTGTAACTGCGTGCTGGAATTGAAATCGACTGTAAAACCCTTCTTACCCGAGGATCCTTTTTTAGTAGTAATGATGATCGCACCATTCTGGCCCCTGTTACCATATAATGCGGCAGCACTCGCCCCTTTCAGAACCGAGTAAGTTTCAATGTCGTCCGGACTAAGGTTCCAGGAATCCGTATTAATAGGTACACCGTCCACTACATACAAAACACCGCTACGTCCCCTCAATGTCACATTGGGATTCGAGAACAGGTCAGGACTTTGGGCAATTGTCAAACCGGCCACTTTACCGGTCAGAGAGCTGATCGCATTGGGTTCGCGGGCTTTTACCATCGTGGCGCCCTTCACTTCCTGCACCGCATATCCCACTGCTTTTTTCTCTTTTTTGATACCCAATGCAGTCACCACAACTTCATTCAGCTGCCTCGGGTCTGCACTTAAAGATACATTGACGGCCGTCTGGCTTCCAGGCTGTACTTCCTGACTCACAAAACCCAGAAATGAGAAGATCAGCACATTGCTGCCATTCTCCATTTCAATGGAATAGTTACCGAATGCATCCGTGATCGTTCCTTTTGAACTTCCCTTGATCAATACATTCACACCTGCCAGTGGTTCGCTATTGGCAGCGTCAACCACTTTACCGGTAATTTTTTCAATAACAATAACAGCTGTCGAACCGGAACCCACACTGGTATACGTCGCAGTGTTTGAATCAGCCATTCCCGAGGTTCCGGAAACGGCGGGGAAGCAGAGCCCGGTGATTAAAAGCAGGCAGGTTGGCAAAAAGCCCTTTGTCCAGTAAGGGCCTTCCAAATAGTAAACCTTGTTTTTCATAGATAAGGATTGAGTGTTCGCTTTTCTATATCAAAAAGCGACCCAATGTTTATACAACTGAAAATCAATAGATTACACAATTAAAATAGCTCCATTTTGATGATACTGACTGTTTTTGATGATATTTAGTCAAAAAACGCACTTCCAGCCTCCGACCTTAATATTAAGATAATATTGCAAATGAAAAAATTACGAAACAATCCATGCTATTATCGAGAAAATACAATTGTTTTTTTTCGATAAATCAAATGTTTGCAATAGTTGCTATAAGTGTCGAAAAGTCACTTAAATTCATCAGAAGGCTACTGATGACTAATCATCAGCACCATTCGGCCTGCGGATCTGCAATTTGCGGATGCGGGATTGCAACGTTCGTTCGTTGATGAGAAGTAGGCGTGCGGCACCCTGGTCGCCGGTAACCCGCCAGTTCGTTTGTTGAAGTGCCCTGAGAATGTGGATACGTTCGTTTTCTTCCAGCGATTCAATGGCGCCGCTTTCACCAGGCGTTTTGCGGGAACGTGCCGGATCTTCGAGTAACCAGTCGTCCACCTTGAACTTGTCGCCCTTGCTCATAATGATGCCGCGCTCGATCACATTTTCCAGCTCGCGAATATTGCCCGGCCAATGGTGTGCTTCCAGAAGCTGATAGGTTTTCTTCGAAATCCGGCGGATCACCTTCCCATTTTTAACTGCATATTTTTTGACAAAATGCCTTACCAAAAGCGGAATATCTTCTTTTCTGTCCCGTAATGGAGGTGTATGCAACGGAAACACATTGAGCCTGTAAAACAAGTCCGCCCGAAAACGGCCCTGTTGCACCGCTGCGTTAAGGTCAACGTGGGTGGCGGTAATCACGCGGACGTCGACCTTAGTGGTCCTGGTAGCGCCCAGCCGGTCAAACTCACCTTCCTGTAAAACCCGAAGCAGCTTCGCCTGTAACTCCAATGGAAAATCGCCGATCTCATCCAGAAAAATAGTACCCTGATGTGCCAGCTCAAACCGGCCGGGGCGAGCGGAGGTGGCGCCCGTGAATGCCCCTTTTTCGTGCCCAAATAATTCACTTTCGATCAGCTGGGCCGGTAATGCCGCGCAGTTGATCTTAATGAATGGCTTTTGGCGGCGGTGGCTCAGCCGGTGCACGGCCCTGGCCAGCAGCTCCTTTCCAGTACCCGTTTCACCGGTGATCAGTACCGTCGCGTCGGTAACGGCTACGCGGGCTGTCCGGTGCAGTACCTCCTGAAAAACGGGGCTGTGGCTCACCATATCGTCAAAATTGAACGATTCGTTCACCTCTTCCCGGAGCAGCTGGTTCTCTTCTTCCAGCATGGTCGTCAGTGTTTCGACTTCACCCAATGCCCGCGAAAGGTTTTCATTGGTTTGCTGCAAATGTTGGATAAGCCGTTCATTTTCACGCTGCAGCATTCTGATCTGAAGGGCTCTTTCAAACAACCTTTGTAATTCCTCTTCCGCCCAGGGCTTATGAAAAAAATGAAATATCTTACCCTGGTTGACAGCCTGAACTAGCGTTTCCAAATCGCCATATCCCGTTAAAAGAATGCGTGCGGGTTCGGGATTAAGCTGGTAGATCTGCTCAAAAAACTGAACACCCGACATTCCCGGCATGCGCTGATCGGCCACCACGAGGTCTATCTCATGCTCCTTGAATATGGTTAGTCCCTCCTCTGCGGAAAGGGCCGTCAACACATGATACTCCCATGAAAACGTGGCTGCGAAAAACTTTAAATTGATCTCCTCATCGTCAACATATAAGATCGTATAGGACTTTTGCTCCATTGCCATTTTGTTAATATATATTAAACATAATAGGCTAAATTCTCTTATTAGTTAAGCCAGTGTTAAATTTGTTGGAAGATAAATAAAAAATTTGGTACCGTGACCAACCTCGCTTTCTACTTCGAGCGTACCCTGGTGCTTGCGGATTATACCATATGTGATCGACAGCCCCAGCCCTGTCCCCTCGCCTACCTGCTTGGTAGTAAAAAAAGGATCGAAAATCTTGGCCAGTATCTCTGGCTCAATACCAGTTCCATTATCGCTGATTGTAATTTCAACCGTCTCTCCAACCTGTTTAGTTGTGACATTGATCAGGCCTTCCGTCCCGTCCGTTCTCGCCTCAATGGCTTGAATGGCATTGGTAAACAGGTTCATGAATACCTGGTTCAAAGGCCCGGGATAGCAGGCCATTTCGGGAATCTGGTCGTCATAGTGCTTCGAAAGTTGAACACCGGCTTCCTTGAATTTAAATTGAAGCAGTAGCAGCGTCGAGTCGAGGCACTCGTGGACATGGGCCATTTTACGCTCGGACTCATCGGTACGGGCAAAATTCCGTAACCCGCTGACAATGTCGGCCGTACGTTTGGCGCCAAGCCTGATCCCGTCGATAAAATCGCCCAAACTGGCCTTCACGGCCTCATAGCGGTTATTTTTCTTGACAAGTTCAATGTTAACCCGCTGCAAAGCGATCTGTTCAGCGGGCAGGTTTTCTATTTCCTCCAATGCCCTCATGACTGTCATCAGCGCATTGATATTTTTCTCCAATCCATTGATCCCGGTAAAAATAAAATTGACCGGATTGTTGATCTCGTGGGCGACACCTGCCGTCAGCAAACCCAGCGACGCCATTTTCTCGGAATGAATGAGCGAATCCTGTGCGAGTTTCAGGTCGGAAAGCGCCTGTTCGAGCTGGTCGTTTTTGAGGATCAATGCTTCATTCAATCGCTGCTTCGACCTGCTCGCCCGGACCACCAAAGTAATGATCACGCCAATGCCGAGTACGATCAATCCCAACAAATAAAGCGATACGGCCTGGGTCCTGATTTGAATGATCTGCTTGTCCAACACCTTGTTCTGCTGTTGGATTTTGGCCCGCTGGCCTTCAATCAGGCCATCTCCTTTCGCCAGTTCCAATGATTGCTGTGCGAGGCGCTCTTCATAATAGTTCAGAAAATAAACCAGCTTGCCCACCTTGTCAGCCGCCTGTTGAACAGAAATAAAATCGGCCGCGAAAGCATCTACGAACCGGACGGGATCCACTGCGCCCCAGTTCTCCCGGACATGATTCCACACTGCGGGATCGTCGTGATGCAGGTTCAGGAACAGAGACCTTAGCTGCTGTTTCAGGTTATCAGGTAAGTTTCGCCGGATGACCACCGGGCTCTGCATGATCGGATACGACGTCCAGATGATCCTGACGGCATCTTTTGCGATCTGGCCAGTCAGCTGATAGTTCATCAGGTCATCAATGGATACGAATGCAGCATCAGCCCGCTTGTCGATCGCCGACTGGATGGCTTCGAGGTGGCCGCCCGAAAAATGGACGCTTCCAAACTGTGCTTCGGGATACTGGACGCCCGCTGTGGCCAGCTGCATACGAGGGACAATGTGCCCGGAAGTAGAGGCGACATAAGCAAAATCTATTTTGACCTTATCGGCTGCATCAATCACCTCACCGATGGTATGATAAGGACTTCCGGGCCTGACGATGAGGCAGCTGCGGTATGTTTTGGCTTTACCACTACTGTCTCCCAAAATCACAAATGGCTCAATATTGGTAATGTGGTCACTCTTGGCAAAAACGTACTGAAAGGTATTCATCATCGCCAAATCCACCTCTCCCTGCCTGAGTACCTCGTGCATTCGCTTGGTGGAAGGGATGTTTTCGTATTTGACGGGTATTTTTAGTTTCGCGGAAATGTACTGGCAAAGTACCAGCGTCCTCTTTTCGTCAAAATAAGAAGAACCCGTGATCCGCAGGGTGTCGCGCTGCGATAGAGCTGACCTTGGGATCCAGATCAATATGAATAACCAGCCTAATGCCCCGGATAATAATTTAGCCATGTTAATTACCAAAAACTTGATGCGCCGAAGATGGTACAAAAAAATTTATCTGTGGTAAATATCCGGCTGTTTCTATGCAAATTCAACTTCACTTCTGCTCGTCCTGAACATGCGTTTGTAGTCACTGGGCGTGATCATGAGGTTTCGGAGGAATACCCTGCGCATCGACACCAGACTTACCAGCCCGGTTTTTGTGGCAATCTGCTCCATATTCAGGTCGCTTTCCTCCAATAGTTTCCGGGCCATTTCGACTCGGAGTTTTTCTACAAATTTGGCGGGAGTCAGGCTGGTCTCTTTTAGAAATACCCGGGCAAAATTCCTCGGGCTCATATTGCTGTGCAATGCAAGCTGCTCTACACTCAAATCCTTATCCAGATTGGCAATCATCCATTCCTGAATTTTGCTGAATGTCGTATTTTCCGGCTCAGGCAACAAGTCCCCAAATTGCGATTGATACCCAGGTCGTTTGAGATAAAGAACCAGATGACGCGCCACCGAAACAGCGATTTCACGGCCATAGTCTTCCTCCACAAGCGCCAGAGAAATGTCCGTTGCCGACGATACGCCGCCTGAGGTATAAATATTGCCGTCTTTGATGAAAAGCTGCGAAGAATCAACATGAACATCAGGATACTCACGGTTCAATCGCGACGCTTTCTCCCAATGCGTGGTTACGTTCTTGTTATTCAAAAGCCCGGCCCTCGCCAATGCAAAAGTCCCCACACAAATAGATCCTATCCGGCGGACTTTGGAATATGTTTCCGAAACCCATTGATAAAAATCGGAAGTTTCGATAACCGGGTTTTCAAAATTGTAACCTGCGATAATGAGTGTGTCGATGGGCTGCTGGATATCGTCCCGTTTAATGGGTGTACTGATGACAATGCCCGACCTGGTCACGACCTGGTCGGAACGATCGGCTGCGACTACAATCACTTTGTAAGCACTTTCAACCCCGGTCTTTTCGTAAACCATTTTGGACGCCTGAAAAAAAACATCTCCCGGACCTGCAATTTCCAATAAAGGCAGGTTCGGGAATGCGACAATGACAACCAGTTTTGAATGCTCCGATGCGTTCATTTGGTTTGTTTTATTTGACAGTATTTAAAATCTCGGAAACCAATTCGGAGATACGATTGGAGATACCAACCTCATTGTCGTACCAGGCAACCACTTTCACAATGTTACCGATACTTCTTGTCAGCGTTCCGTCGACAATCGATGAATGGGTATTGCCCAGGATGTCGACCGACACAAATTGTTCCTCGGTGTATTCCAGCACTCCGCTCAACTGATTTTGCGAATATGCCTTCAATATATCATTAATTTCCTGTGCAGACGCATGTTTGGTCAGGTTGAGCGAAAGATCCACGATAGAGCCGTCCACAACCGGCACCCGGTAAGAAAATCCGTCCAGTTTTCCTTTCAGGTTAGGGAGCACCTCACCGATCGCTTTTGCCGCGCCGGTAGTAGTAGGTATGATCGACTGACTGGCCGCTCTCGCTCTCCGTAAATCCCGGTGGGGTGCATCCTGCAATACCTGATCCGCCGTGAAAGCATGTACCGTGCTCATATAACCCGACTCAATTCCAAATTCCTGGTCGAGAACGTGCAGGACGGGCGCGATAGCATTGGTGGTACAGGAAGCAGTCGAGTAAATGTTGTCGTCGACGGCAATGATGTCATTGTTGACCCCGCTTACGATGGTCTTCACGCCACCGGTCGCAGGAGCGGTAATGAGCACTTTTTTAGCACCGGCGTCAATATGCAGCTGGGCTTTATCCCTTTCGGTAAACCGTCCGGTGGATTCAATGACAACGTCTATTCCAAGATCTTTCCAGGGTAATTTCTCCGGCGCTTTCTCACTCAGCAGAATGATATTTTTACCATTGACATTGATATAAGTCCCGTCTTCCGAAACCTGGCCAGGGAAATGACCATGCGATGAATCGTATTTGAGTAAATGAGTAAGGGTTTTAATGTCAGTCAAATCGTTGATAGCGACCACTTCAACATTCTCCTTGTTTTGTAAGGCGCGCAAAGTCATACGGCCTATTCTACCGAAACCATTAATTGCAATTTTCATGTCTGTATCATTTAGGTACCGATTGATCCTCATTCACTTCCGGGGCTCAATCATGGAACAAATTTACAAAATGAAAATATTGGCAGAAATGACAAATTTTATACTATTTCTGCCAAAGTGAAATAGTTGACTTTATACTAAAAATATAGCTTCTGATGGGATACTTTGGACGGACCTGTATTCCATTTTGAGAACCTGTTGGGTAAATTCCGTTTCTTAGCATCAAATTTTATTTTCATTGCATACAACCATTTGCTTCCGGGTGGGCCTCTTTAACCCGAAGACACTAAAAATCATCTATGACATCTGAGACGGAGCTGATATCGGGTTGCCTTTTGAACGACCGGGTCGCGCAACGGCAACTTTACGACCGGTACAAAAAAGCGATGTATACGCTCGCCTACCGCATTACCGGTGACTTCGATGATGCCAATGATGTTTTACAGGATGCTTTTTTAGAGATATTCCGTCACCTCGATCAGTTCCGCGGAGAGGCAACACTCGGTGCCTGGATCAAGCAGATCGTGGTGCGCAAATCGACCAAAAAGAAAAAAGTGGTGATGTGGCAGAATGTGGAGGATTACATGGATGAAAGCATTGACTGGGGAAATAATGATATCAATGTGGCCCATCTCGAAACTGCGGTCCTATCGCTTCCCGACGGGTTCAGGACGATTTTCGTGCTGGCAGAAGTGGAGGGTTATACCCACCGGGAAATCGCGGTAATGCTCAATATTTCAGAAGGTACCTCTAAATCTCAGCTGTTTCACGCCAAAAGGAAACTTCGCAGCATGCTTTCCTCAAATGGATACTGATATGGAAAAGAACCATGATAATCTAAAAAAGGCGATCAGCAAATTGCCAGGTTACGAGCCAGACGACCGCGTTTGGGCGACTTTAAATGAAAAACTGAACGAGCTCCCGCTGAGCAATGCATTAAATACATTGCCCGAATATGAACCGGACGATAAGCTTTGGGACCTGATCGCCGCGAATGCTGCTGTCAAAAAACCCACATTACTTTGGTGGCATTATGCAGCTGCGATGGTGGCTGTCGGGTTATCGCTCGGCATGCTGTTCTATGGGAAAGGCCAGCAGCAGCAGGTTTCCTACTCCATTGAAAAAGTAGATTCCCGCCTGCAAAACGACGAAATAAAAGTAACCGACGCTCAGTATAAAAGGTTAAAAGCATATTGTGAAACCGAAACACTAGTTTGTAACAGTAAAGATTACAAGCAGTTGCAAGACGAATACGAGAAATTGAATGAAGCGTCGGTACAATTACAGCAGGCGATTGGCGAGTATAATACCGAAGCCGAGCTTATCCGGCAGTTTGCAATATTAGAAGAACAAAAGGCTGATATTTTGAATGAAATGGCCAAAATGATTTAAATAAAAGACATGAAACCGCTCAAAATTTTTTACAGATACATCTTGTCGACACTGCCGGCGCTTGCATTGATTGCGACGATCGGGCAGGTACGGGCACAGGGAGTTTTACAGGTTGCCACCAAAACGATCGAAAAAACCATCGGCAGCCCGGCTGTACGCACACTTTTTATTACAGCTGAAAAGGCAGATATCGAAATGACGACCTGGAACAAAGCCGAGATCACGATCGTCCTGGAACTATCGGCCAGGCATCCCGACAGAAACACGGCAGCGACGGATCTTTCCAAAGTGCAGTATATCGCCGACCGTAACGGAAAGGATTATTTTCTCAGAAATTACATTGTCCTGAAAGATGGCGAAAATAAGCCTGTATCCAATGTAAAGGCCCGTTATGTGATCCATTTGCCTCCCTCCTGCTCCGTCGATCTTAAAAATTCGTTCGGTACCATTACGCTCAAAGGCCTGACGAACAGTATTCAGCTCAAAGCCGACTTTTGTACCACCAATCTGGTGGACCTGAGGGGAAAAGGACAGGTGAATACCTCTTTCGGAGAGTTAAAAGGCACCGATCTGTCGGGCGTTTTCACTTTCACCAGCGACCACACCAGGCTGCATTTGAACCAGGTGGCAGGCGTGATCAGGCTGGACGCGGACTATGGCAATGTGGACATTTATCCAACCATTGGTTTAACTAGTCTGGCTATCAAATCAAAAAAGGCCGAAATAACACTGCTTACAAAGAATTGGCAGATTTTTGACTACACCATTCAAAGCGCATATGCGACGATGAAGTTGCCCAACGGCTTTAAATGGACACGCAATACAGCCGATTTCAAAGACGCATTCTTCAACCGGAACCAGCTGGCCAATGTCGATATCAACGCGGAATTTGGCAATGTGACCATCAGGTAGTCGCCTGTTAACCTTCTATTTATGAAAAAAATTCTTCTGGCGCTTTTCCTTCAAAGCATCATACAAGCAGCCTGCGCACAGGATAGCATTAAAGTGGCCTTCTCGCAGGAGGCGGACACGCTTGTCAAGCAACGGTTTATCGATCGGTACGAGAATGTGTTTATGACCAAAGTGCCGACTCGGCAGATGTTGAAGATCGGCTACTCAGGGTATCAGGGGGCGGGTTTCAGGTTGGGTTACGAGTTCAAAATTTTGCCAACTGTATCCCTCGAAGCAGCTGTCTACACCATCACGGATCAGGACAATTTCAATCTCATCTACTACCGTAACTACGTTGACCTCTGGGCTTCCTTGAACGCCCGCTGGTATTACAATATGGGCAAGCGGGTTGATCAATCGCTGAGCGCGAGTAATTTCAGCGGTACTTATTTTGGTTTATCCTACGAGCAGTCCATTCACGCTTTCAGAGCGCCTGGACCATATCGTAATGAAAAGGGGCGGTTCGGATTGTCCTACGGGTTTCAAAGCAGGTTTTTTAACCGGGGCTATTTAGACCTTTCTATCGGACTTTTTAGCAAAGGGTATTGGAGGAATATGTACTGGCCAGAGGCTTATGATTACAATGGTTTTTTCAGTCCCAAAGACTTTGTGCTCACGACGCAGTCTTCGTTCGGGATAGCGCTGGGTGACTGGAAAAAGTCACGACAAGTACCCGCCTGTGATGTTCTTTTGTGCGATGAACAGATCAGTGACCAGTGGAAGTTACAGATTCCTGATATCACAGCCGGTTTGCGGCTTCAGACAGGAAACACGGGCATTTCCTATGAACGGAGAATAGGTCGCAGTCCTTTCTCGGTAGAGGCAAATGTCAACGCCTGGCTGGCCCGCCGTTCGACACCTTATCATTCCAACGCAACATATCAGGTTAGCAGCGGCTTGCAGTTACGTTACTACTATTTGCAAAAAATGCAACTTCGGAGAGGGACTGGAGGTGGCAATTTCTCCGGACCTTATGCTGGTATCGGGGCCAGCACGCTCCTTTACGGCTATAAACAAAAGAGAGGTGTAAATGAAAGCTCTCAGGATCACGTATGGTATAAAACCACTGCCTTTTCGATGGGTTACCAGCAAAGACTCTTCAAGTCTATGTATATCGACGCCTCGCTTTTCTACTCCCGCTTAATGGGCGACTATTCACGATACTATATCCAGCACCAAAAGTTATCGGCCAAAGTAGCCTTCGGCTTTACATTCTGAGGACATGAAGAAACGATACGCACTGCATTCTTTGGGCAAGGGATTTATCATGAAAGTGGCCATCGCGGTATCGGCACTTCTGTGTGCTGTCGCTTCCAATGCACAGGATAGTGTTTCGATATCGTACTCCCAGGAGCCGGACACGCTTGTCAAGCAACGGTTTATCGATCGGTACGAGAATGTGTTTATGACCAAAGTGCCGACGCGGCAAATGCTCAAAATCGGCTACTCGGGTTATACAGGCGCGGGTTTTCGTTTGGGTTATGAGTTTAAAATTGTGCCACATCTTTCTGTCGAAGCAGCTATTTATACCAAACTGGACCAGTATGATTTTAACACTGTGGCTTTCGGGTCGGACCGGAGGTTTTGGGCATCGGTGAAGACCCGCTGGTACTATAACATGGGAAAGAGAGTCGATAAAGCATTGAGTGCCAATAATTTTAGCGGAAACTATATTGGACTATCGTATGAGCAGTCGATTCAGGAACACGGTGGGCTTGCTTTGAACGCCAAGGAAACGGGGAGATTTGGTCTGTTCTACGGTTTTCAGAGCCGGTTCTTTAACCACGGATATGTTGATCTGTCTGTCGGACTTTTTAACAAGGGTTTTTGGAAAAACAAGTTCTTTTTTGAGGCTGACAACAGCGGATTTTTCAGCCCAAAGGATTTTGTGCTGACAACACAATCCGCATTCGGGATTGCATTGGGTGACTGGAAAAAATCGAAGCGCGCGCCTGCGTGCGAGGTGTTATTATGCGACGAGCAGATCAACGGCCAGTGGAAGGTGCAGCTTCCCGATATTACAGTTGGTTTGAGGCTTCAAGCAGGAAACACAAGCATTGCCTATGAGCGAAGGATTGGCAAGAGTCCCTTTTCGGTTGAGGCCAATGTAAGCGCCTGGCTGGCCCGCCGTGTAAGGTCTCAATTGTCTCATGCCACGTATTATTTTACCGGCGGGCTTCAACTGAGATACTATTATCTGCAAAAAATGCAGATTCGGAAAGGGACCGGCGGCAATAATTTCTCGGGACTTTACGCCGCCATCGGTGCAAACGCACTGCTATCAGGTTACAACGTAGGTGGAGAAACAGGTAGCGCCTGGTACCAAACGGCCACCTTTTCAATGGGTTACCAGCAAAGGCTTTTCAAGCGCCTTTATATCGACGGTTCGCTTTACTACACCGATCTGTTTGGAAAATATAGAGGAGGCGCCTACATCCCATTCAACAAACTGTACTTCAAAATTGGCTTTGGCTTTACCTTTTAAGGAAATGAACATACCATCCACTATGAATGGCTTTTTCGGAAGCCATTTTATTAAATCGCTGGCAGCAGTCCTGTTGACTATCGGAACTACCATGGCACAGGACAGCATCAAAGTCTCATACTCACAGGAAGCGGACACGCTCGTCAAGCAGCGCTTTATTGATAGGTATGAGAATGTGTTTATGACAAAGGTGCCGACTCGTCAGATGTTTAAAGTTTCAGCCGTCGGATCGGAGGTGCAGGGTACAGGTTTCAATTTTGCTTATGAATACAAAGTACTGCCGTCGCTCTCCCTGGAAGCCTCCATATATACGCAGCTCAGCAGATTTAACGGGGGCCTGGCTAACGAGCTACTCCATTTCGATTCTCGTGCTGTGAATGTCTGGGCAAATGCAAAAGCACGCTGGTACTATAATATGAACAAGCGTATTAATAAAGGACTAAATGCGAACAATTTCAGCGGCGTATATATCGGCGCTTCGTATGAGCAGTCGGTGTATATGCAGAACTTTTCCGCAAATAAAAATGGGACCAGATTCGGCTTGTTATATGGATTTCAGAACCGTATTTTTAATCATGGTTTTACTGATTTTTCAATTGGTCTTTATCAAAGAGACTTGGGGCAATTCTACGATTTTGAAGGTGCTTCCGCTCCGTGGGCAGTAAAAAACTTTGTCTTAGGAACCCAGTTTAACATTGGCCTTGCCGTAGGCGATTGGAAGAAAGCCAAAACAACTCCACTTTGCGACGTCTTGTTTTGCGATGAGTTAATCCGTGGGCATTGGAAGGTACAGGCTCCGAATATCGTTTTGGGATTTACGAATCAGATTGTTCGCTCGGAAGTGGCTTATGAAAGGGCAATCGGTAACACGCCGTTATCTGCGCAGGCTGACGTTGGGGTTAATCTGTTTCATCAGTCGTTCTCGGGCGGAACACACTTTACTTACTTCTCAGCTGGCGCAAACCTGGCTTTACGATATTACTTTCTTCAACGGTACCAGGCCAGACATGGAAAAGGCGGAGGCAATTTCTCCGGGCCTTATGCCAGTCTTATAGCCAGTTATATTAGAGGTAGTTATAATTCATCAAGTATCTTTCAGCCTGACGGAGGAATGGATGAGGTGGTGAATAATCTTAATGCGACAGCCGCGCTAGGATACCAGCAGCGATTATTCAAGAGACTATACATTGATCTGTCGTTATTTTACCTGAAACCGGTCAAATCTCCAAGCTTTGTCATAGGTGGTTCACGACCATACTTTTCGTCAAAAATGACTATTGGATTTACATTCTAGCTTATGAAAAACGCTCTGCTAACATTGCTTTTTATTTTGTCCGGAATTGCTTCCTACGCCCAGGACAGCATCAAAGTTTCCTATTCCCAAGAACCGGATACGCTCGTCAGGCAGCGGTTTATTGATAGGTATGAGAATGTGTTTATGACCAAAGTGCCGACGCGGCATATGTTTAAGGTTGGTTACCAGGGTTCCGAAGTACAGGGAATGGGAATCAACTTCGGGTATGAATACAAGCTTCTTCCTTCTCTGTCTTTTGAAGCGGCTTTATTCGCTCAGTTCAGCGAGTACAATGAAGCACTAGCCGACCATTTGTTGCATTTTAACTGGAAACAAGTGAATATCTGGGTAAATGCGAAGGCGCGCTGGTACTATAATATGAACCGCAGGATAAAAAAAGGCCTCAATGCAAATAACTTCAGTGGCCCATATATTGGTTTTACCTACGACCAATCAGTCTTTCTGCGCTATCAATACACTAACACAAATACAGGCCGGATTGGATTATTGTATGGATTGCAGAGTCGTTTTTTCAATAACGGCTTTGTCGATTTTTCGGTCGCACTGTTCAATAAAGAGGCCGGAGCGAATAGTTATGTTGAAGGAAGCCCAGCATTTTGGAAACCAAAAAATTATGTTCTGGGAACCAATTTGAACATTGGGCTTGCAATTGGAGATTGGAAAAAGACGAAGACCGCACCTTTCTGTGACATCATCTTTTGTGACGAACTAGTAAAAGGTCAATGGAAAGTTCAAATGCCCAATATCAGCATTGGTCTAAAAAACCAGATCGTCCGCACCGAAGTTGCCTATGAGCGAAAGCTCGGTAAAATTCCGCTCTCCATGCAGGGAGACATCGGATTTTCGCTCTATAACAATAACTGGTTCCGCTCATCGCCAACTCGATCCACATCTGTTGAGGGAAATTTGCAGCTCCGCTACTATTTTCTGCGAAATTTTAAGGAGAGACGCGGAAAAAGCACAAGTGATCTATCCGGTCCTTATGCCGGATTGCTGGGAGGTTATAATTTTAATTTTATTAAATCTCGTTATAAATATCAACCCGAGTTTAACCAAAATATTGAGACTAGAATCTGGAACACCGCGCTGCTTTTAGGTTATCAGCAACGCCTGTTCAAAAGAATATTTTTTGACGCAAGTCTCGTTTATAGAAAAAGCTTTCTTGTCGACGACACTTATCTCGGTCGGCAGAAACCGTTCTTGACTTCAAAAATGACAATGGGATTTACATTCTAGTTTTTGAAAGCTCCCTTTTTTACAATCGAAGCAATGGTCATGCGCTTCACCACTTTTTCGTCAGCCCGGTCATATAAAGATCATATCCGCCTTTGCCGCCAGGCCTGTCTGAGGAAAAGATCATGAGGCGATAGTTGAAATTATTTGTCTTAGGTAAAATGGGCCTGTACTCGTTACTCGCGGTATTAACTCTGCTACCGGCATTGATCGGTACACCCCACTTTTCATTTTCATAAGTCGCATAATAAATATCCTGGCCTCCTATCCCTCCCGGCCGGTCAGACACAAAGACCATCGTTCCATCGTGAAAATAGGGACACTTATCGTCGTAAGGACTTGATAGCTCTTCCACTTTACGAATTTTGTAAGATTTCGGATGAAGGAGGTTTTCGGGTGTGACCTGCTCATTTTCAGCTCTTGGTATGCTTAGCTCGTAAATATCGAAATTGCCATCGCGGTTTGAACTGAAAAAAATCTTGTCGCCCTGGTAGGAAAAGCTCGGATAACCATCATCCGCAGCCGAATTCAAAATATCAAAATTATAAGGTCCCTCAATCCCTTTATTATTATTCCAATAGTACTTAATCTGCATGTTGCCTTCGGAGTCATCGGCGTAGAAGAGGAAAAAATTTCTTTCACTGATATTACCCTGGATATCGTCGCCCAGCAACAATGTTTTGGGGCCGAATACATTGAAATTACCATTTGCCCTGTTGATCATGCCTTCCAGCGCGCCACGATCCGAAAAGCGATCATATTGCACACCATTGGGCTTATATATTTCCAAATTCAATCGTTTATTATAAGTGAATTGTGCCTGAAAATTGACGAGATTAAAAACGCTTTTCCTATCTCTTTTAGAAGAAAATGTCAGAAACGTATGCCCGGATTTATTATAGGGCAGATTGGAATTGTAATCGTCAAACTCGGAATTAAACTCATCCAGACGAACCACTTCATCCAGAAAGTCACCATCCTTTCTTTTGCCCAATTCTATCGGCCAGCAACTTTGAAGCAATAATGCAATGGCTAAAAACTTCTTCATATTGGATTCCGTTTTTTTCTTTATAAGGTACAAAAACCAGCCATTTAGTTGTAACCCCGCAAAAACTTACTTTTCAGGTTCCGGGATTTTATGATTAGCTTCATCTATCCGTGTAGCTTTGATGAAATTATGCGGATCAGAAGCTAAGAGAAGATTAAATGAACTGGATCACACGCGAACGCCCGAAAATTGACCGCCTCGCTTGCCCCTGGCTGATCAAAAGATTCATTGATCCGGAGGCGCAGATTTTCTACGTGCCATTTGACCAGGTCAAAAAAAAGGCGCTGGAACTTGATGCCACACCGTTCGATATCCCGGACACCGAGTTTACCCACTATGAAGATCGCTGCACATTTGATTTTTTTCTGGAAAGGTATGAGCTCGAAGACCCTGCATTAAAGGATATGGCCGTGATCATTCGGGGCGCGGATACCGACGACCACTCCGTTGCCAGCCAGTCGTCCGGCCTCTGGGCGATCTCGGCCGGGCTTGCTTATAATATTACCGATGACCAGGCGCTGTTAGAAAAAGGAATGCTCATTTACGATGCGCTATACAGTTGGGCTAAACACTTGCAGCACCAAAAGCACACCCAAAACCCAACAGAAAAGCTACTTCTGGCCGTCTTCAATACCTATCTTGACAAAAAGAACACCGAGAAACTTAAAACTCCCAAGTGGGCGCAAGAACTTAAAGAAATCATTCAAGACCAGATAGATACTAATCTAAGTTTAAGTTTGAAGGAAATTTCGGAAGGTTTACAGATCCATCCATCATATGTTTCGCGGGAATTTTCCAAATATTTCAGTAACCTGTCGTTCGGGGAATATATCCGCAAGCTCCGCATTGAAAAAGCCATAGACCTGCTCACAAATCCTGAGCACACATTGTCCGAGATCGCCTACCTGACCGGATTTTCCGATCAGAGCCACTTTAACAGGATCTTCAAAGCGCATACCGGCCAAAATCCGTCGGATTACCGAAAAAATTTGCCCCAAAAGTAATTATCGTACAAATCCGTCATTTTCATTCTATCATTTGGCAATCGCCTGGGCTAGTATTGCATTTTTTACGAGCAACCACCAAATCATACATATCAGAATGGATACATTTTTTTCACGCAGAAGCTGGCTTCGCTTAGGCGGATTAATAGGTTCTGCCCAAATGTTAGGGTTGACACCGTCGCTGGCAACTAACGCCCCGGCAAAGACACCAGCACTCACTACCGAGGAAATTGCTGCAATTGAAGCGGCTATGGGTAAAAAAGGAACCTATAACGAAGGCCAGGCCGTACATACAACCCCGCTTCCAAGAAACGACCTTAAAGTAACCGTCAAAGGAGAACCTGTGCCTATCCCGTTTGGCTTTGGTGGATGGGCCTCAATTAAAAAAACACTCGATGGGAAATCGGCTGTCCTAATGAGTGATACTGTACTCTTGGAAGATGAGGTGAACCCGCTTATCTCGGCGGCACACGCCAACGGGCTTGAAATCGGCGCAATCCACAATCATTTCTTCTATGAGCAGCCACGCATTTTCTACATGCACCTGCATGGCATGGGCACCCCACAGGAGCTGGCCAAAAAGTTTGCCTCCACGATCAAAGATGCGAAGATTTCCCCCGCCAACCAGCCAGCGCCTGCCGCCCCGTCAGTAGCCACGGGAAAGGAACTATTTGACATACCCGTCCTGGATCAGATTGTGAAATATACGGGCGTTGTCAATGGACCAACCTATAAATACACTGTTGGAAGGGATGACCTGACGGTAATAGCGATGGGTGCAGAAATGACTGCTGCCATTGGGTTGAACTCATGGGCGAGTTTCGCAGGCAGTAAAGACAACGCGCATATCGCCGGTGATATAGCAATGATGGAAGATGAAGTCAACACGGTGATTAAAGTGCTCCGCGCCAATAACCTGGAAGTAGTTGCATTGCACAACCATATGTTCGGAGAAAATCCAAGGATCATCTTTCTACACTATTACGGTCGTGGCGCGGCCGCCAGGCTGGCAGCCGGTTTCAGGGCCGCGTTGGATGTGCTTGGAAAAGTACCTAAAAGCCCTCATTCAACTCACTGATAGGTAAACTCGCCCAGGTATTTCGCCCCGGACCTTCTCACTACGTCGCCAGCCATCATGTGATGCAAAATGTCTTCAAAAAGGAAAATATGAATGGAAACTCCAACACAAATCCAAACACCAACATACAGCCTGGCTAGTCTAACCAAGTACTTCCTGAAACTCGGCACCCTGGGTTTTGGCGGCCCGGTGGCACTCATTGGCTATATGCACCGCGACCTCGTCGAAGATAAAGCGTGGATCAGCGAGGAAGAGTACCGCGAAGGCCTCGCGCTGGCACAGCTCGCGCCGGGGCCACTGGCGGCTCAGCTTGGCATTTATTTGGGCTATGTGCATTATGGTGTCCCGGGAGCTACGCTTACTGGATTGGCATTTGTACTTCCATCTTTTGTAATGGTAGTGTTGCTGGGGATAGCTTGCCGCTACCACCATTCTCGCTTTGATTTACATCAAAAAATTGCAGGAACCTTACATTATCCTTTGCGCGGCGATCATCGGCTTTCTCCTTAAAACTTACCTTTGAAATAATCTATCATTAACCAGGCATGAAAAAATCTCTTCTTCTACTTTTTATACTTTTCTCCATTTCATCATTCGGACAAAAACAGGTCAACAAACAAAGCGGCGTATGGTTTGGCTATTTTAATCAAACCAGAATTACTGGCAAATGGGGAGTATGGCTTGATCTGCACGCCCGACGCACCGATTTTCTGGACAGATGGGCCACGCAGATCATCAGACCGGGGATTACATACTATGCCAATGACCATTTAAGGTTCACGGCCGGGTACGCATACGCACGTAGCTACCCGGCAGCAGGCCTCCATACAGTCCGCCCGGAAAACAGGCTTTGGCAACAGGTACTCTGGACAAGTCGGCAGAAACGGCTGCAAACCCAGCAGTGGATACGCATTGAAGAGCGCTTTAATCGAAAAATAGCCAATGATCAATTGCAGGATGGCCACAATTTCAATTTCCGTTTTCGCTATTTGTTAAACCTGATGGTTCCTTTGAACCGCGACTTCATTGAGCCCAACACGATATTCTTTGCTTTTAACGACGAAATACATATTAATGCAGGCAAACAGATCACCTATAACATCTTCGATCAGAACCGGTTATTTGTCGGTTTGGGTTATCAGTTTACAAAAGGATTGAATTTACAGGTCGGCTATATGAACCAGTTTCAACAACTTCCTTCCGGCAATCATTTCAATAGTAACAATGTCCTGCGGGTATTTGTGTTTCATAACCTTGACCTTCGCACAAAAAAATAATGAGATTTATGTCTATATTACCCTTGTGAGAACTCTGCTTAGTTATTCAATAATGGTAAGGCGACACGAATTATGCATACCCAGTTACCTTTCCTGCTAGCAATGATCGTTGCCATCGTGTTGCTGAACATGCTGGCCAACAAACTGAAAATTGCTTATCCTATTTTATTGGTGGTGGCCGGGCTGCTGGTTGGTTTTCTTCCCGGGCTGCCCATGGTACGGATCGACCCCGACCTTATCTTTTTCATTTTCCTGCCACCACTTCTCTTCGAAGCCTCGTGGACGATTTCGTTCAAGGAAATGAAAAAGTGGTGGCGCATCATTGGTAGTTTCGCCTTTCTGGTCGTGTTTTTCACCGCGTCGTCGGTAGCGGTAGTAGCGCACCATTTCATACCGGGATTTACGATTGCTCTTGGTTTTTTGTTGGGAGGGATCGTGTCGCCACCTGATGCTGTAAGTACCGGGGCTATTACCAAATTTGTAAAAATCCCCAAAGGCACTTCCGCTATTCTGGAAGGAGAAAGCCTGCTCAATGATGCCTCTTCCCTGATCATTTTCCGTTTCGCATTGGTTGCGGTCGGTACCGGGCAGTTTTTCTGGCAGCAAGCAGCAATTAGCTTTTTATGGATGGTATTGGGTGGTGTGGCCATTGGTTTGTTGCTGGCCTGGATTTTTGTTCAGGCACACAAACGCCTACCTCTCGATGCGCAGTCAAACATTGCATTGACGCTTATTGAGCCTTATTTTATGTATTGGCTTGCTGAGCAGTTTCATTGTTCGGGCGTCCTGGCAGTAGTAAGTGGCGGGCTGTACTTGTCGGCCAAGCGGCTCGTTTTTCTGAATAGTACCAGCCGCATTCAGAGTTTCAGTGTGTGGGAGAGCTTCGTGTTTATTTTAAATGGCATCGTGTTTCTTATCATCGGTTTGGAGCTTCCCGAAATCGTCGAAGGTATGCGCGAAAAGGGCATTCCGTTACGTACCGCGATCGGCTCCGGCGTATTGATAACGGGGGTTTTAATTGCCGCCCGGGTCATCAGTTCGTATGCGGCGCTGCTTGCAACCTTTATCTTTCGTCCCGGTGTAATGCCCCGTGCCCGATCAAAAAAAAGGCGCTGGCTTATGCCAATGCTGCTCGGCTGGACAGGCATGCGCGGTGTGGTATCGCTGGCGGCGGCCCTGGCCATCCCCATTACCCTGGACAATGGCGCGGCTTTCCCGCAAAGGAACCTAATCCTTTTTATCACTTTCATTGTCATTCTGCTTACCCTCGTGGTACAGGGACTTACGCTTCCTTCGATCATATCGCGGTCGGGATTGTTTGAAGGATTGATGGAAGAAGAACCGGAAGAATTGACCAGAAGAAAAATGAAACAAGGCTTGAAACAGCATGTCTACCAGTTTCTGAAAAATAAATATGAAACCGAGCTGAATGGTCATGCCGGTATGGAAAAGCTCCTGAAACTATGGGAAGAACGGGCAAAAGCGGCCGATGATACCTGGATGAATGAAAAGACAAAGGTGATTTTCGTAGAATTACTGGAAACCCAGCGGCAATATTTGACCGAACTCAACAAAGACCCAAAGATTGACGAAGACATTATCCGTCAGCAGTTGTATCAGATCGATTTGGAAGAAGAAAGGTTAAGGATCATTTGACAAAAGATCCATATTTCATCAAGCCGCTCACGAAACAGCACAAAGGATTACGAAATATCGTAAATCTATTTTCTGGCATGAACCATTTATCCTCTAAATTCTGCCAATACAAAGCTTCTAGGCACTTTATTCTTGGTACCTATCCTTGGCACATGGTTTGAGATAGTGAATCAATCGCTAATCTTACAACTGATTCTAATGAAAAATTCAATTTTGTTATCATTAATCTTCTTTTTCACATTCACCACAGCATTCGCCCAGAAGTCAGAAATATTCGAAAAAGATGGCATGGCGATCAAAGGGTACGATGTCGTCGCATTTTTTACAGAAGCCAAAGCCAAGAAGGGCAGCGAAAACTTCACGTACCGTTGGAAGGATACCAACTGGCTATTTGAGAGCCAGGACAACCTGGATATGTTCAAAAAAGATCCTGAAAAATACGCGCCCCAATACGGTGGCTACTGCGCCTACGGAACCGCCGACGGCCACAAAGCACCCAGCGAAACCGATACCTGGACAGTAAAAGACAATAAGCTCTATTTCAACTACAACAAAAAAGTACAGCAATTATGGAGCAAGGACATACCAGGCTACATTGAGAAAGCTGATAAAAATTGGATAGAAATTAAAGACAAACCGTGATCCCAAATGCAATTAGAAAAATTACACAAAGTGGTCATAGTTACCTGAAATTCCTACCGGCAGGAAATATCTCCATTTGGACCGGCTTTTTCACTGGTGCTTTTCTATTGACCATTTGGGAATCATATTCATCTTTTTCATCGGCCCTGGACAAGGTCATTACATCAGGATCTTGTTCCTGGGCTACATTGAGCCCGCGCAACAAGTGTGACATATCGTAAAGCCGATGCGCAATTACATGTATCACTTCGCCCTCAATCTGTAATTTCCCTTCCACCATTAGTAGTCTCGATCGCAGCACTTCTTTCCTGTACTTTGTATACGTATTTTTAAAAGCTACCAGGTTGGCAATCCCTGTTTCATCCTCCACAGTGATAAAGCAGATACCTTTGGCGGTACCGGGCCTTTGTCTCACGAGTACCAGCCCTGCCACCCGGACAATGCTT
This sequence comes from Dyadobacter pollutisoli, assembly GCF_026625565.1. Classification (NCBI taxonomy): domain Bacteria; kingdom Pseudomonadati; phylum Bacteroidota; class Cytophagia; order Cytophagales; family Spirosomataceae; genus Dyadobacter; species Dyadobacter pollutisoli. The sequence continues at coordinate 3,122,927 of NZ_CP112998.1, forward strand.
CCATCTTTACGTTTGGATAAATCGCTTGTACAAAGTGTGCCCAGTTCGGTCAAATGTTGCCGGACAAAACTTACCGGATGCGCTTTTAGCGAAAGCGACAATGAAGCATAATCCTGTACCACATGCTCTGAGATTGTCATTTCAGGAAGCTGTACGGGCTGTTCAAAAGCACTTTGCGACTCATGACCGGTAAATAATCCCAAGGGCCGGTCGGCAAGAGCAGTTGCTTCCCACATAGCCTGCCTTCTGTCCAGGCCCATTGAGCGAAAAGCGTCGGCATCCGCCAGCTTCTCAAGAACTCCCTGTGAAACGCCGGCGTCTCGTAAGATATGGATCGCTGTATATCGCTTCGTCCTTGCAGCAACCAGTAAATCAATATCTTCCCGGTTTACACCCTTCACCTGCCGGAAGCCCAAACGTATCACTTTGTAATTTCCCTGTTTCTCTTCCAATTTATTATCCCAATCGGAAAGATTGACATCGACCGGCCTGACGATCACTCCATGCTTACGGGCATCAATGATGATTTGCGCGGGTTGGTAAAAGCCCATTGGCATACTATTCAGCAGTGCGGTTGCAAATACATCGGGGTAATAACATTTGATCCAGCTGGATACATAAACCAGCAGCGCAAAGCTTGCAGCGTGGCTTTCAGGGAAACCGTAGCTACCAAAACCTTCCAGTTGCTTAAATACCCTTTTGGCAAACTCTTCGGTATAATTGTTACCAACCATTCCGTCAATCAGCTTTTTCTGGTATTGGCTCACCTGTCCCTTAGCCTTAAAAGTGGCCATACTGCGTCGTAGCCCATCGGCTTCTGCCGGGGTAAAGCCTGCTGCTACGATAGCAATCTCCATAGCCTGCTCCTGGAACAAGGGAACACCTAATGTCCTTCCTAAAATATCCTCCAGTTCTTTGGAAGGGTATACGATCGGCTCTTCACCATTACGGCGCCGCAAATAAGGGTGCACCATATCCCCCTGGATCGGGCCAGGCCTTACAATAGCCACTTCAATAACCAGGTCGTAAAAACATTGGGGGCGAAGGCGGGGCAGCATGGACATCTGTGCACGGCTTTCGATCTGGAAAACACCGATGGTATCGGCATGGCTGATCATCTCATATACTGCCGGATCATCCTGCGGTATATTTGCCAAAGTAAGATCAAGACCGTAATGTTCTTTTGCAAGGTCAAACGCCTTTCGGATACAGGTCAGCATGCCCAACGCCAGCACATCCACTTTCAAAAAGCCTAATGCTTCGATATCATCTTTATTCCATTCAATGCATGTACGGTTTTCCATGCGGGCGTTCAGGATCGGGCACAGATCAGAAAGGCGGCCACGTGTAATGACAAAACCACCAGTGTGCTGGCCAAGCTGGCGAGGAAAGCCCACATATTGCTCGGTAAGCTGCAATACTTTGATCAGATGCGGATCTTTAGGATTGAACCCATGCTCCGAAATGCGCTTGCCCTCAAACCAATCCTCGGTAAATTCATACATAGATTTGGAAAGCAGGCCGATAGCATCTACCGACAGGCCCATTGCTTTACCCACGTCGCGCACTGCCCCTTTATGGTGCAATTGTGTCACAGTAGCAACGATCGCCGCGCGCTCACGTCCGTATTTATTGAAGATATATTGCATTACCTCTTCTCTTCGCTCGTGTTCAAAATCCACATCAATATCCGGTGGCTCGTCACGGGCATCGGACATAAAGCGGGCAAACAGAAGTTTAAATTTAGAGGGGTTTACGGAGGTGATACCCAGGCAGTAGCACACCACCGAGTTAGCGGCCGAGCCTCTTCCCTGGCATAGTATGTTCTGGCTTCTGGCGAAACTGACGAAGTCATAAACAGTAAGAAAGTAGGAGGCATAATTCTTACGCTCCATAAAAGCCAGTTCTTCTCTGATCAGATTATCTATTTTCTTTGGTATGTCGCCACTGAACTTTTCCTTGGCACCCAACCATGTCAAATGTTCCAGCTCCTGCTGCGGTGTACGGCCTTCACTTGTAATCTCTTCGGGGTAAACATATTCCAGCGTGTCCAGGGAGAACTTACAGGAATCAGCAATTTTCCGGGAACGTGCCAGTGCATCCGGATATTGGCGGAACAGCCTGATCATTTCGGTAATGGGTTTCAAATAGCGTTCCGCATTTTGATGCAACCTGAACCCGGCGGTATAGATCGTACATTTCTCCCTCACGCAGGTTACAATATCCTGTAACTGTCTTCTCTCCGGATGATGATAATAAACATCATTGGTGGCGACTAGTAAGGTACCGGTGCGCTCTGCTATCTCCGATAACCGGTGGAGCCTTTTGGCATCGTTGCCGTGATAGTAGCGGCTCGCCGCCAAATACAAACTGTCCCCCAAATGGTTCCTGTATTCTGTGATTTTCGATTCAAAATCCGGTTCAAATTCAAATTGGGAATTGAGGTCCTCGGGTGGAATGGCAATAAAAATAATTCCTGCGGCGTGTGCGTATACATCGGAGCGGTAAAGCTCGCACTTACCCTTCTCAGTCCGTAAATTCCCTAGCGAGAGTAAAGCCGAAAGTCTGGCATAAGCATCTCTTGACGTCGGGTATGCCAGTAAACTTGGCCCATCCTGAAGATCCAGCCTGCATGCCGGAATAATTCGGATACCTTTGGCTTTGGCCGCCGCATGCGCCCTGACAATACCGGCAAGTGTATTATGGTCGGTGATGGCAATTTCTTTGTAGCCCAGATCAAAAGCCTGGACTACCAGCTCCTCGGGATGTGAAGCGCCGCGCAGAAAGCTAAAATTGCTTGTTACCTGTAATTCGGTGTACATCTTTTCTAACATTTAAGCGTTCATGCGAAAAAACCATGGACAAACCATTCCGGGTTGGATTCTTCATTATAATGTCCTAACCTGAATATCCAAAAGCGAGCACCTGTTTCGTCTTCCAAAATGTAATAGTCGCGGAGAAGCCCCTCAGAAATCCACCATTCCTGCTCGATCCGTTCCGGGCCGTCGGCTTTTCGTACTTTATGGATTTGTCCTTTATAGCGAAAAAGCATTGGAGGATAGTCGGGCATGGGAACAGTCACCTCCACTCGTTCGGGGTTGCGCAGTAAATGTATCGGTCTGGGCCGATTCGTACGCCAGGGAATTGCCGGCTCTTCTCTGAGTGACGAAGCTTCCGCGATGGAGCGTTCTGGCCAGTAGTGTTCGGAGGGCAGGTACCGGTGTATAATATCAGTACCGGCACGACCTGCCAGACGGTCTAGCAATTCCGCAATTGCCGCCCATTTGTTTTGACCTGCTATATTCCAAATTGTTTCCTGCTGCTCAGTCATATCCTCCACAACCGGTGCTTCCAGCAAGAAAAGTTCGATGCCTAACGCCGGTTCGATCGTTGCTATTTTAAGCTCAAAAAGCCGGAACAGGTGATGGGTACTGCAGGAAGGACTACTGGTACCGATCTCAATTTGACGCATTTCTCCGTCGACCCTGTAACATTTAAGAGAGGCTTGCCTGAGTCCCTTCCCTTCTTTGGCAAGACGTGTGCAAAGCTGCTCGAGCAATCTTTTCAAAGCTAATTCAATGCCTGTTGCAGTAAGAATTGGCTCTAAAGAAGGTAGGCGCTCCTGGTAGGGCTGCAGTGGCTGAATGGGTTCAAGGTTTTCATGAACATAACCCAGCGCCTGACCTAAACGATCCAATAAAGACTGACCGAAGCGCCTTCTGAGTACCGAGCGGGGAATATGGATGAAGCCCTTGATCTGGTAAAAACCCAGTTTCTGCATTTTTTCAAGAATGACCGCCTCGATCCGTAAAGCTGCCGGAGGAAATACCTGCATGGCATTGACCTGGTCTCCCGGGCTTATTATAGTATCGGTTAACGCATACCTTGAGGCAGCCCAGGCGGCCCCAATAGTATCTGCCATGGCCGCACGCACATCATATCCAAACCCTCGCAAACGGGTAACAATATCTTTTAGATATGCTACTTCCCCACCCCACAAATGACAGCACCCGCTGGCATCCAGAAGCAGGCCGTCGGGTAAGTCCATAGCCGCAATCGGTGTATAGCGAAGCGCCCATTCGGCAAGATTGTATAATAGTTTTCCGGCAAGTTCAGCGTCATCATCGATAATCTGCAGACCAGGTAAAACCGCTCTGGCGTCTGCGACTACCATCCCCTTGTCGATTCCGCTGGTTTTCGCTGCTATACTTGCTGCTCTCACCACCATCCTCCCCCGCTCCGGAGAGGCCAGAACAAAGGGCACGTCAGCCAGTTCCGGCCGAAGCAGTATCAGCTGGTCGGTGGTCAGATGCCGGAACCATATCGCTACATACCGTTTCATGGCTACACAGCGCGAAGTATTTGCCGCTTCCCTACTCTTTTGATAACAGGCCGGGTAATGGGTGTAAAGCGGCCATTGCTCCATTCCAATTGCCAACTCCCAGGCTCTCCGTTTCGGACCTTGACGATTTGCACATTCCACCGTGCAAATCCTACTCCCGGCAGACCGGTGTCCAATTGGCTGGGAATGGGGCTTATTTGCCAGCGGCAAACCGAAGCAACAGGATTATTCAGGCGTGGGTTGACCCGGTGCAATAAACCGGTTACCTTACTCTGTTCTACAGCCAGTTGCAGTCGCCGCGAACCCGTCAGGCTAATCTCTTTTATTTCACCAATAACGGCAGCCAATGCTTCACATTTAAGCCCTTCCTCAATCATCCATAAGAGATCACGTTCCTTTTTTACGTCAACAAATATGACTCTTTCAGGCGCGGCACCAAAAAAGTGAAGGGCCAACGGAAACACTGATCTTCTCGTACCGATCCACAGACATATACCATCTTCTTTCATCAGACGGCCTGCCAGCGCCGCCATAAAGCCAGATGTTGCCGCAGATTCCTCTGTGGCACTACTTATAAATTCATGAATAGCACCTATTGGGAAAACACCATTAGGGAATGCCGCCTCGACAGGCCCTAAGCCAAAATCGCTGTGCTGACCCAAGGAAGGCGTCCGGAAACCTTGCAGCGATAATATTTCGCTTCGCAGTCTGGCAATCAGCTCACTTTTTCTCATTGCAGTTTCCATATCACAATTTCAATCTTAACATTGATATTTATAGTAACAAAGTTATGATCTCAAAAGTAACATTAACCACTCCAACTACAAAACTTTTTTTACTGTATTCCGCCGTCAACATCCATCAATAACCAAAATCCCTCTTTATCCCCAGTTTCTTCATTTTTGAGCCAAGGGTGGATGGCGGTATGTCCAATATTTCTGCTGCCCCCTGGGACCCGCGGATACGACCATTGCATTTCTTTAGTACGGCAATGATGTGGTCGCGTTCGTTCTCGAAGATTGTTTTGAGACGGGCTTCCTCCGATTTACCGGAAACTTTCGCGACAGAATTCGTGGGTAGTATGATCTGGTCAATCAATGTTCCCTTTGCAAGAAGTACGCTGCGTTCGATCACGTTTTCAAGCTCGCGTATATTTCCCGGCCAATCGTACAAAGCCAATGCCCGCAGGCCTTTTTCGGAGACGCCTGTTATCTTTTTCCCGGTCTTTCTTCCATAGTATTGCAAAAAATGATCCACCAGCAGAGGAATGTCCTCCTTGCGATCGCTGAGGGAGGGCATCTGGATCGGAAACACATTCAGGCGATAATACAAATCCAGGCGAAAGCGCCCTTCCGCCACTTCTTTTTCCAGGTTCCGGTTGGTGGCCGCTATGATCCTGATATCGACCTTGACAGGCGCTTTTCCACCGAGCCGCTCAATTTCTTTTTGCTGTAAAACACGCAGGAGTTTTACCTGGGTTTCCAAGGGCATATCCCCTATTTCGTCCAGAAAAATAGTACCATTATTGGCCTGCTCAAACCTTCCGGTCCTCTTTTCGAAAGCACCGGTGAAGGCTCCTTTCTCATGCCCGAACAATTCCGATTCGATCAGGTTTGTTGGTAATGCGGCGCAATTCACTTTGATCAGTGGTTGTGTTTTCCGCATTGAAAGCGCGTGAATGGTATCCGCAACCCGTTCTTTTCCCGTGCCGCTTTCGCCGGTAATCAGCACGGAGGTATCCACTGGGGCAACCTGCGAAATGAGGTCAAAAACATTGAGCAGTAAATGACTCTGCCCAATGATGCCTTCAAAAGTATTTACTTGATTATTAGTAGAATAAGTCGTCGGAGAAACATTGCGATCTTGCTCAAACGCAGCGGGTTTCTCTGATTTAACCAAATGCTGCAAAGTCTGTGAAAGAAGTGGCATCATACGGTAACATAGCGCCTTGTGCTCTTCATTATACGCATCCGGGCGGCGACTATAAAAAGCCAGAAAAGGCAAACCATGCACTTGATGCACTGTTTGAAGCGGAAAACCGAGATACGAATTCATTCCGAAAGTCGTCGCTATCAACTTTCTCACAGACGGTTCAGCTGCCAGTTTTTTAAAAGCTGCGCCGGTATGAATTTCCACGTCCACAGCGGGGGTCATTTTGCTTTGCAGGGTATTAAATTCTTCCAATTTCAGATTGGATACAACACGCAGCCCTTGTGCATCTATAACCTGATATTCGTTAAATCCAATCCTTAGAAAGTGAAGCACATGTGTCACATGTGGGAGCTCGCCCACATACCCGACCGCCATCATGTCGAAAGGAAAAAGAGGTTGCAAAACCTGTGCAATTTTCAGTAATGTTTGTTCCCTGGCTAGTTTTTCCTGCGTAATGGCGGTGAGCTGTTTTTGAAAAATCGCTTCCTTCCGCAATTTGGCTTCCAATCCATTTTCATGATGATATTCAGCGATTTGCAATGCTACCAGCAGATCCTTTTCCCTGAAAGGCTTGACCAGAAACCCATTGGGATGCGTAGCTTTGGCCGCATTCAAGATCTCTTCATTGGAATTAGCAGAAAGGTAAATGAAGGGAATATTCGCTTCCCGCAATTGCTCCGCCAGCTCAATGCCAGTCCGTGTTCCGGTGAGAAAAATGTCCAGAAGTACCAATGCCGGCGCTTCTTTCGCAACCTGCTCCTCCGCTTGCTCTACCGACCTGGCGATACCGGAAACCTCGTATCCCGCGCGTTCCAGCATGATGCGAAGGTGGTTGGCTTCAATAAACTGGTCTTCAACGATGAGTATCTTTTTCTTCATTTTGATATAAAAATTCAATCGTAATCGTAACACCGTCCTGGTTTTTGACACTCAATGTGCCCCCGATATCGTCGCAAAGACCTTGAATCAATGTCATCCCAAACGAGCCGGCACGTTTGATGTCAAAATCCGGCCGTAACCCTATCCCGTTATCCGCAATGATAAGCTGAAAGTAGTCGGTTCCAATTGGTTTGAAAGCAATGAAAATAGTGCCTTCTCTGTCTCCTTTAAAAGCATATTTCATAGCATTGGTGATCGCCTCGTTCAGTATCAACCCCAATGGAATGGAATGGCTGATATTCATTTCAATACGTTCAATTTCAAGCTGGAAATGAATCTGCTGATTGGTATCAAAACTATCTTTCAGGTATTGCACCATTTCATAAATGTAGGCGGATATGTCTATCGACGAGAGATTTTCGGTCTGATACAACTTCTGGTGAATCATCGACATGGACTGGATCCGGTGCTGGCTGTCGGCGATGGCTGTTTTTGCCTCCTCCGTTTTCAAGTATTCCGACTGGCTGTCGAGCAGGCCCGCTACCATATGCAGGTTGTTTTTGACCCGATGGTGAATTTCCTTGATCAGCCATTCTTTTTCATTGACCAAATGTTCCAAAGAGATGTTCTTTCGGTTAATCTCGTCCTGTTTGACAGTAATATTCCTGTTACTTTTTTGCATTAGCCGGTAACCTGCAATTAAAAGCGCAATAATGACCAGTAACAGCCCAATGCTCACGTAAGTGATATTTTGAATAAGGCCCGCCTGGCGGAGCATGCCTGACTGCAGCCCGGATTGTTTGGTCAGAAACTGTATGCTGTCATTCTTTTTCTCGACGTCATAAAGTATTTCCAACTGGCTCATCTGCCGGGCTTTGCTTTCCCTGAAAACTGAATCTTTCAGCAAGCTGTATTTCTGGTAGTTTTCTAATGCGCCCGAGTAGTTTCCTCTGATAGAATCCAGTCGGGCACTATAGAGATAGTTCTGATAAAGATATATTCTGAAATTTGCCTTTCTGGCTAGCTCATTGCTCTTTTTCAAATTCATTTCAAGTTTTTTGTAATTCTTGTCCTCAAAATAAAACAGGATCAGACAATTGTACGCGTACCGAAGATTGATATTTGAAAGGGTTGATTTGGACGTAATTTCTTCGACAATGTTACTATATTTCCGTCCCAGCGATAGATTTAATTTTCCATAAATGATCAGATATTGTCCATAGACTAAAACCTTGCTGTTATCTGTTTTCAATGGATATTTCTTGACACTTTCATTTAACATCGATAATGCGTGATCGAAATCTCCAAGACGCTGCATACAAACAGCGAGGTTTACCGCAATGATGTGGACTGACTCTGCATCCTTCAAACGAAGTGCTAAAACAAGCGCCTTGGTTTGATATTCACGCTGCTTATCAAATCTATTGAGCGCATTGTACGCATTTCCTAGCCGGTTGTAGATCGTACACAACTGCATACTGCTTGTGTCACCAAGCATTTTGGCGGTACGTTCTGCCAGCAAACCGTGTTCGATCGCTTGGTCTACAGACCCTATTTCCAAGTAAATACGCCCCAGAAGATCATAAACACCCATGAGGTTCTTGTACCCGGCTGCCTTGAAAAAGGCGAGCGACTGTCTAAGCGCTGAAAGAGCCTTAGCCGTTGATCCTTGGGTTACATACAAGTCACCGAGCTGCATATAAATATGTCCCTGCTTCTCTTTGTTGCCGGCTTTCCCAAAAGCTTCTGATGACTTTTCAACCAGTGCGATCCGCTGGCCTATCTCCTCTGCATTAGTGGAGTAATAGCCCGACATGGTATAATAAGCCTCTCCTAATTGGAAGTATTCATTGTATTTTGTCAAAATCGCGATTGCTTTCAACGCAGCCTTTCTGCCGTTTTCTCTTTCGTTCTTTTGAGGTAATATGCGCGAAAGCAGCAGTTCGCTGATCCCTTCTCCTTTGTGATAGTCCAGCGAAATGCTCAGTTTTTTTGCTTCCAATGTGTAGGACAAAGCCTTTTCAATGTCACTGGGCTGCCTGTTGAGCCGATAATAATATTGATCGCTCAGCTTTAAAAGCAGTTGTACTTTGCCAGTGTCCGGAGTGCTTCTTCTCAGCGCTAACACGAGCGGTTTGGTATCCTTTGCGGTAAAGGGGCCTGGATCCTGGCCGGTGCCGGGCAGGGATATTGATAAAAAACATAGGAGAAGCAGATTTTTGAGCATAGAAGTGAATGGTACTGACTGACGTCGCAGGTAAAAGGATTTTTAGTTCGTATATACCCAACTGTATTTCGTCGGAAACTTCGTTCAGAAACGATATATCGTTGGATAAGCCCGCTCAATATTAATTAATTAGTTGTATTTGAACAACTTACCATTCAGGCATTCTTTTGGCTCTGCTACCGCAAACGAAACAGCCAAAATGAAAAGCAATCCTTCTAAAACTATCCTTTTTATTACTGGCGCCTTTGTCAGTAACAGTTGTTGGGACGAATGGAAATTGTACTTTGAGAACAAAGGTTACCAAACTTTTGCGCCTCCCTGGCCCCACAAAGATGCACCTGCCGAAGAGCTGCGCAACCGGCAACCGGATCCGGCCATCGCCTCCATGACATTGGCAACATTGATCGAACATTATGCAGAGATCGCTGCCAATCTACCCGAGAAACCCATTATCATCGGACATTCCATCGGAGGACTGATTACACAATTACTCTTGCAGCGTGATCTCGGAGCAGTGGGAATCGCTATCCATTCCGTTCCGCCACAAGGGATTATGACATTCAAATTGTCATTCCTGATAGCAGGCTGGGGACCGCTTGGTTTTTTTACGCCTGTCGGCAAATCTTTTATGATATCGTTCAGGCAATGGCAGTATGCTTTTACGAACGGGCTGCCGCTGGAAGTTCAAAAACAAGGGTACTACGACCTGGCGATCCCTGAATCCAAACAGATCGTAAGGGACACGATCACAAAAGTGGCTCACGTTGACTTTGAAAAACCGCACGCCCCGCTCCTGCTCATTTCCGGTACTGAGGACCACACGATTCCTGCTTCCCTTAATTTTTCCAATTATCGTAAATACAGAAGCAGCGGCTCGGTCACAGATTTCAAAAAATTCCCCGGCCGCACGCATTATGTGCTCGGGCAAGCAGGTTGGGAGGAAATTGCCGAATACATTCAAAACTGGCTTGGAAAACATAGCTGACCAACATTTTAGTCTTTACTCACCGCAAATCTTCACTTAAAACTTTACACGTTATGAAATCACTATTCCTTTTGAACCGTACGTTTTCACAAAGCTGGAATCGTCTGTTTTACATTTCGGCCCTACTGATCACATTAGTTGCCTGTGACACCAAAAAAGGTGACCAGGCCAGCGCACCGGAAAAGGCGGACAGCACAGCCGCATCCGTTGCGGTACCACCCGCCGACCCGCCTGCGAACTTTAAGCACGAAACTGCCACCGTCAATGGTATTAAAATCCATTACGTTATTGGAGGCAAAGGCGAGCCATTACTACTTGTTCACGGTTTTGGACAAAACTGGTTTATGTGGAACCGGCTGCTGCCTGAGCTCTCGAAACATTTCACGGTCATAGCGCCTGATTTGCGCGGTGTGGGAGAATCGGACAAACCTGAAACTGGCTATGATAAAAAAACGATGGCCACCGATTTGCATGAATTGATGAAGAAGCTCGGCTATTCAAACATTAACCTTGCCGGCCACGACATTGGATTAATGGTAGCGTATGCCTACGCAGCTCAATTCCCAACAGATGTCAAAAAGATCGCTTTGATGGATGCATTGCTTCCTGGTATTGAGCCGGTATGGAGCCAGGTTTCGGCCGGAGCTTGGTGGTTTGGCTTCTTTGGCTGGCCGGCTTCGGGAAGCATTGTGGCAGGCAGAGAAAGGGAGTTTCTCACTAACTTCTGGCCGATGGTGGGGCATGTGAAAGATCCATTTACCAAACAGGAAACGGATGAGTTTATACGTGCTTATGCCGTTTCGGGTGGGACTACCGGCGCATTCCATTGGTTTGGTGCATTTCCGCAGGATGGAAAAGACAATGTAGAATTGGCCAAACATAAGCTTCCGATGCCGCTTCTGGCCCTGGGCGGCGAATATTTCGCAGCAGCTTTCCTGAAAGATCACTCCAAACTGGTCGCTACTCATGTTACCGAGGCTAAAATCCCGGGATCCGGGCATTGGGTGGTGCAGGAAAACACCGCGGCCGTTCAAAAGGCATTGATGGATTTCTTCATGGCAGACAGTACAAAAGCCCAATAAGCATTACTATGAAAACGATACTTATTGCAATACTCGCATTGACGAGCATGACTTTGCATGCCCAAAAGAATGCCGACCTGATCGTTACCAACGGAAAGATCGCAACGATGATAAAAGCCGGGGAGTTTGTACAGGCGGTGGCCGTTAAAGATGGGATCATACTTGCCACCGGCGATTCCAAAAGCATATTATCGGCCTATCAGAATGTAAAAACGAACATCATTGATGCCGGGGGCAAAACCATCGTGCCCGGCATCAACGACAGCCATATCCACATCATCCGTGAAGGCCTGCATTACAATGCAGAACTTCGCTGGGACGGCGTGAAAACCCTCGCAAGAGCGATGCAAATGCTAAAAGAGCAGGCAGCAAGGACTCCGCCCGGCGTGTGGGTGAAGGTCGTAGGTGGCTGGAATGAATTTCAGTTTGAGGAAAAACGGCAGCCTACATTGGCGGAGATCAACGCAGCGGTTCCCGATAAGCCGGTCTTTATTACCTACCTGTACGGTAAAGCATTTTTGAATAAAAAGGGAATTGAAACGCTGGGTTATGACAGCAAAACCCATTATGAAGGGAGCCTGGTGGAGCTCGACGGTGAGGGCAACCCAACAGGCATGTTGTATGCCAAAGAAACCCCGAAAGCCATTTACACAACGTTGGGGCTGACTACCAAACTTTCGCATGAAGAAAGGCTGAACAGCACGCTGCAGTACTACCGCGAACTGAACCGATTTGGCATCACCAGCGCGGGAGACGCGGCCGGTGGCGGGCAGAATTTCCCTGCCGACTATGCGGTAGCCCTGGAACTCGCCAAGAATGGTAAGCTAAATATCCGGACGTCCTATTTCCTGTTTGCCCAACAAAAAGGAAAGGAATTGCAGGATTACCAAAATTGGGTAAAAACAGCCTTCCCGAATAAAAATGACCATATGTTGATGCCGAATGGTTATTCCACGGAAGGCGCCGGTGAAAACCTGGTAGCTACGGCGGCCGATTTTGAAAATTTTCTGGAACCAAGGACTATCCTGTCGGATAGTATGGAAGGTGATTTGGAACCTGTGATCCGTTTGCTGGTGCAAAACCACTGGCCGTTCAGATTGCACGCGACCTATGGCGAATCCATTGAAAGGATGCTGGCGATTTTTGAAAAAGTGAATAAGGAAATTCCTTTTGACGGGCTACGCTGGTTTTTTGATCATGCCGAAACCATTACCGACAGCCAGTTGGCACGAGTAAAGCAACTAGGCGGCGGGATTGCAGTACAATTCCGAATGTATTACCAGGGAGAGCTGTACAACAAGCTTTACGGCCAGCCAGACAAACAATTGCCTCCAATCAAGAAAATGCTGGCAATGGGAATCCCGGTCGGAATGGGCACGGATGCAACGCGAATTTCTACATTCAATCCCTGGATGGCGTTTCATTGGCTTTTAACCGGCAAGACCATTGGCGGCATGCAGTTTTGGCCCAAAGATCAGGTGCTCGACCGTTTCACAGCCATGCATATATACACCTCCGGCAGCGCCTGGTTTACAGGCGAAGATACATTGAAAGGTAAGCTTGCAAAAGGCATGTACGCGGATTTCACGGTACTATCGAAGGATTACTTCAAGGTCTCGACCGATGAAGTCAGAAGCATTGAATCACTGCTCACCATTGTAAACGGCAAAGTAGTGTACGCCGCTGGCCCTTATAAAAAGCTCGATCCTGAGATTCCGGCAGTGATTCCGGAATGGTCGCCTGTGAAATTTTACGGAGGTTATCAGAGTAAAAACTAAGCGGGTACCAGCACCATTCACAAGACAAAAAATATCATCATGATCATTCTGAAAAGGATTTCCCATATCATTTTGCTAACCGGGTTTGTGCTTTTTTTCGCGCCCCATTTCGCTTTCGCGCAACTGCCTTTACCACCGCATGTACCGATCTGGGACGCTAATGTGGTTACATTGAAACTCCATAAGATCACGGAGTCTGTTTACGCTGTCATTCCGTCCACGGCTGAGACAGAAACAACCAAAGGCGTGCCGCAAGCAACAACCGCTGGGTTTATTATCGGGGAAAAAGGCATACTGCTGATTGAAACAATGATGACGAAACGTCTGTACGACCAACTCATTACATTGGTAAAATCTGTAAGTCAAAAACCGGTCCTGTATGCCGTCAACACCAGCGACCACGGTGACCATTGCTTTGGAAATTACCTCTTGCCGGAGCAGACGATGATCATTCAAAATGAATTTTGTAATGAAAATCTGACCAAAAACTACGAACAGATCAAACAGTTCATGGTCATGCTTTTTGGGACAAACCGCGGGATTGAAGACACCCGTTTCCGGGCTGCGGATATGCTCATACCGAAATTCCAAAACCTGAAAATTGACCTGGGCAACGGTAATTCGGTTGAGTTGATCAACACAGGAACCGCGCAATCACCGGCGGACCTGTTTGTGAAAGTACATTCAAAAGATCAGACAATTTGGTGGTTGGGAAACCCCTTTATCGCCGAAAGCCCTGCTATCCCATGGCTGTTTGACGGCTATTTTCTCGAACCCGTGGACAATCTCAAAAAGATCTACGCGATGATCGGTGACAATGATACGGTGGTACCCGGGCACGGACGCATTACCAACAAAGCTGGCATCAAATACACCATTGATTACGTCACCGCATTGAAAAGCCAGGTGGAGTCGGCGGTAAAAAAAGGACTGACATCCGAACAGGCGCGCACCCAGATCACGATGCCGGAATTTGACAAAGGATACATTCTGTACAACTGGCTGCACTACAATTTCAACATTCCCAATGCCTACAAGGACATTCAGAACCAGTACACTAAAAAGTAATTGATCATGAAGCAATTTCTGTTTTTCTGTCTGTGCTCGACTCACTGTTTTGCCCAGTTTACGCCGTCATTTAAACCGCTTCGTTATGATGAAAATTATGCGCCGCTGAAAGCCGATTCAACGACCAGCTTCTATCAAACTATCAAGTATAAGTCGTTGTCAGCCACGGGAAATGCATTTGTTAGCTTTGGCGGGGATGTTCGGTTCCAGTATTACCATGTGATCAATGATGAATGGGGTGAGCAGCTGGATAAAAACTACGGATATGTCTTCTCGCGTTACCTCGCGCATGCGGATTTTCACGCGGGGAAATATTTCAGGGCTTATCTAGAACTGCAAAGCGGAATGGCCAATGCGAAGGCCTCCACCAGTCCGGCCGACGAAAACCCATTGGACTTGCATCAGGCGTTTTTCGATGTCAATCTCGCACCCGGCAAACCTGCTAATCTGATACTCAGGGCCGGCAGGCAGGAGCTCTATTACGGATCTCAGCGGCTGATATCAGTACGGGAAGGCCCCAATAACCGGCATTCATTCGATGGCTTAAAAGTCATTTATGTAACACCAAATCGGCAAACCGATCTCTTTTACACGCATTATGTTGCTTCCAAAAAAGGGGTATTCGACGATGGTTTCAATAAAAATACCAGGCTATGGGGTGTCTACTCTGTTTTTAAAAATCTAAGGTTTATCAAAAATCTGGACTTATACTATCTGGGATTGGAGAAGAAAACCGCAGCCTACGACGACGGCAAAGCGAGGGAAGTCAGGCATTCGCTGGGGACTCGTATCTGGGGCAAAACCGAGCAATGGCGCTACGATCTGGAAGCGGTTTACCAGTTTGGAGATTTTGCAAACAAGAAAATAAATGCGTGGACTGCTTCTGCCCACATCGATTATATGTTGAACCACTTGAAGTTCGTCCCTGAAATTGGATTGAAGACCGAGATCATCAGCGGAGACGCTACCTATGGCGATAACAAACTGGGCACTTTCAATCCATTGTTTCCGCGTGGTGGGTACTTCGGGCTTGCCGCTCTGGTAGGGCCAGCCAACCTGATCGACGTGCACCCGTCCATCAATCTAACCTTAACAGAAAAGCTGGCATTAGATCTGGATTATGATGTTTTTTGGCGTTACAGCGTTCAGGACGGGGTTTATGGCCCCAATGCTGCATTGATTTACTCAGGCAAAAACACTTCTTCAAAGTTTACGGGGCAGCAGTACTCTGCTGTCATCGACTATGAAACAAGTCCATTTCTGAGTCTTGCGGGAGAATTTACATGGTTTAAAACGGGTCAATTTTTAAAAGAAGCCGGACCTGGGAAGAACATTCTCTTTGCCTGCATAACCGCCGAACTCAAATTTTAGATGCATTGACGGATCCAGCAAGAAACAGGTTTCGTTTGTACGCCGGATTTGGCTCTTTTGTAGCTCAACGGTGTTGCCCAACATTAAACCGGGAACTTGATGACTCCTTAACTAGTTAACACTTTTTATTAGTTTTCGATATATATATATTGAAAATCAATAAAAAGTGTTACTTTGCTTGAAACTTAAAATCATACATTATGAGAGAGGTGGATATGCTGAGATTTCCTACTTTGTTTTGCTGGGGTCTGTATTGTTTTATTGCAATTGCCGCCATTTATACAACCGGCATTTTTGTAAATCTTCAAATTAACCCCCAGGATTATGCCCATTGGAATGCAGGTGCCATGTTCCCAAAAGGTACACTAACCTATACTGCTGTCGAAACATGGAGTACTGTAACTTCAAATGACGCGACGCTTTTGTCATTCGATAAAATCAATACTTCGTCTCTGTATTTCAATTATTTCCAGATACTCGCTGTGCTTTTTCTTGCATTCATTAGTGTACGAGAGCTCTTGAACATTATCCGCTCCGTTGGACAAATCGATACTTTCCACAAGAGGAATATTTTATCCTTTCAAAAGATCAGCAAATACCTCTTCGTTATTTTTATTTTATCAGGATTCACATTCATAAGTGCCCCAGAAGCCAGTTTACGCAGCTATTCGTTACAATTAACCCCGTTGATGCTGTCCCTGGCTGCATTATTATTGGCAGAAATATTTAAAAGGGGCAACGAACTGCTCGAAGAGAATCAATTAACAATCTGAACCTATTAAGGGTTTAGCTCAAAATAACAGTGCTCTATTCCTCTTTTTTGAATATTTCTGACATGTTTTGCGAATCGAGCGCATTCATGTAAAAAGAAGACCTCCAATTTAGTGGAAGGTCTTCTTTTTACAGATACTGTCCCCTACTTAACAATTGAAATCATTCATCTTTCAGACCATTTATCATTGCAAACGAGTATTACTTTAAGGTTGATTTGCAGGCCTTTTTGTTTCAATGAGCAAGCTCATCGATAACTTAATGACCTGCTGCGCAATCCCTATTTCTTCACCGCGTATCCAGCGTAGAGTATATTCATGTCATCGCTCTCAACCAGGCAGAAGTTTTGGCCCAGTTCTACAAAAGTCCATTCTCCTTTAACACGTTTTCGGAGGTATTTCAGCATTTTGGGAATGGGTACGTTAGGCTCGGAACCTCTGTGTTCCTTCCATTCAAAACCGTTTTTTGCCAAAAGTCCTTTTATCTCTTCGGGCTTGATAAACATTTTCCAGACGTGCAGGTTAGGCGGCATAAACGCCCAGCGTTTCCACTCTTGCCAGATTTTAATGGCGACAAGCTTACTGATAAATGTCCTGTTGAGCGTGTCATAAAGGAAAACGCCATTAGGTTTAAGTACCCTTGAAATTTCAGAGATTACCTTCGGCAGATCGGCGACGTGTTCCAGAACATCACAACAAAACACGCAGTCAAACGACGCATCGGCGTAAGGAAGCTGCTCACCAGTACCTTTATCATAGGTAATGTCAAGCCCCATGGCTTTTGCATGACCTGCCGCTGTGCGGATCGACTCTTCCGCCGGATCAATACCAGTCGTGATGAATCCCATCCTGCAAATTTCTTCGGTGAGGATTCCGCCACCGCTGCCTACTTCGAGTGCTTTTTTACCTTTTGGGTCAAAGTTCAGCCTCTTTAAAGCGTCCATTGCGACACCCACACGCCAAGGGTTTACGGACGTTTTTAAGATGTGCAAAACATTCTCGGGGTTCCACCACAGGTCACCTTCCGCATTATAAAGGTCGTTGTCTATTTGGCTGTAAATTTCCGGGGCAATCTTTTCCATTTTTATTTTGGTTAATTGGTTTAAAAATTCTGTCACTGTTTCACAATTGGAATTGATTTTACATTGTTTTCAGAAGAAACTGATAGTATGTAAAAGCCTCCGGGTAAATGGGAAACGTCTAGTTTTTGATTGACTATTGTTCCAGTCATCACCGGTCTGCCAAGAATGTCCAGGATTCTGATATTGGATTGGGTACCTTCTATATTGATTATTCCGGTGGTCGGATTGGGGTAAATTTTCAGGAGCTTCCCACTGTCCATTTTTACGCCAACAATCCGGGAGAGTTCAACTTTACCATCGAAATCCAGCTGACGCAGCCGGTAATAGTTCATACCGTGTAATGGTAGCAGATCCAAGAAAGAGTAAGTGTTATTTTCTTTTGTAGTCCCGTTTCCATCCACGAAACCGACTTTTTCCCACATTCCACTATCAAGCCTGCGTTCAACTTCAAACCCCTGGTTGTCGATTTCCTCCGAAGTTTGCCAATCCAGTTTTACGGAATTATCCTGTTTTTTAGCTGTAAAACGTACCAGGGTTACCGGCAGGTTATTGGTATATTCCAGGCTCACTTCCCCTGAATTGGGTGAATTGTATTTTATATCCCAGTGCTCTGGCAGCCCTGTTACCGAACTGAATGTGCCGGATATCGCAGTAGCGTCAATAATGGTAACTACATCTCCGTCATTTGGCGCCGGAAAGTTGAAAGTGAGTGCCAGCGTGCCTCCTAATGTTGCCGTTCCATTCACGACGACCTGGTCGTAAGCCGTACCCGCCACGCCAGTACCGTTCACTTCGATAGCCAGGATGCCGTTACTTAAATTTTCGTCACCATCAATGGTCTGTTTTCCGGGCGAATAACCGGGAGACAGTGTACCTCCCGCGGCCACGAAGTAGGCGGCGGGGATCTTTCCCGTGCCCTGAAGAACGCCGCCGGCATTGTTGGTAAAAATCAGCGCCATTAGATCTTCATTTCCTATCAGGTCCGCGACGCTTTGCAATGCGCCGATTTTGAGAGTGCCGTTATTTAAAAACTTCCCGTTGGCATGGAAGCCGCTAATACCGATCCCACAACGGTCAAGGGTGATTTGTCCGCCATCGTTTGCGAAAGTACCCAAGTAAACATCAATTCCCTGCTCGACATTTGTCGCACCTGAGGCACCGACGATGATACTTCCCTGATTGGTGGTCGTGCCGATATGAACGCTAAAACCGATTTGCCACGCACGGTCGATCGTAATCTGTCCGGTTGCCGTGTTATTGAAGGTGGCTGCTGAATTGATGCCGAAGGCGCCCACGCCTCCGGTGCTGCCGATTTTGATAGAAGCTTCATTGGTAAACACGCCCTCGTCGTTGAATATACCCGCAAAACCTACATTGTCGATGGTAACCAGTCCGCCTGTCTTGTTACTGAAAGTACCCAGGTTGTCGATGCCGTACTCGCCCGAGACATTCGTAATGTTGATCGTTCCGCTGTTTTCCACCGTTCCTCCATTTTGAAGGCCATTTGCACCTGTGCCAGTGATAACGGTGGTTCCCCTGTTAAGCATCGTCCCCTGGTTTAAGAGTCCCTGTGAGTTGGAGTTTTGGATTGTTAAACTAGCCATACCTTCAACCGTAAGCACGCCGCCGGTCGCAATAGTGACCGACTTGGAAACCGCCGCGCCGGAGCCGATTACGGGATCATTCGCGACGTCGGGTATCGTCACATCTGAAGAGATATCGGGGATCCCCGATGACCAGTTTGCGGCGTTGTTCCAGTCCACGTCGACGACGCCCGTCCAGGTGGCTTGCCCTGTTCCGTAAATCAGTACAACCGCAGTTGGATAATAAACGACATGCCAGCCTACCGGAATGCCAACGAGGGAGGCAAAAGTGCCGGTTACCTGCGTAGCGCTTACTATAACAATCTGATCACCGATAGTAGCCGGATAATTGACAGACAGACTAAGTGTGCCGCCCAATGTTGCCGTTCCGGACACTATTACCTGGTCAAAATCAACACCTGCAGTTCCTTTACCATTCACTTCCATGACAAGGATGTTGTTGCTGAAGTTCTCATTTGTTGTAAAAGTTAGTTTCCCTGGAGAGTAACCAGGCGATAAAGTACCACCGGCATTGGTAAAATTCGCTGCAGCGATTTCACCAGTGCCCATCAAAACACCATCTGTATTGTTGTTAAATTGGCCATTGAAAGCCGTTATTAGCTTTGAAATGGGTGTCAGCGCCCCGATCGTTATATCTCCGCTATTGGTGACGGTGTTTGACGAGAGTGCAATACCCGAGGTCGTAACACGGTTAATTTTAATCCGGGCACCAATGTTATTGTTCAAAACACCCTCATTATAGATGCCGTAGTTACCCACATTACCCGTATTGCCGATATTGATAGTACCATTGTTTTGGATGGTGCCCTGGTTCCAGACTCCTTGGTTGAGCGCTCCATTGACAGACAGAGCGCCTAAGATGGTGACGGTGAGCACTGCATCC
The DNA here is from genome assembly GCF_026625565.1 of Dyadobacter pollutisoli. Lineage (NCBI taxonomy): Bacteria > Pseudomonadati > Bacteroidota > Cytophagia > Cytophagales > Spirosomataceae > Dyadobacter > Dyadobacter pollutisoli. The sequence goes on from NZ_CP112998.1 coordinate 3,142,930, forward strand.
GATTTTACAATAACAGATTTGGCGACAGCTCCCGGAGCATATATAACCGGGTCATTAGCGACGTCAGGAATTGTAACTTCCGAATTCGGATCAGGTACGCCGACTGACCAGTTGGCGGCATCATGCCATTCGGAACTGACGCTGCCATTCCAGACATTGCCATTCACCCCGCCGTAAATCAACATTACACTGACGGGCGTATATTGGACGGTCCAATTCGCGGGCAAGCCTGTTACAGTACCAAAAGCACCCGTGAAGCCGGAACCGCTCAGGATTGTAATCTGGTCGCCCACAGTTGGCGTATAGTTAATTGATAATGCCAATGTGCCACCCAATGTTGCTGTTCCATTCACGACGACCTGGTCGTAATCCGTACCCGCCACGCCGGCTCCGTTCACTTCGATAGCCAGGATGCCGTTACTTAAATTTTCGTCACCATTAATGGTCTGTTTTCCGGGCGAATAGCCGGGAGACAGTGTACCTCCCGCGGCAACGAAGTGGACGGCGGGGATCTTTCCCGTGCCCTGAAGAATACCGCCGGTATTGTTGGTAAAAATCAGCGCCGTAAACTCTTCATTTCCTATCAGGTCCGCAACGCTTTGCAATGCGCCGATTTTGAGAGTACCGTTATTTAAAAACTTCCCGTTGGCATGGAAGCCGCTAATACCGATCCCACAACGGTCAAGGGTGATTTGTCCGCCACCGTTTGCGAAAGTACCCAAGTAAACATTAATTCCCTGCTCGACATTTGTCGCACCTGAGGCACCGACGATGATACTTCCCTGATTGGTGGTCGTGCCGATATGAACGCTAAAACCGATTTGCCACGCACGGTCGATCGTAATCTGTCCGGTTGCCGTGTTATTGAAGGTGGCTGCTGAATTGATGCCGAAGGCGCCCACGCCTCCGGTGCTGCCGATTTTGATAGAAGCTTCATTGGTAAACACGCCCTCGTCGTTGAATATACCCGCAAAACCTACATTGTCGATGGTAACCAGTCCGCCTGTCTTGTTACTGAAAGTGCCCAGGTTGTCGATGCCGTACTCGCCCGAGACATTCGTAATGTTAATCGTTCCGCTGTTTTCCACCGTTCCTCCATTTTGAAGGCCATTTGCGCTGGAACCATTAATGGCCAAACTACCCGCAACCTGTACCGTAAGCAAGCCCCCGACCGTGATGTTGACCGATTTGGCTAACGCTCCGGCTGAACTGATCACCGGATCGTTTGTAACGTTCGGGATTGTCACATCCGACGTGGCTACGGGCACTCCCGACGACCAGTTACCAGCAGTGTTCCAATCAGTGTTAATGATGCCAGTCCATGTGGTTTGTGCAAACACGCTGCCTGCAGACAAAACCAAGCCAAGCAACGAGAACAATAATCCGCATCTTAACGAAGCGGGTGCTGTCTTTTCCATTTCTATTTTTCGATTAGTTGGTCAAAAAGCCTTTCGAGCGTCAGACAGAACGCCCGACGCTTTATTTATTAAAAGAGAGCCGCATTATTTAAGGGCAATGGCCGCACTGGTCGGCCCTACGAGCGGCAGCAACGAGGTGGAACTGAACCCCACTAGCTGAGCCCATCTGGTGAAGTCCGCGAAAGTGTAGTCGAAGCCGGTACCTGTTTCAATGAGCATATTTAAACTCATCATCAGGCCGAAGACATTTGTTTTTCTGTCATCATCAATTACATTTTCAATGGCCACAAAAACTCCTCCTTTGGGCAGAGCAGCATAGGCGCTTTTCATCAGGCTGAGTTTTTGTTCCTCATCCCAGTCATGAAGAATGTTACCCATAACCACCATATCGGCTGCCGGAAAGGCATCGTTGAAAAAGTCACCCGATACCGCCTTAACCCGTCCGTTTAACCCGGCTTTCGCGATCGTTTTTTCCGCAATAGCGGTCACACCCGGCAGGTCCATACTTACGCAGGACATGTGTGCCTGGTGATTGGCAACCACCGTAGAAAGTAAGCCGCTGGAACCACCTGCATCCGTCAGGGTTTTGTATTTTGAAAAATCAAACTTTTGAGCGAAAGCCATAAATGCCCCTATCTGAATGCCGGTCATGGCGTTCATAAAGCTTTCCAATTGTTCGGGTGACTTATAAATTGCATCAAACAAATTCTCTCCATGCTTTGCTTCATTTTGTGGCTTTCCGGTCCGCAGCCCTTCTTCCAGCGTTCCCCAGAAACCGTACAGGCGGTTGTTAAGCATTTTGAGCATTCCCCCGACATAGGTTGGCTTTTTTAGGTCCAGAAACAGATCAGTATCGGGTGTGTTGGAATAGGCGGCGGTTTCCAGGATGCCGGTACGGTTTAAAAAGCCAAATCCGGTGAGCGTATCCAAAAAGTCGTACATATTCCTGTCGCTGCAATGCAGGTTCAGTTTTTGTTTCAGTTGAGCGGCAGTTAACGGATTGCTGTCGGCCAGCAGGGTGAACAGGTCGAATTCGACGGCGGTCAACAATACTTTAGATGCCCAAAAGCCGGTACCCATTTGAAGAATGTGCCCGGGCGAGGGTTCAGTAGACTGATTCGTTGTCATCGTTTTGAATTGAAATAGTTTAGGTTACAAATGTGCCAGTGTGAAACAGGGGGATGGCATAAAACCCATGCAGCAAACGTATCGAAGGCTGCGCGGGTTGTGGTGGACTATTCGTTCAAAAAGGTGGACTATTGTTTCAACCGCCGGAATTCGGTCGGAGATTGGTCAAATTCTTCGGAAAACAGCCTGCTGAAATACTTGGGATCTTCAAATCCCACTGCATAAGCTACTTCGGAAACAGTCATGGCAGTAGTGGTCAGCAAATGGCGGGACTCGGTCAGGCGGAGCATTCGATCATAGCGGGTGACCGACATTCCAGTGAGGGCGATCATCTTCCGGTGGAGCGAAGAGCGGCTCATACCAATCTGTTGGCAAATCGTTTCCATCGATGCCGGGTTATTGCCCCACTGCTCTTCCAATGCTGACCGTAGTCTTTGCAAAAACAAATTTTCGAGAGACTCGTTTTCCTCAACAGGTGCCATGTCCGCGTGCGCAGACTCCATTACCTGCTGGCTGTAATAGGCCCATAACCGGCGGCGGGATTGCAGCAGGTTACTCAGCACAACCTCCAACTCCTCCCGTTGAAACGGTTTAGTCAGATAAGCGTCGGCGCCACGGCGAAGTCCGCTGATCCGGTCCGCCATACCAGCCCGGGCAGTCAGCATGACGATCGGAATGTGACTTGTCGCGGGATTGTTTTTCAGTGAATCGCACAGCTCATAACCATCTTTCAATGGCATCATCACATCGGTCAGGATCAGGTCCGGGATATTTTCTAATGCCAGTTCAATGCCTGCCTCACCATTGTCGGCGCGGATAATGTGGTAATCGGTACTCATCGCGGAGACAATGTAAGCGGCTACATCCTCATTGTCTTCCACCAGCAGCAGAACCGGTTTTTCTCCGGCTACATCACTCGGTACTGTGGGCGTTTCCGGCATTTCAAGGCTACTGGAAACCAGCTCGACCTGTGGTAGCAGAACGAAGGGCGCTTGCCGGGTCCGGCGGAAACGAACCAGAAACTCAGCTCCCTGCCCGGGTACGCTTCGAACCGCCAGGCCGCCCTGCATCAGGGAGACCAGTTCACGTACCAGCGCCAGGCCAATGCCAGTCCCGCTTGTTTCGGAAGCCTGCTGGCCGGAAACCTGAAAAAACCGATCAAAGATCAGCGGCAACTTATCGGCTTCGATACCCGGACCGGTATTACGGACGTAGATTGAAATCCATTGGCTATCCGGCTGTTGTACCGACGAAACCGCTTCATAAAATCCCTGGCTATGGAGTGGCCCTTCGTTTTCGCTGGCCGTAGTGGAATCGACCGTTAACCGGAGGTATACCTGGCCACCGCTTGGTGTAAATTTGATAGCATTGGTTAAAAGATTCGATAAAATATCTTGCAGTTTATCTTTGTCAAAATCGGCTTCCAAATCCCGCTCAGCCGAATGAAAATGCATTTGAATGTCCTTGGCGGCTGCCATGGTATCGAAAGACTCGGCGACATAACGTGCGAACCGGACGAAATCAGCCCGGATCGGCTGCCAGGACATTGCCCCCGATTCGAGTTTGGAAAGGTCCAGAATCTGATTGATCAACCGCAGCAGGCTACTGCCATTGCGCTCAATCAAGTCAGCCACCCGACGGCTTCGCTCTACAATCTGGCTGGGTTCGTAACGTTTCAGCTCAGAGGTCATACCCAGAATAACAGTCAGCGGTGTGCGAAACTCGTGGGAAATATTGGCAAAAAACCGTGACTTGGCTTCATTGAGCAGATGAAGCGACTTCGCCTGACGCTCAATAACTTGTTTATCCTGTTCAATGCGGGCAGTAGCGTGCCTGATCTCGGCTTCGAGTCGGAGTTGTTCCTGCTGGTGGTTCCAGATCCGCCATTTCAACCAGCCCCAGATACCGGCAATCAATAACAGCGTTACTAAGCCCAGAAACCATAACTGTAGATAAAAAGGCCGCCTGACGTCAATCCCGATCGTTAATGTGTTGGACGACCATTGCCCGTTGGTCGCCTGCCCCTTGATCAGTAACTGGTATTGGCCGTAAGGCAGGTTCCCCAGCCTTAACGACGATTCGGCCTGCTGGGTCCAGGCATTGTCCAGGCCCTTCAACTGATAGGCATATACGTTCTTATCTGCGTCGGCAAAATTCAGCATTGCAAATTCAAGCACAGCGGTTTGTTCACCTGGCTGGATAATGATTTGCTGCGTTTTAGCGAGTTCCTCTGTTTTGTCTTTGAGCTGACCCAGTGCGTTATCGAATTGACGAAACGAAACCACGCGCATAGGCAGCGGAGCCGGCGGTTTTTCGCTTTCGAAGTCCCGGGGATCAAACGAAGTAATTCCATTCAGCCCCCCAAAATATATCTTTCCGGCTTTATCCTGAAAATGCGCGATGCGGTTAAACTCATCATGGGTAACACCGTCCTGGGTAAAATACGCCCGGGTAGTCAGCTTGGCCGGGTTGAATTGCATGATACCGTGGTCGCTGCTTAACCAAAGCGTGCCTCTCCGATCCGGGTATATGGCGTGTATATTGTCATTGGTGAGCCCCTCTGTGCGCCGGAACTGCCGGTATTCATTCCGTTTCTTATCCCATCGTATCAATCCTGCATTGGCTGTTCCCAACCAATAGATACCGTTTTGATCCTGATAAAAATGCTCGTAAGCGTCACCTGGCAAATGAAAACTACCTTTCCCACCACTCCAATACCGGGCAGTGACGCCTTTGACCGGGTCAATGGTATACAAACCGGTTCCCGAGCAAATCCAGAACGTACCATTCCGATCAGGCGCAATGTATAGCACATGCGACTGCGCAAGCTCGGGAAACTGGTTATAGTCGGCAAATGATTCCAGCCGGCCGGTTTTGGAATCCGCCACCCACAACCCCAGACGACCGCCTGCCAGCCACCGATCTTCACCAAATGGATGGAGCGCCCATATCGTACTGTTATTGAGTAGCTGATATGCCGTTTGCTTGCCAGTTTTACGGTCATAGTCAACCAATTGATTTGCCAATCCTATCATGAGCCGCCCAGGCGGATGATCGATCAGGGCAATTGTTGGCCCATGAAGCGGATCGCTCAAAAGTTTTTTTACCGATCCACCGACTATATTGCTGGTGTACAGTCCAAACTTTTCGAAACTGGCATAGAGTGTGTCCCCGCTAACTGTGATTCCGCGAATGGCAGCTGCTTTTTCTCCGGTGTAGGTAGCATTGTAAAATAACCTTCGAAAGTAATTGGGCACCACTTTTATCTGATACACGCCAAAACTTGTCCCCAACCACATCGAACCATTTTGATCCACAAAAAAGCTCCGGTTGACTACGGCTTCTCCCGTCAGCTGATCCGCAATATCCAGAAGCAATGCACCGGTTTTGTCGCGGAGACGGGTTCCATCCCATATTGCGCCGGTTTTATCAAAGACATAACAAACCGGAAAAAGTGCATGTGATAAAACGGGTTGCTGTGTGTGCGGAATTTGGTGCCGTTCGCCCGAGTCGTCAATTCTGTACGCTTTAACGAAGCCGTCTGACAGATTTGAAGCCAAATAACAAAATTCGGTACCCGCGTTGCGTTGCCCCAGACAATTTGTAAACAAGTCCTCTGCATGCTTATACTCTTTAAGAATTCGTCCGTCAGTGGTAAGTTCAACAAAATTCTGTCCGTCGGCGATGGCCCAAACGGTATTGCGAGCGGTTATCTGGCGGATGGTCAGTTGTTTGAACCGCGAAAGACGGACATGCCTAAGGCCTGATTTTGGGTGATAAGACGAAAGTACAGCTGGACGGAAATTGGCAAAAAATATAGTTCCATCCGTGCTGCCAAATAGGCGCTGCGGAAAATTCAAGTAGTTACCGGTGTGCTTTTCTCCGAATTTTTTCTCAAAAGGAATTGTCTTTCCCGTCAATGGATTGAACAGGGCTATCCGGGATTCCCCATACGGCCCCATGAGCCATAACAGGCCATCGGCGTCTTGGGCAATGGATTGTATATCATCAAATTCAAGCCCGTTACGATCTTTGGTGAAATTGGTAAAAGTTTTCCCATCAAACCGGCTGAGTCCAAACTTGGTACCAAACCATATAAATCCTTGCCGGTCCTGAAAGATCGCATTTACTTCCCGGTGCGCAAGGCCATCCTCGGGGCCATAATGCTTCACCCACGCCACATAGGGTTGGGCCGCATTCGGTTGGGCCGAGCGCGGCCGGGCCGCACCCGGTTGTTGTGCACCCGGCTGGCCTTTTGCCCAAGTGCACAACAAAATAACTACGCCTATTACAAGACCTGCCGTTTTCAAATGATTCACTAAAACATACAAAAACAGGAAACAGACCCGACCTACTTCATTTCAGTTGTAGTTAGATTTTTACCCTCATTAAATTCTTTCGACGAGCGGCGCTGCCCCCAATCCTTGACATAGTTAAATTTAATCTTAAATAGGCACAACAACAAAGATCTTTATGGCGCCATTGCTTTTAAATACCGGATCTCATCACTATCAAAGGTGGCGGCCATCTACGGCCGCCACGCAGTCAGTAACAACTGAGGGACGTTTTTTGATCAAAACTTATACAAAAAGCCCCCAAAACTGGCCATTATCAATGCAGCAACAACGATGCCCGATACCCCGATCAGCATCGCTTCCCGCTTCACACGGACCTGAAATTGCCGGTTTTCGGTGAAAAGATCACCACTAAGCATTAGCCTCCTGCGATAATGGGCGCATGCCAGATGCAGGAATACGCTCAGGACCGCAAACGAATAATAAGGAAGAAAAAATGACTTCGTATTGGGATCAACGGCGACATTGGCAGCGAAGTAAAAATCCGTTTCAATGTGCCATGAATAGCGGGCCATCAGCACCGCACGAACATGATTGATCAGAAAGAATGCAAGATAAAGCCCGCTGGCGACCTGTAAAGCCGAAACTTTCGATTTCCAAAAATGTGGTTGCTTAATGATCAGTACTATCCCACTGATCGTTTGCGTCAGTACGCTTAGCATTAAGCCAATTTCTACAAATGGAATTCTATATACGTTTCGAAACAGTCTCATCGTCGCCGTATGAGCATCGGGCCCCAAAAGGGCTAGTAAGTGATTGAAAAAATGAAATGCGATAAAAGTGATCAGTAAATATGCCGAAAGGCGATGAACGGTTTTCAGTGAAAGTCTCATACATTTTGCCGATGGGTGATCAAATACCTTCGCTGACTATGGGTGAATTTTACCTATAACGGTAACAATGCTCTTCGCATTGATCGTCAGATTGTTACCCTCTTTCAGAATTTGGGTTTGAACCAGATCCTTGTCGGCCGATGTCTCATATTGCTTTACGTCTTGTAACTTGCCCGCTGGCAAAGCAAGGTTGACATTAACTTTCTCTGTACCTGAATTGACTAAGACTGTGACTATTTCGCCAGTCGTGTTCTTGTATGATGAAGCAAGCAGGTCCGGATTACCAGGAAGCCCGGAAAGCTCAATCCTGACTGCTCCCGGCCGGATAAATGCGCTGAAATTACCCAAAGCCCACAGCATTTTTGATGTCTGGAATGATCCGTTTTCCTTGTTCTTGTCAATATAAACCAGCCCGTCTTTGTAGTCATATGGGGAAACAGCGAGCCACCAATGCCAGGCGGAGGCATTCGCATTGGCTAAATCATTGTGAATAACCCTTGCCACATACAGCGCGGTGTGGATCGTTAAGTCACGACCTTCTCCTTTAATTTCCCCCTCATTGTCACCCAAAACACAATACTCGGTCATCCAGTAGTCAAGCCCCGGCACTTTTTTAACAGCCGATGCCAGCTGTTTTCTTTTGATTTCTGAAAGCTCGAAGGGAGATGTCGTCAAATAACTGTGCCCGGAAATGACAGGATGTAAATTTGGAAGGCTACCCAGGTAATGTGCGGAATTTTTATCGAAAAAGGTATAGATATTAGTTCCTCTGGCTGGCATGCCAAAATCCGAATAGAGGTAGTCGATCTGTGCAGCTTCGGCGACTACAATCTGGGTGGGAAGTTTTCTTTTTAACAACGCGGCGCTTAAAGAACTGGTCACGGAAGCAACATGGTCATTCAGAAACGGCGTTCCCTCCTGCCCAGCATGGCTCCAATCCCACTGAGGCTCATTGATGGGGCTAATGTACTGAAAAGTAATGCCGGTACGGTTGCGAATCCCATCGACGATATCGGCTAAAAAATTGCTAAAATCCCCAAATTGCCCAGGTTTCAGATTGGGCTGTCCGTTGGAGGCATAACTCTTCCCGTTTACCGTTAAATGGACCGGCGGAGTATTGGGAAAAATAAGGAATTCATTTACACCGCGCGTCTTCGCAGCACTCATAAACCACAATTGGCCGGCTTGTTTGTCCCAATCGTAGGTACCGTCGGCTTTCCGAAAAGATTCCGTTCGCCTCCAATCATCTTTAATGCCACTCGCGTCACCTTGCTCAGTCGATCCCGATCCGACATTGAAACGCCAGAGAGAAAGACCAATACCCTTCAAGCCGCCAGTCGCCAGGGGCTCGTTACTGAAAAGCAAATCGGCAATCGCATTCTTTTTAGCATCAGGCCATTTTCCTACAAACTGACATGACCAGGTATCGGACGCCCCAAAATGTCTGATCGTTTGATGGGTAATATCCGGATTAATGTGCAGTTGAATAGTGCTGTCCCCGGCAATGCGATTTATATATAATCCGGTGCCGAGACAATTGAAGATACACCCCAGCGAGCAAAATAAAATCACTAACAAATGAAGCTGACCTCGTAACAGTGTTGACATAAAACAGGCATTAATAGATGAAAAATAGAAAAAGGGATAGCGTAGGTAACCCGTCCGGGATCCAGCCGATAGCAAAGCGCAGAACGACAAATCTGGATAGGATCAAGCAAAAGTAGGATTATACTGAGCTACCGAAGGGGCGGTATTCTCACATCAAAGAGGGGACAATTCAATAAAATGACATTTTCTGTATGAAAAATGTCATTTTATTGAATTCAAAAGGGCGAATTGAGATGAATATTGGCAGGTGTGTGGCGGATACTAAACCTTACATCATTCCGCAGCCGGAAGGGCACCTATACCCCATTTTATATTAGGCACCGGGCCCATTTCTAAAACGAGCGACCCGCCTTTTAACAGATCGGTAGCTTTGAACCAGAAATTGGTCAGGGGTTTCCCATTCAGGGTTGCATTTTGAACATATACGTTTTTCCGGGAAGTATTTTTAGCCTCAATGGTAAAGGTCTTGCCTCTTCCAAACTGCTCTCCAAGATTAATGACTGATTTTTTGAACATTGGACTTCCGATTTCATAAATCGGGTCGACGCGGGTTCCGCCGTCCGTTTGAAAGAGCCCGAGCGTGCTCATTACAAACCATGCACTCATTTGCCCCTGATCTTCATCGCCCAGATATGCATTGGAAACTTCATGCCCGTAATACCGGTCCACCACAGACCTGCTCCATTTCTGTGTCAGCCACGGCTTTTTAACCCAGTTGAAAAGAAAAGCAAAATGCATTGATTGCTGGTTTCCCTGTACCACCGGATAATCCCAATATTGATCATTCGGGCCATTATAGCGCCACTTTACGCTCTCATTGAATCCCCAATCCAGCCTTCTTACAAACTCACTTTCACCCATTGTTTTTGCCAAACCTGGGACATCCTGAGGGACAAAAAATGTAAGCTGCCAGGCATTACCTTCGACATAGTGATGGTTAGCGCCGGATTTAAAAGGGTCGAAATCTGCAAGCCAATTGCCTTTTGCATCCTTCATCCGGGCAAATCCGGTCTTGGGATCGATCACATTTTTCCACCAATTTCCTCTTTCGCCGAATTTCAGATAATCTTCTTTTTTATTCAATGCTTTGGCAAACTGGGAAACGGTATAGTCGTCAAAACTATATTCCAGCGAGTTCGAAAACCTCCCCTGATCATAAGGCACATACTGATGTTGCAAATAAGTCGTCAGGTCTTCGTTTCCGGCCCGTCCTCCGCCAATTGACTCGGCAGGGGTGGTTTGCATCTTGCGGACAGCCTCGTAAGCTTTGCCCACGTCGTACCCGCGGATGCCCATTTGGTATGCGCCTACGATCAGCGGGACTTCGTGCTCAGCCACCATCACGGGAATGTATTCCATCCCGGCAGGGCCTTTTGCCAGCCACCCCCCGCGGTCGTACATAGCCAGCTGGGATTTAACCCATCTGTTCGACCATTCGGGCGTTACCAGGTTCCAGAACTGGTTCAGGTTCCAGAACGTGTTCCAGAAAGCATCACAGCCCAATGCTACGTCATCTTTATTTTCAAATTTGTTGACTACTTCATCCGCATCGCGCCAGCTGCCATCCACATCACTGAATGTATTTCTGCTCGCCAGCGACCGGTACATATTGGTATAAAAGCGCTCTTTTTCACGTTTGTCGTTGCTCGAAATCGCTACCCGCCCCAGTAAATCATTCCAAACCTTCTCCTGATTACTTCTTACCAGCTCGAAATCCCAACCGAACGGGTCAGAGATTTCAGTTTTCAGATTGAGCGCAGCATTTTCAATACTTACATAGGAAATCCCCGACCGCACCTGCAAAACCTTGTTTTTTTCTGTATCAAATTCAAGATAAAGGCCTGCGTTCTTCGCGCTGTCTGCTGCCAGGTTCGTTTCCTTTTTCACTTCATCATTAAGCCATACCCCATAATTTTTAATGGGCTGATCAAATTCAATCACGAAATGTACCTTATATTGCTGATCGATCCCGCCCGACCAGACATTCCTTGAAAGCTGATCGCTATACCCCTCAATGCGCTGTGGACCCACTTTATCAATCTTCACGTTTTTGACCCTATACCCATATTCGGTCGGGATTTGAAGGTCTACCATGACGCGACCGACAGCACTTTCGTGGTAGGTATATTTCTGGAATGATCCACGGGTTGTCGCGGTCAGCTCAGCCGTAATGTTGTTGTCTGCCAGGTTCACTTTATAGTAACCCAAAGGCGCCTTCTCTGTGCTTTTGTCGATTCTTGAACGGTAACCTTCATCCGGATTATTCTGGCTACCCATTTTGATCTGCAACGGTCCGGAGGTTGGGAAAATACCAAGGCCCGTCATCGTCCATTCGTGAATGTGGCTGAATGTACCAATGGATTCGAAAGTAGGGTCATACCCCGCCTGCCAGCCTCCGTTTTGATTATCAGGGCTCAACTTAACCATTCCAAAAGGCATCCAGGGCCCCGGTGCGATCATCCATCTCGAATGTCCCGCTCCCAGCATGGTATTCACATAACCTGCCGGTGTTCTGAGTCTCTTTTTCGCCCGCTCTATCTTGCCGGAGCTTATGAGTTGCTTGTCTGCATAAACCTGAAATGTGGCTGATACAGACTGGGTAACCGCGGGCATAGGTGCTTCAAGAGTATAGCGTCCTTCTTCTATCTTTTGGGTTAAAATGACCTTTCCATCCACCTTTACTTCGATCACCGGCTCACTGCGAAGCTGCGTCACATCAATTAATAATGGCTGGATTAACTTTCCGTCAACGTTCAGTTCATAGTCGGCACTTTCTACATTCCTAAGCAGCGCTTTGCCGGGAGCAGAAAGGACCGCTTGCGCCGGACCTTCCAGTTTCACCTGATCAAATGCCAGCCAACCGCCTTGCAGTGTGGTCATTACAATCTCGTTAACCCCCGTTTTGATCAAATCCGAAGGAATGTCAATTTTAACGAGCTGTTCTTTGGGGTTAGCAGTAAATCTGCCCGGATCTTTAAAACCGGACCCTTTTTCAAGCTGGAATTCCCACGATTTACCATTGACAAGCACCTTAAAAAAAGGCGCAGACAGTGAATCAGTTTCCAGAATATCTACCACCAACATCCACTTACCGGCAGTCGGTTTATTTTTAATGTCAAATAACGCTGTCAGAAAATGGGACCTGATCCCCGAAGTACCTCCCGTACCACCCCAGCCATTGACCGGTCCGGGTAACACATAAGGCCAGTCTTTCTGGGTTTCAGAATGGCCTATCAGAAAAAAATTATCCTCATAGCCGAAGTCTTTTTCCAGAAAGCGTTTGAACTGATCAGGGGCCAGTGCCATACCCGAAGGCGAATTGTCAGCCTCTCCTATTTTCCATATCGTCTTTTCCTGACCATAGGTCTGCTGGAAAGCCAAAAAGAGTAATAAGAAAGGGGAAAATGCTCTTGCAAAAAAACGGACACCAACCTGTTGAACCATTACCTTACGTGATTATTTAGTTTAGAAAATACAAGCCGAAAAGTATGTTCGTATGTATGAACATAGAAAAGTATACAAAAACTTCGGAAACAAAAAATAAAGACGCAATGCTCACGATGAACATTGCGTCTTTTATCACCCGGAGATCTCATTTATTTCTTTATAATCTTCCAGGTACTTTGCTCATTTCCCTCCGTTAATCCCAAAATATAAAGGCCTGCCGGCAAGGCACCTATGTTGATTTCAAACGGTGTGTTCGCCAGCGGTTTCCTATCCCCTCGTTGCATTACTTTGCCATTGGTGTGATAAATACGCCATTGCAGCGATCCTCTCCAAAGGTGGTTACTTTTTAACAAAATGAAGTCTGAGGTAGGATTGGGATAGGCCGTTATGCCGTGAACAGAAAGAGGGTCGAGACCTACCAACAGGTTGACGGTCACAGTCCGGTTTCCCGAAACCAAACCATAACCACAGACATTGCGGACGGAATCCAACGAAAACACCGTAGTCTCACGAAGCGCTATCGTCCGTTCCAACACAGCCTGACTTGTATTTCCGCGCAGGGTATCAGTGCCATAGCGTAAGTAGTAGTAGACTGGCGGAGTACCGGTTAAAGCCACATTTAATTTGATCTCTTCTTTATTATAAATAGCTTCTTTGCTCACAGTAAAATTCCCCGCGGCCATTTTTCTAATGGTTATTACATCAGAATTACCCAATGTAAAATCAACATCCGGGTTTAACGCTTTCACCCGAATACGGTACTTATCGCTCTCCGATATTGATGTCGGGAGCAGTACGCGAAGAGGGTTAGCAGTACCGGTGCCCAGGACAACCGGCGTACCAAAGTTTCCATTCGGGTCGGACAGCTCAATGGCATATGTCCGTTGGCTGTTGGGACCTACGACCGAGTACGCAACTGAAATCGAATCCCCGTCGCAAAGTGCCGTTTTGAGAGGTGCGGATGTAAATCCGTTAATCTTGCCAACTGATAAAATCGGTTCTTTCACTTCCACCTGAACACTACCCGTTGCCTGTCCCACACCGCAGCTATTGGAAACCGAACTGATCGTGTAAGTACCTGTACGGCTAGCTTTGACCTGAATTGCTGTTGCTGTCGGAACGGAAGTACCCTTGCTGCTATCAGACAAAACATAATTCCACGGGCCACCTCCTTCAAACTTGACGGGTATCGAAAACAGTTCTCCTTTCCAGACAGATATCGTCGGGTTCGGAGTGATCGCTGCTTTGGGGAGTACCTTTACTTTCATTTCTGAACTTTCCAGCTGATCCATAAATGCGCTCTTGGTGGTAACCTTTATTTTATAATTCCCCTCCTCAATGTTAGATGGAAGTTGTACCACAATGGGGGATTTGGTCCCCTCAGCCAATGGAATGTCCCCGGAAGGAGCAACCAGCTTAGCCTCATACACCAGCGAAAAGTCTGTTTCATTGCCCAGGGCCGCAAAGTGCACACTTACCGTATCACCTGCGCAAACCTCCTGAGATGCCAATGTGGCATTAACCAGTTTGAATTGGTTGGTCCGCGGTGGGGGCGCCGAAGGAAGCGAAGTACTGATCAGCTGTGCATCAAAAGTAAATGGGTCTTTACTGGCGTCCATTGGATACACCAGCGGCGATATTGGAGTTAAATAGAAACTCACCAGAATATAATTGATACCATAGCTAAATCCCTTGTTGGTCAAAGTATAGGTTACTTCCTCCCGGCCATTAGCTATATCCGTGCTGGTAGTATTCTCTATGGTAACCTCCTGCCCGTTGATCAGGATCGATTGTACTTTGGTAGTAAAAGATTTCCGAGTGGCCAGGTTCTTATCCATCACTAACGTAAGCTTGAAATTGGCATAGGTTAATGTGGAGCCATTCAATATAAAACTTCGCCTGAACCACAACCTGTCGGCTACAATGAAAACTTTTTCCATCAGCTGATTGGGGAGCTTGTATCCCTCATCAGTGTGACCGAGTCCTAGTATACCTTTTTGAGGCAGTTCGAACGCTGGGGGAGAAAATGTCCATGACGCTACGCATTGCTCGCTCAACTTCACACTTTTAGTCGCGAAACCTGCCGACAATGGGTATAGCCACTGTGAACGGTAGGGAATAAGTGTATCATTAGTAACGGTGGGTTTGGGATTGACCACAGTTATATTGAAAGTATCAGCCAGGTAGCCAGTTTGGTCCCGGACATAAAAAGTGCTGCTGCTATTTGGCCCCAGGCTCAGCTCCCGTATGCCGGATGTAAGAATTTGATTCGGCTGCTGCGAAGAGTACCAATTATAATCACCGACCCAGGAGGCTTTCAGCTTCACAGCATCTCCGCCATTTTGTACGGTAAGATTTGTTTTTTTATTCACATCCTTCATCACCACAAAAGAGTCGGCGATCACGTAGCGGGGTGCCACGTCCGATTCCTTGATGAACTTCACATCCAGCCTGTTTTCTTTGAATACCAACTCTACAGAACCACCTTGCTTGTGATAAAAATCGGTGGTATTGTCCCCTGTCAGGTTGTCAAGAGG
This sequence comes from Dyadobacter pollutisoli, assembly GCF_026625565.1. Lineage (NCBI taxonomy): Bacteria > Pseudomonadati > Bacteroidota > Cytophagia > Cytophagales > Spirosomataceae > Dyadobacter > Dyadobacter pollutisoli. The sequence continues at coordinate 3,158,256 of NZ_CP112998.1, forward strand.
AGGAACGGAGGTACTGGGATGCTGGACACTTGAATTGGTTGGAAAACCTGCATCGTTATCAGTAGGATTATTAACATCGTACCATCCGCGTCCGGCTGATCCGGACATAACATAAGTATAAGCCGTCTCAGTGCTCTTTTTTATGTATGGACGGGATGCAGGATATCGCCCCAGATTTCCCGATTGGGAAAAGTCGGTGGTCCTGGCCTGGGCCCCACTTTTCCGGATCATCCCGGCCCGCAAGTATGCGTGTGAGTGAGATACTATCACAGCATCAACATGGTATTCCGGTTTTTCCAAAATAGGCAACAGCTTTTCCTGAACCCTTTTCATGTCGTACTCGGTAGGGAAATGCCCAATGGTGGAAAAGGGCGGCAAATGGAAGGTGACGACGGTCCATTTCTTTTTATTGCTCTTTAAATCTTTAACCAACCACTTGACCTGAGGAAGGGAGTCGATAGGAGTATTATAAGTATCGTCAAGCGCAATTGAATTTTTACTGAAGATATTATACAGATTCTGTACAAATGGTTTTACCCAGTTATCGGCCGTGTTTTGGCTTTCAATGAGCGGTGGGTTCAAAACCACAAAATGTATATCTCCCTGGTTAAAAGAGTAATAACCTTTCTTGTTATACGTAGGCTCTCCCCCTATTTGAGCACTATCCGGGTAAGCAAACGTAGAGAAACTGGCTGCTGTTTCTTTATGGTAGGCTTTCCTGACATAATAAGTAACACCATCACTGTGAACGTATTTTGTATCGTAGTCATAGTCGTGATTACCGATGACGGTCCAGGACGGGATATGTGAAAGCAGTTGTTGGTCATTGGGACGGTTGTAAAACTTAAACAGGGTTGTGTCCAATGCCGTTTGAAGCCCTTCGTAAGGGCTGGTATTTGAGTTATCCCCCAAAAATACCAGACCATCCACATTTGGATTATTCCGCTCACTCAGATAGGCCAGGTACGCATCGCGCACTTTGTAAGGCCGCGGATTTTTGTAAGTGCCGGCACCGGAATCGCCCAACAGCCAAAAACGCAACGCATGACTTGTGTCCGCAGGTGAAGGTAAGGTACGAAAGTAGTTCACCAGGGGATTATATTGCAATTGCCGGAACTCGTTACCGTCATAATAACCGACGTTATAATAGTATTTGGTATCGGGATTAAGGTTTTTCAATGTAACGCTGTGCAGCGTATCGTTCTTCGTGGAAGAAGCTTCCTGGTAAATTTCCAGATCGGGATTGGTGGTGTACCGGACCGTGGCCGTTGTCGCCACATTGGTATACCATTGAACTGTCATCCGATCATGAGAAGCGAGCTGCAGGTAAGGATACCGGAACAGGGACGGCGTTTGCCCCTCCAATTGAAGATCAAAAAGAATGTCGCTGCTCGTTTGGCCGGTTTGGTGTACTTCCGCAGCAATGAGGTTGTTGCCGTTTTGAAAAAGTGACGTACTCAGCAATGTATCAATGGTAAGCGAATCCCCGGCCATTCCAGTGTAGGGGTCATTCGGGTTGGCGTTCATATTTTTACGTTTTACCTCCACGCCATTAACGTAGATCACTATACCATCGTCCAGGTATGCCCGCAAACGAACTTTGCTATAGGCCGCTGTATTGGCTATGCTCACCGTTTTCCGAAAATAGAATGCGGGATAGTGCGGAGTCGTATTGTTGGGCCCTTTTTGAAGTAATGTATTGTAAAAATGGCTGCCGAAACCAAAAGGAGCAGTTCCGCTTTTCCAGGCTGCATCACTAAAACCAGAAGTTTTCCAGGTTGACGCAGGGGCAGTAGCACTTTCGGTAGCATACTTCCAGCTTGATTTATAAGGGACAATGATTTGCGCATTGACTTCTGAAATATTGAACAGCAGTACGCAAACCATTAGCCTGTGTAACCTGGCAATGGTTGACCAGGCACTGCGAGGTGCGAGCTTAGTTTCCATAACAACACTGAATTAGAGGATTATTGCGTCAATTTACATATTTATTCGGAGAAAAAATATGATAAATATTAGTTTGCGAACTTCTTACCTCAACCGAAACTGCTGGACAAAGCTGATAATCCTGTCGGGATAAACGCCAAGCCAAATAATGACGACAGCAAGTATGGAAAGGACAACGATACTGATCGCGAAAAAAAGAGGATGCTTCTCCTTGGGTTCGGGCAAATGATCATTGATTCCCGAAAACATGACCGTAATGACCCGCAAATAGTAATGCAGGCCGATGACGCTGCTACCGACCAATACAATGGCCAATAGCCAGAAACCGCTTTGAAGGCTGGTAGCCAGAATGTAGAATTTGCCCGTAAAACCTGCTGTGAGCGGAATTCCTGCCAGCGAAAGTAATGCAGAACTTAATATACAAGCCAGCACAGGGTGTTTCCAAAACAATGCTTTATACCTGGTCAACTCCTCAGCATCAGATTCTCTTTCGGACAAAACGGCTACGATCCCAAATGCAGCCAGCGTTGTAGCAAAATAAGCAAGCAGGTAAAAGCTTACCGCCTGCGGGGCCATCGCACTTCCCGGAATAAATGCCACCAGTAAATAGCCCAGATGTGCAATGGACGAATAGGCCAGGATCCGCTTGATGTTTGTTTGCCTCAATGCCAACAGGTTACCAACGATCATGGAAGCAATCGCAATGCATATCAGCAAAAACACCAGCCCTTCGAACCGGAATCCATCGATAGCTACAAAAAACCGCAACATTACGGCTACAACCCCTCCTTTGGAAGCTGTGGCAATAAACGCCGTGACCGGTACTGGCGCTCCCTGATATACGTCAGCCGTCCACATATGAAACGGGACCACCGCCAGTTTGAATCCAATGCCGACCAACATCAAACCTAACCCGATCAGAAATAACGGAGGAATGGTGTTCACATTAGCCAGCGCATCAGCCATATCAGAAAAACCCATACTGCCTGTTTGCAGGTAAATCAATGCCATGCCGAAAAGCAAAAATGCAGATGAAAATGCAGCCAGGATGAGATATTTGATTCCCGCCTCGATACTATGGTTCCTTTTTCGGAGGTAGGCAATCAATGCATACAAGCCCACGGTAAGAATTTCCAGTCCCAGAAAAAGAGAGATAAAATGCTCGCTCACGGCCATTACGCACGCTCCCAGCGTACACAGGAAAAGCAGCACATAATACTCTCTGGGGCCTTCTTCTTTTTCTTCAAAATAAATATAAGACAGAACATTGACGACCAGCCCTGAAAAAATGATAAGACCTATCATAAACGCCCCGAAATCGTCGATCACAAACAATGGATCAACATGATAAGGAAGCGAATCCCGGATGTAAATGAGGGAGGAAAATGAAACAATGAATAGTATCAGACTGGCGATCTGAATAATACGGTGGCTAAGTCTGGCGACGATCAGCATCATCACCAGCACGGAAGCTCCGGCGAGCAGCAACAATGGCATTAGTGCATGGAAATCGTTATCTGACATGGGATTGCTCGTATTTGATGTCACTATCAGGTTGCAACAGCTGTACCAGTCTGACAATGGCCGGCTTAGCAGTATTGATCACAGGCTGCGGGTACAAGCCCAGCCACACAATGGACACGGTAAGCGCGGTCATTATGATCATTTCTCTCAATGAAAAATCAGGTACATGTCCTGTCCCTTTCTCCGGCCCCAGAAATATTTTCTGGACAATGCGCAAAGAATACACCGCCGAAAAGATCAGACCGGAGGCGGCAATCACCGTTACCCAGAAATGGGCATGGAATACGCCCAGCAAAATCAGGAATTCGGCAATGAAACTCCCCAATCCGGGCAGCCCCAGCGAAGCCATGGCAAACACCATTCCGATCGTGCCCAGTCGTGGCATCTGCGTCCATAGCCCTCCCATCAGGTCCATATCCCTCGTATGCAGCCGCTCCTTGATCATGCCCGCCAGGATAAACAATGCGCCCGTGCTGATCGCGTGAGTTACCAGCTGCATCACCACGCCTTGCAAAGCCAGCTCATTGAAGGCGAAAATACCGGTGAGGACAAAACCCATATGGCTGACACTCGTAAATGCTACCAGTCTTTTCAAATCGGTTTGAGAATAGGCCAGCACTGCGCCATAAATGATTCCTATTACTCCCAATACCATGGCCGGAACGGCTACTTGTCTTGCAACATCGGGAAACAGCGGAATGACAAACCTCAACATGCCGTATGCACCCGTTTTTAAAAGCAACCCAGCCAGGATCAGACTGCCGGCAGTGGGCGCTTCGCCGTGTGCGTCGGGCAACCAGGTATGGAATGGAACAATGGGCAGCTTGACGGCAAAAGCGACCATAAAACCCATCATGAGCCAGATTGCAGTCTGCGAGGGAATAACGGTGCCCATCAATTCAAAGTAATTGAATGTGTAAACGCCCGTATTATTGCCATGAATAAAATAAAGCCCCAGGATCGCCAGGAACATCAGCAAACCACTCGCCTGTGTAAAAATAAAGAACTTGTATGCAGCATAAACCCTGTTTTCGCTTCCCCAAATCCCGATCAGGAAATACATTGGGATGAGCATTACTTCCCAGAAAAAATAGAAAAGGAAGAGGTCCATTGCCATAAAAACCCCGGCCACCCCGGCCAGTATCCAAAGCAGGTTGAAATAATAGAAACCTGTTCTCGTCTTGATTTCCTCCCATGAACACAACACGGCCAGGATTCCAATGAAGAATGTCAGTATCAGCAATAACAGGCTCAGCCCATCGACGGCCAGGTGAAAAGTAATGCCAAATGTAGGGATCCAGGTCATTTGATACTGCACAAGCCAGTTTTCGTCGCTATTGACATGCAGGACGTCGTGTTGGTCCAGCCAGAAAAGCACCAGTACCATCAGTCCGACGAGACAGGAAACCAATGCAATCCAGCGTGGAAAGCTTTTGTTCCATTTACCGGCAAGAAGCGCAATCACACCTCCTGTCATTAAAATCACGATCAGTAAAACCAGCATCATAACATCATCTGAATACCTAATATGACAATTGCACCGATTACCATGCCCATGATATACCACCGAAGCGAGCCCGACTGTGTCCGGGAAAGCAACCTGTAAAGTCCGTCCGTTACTGAAACAATGCCGGTATAAAGTCTGTCGACAAAATCAGCCTTATTGATCCTGGCTACAAAAACGAAAGGCCTGACCAACAAGACATTATATAACTGATCAAACGCCCAGCCGGAAAACCAGAACCTGTGCAAACCAACCAGCATTTCATTCTGTCGTAAATTTTCAATGCGTCGCGGCTGTTGACCATAATAAAAGTACCCGAGGAAGATGCCGCTGAAAGTAGCAAGAGCTGCCAAGAGCTGAAACATCCATTCAGAACTTACATCCGCACGCAAAATCGTTTCAGGCAAAACCCGATGCATCAAATCTGAAAAAAGTGCGAAATGACCGAAATTGTGTGGCAGCTCGATAAACCCGACGATTACTGAGAAAAAAGCCAGGACAATCAGCGGAATGGTCATACGCTTACCGGGGTGATGCCCTATCTGCGTTTTGGATTCGCCCCAGAATGTCAGGATCATCATCCGGGTGGTGTAAGCAGCGGTGAGCAATGCCCCCAGCAGCGCAACCGCCCATAGCAACGGGCTGCCTCCTTCCGCTCCCCAGGCGTACCAGAGGATCTGGTCTTTACTGTAAAAACCTGAACTGATGAGCGGTACCGCCGCCAGTGACGCCGCGCCGATCAGGAAAGTCCAGAAAACAACGGGCATTTTATCTTTCAACCCACCCATTCGAAACATATTGTGCTCATGATGAAGGGATTCAATGATCGCTCCCGCTGCCAGGAAGAGTAATGCTTTGAAAAAAGCATGGACCATAAAATGGAATACCGCCGCCGTCCATGCGCCCACGCCCAGTGCGAGAAACATATAGCCGATCTGGCTCATGGTCGAGTAGGCCAGTACCCGTTTGATATCGTATTGTGTGAGCGCAGTGAAGCCTGCGATCAGCAAAGTAGCGGCACCAATGATCGCTACAACCGTTTGGGCAATTACTGAAAGCTCAAAAACAATGTGCATTCTCGCGATCAGGTACACACCTGCAGTAACCATCGTGGCCGCATGTATGAGCGCACTCACCGGCGAAGGTCCGGCCATAGCGTCGGGCAGCCAGGTCTGTAACGGAAGTTGCGCCGACTTTCCTACACCGCCAGCCAGGAGCAGCAATGCGATAAGAGTGACTGTGGTATTATTTTGCTGCCATAATTCCGGTGCCCGGGCCGTAATGTCAGAAATTACCAATGTTCCCGATTGGTAAAAGACCATAAAAAGGCCGATGGCCATCGCCGTATCCCCTATTCTGGTGATGGTGAATGCTTTACGCGCCGCATAACCATTGGCCGGATTTTCATACCAAAACCCGATCAGCAGATAACTGCACAGCCCCACCCCTTCCCAGCCCAGGTACATCAGCAACAGGTTATCGGCCAGTACCAGCACTAGCATGGAGAATACAAACAAATTCATACAGGCGAAGAACCGCGAATAATCCTTATCGCCCTCCATAAAACCGGCGGAGTAAATGTGTATCAGTGCGCCAATGAATGTGATCACAAAAACAAAAACCAGCGACAGGGCATCCATCGTCAGCGTAATCTTAGCATTGAACCCGGCCACATCTATCCAGGTCCATAGTGTTTGGGAATAAAAACCGGTCTCTGACGAAAGCAGGCCCATTCCGATCACGAAGGTAATTAATGCTGAAAGGCATATGCTGCCCGCGCCAGTTGCGGCAATCAGTTTTTTGGACAAAAAGCTTCCCCCGAACGCAAGGATCAGAAAGCCGGCGAGGGGCAGGGCGGGTATAAGCCATAACTGGTTATCCATACGCATTCATTTTATTTAAATGACCTAACCGTTCATTTCTTTCAACTTATCGATATCCAGTGATTTGTGCTGGTGATAGATCTGCAATATCAAAGCCAGCCCGATGGAAACTTCGGCGGCCGCCATGGCTAGTATAAAAATGAACATAACCTGTCCGTCCGGCTGGCCCCAGTGGGAGCCTGCCGCGATAAATGCAAGCCCGGAAGCATTGAGCATAATCTCAACTGATAGCAGCATGAAAATGATGTTCTTCCGGATGATCACACCGGCGATACCCAGTGTAAAGAGCAGGCCTGCCAGCAGCATTACCATTTCGATGGAAACAGATGATTTCATAATACAGCCTCTTCGTGTTCTTCTTTTTCTTCTTTCAAAAACCGGTGCAAAACCAATCTTTTATGTCGCCCGATATGCGCCGCTCCTACCACCGCCGCCATCAGCAGCATCGCCGCCAGCTCCACGCCAATCACGTAAACCTGGAATAATGACATGGCCACTTCCCGGGGATTTACTGTTTTCGGATCATAAGCAGTACTTTCCGACGATAGTACCAAGTAAAGAAACTCGGCAAACAGTACCGCCGCCAGCAGTGACGGGCCAACCCAAACTTTCAGTTTCAGCCATTTGCGCTCCTGCTCCTCGGTTTCTTTTCCAAGATTTAAAAGCATGATCACAAAAATGAAAAGCACCATGATCGCCCCGGCGTAAATGATAATTTCAAGCAATGCCGCAAATGGCGCACCCAGTAGATAAAACAGCATGGAATGCGACAGCAAAGAGATGTTAAGATACAGCAAGGCATGCACCGGATTATGCCGGGTAATGACCATAAGCGTGGCTATTACGGTGACTGCTGCGGTTATATAAAAAGCGATATCCATGGGCTATGGCAATAAACTGCGTACATCCACTGGCGGCTCCTCGTTCTCTCCTTCTCCCTTGCCTTTCACTCCGGCGGCCAGGCCGGCTACCTTGTAATAATTATATCCGGGATACTTCCCTTCGCTATTGATGAGCAGGTCTTCTTTTTCATATACCAGATTCTGCCGGTCATATTCTCCCATTTCAAAGTCGGGAATAAGCTGTATGGCATAAGTTGGGCAGGCCTCTTCACAGTAGCCGCAGAATATGCATCTTGAAAAATTGATCCTGAAAAACTCAGGGTACCTTCTGCCATTCTCATCCTCGGTAGCCTGCAGGGAAATGCAGTCGACCGGGCAGGCCGCCGCGCACAGGTAACAGCCTACGCAACGCTCGCCCATATCGGGGTCGCGGGTGAGCACAATCCGTCCCCGCCAGCGAGGGTGCAGCACCACTTTTTCTTCGGGGTATTGAATGGTCTCCCGTTTTCTGAACATATGCAGAAAAGTCAACCACATTGTTCTTATTAAACTGATCATGATGCTGCGGGTTAGATAATGTTAGCCTTTCAGTAATGCAAAAGCACCGGTTATTAACAAATTCAGAAGCGCGATAGGCAGGATGATTTTCCAGCCATATTCCATTAACTGATCATACCTCGGCCTGGGAAGCGATGCCCGCAGGAGTATGAAAAGCACGATGAAGACAAAAGTTTTCAATGCAAACCAAACAATCGGCGGCAGGAATGGGCCCAGCCAGCCGCCAAAAAAGATAGTAACCACCATGGCCGATACCAGCGTAATGCCCAGGTATTCACCAATGAAGAACATTCCAAATTTCATACCGGAATATTCGGAGTGAAACCCTGCCACCAGCTCGCTTTCAGCTTCGGGTATATCGAAGGGTAACCGGTGCGTTTCGGCAATTCCGGCGATCAGGAACAGCACAAAACCAACCGGTTGCGTCACGACAAACCAAAGGTCTTTTTGCGCCATTACAATGTCCGTCAGCCGGAATGAACCCGAAAGCATCACCACACCCATCAGAGAAAGACCCATAAAAACTTCGTAACTGATCATCTGGGATGCGCCACGCAAGGCACCCAGCAATGAATATTTGTTATTGGAAGCCCACCCGCCCAGCACAATGCTGTACACACCTAGCGACGACATAGCCAGAAAAAAGAGCAGTCCTACATTCAAATCGGCAACCAGGATGCCGGGAGCGAAAGGAATAATCACAAAGCTCAGCAGCACGGCGGCGGCAACGATCGTCGGCGCAATGACAAAAATAGTTTTCTCAGCAAACGGAGGTATCCAGTCTTCCTTAAAGAACAGCTTGATCGTGTCCGCCGCGACAATCAGCAACCCGAATGGTCCCGCGCGGTTAGGTCCGTAGCGGTCCTGCCACAATGCGAGCATGCGACGTTCCAGCCAGATGAGCCAGGCAGCGATGGTAGTCAGCGTGAAGAGCATGACGACGATCATCAGTAGATAGCGGAATACCTCATTCATGATATCGTTTTGGTTAAAATCCCTTTGGCAGGCCAGATAATACCATGCATGGAAGGAAGGTTATAAGGCATCGCGGCCAATCCCTCAGGCAATGCATCTTTTCTGACGACCGGCAAGTCATAACCCTGACCACCGATCTGCACATGTAAAATTTCTCCTTCGCCCACATTCAAACGCTCCGCATCGGTACGGCCCAGCATAATGTATGGCTTGGCCGAACGGCTGGTGATCGAAGGTGAATACACGCTCAGTTCGTCGGAGCCAAAAATATGCGGTAACGATACAATGACTGTCTCTCCTTTGTGCGGCTTAAAAGCGGTGGGGATATTGTCCTGAAAACCGGCCTTCGAAACCAGCCCTTCCCTAAACAGCCGAACACCCGGATCGCCGCCATGCAACGGGCCACCTACTTCTATCTGGTACTTATTAATGGATTGAACCGAATTCCAGCCCGGTGACCAGTAAAAAGGGATCAACGGCGCAGGAGGAATACCGCGGTAGCCTTCCATGGTAAAAGAAAATGGCGAATCGGTGTCTTCGGGCGGCTTGGGCTCACTAACGGCCACATTCGCAAGCATGGAAGTACGGCCGCTGAACCGGTGCGGCTCCCGGGGTATGCGCTGACCGTTAATGCGGAAATCGGAAGGAGGCGCTACGGTTTCGACCCCGCTGAACTGCGGCATAGCGGTAACCAGTTCCTCCATCAGGTTGTCAAGCTCATTGAGATCTTCCGGCTTGGTACCATTCCGAAACTGCCTGAATTCATCCAGCCAGCGCCAGCTTTCCCTGATGTTTTGATTTTTGGGCATAAAAACCTGAAAAAATCGTTGTGCCCGTCCTTCATTATTGATCAGCGTACCCTCGCCTTCCGCAAAAGTAGCCGCAGGGATCAGTATGGTCGCCTTGCCTGTTGTTTCATTATGAAGGTGATCGAGGACGATGATGTTTTTAAATTCACTTAGAAAATGATCAACATCTTGCTTTGGACTCCTTCGGTACAAATCGTTTTCGAGGATAATGACCGTATCAGCTACCTCATTTTCCATGGCCCGGGTCAGGGAGGGAGCCTGCATCATACCCAGTCCCGCTGAATTACATTCGGGCACTACAAAACACAAGCCCGCTTTCTTATGCTCCATTTCCAATGCCAGTGCAATGTTATAAGCGGCTTTGATGATATCTTCATTGAAAAGCGTGGTGCCCGAAACGATCAGCGGTCTTTCGGCTTTTTCCAAAATATCCGCGACATGTTTCGCTATTTCCAGAGTCTGATCATTCATCCCTTTGGGTATGGGGGCAGTGTTGTTCAGATAATCGGCAATAGCAAAACCGAAGCGGGCAATGTCATCCGGTGCCACATGAAAGGTCTCAGTTGCAACCTCGTCGAGTTTGGTTTCAATAGGATAAGCAATAAAAAGCTCTCCTTTTTTATCCTGGATCAGCTCACGCAATGCAGCATCGTGCCAGGTAGGAATGTTGATCGATGCCGCATCTTCCAATGGTTTTTGCCTCACCGCCTGCCGTAATGCCAGCGCAAGCCTCGGAGCGGAATTGGTCGGATCTTCCCCCAGGACCAGTACCACGTCGGCCTGCTCTATTTCTTTCAGTGATGGTGTGTGTACCCGTCCGCAGTTCAAAACTTCGAGTACGGTATGGGTCAGGCGGGTCTCATTTTCGGGGATACCCTGGTAAAAATGCTGTTTTCCAACCAGTTGGCGCAATGCAAAGTTTGCTTCCAGCGAAGCCCTCGGCGAACCTATCCCAATCATTTTCCCGCCGAGCAAAACTGCCGCCAGGCTATTGAATAAATTCTGTTTGTCGCCTACGTCGGCCATTTCGCCCCGGACTATAGGTCGCTGTACTCTGGTAACATTATTAACAAACTCGTAGCCAAACCGGCCCCGGTCACATATAAAGTACCCGTTCACTTCACTATTGAACCGGCTCGTGATCTGCCGCAGTTCGCCATACCGCTCGCCGGCAATGATATTGCAGCCCAAACTGCAATGCTGGCAAATGGAGGGCGCCATGGTCATGTCCCATTTACGGGTGTAATGTTCTTTCAGGGTTTTATCGGTAAAAACCCCGGTTGGACATATCTCGGCAAGGTTACCGCTGAATTCGTTTTCGAGTACACCGTCGCTTTCCCTTCCAAAGTAAACGTGATCGTGGGCAGCAAAAACATCCAGGTCCTTTCCGCCAGCATAATCTTTGTAAAACCGCACACAGCGATAACACTGAATGCAGCGGTTCATTTCATGATTAATAAATGGCCCCAGGTACTGATTTTTGTAAGTACGTTTGGGAAATTTGAAACGGCGGTAAGCATGCCCGGTCATCACCGTCATATCCTGCAAGTGGCAGGAGCCGCCCTCATCGCACACGGCGCAATCGTGAGGGTGATTGGTCATGAGCCATTCCACATTCTGTGAGCGAAAATCCTTGGCAACGGGATCATCCACCGACACATACATATTGTCACGAATGCCTTCCATGCAAGCCATCACCAACCGTCCGCTGGTATCGTTTTCGTCTTTAAAAAGCTTGACGGCACATTGGCGGCAGGCCCCAACGGAACCCATGGCGGGATGCCAGCAAAAATACGGCAGGTTAAGACCCAGCGTGAGGCATGTTTCGAGCAGGTTTTTGCCCTGTTTTACCTCATAAGGCTTTTTATCAATATAAATAAGTGCCATAATGATTTACCGCCAGGGGCATTTTTTTTGGTTAATGTGCTTTTCAAAATCCTCTCTGAAATATTTCAGCGCACTTTGCAATGGTTCCATCGCGCCAGGTGCCAGCGCGCAAAAGGTATTGCCTGGTCCGAGAAAGCGTGTGTGCATGTCGAGCAGCTGCAAGTCTTCCAATCTTCCCTCTCCGCGTTCGATGGAAAGCAGTATTTTCTCCGTCCAGGGTAGCCCTTCCCGGCAGGGCGTACACCAGCCGCACGACTCCTGCGCAAAGAAATGTTCGAGGTTATGCACGAAGCCTACCGGGCAGGTATGGTCGTCCAGAATGATCATCGTACCAGTCCCCAGCCTGCTTCCCGCCGCAGCTACCGACTTAAAATCCAGCTTCACATCCAGGTGCTCCTTCACCAAAAAATCGGTGGACGCACCTCCTGGCAAAGCACCCCGGAACCCATATCCATTGGCCATTCCTCCGGCATGTACCTCGATCAGCTCACGCATCGTAACGCCCATCGGTAATTCCCAGAGACCCGGTCTTTTGACCCGCCCGCTGATGCCATAGATCTTCGTTCCCGCGTCGCTTCCGCCACCCAAGCTTTTGAACCAGTCCGGGCCATTGTTAATGATATGCGGGATATTGCAGAACGTTTCCACATTATTGACAATGGTAGGCTTGCCAAACAGGCCACTTATTTGCGGAAAGGGAGGCTTGGTCCGGGGCGTTGCCCTTTTTCCTTCCAATGCATTGAGCAGCGCGGTTTCTTCACCACAGATATAGCGGCCTACACCTGTATGCAGGTACATTTCAAGGTTGTAACCCGTACCCAATATGTTCTTTCCGAGATAGCCTGCCGCATACGCCTCATCGATCGCATGCCGGAGCAGCCTGGCTGCTTTTTTGTAAGCCCAGCGTAAAAAGATGTAGGATATATTGGCCTGAATGGCGAATGCGGAAATGATCATACCTTCTATCAGCTGGTGCGGGTTGCCCTCCATCAGCATTCTGTCTTTGAAAGTCCCAGGCTCCATTTCATCTGCATTGCAGATCAGATACTTAATGGGATGATCGCCCGTCATGGGCACAAAGCTCCATTTCATCCCGGTGTTAAAACCCGCGCCTCCCCTGCCCTTCAGGTCCGATTCCTGCACTGTTTTGGTAATATCCGCCGGCCCCATGGCTGTGAGCGCTTTCCGCAAAGCCTGGTATCCACCCGTCTTCTCATAATCGCTGAGATTATAAGGCGGGCGGTCAAAGCTGATATGTCGGGTTAGCGGTGTTTCCATGTTGTCAGTGGTATCCGTCCAAAATTTCATCGAGCCTGGCCTCGGTCAGGTCCCTGAATAGTTCATTGTTAATCATCAGTGCGGGGGCACGGTCGCAGGTTCCCAGGCAGGCGTTGGGCAGGAGCGTAAAACGGCCGTCAGGCGTGGTTTCACCGAAACCAATGTGCAGCCTGTCACGGAGATAGCCATAAATTTTTTCATAACCCATCACATAGCAACTGATACTGTCACACAGCAGGATAACATTCCTGCCGACGGGTTGCCTAAAAACAAGGTTATAGAATGTCGCCACGCTATCAAGCTCGTCCGGTGAAATTTCCAAATGTCCCGCAATGGCGCGCAGGCTCTCATCCGAGACCCATCCGCGATGTTGCTGCACGATCTTCAATGCCTCGATAGCCGCTGCCTTGCGGAAAGGTACCAGCGCGATCTCGTGGTCAATTTCAGTAATTTCTTCGGCTGTGAGTGTTTCCAGGGTGGTCATGATCGGATCTTTTCATGGTTATCTGTCAATATCTGCCAGAACATAATCAATGCTTCCCAGGATCGACAACAGGTCGGCGACTGTGTAACCCTTACTGATATACGGCAGCATCTGCATATGGGGAAACGACGGGGTACGGATCCTCACCCGGTAGGCCGAAGTGCTTCCGTCACTGGTCAGGTAATAGCTGTTCGCCCCTTTGGTGGCTTCAATGCAGCTCATCGCTTCTCCCGGCGGTATCACCGGCCCCCAGCTCACATTCAGAAAGTGGGTGATGAGCGTTTCAATGTCCTGCATGGTATTTTTCTTCAATGGCGGGGTGGTGAGGGGATGATCCGACTTATAAGAACCTTCGGGCATATTTTGAAGGCATTGTTCGATAATGCGCAGGCTCTGCCGCATTTCCTCCACCCGGATCACCGCGCGGTCGTAACAATCCCCATTTTTAGCCGTGGGAATGTCAAAATCGAAATTTTCGTAACCCGAGTAGGGTTGTTTTTTTCTAAAATCCCATTCATATCCGCAGGCTCTCAGGCCCGGACCGGTTACCCCCCACTCAATGGCTTCTTCCAATGTGTAAATACCAATACCGACCGTACGGCCGCGAAAAATGCTGTTACGCATCACCATCTGGTCATATTCACGCAGCTGTTTCGGGAAATAAGCGACAAAATCGCGCACCAGTTTATCCCACCCCACAGGCAAATCCTGGGCTACGCCTCCAATGCGGAACCAGTTGGGATGCATCCTTGCGCCACAGATCGCTTCTACAATGTCAAAGATTTTCTCACGGTCGGTAAACATATAGAATACTGGCGAAAGCTGTCCGAGATCTTGTGCAAAAGTGCCATACCAGACCAAATGGCTGGCAATGCGAAAAAATTCACACAACATCACGCGTATCACCTCTACCCGTGGGGGAACCTGGATACCTGCCAGCTTTTCAACGGCCAGCAGATAGGCAAGGTTATTCATCACGCCGCCCAGGTAGTCAACCCGGTCGGTATAGGGTATATAGGTGTGCCAGGACTGTCTTTCGCCCATTTTTTCGGCTCCGCGGTGATGGAAACCAATGTCCGGGACTGCGTCAACAATATCTTCGCCATCCAACTGAAGAATGATCCGAAGTACCCCATGTGTACCCGGATGCTGCGGCCCAAGATTCAGGAACATGAAATCTGCATCAGCGCTGTGCCTTTTCAAACCCCAGTCTTCCGGGTTAAACTGCAAAGCTTCCTGCTCCATTGCCTGCTTTTCATCCCAAAGCCGGAACGGTCCCATTTCAGTTGCTCTCGCCGGATGTTCTTTTCTCAGCGGGTGACCATTCCAAGTTAACGGCATGAGTATACGACGCAGGTTCGGATGCCCTTCAAACCGGATACCGAACATATCGAATACTTCTCTTTCATACCAATTGGCATTTTTCCAAAGAGACGAAATCGAGGCTATGGAAGGGTATTCTCCGTGCAATGCTACTTTCAGCCGGATAAATCGGTTGCGCCCGAAGGATAGTAAATGATACACAACCGTAAAATCGGGAGGAACAGAACCGTTCATCCCCACTTTGGCCCGGTTGCGCTCGTCAATGGCGCTGAGGTCATAGAGCATATTGAACGGGCTGCGGATCTTCGTTTTGAGATGCGTCAGCACCGCTACAATCTCCTCTTTTTTAACCCATAAGGTGGTGACCTCATCCACTGAGGTACGCTTTTTGAAAGTTGCTTCGCCAAACTCAGCAAGCAGTTCATCTTCCAGGCTTGAATCGATATCCTTGCTATCAAACATTGTCAGGCGTACGGAAATCTATGATTTTCGCTCTTTCTTCTCTTTTTTCAACGCGCATCACCGGCTTTTCGGGCCTGATGACGCCCTGGGGACCAATAGCCCAGCTCAATGGCCGCTGTTCCTTTCCAACCGAGTCGGCCAGGAGCATTAGTCCTTGCATAAAAGCATCCGGCCGCGGTGGGCAACCGGGGACATACACGTCCACGGGGAGGAATTTATCCACGCCCTGCACCACGCTGTAAATGTCATACATACCTCCGGAATTGGCACAAGAGCCCATGGAAATCACCCACTTAGGCTCCATCATCTGATCGTGAAGCCTTTTAATGATCGGGGCCATTTTCACAAAAACAGTCCCGGCGATCACCATGACGTCGGCCTCGCGGGGAGTTCCCCTGATAACCTCCGCACCAAAACGTGCCACATCATATTTGCTGGTAAGGCTGGTGGCCATTTCCACAAAGCAACAGGAAAGACCGAAGTGGAAAGGCCACATGGAGTTTTTACGGCCCCATGCGAGCAAATCCTGAACGGTCGTAAGCATAATGCTTTGCGCTACTGACTCTTCGAATGAACTAGTTCCCTGCGTGGTGACGGCAGGCTCGGACGGTTTGCTAAGCCACCATTTCATATTGCAGGATCTTTAAAGGGTAATTTACGATATGCTTTCAGGATTTTTTTTCCGTCGGGACCAAAATTCAGCGCGCCTATACTCCATTCATAAATCAGAACAGCAAATAACAGCCCTATAAAAACACAAATGCTGAGGTAACCCGGCCATCCAAGTTCATGGAAAGCCAAAGCCCACAGCACAATAAATACCACTTCAATGTCAAAAATGACGAACATCATGGCCACAAGATAAAACTGTGCCGAGAACCGCAGCCTCGCAGAACCGGTTTCAAGAATGCCCGATTCATACGGCTGGTCCGAAGCCCCGCCCTGATGACGTTGTCCTAAAAAGTAAGAAAGCGAAATGATCAGTGTTAATAATGCAAAAACCAGTAAAGTATAGACCACAAACGGCCATCCTGGCGTACCAGACGCATTTAAACCCTCCATAAGCAATTCGATGTTAGAAAACGATAACAGAAAAAAACTGTCTTTTCTTAAAATAACGTGATGCGAAAATGAAAATCCGGGGTGTCGAAGCTGTTTAAATGCCCGTGATATAATGTTTCAGGTTCCCGATGATGTACTCTTGATCTTCGATGATGTACTTCACAACATCACCAATCGAGATGATGCCCATGAGTTGTTCGTCGTCGATAACCGGCAGGTGCCTGATAAATTTGTCCGTCATAAAGGACATACAATCTTCGATGGTAGTATCAGATGATACCGTCAGGGGATTCATCGTCATGATTTCCCTGACCCTTAGTTCTTTGGAGGCCTTTCCTCTCAGGATAACTTTACGTGCGTAATCTCTTTCCGTGAAGATTCCAACGACCCTCTGGTGCTCCATTACGAGGAGCGCGCCGATGTTTTTTTCAGCCATCAGTTCCAGAGCTTCAAAAACAGTGTTATCCGGGCAAATCGATACCGGACCTGTCTTTTTTGTTTCGAGAATGTTTCTGACTTTTCCCATAATTAACCCCCTTCTCCTAATAGATACAGCGATAAATTGGTTAATATAAAACTAGTATTTTTTTTAAGAAAAAGCTAATATTCTAATATTTTTTTGTATTTTATCTTCGAGCATCTTCTACACGTGAAGTCGATGCCTAAACTGGAAATATTTACCTCCTAAAACCGTAATGAATGCATCCGGCATCCCAGGAATTTTGTTTACCCAGCACGAAGCCCCAGTCGGAATGCAGCAGGCGACAATCCTGTTTTTTGCTTAAATAACTTATTGAATGATTGCGGGTGCTCGAAGCCGAGATTGTAAGCAACCTCTGCCGTGGTTAATGCATTGCTGCCCAACATTTCTTTTGATTTTTCAATGATCCAAAGATGAATATGTTGCTGGGTTGTCTGGCCTGTCAAAGATTTAAGCATATCCGACAAATAACGCTGGGACAATTCTAATTGATCCGCAATTTCCTGTGTGGTCGGTAATCCGCTGATCAACGCCTGTTCCTTTTTAAACCGATCGGTCAAATATGCGTTCACCTGATCAATTACATCATGATGAACGACATTCCTTGTCAGAAACTGGCGGTTATAAAAACGATTGCAATGATTAAGCAGCAATTCAATCTGCGATACGAGCACGCTTTGACTGAAACTATCAATGTTATTTTTCAGCTCAATGTCAATGGATTCAAAAAGAAAGCCGATTATTTGTTTTTCTTTTTCAGAAAGAAACAATGCTTCGGACACCCGGTAAGAGAAAAAACCATACTGATGAATACTTTTCGCCAGCGGGTACCGGAAGAGTAAATCGGGATGAAAAAACAATGCGTACCCTTCATGCTGCTCTTCATCGGCGGATAGCTCGACCATCTGGTTCGGGCCAACGAAAGCCAGTCCGCCTTCCTTAAAGTCATAAGTACCCGGCCCATATTTTGCTTTGCCGACGAAACTTGTTTTGAATGCTACTTTGTAAAAACGGAGCAAATACCGGCGTCCGGCATCTTTCAAATTTGGCCTGACCTGATCATAGTTAACCAAAGCGATATGCGGATGCAATGGCTTGGGTAGGTCCAACCGCTGCATTAACTCGGAAATTGTCTCAAAAAACACAGGTTCAGTCATCATATCGGCCACATTTCTTTGCTACTCGCGAAGCTATATTATTATTCAATTAATCCTGAGCTGTTGGCCGGATAACAATATCTCCTACATCCACATTGTCAGGCTGTTCAATCGCGTAGGCTACGGCTCGGGCAATCGCATCCGCCGGGATAGCGATCTCGTCCGCTTTCTGTTGGATCGCCTTTCTCATATCATCGTTTTTGATATTACTGACGAATTCTGTGTCAACAAGGCCCGGCGAGATGCCCGTAACACGCCAGCGTCCCCCAGACTCCTGCCTCAATGCTTCGCTGATCGTTCGTACTGCATTTTTTGTGCCTGCATAAACACCCATTGACGGAACAATTTTGATCCCGGCAGTTGATATAATATTAATAATGTGCCCTGATCCCTGCGTTTTGAAAATGGGCAACGCAGCCGCTACTCCGTAAAGAACGCCTTTGAGGTTAACATCTATCATTTGTTCCCAACCCGCTACATCCAGTTCTTCCATGCGGTGAAGTTGGCTGATGCCGGCATTGTTGATCATTACATCCAACCTGCCAAATTCAGTCACAGCCAACTCCGCAAGTTTGGCAACCTCTTCCCTATTGGTAACATCCATTTTCAAGTAAACCGCCTCTCCGCCATTTTGTTTTATGCGTTCTGAAATGGCGGCGAGCAAATCCGTCCTGCGCGCTCCCAGCACAACCTTTGCGCCACGTTGCGCAAGTAGTTCCGCCATAGCTTGTCCCATACCGCTGCTGGCTCCCGTAATGACTACTACTTTTCCTTTGATTCCGTTTTCCATATCATGTTAAAATTTTGATTTGCAAAACTCGCTCAGGACTTTTAGAGAAATGTATCCATGATTGTTAAATGTGTAGCCAAAACCGCAAGTATATGTGCTAGATTACAATTACTTATATATTGGTATCTTATTCTGAACTCTGATACTTTCACGTAATCCATTACCTGTTATGAATCGTTTACGAGCTGTATTTGCCCTGATGGTTATTGCTACTGGTTCGTTATTTGCGCAAACCGCGATACCGGCAGCGTCCATGTATTTGAACCAGAGCCGGCCCGGTATGACACCCAAGGTGTTCGCCCCGGATCGGGTGTCCCTAAAAGATCACTATGAATACGGTTCGGTATTTTCGAATGATGGTAAGGAATTCTACTACGCCGTCATCATCAATAGCAAACCGCAGATTCGGTGCATACGGTTTGAAAAAAATGCCTGGACTGCGCCAAAAATCATCATTGCCAGCGAAAAATATGAATATAATGACCCCTTCCTGTCGCCCGATGGAAAGCGGTTGTATTTTATTTCGGACCGGTCGGCCAATGGGCAAGGTCAGAAAAAAGACTTTGACATCTGGTATATCGAACGGAAGCAAGATGGCTGGTCCGACGTCCCGATTAACGCCGGGCCAGCCATCAATTCAGAAAAGAACGAGTACTATATGTCGTTTACGAAAAATGGTACCATGTATTTTTCATCGAATGGAGGTACCAGCGCCGCTACCGACAAGAACTATGATATCCGATCGTCCGCGTATTCCAAAGGCAAATTTCAGGCTTTCAGGAAATTGTCAGGTAATGTCAACACGGAAAATTACGAGGCCGACGTATTTGTATCACCTGATGAGCAATATGTCATCTTCTGCGCCGAGCGCCCCGAGGGGTTAGGGGCTGGTGATTTATACATCAGCTTCAAAAGCAAAACCGGTGAGTGGCAAAAAGCAAAAAATATGGGCAGTATCATCAATACCGGCGGTTACGAATTCTGTCCGTTTGTAACCAGCGACGGCAAATACCTCTTTTTTTCCAGGGACGGTGATATTTTTTGGGTAAAAGCAGAGGTTATCGAGACGCTACGATGAATGGCTCGCCGGAGTGATCCATACAAGCAAGTTATTTGAGCCGTGGGCGAAAATAGGCAACGGAGGGCAGCCCCCATCTTTGTATCGTTAATTCACAAAAAAATAGCGATGACAACGATAGCAAAAATAAACCTCGGCAAAAATGGCCGGCTTGTTTCTAAACTTGGCTTAGGCTGCATGCGAATGTCTTCCGTATGGGGAGGCCCAACCAATGATGAAAGCGAAAGCATATCGACTATTCAAATGGCGTTGGACAACGGCATCAACTTTTTGAATACCGGGGATTTTTACGGTGCCGGCCACAACGAACTACTGGTAGGCAAGGCCATCAAAGGCCGTAGAGACGACGCATTTATAAGCGTCAAATTCGGGGCAATTTTTTACAATGGTCAATGGCTTGGGCTGGACCTGCGCCCCGTAGCAATTAAAAACTTTGTTAACTATTCGCTAACCCGCCTGGGCATAGAGACAATTGACCTTTATCAACCATGCAGACTCGATGATAGTGTTCCAATGGAAGACGTGATCGGAACTGTCGCGGACCTCATTAAGGAAGGCAAGGTGCGTTACCTGGGTGTGTCTGAAATTACGGCGGACCAGCTGCGCAAGGCCAACAGCATACATCCGGTATCGGCATTAGAGATAGCCTACTCATTGGCCGATCGCCAGATTGAGAGTGACCTGCTTCCCACAGCAAAAGAACTCGGCGTCGGAGTTGTGGCATTTGCCAATACCGCCGAAGGATTGCTCACCGGTGAGACCAAAGCGCCCCTTCCGGCAAGCGACCATCGCAATCATTTTTCGCGTTTCAAAGGCGATAACTTGGTCAAAAACCTCGAAAAAGTAGAAGTGTTAAAGCAAATGGCCGAAGAAAAAGGATATACGCCGACACAGCTGGCAATCGCCTGGGTGAATGCACAAGGCGAGCATATTATGCCATTGGTAAGCATGAGCCGGAGATCGAGGCTTCCTGAAAACATAGAGGCCATGGCGATCGAATTTACTGCTGATGAAATGAATGCGCTCCAAACACAGTTTGCGCCTGGCGCAATACTGGGCGGCACTTACCTGCAGCGATAACAAGTTAAACTAGTGCGGGGCTACATTTAAACCCCGCATTTTATATCTTTACAAGGTGACAAATCCAACTGAAATCATCCCCGGGCTCCTTTTCTTCTCCTATTACTCAACTATTAGAAAGGAGAAA
Organism: Dyadobacter pollutisoli; assembly: GCF_026625565.1. Taxonomy (NCBI): domain Bacteria; kingdom Pseudomonadati; phylum Bacteroidota; class Cytophagia; order Cytophagales; family Spirosomataceae; genus Dyadobacter; species Dyadobacter pollutisoli. The sequence goes on from NZ_CP112998.1 coordinate 3,179,507, forward strand.
GTAGCATTTCTCGAACACCATAAACTGGTGTTGCAGGTTTCAGGGCAGTTTTCTTTTGCAACGGCCACTGAAAAAATCTCGATGGGCAGCGGTCAGATGTTGCTGATACAAAAAAATCAGTTGGGAGAGCTCACCAAAATCCCTTTGGAAGAAGAGTATTATCAAACCATTGTGATAAGCCTGCAGGAAGACCTGCTCAGGCAGATCGCATTGGAAGAGCAAATTGAGACAGGAAAACGGTACACAGGTCCACGCAACATCCTTATCCCCGGCAACGATTTTCTTCAGGCTTTTTTCCAGTCGATCATTCCCTATGTCCGTCACCCGGAAGAACAGATAACAAATTCGATGGGCATACTCAAAGTAAAGGAAGCAGTTCACCTGCTCCTTCACACGAAACCCGAACTGCAGGAATTCCTATTTGATTTTTCGGAGCCCTATAAAATGGATTTGGAAAAATTCATGCTTCACAATTATCACTATAATATTCCGATTGAAAAGTTTGCTCACCTAACTGGCAGGAGCCTGGCGGGATTCAAACGGGATTTCCAGAAGACATTCGGTATGGCGCCCCGGCATTGGCTACAAGAAAGGAGGCTGGTAGAAGCCCGGCACCTGATCGAAACCAAGAACAAGAAACCATCAGCCATTTACCTCGATCTGGGATTTGAGAGCCTCTCGCATTTTTCTCATTCTTTCAAAAGAAAATTCGGCAAGACTCCGACAGAATGGGCAGTTTAGCCTGTTAAGCACATTAAACAGTTGGCTTCCAACCGTTTTCATATTCCCTCGACCACAATTTCTGCGCGTCCTTGTCTCCAATGATGTGACCGTTTTGCGGATCGATTTTCAGGTCCCGGCCTACACGCCAGGCGATATTGCCCAGTTGCATGGATAGTACACTTTTATACCCCAGTTCCACATCACAGTTTGGCCGGCGGTTGCTTTTGATCGCATCCAGGAAATCGGCTACGTGCAGGCTGTCCATACCCAGGCTAGGGCTGGCCGTGTTGCGTCCCTGTACGTCTGCTTTTTCCTGAGATTTCACCTCCTTTACCAGCTTTCCGTCCAGGTCGTACACGGTATATTCGTCGCCGCCGGTATCCAGGCTTCCGTTTTCGCCGTAGAAAATAATACCTCTGTCCTGACCTTCAATTTTACGTCCATTCGAGCTTCTCGATTCCCATACCAGCGATACACGATTTGGAAAATCCATTGCAACGATTTGCGTATCAGGCGTTTCCCAGTCGTCTTTAAACTCATATCTGCCACCAATGGAGCTTACACGCGTCGGAAAATCCACGCCAAGTCCCCAGCGGGCCACATCCACCTCGTGCGTGCCATTGTTCAACGCCTCGCCAGTTCCCCAGTGCCAGAACCAGTGCCAGTCGTAGTGGATAAGTCCCTCTTTGTAAGGCATTCTGGGTGCAGGCCCCTGCCATAGTTCATAGTCCAGCCAGGATGGTACCGTGCCCGGTTTCAAAAATGTGGCTTTGCGTTTGTTGGTGTACCAGGTTTTGGCAAGATAAACGCGGCCAATAATCCCTTTGTGCAATTCATTGATCCCTTCCGTCAGGATCGGTGCCGAACGGCGTTGCGCGCCCATTTGCACCACCCGCTTGTATTTGCGCGCAGCTTCTACCGCCAATTCTCCCTCTCTTGGGTTGTGGCTCAAAGGTTTCTCTACATACACATGCTTTCCTGCCTGGCAGCCCATGATCGTCAGCGGCGCGTGCCAGTGATCGGGTGTTGCAATGTAGATCGCATCGATGGATTTGTCTTCCAGCACTTTGCGGCAATCTTTTTCGGATTTTGGGGTTTGTACCTGCTTGGCATCCATTACTGCTTTGATCGCTTTGGGAATCGCACGTTCATCCACATCGCAAATAGTACCTACCTCTGCATTCTTCTGGCCAGCAATCGTCGCGCCCATGCTTTTCCCACGGCTATTAACACCAATGGTGGCAATGCGTATGAGTTCGTTGGCGCCTATGATACGGTTATAACTTTTGGCACTGAACCCGAAAGCGGAACCACCGATGGTCATCCCTGCCGAGCCTGCTGCTGCTATCTTTAAAAATTCGCGTCTGTTTTGCATAACTTATAATACGATGATTTTAATGTTTTTAACGAAACCTCAGCTCCGTGCTCCTGTCAAATAAAAGTACCCACCCTCCTTTTTCTCCTTAGAAGGCAATGCATTCGCCTTTTGGCGATAATCCGGACCGCCCTATACAAACCTGCAAGCATTAAAGACTTTTTGTCAACAATACATGACATTTTGAAATGTTTACTTATCTTTGAAAAGATTAAAACAACTGACAAATGGAACAGTCCCAAAAAAGCGCAAACCTGCAATCTGTTATCTTCGCCCTCATCCACGGAGCGACCTATTTGCCGGCGGTATGGCTGCTAAAAAATCGTGAATTCAGTCAGCCTGTTTCCGTGATTATTGCCGTGGTACCCATTGCTATGTTCGCCATATTTATTTTTAAATTAATCAAAGCCTTTTCGACAATGGACGAAGTGAAGCAGCGGGTGCAACTGGAAGCCGTTGTTATTGGTTTTTCATTGACGGTAATGCTGCTGATGATCCTGTTTTTATTAAGTCTGTGTGGCATATCGAAACCCGACTGGTTTGCCTATGGGCATCTGGTGGTTTACTGCTGGCTTTTTTATTTTATTGGTTGGTTTATTTCGGGGAAAAAATACGGGGCATGAAAAATACTATAAAGGTAGAGCGCGCAAAAAAAAAAACTGGACGCAGGCCGATCTTGCAAAACATATCGGGGTATCAAGACAGGGTTTAAATTCTATCGAAACCGGAAAGTTTATCCCATCCACTTTACTTGCTTTACGGATGGCGAAAGTTTTTAATACTACTGTCGAAGTTTTATTTCAATTGGATGACGCCGAATTTTGATTATTCTGTCGCCCAAAAGCACATTATATTCGTAATTTTGGATCTTTCATCAGCAATTGAAGTAGGTAACAATGTTTTCAATCAAAGACTTATTTTCAAAATTCAGGCATTCGGTTAAGAGTCAGGAAGTCGCTCCAAAATACTATTTGTCCCTTTGTTGTATCGTTAAAGACGAAAACGATTACCTGGAAGAATGGATAAATTACCATCAAAAAATCGGAGTAGAACACTTTTTCATTTACGACAATGGCAGTAAAGTGCCCATCCGCGAATCGATAAAAGCGATTGGGTGCGCTGCCGGCATTACGGTGATCGATATCCCCGGAAAAAATATGCATGTAAAAGCCTACCAGCATTGCCTGAACAAATTTGGCAAGCAGTCTGCCTGGATAGGTTTTATTGATCTGGATGAATTTATAGTACCTAAGACGAATAATTCGAATCTGTCTGAGCTCTTGCAGGAATACGAAAGCTACGGGGGATTAGGGGTGTCCTGGCTCATCTTCGGATCTAACGGGCACATTGAGAAACAAAGCGGTCGCCAGTTAGAAAATTTCACCAAGCGCTCCGACATCAATTTTTTACCTAACACGCACATTAAAAGCATTGTACAGCCCAGATACGTCGCATCTGCGTTCAAGTCACATTGCTTCAAATACAAAGAGGGATACTTCTGTGTCAATGAGCACTTAACCCCGATCGACGGCGCAACGGCCGACCCAAGCGTAGATAAAATTCAATTGAACCATTATTATTGCCGCTCCCTGGCAGAATATCACCAAAAGATGGAGAGGGGAATCAGCGATACAAAGCGCAAACGAAAGCTGGAAGAGTTCCACTATCACAACGACGGGTCCAATCAGATTGAAGATACCACCATACTCAGGATTTTGGATAAATTCCAATAATTACTGACGGCGGACTGTCACACTACCACCCGGTAAGTTGGATCTTCAATAATGTTGACATCGATCACATCATTGGCATTTAGGAGCAGCTGACGGCAATCTGCACTCAGATGTGTCAAATGCACTCTCTTGCCCGCAGCACGATACCTGGCCGTGATCTTGTTGAGTGCCTCTATACCGGACATGTCTGCGACCCTGCTTTCAGAAAAATCAATGACAACTTCATCAGGATCTGTCAAAACATCAAACTTCTCATTAAATGCAGCTACCGAGCCGAAGAATAGCGGCCCGTAGATCCTGTAATGCTTTACACCATTTTCATCAATGGATTTATGCGCACGAATGCGCTTGGCACTTTCCCACGCAAAAACCAATGCGGAAATCACGACCCCGATCAGCACAGCCAGGGCCAGGTTGTGAAGGTATATCGTTATTGCCGCCACCAACATACCGACGAAAATATCTTGCCTCGGCATTTTGTTAATGATCCGGAAACTGGCCCATTCAAATGTCCCAATCGCAACCATGATCATGACACCGGTCAGTGCAGCCATGGGTACCATTTCAATAACAGGGGCACCAAACAGAATGATCATTAAAATCGCCAGAGATGCAATGATCCCAGATAACCTCGCCCTGGCGCCTGCGGAAAGATTAACCAGCGTTTGTGCGATCATCGGGCAGCCGCCCATTCCAAAGAAGAAACCGTTCAAAATATTGGCCGATCCCTGCGCAATACATTCCCTGTTACTATTTCCTTTCGTCGCAGTGATTTCGTCTACCAGGTTGAGGGTTAACAAGCCTTCGGTAAGCCCCACCCCTGCCATAATCAGTGCGTAAGGGAAAATAATCCGGAATGTGCCAAGATCGAGTGGCACGCTGGGTATATGAAATGGAGGAAAACCGCCACTTACCGATGCAATGTCCCGAACTGTTTTGGTATCAATGTCAAATCCAAGTACGACCATGAAAATAACGATGATCGCCACCAGCGAGGGCGGAACCGCTTTGGTTAGTTTTGGTAATAAAATAATGATGGCAATTGTCAGCAAAACCAGGCCGGCCATTGTCAAAAGTGGCATTCCGCTCAGCCAGGCAGGTTGCCCATCGACTACGACTTTAAATTGTTCAAGCTGGGACATGAATATGACCACCGCCAGACCATTCACAAAGCCGTACATAACGGGCTCCGGCACCAGGCGGATAAACTTGCCAAACTTGAATACCCCTACCAGGATCTGCACGACACCTGCCAATGCAACTGCTGCAAAAACATACTCAATGCCATGCGATTTCATCAACGCGATTAAAACAATGACCGTCGCACCGGCACCGCCGGATATCAAACCAGGCCTGCCGCCAAAAACCGAGGTAACAAGCCCCATTATAAATGCTGCATAAAGCCCCACGAGCGGAGGAAAACCCGCGAGAATAGCAAAAGAGAGCGATTCCGGCATCATAGTCATGGCAACCGTAAGGCCTGCAAGGATCTCTGTCTTATAGTCTATTTTTTGTGTAAAATCAAATAGGTTAATATAGCTCTTCATGAATAGCAGATTGTTCGCAAAACTATTAATTTGGGCACCGTCAATCTAAATGGAGCCGCTTATTTTTCTTTCAAATAGGAAGCGACAAAGTCATTCAATGCTTCACCATGTAAGTTCATGGCGATAATAACGCCTTGTTCATCCACGATGACATTGAATGGCAATGCTTCGATTTGATAATCCTTTGCGACGGGAGATGTCCAGAATTTGAGGTCGCTGACCTGCGCCCAGGGGAGATTGTATTTTCGGACTGCCTTTTTCCAGGCTTCCTTTTTGCTATCCAGAGACACGCCGAAGATTCTCAGTCCCTTCACATTACCATTTAAATGGCCGTATTTGGAATAAAGCTGCTTCAATTCCGACTGCTCCTCCATACACGGTGCACACCAGCTTGCCCAGAAATCGATTAGAACCAAATTCCCCCGAAGAGACGACAGCGCAATCGTGTCGCCCTTCAAATTTGGCACCCTGATTTCCGGTGCCACATTACCTTCTTTTATCTCAACTGGCTGGGCTCTTGCGCTGTAACATCCGATCAGCATTGCACATATGATGAAGATTTTATACTGTTTTCTGCACATTATCACGCGAATTAGTTGCTCACCGGATAGCCTTTATCTATCCAGTCGGTCTTAATATTTTTAGGAATGTTTAATAATCTTGCCTGCGTAAACCCCTGCTCTTTCAGTAATTTGAAAGCTGGCCTGACATTGGGGCATTTTGCAAATGGGCAGCATCCGCAATAGAGAACGACTTCATGGTTTTTATCGTGCTTGGACAAGATTTTCCCCAACTTCTTCAAGTTCTCTTTTTCGCTACCAGGACCAGCATCCACTGATCCTTTTATCACCGCCTGAGGCCCGATATTGATGATGATCGGCTTGACCTTATCTGACCCATTGATCTGATCAGCCAGTTCCTGGGTCGGTTTCAATTCCGCCTCCGTCCAGGGCTCAGTTACAGCCTGGGCATGAACAGCGACCGCTGAAAATATTGTTAAAGTGAAGGCTAAAATCTGAGTTACGTTTTTCATACCATTTGTTTTTTAAGTATTAAAATCTTTCAAACATTGATCCAGTCTACAATCAAGCCTATTCGACCGTGATCAGTGAACCATCATCCTGGCGGGTTAGTTTACCGAATGATATAAAATGATGCCCCAGGGCTGCAAGGTCTGCTTCAAAAGCGCCGGATTGCTCCTCCAAAACTGCCACCAATAAACCGCCACTGGTTTGAGGATCGGCCAGTACAAATTTCTGATAGTCCTTCACGTTTCCCACTTTGTGACCGTAGCTGGCCCAGTTTCGGGTAGTACCGCCCGGAAAGCATTCCTTGGCAAGATAAAAAGGAAGGGATTCAATGACAGGCACCTTATCGAATTCGATCACCGCGGAAAGTCCGCTTCCTTCGCACATTTCGGACAAATGACCCAGCAATCCAAATCCTGTCACGTCTGTCATGGCCTTCACCGCGTCCATTTTCCCGAAGATTTCTCCCAGTTTATTGAGCGTGGTCATACTATTCAATGCGATTGCCGCATCTTCTTCAAGCAGGATGCCACGTTTTTGCGCGGTTGACAAAATCCCTACACCCAATGGTTTGGTGAGGTACAACCTGCACCCTTCTGTTGCGGTTGAGTTTTGTTTCAATTGAGCCACATCTACCATTCCGGTAACGGCCAGTCCAAACACAGGTTCCGGGCAGTCAATACTATGCCCTCCGGCCAGGGTAATGCCCGCCTCCGCACACACTGCCCTTGATCCTTCGAGCACCTTTTGGGCTACTTCGGGAGGTAATTTATCAATGGGCCAGCCCAAAATTGCGATGGCGAGGACCGGCTTACCTCCCATTGCATACACATCACTGATCGCATTTGCCGAAGCGATTCGTCCAAAATCGTAGGCATCATCGACGATTGGCATAAAAAAATCCGTGGTCGAAATCAATGCTGTTCCGTTACCCAGGTCAAGTACTGCGGCGTCGTCCCGTTTGTCGTTTCCTACCAAAAGTCGCGGATCTACCTGGTGTGCTAACGGGCTGTATAATATTTTATCCAGGATAGCCGGGCTTATTTTACAGCCGCAGCCCGCTCCGTGCGAATACTGGGTCAGCTTTATATTTGAGATATCAATCATTGTTTTATGCCTGCCAGTTTACTGAAATCGTTTTTATAAAATCTAATATTCGCATTGCATTTTCTAAATGATGATCATTGTCCAGCGAGATTGAAAACAACTTATCTTTTTCTTTTTTTCCTAAACTTTTCAGATAGGTCTTATCATAATAAACCAAAACAAGCCTGATAAAATCAGCCATTCTGTCTTCTCTGATTGCAGCTATGGCATCTCTGGTTTGCACAGGGCCCAGCCGTTTGTGAATACGCTCCGTGCAGGCGATCAGAAAATCTTTGTCCAGCGATCCATAAGCTCCCACCAATTCTTCAATGCGCTGCTCCAACCCTACTTCCAGATTAACCTGCATGGCACTGGTCATCTGATACCAAAAAGGCTTGGGAACTGAAATCTTACCGATGTTGAGATTTTCGTCTTCCACCCAGGTCGGAATGTTCCGATCCAGGTCTTTCAGCTGGTCAGCCAGATTGTTTTCAAATTGTTCCTGAGTTGGCTGTACCATTTTGTTCATGGTACCATAAGATGAGCCTTGATGTTGGGCAAGATCTTCGAGATCAATTACCTGCTCGCCCATTTTGCCTAGCTCATAAAGGATCTTCGTTTTGGCCGAACCCGTCATACCTCCCAGCAGGCAAAGCTGGCGGCTTGCCCCAAACTGTTGGTGCGCCCATCTCCGGTAGCTTTTGTAGCCGCCCTGTATTAAATATACCTCGAAGCCGTACAAATCCAGCGCCCAGGCCATCGCGCCACTCCTCATTCCGCCACGCCAGCAATGTACCGCGATTTTTTTGTCAGGTGCTTTCTCAAGCGCTTCCCTGATAAATCCCGACCACTTGGAGCCGGTAAGATCGAAACCAAGCAGAATGGCCTGCTCACGACCGATTTGCTTATAAGTTGTCCCTACCAACACTCTTTCCTCATTGCTGAACAAGGGAAGATTAAAAGCCCCCGGAATATGGCCGTGCGCAAATTCGGCCGGTGTGCGTACATCGGCCAAAGGGACTGTGCCTTTCAAATCCAGAAAATCACTTACCGCTACATTTTTGATCATTATTCAATTTCTTGGCTGAAATATTGCTGAAACTTATCTCCAAACCAGTAAATCTTCCAAAGATCTTTGAATTTATTTCAACTCATGTGGTAGCGATGCGGGGTCATCGGTTGGTTCGGGCTCCTTCTGCTTGCCTGTTTTTCCAGTTAAGAAATATAGTTAGTAAGGCGAGGACTAGTAGCAGATTGCGATGAAAGGCACGTAATAACGTGGCATATTTATCATGGCTCTGCAAGCAGGTCATAAAAATAAGGGCCGGGGCTCATTACGATCCTTGTTACGGCCATCACCAGGCAAATGTGCAAACTGACAGAGAAAAGCAGGCATTACAGTTTGCCAAAGAATAGGAGCTTATTCAAATTAAAGAAACTGAATATTTATTCTGGGTAAAATTCTATACGATAGCCACTTTTTAAAGAAAAGTAGTATCGGATACAAAAAATCATTTATTCCTAAACCAAAGAAAAATGCAAGACGAATTCAAATCAGTCTCGCGGCGGGACTTCCTGTTGACCTCCGCGGCTGCCCTCACCCCACCACTTCTGTTAGGAATGTCGCTGCCTGCATCCACTGCGGATGGCAAGCTAAACCATGCCAGTATTGGCGTAGGAGGAATGGGCGCACATGACCTTAAGAACTTCATGCAGCACCCCAATGTCAATATTACCGCCATATGCGACGTGGATGCCGATATTCTCAAAAAGGCATCTGCATTAGTACCCAATGCACGCACATACAGCGACTGGCGCGAGATGCTTGAAAAGGAAAAAAAGAACATTCAATCTGTAAACGTATCCGTTCCGGACCACACGCATTTCTCAGCCGCTTATACAGCTATCAAAGCAGGAAAGCATGTTTACTGTCAAAAACCAATGTGCCATGACGTTGCGGAGGTAAGGCTGCTTACCGAAATAGCTACCAAAGCAGGCGTTGTAACCCAGCTCGGCACCCAGGTAGCATCTACTTCCTGCGATCGTACTGCGGTTCAATTGATCAAAAACAAAGCGGTCGGCAAGATCAAACACGTGTACCTGTGCTCCAATCGCCCGGGCGCCATTGATACTTACCGACTGGTAGGACCCAGACCCGCTCAGGGACAAGAAGCTCCGGCCAATCTGAACTGGGATCTCTGGCTCGGAACTGCGCCCAGGCGTGACTATATGCCAGGCATTTACCATCAGGCCAAATGGCGCGCATGGCAGGATTTTGGCACAGGATGGTCGGGAGATATTGGTTGCCATATTTTTGATGCGGTATGGAAAGGACTGGGGTTGAAGACTCCGAAATCGGTAATCGCGGAGGTACAGCAATCCTGGAAAGACTCGGCCCAACGACGCGGAGATACCTGGCCGCAGGGGGACCATATTACCTGGGTTTTTCCCGGAAATGATTACACAGAGTCAGATGAGCTTACATTGGAATGGTTCGATGGACTCTTTTACCCTCCCGAAAATATCCGGGCACTATATTCAGTTGAGGACTATCCTGCCGAGTCGGCCATGCTGGTGGGCACGGAAGGTGCATTGCTGATCCCGCACGGCGGAGCGGCACCCATACTGCTACCGGAAAGCAAATTTGCGAAAACAGCGCTACCTAAATTCGAAAGCAGAAACCATTATCATCATTTTGTAGATGCGTGCCTCGGAGGAGAGAAAACGGAATCGCATTTTGCACAATCCGGCCCGATGACCGAAGCTATTTTGCTTGGAACAGTGGCACTCCGCGCTCCCAACGAACTACTTGAATGGGACGCGAAAAAACTGAAATTCCCCAATCACCCCGAAGCCAATAAATACCTGAGACGTACCTATCGGAAAGGCTGGGAGATCAAAGGAGCGTTCTAGGTAGTTTTCGTACAAGTAGTGCCTTAGTAGCTAGGGCACTGCATGTACGAAAACTATTAAGCCTCTCCGTCAACATATTGATGCCAATGAAACATTGTTGAATGAATTGAGATCAAAGCGACGTTAGCGCATAGTGGCTTTTCACTAAATTTTTAGGATTTGAAGGGGTAATAAATCGGGAATCCCGCGTATATAGTCTGACGATTCCTATACCTGATAACACAAGTACCTTTTCAATGATGCACTTCCGCCTTCTTTTGGCAATTCTCCTGCTTTCTTCCTCGGTCTCGATGGCCCAGAACCGTGCCGCCAGTACACCAGGAATTCCCGACCCGTGCCTTGACGATAAAGGCAATGCTTATATGGACCGACAGGCACAGGAATTTCTCGCGCGTGTAAACGCCACATTAAAGAAATACCCACCCAAACCATCGCCTCAGACCGAAAGGCAAAGCAGCCTGCTGTTGCTCGATGCCGTGCTGCACGACAAATACGCCGCTTACCGACGGCCGGTACAGGACTTTTTTCATGAAAGAATAGCCAAAACACTCCTGGAAATCGAAAATACCAAGGTGGAACAGGGAGCCATGATTTGGAAGCTGTACAATATGGGGTTTATCATCCGTACCAAAACCGTGACGCTGGCTTTCGATCTGGTTGACGGTAAAAGTGCGCTGGCCGACTCATTTGCCCTGTCTCAAAATGTACTCAGCCGACTTATTCGCCAGTGCGATGTACTTTTCGTCAGCCACTACCATCGTGACCATGCCGATGAAGCTATTGCAAAACAGTTCATCGACAATGGAAAGCCAGTAGTGGCCCCGCCTCAAATCTGGGCAGGAAAGCCAATTCACCAAACCATAACCCATCTGAAAAGGCAAGCCGACACTTTGCAGGAACTAGCGCTGAAAAACGGGCAAAAACTAAAAATTGTGCTCTATCCCGGTCACCAGATGCAGCAAATCGAAAACAATGTCCCATTGGTGTACACGCCCGAAGGCTTGTCATTCTCTCATATGGGTGACCAGATCAATGAGGGGCCATTTATGATTGACTATGAATGGATTGATCACGTGGCCAAAAACCACAAAGTTGACGTGCTGATCCCGCCGAGCTGGACAAATGAAATATTTCGGATTGTAAAAGGCTTCAAACCTGCGCTTGTCATACCGGGGCATGAAAATGAATTGGGACACCCGGTCGACGACAGGGTACCGTTTTGGGGAGATTCTGAATTCCTTCAACTTACTTACCCGGAGCTCAAAGCATCATCATTCAAGACATTGAATATGACGTGGGGCGAAACCTTTCATTACGTCCGCCCCACAACGCCATCCAAGTAACATCGCCATCACTACTACAATTTGAATGAGTTCTTTCCAGCCTTCAAAGGCGTTGTTTTGCCTTTCCAGACAAAATTGCCCGAGGTTTTTTCGGGGAGGTTGATATCCGCCTGCATTGCCCCCTGCTTTAATTTGTAGCTAACCACGATCTTACCATTTGGGTGAGGCATTTCCCCGCTGATATCGTCGATTGATCCCAAATGGGGAGTAATTATTATTTTAGAAAAGCCAGCGCCATCGCTATCGATGCCCAGTACGGTACGGAAAAATTCGACATTAGGACTTGATCCCCATGCATGGCAATCCGATCGGGACGTGCTCACGTCCGACGTTTCTGCCCAGGTGGTAAGCCCCATATCCATATTTTCGCGCCACTTACCCAGCCAGTCCATGTAGTCATTTCCCAGCCCCGCCTTGGTAAGTGCCTGATGCAGATAAAATTTGAAGTAAATCGAAGCAGGCGCGAGACTTGTATCGGCCAGCATTTTGGTAGCCAAAGGTTTTGACTGATCTGCTGCAACTACACCCGAAAGGATTGCCAGCGAGTTGGCGTGCTGGGAATAGTTGTCTTTTTCGGGAGTATTCGCAAAAAGTCCTTTGCCAGCGTCCCAATATTTGCTTTGAATGGTCTTTTTCAACTGGGCTGCTCGGCTTTTATATCGGGCTGCCAGCTCTTTCAGGCCCAAATTACCTTCCAGTTCAGCTGCCAGCTGGTAGATCCACAGCAGTTGCATATCCAGCACTGCCGACTCTCCATTTTTGCCAATAGGCGCCATCCCAAAGTCCCAGCCTTTGCCTTGCGACCAGTCGGTGAATACCCAATAGGGCACATTTTTCAATGAACCGTCAGCCTGTTGATAGCGCTCAAAAAATGAGATGACCTGCCTTGCGCCCGGAAGCTTATCTTTGATAAACAGGCTGTCGGGCCGGTACTTATAATAATCATGTAGCATGGCAATCCACCATAGCGAAAAAGTGGGTATCTGCTGGTGCAAGTCTGTGGGGTAGCGGCTTAGGGTGATACCTTCTGCGATCCGCGAATGGTCCATTAATGTAAGGGCATTGCGGACAAGCCGGTCATCTCCTGCATTATACATGGAAACCAAAGCTTGTATCCGGGCATCGCCAATGTATTGCAACTGCTCATAATAAGGGCAATCCATATAAGTTTCGAAAGCGCAAAGCCGTGCGGTCCGCCATCCGATATCAAGCATTTTCGCCATTTCGGGATTCTGGGTTTGAAGCTTTGCTTTTTGCTCCAAAGGGTAACCAGTGAATGTCCCATAAAGATCTTCTATGACTAATGGATCCGCTTTGGTCTCGATTGTGAGCTGGATATACCGGTAAGTCCGCCAGCTGAGCGGCGTGTATTGCTGGTTAGCCCCTCCATTTGAACGGATGCTGTCAGTTCTGCCGACAAAGATCTTATCGTCAATTTCGTCGCGATTTCCTTTGGGAAGCATGGGCAGCCTGGGACTTTTTAATACTTCTTTTTTACCTATATAAAGCCCTTCTGCATAACCCATTGCTATTCCAGCATCCTTTCCTCCCCTAAATTCCAATGTTGGATATGCATTGGTCAAAAACCCCTGGTCAACCAAAATCGTCGCCTTTGAATTGGCTGGTATTGTAACACTTGTCCTGGCAGCAGGAAACCCGGCCGGAATCTCCACGCCCTCAGCTTTTCTGGTTTTTGAAAGGCGCTGGACACTCATTTCCATTTGAGGTAACTGTGATTGCACAAGCATCCATCCGGACGAGTTCACAGCGGCATCTTTTGTTACCCCGGGGCCTATCTGCCTTGCTTTTACCCATTTGCTGTCATCATATCCTGCTTTTTCCCATCCACTCACATGGCTGTTCATATCCACCAGCTCGGCTGGCCCGGCTACGTAATAGCCAGGGACCTTCACGGACAAAGGCTGGTAGCTTTCATCCTTAATAGTTTTCCAGGTCTCATTGGTATTGAGTACCTCTTCCGCTGCGGTATTTCCTTGCAGAATGAAGCCTGTCAAATAAGATATCTGAGATTCAGGTTTCACACGGCCTTCATTCCAAACTACGGCAGAAACGGTGTTGCTGCCAGCCTGCAAATAGGATGCAATGTCCAATGTCTCGAAATTCCAGAAGTACAAATCCCCTCGTGCGGGCCCTTGTGAAACCTGCTTGCCATTGACAAACAACTTGTAACGGTTGTCGCCTGATACATGCACGACAAATGCCGCCGGTTTGGAAGCTAGTTCGATTGTTTTCCTAAACTTGAATACACCATAATCTTTAAGGGTCAAATCCGAGGATGCAGTAAAGCGGTTAATGGGCCTGCCAGGGCCAGTTATCCATTGGGCTTTCCACGGTTTCTGTAAAAGGTCTTGGCTTAACTGCTGCGCTGCTACTGTTCGAGGTAGTAACTGCGTAAATGCAACACAGATTGACAGAAGGAACAGGTGTATTTTTAATCTCATGTAAGGATCTTATAATTGGCTTGCTGAATTATTAGTATTGGCTACACTTCCCCTATTGATCTCCACATGGCAAGCTCTTCTCCAAAGCGGTTGTTGATCACTTCACATTTTGTATCGATTCGCATCGTCGCCCGGTCTTTCAGGTTGTAGGCAGGCCACTCCGGTACATCTTTGGCAGCTGGCTTGCCTGTCCGTGCAAAGGTTGTCCATAGCTCTGCAAAATGGTGAGAGGCCACAAACCGCTCCGGCTTATTGCCGCCGAAGAAGCTCTCCTTTGGCTGAGAACCGTCCCTTGGCGCGATTTCGTTATTAAATTTAAAAGAAATATCCATGGCATGCGGCGTGCCCAATGCATAGTCCGTACCCGGAATCTTTTTTTCGGATTTATAACCAAAATTGTACAGGTAAACAGGCGCCTGATTCTGTTTTGACTTTTTTTCCGCGATGTCCACAGAACCCAGTCCCATCATGGAAATGGATGAAATAGCAACAAAAATATCAGGCGCTGACGCGTCCGGCCTTGCTTTTCGGTAGGTTTCGATCATTTTATCCGTGTCCGCGCCATATTTAGGTTCCAGCTTTTTCTTCAAGCCGTCAAAATCCAGTTTAAATGTTTCTGTATCTTTTCGCTCCCAGGCAAAGAAGGTGTATTCATCCTCGTTCCATCCTACGAGTAATGGTTTGTTCCTGGATATTTCAGGTGCGGTAGGATCAAAGGGGTGATGTGGGAGTACTTTTCCGTCCACTACCGGCCCAAAACCACCTGCATTGCGCTGCATACCTACCCTATTATTGTTTTTTTCAATAAACGGGGCTACAAATGGCAACTTGGCCTGCATCACCAGCAAGTCAGCAGCAGGAACATCCAATAACTTTCTCCAATCTTTCGGGGCAATGTTAAGTTCTTTCAAAAGCATGGCCGTTGTTTCAGCAGCCGTTTCTTTCGTAGTCATCCTTACGCCCGGGCCGCTTTCGATAGATGCTTTATTAAAATAGGGGGCAGTAGCTGGCATCGCATACAAACACGATGTTTTGGCCCCGCCGCCCGATTCACCAAAAATCATGACATTATTGGGGTCTCCTCCAAATTGGGCAATGTTTTCATTCACCCATTTCAAGCCGTCGGCAATGTCAAGAATGCCCATATTACCGGAACCTTCATAGTCGGCACCGGCAATTTCATCCAGGTAAAGAAAACCCAATAAGCCCAAGCGGTGATTGGTTTGCACCACGACTACGTCAAAATTCCTGGCCAAATTGGCTCCATCCTGTCCTGGCGATGCCCCGGATCCAACCACAAATCCGCCACCATGACTATAAAACATAACCGGTCGCTTTTTGTTATCATTCGCTGGCGTCCAGACATTCAGAAACAAGCAATCCTCGGAAGGTGCAGGCTCGTTACGTCGTGGCGACTGAATCGCTGGCGCGCCAAACTGCGTGGCATCCCGCACACCGGTCCAGGGCTGCAAAGGAGCCGGCCGTCGGAACCTCCTGTCTCCCGATGTCTTGCCGCCGTAAGGAACGCCTTTAAATATGTTCACGCCGTCGCTACGAACACCCTTGATCTTGCCGGGCGCTATTTCAACTTCAATAAATTCGTCTGGTTTGCCAGATCGTGCAAACCCAAAACCGGAAGTAGCAACCGCTGCACTAGCCAGCGAAAGTTGTGATAAAAAATGTCTTCTGGCGATTGTGTTCATTAATAGTAAAGTTATATGGTCAGGCAATTTGCTGAATAGCACCTGCAAGAATACAAGTTAATGCCGTAAAAGTCTAATTGCAATTTCCTACCAGCTGATAAGTAATTCTTATCAAGTTTGGTCTTAAATAAACAGGAAATTGGCATTGGTATAATTTATGGAACTGCGTCAACTTAAATACTTTGCAGGCGTCGCCGAAGAATTACACTTTGGGAATGCTGCCAGAAAACTGTTCATTTCACAGCCAGCATTAAGCCAGCAGATCCGGCTGCTAGAGGCCGAGCTGGGCGTGGAGCTTTTTGTAGGGATTAAGCGAACCCAATTACACAAGGTGGAGCTCACCGAAGCGGGAAAAGTCTTTTTTGCCGAAGCCAAACGTATTCTGCAATTGAGTGATAAAGCGATACGCAATGTTCGTCAGGTTGGCGCTAAACAGCAGGTGATCGCGCTCGGGGTTTTCAAACTTATTCTTCCGGAAAGGGTAATGGGCATTCTGGAACTTTTCGCAACCCATTTCCCATCGGTAGAAATTAAACTGGCTGAACTGCCCAATCCGCTGCAAGTACAGCTTGCCGTCGCTAATGATCAGGTTGACATGGGTTTGTGCGTGCTCCCACTGGTGGCTGATGGCTTAATTGCGAACCAGTACACCCAGGCAGACTACACCATCCTATTGAACCGGGAACATCATTTGGCAAACCAGGAAAATGTTATGCTAGCAGAGTTGAAAAAGGAAAAGTGGATTGATCACGGGCCAGAAGCAGGCCTGTTTTACAGTCAGTTGGAAGAAGTATGCAGAAAAGCTGGTTTTCATCGGGAAAGCAATATCGCCCATTACGTACCATCATTTGACCTGCTAAAAAGTATGGTGCGTTCAGGAAAAGGAATTGCGTTCATTCCGGCCTCTTTGGACTTACAAAATGAAAACAATCTGGTGTCCATGCCCATTGCGAATCCCGACGGGACACCATTTAAAGAAATTGTAATCAGGCACGTACTTATTCATAAATCCGAGCAGCCATCTCCATTGGTACAGGCGCTGAGCGGGTTGCTAAAATCACAGGTCCGTCAAAGTTTTGAACAATAACGGACCTGTTTATATGCATTTACTACACTTACTATATTAAACTTCCGGCCACGAAAGGCACTGGCAAAAAAATCAGTTATTCCTCAACGAGGCTCTCTACCGTTTTTCTCAATCCCTTGTCCTTCAGCATCTGACTGATCTGATGCGCCATGTCTACCGAAGCTTCGATCTCCGCTTTGCGAATGGAAACGCTTTCGATATTGAAGCCGAAAGGAATGGATTGGCTTATACAAAACTCAGTAAGTTCAGAGGCAATTTCCAGACATACTTTTACCGATTTTTCCAGCACGTCGCCATCTCCTTTCAGTTCTTCTTTCAATTGATCGGGAATGTGAATACCCAGCCATTCCATAAAATCCAACGTTTTGGCCGATCCGCAGGCAGTAATCGTGAAGATGATAGTGGGAGGATCTATCTGTTTATTACTACAACTCAAAGCCAGGTCTTCGACAACCTTCCTGGCATAGTCAAGATCAAAAACACATTGCGAGATAAAATAAGATACGCCTTTGTCCATCTTGTCCAGCATCCTGACATCCTCGTCTTTCAACACCTGGTGTCTTTCCGGTATGGTCACTGCGCCTATGACGGAGGTATCTTCGTTTTTCTCCCAAATTTTGTATGCTTCGGCAAGGTTGGTTTTGACCGGAAAATCCGGCGCAGGAACGCCTACAAAAATGGGATAGAATTTGTTCGAGTGCAGCTCGTCCAGCCAATCAGACAACTCTGCCGGTGAAAATTTACCGGCAGGGCGATAGATAATTTTTGGAACTTCCAAACGGCCCATATACTCCGATGCAAAAGCAAGAGGATCGAGGGCATTGATAAACGGAAAGGGCCTCTCCTCTTTGGTACGGGCCGATTCGTCCTGCACATCGTATACAACGAGTGCGTCAATGTCCAGGGAAGACAGGCGGTCAATTGTTTTCTCGGCAATTTCTGCAACGCGCTCCGGGGCTGTACCGGCTTTGGGAGGCGTGATGCCGTAAAGCATCACCCCTGATTCTCTTGATTTGATCTTTTGTAGAAACATGATAGTATCTGAATTGCGGCTTCCGCTCCCTCCTCATTTTTTTAATCTGCCAATATAATGGGTTTTTTGTGATCAGAGATAATGGAATAGGTATTTTCAGCATGCAACATTACATGATTCCATGGATCTATGCCAGATTATGATTTGAAGTTTCATACCATCCGCTCTTTCGAGTATATTGTAGTTGACAATGTACCAATAGGACTTTATTGAAAAAAGAACACAAAAAATATACACCTATGATCAAAACAGCTATCCTATTAATCGCTCTCTCGCTGGCCGCAATAATGCCAGGCAATGCGCAGGATGTGACAAACACGTCTTACGTCTCGGCCACCGGGGAGAAGGTTTTACGCGTTGAATTTATTTTGCCCTTGTCTCAAACCGAAACATGGCAATATTTTAGCAATGATGACAAATTGAAGCTTTGGATTGCCCCTGTCGTCCATGTTGACCTTCGGGCTGGTGGAACACTGGTGACCAATTATGACAAAGGGAAATCGCTGACAGACAAATCAGCGATCAGCAGCGATATTATCAACTACATCGATAACGAGTTACTTACATTAAAAGTCAACCTTAACGATAACTTTACCAAGAAAGTCCAGGACGAAGACCAAAACCTTCAGGAAGTAATACAACTCTTTCCCGTTGATAAAACCCATACCAAAATTGTGTCTTCAATGATAGGCTGGGGAAAAGGTGCAGATTGGGAAAAAACTTATGAATTCTTCGTCAGGGGCAATATTTATACCTATGAAGAATTGACTAAATTATTCAAGGGCAAGTAGTTGCTGAAGAAGGAGGATTTTGAAGCCGTACTGAAAGACTATGATGTGGTCTTGAACAGCCAGGATGCCAAGACCCTTGAAAAATCGCTACGTATATTAAAGCCCGGTGGAAGCTTATTTCCATATCCGGTCCGCCTGATCCTGAATTTGCCAGTGAAACCGGATTGAATTGGATACTGAAAGTAGTTATGTTCATCCTAAGTCTTACCACCAGGAGAAAAGCAAAACGGCTTGGCGTGGAATATTCTTTTCTTTTCATGAGAGCCGATGGAAATCTGCTTGGCAAGATCACGGATTGAGTCGATGCAGGGATTATACACCCGGTAGTGGACAAGGTCTTTTCATTCGAACAGGCCAATGAAGCCCTGGCTTACGTTGAAAGCGAGCGTGCGAAGAGTAAGGGTAAGGTTCTCATTAAGATAGCGTAGCTGGTCAGGTGCATAGCATACGTACTGATCCGCAGCCATCATCCAATTCGCCGCAGCAGTTCATCTCGGAACAAGTCCCCGATCGGCACTTTTTGGTCGCCTATATAAATGATGTTACGCTCAATAGAAGTGATTTTATTGAGCGCCACAATAAAAGACCGGTGTACACGGATAAAATCCTTGGCTGGTAGCCTTTCGAGCAATGCGGTCAGCGTCATCAGCGTTTCGATCACCTGATCCCAAGTATGCACCGCCACGTAGTCCTTTTTCCCTTCCACCATCAGAATATCTTCCAAATCCACACGCACCATCCTGTGTGCAGAGCGTATAAAAAGATAATCGGGAGTATTTTCGGCCGTAGTACCCAGACGTATCTGTGCTTTCTGGATTGCTTTCAGAAAACGTTCAAAGGAAAAGGGCTTTACCAGATAGTCCACAACATCCGCCTCAAAACCGGCCAGCGCAAACTGGGGATAGGCTGTGGTAAGTATCACCAGCGGCGGGTTCTGGATCGCATTCAAAAAATCCAGGCCATTCACATCCGGCATGTTAATATCCAGCAACAACAGATCACATTTTCCGCTGTTCAGTAATGGCAACGCTTCCAGGGGAGACGAAAACGTGGTGACCAGTTCTAAAAAGGGGCATTTGGAAACGTAATTTTCTATTATTTCCAATGCAAGAAACTCATCGTCGACGGCAATACAGTTGATCATCACGCAGGTTTGTCAAGTTGAATGGTAAGGTCGGCATCAAATGAATCCTGTTCCTGCTGCAAAGACAGTTCGTGCGCCGCCGGGTAGAGCAATGCGAGCCGCCGCCGCAGATTAGCAATACCCAGTCCGCCGGATACCTCCGGTCCCGCGGCCCTCATTTTGTTGCTCGTATGAACCCGGAGTACATTATCCATCAATCGAACCGAAACAGCGATTGGTGACGATCCGTGCTTAAAAACATTCTCGATTAACGGCAAAAGCAGCAGTGGCGGGACCATGACATCGTGCAACTCCCCGGAAGTTTCAAAGCGGGTCCCATCTCCCGATTTACTACGCATTTCATACATGGCAACATAGGTCTGTATCATATTGATCTCCTTTTCAAGCGGGACCAGTTGGGTATTGGTCTCATACAAAAGATAGCGCATCATTTCGGAAATACGCAGGATAGCAGCGGGTGTCTCCGGGGCCTGCCGTAACGAGAGCGCATAGAGGTTGTTGAGCGAGTTAAAGAGAAAATGCGGATTGATCTGCGCTTTTAGCACTGCGAGTTCGGATTTGAGATATTCATTTTCTTTTTCCCTATCCTTACGAAGCTTCCGGTACCAATCCACGCTCAGCCGTACAACCAACGCAAACAAAGCAAAGACCATATAATTGCTGATCCTGATCAACAGTGGCGAAAAATCACCACTGAATATCCGCCCGGAAAAATACCCCGGGTGTAAAAGGGCGTCTTCGAAGGCGATCGCAATCGTAGCTATCAGCACCATTGCCAATATATTTTCGGCCAGAAAACGCAGCAGGCTTCGGCGTGGAAGAATTCGCGGGATGAGGTAGGTGTAATTCAGGTAAAAACTGCCGGCATGGGTCGCCAATGCTAATCCGTAATGCGTAAAAAACACATTGGGCGATGTGCGGGCGTAGTTGCCGTAAAAAACAACGGTCGCATAAATCCCCCAGGCCAGCAAATGCAGCAATACCGGAAGTTTTTTTTCCAGCAGCGGTTGCCATGCCTCATTCGTCGGTTCAATCATATGCGAGTATACCGATTTTGACGCTTACCCGAAAAAATTAGCGCCAACGCACACTTTTCATCTGCCAACATGCAGATTTTACCGATCACTCAATGCCATTTTCTCTCATGGCTTTCGCATTGTTTCTTCTTCTTATTTTGGAAACGAAAAAACCTGAGAACAGGAACAATGTGGTAAAGCATGAAATATTAATCAGCGACTCCAAATAATGTGTCAACCGCAACCCGGGTTCGACGTAGCTGGCAAACAAGGCCAGCCCTGCGATACTCAAAGCAAAAAAGCTAAGAAAAAACATCCGGAACATATCCACCCAGCTAGCGGTATAGGATTGGCCGGCAATCCATCTGCCGGTATAAACACTGCCTAGAAACAGAAAATAGCCAAAAACACTGCCCGGCAGGTTTACCAGCTGCTGCGCCATGGAAAGCGCCAGGGTGATCAGGCAAAACAGGATATGTAGTTTAATATCAGTCCGCATAATTTCTTCTTTTTCAGTAATCCAATTTGCAAAAATCGCCTGGTAAATCAAATAGGTTTTAGGAGTGAGGTAGTGTGTTAGTCTCATGAAAAACAAGATGCCTCCTGGCCCAAGAATTTAGCTTGCATATCCCAAATCTCTAAGCTGCTGAATTTGCTCCGTCAATTGAATGGTTTTGCCTTCCAAATTCAGTAAATACACATGATCGCAAATGGCTAACACATCCCGGTAATAATGGTCTGTAATGAGGATACCCTTTATCTTCTTTAATTCCGCAAGCCAGACCCTCAATGTTTCAATATGCAGAGGCATTAAATTCGAGAAAGGTTCATCCAAGATAATGAAGGATGCAGGACAAGCTATTACCGCTATGGTTTCGACTAAACGCTGCTGACCACCCGACAGCTGGTTTGAACGATAAGGTAGCAACTGCTCTATTTCCGGGAAATGGCAGATCGCTTCATCCACCGGAGATTGGTAAAGCTTTAAAACTTCCTCTACTTTTAAATGACCAGGAATAAATGACTTCTGAGGCAGATAGGCCATTAAATTCTTGTGCTGATATCCCTTCCTGATAAATTCGCCATCAATTCTAACAGAGCTGTTCTGTGCTGATCGGATACCATATATCACTTCAAACAAACTTGACTTGCCACTTCCATTCCTTCCAAGCAAGCCTGTTACTTCGCCCGCTTCAATCTTTAAATACACATTTTGCAGAATTTTACGATGCTTGTATTCGAGTAGTACACCATCTACTTCCAGCCTCATCCGACGATCAGGCTTACTATTATGATCCATAAGGCAAAAAGTAAAAGATCCAGCAGGTATGTGATAAAAGCAAGTCGCATTTCAGAGAGCCCGAAATGGTGGTAAAAAACAAAACCCTTTTGATTAAAAGATCGAAAAAGATACCAGATCAGCAATTGGCAAAAGGTGCGTAGCCATACAAAGGCAGTAACAAAAGCAGGAAATTGATCCGATATTAAGGTTGGAAACCGGGCTATTGACCACATGAGTAGAGAGGTCCCCCAGGTTATAGGCCAGAGTTGTCTGTACAAAGTCAATAAAACCTGAAACCGTCGCATTTTTCTGTTTTGGGAAGATAACTGACTTTTTTACGATCATAAAAAAATTAACAAGTTTTAACGCAGGACGATTTTTGTCCCGGTTTTTAGCCCAATATTTCGCCAGTTGGCAGACAAAATTCTGCCGTTGGTGATTTTATTTCTTCGTGATCGGTGCCGGTTATTCCTTTGGGAGAAAACAAAAAATATATGGACCAGCCGATCATTGAAACCAACCATCTGAATTTCAGCTTTAAACCGGGGGAGAACATTCTGGCAGACGTAAACCTGAGCGCTCCCAAAGGAAGCATTTACGGATTTCTCGGCCCGAATGGCGCAGGAAAAACCACCACGCTCAGGCTCATCCTCGGCCTGCTACGCGAGGAAAACGCCCACATTAAATTATTCGGCAACGAACTCCGCGACGACCGCATTGGCATGCTTAAAAAAATCGGGTCGCTGATTGAACAGCCTTCCCTTTATATGCATCTGACGGGCCGGGAGAACTTGGAAGTATTTCGGCTTTCATACGGTTGTCCGAAAGAACGGATCAATGAAGTGCTGGCGATCGTAGGCCTGTCCGACGCGGCGGGTAAAAAAGCCAAGGCCTACTCACTCGGAATGAAACAGCGGCTCGCCATTGCAATCGCATTGCTGCATAATCCCGAACTGCTTATCCTGGACGAACCTACCAATGGGCTGGACCCGACGGGCATTATAGAGATCAGGGACTTGATCCGAAAACTAAACCAGCAGGAAGGAAAAACGATTCTCATATCCAGCCATTTGCTCGCAGAAGTTGAAAAGATCGCCACGCATGTAGGGATCATCGATCATGGTAAGCTGCTTTTTCAAGGCACATTAAATGCATTGCAGGTACTCAAAACGATCCACACCTGCGCCGAAGTGAAAGTCGATGATACGGCGCGGGCTCTTGACCTTTTGAAACACGAAAATGCTGCGACTCTCGAAGCCGACGACACGATCCGGTTTGGCTATATCAGCGAAATGCAGGTCGCGACCATCAATGAAATGCTGGTGCGCGCAGGCATCCGGGTATACCGCATTGGTGTGATGAAAAATGACCTGGAAGACCTCTTTTTACAAATCCTTTCTGAAAAACAGCTATGAAAACCTCATTCATTTCCAATACCCGTGCAGAGTTCCTGAAAAGCAAAAGATCCTTTGCCTACTGGCTCACATTGGGTGCAGCCATCTTCATTCCAGCCATCAACTTCCTGATCCTAACCCAAAGGCCAGACATGATGCTCCCCAAATTTCAGGCCGATGGCTGGGTCACCTTTTTCAGGTTTTGCTGGAAAAATGTGGCGGCTGTGATCCTGCCGATGTACATCATCCTGATTTCCAACCTGCTGGTGCAGATCGAATACCGGAACAATACCTGGAAACAGGTTTATACTACACCCAGAAGTTTTGCTGATATCTTCTTCTCCAAATATGTTGTGATCCAAGCACTTATTATCCTGTACATTCTTGTGTTCGATGTGTTTGTGATCCTTTCCGGTCTGGCCGTCAATCTGGCAAACCCTAGCTATCCATTCCTTTTTGATTCGATCCAATGGGACGCTCTTTTTGCCATTACCTACAAGATCTATCTGGGCGCGCAGGCCATCACAGTCATTCAATACTGGCTAAGCCTGCGGTTCCGTAATTTCGTCGTCCCGCTAGGCATAGGGATCGGCCTTTGGATCACCGGTATTGTGTTAATGGATTGGGAACACATTGACTATTACCCTTATATCTATTCCACCTTCCTGTTTTTTCTCGATCCGGCAAAGGAACCGGAGCGGCTACAAACAGTGATGATCAGTGCGGCGGTTGCGTTTCCGATTGTGCTTGTACTTGGTTTTCTGGATATTAATAGGTTGAAAGAGCGAGGGTAGCTTGCCAATTTGAAATTTTGTATCTTGGGAAAATTCTAGCGCTTACAGCATATCCTGGTGGTAGAATTATTTCAGGAGCAGCAACAATTGTATCAAGCAACAAAATCAAACACTATAATTAAATGAAAAAGTTAATTTTTATATCATACGACTTCGGAATGAAGGGCGACTATGATGGACTATATAAATGGTTAGATGAAAATAATGCAGAAGAGCGTGGATATGGGATAGGTATCATTAAAGAATATTCATACGATAATCAATCCATTAAAACTGACAATGACTTTTGGGAGTTTGTAAGGAATGAATTAAAAGAAAGGGTCAAATTAGGCTCCAATGATAGGATCTACATGATTTGGAATAGTTTAGAATCCAATAAAACAAAAGCCG
Source organism: Dyadobacter pollutisoli (assembly GCF_026625565.1). Taxonomy (NCBI): domain Bacteria; kingdom Pseudomonadati; phylum Bacteroidota; class Cytophagia; order Cytophagales; family Spirosomataceae; genus Dyadobacter; species Dyadobacter pollutisoli. The sequence continues at coordinate 3,204,351 of NZ_CP112998.1, forward strand.
CGTTTTTATTTGGACGAAGTAAGCAATCTCCATGGACAGGATATGCACAAAACAATCTGTTGCAAAATCTTGATTTGGATGTATAATGAAAATATTAATAGATACTTGTTTCTGGATTGCTTTATACAATCCAGAAAAGCACATTCAAATTAATGATGACATTAATTTAATCACCGAATTCATTGAAAATCGGGAAATAATAATTCCATTTCCAAGCTTATACGAATTTTTAAATTCTAAATTTTCCCGAAAGAATGATGCGTTGCATTTTCAGAAACTATTAGCAAAACCTAATTATATAAAACTAGATGATAGTCCATATAAAGATGTTGCGTTAAATAATTTTTTTGAAAAAGCTATAAATGAATTTAATGATGTGAGTCTAGTCGATGAAATTATCAAAGAAGTTATCTCGACGCAACCACAAAGAATAGACTATTTAATATCCTTTGACGCAGGACTGAACAACTACGCAAGATCAATGGGGGTAAACGTATACAATTAATGTTTCTGCTGCCCTTTGCCAAAAAAAGGATCAGCTTTTAATTGAAGCTAAAGCCATCAAACCACCACACTAACCTACACAAGCTTTGAAAACCACCCTCTCTCACCTCCCCGACGACAAGCAGGAAGAATTAGAAACACTTACCAAAATCATTGTTGAAAAAGTACCAGCCGAAATGGTCATCCTTTTCGGTAGCCATGCGCGTGGCGATTGGGTTGAGGATTATCAGGAAAACACTGAGTATGTAAGTGACTATGACATTCTCGTCATTACCAAAGGCAGGAAATCAGCCAAAGACGGCGAAAAGTGGTGGGAGCTGAACAAGAAAATAAACAGTAATGATGAACACACAAAAGTAACCATCATTCAACACAGTATTGGGTTTGTAAATGATAAGATCGAACGAAATCAATATTTTTTCGTCGATATTTTAAAAGAAGGAATAATGCTTTTTGATTCGGAAAAATTCAAATTATCTGAGCCAAAAAATATGAATCCAGAAGAAAGACAAAAAAAAAGCAAAGGAGCAGTTTGAACCTTGGTTTGATTCTGCAAATAACTTTTTTAAAACTTTTGAATTCCAGTTTGAAAATAATTGGTTTAACGACTCCGCTTTTTTACTTCATCAAACAACAGAAAAATATTATGTCACTATTCTTCTAGTCTTCACTGATTATAAGCCAAAAATTCACGACATAGAGAAATTAGGAAATCAAGTTGAAAAACTTCATTTCGCTTTTGGAACGGTTTTCCCGAAAAATACGCAGGAGGAAAAGCGGCTGTTTGAACTCTTGAAAAGAGCATACGTTGATTCGAGATACGATATGAATTACAAAATTGAAAAAGACGAATTGGAATATCTGGGCGAGCGGGTAAAGTTGTTAAAAGTCCTGACGGAACGGATTTGTAATGAGCGGATTGCGCAGTTTACGCAAGAATGAAACGAAAACAGGGCGACTTGTACCAACCGATCCGTTTCGAATTTAAAGCTTAGTCCTCATTATCTTTCCTGCTCTCTTTCTCCTCCTCTTTTTTGAAAAATTTGTTTTGACAAGTGGGTCGAAATAAGGAAGTGATACTGAGCGAAGGCTGAGTTTTAGGGGAATTGCTTTGACCATTGACGATTTGTCAACGGACTTCAATGGTCATTGGTCGGCAAAACAATTCAGAAGGCCCTCAGGATTCAAGCCCAGTATCGTTGTCTTTAATATAACCACCACAATTCAATCTACACATTGTTTCTCCGTCCCAGAGCCCAAATGCTCAGCAAGGCACCGAGCACATATAGCGAAAAGCTCTTGCTCAAAATAGAATAGTCCCATTTCTGCACTTCCAGCGTATTATTCAGAAAAACAAAAGGCCACAGGTAGGGAGAAAAATGACTGATGTGAAAGCTTCTTGCGATTGCGCCAGCCAGTGTTGCGAAAAGGCCAAAACCGGCCGGAACAATAAAGCTTTCGTACCACAGACTGATCAATAGTTGGATTACTGTCATCCCAAGGCCGCAGACCAACATCCACAAGCAAGCCTGTGCCGTGAATGCGGGCATAGCAAAATCCTGAAAACCGTAAGCAGGTTTCAACACGCCCATCAGCTGTCCGGCGCCTAACCCAAACACAAGCAATACTATGTGACTGAGGGCAATAAAAGCCGTCAATACAAGCAGCTTGCTCAGATAAATGCTGCTTTTCCGAACAGGCAGGCTGTAAATGTAGCCCCAAGCCCTATTGTGATGTTCGATGGCCGCGTAAAGCGCAGAAAGCAGGGAAACGTAAATCGGAAAAATGAACAGCGACCAACCTGCCAGAATATGCTCCGAAAAATTGATCCAAGGATTAATTCCGGGGCTGTAAAACTTTTCTCCGTCGGCATAGCCAGCTACAAATGCTACGGCCACCACAAAAGCGGGCGCAAACACGGCCAGCCAGACCATGAAGGTTCTTTTTACTTTTAGCCTTTCCATGGCAAGGCTTGAAATCAAATGTGCAGCAGCATTCATATCCGATCGTTGGTAAGGTTCAGAAATATTTCTTCCAATGTTGCTCCGGCTGTAAAGTCCGCATGAAGCTGAGCCATAGGCCCCTGGAAGAGTAGGTTCCCGTGATTCAGAATGCCCACATGCGTGACGAGCTTTTCCATTTCATCCAATAAATGACTTGAAATAAAGATCGTTTTACCATGCACTTCGCTCAGCTCGGCCAGCATCCGTCGCATTTCCCTGATCCCGGCCGGGTCGAGACCGTTGGTTGGTTCGTCCAAAATCAACAGGTCGGGATCACCCAGTAATGCCAATGCAATACCTAGCCGCTGCCGCATACCCAGCGAGTAAGTTCTCACACGTCTTTTCGCCTCTCCGGCAAGCCCTACCATTTCAAGTACGCAGCCTGTTTGTTCACGCTCAACCCGCCGGGCCAGCCTTCCGATTTCCATATTTTCCCCTCCCGACAAATGCGGATAAAGCACCGGAGCTTCGATCAGCGCACCGATCTTTTGCAGGATCGGCAGTCGGTGCTCGTGCAATTGCTGTCCGAATATTTGAATGCATGGCTTTTGTGTTTGGATCAATCCTAGCAGCAGGCGGATGGTGGTTGTTTTGCCGGAGCCATTGGGGCCAAGAAAACCGAAGATACTTCCGGCAGGTACCCGCAGGCTAAGGTTGTCGACGATCAACTGCCCGCGGCGGGAGTAGCTCAGTTGATTGGTTTGGATTGCGTAGGTCATCAGATTTGATTTTTCACCAAAACAAATCCATGCCTTTGATTTCAAAAACGAAAAACGCCAGACACGATTCCAAATGCATTCGACACAGAATGCAGCACGATTCGCAATTTGAAGGTTTCAAAAATGGCGTCTGGCTATCCGAAATGCCAGTCTGGGGGCCGGATAAGAAAATGGAATGCTTATTCAGTAATTTTACCAATTATGCAAAACCGGTTTCAACAGCTTTTTTACAAACCCCTGCCCTATTACCTCCCTGCGCTGTTTCATTGCATGGTTTGGTTGGTTTATCTGCTGTTTGCGATTTATATCAATAATTATCAGGGAGTTAACTTTTTAATTGGCCACCCGAGCATTCATATCATCGCGGAAATGATCGTCTTCTACGCCAATTATCGCTACTTTATTCCTACCCTGCTGGCGAAGATGAAAGTCCCCCGGTTCCTGCTGCTCAATGTTGCCACTATACTGGGCCTGGTGCTTCTCTTTATTCCCGCCTACCATGCATTGCGAAATTGGTATCTTGGCCCCGACGCCGCTCCATTTCCATTACCCTACCAGGAACAGTTTGTTTTGAGGTCATTCGAATTGTTAATGTTCGCAGGATTTGCTTGCATCGCGCGGTTTTCCATCGACTGGTTTTCCTTTCAGCAAAAAACAAAGGAGCTTGAAAATACGCATCTAAAAACCGAGCTGGCTTTCCTGCGTTCTCAGCTGAATCCACATTTCCTGTTCAATACATTGAATGCGCTTTATGGATTGGCCATCAAGCAATCCGCGGAAACTTCGTCGGGGATCATGCAGCTTTCGCAGCTGATGCGATATGTACTTTATGAAACAAATGAAGACCGGGTAAACCTCGCGAAAGAAGTGGAAATGATCGAACATTTTCTCGCATTACAAAGGCTGCGACTGCCGCTGGATTTTCCATTGAATTTTGAAGTAAAAGGAGACGTTGAGAAAATCTTCCTGGAACCATTGCTATTAATGCCCATTATCGAAAACGTATTTAAACACGGGGCCGGATTCGCTTCCATTTCACTTTTGGCGACGGGAAATAATATCACATTGCAAACCAGTAATGGAATTGGAACAAAACCAATGGTCGCAACGGGCGGGATCGGGCTGGCTAATCTGGAACGCCGCCTTATCCATTTGTATCCAAACCGCTATCAGTTGTATTTTCACCAAACCGACGAAAGCTTTCAAACCACGCTTTCATTGACTTTTGATTTGCAATGACGAAAATCCAATGCCTCGTAGTAGACGATGAAAGGCTGGCCCTGGAAGTAATGGAGGCTAATATTGAGCGGGTACCGTTCCTGCATCTCGCGCAGCTGTGCGCAACACCCATGCAGGCGCTGGATTTTTTATCGCGAAACTCAGTCGATGTACTTTTTCTTGACATTGAAATGCCTGGGCTAAATGGATTGCAGTTTCTTCAGACATTGAAAAACCCGCCACTTGTGATCCTGACGACGGCCTACCCGCAATTTGCCGTTGATGCTTTCGAACTGAATGTGGTGGATTATCTCCTCAAACCCATTCCATTCAACCGATTTCTGGCGGCAGTACAAAAAGTACAGGCGCAATGGTCTGAAACAAGGCTTCGGAAGGACGGCCCGAACGAAGCAAAACCGCTCGACGGGCATATTTTTATTAAATCGGGCAGCAAAACGGTACGCATCGATTTACAGGAAATCCTGTTTATTGAGGGTAAGAAAGAGTACATCATGATCCATACCCGCCAGAGCCAGATCACAACGCAAGCTTCGCTAAGCAGCCTGATGGAAAAACTGCCGGCCAACCAGTTTGTAAGGATACACCGGTCATTTATCATTGCTTTGGCAAAAATAGAGAGCATTGAGCGAAACCGCGTCCTGATCGACAAGACCGAGATTCCGATCGGAGAATTTTATCGGGAAGATCTGCTTAAAAGGATTTCCTGAACTATTACCGTCTAGCCTTTCCACCTGACCGCGAGCGTACAAATACTGTCCGTTCGCGAACAAGTTTTTTGATCCGAAGAATATAAAAACAGCCTATATAGGCTATAAAGGGGATTTCTATTCTTGGGCACACTATTTGTTTAGCAAATAACAGAGAAATAGAATCTGCGCTCATAACCTTAAAAATGGAGAGATCTTACCTGGGAGAATTCGAGGAACTGGTACTGCTGGCAACAGCTGTCCTGGAAGACGGTGCATACGGCCTTACCATCGTTTCGGAACTAAAACAACGCACCAACCGCAGCATAAGCCTCAGCGGTGTGCACGTTGCATTGTACCGGCTGGAAGAAAAAGGATTGCTCAGCTCTGAGCTGGGCGGCGCGACTGCATCCCGCGGCGGGCGACGAAAAAGAATGTTCCGAGTCACAGCTTCGGGGCAACAAACGCTGGACAACATCCGCCAGGTGCGCAATGAGCTTTATGATGCCATACCCGGTATTTCCCTTTCTCCCAGATGAAAAACATGAACCCAAATCCTCAGCCACCTCAATGGGCAAGCCGCCTCCTCGTGGCTGTGTGCCCGCCCGATCTTACCGAAGAGCTTCTGGGCGACCTGTATGAGCAATTCATGGAGGAAATCGCGAAAAATGGCGAAGCAAAAGCCCGCAGGAAATACATTATCGAAGTTTTAAAGTTTGTCCGACCCTACTTTCTCACCAGAAAGGCAGAGACCCCGGCTAAAACCTACGTTCTCAACCCCTATCCATCACCCTTTTTCCTTCATCCCGGTATGCTCCGCAATTACCTTACAATCGCATTTCGTAACCTTTGGAAGAGCAAGGGCTACACCACCGTTAATGTCACCGGCCTGTCGGTCGCGTTCTGCATTTGCGTTTTTTTGTTTCTGGTTTCGTACCTGCAGCTCACATTTGACTCATTTCACGAAGACCGCGACCGGATTTTTAAAACCTATTTCGTCTCCAATAATCCCGACGGTACTGAACGTCAGGGAGCTATGTCACTGCCCGTGGGACCTGCGCTTGAAGCCGATTATCCTGAAATAGAAGGATTTGCAAGGGTGATGTCAGGCCGGAAAAGTACGGTCGAGGTGAATGGCAAATATTTTGACAAGCTGGTCGTGATGACGGACCCGGATTTTTTCGACATATTCTCTTTCAAACTTCTGCAGGGCAATAAAGTTAATGTGCTCAACAACCTGGGCAATATTGTGATCAGCCGGAACATGGCCGAGGCGATATTTGGCAGTGAAGATCCGATGGGCAAATCGCTGGCGGTCGGCAGTGGCAGCAACAGGAAAGACTATGTGGTTACCGGCGTTTCCGAGGATGTACCCAGCAATTCGTCGATCCAGTATGATGCGCTAATCAGGATCGAAAACGGTGACAACTATGCCAGTGATAAAAATAACTGGGCAGCGAACTCTCACGCACTTTTCATCAAACTGCCCGCCAATGTAGAGCATGCTGCGTTTGAAATGCGTTTGAAGGCATTCTCAAAAAAATACTTCGCAGGAACTATCAAAGAGCTTCGTGAAAAAGGCGCTAAACCGGACCAGTTTGGTGACATTTTCGCAGTACGTCTGCAAAACCTCGGCAAAGTCCATTTTGACAGGGAAATCTCCGGTGGAAAAGGTGCGCCAATCGCATTGATCTATACCCTGCTGGCCATTGCGTTTTTTATACTGCTGATCGCCTGCATTAATTTTATCAATCTCAGCATTGCACGCTCGTTCACCAGAGCAAGGGAAGTGGGCGTACGCAAGTCACTTGGCGCACTGAAAAAACAGCTATTTGTGCAGATCTGGGGCGAAACTACGATGATCTGCCTGGTCGGTTTTCTGGGAGGTGCATTGCTTACCTGGGCAAGTCTGTCGGCTTTCAACGCGACTTTTGGCAGCAACCTGACGTTTGAATACATGCTAAAACCAGGTTTTGTAATGCTGATCCTCGGCGTTTTCGCAGTAGTAACCTTCATTGCAGGCGGCTATCCTGCGTGGCAAATGGCCAAGTTCAATGCCGTGGAAGTGCTCAAAGGCAAAGTTTCGATGAAAAAGCCAGGTATACTGCGCAATTCGTTGATTGTCACACAGTTCTCCATTTCTACATTGCTCGTTTGCTGCACCATTATCGCAGTTCAGCAGGTCGATCACATGCAATCGGTCCCGCTTGGCTTTCAGAAAGAGCAGGTGATCAGCATACCTGTCGGAAACCAGTTGAATGGGCGGCAAATCCTGGCACGAATGCGCAATACATTGGCAAGCGATCCCGCTATTATCTCGATCACAGGTACGGGCGTCAACTTAGGCAAAGGCAAGGATCGCGTGAGCTCACGGTCGATCGCCGGTTTCAAGTACAAAGGAAAAGATGTGGCGACCGACTGGCTGCTGATCGATTTTGACTATCTCAAAACATTGAACATTAAAGTAAAAGCAGGCCGTGATTTTGACAGTTCATTCGCAGCAGATTCGACCAACCGGGTGATCATATCAGAAAGTATGGCGAAGATGATCGGCGAGAAAAACCCGGTCGGGATGCTCCTCGGCGACGATGCCGACACCTCCGGCACCAAATCCCAGATCATTGGCGTGATACCCGACTTTCACTTGTACTCACTGGCCGATGACCGGATGCCGCTCACCATGCACATTTCCGGCTCTGAATCGATCTATTATATTTTAGTACGGGTAGCGCCTCACAATCTCGAAGGCTCACTGGAAAAACTGAAAAGCGTGTGGACACAGGTAGCGCCCCAAACCGAATTTATGGGCACATTCCTGGATGAAAATCTGGCGGGCTGGTATGAAAATGAAAGACGACTTTCGCAAATATGCAGCCTGGCGTCTGGAATTGCCATATTTCTTTCCTGCCTCGGCCTTTTTGCCATAGCATTGATGGTGATCGAGCAGCGCACCAAAGAAATCGGCATCCGTAAAGTAATGGGTGCGAGCATTCCGGGAATCATTTTCGTTTTGTCCCGTGATTTTGTCAAACTCGTCGGCGTAGCCTTGTTGATCGCGATACCGCTGGCTTGGTTTGGTATGCAGCAATGGCTGGCCAACTATCCGGAGCGTATCCAGCTGAGTATTTGGGTTTTTGCCGGCGTGGCGGCAGCGGCGGTCTTAATCACATTTATTACCGTCGGTTTTCATACGGTCAAAGCAGCGCTTGTTAATCCGGTAAGAAGTTTGAGGAGCGAGTGACTCTCTACTAGCGATAACTTTACGAAGAAAGTCCAGGACGAAGACCAAAACCTTCAGGAAGTAATACAACTGTTTCCTCTTGATCAAACCCATACTAAAATTGTGTCTTCGATGATAGGCTGGGGCAAGGGTGCAGATTGGGAAAAAACTTATGAATTCTTCCTCAGGGGCAATATCTATACTTATCTCGTATTCTTACCCACTCAATAAATTCCACAACAAAAACAGTAAAACCTCTACTTTTTGTAACTTTCCGTAAATTAAGGTTACTTCTACAAACTTTACGGTCATGAAACAATTACTACTACTTACCGCCCTCTTTGTTACTTTTCAGTGCAATGGTCAAATTTCCTTTGTCTCCGAAAATACCAGTTGGGAACAACTTTCAAAAATTGCTAAAAAGGAGAAAAAACTACTGTTCATTCACCTCTGGGGAACCGAATGTGAACAATGTAACGAAGTGGCCAACAAAGGCTTTGCAGGCCCGGTTTTAAAAAAGGTTTTTCAGGATAATTTTATTGCCATCCAAAGCGATGTGGCTTCCGAAAATGGAAAGAAACTGGCCGAGAAATTTCATATCAAAGGGGCGCTCGTCTCACTTTATGTTGATTCGGAAGGCAATGTATTGAACCGCTTCAACGGGTCCACGAGCTATTCTAACACCTATCTGGAATACGCACAAGAGGCAATCAGCCGGAAGGGAGGCAAACAACTCAGTGAATTCGAACAGGAATATCAACGCGGCGAAAGGTCTGGCGCATTCCTAAAAGCATTTATTCAAAAACGGCGGGAATCACATATGCCAACCAACGATCTACTGGACGAATACGTAGGAAAATTGCCTGTGGATTCGCTGACCAATTTCTATGTTGTAAAATTCATATATCAGCAGGGACCAGCACTCGACAGCCGGGCATATAGGTTGATCCAGGCCTTGGGCCAGCACAGAATGATCGATAGCATGTACCGGTCGGTTCCCGCGCATGAAGCGGTCGCGTTCAACAATGGTATCATTAACAACACATTTAAGAAAGCTGTTGAAACTAAAAACCAGCAACTTGCCTATCAGGCTGCGAATTACTCGCAGCAAATCTTTCGGGAGAACTATGTAATGGGCAGGCTCTATTTCCAGCGTAATATGATCAGGTATTACTATGAGGTTAAGGATACTACTTCATACTTCAACGAATGTCGGCAACTGTTGGACCAGACCCATCTTCTGATGACGGTAGATTCATTAAAACGGATGGATGCGGCTGCCTTCGAGAAAAACCGGGTGGCACAAACGCCGGTCGGCCCTCCCGGCGAGAAGCAGGCTGTTCGTTTTGCCCCACCATCCCAGACTTTTCACATTGAACTGAATGAACATGCCTGGCACTATTATCAAATGAATAATAACCCCAGGGACCTGGAACGGGCATTAATGTGGTCGAGACGGTCTATGGAATGGCATGAAGAGCTGCGCAAGGATAAGCAGCATCTCCCGCTGGGGAATCCCGCATATATAGATACGTATGCTCACCTTCTATACAAACTAGGCCGCAAAAATGAATCCATAGAATGGCAAACCAAGGCGGTAGAAGCGCAAAAAGTAACAGGTATGTCGTGGACTTCCATGGAAAAAGACCTCAACGAAATGAAGGCAGGAACATTGAAATGATAAAAATGCGAAGTGCAATTTTGGTCCCAAGATGTCGAAATAACTAAAAGATTTCCAGATCTTGGGGCCTCATTTGCCGCATAAGTTAGTATGGATAATGATACATTAGTTCAAATAATTGGCTGGGCAGGAGTTGTTTTTTATGTCTTCGCCTATCTGCTGCTCGCCGCTGGAATTTTCAGGTCCAATGGTTATAATTTTCATCTGTTCAATGTTTTAGGGGCCACAGGGCTGATCATAGACTCTGCACACCAGGGCGACCACCCCAATCTGACCGTCAATCTGATCTGGCTGCTCATTGGGATCTTTGCCATCGCCAGACGCTACTTTACACAATCAGTCCGGTAAGACCGCAACCTCCGAGAGGCACAACAATGCGATGGCTTGCTCTTTGTATTTGTTAAGCTTTTCCTCATACTCCTTCTTGTCGCTCACAAGGCTCAAATAAAAATAAGCCCCGTCGACGAGCACAAAAATGCTGTCCGCCACGGCTTCCACATTATCGGCAAGTAAAATGCCCTCCTCCATACATTGCCGGATGTATTGGCCCAGCTTCTCACGGAGGGAGTCCAGTAGTTTTTTATAGCTATCCCTGATTTTCGCTTCTCTGAAAGTCAGCGAGTAGCAGCTGTAAAACAGCCCGTCATCGAAGAGCGCGTTCCATTTTTTCGAAAAAAGGTTGTCAATTATTTCAAGCAGTGCCGCCCTTGAATCGGTTGTCTTCTTGGGACTTGTCTTATAAATCAATTGGTATTTATCCAGTATGAACTCGATCAGCCCGTATACGAGATCCTCGCGGGTTTGGAAATAATGGATGATCAGGCTGGGATTGATCTCCATCTTCTTGGCGATCTTGGCAATAGACGTATTCTCTAATCCTTCCTTTTTGGCGAGTTTATAAAACTCCTTTATGATTTCTTTCTGCCGGGTTTCTTTGAGGCTCTTTCTTCCCATCGATAATGCTCCTATAAAAAATTTACTAAGCAATATAGCAGATTTTTCGATTAAATCATACATTAGCATTTCAATAGATTAAATGAACGTTCAATTAATTTATGTTTACAGACTGATAACCATTTGTTAACATTGAGGTAATCTTCAACCCTGACATTTGCACCCCAAATAACCCCTGAATATTCCTTTTAACTCTAAACAATAAATATGATGCGAAGTCTACTGAAATGCAGGAACATTGAAAAGTTGATTTTTTTAAACTGCTGCCTGGCGATTTTTGCCGGATGCGCAAATACCCTATTTGCGCAAAGTGTGAAAGTAAAGGGCGAAGTAAGCGATGGCAGGGATCGGTTGCCGGGTGTGAATGTGTTGGTAAAAGGCACTCAAACGGGAACCACAACCGACCAAAATGGTAAGTATTCTTTAACAGTTGCGTCAGAAAATGCTGTTCTCGTGTTTTCGTTCATTGGGTACAAAACCGTGGAAGAACCTCTTCGCGGACGAAATGAAATAACCGTTTCCTTGCAGCAGGATGCCGCCAACCTCGACGAAATGGTCGTGATCGGGTATGGTACCGAAAAGAAAGTAAACATTACCGGCGCAGTGGACCAGATTTCCGGAAAACAATTTGAAGCACGCCCCATTGCCAATGTCATGCAGGGCTTGCAGGGTATCAGCCCGGGACTGAACATTACTTACAGCGGCGGCGCACCGGGCACAACCCCTAACTTCAACATACGAGGGTTTACTTCCATCAATGGTGGGGAGCCATTGTTTGTCATCGATGGTATCGCGGCCGCAAGTAGCAACGATTTACTTCGACTAAACCCTTCCGACATAGCCAGTTTTTCCGTGCTCAGGGACGCTGCTTCGGCGGCCATTTACGGTGCACGAGCCGCTTTCGGTGTGGTACTGGTCACAACCAAGCAGGGTGGCAAAGGCAAACAGGCCATCAGTTATAATAATTTCTTCTCCTGGGGCAGGTCCACCGTTCTCCCCCAGCCTGTAACGGATCCGTACATTTATTCACGCGTGCTGGAAACTTCCACGGACAATACGCCCTGGGACTACGTGAACTATTCGGACGAGCATTATCAATGGGCCAAACAGCGTTCAGAAGATCCGTCGGTACCTGATACACGTCTGAACCCAAGTGACCCGACACGCTGGGCCTATATGGGTGCCAATAATTGGTATGACTATTTTTTCAACAAACAGAGCCTTTCTCAAAACCACAGCCTCTCCCTGACAGGCAGCGCCAAAACAGCTAATGACAAAGTGGTCGGGTACTATGTATCTGCCGATTACAATAAGGAAAACGGCCTCAACAAACTGGCTGACGACTACTGGAACCGCTACTCTTCGCGGGTACGCCTTGATTTTTCACCTCTCAAATGGCTGAAATTTGACAATAACCTTTCGATTTATAAAACAGAAAGAGCGGTACCGAGCACGAGCATTACTGATCTCTATTATCTCCAACCCACCGACGTTGCCAAAAACCCCGACGGTACCTGGGCAAACACTGGCGCAGGCAGGCTGGCGGCACGGCTGACGGACGGAGGAAAAAACAGGCAGGACATGTTTGGTTTTCAAAACATCCTCCGCGGAATTGTGACTGCGCTCAATGGGGACCTGACGGTTACGGGATCAGCCAGCTTTAAAAGGGAATCCTGGAAACAGCATACGGATACCAAAAAATTCTTAATCGGCTACGGGCCGCAGGATGTCAGAGCAGAAGGCGGGAACGGATCGGTCAACGAAACCAATGGTACGCTCGTCAACAACGTACTGGATTTGTTTGCAAACTATACCAAAACATTCGGAACAAGCCGGATCAGTTTACTGGGTGGCTATAACCAGGAAATGTATGAGTGGGCAAAAATAGATGCAACCAGAAATACGCTGATATCGTCTTCGCTCCCTTTCATTGGCCTTACAAGCGGAGACGCTTTCGTAGGAAGTACGTACGATTCTTATGCTACCCGCAGCTTTTTTGGCCGGTTAAATTATACTTTGAAGGATCGCTACATTGTCGAATTCAACGGCAGGTACGATGGTTCCTCACGCTTTCCGGTGAGCAACCGCTGGGGATTTTTCCCGTCTGTTTCAGCTGCATGGATAGCCAGTTCTGAATCTTTCATCAAAGAAGCACTTCCATTTATCCCGACACTTAAATTACGGGCATCATATGGTGATCTTGGAAACCAGAACGTGGGTTATTACAGCTTTCGGCAGACATTGCCAACCGGACTGTCGAACAACCTCATCAACGGAGGACAGCAAACTGTTATTGGCAATGCACCGTCACTCTACATTGATCCCAGAAATTACACCTGGGAGAGGGTTTCTACCATCAACTTCGGGGCAGATCTGGGTGTATTAAGTGACCGGTTGACTTTTGCATTTGACTATTACTTGCGGGATACCAAAGGTATGCTTACAGCGGGACAGGAGTTGCCAGGGGTGCTGGGGACAACGGTACCAAGTCAAAATGCAGCTGACCTGCGTACCAAAGGTTGGGAGTTTACAATGGGTTTCAATGATTCTTACAACGTAGGCGCGAAGCCTTTGTCTTTCAATGCCAAATTAATCCTCTCTGATTCACGCTCACACATTACTAAGTTCAAAAATGAGCAGCAATTGTTTTCTTCCTACCGCCAGGGAGCGGAACTTGGAGAAATATGGGGGCTCACAAACGACGGACATTTCAAAAACACGGATGAAATAAGCAAGCTGGACGAAACCGATATTATCCCCTGGGGTGCATTGTCCATTGTTCCGGGCTGGCCAAAATACAAGGACCTCGACGGAGATGGCCGGATTACAAAGGGTTTGTCCCAAAAGAATCCAAAGGACATGTCGGTGATCGGGAATTCAACGGCGCGCTACCGGATTGGCTTTAATTTGAGCGCCGACTGGAATGGATTTGATGTGGCGGCGTTTCTTCAGGGGGTTGGAAAAGCAGATTACTATCCTCATCACTACCTTTTCTGGGGACCGTATCAGCAGCCTTATGCCAATATTTACCCTTGGAACCTGGATTACTATCGCGGAACCTCGGAATCGGCACAGGACAGAAGCAAACATTCGGCCTCTTACATCAAAGCCGGGCTGGCTGACGCAAATCCCGATGCCTCCTACCCGGTGCTGCAATCGTGGCTGGCGGATGCTAACTATGGCTCGGGGCTGGACATTCCCCAGACGAAGTATCTGCTGAGCGCGGCTTATCTGCGCATCAAGAATGTGACGGTTGGATATTCCCTGCCCGCAGCTTTATTACAAAAACATGGCATAAACCGCTTCCGGGTTTTCGTATCGGGTGAGAATATGTTCGAGTTTTCAAAGATCAAAAAATACGTTGATCCTGAATCCATTAACAGCGGCAATGGCTGGGCTTATCCATTCCAGAGGAAGTTTGCTATCGGCCTTAACGTAGAATTTTGATCCTAAACCTTTCTTAAATCAACATGATCATGAAAAAAAACATACTAATGCTGTCCTTATTGATGATCGCGATGAGCGCCTGTCAGGACAATTTTCTGGAACGCCTTCCCCAGACCTCTATTGCACCGGAAGCTTTCTTTAACACCGAAGAAGATCTTGCATTATATATCAATGGATTGGTTTCCATGCCGGGCACCAACTCTTATCTTAACGATCAAAATACTGATAATGCCACCACAACCGGGGCAGTGGAGGTAAAAGTGATCATGACGGGAGCTCCTAGCTCTCAAACTGTCACCAGCGGCTGGGAATGGGGACGTTTGCGGAACATCAATTACTTTCTGGATAATTATAACAAAGCCAACATATCATCCCAAATCAAGGCGCATTATGTAGGGCTCGCACGCTATTACCGTGCCCAGTTCTACCTGGATAAAGTAGCCCGGTTTTCTGACGTTCCGTGGTATTCCAAAACATTGAACCCTGATGATAAGGAATTATATAAACCGCAGGATCCGAGAACGTTGGTAGTCGACAGTATCATGGCGGACCTTGCTTTTGCCGCTGAAAACGTGCGGGAAAGCGTACCATCGGGCACTCCCGGAAAATGGGCAGTAATGACCCAATATGCCAGAACAGCGCTTTACGAAGGAACTTACAGAAAATACCATACGGAATTGAACCTGCAAAACACGGCAAATCAGTTCCTGCAAACAGCCGTAACTGTTTCCGAAGCCATCATCAAGTCCGGAAAGTTCAGTATCTATTCGAGCGGAAAACCGTCACAGGATTATGCAACGCTTTTTGCAAGTCCGAACCTGCTATCTAACCCCGAGGTGATCCTGGCCAATGTGTACGATTCAGAGAAAAAGAAAAACGGCAATGTCAATGGGGTTGTTTTCGGAGATTACGAGCAAGCTCCATCCCGCGACCTGATCCAGACCTATCTGATGAAGGACGGCTCCCGGTTTTCCGACATTGCGGGCTATCAGCAATTCGGGTTTGTGAAGGAATTTGAAAACCGGGATCCGAGATTAAACCAAACCATGGTTTATCCGGGATGGATCAGGGTACCGGATGCCAATCCTTACATTCAAAGGCTAAATAAGAATTTTACCGGGTACCATCAGTTAAAAGGATACATTAACAGCACCGATAACAATGTGCTAAACAGTAGCGATTTCCCGGTATACCGCTTTGCCGAAGTACTGCTAACCTATGCAGAGGCGAAAGCTGAGCTAGGGACATTGACCCAAAATGACCTGGATTTGTCTGTCAATATGTTGCGGAAAAGAGTGGGCATGCCGGATTTAAACATGGCTTTGGCCAATGGAAAACCCGATCCCGCTCTTGTTCAAAAATATCCGAACACTTCCGGTACGAACAGGGGCGTACTGCTTGAAATCAGGAGAGAAAGAAGGGTTGAATTTGCGTTTGAAAACTTGCGCTACGACGATTTAATGCGCTGGCATGCAGGTACATTGCTCACTAAAATACCGGAAGGAATGTACTTTGCCGGTCCCGGGAAATACGATATGACTGGCGATGGCCACGCGGATATTATTTTAGTTGATAAAAATACTTCTATTCCCGCGGAGGCGAACAAGGAAAAAAATAGCCTTGGGACCGTATTAGTTTATTATAAGACAGGCGCCATTGGCGAGGATGTTACCGTATTTTTGAAAAATGGAATAGCCGGAGGTACGATGGTTACTGAAACTGCTGTCCGGAAATTTGAAGAACCAAAATATTATTATCGTCCTATACCCCAAACCCAAATACTCCTCAATCCCGATTTGAAACAAGTCTTTGGCTGGCAATAACCTGGTACCCACAATTAGAAAATGATGAATAGAAGAAATTGGATCAAAAATGCCGGAATGATAACAGGGGCAGCGACTGCTGCCCCGCTTTCGGAGTCGATAGCGCCGGCTAAAAAGAAACCCGTTCTCACAGTTGCGCACATTACTGATGTACATATACGTGCGGGCGATGATGCACCTGCACGGTTCAAAAAATGTCTTGAAGATGTAAAAAAACATGATGTAGACTTTTTCCTGAACGGAGGCGACTCCATTCATGCCGCTGACTATAAAGATGTTACCCGTGAACAAATGCTGGAATATTGGAAAATATGGGACGAATGCACGGCAACATTGAAGGACTATGAAATCCACAGCTGTATCGGCAACCACGATCCCTGGTGGGCTGCACCTTCGGAACAGGATGAAATGTACGGAAAAAACTATGTCGTGAAGCGGCTCAAAACGCCGGGACGGTATTATAGCTTTACCAAAAAAGGCTGGCATTTTATCATTCTGGATGGCAATAACTCCAAGATTTCGTTGGATGACGTACAATTCAACTGGCTAAAAAACGATTTGGAGCAGCTTCCTGCGGGAACTCCCGTGGTGCTGATGTCGCATTACCCGATCCTGGGCGCAACGCCTATACTGGTTGGCGGAGGTCATTCAGATTCAAAACAGCTTAAATCTCTTTTCTACCAACATAAAGATAAGGTGAAAATTTGCCTCAGCGGGCACCAGCATTTACAGGATAGTACCTTTTACAATGGCGTTCAGTACTGTTGCAACGGCGCGATGAGCGGTTTTTGGTGGGGAAAAGGTGATGCCGAATCGGCCGCACCCAACTATTATCAGGAAACACCGCCTGGATTTGCAATACTGAAACTTTACGCTGACGGAACCGTAACGAATACCTACCATCCTCACGCCTACTAAATTACATTACCCGTGTTAACCTGCCCGTGGCTTTGAAAAACATGGGCAGGTTAACCGAATAAAGGGAGCGACAAGAATGATCAGGATTGAAATCAATATTTTATCCGTCTTACTGATTGAACGTCTCGCCATCATTCGATTACAATTTTTCCGGTAAGCTATAAGACCTGCCCGCATTTTGCTTTTTTAAATAGGCCATTAACGGAGTAAAATAATCAACCATAGGTTTAGCGCTCATTTCACTACCAATGTTTTTCTTTAAATGTTCCCGCCAGTCAACGGTAGCACCCGGACGCATGAGCACACGTAAAAAATCGCCCGTAGGCTTGCTGCCCCAGTAGTTAGTAGCATGCGGATCTTGTTTCAGGATATTTTTGGCAATGTGATCATGTACCTGGAACAACAGGATATTGCTTATGGAGTAATCATAATATTGCGCGGGATCGTCATTGATGTGTGTTTTGGTAGCAGCATCGCAGTACCCGTCAGCATCTTTTCGCTCATGCGGAGGCACAATGCCCTGGTATTTTTTTACCAATTCCCACCATTTCGAATTGTATTGGTCTTTGGGCAAATGGTTGGCATAAAGCTCATATTCGAAACCCGTCATCACCCCACTGCCCCAGGGAATGTTCACTACATAGCTAAGCGCCTCGCCCAAAAGCTTCAAAGTATCGTTAGTCATCACCCCTCTTGCGATCAGTTTCTGATTTTCCAATAGCGGTTTTTGCAGGGAAGCAAGTCCGATCATACTTCCAAAAGCCTCGTGAAACCCGCGATTGGCACCACCGCGTAACACAATCGGAACCTCAGGATTGGAATATTCCATATAATAGTAAATATGTCCGAGCTCGTGCAAGACAGTCGTCCACCATTCCGTATTCGCTTCAACGCTCATCAACGAACGCACATCCTTGTCATAATCTATATGCCATGCCGATGCGTGATTGTTTTTTGAAAACTTGGCGTTTGCCGGCAACGGATAAAGAGAGGATTTGTCCCAGAACGATTGTGGCAACTTAGCGAATCCCAGGCTAGTCCAAAAGTCCTCTCCTTTTTTGGTAATCCATTCCGGTCCATTTTTCTTCAATACCGGGTCAATATTCAAGCCTTCCACATTGACCAGCGCGCTCCAATCCTGCCCCCACCGGTTGGGTAACCAGTCCGCCGGTAGGTATTGCGGCACAGGCTGATGGTATTTTTGGGCAAGCTCATACCGGGCCCAGGTATGCAGCTCCCGGTATAAAGGCCATACGTCCGATATAAAACTTTGGGTTAAATCGATCATTTCCTTCGAGCTCATTCCGTACTCGCTGGTCTGGTAGGCAAAATAGTCGGTATAGCCCAGTGGGGTTACGCAGCCATTGCGAAGTGTTTGCAATTGCACCAAGCCGTCTTTCAGCGTCTTACCTACTTCCTTACTGGCTGCCCAAGCCTGGGAATGTTCACTCAATGGTGCCGCTCCCTTCAAAATAGCATCCAGGTCATTGGTTGACACCTTTTTACCATGCAATGTATAATTAAAGCCATAAAGTCTTTCCAACTGCGCATTGGAAGCATCAATTCTGTCCTTCACCAACCGGCCGGCAGTCTCGGGATTATTGCCGGCAAGAAATAATATATATTCAAATTGCTTCACCTGAAGAGGACTAAGCTCATCTTTTTTTGCCAGGTATTTTTTTGCACTATCAATGTTCGCTGTGCTGCCGGTATATTTTGCAATCGCCTCATCAAAAGCCGCCGCTGCCTTGGAATCGGTACTATCCCCTACAACAATGTGCGTATTAAGCCGCCATTGGCCTTCATTAGAAGCAGTGCTTAACTTTTTGTAGTTACTATTATAATCATCCAGGTAAACCTGCGCCTGCGCTTGCAGAATTTCATTACCGGCAGGTTTGTCCTTCGACTTACTGCATGCAGCCAAAACAAATATGAGCGGTAAAGCATGTATCAATTTCATAGTCAAATTGTTTTTAGTAACCTCCTTTATTCTGTCCTGTAAGATATTTCATATTTAAGTGAAAACCTTTGATAAAGCTACCTTTTTATAGACTTAGGCAGTAGTTCGTCTGGGAATTAGAATTTGTAATAATAGTAACAAGATCACTTTCCTTTTGCGCGACAAAATCCCTATGAAAAAAGCTATAACGTTACTTTTTCTTCTTCTATCCGTTAGTGAAGCGTTTCAGGTAGCCGGGCAAACGGGTACGAATGCAACAAACGCATATACAGGCAGCCGCGCGCCTTTGCGCTCCAATCCGTACAGCGAGCTTCCCCTGGGTGCGATTGAACCACAGGGGTGGCTTAAAGCAATGCTGATCACGCAGAAAAACGGTGCCACGGGCAAGCTGGATGAGCTTTATCCACTGGTAATGGGCAAACGAAACGGCTGGCTCGGTGGAGATGGTGATCAGTGGGAAAGAGGGCCTTACTGGATAGACGGCCTGCTTCCGCTGGCTTACATTCTGGACGATAAGGAGCTTATTGCCAAAACGAAACCGTGGGTTGAATGGGCACTGAGCAGCCAGCAGCCCGACGGATATTTCGGCCCGTCGAAAGACTATGGTCATGAGCCAGGCGTGCAGCGCGACAACAGCCGTGACTGGTGGCCTAAAATGGTGATGCTGAAAATATTAAAGCAATATTATTCCGCTACATCTGACAAGCGCGTGATCACATTGATGACCAACTATTTTAAATATCAACTCAAAGAACTGCCTGCTAAACCACTGGATCACTGGACTTTCTGGGCCCGATACCGAGGTGCGGATAATTTGATGATCGTATACTGGCTCTACAACATTACAGGCGACAAGTTTTTACTGGACCTGGGCAACCTGATCCACGAGCAAACTTTTGACTATACCAATGCATTTTTAAACACCGATCTCTTGTCGACACGTGGAAGCATTCACTGTGTAAACCTGGCCCAGGGCATCAAAGCGCCGCTTATATATTTCCAGCATCACCCGGACCAAAAATACCTGAACGCAACGAAGAAAGGTTTCGCAGACATTCGTAAGTTCAACGGCATGGCGCATGGGCTGTATGGAGGCGACGAAGCATTGCACGGCAATGATCCCACACAAGGGTCCGAGTTGTGTTCGGCAGTTGAAATGATGTTTTCCCTGGAAAGCATTCTCGAAATCACCGGCGATGTGGGTTATGCTGATATGCTTGAAAAAGTTGCGTTTAATGCGCTGCCCACACAGGTTTCGGACGATTTTATGACGCGACAGTATTTTCAGCAGGCCAACCAGGTTATGACTACGCGGCATCAGCGCAATTTCGATGTCAATCACGGAGGTACTGATCTTTGCACGGGGTTACTGACCGGATATCCTTGCTGCACATCCAATATGCACCAGGGCTGGCCAAAATTTGTACAAAATCTCTGGTATTCGACTGCCGACAAAGGCATAGCGGCATTGACATACGCCGCCAATGAAGCGAAAATCAAACTGCCCGGCGGAATTGAGGTTGTGGTAAAAGAAGAAACTGCTTATCCCTTCGAAGAGACCATCAAATTTACCATCTCCCCATCTGCCAATTCGGTGTTCCCATTTCATTTGCGGATACCTGAATGGTGCCGCAAAGCGTCGATTAAAGTGAATGGAAAACTGTGGTTGGAACCGGATGGTAACCAGGTCGTGAAGCTGATCCGAGAATGGGAGAAAGGCGATGTGGTGGAGTTGACATTACCCATGCATATTTTCAAAAATACCTGGGTCGAAAATTCTATTTCGATTGAACGCGGACCGCTGACCTATGCATTAAAAATCGGTGAATCATTGAAAACCGTGAAAAATGACAAAGACCCGATCGACTACGGTTCTGTTTACAACGAATTACGACCTACCACTCCCTGGAACTACGGGCTGATCTTCACGCCTGACAACAAACTGGAAGGGCAATACAAATGGGAAGTAGCCAGGCAGGTGTCGAATTACCCGTGGAACCCGGAGAATGCGCCTTTACAGATAAAAACCAAAGCCAGGCGCATTCCGTCATGGGGAGTGTACAATGAGATGGCAGGCCCGCTCCCGTACAGCATTACCTATCAGCTGGACACGGAGGATCAAGAAGAAGACATTGTCCTGATCCCGTACGGCTGCACAAACCTTCGAATTTCGCAATTTCCCGTTATCCGCAAAAAATAAGATCTTTGAAATACAACGAGATTCAAAATGCAACATACCACCAAAATTTCCCTGATCGCCGCCGGCATATTCTGTTTGAATGTGATTCACGTGCAGGCGCAGCGAATACAGTCCGTACGTTTTTCGGACGTTACCATCCATGACAATTTCTGGAAGCCCAAGCAAGAAAAAGTAGCGACGGCAACGCTCAATGCATGTATCATTCAGACGGAGGAAAAATCGGGGCGGATTAGGAATTTTGAAAAAGTGGCCCGCAAACACGGAGAAAAGCACGAGGGTATTTACTATGACGACAGTGATGTGTACAAAGCAATTGAAGCAATGGCCTATTCGCTTAAAAACCGGCCTGACGCAGCCCTGGAAAAGAAAGCAGATGAATGGATCGATAAAATTGCGGCGGCGCAACAGCCGGACGGTTACCTGAACACTTTCTACACGCTGACGGACATTAACCAGCGCTGGACTGACATGGAAAAGCACGAAGATTACTGCGCGGGACATTTAATGGAAGCAGCAGTAGCCTACTACAACACAACCGGCAAACGAAAATTGCTGGACGTAGCGATTCGCCTGGCAGACCACATTGATGCTACATTCCGCGTTGCAAACCGTCCGTGGGTATCCGGCCACCAGGAAATTGAGCTGGCATTGATGAAAATGTATCATTTGACCAAAGAAGACCGGTACCTGAAACTGGCTGACTGGTTTTTACAGCAACGCGGACACGGCTATGGAAAAGGGAAAATCTGGGATGAATGGAAAGATCCCAAGTATTGCCAGGACGACATTCCGGTGAAGGACCAAAAGGAAATCACCGGGCATGCGGTGCGCGCTATGTACCAATATACGGGTGCCGCGGATGTGGCTTCTGTAAACCAGGACCCGGGCTATATGAATGCGATGACGGCGGTTTGGGAAGATGTGGTTTACAGAAATATGTATCTGACGGGCGGAATCGGGTCTTCTGGCCACAATGAAGGATTTACTGACGACTACGATCTACCGAATGGCGCTGCTTATAGTGAAACCTGCGCCTCCGTTGGGATGGTGTTCTGGAACCAGCGGATGAATTCTCTGACCGGCGACGCCAAGTACATTGATGTGCTGGAACGCAGCCTTTACAATGGTGCATTGGACGGGCTAAGCCTGAGCGGCGACCACTTTTTTTACGGCAATCCGCTTTCATCAATCGGCAACAATGCACGTAACGCCTGGTTTGGAACAGCCTGCTGTCCTTCCAACATTGCACGGCTCGTGGCGTCGGTTGGGGATTATATTTATGGAAAATCCGAGAACAAAATCTGGGTGAACCTCTTTGTGGGCAGCGGTACTAAATTTCAGGTTGGAAAAACCAATGTTCCGCTTCTCATGGAAACGAATTATCCCTGGGAAGGCAATGTCAAAATAAAGGTAAGTCCCAGTCAGAAAGTGAAGTATGCGTTGAATATCCGCATTCCCGGCTGGGCAGGCAATACGGCTGTTCCGGGTGAACTTTACAGCTTCATTGGAGCCGGAAACGAAAAATTTGAGGTTTTGCTAAACGGCAAACCGGTCAATTATCAGGTCGAAAAAGGCTATGCCGTGATCGATCGCACGTGGCAGAATGGCGACGAAGTAGAGGTGAAATTACCGATGGAAGTGCGTCAGATCAAGTCTCGGAAAGAAGTAAAAGCGAATGAAGATCGCATTGCCCTGCAACGCGGGCCGATCGTTTACTGCGTGGAAGGAGCTGACAATGCGGGTGAAGTGTGGGACCTGCTGGTTCCTGAAAATCCTACGTTTAACATACAAAAAAGCAAGATACTCGACGAATCCGTCATTTCCGTTCAGGCCAATCTGCTAAAAGTAGAAGCCACAGCTGATGGTTTGAATGTAAAAACAAAGCCGCAGCTCGTCACCGCTATCCCCTACTACACCTGGGCCAACCGGGGAAAAGGGCCAATGCAAGTTTGGCTGCCTTCCAAAATTAAAAATATCAGAATAGCGGAGTAAGGAAATTAATTGAATGTACGCCTGAATTCTTCTGACCGCCCATGGAAGTGGTATTGATGCAGGTCCGGAGGTTTTGAGATTGTTGTCTCTTACTCGCTCTTGAGCGATTTCACCGGATTCATTAATGCGGCACGAATGGCCTGATAGCTCACCGTGAGCACGGTGATGGTCATCGCGCCCAATGCGGCTACGGGGAAAATCCACCATTGGACAGTCGTATGATATTTATAGGTCAAGAGCCAGTCATTCAGGAAGTAATAGGCAATCGGGCTGGCGATCAGACAGGAGATAATCACCAATATTACAAAGTCCTGGGACATTAACTGCCACAAATTGACCATAGAAGCACCCAGTACTTTCCTGATCCCGATCTCCTTCACACGTTGCTCGGCCACGAAAGAAGCCAGCCCGAACAAGCCGAGACACGATATGAAAACGGCAAGGCAGGCGAAGATTGCCGCAAGCTTTCCAATACGCTCTTCTGACGAAAATTTCTTCCCAAATTCCTCATTGACAAACTGGTACTCAAAAGGAGCGGAAGGAACGTGTTTTTTCAGGATCGTTTCCACGGCAGCAATTGACTCAACCGCATTTTTTGTCGGGTTCAATCTGATCGTCATGAAGTTGGTAGCCTTGCCAGTGAAGTAAAACGTCTGTTTTACAGGCTCGTAAGGTGATTCCATCAGCATATCCTTGATCACGCCGATAATGGTGTAGAATTCGGCTTCTTTCCCAAAACCCCACTGTACGACCTTCCCGACAGGATTTTTTATACCCATAAATTTCACAGCGGCCTCATTGACTACCAACGCCGTGGAATCGGTGACAAACTCCCTTGAAAAATCGCGGCCTTCCTTGAATTGCCAGCCGACCGTCTTTCCAAAATCCTTGGTAACCCAAATGGTACCAAAATCCGCCTGCAAATTCGGGTCCATGCCTTTCCAGCTAAATCCACCATTATTTGACCAGATACCCGTGGGTGGGCTCGAAGACAGCGCCACCCGTTCCACAGCACCGGAGTTTTTGATCTCATCCTGGATCACGTCGGCTTTTTGTGCAAATTCCGGCGATACTACGCTCAGCATAATCAGGCCATTCTGATCATAACCAATGGGCCGGTTTTTAGTATGTTGAATTTGTTGATACACGATAACAGTACCGATAATAAGCGTGATAGAAACTGTAAACTGCACAACTACCAGCACTTTCCGCGGCGCTGCTGCAAACCTGCCAACGTTGAATCGTAGCAACGAACCGGCGCCTTTCAAAACTTTCACGGGTTGAAAAGAAGAGAGGTACAATGCCGGATAACTTCCTGCCAGAATACCAGTTACGAAAATAAATGCGGCACTTACAAGCCAGAACAGCGGCTTTGTCCATGGAAATTCTACCTGCTTAAAGGCTACGTCATTAAATTGTGGAAGAAGTGACGTTGCCAGAAAGACTGCAAAAACGAAGGCAATGATCACTACCAGAAAAGATTCGCTGAAAAACTGACTGACCAGCTGTCCGCGGAGCGATCCTACGGCCTTACGTATGCCAACTTCCTTCGCCCGTTTTTCCGAACGCGCGGTGCTCAGGTTCATGAAATTGATACAGGCCAACAGCAACACAAATGCCCCAACGATCGAGAAAAGCCATACATATTGGATAAAACCGCCGGTATTAACCCCTTCCACCCAGTTAGAACGCAGATGCCAGTTTTTCATCGGATGAAGGAAAATCTCGGGTTTGGAAGAGATCTCGTCCTTTTTCATCCGGTTGAGCTTTGCAAATTTGATCTTCTCACTCAGCTTGTCAATATTCACGTGATCGGCGACCTCTGCAAAAAGCTGAAAGGAATTATTATCCCACTTTTCTTCATCCCTCGACCTTTTCGCCCAAGGTTGTGAAGCAATAAACAGCTCCCACGGCGCAATCATTGCCAGCTCGCGGAACTCCGTATTAAATGGTAAGTCCTCATACACGCCGGTTACCCGTACATCCATTTTGTTATCCATTCGCACGATTTTGCCCATAGGATCGACAGGGCCAAAAAGTGCCTCAGCCGTTTTAGCAGAAAGAATGATGGAGTTAGTTTCTTTTAATGCGCCGTGGTCGCCTTTCAACATTTTCAGCGATAGCATTTCGGGCATTTCCACATCCATAAAATTACCACCTTTCGAAATTCTCTTTTCTCCGTATGCAAGAACATGCCCTCCTTGCCAGGTTGACATTGCAAGATGCTTAAAATCAGATCCGTACCGATTTCTCAGTTCGGTCACAAGCGGTATAGGAATGGACTTTTCGGTTCCTATGGACCCATTGAAAGACTGGTGCTGCATCACCTGCACAAGACGATCGTAATTGCGATGATACTTGTCAAAGGTCAATTCATCATAAACCCACAAGCCGATCAGCATGGCCACGGCCATTCCGACAGCCAGCCCGCCGATGTTGATGGCCGAATAAACAGTATTTTTTAGAAGACTACGAAAGGCAATTTTCAGGTAGTTTGCAAGCATGGTTCAGAAGTTAAAGAGTTGGAATCTGCACGCTATGTCAAAAAAAGGACGCATACTATGCATTGGCTCGTCAAATATCTTGCCACTAACCAACCTAAACTTTAACATACTAGTAATCAATCATTTAAAAATCGACAGCTAGACATAGAATGTTCAAAAACGGACTAACCTCGTTCCCTAGCGAACAGATCTATCGCCGGAACGGCTTCGCGTCTGGACCATATTTCCGGCCTCCGGTAAAATAGGCCCGCCAGCAAAACTTAACATGTCCCAAATCCCCCCTGTTTTTGTTCTGAATGACTTCCCAAAACGGGCTGAGCTTAGCTTATTTTTGCAACAGTTCAATGTGTTTTGACTTCATGCAAAAACAGGATGAGAAAAATAATCGCAGCAATGAATATGACGCTTGACGGGTTTTGCGACCACACGTCAGGCATTCCGGATGATGAAATACACGACCATTACCGTGACCTGCTAAAAAACGGCGACGTTGCCCTCTATGGCAGGATCACCTATCAGCTGATGGAATATTGGAAACCCCTGGCAACGAACCCAACCGGCGATAAGTCAATGGATGACTTTGCAGTGGTGATGGACCGCATTCCAAAAGTTGTATTTTCCCACACCCTGAAAACTGTTGAATGGGAAACTGCAAGAATAGCAGAACGCGGCCTTGAGGAAGAAGTACTATCGCTCCGGCAACAGCCAGGCGGAAACATTCTGGTTGGCAGCCGGAGTTTAATCATTGCATTAATAAATCTTGGACTCGTCGATGAATTCCAGGTTATGATCTATCCTGTCATCGAGGGAAAAGGCTTACCATTGTTCGATAAGATCCATAACAGGACGGTTATGAAGCTGGTCAACACAAAAACCTTCGCTGGTGGGGCAGTAATGCTTTATTATGAATTCTCGAAAGAGTAACTGCTATTTTTCAGCATCCCCCATCACTGGTATGGAACAAATCACATGGCCTGGGACTACCAGGCCCCTCGACTTTAGTATTACTCCCCAAGCGAAGTTGCAACCCCATATCGTATCGCATCTTCCAGTACTTCAGTGTTTATGTCTTTCAGCGCTTTAAACTTAATGCAATACCCGGTCACGCTCGCCTTCCCTATTTGGTCTCCAAAAGTTTGGGCTAAGTATGTTTTATCATCGATACCCATAACGTAGACCGAGATTCCGGTTGTGTTTGCACTCAGTCCGATCTGATAAAACGCCCTGCTTTTTCCGTCAGCATACTTTATCGTGTAAAGTCCATATCCAATGTTCGGATTAGAAACAGTTTTATTTTCACTGTTTTTACCATCTAAAAACCACAATTTACACCCTGGCATTGTGCGCAGAATGATGCGGTGCAACGCTTGCATGTCGCTGCGCTTTGGTTCAGGCTGACTGGTAAGGTAGGCATTGATCTGTTCTTCCACGTCCATATGAAATCTAAATTGCGGGATTACATTGCTAATTCAGTTTGACAACACAAGACTTTAAATGTTATTCAAGTTAGTTTTTTTGTGTTGAACTATCGGCAAAATTAAGATACAAGGGTGCCACCTCGCAGATTGATTTGCGCTTTCATACTCACTAACTCCCCCAAGAGCCGCGTTTCGTGTACTGCGCTGTCCAAACCCAGCTCCCGGGCCATTCCCGCGATTTCCAAATTCAGCGTGTCGATTTCTGTTCTTCTGCCCGCACGGATATCCTGCAATGTAGAAATTAGTTGTCCATCGGACGACCGGCTAATCTGTAACAGACTTTCCTCTACTTCGTTGATGGTAAGCATGATACCCTTTGCATTCGCAATCGCTATGCATTCCGCGATCACTCGCCGGGCTACATCCAGCGCCGGCGCGCTCCTGTAGAATATGCCATTATCCACTTCCAATAACGGACAAACCGAATTGAAAACACAATTAATGATCGCCTTTTTCCAGATCGTATGCTGGATTTCCGCTTTGCTTTTGAATACAAATTGCGGTGTATTTAATTGCCTGACAATGTGTTGTAAATGATCTATATCGCCACGCTCAATACCGATGGGGCAAGGCGCCACAGGTTTAAAACGAACGGTACCTTCATCGATGATCTGGCTTGTTACAAACAACACGCAGCGGTAAATTTCATAAAAGCCATGCTGAAAAAATGACTTTTCAACCCCCAGGCCATTTTGCAGTAAAACAATGGGTGAACTACCCGTCTTGTTCTTCAAAGCAATCGCCAGTTGTTCGTTTCCAAAGGATTTGCTCGCAAGAACAACAATGCCATCGAGCGTGGGAAATGCATTTAAGGTAGAAATCGTAATCTCAGCCTCATGTATGGTTCCGTCCGGCATTTGCACGCGGATGTGCTCGTTTTTTTGGCTGCCATTGTCCACACTGCCCCTGATGACCGTAGCTTTTCGTCCCGAAAGTGTCAAAAATACAGCCAGCGCTTTCCCGATCGCCCCGGATCCGATGATGTAAATGTGGTCTGAATTTGAATGCATGATGTTACCGAAATGACAAGCTCAAAGTTGAACAAAAGGAAATTGCCATAACAGATACAGTTTTGTTATTTTTAATGGTAGCAGTTTCCCGGGTACCTCCGGTTAGGTAACTATCCACTTTGCAAGAAAATCCTCGCTTAAAAGAATGCATCAAAAAGTTTGTGCAAACCAATTCTTTAATAAATTGAGAAGGATTTAATTCTTAAATCTTTGAAATATCCGAAATTATGCCCTTTGATTTAAAAGATTTTTGGTGGAACAATAAATATTTAACCATAGGCAAGCATTTATCATTCTGTTGGTTATATTGGATTTATATTCTTTCAGACTTTACTGTTACACTAGGTCGTACGGGCGATAAGGAGTGGAATAATATTTTATCAAACTGCATTTTTGCTGTGATTATATTGTCGATATATTCGCTGATATATGCACTTCAGAGAAGCCTTCCCGACAGGTTCTACATATTTGTCTTTGTTGCCATCTTTATTTACTTTCTCAATTCTTACGTCATTTATTATTCTTTTAAATTTATAGCTTCAACTCCTGATCCGTCGCAATTTGTATCTTTTGGTTGGCAGCGAATGAAAACAGAATCAATTTGGATGATTCCCTTCAACCGGTATATGGATCTTTACATCTGGGCGCTCACCGGTAATTACATCGTCATTCCAATTGCCATCATCGGAATTAGTAATACCTTTTCCTATTTCAACCGGATTTTGAAGCTTCAGAGGAACAATTTAAGTCTGGAACTGGACTTTCTGAGGTCTCAGTTAAACCCCCATTTTCTATTCAACAGCCTGAACAATATCTATTCGATGGTTGAAGAAACCAATGAGCTAGCCGGCAATACGATCCTGAAACTGGCTGATCTGATGCGTTATTCCCTATACGAATCCAGCTCGGAAAATGTGCTTCTTTCGAGAGAAATCTTGTTTTTAAAGGACTACATTGAACTGGAAAAAATCCGGCACACACCCGACACACAAATCAATTTTCAGGCCGACGGGAATTTCGAAGACCATCGCATTCCACCATTTCTGCTTATCCCATTTGTTGAAAATGCTTTTAAACATGGACTAAATACCGTCGGGAAAAAATGGGTAGAAATTAATATTCACCTCTCTAATTCGAAACTGGTTTTTCAGGTTAAAAATAGCAAACCGACTGCCCAAAGCGAACAGCTCCAAAAAGGAGGTATTGGATTAGTAAACTTGAAGAAAAGATTGGATATTTATTACCCAAACCGTTATGAGTTAAAAATTAACAACTCTGCCGCAGAGTATGACGTCTTCTTGCAGATCACTCTAAAATGAAGAAAGAAATTACGTGTATTATTGTAGACGACGAGCCGTTTGCACAAAACCTCTTGTGCCGATTTGTGGAGCGATTGACTTACCTGAAGTTGCTTAGTGTCTATCCCAATGCACTGGAGGCACTGGAAGCTGTCCATAACCTCAATCCAGACATTCTATTTCTGGACATCTCAATGCCGGAAGTAACTGGATTAGAGATGGTTAAAATACTAGGCAACTCCCGCCCCTACATTATTTTCACGACGGCCTACCCCAACCATGCTGCTGAAAGTTATGATTTTGAAGTGATCGACTACCTCGTCAAGCCCATCTCGTTTGAACGTTTTGTAAGAGCTGTAAATAAGGTTTCAGAGCAAATGAGCCTTAAAAGCAACACCTGGGGAGGAAACCCTGACAGCAACCCTGAGTCGTCGTCAGAATCCAGCCATGCCGGGGATAACTTTTTTATGGTAAAAAGTAACAAAAAGTTAATCAAGATCAATATTGGTGAAATTGTTGTCGTGGAAGGCATGAAGGATTATCTCAAAATTCACATGACCGACTCTATGGTCATCATTCATATGACCATTGGTAAAATGGAGGAAGTCCTTAAAAAACACAGATTTATAAGGATCAACAAATCCTTCATTGTGAACATACGAGAGATCAAAGCGATCGATGGCAATGAGATGGAGCTTTCCAATAAGCAGAAAGTTCCCATCGGGGCAACATTCCGGGATGTCGTCCTGAACAATCTACAAGGTAGAATAATATAGGTTTGTCTAAGAATTGGTTCGTTTCATCTAAAATATTTTTTTGTTTGATTCTTGTGCAGTTTGTTTACGTCCATACTTAAACAAACAACTAAATCTGTATCAAGATGTCAAACAACTACCTAACAGTTAAGCTGGTAAGGAAAAGAATCCTTACGCTTAAAGCAAAAAATTCCGTTAAATCCGGTAACAAAAACTCTACCGAGAGCACTACTACCACCGAGACTACCATTTTCACATTCAGGTAATCCGGGAGCAAGCGAAGTCCGTTATTTTTTACGAAGTTCAAAATCAAAGCATGAAAGGAAAAGATCATACTGAATTTGCTTCTTTCGATTTTTTCCTTGTCAGAAGGCCTAATTTACCAGTCGACTCCTTTTGCAGCCTCTATGAACTTTATTTAAAAGAGGAACCGTCTTTTTTACATTCGTTCAAGAGGATTGTTAGCACCAATGACCACTTCCTGGAAGCCCTGTACCTGGCATCGCCTGTTCTTCATGAGCGAACCACACAGTGGCTTTCAGGATCAGTCATTTCTGAACAGACCAAACTTGTCAAAACCCTCTACAAATACTGGGGAAGGATATGCAGCCGCGCGACTCCCTACGGTTTGTTTTCGGGTGTTTCCCTTGGGCGATGGGGAGACCATACTAACATCGTACCGTCCAGGCCCGGAGACCGGGTTTTTATCGAGCCCGACATACTGCTGTTAAACCAAATCAAAGACTTTGCATTAGCAACTTCTGATTTAAAGGAAAAGTCGCTATTCTATTCCAATAACAGCATTTATCAGGTTGGAAACGATGTCCGGTTTGTAGAATATGCCCAAGAACAAGCAGGAAGAAAATACTTTATTTCTTCCATACAAAACAGCGAAGAACTTCAAAGTGTCATTTCGCTGGCCCGAAATGGGTGCTACTTATCTGATATCAGAAATCGCCTTTTAGCACTCGGCCTGTCGGAGGCAAATGCCGCGGAATTCGTCAGCGACCTCCTGGAATTTCAACTTCTGGTTTGCGATTTGTCTCCAAGAATAACCACTACAAACGGTCTGCATGACTTTATCCATAAATTGGAGCAGATACAGGCTGATAGCACCCTGTTGCCAATACTGGCAACGATCTCCCAAATGCTCGGCTCCGACAGATGTCGGATCGAGGTCTTTACCAAACTGAAAGCTTTAATTGAGCAAAATTTCGAAGGAGTATCCACAGATAATCTCGTACAAATCACACTGCAACAAGCTTACGAGGACGTATCGATCGAACAATCGTTCAGAGAAAAAATTGAGTTGGATCTCTTACAAATTCAGCGTTTGTCTCAAAACAGAGCGAGTTCAAACCTCACCAATTTTACAAGGGAGTTTTACAATAAATATGGTAGTGCGGAAATTCCTCTGGCGATTGCTTTGGACGGTGAACTCGGAATTGACTACGGTCATGCATCCCGATTGAGCAATATTCCTGTTCTGGAAGGGATAGACCTGACATCAAAGGGAAAAACCGCATCCCAATTTAACGAATGGGATAACTTCGTGCTCAATCTATACCTGGCTTATGCCGAAAATCAGTCAGAGGAAATTAATCTGACGACAGAAGATATAAATGGATTTGCGTCTGTGCCAACCTCAAATCCAAGTTTTTACGCTTTTGGAAACATCATTGACGAGTCGGGCAATGGTAAGAAGGATCTGAAATTTCACCTCAATTCCCTGGGAGGAAATTCGGCGGCAGCATTATTGGCCCGCTTTTCAAGTTCAAACAAAGCATTGGAAGCGCAGCTTTTGGAAACAACAGCACACGAACAGCGTTGTTTTGCCGACTCGGTGCTGGCAGAAATCGTTTTTCTTCCTGAGACAAAGACCGGAAATGTCCTGTCGCACCCGCCATTGTATACGTACGAGATTCCGTACATTACGCTCTCCTCCGCAAAAGCAGAAAATCAACTGCCTGTTGACGATCTGCTGGTGTCCGTAACTGCCGACGGCAAGGTCACCATTCGTTCGAAAAAGTTGGGCAAGAAAATTATCCCCAGGCTGTCCAATGCGCATAACTATGGATCAGAGCTTCCGATTTACCAGTTTCTTTGTGACATTCAAAATGAAACGAATGCGATCAGTTTCAGTTGGAGATGGTCTATTTTGAGCGGCCGGCCTGTTCTGCCCAGGGTCACCTATAACTACTTAATCCTTAGCAGGAAAACCTGGAATATTGAAAAGTCCAGCTACTATGACCTTGACCATTTTATACAGAAATATCGCGTCCCAAGATATGTTCAATTGATTGAAGGCGATAACGAAATGCTGCTCGATCTGCAGTTGCCGCTTGCCAAATCCATTTTGAGGGATGAAATTGAAAAAAAGGGCAAGGCTGAGCTACGCGAGTTCTTGTCGGTACCCTCGCAATGTATTATTAATGATCAGGATGGCTCTTATTCCAATGAGGTGATCATTCCGTTAAAGTCCGGGATCAATGCCCTGAATCCTTCGAAAACTTATCCTTCCAACAACCAAAACGTTCAAAGAAAATTCAGTTTTGGTGATCCCTGGCTTTACGTGCAAATTTACACCGGGAGTACCATCGCCGATAACATACTTACCGAGGTCATAAAACCCTTCTGCGATCATTTGTTAGAAAATGGTCGCATTGAAAAGTGGTTCTTTATACGTTACCAGGATCCCCTTCCTCATCTTCGTTTACGGTTTTTCAGTAATGCGGATTCATTCAATGCTACGGAAATTGTGATGCAGTTGAAGGAAAAACTCGCGCCATTTACCGATCAAAACCTGATCGACAAATTTGTACTCGGCACATATGACCGGGAGTTGGAGCGGTACGGGGCCGAAAATATCGAATTGGCAGAAACGATTTTCTTCATCGATAGTCAATTGGTAATCAATTCGATTGTAAAAATTACTGAACATGATGCAGACCAGTACCGATGGCTCTATGCCTGCAAATTAATTGACGCGATACTGTCTTCATTTGGATTAAAACTGGATGAAAAGGCAGCGCTCACCAGGCAATTTATGATGAATTTCCTGGGGGACTATGTCAATGGCGATAAAGTTGAAATTCAACTAAACGAAAAATTCAGATCGCTAAGACCCAAGGTAACCGCAGTGATGGAAACGGACGAAGACTATACAGAAGGGCAGATAGGCAAACTATGCCACCAACTTTCAGCTGACCTAAGCAATGTGCTGACTACTTCATCCAGCAGATTTTCACCAGACCAGATCGGATCATTCGTACACATGACCTGCAATAGATTGCTGATTTCAGAATCGCGGGAGCAGGAATTGCTGATTTATCATTTTCTAAATAAGTACTACAAAGGTAAAGTCGCCCAGGAGCAGGCATCCGCCAGGAAGTCGTCAAATTAAGACAGTTTGTCGAAAATTGCTGCGGGAATGTCGAATAAATTTATGGCTTCCAAATTAATTTTCCACATTTGAATCATCTGTTAGCCTGAATAAACTCACCAGATTTAAGCACTGAAGATCTCTACGGATGATGTGCCCTGGTAATACTCAACAATCTCTTAATACTTTACACAGAGTAGGATGACTAACGAGCATAATCGAATAACCTGTGTAATTGTCGAAGACGAGCCGCTCGCCCAAAACATCTATCACCGCTACTTGGGAAAGCTACCGGACATCGACCTGATAGCGACCTGTAACAACGCCGTTGAGGCCATTTCGGTCATCCAAAGTAAAAAGCCCGACTTCATTTTACTGGATATCAACATGCCCGAAATGTCCGGTTTTGAGATGCTTAATGTACTGCGCCTTCACAAACCTCTCGTCATTTTCTCGACTGCCTATGTCGAGCATGCTCTTAAAAGCTACGATTTTGATGCTTTGGACTATCTTTTAAAACCTGTTTCATTTGAGAAATTCATCAGGAGCATTGAAAAAGTGAAGGAGATGAAAAGTATGAAGGACGGGGTACGGGGCGGAAACGGGTGGCTCAGCGTTGCGCAGGAAACACAGGAAGAAAATGACTCCGCATTTGTAAAGTTTGACAAAAAAAACTTGCGACTTTTTTTTAGCAATATCACGATGATCCAGGCTATGGAAGACTATCTCAAAATATTCCTGAAAGAACCCATCAATACATTGGGATACATTGTGATCAGGATGACGATGAAGGAGATAGAGGCAAAATTACCGGAACAAGGATTCCTTCGCATCAGCAGGTCCTTCATTGTGAATTTCCAGGACGTGATGGCTTTGGAAGGCAACGAAATCAAGTTGAAAGACACACGAAGACTGCAAATCGGACGGACTTTCAGGGACGATGTCCGAAAGAAAATAGAAGGCATCACGTTTTGATTTTTCTCAGTCATCAAGCTGCATTTCCACCAACAGCACCATTGATGTCCGTCTCCTTTTCAAATATTTCGGCCTTGGAATTGTCGTTCACCGCAAAAAACACGCCGTTAGTCGCTTTCCAGAGTTAACTATCTCAATTTTTTGATGTTCGGAGCCATTTGATGTTGTTTTGTTCAGTTCACATAAATCTTTATACATATGAGACTTTCTATCGATGAACTTATGGTCAAATCCTTGCAGAACGACGCCACCAATCCGCAAAGACTAGAAATCCTTGAATCACAGGATGCGTCTGTATTAAGAGGAGGTGACAGAGAACCCACGCGGCCCGTTTATGAATTTGAGTACACCACTATCTGGCAAAAAGCAAGTATGTTATTAGACAACCTAAAATGATACGATCATGGGAAAAGACGAAAAAAAACTGTTTGGCAAAAAAAAGGGCGCAAAAAAAGCCCTGGACGAAATTAGTAAAGGAGCCAATAAAGTCATTGGCGAAAATATTCACGGTGGCTGGGTTGAGATTATGAGTGAGCGAATCGATGGTGAAAAAAAACTAGGCGATGAATGAGAAGTTACTGAAAGGGTTAATCTTAAAAATTAGCAGTAGGTGTAATCTGGATTGCACCTATTGCTATATGTACAGTCATGGAGATTCCAGTTTTTTAAAACAACCCAAGTTCATGGACGAATTGGTAGCCAACCAATTGATTGCCCGACTCAAACAATATTTCTTCCAACACGCCGTCCCAACTTTTCAGCTGATTCTTCACGGGGGAGAGCCGACATTAATGTCTCCTTCAAAGTTTGATGAATTACTCACACACATTTCTTCGGAGATTGGGAATACTACTACCATCCATTATGCCATCCAAAGTAACGGAACATTACTCAATGATGAGTGGATTGCAATCTTCCGCAAGCACAAAGTATCTCTGGGGATCAGCATTGATGGCCCTGAAAAAATCAATGACCTGCACAGAAGAGACCATAAAGGCAATGGGAGTTTTTTGGCCGTAATGGATGGCCTGGAAATATGCTGGAAAAACAACTATCCCTTTGCCCTCCTGGGCGTTCAAAACCCTGAAACAGATCCCGATGAGATCTATTCATTTATTAAAAGCACCAAAGCTTCCAATATTGATTTCCTGCTCCCGCATCATCATCACAGTAACAAACCCAGGCAGAGTGGATACGCCGAATGGTGGATACAACTATTCGATATCTGGTTTTACGACCGCGACGAAACGAAGCCTAATATACGTTTCCTCACGCAGATCATTGTAAACTGCCTTGGCCTGGGAGAGGGATTCGACATGCTTGGCCAGGAGACCAATGACTATCTCGTGATTGAAACAGACGGAAGCATAGAAACCGTCGATGCCATGAAAATTTGCGGCGATGCTTTTACCAAAGAAAGCTATCACCTGAAAACACATTACTTCGAACAGGCACTTGGATCGCCGTTAATGAATCTATACCATCAAAGCCACAAAGAGCTTGCCCCGGAATGCCGGAAATGTCCGGTAGCCTATGTTTGCGGTGGTGGTTTCCTGCCTCACCGGTATAGTGATGACAGGCACTTCGATAACCCTTCCGTATACTGCGAAGACCTGAAAAAGATCATCGTCCACATACAGCACGCCATCATGGACGAACTATCCGAACAAACAATCCTGGAAGCAGGATTGGAGAAACTTTGAGGAGCGCCGAATTCAATGAAACGAAGCTTTAAAATAGTACCGCGTATGAAGTC
The DNA here is from genome assembly GCF_026625565.1 of Dyadobacter pollutisoli. Classification (NCBI taxonomy): domain Bacteria; kingdom Pseudomonadati; phylum Bacteroidota; class Cytophagia; order Cytophagales; family Spirosomataceae; genus Dyadobacter; species Dyadobacter pollutisoli. Next base: position 3,240,855 of record NZ_CP112998.1, read on the forward strand.
GATATTTTGCTTGATCATTTTCCATCTGAACACGATCGGTTTGCTTGCACAACCACCGGAAGAAATCAAGCGTCCATTAGCTTTTTTTCCAAATCAGCGGGCGAAAGTTCTCATCGCCGGTTCGTTTCATTTTGATTACCCCAATAAGGATATGGCCAAGGTGCAAAAGAGCGACCAGATTGATGTGTTGACTGAGCCCAAAAAATCGGAGGTAACAGAACTGGTCAATTATATAAAAAAATTCAAGCCCACAAAAATCGCTATTGAAGCATTTCCTGAATGGGAGGCTACAAGAAAATTAAAAAAATATAAAAAAGGAGAATTTTCAGATAAAAGAGACGAAAGATATCAGCTGGCCATGCGAATCGCCAAAGAACTGAATCTGGATACATTATATAGCATTGATTGCGAATCATTTGACAAAGATTTAATGAAAGTAGACTCCACCTACTTTCAGGCTTTTTTTGAAGACTACAACTTAAAAACCAATGATGAGTTCATAGCAATGTACCAAAATTGGTATACCTATGATGATAAACTGGCTGCAAAAACCAACCTTCTGACTTATTTCAAATATATGAATTCCGAAGAAGTTCATAAGTTGGGTTTCGGCAGTTACTTGATTGGCAATTTCAAACTGGAAGACCATCGGGGTGCGGATATTCTTTCCATTTGGTGGTATAACAGAAACCTCCGGATTTTTAGAAAGTTACAGCAGATCACCGAAAGTAACGAGGACAGAATATTGGTAATATTTGGAAACGGACATGCCTCTGTTTTGAGACAATTAGTTGAAAGTTCACCCGCATACGAATTCGTGGAGTTTGGCAAATTGTAATCACCTTAATGGCTTAATCGGGAAATTGAGCAGAAGCCAATTATAAATCGAAAGTATTTATGAAACAATTCATATTTGTTGTTTTCATCCTGGTCAACAACTTTTCATTCTCGCAGATCAATACAGGCAAAACATTAGAATCTAAGCAATTGGCAAAAGCTGAAGACGATAAAGAGTTTGATAACGGCTCGACGATCACCCGGGAACAGCTGCAAAAAATCCCAGGTAACGACCTGGCTGATGTGGGTAAAATCTGGGGATTTTTGAAGTACCACCACCCCGTCATCGCCAGCGGCAAATACAATTGGGATTACGAACTATTCAGGTTCCTTCTCAAATATAAGGAAGCAGAAAGCAAACAGGCGAAACAGGTGCTATTGTCGGCCTGGGTCACAGGCCTGGGCGCTTTCGAAGAACGAAAATATGCTGAGGCGCAGCCGACCGAAATTGCACTTCCTCCTGATTTGAACTGGATCCAATCTTCCGGTTTTCACAAGGAGCTAAAAGCCCGACTAATGGCCATTAAAAACGCTGCAAGGACGGGGAAGCATTATTATATTGGAAACACGCAGGATGAAAATCCGGAGTTTAAAAACGAAAATCCTTATGAGTCAATGAACTACCCGGACGCCGGGTTTCGTTTGTTGGCCCTGTTTCGTTACTGGAATACGATCCAGTATTATTTTCCATACAGAAACCTGATCGACGGAAACTGGAACGATGTCCTCATGGAATTCATACCGAAATTCCTCGCTGCGCCCGATGAGATACATTACAAATTAACAGCCTTAAAACTCATTGCCAGGATCAACGACACGCATGCGGATATGCAGGGGGATTCGGTGCTAAACAAATATTTCGGAGACAGGAATGCAGCTATTGACGTCTCTTTTATTGAAAATGAGGCGGTAGTGACGGGTTATCACAAAAAAACCCTTGGTGAAAAGTCCGGCCTGAAAAAGGGAGATATCCTCCAAAAAATAAACGGAAAAGCTGTGGCGGACATTATCCGCGAATCCCTTCCCATCACCCCGGCCTCCAACTATCCAACACAGCTCCGTAAAATAGCGACCAAACTTTTGCGTACCAACGATTCTTTGATCGTGGTGGATTACAAACGCGGCCAGGAAACGGGAAGGCTAACGATCAAAAGTTACGACCTGCAAAACATGCAGGTACCACGAAAAAATCAACGGAAAGACACTTGTTTTCGAATGATCCGGCCCGATATTTCTTATTTATATCCAGGATCATTCAAAAACCGCTACTTACCCAAAATAACGCCTGAGATCCTCAAAACGAAGGGTCTTATCGTAGATCTGCGGTGCTACCCGAGTGACGATCTGGTGGATACTTTCTCCAATACATTACTTCCGTCCCCTCAGGAATTTGTAAAATATTCCATTGCGAAGCTGAGCGAGCCCGGCCTTTTTGAATTCGCAAGCCCCATTGAGATCGGAGCAGATAATCCCGATTATTTCAAGGGGCAGGTTGTGATCCTGATCAATGAACTAACCCAGAGCGCTTCCGAATATACCGCAATGGCGTTCCGGACCGCGCCAAAGGTAAAAGTGATCGGAAGTACTACTGCCGGTGCGGATGGCAACACGTCCCCCATCTATTTCCCGGGTAATGTTATGACTTATATCAGCGCTGTCGGGGTGTTTTATCCCGATGGCCGGGGCACCCAGCGCGTCGGCATCATACCTGACATTCAGATCAGTCCTACCATTAAAGGAATCGCGGAAGATCGTGACGAATTAATAGAAAAGGCCATTGAAATTATCGACGGGAAATAAGCTTATTTTTATCGACAAAAAGAAAGTTGCTGCATTGCGCTCCGAAATCCGGGAACAATGCAGCAACTTTTTGATATTCAATTTCTCTTCAACTACGCCCCGAACAATCCTCCAAAAATCCGGTGTAGTATGCTCTTTTCATCCAGAATGATCTCTGCCTTCCCTACGAATGTTGGCTGTTTTTCCAGTTTGTAGCCGGTATTGGTGACAAGGCCGTTGACTAATTCAACATTCACGCGGTACTGACCTTCTATTTTCACGGGTAATACCGAAACGATCTTTCCGACAATGAAACCGAATTCGTTTTGTGAAAACTCGTCCAGGCTTATCTTCACCTCCTGCCCTACCTTCACCTTTCCAGAATTTTTGACTGGAATCTTCACCAAAACCTCGTAGTTTTTGATGGTCGGAACAACCCATATCGTCCGCTTGTCCGCGTTTTCTTTATAACCCTGAGAAAACGAGACGGTACCATCGATCGTGGACCGGAAATAGGTTCTTTTCAAAGACCCTTTCTCCACCACCAGGCTGTCTCCAACCTTCACGTGCTGTCCTTCCTTTACCAACGGCGAATAGTCATCGCCCGGGTTAGAAACAAACCAGCTGACCCTGCGCGGCTTCTCTTTGGCCTGCAACTGGCTTTCTCCAATAATAATGTCAGGGAAAGAAATGTTCTTGGCAATGATCAGAATGATGATCACAACGCCAAACAATACAGAGATACCCCACCGGACAATCCATGGCGGTATCTGGCCGATGATGTCCTGAATTTCGTCGCTAACTCTTTCGTATTCCGAGTTTTTGTCTTTTGTTTCCATAGTTTTAGGCGGCTCCAAGTTCTAATTGATTTTTAACTAATTCAAAATAATATCCTTTCTTGGCAGTCAGCTCCTGGTGCGTTCCCACCTCGCGGATTTCTCCGTTGTGAAGCACCACAATCTGGTCGGCATTTTTCACCGTACTTAACCTGTGTGCAATCACTACGACTGTTTTTCCTTTGAAAAACTCGTCCAGGTTCTCCATAATGATCTTTTCGTTATTAGCGTCCAATGCACTGGTAGCTTCATCAAAAAACATGTATTTGGGATCTTTGTAAACCGCCCGTGCGATAAACAATCTCTGACGCTGGCCACCGCTGATCCCCGCTCCGGTGTTGCCGATCCTGGTGGTAAAGCCAAGGGGGAGCTTTTTGATATAATCCTGCAAATTCGCTACGTGGATAGCCTTTTTCATTCTGGTTTCCAAAATTCTCTGGCCGTCTACCGCGATATTCCGGGCAATGGTGTCTGAGAAAATAAAACCGTCCTGCATAACGGTACCGCAATCTTTCCGCCAGGCTTTGGCCGAAATCTGATCCAGGTCCTCTCCATCCACCACAATCTGCCCGGACGACAATGGATAAAACCTGAGGAGCAATTTCAAAAGCGTTGTCTTCCCGCTGCCGCTGGAACCAACAATCGCTGTCACCTTTCCCTTGGGAATGTGCATGGAAACATTTTTCAGTATCAAAGGCGAAGTACTGCTTCCATACCTGAACGAAACGTCGTTTAGAACAATACCTTTGTTATCACTCTCCAAACTATTCAGTTTCAGAATGTCGGCGTCTTCACCATCTTCCAAATTGCCTCCCTGCATGTGGTACTCCTCATCCAGTTCCTCATTGGGCTTGTTATGTATTTCACCCAGCCGGTCCAGACTAATTTTTGCATCCTGCACCTTCTTGACAAAATTCATGATCTGATTCAATGGACCATTCATTTGCCCGATAATGTAGGAGATACTCAGCATCGCTCCCAGCGTAATCTGCTGCTCCATTACCAATTTGGCAGCCAGATAGGAGATCAGGATATTCTTGATCTGTGTGATACAGTTGGCTCCTATTTCCTGGTATTGTTCCAGAGAAAGGCTTTCTACACTTATCTTAAACAATTTGGCCTGTATTCTTTCCCATTCCCATCTCCTGGCCTGCTCGCAATTGTTGAGCTTGATTTCCTGCATTCCGGTAATCAATTCGTAAATGCTGTTTTGATTCTCCCTCAATCGTTGAAACCGCATATAGTCCAGATTTTTTCTTCGATTCAGAAAGACAAAAACCCAGCTTACCGAGATGATGCTTCCGATGAAAAAGATACCCAGAAGTGAAATGTTATACGTAGAAAGTACCACTGAGAACACCAGCAGATTGACCAGCGAAAAGAGCGTATTCAGGGTCGAACCGGTCAGGAACTCTTCGATCCGGTGATGGTCATTGATCCGCTGCGATATATCCCCCACATTTTTCGATTCGAAAAAGTTAATGGGAAGCTTCATGAGCTTCGTCAGAAAGTTGGAAATAATCGAGACACTGAGCCGTGTATTGACGTGTAGCAAAATCCAGTTTCGGATCATATCGACCCCAATATTCCCTAAAAACAGCAATAGCTGAGAAAATAACACCAGGTGGATAAAATTGTAGTTCTGCAGTTGTATTCCGTAGTCGACCAGGCTTTGTGTCAAAAACGGAAACAATACACTGATCAAGCTGCCCAACAACATGCCCAGAAATATCTGCACGAGATATCGTTTGTAAGGCCGCAGATATTGAAAGAGGAATTTGAACCCGATCGGCGTTTGTTTGTGCTCCTCACTGCTATCGTAAAATTCCGGTGTGGGTTCCAGCAAAAGAGCCACCCCTTTTTCATCGTGAGAGCTTGCCCAGCTCCTCATGAAAACCTTCTTATCCACCTTCACCAGCCCATGACCGGGATCTGCAACGATCAAAACACTCTCCTTTCGAAATATGTTTTTTTCCTTGACATCATACAAAACCACATAATGCTCCTGGTTCCAGTGAAGTATACATGGTAGCGGCACCTCGGTGGCCAGCTGTTCATAGCTTAACTTAACGGGCAAGGTTTTGATACCGATTTTCTCCGCCGCCTGGCAGAGGCCATTCAAGCTTACGCCATTCTTTCCAATGTGCGCATTGGCCCTGAAAAAATCAAGGGAATAGTCCTTGCCATAAAATGCAGTAACCATCCTCAGACAAGTTGGCCCACAATCCATGTAGTCCAGTTGGCGAAAAAATTTATATTTGTTTTTCATATGCATTTTGGATAAGTGGCTAAATGTATACGGGCTGATTACATCGGTTTAACTGAGTAAACTCTCTATGTATCAATGGAATAAGAAACTGATCCGAAGGCTGTAAATGCAAGTGAAAGGATATATAATCGTCTACCTTTTCACAAACCGCCTGAAAACTTTCGCCTCTCAAATGTCTTTGGGCAAGGTTCAGATAGTTACAGATCACAGCTAGTTTTAAAACATCAAAACTGGTATCCATTGGCAGCATCAGGAACTCAGCCAGTTGGCTCAGGAAAGCGTTATGCTCCTGTAAGAAAAAAGCTCTTTTCAGAGAGATAAATCTTCCGATTATTTGCAGGTGATCGTTCGAAATTTCAAAATGACCCATATCCTTCAAAACGATTTCATATAAAGCCCTTTCTTCAGCTCTTTTGGAATATCCCAAAATCATTTTGGTTGTATGGAGAATCACATCGTCGATACCGCGCTGCCTGGTGTAGCCGTCATGGTCAAACATATAATAATCCCACTTCCCCGGCAATGAAGCATAGTCCTTGTAGATCAGTGCTTTCAAAATTCCATTGTGCAGTTCACATGCCCGGCGAACCCGCCCTTCCTTTAAATGAATTTTGGCCAGATTAGGGATCTGGTCCAAAATTCTCCTGAACGCCAGAAAAGCTGCGCCTTTACTTTCCAGGTGCTCAGATAGTTCGAGGCCTTCATTTAAATGCGCTACCGCTTCGGGATATACGCCATTTGAATAAAAGAAGAAAGACCAACCTGAATGATAAAAAAGCTTTGCATACAAATGTGAATTTCCTTTAAGAAGTGCCAGCTCCGCATTCGCCCGTTGAAAATAATCCAGTGAACTCTTCACCGATTTCGTTCGCGCCACATTGACGGCCTCAGAAAACATATCGACTACTTGGAGCGACATTCTTCCTGGTTCTTCTCCCAAAAACCGATACACTTCGTTTTTGTCAAGACGATTAATCCGCGTTTTTCTTTCGAACTCCAATAGCTCGCTTTTCTCGCTGGACACAAAAGACCCCGCTAACTTTTCTGAAAGACCGATGATCCCGCTTGCTTCCATGGTTTAGTTAAATCTCTTTTCGATTTGCTCCATACTTTTCATTCTGTCTGAATGCGAGGTCAACAGATCCGTAAATATGAATTCGTCCACCCCGAATGTTTCCTGATAATTGGCTATCATGTCGTAGAACCGGTCAGGGCAGCCAACGTGACAATTTTCTGCATTTTCCTTTTCGCTGACTTGATCATTCCTGCCTGCCTTATATCCTTCCAGGCACACGCCGGAAATGGCAAGATTAATTTTGGGGGCGTATCCAAAAGAGGTCTGATACCGCTCTTTAAATGCCTGCATCAGGTCTTTATGCGGTTCCAGGTCAGCTCCTTTGTGAAATAGTGAGCGGGAGAAATTCATTTCCTTCCGCAGCGTACGGTCTAATCCGTTCAATGATCCGCTCATGCCCCATAATTCCGGTACGGCTGCTTTATAAGGAGGCAGAACTATGCCGTCGCCACCATTAAAGAGCTCATCCTCATTTCTCAGGAAGAACAGCAGCTCGTCCAACGATTTATCGAAACCTGCTTTTATATCTTTTGAGCTGTCTTCCAGTGCATACGACTTCACTTTGTCGCTGACACGTCCATTGACCACACCGAGATCTATCCGGTTATTAAACAGACTGTTTAGTAACTTGAACCGTGCCGCAATATGAAAAGGCTGATGTATGGACAGCAAAATACCCGCCGTCCCGATCCGTATATTTTTTGTGGCGGAAGCAAGCACGCCAATGAGTGGTTCGGGGGTAGTCCAGGCGTGTGTTTTATGACCGTAGTAATGTTCGGCAAGCCATATTCTTTCAAACCCCAACTGATCGGCATACTGTGCATACTCCACCAGGTCGCTGAGTATTTTTAGGCTATTGGTCGTGCCGCCCCGTAAGCCAAAGTCCAGAAGTCCTAACCTGACGTTTTTCATAGGTCAATACAGTAACATGATTTTTTGCCACTCATTATATTGAGGATGTTCCAGTGCAAATCGTGCAAGCGCGATACCCGACAAACCACTCAAAAAGGATACGTCCGTCGCCGCGTCATCACCAAGTATCTTGTCCAGGTAATTTTCAGTCTCATTCTCCCAGAACATCACACCGTCATCGTAACTCGCATACATCTCATTATCAAACTGTTTCAGATTCTGAAATATCAGGGCAAGGCTGCTGGACCCATGACATAAATGCGGGTTATCGACCCATGTTTCACTTTGCGTTTGTCTTTTCAAACACCTGCTCCCTACCCTTCCGGCGATCGATATCCAGTCGGGATTGTTGAGTATGCTGCCTGCGCGATAAAGCAACATGACCTGATTCAGGTCTCCGTAGCACCATCCCATTCGATAGGTATAAAAGCCCACATTTTGGGGATCGTCCGCGGGTAATGAGAGCATTTGATTGGTAGGAAAAATACTCTTGTTAAGATCCTTCTCATTTTCGAAGTTCGCCAGGGAAAAGATGTAACCTACGCCCCGCTCAACGGCTTCCCGGATTTCGTTTTGAAGCAGGCCTTTTTCGTACACACCCAGCAACCCCAGCAGAATTCCCGGAAGCCCGTGAACCAAGCCAAAATTCAAATCATCCTCAACGGTGAATTTGAGCTTGCGGTAAATGTATTCGTTTTTGATATAATCTGCGCCAGAAGGTCTCCTACTTAATATTTCCTGCGCCAGGGTCGTAATGTGTTCCCTTACGGTCTCGTTTGTAATGTCACCCTCACACAGATACGTTAGTGCGCCTAACGCACCATGCATGTAGTCAAAATTGTGGTTACCAATTTCCAGCAATGCCCTTTTATAGATCCGCTCATCCAGCTCCAATTTAAGATCGTCGTACCCGGAACCGATCAATTCGTATTTTTTTAGCAAGCTCAATACCCAACCCAGTCCGGTGAACCCAGCTGATAAAGAAATGGAACCCGTCAGGCCCGAAGGCGTTCCTATTCTTTCTATAATGTCGTTCAGCTTCCCAAGTACCTTGTTTTTGTATTTTACATCACCGTCCAACAGGTAAGCATGCAAGTAAAACAACACGATACCCAGCTCTCCGGCATAAAGCCCGTCACCTTTTGTCGGATTTGAACCGATTTTACGATCGACCAGATCAATCAATTCGGTCGAGGCATATGTTTCTGATTTTGCGATTTGGTCCAAGATCATATCATTGTCGTTAAAATGTTGCTAGATGAGCATGGTCGGAAGTGGTAAGTCTCTGTTCAAAAAACACATCATACCAATCCCTATCCCTGCAATTCCTTCATGAAAAGCAATATTGGTAGACAGGTGGCCTTGATTATACCTGGCCATAAACCCTGCCGTTTCGTTGTTGAATTTTCTCTGCCTAATGGATTCCGCATACCAAAAATCTGAGGCGTCTCGTAATTTCTCTGCCCTTATTGCCCGGTATAGTCGATCAAATCGAAGCGCCAGTCCGGTAGTACCATACAAAATACTGGCATCGCTTACGCCACAATCATCAAGCGTATGCCGAATACAGCAGAGATCCAGAGTCCGGTCGATTACGTCATTTACATCGGCTCTCTTTGTAACTTTCCAGGCGTTCCACAGGCCGCACGCAATCGCTAGATCTCCGTCCAATAGCGCATTTGACTTATTCGTGCTTCCTGACTTTGCCGGAAAATATCCCGGATTTGGCTTTTGTTCATGGCCAAGGAGAAAATCTGTTGCATGATCGATGATGCGAAGACAGTCACCTCGAAGGATATCATTCTCATAGATCGATGACAGCAATGTTATTATCCTCGACGAGCCGCAAACCATTCCCAAGTAAATCCCATCTCTTTTTGCAAATGGCCATTTCCAGTAATACCCTTTTTGATCTTTGATCGCAAACTTTTCAAATGCATGTACCAGATCTGCCAAGTGATCGATCGCCTCCGGATTTTCATTTATTCTGGTTAAAAAATACTCGCCGGCGAACATTGCTCCAAAATGATTCAATTCTCCCTCTCTTAGCTTTACCCTCATGAAAACACTAATCTGAGCGTCCAACTTGCGAAGTATCTCCGCATTGATCTGGGGAAGTAAGCCTTCATTTTTAACAAACTGAATGAATAAACCTATTTCTATAATCTCTCTGAAGTAGAGTATCGTGTCATCATATAATCTGAATGAAATTGCGGCGATGCTTTTTTCAAAATACTCGATCGCGGGCAATCTGTACTTTCCATCGTTTTTGAATTTGGCATAGAAGGAATAGAACAGAGCGATACTTAACAATCCGCTGCCGTAACCGACATACTTCAAATTGGTTGCATTTGGATCAAGCGAGGCACGAATGTCTTCGATAACGCCCTCTGTATACAACCGTTGATCCTGCAAGACACTAGTACATCCGGCCTCTCTGATCTTCATTGCCAAGTGATTTTTCTTTGATTTTCTTCACCGTTTTCTTACCGAAGTTGTAGCTGAACGAGAGCTGCACCCTGCGTGTGTCATAGAAATTGTTGACCGTCATATTTACATTTCCATAATGTGAACTGCCTCTCCATCTCCGTTGGCGAAAAACATCGGAAACACTCAGCTTGATATTGCCATGGTGGTTGAAAATTTGCCTCCCTATACCAAAATCAAGGCTGGAAGCACTTTTCAGTCTGTCAATTCCTTCGAGTCTGGGTGTTTGATAGTAAAATAATACTTCTCCTTTCCAATTGTTGGGCAAGGTGATCGTATTGATCATCTGCCCGTAACCACTCCACGCCGAGTTGTTGAAAGCAATATTCTGGTTCAATCCGGCATCATTCAAAACCGTGTAGCCGCCATATAATGTCACGCTGCTATTCACTTGTTTCAAAGGGTGGAAAGGGAATACCAGGGATAGCGAGTATTGGTCCTGGCTATCCATATTCTGGTACAGAAAAGTAGTTACCTTGGTCTCGTCGTTAATCTTTGGAATGTCAAACATCGCATTTTTAACATGTGTATAACCTAGGACGACGTTTAACTGCCTGAAAGTCTGCGTGAATTCCAGATTGTTGTTATACTGCGGAGTTAGCGTAGGATTGCCCTGCCGAATGGCATACTTTCCGGAATATGCCACAAATGGAATCAGTATAGAAAATGCCGGACGATTGATTTTTCTGCTGAAAGAAAGACCCCATTGATAGTTGTCCGACTGTTTGCTATGAATCAGAAATGAAGGGAAGAAATTCAGAAAGTCCCTTTTTCCCACGTGCTGAACATCCGACTGCGTTTGCTCCGCACGAATCCCGCCATTGAGTTTTATTTTCCCAATTTCCTGCGAAAACGTCAAGTATCCGGCTAAAATCGTCTCCTCATATCCCGATCTTGCAAACGGATTTTCGATCGGCGACTGAATACCATTTTTGACCTGAAACTGATCGATCGAATTATCGGACTGGGTATACATCCCTTTCACACCTACTTCAAATGAGGTTTTATCACTTACCTCGTAGTTGTAATCGAGTTGAGAAACCAGGAGCTTGATATCAGCACCATTGGAGGTGTTAATGCGGGTATCGCTGTCTTCTACTTTGTCACGATTAAGGTCAAAGTCATAGTAAAAAATATCCGAAAGGCTCGAATTGGTGTACCTGCTGAACGTGCTTACAAAATTCAAACTGCTTTTGCTGTACTTGCCTTCGTAATAGGCGCTGTAATTGTAGAGATGGCTTTTGCCTTCCCCCAGCGTTTTGCTCACCGTACCGTTTAGCAACGGGCTGTCTTCATTAATCAGGAAAAACGCTGCGGTTTCACTGATATCATCACGCCGCTTATCATTGGTGTTATCGAATGTAAAACCTAATGTGTTGCCTTTGTTCAAATTATAGGACACTCCCGCACTTACCGGCACAGTATTCCTCTTATAATTGTGTACCCCTTCATTCTCAAACAATTGGTTATCTGACCGGTACAAATTCGTTAAATGCTGGTTATTCTTTCCATCATAGAAACTATATCCCAGATTCGCGAACATCGAAAATTTGTTGTACCGGTATCCCAGGTTCAAACGTGGGCTCCACCGAAGCCTTTCACCCTGAGAAACCCGGCCGTCGAACTGGCCGGTAAATCCGTTTTGTGTCGCCTTTTTGGTAATAATGTTGATCACCCCGCCCGAAGCTGCGGCGTCGTATTTGGCCGATGGGTTGGTGTTCACCTCAATCTTTACAATGTCTTCCGATTTCATATTCGAAAGCATCATATTCAGTGTTTCGCCATAATAGGGCTTGTTGTCTATCAATACCAGTACATTACTTTTTCCCCGTACGGTAATTCCTCCCCCCATGCCTACGTTAACCAGTGGAATGACGCCCAGAAGCTCCGTTCCGTTTCGGCCTTTCGACAAGATGCTATTTTCGAGATTAACCACGATGCCATTAGGCCGTTGCTCCACCAGGGATCTGGCACCCTTTATCACCACCTCACCAAGCAATTTCTGATCGGTAGCCATCGTCACATCACCTAAATCAGCCACATTGTGCTCAGCATTGACCTGAATAGGCCCCCTGAAAACCTTCTGGTACTCAATGGAAGTAATGGTAATAATGTATACTCCAGACTTGACGTTCGCAATTTCGAAATAACCCGAGGTATCCGTCAAGGTTCCCTGCACCAGGCTCGTGTCCCCCGATGTATAAAGTGTAACGGAGGCAAACTCCACAGGAGCTTGGCGGCTGCCGTCGATAGCATGACCTTTGATCGATCCGCTCTGCGCTTTTACAGACATCGCGTTTACCAAAAACGCTGCGATGAAAACCAAATATCTTCCCATACCATTCTTCATTTAAGTTATTAACTCAGAAACAACATAGCAATTTTACCTGCTAATAATGACCACTTCAATTTTAAGCGACTAACGTCTTCTTTTTTGCGACGAACTGCAATTCGTTCATGAATTGCAGTTCGTCGCAAAAATTTTCTATTGCAATACCGGCGCATTTAGTTTGCAAACATAAAATTTAGCGCAATCACAATGGTCTGTTGGTCTAGCGGTAGGACGTTTCATTTTCGATGAAAAAACAGAGGTTCGAATCCTTTACAGATTACAAACATTTAAAATAGATCATACCTATTTCAAATGTGATTCTTAACTATTCAAACATAAACTTTTACGATTATGAAGGACGAAAATCAAAAACCAGCAGAAGAAACAACTAAGAAGTTAATCGAAGTTGCAAAAGAAAAAATTACTGAACTGGATGACGACCAGCTGGAAAAGCTTGCCGGTGGCGCTGCTATCGACGAAGCTGGAACTGGCCAGGGTGCTTGCTCCTGCCAAAACCACTCATGCTAATAGGAAGTTCTACTTCTGTTGGTTACCTGCATTGATAAATATGTAGGTAACCAATAAAGTCTAAGAAAATGAATCAGCCTGATAAGCCTAAACTGCTACGATCATGAAAGATGAAAACAAAAATCCGTCAGAAGAAAAAATAATTAAATCCATAGAGGTTGCAAAGGAAAAGCTTGCTGAACTGGATGACGATCAGCTGGAAAATCTTGCTGGTGGAACCGATCACGAACAAGCAACCGCAAGTGGATGCTCCTGCCAAAGCGGATGCAATACGACCTTTTAAGGCAAAATAAAAGACAAGGGAAATAGTCAAACTTGTACAATCATGAAAAACGAAAATCAAAATCCATTCGAAGAAAAAATAAATAAATCAATTGAGATAGCAAAGGAAAAATTGACTGAATTGGATGACGATCAATTGGAAAAACTTTCAGGAGGATCTACGGATCAAGAAATGACTACCGGACATGGTAGCGCCTGCTCTTGTCAGACTCTTTGCCCGGAAAATTAATTTTTTTGGAGCGTAAAAATTAGCCTATTCGTCTAGTGGAAAGGCTTTCATTATTATGAAAAACAGAGGTTCGATTCCTTTACAGGCTGCAAACATTTAGAGGAAATTTAATAATTCTTAAATGTGGTTTTTAATTTTTTAAACATAAACTTTTTAGAATCATGAAAGACGAAAATTTAAACCAATCGGGAGGTCCGGAAGAAGACAAAGACAAAATTATTGAAGTTGCCAAAGAAAGACTAAGTGAGCTGGATGAAGAACAGCTTGAAAAATTGTCGGGCGGTATTGCCGACGCCGAGGCTGACAGCTGGCTTGGATGTAGCTGCGAACGTCACTCCTGTAATTAACAGGCTGATCCATTGGATCGCCTACATCATTCATTGAATTCCATTTAAATACATATCTATCTTTTAACACTCAAACTTTTACGATCATGAAAGACGAAAGCACAAATCCATCAGAAAACGCAGACGAAACAAAAAAACTCATTGACGTAGCAAAAGAAAAACTCAACGAATTGGATGAAGATCAGCTGGAAAACCTGGCCGGAGGATCTGTTGATCTGGAAGCCGGAACTGGTCAGGGAGCCTGTTCATGCCAAAATCACTCCTGTTAATTCGCATTCGAGCCAGGTGCCTGTTTAAGCGCCTGGCTCAATCCGTAATTTACAACGCACCACCATACAAAGCCTTTGCTTAAATTCCTTGATTCTGGTGAGATTATACAAACAATAGTTCTGTTCGCAATGACTGGCATCGATTTCAAAGACCGCTTTCTCCTGAGAAAACCTCTCCTTTCCATTGACCAGCTGATGTCTTCACAAAATCTGGTGCAAGAGAAGGGACACATGTACCTCATACCTTTTATGAGGGAAACGTTCTCTGCACCGCTGTTCCAGGAGGCCATCTACACGGCATCCACTGACTTATACCATGAACTTATCAAATGGCTTAAACTACCTGAATCGCAGACCGATAACGACATCAAACTGGCGACAAGCCTGTACAAATACTATACACGCATGTGTATGCGAAGCACACCGTACGGCCTCTTTTCGGGCTGCTCGATGGGATCATTCCACACTCTGGAGAACACGAGCTTTCGCGTGAACAACGAAAATATACGTAAGCGCTCTCGTCTGGACATGAACTACCTTGCTGAAATAGCAATTTTCATAGCTCAGGATGATGAGATTAAGCCATATCTGGTTTACAAACCCAATAGCAGCATGTATAAGCTCGGCGAAAATCTTCGCCTGGTGGAATACAGGCTTAAAAATAAAAAGAGAACCTACTCCTCCTGCCGGGTAAAGAAAAATTACCTGCTTGATCTTGTGGTCGAAAGGGCTGCCGGTGGAGCATTCATATCCGAGCTGGCTGCGTGCCTGGACAATGATTTAGATTTAAGCACCGCAACCCAGTTTATCAATAACTTAATTGACGGGCAGATCCTGGTAAGTGACCTGGAACCAACGCTCACAGGTAAATCCTTTTTCAATTACCTTCTGGAAAGACTCGCCAAAATTCCAACCGCCGGAAAATATCTTTCTTTTCTCAATGAAATCAATAACACACTGGAAAACGAAGAACGGTCAGTGGCTCATTACATTGATTTGCATAGCAAAATTATCAAATCATTTCCCAATACCTCCGGAAAAGATTTGATTCAAACGGACCTGTTCTTCGACGAAACAAATCTTAAAATAGGGTCTAAAATTAAGGAAACACTCTCTATCCAAATCTCGGAGTTGTTAAAGGTCAATTTCAAAGCAAAAAATGAAGATCTTGAAACATTCATCACTAATTTTTCAAGTCGGTACGAAGGAGAAGAAATTCCTCTTGCCATTGCGCTAGATAATGAATCCGGAATTGGATATGGTATCAGTTCGAGAAGGATATCCAACCATATGCCTTTGCTAAATAATCTTAGCCTGCCAGAGAGAAAAAAAATACAGTCCATGGATTGGACGGACCGGAATAAAATTATTTATCAGAAAGTTCAATATGCGAAAAAAAATAAAGAGTCGGTCATCTTTATCAGCGATAATGACATTCAATCATTGATTGATAAAGATAATATTACATTAAATTTCCCGCCAAGTATGCAGGCATTTGGCTCGCTCCTGACAAACAGCAACGGGTCGATTGGTGAAAACAATTTCCTATTCGATCTGACTGTACTAGGTGGTAAATCTTCGAATAATATTTTAGCCCGATTTGGGCTTGATTCACAAAATATATTTGATGAATTAAGCGGTACTTGTCGCTATGAAGAAGAATCAACCGAAAAGATCATTGCAGAGATTGTTCACCTTCCGCAGTCCAGAATAGGAAACATTCTGATGAGACCGCATACATTCAAATATGAAATTCCATATTTAGGTCAGTCATCGGTTTCGGAAGAGTTTCAAATACCGATCAATGATTTAATGGTCTCTGTTTCGGGAGACAGAGTTGTGTTGAGAAGTAAAAAGTTAAATAAAGAAATTTTACCTTCACTTACTAATGCCCATAACTTTGCGAAAGGATTGCCGGTTTATAAATTTCTTTGTGATCTTCAATTTCAGCAGTTGAGTCAGCCATTTTCCTGGACGTCTTCTATTGATCAGGAAGAAATTTACATTCCACGAATCCAATACAAAAATATTATTCTTAGAAAATCTCAATGGAATTTAAAGAAGGAATATTTTAATGTTTCAGTTGATACATTTAATGTATTTAAAAAATTGAAGGACGAATACAACATTCCAAGGTTTGTATTGCTGTCACAAGGCGACAATCAGCTCTTAATTGATACTGACTCCGAGAATACACTGGCGGTTTTAAAAACCTACCTATCAAAAGGCGACATTAAATTAGTCGAGTTCTTACAAACACCTGAAAATTGTATTTTAAAAGACGATCTTGGTAACAGATATTGTAATGAAATCATTTTTTCCCTACTGATACGCAAAGAAAAACCAGCATTACCCGGCATTCAGAAAAGTCCCGTAGCAGTAACAAAAAGAAAATATACCATTGGCAGTGAATGGTTATATGTGAAAATCTACGCCGGCACTAAAACGGCCGATAAAATCCTTACTTCCCTGATCCGGCCATTGTGTAAAGAGCTCATTGAAAATGAAACCATTGACAAGTGGTTCTTTCTTCGCTATGCCGATCCGGAAGACCATATACGGATCAGGTTTCATAGTAAAAAAGAGAATTTCTGGCCCGAAATTCTTATGAGATTGAATCAGGCGTTACAGGTTTCCATTGAAAACAGGGAAGTGCACAAATTTCAGGTGGATACGTATAACCAGGAAATCGAGCGATACGGTGCAGATACCATGGAAATGAGCGAATCGCTCTTCTTTAATGACAGTCTGGCTGCCGTCAACTTCCTTAATTTGATTGAGGGTGAAGAAGGTGAAAAATATCGCTGGCTCTTTGCCATTCGAAGCATTGACATGCTATTCTCGGATTTTTCGCTCGATTTGAAAGAGCGACATACCGTAATGGAATTGATGTCTCAAAACTACTTCAAGGAATTTTCCGGGAACGACAAATTAAAACACAACCTGAATCAGAAATACAGAGAAAACAGACAGTCAATAGAAAATATACTGGACCCAAAAAAGGACCAACCTGTGGTTAAACACGCTGCCAGGTACTTTGAAACACGATCCGGCATGAACAGGGCAATTTTGGACAAACTGCATTTGACACTTGCCAAAAAGGAGCGACTACTTTACAGTCACATTCACATGACATCGATCAGATTACTCATTGCGGAGCCTAGAATGCAGGAGCTGGTGATTTATCATTACCTGTCCAAATATTATGAGTCATTACTTGCTCGCGCTAAAAGTGTGAAAGGCTACATTGCTGAACTAGTTTGAAGTGCAATTTTAGTGTAAAAGGAAAAGGGGTAATCGTACCTGTACTGACCGAAAAGTAAAAGTTGTCTTTTCGGGTTAGGTCCATTACCCCTCTTCCCTATTGATGTTCAATCTTTTTTAGCCGGCAGTACTTTCTCAATTTCGGAGGGTGGCAGTATAAATGCGTTTTTCTGCTTCTCGAACTCTTTTGTTAAATCGGCTACCACATCCGGATAATCCTTGGCAAGATCATACTTTTCACTTGGATCGTTTTCTATATTGTACAGCAAAGGTACCGCATGGGTTTCCGGTGCCACAGGTGAATAGGATGCATGTGTCACAAAATGAGCTTTCCAGGATCCTTTGCGAATAGCAAAAACATTTTCGTTGATGTAGTATGGCAATGTCTCACGGGCATTTTCTTTCTGCCCCATCAGCACGCTCGTCTGGTCGATCCCATCCAGTACACTTCCGCTACCATTTGTTACGTTGGCTAGCCTGCTAATCGTTGGAAATAAGTCCAAAGCACTAATTAACGCTTCGCTGGTTACACCGGCTTTAATTTTCCCAGGCCACCAGGCTATTCCCGGCACACGCATCCCACCCTCGTAAGTAGAATTTTTGCCTTCGTACAACAATCCGGCAGATCCGGAGTGGTCCTTCATAACCATCCAGGGGCCATTGTCACTGGTAAAAACAATGAGTGTGTTCTTATCCAGCTTCAAATCTTTCAGCGTTTTCAGGATTTGTCCCACGCTCCAATCCAGCTCCGCTACTACATCACCATACAATCCGCGTTTGCTTTTGCCTTCAAACTCGGGTGATGCAAAGAGCGGCGTATGCGGAAAATTGCTGGCATAGTACATGAAAAACGGTTTGTCTTTACTTTTTTTGATAAAGTTCACCACTTCTTCCGTATAGCGTTTGGTCAGAAAGTGCTGATCCGGCTCCTCTTCAATCACAGTTTCATTACGGTACAATGGCAACACAGGTGCATTGGCTCTGGGGCCTGGTGGAATATTGTATACACCTCCCTTCATGGTCGTAAACACCTTGCCCATATCATTGGAATAGGGCGTACCAAACCAGTAGTCAAATCCTTGGCGGGTTGGCAAAAATTCTGGCAAATGACCCAGATGCCACTTCCCGATCAAGCCGGTGGCATATCCCTTGGTCTTGAGCATTTCCGCAATGGTGACTTCGCTGAGTGGCAAACCGCTAGCCGAGTTCTGGCGAAAAACATCTCCCTTGCCATACACACCGGTTCTCGCCGGCAGCCTGCCGGTCATTAATCCGGCCCGGCTTGGGGTGCAGACTGCGGCACACGCATAGAACTGCGTAAAACGCATCCCTTCTGCTGCCATTTGATCCAGATACGGCGTTTTGATCGTGGGATGCCCATAACACCCCAGATCACCATATCCCAGATCGTCGGCCAGAATAACAATAATGTTAGGTGATTTTGCTTGCTGTGCCAAGATTTGTCCACCGGACAAAAGCAGGATAAATATCCATTTGCTTCGAATTAACCCTTGTAAAAAATACTTTTTCATAGATTCATATTCAATAAAATTGCTGTTAATAACCTGGATTCTGATCCGTCGGAGCAATATCCGGATTGTTGTCAATCTCCTGTTTAGGAATAGGCATCAGAAATACGGTACTTGAAATATCAAGACCTTTGGCCTCCTTGATGATCTGCTTTGCTGTTCCCGTTCTTACCAGGTCATACCAGCGCTTTCCTTCTACCATAAACTCATAAGCCCTTTCTTTGAGAACAAGATCGCGAAATGATGACTTCGTAAGGCCATCCAAAGTGAAATCTACCGGAGAGGGGCTGGCCGGGGCATAACCATAAGCGCGTCGATGAACCATGTTGAGCCGTTCCAGGGCCTGTTGATTGGGTGCCGCTCCGGCCTGGCTAGCCGCCTCAGCATAGATCAACAGGACATCTGCGTACCGGTAAATAGGGAAATCGTTACCGTGGGCAATTCCGGTAGGGGCCGCCGAATCCTTGAATTTACCGAATCGTATTGGTTGTGTCGCTCCATTGGGGACGATAACGCCCTGTTTGTTGGGCCCCGCTGTATAGAGATTGAAGCTTTTTCTGAGATCAGCCTCCGGCCAATCGCGTAATAAGGGATAGTTCGGAAATCCGAAAAAAGTCCCGAATCCGTTGCTCGCCCACTGACTGTTGTTGAGATGATAAAATTGGGGTAGCCCCGAGCCTCCGGCCACGGACCGCTGGAATTTAATCGAAAATACTTCCTCGGTTGACGTTGTCACATCTGCCCCGAAAACTTTTTCGAAGTCGCCAGGCTGCTTGACGTTTACCAGCGAGTAAGCCTGAGAACCTATCACCTCCTCTGCTTTATCCCTCGCTGCTGCCCACATTTCACGTGTGAGATATACGTCGGCAAGCATTGTTTTGACCGCTCCGGATGTGGGCTTACCGATGATGGACTGCGTTAAAGGCAGACTGGCTTCGGCCAATTTCAGATCAGCAATTATAAGCGCATAAACATTTTCGATGCTTTCCCGCTTACCACCCAGACTGTTCAAATTTTCCGTCGGCTCTGTTCTGATGGGTACACCTCCAAAAAGCTTTACTAAATTGTAATATGCCAGAGCCCGAAGAAAATAGGCCTCGCCCAGTAGCTGCGTTTTTTGAGTTTCATCCATCGAAATCGGTGGAACATATTTCAATACCCGGTTGGCTGCATCGATCGTTTTGTAAAAACCCGTCCAAAACCCATCTGTCACAGAAATGATCGAAGTCGAGATTTGGTATTGCGACATGGGTATGTAAAATCCCTGCCCGGACGAATAATCTTCCAGCGCAGTGGTATGCACCAGGTAACGGAAACCGTACATGGTAGTCCCATGCAGTGTTCCGGAGATTGCAGTTACCGCCGAGTTGGCATCAGCTGCTGTTTTGTAAAAATTATTACTGGCCAGTAAGCTTTCAGGATTTTCATCCAGCAAATCCCGGCATGAAAAGGTTAAGAAACTAACCGTAAGCAGAGCATATAATGTTATTTTTTTCATGATTGATTGCTTGAAAAGAAGAGTTAGAAGCCTAGGCGTGCGCCGACAGTATATGTTTTGGCAGTTGGATAACCGGTTTGGTCGATGCCCATTGAGATCGAGTTAGCCCCGCCCAGCGTATTCACTTCCGGATCGTACCAGCTATACTTCGTAAAAGTGACCAGGTTCTGTCCGCTTACATAGAGCTGAGCACTACGCACCCATTTGATATTCAAACGATTCGCCGGGATATTGTAGGCCAGCTGGATACTTTTCAGTCTCAGGAAAGATCCATCCTCAATAAAGCGGTTGGACTCTTTGAATGAGGTGCTGGCGCTGATCTTTGGATATTTGGCAGCAGGATCCGGACTGGCTGCCACCCAGTGATTGTTGTAAACATCTCTGATCTGATTTTCGCCGAAGTACATACTACTTGCTTGGTTGGTCAGGTTGGCATTAAAAATATCACCCCCCTGTTTGCCCAGCCAGAACATATTCAGACTAAAATCCTTGTATGACATGTTGCTTCCAAAGTTGTAAAGAAAGTCAGGATTTGGGTCACCAATAATAGTCTTGTCTGCAAGGGTTAGCACATTGTCCGCGTTCAAATCCTTGTACTTAATTGCACCCTTTTCGTTGAGGCCATCTTCAAGATACCCATAGAAAACCCCGATCGGCTGACCGACACGTATCAGGTTTACAGCCACTGATAATGGTTGCTGGAGTGCTGTCCCAAACACATCGCTCCCGCCTGCCAGTTTGAGTACTTCGCTTCGGTTTCGTGTAATGTTTAGGTTCAGGTCCCATTTAACCGATTTCGAATTGATGATATTGGCGTTCAACCCCAGCTCGATTCCACGGTTACGAATCTGGCCGATATTTTGAATGGTGCTGGTGTATCCTGTAGACTGTTGAAGCGGGACAGTTGCCAGTAGATCTCTGGTATTTTTTAGATAATAATCGAATGTAAGCGAGAAGCGGTTTCTGAGAATGGCCAGGTCAAGACCGGCATTGAATTGAGCCGTTGACTCCCATTTTAGATTTGGATTAGTCAGCTGCGCCGTGGTCAGTTGCCCTACATAAAGTTGATCATTGTAAACCGTATTGATCGGGCTTAACGTAAAAAGTGTCTGATAGGGAGATAGTGCCGTGTTACCCGTCACGCCATAGGACAGGCGAAGTTTCAGGTCCGAAATGGTCCTTAAATTCTGGGCGAAGGGTTCATCAATCACCCGCCAGCCGAAAGCTGCGGAAGGGAAATATCCCCATTTGTTATTGGCCCCGAAGCGTGAAGAGCCATCGGCCCGCATGCTGGCTGTAAACAAATACCGGCTTTTGAAGGCATAATTCGCCCTGGCCAGATAGGAGAAAAGGACCCATTTGTACGAAGTGCTGGTGGGTATGCCTGGATTGCTTCCCACCCCAATGTTTTCAGATCCAAGCCCCTCATAATTAAAACCCGTAGCGCTTGCAGAGAACGATCTGCTATTCTCCTGCTGATAAGTGACTCCGCCCAGTAGGGTTAGCTCGTGGTCTTTGGCAAGTTTGGGAATATAAGTAGCGGTATTTTCATTCAGTAAATTGAAACGGTTAGCGTAGGTAATGTTGGCAGAACCATTTGGTGTGGTAGTGATCACAGAAGGCGAGTACAAATCGCCTCTCATGGAGCTATTTTCTATACCGACCGATGATCTCAAAGTCAGATTTTTTACCGGCTGATAACTAAGGGCCATGCTGCTGAGGATATATATTTCATTGTTCTTTTGCTTTCTGGCCTCGGCTAGCGCCAGAGGATTTTCCAGGCTGTTTGGGCTAAATGCATAAGGTTTAATAAAACTATAATTTCCTGCTTCATTTCGGGGCGTGATAGTTGGAGGCGATCCAAGCGCCGCAGAAACGATTGTGCTTCCTTTCTGGCCATTGTCGGCCAATAACTGCGAACGATTTGTATTAGTCAGCACTGCATTGTACATCAACCGTACCTTATCCCCTAACCTCTGATTGAGGTTCGCACGAAAACTCTCCCGGTTGTAGTTGGATCCCCGAATGATCCCCTGCTGGCCAAAAAAGTTTCCAGAAAGCGCGTACTGTGTATTTT
Organism: Dyadobacter pollutisoli; assembly: GCF_026625565.1. Lineage (NCBI taxonomy): Bacteria > Pseudomonadati > Bacteroidota > Cytophagia > Cytophagales > Spirosomataceae > Dyadobacter > Dyadobacter pollutisoli. Next base: position 3,263,405 of record NZ_CP112998.1, read on the forward strand.
CACTCCCGCCTGCAACCGAAAGAGCGTGATTTTGCATGGGTGCTTTTCGAAAAATTACATCCTGCCAATCTGTTCCCTGGCCAAATCCGCTGATCTGCGAAGAGGTAAAATACGGCGCTACACCATCATTGACCGCACGCTCGTTAGCCAGCGTTGCAAACTCTTGCGCATTCATCAGGTCAAGTTTTTTGTTAACCTGCTGGACGGCATAGTAGCTGTCAATAGTTACCTGGGGTTTCCCAACTTTCCCCTGCTTGGTTGTGATCAAAATAACACCATTTGCCCCTCTCGAACCGTATATCGCAGTAGCCGATGCATCTTTTAAAACCTCCATTGATTCAATCTCATTCGGGCTGATTGCATTTGGCGGCCCCGATAACGCAAAGCCATCCACGACATAAAGTGGCTCGTTGCTGCCCTGCAATGAATTCCCGCCACGGATCCTGACACTTAATGTAGTACCTGGTTCGCCTGAATTTTGCATAACCTGAACCCCGGGAGAACGCCCCTGCAGGCCCTGCACAGCGTTCATGGTGGGATAGGCAGTTAGTTCTTTGGCCGATACTGAGCCGACGGAGCCTGTGATGTCGCTCTTTTTGACAGTACCATACCCGACAACGACTATTTCTTCAAGCGTTTTATCGTCAGGTAAAAGTTGAACATCAATCACCGAGCGGTTGCCCACTGCCACTTCCTGAGACGTGTAACCTACCAGGGAATAAACCAGGATGTGATCACCAGATTCCGGCAAGCCCAACTGATAGCGCCCGTCCACGTCCGTAGAAATGCCCCGGGTACTTCCCTTTAACAAAACATTCACCCCTGGCAGGCCCTCTCCTACCTCACTGGTCACACGTCCGCTGACAACCTGGTCAGCTTTCGAACTATTTAGTCTCAGTGGATTAAGGTCAGCCGCGGAGGCTGCTCCCTCAGAACCAGGGGTTGCACCTAAGCCGTCCGAAATCATCATCACACTGGTTGTAAGCTTTTTTTCAATGCGTTGACCCGAAATAAGATATGCCCCGTCCTTTACTTTCCGATATTGAAGTCCGGTGTTTTTTAAGATGGACTTCAAATTTTCTTCCAGGTTCTTTTTCTGATTGATGACATCGCCAGGGACCGTTATACCTTCCACCAGCTGATCTCCGTAGAGTATATCTACGCCGAAGCGAAGTTTGAGATCTTTCAGTACATCCGTCAGCGGACGCGCGGAATTTGCAGTCGATTTGGGCACAGAATGCTCATCCTGCGGAGTAAATAAGGGCATAGAAGTAGCTAGTTGACCGGAAATGGCCAGACAGGCTACCAGTCCCAAAGCCGGGAAGCTAGTAGATTTAAAACACATAAATTAAGAGATTAAAGAGGTTGTTGTGACAGAAGCACCTTGTCTTCTTTTCGGGTGATTTTAATGTTCAGGGCTTCTGCAATGATTGATAAAAGCTCCTCCCCGCTCTGCGACGGATAAGCTCCTGATATGGTCAGCGCAGCTACTTCGGGATCGGTAATTTCAAGGTTCATTCCAAAACTTTCCTGAAAAAGGAAGGTAATTTCGCGCAGGGAAGTTTCCTCAAATACGTAACGATGATCACGCCAGGCAGCATAGTTGGCAGGTTGCGTGACCGGCTTTAGGTTGGCATTTCCATTTTTCTTCAAGTCAACCAGATCGCCCGGTTTTAAAGTAACCTGTTTGGCAGGCTGACCCGCCTGCCGATAATGAAATTCTACCTTCCCTTTTTGCAACACCACTTTCGTGCCACGCGGTCGGGCAAATAATGTGAATTCTGTTCCCAATACTACCACATCAGCCGCATTGTCCGTTTTTACGACAAACTGCTTGTGATCAGCTGTATGTGTTACTGAAAACAGCGCTTCCCCTTCCAGCCAGACTTCCCGATTTTTTGTACCAAAGCCGAATCGCGGAACCCGAAGCATTGAATTCGCATTTAATGTCACCTGGCTACCATCAGAGAGGGTAACGATTCTTGTCTGACCATAATGCGTTGAATAGGTCTGGTTCAACAATTGCTTTTGGAAAACAAATAGACCGACAATCAATACAATTGAGGCTGCCAAGCCCAGAAGAGACCGGTTACGCGTAAAAAATCCGGATACCGGAAGGGCCGAACCCTGTTCTGCAAACGCTTCTTCTGAATGTACATGGACGATAAAATTGTGATAACGGTTGAGTGCAGACGCATTGTCTGCAACATATTGCAGATTAGACTTTTCCCACTCTTCCAGCCATTCATAGAACAATTCCTCGTTGGCTGAATTCCGACACCAGTCATCAATCTGCTGACGCTGCAGAATGGTCACCTTTCCCGCAAAAGAGTCCAAAATAAGTTGTTTGTTAATCAGATCTCGCATGATTCAATTGGCCTTTTTAGATAGACACATCGGTTACTTAAAACCCTTAAACGTTGATCAAAAAAATTCATAAAGTGACCACAAGAAGACTTGAAACCAACGGCCTTTCAACAATTCCCGCAATGCGTGACTGGCCAGCCTAATCTGCACTTCGATCGTGCGGACAGACAGACCAAGTTCACTGGCAATTTCACCATACTTCATTCCATCAAACCTGTGCATCAGGTAAATGCGCCGTCTTTGTATGGGCAATGACTCGATGGCTTTCTCTACATCACGATACAACTCATCATATTGGGTGATCGAATCGGGTTGATGCGCTTGGCCAGTCGCCTGATACTGAGCCTCCTCCAAGGATACGTCGCGTCCAAAAGTCTGCCGGACGTAGTTATACGCCCTGTTACGCACGGCCTTGTAGAGGTAGGCGCGATAGGAGCTGGTAATGGTGGCAAATATTTGCTGCTCATAGAACTGACAAAAAATATCGGCAACCAGATCCTCCGCAACCGCTTTTGATCCAACAAAACGCACCGCATGACTACACAGGGCAACATAATGTTGGCGGAACAGTAGTTCACAGGCAAGGCCAGCATTGGTCTGACAAGTCTTGCGAATAAACAGTTCTTTATCCGAAGCGATGGGCCACTGACCATCCGGTGATATATCCATAGGTTCAAATGGCAGCGGTTCGGTGGGTGCAGAGAGCTTCGAAGAACTGGGTAATTGCATGTTCGTAAGAATTAACCATTTGCAGACCAATTGCAAATCTAAATTTAAGACAAATTAGTCTTGGAAAACCCTTAAACCAAACAGGATATTTTTTATAAAAATTAAAACAAGCCAAATAATTACATATGACAGTCTTTTTGATCAGCAGGTCAGGAATCCATTACATACCCATGACGCATGGCATGACGATCGGTGACTTAGCGCAATACCTGAATGGTGAGGAGCAGCTCCTTTATCGTTAAGGAATAAAAATTTGATAATTAGGTAAGTTAAAACTTACGTGTTTACTTTGCGTAACTTTAAACTTACCTATCATGCAAAAAGTAATAAACCATGAATGGTTCTATCCACATGACCCAGAAACCGTCTGGACTTACCTCACTGATTCCGATCTGATGAAGAAATGGTTAATGCCCAATGATTTCAAGCCGGTGGTTGGCCATCAATTCAGTTTTACGGCTCTACCCAGACCTCAATTCGGATTTGACGGAAAAATCCATTGTGAAGTATTGGAAATCATTCCTTTGAAACGTTTGTCGTATAGCTGGAAAGGGGGCTGGCGGGGAAAAGTGAGCCTGGATTCCAAAGTAACCTGGACGCTGACGCCAAAAGAAGGAGGAACTATGCTATCGCTGGAACACAGTGGCTTTAAAGGATTTAAAAATGTTATTCCTTACCTGGTAATGAACAAGGGCTGGGAAAAGATCAGCAAAAGAATTTTTATGCATTTAGTAAAGCAGCCGCTATGAATGCAAGGCTCGATGTATTTCAGGTAGTCGCCGATCCAAGTCGGCGACATATGTTGCTTTTGCTCTCGCAGGGAGGAATGACGATTAATGCGATTGCTGAAAACTTCGAGATGAGCAGGCCCGCCATCTCCCAACATGTGAAAGCACTGCATGAAGCTGGGTTCATTACGATTGAGGATTCAGGACGGACGCGTTATTGTCGGATCAAAAAAGATGGCTTTGAACACCTTTTGGAATGGATTAATTACTTTGATCAGTTCTGGCAGGAGAAAATGCAAGATCTGGGCGCCTTAATGGCAAACCAGCATGAACACAATACACCATCCTAACCTAAGCATCATAAGGTCCTTGTTTGGGAACGTTGCAGATGGCCCCTACATGGACTGGCGACAGTGTCAGTAGTTTCTGCCTTCCTCAAGGGAACAAAGAAGGCAGGAACTACAGGTTACCGACCCTGCATCTACTGCGCCATGAATTCCGCTTTATTGAGACAGGCAAAGACTTCGCGATAAAACTCGGGGTGCGATTGCCAGGTCTGGCCGGTTATGATATTTCGATCACGAACTGCCTCTTCGGTGACATACGTGCCGCCACCCATCTCAATTTCAGTCCGCACATGTTCGTAAGCGGTCAGTTTTCGGTTGTTGGCCAGTCCCGCTGTAACCAGGATCTGGATACCGTGGCAGATGGCCAAGACCCATTTGCCCTGTCGGTCAAACTCGCGGACTATTTCCAACAGCGCAGCATGGTTGCGCAGGTATTCGGGAGCCCGGCCGCCCAGTAGCAGAATAGCGTCATAGTCGCCTACCACCACTTCCTCAATCGTCAGATCCGCAGCCAGACAATAGCCGGGCCGCTCCACATACGTATCCCAACCCGCTTCAAAGTCGTGCATCACCAGGTGAAGCCTGCGTTTGCTAGGAGCTGCAATCACGGCAATGTCTCCTTCTTCCTGAAAGCGGTGAACGGCATAGAGGGTTTCATAACTTTCGCCACCATCCCCGGTGACGATCAATATTTTGCGATTCATGGCAAAAAGGATTTAAACATGGAATACTAATTGAGTCATTTATTTTGCTAAACATCCAAAAGTCACCACCGGGTGCGTCCTACCTTGATTGAATATCAAATCTTTCAATACAATTTCTCAGGATCCAGATAACAAAGTAACAGAGGCCTGAAAAATTTGCCCATGAACTTGTCAGTCATGTCTAAGGGTGCAAATTATATGGCCCAGGCACAATTTTTGTATGTAGTTGAGTCGCTCAATGTCAGCACTTTATATGTATATTAATCGTACTGCACCATGTATTCTCTACCACTTATGTTGGCGTATGCCATTTGCACGGGTGTCGTGAATGATACCCTGCAAACACCCCAAACAAAGTTCGCCTCGGTTGCCGATAAAACGCCTGTTAAGCGTCATGCGGGGTATTTCTTCGCGCTCCGGACTGTGCCTCTTTCGCAGGAGCAATATGTTTTCTCTGCTGATCAGCTCAAAAAAGGGATTTATATTCAAGGCGATAAAAGTGTGGTGGTTGGCCACACAATGACCGTCAGGACATCAAAAGGCTTTGATATGTACTTTTCGGGATCGGATTACAATGTTGTTCTGGCTATTAAGGAAGCGAGGCGGGTTGATGACGCAACGATCTCGTATAAGGGTACAATGTCAGTGCAACATGGGGCGGAAAAGCAGCGGTTCGCTGTACATGGTTTTCAGCAGGACTGACGGCCCGAATTCCGGCTAGCGGCAACGGCCGTTCCGGTAACTTACATGGAAAGGCCCTACGCGGGCCGCCCAACGTGGGTCGCCCGTAAATTATCCGGAAAGTTTTGAGGGGATTTATATAAATTGCCTTATTAACTTATCCAAACGCCTTTCCGCATGACACATACTACCTCCAACCCAAAGATCCACGAAGGCCGTAATCTTAAAAGATTTCGAGAAATGCTCGGTGTCAAACAAGATTTTTTGGCCTTTGAGCTCGGCGAAGACTGGAACCAGCAAAAAATCTCCCTGCTAGAGCAAAAAGAAAAGATCGATTCCGACATTCTGGAACAAGTTGCCGCGGTTCTTAAAATCCCTGCTGAGGCGATTCGGAATTTTGATGAAAATCAAGCCATTAATATCATTTCGAATACATTTCACGACCAGTCAACAGGTGTGAATGTTCATCCAACATTCAATATCAATCCCATTGAAGAGATCAGGAGATTGCATGAGGAGAAGATGGCTCTTTATGAGCGGATGTTGGCGGAGAAGGATGAGATGATGGGGCGGATGGAGCGGTTGGTTGGGGGGAGGTGAAGGGGGTATAACTCACTAGAACCTTGCAGAAAAGAACGCGAATATTGCCAAGTGAGACATGAGATTACTATTCAAAACTTTCATTTCGATCTTGATACCGCTCTTCTTCAAACTTTCTCTGCTGAACTATTTCCTCATTCCACTGACTAAACTTTAACCTGGCCCATTCAGAAAGTTGGATATTGGGATTGTCAAAAAGTTCAGAAAACAACGTCAGCCTTGCTTGGTAGGCATTCACACGTGATCCAGAGACAGCGGACGGCCTAAGGGTGCTTTCAATTTCGTCCAACACTTCCAATAAGTTGGGAGCGCCGTCAACAAGTTTCCAAAAAATTGGCTTCCATTTAAGCTTACCTGGCTCAACGGTTCTTTCATAGCTAATAAGCGCACCACCGATAATCTTGTATCTTTCGTAAGGATCTTCTCTGCACCAGTTGAGTAAAAAATTATCCGATAAAGTCGAAATATAAGTATCGTATTTTTCAAAATTTCTACGAAAGTCGATCCAGCCTGCATATACAGTGAGAGTCCCTTTTTCTAATAATGTATTTAACAAGCATACTGGTTGAATCTTAACTAGCTTTTTCAATATGCCATCTGCCGACTTCAAAAAGCCGTACCTAAGTCTGATTAAACGCATCAGCTTTAACGTAAATTCACTAGCTGAATCAAACGCTTCTTTTCCAGAAAAACATATCTGTAAGACTACGCCAATCTTATAACTATCGGTAGACTTTAATTCCTTTTCAAGATCCATATTTAAAAGAATACGCCTACCAATATCCAGCAGCTCGCCCCTTATATCATTGATGGAACCTGATTTCACAACGTGACATTTAAAATACAGAATCTCAAAGGCAGCTTCTTGGCCGCCTGGACGATTCAAAATTCCAACAATAATATCAGATAAGTCCTTTGGTGATGTATTCGAATAAATAAGCGAATAAGAGAGCAATTCAAATTCTTTTGATTTTATTTCCAAATCTTGAAGAGCTCGTCGAAGCAGTCTTACCCCGTTTTGGCTAGTAGGAATTGCTGATTGCAATGACAAGAATAAATGTTTCAATTCCGCCGAGTCTAATGTTTGCTCCAATATTTCATCAGAATACCTTTCATTCTCTTTTTGAGCACTATTAATCCAACCTTTCAGTAAAAAAGGTCTCCGATTTTGAGTCGGTATCGTCAAGTATTTATTTAACAAATCGTCCCAAACCTCTCCTTTATCAACCGCACCATAATAGATCCCTCGTCCAAGATGCAAAATATCGCTATTCTCAACCGAAAAAAGCGTTGGAAGTAGTTTGTTTATAACTTGCTCATCTCTTATCAATTCGATTCCGAGCTCTTCATAGATCTGATAAAGTTTTTCAAAGCTACTTGTCTCTTCATCCAGCAGTGCATCAGCGATATCCATTCCTATCGCGTCTGACATAAAGTATGCGACGATTTGCTCATACAAATTCTTAGGTCGTAATGATTGCTCCAAAACTAAAAGCCTTTCTTTATTCTCTGTTTCGTCATCTTTTGAATCGTACCGAACTATTGACAAAATTTCAAACCACCCTTGCGCCCAAAAACCATTTCTAGTCATTTGCTCACAAACCAATTCGACAAGTTCGAAAAGGTTGGTTTGTGTCCAAATACCCCTAAGTTTTTCTGCCAGGATCTTTTTGAGCTCTGCTTGGAATGGAGTATCGTCGTCGAGCATTCTAATGCATTGCTCGACCACTTTGGTAAACCAATTTTCTACTTCATCAGGATGTTGTAGGCTTAAACCATAATCTCGTGATCGTGAACCAAAGCTCGGATTATTAGGAGATTGGAAATGCCAAGCTTCCAAAGCGGATTCAATCAACTCTATCGCAAGTTGTCGCTTGCTCGTAATGTTAGATTCCCAGAGGCTCTTAACGAGTTTTAAACGCACTTCAATAGGGGCGTAAGTACCTGACATACTAAGCTGGTACATGGCGCTTAGTTCCCTACGAATAGAATCAGAGTTCTCACCTACTTTTTCAGTTAATGCAAATTCGGCAACAATTTTCGCGCTCCTGAGAAATAAAGGCTCCTCATAGCCAATATGTTTGAGAAGCCGAACAAACCGGGAGAAATATTCATTTTCCCGGCTTGCAAACTTTCCTGGCAACAAGGCATTTGCTCTTTCAATCGCGAGCAATGCGCGTTCCGGAAGTATACTTGCGAGATTCTCAAAGATCGACATTCCAAATTCATTCAAATTACTGACGTCTCTCATCCATCCATTTTCAGGTGCGAGCCAATGTTCAACAATTTTTTTTACCGGCTCACTATCTGGAATGTAACTAAGTCGTCTGCTAAACGAACGTATCAGCCGCTCTGTCCCCTTTCGCAGGAAATACTGGTCTAACATATCAGCTGTCAGTCGATCCAAAGCTCCTATCGCCAATCTATTCGCGATAGCATGAGGTAGTACCGCTCGAAATTTCCCCCTAGCTTGAACAAGGTCTCGATCTCTCAGATCAGCCGAGTGTTTGTATAGAGCTTGCACCGGTATTGAACTCATAAGACTAAGAATTTCGAGTTCGGAACTTGCAGTCTCCACATCGTACGAATAAACCAGTGAAAGAACTTCTGCTGAATGCTTTAAATCCTCATTCTCATTATTCCGTTGATAAAAAAGCCTTTTAAAAAGCTCTTTATTTTGAAGATAACCAATCGACTCCCCAAGAGTAACCGTTTTGGCCAAAGCAACAGCTACGCGTGCATTGCCTCCCGAGAATTCGGCGATTTTCCAGGCATCCAATTCAGTAATTTTGGGAAATCGTCTTAAAATCAATGTGCTGATCACACGATCACTAGACGGTTCAAGATGAAAAACGTCAGTTTCATCCGGCTGGTCATCCGCAACATCATATTCGATAGTAAGCAAACTGACTGAGTGTGACTGACATGTTAATTTATTCACTAACGACCTATGAAGTTCAGGAGAACAGTTGTCAATAATTAGAATTGTCCGGTAATTTCCAGCTATGAGTTGCTCCGTAATGTGCTGTGGACTAGGCGTAGGCTCCTCCGAGATATCAGTATATATCACATGAGACTGGTTAACAATCTCTTGCCCAACCCTTTCGTCGAAAAGTGCTTGGGCGAGTCTGGTTTTTCCGACACCAGATAATCCGGTTAATCTCAAATAATTTCCTGGCTGAGAGAGCAACTGTCTAATAGCCAATATTCCATTCTCAATAGTCAGTTCAACATCTTTTCTTCTCTTATCAATTAATCTACAACCATCGTCCAAGATATAATCTTCGTTTGTAGTAAGATTTGCAGCCCAATCAGCGTAGGATTTCCAACCGAAAATCGGGCGTTTAACACGGTGGCGAATCCATAATATAATTGAAGGATGCTCTCTCACCCAAGTCGCTATACGTCCTCCATGATAATAGTCGACCTTTACGTCAAGGCCTCCGATCGCTTTCTTCATTTCAACGATCCTATTGTTATACTCCTTTGACGTTAAGCTATGTCGAGATACGATAACATAGGCACCCTGGTCTCCCGCGAGATCCACTATAGATTCTCGAAGTTTTCCTAGCGGCTTCATTTCTTTGAGAATCAATGCAGGTGTCATATTTGTGACTTTGCTTTGAAATATAGTATGTGGCCGGACAATGTAACTATCTACCGACAACAGGACGTCAGAGGCTATTAAAATATCAATTCCTCGATCAGGGGCGTCTTGGTGCCCTCCCCATTGAACTGCCTTTGTTGGAATTCCATACTTTCGATACTCCGCTTCACACAAAAGCCCAATCAAGCTTCTCAATTCTCCGTCTTCCAGTGCGGCAATATCCTTATCCGTTATTTCTAGCAATTCGCTCATATTATAAATCTTTCTCGGCAAATACTCAGTTTGGCTTGAATCGGCTATCATTATTAAATAAACACTTACAGATTAGCAAGCATGTCATCTTTATAAATCGACGTATAGGCTAACAGCCCCAAAATAACAAAACACCCCAAAACTTGATATCCATAGTTGTCAGGAGTTACAAAAAAAGTCCAGTTTAATAGTGTATATAAAGTAATTACACCAAAGAATGTTAGCACTGTTAAATCCTTGGTTGCTTGTTTCACTAGTTCCAAATCTTTTATTCGACTTACACCAACAATTCGACAGCTCGGGTCGATTTCTGCATTATCACCGTCATAAATCACTTTTACCCCAAAAGTGTCTTTTGAATTCAAAAGTGTGGGGTTAATAATGATCGATTTATTTTCGATTGAAAACTGAACTTTGAGGTTCTTTGGATTCAACGCCTTTATTTCGCAATCAAGAATTCGAAGATTGCCAACGAGCTTTATTTCAATGGCCTCATGAAAGTCTTCACTTTTGATTGGTAGGAAACCATAATTCTTGATTTTTACTGATGCGACCCTAAGCGATTTGACGACAGTATCTTTGTAAGAAATTGATAATTGGTTTGTAAACCCTAAGTCTTCCTCAAATACAGATTCGGAGAATTGCACAAGATAACCAAGCTTCTTTTTTCGGAGTTGCACAAGCGCTATAATTAACCCGATTATAGTAAGGATGACAGATACGCCCTGCCACCAAGGCTTGGCAAGAATGTCGCTAATCTGATCCATTTTGAGATTTGTAGTTAGGGTTCACATTTTTACTTGCAATATATTCAGAGATTAATTATTCTCAGTATTAAACCTACCACCGCCGAGTGTCTATGCGTCAGAATGATTTACTGCATTGACCTTGCAGCGGTAAAACCAAGCCATAGGATCAGCGCTTACCCAACGGCACCGTCGGCCCCCTCCCCCCACCGTCCAAAATTGAACACTCCCCTCCCTTTCCGAACAGCAAAGCCCTTAAAAACGCTTAAAAAGCCCCTTCCAAGCCTGGCGCGCATTTATACCATAAAATATAAACTAATCATTATGGGATGCGCAGGACGTATTTGGGATAGTTTGAAGAGCTTGTTCTACTCATGATCGCAATCCTTGAGGGGGGACGCGTATGGTGTTACCGTATCTCAGGAGATCGAGCAGCATACGGGCAGGGTCGTCACTTCCGGTGCGGTTCATATTACATTGCTCAGCCTCGAAGAAAAGGAGTTGTGACACCCGCGCTCGCCACCTATTCTTATATTTTTTGTGTAAATTAGGATTGTCTTGCGGGATCACATTTGGCACTATGGGCGACCTTAAGGCTAAAATATCGCAGGATGGCGTCCCTCTTCCGTCACCAAAAATTTTAAGATTATGGAGAATAAATCAGCCGTGTTCGTCAGAAACACTTCGCCAGGGCTATTATTGATAGCCTTTTTTATGGTTGCTCTATTTCTACCAGGCCATAGTTCAGCCCAACAAAGGAACGCTGATTCAATATCTACAGTCAGAAAGGACACTTTGGTAGGGAACGGCGAAAGAGAAGACTCCCGGGGTCCGAACATTGCTGCTGACACTGCTATTACCTTACCCAGGCAGGGATATTACAAATCAGTGAAATTATCGGCATTCCAGCATGAAATCACCAACTGGCAACCGGGTGAGCTGGCTACTAACAAACAATTGTTTCAAAGCAATTTTGTTGTTTGTACAGTCTTCGGCATCATTACCGCCATCGCCGGCCCAGCTTTGTTCATTAGTGGTTATAAAAACTATGATATATGGAATTCCAACAAGACAGCAGCGCAAATAACAGGCGGCCTTTTGATTAGTGGCGCATCCATTCCTTTGTTTATATTCGCAATCAGGAACCGAAAAAAATCAAAATTAATTAAGATGGAGCTGAAACGCAGGACAGCACAAAATTAGATTTGTAGTTGCGGATTCCGCCCCCTCCTCCCCACACGTCCAAAACCGAACACCCCCGTCCCTTTCCGAACATCAAAAACCTCTCAAAAACGCTCAGAAAGCTGTTTCTAAGCCTGGCATGCATTTATACTATAAAATATAAACTAATCATTTTTCGGGATGCGCAGGACGTATTTGGGGGAGTTTGAAGAGCTTGTTCTACTCATGATCGCAATTCTTGATGGGGATGCGTATGGTGTTACCGTGTCTCAGGAGATCGAGCAGCATACGGGTAGGGTCGTCACTTTCGGTGCGGTTCATAATACATTGATCCGCCTGGAAGAAAAGGGATTTGTAACGTCGGAGCTCGGCGGGGCTACTACGGAGCGTGGCGGGAGGCGGAAACGGCTTTTTAAGATGACAAACCTCGGGAGAAGCGCGCTGGCCGATATCCAGCAGCTGCGCAACAAGCTTTGGAAACTGATGCCCGATCCCACATTAAAGCTGAGCGGGATATGAACACACCACAACCGCCGCAATGGGCAAAAACGCTGCTTCGCTGGCTGCACCCCGAAAATACGATTGAAGAAGTGGAAGGTGACCTGGACGAGCTGTATGCGTATACCTATAAACGCACCGGAAAAAGACAGGCTGTGCTGCGTTACCTGCTGAATGTCGTCACGGTGCTGCCGCCATTTGTGCGCCGGCGTGGTAGCAAAACGAAATATAATCAACCATTTTCTCTTAGCCCTGATATGTTAAAAAACTATTTCAAAATCGCCTGGCGGAACATTGTCCGTCAAAAAGCTTATTCGATACTGAACATTGCGGGCTTATCCATCGGCATGGCTTGCAGCATTCTGATCCTTTTGTGGGTGCAGAACGAACTGAGTTACGACCGCTTCCACACCCGCGCCAACCAGCTGTTTCGCCTCACATGCAGTGCAGGCGACTTCAAAGCGGCCGTCAGCCCGGCTGGAATGGCCAGGGGCTTGCAGGCGCAGCTTCCGCAGGTCAAAGGCGGGGTAAGGATGAGCAAACCGAGCCCGATGCTGTTTGAAGTGGGAGAAAAAAAGGTGGAAGAAAAGCGCGTATTCTATGCCGATTCCAACTTCCTGGAAGTGTTCTCATTCCCGCTGCTGGCTGGCAATGTCGCTACGGCCCTGAGCGACCCCGGAGCGATATTGATCACCGAAGAAACGGCCAAAAAGTATTACGGCACGGCCGACGCCGTGGGCAAGACGGTGCGCATCAACAACCACGACAACTTTACCATTGCCGGCGTGCTGGCCAATACGCCGTCCAATTCGCATTTGCAGTTCGACGCGATCATTCCCATGAAAACGATGGCCAGCTGGAACTGGGATTTGAAAAACGACACCTGGGGCAATTTCAACTTTTACACCTACCTCGAACTCGACGAAAAGACGGCCGCATCTGCCCCCGCCCAGCAGAAACTCCTGCAACAAATAGGCAAAATGTTCAAGGAACACGGCGAGGAGATTAAAATCGACTTCCAGCTGCAACCGCTAACGGACATCCACCTGCATTCCAACTTGCAGATTGACGTTCCCGGACATGGTAACATTCAGTATGTCAATGTTTTCTTTATCGTCGCGCTATTCATTCTGGCGGTGGCGTGCATTAATTTCATGAACCTGGCCACGGCACGCTCCGAGCGCCGGGCTAAGGAAGTGGGCCTGCGCAAGGTGGTAGGCGCCAATCGCTACCAGCTGGTGTTCCAGTTCCTGGGCGAATCGCTCCTGTTTTCGTTCCTCTCGCTGGTGATCGCGATCGGGATCGTGTACCTGCTGCTACCCGTGTTCACGATGCTAACCGAGAAAACGCTCGCCATTCATTTGCTGGATGGAAAGCTGCTGATGAGCCTGCTAGGTATTGCGGTATTGACCGGCCTGGTTTCGGGCAGCTATCCGGCATTGTTCCTCTCGGGTTTTGCGCCTGTGAAGGTGCTGAAAGGCAAAATGAGGGTCGCGGGGGGCAATTTGCTTTTCCGGAATGCGCTCGTGGTGACACAGTTCGTGGTCGCCATTGTGCTGCTGGTGGGCACTGCGGTAGTTTATAAACAACTCGATTTTATCAAAAAACGAAACCTCGGCTTCGACAAGTCCAACCTGCTTTACCTGCCTATGACGGGCGAGCTGGGAGAAAAACGACAGGCATTGAAGGCGTCACTGGCGCAAAACCCGCTGACGGAGAACTTCACCGTCATTTCAGATCTGCCCACAAAGCTCGAATCCGGGACAGTCGACGTTGTTTGGGACGGACAAACCACCCGTAACCAGGTGGTGTTCCCGTCGCTGGACGTGGATGAAAATTTCGTTAAAGTCTTCAAATCGCAGGTACTGGCAGGCCGCAGCTTCGACAAAGCGTTTTCGGGCGACAGTTCCAATTATATGATCAATGAAAAGGCGATGCAGATCATGGGTATGAACACCAATAATGCGGTAGGACAGCCGCTGACTTTCGGCGATACCAAAGGAACGATCATTGGGGTTGTGAAGGATTTCCATTTCAAATCGCTGCAGTATGCAATGGAGCCGCTGATCCTGCGCCTCAACAAATGGGGCGGCGTGGTGATGGTCCGCACCACGGCGGGCAATAACGAGCAGACGATCAAAGCATTGGAAAAGATCAACGCACGGCTCAACCCGGCATTCCCTTTCACATTCGGCTTTCTGGGTAAGGACCTGGATAATCTGTACCGCAGCGAGCAGCAAATGGGAAGCATTTTCAATTTGTTTGCGGGCCTGGCCATTTTCATTTCCTGCCTGGGCTTGTACGGCCTGTCCGCCTTCATGGCCGAGCAGCGCACGAAGGAAATAGGTGTACGCAAAGTGCTGGGCGCCACCGTCGCCGGGGTCGTAAGTTTGCTGTCACAGGATTTTATGAAACTGATATTGATAGCCATCGTCATAGCATCACCCATTGCCTGGTATGCCATGAATAAATGGCTGCAAGGCTTTGCCTACCAAACGACCCTTGAATGGTGGATTATCGCCCTGGCCGCCGTACTGGCCGCCGGCATTGCATTGTTTACGATCAGTTTTCAGAGTATCAAAGCTGCGCTGATGAACCCCGTGACGAGCTTGCGGAGTGAATGAGGTTGCCGCGGAGCCCCGGCGATGAAGGAACTGGTCACGACTGCAATTCGCCGACGATATGGTTGATAGCGCGCGCCGTTAAAGCCATATAAGTAAGGGATGGATTTTGCGTGCTGGTCGATGTCATGCAGGCTCCATCAGTCACTAATACATTGGGGCATGTGTGCAGCTGGTTCCATTCATTGAGCAGTGAAGTTTTAGGATCTCTGCCCATTCGAACACCGCCCATTTCATGAATGTCCAGACCGGGAGCACCCTTATCATCCGTCCTTTTAATGTTCTTAATTCCGGCGGCAGTATACATTTCTTCCATTTGATCATGATAATCCTGAATCATCAGCTCATCGTTGTCATCATATTTGATCGAAATTTTTAGTAATGGAATTCCCCACCGGTCTTTTTTTGTACTATCCAACTGAACACGATTGGATTCCTTGGGGATTGTTTCACCCGACATCCCGGACCCGACCCGCCACGCACCATATGTTGGATTCAGCAGCTGATCCTTTAATTCAGCCCCAATGCCGGATCGGTCCGATAGCAAGGGTCGGCTTGAACCTAAAAAGGCCGAATAGCCCCTTAGGAACTTGGTCTCCTGCTTTTTAACATTCCGGAAACGGGGAATGTAGGTGGCATTGGGTCGTCGCCCCTGCGTGGCAAATGAAGTTAACCCTTCAAACTCACCGGATATTTTGCCCCGATAGTTGTGAAAACCGACAAATTTCCCCATCAGCTCATGGTCATTTCCAAGCCCTTTCGGAAAGCGGGAAGACGTGGAATTTAGTAAAAGCAAATTGGTATTGAGCGAGCCGGCGTTTACACAAATTATTTTCGCTAAAAATTCGGTCTCTTCTCCGGTATGCTCATCAATGACCGTCACGCCCGTTGCCCGTTGCTGTTTTTCATCATAATTGATTTTCTGAACTACCGAATGATGGCGTATGGTGAGCTTGCCCGTTTTTTGGGCCCAGGGAATGGTCGACGAATTGCTACTGAAATACCCCCCTAGCGGACATCCTCTGCGGCATTGGTCCCGGTGCTGGCAACCTCCCCTGCCCTGCGCGGCAAAATGCCCGTAATTTCCGGTTATATGCGCGCATCGGGCGGCAATCAACCACCGGTCACTGTATTTGGTTTGGAGGATCGCTTTCAAATGCTCCTCCATCGCTGTCATTCCGAATGGCGGCAAAAACTCTCCGTCAGGCAGCACATCAATGCCATCACGGTTACCCGAAACGCCGATAAATTTCTCTACGTGCGAATACCAGGGCGCCAGGTCCTTGTACCGGATCGGCCAGTCGACAGCAAAACCGTCACGGATGGGCCCTTCAAAATCGTAGTCGCTCCACCGCTGCACCATCCGTCCCCACATCAGCGAACGTCCACCGGTCTGGTATCCCCGGAACCAGTAAAATGGCTCATCCTGGATATAGGGATGCTCATCGTCCTTTACAAACAGGTGCATTTTATCTTCCGTAAAAGCATGGCAGCGACTGGCGATGGGATTTTTGTCTATGATATCTTGCGGAACCTTGTTTCGGTGCTCGATTTCGTAGGGCATCAGATTGGCCGTCGGATAATCTGTGATATGTTTTATTTCCTTGCCTCTTTCCAGCAGGAGTGTTTTCAGCCCGTTTTCTGTCAGTTCCTTCGCTGCCCATCCACCCGTCATCCCACTTCCGATCACGATCGCATCAAAGGTCCTGTCCTTGATCGAATTAATATTCAAGTTCGCCATATGTTGTTGTTTCAATAATCATTAAACCAAAACTGGGTCCGGAGCTTTATCATATCCGGCCCCGATATTATCCGTATATATTCACCTTGTGGCCCGGAGTAATCCGGAATTTACCGTCGAACTTTCCAGGCATCATTTCGTAAGGCATGATTTCGGTCATGAAGTATTTGGAAGTAAGAAACCCTTGAATGGTATACTGCTTGGTGGTCAATAGGAACACCTTGACGGATTTTTCTTCCGGATTCTCATCGTTCCCGCTTAATCCCTTAATGAAAGCGGTTTCCATGGCCTTGTCTTTTAAGTCCTGATTTTCGACGGATTTTTGAAAAGCCCGTAATCCAATCATGTATATTTCCTGATCCTGCTTTTTCATGCAGTCATTGACCATCAACAATACGAAAGCCTTCAAATCCAACGCATCCGAACCTTTCACCTCAGGGTCCGACGGGATGATCACCTCTGCCAAATCCCCTAGAAAACCAACTTCCTTTTCCGAAATCCCCAGCTTTGCATATGCCGATGAAATAGTCTTCTTATCGTTATTGCGGCAGGCAGTAAAAGCCAGGATCCCGCCCGCAGTCACGCCCATCTGAATCAAAGCAGACCTTCTATCCATGTTATAAATCGTTATATTTTAGAAATACAAGTTTCAAGATATTTTCGTGACACATTCAGCTGCGCGGTCACCCCACCGGCTGTTTTTGCAACGGCCTCACCTCGTGGAAAAGAATGCATAAAGATCTCCGTCCATCCAGTATAGTTGATCTCTTTTAAAGCAGACAGTAATGGAATAAAATCCAGCGGGCCCTGACCGGGGAGTTGCTGCAGCTCCTCAGCTTTGCTCATATTTCCATTGCTCCCCTTACCATGCTGCCAGGCATAAAATAAAGTCAACCGCGGCCCGATATGCCGGATCAATGCAGCCATTTCCTCTGCGGTATGCTCCAAATGGTATGGGGCAAAAGCAATCCCGACGTTCTTTTGAGGGACAAATTCCAGCAACCATTTGATCGAGTCCGGTGTGAAGATCAGCGAAGAGGAATGGTTTTCGATCGCAACCACCAGGTCATGCCGCTCTGCCTGGGCAATGGTGGGCCGAAGGTTCTGGGCAAATTTCTTTACCTCGTTTTTCAATGCGTCGCCAGTCAGTCCCTTTTCTCCCTTTGCCCCGGTAACGATGATTTTGGTCCCAAACCGAGATGCCAGCTTCATCTCTTCTGCCAAGGCAAACGGGCCCAGCTTATATTGCGTAATGCATCCAAGCGAGGTTTTATGCTTTTTCAAAAGCTGCCGGAATTGATCTTCACCCAGCTCATCCAGCTGCTCCCGCTGATTGCCATGGACTTTAGGCCATATATCGATTGCCGCTGCCCCATTTTTTACCACTTCGGCAAGAATGGTATCAAGGTCCATATAACCATATAAACAGGAGGAAATCATGTAATTGAGCTTCCAGGCCTTTGCATCCCTGTCCAGCCAGTGCGATGGGAGGTCGGCCAGCATCGCCGACCCCATCATACCTGACGCTGAGTGAATAAATTCTCGTCTGTTGAGCATGTATCAACTTTTTAGCTTTAATACCTGTTCCACGAAAAGCTTCATGTACGGCGTATTGAAATCATGCCAGGTCCGGCAACTGATCAGATTACCATCCACCACCATAGGATCAGCTACATAAACGCCGCCCACCTGCGTAATGTCCAGCTCGCATTTGGCCACAGTCGTTAACTTTCTGTTTTTGATAACCCCTGCCGCAGCCAGTATTTCCACGCCATGGCAAACCACCGATACCGGTTTATTGGTTTCGAAAAAATGCCGCGTGATCCTTAGCAGATCCTTATCATATCTTAAATATTCAGGCGCTCTTCCGCCAGAGACGAAAATGCCGTCGTACTCTTCAGGACGAATGTCTCTGAAAGCTTTCTCCGCAGTAATGTGATAGCCCGGTGCCTCCTGGGTAATATCCCATCGAATAACGGCGTTCGGGGGGACTTCATGTGTAACCATATGGTATATGCGAGCTTCGGGGCCGCAAACCGTTACTTTAAAACCTTCTTCCTGCAAGCGAAAGAAAGGATAAAGGGTATCGACGGCTTCGGTTGCGTCGCCAATCGGCATCAGGATATTGCGGGTCTTTGCAGGTTGCCCGGCATTGGCCCGGGCTTTACGGCTTCCTCCTAACACAAAGGGGGTAGCCATAAGGATTTTGGTTAAATCTCGTCTATTCATGATTGTCATGTTCAATATTTAGTAATTGGGATCCTGTATCAAAACTCCTTTTTGCAAATCGATCTGGCTTTGAGGCAATGGCCATTTGGCATTTCTGGGAGCATAACTTGTTCCGCCCATAAAGCTCCTGTACTTCGAATCGTTGGCAATGAATTTAGAAAGCACCTGTTGGTCAATTCCCCAGCGAACAAGATCAAAAAAGCGGTTGCCTTCAAGGGCTGTTTCCAGGCGTAGTTCCATTCGGAGCGCTTCCCGGGCATAGGCCTGGCTCGGGAATGTGGTATACTCGCCAAGTTTATAATTCGCAGCCGGCTCTGTATAATCAACTACAATCGGGATCGATGGCCCAAACGATGTGTTTTTTACCTTTCCGTACACAATGTCATTCGAGGCTCTCCGCCGCACCTGATTGATCAATTCCTTGGCATAAACCAGATCATTTTCCTCTATCGCACATTCAGCCCTCCATAACAGAACATGGGCGTATCGGTAGAATCTGAAATTTTTTGCGTTTGCCCTCGCAAATGTGGATTCGGCAGCGGTCGCAGCTTCCCTTTTATAGTACATCTGCTTTTTTCCGGCATATGGACCGCCATTATCCTGATCCCTCACAAAATCTCTCCCGGAGTGTATACCCCAGTCCAGATAGGGAATTCCTCTCCTGCCGACCGTCCAGTCCAGTCGGGGGTCGAACAGGTGGCCCGGGGGTACAAAAGTTTCCTCGGGGTTAATCCCCATATCATTGGGCAGCGGTGTATCATTGTACCTGGGTCCATTGATTCCCAACAATGGCAGCCCATTCGCATCCACTTTAAATGCATTCACCAAATCATCGGAAGGTTGAAAAAAACCGCAACAGGTTGGAAGGTACCGGTTATACGGCAACGTCAGCCAGGAATCGGAATTTCCGTTCCGGCCCTGCGTCGTGCCGTCATTGACGGAATATTGAATTTCAAAGATAGATTCAACATTATTCTCAGTATAGGAGGTATAATTATGGTAAAAGCTATCCACCAGGGCAAATTTCTTACTGTTAATGACCATGTCCAGTAAGGTTTTGGCTTCACTGTACTCCTTTTGGAACATATGGACATACGCTTTTGCCGTAATGGCAGCGAATTTCGTAGCTCTGCCCGGATTCCCGGCGAAACGCTCCGGCAGGTTATCGAGAGCAAACTGTAAGTCCTTTTCTAGATCATCCCAGATTAACCTGTCATTGGGCACCTTGCTTGGGTCCTCCACTTCTTCGGATATATAGGGGACCTGATAATGCATGACCTGCATTCTGAAATGATACAGCCCCCTGAGAAAACGGGCCTGTCCTTCCAAAATTTTCCGGTTGCTTTCATCAATCGCTGATCCAGCATTCTTGATCGCTCTCAATACGTCATTGCATCTGGAAATACCATCGTAGTGAACCTGCCATTTGTATTCGATCATAATATTGGTCGGCAATGCCACATATTGCTCAATCTCACCTGCGGGAGATAAATCGCCCGGTGTACTTCCCTTATAGGAGTCATCCGAAGCTGAGTTCCAGACCCAGTTTTTGATGGACGCTGCCGCGGACATATTTTGCTGGTTGGCCGTGCCGCTTCCCCATCCATCCAATAAGGAATATGCTCCTATAAGCAAATAATTGACGCCGTCGAGGGTATTCAACGATTCGGGAATAACAGTACCCTTGGGCTCTTTGTATAAGAAACTCTCCCCACAGGATTGCATCACAAGCTGCAAAGGAATGAGAACGATGAGAGAAAAAATTTTTTTCATCCTATGTTAGAATTTAAAATTTAAGCCAATTACAAATCTTCTGGGCGTTGGCCATTCACCAATGTCCACACCAAAACTGCTGTCCGACGTTTGAATCTGAGGGTCCAGCCCCGAATACCTGGTGATGGTGAACAGATTTGTAACCATCGCCGATAGCCGCAGTTCTCTCATTGCTATTTTGCTCAGTAGTTTCTTTGGTACGGTGAAGCCCAATTGGGCTGACTGGAATCTCAGGAAACTCCCGTCTTCCACATAATAAGATGAAGGAAGCTGACTGGTCACATCATTGACTTCCGCAATGGGCATTTTTGCGTCAGCATTGCTTGCCAGGTACGGACTTCCCCAGGACTCATACAGCCGTCTTTTTGATCTGTTTTTTTGGAATAAATTAAAATCCAGCGCCCGTCGGTTGACATTCATAATGTCATTACCCAGACTAGCATAAAAGGACAATCCGAGATCGAAATTTTTGTATTGCACATTTCCGTTAAGCCCGATTGTCAAATCCGGATGCGGATTGCCAACATAGGTCCGGTCTTTGTCATCAATAATACCATCGTTGTTTACGTCCCTGAACTTGAACCGTCCGGGTGCATTGTAGTTGCCAAATGCCGGATGTTCGGCTACCTCCTGGGTAGTTTGGAAAATACCGTCGACCTGATATCCAAAAAACTGAGGGAATGAGGTGCCGATCTGTGCCCTGGTGTAAATCTGGTCCCTGATTGCTCCTCCAATAATAACTTCTGCATCGTTCTCAGAGAGTTTGACGATTTTATTGCGGTAATGAGTCACACTCATTCCGACATTGTATTTGATCTGCGCATTTTTACTCTGGTTCCGATAGTCAATCTGCAAATCAACGCCCCGATTGTCCATATCTCCAATGTTCACGGACGGTACCGTTGCCTGGCCGTTTACCATCGGGATGCTTACCTGGTACAACATATCCCGGGTGCTGCGCTGCCAGAGGTCGAGCTCGACGAAAAAGTTATTAAAGAGCGTTAAATCCAGACCTACGTTGGTGGTAGCCGTCGTCTCCCATTTGGCATTGGGGTTTCCGAAAACTGCCGATTGAAACCCCGTTGTCAATTCGTTATTGTTGCCGTTGATGGGGTAATACGACATGTCCCGGCTCTGGTTAAATGTGGTAAAGGAATTGTAATTCCCGATCTGATCGTTTCCGGATTTCCCCCAGCTCAGCCGTAGTTTTGCAAAATTAAGCCAGGATTGTGTCTTGCTGTTAATAAAAGATTCGTCAGAAAGAACCCATCCCGCGGACATGGCCGGAAACATTCCATATCGGTTGTTTGTACCAAATCGGGAAGATCCGTCCCGGCGCAGGGTTAGGGTGAGCAGGTATTTGTCCTTAAAATCATAGTTGACACGACCAAACAACGAAAAGGTCGACCAGTCGCTCATTGTTCCCGAGTTTTGGATATTGCCTTCCCCGGCATCAATCACCCAATAACTTGGCGTTGTTGTCAAAAACCGGTTTCGCGATGCGCCCAGGGATTGTGAAACGCTGCCCAGGGCCTCGCTGCCTGCAAGGATGTCCAGCGTATGTTTTCCTCTGAACGTGTTTTTATACTCCATCGTGTTCACCCAGTTCCAGGTATAGGCCTTGTTGTAGCTTTCAGAAAGTTCAGGAAATGCCCTTGCTATATAACTCTCCGGATTGATTTCCAGCGGAGTTTTGGTATGGGTATAACCATAATTTAACCCGTACTGCGACTTAACTGCGAGATTCTTTGTCAGGTTTGCCCTGGCGTACATGTTCCCGATAAAAGTCAGGTTCTGGGTTTCACTGTCTTTATAGTAATCCAATTCGGCCAGCGGATGATAAAGGTTGGCCTGTATGCCTGTCAGCCGGGTAAGAGGTGCCCAGTTTCCACGTATATCATAAACTGGCATGAGCTCTGCAACATCCAGGAGCTGTCCGAAAATAGACCCTTCGGAGTTCTGTGTTTGCAGACCGCTGTCGTTGGTATAACTTAGGCCGAAACTCTCTCCGATCTCCAACCATTTTGTTACATTAAAAGAGATATTGGAACGCACATTGTAGCGGTCAAAACCGGTCATTTTTACCATCCCGTCCTCCTTTAACGCACTGGCTGCGAATCCGTAAACCGTATTTTCGGTTCCTCCCACAATACTCAGGCTGTAATCCCTCGTAAATCCCGAATTCAGGATTTCTTTGTACCAGTCTGTGCCGGCATGGTTGAACTTGGTGATCGGGTAGGTAAAACGGTTATACTGACTTTCGTCTACCTGGTCTGCCCCGGCCGGGATCAGATACTGCGGGAGGTGCGGGGTTTCGCCGCTTCCAAAAATAGGGTGTGAAGGCTTGATACCGGAATTTTTGGCTTGCATCCAGAGTAATTCTGCATACTCCTGTGTATTTAACATGTCATACCGTTTGAAATTCTTCATCGTGCCGATGCGCGCACTGAAGGATACCTCCACCGGTTGAGATTTCCTTCCTTTGATCGTGGTTACCAAAATAACACCATTCGCTCCCCGCGCACCATAAATGGCTGTCGCAGATGCATCTTTTAAGACAGTAACCGATTCAATTTCAGAAGGACTGAGTTGATTGATTCCACCCGTCCGAGGCACTCCGTCGACAATCCACAGCGGGTTATTATTATTGATTGTGCTCAGTCCCCGGATACGTATTTTTGAATCACCGCCCGGCGTATTGGTGTTGGTTACGGTTGCACCGGCAATGGTGCCCTGTAGGGCTTGTGATACATTTGCGATCGGATTATTTTTAACCTTCTCGCTGCTGATGGTGCTGACGCTTCCGGTAAGGGTGACTTTCTTTTGGCTGCCATAGCCGACTACAACCAATTCCTCCAAATGCTTTTTATCCTGCATCAACACGATGTCAAGAATAGTCTGATTGTTTACCACCTTTTCGACGGTGAGATACCCGACAAAAGAGAAAACCAATACGGATTGCGTAGTGGGTACGTCAATCTCAAAGTGGCCATCCACATCGGTGACAGCCCCCTTCTGGGAACCTTTCAGGAGGATATTGGCTCCCGGTAGCGGGCTTTGACTTTCATCGACAACCTTCCCTTTGATCCGAATATCTTCCGCCTTTTTCGACTCGGTATCTACATTGCTTTTGTTAACCGGAACTTTACTTTTTTCTTCGGTCCTGATTACCACATTGCGGTCGAAGATCTTATAGGTAAGAGGCAATCCCGCAAATATTTGGTTCAAGACCTGTTCGATCGTGCCGTTGGTCACCTTCACTGTCACTTTCGTATGAACAGGTACTTCCATCTTGTCATACAAAAACAAATATGGGGTTTGGCTCTCAACAGCCTTCAATGCCGCTTCCAGTGAGATGTTATCTTTCTCCAGCGTTATTTT
This sequence comes from Dyadobacter pollutisoli, assembly GCF_026625565.1. Taxonomy (NCBI): domain Bacteria; kingdom Pseudomonadati; phylum Bacteroidota; class Cytophagia; order Cytophagales; family Spirosomataceae; genus Dyadobacter; species Dyadobacter pollutisoli. The sequence goes on from NZ_CP112998.1 coordinate 3,287,591, forward strand.
TTGGCTATAACCAGACGCCCATAACTGGGGTATAGCCAATACCAGCAGCATTGTGATTAATTTCATTTGCAGCAAAAAATTTGGAGGTACAAAGAATATGTACACTTTCCCCTTTTTGGACAAAGTATTAATTTCCATATATTTGTATGGATTAGGTAAATAAATGATTAATCTGTCAACAGGATTTTCAGCCAGGCCTAACCATTCAGGGAAAGTGTTCGCAGCATTTTCCCTGATTTTTTTGTTATCCTGACCCCATCTCAAACTGTGCTTAGGGAGCTCTTCTCATAAATCAATGGGTTTAATAATAAAACAATTTTCGACCTGGTATATAATAGGCTCCAATAACGTACTAACATATACGTCACTTGGTTATCGTGATCCTTCTTCCTTCTATCCGGTATTTTACACCGATATAATTAAGGATGTTCATAAATTCAAAAATACTGGCATCCCGTGAAACCTTACCCGAAAACCTTCGGATGGTAGGCTCACCTTCAAACCCGACATCCACGTCATACCACCTGCTTACTTCTTTCATGACGGTTTGAATTCCGGCATCCTCAAAATAAAACACCCCGTTCTTCCAGGCAACGACCTCTTCCATATTCGCAACGCTTTTGTTGATCGTTCCGCCCTTGTCAATACTTGCCTGCTCTCCGGGGATCAGGCGACTGCTGCCCCGCTTGTTGGTGAGGATCACCGATCCTTTTACCAAGGTGGTCCTGGACATTTCCTCGTCAGGATAATTTCTTACATTGAAACTGGTTCCCAGAACATTTACCTCTCCACCGGTGAATGAGACCTTAAATGGCCTTGACTGATCGTGAACTACTTCAAAAAATACTTCTCCCTGAATGGACACACTCCGCTCATTTTTTTTGAATGTAGTAGGAAAAGTAATGGAAGAAGCCGTGTTCAACCATGCTTTGCTCCCATCCGGCAATACAATTTCATACCTTCCGCCCCGTGGTGTTGAAATGGTATTTGACCCATGTTCTACTGCAAGATCATGCTCTCTAACTGCCTTGTAAACAATGGTTCCATCCTCTGATTTGTTGATTTCGGTTTTACCTTGAACGGCCAGAACTCCCTCCGCGGCCTGATCCAGTGCAATCTGCGACCCGTCTGCCAAGGTCAAGGTAGCCCTGTTACCCGCGGGAGCAATCTGGTTCACGGCGGCGACCTGGTTCTGCCCTACCGGCCTATGGGTCTTCTTCCACATTCCCCACATGAGCCCCAGCCCACCGGCAATAATGCATACTGCCGCAATGTATCGGTACCACAAGGGCCTGCTCTTTTCTCTGCACTCGTCTACCTCTCCAAAGTTTGAGTCTTCCCCGTTCGCTTTCTGGGAGGCCGGTTCGAGAATGAAAGCCAGCATCTTTGAGCTTTTTTCTGAATCAATGATTTTCTCCTGCTCGCTCAGCTCACTCCATGCATGATCGATCAACAACAAAAGCTGCCTGTCATCTTTTTCTTCCCTGACGAGTCCCTTTAGCTCCTCAATTTCACGATCTGTGGCAATGTTGTGGTAGTAGAGTCGGAAAAGTTCCGCCAATCGACTGTGGTGTGTACCCATTCTGGAAAATCATTATTTTACTATTTCAGCCTCTCAACTGTATAGACTCAAAATGAATAAAAAAGGGGGTAGGGCGGAATGAAATATTTTAAAAAAAAAGTAATATAATCCAAAGAAAACCACCAAACAGCTTTCTTTGAAGATATTTTGTGATGGATTTGCTCGCTAATTGCAGATAGGTTTTAACCGTCTCGCGGGAAATATTCAACCGCGAGGCAATTTCATGGTATTTGAGGTTTTCATGACGGCTTAGCAGATATACCGTACGCTGCTGGTTCGGCAGCTGATCAATGGCTTCGTCTATCCATTGAGGATGCTCGGAAACCTCGTTGTCGCCTTCTATTTCATCTTCGATCGTAGTCCAGTTGATGTCCAGGATCATAGCCCGTTCCTCGGCAAGTTTTTTCAATGCGCTCAACGCCTGATTCCTCGACGCTGCACTTAGATAAGAGCGAAAATCGTTTATTTCCAGCAAGCACTCCCTCTTTGACCATATTTTAAGGAAAACGTCCTGGACAACTTCCTCGGTTAATTCCCTCGACTTGGTAATTCGGAAAATATGTGTTGCTAGTAGCTGATGATATTGATTAAAGAACGAGCGGAACGCTCTCTCATCTCCTCCAACAATTTTAAGGATTACTTCTCTCTCATCGTAGACGGTTAGATACGACATCAGATGATCCGTTTATACTTTCTTACAATAGTACTTGGTTAATATTTATAATAAAAATAATTATAGTTCATTTTTACTCCAAACCGGAACATTAAAATAACGATAATGTTCAGCGGTAATGGAACGGCAGCCAGAGGACGCATGGCAAATGGGAAAGTTTAGCCCGGTACCGCACTAGCCTGAGTGTTCCTGCAAAAGCTTCCTATATCGGTCAAGCACACTTGATTTGGAGATAAAACCTGCGAACTCTCCGTTGGTTTTAATCACGGGCAGGTTCCACAACGCGGTTTCGTCAAATTTCTTCGCGACATCGACAACTGAATCTGACTCATAAACAACCCTTCCGACTGGTTTCATCAGACTTTTTACCTCTAATGATTTATCCAGCTCCCCGCCAAACAGTATTGGTCTTATCCCATCGAGATTGATAATTCCAGTCAGTACAGACTTGTCGTTTAAAACTGCAATCAGGTTTCGGTGCCCATTCTTCAAAACCTCCATGAGCTCATTCATTGAAGCAGTTTCGCTGATAAGCTGGGTATCCTTGTCGACTAAATCCATCGTATGAAGCAACGATAATAAATTTTTATCATGCTCCCTGGTAAAGATCTGCCTTTCCTTGACAAACCTTTCCATTTCCGGTGAGGTTGGAGAAAACCATTTGGCCATTAAAAAAGCAATGACCGAAACTATCATCAGAGGGATAAAAAGATCATATCCGGAACTGGATTCGGCAATCAGGAAAATAGCAGTCAAGGGAGCGTAGAGCACACCACTCATTACCCCCGCCATACCAACAAGAATCAGGTTCGTCATAGGCACATCTGCCATGCCAGCCCGCATACAAAGCAGGGCAAATGCGTAGCCCAACGACCCTCCCGCAAAAAGCGACGGCGCAAAATTGCCGCCATTGCCGCCACTCTGAATGGTGATGGATGTAGCGAAAGCTTTGAGCAGACAAATTACACCGACAAATAAAATGATAACCCATTCCCGATATCCGATGTATCGGAAAAAGCTATTGCTGATTACTTTCTGAATTTCTCCGTTTGTAAAGGATTTGATCGTCTCATATCCTTCTCCAAACAAGGGAGGGTACAGCACACAAAGCAAGGACAGTATCGAGCCCCCCAGCATTGCCTTCTGAACCCTTGACATTTTTAATGAATGAAAAAATCCTTCTATGTATCTTGCTATCAACAGAAAATACCTGGCATAAAGACCACAAAGAATTCCTAAAAGCAGGTAATAAGGGAGATTGTGATAGTCAAATGTCCCGCGTGAACGAAAAAGGAAGAGTACCTCTTCCTTGAGCAGTATGCGCGATATCAAACTTCCGCATACCGCAGCTACAACAAGCGGAATAAAATCTGAAAAGACAACTCCGGTAAGTAAAATCTCTATGGCGAACATGACACCGGCGATAGGTGCATTAAACGCAGCCGCGATGCCAGCTGTGGCACCGGCAGCGAGCAACAATGTCCGCTCCTTGTAATCCAGCTTGTAAGTCTGTGCGAAATTGGAACCGATCGCTGCGCCGGTAACAGCGATGGGGCTTTCTAATCCCGCAGAACCTCCAAAACCCACCGTAATTGCGCTCTGTACGATCTGCGAATACATTTTCACCGGCGATACCTTGCTGGCGTTTTGAGCAATTTCGTGCAGGATCACGGGAATTCCCTTTTTATCCTGACCATTAAAAATGTATTTCACAACGATGGTAGTGATGACAATCCCCAAAAACGGAAAAATGAGGTAGAAGAGTATCTGGTCTTCGAAGTGGACCTTCGCAGTGATCACATAGTGGATATAATGAACCAGCGATTTCAAAATTACCCCGGCAAAGCCAGCGGTGCTTCCCACCAAAATACCTGAAAGTATCAGAAACTGGCTTCTGGTAAGAAAACTTTTAAGCCAAAAGATAACGATTTCGTAGCTTCTGAATTTACCAATGCTGTAACGCGTAAAATTGCGCCTGAACTTTAGAAAACTGTAATATTTTTTAATACTGCTATTTCTCACATCCTATTTCTTTGATACTCAAATTAACATATTTTCGACGTGATAGTCACAGCAAATCTATGTACTTTCTAATTTGAGTTTCACTCGACGGCAATTTTTTAAGCGGATCCGCTATAATATTTACCTCGACGATACAGGCTGCGTCATTCAACATTAGCCTGTATGCGATGTAGAATCGTGATTTGCGCTGCAAGCGTCCACCAACAAGGGGAAGAAATCCTGTCGGGATGACAAATGAAAGCTACCCGGGCATCTCATAGTCATTATCACGGTTAAGCCGCCAAAATTTGGATCTTAAAGTTTAAGTTCCGTGAAAAAATTAGGTAAGGACAGCTTTATGCGTTTTTCAAACCGGGATCAGCCGCTTTATTATTTCATCCTTTGATCGGGCCTGCTGATCTTTATTCTCAACAGTACCGCCACATGGCAACAGGCTTAGCAAAAAAATAATGGAATAAGCTAGCCTTAGTTGAATTGATATCGGAAAGCTTCCTTAGACTATGAATCGGATCACAACTTTGTGAACTCGACCCGTCTGTTGTTCGCCTTGCCAGTCGGCGTATCGTTTGAATCCGATGGCTCGTTTTCTCCTTTTCCATCGGTCAACATTCTTGACGGATCGATTTTAAACTCTCCCGACAACATGCTTTTCACAGCTGCCGCTCTTTTCTGAGATAAAATAAGATTGGCCTGATTTTCTCCATCGCTGTCGGTATGCCCCACAATCTTAATCTTAACTGTCGGATTTTCAGCCAAAACGCCTGCAATATCTTTCAGCACTCCATACGACGACGGTTGAATAACATCGGAATTTGTGTTGAATAAAATCCCTCGGGTTATCAACTTTCCAGCAGTAATTAATTTGCTCCTGGTATCTGCTGACCCAATGGCATAGCGAATGTCAGAAACCATAAACTCATCCCTGTTCTCATTTTCGGAGAAGTTGAGATATTTGCCCCCGAATTTAAAAACATTATATTTTAGTTTTGAATCGAAAGCCTGTGGGATGTCGACAATTTTATTTTGATTGGCGTAAATCCTAAGCCTACTTTTTTGTCGCCAGATCGAAATCCTCACTCTAACCGGCTCTAAATGTTCGACGTCCTCGGAGGCAAAATCTTTTACCGAAAAGCCTTCATTCTTATTGACAACTTCCCCATTTTCAACCACATAAAAGCTGGTAGAAGTGTTGCTGGCTAACCACTTGAACTGAAAGTAATTACTGGTGTACTCTTCGGACAAATCTTTTTTAGGACTTGCGGAAGACGCGATCTGGAACTGATATTCTAAAATGTTCGAGCTTCGGTAGCGGGTAAACACGTCAAATTCAATTGTAAAATTTTCCGGCATATCTTTGATAAATTCTGGCTGAAAAAAGCCATCCTTGCTCATAAACAACCATTTGACAGGGCTATCACCCAGCGTTATCACTTCAGCCGATGAATTAGTATTCCACCCCACGGGGAAATCACCAATATTGGTATTCGAGAAATCTTCTGCCGCGATCACCTTCTCACCTGGAACAAAATCAAACTTTGAGTAGTAGGAAAGTGCAGATGCAGCCGTTTTCGATGCAGCGGTTTCCTTCCCTGCTCCTGAATCAGTTTGTTTTGGGGTATCTTCCTTACTTTCCGACACCTCCTCCTGTCCCTGCTTTTCCTTTTTATTTTTCTTTTTGAAAAGACTGCCGATTCCTTCCTCCACTTTGTCAAATCCCTTATCTATTGACTGGTCAATGCGGTTGTTGGCCCGGTCGGTTGCCTTTCGTTCAGCTGTTCTCTTCGGATCAATAATTTGCGCATTGGCTGGGCCGGCTACTAAACACAGCGCTAGGAAAATTTGAGTTTTATTCATAACATTTAAAGAAATTGGATGAATATTCAAATATTCCCTTCCTGATAATGATATAAAATACACACTGAGCAGTTGACCCGTTTGACAGAGCAATCAACCTAATTGACCCATAACAGGAACCGGTCGCAGGTCAATATATGCAGTGTACTAATTCGCACGTGCGATCCGCTAAATGTAGGCTGTTATCGTTTTGTGCGTCACTAGATTTGTAAATGACAAGCCTCCAGTGTATGAAATCCCGACTGATCCTGCTTCTGATCGTGCTCTGCCCCTCAGCGGCCATTTTCGCACAAGACACCGTTTTCCTAAGCCGGATCAAAGATCGTGAACGGCTCTGGGTAACAGGCAATGTCTATTTCACAAACAATCCGGCAGCTCATTTTTCGAAGATTTCCCGCTCAGAAAAATGGGGGTTAATCGATAGTCTTTCAGCCACTCCACCAAGTGGCTACATCTGGTTGAAAACAACAGTTTATAATGAACAGGATTCTGATGTCTTCCTTGATCTTGATTTCAGGGCTGCGGACAGTATTATCGTGTTTGCAAATAATGCTGATACGACCTTTAGTCTGGGAACCGGGCCGTATACCGATGTTCGCAGTTGGCACTATCCAGAAGAACCTGGGCTGGTGCCCATCTATCTGAAAAGTCGTCAGGCATTAAGCCTTCATATCCGGCTGTGGAGTGATACCGGAAGACCTTTTTCTATGACCGACATATACGCCCAAACGCGGGAGCGAAGCTTGCGCACCTCCGTTGAGGGGTATCGTAATTTCGTAGACAGAATTGAGTTCAATGGTTTTTTTCTGGGAGCAGTCACATTTGCAATGCTGTTCTTTCTCTTTATTTTTATCAAGGTGCGCCAAAAGGTGTTCCTGCTATACGGACTTTACCTTTTAGGAGCCGGGCTTTATTCCATTGTTGTCAAAACACTTCCTTACTCCTTTATAGCACGGATTGCCTATTTGAACTATCCGCTGACCTATAAGCTGGGTGAGCCTGTCCAGTACCTTTTCTTTGCAGCTTATGTCGCTTTCGGAAAATCGCTGCTGGACATGAATGAACGTTACGGCTGGCTAAACAGGCTGACAAAATGTTTCATTGCCTTGCTGGTTTCTGCCGGGATGTTGCTATTGACCTATAACTTTTATGACTTCGATTATCCTCTTCAGCAAAAAGCATTCGTCTTTTCCCGAATTGCGATTCTCCCCTTTTCATTACTTTTATTGATCTGGATCATTCTTCAAGTCCGAAGCCCCGTCAAATGGTTCTTTATTGCAGGAAGCTCATTCTTCTTTGCCGGTAGTCTCTTTGCCGTCGTAGTTGATCCCAAAAGCAGGCACCTTTTTTTTGGCGAGGTAAACTTTAACCCAATAGTTTCCTTTAAAACAGGTATTTTACTGGAAAGCCTTTGCTTCGCGCTGGCACTTGGGTACAAATTACGGCTGGCTCAAAATGAAAAAGATAAAGCTTCCAACGCCTATATTGAGCAGCTTGAGCTGAATAAAAAAATGGCGGCATCCGAAACGGAACGGCTTGAAGCAATGGTCGCAGAAAGGACTGAAGTAGTCATTGAAAAAACCCGGCTGATTGAGGAGCAAAAACAAATCCAGCTGCAATCGACTTTTGAGCGCCAACTTTCGGAAATGGAAATGAGCCTGCTGAGGAGCCAGATGAACCCGCATTTTATTTTCAACAGCCTGAATTCTATTCGTTACCAGATTCTGAAAAAAGATTATGACAGCGCGGCGACTTATCTGACCCGGTTTTCAAAATTACTTCGCTACATTCTCCAGAACTCCCGTGAGCACGTTATTAGCCTGGCCGACGAAATCGAAACAAACAGGCTTTATGTTCAATTAGAAAGTCTGCGATTCGACCAGGGCCTCGAATTTAACCTGGATATTTCCAGAGAAATCGATATATCCGAAATTATGGTACCGCCAATGCTTCTGCAGCCTTACATTGAAAATGCAGTGAAACATGGCTTGGTACCCAGTTCAAGAGAGTCAAAAAAACTGACAATTACCGTCAGACCTTATGGTGAGGGTTTTATATTTATAGTTGAAGACAATGGTATAGGTCGAAAAGCATCGAGCAAACGTACCTTGCTGGATGATAAACAAAGTCTTGGAATGAGAATCGCCGGTGAAAGAATTGAATTGTTTAACTTTAATTTTCAACCCAAAATACAGGTAAACATTCTGGACCTTTTCGAAGGGCCCATCCCATTTGGAACTCGGGTTACATTTACCTATCAACATAACTTATGACCTATTCTTCGGTATTAATAGATGACGAAATCCATTGCACAGAAAGTTTACAGCTTCTTCTGGAGGTAGCTTCACCGCAAATTAAGGTAGTCGCAAAATTCAATGACGGTGCCGCCGCCCTCGAATACCTTAGAAAGCATCGGGTAGACCTTGTTTTCCTTGATATTGAAATGCCCGAAATAAGCGGATTTGAGATCTTGAATAGACTGGAACAGCTTTTGTTTGATGTGATTTTTGTCACTGCGTACGACCAGTATGCGATCAAAGCTTTTACTTACAGTGCCATCAGCTACTTGCTCAAACCCGTCGATGCAGATGATTTAAAAGAAACCTTACACCGCTGGCAACAAAAGAAAAACAAAGTCCTTGCCCAAGACCAACTCGGCCTGATGCATGACCTGATGACCAGCATCACCAAGCCTAAAACCAAAGTGGCCCTCCCCACATCCGATGGCCTGGAATTCCTGGAAATACAGTACATTGTTCGATGTGAAAGCGAAAGCAACTACACCCGACTGTTTTGCAAGGATAAAAGCAAGCATTTGATATGCCGGACATTGAAAGAAGTGGAAAAAGTCCTGCACGAAAATGGTTTCATACGGGTTCACCACTCCCATCTTGTCAATCCCCGTTTCATTAAAAAATTCCTCCGCCACGACGGCGGATTTATTGTCATGGAAGATGGAACACAGATTTCTGTCTCGAGAACCAAGAAGGACCGATTATTCGACTTGTTCAATAATGTGGAACGCTTGTAAAATTTCCTCCAAATCTTGTTTGGATTGGCACCATTGTTTTGCAAATGCGGGCTTACGTAATACCGGCAATATGGAAAACAACAACTATCCTAAATTTTTTACCATGCTCGCGGTTTCATTCGTGATCATGTATGCGGTGATGTTCCTCAATGTAGATAACGCCGACCACATTTATCTAAGCCTTACCCGCTTTTATATGACCCTGCTGATGGTTTCGCCTATGGCGCTTACTATGCTGCTTTTTATGCAAAAGATGTATGACAGCAAGAAACGCAATACCTTTATTTACATCGGCAGCATCATTGTTTTCATCCTGGCATTGACTTTTTTAAGAAATCAGGTTCCAATTAGTGACCGGCAATACATGAAGGCTATGATCCCGCACCACTCCTCAGCCATCATGACCAGCCAGGCGGCAGACATTAAAGACCCCGAGGTAAGAAAACTTGCGGACGGCATCATCAAGTCGCAGAAAGAAGAAATTGCCCGGATGAAAGCCATTTTAGATCGTATGGAAAGAGAAAACCGTTAAACGGGAACCTGCGGATTCTTCTTCCCGGCGATTTTCCTGATCAACGGCTCTATTGTAAAACCCTGTACGAGGATAGAAAACAGAACAATCACAAAGGTGACAGACACAATGATGTTTTTATAAGGATTCGAAGGCAGAGATAGAGCCAACGCAATGGAAATCCCACCACGCAAACCACCCCAGGTCATGATCTTCAACGTTCCCGGACCGAGCCGTTTGATAAACCTGAAAGCTGTTGCCGTAAAATAAAGGGACACAAAGCGCGCAACGACGATCATCACCGCCGTAATCAGTCCGATCACCACATAGCTTAGCTTGAAAGTGACAACAACGATTTCCAACCCGATCAACATGAACAGGACTGCATTCAGGATTTCGTCTGTAACCTCCCAGAATTTCCCCAGATAATCTCGTGTGACATCACTCATAGCCAGCGCTTTGCCACGGTTTCCGGTCATAATCCCAGCTACGACCATAGCCAATGGCCCGGATACATGCAGGTAGTGGCACAGCGAATATCCTCCCATCACCATAGCAAGGGAAATGAGAATCTCGGTTTGAAAATGATCTATCGACTTCATCAGTCGGTAACCCACAAAGCCAATTACCGCTCCGGCAATTACACCGCCCACCGCCTCCCGAAAGAATAACAGACTAATTTCGGCAGCACCAAAATTTTCGATACCCACGGAAGCGATCTGAAGCAAAGTTGCAAAGATGACAACACCGATCCCGTCATTAAAAAGTGACTCGCCGACGATATTGGTCTCCACAGTTTTTGACAAGTCCGCTTTCTTTAATATACCCATTACCGCGATCGGGTCGGTAGGAGAAATCAGTGCACCCAGTATAAGAGAGAAGATAATCGGAACTGGCATATCCAGAAGAGAAGTTAGATAATGGAACCCGTAACCCACAAGAAAAGTGGAAAGGACAGTTCCGATTACTGCAAAACTGGCAATACTCTTTGCCGACTTTTTCAAATCAGTGAGATCTACATGCAGCGATCCCGCGAAGAGAAGAAAGCTCAGTAGTATCCCAAGAAGGAACTCGGAAAAATCAATCAATTGGAGTTTCTCTTCGACCATGGCCGTAAACATGCTCGAAACATGTCCTATCGAAATCACACCCAATGCAGCAACAGTCCCCATCAGCATCAGGCTTATCCCGGATGGCAGCTTGAAAACGCGAACATTGATATAGGAGAAAAGAGCCGCTAGCGAGATCAGGATTGAAAAGAGCACAAATAATTCCATGGAGGCGAAGTGGGTTGATTCCTGCGAAATAAAATATAATCGTTTACTTGATATGTGCGTTTTCTAGTTGCATTATTAATGTTTGCGTCGGGTAGGCGAAGTCGATGCCACTTTCTTCAAAAGCACGGAATATGTCCAGATAAATGGCCTGCTGCTGGTCCATATAGAAAGTGTAGTCAGCATCCATGACATAGTAAACGATCTCAAAATTCAGACTAAAATCGCCGTATCCAGAAAAATGCGCCCGGTCAAATGTAATATAGGGTTTTGACTGGATGATCCCTCGAAGGATACCGGGTATCTGTGAAAGCTGCTCATGCGAAGTCTGATATGTGACGCCCAGATTAAACACGATCCTTCTTTTCTGCAATCTTTTATAGTTGTGCAGCCGGGAATCGGTCAGGTCTGTGTTAGAGCATACAAGCTGTTCACCACCAAGTGTCCGGATACGGGTTGTTTTAATGCCAATGTATTCCACTACACCCGACTTGTCATCAATCACAATAAAGTCCCCGATTTCGAACGGGCGATCAAAAAAGATCACGAAATAGCTGAAAAGGTCTCCCAGGATTGTCTGAGCTGCGAGGGCGATCGCGATACCGCCAATGCCCAGCCCTGCAATGAGCGAAGTCACATTGTAACCCAGGTTGTCGATCATGAAGATGATCCCAAACAGCCAGATCACAATGTTAACCATCAAGATGAGCCCGCTGGCCTGCTTTTCTTTGGCTTCACTGTTTTCCTGGGCCTGAATGAAGGAAAATACAAATTTTCTAAATGCCGAACTAATGATCTTGAGCGCAAAAAACGTAACGGCCATCAGAAAAACGATGTGCGCAATGTTCTCCACTTTTGCTGGCAGGCTTAACGTCGTCAAGGCGAAATATACACCGTCTACATAAAGTAAGGGCACCACCGCACCTTCAATCATTTCAATGATGTAATCGTCCCAGGTGGTGGTCGTTTTCACAGACCACGCCTTTGCCTTGCGGATTACAATAGATTTAAAAAAACGTATAAAGATGAAAAGACATGCCAGCAGGGCGATGGCAATCAGCCATGAAATAGGCGTGTTACCTAGAAAGAGCGTGTTGAAAGTGTTGTTCATAATGATTTTACTTTTGCAGATCTGAGCGACCTGACATGAAACAAAGAACTCATACCACCAATTGGCGGGCTAAGGGTCACAAAATCCAGATTGAGTTGACCAGATTCGTGCTGATCGGAATGAAGGGCAAGATGCCTTGGCGGATTATGCAGCTGGTATTAAAGAACTGTGCAGAGCGAACGAATTTGCCGAAGCAAGCCTTCTGACAGTGACGGCAAGGTACAAAAAATGAGGCGGACAGGCAAACGCAACGCCCCGTTGGTCAGCCCTACTACCGTTTTTGCCACCTAAAACGTCGATTTTTCAACATACAGTTTTAAAGAATCGCTTTTCAGTCGAACCTTCAACCAATTACGGATACGGGAGATGTCACGTGTTGTCTTTCTGGTATTTCTACTGCCTAAAACCACAACGGTGTAATGTCTTGTTTTGCTGGAATCCGTATAGAAAATCTGCCTGTCAGCCGAACAATACGATATCTCAGGAAAAAGCGGCTTTATTTCCCGGTAGAGCGGGCTGCCCACTTTTTTGATTGTGACAATACTATCCTGCTTTCGTATGTTCAGGCTTAGTTCAGCTTTGAGACGGTTGATCTCTGCCTGGTATCGTTCGGCCTGCGTCAGGTCCTTGGTTACATCGCTGATCGAAAAGCCTTGCTGGATAATTAAGGTCGCGTTATGAAGTCCGTAGATGCTCTTTCGCTTCGCCAGCCGCTGTTTTTGTAGGTCGTCTATTGTCTTTCCCCCGTAGATCAGCTTGATCTGTCTTTTGGAAGGGTCTAATTCATTTTTCAGAAGATAGTCACCCTCAATATAGCCTTCATTGGCGATAAAATTATTGGCATTTTGGATAAAGGTCTCTTTTTGTACCAGCAGATATCCATAATAAATACTAGGCACGGTTGTTAGCAATACAATGAAGGTAACCCATCGGTTTGCCATTTTTTTCTGATCTTCGTCTGCGCTGTTACGGATCGGGTAGCGGAGCAACCGGACTGTGATGAGCGTCGCGCTCCCGATAAAAACAGTATTGATCGCTAAAAGATACATGGCCCCGAAAAGAAACCCCCAGTTACCGGTAGCCAGCCCGTAACCAGCGGTACACAAAGGAGGCATCAATGCTGTTGCGATCGCTACACCCGGAATAACGTTGCCCTTATTTTTGCTGGAAATAGCCACAATACCTGCCAAGCCACCCACCAGGGCAATAATCACATCATAAATACTTGGCTGCGTGCGGGCAAGCAGTTCCGAGTGCGCCTGGTAAATGGGCGTTACAAAAAAATAGGCTGCTGAGGTTAAAAGCCCCGCAATGACGGCAAACAGATAGTTAACGAACGCCTTTTTAAATAAAGCAAAATCGTAGGTCGCAATGCTGTATCCCATACCCAGAATCGGCCCCATCAGCGGAGAGACCAGCATCGCGCCAATAATAACAGCAGTAGAGTTAACATTTAGACCAACCGACGCAATAAAAATGGCGAAAATCAGGATCCAAAGGTTGGTACCGCGGAATTCAATGCCACTTTCTACAATGTCGTGAATGACTGTATAACCCTCTCGTTCAGTAGAGATGTCAAACCTTTTGAGAATATTATTAATGCCCATGTAAAATCAGGATTTGATTGTTTTCAGGAAGGCGATGCCCGATATCCCCGCAATAAGCGAAGCCAGCAATATACCATATTTTGACTGGTCGACCATTTCTCCATGCCCGAAAGCCAGGCCTGTAACAAAAAGTGACATCGTAAACCCTACCCCGGCCAGCATCGCAACACCTACGATATGCGCCCAGGAGGCCCGATCGGGAAGTTCAGACAATCCTGCACGCACCATGATCCAGGTAAAACCAGCCACGCCGATGAATTTTCCAGCTAAGAGGCCAACGGCCACTCCGGCGCTAACCGGGTTAATAAGGGAAGAAAAAAAGTCGGATCCAATATCCATTCCTGCGTTTGAGAGGGCAAACAGCGGCATAATGACAAAAGCAACCCAGGGATGCAATGAATATTCCACCTTCTGCAGCGGCGTTTCGGCATCCATGCTGATCCTCTTGATTTTTTCGATCGTCTGGTGCTGCTCACTGGTGGTCAGCGAGCCATTTTGCGGGATTGCATTCTCAAAATCGCTTGTATATTCCCGGACGTTTCTGACATAGTCCTTCTCATTGATCTTTGTCCGGGCTGGCATGGTGAATGCTACCAGAACGCCTGCAATGGTGGCATGCACACCTGAGAAAAGAAAACCCGCCCATACGGCAATGCCAATAATCAAATAGAAAATCGTGCCCCTTACTCCCATCAGGTTCCCGATCATCAGCACTGCCAGAAAGATTCCGGCGATTGCTAGCGGGGCGAATGCTATATGCGCTGTATAAAAAAACGCAATGACCAGTACCGCGCCCAGATCGTCTGCGACAGCCAGCGCAGACAGAAATACTTTCACAGAGTTAGGAATATGATCGCCTGCCATCGAAAGCAACGCCAGCGCAAAAGCGATATCCGTTGCCATCGGTATACCCCACCCTCCCTGCGATCCTAATCCGCGATTCAGGACAAAATAAATAAATGCAGGAACTAGCATTCCTCCCAGCGCAGCCATCATTGGCAGGGATGCTTTTTTGAGGCTCGACAGCTCTCCGGCCATAAATTCTCTTTTCAATTCCAGCCCGATCACAAAAAAGAAAATGGCCATCAGGCCATCATTGATCCAAATATGTAACGGCTGATTGAAAACGTAGCGCGAAAATCCAACCATCAATCTCGTTTCCCAAAGATGATGATAGGATTCCGCCCAGGGTGAATTAACCCAGATAATGGCTATGATAACACAAACAAAGAGAATGATCCCTCCGGTAAATTCCTGGTGGATGAACTTGCTGACTGGTTTGAGAATTTGGTCTATGGGTGACTGGGGCATATTTGGAGAATTCATGGCAATTGTCTGGGATTGGCAATGTCATACCTGACCCAAAAATAAGAAAACAATTGACTATGCTTCAGTTCCCATGAATCGGCTATTTATGATGAGCCCTTCTATTCAGCGAACCAGTCTTCCATAATAATCCCGAAGATTAGTCTCGTACACTTCATTCACAGGGTTGTTTGGATCATAGGGCGGACCGCTCTTGACGGTATCGACCGTTACATTCACAATCACCCGGGCCGTGGACCAGTTGATTTCCGAAATCCATGTCGGGGACACCAGTATTTTGTTATGTGAAAACCAGCTACCTGTTTCGACTACCAAAAAACCAATCTCCCAGTTTTCAGTGTCAACAATGTAATCAACAACATGGCCAAGCTCTCCGTCAGTAGCATGGATATGATACCCTTTCACTTTTTCCGTACTACGCAAATGCTCATCCGGGAGCAGTCCTTTGTTCTTTCTTTCCTCTGCCAGAGCGGCTTTTACAGATTCTGATAATGGCATAAGACCTCCCATAGAACCTGTGCCGGGCCCCCAATAGATATGCCAGGGAAAATGGCTGTACAATTTCGATTCTTCCTGACGGGAAACCGGTTTGTCGGTATCAATATCCGGACTTTCCCTGATCTGATCAAGTGATAGGTTGGTCTGAAATATTTCATCCTCCCAAATTGGTGCCAATATGGCCTGAGTTGCGATCAGCACTTTTCTTCCTGAAAGCCAGCCACCGGTTTTTACGACCAGGTAACGAACAGTCCAGGTGTCATCGTCAAAATATAGCTCCTCAACTTTTCCTATTTCACCATCGGTCGCGCCGAGGGAAAAACCTGTAAAACTTTTGAGACTGCGTTTCATACTCTTCTATGTTTAGTTTTTTGTATTCGTTAATGGTACCGAATGCATTTTCCAGAATCTCCGAGGGCCGTCTGTGAAATGTAAAGGTGACCAAATAACGCTCGATTAATCTGTCGTCAACACGACCTGCCCCTCGGGAAAGGGAATGTCCGCAGCCCTTTCGGCAGTAATGAAGAAGTTCCTTGGTTCAAACGTGCTAACCGTTTTCAAGTCACTTTTCAATCCCTTCGAAAAAATACCATGTCTACTTTTTATTTGTCCCAGATTTTTGATCCCGTTCCTCTCTGTGTCCGCCCATAAGACATACGTGTCCCTGGATTGGATCAGCCTTTCAGGGGGTGACAGGTGCCGGACCGATAGATCGATTGCATAATTTTCATTTTTGTCTTTTTTTACTTTTACGTTTCCCTGAGCAGCAGGGACAATGGCAGATTCCTTAAAGACAAGCTTTCTCGAACATGATGATGTGCTGAGCGTTAAAACAACGGCCAAAGTGAAAAGTAAACCACTGATATACTCCCTATTAACATCCCGAAATTTCATAACCATCAGCTTTTTCTTGTTGAATTGTCAATTTTGAAGAATTGGAACCTTGTGGAATCTGGTTAAAAGGTTAATTTAATCTTCGTCCCCGGAATCTTCGTCAATGCGCGGCTCCCTTTCTTTGGACCTGTTGAGGCGGTAAGAAAAGGTAACCAGGAATTGGCGGGCCCTCCATTGGAATTCCGATTTTGAATAGTATCCGGCACTTTCCACAATCCGGCGTTGCTTCCTCGTGTTGAGCAAATCCCTGACGCTAGCAGTGACGGTCCCCCTGCCTTTCAGGATATCTCTCGAAAGTCCGAGATCGATTGAATACTGGGCAAGATCCCGCCCCTGCGTTGTTTTTCTTGGGGCCCTGTAATTAATCGATGATTGAAAGTCCACATCTTGAAAAAGCGTGACTTTGGAAGAGACCCTGCCCGTCCAGGAATAGGTATCGCTGCTCAGCACCTTGTCCTGATAAACGCCTTTATTAACGGCCCGGAAAATGTTTGCATTCGCCGTCCATTTCCACCATGCGAACGGATCATAAGTAAGATTAAATTCAAAACCGTACGAATCCCCGGTGGATAAGTTAATCGGCGTTATCCTGGTAAATCCGGTCGAATCAACGGAGGTAATATTTTCGACGACCCCAAGTCGATGACGATAATAAATGCTGGACAACAGAGTCCCTTTTTCCATATTCAGCAAATGTCCGGCCTCAAACGAATGGGTATACTCCGGGTTCAACAAAGGGTTACCGGCCCTGAAAACGCGGGAATCGCTAAAATTAGAGAAAGGAAGAAGGTCCCGAAAGCCCGGACGGCTCAGCCTGTAACTGTAACTCAGCTGCAATGTCTGGGCCTCCTGCAGCTTATAGGACAGATGCAGGCTTGGAAAAAGATTAAAGTACTTTCGGTGGTTAGTCAGGTTCGTCTTCTTGAGTTTGGTCAAAATATCAGAGTATTCTCCCCTTAATCCCGCCTGCACAAAAAGCTTTCCGAATTGATTGCTTGCCATTAGATACGCCGCATGGATTTTTTCGTCATAAGCCAGTCGGTTGTCGAATCGCGGCAGAATGATCCAATCGCCATTCTGGTCTTGCTGATGCACCGAGAAGTCATTGTCAAGCAAGCGGATGGAACTTTTAAGCCCGGTTTCAAGCTTTGCATCTCCCCGGAAAGGATGTATATAGTCGAGCTGGAAAAGGATATTCTTTTCGTCTTCTGTATTATATGACCGTTGCACAACATTGGCCGCCTCGCCTTTTACACTTTCATTGAATTTTGCTGCCTCTGTTTCGTCGCTTAAAATATACTTAGCCGAAAATGCAAGGCTCTGCCCTTTTCGCTCAAAGGTCTTATTATAGTTCAATGCCGCTTCCAGATTGTTGCGGGGCTCCTGCTCCGTTTCGGTACGGACCACCGTTCTCGTCAGAATGTTATTAAAGTCAAAGTCTCTGTATGCCAGCATAGTTTTATTCGTATTCCGGGAGTTTCGATATGACAGTGTTCCGGTTAATGTGTTGCGACTGTTTAGAAAATAATCCATCCCGACCATAAAGCTATTGGAGTAGCCGCTTCTGTTCCTGTTGTTATCCTGCTCATATACAAAGCTGGTGTCAGCGCTGTTGTAAACTTGTCTGGAAGTACCGCTTCCCGGCCTGTTGCGGTAAATGTTGCCGTAACTAGCCATGAGGTTTACTTTCTTTTTCCGGTAATTAATATTAAAAGACCCACCGAAGTTTGCAGGATAACCTGCCGTGCCTGTAAAGGATCCGTTTAAGCCATACCTTATATTCTTCTTCATCACAATGTTCAGTATCCCCACCTCCCCTTCCGCATCATATCGGGAAGATGGGTTGGTAATGATCTCGATACTTTCGATCAGGTCGCCCGGAATTTGCCTCAGCGCCTCGGCCGGGTTCATCCCGACCATCCCTGATTGTTTACCATCAATTAAAATCCGGACGTTCCCGCTTCCGCGCAACGCCACATTGCCGTCCACGTCGACGGTTACCGATGGCATGTTGTTCAAAATGTCCGAGGCATTACTACCGATATTGCTCAAATCCTTTCCGACATTAAAAACCCGTTTGTCGAGCTGCAATTCCATCTGACTTTTTTCTCCCCTCACAACAAGTTCCTCTAATTCTCGGGCATCTGGTTTAAGTGACAGCGTACCCATATCTACGTCTTGATTATCAACGACTACACTGGGGACAATTTTCTCATTGAGGCCTAAATAGGATATTTTGAGGAAATAATTTCCAGGTTTGGCCGCTATCTCAAATTTGCCGGTTTCATCGGAGACCGCACCGCCCACGAGTGACGAATCCTTAGCGGAATAAAGGCCTACATTGGCAAAAAGGACCGGTTCTCGATTAGCCCCTTCAAGCTTACCGCTGATCACCAAATCTTCTGTTCCTTCGTTCTGGGCCATAACTTGAACGTATTGAAAGAAGAAAAAGAGCGTAATGAAAGAAAAGCTTTTCATAGGTGAAATTGATTTAAAGTGGGCCGGTGAAAGCAAGTGGATTTTAGCTTGGCAATTCAGGAAGCCAGATAACTTGGATCGAAAAGCAATCCGAGGGTTTAGTAAGAATTTAAGTTTTCACTTGAAACGCTAAAAAATTCACGCCAGAAACTTACCTCGGCGTTGATGAAGATTTTTATTTATCTAAATCATAAGCACATGCGCCTTTCAAAAACGACTATAATAAAACCAAGAATCTCTGCGAAGAGCCGCGAGAAATACGCTCCGGGCGGGCGATAATAATTGTTTGATTAACATTCATTAACACGGAAATACTTGAAATTTTCGTCGATAAACCATATGTTTGTGTTCTGCGCGTTTTATCTGCGCCTTTAAAATCATATTTGTACCAATTTTAATAATATGATTTTTCAATGACTGAATAAAATCAGTATCATGACGAAAAGAGCCCTTATATACTTCCTGATCATTTTTCAACTTGTTGCTTTCGCTTCGCACGCTGCACACAAAAGTGGAAAAACCAGGCCGAAGTTTAAGCGATTCTACTTCGTTCCCCGTCCTGCCCCTTCAGAAGCACAACTGGAAATTTTAAGGATAAAAAAGCTGGTTCAAAAGAGCAGGCCAATTATTCGCGTAGACAAGGCGAAGTGGAAAGAGGATCTGACAAGATTGCTTCTTCATCGTCATACCAGCTATGCTAACCCGGCATTTTCGGCCTATATCCCTTCCGGTATTTCTCTCGCGTCACTGAGAGCGACCAGCACATTTATTGTTGACATGCCCCCGCATCAACAACGGGTTGTCCATCTTCCCGGATATTATAGCTTCCTGCACCGTCTTTGCCCTTTTTAGCATTTCTCATTGCTATTTTCCCGGTAATGTCAGTGCTGCGTGGTTTAGTAAGCTTTCCCAAGCTCCGAAATCGACCGGAATTCATTACTCACATGCATATACGTTACCGTTGAGCCGCTGGTTTGCACTTGCGGCGATCCGGCCATTCTCCGTAGCCTTTTATTTCATTCCTTACTCAAGAATTCATGAGAAATCTAATTTGGGCGGCTCTCTCCGCCCTGTCTATCATCACGTTTGGCTGTACTTCAAAGGGCGAACGAATCAGCGAGACCAAAGACAATTTGCTCGCCATTCCCGTTTTGAAACTTAATCCCACCAACACAGATATGCACCGGGAGTATGTAGCGAATATCCAGGCCGTGCGAAACGTAGAGATATATGCGCGTGTGAGAGGTTATCTTGAAAAAGTATACGTGGATGAGGGCAAAGAAGTAAAAAAAGGCCAGGTCCTCTTCAGTGTCAACAATGAAGAATATGAAGCCCAGCTGGCAAAAGCAAAAGCCAATCTGCAAAACGCGATTGCCGACGCAAAGGGCGCTGAACTCGAATTAAAAAGGGTTAAGTTACTGGTAGAGAAAAATGTAATTTCTAAAACTGAAGTCGAAGTGGCAGAAGCGAAGGTAGCCGCTGCGGACGCCAAAATTGAAGAAGCCCGTTCCGAAAAAGCCAAGGCAGCTATACAGCTCGGCCGAACCGTGATCAAAGCACCTTTTGACGGATTAATAGACCGGATTCCACACAGGATGGGCAGCCTGATCAGCGACGGAACGTTGCTCACTACCATTTCGGATACCAAATCGGTATATGCCTATTTTAATGTATCTGAAAATGAATATCTCGAATACATAAACACAAGAGGAAAAGATCACGATGAAAAAGCTATTGTAGAGCTGCAACTTGCAGACGGCTCCTTTTTCAAACAAAAGGGGATCATTGAAACGATGGAGGGCGCTTTCGATGAAAGCACAGGCTCGATTGCGTTCAGAGCGAAATTTGCGAATCCGCAAAAACTACTCAAACATGGTTCAACCGGCACGATACGTCTAACCAACACCATCGAGAATGTAATTTTGATACCTCAGAAAGCTGCGTTTGAAATTCAGGATAAAAATTTTGTGTACATCCTTGGCAAGAACAACAAAATCAAAACGCGCAGCTTCATACCGCAATCCCGAATAGCGGGTTACTACGTCGTAAGTTCAGGTTTGGAGCCGGGGGAAACGATTATTTGCGAGGGGCTGCAAGGTTTGAAGGACGGTGCGACTATTCAACCAAAACCAGTGGACCTCGGTCACCTCAAACTACCCGACGCAAACTCAAAATTGACCGTGCGATAGGATTTTCTTTAACCTGAACTCAAAATCATGTTTCAAAAATTTATTGAGAGACCGGTCCTTTCGCTGGTTATCTCCATTTTTATTACGCTACTCGGGTTGCTGGCCGTCGTCGACTTGCCTGTCTCCCAGTTTCCCGACATCGTGCCGCCGTCCGTAGTGGTAACGGCGACTTATACCGGAGCCAATTCCGAAGTCTGTGTCGACGCTGTGGCGGTTCCGCTGGAAAAGGCCATCAATGGTGTGCCCGGAATGACCTACATGACCTCTGTATCCGGGAATGACGGGGTTACCACCATTACCATTTCGTTCAAAGTTGGGATCGATCCGGACCTGGCTGCTGTGAATGTACAGAACCGGGTTCAAACCGTTATTGATGAGCTTCCTGAGGAAGTGATTAAGGCTGGGGTAACCACCGAAAAAGAGGTTAACAGTATGCTGATGTATCTGGATATCATGAGCTCAGATTCGTCAGTTGCAGAAGATTTCGTTTACAATTTTGCTGATATCAATGTCCTGAAAGAACTCAAACGAATAGATGGTGTCGGACGGGCGCAGATCATGGGCAGTAAAGATTATTCAATGCGCATATGGCTGAAACCAGACCGCATGAACAGTTACAGCGTATCGGCAGACGAGGTGGTCAAAGCGATCCGTGACCAGAACGTAGTAGCGGCCCCGGGTAAAACGGGCGTGAGCTCCGGACGGGAAGTGCAGGTCTTACAGTACGTCTTGAAATACACTGGAAAATTGTTCGAGCCTGCTCAATACGAAAACATCGTGTTGCGCTCGAATCCTGATGGCTCCATGCTAAAGCTAAAGGATGTCGCAGATATAGAGTTCGGAACCCTTGACTACGATGTTGCCTCCAAATCTAATGGAAAACCCTCTGCCTCCATTATGATCAAGCAGCGTCCTGGCTCCAATGCCCAGGAGGTGATTGAAAATATCAAGGCGAAAGTTGCTCAGCTCAAAGCTACAAGTTTCCCGCCCGGTATGGACTATTTTGTTTCCTATGATGTCTCGCGCTTTTTGGATGCCTCCATACATGAAGTTATACGCACATTGATTGAGGCGTTCATCCTGGTAATTATCATCGTCTACCTGTTCCTTCAGGATTTCCGTTCAACTGTCATACCGGCGTTGGCCGTTCCCGTTGCGCTGGTCGGCACCTTTGCCTTTATGCAGCTTTTCGGCTTCTCTATTAATCTTTTGACACTCTTCGCGTTGGTACTGGCCATTGGTATTGTCGTCGATAATGCGATTGTGGTGGTAGAGGCGGTACATGCTAAGATGGCCGAAAAACATATGGATGCTAAGGAGGCCACGATCGAATCGATGAAGGAAATGAGTGGGGCAATTATAGCCATAACCCTGGTAATGTCGGCTGTGTTTGTTCCGGTCGCGTTTATGTCAGGTCCAGTTGGAATTTTTTACCGGCAGTTCTCCATTACACTTGCGATTTCAATTGTTATTTCCGGAATCAATGCATTAACACTGACGCCCGCGCTTTGCGCGCTGATGCTGAAAAACACTCATGGGCAGCCAGCAAAGAATACGCTTTTGGATCGCTTCTTCAGAGGATTTAACTATGGTTATGACGGAGTTTCCAATAAATACCGCCGGCTCCTCTCGGTGATTGTAAGCAGAAGGATGATCACTATCGGTCTTCTGCTAGCATTCTGTATTGCTACCTATGGTATTAACACCGTTCTGCCGACCGGCTTTATTCCGACGGAGGATCAAGGCGTTATCAATGTAAATGTGACGACGCCAGTGGCTTCCACAGTCGAAAGAACCGAAGCTGTGCTGGATGAAATTCAAAAAGTTGCCCAGTCCCTGGGACCCGTCGAATCTGTTTCGACCCTGTCAGGATACAGCCTCATTACCGAATCGTCCGGATCCTCCTATGGGATGGCGATGATAAACTTAAAACCCTGGGATCAGCGAAAGGCCTCGGTTCAGGATATAATCACTGAATTACAGGCGAAAACAAGGTATATTACCGACGCGGACATTCAATTTTTCCCGCCGCCTACGGTGCCTGGTTTTGGAAATTCCAGCGGATTTGAGCTCCGTGTACAGGACCGTACCGGAAGCGACGATTTGCAGAAGACCGCCGGCGTCACCAACCAGTTTGTGAAAGACCTGATGGCCTCTCCCGAAATCGCAAGTGCATTCAGCAGCTTTGACGCCAGCTTTCCACAATATATGATCCATGTCGACGCAGATATTGCGGCAAAAAAAGGGGTATCGGTAGATGTCGCCATGAGCACCTTGCAAACCCTGATCGGGAGCTTCTATGCCTCGAACTTTATCCGGTTTGGCCAAATGTACAAAGTGATGGTGCAGGCCGACCCGCGTTTCCGCAGGAACCCGGAAGACGTATTGAAGCTATACGTCAAAAATAGCCGGGGGGAAATGGTTCCATTCTCCACGTTTATCCGCTTGGAGCGGGTTTACGGGCCAGAGCTATTGACCCGGTACAACATGTACACTTCCGCCATGATCAACGGAGATGCTGCCCCGGGTTATAGTAGCGGCGACGCGATCAAAGCAGTGGAGCGAATTGCGGCCACAAGTCTACCGAAAGGGTTTACATACGATTGGTCCGGAATGACCCGCGAGGAAATCTTATCCGGCAACCAGGCGATCTACATTTTCGGTATCTGTTTGGTCTTCGTTTATCTGCTGTTGGCGGCACAATATGAAAGCTTTTTGCTGCCATTGCCGGTGATCCTCTCGCTGCCAACGGGAATATTCGGCGCATTTCTCGCCTTGAAATTACTCGGTTTGGAAAACAACATCTACGCGCAGGTTTCGCTGGTAATGCTCATTGGATTACTGGGAAAAAATGCCATTCTGATCGTCGAATATGCGATTATCCGTCAAAAAGAAGGCCGTACCGTGATTGACGCGGTGTTGGAAGGGGCCACTGAAAGGTTACGTCCCATTTTGATGACTTCTTTCGCTTTCGTCGCCGGACTAATACCGTTGGTGATGGCATCCGGGGCCGGTGCAATAGGTAACCGTTCTATTGGAACCGCGGCTGCGGGAGGCATGCTGATCGGCACCTTTTTTGGGGTTGTGCTCATTCCTGGCCTATACGTACTTTTTGCCAAAGCTGCGAAAAAGAAAAAGGTAGCCCAACCCACTACAGAACAAGAAGAAATCAGCCTGAACTAATCAACTATTACAAAAGCAGCCTGGGCATTTGCCCATGGCTGCTTTACTTCAAAATATTCTAAATGAGACGTTTTAAAAAATTTGTAACCCTGCTTTCTATCACCTTTTTGTTGCTGGCTACCGGCTGCAAGCTTGCGCAGCCGGTAGTGCAACATGCTGCTGTGACGGCACCGAACGCATTTCAGGACGAAACTGATTCTATTGGCATAGCAAGCCTGAAATGGAGGTCTCTGTTTACCGATCCCAAACTGAGCGCGTTAATCGACACTGCATTACGAAACAACCTTGATTTGAAAATTGCCGCCCAAAGAATCGAGATGGCCCGTTCCGGAGTTCAATTCGCGCAAGGTGCATTATTCCCCAATGTTGGTGCCGAAATATCGGGTGGTGGTAGAAAATTCGGTGACTATACCATGGACGGGGTCGGCAATTATGATACGAATTTCTCTGAAAACCTCAACAGTGACCGCAAGCTCCCGGCTCCATTCCTACCCGATTATTTCGTCGGCCTGAGGAGTTCGTGGGAAATTGATATTTGGGGAAAATTGAAAGCAAGGAAAAAAGCCGCGTACAACCGTTTATTGGCTACCGATAAGGCAAGACATGCTATCATTACGGGGCTAATTGCGCAGGTTGCCAGCGAATATTACCGGTTAGTGGCATTAGACAATGAGCTGGCGATCATCCGAAAAAATATCGTATTACAAGAATCGGCAGTTGAAACGATTAAGATACAAAAAGAAGGAGGGCGTGCAAATGAACTGGCAGTCCGTCAGTTTCTCGCGCAGCTGATCAATACCCGCGGCCTGGAAGTTGAAACACAACAAAAAATCATCGCTGTTGAGAACGGATTGAACATGCTGCTGGGCCGCTTCCCACAGACTATTTCCAGGATTAATCTCACTGAGCAGACCTTTCCACAGCACATTAGTGCGGGAATACCTGCCAATATGCTGAAACGGAGGCCGGATGTTCGGCAGGCACAGCTGGAATTACAGGCCTTTTATTCCGAGCAGCAGTCGGCACAGCTGGCATTTCTACCTTCCTTGAACATCACCGCATTGCTTGGCTTTAATTCATTCAAAAGTAATCTGCTGTTTTCGCCAGCCTCCATTGCCTATGGCGCCGCAGCTGGCCTTGCCGCCCCGCTGATCAACAGAAAAGCTTTGAAAGCAAACCAGAAAAGAGCTGAGGCGGAAAGCCAGGCGGCACTCTACAATTATAATAAAACCATTTTAACGGGATTTCAAGAAGTGAGCACCAGTCTGAAAAGGCTGGAAAACACCCGGAAAATCCTGGGACTCAAAGCAAATGAAGTGGAAGTGTTGCAACAGGGGGTTTCCATTTCAAAGGACCTTTTCCTGACCGGTTATGCGTCCTATCTGGAAGTGATCCTTGCTCAGCGCAATGTTTTGGATGCCGAGCTTACCCTTACCGAAGTGACGAGAAATCAATTCCTTGCCCTCATTGAGCTGTACCGTGCTCTTGGCGGAGGCTGGGAGCAGGATCTGTAATGCTGCCTTTTTAGCATTGTCCCTCAAATAAATCGCAGCTGAATTAATGCTGCATTACAAATATCATGATTCAAGAACAAAAAGAGAATCCAAGAAGATTAATTATTGTTGCCTACCGGTTGCCATTTAAGATCATTAATGAAAATGGTCAAAGCGAATTTCAGCAAAATTCCGGAGGTCTGGTTTCCGCTGTGCTCTCGCTGGTAGGTAACCAGAAAGACGCTTTTTTTGACGAAGACCAGAAAATACAGTGGATCGGCTCTTCACAGAATTCCCGGGAAGAACTTGACGGACATAACCTTGCAAACGAAACTTTTGAGGCCCATCCGGTTTTTATCCCCGACCAGATCCATGAAAATTACTACGAGGGCTTTTGTAACAATCTCATCTGGCCGCTCTGTCACTATTTTCCATCCCTGGCCAGATTTAACGACGCATATTTTTATGCATATCAGACGGCCAATGAGCTTTTTTTTGCCAAACTGGCGCAAGTGATAATGCCCGGAGACGTGGTTTGGGTGCAGGATTACCAACTTATGCTCTTACCGGCGATGATCCGGGCAAAATTCCCTGAAAACCAGGTTGGCTTCTTTTTCCATATTCCCTTTCCATCATACGAGTTATTCCGGTTACTTCCTGTAAAGTGGCGTAAAGCACTCATGGATGGGATACTGGGCGCGGACGTGGTCGGGTTTCATACCAATGATTATGTAGAGTATTTCCTTAAAGCTGCCAAACTAGTAACAGGATACGGGAACAGGCTCCACTATATCAATACAGGAAGCAGGATTGTCAAAGTGGACTCCTTCCCGATCAGCATCGATTTTCAAAAGTTCAATGCGGATTACGATAATCCGGCCGTTGTCCTGACCAGGGTACAAGCGAAGCTTTCATTGAGCGAGAAAATCATATTTTCGGTCGATCGCCTTGATTATTCGAAGGGCATCCGCCACCGGTTGCTTGGCTTTACCCGCTTTTTAGAGCAATATCCGTACTGGCACGGAAAAGTAACGCTGGTGATGGTGGTAGTACCCTCCCGGGATACGATTGAGCACTACCAGAACATGAAAATGGAAATCGACCAGACTGTTGGCCGAATCAATTCAGATTATGGCAATATTGGCTGGCAGCCGGTCATCTATCAATATCGTTCCATGCCCTACACCGAACTGGTCGGTATGTACACAGCCAGTGACGTGGCACTGATTACCCCTATCCGCGATGGAATGAACCTGGTATGCAAGGAATTTGTCGCAAGTCGCAAAGATTGTCAAGGTGTGCTGATCCTGAGTGAAATGGCGGGTGCGGCAGCAGAACTCGGTGAGGCGCTGATCATCAACCCACTCGACGTTCAGGATATCTCAGACGCAATCCTGAACGGCTTCCAAATGCCCTTAGAAGAACAAACGAAACGAATGGCAGCGATGCGCGAGCGTATTAAAGACTATGATGTATTTGCCTGGACTAATGATTTTTTTACACAAATGAATATGCTGGAACTAGAACACGAAAGATTAAGACAGGTTTTCCTGACAAACGAGGGCATTAATGCCGTAAGGGTTGCATATCAGAATAGCAGCAATAGGATTCTATTTTTCGACTATGACGGTACGCTGGCGCCCATTGTACCCGATCCGGCCAATGCAGTACTTTCCCAAGAACTAAAAGCGCTGATCCTGGATATTGCCATGCACAACACGGTCGTCATTATCAGCGGTAGGGACCGCCATTTCCTGGAACAGAATTTTGGCGACCTGCCGGTCTATATCATCGCCGAGCATGGCGCATTGTCCAAAACAAAAGGAAGCAGCCAATGGACGCTCAACGAAAATTATGAAGAAAACTGGAAGGAAAGCATCCAGCCCATTCTCGATATGTATGCCAAAAGATGTCCCGGTGCCTTCGTGGAGGAAAAGGAAACGTCGCTTGCCTGGCACTATCGTATGGCCGATGATGCTGATTACGCGGACCGGCGGGCGCGCGAATTATTATGGCAGCTCAAAAACTATATCCAGCCTGAGCTGCATCTTCAGGTCATTGACGGCAACAAAGTAGTAGAAGTAAAGAAAACCGCTTTTAATAAAGGGACCGCGGCAAAAGGTATCGTGGAAAGTGCTGATTATGATTTCATACTGGCTATCGGGGATGATACGACCGACGAAGATATGTTTGAGGCCTTGCCTGAAACTTCGTTTACAATCAAGATCGGGGACGAGCTTTCGGCTGCCAGAAATCATATCAAAAGTCAGGAAGAGGTTTTTGACTTTCTAACCTTTGTGACTACACGGATGGCAGAATAACTTTGGCCATAAGAGGATAAGGCAGGTTGTTAGGTCAATACATACGCCGGTATGATTTTAGTAATAAGTGACTTGAAATCTAATTTGTATGCAGCACCAAAAGAAGTTAAATGAGCTGGCCGCAACGGCAATTTGCGGAAATGACATTACCTCTTCTTGCCTGTATGTCTCCTCCCTGACTATCATTTATGCAGGACAGTACGCGTGGCTCGCTTTGCTGATGGTCGCCCTGGTCTTGTTTTTGTTTAGAAAAATATATGGCGAAGTCGTTGGTGCTTTGCCACTGAATGGTGGAGCTTACAATGTCCTTCTGAATACAACCAGCAAAAGCAATGCTTCCATCGCTGCCTGCCTGACCATACTGTCTTACATGGCTACGGCGGTCATTTCTGCAAGTGAGGCAATGCATTATCTGCACGGCATCCTGCCGTCGGTCCCAGTGCTACTCGCGACGGGCTCACTGATTACGGTCTTTCTTTTTCTGGTTATGTCCGGAATCAGCGAATCGTCCATTGTAGCCATTATTATCTTCATACTGCATATTTTCGCTATGGTTACCCTCATTGCCAGCGCCATATGGTACGTCACTGAACATGGACTGGATGTAGCTTCCATGAATTTCAAAATGCCTGCGCACGGAAGTTTTGCCACCGCACTCTTCCTGGGGTTCAGCACGGCGATGCTCGGCATATCAGGCTTCGAAAGCTCTGCTAATTTCGTTGAAGAACAGGAAATAGGAGTCTTTCGAAAAACACTTCGAAACATGTGGGTCGCTGTGTCGGTCATCAATCCAATGATGGCCCTGGCTGCGGTGGCCGTATTGCCTCTACCCGATGTCGCCGTGAATCAAGAAGCATTACTATCCTATATGGGCGGTATTACCGCCGGCCCCTGGCTTAGGACATTTATATCAATTGACGCTGTGTTGGTATTGAGCGGCGCACTGCTGACGTCTTATGTGGGTGTAAACGGGTTGATTAAGAGAATGACCCTGGACAGGATATTACCTCAATTTCTTCTGAAAGAAAATTCAAAGGGAAGCTCCCCCAGGATACTGATTCTGTTTTACCTTCTATGCCTGTCAGTTTTACTTATCACCAGGGGTCAGCTCGGTCCTTTGGCTGGCGTTTACACCATATCGTTTTTGCTGGTGATGATCTATTTTGGTTTCGGAAACTTCTTGCTTAAAATCAAGAGAAGCCGCCTACCAAGACCGGAACGGGCTTCAATTCCAACGGTTGCGCTGGCAATTCTAGCTGTTATGGTTGCTCTTTACGGAAATGTAACGCTTCATGCAGATTACCTCATCGTATTTTTACAGTACTTCTTACCGGCCATCATTGTGATTTCCTTGTTACTCAACAGAAACGAGTTGCTGCAATACATGCTGGTATTCGTCGACAGTTTTTTTACATCGATAAGGAGAATGGCGGCCTTAACCAAATGGCATTTGACCCGAGCGTTAAAAAGACTCACTGAACAGGAATTCGTCTATTTCACAAAGGGTGATGATATTTCCATTCTCAACAAGGTGATGATCTATGTGCAGGAAAATGAAATCACTAAAAAACTAAAAATCGTGACGGTCCTGAGGGATGGCGGCCATGTTTCAGAAGATTTTTTAAGGGACCTGGATGTCCTAGACCGTGCCTATCCGGAAATCAAGATTGAATATATCCAGGTACATGGCGTATTCGGACCCGAGATAATCAATCAGCTCAGCAAGGAGTGGAATATCCCTATCAACTTTATGTTCATCAGCTCGCCCAGTGACAGGTTTTCCCATAGGGTTTCAGATCTGGGCGGGGTAAGGCTCATCATTTAGAGGCTGTCACACAGTGGTAAAATTTAGTTTTATCCATGTACCATCGTTGGAAAGCAAATGCAATCAGCCCACTGACCCCCAAACCGGAGCACGACAATGGCTTACCGCAAGGTATGACAGTACGCGCTGGATTATCCGCCCGGTCACTTTTTCAGACCATAACTACGACATGGGATCTCTGTTTATAGACGGCAAGGGGCTCAAAAAGTCAGTATCCCACCTTTATTTTTGCAACAGAAAGGGAGATGTCTTTATGTTGCCGGAATCGATAACGCATGATTTTGAAAAACCTGTCGCGGTAAGGAGATTCCCGTGAGCAAAAACTGAATTAATCCCATTCCGGAGCATTTTTTACCCCAAGCCTCGCGGCTTGGTAAACCGGGTCTTTCCCCTGTTTTTTCTGCTGCCCATAATCTTTTAAAGCATCCAGGGCAGGTTTTCTCAGAAGTAAGATCGCAACGATGTTCAACCAGGCCATCAGACCAACGCCGATGTCACCAATCGTCCACGCAAGCTCGGCAGTCTTTACTGACCCGTAAAAAGTAGCTGCCATGATCAATGCACGTAGAGCCCAGAGCAATATCTTGCTGTCCACTTTTTTCATCAGATAGCTCAGATTGGTTTCTGCTATGTAGTAATAGGCCATAATCGTTGTAAATGCAAAGAAAAGTAAGGCTATCGAGATAAATCCACTTCCCAGCGCGGGAAAATGTGCGTTAATCGCTTGCTGCGTATAGGCCGACCCAATTGCCATGCCTTTCACATTCTCTACAAGGAACCCGCCATTCGGGTTGACTACATTGAATTTGCCTGTAAATAAGATCATTAACGCGGTAGCCGTGCAGACAAATAAAGTATCGACATACACCGAAAATGCCTGTACAAGTCCCTGCTTGGCCGGATGGCTTGCTTCCGCCGCCGCCGCCGCATGCGGGGCTGTTCCCTGTCCAGCTTCGTTGGAATAAATGCCCCGTTTTACGCCCCATGACACTGCCATCCCAAAAATTCCGGCAAATGCCGGTTCCATATCAAACGCGGAGCGGATGATCAGGCCAAAAACAGCAGGAACTTGTGTGATGTTGATGGCAATGATGACCAGAGCCATCAGAATATATGCCCCTGCCATAAACGGCACTACCAGTTCGGCGACTTTACCGATGCGCCTGACACCCCCAAAAATGATGAGTCCGAGCAAGGCTGTTATTACTGCGCCAGTGATTTCAACCGGAATATCAAATGCACTTTTTGCACTGATGGCAATGCTATTGCTCTGCACGCCGGGTAAAAACAGGGCAGTGCTCGCTATGGTGGCAACAGCAAATAAGGTCGCATACCACTTTACACCCAACCCCATCTCAATGTAGAAGGCTGGGCCGCCCCGGTATTGCCCATCCTTCACCTGCTTGTATATCTGCCCCAGCGTCGCTTCAACGTAAGCCGATGCTGCACCTAAAAATGCAATGGCCCACATCCAGAAAACCGCGCCAGGCCCCCCCATGGCAATCGCGGTTGCGACACCAGCTATATTACCCGTACCTACCCTGCCCGAGATCGCAATCGCAAAGGCCTGGAATGATGATACACCTTTTTCCGAGCCCTTGTTACCGAATAGCAGGCTAACCATATCCTTCAAATACCTGACTTGTAAAAAGCGAGTAACTACTGAAAAATAAATGCCCGTTCCAAGGCAGAGCGCAATGAGCGCATTACTCCATATGACACTATTAACTGAATTAACGATCTGCTCCATGAAAAGGGTTTAATCAGGCTAGTTTGACAATATTTGACATCCATTACCTAAATAAAACTAAAATTTGCCAATCCAAGGCACTTTCCCGAAAAATAGCGTATTTAACTTTCATAGCCGGCACAGTAATTTCCGGGCAGATTAACGCCCTCTTTTGGTAAGCCTAAGCCTTAATTGCCAATTTTTACCACGATCGCAAAGCCGAAGCGGCGCTGCCACGTTTAGACCACTTGTTTTAACATTCACATTGTACTTAAAATGTTAGACGTACAAACCGTACCCTGACACGATAAAGACGGACAAGAGTACGGCTGTTTAATTTTTTCATAAAACATTTAGGCTAAAATTGGCCCAGGCAGAGAGCCGGGCCAATTCAGACTATTGAAGTGTCACCTTGATGATACTGCCGATAGCGGGTAAGGTGGTGAATGGATTAGGATTTGGAACCGGAGCAATGGGTTTGCTCTCCGTCAGGGGTGTTCCCGCCAGATTGAATTGGGTGATGCCCGCTCCCGGGAACTGATCAATAGCCGTTCCATCGTCGTAGAGTGCCAGCGAGCCGGAGAAGTCACCGCTTGTATTGGCATCGATATCATTGCCGCCGGTCGCAAAGAACCAGTCGTTCGAAAAGCCGTACATCGTCGCCAGTGCAATGCGGTCGCCCGCTGCCAGTGTCAACTGCTGCGACACCTTGCCGCCCGCATTGCCGCCGATTTTGGGAAGGAGCACGGTACTGGTGGGTTCTTTCAATACGTACACATTCTTGACCCCGCTTTTGACTTTCAATGCAGCGGCCAATATATCGGCATTACCTTTCTGGGCCAGCTCCTTCAATCCCTCGCCGCGGTCATTTTCACCTGGCTTGTAAAATGGATTTTCACTGCCACTGTAGACCACCACCAGGATCGGCGAGAGTGGTGTGAAGATGCCTGTCTGCGAGGTCAGCGTCGTGCTCATTGCCACATTGTCCCCTGCTTCCGCGATGCGGGTCAGCGCTTCGTTTGTGGCCTTGCCGCTGGAATAGATCGGCTCAGGCAGAAGAAAGTCGGTGCCGGCGGTGTAGGAGATCGCCCACACCCCCGGACTGAACGGGGTTTCATTGGCCGTACCGCCCGACTCGTTTTTGATCGTCACGGTGAACCTCGAATTGCCGTCGTATTTCAGTGAAACGTTCATCAGCTGCGCGGCAGGAAGGAAATTGTGCCCATAATCGTCGGTCCCTGTTACTTCCTTGATATTTTTTGGAACGGACTCGGCCGCTCCCGGATGGCTCAACGCAGCGCCGGGAGCGGCGTTTATACGGCTGCCGTTGT
Organism: Dyadobacter pollutisoli; assembly: GCF_026625565.1. NCBI lineage: Bacteria > Pseudomonadati > Bacteroidota > Cytophagia > Cytophagales > Spirosomataceae > Dyadobacter > Dyadobacter pollutisoli. The sequence continues at coordinate 3,320,523 of NZ_CP112998.1, forward strand.
CCCACAATTTAATCTGGGCCGACACTTCACCGGTAACAGGCGTACCGTCATCCCCATAAAGCCTGATGCCTGGGTTTTCTGGTGCAAAAAACAGGTCATTACTCCATCCATACATGGTTGCGAAAGTAAGCCGCTGGTTCTTCGCGGCTGAGAAAGAGAACGATACCGACTGCCCGGGTAAGATCACAGGCGGGGTCCCTGTCCCCTGGAACGTACCCGACTGGACCAGTGGCCTGCTTTCGAGCACATTTTCGATCGTGATTGTTTTGGCTGTCGGTTGCGGGTCGTGATCTTTGGTGCAGGCAGAGAAAACTAGAACTGTAATGGAAAGCCTCAGCAATGATTTGATCATGTCTTTATCAGTTTTGTTTGTTTGAATAATGCAAAGCAAAAAAGACAGTATCCCGCCGCAGTCACGGAATTATAACAAAAGTATCACAGCAGCTTTCCGCGCGCTTTTATTTGCATACTTTGCAAAAAAACCGCTAGGTTATGGATTCAAAAAATGTATTGATCATAGAGGACGACAGCACCATCACTGAGCTGCTGACCATTCATCTGTCCGATTTGGGCTGCAAGATCAGCGCCGAAAAAAACGGACAGAATGGTCTTTCCAGGGCTTTGGAAGATACTTTCGAACTAATTATCCTTGATGTCATGCTTCCCGGCCTGAATGGAATGGAGGTGTGCCGGAAGATCAGGCAGAGCGACCGGCAGACACCGATCCTGATGCTGACGGCTCGGTCGGAGGAAATAGATAAGGTAATGGGGCTGGAAACCGGCGCTGACGACTACCTCACCAAACCTTTTAGTGTAAGGGAATTCATAGCGCGTGTGCGCGTGATCTTCCGGCGCAATGAGGAGAAAGCCAGGTTTAGCTCTCCGCAGTCGGCACAGATTGCCATCGCCGGTCTGGAAATAGATATCGACAAACGTAAGGTATCGCTGCTGGGTGAGCGCATTGAACTTTCGCCCAGGGAATTTGAGCTGATCGTGCTGCTGGCCTCCAATCCGGGCCGGAGTTACAGCCGCAAACAACTGCTCAGCCTTGTGTGGGGATATGATTTTGAAGGATATGAACACACCGTCAACACACATATTAACCGGCTGAGAGGAAAAATAGAAACCGACGCGTCGAACCCGACTTTTATACTTACTACCTGGGGCATTGGCTACCGTTTCAACGAGGAATTGTGATATGTCTGTAAAAACCATCCGTGGTAACCTGCTGTTCTGGAAGATCAGCGCCGTTTTCGCCGGTCTGCTTCTGGTACTAGCCATTGTGTTTGTACTGATCGGCTCGCGATTTTCCAAAACGTACTATATGGCTGCGCACCAACAGCTTTATGGTGATATTGCCGGCCACCTGGCCACTTTTACACAACCGATCAAAAACGGTCGCCCGGATACAACCGTCACCCACGACATTATCCATTCCACTATGGTGGCCAACCCGAGCGTGGAAGTGTATCTGCTTGACACACTAGGAAATATCACCGACTACGTAGTGCCCCAAGCGACTGTTCAAATGAAAAGCGTTGATATGGACAAAGTACAGGAGTGGCTGGCTGTCGACGATAACGCCCGGCCACTGGGCGACAACCCCAAGCATCCGGGCGAGGCTAGTATTTTTTCAGCCGCCCCGGTCTTCGAAAACGGGAAGCTCGCAGGTTATGTCTATGCCGTTCTTGCTAGCGAAAAGCAGCAGGAAATCCTCAGCTCGCTCAATGGCGACCTGAATCTCCGCCTGGCTGCCTATATCTTCTTCGCCGCCTTGCTCGGCGCGTTTGTCGTCGGTGTAGTGACTTTTTTTCTAATCACCGACAGTATTTGCAGTATTGCAGGTGTGGTAAAGCGATTTAAGGAGGGTGATTATTCGGCACGGATACGCGGATATGCGAGAGGAAACCTGGGTGTTTTAACTTCCACATTTAATGAAATGGCGGATGTTATTGTCGAGAATTTTGAGAAAATCACTGCCACCGACCGTTTTCGACAGGAACTGATCTCCAACGTATCCCACGACCTTCGGACCCCCCTTTCGATCATGCAGGGTTATGCCGAAACGCTGGTCATCAAGCGTGAAACACTCTCGCCCGCGGAAACCGAACGTTACCTTTCCATTGTCCTGGACGGCACTAAAAAGCTCTCGGTACTGGTCGAGCAGCTGTTTCAATATTCAAAACTGGAATCAAATGTAGTTGAACCTCAAAAGGAGCTTTTCCCGATCGGAGAACTGGTTTCCGACATTCTCAGCGCATATCAGCTGAAGGCTGAGCAACGAAATATTTGTTTGAAACTTGACGCGCCTGCCGTTCTGTCTGCCGTTTTTGCAGATATTGGCCTGACCGAGCGGATCTTTCAAAACCTGCTCGACAATGCATTCAAATTCACACCGAACGGAGGGCAGATTTCGATAACCTTGTCGGAGGCAAGTGATGGTGTCAGAATTAGAGTGGAAGATACCGGAGTAGGCATTGCCAAAGAGTACCAGGAGCAGATATTTGAGCGCTACAAACAGGCCGACCTGCGAGCAGCTTCGGCGAAAGGGGCCGGGCTGGGTTTGGCGATCGTAAGAAAAATACTGGAATTACACCAAAGTTCGATCCGGGTTTTCAGCGAGCATGGAAAAGGTGCTGCATTTGAATTTGTATTGTCCTCGCGATAATGACTGCTGAGACAGTCGGTTCGAAGCCCAAATTGACCGTCCTTCTCAACATCAGCATGATGGTACTGAGGCCACTGGATTCAATGAAGGTGCGGTGGCTGCCAGTGAAAGGCCGGTTTCGATATTGCAAAAATATGAGAGGCAAAAACCGAAAAATTTGGTGATTTCAATGAAAGGTAGTTAACTTTAAATAAAAGACCGTTTGTTGAAAAAACCCATATCGATATTACTGCTGGTAACCTACCTGATCTCGACAACCGAGCTGATCGAATTGTCGAAGCTGCCTGTGCTTTTCAGGCACTATCAGGAGCATAAAGCTTGGAACAACGATATTACTTTCTTCTCATTTCTTGTAGAGCATTATGCCGAGTCAATTGCTGACAATCCGGACTATGACCTGGACAAAAAACTGCCGTTCAAATCGAGTTTAAATCACACTACATCCAGCGTTTGGGTAGCCCCGCCTGCCGGTGCGATCTGCTATCATTTCGACCCACATCCGGTTGAATTTATTGAGCAGCAGCCCTTCGCCTACCAGCCCAGCGAACCGGTTTCTTATTTCCTTTCCAACATCTGGCAACCGCCAAAATCCTGTTAATTTCTTTCTGGATTTCAATTTGCTAACTCCCCGGAGTGTCTGGGTAGCCGTGCATTTCTACTAATCTATTCCGGATTAATCAGGATACATCATGTTAAATAAAATTATTGGCTTTTCCGTAGCCAACAAGCTCATCGTGGGCTTGTTTGTGATTGGCTTGATAGGCTTCGGAAGCTATGAGCTCACACGGCTACCTATCGACGCCGTCCCTGATATTACCAATAACCAGGTACAGGTCATTACCATTGCCCCTTCATTCGGCGCAACAGACATTGAGCGTCTGGTGACTTTTCCAATTGAGCAGGCCAACAGTAATATATCCGGCCTCAAAGAAATCCGCAGCTTTTCGCGTTTCGGACTATCGCTGGTCACCATTGTTTTTGACGATGCCACAGACCTTTACTGGGCCAGACAACAGGTTTCCGAGCGGCTTTTGAAAGTCCAATCCGAAATCCCGCAGGGTATCGGTACCCCGGAGCTGGGTCCGATCAGTACTGGCCTTGGCGAAATTTACCAATACGTGGTCAGGCCCAAAGACGGGTACGAACACCGATATAATGATACCGAGCTGCGCACGATCCAGGATTGGATAGTCAGGCGGCAGCTGCTGGGGGTAAAAGGCGTGGCCGAAGTGAGCAGCTTCGGTGGAAAGCTCAAACAATACTCCGTTGAAATTAACCCTGAAAAACTGCTTTCTTACGGCATTACGATCAATGACGTATTTGCCGCGCTGGAAGCAAACAACCAGAACACCGGCGGTGCATACATCGAGAAAGGTCCAACAGTACTTTACATACGCAGCGAAGGTCTTGTCGAAACCATTGAAGACATTAATAACATTGCCGTCAAAAACCTGAGTGACGGCCAGCCATTGTTCATTCGCGATGTCGCAGAGGTAAAAACAGGCTTTGCAACCCGCTATGGAGCGATGTGCTACAATGACAAAGGTGAAGTTTCCGGTGCTGTGGTCATGATGCTTAAAGGGGCCAACAGCAGCGAGGTTATCAAAAATGTAAAGGAACGTGTAGCGCAAATCCAGAAAACGCTGCCAGAAGGCGTGGTGATAGAACCGTTCCTGGACCGTACAAAAATGGTCAACAACGCGATCAATACCGTTGAAAAGAACCTGCTGGAAGGTGCCCTGATTGTAATTTTCGTGCTCGTACTGTTTCTGGGAAACCTGCGCGCCGGATTGCTGGTCGCCTCAGTAATCCCGCTCTCCATGCTTTTTGCCGTGATCATGATGAACACCTTTGGGGTCAGCGGAAATCTGATGAGCCTGGGGGCGCTGGATTTCGGGTTGATCGTCGACGGCGCGGTGATCATTGTGGAGGCCGTGATGCATCAGATCAGACATAACAAAAAATTCAATGGGCTGGCGACAATCAGCGCGCAGCAAATGGATGAAGAGGTAAACGAGTCGGCCGACCGGATGATGAACAGCGCGGTATTCGGACAAATCATTATCCTGATCGTGTACCTGCCCATTTTTACGCTGGAAGGCATTGAGGGGAAAATGTTTAAGCCTATGGCGCAAACCGTTGCGTTTGCTCTACTGGGAGCGTTCCTGTTGTCAATCACTTACGTCCCGATGATGAGTGCATTGGTTTTAAGCAGGAAAGTCACGGCCAAAGCTAACTTCTCTGACCGTTTGATGGCAGTGTTGGAACGCCACTACCAAAGAGCGTTGGCACCGGTTATCTCTCACCCGAAAACCGTCTTAATGGCGGCCCTAGGGCTTTTCGGGTTCGCACTTTTCACATTAACCACATTAGGCGGCGAATTTATTCCGGCATTGGAGGAAGGGGATTTTGCCGTGGATACGCGGGTGCTCACGGGCAGCAACCTGACCACGACCATCCAAAACACGCAAAAGGCAGCACATATTCTGAAAACCCGTTTTCCGGAAGTTGAAAAAGTGGTGACCAAGATCGGTAGCGGCGAGGTACCTACCGACCCTATGCCTATGGAAGCCAGCGACATGATGGTAATTCTGAAAGATAAAAACGAATGGACATCCGCTAAAACATTCCCTGAACTATCTGAAAAAATGAGTGAAGCACTGAGAGCCGTGCCGGGCATTACCGCTGGCTTTCAATACCCGGTGCAAATGCGGTTCAATGAGCTGATGACGGGTGCCCGCCAGGATGTGGTCTGTAAGATTTTCGGCGAAGACCTGGATACGCTGGCCCATTACGCACAAAAGCTGGGAAAATTGGCCAACGAGGTCAATGGCGCGCGCAACCTATATGTCGAAGCCGTTTCCGGATTGCCGCAGATCACGATCCGTTACAACCGGAGTGCCATCGCGCAATATGGTCTCACAATCGGCGCAGTTAACAGAATCGTCAATACGGCTTTGGCGGGACAAAGTACCGGGATGGTTTTTGAGGGCGAAAAGCGTTTTGAGCTGGTGGTCAGGGTTGAAGGCGGACGAAAGAAAAATGTGGACGACATCCGTAACTTGCTCGTCCCAACAAAGGATGGAATGCAAATCCCGCTATATCAGCTGGCCGAAGTAACAATCCAGAATGGCCCCAACCAGATACAGCGGGAAGACGCCAAAAGACGGATCGTGGTAGGCTTCAACATTGCAGGCAGGGATGTGCAGACCATCGTGAATGAGTTGCAAGCAAAGGTCAACCAAAGCCTCAAACTTCCGGCGGGGTACTACCTGACCTATGGAGGGTCATTTGAAAATCTGAACGCAGCCAAACAAAGGCTGACAATCGCAGTCCCCATTTCTCTTATCTTGATTTTCATCCTGCTGTTTTTCGCCTTCCATTCCGTCAAAGACGGACTGCTGATTTACTCGGCTATCCCGCTCTCTGCTATCGGCGGCATTTTCTTTCTGGCCTTGCGCGGGATGCCGTTCAGCATCAGCGCGGGGATCGGGTTTATAGCGCTTTTTGGTGTGGCTGTTCTGAATGGGATCGTACTGGTTGCAGAGTTTAACCGGATCCGAAAAGATGGCGAAACTGACATTCACAAAGCCATTATGGAAGGTACCCAACACCGTTTGCGGCCAGTTTTGATGACAGCCTTTGTTGCTTCACTTGGCTTTTTGCCTATGGCTTTCAGTAATGGGGCAGGCGCAGAAGTTCAAAGGCCGCTGGCCACGGTGGTGATCGGAGGGCTGTTGGTTGCCACTTTGCTGACCCTCTTTGTGCTGCCTGTACTCTACTTGTTTTTTGAAAATGGCATTGGTTTCAGGTTGAGAAAACCGTCACTGGCGGTAGTGATTCCATTCGTGCTTTGTTCAATACCTGCTCTGGCACAGCAGAAAATCAATTTGAAAACCGCAATTGAACTGGCCATCGCCAACAACCAGACGCTGAAAAGTGAAAAACTGCGGGTTGATTATCAAAAAGCATTGTTGAAAACAAGTAGGTTCATTCCATCTACCAGCTTCACTGCGGAGGCCGGACAGATTAACAGCTTTTATACAGATACCCGGATCAATGTCTCCCAATCATTCAGCTTGCCAGTAGTGTATTCAAAGCAAAAGAACCTGTTGCAACAAGAGCTTACCGGCAGTGTGCTCTATGCGGCTGTAAAGGAAAATGAGCTGACCCGCAATGTCGCCCAGGTTTACTACACTTTTTTATACCAGCAGGAAAAGTTGGGGCTGCTCCGCTCACTTGATAGTCTCTACACTGATTTTTACAAAAAAGCCGAGCAACGATTAACTAGTGGAGAGACCAACATTCTTGAAAAAGCATCCGCGCAAACACAGCTCGGGCAAATCAAAATTCAGGCGCAAGAGCTGCGAGCCGATCTGGAATTGTCCAGGCTGCAATTCCAGCTGCTCCTCAATGCAGCAACGGCAGAACCCTCCCCTACCGAGCTGAAATTCAGCATGCCTGCCATGCAGGATTCTGCAATGATCGCCGCTCATCCCAAAGCCAGGCTGCTACAACAGCAACAACAGATCGCCACAGCCACCATTGACGTCGAAAAAAGCAAACTTTTACCCGGGCTGACATTAGGGTACAATAACATGAGTATGCGGGGAACCGGCGCGGACGATAAATCCTACAATGCTTCCCAAAGGTTTCATTCCGGGCAGGTAGGTGTTGGAATACCATTGTTCGCCGGTTCGCAGAAAGCGCGGATCAGCTCTTCCAAAGTGGGCCGCCAAATTGCAGACCAAAATTACGCTGCCGGTGTGCAAGCTTTAAGGAGCCAGTATCAGAGCACATTCAGCGAGTACCAGAAGTTTGCAGCGACGGTCAGCTATTACGAAACGACCGCACTAACCAATGCGGCGCTGATAACCCGGTCCGCCACCGAACAACTGACAAACGGAGGGATAAACTATCTGGAATGGGCGCAGTTAATCAATCAGGCTGTCAGCATCCGCAGCCAGTATCTGGACGCGATACTGAACCTGAATTCCAAAGCCATTGAACTAAACTATTTCCTGGAACACTAATGCAAAACAACTTGAAATACCTGATCTATTGGGGCATGCTCAGCCTCTTACTGGGCTGCTCCGGCAAGGAAGAATCCGAGGCGCCCGCCACATCAAAGCCGGGAGCCGAAAACATGGCTACCCTTAATAACGAGCAGATTCAAAATGCGGCCATAGCATTAGGGACACCACAAACCCGTGCCGTTTCGTCGATACTGAAACTGAATGGAAAAATTGACGTTCCGCCACAGAATATCGTTTCCATTAGTGTGCCCCTGGGCGGGTACCTGAAAACAACCCGCTTGCTACCCGGCACGCATGTAAAAAAAGGAGAAGTACTGGCCGTGATGGAAGACCAGCAATACATTCAGCTTCAGCAGGATTACCTGACCGGCAAAGCAAGGCTTACCTATCTGGAAAGGGACTTTAATCGCCAGCAAGAACTGAATGTAAATAAGTCCAGCAGCGACAAGATTTTGCAGCAGGCCGAAGCTGAATACCGCAGCCAGCAGGTAATGATCCGGTCCCTTGAAGAGAAGCTTAGTTTGATTGGCATTAATCCGGGAAAGTTATCCGGCGAGCAAATTTCGAGAAGCATTAACATTTATTCTCCCATCAATGGATACGTTTCATCGGTCAATGTAAATATCGGCAAGTACGTATCACCTACCGACGTGCTCTTTGAGCTCATTAACCCTTCCGACATTCATCTGGCGCTCAAAGTATTTGAAAAAGATCTGGCCGGCATAAGGATAGGGCAAAAGCTGATGGCCTACTCCAACAGCGAGCCTGAAAAGAGATATTGGTGTGAGGTGATCCTGATCGGCAAGAACCTGTCGCCCGAACGTACTGCGGAAGTTCACTGCCATTTTGAACGCTATGAACCTTCGCTGGTCCCGGGAACTTTTATGAATGCAACGATCGATTTGGAAACCAGAAATGCAATCACCTTGCCTGAGGATGCCATTGTCTCTTTTGAAAACAGAGAATACATTTTTTTACCAAAGGCAAAAGGTCAATATGCGATGACCGAAGTGCAGTCGGGAACTACCGAGAACGGGTTTACCGAAATAACAGCCAAAGAAAACCTGACTGGACGGCAAGTGGTAGTAAAAGGAGCTTATTCGTTATTAATGTCACTCAAAAACAAATCTGAAGACTGATTCCATTTCAAAATTCCAATGCATGCTTATTAAACTAAAGCACAGATTTCTAATCCAATATACATTTCCCATAAACCTCTAAACAACCCCGATCATGTTCAAGAAAATTCTTTTTACGCTGTTAATCACTCTGGTCATCATCCAATTTATCCGTCCCGAGCAGAACCTTTCGGATGATCAGAGCAATGCGATGTCCACCAAATATGTTGTGCCTGCCGACGTAAATGAAATCCTGACGGTAGCCTGTAACGACTGCCATAGCAATAAAACAAATTATCCCTGGTATGCCAGTATCCAGCCCACCGCCTGGTGGCTCGACCACCATGTCCAGGAAGGAAAAAGCGAATTGAATTTTTCGACATTCACCCGAATGCCGATCGCCGTGCAAAATCACAAATTCGATGAAATCATCGATGAGGTGAAGGAGAAAAAAATGCCACTTCCCTCCTACACCTGGCTTGGATTGCATTCGGGGGCCGATCTTACTGATGCGCAACGCCAGGTGTTGATCAGCTGGGCTCAAACCCAGATGGAGCAATTGAAAAATCAGTATCCGGCCGACAGTCTGAAAATGAAAAGGAGACCTGCACCGAAAAACGAGTAGGAATACCGATTAAATTTCGATTAAAAGTGAAAATTTAATTAACTGAAAAATATAACTCATCCAATACAATAAAAAGAAAAATATGACTTTCGTCAGCTTTAATGATTCCATCAATTTTTATATAACTATCTATTTATTAGATAGTTATATAAAAATAGGTTAGTCAAATCGGATCAAATCAAAAAAGCAAGCCACATTTTCTCTTTGCACAAAAGCAGTATTTAGAACAAATAAAAATATTGCGACCTAAACCGAAATATAAGTCACTTCAAGGCAACGAAATCAATGCAACAACTGGGCGACCATATTCGTATTACTGATCAGAGAATTCAACGCCCTACTAATTGATGATGACACGTCTTGATTTTTTAAAATCCATAGGATTCAAAGGCCCTGCCCTGGTGGCGCTGCTGACTTCCTGTGTTCGCGAAGAAGATACTTTTGTCGAAGCACTAAGCGTCCAGGACCAAACTTCCGAAACACCAGCGACCGATACCACTTCCCTGGGTGGCGCTACCGATGTGTCGATGAAATTGAAATCTCCCGCTGCCATCAGTACAGAAGCACTCAATGCCATTACGGGTGTTAAGCTCAGAATAGACCTGACACTTTCCGCTAATGCTGCATTGCTTACAGTCGGAGGCTACCTGATCAAAAGCGGTATTGTGACTGCTCAATCCTCCTCGGGCGTGTTGGTGGCAGCCACTCAGACGTGCAGTCATGAGCCGAAGAACAAAGTCATTTTTAATAAAACAGAATTCTACTGCACCGAGCACGGTGCAAGGTTTAGTCTCACCGGCTCGGGCCTTAACACCTTCGGAAACGCGGGCCTGACCATCTACAAAACAGCAACCGACGGAAACACCGTTGTGATTTATTAATTGAAGAGAACATGAAAACGATTATCGCATCCCTATTGACCATTCTTTCAACATTGCCATTAAACTGGAAATTAGATTTTTCACAGGCCCAGGCGGAAGCCGAAAGCACTCATAAAATGATCCTGCTGAATTTTTCAGGCTCTGACTGGTGCGGCCCCTGCGTAAAGCTTACAAAAGATGTTTTTGGCTCTGCTCAATTCACAGATTTCGCCGCAGAGAACCTGGTGCTGGTGCGGGCTGACTTTCCAAGACAAAAGAAAAATCAGCTTGATAAAAATCAGATAGCGCTCAATGAAAAGCTCGCGGAGCAGTACAACAAAAAGGGCATTTTTCCGCTTACAGTGCTCGTTGATCCGAAGGGAAAAGTATTGAAAGAATGGGAAGGCTATCAGCCGTCTGTGAGCGATTTCATCGTGGATATACGTTCACATTCCGGTAAGTAGTATGAAAGAAATACTTGTCAAACGCTCCGTCCGACTGATGGGTAATCACTTCGAAATAAGCGCAGTGGCAGATAACACCCATTTAGCAGAGCGGTTCATAGATCTGGGAATAACCGAAATCCGGCGGATTGAGAAACTGTTTACCACGTTCAGCGACGACAGCCAGACCAACAGGATCAATCAGCACGCCGGGTTGGAGCCGGTTGTGGTAGACCGTGAGGTTTTTGATCTGATCACGCGTTCGATCCGGATCTCGGAGCTGACACAGGGTGCATTTGACATCACGTATGGATCGATCGACAAATCACTCTGGAACTTTGATCTGAGTATGACTTCGCTTCCAGCCCCGGCATTGGCCAGGCAGATGGTAAGGCTGATCAATTATAAAAATCTTGTCTTGAATGCCTCCGATAGCACCGTATTCCTGAAAGAAAAAGGCATGCGGATCGGCTTTGGCGGGATTGGAAAGGGCTATGCGGCAGAAATGGCGAAAAACGTGATGCGCCAGGCCGGTGCCGTTTCCGGGGTAGTAAACGCATCGGGCGACCTCACTACCTGGGGGAGGCAGCCCGGCAATGCAGAATGGACCGTCGGTATCGCCGACCCAGACTCGAAGAACTTACCGTTCTCCTACCTGAAAATCAGCGATATGGCGATTGCGACCTCGGGTAGCTACGAGAAATTTGTAACCATTGACGGACGCCGGTATTCGCACACCATCAACCCGAAAACGGGGCTACCGGTGACCGGGATCAAAAGTGTCACCATTTTCTCCCCCAATGCAGAACTATCCGATGCGCTGGCAACACCAGTAACAGTCCTGGGAGTCAAAACCGGCCTCGATTTAATCAATCAGATGAAGGACATAGCCTGCATCATCATAGATGACCAAAACAAGCTGTTCTCTTCCAAAAACATTCATATTCATTAAAACGTATGCACCCCAACGTCAAAATAAAAGTCGTGTTAATCAGTGTCTTCGTGGCAACTTTATCCTCTTGCGTATCCGTAAAGGAATACCAGAAAAACCGTATCAACGATTCCGAAATGGAACTATCGGCCCGAAAATCCGAGAAATTTGAACAAAGCTTTTACCTGTACCGGGAAGGCGCTTCCGGAGCAAACGGAGGCAAAAGCGGCGGCGGTTGCGGCTGCAATTAACCCTACTACTATCAGAATTCAATGAAAAAAATCACATATACCGTAGCTGCGCTTTTAAGCTTTTTTGGATCAGCACGGGCCCAATCCACAGACACCACCGGATATCAACCCAAAAAACTGAAAATTGAAGAGGTCAACTTTGTCTCGGGCTATTATAGCCAAAATGGCAACAACTCCGCCATCACGGGAGGCATTGGCACCGAGAAACTCTATGATTTTGCCAATTCCTTGGAGATTCGGCTCAGCAAAACCGACAGGCGAAACCGGGTCCACACCATTTCAGGTGAAGTAAATATTGATTTCTATTCTTCTGCTTCCCAGGACAATATCGATCCGCTTACCATTTCCTCGGCTTCTCGAACAGACAAGCACATTTACCCCAGCCTGTCCTGGAATATGAAGAACGATGCCAACCATACGACCAAAGGCGCCACATTCTCTTACTCGACAGAATATGACTACAAATCACTGGGTTTTGGAATCAATTTTTCCAAATCCTCTAAAGACAACAATCGGGAGATTACGCTCAAAGCCAACACATTCCAGGATACCTATACGGTGATATTGCCCTCTGATTTGCGACCAAGCGGGTACAGCTCCGGCGCTGAGGGTGATAAATCGAACCTGTATTATAAACCCCGAAATACCTATAACGGCTCCATTGCTCTTTCTCAGGTCGTCAATAAAAGTCTGCAGTTGCTTTTTATTACGGAACCAACCTACCAGGAAGGGCTTCTTAGCACGCCATTCCACCGCACATACTTCACAGACGGATCAGAAAAAGTCGAAAAACTGCCTGGCTCCCGTTTTAAATTACCGCTCGGTATTCGGGGAAGTTACTTTGTAGGCGACCGGGTCGTGCTGCGTGGCTTTTATCGTTTCTATGCAGACAACTGGGGAATGACTGCTCATACGGTTTCCCTGGAAGCACCGGTCAAAATTACGCCATTCTTGTCTCTAAGCCCGTTTTACAGGTTTAACAGTCAGAATGGTGTGAAATACTTCGCGGCCTACAAGCAGCATAGCCCGGATGCCACCTACTACACCAGCGATTATGATTTATCGTCCTTTCAAAGCCATTTTGGCGGCCTTGGTATCCGGCTCGCGCCTCCTGGTGGCGTCATGGGCATCAGGCATTTCGCGTCTATAGAGGTTCGTTATGGGCACTTTTACAGGAATGCAGGAACAGGAATGCAGTCCGATATGCTGACGATGGCCGTTAAATTCAAATGACGCAGATACCAGACATTTTATGATGATCTGTAGGTCAATTCATACTGTGATTTTACATTAGGGCCAAGAAAAACACGTGCATAGATCCTGACAACCGTCAAGCCGTTTAGCACAAAACCTGTTGAAACAAAAAATGCGAGGATAGCCTGATTTTCATGGATATGTGTAAAGATCAGGTCTTCCCCAATAAAGGTGGGCGTGACCGGGAAACCGGCCATTCCCAGACATGAAAGAAAAAATGTGGCGGCAATACCGGGATGCTTTTGAATGTAGCCGTGAAACTGGCTCAAACCCACATGCTTTTCCGTTTTTCTTAACTTTCGAAGGCATAAATACCCCGAAATTCCGGCAACTATGATCCCGCTTAAATAAATATGGATTTGGCCAAACGGAAAGTCTTCATTAAATGATATCGCAAGGGCCACCCACAAGTGATTCATGATCACCAGGATCCAGCTTAATTTTACATTTTTTCGTTCCGAAAAAGCTTTAAATACCATGATCAGGCCTATCAGAGATATTGTTACGGGCAGATATGGCCGAAGTGTGGCCGGAATATGATTGGGATTGTAGGTCAACAGCAACCCCAGCAAATACATAGGGGTGAAAAAAGCAATGACCCGGTTCACTGTGATAAAATTTAGTTTTTGTCCCAGGAATTTAATTGGGTTCCAAAGTAAGTCGTACATGAGTGAATCCAGTTTCCATTCTTTCATGCATAGCATATAAAAGGCTGTTACAATTTTCTTTGGCACCAGTTTTTGAAAAAAGGGATTGCCTGTTTCCCGAAGATAAAACTGCTCACGAATCAGGTAGCTTACCACAGAGGGCGAGACCAGAAGTTGATAAGTCCTCAGGATTGCATTACCTGCAAAGTGCAGTAATGCAAGGTTTTCAAAACCAGCCGCCGCCTCCATAAAAATGATCCCGATTTGTGAAATGGAAGCATATGCGATCTGGCTTTTTACCGACGACTGTACTCTGGCAATCCCGGTAGTGATCAAACTTGTTGTCAATCCCAACAATCCAATGAGAACCCGTATAGAAAACTGGTGCCCCCAAAACGGGAACGTTCTTAGTAATAGAAAAACACCCATGTGGACAGACAAGGAGCCATAAAAAATGGCAGTAGACGGCGTTGGGCCTTCCATAGCCCTGGGTAGCCAGGAGGAGAATGGCAGTTGTGCCGACTTGACGGCAGCGGCAAGCAAAATCATCAGGGAAATAAAAATACCGGTCAGGCCGTGTGCCTGCAGCTGAGCGTGCACCAGCTCGTAATTAGCGATTTTCACAAAAGTGATATTCTCCTGCCACAAGTGGTGGCTCATCCACATCGCCAGCAAGATGCCTACGTCACCCATTCGGTAGACCGAGAACACCTTGACTGCATTTTTCACAGGTAAGTACCGTTTTCTGTAAAATGCGATTAAAAGGAAAGAAGACATGCCCAAGATTTCCCAACCCATGAAAAGCGTCTCGAAGTTTCCTGAAAATATGGTGGTGTTATAGCCAAAATAGAAGAACAGGACCGTGCAAAAGAATCGCTTAAAACCTTCCTCCCGATGCAGGTAGTACCTGCTGTACTTGACTACCAGTAATGACAGGAACGATCCGGTCAAAAGATATACGGCTGTTATCTTATCAAATACAAAATCCAGATAATATTCATAGCCAACAGATCCGAAAAGCACTGCATCTTTCAGGCTCAGTGTTGGAAAACCTGACAATCCCCACACGGCAGTAAAAACCAATGTACCCAAAAGATGTAGCCCAATAGTAAAAAAGGCAATAGACGATATAAGCCTTTCTTTTTTTGGAGGTATGAACAGGCTTGTAATAAAACCTGATAGTGGGAGCCAAAGGAACCATTGAAGATATGCTTGCATCGTTTGGTTTTAAGAAATAAGATAGACTGGAAAGTTTTCCTGGCCAGATTCCAAAAGCGGGGCGATATCAGAAATTGTTTCAAGGCTCTGATCACAAGGGTGATATTCCATAAACTGTCCGTTAACCAACCGCGATTGTTGCTTTGAATGTGGGTTTATTACAACCAAATGGATCCAGCCATTTGCAAACCATTCAAACAGTTTGTCGGTTTGCTGAATTACTTTTAAAACCACCTCCGGGAAATGTTCAACGACCATCAATAGACGGACAGGGTCATGGACCTCAATCATTTGACTGGGTAGTCCCGGTCGTAAATCACCATCAATGCCATTAGCGACCCCGAAAAGCCCCATTACATTGTGTGGGAGTTTACTGCCGGCCCCGAGCTTCTCGTTGTCCATTCTCGAGAAATAATATTCCAGGTTGATCCCCCCGCAAACCGGCGCAGCAGCATTTAGGATGGGGTACAAAAATTTCCCCTCCGGATCCTGACTGTAATCATAAGAATTCATAAACAGACGCCTGTCCAGAAATAAACCCTTTGACAAGTTTCTATGCCCGATAATGCAGATTGCATTTGTAGCGTGGTTTAACTCAGGACGTGTCTCGAATAGCGACACAGATCTTGCACGGACCTTACGGTGGACTTTTCGGGCACTTTCCTTCGTATTAATAAGCTCAAACCGGCGTGACCGTTCTTTTGCGTTTAGGTCGAGTGCTTGGCTGAAAATATTCCAGTACTTCCGATGCTTAATCAGGTTGGCCAATGAGAGCAACTCTTCACTAAAAAAAATAATATCGTCCCTGGTGGTATCGTGAAGGGCGGCCACAAACTGGGTTTGATCCGGAATGAGGATGCCCCTCGATGTTAATAATTCACGTACTCCCCAATGATTGGCCATAAAAGCGAAGACCCTGGCATTAACGGCTCCCGGCTTACCTGAGCAGGCCCCGCAATCATAGGCAGCATAGTGCGTGTTGTTAACACTGCTCGAACCATGGCCTATAACATAGATCATGGAGGCGAAGTCATCTATCAGGCCAATGCTTATCAAAAGGCTTTCTACCCGATTGGCCATCTCTTCGACCGTGTAGCCGACCTGCAAGCCATATTCTTTTGAAAAAGACGGGATATTTTCGATACTGAGCCAGGAAGTCTTGTCTATTTCGCTAAACGAAGTAGTCGTTGCCATCCTGAACCAGGGGCTGAATACATTTAGGAACAATCGAAAACCCGCCCAAAACCCCAGTGTTTGAGATATAATCCAACCGCGGAACAAAGAATTAGTAGGCTTAAAAAAATGCAAATCTTTTTCTTGCCGTCCAAAATACCCTACCTCTTTAATCAAATGTTTGGGATTGCTCGGCGCAGGACACTGTTTGGTGTAGAGTGAACTTTGATGGGGCTGAAAATAGAATTCAACGCCAAAAAAGCCAGGGGTACCATAGGTCTGGCAATCCGGATCGAGTTGCTCTACATAACGCCGGAATGAACCTTCCCGGTCGTCCAGGCAAAAAAAGGCCTGGAATGATGTGGTTTTTATGCTTTCTGGTTTTTCTTTTTGCTGCTTCAACCCTGCAAGTACCTGATCATAATATGTCCATTCAAATGCTTGCTGCCAGATAGCCAGTACCTGATCCAGTTCGGTTTGCTCTACTGCGGCAAAAAGGTCAGGCTGCTTTCTTACCAGACCTCTACTCAATGGTAGCCAATTCTCTTTGAACTGGTTATCAAGGGCGTCAACTTCCATCAAAAGCTCAAAAAATATGAGCTCCCTAAGTGATATCTGCCTTGGATACACCAGGCTTTCCGGGCTGTCTTCTATTACTGACACCATACCTGACCATCCCGGATGCGCAAACTGCTGGTCAAAAAGATATTGTTTAAACAGGCCTGGGTCACCAACAACTATTTTTAACAAATCAGTGATTCCACAGTCTTCCTCCATCAGCAGGCGTGCAGCCCGCTCACTTTTGAAAAAACTTGAAAACCCATTTTGCTCCATTTCACGCAGGGATGCGAGAAAACCTTTTTCAGAGACAGGGAATTTCCACAGCGAAATTCCCTGGTCAAGGTAACAGCACAGGATGCGAAACAAAATTGGATGTATAAGTGAATCCAGGTCAATGTGATATTGTCTCTTCCAGTTTGAACGCAGTGCGCCGATCCTTGGATAGTTGTAAGTATCATAGGGCTTGTTCAGCATTTTTTCTCGCCAGTCTTCTACAGCCGACATCCCATGTCTTTCAGTTATCGACTTTTCAAGAATAGCATTACTAATTCGCCCCGAACTATATATGGCCCGATATTCGTCCAAAGTGAGGTAGACGGAATACCCGAATATTTTTGAAGCACGAACAAGCGCGTCCTCAAATTTCATATCCTGAAAGGCATGCAAAGTATTGTGATGTATAAAGTCTTTAAGCGGTGCCTGGGCAGGCAAAAAGTGCTTTAACGTGTGAAGCGTCTGCTGTTCATTAAAAGGAGCTGTGCTTAACTCAGTCGCAAAAAAGTTATTTTCCATGAAGTGCTCAATTGTCAGCCCTGATTATAGCAGCATTGTCTTGTTGGCATTTAAAACTGGTCAGGCAGGTTCAGTGATATTAAGCTGGTTTAATATGTCTTGCGAGAGCTGCAGTTGCCTGCTATAAATGCCTTTTGCCAGGTCTAAAAAGATATACACATCCGTATCGTGTACATGATAAAATATTGTTGTCTTCTCTCTTCTGGCCGTCACAAACTTAAACGACCTTAATTTGGCCAGATGCTGTGAAAGGATCGATTGGTCAACTTGAACCATTGCTTGTAATTCTGTCACTGATAAAGGTCCGTCCCGCAGGGAATCAAGGATGGCCAGCCGAAGCGGATGCCCCAGCGTCTTAAAAAATTCAGCTTTATAGAGATGCAAAGGACTATTCATTTACCATTATTTTAACGTATTAGTATATTACAATATCCAAATATACCAATATATAAATGTCAATGCAAATCCGACATCTTTGTGGCGCCGTTTAAGAATTTCACACTTCAAATGTCAGTAGAAACAACCGCCGTTGGGCGTGCCGACTTACCTTATAGACGCCACAACTGGTCTTTGCTTTGAATCCACCTATCAAGCCTTTTCTCTCAGAGTAATCAAATGATTATGATATTGCCTTACCTTCATTTGCAGGTCGACCCGCTTTTGCATCCGGGCCAGTTTCGACTCTTCAATTTTGAGCTTGGTCTTCTTATATTCCCCACGCCCGGCGGATAGTCTCATTGCAATTTCAAACTTGAACCCAAAGACCTATGTGGAAAAATCACGGAGGTGGTCAGCGAATATAACCCCGCGTACCAATTTCCAAGATCACTGAGCGGTACGCTAATCGAAACATCGCATTATCAGCAGTTTTTCTGCAACTATCTCCTAGGGCTTACCGACAGTAACGGAGGCGACCAGAAGACCTTTACTGCCGGTTTTTTGTCCGATCTGCTATTTAAAACACTGGATCATGGCTAGCCACCTTAGATTGAATCTTTCGCGAACATAGCTAATTTCCCCTTGAAGACTTCTGATGAGCCATAAACGGAAAATCTTTATAAATCCGTTTTGAAAAGTCGGTAGAACACCTTCAGACCTTTGAAAAACTGGCCCTGGAAGGAAAGCTTACTTCGGCAGCACCAAGAAAGCCAATTATTTAAGAGACTTTATTGAAGTATAATGGCAAAATGGCTTCAAATGAGGCACCCGTGCCGAAACTATTTCAGGTTAACCGAAAGCGTATCGTATTTTGTAGTGATAAACACGTCGATTGCTTTTCGGTCCGGTTTGAATGATGACCGGTAGCTGAGAATTGTCCCCGGTTTCCAATCTTTCACATGGCTGGCAGATGCTGCCGGGCCAACCATAACGGACTTTGTTTTTGAGTCTATCCCGATGTATTTCAGCTCCGTGCTGACGTTGACGGTATCCGGCTCGTTCCACTGTACTTCCAGTATTTTAAGACTATCGTCGTAGGAGGTGGCACCAATACTTCTGTTAAGCAGCCCCATTTCATAATTTGTCCCAAATGTTCTGCCATTGAACCGTAAAGGAACAGATATGTTACCCAGCGCGTCCATAGAAAACATTTCAAAGTTATAGGAACCCTCAGGAAGCGGCTCTATCATCACTTTCATGGTATCCCCGATCACATCGGCAGGCACAGGCGCTTCCAGGGAATCGGCCCTGTTGTTCCAGTACAATTTATATTTCGTAACACGCGGGTCGGCACTCAGTACCCATAACAGCTGCATACGGTCTCTTCCCGATGCGATCAAAACCGTATCCCCCTTTCCCGGATAAACGATTTCCCCCCCTGCCTGGTATTTTTTAAAATCGTCCCAATCCGTGCAGGCCACGAAAGCGGCGAAAAAAAACAAACACCCCGCCAGTCTATATCTAATGCTCATAATGGTTCAGTTTTTGAATTATTTAGTGTCCCCCCAAAAGGAAATTTCTGTAAAATGGACAAACTTGGTATCCGACCAGTTCTGGAAAATCTGCATCCGGATATAGCGTACCCTTGGCGCGGAAAGCGGAAAAACAAACTCTTCCCCAGCTGACATATAGGCGATATCGTCACCCGTATTGACCCCATAAGGACTGCCGGAAGGTTTGACTGACTCACAGTCCATAAGCTTGGTCCAGCCGGTAAAACTGCCGTCCGCATTCGGTGCTTTTTCGCTTCCATACATAGCCCACTTGCGCGGATTGCCATGTTTATAAAACCAGTCACCCTCTCTTTGCCAGAGTTTAAAGCGGCTCAGCTTGGCAGTCACGCCCAGGTCAAATGTGAAATGAATAGGCATTTCCCTATCAGAAAGCGGAATCGTATGGAAACCCGGCTCAGTGTGTTTTTCATCCCAGATGTAAGGCATATTCCACCCATATCCGCTCTCTTCGTCGGTTGGCAGCCGGTATTCCTGGAACCTGGTCTTGTCCAGTTCCTTTTCAAACAGTGGCGCCACCTCCTTAAATGTTGTATCGGAATAATTGTTCCAACGGTCACGGATGTATACGCCGAAAGTCCTGCTCAGCGTATCGAAGCCCCGGGCCGCAAACGAACCGCTTTTGACCTGGGTGTAAAGGGTTTCCACCGGGATAAAGTCGCCATTGTTGTCTTTTGTAATGACCACGATAGCCAGTTTTGCCTCCGTAGGATTGTTGAAAACGACATTGAGCCCGCCAAAATCGACACCCAATTGCAATGATTTATAAACAGTCCGCAAGGGGGGCGACTGCGGAGCGACTTTCACGATTACCGGTTCCGACTTGTTGGAGCTGCGGTCTATGGCATATAATGTAACCTCGAAATCCCCGGCATCGGAAAATCCTTCAACCGTAATTTTATTGGTAAAATGAGAAGCCTTGGCCTCACTCAATTTCGCGCTGCCCTTGTCGATCGCATAACTCGCCAATACATATTCCAGGTCCTCGTCTTTCGGCAGCGAATAGGTAATGGTAGCGCCTCCCGGAAAATTGACGACCGAAATATTGCTCACTACGCCCGGCTTTTCGGCATCCGTTCCCAAAGGCTTGCGGATATCATCCATGTCCGCACAGGAAAACAATGTCGTAAGCCCTACCAACCACAAAAGGGTAAATATTATTTTTATCTTTTTCATATTGGTGTATATGTTTACCAGCCAGGATTTTGGACCAAATTGGGATTAACGATCAAAGAGTTTTCTGAAATGGGCCAGAAGTAATCCTTTAAACTGAAACTACTGCTAAATATGGGCCTCACCCTGTAATAGTTGACGGCTTCCCGTTGGGTGATATCCCAACCATTGATAGACCGCTGGAGATAATTTTCGGCCACCTTCCATCTTCTCAGGTCCCAGAAACGCTTGCTTTCAAAAACCAGCTCGATGAGCCTTTCGCGCTGAATAATTTCCCTGAGCCCTTCTTTGGTTGCAACCTTGGATGGCCTGCTGGAATACTTGGTCCACGATTCGACGACTCCTTTCAACCCTGCCCGTTTCCTGACCATGTCCAGCCAGCGGTACACCTCCGCATCTGGTCCGGTGGTTTCGTTCAATGCTTCGGCATACAACAAATACAGGTCGGCCAGTCTCATGATTGGAAATGGATAATTCTCCACACTGTACTGCTGTGCCGGATCGTTAATGGCATTGTTGTAGTTGGCCAGTTTTTTGGGCCAGTATCCGGTCACGGAGTACAGCGATGCACCCTGCCTTCCGCCGGTCTGCCCCAGTTTTCCTTCGAGTACCCAGGTATTATTATCATCATTTTTCCCCTGACCAAACCAGATTCCCCCATCAAAACCCAGATCTGCGTAAAAGCGCGGCTCCCTGTCGAAATTGAGTTGTACAGTGGTGTAGCCCTCTTTGATATAGTAACGTTCGCTCGCAACGGCCTGTCGTAAAGCCGTAAAACGTCTGGCATAAGGGTAATTTTTATCCTCTTCGATAGGTACGCCGTTGTTGCTGTAAAACATTTCGGCAATGTGAATAGGCGGGGCCAACATGGAACCAATGCTCTCATTAGGAATAGTACCGGTGAAGGGACTGAGCCTGGCCTGGGACAAGGACTGAAATCCCCGGCTGCCGCCTCCGGTAGAATTGGATGCGCCCCAGATTAACTCTGAGTTCCATTTGTCGGTCACCGCGGCGCGGATACTCATTAAACGTTGTGTTGAATCCGAAACCCTTGTGGACACCGACCTGGGTACAAATTCATATAATTTATTGCCATTGGCAGTACAGGCATCGACCGCCGCTTTACAGGCATCTTTGGCTTTTTGCCATTTCTCGGGACTGGCGCTGGTACTGAAAAGGGCATCTCCATTCTTGTTTTTGAAGTTTGCATAGTTCGGGTTGCCATTATAGAGCGGACTGGCAGCGGTCACCAGCACCTCGGCTTTGACAGACATCGCGATACTCTTCGTGATCCTGCCGAGTTCGGCAAACTCAATAGGGAGCACATCCGGCAAATCCACAATGGCCTCATCTATTAGGCTTACCGTATAATTGAAGACCGAATCCACGTGCTGGCGGGAGACTTTCACCTCTTCAATGGAAGCCGAAATGGGCAGGTTTGTTTTAATGATGGGAATAGGCCCGTACATGCGCAGCAGGTAATAATGGTAGTAGGCTTTCAGAAACTTCACTTCTGCCACCCAGCGCTTCTTTTCCAGAACATTCAGATCCCTGACCTTGTCCACATTTTCCAGGAAAATATTGCATTCCCTGATGGCCTGAAAGAATTTATAGTCCCAGTAATTGCCAATCGGCGCCACAATATTCTGTTCACCCCGGGCTATGCGGTAAAAAGCAGTATTGATGTCACCTTGCGGCGGATAAACAGTGGCGAATTCATCACCGGTCAGAAAGCCCGGATCGGCAGCTTCCGCACCAAAAAGGGGTAAATTGTTATAGCAGGTGAAAAGATACTTTTCTGCATCTACCCTCATCTTGAACGCATTGTCGATGGTAGCTACATTGTCCGGAACAATATCCAGGTATTTTTTGCAGCCTGCCAGAAGGATCAGCAATAATGCCGGCACGTAATATTTTGCGTATACTAGTTTCATTTTGTGAGGCTTAGAAATTCATGTTCAAACCAATGTTAAAAACTTTCTGGACGGGATAGCCAAGGCCGTTTCCACCCATTTCAGGGTCCCATAATTTAAACTTGCTGAAAGTAAGCAGGTTGGTACCGCTGAAATACACGCGCAGGTTGGTGATTTTGAGGGTTTCGAGTAATTTCCCTTTTATGGTATAACCTACTTCCAGTGTTTTTAGCCTCAAAAAAGAGCCATCCCGCATGTACCAGGTACTTCTCTGAGAATTGTTATTGTTGACCGTGGTTGATAAACGAGGCCAGACAGCATATATATCCTGGTTTTCTTCCGACCAGTGGCTATCCGCAAAAGCCTTCAAAAGTGCGTTTTCACCGATTAAATTCGTAGGATACAAAGCTGTACTCCCATTGTTGTCATACGGGTAGTTGACAAACGGCGCCGTTGCCACCGGGTTGATAAAAAACGATTCCCTTCCCAAACCCTGAAAAAACACGGAGAAATCAAACTGGTTGCGGCCCGCCGACAGACCAAAACCATAGGTAATTTCCGGTGTTTCGGGATGTCCGATAGGTACATAGTCAGCATTGGTGATCTGCCCGTCGCGATTGATATCCCTGTATTTCAGGTCCCCTGCACCATAGAGGCCGAAATTCTGGCGGGGAGAATTTTTAACATCATTTTCATCGATAAAAAGCCGCTCGGCTATCAGCCCTCTTGGCTGTGTAATGGATTGTCCCACATTGGACAAGTAGCGGTCTTTATAGTCCGGCTCTTCATAAACCGAGTAGATTCCCCGTGCCATCGTAAGGTTACCTCTGGCGATCAGCCATGCACCGTTGCTGAAATTTTGATTAAAGTCTACGGCCAGGTCAAATCCTTTCGATTTGGCCTCCCCCACATTGGCCTGGGGGGTTACGGAAAGGCCGGTGGTAGTAGGAATGGACGCCCGTGTCATCAGGATATTCGAGCGTCTTTGCTTGTAGATCTCGGCTATCACGTTCAGCTTTTGCATGATAGAGAATTCCAGCCCCAGGTTGGTTTGATGCGACGTTTCCCAGGTGATTTCCTTATTTTCATATCTGCGGATTGAAACCCCGTCGCGGTAGATGTTGGAATTAAAGCCAAAGTAGGAGCCACGATCACTGTCATTGAGATTAACCTCGGAAAGGAAAAAGAACCGATCAGAAGCGCTGCCGATCGCGTCATTGCCCACTAGCCCGAAGGAACCTCTTACTTTCAGCTTGTTCACTACGTTTTCGAGTGGTTTCCAGAAACTTTCATTGGAAATAACCCATGCCCCGCCGATGGTCGGAAAAAACCCGAATTGCTTGGTCTTATAAAAGCGTTCAGAGCCATTATAGCCAAAGTTGAACTCCGCGAAATATCGGTTGTCAAATGAATAGGAAAGCCTTCCTGAAATACCGGTGTTGCGGCTGGGAAGCGAAAGCTGCAGCGTTGGCTGGCTGGAATTGTTTTTCAGGCTCTGCTGTAAAGTGGTAACAATGGTGGCGTTCAGGGAATGTACTTCCTTGAAAACCCGCGTGTAATCGGCTGTTCCCTGCAGATAGAGAAATGTTTCCAGATCTTTACTGCCTGGCTTATAGTTGAGGTACTCAGTGGCTGGCTCGGAAAAGAACTGGCCCGTCTGCTGGTTGAGCCAGTTCAGCCTATATGTGTCCGTTTGCTTGTCATAGGAACCTGCGCGATAAAAATAAGGATTGTAAGCCCGGGTAACATCAAAATAGGAATATCGGTTAATGTTCGCCAGTCCCCTCACGCTAAGTCCTTTGGTCAGAAAATCCAGCTTTTGGGTCAGTTCCAGCTGTGTCAGCATTTTTGAGCGGGAATATTGTTTGTAGCCTTTGACCATATCCGCATAAGGGTTCAGGTACTGTCCCTGGTCAAAATTCCCGAACAGAATGTGATCCGTTGCCTCATTGTCCTTATCAGGTGCATAAAAAGCAGGATAAGAAGTCGGACTAGTTTTCAGTGCCTTCTGGTATATCCCGGAACCCCCGTCGATTGGCCCATTATAATCATCGAAATTCCCGTACAACCTGACAATCAGCTGAGTGGACGGGCTCAGATTGATATTCACATTCGAGCGGACCGAGTAATTGTTAAGCCTCACATTGTTATTGAAGTTATTCATTTTATCCACCTTCATGATCCCATTGTCATTGCTGAATGAAGTGGCCACATAGTACTGCGCAACTTCTCCCCCACCCGACACGCTCAGGTTGCCCCGTCTGTTCTGGGTGTATCTTTTAAAAAGCGCCTTCCGCCAATCCGTTGCGGGATAAACGTAAGGATTGCCGCCGGTGAGCGTATTATCGATCTGGTTCTGAGAATATTTGATCGGCGCCAGCGGATCACGCGTCAGCTGCGCCTCATTATACAGTTTCATATACGTGATCGGATCCGCCAGTTCCACATTCTGCGTCGGCATTGAAACTGAATTCTCGATACGGAAATTGATTTTCGCCTTTCCTGCTTTTCCTTGCTTGGTGGTCACATAAACCACCCCGTTGGCACCTCGGGCACCGTACAACGCGGTAGCACTCGCATCTTTGAGTATGGAAAAACTCTCAATGTCATCTGGCTGCAAACGGGCCAGGTCCGTCACGGTAAGTTCCACATTGTCCACCAGGATCAGCGGCGAATTATTGGTACCAAAAGTGGTAATGCCCCGAATGAAAAAAGTGGCATTGTCAACACCCGGTTCCCCGCTGCGCTGGTAGCCTATTACCCCCGAAAGCCTTCCGGCGATCGCCGTGGTGAGGTTGCTGGCAGGTATTTTCAGATCCGACGGACGTATCGTGGTCACTGCTCCTACCACTGCTTCTTTACGCTGTTTTTGGCCAAAAGCAGTTACTACTACTTCATCCAGTGCTTTGTTGTCCACTTTCAAAACCACATTCATGATGGACTGGTCGCCCACTACTTTTTCCTCGGACAGGTAACCGACAAAAGAGAATATCAGCACAGACTGTTCGTCCGGAATGGCAAGGCGGTAAGTACCGTTGCTCTCCGTGGTAGTTCCTTTTTGCGATCCTTTTACCACAATGCTTACCCCGGGCAGCCCTTCTCCTTTTTCATCTGTCACCTTTCCCGCTATTTGCTTTTCCAATATTTCTGGCGTGCTCATCAGGTTTAGCGCACCGGTGGGGTCCTTTGAGTTAACCACTATTTTCGTCAATACAACCTGATTTGTTTTGACCACCTGGTAATTAATATTTCTCGGGATAAGCACTCGGTTCAGCAGATCGTCCAGCGATTCATTTTTGACCTCAATTGAAATTTTTTCCTCCGAAGCAATTACATTTTTCTGATATGAAAAGGATACATCGACTTGTTTTTCGATATCCCGTAAAATGGATTTCAACGTGCCGTTCTTAACGGATATAGATATACGTTCTTTAAGCAGCTCTTGTGACAATGTAGGTGATGCATAACTCAAACCCGTCAGTAGCACAGCAAACAGGAGTTGTTTTGCCATCATCGTCGTTGCTTTTAAAACTTTACTGAGAATAAAAATAGCCATAATCCTAATGTTTTGATTTGATTAAAAGATGTGGGCAGTCTTCTTCAATGTCCGCACCGGCTGGGATGTGGCGTGATGGCACCTACTGCATTTCATTGGCTATTTCGATGTCAGCGTGATAATTATATAGGTACGAGCCCTATTTAAAACTAACCTTCGGTTTTAAAATATTTTTTGTTTGTTTATGATTTATCCAATTGCATCACCGTCGGAAGCTGCCACTTTCCAATTGTTGCCGTCGACAGGCCGGTGTTTGCTATTGACAGCCCTGGGATTCTATGACAATCTGGGCATCCACCTCTTTATAGCTTCCCCCGATTGTTTTACAGATCACATCCAGATTATCGTACAGCGATTCATTTTGCAGTGCCATGGAGACAATGCATTTTGATATCTGCTCCTGGTCGTAGATGATCCTGATCCCATAGCGTTTTTCAAGCTGTGTGAAAATTTCGGAGACAGGTACCTCGTCAAAAGTTTTCTTTTCATTAGCTGGTACCGTGACAATCGGAACAGGTATTTCAATGAGGTTTTTTACAAGACTCTCACTCTCCCGGTCAAAGGTGACCTTCTGATTGGGCAATAATACCAATCCCATTGTTTCCGGATCGGCAGTCTGGATCCGGCTCTGCTTATAGACAGATACCCGGCCGGTCCGAACGTTCACCGTCACCTTTTTCTCATCGTCAAAAGCGGTGATCCGGAAGCTCGTTCCTAACACTTTCGTAATGGTTTCATTGGCATAGACAAAAAACGGCCGGAAAGGATCCTTGGTAACCTCAAAAAAAGCATCCCCGCTCATCAAAACGACGCGTTTTTGCTTTTCAAACTGTTTGGGGTAGCTTAATTTACTGTTCTTGCTCAGTGTCACAACGCTGCCATCGGGCAATTTGACTTTTAATGGCAATTCACCGGAATTAATATATTCCTTCAACTCCTGAACGTTTCCGGCATGTGTGACCAGCTCGCGGTAGGTAATTTGGTTTTTTGAAATATAAAAGTGCCAAACGCCAAATAGCATTAAAACCAAAAAAGCAGCACTTACTACCAGTTTATATTTTCGATATCGCCCCTCGGCCGGGCGCCCCTCAGCCGGGTCGGATGCATTTACCTCCTGGCTTTCCGCTTCCAGTGTCGTCGTGATGCGCGTCCACACTTTGTTCTCGTCTGCCGAAGAAGGTGTGATTTTTTCTGCCTCATGCAACTCTTTAATGATCTGGGACGCTCTGATAATCGTATCCTTATGCTCGGGATTCAGTAGGACAAACTCCTCCCATACAAAGGAATCTTTGCCATACAAAACCCAGTTAATAAAGGAATCATCGTTCAGAAGACTCTCACAACCAAAATTATCGTCTTTCATTTTTAGGGAGGAATACCTTATGCCCTACATAATAGGTACCAGATCTTCGGAAACTAACCTACTATTATCATATTTCTTGAAAAAAAAATTCTTGCCTGCCTGCTCAGCATTGACTTACCAGCAAAGATGTGAGGGTAGATAGCATGGAAAGCTCTTTCAATTTTAGGCGCAAAACGGCATAGGATTTGAATAAAAGGTTGCTCACACACTGTTTGGACAGCCCCATCAGAATGGAGATTTCATCCAAACTCAGCGCATGGTAAAACCGAAGGTTGATTACTTCTCTCTGCCGTTCCGACAGGTTGGCGATGGCGTTTTGAATGCGCGCCGTTTTATCACGCATCCGCTCAGAGTCAATCGACTGGTCTTCATAAGAAAGTGAAACCAGGTAATCCAAAAACTTGTCAATGTCCTCTTTATTTTCAAAGATATTTTTCCCGTTTCTGATAATCCGGTTCCTGAGCGCCCTGAAAAGGTAAAACCGGATGTTCTCCACGTCAGCCAGGTATTCCTTTCGCCTCCACAGATCGATAAAAACATCATGAATGGCATCTTCCAGTAACTGACTGTCGGAAGTCAGGCGGGAACCATAGTTGTTGAGGATTTTGAAGTAGTCTTTATATAGTGTCTCGAAAGCCTGGTGATTTCCCTGTTTGAAACAATGCCAGATGTTCCATTCAGAAGAAAGCTCCGAATCATGATTGGGAGTAAACTTTTCCAATAGGCTGAAAAATTTAGATAGTGGATACTATTCGTAACGTTTCGTAGTAAAACAGCCTTTTGTCAAATTATACTTTTATTAATTGAAATTTTAATATTTGACCATTTCACAAAACGGCCCTCAGCCTACCAGCCCAGGAACACCATTCCGGCTCCGCAAATGGTAATGGTAGCGCCAGCCAGGGCGTG
The DNA here is from genome assembly GCF_026625565.1 of Dyadobacter pollutisoli. Taxonomy (NCBI): domain Bacteria; kingdom Pseudomonadati; phylum Bacteroidota; class Cytophagia; order Cytophagales; family Spirosomataceae; genus Dyadobacter; species Dyadobacter pollutisoli. The sequence goes on from NZ_CP112998.1 coordinate 3,348,963, forward strand.
CATGTACTTTTCCGCCCAACCGGTTTGAAATAAAGAAGCGCCCCGCAAACCCAGGATGACCATCACCACCATAGTAAGCAAAGTGACCAGCGTGTAAATCCCAATCATCATCCACATGCCCGCTACCGAATGCTGGGCGGCGGGGAAATACAGCAGCGGGATCATGGGCTCGCACGGCCCCAGCAAAAATATGATGAACATGACCCAAGGAGTGACTTTATGTTTTTCACGGACTTGTACCGCAGCACCATGCTTGTGCTCAAATACATACATTTCGCCCTCATCGCCAAGCTCGAAATGCTTGTGGGCTTTGTTTCGAAATGCATTCAAAATGCCCCAGATACTGTATAAAATTCCAAAACCCAGAAGCATCCAGCCCGCCAACCCGCCACGCATATTTTCAAAAAATTCGACCTCGTTCAATGACCAGCCAATTGCCGCGCCTCCCAGTGCCAGCAGAACCGAACTCCAAACATGTCCGCACCCGCAAACGACCGTCCAGCAAATAGTTTTCACAAACGACCAGTTTCTGGCTTTGGCCAAAGCGATAAAAGGCACATAATGGTCCGGGCCGCTGAAAGTATGCAGGCAGGCAACCGTGATCGTCGCCACCAGCAAAACCTGTAATTCACTCTCCATGGGTTACTTGGTTTCTGTTAAAATATCAGATATCTCTTTTAGACAAAAAAATAATTGTTCCGATTTAAAGCCCAGGATCCTCAATAGAATGCTGGTACCGGCACCCGAGGTGATGCCGAAAATAATATCCTCCTGCGTTGCCAGAAAAGCGGAGGCCACCGCTAGCAGATGATCCGCTGGTTTGCATTCGGCCTGATACACCAAACTCGCCTGATGTGTGAAGCCTTCCAGCATACCAGTACCTTCCATACATTCAGAGCCAGGTAGCAACCTTAGATTTTCCTTGATAATAAGCCTGTTATCTAAAAAAATCTCGGTACGGGAATGGTATCTTGAAAAGCGAAATATCTCTCCATTCAGCTTTCGGCCGCAAGTGATAATTTCTCCCCAGACCAGCACGGAACCAGTTGACAGGTATATTTTATTGACAGCCGAAAAATCGGAATCTTCTTGTGGGACACAGGGATGGGGCAAATAAATGAAAGAGGCCCCCTTTCCTACATGAACCTCCATATGCTGGCTGGCGCCGGTTTTCATTTTAAAAAGCCTCTGATAAGACTGCGTATGAAGCTGCAAATGGCAGCGGTCACCCACCTCCACGTTGACCTGGTACCGGTCACCATCCAAAATTCCCGGTGAAGAACTCATCTGCATGACGTGCAAAAATTTGCCGTTCTTATTTTCAGTGATATCGGCGAGTTTGAATGGTGGTGAAAAGTAAGCCTTCCTCAGATAAGCCCGCTCGCCCCGCGAAGCCACCTGAATGTGCAGCGAGGCGATCATCGTAATAGTTGCGGCTCTTGCAATTCTTCCAGCAATGCATACTTTTTGATCCAGTCAATCACCAGGTCCAGTCCCTGCAAGGTCATTAAATTGGTAAAAACAAACGGTCGCCCATTTCTCATTCGCCTTGAATCCTGTTCCATTACTTCCAGGTTGGCATGTACATACGGCGCAAGGTCTATCTTGTTGATGACCAGCAAATCACTTCTGGTGATACCCGGGCCACCTTTTCTGGGAATTTTATCGCCCTCGGCCACATCAATTACAAAAATACTGACATCGGCCAGGTCGGGGCTGAATGTGGCCGAAAGGTTATCGCCCCCGCTTTCGATGAACACAATCTCAATTTCGGGGAACCGACTGGCCATTTCTTCCACTGCTTCCAGGTTCATGCTCGCATCTTCGCGTATGGCAGTGTGCGGGCAACCGCCCGTTTCCACGCCTATGATCCTGTCGGCAGGCAGCAGGCTGTTTTGGGTCAAAAAAGCAGCATCCTCTTTGGTATAAATATCATTGGTGATTACGCCGACGCTGTAATTTTCGGCCATTTGTCGGGTAAGTCTTTCGATCAGGGCTGTTTTCCCCGATCCTACCGGGCCAGCTACCCCGATCTTAATGTAGTTTCTTTCCATAATCATTGATGCATTACTAAATGCGGGGTTAGAATATTAGGACATGTAAAGCCTTGAATATAAGCTTTCATGTTGAATGGAACGGATGTCGAAACCGGGACAGCAAAGGCCAACCAAGTCGCCGTCGGGCTGCATACAGTCTTCCGCAAGCTGGTCCAAAACGGGCAGCAGGGAGAATAGTAACTCCTGTCCGTCCTGCTGGCCAAGAGGAACCATTTTCACGATATTGGTTACAAATCCTGCACACGCATTGTAAAAAAAACCGGTTAGCATTTCTTTCTTGCCAATTCCAAGTCCAAACGCAAACAATCCATATGTGATAGCGTAGTGTCCAAAAGCTTTTCCTTCCTTGATATGCGCCTGATAAACTTCTGTAATCTCCATTTTTAACAATGGCTGAAAAACCTTCATCAGACGGTTGCCCAATTTATGGCTGGCTTCACGAATTTCCCTGGGCATTTTAAGGGCAGTACATTCATCATCCAGACGTAACAATTCTTCCCGATCATGCTTAGCCGCAACTTCATAAGCAAGTGAAGCAAAAGCCGCATCCCCATATTTCAGGTTTTTCGACAGCATCTGCATTACGAACTCTCGTGCGGTCGCAGGGTCTTTCACCAAGCCAGCCTGAACATAGGTCTCCAAACCGGAGGAATGTGCATAACCGCCTATCGGCAACATCGGATCACTTAATTGCAGCAGATTTAGTAACTGTGTCGACATTTCAGATCAGATTAAACGTGCTAGCTGCTCGTCAGCTTCATAATCCTTGAAAACAAGGTGGTATTCTCTTCATTGGCATGAGGTGTCACGGTGGTTTTCAGAGGATTCAATAATTTCCGGGTTTCCAGGCTCACCTGATAGCCCTGGGCAGTCAGCAACCTGAACAGCGGTGCTTCGTAGGGTATCAGAAAAGAACCGTCGTCATAAAACAAAGGCGTATGCTTATTCCCTATTTCGTAGCATAGCGAGGCAGTTTCAAACATGGTTGTAGGTGTTACAACCACGCAATCACAGGCAAGAATGTCTGCCACGATCAGCAAGGATTCGTCCAGGTATAAAACATCATCCTGACAAATACCGGTCGTTTCGTTCAGAAACTTCATGACGATATCCCTTCCTGCCCGCGTTTTTTTATGCAGGATTCTTTTGCCGGTTTCAAACCATTCAATTTCAACCCAGTCGATCTGCCGTTTGTTTACTTCGAAATCATGGAGGTTACCCAGCTTTTCTTTTACGACCATATGTCATTCATTAAAATAGTATGTGCAAGTGTGGCCATCAAAATAAAAAATAACGTTGAGATAAAGAGACAGTCGTAACCGGTTCACAAGTAATGTGTTCCCCATCGACATGTACCTGATAGTTTTCAGGATTGACATCAATAGTCGGGGTAGCATCATTATGGATCAGGTCCTTCTTTGAAATATTTCTACAGTTTTTCACCGGTAAAATCATTTTTTGTAAACCATACTGCTGCACAACATTGCGGTCCAGTGACAGCTGTGATACAAATGTGGCGCAGGTACGGTACAGCGCCTTGCCATAAGCCCCGAACATATGCCGGTACATTACAGGCTGCGGAGTAGGTATGGAAGCATTGGGATCGCCCATTCTGGCGCCTATAATCATGCCTCCTTTGATAATGAGCTCAGGTTTTACCCCAAAAAATGCAGGTTTCCATAACACAATGTCGGCCAGTTTTCCGCTTTCCAGCGAACCCACATAGTCGGAAATCCCGTGTGTAATCGCCGGATTGATCGTGTATTTGGCCACATATCTTTTTGCCCTGAAATTGTCATTTCCATTGTCTTTGTCTTCGGCCAATGCTCCGCGCTGCCTTTTCATTTTGTCAGCCGTTTGCCAGGTCCTTATAATGACCTCACCCACCCGTCCCATCGCCTGCGAATCCGAACTCATCATGCTGAACACGCCCATATCGTGCAGAATATCCTCGGCGGCAATGGTTTCCGGCCTGATCCGTGAATCGGCGAAGGCTACGTCCTCAGGCACTGCATTGTTGAGATGATGGCAAACCATGAGCATATCCAGGTGCTCATCAATGGTGTTTACCGTAAATGGTCGCGTCGGATTAGTAGAGGAGGGTAAAATATGCGGGTACATGGCGGCTTTGATGATATCCGGCGCGTGGCCACCGCCAGCTCCTTCGGTATGGTAGGTGTGAATGACCCGCCCGCCGATCGCCGCCATCGTACTTTCCAGAAAACCGGACTCATTGAGCGTATCCGTGTGAATAGCCACTTGGATATCGTACTTGTCGGCCATTTTCAACGAGGCATCAATCACCGCAGGCGTTGCACCCCAGTCTTCATGGATTTTTAACCCGATCACCCCGGCCTCAATTTGCTCTTCCAGCGGTGCCAGCGATGCGCAATTCCCCTTTCCGAGAAATCCCAGGTTCATCGGGAAAGCTTCGGCCGCTTCCAGCATCCGCTGAATATTCCAGGCGCCGGGCGTCACCGTGGTAGCATTTGTGCCGTCCGCAGGCCCGGTACCGCCTCCGATCATGGTCGTTACTCCGCTAAAAAGAGCATGATCGATCTGCTGCGGGCAGATAAAATGAATGTGGGTGTCAATTCCCCCGGCTGTGGCGATCAACCCGGCACCGCCGTGTACTTCTGTGGAAGCACCGATGACCATATTCTGGTAAATGCCGTCGGTGGTATCGGGGTTGCCAGCCTTTCCGATCCCTATAATTTTGCCGTCCTTGATACCAATGTCGGCTTTTACAATGCCCCAGTGATCAATGATCATCACCCCGGTTATTACCAGGTCCAGTACACCCTCGGCCCTGGTAGCGGTGGCAGATTGCGCCATACCATCCCGGATAGTCTTACCGCCGCCGAATTTCGATTCCTCGCCGTAGTTTGGCCAGAAACCGAGCGACAGGTCTTTTTCTATTTCAATGATGATCTCTGTATCGCCGAGCCGGACTTTGTCTCCCGTTGTCGGGCCATACATATTGGCGTAGCGTATCTTGTTGACTGAAACATTCATAGGGCCGTATCTTTAAAGTTTTCGGCGCGGGCCTTTTCCAATGCATTGCTTTTTTGTTCGCCCAGATCACCATCAACCAGGTTGCTGAAACCGGTTATTTTCCTTTTACCGCCGATCTCCACCAGCAACACCTCTTTCTCTTCTCCCGGCTCAAACCTGACTGCGGTACCGGCGGCAATGTTCAATCGCATTCCGTAAGCTTTCGCACGGTCGAGCAACAGCTGCCGGTTTACTTCAAAAAAATGAAAATGGGAGCCGATCTGCACGGGCCGGTCGCCGGTATTGACTACCGTTACGGTGACGGTTGGTTTGCCTGCATTAATGACAATTTCCCCTTCCGCTAGAAAATATTCTCCTGGAACCATGATAATGTTGTGATTAGCGGATAGGGTAATGAACTGTAACCAATTTGGTACCATCAGGAAATGTAGCCTCTATCTGAATGTCCGGTATCATTTCCGGAACACCTTCCATAACATCCTCCCGCATTAAAATAGTGGATCCGAAATGCATGAGCTCGGCTACGGATCTCCCGTCCCTCGCAGCCTCCTGTAACCGGCTGCTGATCAGGGCCACCGATTCGGGGTAGTTTAATTTTAGTCCGCGTAGCTTACGCTTTTCGGCTAGTTCACCAGCCAAAAACAAAAGAAGCTTTTCTTGTTCACGGGGAGATAAATGCATGGGCTTTAATACTTAGGTATTGTTACGTACGTAAATATCAAAAAGTATTCCAAGCAATCCAAATTTTTTTAATGATCAATCCAATAATAATGCGGTTTTCGCATTCTCGACCGCCTCTTCAATGGTATTGACCTGAAACTTGCGTAAAATATTGAGCCGGTGCGCCTCAATGGTACGGATGCTAATTTCCAACGTATCCGCAATTTCCTTATTCGTCACGCCCTGATGTATCATCTTGATAATCTGCTGCTCGCGTTTTGAAAGCGATATTTCAGAAGGCTGACTGGCTTGCACCTTACCCGACGCATTTTTCTGCTCATGATACTTACGTACCAAGGTATCGGTAACATCCCCGATAAAGTAAAATTGCCCGTTATGGACGGTTCGTATCGCGTGAAGAAATATTTTGTTACTGGTATCTTTGAGAATGTAGCCGCTTGCACCCATATCCAGAGCGGTGATGACATAATCCGGATTATCGAAAAGACTAAAAAAAAGCAGTTTCGCCTTATGGTTGTTCTTCAAAACAGATTTACCTGTGTCGAGCCCCCCGATACCGGGCATCCGAATATCCATAATGATCACATCCACAACGGTTTGAGCTAACATTTCAATCGCCTCTTCTCCCGTCGAGGCCTCCCCGATCACCTCCATATCCGGCTCGTTATTGATAAGTTGTTTGAGCCCGTTTCGGAAAATTTCATGGTCATCGACTACAAAGACGGCTATTTTTTTCATTTCAAAGAATCGCTATATAATTGGTTCTAATTATGATTGTGTTTTGCTAAACGGCAATTCAAGTTGCACCGTAGTACCTTGTCCTGGCGCCGAATTAATGTTCAACACGCCATTGAGCAGATCAGCCCGCTCTTTCATCCCTCGCAACCCGTGTGCCTTGGGAAATTTCTCTCGTGAATAAATGTACTGGTTGTCAAAATAAAAGCCTTTTCCATTATCCTGAATAATGATATTCAAAAATTCGGGATCGCTGTCGATATGTACTTCGATGATCGTAGCCGCTGAATGTTTGATGGCATTGTTGAGTGCCTCCTGCAAAATCCTGAAAACACCTATTTCCACTTCACGGTGAAATGCCTCGAACTGGATGTTTTCTTCCAGGTGAAAAGTAATGGAAGTAGCGGTTTCCCGGCAGGTTTTCACCAGTTCCCGTATCGCCGAGCGAAGGCCGAAATCTTCCAGCACACTAGGCAGAAGATCGGCGCAAATCCGCTTGGTTTCGAAGATAATACTGGCAAGCAATTCATTTACCCGCTGGATTTCGGGGTCTTTGTGCTCCATCCGGTCATCTACCTGTTCGAGTTTCATCCGCAAACTGGTCAGCATCTGCCCTATACCATCGTGGATCTCCGCCGCGATCCGCTCCCGCTCTTTCTCCTGACCGTTGATAATCGAAAAAGATCTGATATGCTGCTCCGTTTCCTGCCGGCGCATTTTTTCCTCGGTCAGTAACCATAGTTCCCGCTCCGTATTTTTTCTTTTTGTAATGTCGTTACAAACTACCAGGTACTGATAAAGGCTGCCGTCATTGTCAATGATGGGCATCATTGTCACATCCAGCCAGAAACCCGCACCGTCGGAAGCGGTATCGTAAACTTCGCCCTGCCACACATCGGTCCTCCGCTGCGGATTTCGGATATGGTCATAGATAATGCTTTCTTTTCCACCCTGATTGTTGTAAAACAAAGGCCGTCCATGCAAGTCCGAAAGATTGTACCTGGTCACATGGCAATACTTATCATTAGCATAAATGATCCGGCCCTCGCTGTCGGTTTTCACCAGGTAGGTCGCCTTTTCGAGCGCATAGTTGGTCTCCCGAAGCTCTTTATGTGATTTTTCTATGGATTTGCTGCTTTCCTGCAACTGCTCGGCCAGTTTCTTCGCCCTGTTTTCCGATTGGATGAGCCCGACCATCGTCTGGCGGATCTTAACGGACAGCGGGAAAAAGATAAGCCCTGCTTCGAGCAGCAGGGTGAAAAGTATCACGCCAAGCAGGATATATTCGATTTCTTTGAGCGTACGTACTTTCTCCCGCCAAAACCGGTCATAGTCAAACACAATCAGTTCCATTCCGAGCAGATAGGATTTTTCGTATTCCAGGATTTTCTTCACATAAGCCTTAATGGCAGCAGAATCCGTCGATTTGGCTTTCTCCATACCATTGGCGGCGGTCAGTATTTCCTGATAGGGCTCCTTGACCATATCATACATCATCGCAATTTCCTTCCGGTTATTAGGAGGTAAATTGAGAAAAGAATTGCCCCCTATCAAAGCCTGATGCGCCTTTTGCCATTGCCTCAATGTGTTGACAAATTCTTTCTGGTTCGATTCAATGTCCCTGCCCGACTCGATCAGCAATGCAGTCTTGCTGAGCGTCTGACTATACGTGCGAAGGCGGCCTGCGTAATTAATAATGTGAGAATCGTCCCGCTGGGCTGTCAGGTATTTCTGGATAAGTATCTGGCTCAGAATGGATATCACCGCTACGATCAAAAGCGCAGAAACATAAAGCCAGGTAAAATAAAGAAATGTTTTTTTCTCCTGCGGTTCGTCTGTAATCGTTTCCTTTTTGAGCATAGCCATGATTTTCAAGATGAAAAAGATTCAGAAAGCACGGCAACGGCAGAATCCCTTCGTGTAAATATACGTAGGTATCCTTTTATAGCGAAATGTGATTTTGCAGTTCCTCCATACTCATTTCGTCAGAGCTACCTTCCGAAACGACTACTCCACGGTTCATAAAATAAAAGTAATCCGTGACCGGGCGCGCAAAATCGATCTTTTGTTCCACCAGTAAAACGGAAATACCTTGTTCCTTCGCCAGTTTCCTTAAAATCTGCCCGATTTCCTGGGATATGGAGGGTTGAATGCCTTCTGTGGGCTCATCGAGTAGCAATAACGATGGCCTGCCGGTTAATGCCCGGGCAATCGCCAGCTGCTGCTGCTGCCCGCCGCTCAGATTCCCCCCGAGCCTTTTTCTGAACTCTTTCAGGATGGGGAACATGGTATAAATCTCATCTTCGGGAATTTTGGCTTTTCGGTCGCCAACAGCTTCCAGCCCGAGTTTCAGGTTTTCATAAACCGTCAGTTTAGGAATAATCTCACGTCCCTGGGGAACATATGCGATCCCCATTCTTGATTTTTGATACGGTGGCAGCGCGGTAATGTCCTGCCCACGGTACTCTATCGTGCCCGATTTGGGGGTTACCAAGCCCATAATGGTTTTCAGGAGCGTCGTTTTACCCACGCCATTTCTGCCCATAATGGTAGTAACAGTACCTTGCTTTACTTCCAGGGTTGTACCCCATAAAATGGTACTTTGCCCATAGGCAGAACTCAGTCCATGGATCCTTAAAATAGATTCGCTCATTTTTCAGAAGTTTTCAAGTTGCACATTAGCCCGTCCGAGGTAACTATCGATCACACGTTGGTCGTTGCGGATTTCCCCGAAAGAGCCTTCCACCAGCAATTTTCCACGGACCAAAACGGTAACCAGGTCCTGTGCGATCTGTTCTACAAATTTCATATCGTGTTCGATCACAATGATACCGTGCTGCTTGGATAGCTGCATGAGTAACTCGCCGGTTTTTTCAGTTTCTTCATCCGACATACCCGCGGCTGGTTCGTCAATGAGCATTAGCCTGGGATCCTGCAATACGACGATCGCAATTTCCAGCCATTGCTTCTGACCATGCGAAAGCTCACCGGCTATCTTTTTCAATTCTTTCACCAGGCCTACCCTGGCCGCAACCTCTCGTATCCTGGTATCAATTTCTTCGGTAGGTTTGAAAAAGAGCGAAGCCAGAATGCTTTTTTTCATTTTAAAGGCCAGCAGCATATTTTCGTAGACCGTCAGACTTGGAAAAACAGACGGTTTCTGAAATTTTCTGCCAATTCCTAAATTGGCTATTTCGACCTCCGTTTTACCAAGTACCGGCGTTCCGTTGAAGAGTACTTCGCCCGAATTGGGTTTTGTTTTACCACATAAAATATCCAGAAATGTTGACTTCCCGGCACCGTTTGGACCAATAATCACACGGAGTTCTTTGTCCTCTAAACTAAAATGGCTCAGGTTCAATGCATGAACACCACCGAAAGAAACTGAAAGATCACGAACCGTAAGTAGCATATAAATCGGTTTTGTAGTATCTGTAATTTGTTTTTACAAAGCTCAGGATTGCACGGATTCGTGCTCCGAAACAGGCCGGCCGGGCACTGGTTTCCGTTTTAGTTTTTCACCCAATGCCTCTATTGCACCAAAGAAACCTTTGTCGAAATAGAGTACTGTGATCACGAAGAGAAAACCGAGAATAAATAGCCAGGAATCCGGGAAAAGGCTGGTGCAGATACTGTATAAGAAGTTGACAGTCAGCGCGCCAAGAATAGCACCTTTTAATTTCCCCCGCCCTCCGAGGGCTACCCACATCACCATTTCGACAGAAGCTTTCACGTCCATTCTGCCCGGCGTGATGATGCCGGTCTGGGGTGCATAAAGCATTCCGGCAACCGCCGCCAGTACCGCACTGAATATGAATATGGCAAGTTTGTAGTCCAGTACGCGGTAGGCTGTGTAGCTGGTGCGGGACTCGCTGTCACGTATGGCCTGCAACACTTTGCCGAACTTGGAGTTGACGAGTTTTTTACTCAAATAATAAAAACAACAGAGCAAAATGAGGGACAACAGGTACAAACCCAGCTTGACATTAGCAGCAGACAGGCTGAACCCCAGCAGGCTCTTGAAATCGGTCAGACCATTGGTACCTCCCAACATTGTTTCATTTCTAAGAAAAAGCAACCACATAGCCAGCGCAAGTGCCTGTGTTATAATGGCCATATATACCCCTTTGATCCGGCTCCTGAAAATAAAATAGCCAAAAACGAAAGCAAAAGCGGCGGGTATCAGTAGGCCCAGAATAATTGCCAGGCCAAAAGATTGAAAAGGTACCCAGAAAAAAGGAAGCGACTGGACCTGGTTCCATACCATAAAATCGGGCAGATCACTTCCATTGGATGCACCGGCGCCACTCAATACGATGTGCATGGCCAGCGCATACCCGCCCAGGCAGAAAAAGAATGCCTGGCACATGGACAGTATGCCCGTATATCCCCAGATGAGGTCAACACCAATCGCCACGATGGCAAAGCAGAAGTAGCGTCCCCAGAGAGAAATCGTGTTGGTGGATACCAGGCCCAGCAGGTTACCCACAGGCAACAGGATCAGGAACAGCGCCAAAAAGGCCAGATACAGGCGGTAATCTTTGATTTTTTCCACGGTAATAGGAAGATTAGCTGTTATAACTTATTAGTCCTCTGCAATCCTGCCTTTGTCAGGAAACAGCCCTCGTGGCTTGAATTGCAGGAAAATAATGATCAAAGCAAGTATGAGTACTTTTCCGTATACCGCTTCGTAGAATGATTCAAGCACTTTGGTAAGGAATCCGATGCCTAGCCCTGAAACAATAGCCCCGGCGATTTTGCCGACACCGCCTGTTACAACTACCAGGAAGGAATCGACAATGTAAGTTTGTCCCATATCCGGAACAACATTGCCTACCAGCGTCATCGCGCAACCGGCCATACCAGCCAATCCCGAGCCGAGAAAGAAGGTGATCGCATCCACTTTCCTGGTTTCCACGCCCAGACAGGAGCTCATGCTGCGGTTCTGCGTAACAGCCCGGATGCGTATCCCCAACCGGCTGCGGTACAACATCAGATAAGTGAGTGATACCACCAAAATCGTCAGCCCGATGATGAAAAGCCTGTTGTATGGAAGAATTAAATGCGGCATCACCTGCCAGCCTCCCGCCAAAAATGACGGCGCTTTAACCGCAGTAAGGTCGCCAAAAATGCTTCTGGCCAGTTGTACCAGGATCAGACTGACGCCCCAGGTAGCCAAAAGGCTCTCCAACGGCCTGGAATACAAATGCCTGATAACCAAACGTTCCAGGATCAGCCCGAAAACACCTGCGATTAAAAAGGACACAGGCAGCGACACAAAATAGAATAAGTCGGAACGGATGCCCAGCACCTCCATGAAAAGCGATTGGACGCAGAATGTCGAGTAAGCCCCGATCATCATGAACTCGCCATGTGCCATATTGATAATACCGGCCAGGCCGTACACGATGGCAAGTCCCAGGGCAATCAAAATGAGAATGCTGCCCAGGCTTATGCCACTGAACAGGTTTTGCGCTTTGGTTATCCTGCCTTGCAGAACTTCAAACCCGGCTACTTTTTCAGCCGCATAAGCTCGCGCGCCTGCAACCTTTCCGGTAGCCGCATATTCTTTCAGGATCACGGTCACGTTTTCACCCCAGTTATTGTCCAGGCTGTCCATATAAGCCTTTGCCTCCTGCTCCGAAGCCGCAATGTTCAGTTTCATCTGATAGAGTACTTCCTTCCCGGCTGTGAGCGCGTCTTGGTCCTGTTCCAGGTTCAAAGCCCCGGCAAGGATCGTTATGCGGGTGGAGTCAGATGCATTCAATAGCTGTCCGTAGGCAATGCTGCGTTTTTTCGGGTCCGGATTGGCCAGGTTGAGATAGGGTAAAACCGGATTTAATAACAACCTATCGGAGCGGCTGATGTTGGCTTTTTCCAATGATGCCGTACTGGTTTTCATCTGCTTGCCAGCCTTATCATTCACCGGCTTGTACTCGGGATAGAGGAAGTACAATGGAAAAAGCTCTTTTCCATCGATTTCCTCTGCCTCTCCCGTCGTGACGGACTTGCCCCGGAACAGGTATATTTTTTTACCATTGATTGCCCCCAGGAAAGGGAAAGTCTTAGGATCACGCATCGCGACCAATCTTTGCAGTGCCTCAGCCCTGGCCGAATCATTGGGCGGGTTGATGACATTACCTACGTAAATACCCAGACTGTCTGACTGCCCGGAGGCATTTTTCAGGACCAAAAGGCACAGGCAAAGCCCCAGTAACATTTTTCCAATGTACTTCATAACATTCACGTTTTAGATGAAAAAACGGGCAATATTTACTTACGGGCAACTGTATACGTTCCACCGTGACCTACGTGATCGCAGTCCTTGTCAGGGGACGTAAGCTTCGACCACGGTTCGGGACCAACGAGGCCCGTCGATTTCCAGATTATATCGAACTGGCCATCGGGCTTAATTTCGCCGATCATTACCGGTTTGGCCAAATGATGGTTTTTGGTATCCATTTTCACCAAACCATCTGGCGAGTTGAATTCCATTCCATACAATGCAGGGCGAACTTTGGAGACTTCAAACGAGCCAGCTTTTTCAGCTGCCTTTGCCCAGAGATACACACCTGTGTAAGCCCAGCAGATCGGATCATCCGTTACGCGCTTGTCGCCGCCCGGCAGATTATTTTTCTTGCAAAAAGCCCTGAAATCGTCTACGAACTTTTTGTTTTCCGCAGATTCCATGGACTGAAAGTAATTCCAGGCTGCCAAATGACCCACCAGAAATTCGGTATCGGTAGCACGCAGTTCATCCTCAGCTACGGAAAAGGCCATAATCGGGCAGGTTGCCGCGGACAACCCCTGATTTGCAAATTCTTTATAAAAAGGAACATTCGAATCGCCATTGATCGTCGAAAGCACGCAGGCCTTGCCACCTGCCGCAAATTGCTTTACCTTGGACACAATCGTCTGGTAATCCTGATGATGAAATGGGGTATATTCTTCAATAATGCTTTCTTTCGGAACTCCTTTGGACAACAAAAAGGCTTTCAGGATCTTGTTGGCGGTGCGCGGAAAAACATAGTCCGTACCCAGCAAGTAAAATTTCTTGTAGCCACCGCCTTCTTCGCTCATCATGTACTCCGCCGCCGGGATCAATTGCTGATTGGGGGTGGCGCCGGTATAAATAACGCTGGTCGAACATTCTTCTCCTTCATATTGCACCGGATAGAAAAGCAGGCCATTGTTCTCTTCAAAAACCGGCAGTACTGATTTTCTGGAAACCGACGTCCAGCAGCCAAACACTGCGGATACCTTTTTGTCCAGCAATAATTCCTTTGATTTTTCCGCAAACAAATCCCAGTCAGACGCAGGATCTACAATCACCGGCTCGATTTGCTTGCCCAATACGCCACCTTTTGCGTTGATTTCCTCGATCGCCATCTGCACTACATCTTTGAGCGAGACTTCCGAAATGGCCATTGTGCCGCTCAGCGAATGCAATATCCCAACTTTGACGGTTTCCGCGCCTTCTTCTTTTTTATCTCCCGAAGCCGAACTTCCACAACCTGAAACGATACCCATGACGGCTAGCAGCGCCAGAGCCAATTGGTGGATTCTAAATGTTTTCATGCGTATAAATTTGAATAGTGATACAGAGTGAAAATTATTTACTGCGAACTTAGCTAGTATATCCTCAAAATATGAAAAACTGAACCTGTAACCAAAACTGACCGTAGGATTTGGTTGCATAATCGCCCGACGAATTGGCTACATTGTACTGCCTGGCTACGTAGGATAAACGCAGATTCGTGTTGCTGCCATTGAAAAAGTAGTTGAGGCCCGCACCATAAACCTTACTGGATTTTGTTTTATCAAAATTGGCCACCAGTTCCGACCCAACCTGCTCCTTTTTAGCAGAGATATCCTGATTTTCAAACCTTACCCAGGGTTGTAGCTTTGATTTGGTGAAATAGTAGCCCAATTCGAGAAACTGAACATTCTGACGGGGGATCAGGCCTGCAAAAGAATACTTCGAGTTGACGTTGGTACCACCTGTCATGTATTGGAAAGCCGCATTTAGTGTCACCGAGCCTGCATTACCCGCTTTTTTGTCTATGAAAACGTCGGTACCAATGTTATAGTAAGATCCCTGCGCATCGAATCCTGCGCCCCACGCAAATGTATTTCCATTTCCGAGCTTGGTACCGGCATAGTAATAATCCTTTTCGGCATCAAGGAAGTTATAAGCAACGCGCCCGACGACACGCAATGGTGCCTGGCCATCCAGGTTCCTGCCTGTAAAAACGCCAAGCCGGTATTCCAATTTGTCTTTCAAAACGAAGCCTCTCGCATTGACTCCCAGGTCCCGACCGAAGTTTCCCTGCAAGGGGCTGTTTGCGAAAAGGTTATAGGGATATTGAAAATAGGTGAAATCGTTTGCCATCAATCCTGCGGCACCCTGCAGTCCGTTACGGTTATTAGAAACCAGCTGCATTCCGGCGATCAATTGAAATGCATTGGAAAAAGCATGTTCATACTGGGCGTCGAGTATGATAGGGGCCACTTTCACATTCTTGGTATTGTTGCCCAGCTGAACGCCGATGGGCGAAGGAAGGTCTGTCTCCATAAAAAAGCTCCCTTTTCTGGACAATTGCCCGCCTACCAAAACCCTGGCCCGGTAAAGGGTAAACCCTTTGTTCCATTCTTTCGCTTCGGCCATTGCTCCACCACCGAAGCCCGACTGCTCTGCGGAAGCGAACATATGTACAATCGCGCCTACATGAATGGAAGGTTTGAAATCCGCCACATCAGTTTGGCCGGACACAGGAACGGAATCTACCGGCGCGGCGTAACTGGCAAATTCCCGCAGTAACCTGGCCTTTCGGGCCGCTTTTTCATCCCGTTTGTCTGAAAAGCCACCAGCCTGGGCGGCGCCTCCAAACAAGACTGACATGAAACCAAAAGAGAGAACAAGTCTTTTCATTCGCGTAGAAGTTTATGGTTGTACGTAAGTATACAATTCAAATCTAGCAATTAATTACGTACGCACAATGAGTTTAGCAAACTTCTTCTAAATGTTATAAATTATGGAGGATTATGTATATAAATGATGCTAATTATCTGATTAACAACCTATATATTTTGTTTATATCAATCTTAGGCAAATAAACCGCAACTAGGAGGCCCCAAATATTAATACGTAATTTAAAAATACCTACGTAAAATGAAATCATAACGGAACATCCGAGTGATAAAGGGCCAGATCGTGGACCATCCCCGATACTGGTAAAGGAGAGATTGCAATTCTATCTAAAAAACCGGTTTGAAAGAAATGGGTCCAATATTTCGTCCATCATCCATCAAAAAAAGAGTCCTTTATGTCGTTAAAAAAAAAAGACTAAAAATCTCATCGGGAACCCTGTCCGGCTTCATTGGAATAAGTTACCTTCATAAAAAACCCTATCAAAAGCCATGTATTGGATTAGCGAAATCTAAATTGAGACTTTAGAAGAGGAAACAACAGCGAAAGATGAACCTTAAATCAACCCAACATAAAATATTGCATACAAGAAGAGTGTTCATCATTTGGATGACATTCTCTCTTCTCTTTTTAACCCAATGCATGCCATTCAGGAAGACCGATCAGGAGATCAGTGAATATTTTCAGGGATCGCCAGTCAAGCCCTCGTTCCATTCAATTAAGGTGGATAGCAACCGGATCATCCATTACGCCGCAATCGGGGCAGATTCCTTGCCTCTGGTTGTTTTTGTCCATGGCTCTCCCGGCTCATGGACGGCTTTTATCGACTTTTTCAAAGACTCCACACTCTACAACCATGCCCATTTGATATCCGTTGATCGGCTGGGCTTCGGCAAATCGGGGCTGGGGCAAGTAGAAAGTTCCATGCACAAGCAGGCGCAGGCTATCGTGGCCATCATTAAAGCTACCGGAGCAGGTCCAAAAGCCATTTTGGTTGGACATTCGCTCGGTGGCCCGGTCATTGCCAGGGTAGCCATGGATTCTCCCGGCCAGGTTCGGGGCCTGATTATGGTTGCGGGTTCCATCGACCCGGACCTTGAAAAAAAGGAATGGTTTCGTCCCATTATCGGCGCATTTCCAATCCGGTACCTTATTCCTGTGGACCTAGATGTGAGCAACCGTGAAATTCGCCCGCTCAAAGATGAATTGACTCAGATGCTGCCACTTTGGAAAAGCATTCGCATTCCTGTTACCGTGATCCAGGGCGAAGTTGACGACCTTGTACCGCCAGGCAATGCGGCATTTGCAAAGCAAATGCTGGTCAATGCGCCAGTCAGTGTCCGGATGATTCCTGAAATGAATCATTTTATCCCGTGGCGGCGGCCGGACTTGATCCGGAGCGCAATTCTCGGGCAATTGCGGCAACCTGACGCAACGGGTCTCAGGTAGATCCATTTTTTTTATGCCTTTGATAATTTCATAAAGATGCTATTAGTTTAATCATGGCTTACGACATCAATTTAGCAAACCGTGTTCGCGAGCGGCTTTCGGAGCTACCCAACATCGAAGAAAAAGCCATGATGGGTGGTTTGACATTCATGTACAACGACAAAATGTGCGTAGGGATCATCAAAGCTGAATTGATGTGCCGCATCGACCCGGCCTTTCACGAAGCAGCCGTCGAAAAACCAGGATGCCGCACCATGGATTTCACAAACCGACCCATGATAGGATATGTACTCATTGAACAGGGTGCCCTGAAAACCAGAGCCGAATTTGATTACTGGATCGATCTAAGCTTGCAATTTAATAGTGAGGCAAAGTCTTCGAAAAAGAAGAAGTGAAACCAAACCGTTTGATGCACCATCCGCTGATGATTGTATTCAAGCATGTCAAGTTCCCCTGCCTGCCAGTCACGCTGCAATTTATTCTTACGGCCTGGACGCAACAGAATTCACTGCTTGATCAATTTTATCGTAACCGCCTTTTCCTTACCCGCTATCCTAAGCAGGTACGTTCCGGATGCCTGGCGATATAATTTAAAGCTGTGACGTTCCAGGTTTGATTTTATTTCCAAATCCTGTTTCATCAACTCACGGCCATCCATATCGATCATTGTCATTTGTAGCGACTGTCCTTTGGCTCCCTGGATCTCCACAACTGCCTGACCATCGGTAACCGGATTCCCAAGACTTGTCACCTGAAAAGCCGTAGATTCCGGAGCGACGATCTCCGCCGACAACCGTCCGTTGGCAGCAGCAGGCTCCGTTCCATAAATGAGTACCCCCTGATAATAGACTCCAATATGATTGTTCTCAACAAAGTCTCCCTCGGTTTTGTAGGAATAGTCATTGGCGTGATCAAAAGCAGACCAGTCGGTTTTTGCAATGCGGTACTGGATATTGCCAGTGCTGCCTGCTGGGTACAAGGTTCCGACCACCGGATTTATCCCCAATTCAAGATAGGTATCTGCCCCATTTAACATGGGGTTAAGCGTAACAAACTGTCCACTTACATTCGAATTTCCCAGCTTGGCATAATCTATGAAGTAATTGAGGCTGGCAGTCCCCTCTTTGGTAAACCAGTAACGAACTTTTACATCCGCGTAATTCACAGGCACATTACCCTCATTATTTATTTTTAAATACGTAGAGATTGAATTCGCACTCACACCTGTGCTTTTATTTGCCGAGAATACTTTAAGCGCCACTACCGGTGCAGCCGCGGCTGGTTCTGTACCATATACCAGCATTCCATTGCGATAAAGCGTAATGTGATCATTCAACTGATAAGTCGCTATTGCATTGTATGAATAGTCATCCGGTTCATTCAGTATGGACCAGTCGGCGTTAGCAAACCTTGACTGGACCGGTCCGGAATTCCCATTCACCGCAAGGTTACCCGCTGATGCATCAAAACTGTATTCAATATAACCATAGGCACCATTACGCGGCAGATCCAGCGGTACGTATTTCATCTTCACTTTGCTGTTGCCCAATTGCGCGTAGTCAATCCAGGTGTTGATAACGGCGTAATTCTCAGCAGTGAACCAATACCGGGCGGTCAGCTCGTTGTAAGCGACCGCAACCGGCCCTTCATTAACGATCTTCATATAGGGTTTGACCACATTGTTGGCAGGCTGGCTGACGTCCGCATTCTGATATTGCACTTTCAGGTTGAAAGGAAGCACCGTCAGAAGCTGCGTAACCGGACCGGCCGCAGAATATGTGCCATTTCCAGCTTGCGAAGCAGTAATGGTAGAGGTGCCTGCTGCCCTTATGTAAATCTGTGCGTTCACAATGGTGGCAACCGTTGTATCTGAACTGGTGTAACTTACGGGCAATGCAGAAGATGCTGTGGCTGTAAGTGCAAAACCCGCATCGCCAAGTACTTTTTGGGTCAAGGCATTAAACGTAATCGTTTGATTTTGTTTGATAACCAGCACCAAAGTATCCTTGGCGGCACCCCAGGCATTACCGGCGCTAAGGGCAATAGAGAATGTCCCGCCGACTGTTGCTGTACCGGTGATAATTCCTGTGCATGCATTCACATTCAGACCGTCCGGCAGACCGGTTGCGCTGAATTGATCCGGCCGGTTTGTGGCTTCAATCGTGTAATTAAACGCTGTGCCGAATTCGATTTGCTGGCTGGCAGTAGCGCTGATGATCTGAGGAACCTGTGCATCCAATCCCCAGAATTCAATCTCTGCGACATTACCGTAGCCTGTGGCGGGTGCCAGATAACGCACGTAACGGAATGGTGTAGAATTGGAAACCATCTGATCCGTCAATACACCTGTCACGGGTGCAGTGCTGATCGTGAATAAAGCTACTGCATCGCTAAAATCGGCCGCATTGGCTCCCTGAAAAATACCACCTACCATTCTGACAGCATAGGCGCTTCGTGGCGCGTAACGTACCCGTGTAATTGCACGGGGAGCATTGGACCCGAGATCATAGCCAACCCAGGCGCTGGCCTGTGGAGCGTCGAAGAAGGTAGCCGGGTCACCGTCTATCGCTGCGGCTTTTGTAGTGGCAGCAACATTGCCAAATGAGCCTGATGTTCCAATAAGGGTACCACTTAATTTACTTCCAAATGAAAGGCTTGCGGGAGCAGTATTTGCGCCCTCGCCTATATTGTTAGCCGCCGATACAGTGTAAAAGTAGGTAACACAGTTGTCCGCCCCAGCATCAATATAGCTGGTAGTGGTTACGCTGGCAATGACGGCGTATGGGCCGGCCAGCGAAGTAGACCGCTTTACATTGTAACTGGTCGCGCCTGTTGAAGCAGTCCAATTCAATGTGACCTGGTTATTTCCTGCCGTAACCGACAACGGTGCGGGAGCTGCCGGACGCGTAGATAGAACCACCAGACTGGATACTTCCGAAGCGCTCAAAGCCCGGTTGTAAATCTGAAATTCATCTATTTTTCCTGCTAAAAGTGGGTCGGCGAACTGTGATTTACCAATCCAGTTTTGGGACGTATTTCCTAAGCTGGAAGGTTTAAGGGTCAGGTTGGCGTTCCGTCCTACCTCAACACCATTTACATACAAGATCCCGACGGTACCGGATTGCGTCACCGCGATGTGCGTCCATACGCCGGTGGCGATCACTGAACTGCTGTTGATTACCTGTTCTCCGGAACCAGCCAGAATCGCGTAACGCAATGTTCCGTTCGCGCCATTTCTGGGCGTCAGAAACATGTAGTTTGTTGTTCCCGAACCAAAATCAAAAAGACGTGCCCAGTTCGCAGATGCATCCAATTTTACCCAGGTTGCGACGCTAAAATCGTTTATTGAGCTCATCAGGCCAGCAGGAAACGTAACATATCCGGCAGCAGTACCATCCAGGCTCACCGCATTGCTGACATTACCAGCTGCCAAAGTTGCTCCTGAGGCCAGCGTACCTGTTTTTCCACTCCAGGAATCGGCCGCAGTACTGCCGCTTGTTTCATCAAACTTCCAATAGGCAACCTGCCCGGGTGCTGCGCTCACCTGTACTGAGTTGGCCGACTCGCCTATGGCATTGACGGCTGTGATCACATAATAATAGGTCGTCGAAGCAGTCAATCCAGCATCGTTGTAACCAGCAGTGGCCGGACTGGCAATGGTAGTATAAGGTCCACCGCTTACTGTTGCACGTTTTACATGATATGTAGCGGCGCCCAGGCTTGCCGTCCAGGATAAATTAACCTGGCTGGCAGATACGGATGTAGCCGTTACCCCAACCGGAACCGGTGCCAGAGAAAGTACCGGCGCAACATTAACTTCCAAAGAGTTAGGGCTTTCACCCGCAAAATTCGTAGCTACAACGACATAATAATAGGTGGTCCCATTCGACAGACCGGTGTCAGTGTAATTCACGGCAGTGAGGCCAGTAGCAACCGTTACATAAGGTCCGCCGCTAACCGTTGCACGCTTTACAGAATAACTGGCAGCGCCGCTTACAGCGTTCCAGCTTAGGGGCACTTGGGTATTACCTGGCTGAGCGGTCAGGCCTGCCGGGGCTGCGAGCGTAGTGCTGCCTCCCCCTGCCATAGTCACATTATCAAATGTAGAATTGGCAAGCGCTCCTGTGGTACTCCCCGAACATGACGCCAGTCCGACATAATAGGAGTCGGCCATCGCCACGGTGCTGGTACCGACCGTAAACCAGGTAACCCCGTCGGAAGACTGATAGGCCGTAAAAGTATTCCCGGAGCGTTGTATTCTAAACCAGGCCGGGACCCAGGTGTAATCGTTACCCCCAACCCATGTCATAGAACCTCCGGTTGCAGATCTTGTTCCAAAACCGGCCTGTCGCCATCCTGCATCGCCCAGCTTCATCACCAAGGCCTTCGCATCCGGCGCAAGTGATTCACGAAACACAATCCCCGTTTTACTCAATGTGCCACCAACAGCCGACAACCTTGCTGTCATCGTGAAATCACCGGTCACTATTCCATAGGTATAGCCAAACGAATCGGAGTTGCCGCCGATACCGGATCCCGAACCACTGACAACGAAAGTACCTTCAGAGACATTAGCATAACTGGCGCTGCCATCTGCACTAACCGTTCCTACATCCTGCCTGGCCCATCCGTCAGGCAGAGCTCCTGATCCCATCGGCGTGGCACTAGCTTCTGCCGAGTTACCACTGTTACCCGACTGATTATTGGCTGATATGGTGTAATAGTAAGTTGTGCCATTGGCCACGCTCCCGTCTGTATATTGCGGATAGGTGTTATCCGTCCACGAGGCAATGGAAGTATAAGGCCCTCCGCTCGCGGTGGAACGCAGCACGTTATAACCCTGGGTTGTGGCATCATTTGCAACTGTCCATTTCAAAAATACCCGACCGGTACTGGCCGTCGCTGTCAGGCCCGCGGGAACAGAAGGAACGGGCGAAGGAGGATAGGGCGAAGCAGCAGCGTTTTGCGTAAACGCCAATGTACCATACCCAAAATGATCAGCGCTCCCATGTTCAGGCCTGATCAGTTGGGCCATTGCCTTTACATTAGGGGCATTTAAACCCATACGGACCACATAATGGTTGTAGATCATTTCCCAGACCGGGCGATCATCCAAACGGCCCATGCCATTGATAGAAACCCAAAGTTGATTCGCATTCTGGCAATTGTTATATGCCGAATAAGGAACGGGTAACGACAAATTGGTACGTGCCACATATTCAGCTCCGGCCAACAGGCGGCTGTTATCATAGCTATACAAGTCGAGGCCCTGGTTCCAGGCTACCTCGCATACGGAAGCAAGCATCCCGACCGCCAGCTGGGCATGCTCCTGGTCGCGGCCACTTTCCTGCCATTGGCCCAGATTACCCGGATGCACAAAAGGAACAGCATTCATAATGCTTCCCATTCCTGCGCCGTTTTTAAAATAGTCTACCGCCTCGTCGAATTTTGCCCGATCATCACAAAGTACGCCCATGGTAAGGATAGCGCCAATGTTGGCAATGTCCCAGTTGGACCAATAATTGCTGATGCAGCTCCCGTTATGGTTAACCAGAAAGTTATGGGCCACGGGATAAAAATGAGTTACCATCATGTTTTTAAACCGGTCAAAATCTGCCGCTGCCCACCCGGGATAAACGCGCAACAATTCTGCTGCCATACCAAAATCAAAGATGGGGATACCGCTCAGGCCGGGTATGTCAGTACCAGTAGGAACCTGATTCACCGTCGAAGACCAGGCATTACAAATCCTTACTGCACACTCGGCATAGGTGCTATCACCGGAAATATACCAGCGAAGCGCATTGAGATAAGCTGCATGGGCATCAGCATCGGCCCTCTGACGGCTGGAACCCATATTGGCCCGCGCGGCCGGGGTATAGGTGTTTTGGGCCTGAGGATCGGTAATGAGTTTATTCCAGCTGTCGATCCAGGGGTGTTCACCGGCGGTTACTTTGGTTTTCATACGGTCCAGGTCGGCCTGGGTATGTAGGCCACCCGGGTGAACAAACGTCTGTGCCTGCGCTTGCGGCACGGCGCATGACAGAAGCCAAATTAGTATGATACATATTGGCACAAACGTATGTGACCTCCTTTTTGTAATGCAAAAAAAATTATTGAAAACTTGTTGAGCATTCATAGAATTAGATTTTAAAGATTTTTTCCGATCATGCAAAGGCAATAGCATCCCGATCAGCCACTCCTGAACTTTTACTTTTCGCTCAGGAATGACTGTACAGGATAAATTGATGAATGGTGGTGAGGGTTACTCCCAGCCCGGGTTTTGGACCAAATTGGGATTAAGCTGCAATTGATTGGTTGGCAGGGGGATCAGATAATTCTTCTCCGTGAATTTTCTTTCATTCGCAGGATCGGCAATAACGTCACCGTCGGCAGTTAATGCAGGAGGGTTAGTCGTGTATTTCGTGGCATACTCTGTACCCGCCCAACGAACTCCTAACACCGGTTTGGCTAATTCAACGTGCGCGATATGCCAGCGTTTGAGATCATCCATCCGCAAACCGTCGCCCTGCAATTCCACCGCTCTTTCGCGGCGTATTTCTTCCAGCATTTTTAACCCGTTGGCAACTACAAAAGCATTGCTAAGCTTAGGCATAGAGGCATTTACCCGGCTGCGGACCATATTTAGGGACTTGTCCAGATCCTCGTCACTGATGTTTCCATTCCGCTCGTACAACGCTTCCGCATAGTTGAGATATACCTCGGCCAAACGAATGACGGGGTAGTCGTAGCCTTCCTGGGAATTGGGTACCTGCCTTTCCGCAGCCCACTGCTGGTTGCTGTAACCGGATATATCATTGCTCCACGGGTCGTGCGGGAGACGGGCGTTCTTTAAATCGGTAGCGCTCCAATCCCAGTTGATATGCCAGTTTGTGGCATTTTGCCAGTAGCGATAGCCCGGCACCATCATAAAATAACGCATCCGGTTGTCGCGGTTCGCAAATTCAGATTTCAGCGCGGTGCGGCTGAAAGGCATTTTGGTTTTATCGATGGGCAAACCATCACTGGACAAATACATATCCGCCATTACCCGGCTCATATCCGCCCCTAATGCTCCGAAAGAAATCTGATTGGGGATTGTCCTGAGCAGGTTGTTGGATTCATAGCGAACCGCAAGTATATATTCCTGATTAGCAGACTTGGTAATATTGGCTGGGTTTGATCTTTGATTTTCCAGAATAAACAAATACTTCAACGCTGAATCGCCCAAAGCCTGTGGTTTAAATAAGGAATACAGATTACTGGTAATCACCGCATTATTATTGCTAATGGCCTTATCCAGTAAAGCATTGGCCCGGGTTGCATTCAAACTCCTTGATTTTAACCACGTACCTTCGTACAAACTGACCCTGCCCAGAAAAGCCTGCGCAGCGCCTTTGCTTATCCGTCCTTTATCGGAAGCAGCGATCTCGCTTTCCAGGGGCAGATTCGCAATGGCTTCTTCTAAGTCCTGAATGATAAAATCAATGGTTTCATCGCGGGTACTGCGAACGGCTTTCAACTCTGCAGACCCGGTGGTCAGCACATCTTTGATCAGGATCACCCCGCCATAAGAGGTAAGCAGTTTATCAAAATAAACATATGCCCGAAAAAATTTTGCCTCCGCCACATAGGTTTTGATCTGATCAGGACTTTTGAAGTCTTTCGCCTTTTCCAGCATGTAATTGATATTGTGTATCCATTTATAAGCGTCATTGTAATTGGCATCATTGGACACAATGGTATTGGTACCTCTTGCAAAAGTACCTCTATCGGCACCCAGATCGGACCCGGTGTGTCCGTCTCCATTTGCGTTGTTGAATGAGCGCAGATAATCGTAAAACTTGTTTGCAGCCAGTTTAAACTCCGTGGCTTCTTGCCAAAAAGAAACATCCGATACCCGGTCCTGGGGTTGCAGATCCAGGGAATCCTTGCAACCGGAAGGCACCAGGGTGCATACCGCAGTTACGATTGTGATGATCAGGCAGTTATATAATTGCTTTTTCATATTTTTCAATGTTGTCGGATTAAAATGTAACGTTTACACCAAAGGTCATCAGGCGGTAGAATGGATAGCGCTGCGCCCCGCCGCCTACACTGTCAGTTTGTTCCGGGTCCCATTTATCCATCACTTTGGTATATTCCCAGAGGTCGCTGCCAGAAAAATAGACACGCAGTTTTTCGATTTTCGCCCTTCTCGTAATGGTCTGAGGAAGTGAATAACCTAGCACAATATTCTTTAACCGAACATAGGCACCGTTTTGCATCGACCAGTTGGAAATCTGATAATTGTAGCCGGCATAGCTGCCAAATCCTTTATTGGTAGCGGTGGTTAAAATGGGTAATTCAGCGTTCGGGTTCTCGGGTGTCCAGGTTTTTCCTACCCACCAGTCTGCATGTCCCTGCCAGATCGTACCAAATGGTGTACTCCAATCGGAGCGTCGGTAGATATTTCTTTGACCAACCCCTTGAAAAACAGCAGAAAAATCAAAGCCTTTCCAGTCAACACCCATATTGAAGGCAAACACGTACCTGGGATCGCTCCTACCCAAATAAACAATGTCGCCATCTCCTATCTCTTTACCATTTGCGTCTTTTTTCCCAAGCAGGTGTTGATTAGCACCGGCATTGGTCAG
The DNA here is from genome assembly GCF_026625565.1 of Dyadobacter pollutisoli. Classification (NCBI taxonomy): domain Bacteria; kingdom Pseudomonadati; phylum Bacteroidota; class Cytophagia; order Cytophagales; family Spirosomataceae; genus Dyadobacter; species Dyadobacter pollutisoli. Next base: position 3,374,465 of record NZ_CP112998.1, read on the forward strand.
TTTGCCGTCGCCATTAATGTCCTGGTACATGTTGATCCCTTTAATCATTTGCGTAGCACCCGGCATGTTGGCGATACTGCTTCCCGGTACCAAACCAGCATAAGCGGATGCCTCGTCATCTGTCTGGATACGGCCGTTGTATTTCAATCCGAAGTAGGAATCCAGAGCATACCCTTCGATTTTGTTTTTGCCCGCCGAAACAATGTTGTTTCCGCCATAATTCACCAGCTTGTTACTATTATCGGTAAGTGTACCGTTGATATGGTAGGTAACATTTCCGACTTTATCTCTCCAACCCAATGACATTTCCCAGCCCCAAACTTTCAGTCGGCCAATGTTAGCAGTGGGAGCTACGGCACCCAGTACAGCAGCATAGGTCTGTGGCAGCAGCATGTTTTTGTTTTGTTTCCAGAAATAATCGAAACTACCTGTCAGCCGATGTCTGAATACGGCAAAGTCGATACCGATATTGGAGTTGCGGATCGTTTCCCATGTCCGGTTCAGGCTTACCAGTGTATCCGAAGGTGCGGCGGTAACAGACCGTGAAGTGTAGCCTCCCAAAATTGCGCCTGCATTACTCAGGTTCGTCAGCTGGATGTAATCATAAAGCCCGATCCCCGTTTGGTTCCCTACCGTGCCAATAGACCCGCGAAGTTTCAATTCGTCCACCAGACGAATGTCTTTAATGAAATTTTCCTGCGATATCCGCCATCCTGCTGAAATACCTGAGTAGAATTTCCACCGGTTAGCTGCATCAAATTTGGAAGAACCATCATACCGGGCATTGGCTTCGAACAGGTATTTGTCCTTGTAGGAGTAATTGAAACGGCCAAATGCGGAAGCGATCGCCCAATGGTTGCGCACTTCGAGGTTCGAGCGGGTCGTATTGTCGCCCAGGCTCAGGCCTAATGCAGGGACATCATTACTGGCCAGGTACCCGCTTCGCGTCGAAAAGTAATTGAATTCATCCCGCTCGTAGTTACCACCGGCTAACACATTGATAGTATGACTGTTGTTTAATATTTTCTTATACTCCAAAAAAGCATTGGTATTGAAATAAGTATCTTTTCTCAAAGAACGTTCGTACCAGGATTGAGCCTGGGATGGATTAGCCTGGTATTGATAGCTTTCGGTATAATTATAGATCTCCGAAATGTATTTGTACTGGTTCTGGCCATCAGTCCCGGCCCAGTTGTAACCTGCCTGTGCGACCAGGTTCAAATCTTTGGCGATATTGAATTGCAACTTGGTGTTCACAAAAACCCGGTTGTTCATGGTTTTATTTTCTCCGCCCAATTCCAGCAGCCAGTTGCGGGCTGGCTGCGTGCCCCAGGCGTACGGCTTACCATTGACGGTAGCCACCGGAAATCCTGGCTGAGAACCGAAGTTGATTTCCCCTTGCCGGCTCGGAACGACCACGTCATTTTTCTCCAAAGAGATATTGGTTTCCAATTTAAACCGGGGCGAAAAGGTATAGTCAAAAGCCAGACGGGTATTGTAGCGCTTGCTGGAATTCTCACCCCATTTCAGCATACTGCCGTCATTGAGATACCCAAAAGACAACCGGTAGCCCAGGTTTTCAGTGCGGGCAGCCAGGCTCAGATCGTGTTGGTTGGATACCGCCCTGCCATTGCCCCATAAAAGATCAATCGGATTGGTGTCGAAAAACGTATAATCTTTAACGTCAGTAAAACCGATCGTCTCGCCGCCTGCAATGTATTCTGGCGTATTTTTGTCAATATATCCGCTGGCTGGTCTGTTGATCCAGGCCCTGGCGTACTTCGTCCAGATCCAGTTTTCATCCGGTACACCGCCGGTGGAAGCATTTGAAATGGCTTCCAACAAATATTTACCGTACTGGTCACTATTCAAAAAAGAGGGACGCAAGCCCATCCTTTTCTGCGATACCGAGCCATTGTATTGAATCGTGGCTTTCCCGGATTTAGCCCTTTTGGTAGTGATCAATACCACACCGCCAGCCGCGCGCGCACCGTAAATAGCAGCCGAGGCGTCTTTCAAAAAAGATATATTGTCAATGTCCTGCGGGTTAATCGAGTTCAATGCGGTTGAATTGACCAGCGGAATCCCGTCCACGATGATCAGCGGCTCGGAGCCGTTGGAAGAAGCTGCACCCCTGATTTGGAAATTCCAGCCCTCCTGTCCCGGTGCGGCCGAGCTGCGGGTAACAATCACGCCCGGCACTTGCCCCTGCAATGCCGCCAGCGGATTTGATACCACACCGCGATCTTGAAAAACCTTGGAATCGATAGTGGAAACTGCCCCGGTTAAGGTTGCCTTTTTCTGTTCTCCATATCCTACCACTACTACTTCTTCCAGCGCTTTGTTATCGACCAGCAGTGTGACGTCTATTTTCGATCTGCCGTTTAGCTGTATTTGCTGAGAAGCAAACCCGACGAATGAGAATATCAAAACTGCATCATCAACCGGCACAACCAGTGAATACTTGCCATTAGCATCGGTACTGGTGCCGGTGGTCGTTCCTTTAATAGTAATGTTCACACCGGGTAATTGTTCTCCGTTTTCAGCAACAACCTGCCCGGAAACGGATTTCTCCGTAACGGCAGCCATGTACTCCAATGAATGAGAAGCATCCGCGTCATGCGCACCGGTTTTAATCAGCGGCTCGGGTTCGGGTTCCTTATTCAAAATGATAAAATCATCGGAAACGGAATAGTTTATACGCAACGGTGTAAGTAGTTTTTCAAGTACCTCTTCCAGTCTTTCATTTTTGACTGAAATACTCACCTTCCGGTTATTGACCAGACCCACCACATACGAAAACCGAACCTTGGTTAACTTTGATATTTGATTCAGTACACTTTTTAGCTCGGCACTTTCGGCCTCTATTGTAACTTTACGGTTGAGCATTTCCTGAGCAAGGCCAGTCCTCGCATAGGTCATCCCTGCCAGCAACAATATCAACACAAACGGAATGCTGATTTTCATAATTAAATAGACACAGTTGTGCCGGGTAATTCTTTTTTTCATAATTTGACATTGGTTTTTGAAATTATAGAGATAAAACCTTCCCCTTGACTCTTTGCAACAAGAGCTTCATTTCGACGTGACACGGGGAGAAAACATAGTCGGTGATGCTGAACACATCGCCGGCTTTTTTATTGGGTAATTTTTATATTCATATCAAATTGGTTTGGTGAAAGATCTTAGTTACAGCCTTTACCCGAAATAATCACATCGTTACCTGATACATTATATTTTGCCTGTATTGTCTTGCAAATAATGTCAAGCTTCGTGAAAAACGGTTCTTCCCTGAGCGGGATGGTGATGTTACAGCTACTGAAAGTTTCGGCGTCATAAATAATTTTTATTCCATAAGCTTTTTCCAGTGACTCAAATATTTTAGAGACCGGCGACTCTACATAGTCAAAGTTCAGGATTTGCTCCTGCCCTCTCAAAACCAGCGGATCTTCTACCAGTTTCCTTGAAATCTGATTTTGCTCGGTGGTAAAAACAGCCTGCTGATTGGGTGTCAGCAAAATATCATCCTTCCGGTTGTTTTCAAATTCCCGCATCCGGTACACGGCAACTTTTCCGGACCTGACCGCCACAGAAACCTCTGATCCGATCGAGGCTATTTTAAAACTTGTGCCCACTACCCGTGTCACGAGTCCGTCGGTATAAACCAGAAATGGATGTTTTTCATCTTTAACAACACTAAAAAAACCATCACCTTTTAAAAACACATTCCTGGTAGAATCAGTCAATAAGTGCTTAGAATAGCTCACACGGCTGCCTTTGGACAGCATTATCTTACTTCCATCGGGAAGCGTAATTTCATGATCACCGTTAAGGTCATTCAAAATTTCCACTAATTCCGATTCCGTACGCTGCGTAAGTTTTTCGTAGGTGTAAGCATTCTTGTCATTAAACTGCCGCATCACGGTCCAGCCCAATCCTATCATCAGGATTAAAATGGCAGCAATTTTAAACCATATGCGATAGGCGTCATGAAGAGGAACACGGACCTCATCCCGCTCATTCACGCTGGTCATGATCCTTTGGATACCATGAGAAAGTTTTTGATCCGATAGTTGCGACGGCAGACCTTTCCACTCCATGACCAATGCTCTCGCCTGTTCGAATTCAGGCCGGATATTGGGATCAGAGTGAAGCAAAGCTTCCCAGCGCGTTCCTTCAATGGGTTTTCCCGAATGCACCCATTCTACAAATCCATCATCGGCGAGAAAAAAGTCAATATGATAATTATTATATTTATCCATACCTAAGCACAATTAGCAGTAACCCTGCATATATATGGTATGAATGGTGCTATTATCTCATCAAAAAATATGAACTATTTTATGATAAAATTTTATTTTCACCACAACTTGCTAATAATAAGCAGTTTATGGAAAAATAAAAAGAATGGTAAGATATTGAAATACACGTTCCAGTAGTTGCGGAAGAGTTTTAGGGAAATTGATAGCAGATTATAGACAGATGGCTCTGAAATATTTAGTACATCCGCTATCTGAGCATTTGACAGATTTTCGAAAAACCGCAAGTGAAGGATTTCCTGCTGGCGTTTCGTCAGTTTGAGCATCACACAGCTTATTCTGGAAAGCTGCTCGTCGGTGGCTTCATTGCGGAGTATTTTGGTTTCGGCGTAGTCGGTCTCCTGGAAAAGGTGGTCGTCATCTTCACCTGGAAGCTCCTGCACGAATGGCAATCTTTTCTTTGTCCGGAATATCTGATTTCGCAGGGCGCTGAACAGATAGAGCTTCAAATTAGCGGTTGGAGTCAAAAATGCCCGCCGGTCCCATATACTCAGGAACAGATCGTGGATATCATCACTGAGCTGGTCATGATCTTTTTGAAACTTGAAACCATAGTCAAACATTGGACGATAAAAAATACGCAAAATCTCTTCAAAAGCATCTTTACTGCCATTTTGAAAAGCTTTCCATAATTCTTTCTCCTGCTCGGTCATCCGGTTGGCACATGTTTAAAATCAACTTCACTTATACTTAAAAGGGTTCAGCATGTCTGACATTTGACCAATATGAGTCGCATTTCCGCACTTTAAAACACATAAAATAACTCAAATTCAGTACATTATCAGACAAAAAAAAGATTAAAGCAACAATTTACAACATGCCATAGATTGCATTGCTGTGATCCTTCTGCATCTTTTACGATACTGTTTAATATAAAAATATGTTGAGACAAAATTAAATAATACAAAGAAAATGCATTTTTTTATAAGGAATTGGCGATAAATTAACACATTTAGGAGAAATATTAACACAAAAGGTAATTTCACAACCAAAGTTGGTAGGCCTGCGACATTATCTTCCAGGCACCGGCTTTTAATGCTGACAAGACATCAGGGACACCTGCTTTTATAACTGTAAAGCACATGCATAAAAATGAGCAGTTAAAGGCGGCTTATCTGGCATCAGAACTTCAACAATTAAAGCAGCAGGTCAATCCGCATTTTCCGTTCAACAAAACATTCATACTACCACGATGGCAATTATTATTACGGCGCTTAAAAAATAACAAGCTGTTGAATACTGTCCACAAGCTGCGTTACATCTAACTGCGATCATAGACACAGGCATCAGTTATTTCGGATCGCAGTTCCCTGATGGCTCTGTCTCGTGCAGGCATTGAGAAATATCCTTTCTTGTTCACGGCAATTACTTGCCCTGTTGCCGTCTTAATATCAAAGCTATATCCATATGACAAGTCTTTATGCACATAATAGTGAAAAAATGAAGCGACCTCTTTGAGCGATTCAATACCCTTCAAACAGCAACCTTTACTTGAAAATGGAGCGCTTAAAAGTACATGGCTATCTATTTCGGAGACGAATTTGAAACGGAATTTGTCACCATTCGAAAAAGATTTGATCACAAAATACCCCATTGCCGATAATATTTAAAAAACAGAAGTTAAAGTAAAAATGAAATCCTGAGGTATAGGTTTAGGCTAAAACTTATCCCACATCGTGCTAAAAGTAAAGTAATATGCCTGCTATTTGGAACTGTAAATGAGCTTGATCGGTGAAGCGGCTACATGTGTGACAGGTTTGTAACTAAGGCCTAATACGGCTGCCATTGTTGCTGCCAGCTGTTCCTGATGAATTCCTGGATGCCCTTTCATTTCGCCATAGCCCTTCGTCAACGGGCCCATCGCGGCGATCCAGATTTCTCCGGAGCCTGTGATATCGGGCCCGTGTGAAGTCCATTGCTGCTTGACCATATCGCCGCGACCGTGATCACAGGTAATCAGGAGTGTCGTTTTGTCTTTGTATTGAGGTATAGATTGAACCATTGTCCAGAAGCTCTTGATCATATTGTCCTCTGCTAATGCAGTTTCCAGATATTGATCGTAATTACCGTTATGCGCGAAGGCGTCTGTTTCTCCAAGTGCAAGATAAAGCACGCGCGGTTTGTAGTTTTTCACATATTCACGGGCAGCAAAATAAGTTAACAGATCGGGCCGCTCAGTGGTGGGCTTAGCGGTTAGGCGCTGCATTTCATTGAGAAGTCTGGATTCCGGTGAGTCAGGGAGTAAAGAATCGCTGTCGGCATTCACATACACCTTGCTATTTTTTTTATCCATCAAAAATGGGAACAGGTCGGAAGTGGCAAAAAGCGCCACTTTGCCCTCAAAGCCCTTTTCCCTGTTGATCATCTCCAGGACATTGTTTGATTTATTGATAACGAGTTGGTTGGAGGTAATTTCCGGGTTCACATATCCCGTCAGCATTTCACTAAAACCAGGGTAGGTGAGCTGATAAGGATTGTGTACATTCACATTGCTTTGCAGCCACCGGTTGCCGTACAACTGGCCCGAATGTGCAATGGTCTTCCAAAAGAATGGAAATAACTTTTCCCTTCTGATTTTAGGATCTTCGTCCCAAAACCGGCTTCGTACCCGCTTCTTATTTCTGGTGAATGAGGGGTTATCTATTAAGGTGGAGTCGGCCCCGGCAAACACTTCCTGCCAGCGCATGCCATCCAGAACAATCACGATTAGATTTTCCGAGGATGGTATCTGACCTATTGTGGGCGAAATAGTGAAAAAGGCAATTGAAAGTAAGAGAAATAAGCGGAGCATGAGCAGGTTAGAACTTTAATGTTTACAATACTTTGATCCTATCAGAAAGGCCTATTTGGAGGCTTAGAAATCTCGCATAGAATTTTATTGCTTGCGGCGCTTCCTCCATAACAATTCAAATACGGAGGCCAGGAAGAAATAAAAACACATCAAACTCAGACACCCAAGTATATTTAATAGTATCCTGTTAGTATTCATCTGATCCGTCCTTTAGTGAAAACGGAACTACTAAGCACCATACAAGCATAGTAATAAATAAAATTGGCTATATAGCCGTCAACTGTTATGACATCCATCAAATATTTCATGGAAAATTCCTGATCCTGCAATGAGCCACGAAGATCACGACCAAGGCCTAGCGCCGCGCAAATGGGGTTACAAGTCAGATCTTTATCATCCAAAGCCTGCTTAACCACGAATGGGTCAATGTGGGAAACATCCTCCGGAGCTATTTCCACAGAGTCAAACCCCCACTTTTTCAATTTCGAAAAAAGGGATATGTCTTTGGTTTTGAACGGCGAGGTGAATAGAAATGTGTTTATACCGAATTTCATTGTCTTTCTTATTTTACAGTCAGCAGATAGGTTACCAGGGAATAGAATTCCTTTTCCGGAATCGTATATCTGAACTGGTCAGGCATAAGTGTGTATTTGGATGCCTTATATTCTTTCATGTCCGCCTTTGCCACTGAGAATTCTTTCCCATCCGGATTTGCGAACACGATAACCTCTCCTTCGGTCCTCCTGAACAAGCCCGTGAGCGACTGTCCATTTTTCAGGACAATGTTATACGATCTGAACGCCTCGGAAATGCTTCGGTTGGGATCCAATATTTTCTCGGTCAATGCTTTTTGTCCCCAATTACCGATACCGTCCAATTGCGGACCGACCAGGCCACCATTGCCGCGAATCTGATGACACATGCTACAATTATTTACAAAAACCTCTTTTCCGGCATTCGTGGACGCTTTTGCCAGGTCGAGGCCATTTAATCGGTTTTGTATCAGGCTAAGTCGTTCCGCACGTTCAGCGGCTCCGTTCGAACTGATTTCCGCCAGTTGCTTTTGTTGCGCCACGCTGGCTTTTGCCGTCAGTTTCTCGCTCACTGATGTTTCAGCAAGTATGTCGGCTCCAACCTGGTCTTGTTTCAATGCATTTAACAAGTGGCTGATCCCCCCTTCATCATTACTAAGCGCTGACGCAAGCGCCACCTGCAACGGCCTCGCGGCACCTGATAGTTCTTTTTCGAACTGGCTGTAAACCGGTTCCGACGGTGATTGACCCAAAGTCGCCACGATTTTTTGACGGAAAGCCGATGGCTCATTGCGGTCGGCAAGTACTTTGACGAGCGCCCACGAATTGTCTCCGGGACCAATCTCCATCAATGCCTCAGCTGCCGCAGACCTGACCTTGCTGTTGACCCATTTGGCGCTCAGCAAACTCCTGAGTTCGGGTTCCAGTTTCTTCAACTTAAGTTTGCCGGCAATCTGCGCCGCCTGGACACGCTGGCCGGTGATTTTCTCAGGGTCGGCTAACAACAGTTGTACTTTCATCAAAGCAGGCTGCCCAATACCGACTGAGGCTGTCTTGGAGCTATCCGTTATTTCAATGTAGCCCTGCTGGCCTTTGTACTTTTTCAAATCGAAAACTGCCTGCTTAATGATGTCTTCATTTCCGGCTATTTTTTTCTCCCTGAACCTGAATTCAGAAATGACCTTATCATTGGACGCCAATTTCACACGGACACTATTCCTGGACGTCCCGGTTTTCGAATCACTGTTAAACACATCATTATCAAACACATTAAGCGTAATCGACAGCGGCAGTTCAAAGGGCGCCGATGCAATCTGTGATGTCCCACTGCGTGATCCAACGAGCATTGGAACCGGGTTTTGGCCAGGCTTAGCGAGTTTATTGGCAATTTGCCAGCTACCTGCATCGGTAGTTTTGTCAAGCACGGTGATTTTCCATGCTTCCGTTTTTTCACTGATGCCCGTTAGATTGCGTTCTGCCAGATCCGCACCCCACTCCTTCATTACCGGACCCATTTTGCCTCCGCTTTGGGCGATTCCGGAGATGATCGCATCGTAGGCCGCAAACTGGACCGCGTTATCCTTTCCAATTTTAGCCTTAATAATGGGGATTAAGGCATCCAGCTTGCTGGTCGATACAAACCTGCTTGCGTATCCAACATATTCCGGCAACCCTTCCACACCTAACCGGTTGCTTTCCAATTGACTTAAAATAAAATTTGCTGATTCGGGAGATGACACATCCAGCATTGTTCTTGCCAAAATCGCTGTCTGCCTATTGGTCCAGTTTCTCCCTGCCACTTGCTTCATTACATTTTTATCGCGCAGCGAATTTCTGATAGCCAACAAGGCGGTGTATCGCAAATGGGAATCTTCCGCGTCAGTCTTCTCGTATAAAGTTATCAGACTTTCCAGATCTGACACGTCCGGAAACGAGCCTAATAGTGTAGCCGCCACTCGCCGGATGTTAGGGTCACTGCTGGCAATGGCGTCTTTTGCAATCTGGCGATACTGCGGTGACAGCGCGTGATCCTCCATCAGGATCCGCATCGCATGAACCTGAATAGCGGGATCCTTGCTCGTCAGAGCGATAGTAAGTGTATTGTCGGTCAGAGCATTGAGGCGTTTTAAGATCCACAAACCTTGTATGTATATTTTAGGATCCAGGTTGGTGCTCGCCATCAATTGTTTTACAGGTTCAATGGCTTCGCCTTTCCATGCGTCGGTCAGCCGGTCGGCAATTTTCATCCGCATATTGAGCTGTGGATGCCCCAGTCCGATAAGGAGCTCCTTAATTGTCGCCTTGGACCAGTCCTTAACCGGGATATTTTCATGCGGCTTGCTGCCTTTATAAGTAATTTTCCATATCCTTCCACTCACCCTGTCTCGTCCGGGATGATTCAGCGCCACTTCATAGTGCCCAATGATACGGTTGTAAAAATCAGCTATATACAATGCGCCGTCAGGACCGACCTTTATATCCACCGGCCTGAACCACGGGTCATCGCTGCTCAGAAAATCCGGTTCTCTTTTTGAAACAGGCGTTGACCCTTTATAGGAAACCGTGTTGCGGTTGATCTGGCAGGTTACCACATCTCCATTGAAAAAACTATGACGGTATTCTTCCGGAAATTGCAGGCCCGTATAATAAACCAGGCCCGATATCGCTGTCGAACCGAGTTCGTAACTCATCATTTCAGGGGCAAATCCGATAGCAGGCACCTTTTTACCAAAATGAGGATATTCTGCTCCTGTGATCAGCTGATAGATCGGTTTGGAATGACAGTCTACCGAATACAGATTACCCATCTCATCGTAGGCATTCCCAAATGGGTTTACCCGGCCAAAGGTTGTTTGTTCCACACGGCTTCCATCGGGACGGAACCGGAATGTATTACCTGATGTCATTTTAATTGTATCGCCGTCAGAACCAGCCACATTGGATGTGTTGGTAAAGCCATGACAAGCGTAAATCCAGCCGTCAAACCCACGGATCAGGTTGCTTACCATTCCATGGGTATCGCGGTGACCAAACGGACCGAGCACAAATTTCTCCTCATCAGACCGGCCATCGCCATCAGTGTCTTTGTAATGTGTTAGGTTTGGGATGCTGTAAGCAAATGCCCCATCATTAACAGGCAGAACGCCAATCGGGATGTTCAATTTAGTGTTAAAAGGAGTGAAACGGTCCGCCTTACCATCGTTGTCCGTATCTTCCAGGATAGTAATCTTGTCCGACCCCTTACCTGGCGCAGCGGGCAAAGGATATTCCGAGGATTGGGTCACCCATAATCTTCCCCGGTCATCAAATTCCATGTTGATCGGTTTTGTGATATCGGGCTCGGAAGCAAACAATGTAATCTCAAAACCTTCGGGTAAAGTAAATCCCGCCTTTTCCTCAGCGGGAGTACGGAATTCCGTGGTGCGGACGTTGTCCCCGAATTTCGCCCTGTTGTCTTGTTTATCCCTCGCTTTATGTGCTGGCTTACATGCCGCAAATGCAACAATGAGTAATCCTGTACAGATAACGACCAGCCTGCTGGGTAATGACGTAACCATTTTTCATCGATTTGATTGCGGTCGCCTGAGCAGGCAACCGCAATGAGTGATTGGACTATTTATTCAGTTATTTTTCATGGCCGGCGGTTAGGGGATTTTAACCGCGAAGACTTTGCTGTAGTTGTACTTTTTCAATGCATTGTTTGTCCTGGCAGCTACTCTTACGTAATAGGTTTGTCCCGAGGCTAGCCCAGACACGGTGTCTGAATAATCCGAAGCCAGGATAACCGCATCGGTCACCGCTGTGAGGTCAGCCTGCGATTTGAAATCAAAGACTGAGTTGTTAACAGTCGGCACCCGTGAAACCAACACCTTTCGCTCAATGATCTTATCGGCTGCTATCTCTCTTTTCAATTGATATTTTACGACGACTTTGCCCACCTCAGCCTTGACGGACGGATTCACAATGGCTAAAAAGGGCGTAACCTTAAAGTTGCTTTCAGAATTCGCATCGACACTCACATTGACTGTATCGAGAGGAAAGAAGGCTCCTTCCGTTACCAACAGTTTATAGTCATTTTTAAAAATAAAGGCATTCTTAAAAGTACCGTCCGGCTTGCCTTGAAAGGCAATCGGGGAATTACCCTTACCTCCTTTCTCAAAAAGCTTTACCGTGAAGCCGTTGGGCTGTTCTGTCTGAAAATTTTCACCGGTCAGATTGTCTGTTAGCACACCATGAATACCTCCGTCAGGAGCTACATAGTTATCAATTTTGGAACAGGAAGCGCATACAGCAACTGTTAGAAATGAGAAGATTATCTTGGTGAATCTCATAATATTGGGTCAATAACTGTCAGTAGTTGGGATTTTGTACCAGTTTGGGGTTTTTGGAAAGCTCCGCCGGATCGATGCGCTCATAATACACTTCCACACCAAACGTTTTATAGGAAATACTAACCGCGCGCTCAAAACGGTACGCTTTCTTTTCCACGTCGTAGTAAGGTTTTAGAGCAGTAGGCTTGGTATTGTTGAACAACTTATCGGACAACCTCCATCTTCTGTAATCCCACCATCTGTGATTTTCGAAAGCCAGTTCAACAAGCCTTTCATGACGGACCTTATCAATCGTAACAGACTCGTTTTTAAGAGGAAGTATACCAGCCCTTGCACGGACCAAGTTGATTTTTTCTCCGGCCTGGTCGGTAAGCCCCAGTTCAATTGCAGCCTCCGCATAATTGAGCAATACTTCCGCGTATCGCAGTTCAACCCATGGCTGAGACGACCCTTGTGTTCTTACCCTCGACCGTTCCAGGCTTGGGTCCATATATTTCTTCACATAGAATCCTGACGCTGACTTTTCAGACCCCACAGTCCCAAAACCGCTCAAACCTACAATATGTAAAGTTCCGTTGGTATTGTCCGGCTGGTGCGTACTCAGGTTATACAGCGCCGAATAATCGCCGCTTTCCCACTTTTTGCCCTGGTCGTAAATTCCGGCTTGTATGTCAATAACATTGCCTTTCCATTCATCAAAAGGGACAATGACCGTCGCACGCATTCTGGGGTCAAAATTCTTGAACAAATCGGTGGGGTTGGTATAGTACACCGGATTTTCGGGCGTGCCTGTTTTCAGTGTACCGGGCGTGCCGTCGGTATATTCGTATTGCTCCACCAGTTCCAGCGTCGGGCCCACGCCCGAGCTATATCCGTCAGGCCCACGTATACCAAAAGGGATTACATTACGGTCGTAATTGTGGGTTTTGTCGGGATAGGAAAAGAAACGTGACAAAATTGCTTCCGGGTTCTCGCGGTCCAAAAACAACTGCTCAAAATTTGCCTGCTTGTTGGGATTTTTGTCATACAACACGAACCGGCCTGAAGCAATCACAGCCTTGGAAGCATCCATAGCAGCCTGCCAGTATTTGCTCGCTTCGGCAGATGGAATTCCCAGTATACCGCCAAGCAATACATTCCCGTATTTCGCCGACGATGCTGCATAGAGCATCGCTCTTGATTTTAGCGCCAGCGCCGCATATTTACCCACTCTTCCTTTTACATTGGTTTCAGGAAGCAATGATGCCGCCTCGTCCAGGTCGCTGGCAATAAAATCGTAGACTTCCTTTTCCGTATTCCGTGCTACCTGAAGTTCGGCTACATTATCTCCGGTATAATTCTGAACCTCCTTGATGACCGGGATGCCGCCGTACCGTTTCACCATTGCAAGATAATAGTATGCACGAATGAATCTGGCTTCTCCTGCAAGGCTCTTTTTCAGTGATTCAGTAACTTTGGCAGCAGGCAGGTTCGCCAAAAAATTGTTCACATTCCGGACATTGTTATAGCCCCACCATTGTGAATTGGTTCCGCCCCTCACACTGTTGGAAGGCGACATACTGATCCCTGCTTCATCTGTATTGTTAGCAAAGCCGCCGAAATTAAAATCCTCCATCGGCATAGCGTCATACAAGCTGGCCATATAAGCATTGATTGCAGCCTCGCTTTGAAAAACCTGATCGTTTGACAACACATCCAGTGGCTTAATGTCCAGCCTTTGGTCATTGCAGGAGTTCAGCAAACTTCCCAAAAACAAGGCAAAAAGGGTTTGTAAAAATCTAGACTTCATACAATTCTTAAAAAGTTATATTAACACCCAAATTGTAGTTTTTGGTAATCGGGTAAGTGAGCTCAGTTCCACGTTCCGGATCAACATACTTTAACTTCGTCCAGGTGAAGAGGTTAAAAGCGCTCATATAAATCCTTACGTTTTCGGCTCCGATTCTTCCCGGCAAAGATGGCTTGATCGTGTACCCGATTTCGAGGCTCTTCAAGCGCATGTACTTGGCACTTTGTAGCCAAAATTCTGAGTTCCACCTGTTTGATCCCGGATAACCTGTCGACGGAAACCTTCCCGCAACCCAGGGGCTATTGACGTCATACACGTCCTCATGGTGCCATCTGTCGGTAAAGTAACTTAACCCATTACGGCCTGCCCATGGTAAAGGTCCTCCCATATACCACGTTCCTGACTGGAAATTGTAGTTAAAATTAGATGCACCCTGAAAAAGAATGTTCGCGTCAAATTGCTTGTAGCTTGCTGATCCGCTAATTCCAAAGTTAATATCAGGAATGTTCCCCCTGCCAATCGGCACAACGTCCATATCGTCTATGATGCCATCTTTGTTTACGTCTTCGTATTTAAGATCGCCGGGTCTCATCGTTTTATTTCCCTGATTATCTTGCAGAGGGGAGCCCAGAATTTCTTCCTGAGTCTGGAACTGGCCTATATATTTATAGCCCCAAGTCTGATTATCCCACCTGTCGGTCATATTATTTCTCCAATTCACATAAGAGTTCGCGTCAGGCACTCTCTCAATGTAGGACATACGGCCACGTGTATACGTTATCGTACCGGACACGGAATATTTGAAATCACCACTTCTTTTAGCATGGCCCAGTACCAGTTCGAAACCTCGCCTCAGATCTTTATTCAAATTCTCTTGCGGCAAGTTCGCGCCAACTGTTCCCGGGATCGTCAGCACCCTCGTCGCCAGCAGGCCGGACCGGTCACGCTGAAACAGGTCAAGGGACATATTGAATATCCCGTTGTTTACGTCCAGGTCGACCCCGATGTTTTTGGAAGTAACCGTGTACCAGGTAATATTGGGGTTGGGTATACCTCTAAAGCCAAGTCCGGAAACAATTCCATCATTGAAAAAGTAATTACCCCGTGGGTAGGTATAGCCTGTCAGGAACTGAAAGGAAGAGGCTCCGTCATCTCCCATTTCTCCCCACGAAGCGCGTAGTTTAAGATTGGAAACAACGGGGACAAGATCCTTAAAAAAGCTTTCATCCGATATCCGCCAGCCCGCAGAAGCGTATGGAAAAAAGCCCCAGCGCTTGCCCTTTGGAAATTTCGACGATCCACCGTAGTTAAAGCCAAATTCCACAAGGTACTTAGCCATGAAATCATAGTTGAGCCTTCCGATGACATTCTGGTTACCATTTTTAAAAATGTTGTTCGAATTGACGACAGCATTCTTGGACAGACCTGCAAAAAGTTGGTCAACGTTCAGATCAAATTCTTTTTTCGCAAAGACATTATCCGATTGCTCGCGTCTTTCTTCGAACACAAGCGCGGCTTTAATGCTATGATTTTTAGCCAGAACCGTATTATAAGTTAGCTGCCCCTGTGTGGTTATTCTCTGAAAAGTGGAATAATCCTCGGACATGTTCGAAGGATTATTCTTTGTACTGGAATTGATATAAGAGTCCGCTTCCTTATTGTAGGTATACATCAAAAACTTAGGCTTCCAGGATTTCAAAAGCCGGTCCTGATTGTAAACCCCAAACAAAACTTTGCCAGTCAAACCTTTAATCCATGGCAGTTTATAGTTTAATGCAAAACTTCCCTGGAACGTCTTATTCTTTGTCTTGGTGTAGCCGCCTATGCTTGCGTCTGTGATTGCCAATGGATGTTGTCCATCAAAAGTGTCACTGAGGTAGTCTTTGTTATTGTTGGCGTAAACCGGTACCGTGGGGTTCTGCATAAAGAGCGAAAAGTACGTCCCCCCAATTCCCCCGTCAACATACGCCGGTGCTCCGGGTTCGTTTTTATTGTCAAGAAGCGCGTCAATGCTAACCACTACTTCCAGATCATCTGTGATCTGGCCGGTAACATTGGACCTGACGTTATATTTTTTATAGTTCAGGTCCCCGCTTTTCCATAACCCCATTTCATCCAAAAACCCCAGCGAAGTAAAATACTTAATGTGTTCGCTCCCTCCTGAAACGCTCACCGTATGATTTTTCATAGGTGTGCGGTCACGCATTACCAATCCATACCAATTTGTTCCTGGGTTGGTGCCATTACGGTATTTTTCGAGATCCTCCCTGGAAAAGGTTGTCGATCCCGGAGGACGCCCAGTATTGATTTCATTTTCGGTACTGATGACTGCAAACTCGTATGCATTATAAGGCCGTGGCGTATTTGTAACTTTATTAATCTGATAATAGCCCAGATAACTGATCCGTGGCTTGCCAACTTCCCCTTTTTTGGTGGTCACCAGAATCACCCCGTTGGCAGCTTTCACCCCGTAAATAGCCGCCGAGGCGTCTTTAAGTACAGTAATTTCGGCAATGTCATTGGGGTTGATCCTGGCAAAATTAATCGCATCCATCACTAAACCGTCGACTACGATAAGAGGACTTCCGAAGCCCCGGATGTCAAACCGCGTGTTATAAGATCCTGGTTCGCTCGAATTCTGGGTCACACGGAGTCCCGGTAACTTTCCGGCAAGACCCGTAACAAGGTTCGAAGTGGGTATACCCTTTACGTCCTTGCTGCTAATAGAGGCGACTGCGCCTGTTACGTTCGCAATTTTCTGTGTACCATAACCCACCACAACCACTTCGTCCAGCGCTTTCGTGTCCGCTTCAAGCGAAACGTCCACAACCGACCGATTGCCAATGCTTAACTCTTGCAGTATGTAACCTACGAACGAGAATATCAGGGAGGTATAGCCTTCCGGAACCGTAACGCTATACTTCCCTTCGACATCTGTAACCGTTCCACGCTGCGTATTCCTGATCACTACACTCACTCCTGGAAGAGCCTCCCCTTGTTCATCACGGACCAATCCGGATACGATACGCTCCTGAATTTGATTTTCGGGGTTGATCAAAGAAGAGGGTTCAAGGACAAATGGTTCGATACTGATAACAACTCTGCCGGAAATTACCTTGCTGCTAATCTTTGCTGGCTTGAAGAGCGTCTCCAAAGCCTCCCGCAATGGTCTATTGACAATATCAAGGGTAACCTTCCGATGACTTTGAGACCGGGAACCATATACAAATTTAACCCCAATACTGCCTTCCAGCTCAGAAAGCACCTCTTTAATTTCCTTCTGCTTAACGGAGATCGTTACTTTTCGCTGCAAAAGATCCTGGGCGAGGGTCCGGTTGGTAAAACTATTGCCTACGAGAAATCCAACGATTAGGAACTGACCAAGCATTCTTTTTATGGTCCAAAGAGCTAATATGGTTTTTAGATATCTCATCATACTTTTGTTAGCGCTTTTTTTAAAAAATGGGCGAAAAATCTCTTGTTCGTTGCGTAACAACGACGCGCATGGGATCAGCAAAAGCTGAATTAGTTACTGATTTGAAAACCGGGTCAGCACCGGAACATTGGTTTAGGAATAGTCAAAGATTTAGGAATGGATTTAGGTTTAGGATAAGTAAGGATTTAGAAATTGTTAGGGGTTTAGGAATAGCCTTATATTATGTATGATGTGAAATGGATGTGTTAATTACATTGTCCGCCACTGATGATAATAGTAGTGCCCTTTACATCGTAGTGCGCTTGAAGGGCTGCACAAATGATGTCAAGCTTTGTATATAATGGTTGCTGCCCAAGATCTGCCCGGATCGGACAGCTTTTAATCTGCTCGTTTCTGACGAGAATTTTTATTCCGTAGGAAGCTTCCAGCACGCTGACAACATCGCTTAACGGTACATCATCAAAATTAAATACGGCTGCAGGAGCAAGTTCTTCGCCCCGTTCTATTAAAACGGGCTCTTTCACAAGCCCCGTTATAAAGTAATCCTTGTCCTGATCGAAGGTAACTTTCTGATTAGGGACCAGTACCACACTTTTCCCATTCGAACCGGACGCCCCTGTTTTTTCAACGATGACCTTGCCTGTAACCACTTCCACTTCGACATTGCCAGCGTTAAGTCTAACACTGAAACTCGTTCCCACAACCCGGGAGGCGATTTTACCGGCGTATACAACAAAGGGTTTATCCTTGTTGTGGCTGACTTCGAAAAAACCTGACCCTTTAAGATATACGTCACGTTTTGCCTTACCAAAATCGTCTGCCAGGCGGAGCGAACTTCCCGGGCCAAGCGTTAACAAACTCTTGTCTGCAAGTTGAAATTGCTTAGGTTGCGAACCATGGTTGGAAATTACTTTCATTCCCAATTCTCCAACCATCCCTGTTCGATCAAAAACAGACTTGTATTGAAATTCATAAAAGGCCAATCCAATCACGAACAATATGCAGGCCGCAATACCGGCTACCCGCCAGCTGGTCCACCATTTTCCCACAAGACTGAATGTATCTGCTTTACCAGCGTCGGCTAGCTGAATGTTTTCCCATATCCGTTGTTTGATCTGGTTCGCATCGTCTCCCAACGGCCTGTCAGCTATGTCATAATGGATGGCATTAAACCATTGGTCTACAACACGTGCGTCCTCTTCAGTACACTTCCCCAGCTGGTAACGTCGAAGTAACTTTGAGAGACCTTGATTAGTCTCACTCATCGGCAATGATTTATTTTTCGGGCTCTATACATAAATCGGTTTAGGCCCCTTTGAGCCGCAATGGGAAATTCAAATTCTCCTAAAAATTATACTATGGAGCTCTTTCTCTTTATTATTCTCGATAAATTCATATTGGCAAATAGCGGCTATGTGAAACCTGCATACGTTATAAATAAAGACTATTATTAATAAGAAACGATACGATGTTTATACTTCAAATTAAAATTGGCGGTAATTTTTTATGGTCTTTCACAGCGCCTCAGCATTATATCGCAAAGGCAGAACTATTCGGCAATACCCGACCGAAATCATTGATTACATAGCACAAAAATCCCTGCCAGGATAAGCCAGACAGGGATTTATGCAAGTTCTGATATAGAAACAAAACATTCAGCCGATCACTAATATCCTGAATTTTGTTTCAACAGCGGATTCAGAGCAATCTGGTTCATCGGAATCGGGTAGAGTTCGCGGTACTTCTGGCTTACCGGTTTGAATGTCCATGCGGCTGTAAATTTGTCAAACCGGATCAGGTCTTGTCTCCGGTGCAGCTCCCAGGCCATCTCCCGGCCTCTTTCGGCAAGGATGTTAGCGTCGGTAAGTGTAGTGAATGCCGCCACACCACGCTTGGTCCTGACCGCATTGATATCGGCGAGGGCTGCTGGCGTTTTGCCTAGCCTGAAATTCGCTTCTCCGCGCATCAGGTAAACATCTGAGATCCTGTAAATCACAAAATCGTTGCTCATATCAAAGGTCGCACCTTTTTCTACCTGGTATTTAACCGACCGGTACCCGGCAAGCCTTGCTTTGGGCCCGGCGTCCATTTTAAATGCTGGTATTTCTTTTGTCAAAATCGCGGGAACACCATCGTCTTTTAATGCTTCCCCACTCGAACTGTAAATCTGCCCGGTCAGCCACATGGCGCGTCTTTGATCTCCCGTTTCAAAGCTGTCATAAAATTCCGCTGTGGTGCAATAGCCATTCCAGGGCGCTGAACCGAGGTCGTAGGTAAACTGGTGCAGATAATGCAGTCCGGCGATCTGCGCATAGAAACCCGTGCGTTTAGACTTGTCGTAA
This sequence comes from Dyadobacter pollutisoli, assembly GCF_026625565.1. NCBI lineage: Bacteria > Pseudomonadati > Bacteroidota > Cytophagia > Cytophagales > Spirosomataceae > Dyadobacter > Dyadobacter pollutisoli. The sequence continues at coordinate 3,394,006 of NZ_CP112998.1, forward strand.
GGAGTAGACAGAATGATTTCCGGAGCATCTTCATTGTTCACACTGAAAGTTGACAAAAAATCCGAAGATATGGTAAACTTCTGCGAGTCGATGATGGCATTGCATTGTTCGATCGCCTTCTCCCATTGAGGCTGGCCGGTATACACTTGCGCATTCAGGTACAGTTTGGCCAGGATCATATGTGCCACATATTTCGACATTCTACCATATTTGGACCGGACATCTGTCGAAAGGTTAGGCAAAGATTCCAGCAATTCCTTTTCTACAAAATCATAAACCTCTTTCCTCGTCCGCTGTCCCGACTTGTCGGACCCAATCGTGGTGGCGATGATCACATTACCAAAATTATCCAAGGCCAGATAGTGATAGAATGCCCGAAGCGTGCGCAATTCGGCCTGGACTTCGGGAGATGCGAACCCTGGGTTGGTGATCTTCTCGTTGATCTTGGCTATGTTGGAATAGATCCAGCTCCAAAGATTATCGAATGCATAAAAATTGGTCGGCCAGGTATGTTCTTGCATAAACCTCCACTCCGGTTCCCCCCAGTCGCCCCCACGTGTAGGCGCCAGTTCCTCGTCGGTAACACAGTTCAAGAGCTCGAACCGGTTCCAGTAGTCACCCAATCCGCCGTACAGAGGTCCTATCAATGTGTTCAGCTGTCCCTGTGACACACCGAATTTATCTCTTTCGACCTGATCCTTAACTTCTTCATCCAGGTTGGTACAACTCATGATGAAAATCAATGCGGTCCAGACAGCTATTGATCTGGCGCCGATTTTTTTAACGCTACTCATATTATTGATTTGCTTAAATGCCATTTTGATCAGAATGAAAGGTTTATCCCCAGTTGGAACGATCTGGTTTTTGGATAGATGTAACCAGAATCTACGCCAATGCTGGCAGGCTGCTGCTGATTGACCGCTATGGTCCCGTTCACAGCCAGCTCTGGGTCTACTCCGGTATATTTGGTGAGTACAAACAGGTTGTTTCCGCCAACATAAACCCGTGCATTCCGTAGTAATCCTTTACCGGGAATGTTGTAGCCTACCTGCCAGTTGTCCAGCCTTACGAATGCTCCGCTTTCCAACCAGTAATCCGATAATGCGGGGGTACTGTAATTGGCAGGAAAGCTGCTGATATCGCGGATCATATTGTTCTCCAAAACGCTGCCTGACAAGGTCAGGTTTGAGCGCAGGTTATTCAGGATCTTATTTCCAAATACCCCACGAAGCTGGAAAGAAAGGTCAAAGTTCTTGTAGGCCAGGTTGTTTGTCCACGAAACGGTTGCTTTTGGGATACCTAAACCGGATTCAAACTTTTTCGCCTTGCTGTAATCAGCCGTTTGCCCGCCATCTTCCGACTCGAAAGTGATATTTCCGTCCTGATCAAATCCGGCAAATTTGGGTACATAAAACTCACCCAGCGGGCGGCCTTCCCGCAGTTCGGAGGCTGTGATAAGTCCGAGCCCGCGACCATCGAAATTGTTATACAAAATTTGTCCCGAATCAAAATTCTGATCACTCAGGCGAACGATCTTATTTTTAAAAACAGAGCCGACCACATTGGACCTCCACCTGAAATTGTTCTGCTCAACAAGCGTCCCGCCCAGCGAAAGCTCGACGCCTTTGTTGGACATCTGACCTACGTTTTTAAGGATGTTCCCAACAAAAATATCAACACCGTTCTGCGCAACTGAATAGTTGTAGAGCATATCATTGGTACGCTTGTCGTACACTTCCAGCGTACCGGACAGTTTTCCATTAAACAACTCAAAATCAAGTCCTAGATTTACCTGCGAGAGCACCTCCCATTTCAGATCTGGATTGCTGTTCTGTATTACATCCACGCCCGGCAGGTAATTTTTGAGAACGGGATCATAGTAATTGTTAGTGGACGGGCCGTAAAGCAGCAGTGAATTATAGGGATTAATACCTTCTGAGTTACCGGTCCTTCCCCACCCTGCTCTCAGTTTCAGGTAGTTCAATGTTTTGTTGCCCGCCATGAACGCCTCGTTGGATACAGTCCATCCACCGGCTATCGACGGGAAAAGTCCCCATTTGTTGTTAGCCCCGAATTTGGAACTACCATCCCGGCGCAATGTCGCTGTGACATTGAACTTATCCAGCAGGTTAAAGGTAGTCCGCCCGAAAAACGAAATGAGTTTATACGAATTGGCAAACGAAGTTGCATAGTTGTTTTGGCCTCGTATAAGTGTTCCCTGGTAGCGGCCCAGGTTATTATATCCGTAAAGCCCGTACAGGTCGATATCTTCCAGCGAAGGATCACCTATATTGTTTTTCGCCCCAAAACCGTCATTGGCTACTTCCTGATAGGAATAACCTCCAAGGAGGTTGAAGCTGCTATTACTGCCAAAGTTGCGGTTATACTTCGCGGTAAGTTCCAGCAGCTTGTCGTTGTGCTGGTCCGTAGACCGGGAAGCTTCACCAAGTTGCCCTTTAAATGCCTTGACGGCCATATTATAAGCCTGGCTCTCCACAGTATTTTCATAGCGATAAGCTCCATTGGCCCCCAAACTAAAATGCGGGGTGAGGTCGTAGTTCAGGTTCATTGACCCGATCAGGACATGATTTTTACTTTGGTCCTGAAAGTTGTTCTGCATCGCAACAGGATTGTACAGATCAAAGCTACCGTCCACCTCGTAATAGGTACCGTCGGGATTGCGCACTGGTAATGTGGGCAAGAAAAGCACAGCACGGTTTATCACTCCATTGTTGACCAGATCGGACTCCGTCTTGGAGAGTGTCAGGTTGTACTGGATTTTCAGCTTCTCGTTCAACGCCTTCTGATCTACATTGATCCGGCCTGTCACGCGGTTAAAACCAGTGTTTTTGATAATCCCTTCCCGATCGACATAGTTGAGCGAACCTCTGTAAGAAAAATTGTCGCTACCGCCAGAAAGGGCCACTTCGCTACTTTTGGTATAGCCCGTGCGCGATATTTGTTTCATCCAGTCCGTATTGTAGCCGTTTCCGCTCTGGTCCTTGGGAAATTTGAGGTTATCGTCCAGCGATCCCGGACCTTTGATCCGCTGTACCTGTTCGCGGTATTCATTGCCGTTCATCAGGTCCAGGCTTTTGGAGATCGTTTCCATCCCGACATAGTTATTGAAGGTCAGCGTCGATTTGCCGGTCTGCCCTCTTTTGGTTGTGATGATCACCACCCCATTGGCGGCACGCGAACCATAAATAGCAGATGCGCTGGCATCTTTTAAAACATCGATACGATCGATATCCGATGGTGATATGCTATTAATAGGAATCCCAATCACGCCGTCGACTACATACAATGGTTCGCTGCCGCCCGCCAGTGAGGTGTACCCGCGCAAACGAACCGTGGGCGATTGGTTAGGGTCGCCTGATGGCTGGGTGATATTCAAACCCGCCACTTTCCCCTGTATCGCCTGCAACGGGTTAGGATTAATACCTGCATTAAAATCCTTTGACGAAACTTGTGACACGGCACCGGTTAGGTCCTTTTTTTGAACCGTACCGTAGCCGATCACCACCATTTCGGACAGTGCCTTGGCGTCAGCGTCAAGAGAAACTTTCAGCTGGGTCTGGTTTCCCGGCAGTACCTCCTTGCTTGCGTAACCAACATAAGAGAACACCAGTATTGTATTCGCGTCAGTCTGGATGCTAAAACGTCCCTCATTGTCAGTGGAAGTGCCATTGGTCGTACCCTTGTTGATCACATTAACTCCCGGCAAGGGCTGGTTATTCTGGGAGTCCAGTACTGTGCCGGTCACCATTCGCTGTTGTGCAAATGTCAGGACGGGCATCAGCAATAAAAGAAACAAAAACCTGAATCGGTATCTTTTTATCATATTCACTCGGATGGTTTGTAAGCGCTTTGAAACAGCATTCAATTGTGAGGTTAAAATTCGCTATTACCCTCCTGCATCGTCTTATTATTATTATCCAGTTATTTCTTTATTTTATCTTTATTAGGGATAAAAAATCCGTTATACAGATTTTGTTTTTAATATGGCGAAGTATTTAGAAGCTGCTTGTCGGCCCCGTTTTCAACTATGAAGAATCCCTGGTTTATCAAGATTCATTTTCCACAAAGCAAGGCCTTTGATATTGTCAAGGTATCCCGCCCTTACTTTATCGTCCCCTGGCATTTCCATCCCGAAATCGAGATTATGCTACTTACGAGCGGCTCAGGGACACGCTTTGTCGGCGACAGCATTGAGGCATTTCAGGCGAACGAACTGGTGATGGTAGGCGCCAACCTTGCCCATGTCTGGAAGAGCGGGGAAGGTCATTTTGGTCAAAAGAACACGCAGCTTGCCGGCGCCATGTATATTGTTGTCAAGGAGACTGAATTGGACCACATATTATTGTATGAAGAAATGAGGCCGGTGCGGGAACTGTTTCTACGCGCGCAGCGCGGGATCCAGTTTGGTTATGAGATTACCAAGCGGGTTGGGGAAATGATCCTGGAAGCTTACCAGCAATCAGGCCCGGACCAGCTCGTTTCATTTTTGAATGTCCTCAAAGAGCTTGCCGAAACTTCCGACTACCGTTACTTGTGTTCTGCCCATTACCGCCAGAAGGTCGACCACCATGATATGGCTAAGCTGGACAGCGTTCTGGACTACCTGATCATGAATTACAAAAATGAAGTGCGGCTGGAAGAAGTTGCAGACATTGCCAATATGTCCCTCACGGCATTTTGCCGATATTTCAAAGAGCGGGCCCACAAAACGGTCATTCAGTTTCTGAACGAGATCCGTATCGAGCAGGCCCAGAAGATGCTCCTGGAAACGCAGTATAATGTCGATAAAATTAGTCTGGAATGTGGTTTTAAGAACATCACCAATTTCTACCAGCAGTTTCAAAAAATCGTGGGGACTACCCCTCTAAATTTTAGAAAGCAGAACCTGGTTAGGCTTTATTAAGCCGGTTCCAGATCGGGGGATGGCTCTTTGATAAAAATCGCAGCAAACACGCAAACCAAGGCGACTACAATGGCATTGATGAAAAAGATGGAAGAAACACGCAAATGGGCCTCATACAGATAACCAGTCCAGAAATTACCTAAAACCGCCCCGATACCAAAGTAAGCAGCATACAGCAACGACTGGCCTGTCGCCCGTAGCTCAGCTTTCACGAGCAGGTTAGTGTATTCAACACAAACCACCCAGAAAAGCGACCAGGACAGGCCGTGCAGGACATCGATTCCAATGGCCCATTCCGGGACGTCCACGATACTGTACAACAGCATCCGCAAAGCCGAGGCGCCAATGCAGACCAAAAGTGTCCATTTTATGCCCAGCCTTTTGAGGATACTGACAGAGTAAAAGAAAAACGGTATTTCAAACAGCCCCTGTAACGACAAGCCTACTCCTACCAGGGAAGCCGACGCCCCGTTCTCTTTCATGTAAATAGAGTAAAAATTCCAGATGGTCGTCACAGAAGCCGATACGGCAACAACGATCAGTAAAAAGAAAAGCAATTTTTTGTCCGACAAATACCGGATACTTTTAAAGATCGAAGCATTGGTCTCAGGAGCGCCGCTTATGGAATGGGGTAGCCATAGTGAGACCAGGAATGCAACCGCCAAACTCCCTGCCGAAAAAAAATAGATTACGCGCGTATCAACCTGATCAATAAAGTATCCTGTGACAATACCCGTTGCCGCCCAACCGACTGCTCCCGCGGCACGGATCGAGCCATAGTTGAAAGAGGCAGAGGTTTCCGTCAGCTCCAGTGTGAGGCTATCCAGCGTCGGCTGGATCCCGTTGTAAAAAACTGACATGCAAATGGTAATCAACACCATTGCGGTGAAGGAGTCCCATTTGAGGTAAGCCAGGAAGGAAACCGCCGCCAGCAAGGTGGAGACCAGCATACATTTCCGAAAACCAATGCGGTCGGCCATAAACCCGTAGATCGGCTGAATGGCAAACATGGTAACCGGGGTAATGTTAATGATCATGGCGATTTCCATTCCCGAAAAGCCCCTGGATTTCAGGTCATCGGCAAATACGGGCAACCAGGCGGCTGTGCAGCATATAACCAGTAAATACAAAAGCCGAAGCTGGTTGGCCACAGAAAGACCTGTCCAGGCCATCATTCGTTCGGAGTTAAGAGTGAGGCCGCTTTCTGGTCGAGCATCACCAATCCGTTCGGATGGTTCCTTATAATCGTCGATGGTATCAAGGGATCTATCGGTCCTTCCAGCGTTGCTTTCATAATATGCGCCTTACGATCCCCGGAAGCCATCAGTATAGCTGCATTTGCCTCTTGCAGATGTTTCAAACCCAGTGTAATGCCTTGCCCGAGGGTAGTTTTATCCGCAAAATACTTCTGCCCCACAGTCTGGGTGGTATCGTCCAGGTCGATAACATGTGCGTAAAGTTCGGTAGAGACACCAGGTTCGTTGAAACCAATGTGCCCGTTCATCCCGATGCCCACCACCATAAGATCGATCCCGCCGCGCTTACTTATAAATTCGTCCATCGAGTCGCATTCTGTCTGCAAGTCCGGAGCCATTCCATCGAACAATTTGAATTGACTCAATGAAAGTTTGAGCGGCCCAATGAGAGTTGTATGAAGAAAATAGCTGCAACTTCCTGTATTCTGAGAGGGAATGTTTACCCACTCATCCAGGCCGATCAATGTAAATTGCTGGTGATCGACGCCCTCGTCCAAGAGCAGCGTCGGCAGTAAATGATAGGCCAGAAACGGGGTTTCCCCCGACGCCAGGCATATAACCGAATCCGGCTTGTTTTTTATTTGCGCTACCATCATCTGGGCGACCTGAAACGACAGTGCCTGGTGGTCATCAAAGACAGTTATTTTCATTTATTCTCGGGGTAAAGCAGGCTTCGGCAATGTATTAACATTAAAGCAATGGCCATTTAAAGGTCGACTTTAACTGAACCCTTGTGCCGGTCTGCTGCGATTTTCTGGCTGCCTCAATAATTTCCAGCACATGCAGAGAATGAAGCGTTGTGATAACAGGATCTACCCCATTAGACATCGTCTCGGAAATATAGCTTGCTCCCTGCTGCCACACGAACGAGCCTGTTTCAGTCGCAAAACGTTCCGTCTTTTCATGACCTTCGGTGGCCATATCCACACCCGCCGGCGCCCAGTCGTATCCGATCAGCTGCATATTCCCTTTGGTACCCCAAATTGAAACGGTAGGTTTATCCTGTCCGCTGCCTTCGTGGCCATGAGGATCAAAATAGTTGAAACCACTTTGGACATGCGAAAGAGCGCCGCTGGCATGCTCCATCAGTACCATGCTGTTATCCTCTGCCTCCACCGTAATCGGATTGGGACGGTTGTCGACTTTCCTTGTCGGGGTAATGATATTGAGCATAGCCACAATGGACTTAACCGGCCCGAGTAGCCCCGTCAGCGTAGCCATATTGTAGACCGCCAGGTCGGGCATACTCCCTCCCAGTTTCTCGTAAAAAAAAGCTGACCAATGTGGTCCCTGATGACCATAATGTCCATGTGCAGCCGAAACCTTGCCGAGTTTACCCTCCTGTATCGCTTTTGACATAAAGGCGAACTGCGGGCTCAGTATAACGGCTGGCGCGCCCCAGATCTTCAATTGTTTCTTTTGGGCAAGGGCGAGCAGCGCCGTTCCCTCCGCATAGCTATTGGCCATCGGCTTCTCGCTCCAAACATTTCTGCCATTTTCCAATCCTATCTTATTGAGCCGTCCGTGTTCCTGCATATTGGTCAGGTTCACCATCAGGTCGAACTCTGTCCCTGCAATCATCTTCTCGATGGAAGTATAGTAGTTGGCAATCGAATATTTCTCAGCCGCTGCCTTGGCCCTTTCCTCAATGATATCGCAGGTAGCAACCAGGGTTACAAAAGGGGATTTGCTCAAATGAGGAAGATACTGCGTTGAAACACTGCCGCAGCCGATCACACCGACACGGACCTTTTTTCCCGCTGATCCTTCTGCCATCAGCCCGGAAGGCCATAGTGAAGAAATAGCGCCGATAATACCTACCTGACGGATAAACTCCTTACGAGAGATCTCATTCTGATTTTCCATGTTAAATACTTCCTTGGGTCTTGGATGATTATAATTGATTGAGCCAAAAATTGCACTCTTACCTTTCCCCAACAAGCGCATTGAAAAAAAAGACAAAATTCTAAGAAAATACTGTAGATATCGGGAAACTTTGTGGAGATGATCCCTTCGCAGGACTTGCTAAGTTTACATGGCAGTTCGGATCGGCTCGTTCCGGCTACCATTGTACCCGTTTCTTTCAACAAAATCAAAGCTCCATGGATACCCGCTCGCTACTTGAAAACCATGAATCAGGATATAGCCTGGCGCAGGCATTTTATACCGATGAAGAGGTTTTCGAAATGGATATCAAGCATATATGGCGTAAATACTGGCTTTTTGCCGGTGTTGCGGCCGACATTCCTAAACCCGGCGACTATTTCACATATAAGGTCCATCCCGATTCCATCATCATTCTCAGGGACGATAACCACGGGATCGTGGCCCATTATAATACCTGCCGCCACAGGGGATCACTAATTTGTACGAAGGAATCCGGGTCGGCGCCCAAGCTGATGTGTCCTTATCATCAATGGGTCTACAATAAAGACGGCTCCTTGTTTAAAGCCAGGCACATGCCGGAAGATTTTGACAAGTCCACATTTGGCCTGCATCCGGTACATATCAGGACGGTTGAAGGACTGATCTTCATTTCACTTGCTGAAAGCCCTCCCGATTTTGACCAGGTTGTCCGGGAATTTGGCCCTTACCTGCGGCCTTACAAGCTCCAAAAGGCCAAAGTAGCTGCCAAGAAAAGGTATGTTTTGAAGACAAACTGGAAGTTGATCACTGAGAACTTCCGGGAATGCTACCATTGCGGAGCTGCCCACCCCGAATACTGTAAAGCAGTCATCGGTGCAAACCTAAAAGAATCCGCTGACGTTTATCAGCAGGAAAAGCAGATCGAATGGTCGGCAAAAGGCCTGGAAACCAAAGGAATTGAATTTAAGGATAACTCGTTCCATTTTGCTGTCAGGTATCCCCTCCGCGACCAAGTGGAAAGTTACAGCCTGGACGGCAAACCGGTATCCTTACCGATGGGCGATCACCAGGATTATGACGCCGGCGTGCTGGGATTGGTATGTTACCCCAATTTCTGGATTGATGCCGTCAGCGACTATGTGTGGACGATGCGCATTACGCCTTTAAGCGCGTCCAGCTGTACGGTCGATCTTTCGTGGCTGGTGGACGAAAACGCCGTTGAAGGCCATGACTATGACCTTGACAGGCTGACCGAGTTCTGGAAGGTCACCGGTGAACAGGATTGGGAATTGTGCGAAAACAATTTCAGTGGAATACAGTCCTCTCATTATCAGCCGGGCCCCTACGCTCCCTCAGAATTGGATGTGGTCAAGTTTGTCGATTGGTATATCAATCGCTTAAAAGAAGGAGTAGGCTTACCCGTTACTGATATTGCTGCTAAAACAGATTTGTAAATTGCGGGCTCTCACCATGCGCGATATAATGCGTGGTGAGCCTGTGCCCCATTGCCAACGCCTCGGCCGTGTTCATTTCCAGGAGCATAGCGGCACAAAAACCAGTGTTGAAATTGTCCCCTGCCCCAGTTAGCAATTTGGGATTGGATAATTGCGGTGTGCTGCACCAGGTTAGCCCGTCCGCGTCGTAACAACACGCTTCTGCCGGGTGATGTACCACTACCTTGCTGATGCCGAGCGCATTATGAATCGCGGCAGCGGTCTCCCCGATTGCCGGCGATTCCTTCGTATTCCCCATCAGTGCTTCATATACTAAGGTCGATTCATTCCTGTTCAGGCTCAACACCACATTCCAGTAGCGCGAAAATCCGTTCAACAGCTCCAACGCTTCCAGCAACTGGCTGCGCGTCTTTTTGGAACAATCCGACAAATCGAAAAGTCCGATTGGTTTTTGGACCCCGTTCCGCGTAAATGGCAGGACCTCTTCGAGCAGGCCAGCCCATATCCCTGTTGAATGCGCCACTTCACTCCAGTTAAGCAATCCCACCAGGTCCTTTCCACAGAAGACAGATTTCAACTGGTCCAGCCCGATCGTGTCCCTGATGTAAGACCAATCGGCGCTGTTGATTTGCGTAGATTCGGCCATCATCATTTTACTGTTGTCGAATTCGATCGCCGTGCTCATACCGGGCTCTGCATAACTATACAAAGTGCAGTTGGGCGACATTTGCTGAAAAATGTGGTGGATATCCGGAAGGCCGAGCGCTCCGACGCAGTCCACCTTGCAACCCAGTTTGGCAAATGCATTGGCCGTGATAGGCATATTACCCCCGACTTTCAGCAGCTCCTGTTTGAGTTCCAGTGAAAAATTCCGGTTGGCTTTTTTCACAATGTAATTCCCAAAATCAGTGATGTCCTCAAAAAACTGCTGTGACCCATCCTCATTCTGTTTTTTGACGACCTTCACAATAGAGTCGATGTAGCCATCAAAACCCAGGGCTATCTTTTTGGAAATCAACACGTCATGCCAACTCGCGGCGGTTGGAATATTACTCTTTTCGTTAGGATTCAGTACCAGCATTGAAATGTTTGAAAGCGGTGTGTAAAACATCAGCACTATTGCAATGTCAAGGTAGAGGTTATTCACTGCACCGGTCTTCCCCTTTTTATCAAGGTCTTGTGGAATCTTATCAAATTATGGGTTTTCCTCCAATATTTCGTTCATAATGTCTCTAATATTGTGTATTATAGTAGAAAATAATAGGAATAAACTACTATGATTACCTTACATGCCCATCCAGGATCTGACTCCGGAAACTTTAAAACCGGCGCCATTCGTTTTTTTGATGGCTATGATCCGTCGGGTCATTTCAGCCATTCGCATTCCCAGGTCGAGCTGATATGCGTCCTGGCGGGGCAAACATCCATACTGGTTGGCGGGCATGTCGAGCAAAGCACGGCCGGGGATATATTCCTCGTAGGCAGCGGGCTCCCTCATTCGATCCACACCGTATCATCAGAGCAAACCCGTGTCGCTATCGTTCATTTTGACGAAATATTTCTGGACGACCTGATAGCCATCATAAAGGATTTTCAGTTGACGGGCCACTTTGCCTATTTGTGCAGCCAGGGAACTTTGTGGAGAAATCAAACCGAGGGGTTGGTCCCGCAGATTTTAAAACTAAAAGATACGGAGGGAATGAATGCCGTAATCGTGCTGGTACGGATCCTGTCGGGCCTGCTCGGGCAGCGAAAATACCAAACGCTTAACCAGTCCCGCCCCAAACTGGTGCCGGTACTGGATAGCAACGAGGATAAAATCAGGGTCGTTTTCGATTATACTGAGCAACATTACCGGGAGGCGATCACCCTGCCACAGATTGCTGCGGTGATCAATTTCACAGAGACATCATTTTGCCGGTATTTCAAAAAATGGACTGGAAAAAGTTATTATCACTACCTGAACGAAGTCAGAATAGACAAGGCCTGTGCGCTGCTGATGGAAGACAGCTCCAAAACCATTGAGGAAGTATGTTACACGATTGGGTACAGCAGCCCCTCCACATTTTACAAGCATTTCAAGAAAGTCCTGAATATGGCCCCGGGAACATATCTTGAAAAAATAAATAGCTACAAGCAGCAGAATATCATAAGCTAGACCGGCCCCGAAAGACTACGCTTCCTGTTCATTCAGGCCGGTCTTTCTATTACTTCAATGCAAAAGTCAAATACCCGCCTTTAAAGTTTTTTGCCGGGTTTGCGCTCACCCCTATTGTGACATATTGCTTACCGTTTACCGCATAGGTCGAAGGAATGGAGCACCCATTACCCGGCAGCTCGACGCTCCAAAGTATTTTTCCGGTTTTCTGCTCGAACGCGCGGAACTTACCATCCACAGTGGCTGCAATAAACACAAGCCCTCCGGCCGTGGCGATCCCACCACCGCGGTTAAAAATGCCCGAGTTTTTGATACCCATTTTGGCCAATTTCTCGTCTTCCCCGAGTGGCACCTGCCAGAGTATTTCTCCTTTGTTAAGATCAATTGCATTCAAAGTGCCATATGGAGGTTTAATGGCGAAATTGTCGCTGGTATCCTTATAAAAATCATATCCTGAAAAACCATACGGTTCCTTGTGAGCTTGTTCAGTCTGTCCTTCAGAACTAACGGGCTTGCCTTTCAGGTAGGAAACAATCGCATCGATTTGTGCCTGCGGTAAATGCTTAAAAGACGGCATCGGCTCTGCACCTTTTTTAATGAACAAGTCCAGCTTTTCTACCGACAGCCGCCCTATTTTCCGGGCTATATTGGGACCATAATTTGTCCCTTTCTTATCTGCACCATGACAGCCGCTGCAATACATTCCAAACAATTCCTTTCCGCTCAGATCATTGTGAATGTCCAGTCCCTTGATCTCGGTCAATTTCAGGAACCACGGCAAATCATTGGAGTTGATAAACATAACACCGGTTTGGGGGTTCAGTGAAGCCCCTCCCCAATTCGAACCGCCGTGCGCTGTCGGCAATATAATGGAACCGGTTAAGTTGGGCGGATCATAAATTCCGGTCTGATAACGATTCGACTTGATCTGATCTTTGAAATATTTGTTTAATTCCGGCGTCTGATCGGTGATATATTCCTCCTTAAATCCCTGTCTGGCAAACGGTCCGGGCTTCTGTGGAAATGGCTGTGTTGGCCAGGGCTTCTCACCGGGCATATCGCTCTTTGTCGGAACCGGGACTTCTTTAATTGGGAACAAGGGCTCTCCTGTTTCCCGGTTAAAAACAAAAACATAACCCAGCTTGGTCGCCAGCGCGACGGCATCAATATCTTTTCCATGATGCTTTACCGTCAACAAATTAGGTGGTGATCCGTTATCGCGGTCCCACAAATCATGGTGAGTCGTTTGAAAGTGCCAGATCCGCTTACCGGTCTTTGCATTCAATGCCAAAAGACAATTTGCAAACAGATTTTGCCCCTCCCGGTCGGCGCCGTAGAAGTCAAAAGACGGAGAAGCGGTTGGCACATAAACGATCCCTCTCTTTTTATCCAATGCCATTCCACCCCAGCAGTTAGCTCCGCCGTTCTTTTTTCGCGCATCAGCAGGCCAGGTTTCCGAGCCGAATTCTCCCTTTTGGGGAATCGTATGAAATACCCATTCAAGCTTACCGGTATTGGCATTAAATGCCCTAATATCCCCAGAGGTCGAAGGTAATTCGTCTGGTACTTTACATCCCACTATAAATAGATCCCCATAAATGACGCCGGGTGCATTCACCGTCACATGGACGGCCTGACGCTTGGACGGCTCCACCGACAGTCCGGTATAGAAGTCAACCCTGCCCTTCATTCCAAATGCTTCATTGAGCTTTCCGTCTGCTGCCCGTACCGAATAAAGTGTCGACCCATAAACGAACAGTAAAACATCAGCGCCCTGGCCCTTGTCGTGGTGGAACGTAATACCACGCGTCCAGGTGCTGACCACCGTGCTGTCTGGCTTAAACTCCCATATTTTCTTGCCGGTAGAGGCGTCAATAGCCGCTAATTTCTCCGATGGCATAAAGGCGTACATTATCCCATTGACGATAAGCGGGTTAAAGAGCACCGACGCGCGGTCTTCCGCATCGTCCTCAGCCTTCCAGGCCAGCTGAAGGTTTGCTACATTTTTTGTATTGACCTGGTCCAGCGCAGAATATTTGTTATTGGATTCATCGTGCCCAAACGCAGGCCAATCCTCTTTTTTCTCTCGGTTTTTTGAAAGATACAGGTACCCGGTCTGGACGACCAGAAATACCACTAAGGCAATCAAAAATGCAATATTTGTTTTCTTAAAAAATAACATAATTCATTTTGGTTCAATGGTACTGGGATCCGAAAACGCTCCGACAATAAGCAAGATCCTGCTGATGTGCTTGCACAGCATTCATGGTAATCGGGGAATCCTTTTCCAGGCACTGTTCAAGTACCAGCAGTGGTTTTACATTTAACGCATGTAACGTAGCAGCCAGTCTACCATAGCTGATGTCGCCTTCTTGGAATGTCTCCTGCCAGATCCCGTCTTTGGATTGCCTCAAATGCAATTCTATAATCCTCTTTCCATATAGTTTTACGATATCGAAAAGCGCAACCTGCGAGTTACCTGAACCTCGGTACGCCCAGTGCACATCCAGGCAAAGTGACACGTGCTTCGGATCGGTTGATAGCATCATATGATGAAATTCACGTGCAGCCGCCCGCATCTCCACATCATGCATGTGATAGGCCAGGGTCATCCCCTGCTTTTTAAGTTCTGCTCCAAGCAGGTCCAAGTTTCTGGCCTGCTCGGTCAGTTCTTCGTCCGATTTATTTTTCCCACTGCCCCATTGAATAGGATTCGGATTGGTGGCTATAATTCGGGTCCCGGCCGACTTGGCCACCTTAGCAATTGCCAGGACATCACTGATTGATTTGGCTGCCTCTCCCGAGCGATGAAGAACCGAGCTAACATACACAGAGGGCATTTCCAAGCCATGCCTGATCAGCAGTGGCAATAAATCCCATACTTCCTTTGGATTGTTAAAAGCAGGCTCGTAGGCTTTGATACCCGATGAAGCAAATGCTTCCAGTGACGCATCGAGGTCTTTTCCCCAGTCTTTCCCTGCTCTTTCATAGAATGTGATCCACGAATATTGATTGCAAGAAATAGGAAAGGAGCGGAGACCGGGTTTAGGCGTACCTGGCTCCGTCAATACGATAGTGCCTGCTGAAACAGCCATCGAATTCAGAAATTGACGACGACTTTGTTTCAATGTGTTACAATCCATTTACAAGCAGTTTTCCGTCAATAAATTGCTTTGCCCTTGGCACATCGCTTTCCTCCAGATGCTCGATGATAATCGGAATGTTCGGATGCCTGCTGGCCAGTCTGCTGAGGTACAAGTCGTAATTCAATGCGCCCAACCCAGGTGCCGGCAGTTCGATCATACCTACCCCTCTGAGCGCATGTGCCTCGTCGCCATCGATATCGGCCATTGTAACCCCCACAGACGCTGCTGCCAGCTTGACGTCCTTGGCATGCGCAATCTTGATTTTATCCGACAAGGCATCAAACATCCGGTTTATTGTCAGGTCTATGGCCCCAATGTTATGCTCTTCAAAATAATTGGTAGGGTCCATCAGCAGCCCTAAATTGGGATGATTAATGTCTGCAAATAACCGGAGGGTTTCTTCAACAGAGCCGATCACATTGTTTACATACGTTTCCACGCAAAATGTCACACCATACTGGCGCGCAAATGCAACAATATCCCCGATCACATCCCTGCACTCGGCATAGCCATCTTCTGTTTTATTTTTGGGATCATGTACCCAGTCACTGTCCGAATTAAATGTCCCTGTTTCGCTGATCACATAAGGCGAGCCCATCTCATTGGCATAGCGTATAATCTGTCTGAGGTGATCCAGGTTTACCTTGCGGATTGCCGGCACGGGATGCACCAGATTGGTGTACGCGGAAATGCAGCTGATCGGCAAATTGTTGCTTCTGAAAGTCTCACGGATTTTTTTGGCCTTGGCCGAATCTATTGCATTGGTCGACAGGTCCATATCCTTAAAGGACACATCCAGTTGAACTGTATTAAAATCTAACCCCCGGATCCTGGCTGCGGTTTGCGCCAGGTCATAGGGGAAATAACCGGTAAAAATTCCAACCTGAATCATAAGATCAATTAGACTATTTTTAAGAATATATTTCTGCAATATCCACGGGCCGATGCTGCCTTGCCGAAACATAACAGGCATCTACAAGTGCCATTGTTTTGAGATTGTCCCTCGCACTGATCTCCGGCTCAGTATTTTGCTCCAGCGCTACAAGCAATTGGGCCATTGGCCCGGCAAAAGCATCCGGAAACCACACTTCATTCCAGCGAGGGCGCTGCCAACCTTCAGCGCCTTTGCACGCATAATCCAGCGTGCTTGAAGTGCGCACAGGATAGTACGGCCAGCCTATACTTCCTTTGGCAAGCCCGTCGAGGCCTTCTACCCGGTAATTGATATAAGTATCCTCTTCGGCACCCTCACGGGCCGGGCCCGTCCACACATCATCCCACGATGATGCCCGCATGCCATTTTCGTATTCCAGAATGTAAAGCGCGATACCATCCTCATGTGCAAATTTTGAAATCGTCCGCGGGTCCTGGGCTACACTGCAATAAACACTTTTCGGGTCGCCAAACCAGTATCTGAATGTATCCAGATGGTGGATGCTCATCATACGCAAGGTAAGCCAACCCAAAGCCGCCTGCCAGTCCGCCCAGTGCGGGATTGCCCTCATATCAATCGAGGCAAATACAGGCTTACCCAATAATCCCTTATTCAGCAGATCCTTGCATGCCCTCACCGACTGATCATAGCGCATGTTCTGGTTAACGCTGAGCACTACACCTGCGTCTTCACAGATTTTGACAATTTCCAGTGCATCGGAATAGTTCATAGCAAGTGGCTTTTGGGCAAGGATGCCCCTGATATTCCGATGCTTCACAGCCTCCCTGACGACAGCAAGCTGCTCATTGGGCGGGACGGCAATATCAATCACCTGCACCTGAGGATTTCCAAACATCTGTTCGTACGAGCTGTATACTTTCGGGATCTTATGCCTTTCAGCTATTTTCATACTGTTGGCCCACGTACGCGATGTGATCGCAACCGGATTGAAGCCTGCATTCCGATAGGCTACAAGCTGACAGTCCGCCATAATAAACCCGGCGCCTACACACCCAATGCCTATCGACTTATTTTCGGGAAGATCGGGAAGGTATTTAAGTTCAATTTCCATTAATGACCGGTTACGGGCGATTTAAATCCTTCAAAGTGATTTCTGCATCTTTGCTTAAAAAATCGACCTTGCTTACTACTTGCTTGCCGCTCTCCAGTAGAGCGCTGTCGGCGACTACTTTCACAGGTTCGATACAGGACGTGTTCTTCTCTCTGAAAGGTTTATTGGAAGATAAGTTATATGCGGAAATCACCGACCAACGGGCCTTATCAGACAAATTAGCGTCTGAACGGTGCAGAATATTGCTGTGGAAGAAAAGTGTATCGCCAGCCTTCAATTCAACATAAACCAGGTCGCTGATTTTTTCGGCCTCTGCTACAAAATCCGGATCGGCCCCTTGTTGTTCCCCTACAAATGAATGTTCAAAACGCTGCATTTTGTGGGTGCCTTTGAGCACCTGCAGACACCCGTTTTCGACCGTAGCGTCAGTCAGCGCAACCATGACGGAAATCATTGCCTCGGGATATAGAAAGCCATTTTTATACCAGTAACCGTAGTCCTGGTGCCATTCCCAGGCACCTCCTTTTTTAGGTTCCTTTTGCATGACCTTGGAGTGGAAATGGCAAACCTCACCGTCTCCGTCCAGTAACGTGCGGACAGCGCCCACCATCCGCTCCGAGCGCGACATAAGTCCGAAGGAATCGTCCCCGGGGGTAAACCAAAGCGTGAGCTTGGTTAAGTTGCCGTTTGTGTCTTTCAGATCGAATGCATGGCTGGTTACACTATCGTCGGTAGCCAGGCTGTAGAGCAGATCTATTTCCTGCTGGCTAAAAAAAATACGTTTGATCAAAAAGCCGTCCCTTTCAAAATCTGATTTTTCGGCAATGCTAAGTTCTGTTTTCATGGTTTGATAAATATGATGAGAGACCTCGGTTTAAGACTGAACTTTCTTGAAATATGGATATCACAAAATTCCATTACATTTCAGATGTCTGACATCAATATCTTCGCTATTTTGTATGTTATTTTGAAACGTTTTTCTTAATTGTAACAGAAAAATTGAAACATATCAGATGAAGCCCCTCATTCAGAAGTTACCCGTTGACAGTAGCTCTTCCTTTGTGGCCCGTACTTACACTACGCCCTACTTTGAAACGCCCTGGCATCAGCACGAGGAATATGAGCTGCTTATTGAAATTGCGGGGAATGGCTCTGCATTCATCGGCGACCATATAGGCGAGTACCACGCGGGGGACGTATTTCTGCTGGGTAAGAACCTGCCTCACTGGTTTAGAAAAAAGGATGTGGAAATGGTCGGTAGCGCGGTGGTGGTCCAGTTCAGGGAAGAGATTTTCGGGGAAAATTTTCTAAATCTGCCCGAAATGCAGCCCATCAAAAACACATTAAAGCAAGCTTCTCACGGTATCGCGCTGAAAGGGGAATTAAGAGAAACTATTGGGAATACCCTCCGCATGATCGAGTCCCTTTCCGGCTTTACGCAACTTGCCGCACTCATCAACTGCCTGCACCAAATCAGCGTATCTGATCAGGTGACTTATCTGACGCAGACCTCTATCATCAGTTTCTCCAAGCAAGACCAGGACCGGATTCACAAAGTTTACGAATACACGATGCAGAATTTTCAAAAAAAGATTCTCTTGGAGGATGTCGCCAGCCTGACCAATCAAAGTGTGTCCGCATTCAGTCACTATTTCAAAAAGAACACAAAGAAAAACTACATTCAATTTTTGACGGAAATACGGATTTCACACTCCTGCAAGCTGCTTGCCGGCACGGAAATGTCGGTTACTGAGATTTGCTATGAAAGTGGGTTTCATAACTGGTCCAATTTCAGCAAGCATTTCAAAACGATTATGCTTATGTCCCCTATGAAATACAGAAGGAGCAATCGGAGATATATTCAAAAAAGCAATTGAGATGACACCCTAGAAACTCTTCCGCAAAGTCACTTTCACATTCCTTCCCACTGCGCTGATGCCGCTTGCAAATACGCGATAGTTGCGATCCAGGATGTTTTCGAATGCCAACTGGGCTGACAGCTGACGGGGTAGCCTGACCGAACCAGCGAAATTGAGCGTCCACCATGATGGCATGCCGTCCGGGGTTGCATACAATTCATTATCCTCGGTCCCCAGTCGGTAATCCTTGATCCTTTTCCATCCGTTATATTCAGAAAAAACCGCTAGCCGTAGGCTTTTGTGCTGATATTCCACGCTGGTACAGCCAAACAAGGGAGGAATATGGTCCAGTGGGGACCTATCATTCACTGCCAGTATCCGGCCGTAAGTATAATTCAATACACTGCTAACCAGCACACTGGGCAACGGCCTGAACCGTAACGTCAGATTCGCACCCCGAATGGCCGCACGCTGCTTATTCTGGGTTGAAAGCACCTGGCTCAGCACGTCCTGGTACATAATCTGGGATTTTCCTTCGAATGTGCCAGGCGAAACGGTAATTGCATTTCTCAGCCAGGAATTGAAAACCCTGATTTCAAAAGATAATTTATCCGTTATACCCTGCTCAACGGAAATTTCGACGTTGGTCAAATATTCAGGTTTGAGATCCGGATTAGGCACGATCAATGTCCCTGGGGCAGATTCAAAAACTTTGCCCACATCATCTAAATTAGGTGCCCTGAACCCAGTTGCGGTTGCAACCCGGACCCTGGTCGCAGCCGCAGCCGACCACACCAGCCCCAGCTGTCCGGTAAGTGAACCATTGCGCTGGACAACTTTTTCATAGGGAAACGGAAAATAGGTTTTGTCCCGAAAATGCGCCTGCAATCCGACATAAGAATAGCGAAGGCCTGCATCGACGACCAGCTTATTACCAACTGTCCAACGGTCGGTTGCATAGGCTGCCAGCCAGTACATCCGGTTCCGGCCGTCGGGGTAACGTGTGGCTGCCGCCGAAACAGTCTGCTTTTCGATGTCCCTTGACTGCGCCGTCGATCGCACGCCATTGGCGATGGCTTCTGCTCCTGCATACAGCACATGGTTTTTCAGCGTCTTCTGGGCGTCAATGTTTACGCTCAGGGCCGTCACATCCTCTATTTGGCTGATCAGGTTTTTATTGTTGAATTTACGGGTATTCCTGCTTTCTTCCAGCTTTTGATAAGCCGTCGTGACACTCAGCTGGTCATTGCCTCCGTGATTGGTCAGATGCAGTTTGTAAGACGCCAGCATCCGCTTTTCCGGTCCATAGGACCATTCAGCATAGCCCGGTTTCTCCACGGTACCCTGCGTTAAACGGTCGTAGCGGTTGACATTGCCTGAGGTAGAACGTTGAAAATTCAATCCATGAGTAACATTGGCAGACGGACGATAAGTAAGCTTTTGCAGGATATCCAGTTGCTTGTATCCCGATCCTACCTGAACATTCTCCTTCTTGTTGAGCTCAACAATATCCTTGCCCTCTTTTCTTGTCACAAAAAACGATTTTTTACCAAAATCAGGGTACTCCTGCCGCCTGTTGTGGCCCTGCCGGATATCGCCAAAATCAGAATACGTGACGCCTGTCAGCAGCGCTATTTTCTTAAATCCTAAATTGGCGGAGACGTGCTGCGTATATTCATTGCTGCCGGATGCATAACGGCTGAATGCAGCCACTTTCAATCTGGAACTTTCCGGCGAAAACAGCTCGGGTTCCCTCGTCCAGAAGCTAATAACCCCGCCCATTGCGTCGCTACCATACAAAACCGACGCCGGCCCAAAGAGCACCTCGATGTCGGAGAGTACGCTCTGGTCGGTACGAAGCACATTTTGTAAATGCCCACCGCGGTAGATGGCGTTGTTCATCCTTACCCCGTCCATCACCAGCTGGATGCGGTTTGCCTCAAAGCCACGCAACACCGGGCTACCTCCTCCACCCTGGCTTTTTTGATAAAATACCTGCCCCGATTTTACCAGCGCCTCGGCCGTATTGGGGCTAGCTGTAACAATCAGGTCGTTTTGGCTGATTTTGGTCACCTGGTAAGGAAGCTTGCTCCTGGATTCTCCAAATTTGTTTGCAACGACAACCACCTGATCAAGCTGCACGCTGTCCAAAACTGGCGATTGACCATTGACAACCTGCGTGAAAAAACAGCTGACGGCAGCCATGTAAAAACACTTCATATAAAAAAATATTTTGGCTCAGAAACTAGACAATAGATTTATTAAACCCCCTGCGGTATGTATTTGCGGAGTTTACTGCACCACTACCCTTTTAAACTCCATATAATCCTTGCTTTTGATCAGTACGATGTAAATACCAGCGGATAGCTTATTGGTTGGCAACTCTTTTTTCTGTACAAACTCCCCTTTGTAAATCTCCTTTCCAGTCTGGTCGAAAAGTGTAAAAATCACAGGCGTCCCCAGGTTGGATTCTATCGTCAGAGGCGCCTTGCTGCTCACCGGTACCGGGTATACATTGAATTGTGCGCCGGAATCCCTGACAAATACGGCAACGATCCTTGAATAGAACGGCGACTTGTTATTCCCAACCAGCCTAAGCCGGTAATAAACCCAGCCCGCAGGTACTTTACGGTCAACAAATTGATAACGGCTGCGGTCGCCACTTTCAGAAAGCGTTTTGTAAATGGTCTCATTCCAGTTGATACCGTCATGACTTTTCATCAGTTCATAGCTGGCGCTTTCATTGTCTTCTGAAACATGCCAATTCAGTAACACTTCATTTTTCACTGTCGAAACAGCCTCGAAGCTAATAAGCCGAAGGGGTAAGGGGTTCTGGCTTTTGATCACAAACTGACTGAAACTGGTAATGTTACAGCCTGAGCCGAAGTTGATCGTGTCCGCATCGGAAGAAGCTGCCGTGCAAATGCTTTCCCAATTACCGAGGTCTTCGTTGGAGCCCCGCTTAAAGAGAGTCAAACCACTGGCCTCCTGTTCCCCGAGGCCCTTACCGGAGAATTTCATTTGGTTCAATGGGCCGAAGGTTTGGTTCACGCCATAGTTGCGTACCACCCAGTATTGTTTATAATAATTTCCTGTGCCAGGCAGTACATTGGGATAGCCGTCGAGCCTGCTTACCAGCAGTTCACCATCCGGATAAGGTTGTCCGGCAGAAAAGTCAAGTTTCAGGCCGGTTCCCGTAAAGTCAAACATTCCTGCTGTGTTTACACTGCTGATGCGGAACGAAGTGCCCGTTGCTATCGGCGCGGTTGAGTTTATGAATAAGCCGGGCGATACGCTGATGGATTTCCCCTCACCGAAAGTGGGGACCAATGTCCTTGATTCGGGATCGTACTGGTTAAATTGGTAATAGCTAATCAGCGCCTGCTCCTGCGTCACATCCCGGGGGATAATGTGCATTTTTTCCCTGATCTGGTCGCGGCTGAGCACAGCATTGTAAAACCTTACCTCTTCAATCTCTAAATTGGCGTTTCTGCTTCCTACGCCGGTGTTCTTACGGTCTGTACCCAGGTCCCATGATCTGGTTGTAAAATCAATTTTGGCATACGAGCCCGAATTGGTAAAACGGTGAGAAACCCCATTGACGTAAAGAATACATTCGGTACCGTTGACGACCATGGCAACATGCGACCACTTGTCGGCAGGCAGCACAAGCCCGGATCTCTCCCAATAACCGTGATTATTCCACATATACCCCAACGAATTATTCCCTTCATTAAAGAAAAGGCCGCTGCGGCTGTCGTCCTGAACGATGATCCCTGAGTAGTCTTTCTGGATTCCCTTGGGTTTAACCCAGGCCATAAACGTTATGGTATTGTTGGCACTGCCCAGCGAAGGCATTGGAGAAATAGACACATAACTGTCAGGATCGGTCAGGTCCAGTGATTTTCCTGCGAGCGTATCGGGCTCACAGGCCGTTTGCCTGGCCATAATCTTGATCGTTTTGGTATCCGAGCCATAGGCGTTGGAAACGGTGAGTGTTGCCGTATGTTCCCCTGCCGTTGTAAATAGTACCTCAGGATCGCGCACAGTTGCAGATGAAGGAGAACCGGTGGGGAAAGACCATTGATAAGTAAGGTCTTTATCATCGGCCACCGAGTAGCTATTAAACTGGATAGGCCCCTCGCAAGTCCTCACAGACTGCTGCCTGACCCACGGACCGGCGATAGGTGGTGCGCTGGTGATCAACGGTGCTTCCCAGATCCCCAAATTGCCGGCCAGCCGCAGCTTTCCTTTTTTGAAAAAAGGCCTGGTGAATCCCGGGTTAAACCCGAACGGTAAACCATCGCTGTAGTTGGTCCAATCCGCCATGTCATTATCGCGGTAATAAACACTGGCACCTGGCTGCACACCGGTTAGGTAAAGCCCTCCATTGGTGCCTGGATGCCAGACCAGGGAATTGAACGTCCTCCCTGCCAGCGTAGCAGTGGTGAGTTTTGTCCAGCTCCCGCCCGAGTCCATGGTTTTATAAATATCATTTGAAACCAGGATGACCAGTTCATTTTCATTCTCAGGGTTTACCGCCAGGTCCGTGCGGTAATATTGGTAGGTCTTTGGCAATGATAACTTTGCAAAGGTGGTACCATTATCGCTGCTTTTATATATGCCACCATTGGTACTCACGTAGATCACTGCGGGATTGCTTCTTGGAATTTCCACCCGCCATGTTTTTTCGGCAAAATCATAAAGCGCAGTATACGACCCTCCCGCATCAACGCTTTTCCACAGCTGGTTATCCCTCGTCAGGAAAATCGTGTTGAAATACTGCGGGTGATAAACTACCTCGCCGTTGTAGGCCCCGTAACCTTCCTGGTTGGGATACATAGAAAAAGCTGGGCCCCGGACGGACTGCCCACCGATCGAACCAGGGATTGTCCTGGGCCCTACGTCTTTGAAAGCAGCCAGCTTGTCTGCAGGCTGAATGACCACCCCGGTAGCCTCTTCAGCTCCGCCCAAACGAACACTTTTTCCTACCGGATAATTTTGGTACAATGCAGTATTACCATTATGGTACCTTCCGCCAACCATCAGGTCTTCGTTCCAACCCTGGTCAAAGCCCCAAAAATCAGAAGCAAAGATCCCGCTGTTACTGGAATGTGCATTGGCCTGATCAGTAAAATAGTCTGTCGAATAGGTAAACCCACCGTCCGTGGCAACCCAGGTATAGTTTCCGCGGATTTTGATGCATTGTACATCCGGGTGAATGCGAAATGGCCCGGCGTACCCTCCTATTGCTGTATGAGTAACACCTCCGTCGGTGGACTTGAACAAGGTGGTCGTGCCAGTAAAAACAATATTTGCATCGGAAGGGGAAACCTCGATATCCAGGTCATAGTAGCCCTGGCCATTGTTCATCCCCCAATTTGTGCTGCTACCCGTGGCAACCGTACTCCAACTGGCACCACCATCCGTACTTTTAAACAGGTACGGCTGTCCGCCAGCGGTGCCATTGAGCGAGACGATATAGAGCACATTGGCATTCGACCGGCTCGCCGACAGCCTCGCGCCAGAGCACACAAACCCGTCGAGCCCGGTGGTCACTGGTGTGAACGAAGCGCCGCCATCGGCCGATTTATGGAATTGCAGGTTTTTTGAAACAGTTTCCTGTACACATACATAAACACCATCAGCATCATTGGGGTGAAAATCAATGTCATAGACCGTTGCAGAGAGCACCCGTGCCCAGTTGACTCCCTGATCTATCGACCGGTAGAGGCCATCAGATGTTGCGACATAAATAATATTGGAGTTCGAAGGATTGAATTTGACCTCATTGACATCCAGCCCGGCAAACGAACGGAGCTGTGTCCAGGTTACACCACCATCGCTACTTTTGAGAAGGACCGATCCTTTGCAGACCAAAACCAAATTCGGGTCCGACCCACTGACAGAAATACCCTGAATTGAGCTCCTGGCCAAATCTTTCGATACAAAAGTCCAGCTCTGTCCCTTGTCGATCGTTTTAAAGATCCCACCGGTTTCAGTCCCGGCATAAAGAATAGACTCATTACTTGGGGCAACATCAAAAGCGTAAATATTGACCTGCCAGGGCACCTCTTTCCCGAGATCTGAACTACCCTCTGCTTCAAATGTATTCATTGGCCCAATCACGGTCCACGTGGCCGCGCCGACCCGGTTGTTACCCTTGCTCCGGGCCGCGGGATTGATCTGTTGCGACTCGGAAGCGGCCATCCTCTCAAAATCTACCCGGCCATCTTCCTTCACAAAGGATGCCACCGCCCTTCTCCACCTTTTATAGGCCCGAAAATAGTTATCCTTCACAAACGGCCTGGCGCTGTAATAGTTTTCCAATGCCGCATCAATCTCATATACATTAATCTGATCTTGTGCCTTGTACATCAATGCCGCCCAGGAAGGCGCAGCGTCTTCCAGGGGTAAAGGACATATCGGAGAATTCGCCCCTTGGCCATAGGCTGTAAAACACATTAAACATAGAAAAGACAAACGTAAATAGTTCCTCATACCACATTGATTTACAGTAAAATTTGATACTTTTCAACACAGCATGTTTACACTGCCGATTCGCACCGGCACTCATACTGCAGATTTTTTCTAAAAATTTGAATAGGACAAATCTCAGATATGTTTCGGCGTTGCGCCTCTGATATTCTTTCGACTTTATCTGTTATTTTAACAGGCCTGGACAAGTAAGTTACATCCCGACGATCCGCAGAACTTGTCCTCCTCCGGAAGCGAGGTGAACCTCCAATGTTTCCCCATTCTTCACCTGCTGGGTTTTCCTTGTTAAATTATTGGGGTTTTCAACTGCATCAGCTGCATCCGAATAAACTTCGGCCATGTGGTTACCCTCGCTCAAAAAATCCAGCTTGATCTTTAAGCTCCTGGCCTTGCTGTTGTTCAATGTTCCTACGTACCATTCCTTACCCCTTCGTCGTGCTATCGTAATGGTTTCGCCCAATTCTGCATTCAAAACCCTGGTTTCGTCCCACGTTGTCGGGATTTTCCGCAGAAAATCAAAGCCGGGCTGCCCTTCATATGCTGCGGGAAAATCAGCAAGCATTTGCAGGTAACTTTCCAACACCACGTACATTGCCAGCATGTGACAACGGGTGCCGATCATAAATGGGCGAACATAATGTGTTTTGAACTGTTCCGGTTTTACAGCCCGGAAACCACCCAGGTGATAATCGCTGGCCCCTGCCAGCAATCGTGTAAAGGCTATGTCCAGGTCATGTTCTGGACTGATGCCGGCCTCCAGCCATTTGTTGTTCTCGTAATTCAATGTCCCTTCCCGCGTAAATTCATTGGGGTAGGTCCTGCTGAGCCCGGTTGGCTTAAACGAGCCATGGAATTGAATAAAGAGCTTATGTGCTGCAGCCCGGCTAAGAATCTCCTCCTGGATTTTCACCATTTCCTGATCGTCCCTATCCATAAAATCGACCATCATTCCTTTGATACCCCATTTTTCAAACTGAGAAAAAGCGGCTTCCAGTTGCGGGTATAGCGCACGCCAATGCACCCATACGTGTATACCTACGCCCTTTTGCTTGGCATAGTCACAGATCTGCTGCATGTCCAGCGATGGTATTGTTTTCGTGACGTCAGAATAAGTACCTGGATCCCCAAAACCGGGTCCGTTGGTCGGGTACCAGGGAACACCGCCGTAACCGATCACTGAATGGTATTCGATGTTGTTCCGGGCACAGAAATCGATATAATACTTATTAGTTTCAAAATTTACCCCGGGTGAGAACGTGGTGTCAGGTACTACATCACCATTCCACCAATGGAAAGACGTTTTTCCGGGTTTGAGCCAGCTCAGATCTTTTATTTCGGTGGGTTCATTCAGGCTTGTGAGCATGTTCGACTCAATCAGCGCACCGATCCTGTCGCTGACGAGCATAACCCGCCACGGCGTCCTGTGCGGCAGTACTGCTTTCACTTTCACATCCTGCTGCCCTGGAAGGGGTGAAAGTTGGCTTTTGAGCCTGCCATTGACCTTGGTCAGGTACATTCCCGCATAGTCCCGCAAACTAGCTTCCGTAATGGCCATGTATATTTTTCCGGGAAATTCGATTAAGGCGGGCATGTCCATCAGCTTTTTTTCAGGCAATTCGCTTAGCAAAAACTTCTGGTATAACCCTTCATGACTGCTCACATAGTTGTCGAAATGCAGACTGATAATTCTGGGGTTACCAGCAACATTGAACCAGGTATTTTCATCAATTAAAGAGTACTCCTTCCAGTTTTCCTGCGTGGGAAATTCATAACGCATCGCTAAGCCATCATCAAACGCGCGCACAATGAGGTTTACCCTTCTCGCCTTTTCACCCGACTCAACCAAGGGGATCAATGCTTGCCGATGGACGTCACGGACCGTTTTAGCCTTTCCAACGGGCAGTTCATATGTGTCGTCCACAGTGCTGAATACTGGCCTTAGTATTTTCAAACCGGCCCCGAAACGGTCACCATCTTTAAAGTCCAGGCTTAACCCCGAATCGTCAACAAGTACTTTCCCCTTGTAAATCACCCGGTATAGCGGCTTCTGGGCAACAAACCTCAGTTCGTAAACCAGCGTGCCGTCGGGAGACTTAAGTGTTACTTTGGTTTGTGCAAAAAGGGACAGCCCAATACACAAAAACATGGCCAACAATATTACACGCCTATAAATCATATCGAAACAAATTTGATCGGTGATGACATTCACAATCCACCTGGTCAGACAAAACCGGAAAATCAAAGACTTTCAGATTTAAGAAACACCACTTAACTAAATCGGTAGCGAATATGCTTTAATCGAGTTTTCTCATTCTGGGACATTGACCCTTGATATAAGTCGTTTCAGACCTTCACCTTCCGCAACAAAAAAACAAATTCTTTAAAAATTCATATTAGCGATATTCAATACACAAATAATTCACATTCAGAAATTGACCCATTGTCGACAAGGAGCAAGTCAATAAAATCGTTTCATTCATGCCCACTAGAACCACAATAATCTCCACAAGTTTTTAGAGCTCAATCTTTTGATATTGTTCGATGTATTTTTTAACAACTTGATATGTTTGTTGTAACAAATGGTCTTGTATCTTTATAAACTATTACCACTTAAAAAATATACATTTGAAGTCAAAATGATCATTTTAACCCCTATTCAATTAAAATTTGATATTTATGTTTAATCAGGTAAAGTTTTTTGCATTAACTCTAATAGGTCTAAGTATGATGACAAGTATTGGATATGCTCAGAAGTCTTCCTCAAACTTGTTGATTCATCAGCGACTATTGAAGTTAAATGTCAGTAGTAAATGGAATAAAACAGCTGCTATCTCTTTAAAATTTGATGCACATCATACACAAGGAATGATCAAAATTGGCGATTATTTTTATATGAGTTCGGTAGAAGTAATTAAAAAGACAGAGCGATATGAGCAACCTATAAATGGTCTGGATAGAGATACTGGTATCGGAAAGGGGCATATTTTTAAGTTTGACAAAGACGGAAATTTATTGGCAGATCTATTAGTGGGTTCAGGAGATATTTATCATCCGGGAGGCATTGATTATGATGGAACATATATCTGGATTCCAGTGACAGAGTATCGGCCTAATAGTTCTTCCATTATCTACAAACTCAAAGTAGAGACAATGGAGCTGACAGAGGTGGTTCGTATCAAAGAATCCATTGGCGCAATCGTTCATAATCTTCAAAATAATACGCTGACTGGCGCGAATTGGGGCGCCAGGAAGTTTTATACCTGGAAACTTGATAAGAACCGGAAAGTAAATAATCGAAATCTTGCACCAGAAAAATTGGCCAAAGAAAATCCTTCTTTCCATACTGATTATCAGGATTGCAAATACCTTGGCGACGGTTTAATGCTTGGTTCGGGAAAAATGGTATATAAAAATGATGTAACTGAATTTCATATTGGAAGTTGGGAGATTTTTAATCTGAACGATTTTCGCCCGGTTCGACAAATTCCTGTAACGCTATGGTCTCCAACCGGAGAGATGATGTGCAATAATCCTGCCGCCGTTGAGGTTACAGATAAGGGTCTGAGAGCATATTTTGTACCTGATGATGAGGAAAAGGCAGTTTTATTTATTTATGATATTGAATTATAGCATTACTCACCGAATCAGGTACCAAAGAGAGGCTTTTAAAACAAGCAGACTTTGAACCCTAAAAGCATAAACCCTGCTAATCGTGTGATTGCAGGGCTTTATACGTTTTACAGGAAGAATTACACAATTTACAGAAATGAATCCTCAAAAGCGTCCCGCCAGAGGACTACTCAAAGAAAGCATCAAAATCAGAATCGATCTGGAACATGGT
Source organism: Dyadobacter pollutisoli (assembly GCF_026625565.1). Taxonomy (NCBI): domain Bacteria; kingdom Pseudomonadati; phylum Bacteroidota; class Cytophagia; order Cytophagales; family Spirosomataceae; genus Dyadobacter; species Dyadobacter pollutisoli. The sequence goes on from NZ_CP112998.1 coordinate 3,423,014, forward strand.
AACACCACATTTGATTAAGTACTCAATATCCCGTTTCGCCCCTTTGGTGGGATCTTCCAGTGTGTAGTGTCCGAAATTAACTGATGGACAAACCAATATGTTGTTTTTTTGACACCATCTTGCTGCATCCGCATTGATCTTGTTTCCGTTATCGAACAGATAATACTTGTTGGCAACGTTCTTACCATCTTTAACCATCTGCTTGATTTTGTCCATTTCACTCATTCTGAAACCAAATTTACCCGCTTCGTATAAATTGATCACGTCGTTTCTAAGAAATACAGCATCTTCCAGCATGTCATATTTTTTAAGGATATCGTTAATTTTTTTGTTATACCATGGTGTTACTTCCAGTTTAAGGTCGACCATGATTTTTACATCCCTCTTTTTCATCATTTTCAAAACTTCTTCCAGTGTCAAAGGGTTGTACCCTCCTTTTATAGCTTTTATCTTTTTAAATTCTGCAAGGGTCATGGATGATATATTCTTATCAAGCCCATAAGTAATTTTTAATTCATCGTAATGATTGACAACGAGTATGCTATCCTTTGTGGCTCTGACGTCAATTTCTAACATATAATATCCGCTATCAATTGCCGCCTGAATTGATCTGGGGTCATATTCTTCATATATGTCTTCACAAATTCCTCCCCTATGTGCAATTAATTTATAATTCTTAAACTTGGGTTTGATTGCATTGTCTTTTGTAGTTTCTGCACTACTATCTGCATTTGATACGTTGCTAGTCAATGCTTTTGCCTGCATCACAGCTATCATCATCATTGCGAAAATAAAAAAATACTTTTTCATTGAATTTAAATTTATTTGTTGGCCTATCCCTTGAATATTAGTGGGCTAAGGAATTGAATATAATTTTCTTCTGGTATACTATCCAAGGGAGGGCAAAATTACCCCCCCTTGGGATCAAAAAACGGACCAGGCAGAAAATATAAAATCAGTCTACTTACTACAATGAATACTTTAATCCAAACTGGATACGATACAATTTATTAGCGTCAACTGTATATCTTAGATTACCAGCCGTTTTGTCAACACTATAAGTATACTTTTGAGTAGCTGCGTTAAAGCCGGTTACTTGATAAAGGCGCGTGTTACTTACAAAATCATATCCACCCCATTTGTAATTGATTAAATTCAATACGTTGAAGATGTCAACCCTTAACGACAATTTATTGGTCTTCGCAATTTTAATGTCTTTTATTGCGCTAATGTCGAATTGCTTTCTCCAAGGCTGTAAGCCTCCGTTAAATCCACCAAAATCACCTTTGTATTTATTCAGATAATCTCTGTAATATTTAGAAGTATTATCCCACACATATTGCAGGTCGTTTTTAATTGCATCTGGTGCAGTAGCCGGGTCAAAAATAAACGACATGTCCTCATTAGCACTATAAGAAGTGTTGTCACCATTCTGGTCCCTGTTGAGGTTTGAATAGAAGTGATCCCACTGGCTAAGAATAAGGTTTGCACTCAAACTAAATCCTTTGTAGGTTGGTGTTAATAATGACACTACTACTTTATGTCTCAGGTCGTCATCATCGTTCCAATTCTTGGCATTCGACTTATAGCTGCCGTAAGAAGTAGTGGTAAAGAACATATCCTGTGGGTTACCCGAATTGTAACGAACACCTCCTTTTGAGTGGCCATAAGTGTATGATCCTCTAATTTCTCCGTCCAGTATCTTGTAAGCGCCTTCAATCACAGCAAAGTAGCTAAGTTGTGCCCAATTTGCATTCGTAAACATCAACACTTCATTAAATCGAGCAGACTTCCGGGCGTTTTTATAATCGGCAAGTCCATTGCTATTTACCAAACCAGGAGCCACATACACACCCCTATTTTTTTCTTCTGCTACATTAAACTTAGGAGCATCAGAAAGGTTTTTATTTTCTAACATATATTGGTTAGTGGTCCTGTTCAAATACAAACCACCGGATAAATAAAATCTGTTAGTAATAAACTTGGTATAGTTCAAATTCATTTTAAACGTCATGGGTGTTTGCAGATTTTTATCCAGCAAATGAACCGCATTCGGAATGTTATCTACATTAATTCCACTGGGTTTAATCCAGTTTTCATATCCGGGTGTATTAGAAAAGTCCTGGTAATAGGCTGGCCAGTTGGCTTCTGGCATATTAGGATCACCCGCTCTGACAGAAACAGATTTATAGTTACCCGCGTTGTTGATCAATGCGAATGATAAAGCCTGGGTCGTAAATTCACTTGCGAAAAAGCCGGCGCCAAACTTCAATTGATCAGTTCCTTTGCCGTTAACATCCCAGTTCAAATTAAATCTGGGCTGAAGATTATTCCAATCTAACGGGGCTACATCACTTTTAAGGCCTAATTCGCTTAGCAACAAAGCATCTGCCTTAGGTTTTTGAGGCAAATAAGTAAGGTCGTAGCGCAATCCTACTGTCATTTCAAGCTCCTTGCCAGCATTCCATGTACCTTGGCCATAAAATCCTGTGGTCAGGATTTCCGGATGTACGTACTTCCCGGCGCTTGCGGTCATCGGGACCTTTCTGTTAAATTCGTTAGGCTTATTTTTAATCAGGTTGTCAAGTGAATAGTATACAAATTCACCTTGCTGATTGTGTGTTAACAAATCACTAATATGGTTGTACTGAAGATCGGTTCCAACCAACCAATTTATTTTCCCTTTTGTAAAAGTTAAATTGTCAATTAACTGAATATCATTCGATCCAATGGTTTCAGGCGCCCAATATTGATTTCCAAATACTACATTCACCTCTTTTGATGCACCGTTAGGCAAAGTAGATTTTACTTTTACAACACCGACCGGAACTCTTGGATAGACATTGTTACCTGTTCTTTTAAGATCGGAATAGGATAGTTTCAAATCGTTCTTTAACCCAGAACTAAATCTTGATGTTAGGTTAAGCAAGAAACTCGCATCTCTTTGTCTGCCTTTATATTGCGTACTAAAAAGACCGCCGCCAGGAGCTTTGTCTGGTTGTACATAAACATGGTAATTCGCTTTGAACGTTAAATGGTTTACTTCACTTAGATTAAAATCAAATCTGGCGAGTGCATTATCGGTCGTCCTCTTAATTTTCATGCTGCCATATTGCTGCACTTTTGGAACGCCAAAGTTCGTTTCTAACTGATTAACAATTTTGTCCAGGTTATCCTTAGTAATTCCTAAGGTATTTTCTGCGTCTGCCTGATCTACACCAGCAGTTGCAAAATTCCATGTCTGCCATGGCTGCTCCTGGATATATCGATCATAAGTAGCAAAAAAGTGTATCTTATTTTTAATAATCGGACCGCTTAAACTCAATCCGTATTGCGTGTTGGTGTATTCACCTTTTTTACCTTTGCTCCAAACATCATTCACGTGATTTACCTGAACGCCTGCAAGACTTCCTCCGGTGTAATAGCTCCATGCGTCGGCATGAAATTGGTTGTTGCCAGATTTAGTGATCGCCTTGATTGATCCTGCTCCACCACGTCCATCGGCAACATTATAAGTGTTTGTGGCGACCTCAAATTCTCTGATTGCTTCCATTGACACAGGGAAAGCACCTTCCGGAGTCGATCCAAACATGTTCATACGGTTAGAAACACCATCAATAGTAAGGCCTCTTCCATTACTGCGGGCACCGGCAATATTGGTACCTAGTGTTAATGGCGATAACTTTGCAAGGTCTTGATAATTCCTTGAAGTGGTCGGTATTCTGTTTAAAGCCTCACCGCTTATTTTCGTTGCAACACCAATGCGTTGTCGTGCGGAGGTATAAGAAAAGCCCTTGACCACAATTTCATCCAGTTTAGTCTCTGAACCCGAAAGCAACACATCCGGAATGATGATATTGTCTCCCTGATTCAGGGTGTATCCCTTCAGTAGTTTGGAGCCAAACCCTACATAAGTAACCAACACGGAATAAGGACCACCCAGGGGAAGATCTTCTATTTTAAAAAAACCATCATTGTTGGTCACGGTATGGGTTTGAAAACCCGTTGACTCGTTCTTGAAAGTAATCGATACCGCTACCAGCGGCTCGGCTTTGGAATTGGTGCCGTCGAGCACCCTTCCGGTGAAGGCTCCCAAATTATTTTGGGCATGCAGTGAAAATGCACAAAAAATAAGTGCTACTAGTAAAGTTACCGTTTTCATTGTCTGTGGGTTGCGTGGGGATTCTTTTGAAGAAATTGTATTTTTCTGCAAATGTAATTCGTATAATGTTACCAAATTATTATGAATGTATGAACAAACGAACAAGCATGTTATTCCCCTATGCTTCCTGTTTCCAGTCTAATTTATATCACATAATCAAGCAGTTAGTATTTCCAAGCTCAGGGTTGAGCCGGTAGTTGGACCTCTCGTCCATGCCTCATCTACAATAGGCATTCTTTCCTCCGTGCACTTCCCAAAGTGGTAGTGCCGCAGTAGCTTTAAAACCCAGATCAATCTCGCTGCGGGAGATGGCTTACCTAGATTCTCTACATACAAATCGGTTCCGGTGCCTGCGAACCGCAATAGAAATTGTGGATTCCCCTAAAAATCATTTCATCGGGTCATATTTTTCAATTGCCTCCAAAAACTATAAAATCCCTCAGACAACCACGCATCACTTTCAAAGCATGTGCCAGGTGATATTCCACAGTGCGTTGGGGAACGGAAAGTGCGAGCGACACTTCCCGTACGGATAAGCCGTCTAGCCGGCTGAGTTTAAATATTTCCCGGGTTTTTTCAGGAAGCTGCTTCATAGACAGATCGATCACCGCTTTCAATTCCTGCAAGGCGAGCAATTCTTCGGTGCCCATGTCTTCGTCTACAAAAGTGTTGAGCAAGAACTCTTCGTGCCGGTCTTTTACCAATCGTTGTCTAATGTGGTCTATACACTTGTTTTTCACCGCTTTGTAGAGGTACGATGATAGGTTGTCAATTTGATTGCGCCTGCGTTTTTGCCATAGATCTACAAAAACCGTCTGGATAGTCTCTTCGGCGCCCGTTTCGTCATTGAGCTTACTCAACGCAAAAACGTATAGCCGTTGCCAGTAACGGTTATATATCTCACTAAATGCTTTTTCGTCGTCCCGAAGCAGGCTTGCTGCCAATTGATCGTCAAATAAAGGGGGCTCGTATGAAACTCGCATATGGCTTATAAAACAGACACTTTTAAAACAAAGCAGACAAACCAACTGCAATCATTTTCTGAATATGACAGAACAAATTTCCGGTATATTTTCAATTCCCACCTCCGATATTTAAGCAATTTTATATGTTATTTTGAATAACATTTCTCATTTTGTCATCAAAAAAATGATGCATATAAGATAAATTGGTTACATAGCAGCTCCACATCGACTCAGGAAGGCTACATTCAACAGGCGAATGCAACAGCAAGTCAAAGTATTACAACAGGGCCACAAAAAAAACTAACGCTATTCAATATACGAATAGCCAAAAGTCCCGGAATTGACAGGTTGTCAATAGGGAGCAAGCCCAAAAAAGAGTTTCATTTCTGGCTATCAAAGCCCAAACCTGATGTGCTTTTTGCTTTTAAACTTGTTTCAAGATCTGATTATGGTACAACATTGCCTGATTAACTTTTGGGACTCTTTCCGCCAATGCTTCCAATTCCTTGTCCCCATCAAATAATAACGGAAAGAAATTACCGTCAAGAACTTTGTCCTGGTCCATTGCGGGAAAGTCTTTCAACGCATCAAGCCTTTCATAACCTGCGGTGTTCCCCAAGGTTTGAAAACTCATCGCATTAAGCACAACCGCTCTCCTGGAACGATCGGATACGTTTTCATAGGAGCCATGCATTGTAAGCGGGTGGTGAAAGCTGGCATATCCCCGTTTTAATTCATTGGCGACACGATTATCGAAACTGGCATTTTGCTCCTCATTTAGTATTTCCCTTACCGCTTCCATTCCGCCGGTAAGCCCGGTGATGGGCAGTAAACCCCATTGATGGCTACCTGGAACAAAATACAGGCAACCATTTTCTTTATTTGCGTCATCCAGGCCGATCCAGCAGGTAAGGTGATGCATTGGTTTGGTAAACGTCCAATATGAATAGTCCTGGTGCCAGGCTACCACACCGCCGTGCCTGGCTGGTTTGCAAAACAGTTGGTCATGAAATAACCGAAATGACTGCCCGAGCAACTGATAGGCCGCCATCCGATATGCCGGCGACCAGAATAAATCATGGAAACCCGGTGTAATGCGCCACCCGCCGATCGCATGGAAAAGCACCCGGTCCGGGTCTTCGGATTCATTGCTTTCGTAGTGATAAAACAGCTCCCGCTCATCGTCGGTCAGAGACTGCAACTTTACCAGCTCTTCGTTGAGAATATCGACTTGCTCATCGGACATTACCTCAATACCACGAACAAAACCATCTCTTTCGAAATCGGCGATCTGCTGTTCGGTGAGCATATACTGTTCCCATTCTTTCGCAGTTTTGGGTTGCACGAAAAGATTGCAGATGGGTTGCCCATAATCTGCAAGATCCAGCGATATTCCATTATTTTGAGTTTGCATAAACGTTCCTTTTGAGAAATATGACAAAACTTAAATGAGTCTATTTTATGAATATTTCCACTATTACCTGTTAAGAATGAAACTGGCAGGTGCGTACGCCCCAAGCGGGAAACTCAATTGCCCGCCTTTGACCGCGATTGCCTTTCCGGTTACCTCGCCGCGCAGATTTACAGGTATTGCAGCAGTATAGGTGTCCCCTCTTGGAAAACTTACCGTGATATTTCCTGACTGCCATCCCTGTTACCCGAGGCTATTCCGGCCTTAATCACTTTCTAATCCTGTAATGGCGAACTTACTTGGTCATTCAAAAAAGACTGTCCTGCCAGAACAGCACGCACACATGCAACAAGCTCCTCAGGACAGCCCTGCTTCGTAAGATAACCTTTCACGCCCATGCGCATGAGAGATCGGCCCAGCTTGTAATCAGGAATTCCACCACACACAATGAAAGATACCAGGGGGTGCGTTTTCATGATTTTTTTCAGAGCGCCCCGGTCTATCTTAGAATGCTCTTCTGACAGGCCAATAATAACTATATCAAAAATATTCACCTGCATGATCCTCTCCAGATCATAAATCGAATCGGTTTCGAGCGTAGCAACGTTGTCGAACCGGCTCTTAAGTGTAATGCGGGTGCCTGTGCGAAATAACCCATGTTCGTCAACAATTATTACGTTCATCATGTCATTGACCTGGCGTTAATGGGGATTCCATCTGAAATCAGTTCTACTCACCACTTCCGGAAAATAGCACTTTTACCCAAGCCAAATTTATCCGCTTCCATCAATGCGACACTACGAAAAAATCCAGACTTTCACCAAACAAATTGAATTCATGTGTAAATAAATTATATTCAGTACAGAATTAATACTACACAAAAGTCGAATGTTAATTAAAAACCCACAAATCGCTGACCTGTGGATTAAGCAATACAATTCCTTATTCTAACTTGCATTCAAGATGGTAGAATGCCGTAATTGTCCAAGTGCAGCTACTGACATGTCCAGGTCTTGTCGGATCATTCAGCATGACCAGCGCCTGGCTCCGATTATCACGGCTAGCAGTAAAAAGTGCCTCTTCATATATAATTGACGCGCGACCTGACTGATTATCAATGCAAACTAATCACCATTTAATCCCACAAATTTCAATAAACTGGCTGCCTTAATTGATATGAAATAGTTTTATAAAGCCCTATAAGTTTATGAAAGCTAAATGATAAATTGCGCGATCACCCTTCGGGTATTTTTCCTCGCCGGTTTCTGAATGCTTATAAAATCATGTTAGTCCAAAAAAGTTATTTCAAAAAGTGTTTTCTGTTTATTCTAGGGATTTTTGGGTTCATTTCAGTATCTGCACAATACAAAGAGCCTGCAAAAAATGAAAAACCCAACGTGATTTTTATAATGGCCGATGATATGGGTGCAGGCATGCTTTCCTATTATGGGCAGAAGTATTTTACAACCCCTAATATTGACGCGCTCGCAAAGGCAGGTGTCGTTTTTGAAAACTCGTACTCAAGCGGGTATTGTGCCCCTTCACGCGCGACCCTATTGACTGGATATAGCGACTGCCGCAAAGGCAAATATATCCTGACAGAGTCGGGAGCTTACAAAGAAACGGTTTCGGGTAAGGTTTCGGACCAACAAATGCAACAGGCGGTAAATAAGGCGATTGGGAAGGAACCCGATGTGCAGTATTTACCCCAGGTATTTAAAGAAGCTGGCTATATAACAGGTCAGGTTGGGAAGTTAGACTACGGATTTACCACGGCCGCCAAACAACTGGACCATCATGGTTGGGATTATCATTATGGATATTACGACCACACACAGTGCCATGGTTTTTATCCGATGTTTTTGCATGAAAACGGCAAACGTTTAACGATACCAGGTAACTCACTTCCTGATGCTGGAAAAACGGGCGAGAGCGGATCAGATTCTTTGCAGGAAAAAGACAGATGGGACATGAACGGAAAGCAAGTGTATTCACAGGATCTTTTTTTGCAAAAAATATTAGGTTTTATCAGGACAAACAAGGACCGGCCTTTCTTTCTGTATCATCCTACGCAACTTCCGCATGGCCCTGTAGCCGTACCCAGCATTCATCCCGAACTTATTTTTCAGAACGAGCTGACAAATATTGAGAAAGCTTACGCTTCCATGGTAAAAAGATTAGATGACGATTTGGGAGTTATTCGAAATGAGCTGGAACAACTGGACATCGCTGAAAAAACAATCATCATTTTTACCTCCGACAATGGTCATGAACTGTACACAACTTTCAAAAAAAGAGTCGTAAAGCCGTATCGTAATGTAAAAACCGGAGAAGCCTTTAATGATATTACCAACAAGTACTACAGCGAAGTTGGGTTTGATATTTTTGACGGAAATCACGGTATGGCTGGCTTAAAAAGAAGTAATTGGAATGGTGGTGTGAAAGTGCCTTTGTTCGTGTATTGGCCCAAAAAATTCAAAAAAGGTTTTGTGTCAGATAAATTAGTCACCAACTATGATTTTTTAGCAACTATGGCCGATATGCTCCATGTACCGCTGAAAGACACAAAAGACGGCGTGTCTTATTTAGCAGTCCTGGAAAAAAATGGTACCAGCCAGGAAAAGCGGCATGAATCTATTGCTTTTGCCTCTTTTATGGGCCCTGCACTTGTAACCGACGACGGATGGAAACTGAGGTACTATGCGCCAAAGAAAATTTTTCAACTATATTATCTTCCAAAAGACTACAAAGAACAAAACGACCTCTCCGCCCGATATCCTGATAAGGTGAAAGAGCTAACAATGAAACTTACCCAGAAATGTGACGGAGATTTAAACAATGGCTGGTTTTCAGATGAAAGAGAACTCAGGCCAGTGAAACTGTAAGCGAGATTGCGATGGAAGATTTTGACTAAAAGTCTATTGTCAATAGTTTATATGTAGTCATTTGCACCTAACCTTGCCTAAAAACGCGGATAACGACGCGGATAAACATAAGTTTAATTTTAAGCGCTTCAAATTAGTGAATGCTGTAGGAGCCGCCCGCTTGATACATTCAACAGCACAAATACTTTTTAAAGTATCTGTGCTGTTCACAGCGAAAAAACTCAAAATTATCAATTGCATTTTGCTACCATGTCGTATGCGGCAAGACTTGATTCTGTAGAGTATGTGAATGCCGCCAACCCTCCGAAAAGCCATTATTCAAATAAACTCGTCTCCCAGCTTTTCCACAACTTCCAGAAAAGAGGAATTTTTCAATTCCTCTTTTAAATATACAAAGCGGCGTTTATTGAAATGGATCGAAGTTACCACCCCAAGTATTATTTTGTTGTAGTTTGGGGTTACGCTGTAAAATGCGGTACGGCAGTCCAAACAAATATTGTTTATCCTGGATACCAATGGTTGCTTTATCACCATTGACAACATTGCAAGCAAATTTGGTGTATACGGCTGGCTTGTTAATATCATCCAATTTTCCAGGCAACGACTCACCAGGTTTCAAAATGATGGCAAATCCATGTCTTTTTCCCAACGATCTCAAATAATCAAATGCTTTCCACCGGCGAAGATCGTCCCAGCGTTTATTTTCGAATGCAAACTCCACAAATCTTTCATCACGAATAGCCTGTCTCAAATCAGTTGTATTGATACCATAATTTCCCACACCCTGGCTTATGCCTGCCCGTTGCCGTATTGGTATCAAATAATTTAACGCCTCAGAAGCTTTACCCGATTCAAAAGCAGCTTCCGCAAGATTTAACAATACCTCAGCGTATCGTATTTCAGGCCAATCCGTGGCCGAATGAAGGGCGTCCGGCGCGGATCTATCTACACCCTTTGCTCTATACGTACAATTGGGCGAGAACTCGGTCAGTCCTGACCATGACTGATTAAGATCATTTTTATATTTCCCATTGCTTTTATCAAAGGCGTTGTTGCTTGCATCAATTTGGCCAAATTGTAAAAAGGACCAGTTATACACATTCTGTTTTTTCCATTTGTCGCCCCACATTACCGGAGCCCCGTTGTATAAAACAGTAGCGTAAAATCTATCATCGCGATTCAGAAAGTACTTTTCATAATCGGACGCCGAGGCGGGAGCAAATTTGGAACCATCTTTCATAGGAAATGCTTTGAGTAGCTCCCATGAAGGACAATCGGACTCCCAATCATCCGCAGATGCAAACAATGGAATAAAACCCGGGGCCGGATAAGCAGATTCCGGATAGTTAAATCGTCTTACCATGATTATCTCTTTGTTCATTTCATCTTCCCATATTTTGCCAAAAACAGGATACAAACCTTTCCCCTTTGAATCTAAATAAGTCTTTGCTGCCAGATTTGCCTCGTAAGCTTTTTGCCAGGTAGCAATGCCGTTTAAGCCGTTAAACAAGGGGCTCGCATAAAACAGCAATACCCGTCCTTTAAAAGCCAACGCAGCACCTTTGTCTATACGCCCCGCGTCTCTGCCACTCCAACCATCAGGCAATATTGCGATAGCATCATCCAAGTCTTTCAGTATTTGCGCCACGCATTCCGAAGTTTTATTACGGGGCTTTTGAATAGAGGACAAATCACCAACTGGTTGAGGTTCCAGAATCAGAGGCATACCACCCACATCCTTGACTAAGGACTGATAAGCCCAGGCCCTGAAAAATAAGGCTTGCCCTTTTATCCATTTCTTACTGGTTTCGTCGAAGGTTGCCTGGTCAATTTTTGACAAGATCTGATTAATGCTCCTTATGCTGCCGTAAGTTTTACAGCCCATCCCTCCGAAACATCAGATCGATCATAATTTTCCAGCCAGCCATAAGTCGCCGTACCTAACAAATATCTGGAAGTTTCCATGTCCGTAGGAGCGGCTTCGTCAGTTCCGGTACCGGCCCCATACTGTACAAGGTTCGTATTGGCATCCCGTCTGGGCGGGAGCTTAGCCATTGAATCCCGGAGCCTACGGATTTGCTCAAACTGATTTTCCTGTGCAATAAGATCAGTCTCAAAGGAATTGGTTTGAGGCGTTTTGTGGGATTTGTCATCCACAGAAATTTCTGTAAAAGTTTGTTCGGACCTTATCATCCGATGCAGCCTCCTGCGCAATGCCCTGAAAAGATAATATTTGATGGATGTAGTATCCGAAAGGGTATTCCGACTTCGCCATAAATCTGCGAAAAGATCCTGTATGGCTTCCTGGACCAACCAGGTGTTGGCAACGATATGCACGCCATAACTATACAAATTGTCAACATGGACTTGATAAATTTCCTCAAAGGCTGCCTCATCACCGGCCAGAAACCGGGTCCAAAGTTCATCGTAAAGATGTTCCGAGTTGGAGATGTCGCTATACTTCTTCAAAAAACATGTTTCCAGATTTAATTTACAAGGTAAAGGGTAATTCTTTAAAGCAAAACTATTTTTAGAATAAATGTGATTTTTTACTATTTATATCCGTCTGCCTTCTCTCGCCACATACGGACGCGTCAACCTTAATTCCGGACGAAGTGCGTTGCCGGGCAAATAAAATATTTCGGATTGAAGATCATACTCGAATACCGCCAAAATAATAAAAAAAGGTAAGTGAAACACCTACCCCTTTTTGTACTTTCTACGATTATTGAATTGTTAACAGACCACAGTTTTCTGAGGATCCTGTAAGTCTCTGTTGGCGATACCGTTTAAACGCTTAAAAAATGAACAACAAATCCCGTGTTTGTTGGGCGATCATGGGGCGTGTGCCAGTGAAGCAGTCGTTAGTGAATGAGCTGCCGGCTCATCGCCGGCAGTTCGGTCTGTTTTAGAAATTTATATCAATAACGCGGTAAAATTGAGTGTCAGCTACATCGCCCGCCCCTGATTATGAAATAGTGATCACTGGATTTATGGTTTTTGTCCTTCCCGAGAGAAAACCTGACCCTTTTCTATATACGTCACTTTTCACACGGCCGAAATTCCCCGCCACGTAGGTCACCCTCTACACTTCCGCAGCTTGTAACATCGAAATAGCTTTGAAAGACCTGAATTAATCTTGCTCATCTACATGGGTTCGTTTTGCACATTCATAAATAAATCGATTGAGATGCCTGTAAACCGCAACAGAAAATTCAAATTCTTCCAAAAATTATACTGTTTAACTATTATAACCCATTAATTCTTAATAAATTCATATATCAATTAATAGTAACGGCAATTGCCACAAGGCCGCTGGACAACAAAATCCCTTAGAAAAGTAAGCGTCGATTTAATGCCTGCGACAAATGGTCGCATACCTGGCTTATTCTAAGATCGGTAATTTCTCTTTGTAAAAACAATACCCCTCAGGATTCCCGAGGGGCATATGCAAATACTCAACGTTATTCTATCTTCAAAAAATGTTCTTTCAGTTTTAGAGCTTGCCTGCTTTCCATTGCCTCGCAATAATAACCAGCGAGCTACATTATAATCGGTTTAGGCGCCAGCCCACCGCAATAGAAAATCTAGATTCTCCGAAAAATCATATCATCCAGACATATCTTTCAATTACATTTTATAAATTATGAAATCCGTGATACAAATACAGATCATTTTCAATGTACTGGTCCGAATGGTATGCTGTGCATATCAGCAGGAACTATTAGTCCTAACCGTCGTCCGTCTTCAATAATCAACGACAGAAAGCCGGACACTTCATCGTTGAACTTGGCTATTAAGAAATATCACCTTAGCCTGCCAAGCTCGCTTTTCATTCATTCACATTTCCCGCTGCGCTATGTTGGGATCCGATTACGTAATCTCTTGATTTGCTTGGACAACGTTAACTTCAAGCAAGAAGAATCTACTGAAAAGTGCAATCAACGGGCCACTACTTTCAAATACTGAATTTTCCTATTGAACTTATTTTGGATTTTTATGGTGTACAGTCCGGGTAATATCCCACCTTTACCTGCGACAGTCCACCCCGCAGGGCTGTCAGATAGTTCTTTATCAATAGGAATTTGCGTTCCGTTCAGTGATATAAGGAAAAGGTCATGATCGGCTGGGCGGGAGATAGCAACGTGGAACTCCTGACCGACAATTGGGTTGGGAAACACGTAGACAGGCGCCAGATCATTACTATTTGCCACATCTATGATTCTGGAAAACACAAATCCCCCGTCAAAATCCAGCTGTTTCAACCGGTAGAAATAGCGCAAGTGCGTTTGCACATCCGCATCGCGGAACGAGTACTGCGATTTTATTGAGGTCGTGTTGTTGCCAGCGACAAACCCTTTGGTTTCAAAGTAGTGCCCATCTGGGCTCCGCTCGATTTCAAACCCCTTATTTTGCTCTTCCTGGGCGGTTTCCCATGTCAATTTATTGCCCTCAGCATCGGCCGTACCTTCGAAACTAATCAGGGTAACCGGCAAAGGGTTTTGTATGGTGATAGAAAAATCCTCTATTTGTCCCGCACCAAAATTGACCAACGCCCGCCCTGTATTGTACCCGATAATCGTACATGCGTCCGATGTTGAAGCAGGGTCGGCCAGCACCCGGACGCGCAACGGGATATTGCGCACCGCCGTCGAAGGTAACATGATATTACCCGATGCGAAATTGGCATCTCCCCCGGCTGTCGTGCCTTGGAAGGCAAGCTCGTTGTTGGCTAGGTCCGTAGTGAAAATTCCGTCATTGTTGTAGTCGATATAAACCTTCACACGATGGACGTTAACATAATTTCCGCGAACTGAAACGGGATACAGGTTGCCTGAGTTCATCACCGCAATGTCGGTACAACTGCGATCCACATAGTTGGCCCCATCTTCCTGGGAGTTGCCCGAATTCTTATTGATAGACCCAAACGTAAAGTTTGTAAGGCCAAAATACGCACTCAAACCGTTCGGAGCAGTTGGTGAGCATTGCGCTGTGGCGGCCACCTTCTGAGCGCAACAAGGAATGGCCAGCGTAATCGAATTGCCACAACCCTCCGCATCCGTCACCGTAACCGTGGGCGCCTCGGTATTTGGAATACCGGTGATTGTATTGCCCACAACAGAGCCGGCTGATGAGGTTACGATATACTTTCCGGGATTTTCAAACTGAACCTGCCAGGTGCTTTCTGATGAGCAAGTAGTCACTACATTTTTGATGCCAGGATTATAGAAAGTAATTGATTTCGACGCTGTCAAACCATTTGCGCACTTGAGCGTATAATCCCAGACAGTAGAATTACCCGCACTCGGCAATGGCTTCGTGCCCAGGCCAGACTCATTGATTGTCGAGCCGTTGCGGGTTATCGAAGCGACTTCGCTACAAATACAAGTGACCCTTGTGGTAGGGAAACCATCTAATGTGCAGTACTGGTCGGGTCCAGAAATAATCGCAGTAGCCATCGGAGCAACCGGCCCTAGCACTGGTGAAGTAAGCAAGGTCTCATGATATGTTTCCAGCGTAGCACGCATGGCATTTAGCTGGTCGTTTGTAAATAATTGAGCGCACCCCACACCGAGGTAGTTCATAATATTCTTCTGAATCGTTCCATAGGGGGCATTGGTGCAAGGGTTTGTCAACGCCATGGAGGCATCCGAACACCACCAGTTGTGGTCACAAGCACTTCCGATCCCATACGAGGTTAACGGAGGTGTATCGGCAAGACCATCTCCATCGCCACAACCGCAGTCACTCAAGGACGGGAAAGGGTGCCCAATTCCAAGATAATGACCCACTTCGTGTGGTGCTACTTGATCGTGGACTTCCTGCATGTCCTGTGCATCACCGATTAGTCCCTCACCCGGTCCTCCGACACCCGAAGCTCCGTTGTCCAGACGATTGACAATCCAGATGTTAAGGTAAAGGTCCTTGTCCCAGGTAACCCAGCTTTGTACCTGTCCCCAGGAAACACCCTGGTTAAAAACACCTTTGGAAACATAAGTAGCATTTCCGGAAGCATCAAAGCGGGTAATTGCACCCGCTGGATAGGAGGAACAATCCGGGCCATACTTGGCCAGTTCAAATTCAATTTGTACGTCTGGGCTTCCAAAATAATATCCGCGACCACGATAGGCATCATTGAGGTTGGCGAGAATGCTATTAATCCCTGCGTCAGTGATTAACGAAGACGCAGTGCTGGGTTCAATCACATGGACAACCACTGGAATTTTGTATAATTCAGCTTCTGTGCGAAGGTTAATCTCGTTTTGCTTCTGCGCCAAACGTTGTCTTATCAGCTGCCGGATCTGATTCTCTAGTACCGAATCTGGTTTGTAGCCGCAAAAGCCCAAATGGTTTTGCGAATTCACAACAGGCTCGTTGGCTACTTGGCAAAAACTTGTTGTACATGCAAAAACAGCACAAATCAGCAGAATTAGTTTCATTCAATTCTTAAATTCAAAAGTAAAAAAAGGCACTAGATTCCAATAAACCTTCTGATCATGGCGCAAAGCCTGCTTATACTTGGCTGCTTCTTCCTAAATGTAAGCTCGTTGGACCTATCTCTGGAAATTCCTCCGATTGTTCTGGATATCTCTCTTTCAATTATAGCATATTTTCAGCCCATACATAAATCGGCTGAGAGGCTTGCCAACCGCAACGGAAAACGCAAATTCTTATAAAAGTGCTATCTTACACTACGTACTCATACGACAATTCTTGACAAAATACTTTCGACATCAACCGGCTTACCGCATTGTTTCCATGTAGTATTGAAGGTTCAACAATTTTTCGTCCGATCACGGCGAAACAACCAACTTGCTTCATAAAACCCTTACGAGACTTGAACACTTAGTAAGCTTCTATAAATCAGGAGATTTGGAAGAAAAAAAGCAGCTAGCAGGTTCGATCTTTCCCGAAAATTTGGTGTTTGACGGAAACACAGTTCGAACTCCTTGTATCAATGAAGGGATCAATCTTATCTATCAGATTTCCAATCGTTACAAGGTAAAAAAAATGGGACAAATCCATTTAATTTGGACTTGTCCCTTAGGGTGCGCCCGAAGGGATTCGAACCCCTATCGGTGGTACCGGAAACCACAATTCTATCCATTGAACTACGGGCGCTTGTTTCGGTAACGGGGTGCAAATATAGCCGCTATTTTGAATTTAGAGCAGCCGAGGTGAAAAATTTTGGATTTTTTTCGCCGTTTTTCACTTACAGTTTCTTCAATAATTCCCAGTCTCCCACATCTTTCAGATATAAATAATCCAGCAGAACTCCGTTGACGTTGGTTATCAGGCGATGTCCTTCCGCAAAAGGGACGACATAAGTATTGATATATTCGTGATCCGAAATAAGGCCCTGCACATTATTATGATATCCGTTTATCTCGTCTGACGTCAGTTCCAGCTCGCAGTAGAACATATACATGGCCTCGTCGCTCGTCCCGGTCGATGGGAAAAAAGGATCTTTATTGATTTTGATCAGTTGCGACACTTCTACTGCAATTCCGGTCTCTTCGAAGACTTCACGAGCTGCTACTGCCGCTGCGTCACTTTCGCTGTCCAGCATCCCGGCGGGATGTTCGTAAGTCATGGAACCGTCACAAATTCTCCTCTGCTGAACAAGCAACAGATATTTTTCGCGGGTTACGGAATCGATGAAACATATCAGCACGCTCACTACCTCCCCTTTTAAAAAACAAATCGGCGGTATCTTGTTGCCTTCCGGCGTAGTCGCGTCGGTGTAAAGCAGGGAAAATAGTATCTCCCCATGACCATTACGGCGGCTATACAGTTCTTCGATGCCGTGGATTTCCAGCCCGTTCTTTTCCAGATTACCTTTCCAAAGGTTGTATTTATGGGAATCAACCAGCTTTTCACTCATAATAATTCGATGCGTACAGATTTCTAGTTATATAATGGAAAGCTGAGACCGGCATAAGGAACGCCGTAAGTCTTGGAAAAATGTTTCTGCCCATTATCCAGTTTCGATTCCGTCATGTAGGTCATCCGGCCATGTACATAGCCTAATTTCACCCCTACGCGGTCTGTTATCCAGAAACGAAGAAACAATTCCGACTGGCCGCTCTGCTTCTCCATCACCAAAGGAAGTACATTAAACATCGTCGGCTTGCTCTCCACATAGGCATTGTAAAATGGGGCGCCCTGGCCTTCATAAAATGTGGGTTTGGAATATAGTCCCCGTCTTTTGACACCGAAAGCAAAACCCAGAAGGTCTGTATTGGCACCAATGTCGATTTTCCAAAGTCTGATGTTGGCCCCCACCAGAAAACTCAGTCCGTTAGCTGTGATGCGCCCGAATTTTAAAGTATCATTTGAAAGCGCATTGTTTTGAGGCAATAAATTGGTCTTGCCTGCATAATATCCCCACGTGCGCACACCCCAGCCGATACGGAACCATGAGAAATTGTTAAGATTTAATTCCTGATGGTACATCACAGATGGCACCCACTCCTTGTCCTGGTAACCCAGACCAAGATCAATACCGGAATTAACGCGTGAAAGACTCTGGGAGAATGCTGTGGCCGAACTTAAAAAAATAAAAAGTACTATTAATCGGATGCTTTTCATTTGATTCTAAATGATGTGATGGGCAAAGGTAAAAAAATGTGCAAAAAAATAAGGCAGAGATCAGATTCTCTGCCCTAAGAATGGTTACAATTTAAGTAAACGGCTATCTACATCCGTTTTTTAGCTTTTTAAGCGCTTACTACTTTTCTCAGCTATCTTCTTCAATACAACCGCGCCCATCGGAGGCAGATCGAGCAGTACTGAATGACTTTTGCCATGCCACTGCTGGCCTTCTGAGATCACTGGCTCGTAGTTAATGATGCCGCTTCCGTAAAACTGCTCTGCGTCGGAATTAAAGATCTCCTGCCAGTTGCCTTCCGAAAGTACACCAACACGATAACTTTTTCTTGGAACAGGTGTAAGATTCAGCACAATAACCAGGTTCTGATCCTGCATTGTTCCTTTTCTTGCAAAAACGAGCACCGAGTTTTCACGGTCCTGCGTGTCAATCCATTCGAAGCCTTCATGTGCGAATGAAAACTCGTACATGGCAGGTTCAGTTCTGTACAAATGATTTAATGCTTTCACACATTCTTTCATGCCTTTGTGCCCAGGAGTTTCGAGAAGATGCCAGTCCAGGCTCTGCTGAAAATTCCATTCTGACGTCTGACCGAACTCTCCCCCCATGAATATCAGCTTCGTTCCCGGATGCGTAAACATGTAGGTAAACATCAGCCTCAGGTTAGCAAACTTTTGCCACTCATCGCCAGGCATTTTATTGATCAGCGACTTTTTGCCATATACTACCTCATCATGAGAAAGCGGGAGCATAAAGTTTTCTGAAAAAGCATACACCAGACTGAATGTCAGCTGATCCTGGTGCCATTTCCGGAATGCTGAATCCTTTTCAAAATATTTCAGCGTATCGTTCATCCAGCCCATCATCCATTTCATGCCAAAACCCAGCCCTCCCACAAAAACGGGCCTGGAAACTCCCGGGAATGCAGTCGATTCTTCCGCAATGGTTTGAATGTCAGGAAACTCGGTGTAGGCCGCAATGTTCATTTCTTTAAGCAAGGAAATCGCTTCAAGGTTTTCCCTTCCTCCAAATTCATTCGGTATCCATTCTCCGTGCTTTCTTGAATAATCAAGATATAACATCGAAGCCACTGCATCCACTCTCAGCCCGTCGGTATGGTACCGGTCCATCCAAAAAATAGCATTGCTGATCAAAAATGAGCGGACCTCGTTCCTGCCATAATTGAAGATATAGCTTTTCCAGTCCGGGTGATATCCTTTTCTTGGATCTTCGTGCTCATATAAAGCAGTACCGTCGAATCGGAACAAACCGTGCGTATCGCCCGGAAAATGGGAAGGTACCCAGTCAATATAAACGCCGATTCCGGCCTGGTGGAGCTGATCGATCAGGTACATCAGTTCCTGTGGCGTACCCATACGGGATGCGCAGGAGAAGTACCCCGTGATCTGATAACCCCATGAAGGCGGATAAGGATGCTCCATCACCGGCATAAGTTCTACGTGTGTAAAACCCATCTCCTTCACATAAGGAACAAGTGTGACCGCTATTTCTTTATAGGTAAGAAATCTTTCAGGATCATTGGGGTCGCGCTGCCATGACCCGAGGTGCACTTCGTACACGGAGATCGGAGCGTTCAGCTTGTTTTTCTCTTTTCTGGTCTTCATCCAGTCAGAATCCTGCCATTCAAACCATGTATCCCAAACAATGGACGCGGTTCGCGGGGCAACTTCGCACCATAATGCAAATGGATCTGATTTTTCGAGGTGCTGGCCGTTCAGCGAAACAATGTAGTACTTATAAACCTCCCCAACGCCGATATTCGGTATCCAGCCTTCCCAGATCCCGGAACTGTCCCAGCGAGGAGCCAGTGAATGACCGGCATGGTTCCAGCCGTTAAAATTTCCGATAACCGAAATATAAGACGCATTGGGAGCCCACACGGCGAAATACGTACCTACAACACCATTCACTTCCATCACATGGGAGCCCAGCTTTTCATAGAGTTTGAAATGCTTCCCCTGACGAAAAAGATGAATATCAAAATCTGTAAAACGGCTAATTGTTTCTACCGCATTCAACGACTCATTCCCAACATGTTCCTTAGTCGTGTCAGCGGGAGCGGTTGATGAGTCTGTTTTTTTTTTACCAGTTGACTTAGCCATTTGTTAATCCACAATTAATGATAATCAGTAAGAGCATGTAAGATTTACAATTTTTTTAAACTATTTCTTAAAATGTATATATTTTTTTGGCGATTTTCTTTATCGCCTGATTTATAGCATCAATCAAATGGAGCCTGCGCCCTTCTCTACGGCGTCCAGCACGCGCATGATGTTGCCCCCCCATATTTTCTCAATATCCTTGGCCGAATAACCTCTTTGGACCAGTTCCTCGGTGATAGCGCCTATCTGGCTCACGTCGTGCAGACCGATCACTTCTCCTCCGCCATCCAAGTCCATCCCAATACCTACATGATCCACGCTGGTCAGCTTTATGACGTGTTCAATGTGGTCTACAGCCTCTTTTAACGTCGGCATATCGGACTTGTATTTTTCACTAATCGCCTTCATTTCATCACGCAAAGCCTTTTTATCTGCGTCGGAAAGGTCAGTCTGACGGATTTTAAGCCTTAATGCCTTCAATGACATTTCGTGAGGCTGTGAAGGTTTTTTCACAAAACCCGGAACAAAGTTGATCTGGATCACGCCACCATTTTTGGCCAAGGTCTTGATCATATCGTCCGTCATATTTCTTGGCACGTCGCACAAAGCCCGGCAAGACGAATGCGAAGCGATTACAGGTACTTTCGTTAGTTTGATGACGTCATAAAAAGTAGAATCTGAGACATGCGAAATATCAACCATAATGCCCAGCCGGTTCATTTCCTTGACTACCTCTTCTCCAAAAGCACTTAATCCATTGAATTCAGGCCCGTCGCCATCGGTAGAGGAATCGCAGATATCGTTATTCGACGAATGGGACAATGTAATATACCTGAGTCCCAAGTCGTAGTATTGTTTTAGGTTGGTAATGTCCTTGCCGACAGGCCAGCCGTTTTCCATACCTATAAATACGACTCTCTTGCCTTCTTTTTGCAAACGGTATGCATCCTTGGAAGTTGTGGCAATGCCAGCTGTCCCCGGATTCAACCTTACTGCTTCATGGATTTTTTCGAAAATTGCCAGTGCTTTTGTCTTAGCTTCTGCATTGGCCTCGTCGGTACGCTTCCCCTGGCCGAGATACACAGCAAAAAACATTCCATCCATTCCGCCTTTGATCATCCGTGGAAAATCAATCTGTGAACGGTCGTTTTCATAGTCGTGCTCCACCGCAATGTCGAAGCCCGGCTTCATCATATTAATAGGTACATCGGCATGGGTGTCGATGGTGAGTGCTTTGGCGTGGATTTTGGCAGCCTTGGGAGACATTTTCACCGGCGCGGTCTGCGCCAGCGTCATGAGCGGTAACGATAACAATAATAGAAGCTTTTTCATCGAAGAGTGAATAACTGGTGATTGATTGAAGGAATAATACCTGTTTTTAAGTTGAGCCTTTTTTTCTAAAAAATCAACTGCACCGCCTCTTTCCTTATTTTACTCCTAATTATACATTATATGGTTCAATTGAAAACAAGGTTTCATTATTTTTTGACTATTCTTACCAAGATTTCTACGCTTTCAACCTTTAATAACCATCATTCCCGAATTTTATCTATTCCAAAATGGCACCTACTTTCTTCGCAGATCAGGCCGATTTCCGCAAATGGCTGGCAGAAAATCACCAAAAAGAAACTGAATTGCTGGTGGGGTTCTACAAAGTGGGCAGTGGTAAAGCAAGCATGAGTTGGTCAGAGTCAGTAGATCAGGCGCTGTGTTTTGGCTGGATTGATGGCGTTCGTAAATCGATTGACGATCAGAGTTATACCATTCGCTTTACTCCGCGTAAACCGGGAAGCATCTGGAGTGCTATCAATATCAAGAAAATAGAAGATCTTTCGGAAAAAGGTTTGATGCAACCGGCCGGGATGGCCAGCTATGCAAAACGAAAAGAGCATAAATCGAAAATTTATTCTTACGAAAAAGAACCCGAAATACTTTCCGAGGAATTTGAAAAGCAGTTCAGAGCTAATGAAAAGGCCTGGGAATTTTTCCAAAAACAAGCCCCATCCTATCAGAAAGCAGCTATTCACCTTGTCATGACAGCAAAAAGAGAAGAAACGCGTATCAGCAGGCTCGAAACATTAATCAGAGATAGCGAGAACGGTACCAAAATAAAACAACTGAGTTACTAGCATACCAATCCTCCTTAATAAACATGATGAAATTTTTCACCTCCCGAATCTTTCCATTCCAAAATTCCGCATTAATATTCTTATTGGTACCAGTCATTTTTAGCGGCTGCAAATCGACGCAAAAGCAGCCAGGTGGCAGTTCAGCAAAACATATAAGCGTCCAGGAAGACTTTATGTACCAATATTCGATCATTGATGCGCTGATGGCTGGTGTGTTTGACGGTGACCTTAATATGTCCCAGCTGAAAAAGAAAGGTAATTTTGGTATTGGCACATTCAACAAAGTTGACGGGGAGCTCCTGATGGACCAGGGCCGTGTCTATAAGATCAGTTATGACGGTTCTGTAAAGGAAGTACCTGACTCCGACAGTACATCCGCAGCTTTCGTCAAATTTTTCAAAGCGGATACCATCATTCATTTGAAGGGAAACCTGACTTACGAAGCGGTACAAGAACAGCTCGCCAAGATTCTCAACCCAAATGGCATTTACGCGCTTCGGATAGCCGGAAATTTCACAACAATGACCACACGCGCCGCGAGGCCAGCCAAGCCGCCCTACACTTCGCTGCCCGACCATCTGAAAGTCAATCAAGCCGTATTTAACCTGACAAACACCAAAGGAATCTGTGATGGGTTTCTGCTGCCACCCTATCTTGCCAGGACCAATGTACCGGGCTTTCATTTGCATTATCTGGCCGATGACAGGAAAGCCGGAGGACATATATTCAGCTTTACGACAAGTTCGGTAACCGTTGAAGTAGACATTGCGAAAGGCTTTACCATTGAGAACAATACCAATAACGAGTTCCGTAACGTCAACCTGAAACCCGATCGCGGCGCTGAACTCAGGAAAATTGAGTAGACGACGTGTTATGACGCCGCTGCAAATCCTATCTTTATGGAAAATCTCAGCGCTTATTCAATGAAAAGACGTTTTATTTGTCTGATACTGACCTGTCTGACAGGCCTGGCAGCGCAGGCGCAGGTCACTTATTTCGCTGACATGCTCGGTAAAGGCTTCAAGCAGGCCACCATCATTCAACCTTCTGATTATGAAGGAAGTGTAACCTGTACGATCATCAAGAAAAGCACTCCCGAAAAAAGCAACAAAGCTGTATTATATGTGCATGGCTTCAATGACTATTTCTTTCAGGAGGAAATGGCGGAACGGTTCATCAAAGAAGGTTACAATTTTTACGCGGTAGATCTCCGGAAATACGGCAGATCGTGGCTGCCAAGCCAGAAATTCAACAATGTCAGGGACTTGTCTGAATATTTCGCGGACATTGATACCACATTGTCCATCATCAAAAGCGAAGGATCAGATAAAGTGCTATTGAGCGGGCATTCACTGGGCGGGCTGATTGTTTCGTTGTATGCCGATGCCAGAAACGGCAAGGAATTGTTCGATGCGGTGCTGCTCAACAGTCCTTTTTTTGATATGCCCGTCAAATCCGGCTTAAAAAAAACAGCCTTACCTCTGATTGTAAAAAGAGCCGAAAAGCATCCCGAAACTTCGATCGACGCAGGATTAAGCCCTCTTTATGGCGAAAGTCTGCACAAAGACGCGCACGGAGAATGGTCTTACAGCCTTGGCTACAAGCCACACATTGCACCACCCGTTAATTTTGGTTGGATGAGGGCGGTACATTTGGGACAAGTAAAAGTTTCACAAGGATTACAGATCAGCAAACCCGTGCTGGTACTGCATTCCGCCAAATCCATTGATGAAAAGAAATGGAGCGACATCATGTTCACCGGCGACGCCGTGTTGAATGTCACCGAAATAGCATTGCAAGCCCAAAATATCGTCGGCCAATACAGCATTCAAGCCGTCCAGGGCGGCATGCACGATCTGATCCTTTCGAAGAAACCTGTGAGGGAGGAGGTTTATTCTACTATTTTCAACTGGGCGAAGCGGGTTGTTAAGTAATGCCTCATATCCTGCAAAACTTCCAGAAAAATATCTTCACCAGGCGATTTATGCGGTGTACTGATTCTATAAGGTAATCACGAGAGATTGAAGTTTCCGAAAGTTGGCGCGAAGCTCCCGTCGAAAGTTGGCGCGAAGTTGGCGCGAAGCTCCCGCTTCGTGCCTCCTATTCCAAGGCCTCCGGCCGAAAAAAATTCCCGCAAAAGCTGTTACTTCTCAAAACACCAAGCGTCAAAAGAGGAAACTCTACCTTATGTCCGAAAAATATAGATTTCACAAAGACGGCCTTTTCTTCGTCACCATGACCGTAGTCGGCTGGATCGACGTATTCACCCGTAAAAAATACGCCGACGAAATTATCAAAAACCTAAATTACTGCATCGAACACAAAGGTCTGGAAGTTTACGAATTCTGTATTATGTCCAATCACTTGCATTTGATTTGTTCAGCAAAGGATGGTGAAGTTGGGAAAGTGATCAGAGATTTTAAAAGTTTTACCGCCAAGGAAATCATCAGATTAATTGACGAAAATCCACAAGAAAGCCGCAAAGAATGGTTGCTTTATATGTTCAGGTACTTTGCAAAAGGATCCAGTCCGAAATGCGAATTTCAGTTTTGGCAGCATCATAATCACCCGATATGGCTCGAATCCAGGAGATTTATATTGCAAAGGACAAGATATATTTGGAACAATCCGGTAAAAGCTGGGATTGTCAGTGAGCCGCAGCATTATATTTATAGTAGTGCCAACCCTGATACTGAACTGAAACTTTCCTGACGAGGCTGGTGCGAAGGTAAACCTTCGTACCGATTATTCGCAGGCCTCCGGCCGGTCAATACTGTCCAGTTTATCTCGCATATCCGGCCAGAGGCCTTAGAATAGTTGGTCCGAACATGACGTTCGAACCAGCTTGGTTACGGTTTGGGGTGGCAATTGCGGCAAAAAAACGGAATCATAACCGTTAGTTAACCCATCCCTGCCGATGATGAATCCGCAACTCAAACGACTGCACAAAAGACAATATCCTTCCTAATTTTCAAGTGCGATTACCATTTCGACATCATGCATGTCAACAAATTCTTGTTTCACAATATACCCGGCAGAGAGCAGGTGCAAGTCCTGAACATTTCAAGGTCGTCTTGGTTGGTCGCAGCACTGTCGGGTTTTCATTTTAAACATTAAAATTTATGCGATCAACTAAAACACTAAAAACCATTCCGAAACCCGCCAAACCAAAACGCCCGGATGTACGGAGCCTTAAAATCCAACCCAAAGTCAGACGTAGCTTCTACAAAGAAACATTCGTCCCCGAGATCAAACTTGCCGGAGAATGGCTGCGAAACCTGGGTTTTGAGTCTGGAAGCCAGGTAAAGATTACCACCATGCAGCAGCTTTTGATCATTACACCACTGGAATAAATAAAGAGACCGTTTCAGATGAACGAAACGGTCTCTTTATATCGTTTTTTAGAAATCACTTCCAACGACATTAACTCTCAAATTGGCTTCGGAAAATAGTTTTTCCAAACTGATAATACATTATATTGGCTTTCTGTTAACACAAAAATTCAATCGATATATCATGCAAATCAGCGACCTTAAAATCCTTTTCTTCGACATCGGCGGTGTTCTTTTGAGTAATGGCTGGGGCCATGAATCCCGGATTCTGGCGGCCGAGAAGTTTGGTCTCAATTATAAGGAAATGGACCAGCTCCACAATTTCATCTTCAATGTGTACGAAATAGGGAGCGTTAACCTGGATCAATATCTTGACACCGTGATATTTAACCACCCAAGAGATTTTGTCCGGGAAGATTTCAAGGAATTTATGTATTCGCAATCGGTAGAGTTGCCGGGAATGCTGGCTTGGCTGAAAGAGTGGAAAAAAGATTGCGGTTTCCGCATCATTTCAATCAATAATGAAGGTAAGGAGCTGAACGATTACCGTGTTCAGAAGTTCAAACTGCACACTTGTTTTGACGCATTCATTTCCTCTTGTGAAGTAGGGATGCGTAAGCCTGACCCTAGTATTTTCAAGCTGGCAATGGGCATCGCGCAGGCAACACCCAGCCAGTGTGTATATTTCGACGATAGGATCATGTTCGCTAATATGGCCAAAACGCTTGGTCTAAGAGCTTTTCAGCACACCAGTTTCGAATCAACCAGGGAAATTCTGGAAGATTTGAAAAAAGAGCAATTCGACCGGGTCGGCCCTGTCGGCTAGTCAGAAGGTGCTATCATCAGCGGAAGGCCCATAAATGGGAGGTCTCAGGAACCCTTTCGAGACGCTATTTAGTAGAAGCAATTCTACTTCCAGTTCTTTGAGATAGGCTGCGGCCAAAACTGTGTTTTCCATGAGTTTAGTTTTTTGTATTTTTTCCTAAAAACAGTGCCTGACATTCCGTTGCCATTATGAAATCAAATCGTTTATTTTCGACACAATAAATATTTATTTCACCTTCTAACCTTCCGCATTTAAAAATTTAACACACTATTTTTATGAATTTCAAACGCCCTTCTAAAACGCTTATCGCCCTAGGTGTCCCGGTCATTTATGCATTGACATTGACAACAATTTTCGGGCTGCATTCCTGGACGGACATTTTATCTGTCATGTCTATTTCCTTCCTATTTTGCTTGCCAGCGGTCATTGGGGCATTCACTGTATATCTTTCCAATGAACAAAATGTCGCCTCGCTGCCCTACCGGATTTTTATTCCCTGGATACCACTTTTTTCGTTTGTAGTAATTACATTATTTTTTCAGATAGAAGGCTGGGCATGCTGGGTTATGATTTTGCCTTTTTTTATGGCCTCCGCGTCTCTTGGCGGCTTACTGGGAGGGTACCTGAAAGCAAGGCATAATCGTCGGAATCATATCCATGTTTTTGTTTTTGCCTTGCTTCCCTTTTTACTTTCGCCGATTGAAAATATGATCGGTACCATTCCCGGTACTTATCGCGCAAATACAACAATTGACATTGCCGCACCCGATTCTGTGATTTGGCGACACGTGACAAGAGTTTCCGAAATCCCGGAAAACGAGGATAAGGGCTGGCTTACAAGATCATTGGGGTTCCCAAGACCTGTGAGAGCTGAGCTGAACTTTGAAGGGCCGGGAGCTTCCCGGGAAGCAATTTTCACCAATGGCCTGATCTTTCATGAAACGGTTTTGAAATACGCTCATTTGCAAAAAATGGTATTTTCCATCAAAGCCAATCCTTATGAAATCCCATCGACAACGATGGACAAGCATATTGTCATCGGGGGAGCGTATTTTGATGTGCTAACGGGGACTTATGAACTGGAAAAACTTGGCCAAAATCGCTATCGGCTGCATTTATACAGTCATTTCAAATTGAATACTAATTTCAATTTCTACGCAAGCTGGTGGGCAAGATGGATTATGCAGGACATTCAGAACAATATCCTGCAAATTGTAAAAAGACGGGCGGAAAAAGGTGCGCCCCTTGTGAATTAATCTTACCGTTAAATTACTTTTTCTAAAAGACGCCTGGTATGACAGTGTAATTTTATAAATTCAACACACTGACTGTCAACCTCCTCATCTTATGGAATCAGCTTCGCTCATACAGCCCGTTCAGTCAACCGAACGTATCCATGTTCTTGATGCAATCCGCGGTTTTGCCCTGCTTGGGATTCTGCTCATGAACATTCCCTATTTCGCTTTTCCGGAAGAAACCGTCTCCAATCTGAACATTCGAAATGAATACAGCGGTCTCAATTATTACGCCTGGTGGATCGTCAATTTGTTTTTCGAAGGATCAATGCGTGGATTATTTTCCATGATGTTTGGGGCTGGAATGATTTTGCTGACTACCCGGCTCTCCAATAATGTAATGATCGACAGCGCGGCGGAAATCTACTACCGGCGAATAATCTGGCTTTTAGTTTTTGGTTTGATAGATGCCTACATCATACTCTGGCCTGGCGATATCCTCTATTCGTATGCCATTTGCGGGCTATTCCTCTTCCCTTTCCGTAGCATGAAACCCAAGTACTTGCTCATTGTCGCCGGTATTTTAATGGTATTGTTCACCATTAAGGTGAGTTACCAGCGCGGCGGACCGCTAAGGAACAAAATCGCCGCCGAAGCAATTCTGAAAAAGCAACTTCCCCCTGGAAAAATGACCCTGGACCAAAAAGAAATCGTCGACAAATGGAAAGGATTTCAGGAAAATCAAAAGCTTGAAAATAAGAAGAAAGCAGTTACCTCAGATGTCAGAAAAACAAAAGGCTCTTATGCCACCCTCTTCTCACATTACGCCGAAGTCAACACCTTTCTGGAAACCAATGAGTTTTACCAATCGACCTTTTTAGACTGCCTGATCTTTATGATCATTGGAATTGCATTCTACAAATTGCAAATCCTGACCGGTGAAAGAACGATGAAATTTTACTTCCTCATGTCGCTCATTGGATATGCAATTGCCTTTCCATTAGTCTACTATAAATTAAATATTGCTCTCCAAGCAAAGTTCGATATAATCAAAATCACGGAAAAATCAGCATTGTTTACCTACGAAATACGCAGGCTGTCTCTGACGATCGGCCACCTCGGGACGTTGATGATATGCTATAAATCAGGTGCATTTCGCTTTATTTTCAATATTTGGGCGAAAGTAGGCCAAATGGCATTTAGTAACTATCTGGTCCAGAACATGATAGGCGGACTGATATTCTATGGTTTCGGTTTCAATTATTTCAATGAGCTGGACCGTTACCAGTTGTACCTCGTCGTTCCGTGCATTTGGCTCGTCAATGTTCTTTTCAGCTATATCTGGCTCAATTATTTCCGGATGGGCCCGTTTGAATGGATTTGGCGTTCGCTGACTTACTGGAACATTCAGCCAATTGCAAAAAAAGCGGAGAAACCGGTACTGCAACCGAGCATTTAACCCTATCCGACCGTTCAAGTAAGTAGTCCGGAAGGGCTGAGCAGGCAATTAATGAACAAACTACTCGTGTCTGTGGTTACCAGAACTATGAAGTGAATCTGCGGATTGTCCCGTGGATTCGCTTTTTTTAAACAGAACGATATGTCAATTACGAAAGAATCCGAGCTCACCGGAATGCAGGAAGCGAGCAAAGCGGTTGCTACTACGCTTCAAAAAATGAGAGATTACGCCAAACCCTGTATGACTGCCAAGGAATTGGACGACTTCGGAGGCAAAATATTGAATGAGCTCGGCGCCAAATCAGCCCCAAAACTTACATACGGTTTCCCCGGCTGGACATGCATCAGCATCAATAATGAAGTAGCACACGGTGTTCCTTCCGACAAGAAAATACTGGCAGAAGGCGACCTGGTTAACATTGACGTCTCTGCCGAATTGAATGGATTCTGGTCTGACAATGGCGGCTCATTTGTATTGGGTGAGGACATTCACAACCATCAGCACCTGGTAAATACTTCAAAAAAAATTCTTCAAAAGGCTTTGAACAGCATCAAAGGCGGTGTAAGGATTGCGGACATCGGTCGCCTGATCGAAACGGAAGCCAAGAAATCCGGTTATAAAGTGATTAAAAACCTGACAGGCCACGGAATCGGCAGAAGCCTGCACGAGGAACCACACGAAATCGCCAACTACTACGAACGCTCCAATCTGACCCGTTTCAGAAAAAACAGTGTTGTAGCTATCGAAACCTTCATTTCTACGCATTCTACCATTGCCGGAACAGCGGAAGACGGCTGGACACTGGTAGGTACCCGGGGAGGCTACGTCGCGCAACACGAACATACGATCATTGTTACCGACGGAAAACCGGTGATCCTGACCGAAATGAATGGAATTTTTAACTGATCAGGACCAAAATCCCTGAACCAGAATCCCCAGCGGAGAATCTTCCCGCCTTTTCAATTCCTTCCGCAGCTGAACGCAGGTAGGAATATGTCCTGAAATGTAGACATTGGAGTTGGCCAGAGGCTTGTCCTTCGTCCATTTCAGGATCGAATGTAGCCCGCCGACATCTCTTTGTCTCACCGGCTGGATTTTCCAGCTGAAATATTCCGCAAATTCTTCCCGGTGGCTTTCCTGGGCTATCGTAATGGCGCCGGTAATTCCTCTCCCTCCTGCCAGCTGTTGCAATGCAAGATAGTGCCCAATGCAGCTCATATCGCCAAAAACCACCATCTCGCCATAGTCGGCAGGCCGGTGAAAAGTAGCCCCTACTCCCACATAAGTAATGCTGTCGCCTTCTCTGAGCGACTTGATCCAGCGGCTCCCCGGGCCATTTTGTTCTGCATTGATATATAATGTACAGGTGCGGATATCCTCATCCCAGCCTGCGGGGGTGTAGTCGCGGTACACGCCTGGCGCGACTCTGATTTTTATATGTTGAACACGTTTCCAGCCGCTCATATCCATATCAGGAAAATGGACGTCTACTTCAAAAAAAGTGGCAGGTTCCCATGCCCGGATCGCCAGTACCGTCCCGGTTTTAGCCATTGCGGTTTCAAACAGTCTGATTGCTTTTTGTTTAATGATGTTCATTTCTTGTAAAGTTGATGTTTTTGAAGGCTGACGTTCCAGCCGATTTTTTACTTTACAAAAAAACGATTGCTTTTGAAGCTGATAAATAGAGAATCAATGGTAATGATTGGACTATTCGCGGTATTCATCACGAAACTGGCCCGGTGACTTGCCGGTAACCTTGCGGAAAAGTCTTGAAAAATAGGTATGATCTTCATAACCCAGCGAAAATGAAATTTCCTTGACACTGAGATTGGTATAGTAAAGCAGCCTTTTCGACTCCATTATCACTTCATTTTGTATCCAGTGGCTGACAGATTGGCCCGTCGTTTCCTTTACCGCTTCATTGAGATACGAAGGACTAATGTTCATCGCTGCGGCATAGGCGGCAGGACTTTTTACGGTTTTATATTGCCCGGCAAGTAATTTTCTAAACTCCGAAGTAATGATTGCAGGCCTTAAATTTCCCGATGGATTCTTTCTTATTTCGCTTTCGAAAAGACAGGCGAATACGCTCAGGCAAACTTTGAGCATGTTTTGCAGGATAATCTGCTTGTGATCCTCAGATGATTTTGAAATGTCGCTCAGCAACGACAAGCTCTTTGAAAGCGTTTCAGATTGCTGCTCGGTAATGCATACGGGCATGCCATTCTGGGCGTATTCCTCTACGACTGCACGTTGCCACTCATCCAGCGCCGTCATATCAGTAGCCAAAAACCAGCCTGTGGCGTCGAATGTATCCGTGAGATAATGTACCTGGCCCGGCAGAATGCAAAAAACACCGCATCCATGCAGCCTGACTTCGCGAAAATCAACCATTAAACAACTGTACCCCTTTTCCTGAAAAAAGAAATTGCCATGATTGTCCCGGTGTACGCCCAAATCCATCGCAATCGCATCATCCGTCCTTTCGATCTTATGAACAGCTATTCCCATTACAGAGTCGTCGCTCAGATAATGCAGCGGAATGTCAGTCTTTTTAGGCATTTGAAACGCATTAATGTTTACTCAAAATTACATCTGCCCCGTCTTTTTTCAGTTTCAATGAGCGGTCAAGCAAGTCGGTGGCTTGCAGCACTTTGTTTTTTAGAAAATACGGGTACCCCGGATTTTCCTTCAAGAATGAATGTGCAATGGTGGCCGCCTCGGGAGAAGAATGCCCTGCAAATGTGTTGTGCAGCCAGCGCGTCGGGAAAAATATATCGCCGGTGAGCTGAATTTCCTGCAAAAGGTCCAGCGAAGGACGCAGATACTTAATCGCGCTTTTCGCTCTCAATGGATGGTGCAGGTACGACAGAGCATCGAGTACCCAGGCTTCTTTTTCCCTCTTCTCTTCCTTTTTTAATGATTCAAAAAACGCGTCGCGTTTGCCTTCCTCGGGACTCAATGCAGGGATTACAAACTGCATTCTGGCTTTACGATCCGGGTTTTTGGTGTTTTTCAATTGTTCGGCAAGAATCGCGTCAGCATTTCCTTTTCCTTTCAATGCCAGTTCATAGGCCAATGAGATTTTATCTTCTTCCGACAAAACAAGGTCTTTTACCACCAGCTTATCATTCCAAAGCGACTCCATTTTTTTCCACCCGTCATCACTCACTGCCAGGCTTTTGAATGCACGGAAATAGGAAGTTTTCACACCTTTATCTTTGGTTTCAAGCAGAAGGCCCCACATGGTTTTCTCCACCCGGTCCTGATATAGCTGACGTTGTCTGTCATTCAGAAACGTCCACCAGGTTGTTTGTAGGTTACCCAGCAAATAGTCAATCAGCAGCGGGTTGTTCTCTTTGGGTAAAGTGATAAGCAGGTCATTCACAAATCGTTCCGGCTCAGCACCATCTCCACGAAGCAGCCCTTCCCAAATATTGACCAGCATGGCACCTCTGAAAACCGGATTCGAAAACAGCGGATCTTTAAGATTGTAATGCTTCATAAAGTAAGCCTTACCCGCCGTATCCATTTTAAAATACCCATAACCGGTACCATCATAATTGGGGAAAACTAACTCGGCCGACGCATTCTTGACCGTTTTGAAAACGAGTGGCTGCTCCCAGTTCCTACCCGATATCGAATCCTTTTTTTGCAAGATCTGAATGCTATCAACCCCTTTACTGACTTCGTATTCCGGCATATCAGGCGTTTTCACCCACACATTGCTCCATTCAGTAATGTTCTGCGGCGTGTTTTTATCAATGATTCCAATGAGGTCGTCCCACCGGGCATTGCCGAACGAGTACGTTTTAAGGTACTCCTGCAAACTTTGCTGCATCAGCTTTTCGCCTATTTTTCTTTCCAGCTGACGCATCACGATCGGTGCTTTCATGTAAATGATCGCGCCATATAATGTGCCGGCATTTTTAAGGTTCCCCAGTTTCTGTAATATCGGATTGGTACCTGCGGTCCTGTCTACCTCATACGCATTCGGGTAATGTGCGAGTAGGAAACGGAGCTCATGATTGATCTCAGGAAAACTTGGATGAACGATTTTGGCAGCCATAAAATTGGCGAAAACCTCTTTCAGCCACACGTCATTGAACCAATCCATCGTCACCAGGTCGCCAAACCACATATGCGCCGACTCGTGCGCAATCACACTGGCACGCGCCATACGCCTGTTTACCGATGCATTTTCGTCCAAAAACAGCGATGGTTCGTTGTAAAATATTGACCCAGGGTGCTCCATTCCGCCATATTGAAACGAAGGCAGCAGCACAAAATCAAATTTCCCGAACGGATAATCAATGCCGGTATAATTTTCCAGCCAAGTCACCGCTTTAGAATGCAACTCAAACACTTCATCCCGGTTACGGTTCACTTTCGAAGTATCAGTTTCGCGATAATACATGGTCATTTCGCGACCATTCAAAGATTTTGTTGCTTTAAAAAATTTCCCGGCTGCAAATGCGAAGAGATACGAGCTGATCGGTTTGGTTTTTGCAAAGCGGTACACACTCTTGCCATTTTCCGAAGTTTTAGCTTCCAAAGCTCCATTCGACACCGCTTCCCAGGTTGCCGGGGTTTTCAATGTGAGACTGTAAGTCGATTTCAGGTTGGGCTGATCAAACAACGGAAAGCAAGTGGAAGCCCGGTCCGGGACAAAGAGCGTATATAAATACTCCTCACTTCGGTTCAAGGACAAATCACCGGCAATGAATGTAATCGTGATCTCATTCTTACCTTTTCCCAAATGCTCAGGCGAAATGATAATATGTTCATTTTCAAATGTGTAAGGAATATTTTCGCTCTTTTTCTCCACTTTCAAAAGGTGAGATTTCTCCGAATTGAAGTCCAATACTAATGCAGAATCGAGCGAATGGAGATTAAAAGTGATAGTTTCCTTACCATTGACCTGCTCACTTTTCTTCGCCGGAATGTCGAGTGCTATCTCGTAGTGAATGCTATCGATGGTTTTCTTCCGGTATTCATTCAATGCAAACGAAACACCTTTTTCAGGAAGTGGAGCTTGATAATTTTGACAACCTAATGTTGTTAAGACAATTACAAACAATAAATAAATTTTCCGCATATTTGAATTTCAAAAACATGGGCAAACTAACCAAATAACCCAAGAAATAATGACAATAAAAGGCTTGCTCACAAAAATTTCGGGATCTTTATTTTTTACACTTCTCCTACTCATTACTTATTCCCAAGCCCAGACGCTGGCTCCGCTGAGTGTTGAAAAAATAATGAGGGACCCTAAAATGTGGATCGGGACATCACCGTCGGACATTACCTGGTCTGATGATTCTAAAACTATCTATTTCAATTGGAATCCTGATAAAAATGCGGCGGATTCACTTTATGGCTACAACATTGCCGACAAAAAAATCAGCAAAATAGCACCCGCAGACCGTAAGACATTGCCCGGCAGAAACGGAATTTACAACCGGCTGCATACCCTCAGGTTGTACGAGAAGAATGGTGACATTGCGCTGATCGGGTACCAGAATTTTACCACGCGGCAGCTTACCAATACAGCCGAACGTGAAAGCAATCCCTCGTTCAGCGGCAACGAAATAAGCATCATTTTCGAACGCGGCAACAATCTGTTCAGTCTTTCGCTCGGTACCGGGCTCCTAAGCCAACTGACCGATTTCAAAACAGCTACCAAAAAATCGGAGACAAAGCCGGGAGATCAGGAAAAATTCCTGAAAGAAGATCAGCTTTCGATGTTTGATATTTTAAAGGAAAGAAAAGACAAAAAAGATGCCGGCAAAAAGATCACGGAATCTGAAAAACCCGCACATCCGAAAGAAATTTACCTGGGCGAAAAAAACGTTTCCAACCAGAACGTAAGTCCGGACGGGAAGTTCATTACCTACCGTCTCACTCAAATTGATAAAACAGCCAAACCCACCATTGTACCTAATTATGTGACAGAATCGGGCTTTACCGAGGACATTTCTGGCCGGACAAAAGTAGGTGCACCGGCTTCCAGCTATGAATTCTGGGTGTACGACATTAAAAAAGACACTACCAGGCAAATAAGTATGAAGGATATTCCCGGCATTCATGACAAGCCAGATTACTTGAAAGATTATCCCAAACTGGACACAGCCTGGAAAAACAAAGAGCGGGAAGTCATCGTGCACGGCCCATTCTGGTCTGAAAATGGCCAAAATGCAGTGGTAGTAGTTCGATCGCTGGATAGTAAAGATCGCTGGATCATGACATTTGACCCGGAATCGGCAGCGCTAAAATTACTGGACAGGCAGCGCGACGAGGCGTGGATCGGCGGGCCTGGAATTGGCGGCTATCCCCAAAGTGCAGGAGAAATCGGCTGGCTTGACGAGCAGACGGTCTATTTCCAAAGCGAAGAATCGGGTTACTCGCATTTGTACAGCCTGAATGTATCGACTGGCAAGAAAACTGCGCTGACGTCTGGTAAATTTGAGGTTCAGAACGTGGTATTGTCAAAGGACAAAAAGACATTCTACATCATCACCAATGAGGTACACCCCGGCGAGCAGCATTTGTATCGTATGCCCGCGAGCGGCGGCGGGCGCGAACGCCTCACACATCATGCGGGCGCGTACGAGGCTACTTTATCCCCCGATGAAACGCGGTTTGCACTTCGCTATTCACAAAGTACCGCGCCCTGGGAGTTATACATCATGGACAACCCTGCGCCCGGCAAAAAAGCTGAACCACAAAGAATTACCGAGTCGGTCACCAAAGAATTTTTATCCTACAAATGGCGCGAAGCAAAGGTCGTAACCATTAAAGCGACGGACGGCCAAAACATTTATGCAAGGGTTTACGTACCCAAAAAATCCAATGGTAAAGCTGTGATTTTTGTGCATGGAGCTGGTTACCTTCAAAATGCACACAAATGGTGGAGCCAGTATTTTCGCGAATACATGTTCCATAACCTCCTCACCGACAAAGGCTACACGGTTTTGGACCTGGATTACCGCGCCAGTTCGGGGTACGGCCGCGACTGGCGGACAGGAATTTACCGGTTCATGGGCGGTAAAGACCTGACTGACAATACCGACGGCGCGAAATGGCTGGTCAAAACCTATGGCATTAATCCGAAGAAAATAGGTATTTACGGTGGCTCGTATGGCGGCTTCATAACATTAATGGGGCTATTCACGACGCCAGACGTTTTCACGGCCGGTGCAGCATTACGGCCAGTGACCGATTGGGCTTCATACAATCAGGGCTACACGGCTAATATTCTCAATGAGCCACAAGCCGACAGCCTCGCTTATCGTAAAAGCTCCCCCATTTACCACACCGCCGGGTTGAAAAACAATCTGCTCATTTGCCACGGAATGGTTGACGTGAATGTGCACTATCAGGATGTGGTGCGTCTTTCGCAGCGGCTAATTGAGCTTGGCAAGAACAATTGGGAGCTGGCATCCTACCCCATGGAGGATCACGCATTTGTGGAAGCGTCCTCCTGGACAGATGAATACAAGCGGATATTGAAGCTTTTTGAAGAGAAATTGTGACAAAATATTCGCGCTTGATTCGAAAAGTTTAAAAAGTATTGACCTTATTAAATGATGAATAAGAATTAGAATTCAACAAAAAAGAAGGTCATAAAAGAGTAATTACAAAATAGCAGCTGCTTATATCCCTGACCGGCGTGACCGGACATGATCCAAACGACCTTTACTTATCTTAAAATGAATAGACTTTTCAGGAAAATAAAACCACTTGTATTAATGCAGGCCGCGTTTGCGGTAGCTTTTGTTTCCGTTTCGCAAGCGCAGGTTGGCGTGGGTACCAAAGCCCCAAAAGGCGCCGAGGTTTATCTGGACGGCAGCCGCAAAATGCTGGATGAAAAATGGATCTACTGGGAAGGCCCCCGTTTTAAAGCCAAACCACCGATCAAATGGACCGTTGTCAATGATCCTGTTGACAAGGGAACCGTGATCAATTGCAATGATCCGGCCTCCGCGGGCGGGTTGTATGGTGCTGCGGACATTGTCACGAAAAAACAGTTCAAGGATTTCCGTGCGCACGTGGAGTTCTTCATTACCAAAGAAGGTGGAAACAGTGGTGTTTACCTGCAAAACAGATATGAAATTCAGGTTTTGGACGGCGACACAACTTCGCATGGAATGGCGGCGGTGATCAACGAGTCCAAGTCGCCTTACTATGCTTACAATGGCATCGGTAAGTGGAATTCGTACGACATCCTGTTCAGAGCAGCACGATTTAAAGATGGAAAACTAGTGGAACAACCAATGGTTACCCTTTATTTTAACGGAAAGAAAGTGCATTCCAACCAGAAGATCAGCCAGGTTTGGGGCGGGCCGAACTCCGGTATCGACGGCGGTAATGATGGAGGAAAAGGCATTACCGATACGCCGGGTGGTTTGAAATTACAATCCGAAGGTCACGATGTACTTTACCGCAACATCTGGATCAAGGAAATGGAACTGGAAAAGCCTGATACTGACTTTTAGCAAACAAAAAGCATACGCATTACCCGTTCTGAGCAATTGGAGCGGGTATTTTTTTGCTTAAATGTGACGTCCGGTTAGCACATTAACCATATATATGATTTAATTGCCGGAAAAAGATCATTCAGTTACATGGAACAAAGAGTTGTATTTGATTTTGAAATTGAATTTACCAACGGCGGCGGTATCCAGGGGCAGGATTTCCGGCTTGATATCAGTGGGGAAAGCATTTCCGACAAAGAACTGGCGGATCACATTGTCCAGGACCTGAGGCTGTTGATGGTGGGAAAAGTCAATATTCTCAACAAGTTTTACATTCAGGAAAAGCACAAGCGCACACCTGCAGATGCTCCGTCACCTGAAAAACTCATTGACCTGAGCCATACGATTTTCGATGGGCTCGTTACCTATAAAGGCCTTCCTGCACCCATCATCTGCGATTTCCTGAGCAGGGAAAATTCGAGAGGAAAGTATGAAGAAGGTACCGAATTTCAGATCGGGAAAATTGAAATGGTAAGTAATACCGGAACCTACATTGACTGCCCTTTTCACCGGTATGAGCACGGAAAAGACCTTTCGGAGGTTAATCTGGAAGCTTTCGCAAACCTGGAAGCCGTTACGATCGATGCTGCCAATGCAATGGAAATCGGCGCTGATTATTTTAAAGGCCTGGAAATAAGGAACAAAGCGGTCCTGGTGCGGACGGATTGGTCTAAAAACTGGAATACAGATGCTTACTTCGAAAATCATCCATTTTTGACAAAGGAGGCAGCGGAATATCTGGTGGAATGCGGCGTGAAACTGGTGGGTATCGACAGCCATAACATTGACGATACCCGTGGAAATAGCAGGCCGGTCCACACTATCCTGCTCGGTGCCGAGATCCTTATCGTTGAGCACTTGTGCAATCTCTACCAGCTTCCGGAAAGCAACTACCTTTTCAGCGCCGTGCCCCCCAAATTCAAGGGAGTAGGAACATTCCCGGTCAGGGCGTTTGCTACATTACCTTAGTTTTCATTCAAATTTTCTGAGGATTTCATCATCCAGTGTCGGCCAGTCGGTTCGCTGGCACGGGATTGATATTTTCTGGCGGCAAAGCTCAACTTGTATGAAACTTTCAGAAAAATTCAGTTTGGCAGGAAAAACTGCTTTGGTAACCGGTTCAAGCCAGGGTATTGGTAAAGGAATTGCCATTGCATTCGCGGAATACGGAGCGGACATTATCCTGCACTATCGGAAAGACCGCGCGGAAGCAGAAGCCGTCGCGAAGGAGATCAAAAAGTCAGGCGTCAAAACCTATATCGTCAATGCTGATCTTTCTAAAGCCGGCAGCGCAAAATCCATTTTTGATCAAATTCAAAAAAAGGCGAAAATGCCTGACATTGTCGTCCTGAACGCATCGGTGCAAATACCAAAACTCTGGCAGGAAACAAACGAAAAAGATTTTGAGGTGCAGGTGAATGCCAATTTCAAATCGACGTTACTGCTTATGCAATATTTCGCCCCTGAAATGATTTCGAACGGCTGGGGAAGAATACTGACGATCGGAAGCGTGCAACAAGTGAAGCCACATCCGTCGATGATCGTTTACGCGGCGACCAAATCGGCGGTATTGAATATAGTGCAAAATGTGGCCATGCAACTGGCAGATAAAGGAATTACAGTCAATAATCTGGCACCTGGTGTAATTGATACGCCCCGCATCGATCAGGATGTCCCCGAAATGGAAGAAAGGATTTCAAAACGGCTGGAAACACCATCAGGACAACTTGGCGATCCGCAGGATTGCGCCGCGATGGCCGTCCTGCTCTGTTCAGAAGCAGGACGGTTTATTACCGGGCAAAATATATTTGTAGATGGCGGAATGAGCCTGTAAGCTACTTTTTCTTGTAGTCAATTTTAAAAATAGTACCATTCAGATCGTCTGTAACGTACAGCGCGCCGTCGGGTCCCTGTGCCAGGCCGCAAGGGCGATGCTGGATCGGGCCGCTTGGATTTGCGAGGTCAACTCCTGCGAAATTATCCGCAAAAATCTCCCATTTACCAGGCTTACCATTCACAAAAGGCACAAAAGCGACCAGGTACCCCTTTTTCAAAGACGTAGATTGATTGTGAAAAGCAATGAAGGCGCCGTTTTTATACTTTGCAGGAAACATATTACCGGTGTAAAACATCAATGCATTCGGGCCAAGGTGCGCCGGAAACGCTACCAGCGGGTTAATGGCCTTTTCGCCGGAAACCATTTTACCATCGCCGCCATATTCAGGAGCAAGGATTTTTTTGTTCTGAAAATGATCGTAATAAATGTACGGCCAGCCAGCGTCGTCACCTTCCTTGATGCGGTATAGTGTTTCAGCAGGCAGGTCGGCGCTTTGTTTTGGCGTGTAGTACTGAGGGTACATATCGTCAAATTTGCCGCGTCCGTGCGTGGTTGCGTATAAGGAATTGGTTTTGTTGTCCCAGTCGATCCCTACGGCATTTTTCACGCCAGTCGCATACCGGGTACCATCCGCAAACTTCTGATTCAGCTTGTCGGCTTTAAACTTCCAGATTCCTCCCGCAGAGTCCAGAATGGTACAGGGTGACATTCCTTTTCCCGAACCGGCCTGACGGCAATTGTCATTGTAAGAACCAATGGTAACATAAATATTGCCATTGTTGTCCAGCGCAAGCGGCTTCGCATTGTCCCGACCGTGATCCACAAGACCATCCACGATTTTCTCAGGGTTCTCAAAATCAACGATTTCCTCCTTGGCATTCAGCTTATATCTGAAAATCCCTTTATTGGAAGAGCTGTACAGGTAGCCGTTCTTAATCGCAACGCCCGTGCCCTGATAGTCACCGAAAAGCTTCTGCTCATCAATGGTACCATCGCCATTGGCATCGCGCAAAAGATACATTCCCTTCCCATCTTTCAGCTTCGAAAGCTTCACATACATATCACCATTTTTACCGACCACCATATGTCGCGTAGCACCCAGATCAGTCGCGAGGATCTTAGCTGAAAAACCTGCTGGAAGTTTCAGTTCCTTGGCTTCGATCGGGGCAGTGAATTTACTTTTTAGGGGAGGAACGTCGGTCGCATTTTTGTACGCCAAAAGGCCCGTAACTCCCGCCAGCATAAAAAATGCGCTTGCCGTTTTAATTAATTTTCTTTGCATGCAACGATTAAATTGGGTGAAAAAGGTTAATTTTATTATAGGATTACGCGAATTTCTTCGGTTCATATAAAAGCATTCCTATGAAAGTTTATTACTTGGAGTCGTCATTCATTTTTCCTTAAATAAATTTAATTTGGAATGATTTTTTTTAACATCTTTGGACATCGAACCACAAACTACCTATCCTGAGTAATTTAGTAACCTAATAAAATACTACTGCTATGAGCCCATTTGATGATGACGACGACGATTTATTTGATGACGACCTTCCCGGAAATTACCCCGCCGAAGAGGACATCTTTCGTAAGGGTCTGATAGATGCCGACATTGATCCTGAGGATATTTCCAGAGTTAAACGTGAGTTAGAGCTTGAAGCAGGAGACTGGAATGAAAAATCGTATGACGACGATCTTGTAGGCGACGACCTCGACGTTCCGGGATCAGAGCTTGACGATGATGACGAAGAGATTGGCAGAGAAGACGAAGAAAACAACTATTACAGCCTCGGCGGCGATAACCATGACGACCTGGAAGAGAACCAGGGTGATTAGTCGACCAAGAACACATAGTAAAAGCCTGATAAACTGATTATCAGGCTTTTTACATTTTAAAGCCTTTATTTTGGTCTAATTTTTACAAAAATTTAATAATTAAATGAATGTTCGTTAATATTTTAATTAAACCAATATTCTCTCTTGTTTCGTAGCCTAAGGTTGGGATATATTTGTCCTTCGCGATAATTTATGCCTCTTTATTCTATGAAAATCTCCTTACTGCTATTAATATTTGCTTTCACATTCCTTGCGTTTTCTTCCTATTCCCAAGAATCCTATGAGCTTAATTCAGGCTGGAAATGCGCCCCAGTTTCTAAAATAAAAGACCCCGGAACAACCATTTCAAAAAGTGCCTTTACCACTGAAAACTGGCAGCCTGCTGTGGTACCAGGCACGGTGTTGAGCACGATGCTGGAAAACAAGCAGATTCGCGATCCGTTTTTTGGAATGAACAACAAGCTCATTCCCGATATTTTTAACACAGGTCGCGAGTACTACACCTATTGGTTTGTAAAGGATTTTGAAGAAAATAACACTTCCGGGCAGGAAGTATGGCTGCATTTGCGGGGTGTCAATTACAGCTGCGACGTGTTTTTGAATGGAAATAAACTGAATGCTAAAACGCATGAAGGAATGTTCCTTCGCCAGTCATATAACGTCACCAAATTCATTCAGAAAACCGGCAAAAACAGGCTTGCTGTCATAGTATACCCGCCTGATCCGGTTGGCAACCCCAATGGCGGACAGGGTGGTGACGGCGCCATTGCCCGAAATGTATCGCATCAATACGTGGCCGGATGGGACTGGATACAGCCGATCAGGGACCGCAATACGGGAATTTGGGACAAAGTGATCATTGAAAAAACAGGAAAGGTCAACATCAAAAACCCACATATTGTAACGCTCGTACCAGGCAGACGAAACCCGGAAGGCAGCCAGAAACCTGCAACTATCAAAGTCTCAGCTGAGCTGGAAAATCCTACGGCTTTGCCGCAAAAAGGCACT
Source organism: Dyadobacter pollutisoli (assembly GCF_026625565.1). NCBI lineage: Bacteria > Pseudomonadati > Bacteroidota > Cytophagia > Cytophagales > Spirosomataceae > Dyadobacter > Dyadobacter pollutisoli. Next base: position 3,465,367 of record NZ_CP112998.1, read on the forward strand.
TTGCAGTACATGCTCGACGGCAGCAAGGTTTCCAAAGAGGTCACGATTCAACCACATTCTACCATTGAAATAAAACTTCCTGACCACATTCTGAACAATCCAAAGCTTTGGTGGCCGAATGGCTATGGTGAGCAACATCTTTACACTTTCAAAATGCAGTTTGTGTTGAATGGCAAGGTTTCCGATACTGAGGAAATGAATGTAGGGGTGCGCGAAATACAGGCCGACTGGAACACGACGACGCGAAGCAAACAAATATCGGTGAACGGTCAGCGTGTGTTTATCAAGGGAGGTAACTGGATCATTTCCGACGCTATGCTGCGTTTTTCTGATGAAAGGTACAATGCTGAGGTTCGCTTCCACCGCGATATGAACCTGAACCTATTGCGGATTTGGGGCGGTGCACTGACCGAAAGACCTGAGTTTTACGAAGCATGCGACCAATATGGAATTCTGGTCATGCAGGATTTCTGGGGATCGGGAGACTGCAACGGCCGGTGGGTAGACCCGATGAAACTGGACGATCAATGGACACGAAGAAAATATCCTGATGATCACGGTCTGTTCCTAAAATCCGCTGCCGATCAGATCAAAATGATCCGGAATTTCCCTTCGCTGGCCATATGGTGCGGCGGGAATGAGATCACATTGCCTGTCGACATTATGACGCCATTGCGGGATTCTATTTTGCCACAACTGGACGGAACGCGCTGGTTTGTAGACTACTCCAACTCGGACGACATGTCGTTCAATTCGCTCGGAGGCAATGGCGACGGCCCGTACGGTATCCAGCCGCTGGACCGTTTCTGGAACTACAAAACCTGGCCATTCAACTCGGAAATAGGTTCTGTCGGTGTCGGTGACTATGAATCGCTGGAAAGATTTTTGCCCAAAGAAAACCTTATCGCCCCTGTTTATTCAGCCGATACCAAGCGTGAAAAAGTAGATTCGGTATGGCAATATCATAAGTACATTGGCTACGAGCAGTACATTGATCCATACGGAAAAGCGAAAGATGCCCGCGACTTTGGCAAAAAAGCGCAGCTCGTGAATTTTGACCAGTACCGTGCGCTGATGGAAGGTTTCAGCGCGCATATGTGGGACTGGTACACCGGGGTCATTATCTGGAAAACACAAAATCCATGGACGTCGCTGCGCGGACAAATGTACGACTACTACCTCGACCCCAATGCGTGCTTGTACGGATTACATTCGGGTAGTGAGCCGTTGCATGTCATGTACAACCCTTCCGATACCGCGGTGGCGATCGTCAATAATACGTTTAAGCACCAGTATGACCTGATGTTGGTGATCGATGCCATTGATATGAAGGGAAATAGCAAAAGTCTCGGTCAGGTTTTCGTCGAAATAGGCCCGTCCACGACGCGTAGTATTCTGGGTATCAAAAAGGAGATCAGGGAAATGGCCAAGCAAGAAGGAGTTTTCCTTTCTCTGAAACTTTTGAATGTAAAAAAAGAAACGGTTAGCAGCAACTTGTACTGGCTAGCCGATGAAAAAGGCAATTACAGTGGTCTGCAAAGCATTCAAAAATCGCAGGTCAGTATTACCAGCCGCGAGGTGCAGAAAGGCAAAATCGCTGTGACACTTGCCAATCCGGCGGGAGGTCCGGTTGCATTCTTCAACCGGTTATCACTACTCGATCCAAAAACTAAAAAACGCCTTTTACCAGTGTTCTACGAAGATAACTACGTCTCAATCCTACCAGGCGAAAGTAAGACGGTAACATTGGAATACACTCCAAACAAGGAAGTTTCACCGTTGTTATCGGTGGAGGGTTGGAATGTAGAGGAGAAGTTGGTGAAGATTGACAAATAGTAGCTATTGAATCACTTTTTCAGTGCTTCATGCAATAAGTATGATTAATTATCAGACGGCTTTATCTAAAAAACGACTTAGAACATGGCCGCGTTTACTGCCGAAGCTTTCAAAAAAGAACTGGTTGCTATTCTTGATTATTGGGAAAAATATGGCCCAGATCCTGAGAAAGGCGGTTTTTACGGTCAGGTTAGCTACGAAAACGAGCCTGTAAAAGATTCGCCGCGCTCGGTGGTATTGACAGGCAGGCTATTATGGACGTTTTCACTGGCGCACAGGCTTTTTAAAGAAGTAAAGTATCTGACATTAGCCGACAGGGCCTACCAACAGCTTGTTAAAAGTTTTATTGATACAGAACACGGCGGCGTATACTGGTCTGTGAAGGCAGACGGATCGCCACTGGAAACCAAAAAACAGATATACGGCAATGCTTTCGCGATGTACGGCCTGAGCGAATACTACCGCATTACCCACCATCAGCCCGCTTTGAATCAGGCAAAGGATTTATTTAACATCATTGAAAAACATGCTTTCGATCCTGTAAACGGCGGATACCGCGAAGCTTTCGCCCGTGACTGGTCCAATACGGATGATTACATTCTCAGCAAAAGTCCCTGGATCAAGAGCATGAACACGCATTTGCATTTGGTGGAAGCCTACACGAATTTATACAGCGTGTGGCCGGATGCCAAACTCAAAAAGCAGACTTCTGACATGCTGGAAGCGATTATCACGCACATTGTGAATCCCGAGACCAACAGTATGCAATTGTTCTTTGACGAAAAATGGAAGCCAAAAGACAACATTATTTCCTACGGTCACGATATCGAAGCTTCCTGGCTGCTATTTGAAACTGCGGAAGTTCTTCACGACGAAAAGCTCATTGAAAAAATGAAGAAAAAATCCATTCAAATGGCGACTGCCGTCAACAAAGGCCTGGGCGCCGATGGCGCCCTCAACTACGAATACGATCCCGAAACCAAGCATACCCAAACGGACCGTAGCTGGTGGGTAGCCGCCGAACAGCTGGTCGGATTTTACAATGCATATGAACTGACCAAAGACAATCAGTTCAAAATCAAGGCTGAACGGAGCTGGGATTATATTATCAATGAATTTGTCGACAGGGACAAAGGTGAATGGTTTGGTACAGTCAAAGAAGACGGTACGCCCGTGAAAGGTGCCAAAATCAGTTTCTGGAAATGTCCTTACCATAATGCCCGTGCCTGCGCCGAAATGTGGCGACGGATTCAAAAAGCCTAAAACCAGCTCAATTCAGGAACATTTCATCGACCAGTAAAAGCGCATTTTTGCCTTTATTTCTGTGCCATTCAGGTATTTTGCTCAATGGTTTCGCCACTATTTTAATGTAGGAAACACTTTGCGGCTTGAATTTCCCTTCTACGGTTTTCAATGAAGGCTTGTCGCCTTTTGACGGAAGCGCTGCCTTGAATTTGGTGAGCAATTTTAAATTTCCTGCATTGTCACCACCCCAGATTTCAACGAGTTCAGGCGGAAAAATACCGGTATCTTCTTCCACCATATAATGTATTCCGAGCGAAGAAATGGTGACGGGTTTCTTGAATTCTGAAATAAAAGCCATGTCATTGTCCCTAACACCCGCCCAGTTATTGGCCCAGGCGGGATTGTTAGCGCCGATAACACCCAATTTATGATCGAAAAATGTCTTGGCACCTTCGGCCTGATGTACCCTGTTGAGCGGCGCGAGCAGGTTCACACTATCCGGGTTAAATGTGCTTTTGAAAAAGTCAAATGTGACCAGATCGCTTCCATACCAACCATTTTTATAGGCTTTTGCCTTAATGGTTTCACTTTTCGTTAATACAGTTTTATGATCAAACAATGGCGATTTAATGCTGTCAGGCTCTGTTCCGTCCATTGTAAAACGAATATCTACGCCTTTGATCGGGTGTTTCAGCTCCAATGCCAGTGACTGCCCGAAAATCGTAGAATTGTTCTTAACCTGCGGCGGGTTCAGTTTCAATGGATTTTTACCGTCATCTTTGAAACCACCAATGATCGCCAGGTTTCTGTTCGCTTTTTGTAATTGTACTACTTCCTCAGCCGACAGTTTTGTCTCCCAGACTGCGACTGTTTTCAGGCTTTTCAACGAAGGCAGCAAGCCTTTCAAATCATTGAAATTTAGCTTAGTACCCGATAAAGTCAGGTTTTGCAAGTGCTTTAATGATGCTAGTTCCTTCAAACCAGCTGCTGTGACATCCGTAAAGTTAAGATCCAGTTTATTCAGGTTTTCAAACTGTGTAATGCTTTTTATATCAGCATCTTTCACCGGCATTTTGTTCAGATTAATCGAAATAACCTGCTTTTTGATCTCACTCAGCTCGTCCAGCTGCTTTACACTATAAGCCGCACTGTTATAAATATTGACTGCTAGCGCCGGTGACTCGCGCGCCAGCGGTAAGATCGTACGGTAATCGCTATTCAATTCAGCTACTTTTTCATCGTCCACAGCAGGGAAATCGTATTCTTCCTCCTGGGTTGCCGGCTGCAAAAATGCAGAAGCGATAATTCGCAATGAGTCCGTAGCGGGCAAATCGGTCAGTTTTTTCTTAAAATCGGCTCTCCCTTTCACCCACAATGTCAGTATTGAAATTTCCTGCAACGTGAGTTGTGCCTTACCTGTCGGCGGCATGTGTTTTTTCACTTCAATGGGTAAATGAACACGCTGCAAAAGCAGGCTCATTTTAGGATTCCCGGGAACGAGCAATTTACCTGACTTCCCTCCTTTCATAATCGATTCCGGGTTCGTCAGGATCAGTTCGCCTTTCAATTTGTCAGGATTATGGCAGCTTGTACATTTCTGTTCAAAGATCGGCTGGATCACATTGGCATAAATAAGTGCCTGATCCAGCGGAACAGCCGTTATTTGCATGCCGGAAGAAATGGGTTCCCAGATGAAATTATTGCCATGGGTCAATGCGGCTCCATAATGTCCTGTTATCACCAGTGCAACAACGGTCAGTAAAGCCCCGGTTTTGGCCAGCGGCGCCTTGTACCAGTTTGTATTTCTGACCCAATAAATGATAGATGCAAAGAAGAAAATACCTGCACCTGTCCATTTGTGAAAAAGTAATGTATCCCCCGAATAACCCTCTTCTCTGGAAAGAAAAAGCCCCATAATAACCGTCACAGCCGCAAACAACGCTCCAATCAGCAACAGATTTTGAAGGAAATTCCTGTAAAAGAGATTCGTAGCATACTCCGGTTTAAAGCGAAAAAACTCCAAAAGCATTGCCAAAAGCAGGATCACGATCGGAAAATGCAGGATCAGCGGGTGCATTCGGCCGATGGTTTGCAGCCAGGCCGGAATGACCAGTTTGCTTTCGAAGAGCAGTAAAAACAAAATGAAGATATTAGAAACAACTAATAACTGTTCCGCAAAAACCCTGAATCTTAAATGCATTTAAACTTTACCCAAAAAATTGATCAATGAAAATAACTGCGAATATCAGCTGATAATGTCCCTGATGACTTTGCCCGAAACATCGGTGAGCCGGTACCTTCTGCCCAAATGCTTGAAAATGAGTTTTTCATGGTTCAGACCCAGCTGATGTAGGATCGTCGCCTGAAAATCATGAACGTGTACAGGGTCTTTGGCAATGTTATAACCCAGCTCGTCCGTTTCACCATACACGATCCCGGGTTTGATACCACCACCGGCCATCCATATCGTGAAACATCTCGGATGGTGATCGCGGCCGTAATTTTCAGCGGTGAGTTTGCCCTGCGTGTAGCTGGTACGGCCAAATTCTCCTCCCCAGATCACAAGCGTTTCGTCCAGTAATCCGCGTTGTTTCAAGTCGGTTACCAGGGCAGCCGATGCCTGGTCGACATCCATTGCCTGCTTGGTGATCTCAAATGGCAGGTTTCCGTGCTGATCCCAGCCCTGATGGTACAACTGCACGAACCTCACCCCGTTTTCGGAAAGCTTGCGGGCCAGCAGACAGTTGGCCGCGTACGTACCCGGTACGAGGCACTCAGGCCCGTATAGTTTAATGATATCGTCAGGCTCCTTCGACAAATCCATTACCTCGGGCACGGCGGTTTGCATCCGGTAGGCCATTTCGTACTGCTTGATCTTCGCGCTGATCTCTGGATCACCAAACTCCTGGTATGACAATTCATTGAGCTCAGAGAGGTTATCAAGCATTTCGCGTCGCTCGTGGCGGTCCATTCCTTCGGGATCACGGAGATAAAGCACAGGATCTTCTCCCTTACTGAACTGGACGCCCTGATGCACGGAATCCAGAAAACCATTGGACCATAATTTGGAATAAACACCCTGGCCATTACCCACACCGCGGGACAGTAAAACCGTAAAATTCGGCAGGTTTTTATTCTCATTACCAAGCCCATAGCTCAGCCACGAACCCATACTAGGACGGTTTCCCTGCTGTGATCCGGTTTGTAAAAATGTCAGGGCCGGGTCATGGTTGATCGCCTCCGTGTACATAGACCTGACAATGCACAGGTCGTCCACGATCTTGGACGTATAAGGTAATAGGTTACTCACCCACGCCTGCGATTGGCCATATTGTTTAAAATCTACAAAAGAACCTACCAGCGGGAATGAGGCCTGATTCGCCGTCATACCTGTAAGTCGCTGCGTACCACGTACGGACGGCGGTATCTCTTGTCCCAGCATCTCGCGTAGTTTTGGCTTATAATCAAACAGTTCCTGCTGGGAAGGTGCGCCATTTTGGAACAGATAAATGACCCTTTTGGCTTTCGGCGCAAAATGCGGGATACCCGGGGCCAGTCCTTCGTCCTCCAATCCTCCCCCTTTCAACAAGTCGGGCATCAGCAACGATCCCAACGCCACGCTCCCGATCCCCAGACTCATAGTGGACAAAAAGCGCCTTCTGTTGAAGTTAAATCCGTGTTCTAATATTTCCTTTTCCATAATTTATTGACATCGGCTTTCGGCAATCGGCCGTCGGCGTTTTATTTAAATTCTTTAAACTTTATAACATGAAATCATCACTACTCGAAAAACCGATTGCCGATGGCCGAAAGCCGACAGCCGTCAAGATTTCGTGATCGTCTCTTCCAGATTATATATAGTCGAAATGACGCGCATTAATGCTGCCTGCGCCTTTTTATCGATATTTTTTGTTAGCGGATACTCTCCTACCGTCACCATTTTATCGGCCGTTTGAGGCTTGATCGTTTTCAGCTCCTTGTCATAATAGGCGGTCAATACGTTCAGCTCCTTGTCGTTCGGCGTCCGGCACACGATCAGCCTGAACGCCTTGATGATTTTGTCCTTTGTAGCACTTTTTTCCTGCACGAGTTTAGAAGCCAGCACGCGGGACGCTTCGAGCACGGCGGGGTCATTCATCATGACCAGTGCCTGCAATGGCGTATTGGTTTTCAGCCTTTTAACCTCGCAAAGATCCCTGTTACTCGCATCGAAAATACTCATGGTTGGCGGTGGTACAGTCCGTTTGATCAGCGTATACATGCCGCGACGGTACAAATTCGCTCCGTGATCCTGATTGTAAACCGAAAGCAACCCCCTACCCGACGTTGCACCCTCCCACAACCCTGCAGGCTGATAAGGTTTTACACTTGGTCCGCCAATGGTTTTGTTTAGCAAGCCGCTGCTTGCCAATACGAGGTCTTTGATAAACTCTGCGTGAATGCGGTACCGTGGCCCGCGGGCGAGCAGGATATTATCGGGATCCACAGCTAGTTTTTCTTTGGTAACCACTGCCGATTGCCGGTAAGTAGCCGACGTAACCATTTGTTTTACAAGGCGTTTTACATCCCAGTTGTGTTCCATAAAATCGACAGCGAGCCAGTCAAGTAATGCGGGATGCGAAGGCAGTTCGCCCTGCATTCCAAAGTCACCCGAAGTTTTGACAATGCCTTTACCAAAGAATTCCTGCCAGAGAATGTTCACATATACCCTCGCAGTCAATGGGTTCTTTTTGTCAAAAAGCCATTTAGAGAGTCCTAGTCTGTTTTTAGGATAGTTTTTATCAAAAGGCAAAATAGAAGATGGGGTACCTGGCTCTACTTCATCGCCGGGCGCATCGTAAACGCCCCTTTTCAGAATGTGGGTTTTACGGAGGGTATCCAGGTCGCCCATCACGGAAACGATCAGCCGGTTGGTATCAGGCTTATTAATGAATGTCAGGATCTTCTTCACGTCATCATTACTGATCTCCATTAAAGGTTTCTTTGCATAAGTTTCGGGCCCACCAATCACCGATTCGATCCCTACCTCTTTTACATTGTTAAAAAAGGCAAACATCTGATAGTATTCCTTTTGCGAGAACGGATCGTATTTATGGTCATGGCAATGTGCGCATTCCAATGTCACACCGAGTAATCCCTTACCAAACAGATCATTACGATCTGTCACGTACATAATCCTGTATTCCTCCGGGATTACGCCACCTTCCTCGGTAATCTTATGGTTTCGGTTAAAACCCGTCGCCAATAGTTGTTCTTTGCTCGAATTCGGCAAAAGGTCGCCCGCTAGTTGCCAGGTCACGAAGTCATTATAATGCATGTTTTGATTGAATGCATGGATCACCCAATCGCGCCACGGCCACTGCGTCCGGTAACCATCGTCCTGATACCCATGCGAATCTGCATATCGAGCGAGATCAAGCCAGTGAATGGCCATTTTTTCACCATACGAAGGATTTTTCAGCAGTTTGTCGACCATTTTCTCATAAGCGTCCGGGCTTTGGTCAGCCAGAAACTCATCCATCATTTGTAAAGTAGGTGGCAGGCCATTGAGGTCAAGGCTCAGTCTTTTCAAAAGTCGCTCTTTATCAGCCTCTTCATTAGGGGCAAGACCTTTTTGTTCCTGTTTTTGAAGTACAAACCGATCGATTTCGTTTCGCGGCCAGTCTTCATGATCTACTTCCGGCAAGGCTGGTTTTTTGGGAGCTACAAACGCCCAGTGCTTTTCATATTTTGCACCTTGTTTGATCCATTTTTCAATGAGATCAATCTCGCGCTGGGACAGTTTCAGGTTAGACGCCGGGCGGCGGCATTCGCAGCGACGTATCCTGCGTGGTAATCCGCAGATATGCCTGCGAAAGATCGGGTTTGCCAGCTACCAGTGCGTGCGCTTTTGGATTTTCCTGCAATGCTTTAAAAGCACTTTCAGCAACGTCAAGGCGTAAACCAGCCTCACGTTTATTGGCATCCGGGCCGTGACAGGCCAGACATTTATCTGACAGGATAGGCCTGATATCAAAGTTATAACTAACCTCCTTAGGTAACTTCTCCTCCGCAGCCTGACCCGGTGTTTGGTTACAGGATTGAATAGAAAACGCAATTCCAGCTCCTATAACGGCTAAAAAAAAATCTTGTCTTGAAAATCATGTTGTGGGTTAGGAATATTAAATCTCACTTTTTCATTAATATAAATAATTAACTAAAAAAATGTACATTTATTGGGACAATAATCTCCATTTTGATACCGGCAACTATCCTGTTCTATACTGCTTTGTTTGTTAAATCCATCATTTATTTCTCTATGAAGCAAAGAGTAATTTTACCTATTCTACTGATAACTATCGTATTGGCGAGCTTTGCCCCGGCCAAAATCGGCCAATTTCAGAAGAGTGCAGATGTAGGAAAACCCAAGCTAGCGGGCTCCTCACGCTATGACGCCAAAAAAAAGGAATATGTACTGAAAGGATCGGGCTATAACATCTGGTTCGAACGCGATGAGTTCCAATTTCTCTTCCGCGAACTGACAGGCGACTTCACAGTAACCGGAGATTTTGAACTGACCGGAAAAGGAACAGACGCGCACCGGAAAGTGGGCTGGATGGTACGGGAATCGACAGAAGACAACGCTTCACATTTAAGCGCGGTAGTGCACGGAGACGGACTCACGGTGTTACAATGGCGGGTTGCCAAAGGCGACAAAATGCGTGACCCGGAAGACGAGATTTTTAGCAAAGAAAAAAATATCCGGACCGTTCAGGTCGGGCGTAAAGGAAATGAATATACCATGCGGGCAGGCGCCAAAGGCGCTCCATTGCAGGTAGTAGGGTCACATGAGATGGCTAATCTGAAAGAAAAAGTGCTCGTTGGGCTCTTCATTTGCTCCCATAACCCGGCGGTAGTAGAAGAAGCCAGGGTTAGCAATGTGACCATTGTCCAAAGCAAGAAGTAATTTTCTTTTTATCAGCGGCCGAAGTTGTCAGGAGCGGAGTCGAAGTGCATGCACTTCGACTCCGCTCCTGACAAGGTCAATATCATCAAACATGACCACTATTTCTTCGCTGCAACCCACGCATTAATCTTATCTTCCAGCAGTTTCAGCGGCACACAGCCTGATTCCAGTACGAGTTTGTGAAACTCCCGAATGTCAAACTTAGTGCCCAGGTCTTTCTCAGATTTCGCCCGCAGTTCCCTGATTTTTAATTGACCGATTTTATAGGACAATGCCTGTCCTGCTCCTGCCATATAGCGTTCTATTTCCGCGGTAATGCTTTCTTCCGATTCTACTTCGTGATCGAGCGAGTATTGGATCGCCTGTTCGCGCGTCCAGCCTTTGGAATGAAGGCCAGTATCTACCACCAGACGGATCGCACGGTGCATTTCGGCGCCAAGCATCCCAAAATATTGGTAAGGATCGGTGTACAGGCCAAGCTCTTTGCCTAGTGACTCAGAATAAAGCGCCCAGCCTTCACCATAGGCACTATACCAGATATTTTTCCTGAATGCAGGCAATGCCTGATTTTCTTGCTGCAACGAGAACTGGTAATGATGACCCGGAATCGCTTCATGCAAGAACAAACTTTCATCCGAAACCGTATTGTACTCTTTCGCATTCGGAACCGGCACATAAAAAATACCCGGGCGAGATCCATCAGGCAGCCCCGGATTGTACTCCGCCGACGCCGATGCTTCTCTGAATGCTTCCGTTCTGCGCACTTCGAAAGCCGTTTTTGGCGTCAGTTCAAACAGCTTTTTCAGGTTTGGCTTCATCGTATCGTGGATCTTATTGAAATTCGCGATCACCTGCTCAGCAGTGGTGAATGGCATTAATTTCTTGTTGCTCCGTACATCATTAAAAAACGATTTCAGGTCGCCTTTGTAGCCTACCTGCTCCTTCACCTTCTCCATTTCCTTTGAAATCCTTTCAACCTCGCTCAGGCCAAGTTTGTGGATTTCATCGGCTGTCATTTCTGTGGTGGTGTAAAACTTAATGTAGTAATCATAAAGCGCCTTTCCATTCGGCAGAGCATCAAAACCATTGGTACTCCGGCCAGCAGACAGATATTCCTTCGCCATAAATGTATGCAGCTTCTGAAAAGCAGGAATGATTTTAGATTCAACCATTGTGGCGTATTCTTTCTCAAATCGCGCTTTTTCTTCAGGAGTGAATTCTTTTGGAAAATTTTTGGCAGGAGAATAAAACAAATGCTCTTTAACCGGCCCGTGATCCATATCGGCGAGCTGCGGAATTACCTTTTTGATCAGCGACGTCGGCAGTACGTAGCCTTCCTTTATCCCCTTCTGCATATTCACCACCGCAGTGTCGCACCAAACGACAAAGCCATCGACGCGTTTCAACCAGTTTTCGTAGTCTTTCACCGTCTTAAAGGGCTGAACACTACTCCCGCTGGCCATTTGGCCGATCAGTAAATGCGTTGAAAAGATCTGGTTCAGCGGTAATAGTTCGGTTGGAAATTTCAACCCTTCCAGGTTCACGTTACATTCCCACTGCAATAGGTCCCAGCTTACTTTTTCCTCACCGGAAAGCTTCTCCCTATCATATTTTGCGAGTTCATCCTGGTATTTTTTATAAAATGCGATAGCCTTTGCCTTCCCTGCCTGGGAAAGGTCGTCTGACATCTTATCATTGTAACGGTTATCACCATTAAAAGTAGCTTCCAGCGGATAAAGCGGAAGCCGTTCTTCATAATAATTGGCAAAAACCTTGCTTATTGGCGCCTGGGCATCGTTTTCTTTTTCCGTCTTTTGTTGACAATATTGCATGGTAAGTCCTAGTATGAATGATAACAGAACGTATTTTCTCATATCATTTTTGGTTTGAGAAGAATGAAGGTTTGATTATAGATGTCTAAAACTAGCATATTTACCTGACAAGACTTTACTTGCAAAAAAGATTGCTTAGCAAATTACAGCCATGGGATTAAGAACATACATCAGGGATAACTTCATCGCCGACATTAAACCTTACAAACCGAAAAAGCTGCGTCAGCCGGAGAAAATGCTCGAAATTGTGTCGGCATGGAAAGGGCTGGAACTGATCATTGAGGACATAATTGAAGAATTTAGGCTGGGAAGAAAACGCTGCATTGAATTCGGAGTGGAATTCGGTTACTCAGCGGTGGTATTTTCCAATTTTTTTGAGTCGGTAACCGGCGTGGATACGTTCGAGGGCGATATTCACACAGTCAATAAAAACGAACATTTTGAAGAAACGAGCAAGCGGCTGGGTGCCTACACCAATATTAAGCTGATCAAATCCGACTACCGCGACTGGATCATTGCGGATAATCAAAGGTACGACCTGGCCCACGTCGACATTGTCCATAATTATAAAGAAACGTTTGAATGTGGCCTCTGGGCGGCGCAACACAGTGACTGCACGATTTTTCATGATACCGAAAGCTTTCCCGAAGTAAGGAATGCTGTGAAGGATATTGCGACAGCCACCGGACAGACATTGTACAATTACCCGGAGCATTACGGACTAGGTATTTTGGTTGACAAAAAATCAATTTTAAGAAGATAATGGGACAAAAAGTTTTGATCATAGGCAGTTCCAACACCGATATGGTTGTCAAAACGGAGGAGTTTCCCAAGCCCGGCCAAACGGTTTTGGGCGGGACTTTCTTGATGAATCCGGGAGGAAAAGGCGCCAATCAGGCCGTAGCAGCTGCAAGACTTGGGGCTGACGTTCGGTTTATTGCCAAAACCGGTAACGATATATTCGGCAAACAGGCCCGGGAAGGTTTTATAAAAGAAGGACTTGACATTCAATATTTTGTAGAGTCAACTGAACTGGCATCAGGCGTTGCCCTGATCACGGTGAATGGTAATGGCGAGAACGAAATCGTAGTGGCATCGGGAGCCAATATGGATTTAATGCCCGCAGATATCGCTGACGAAGTTTTTGAAGGTATTGAAATGGTTTTGCTGCAACTGGAAATCCCGCTGGAAACGGTCCGGTATGTGATCGGAAAATGTCGGGACGAGAACATTAAAGTCATTCTAAATCCTGCTCCCGGCGCGAAACTGCCCGACGATTTTCTGAACGGGCTGTTTTTAATCACGCCCAATGAAACAGAAACTGAGATCATGACAGGCATTGCGACTGATAGCACTGAAACGTTACGGAAAGCTGCCCAGTACTTTCATCAAAAAGGAGTTCAGAATGTGATCATTACGCTTGGTAGTCAGGGTGTTTTTCTTTCCAATGAGGCATTCAATGAATTAATACCGGCATTGTCGGTCAAATCAGTTGACACGACTGCCGCTGGCGATGTTTTTAATGGGGCTATCTTGAAAGCATTGGCTTCGGGGGAAAACTGGCTGGAAGCTTGCCGGTTTGCATGCAAAGCTGCGGCCATTTCCGTTACGAGAATGGGAGCTCAAAGTTCCGCGCCCTATCATTTTGAATTAATTTAAACACTTCATTATGAACAAAATACCCATCATTATAGATTGCGACCCAGGCCACGACGATGCGCTGATGCTCATGCTGGCATTTGGAAGCGGAATGTTCGACGTGAAAGCGGTGACGATATCGGCTGGTAACCAAACGCAGGAAAAGACGCTTGCGAATGCATTGAAAATCCTCACATTGATCGGTGCGAATGTACCTGTTTACCATGGGGCAGAAAAACCAATGTTCCGTGATCTGGAAATAGCGGACTACGTACACGGCGAAACCGGTCTGGACGGTCCTTCCCTACCTGCCTACACAACCAAAGCCGAGCCGATCACGGCGTCGGAAGGCATAGCGAACATTCTAATAAATGCGACGGAGAAGATCACGATCGTACCTACCGGACCATTGACCAATATTGCGGTTTTTTTGCTCGCTTATCCGCATTTGAAAGACAAAATTGAAAGGATTTCGCTCATGGGCGGCGGTGTTTTTCGTGGTAACATGACACCTTCCGCTGAATTCAATATCTATGCCGACCCGGAAGCTGCGGCCATTGTGTTCAGTTGCGGTCTGCCCATTACCATGTGCGGCCTCGATGTGACCCATAAGGCGCTAGTCTTTCAAAAGGACATTGACCTTTTCAGATCGCTGGGTAACAAATCAGGAAATGCAGCGGCTGATCTGATGGATTTTTTCTCCATTTATTACCGAAAAAATCGTCTTGAACTGGAAGGTGGCGCAGCCTTGCATGATCCGTGTGCGATTGCCTGGCTGATCAATCCCGGTATTTTCAAAACAAAACCCTGCTATGTGGAGGTTGAAACAAAAGGAGAACTGACCCGTGGCAAAACAGTGGTTGATTTTTACAATGTCCTTCACAAAGAACCCAATGTGCTGGTTGCTCTGGATATAGACCGGGAAGAATACATTAATATGATTTACAATGCGGTGAAAAATCTGCCTTAGTGCTTACAACAAAACAGAAATTTCTTCTTCCACTTCGCCCCGGCTGCCCTGGTGCCTTACCACGGCATTCCCGGCGTGCAGGATAACCAGACCGCCGATCGAACAAAATGCCATCATACCAACCATAGGCATGGCAGTGTTATTGTGCAACAAGCTCACGATCGCGGATATGATCGCACCTGCGCCCATCCGCCAGCTGCCCATCAATGCGGACGCACTACCTGTGTGTTTTTTGAATGGCGCGAGCGACAATGCGGAAGCATTGGGCCCTGTAAGTCCCTGTCCGGTAAGGAATACGAACATCATTCCGATCAATGAAAACAGCCCAAACCAGTTGTTATAAACGCCGAGGATTAATACAAACCCGACGATACTCTGATAAACCAGTGTCACTTTGATGATCTGCTCGCTGGTGTATTTTTTTAAAAGTACGTGATTCAACTGCGTAGAACCGATCATGGCTACCGCCAGAAATGCAAAGATCCATCCGTACTGCTGCTCACTTACTTTATAGATATTCATAAAAACATCCGACGAACCTGCTATATAGGCGAATGGTGCCGCGGTGGCTAATCCTCCTGCCAGTGTGTAAATCAAGAACTGAGGCTGGGTAATAACGGTCGCATAGCCATTCAATACGGCCTTCGGTCGCAGCGAAACCGAGTTATCAGCATCCCGTCCTGTTGGCAAGAAAAAGTAAATAGCGGCCAGAATCAAACTTACTATCCCCGCGAGAATGATAAAAATCCATTGCCACGCGATAGAAGCAGTCACGTAACCGCCCACTGTCGGTGCTATCATTGGAGAAACTGCGATAACCAATGTGATCAGCGAAAATACTTCTGCTCTCTTATCGGCTGCAAAAAGGTCGCTGACCAATGCCTGCGAAGCTACTAAACCTACACAGCCGCCCATTGCCTGAAAAAACCGCATGGTGATCAGTGCATCGACCGACGAAGTCATTGCACATCCAAAAGAAGCGATCACGTACAAAATCAATCCCGCATAGAGTGGCTTTTTCCTTCCGAACCTATCGAGTAATGGCCCGTATATGACCTGGCCCAGACAAATTCCGATCAGATAGCTGGTTAATGAAAGTTGTACTTTATCAATAGTGGTTTTTAAGTCCGCCGCGATGCGGGGAAACCCCGGAAGGTACATGTCAATAGAAAAAGGACTGACAGTAGCGAGGGAACCCAGAATAAGAATTATAAAGAAATATTGCTTGCGACTCATGTACTTATAGAAACATACTGCAAAGTTAACGGGTGTTTTGGAAGATTAAGTTCCTCTCTTTCAATAAGTACAATATTTTCATCAATGATGACAATTTCAAATAGGAGACCTACCAAAATCCTCCGTATTTTGTCTACGCAACCCTTCGTTCGGTTTCATTCGTATTTTGCATATCTTTAAGATACTGTCATAATCCATTCACTTCTAAATCCGTTTCAATGAGAACAATTTTTATATTGGTATCCATTTTTCTCTTCAAGATGTTCCCGCCTGAGACGGAACAGAAACAAAGCACGATCCCGGTTTGCTATACGCCTGCAAATGATATGTCGGCATTGGCAGCGAACACGGATTTTCAAATGCTGCACGAAGCGCCGGTTCCTTTTCATTACCAGGGAGCAGGAGAAACAGTCACTTTCCCAACTTCTGATGGTAAAACAGGCAGCGGCTTTTTGCTGAAATCTGCAAAGAAATCAGACAAATGGCTTTTTGTTTATCAGGAATGGTGGGGCCTGAATGATCATATCAAGCAGGAAGCGGCGAAGCTTCATAAAGATTTGGCCGATGTGAATGTGCTGGCACTCGACATGTATGACGGCAAAGTAGCCACCACCCGCGAAGAAGCTGGCAAGCTGGTGCAAGGCGCTTCCGCTGAGAGACTTGCCGCCATTACAAAAGGAGGTGTTCAATATGTGGGCAGCAATGCTAAAATTGCAAGTATTGGCTGGTGCTTCGGTGGAATGCTTTCATTACAGAATGCAATTGCCGGTGGCAAGCAGGTGGTAGGATGTGTGATGTATTACGGCCGTCCGGAAGGTGACGTGGAAAAGTTAAAAACATTGAATACCGATGTACTGGGCATTTTCGGCAGCCAGGATCAGGGAATTCCTCCTGCTACTGTCGCGAAGTTTCAGGAAGACATGAAGGCTGCAGGTAAAACGGTTACTGTCAAAATGTATGACGCCGTACACGGTTTTGCTAATCCCAGCAACCCCAAACACGACGCTGCGGCCACTGCTGACGCTTACAAACTTTCACTGGACTACCTTAAAAAGAAATTGGGCTGATATCAGTTGATTTTTAATGCAAACGTCCCGGCTGATTGTCAGCCGGGACGTTTGCATTTCCTGGGTCAGTGTTACTCGAATTATTTATTATCGACTTTTTCCTTTACGTCATCTTTGAGTTCTTTGGCTTCTTTCTTAGTCGCCTTATACGCTTTTTTCGTACCCTTTTTGGTGGCCTTATAAGCCTTTTCTGTGCCGTCAGCTACTTTTTCAGCACCTTCCTCGGTTTTTTCGCCAACGATTTTGGCATCTTTTTTAATCTCCTTCCCTGCTTTTTTCCCAGCTGCCTTGGTTTCCTCCGCAGCTTTCTCCGCTTTTGTCTGCTTTTCCTGCGCAAATGCCGCTGACGATAATCCTATCAAAGCAGCGAGTACCATTACTTTTTTCATAATTTATTGTTTTGTTGAAATAGACATCTGCCGACTGCCAAGTACCTGATCAGATACATTGCCACGTTCGGCAGTTTCCTACAACAAAAATCATTCCGGGGGAAAATCGGGTGTTAGCTTTGGACTTTTAGTTGTGTATTTCCAAAAAATCGGTCAAACCAAAAATACTGATAGTGCGGGATTCCTTACAGCAGAAACTTCATCCATCACATCCTCCTCTGTTATGGCTTCTGAATCAGGAAGAGACTTTGCCAGTTCCTGCCAGCGCTCCTTCCAGGAAGGCTTGGACTCCTTTACAGATATAAGTCCCAAATCAGCCAGGTCATCGATCAGACGCTTGGCTTTGGGGTTATTTATTTCAATCGTTAACGTTTCCATAGCCTAACTTTTAATCTAATATATCGTATAATTCTCTCAAAACAAAGCCTGGGTAATGTGTATCGGGGATAACAAAACAATGCCCGACCATTAAGACCGGGCATTATTTTATCAAATAAAAATACATTAACTAGCGGCTCTTCTTTTCCAATGGATAAGCAGCAACCACCTCCACAGATTTTTCAGCGACTTCGGCTTTTGAAACCGCAACTACCACTTTCTTACTTTCATCATTCACATTCAAACTACCAGTATGAGCGTTTTTAACCCCTATGTGCGGAGCGATAACCAGCGACACGATAGACATGAGTTTGATCAAAATATTCATCGAAGGCCCCGAGGTATCTTTGAAAGGATCTCCCACAGTATCACCAGTTACAGCGGCTTTATGCGGCTCTGATTTTTTGTAAAAAGTCTCTCCATTGATCACAGCCCCTTTTTCAAATGATTTTTTCGCATTGTCCCAGGCACCACCTGCGTTGTTTTGAAAAATACCCATTAAGACACCAGAAACCGTCACACCAGCCAATGTACCTCCCAGTACTTCCGGCCCGAACAGGAAACCAACCAGTACCGGAACGATCAATGCGATCAAACCAGGCGCTACCATTTCACGGATAGATGCCTGCGTTGAAATCGCGACGCATTTGTCGTACTCAGGTTTCGCGGTACCCTCCATAATTCCCGGTATTTCACGGAACTGACGGCGCACTTCTTCTACCATTTTCATGGCGGCACGTCCTACTGCGGCAATCGCAAGTGACGAGAAAATGAATGGTATCATTGCTCCTACAAACAAGCCTGCTAATACATTGGCTTTGTAAATATCAATGGAATTAATACCTGCCACACCACAGAAAGCCGCGAAAAGTGCCAGCGAAGTCAGTGCGGCTGACGCAATGGCAAATCCCTTTCCTGCGGCAGCTGTGGTATTTCCTACCGCGTCCAAAATATCCGTACGACCACGAACTTCTTCGGGCAAATGTGCCATTTCAGCGATACCACCCGCATTATCTGCGATTGGTCCAAATGCATCGATTGCCAATTGCATAGCAGTAGTAGCCATCATTCCTGCGGCCGCGATCGCTACTCCGTATAGTCCCGCGAATTCATAACTGATATAAATCCCGGCTGCCAAAACCAATGTTGGAATAACCGTCGATTCCATCCCTACAGAAAGCCCACCGATAATGTTAGTAGCGTGGCCGGTAGACGACTGGTTTACAATGGATTGAACCGGACGCTTGCCCATAGCAGTATAATATTCCGTAACCGTAGACATAATTGCACCAACGATTGAGCCAAGCAAAATCGCCCAGAATACATCTATTGAAGTAAAATCAACGCCTCGAATCGTAAGGGTTCCTTCGGGTAACATCCACATTGTCAATGGATAACTTGCGATCAGTACCAGCACGATAGAACCCCAGTTACCACGGTTCAATGCTCCCTGCACATTACCATTATCGTCACTTACACGCACCAGGAACATTCCTATAATAGATGCAATCAATCCCACGCCAGCGATCACCATCGGCAACAAAATCGGCGATATCCCTCCAAAATTATCGGTACCGCTCGAAATGATCTCCCTACCCAAAACCATGGTAGCGAGGATCGTAGCCACGTAAGAACCGAAAAGGTCGGCGCCCATACCGGCAACGTCACCCACGTTATCGCCCACGTTATCTGCAATCGTCGCAGGGTTACGCGGATCATCTTCCGGAATCCCCGCCTCTACTTTTCCTACAAGATCCGCTCCTACATCAGCAGCTTTGGTGTAAATACCTCCGCCCACACGTGCGAAAAGCGCA
This sequence comes from Dyadobacter pollutisoli, assembly GCF_026625565.1. Lineage (NCBI taxonomy): Bacteria > Pseudomonadati > Bacteroidota > Cytophagia > Cytophagales > Spirosomataceae > Dyadobacter > Dyadobacter pollutisoli. Next base: position 3,484,718 of record NZ_CP112998.1, read on the forward strand.
ATGGATTCAGCTCCCAGTGAAAATCCTGCCAGTACTTCCAGCACTTTCTCCATTCCAAGACCGTTCACATCCGTACTATCTCCCACAAAAGCTGAATAAAGAACGATAAACAAGCCGCCCAACCCGATTACAGCCAGACTAGCTACTCCTATACCCATCACAGAACCCCCTGTGAAGGAAACTTCCAAAGCTTTTGTAAGACTTGTCCGAGCAGCCTGAGTGGTACGCACGTTGGATTTGGTCGCAATATTCATCCCGATATAACCGGCGAAGGCAGAAACGAACGCTCCGATCAGGAATGATACACCAATGAAGACACTGGAATTTTCGACCAGCGTACCCGAGTAACCTAGCAAAATACTAACAATAATACCAAAGACTATGAGTACACGCCATTCGGCTTTCAGGAAGGCAAGAGCGCCATCGGCGATGGCATCCGCGATTTCTTTCATATCGGGACTCCCGGCATCCTGCCGGACAACCCAGCCTCTTTTGAAGAACATAACCAGCAAGCCGATAAGGCCTAATGCCGGCACTAAATAGGTAATGTTACTCATGCGCTGAACAAAATTTGGTTAAAGGTTTTATAATTCTCGTAAATATAGAGAATGGCACCTCATAACAAAATCGCAAAAGGCTTATTTTTGAGTAATTCGTATAGATTTTATAAAAATTTGGAGACATTTTTTACAACCGAACCCCTAATGTCTCATTAACAGTCTGGTTGTCATTGAATAACTGAAACATTACGCCCAACAAGCGGCAAAGCCTCTTTTATAACAATGCAACGATGAAATTGATATAATTCAAGACCTTAGAAAAAATGCGAAGCTGATCAGGCGCCTTTTTTAGATGGGCGAAAAAGCGCCAGCGGTAAGTAGGTCACCACGAAACCGACAGCACCTGCGAGGAGCGCAAGCAAGGTCCCTCCTAAAAGATACTGTACAATATTGACATGAATGGATTCCAGGTTCAGGTCTTCAAATGAAGTCAGCTGCACACCGTTTTTGTAAAATAGTCCGCCGAATTGATAGCTGCCAAAAATAATGAATGGAATGAACGGCGGGATACTAATGTTGGCTGCGGTCAGAAACAACACTTTGTTCATCCTGAAATAGATCGAAAGCGGGATGCCTACCAGCAGTTGAAAGCCCCAGATCGGGAGTATTCCCATAAAAAAGCCGAAACCAACGGATCTCGCCTTACTCAAATTAGACTCGTCGGGTTTAATGGCCTCTTCCTTAATGATCTTCCAAAGGCCTTTTTTGTAAATCGCAGTCAGCAATCTCTTGGGCAAATAATAAAGCAATGTAAGTATCACCAGCCAGGTATTGAGAATGCTGATGCGCGTAAAGTCACGGAAAGGCCGGAAATGCGTAACCCGCTCATTCATATCATAAATCACCCTGATATGAATCGGTATTACGGGCACATCCTTCCAGGCAAGCTTGACGATGACTTCTATTTCGGTTTCAAACTTGGAGGTGAACAGTCTGGTTTTTTTTAGCGGTTCGAGCGGGTACAGCCGGAAACCGGTTTGTGTGTCGGGCAGTGTAAGTCCGGTTTCAAACTTGAACCAGAAATTGGAAAATTTATTACCGAAAGAGCTTTTACCAGGAACACCTTCCTGCCGCATATTCCGCGAGCCCATCAGCAACGCGCCGGGGTTTAGGGAAGCTGCCTCAATGAAAACCGGAATGTCCCCAGGCAAATGCTGCCCATCGGAATCGATAGAAATGGCATTGTCGTAACCGAGCCTGATCGCTTCCTTGAAACCTTTTCTGAGGGAGTATCCTTTGCCAGAGTTTTTCGCATTGGTCAGCATACGAATCTTGCCACCGTAGGAATGCAAAATTGCTCCTGTTTCGTCCGTCGACCCGTCGTTGATGACGATGATATCCTGCCCGTTCGAATGTTCGAGTACTCCATCGATCACTCTTCGGAGGGTATGCTGATTGTTGTAAGTCGGGATAAGAATGCAGCAACGGATATCAGAAAGGGTCATTTTCAATGTATTTTTACTGATAAGTTGCCTGCGCTTTAAAAAATGTAGTCCCTTCAAATACGCCGGAAGCTGTTACCTCGATCACTTCCTGGATTTTATATTTAATGTTCAGCCTGATGACGGGAGTTACATTTGGATTAAGTACTTCCAGAAATTTGCAGGTCCTGACCGATTTTAGCTGTAATTCTTTTTGCAAATGCTGCTCTAAAACCGTTTTTACCATTTGCAGCTGGATCACGCCAGGCGTCACGGGAGTTCCTGGAAAATGCCCTTCAAATAGATGATGTTCCGCGTTGATCCTGACTTCGGAAGCAATGGTATCGGCTGTCGAATCTATGCCAATAATTGTAAAAATGTCGTTCTGGGGCATTCCTTTAAGAAATATAGCTATAAATTCCGGAACAGGTTTTCGTCGATCTGATGGTTGAATTTTTCATTCTGGAACTTCATGATGCTTTTGTCACCATTCTTTTCAAAAAATGACAACTCCTTCAAACGCAGAGAATCCCGGGAGAAAACCATTGAAATTTTGGAATAAATATTCTTCAACCGACGGTTAACCGGCGTCAGCACCACCATATATTGATCATTACTTTCCAGACAAGCGATTGAAAAAGCCTTGTTCTGCTGAAAATCGCCATTCACCAGGCCAATCATCAGTTCCTTGATCTGTGCCGCCATCCTGCCCGCCTGGCCTACATTCTTTTCCTTCCCAGCTTCCTGAATTCGGAGCTTATCACCATTGATCAAAATGATGTATTTCAAAGGTGTTTTTTGCTCCCATCGCATTTTGTCATTCTTCTGATAAAAAAAAAGTCCCGTCGAATGCTCCGGCTCTTTCAGTACGGACAGATATTTCTCCTCCGAAAACGAAGCCTGGATGGATGTGGTCGCTTGTGAAGTTTTGCGCAACTCTGCCAGGATTTTTTCGGTATCGCCAGCCGGTTTGAATGACTGAGCGGGCAAAATGTGCCCTGTCAATGCCGTGCAGAGCGCTAACAGTAATCTATATTTTATCATAGGGTTCTTTCTGAATTAATCGGGAAAGCGGTTCTATTTTAACCCCTTTTTGAAGACAATGTTCGATGACGTCTTCCAACGAATCCGCAGTAACGCGCAGGTTATCATGCAAGAGAACGATGTCCCGCGACTTTAATTTTGAAATGATTTTGTTGATGATCTGGTACTTATTCTTCGCTTTGGTATCGAAGCTTCGTAGTGACCAGCCAATGCAATCCAGTTGCAGCTCTTTCAGCACCGTGGCATATCTGGGATTGGTTACCCCGAATGGTGGGCGAAAAAAGCGCGGCGGCTTTCCAATAGCCTCGGTGATAATACCATTACAGCGCACAATGTCCTTTCTTAATTTCTCAGTTGAAAAAAACGCGATCAGGTAATGATGGCTGTAAGAATGGTTACCAACAATATGCCCCTCCTCGTCAATCTGCCTTAGCAATTCGGGATATTTCTCAGCTTTTTTACCAATCACAAAGAAGGTAGCCTTGACATTTTTCTGCTTCAATGTCTCCAAAATTGCAGGAGTCGTGTCGGGGTCCGGACCGTCATCAAATGTAAGCGCAATGGATTTCCGCTGACCTTTATTGATCGATTTTAGAAAGTAATTTGCCTGTATTTTGAATGATCCGTAAGAAGTCGCAGCCAGGTATGCGATGAAAATTACCGCTAAAACTGCCCATACAAATCCTGTTTCCCAAAATATGATTCCACACAGGGCAAAGGCAGTAATGGCAGCAAATGTGGTAATGTTATGCTTCAACGGACTGGACGAGTATTAGACCTAAGTTTCTTTTTATCAATGAATTACAAATCAGAATATTCTTCAATGATTTGTTCTGACCCATCAGATCTGCGGCATAATGCAGCGCAAATGCAGAAGCCGTCGGATAAATCCCTGAAAGCTGCAAATAATCAATGCATTTACCTAGCCCGAATGGCAGTGATTTCAAAAACGCGTCATCATTCAAACCATCAGAGGTGCCCGAGTACAAAATAAGATCCAGATCTGACGCCTGTAATCCATTATCAGTCAAAAATGAATCTATCTTTTCCGGCACGTTTTGCACAAAACCAGTAGTAGCGCAGTCTTTGACGACAGCCAATGCATTGCTCGCTTTCTCTTTCGATAAAACAAAAAATGACGCCCCCGAGGTCAGTAATGTTTCAGGTTTTATACTTAATTGACCAGAAATTTCAGTCAGAATTTCAATGTATTCGTCTGCTGCGCCAACCAGAATATGCTTTTCACCTTCATTCAACAGCAACATGGCGTCCTGCAATGCATTTTCAAACGAAAGCGTATTCTGGGTATGGGTCATGTTATAGCCATGATTCCCGATACTCAGCGAAATCTGTCCGGCCATCGTATTGTGGGTCGACTGGATAAAGGCAGTTGGCGGCAGCAGCCCTTCAATGGTAATGGAATTGTTCAGAAACTTTTCGGTGTCCTGCAAACATCCGAGGCCCGTCCCTACCACAATGGCGTCCGGCTGATCAATACCCGCCTGTTCAATGCAATCTTTGGAGCAAGCCACAGACATACGAAGGATTTTGCTCATCCTGCGCAAGAGTCCGGCCTCGATAAATCCCTTATAATCCGGGCTGATCAATGCCGATGATTCATTTAAACGTTCAATCAAAGCAGAAAAACCTGCATTTTTGAATGTAGGCTGGTGTGAGATCGAGGATGCGGCGGAAATGTAAAACAACTAGGTATCTGTTATTTTTTTGAAAAAACCAATGAAGAATTGTTCCCCCCGAAACCAAATGAATTGGACAGCACCGCCTCAACCGGTTTGTCGGTTTGCAAGCTGGTGACCGGTTCCAGGCCGGTTTCAGCGATCGCGTTGCGGTAGTTCAGGTTTGGGTAAATGAGGCTATGCTGAATGGAAAGCACCGAAAATACAGCTTCAATTGCCCCGGCAGCCGCCAATGTATGTCCTGTAAAAGCTTTTGTAGAACTGAATGCAGGAATATTTTCTCCGAACACATTTTTCAGCGCCACCGATTCCGACAGATCATTATTTTTCGTGCCCGTACCGTGTGCATTTACGTAGGAAATGCTTTCCCGGGTTATGCCGGAGCGTTGAATGGCGTTTTCAATAGCCAATGTCGCTCCCTTGCCTTCTGGTGACGAAGCGGTTTGATGGTATGCATCAGCCGCATTAGCCCAGCCACTTACGTAGCAAAGCGTTTGGTTTCCCGAGAATGCAACGCTCTTATCATTTTCCAACAACAAAAAAGCAGCCCCTTCTCCCAGATTAAGACCGCTACGCGACTCGTCAAACGGGCGGCACCATTGATCGTCATAGATCATAAGCGACCGGAAGCCATTGATTGTGAACTTCGTAAGCGCATCCGACCCACCTACGAGCACGCGATCCAGCTTATTCTGAATCAGCAATCTTGCACCTAGCATTATTGCATTGGCACCCGACGAACAGGCTGTTGAAAGTGTATTAATGTACCCTGAAATACCCATTTCAGCCGCAATCCTTTCGGTAGTACTGCCGCTGTCGTGCGTTTTCAGAAGTGAAAAATCGGGATTATTTTGAGCGAGGTAATCTTTGTAAAAAATTTCGCTCCGATCCATTCCACCAACGGAAGTAGAAGAAATAATCCCTGTGCGTAATGCGGGCGTATGTACATTGCTCCCCCACGCCTCACGCGCAGCTTTCAAACCTAATAATGAAGTCCGCGAAATGTTGGCAGGGCCAGTACCAAGCTGCGTTTTCAGGTCATCATCTGAAATTTTGACCTCTCCTACGAGCAGGTCGCGGGAGGCCTCCTTGAAAAAAGCAGCTGACGCTATTCCCGACCTGCCCTCTTTTAACGCAAGCAAATTTTCCTCAACCGACAATCCAATTGCAGAAACAATACCAATACCGGTGATGCGGACACCCATTTATAAACAAAAATTAGGTTCAGGCTTTTCTTTTGCGGATATAGTCTGCCATCGTGCTGATCGACTTGAATGCTTCCTTGCCTTCGTCGGGGTTGGTCACCTGGATGCCGTGGTACTTTTCGAGCAAAACGATCAGTTCCAAAGCGTCAATCGAGTCCAGACCAAGTCCTGCATCATTAAAAAGCAGGCTATCGTCCTCTATATCAGCAGGTGTAATATCTTCCAGGTTAAGCTGCTCAATGATCTGTTTTTTCAGATCTTCTTTTAAATTATCCATTACTTCAATTAAAATTAAGCGTAAATCTGTTTGTTGTTAAATTACATCCTTGCCAGCTCCGACAGGTTTTCAGAATTAAATTCCAATCCGTCCTCCCCATCATTCTCCACAAAAAAAAGGAACACATTGATTTGTTTTTCCATGATCCCGATCCATCCGCCAAGTACTGCTTTGGAGCCTGCTGACATTAAAATACGGCTGTAATTCACAAAAAAATCAGGTGCGAATTTAGGCAAAACAGCAAACATATTCTCACCGTACCATTTGTTTAAAATTGCAATTTCACCCAAAACAATGTTAGGCAAAGTATACACAAACAACGACGGACTTGGCGCACCATTTTGCTCGTACGACCTCTGAAACCGCAGATCTGTGTCGGCGCTGGACGACTGATTGGCAAAGACCATCGCAATTTCGTCATCCTTATAGGCCGTAACCATTTCCGGGTAAGCCCGTTTGATCAGCTCAGAAGCTAGAAACCCTGCCTGCGAAAGCGCGTCCATTTTATAGAACTTGGGGTATACAAACCCCTGTGCCTTATATATTTGCTTAAACCAGCTGTCTTCGGAGTTCGTGTCCCGCTTTGAGATAACCTGCCCGTTTACCAAACAGAAATCCTCCCGCAAGTGACAATATGCCTTGATACGCGTCATATACTCCTGATAATCAAAGAGGCATTACCTCCGCCAAAGCCTGAGGCTGTTTTCAAAATAGTTTTCAGTTCTGCTTTTCTGTTTTCAGATATAATGTTCAATGCTTTGGAAGTACCTGCTTCCTGGTAACCAAGGCTTTTCAGTAGCACTCCATTTCGGATCATTTGCATGGAAGCGGTCGTTTCAATGACACCCGCGGCACCTAATGTATGGCCAAAATACCCTTTCATACTGTTGAGCGGAATATCGCTCAAACCCAGCCGGTCAAACGCAATGGATTCCATTTCATCATTAAAAACAGTGGCGGTACCGTGTGCCGAGATAAAATCGATGTCTGCCGAACTGATCTGGTGACTATCCATTGTTTTTTTCACACTTCTGAAAAGCCCTTCGCCCGTACGAGACGGTCCCGAAATGTGATTGGCATCATTGGCCGTAGTGCCCGAAAGCAAGTCCATTGGCGGATTTTTATAAATACCCCTGGAAGCTGAAACCACTACTGCTCCGCACCCCTCACCCATTGTAATACCGTTCCGAGCGTTGTCAAATGGTGCGCACGGCTTGTCGCTGATCGCAAACAATGACTGAAAACCATACACCACAAAATCAGAAATCACGTCACAGCCAATCACAATGGCGTGTTCATATATGTGAGCGTCGATGAAGTTACTGGCAGCATTAATGGCCAATACGCCCGAAATACAGGCATTGGAAATCACTATCGGCTCGTTGGCGAGGTGAAAACGCTCGGTAATCGCAGCAACAGGACCACCAAACTGGTCATTGATATTCCGGTCCAGCTCGCCCTTCGTGGAACTAATGATTACAATCGTTTTGTCAGAAGTAATGATGCTGTCATCAATACCCGCGCTGACCTTCTCCATTGCTTTGATCAGAAGCTGAGCAAACTTGCTGTCAGCCGTAAAATCAAGGATTTTGGACAAATAAACACTTTCTCCGTCAAATCCGGCACTTTCTACCAACGAAATTCCTGACCGGTTATCATACACAGCCGACCAGTTGGTCTCTGCACTTTCACCCAATGGGCTAATGATCACCTCTGCACCGATATAGGTCATTTTTAAACGTTATTTTTCTCTTTCCACTCTTTGTAAAATTCCGGAGTGATCAATTCCAGTGTTCGCGACTCTTTGTCCAGAAATACCTGCATGGTTTTACCTACCGCACACAACTCGTTGGTAGTAAGGTTAAATACCTCATATTCAAACTGAATTTTGGCGGATTTGGCAGGTATATAGCGGGTTACGACTTTAATGATCTGCCCGTAATACACCGGTGCCTTATGATCTATTTCCGATTTGACGATGGGAGTAAAATAACCTTTGTCAAAAATAGTCAGATATTCGAGGCCGTAAGCTTTACCAAATGCCTCGCGGCCGTCTTCGAAAAATTTGAGGTAATTACCATGCCAAACTACGCCCATGGCATCGGTTTCACTGAATCGTATATCAATTTCGATTTCCGAGGCAATCATACTACTATTATCGTTAGGGGTTATTCCGATACTACAATCTTCATTTCACAGCCAAGCAATATACGCCCTTCCAGGAAACTTTCGCCTTTCACCAGGTAAATATTTCCAAGCTGATGCAATGGTGTAACGATGGTTGTGATCGTTGTATTGACCGCAGGAAGCTCAAAAACTTCCAATCGGCTGACAGCCCCAATAAAGCCAATTTTAGGCTTTCCGTCTGTTTGATGATCCAGAAATCCAAATGAAGCAGCACAGGTCTGCGCTATGTTTTCCACAAGACCCGTAGCCTGAAACTGGCCGTTTTCTACCAGCAGGTTTTCGCTTTCAATGTAAAAATCCGATTCAAATCTCTCCGGCGCAACGCTGACGAGATTATCAATCATAACAAATGGCTGACGATGCGGAATGTACTGCGTGATAGCGTCTTTGGAGACAATCATTCGCTGAAAAAATTGAAATAATTAAACCATTGTTCCGGATATTCCCGCACCTTTCTTTCCAGTTCCGCAACATATTGCCGGGCGATTTCCTCCGGTTTGATCCGCCCCGTAACGGGTAGTGTTGCACTCAGGTGGTAACTGTATTTTCCATCCTTCGCAGCAAAAACGAATGTGACCGGTGCATCGAACTTGGAGGCGATCACGAAAGGTCCGTATGGAAATTTGGCCTTTTTACCAAAAAAGTCCAGCTCTATAAATTTCGAACCTTCCAGGTACCTGTCCGAATGAATGGCAACAAACTCATTGTTTATCAAAGCATTGCGGATCGAAATAATATGTGACAGGTCGTTTTTAATGGCTATCACTTTAAACCGCGAACCGCCTGTCGACAGATCCATATATTTCTTAATGTTCTCGACCTCGGCATCCAGCATCACAATGTTGATCGTCGGCGTAATGCGTCCTTTCAACAGGTTACCGGCTGTTTCCCAGTTTCCCAGGTGCGCGCTCAGCAGGATACCTCCTTTTCCGCCATCCCTGATATCGACCAGATATTGCTCATTCTGAAAGGTATGCGAGAACTTTTCGTCCTTCCCAAGCAAAAAAGCAGCCCTATCGACCAGCGTCTGGCCGAAAATGTAAAAGTTTTTCCGCGCCAGCTTCCTGGCGTCGGAACCCGAAATGTGAAGAGTGTCCTGATAAAAATCCAGAAGCGCCTTTTTGGGTTTTGCAGCAAACAGATAATAGTAATAAGTAACTATTTGCAAAAGGCGGTATGCAAAACCCAGCCCCAATGAATTGATAAAAAAAAGAAAGATTTTATACCCCGTTAAGGATCCTTTGGTCTTACCGTCCCAACGGTTCATTGATTATAATGCAAGTTTCTTGCGTACAAGCTGATAGAAATCTCCGAAAGTGGTAATTTCCTTAAAGTCTTCGCCGGTTAGTTTGACGTTGAGATTTTCTTCAATGAGCACCACCAGATCTACATAGTCCAAACTATCCAGATCTAATGTGTCTTTAAGACTGTTTTCAGGAAGAATCAGATCCCGGTCCACCTCAAACTCCTCAGATAAAAAATCTCTGGTTTCTTCAATAACTTCTTCCCAACTCATTTTTACGTCGTTAGCATACATGGCTACAAAATTAATTTATTTGCGCTGATAGTTTAAAAATATTCCTAAATTTTGAAATATAATACATCTCTGACACAATAATTTTTATAAAATATCATTGACGTCTTCCGGAATACTTGGGTAAAACAAAAATACACAAATTCCTCCGCCGGATACTGCCGTTTACGAAGTTCGAAACGCTGGAAGATGGCATTAATTCCGGAACTTTTTGAGTATCAGCGTAGAATTGGTACCTCCAAATCCGAAAGAATTAGACAGAAAGCAGTCGATAGTCTGTTCTTTCGTTTGAGAAATGATATTGATCCGGGCAGAATCTTCGTCCGGGTTTTCGAAATTGATATTGGGAGCTATAAAGGAATGTTGCATCATGAGCATCGAATACACGATCTCGCTCGCTCCCGCCATCCAGCATTCATGACCGGTCATGGATTTGGTAGAGCTTACCGGAACATCACCTCCAAAGACTTCGTAGATCGCACGCGCCTCGCTCCCATCCCCCACAGGCGTGGAAGTAGCATGCGCATTGATATAATCTACTTCGTTAACTGAGATACCGGCTTGCTTCAAAGCCATTTTCAATGACCTCGATTGTCCATCAATGCTCGGGTTGGAGATATGGTCACCATTGGAAGAAAAGCCATATCCGATCAGTTCAGCTAAAATAGGCGCTCCTCGCTGCACTGCCGATTCGTAGGATTCAAGGATCACAGTAGCCGCTCCGCCACTTGGGATCAGGCCGTCACGGTCGCGGTCAAATGGCCTGGATGCTTTGGCTGGCTCCGATTCACGAACTGAGAATGTCCCCAAACCGTCGAAACTCGCCATAGCGGCAGCATTGATTTCCTGTGCGCCGCCACAAATGATCCTTTCCTGCAGTCCCTGGCTGATCATCAGGTAGCCCATGCCAATGGAGTGAGACCCCGAAGCGCAAGCAGCACTCAGCGTGAAATTAATGCCTTTCAGTTTAAATATCGTCGAAAGGTTCATGTTGACGGTACTGTTCATATTCTGAAAGATAGCACCACTTCCGATGAGCGTCGTATCGTGTTTTTCTTTGGCTTTATCGACAGCCTCTATCACCGAAGCGGCCGTGCTGTCGTTACCATATATAATACCTGTTTCGCTTTTTTCAAGAAAATCAATGTCCAGGCCGGAGAGTTCCAATGCCTCCCTCGTAGCCATGTACGCGTAGATAGCAGGCTGGTGCATGCCCAGACGCTGCCTTCTCGATAAGTAATTTTTGAGGTCGGGCTCAGCAACCATACCCGTCAATGCCGAGCGGAAGCCGAAATCTTTCCTGACCTGGTCGAATATAATACCACTTTTACCGGCATACAGTGAGTCTCGCACCTCGTCCAGGTTCGTACCCAGGCAAGAGTAAATTCCAATACCGGTTATTACAACTCTGTGGCTCATCGATTATGAATAAATTCCTCCGTTAATATTGATCACCTCGCCGGTAATGTAGGCCGCTTTGTCCGAAACCAGAAAACTCACCAGATGAGCGACTTCTTCTGCTTTTCCAAACCTGCTCATCGGGATCATTTGTTTCAGTTCCTCCTCGTTGAGGTCCTTGGTCATGTCGCTGGTGATAAACCCCGGTGCCACTGCATTCACTGTGATCTTACGTTTCGCTACTTCCTGCGCCAATGCTTTGGTAGCCGCAATCATCGCACCTTTTGCGGCCGAGTAATTGGTCTGCCCTGCCACTCCCTTCATCCCCGATACCGACGCGATGTTGACGATCCGGCCCGTGCGCTTCCGCAGCATTTGCTGAATGGCGTTCTGGGTAACGTTAAAAAAACCTTTCGCGGACGTTCCCAGTACCTCGTCCCAATCTTTCTCGGGCATCCACATAAACAACCCGTCGCGTGTCACGCCGGCATTATTCACCAAAACACTGATGGTCTTATCTTCGTTCTGCTGTTTCCAGTTGTTCAATGCATCATCCACCTCTTGCTTTACCTGCACATCAAACTGCAAAAGTTCCCCCTGACCGCCGGAAGCCGTAATCGCAGCTAATGTTTCTTCCGCAGCAGCTTGATTTGAAGCGTAGTTGATCAATATATATAGTCCATGATCCTTGGCCAGCTGCACCGCAATTGCCCGGCCAATTCCTCGGGATGCGCCTGTTACCAATGCACAACTCATAATTTAAACGGGTTTTCTTTAATGTATTCAAAAACAGCGGCGATACTTTCAGCCTGTGGAATGTCTTCCGTAACAAAATGTGCGTGTTGACGAATCCGGTCGTAAATAGATTTGGCATTGGGCGAAAGTCGCTCCTTTTCCTCAGGATCCAGCAGGTCGATCGCCTGGCAAATCGCCATAATATGAATGGACATCACCTGAAATGAATTTTCCAGTACCTGCTTGGCGAGCACCGCACTGTTGGTCCCCATACTCACAATGTCCTGATTATCATTGTTATTGGGAATGCTATGCACATATACCGAGCTCGACAATGCCTGATTTTCAGCAGTTGTGGAAGTCGCCGTAAATTGCACACCCTGAAAACCGAAGTTCAAGCCCCAGGTCCCTGCATTCAGAAAAGGAGGGAATTTGCCGTTCAGTTTGCTATTCATCAGGAAGTTCAGCTGTCGCTCCATGAGCATGGAAAGCTTCGTCAGCACGATTTTTACCTTATCCATTTCCAGCGAAATGTAGTCACCGTGGAAATTGCCACCATGAAAAACGTTATCATCGTCAGGGCTTACGATCGGATTATCATTGGTAGAATTCAATTCGTTCTCAATGACTTCCTGGGCGTATTGGATCGTATCCAGTATTGGCCCCAAGATTTGCGGTACACATCTTACCGAATAGTACTCCTGTATTTTACGTTCAAATTCCTTGCGTTGCAGCGCGGTGTCATCCTTGAACAGCTCCTCGCGGCTGCGTATCATCTGGCTGCCTGCCACAAAATCGCGCATTTGCTGCGCTACCAGCTGCTGGCCTTTGTGGTGTTTTACCGCATTCAGTTGCTTTGAGAAAGAATCATCAAACGCCTCAATCACCTCATTCAACATAGAAGAAGCCGCGATCGCCCATTGCAAAAGGCGTTTCGCGTAGATCACATTGATCGCCGCCATACCCGTCATGCAGGAGGTGCCATTGATCAGGCCAAGACCGTCACGAAGCTCCATTTTGAGCGGCTCAATGGCTTTTTCAGCTAAAACATCTGCTGTTTTTGTTCTGACACCATCCTTATATACATACCCCTCCCCGATCAGGTTGAGGCCCAGATGTGACAACTGGACCAAGTCTCCGCTGGCTCCGACGCTGCCGTGTTCAAAAATTTCAGGAACGATACCTTTGTTCAAAAACGCAACCAATTGCTTGATTACCGCTGTACTTACCCCTGAATTGGCCTGTAAAAACGAGTTCAGACGGGCAACCATCACGCTACGGGCGTAAATTTCGTTCAGCGGCTTACCGATTCCGCTTGAATGGCTGCGGATCAGATTGTACTGAAGGTTACTTAGTTTGTCGGTCTCAATACGGTACTGGGCCATCGGTCCAAAACCAGTGTTGATTCCATATATAATTTTATCTTTGGAGAAATTCGTTAAAAAGGCAAAGGATTTCGAAACTTGATTGAGGGCGTTTTCGGGCAAGATAAATTCCTTCTTTTCAAAAGCATACTGCTCGATCTGAGCTAAGGAAATACTATTCATTTAGTGATAGCGTAATTAATATTGTGTAAAATAAATCTTTTTTTGCGGCTTTGACAAACCAGTTGTCTGACGCTCATAACCGCGGGGCAGTCCGGCGTGCGGTAATACATTCGGAAGTTGCCGGATCTGTACATTTCATTAATTTTGTCTGACACTCACGTTTTCCCTGTCAATGATCGGCGATTTACTTTTAAGGCTTAATAAATTTCTTTCCAGTCACAAAACCGCGTTTTTTCTTAGCCTTGCCATCATTGTCAGCGTACTTTTTGCGGGTATTTTGCGCCTAAAAGTAACCGAAAGTATTTTCGCCACCTTACCGGATGGTAAAAGCTTCGAAGAATTCAATCGTTTGGTGGAAAGTAAAAACATCATCAATCAGGTCGTTTTCTCCATTGAAATCCCCGCCGAAACTGCTACCGACGAAGCGAAAGAGCTGGCCGAAGCTTTTTCCGATTCGCTGAGCCGCTATACCAAAGGCTACATTCGGAATATCCGCGCTGAGCGACCTAATGTACAAGAAGATGTGTACGATTATGTCTATACCCATTTTCCCCTGCTCATTAATCCTGAATATTACGGCCATATCAATGCCCGGCTGGTACCCGACTCTATCCGTTCGGCTGTTACCGGGACTTATAACCAGCTCATTACGCCCGGCGGGTCATTCCTGAAACAGTTTATAATCAACGACCCGCTCGGTATCACAGGGAAGTATTTTCGGGAGCTCAATGTCAATAATAATTCCAATGGCATGGTGCTGGACGATGGCGTCATGTTCAGCGCAGACCGTAAAAAAGTCATTGTTTTCGCATCTACTAGCTACGATTCGGGCAATTCTGAAAAAAATGTAGAGCTCTACAACCTGACCGAAACATTCAGATCAAAATGGAACAAACAAAACCGGCATAATCATTTCACGTATTTCGGAACCTTCGAAATCTCTGCCAGAAATGCAATCCAGGTCAAGCGCGATTCCTATTTCACGTCTTTCCTGGCCCTGGGTGGGATATTACTGCTGCTAATCGCCTACTATCGCAAACTGCTCGTACCTGTTTACATTATCCTGCCAGGACTTTTCGGCGGAATTTTTGCTTTGGGGATCATCGGTTATATTCGCCCCGAAGTGTCAGGTATCTCGCTGGCGACCGGAGCGGTGATTTTCGGTATTCTGTTGGATTACGCCTTTCATTTTTTTACGCATCTCAGACATACCCATTCCCTTTCGCAGGCGATCAAAGAAGTGAGTGCGCCTTTACTAACGGGCAGTTTCACGACCGTGATGGCATTCAGCGCTTTGCATTTTGCCAATTCCGTGGTGTTGCAGGATTTTGGTCTATTCGCTTCCCTGAGCCTCCTGGGCGCTGCTATATTTACATTAATTGCCCTCCCACTCATTCTCGACGCCACTTCGTTTGATTACAAAAAGATCCCGGCAGAACAGCGATCTTTTAACATTCCGAAGATACCTGCCTCGGTAAGGTCTTATGTGCTGGTCGCGATCGGCGTGCTCACATTGGTTTTCCTCTACTTCGCGCGTTTTACTGAATTCGACAGCGGTTTTGAAAATCTCAGCATTCAGGATGACGATCTGAGCAACAGGGAGCAGGCACTTACCGGTATCAATCCACGCGCGGAAAAGCGGATTTATGTTTTCGCTACCAGCCCGGTGCGCGCCCATGCGGAAAAAGTCAATTTTGAGGTATATCAGAAATTGGTAGCACTCAAACAAAATAGCAAGATCAACAGCTTTGTGTCGTCAGGCGCTTTTTTGATCCCTCGTGATCTTCAAATCGAACGAAAGCTGCGATGGAATAGCTTCTGGAATGTACAGCGTAAGGATTCCACGTTTCGTATTCTGGACCAAACTGCCGCGAAAAGTGGCTTCAATGCTTATGCTTTTAATGACTTCAAAGATTGGGTTTCAGGGAGAAATCAGTCTTCTGTTTCCCTGGACACGCTTTTTAATGAACTGGGGATAGATAATCTGGTAGATGTAAAATCGTCTGGTACCACATTCATTACCACGCTGATCGTTCCTCAAAAACAACTTTCGGAAGTAAAAAAAGACCTGCGAACGATCCCCGGCGTAGACATATTTGACCGCGGCGAGCTGGCTGGCGAGCTGCTCACAATGGTCAAGGACGATTTCAACTACCT
This sequence comes from Dyadobacter pollutisoli, assembly GCF_026625565.1. Classification (NCBI taxonomy): domain Bacteria; kingdom Pseudomonadati; phylum Bacteroidota; class Cytophagia; order Cytophagales; family Spirosomataceae; genus Dyadobacter; species Dyadobacter pollutisoli. The sequence goes on from NZ_CP112998.1 coordinate 3,500,480, forward strand.
GTTATTAATCTCGGCCTCCATTGTATTCCTCACATTGCTAGTCGTTTACGGACGAATTGAGCTAACATTCCTTTCATTTTTACCTATGGTGATCAGCTGGATCTGGATACTTGGGATAGCGGCGATACTGGGTATTAAATTCAATTTTGTCAATGTCATTGTAACCACATTCATCTTCGGATTGGGCGACGATTTCAGCATTTTTGTGACGGACGGGCTGCTCAGCAAGTACAAAACCGGCAAGGATACATTACGTTCCTACCAATCGGCGATTGCATTGTCCGCTACCACTACTATTATAGGTACGGGCGTCCTTATTTTTGCCAAACACCCTGCCATTCATTCCATTGCCCTCATCAGTGTGCTCGGGATTGTTTGTATCCTTTTCATTTCATTCGTTTTCCAGCCCGTTTTCTTTGACTTTTTTGTCCAGAACAGAATTGCAAAAAAGAAGGCGCCGGTAACCATGCTGCCTTTCCTGATCAGCGTTTCAAGTTTTACATATTTTTTGTCAGGATGCCTTTTTCTGCATTCCAAACTGGTTACGATTCTTATTTTGCCCATTTCGAAGAAAAGGAAGCGGGAAATGATCAACCGGTCACTGTCTTTTTATGCCAAAACGGTCATCTACTCCGGCCCGCACGTGCGCAAAAATTTCTCGGGACTTGAAAATCTGAATATGGATAAACCGGTGATTTTCATTGCTAACCATACTTCGTTTCTGGACATTCTGCTGGCTATCATGCTGCATCCGAAAATTGTGCTGATGGTTAAAGGCTGGGTCTACAATTCCCCATTCTTCGGACCCATCATCCGCTATGCGGGCTATGTGTACACGGACGACGGCCCGGAAGAGAACATCAGAAAGTTAAAAGGACTCGTTGCGGACGGCTATTCGTTGCTAATTTTCCCGGAAGGCACCCGCTCGCAGGACGGTACAATCGGGCGATTTCACAAAGGAGCATTTCACTTGGCCGAGCAGCTTAACCTCGACATTCAGCCACTTTTACTCCACGGAGCTTCGGACGTGTTGCCGAAAAACGACTTTTTGATCAGTTCCGGCGCACTCAATGTGCGTGTCATGCCACGTCTGGCGCACGACGATCCGCAATGGGGAACAACGCTTCGTGACCGTACGAAAAATATTGCTGCGCATTTTAAAACAGAATTTGCCGCCTACAAATACGAAATGGAGGACGTAGCCTACCTGAAACATAAGGTCTTTACCAATTATGTTTTCAAAGGGCCTGTGTTGGAATGGTATTTTAAAATCAAATGGAACCTGGAAAGCAAAAACTACTCCTTTTACAACCATTTAATAGCTCACAGGAAAAACATTCTGGATATCGGTTGCGGATATGGATATTTGTCTTTTTATCTGCATTATAAAAATGAGGAAAGGGTCATTACCGGAATTGATTATGACGAGGAAAAGATCCAGATCGCGCAGAATAGTTATAACAAGACAGAACAGTTACACTTTGTATATCAAGACATTATGACCGCTGATTGTGGTGAACAGGACGTCATATTTTTAAACGACATCCTTCATTATTTATCGGAAGAAAAACAACTTACCTTGCTTGACCGCTGTGCGACGGCGCTCAATCCTGGCGGGATATTATTCATCAGGGACGGCATAACCGACAACGAGGAAAAACATAAAAAGACCAAGACCACCGAAGCATTGTCGACAGGCTTGTTTTCATTCAACAGAAAATCGGATGATTTCCACTTTTTCTCTTCCAATGACATTCGCAGTTTCGCCGAAAAGCACCATTTGAGCTTTGAGATGCTTGAACATTCCAATAATACGTCCAATGTGCTGTTTGTTTTGAGAAACGACTAACATTAAGCTTGATTCTGACAACCAATTTTTAACAATTTCATCACCATTAAATGCAGTCTTCCGAGGGTCAAAAGGAGTACGATTTTGTGATTGTAGGAAGCGGGCTGGGCGGCCTGGCTTGTGCAAATATCCTGGCATCGGAAGGTTTCAGTGTGGTTGTTTTGGAAAAAAACCACCAGATCGGCGGGCATCTTCAGGTTTACAGCCGGGGTAAAAGCATTTATGATACCGGCGTTCATTATGTAGGCAGTTTGGATGAGGGTGAAAATCTTTATCAGTTCTTCAAATATTTCGGCATTCTCGATCATCTCAAAGTGAAAAGAATGGATGATGACAAATTTGACGTCATCCGTTTCGACGACGGTTCAGAATATCATTATGCGCAGGGATTCGACCGTTTCAAGGAGACATTGATCGGCTACTTTCCGGACGAAAAAACGGCCATCGAAACTTATTGTGACAAAATCATTGAAATCTGCAATAAATTCCCACTCTATAACCTGCGCATTTCTGGCGAAAACTACCAGATGGATGGCGACGTGCTCGGCATGAATACCTACGACTACATTGCATCATTAACCGACAATGTAAGGCTGCAAAATGTACTCGCGGGCTCCAATCTGCTGTATGCCGGGGTTCAGGACAAAACGCCTTTTTATGTGCATGCGCTGATCATGAAAAGCTACCTGTCGGGGTCTTACAAATTTGTCGATGGTGGCTCACAGATCGCCATTCAAATGAGCAGGGCTATCCGCAAGAATGGAGGGGAGATTTACAAACATAAAAAAGTAGTTTCGGCGAATTACAATGAAGCGGGCGAGATCACCGGAGTAGTACTGGAAAACGGCGAGATTATTAAGGGAAAACAATTCATTTCCAATGTTCACCCCGCCGTGACTATCGATATTTTTGGTGCTGATCGTTTTTTGAATGTATACAAAAACCGTGTCCAGGGCCTTGAAAATAGTATATCCACATTTCTGGTCCATATTTCCTTCCACGAAAATAGTTTTGAATATCTTAATTATAACATTTACCAGCATCATATAGACAGCGTCTGGGGTGGCATTGACTATGATGAGGAAACATGGCCGCAAACCTATTTCATTTGCACGCCGTGTATATCTAAAACAGGCAAGTATGCGGATTCAATGTCGATCATGACTTACATGAAATCCTGCGAAACTGATAAATGGGCCGACAGTTTCAGTACAGTCGCCGAGCCAGGCAGACGCGACGAAGAATATGCTGAATTCAAAAAATTAAAAGAAGGAAAAGTGATAGATAAGCTTGAAGAGGTTTTTCCAGGCATTACCGGCAAAATAAAGGCTGTTCATAGCGCTACTCCGCTCACATTCAGGGATTACATTGGCAATCGGGACGGCTCATTGTACGGCATATTGAAGAATTCCAATTCACCCGCCAGGACTCAGATTAATACTAAAACGAGAATACCCAACCTCCACCTGACAGGTCAAAACATTTCAATGCACGGGATTTTAGGAGTCACAGTCAGTGCTTTTGTAACTTGCTTTTCCTTTGTTGATAAAGATAAACTCATTCAAAAAGTAAAAAATGCCTAACATGCGAACTGTCGATGTTGTAGTGATTGGCGCCGGACCAGCCGGTACCGTTGCCGCTTCTTATTTGAAAAAACAAGGGTATGATGTGACCATTCTGGAAAAAGAGAAATTTCCGCGCTTCCAGATCGGTGAGAGTTTGCTTCCGTGCTGCATGGAGCACCTGGATGAGTCAGGCCTGCTGGAAGCTGTCAAAACCAAAAACTTTCAGAAAAAAACAGGCGCAGCATTTATGCGCGGCGAAAAAAGATGCGAGTTCTTCTTTTCCGAGCAATTTACAAAGGGCTGGACCTGGACGTGGCAGGTAAAACGTGCCGACTTTGACAGCACGCTGGCAGAGGCGACACGGGCGAAAGGCGTGGATGTGAATTTTGAATGTGAAGTCTTGAAAGTAACCTGCACGCCGGACATTCAGATGCTGGAATACAAAGATGTCGACGGGAACATTCATCAGATATCCTGCAAATTCGTCATTGATTCCAGCGGGTACGGCCGGGTGCTGCCACGGTTATTTGACCTGAGCAAGCCGTCGGCATTCTCGCCAAGAGGCGCGATATTCTCCCATTTAGAAGATAAAAACCGCACTGAGAAAGCCAGCAACAACATTTTCGTCCATTCTTTTGACGATAACCGTTCGTGGATCTGGGCCATTCCATTCTCCGACGGTTCCACGTCTGTTGGCATTGTGGGAGACAAGGAAAAGATCCTGGAACTGGCCGAAAACGACGGCGAAAGATATAAAGCTTTCATCCGCGAGTTTGAAGACCTCAAAGGAAGATTTAAGGATTCTGCATTGAAATTTGAACCCCGTCACATTCTGGGTTACTCCATTGGCGTCAAAAAAATGTATGGAGATGGATTCGTTCTTTCGGGAAACAGTACTGAATTTCTTGACCCGATCTTCTCTTCGGGCGTTACATTCGCCACAGCTTCCGGTTTGTTATCCGCCAAAATGACCCACAGACATTTACGGGGAGAAGCGGTAGACTGGAAAACGGAATACGAAGATGTGATACAGAAAGGAATCGACGTTTTCAGAAGCTATGTTTCTGGCTGGTACAGTGGTGATTTTCAAACCATTGTATTTGCGAAAGAAATTGATAACGACTTCAAAAATCAGATTTGTTCGGTACTTGCCGGTTACGTTTGGGACCAGTCAAACCCATTTGTAAAAAAGCATGACACCATACTTCCTACGCTTGCGAAAGTGATCAAAATGAAGGAAAAGAATCTGGAAGGCAAACAATAGCCCGCATTACCGGCGGAGCAGGATAAAACCGTGCTGCTCCGCTTTATAATGATTGTAGATGAGCACGTTTTCAGTTTTGCGAAAATCGCGTTGATCATACACGCATTGTTCTGGCACCTTTTTACCTGAAAACAACTGTACCGCAAACCACACCGCGAAGGCCGATGCTGTTGGATAATCGCCCACGAGGTTCTTATAAGCGAATGTATTGCAAGTTGGAAAGCATTCCTTTTGCAGATTGGTATACCAGTGGTCCGTCCGGTTATCACCGCTTATTCCTAAGATCAGGGTATCAATTTCGGACACATTAAGTCCGTTACGGTTCAGGAAATAGCGAATTCTATCTTCCAGACCACTTTCCTGCAAATAACTCGTCTGGTACACATCCGTAATCTGTGCCTTTGCATTTGGCCTATTTGCAGGTTCCAGTATGAACATTGTCGAACCTTCCCCATTCACCGAACCGGGCGAATCCATTTGAAACAATGTCTCCGAGGATATTTCGCCGGTTTTAAAGGCTCCACCCAGAAAATCGATATTGTGATTATAATCCGAGATTTCCTCCACACTTCCTACCAGCAATGTATTGGCCTTTTTTTCTTCAAAAAGCAGGATTGCATCCAGCAACGCACTTTCGAAAGCGAGACCTTTGTGAACATGGGTAGTATTGTAGCCCGTCGTTTTGCTCATTAATGCAAGGTTGCCGGCAACTGCATTGGGCGTACTCTGCACGAAATTGGTAGGTGTTAATGTGCCTTCATTATAGTCTACGATCTGGTTTAGGAATTTGAGACAATCTTCGAGGCCACCATTGGCAGTCCCCAGAATGATCCCGTCTACTTCGGATTTTCTAATCAAAGGCAGACCCGCTCCCACACCCATACGTACAGCCTTACCCATGCGCCGTAGCAGACCAGCGGGAATAAGTTGCCCGTAATCAGGCTCGATAGCGACATACCTGTCACCCAGATGCACCTTTACATTGCCCTCAAAAAAAGCACTATCGAAAGTTCTTTGAGGAGAAATGCAGGCTGAGTCAGTAATATACATTCGTAAATTTAACGTGAGTGATTGAACTGCGCTTACTCAGCGTCGGAAATGAATTTGCCAATTTCTCTGGCATAGTTATCCGCCTGCCGTTCTCTTTCCTCCGGATTCCAGCCCAATTCGCGCGCCATTAATGTGGTAACAACCGGTAAAGAATTCAAAGTTTCATCCCAATCCGTAATTTCAAACCGGATCCTTCTCGCCAGAAAGTCACGGGGTGTAACCGCCATTTCATCCCTAACCGCATACACTACTTCGGCTTTGATGTAAGGATAATGCTCGCTCAGTTTTTCTTTGAGTAGCGGCTCATCTACAGTCAGTTTGCAGATACGTTCCGCTCTTGACCCGTATTTTTTAACAAGGTGAACTGCTACTTCTTGTGTCAGATCGTATTTTTGGGCTAACTCTTTCCAGGAATCGAGTTTATAATTTTCGCCTCCCGCTAGAATGTGATCAGCAGTAATGCAGACATTGCTTTTCGCAAATATTTCGTCGGCCTGGTCAATGGTATCCTTCGCCATCAAACGGTAAGTTGTCCATTTACCGCCTAACAAACTCACCAGTCCTGACGTTTCATCCAGTTCGATCTCATGATCGCGCGTCAGACTTTTGGTTGATTTGGACGGATCTGCGGAAAGTAATGGCCGCAAACCACCAAAGCCGGACCTCAATTGCGAAATATCGATTTGAGTGGCCAGGTAAGGGTTGAGCGTGTCAGCCAGGTATTGTTTTTCTTTTTGATTTAATGTCGGTTCTGACTGAATATCATCACATTCGGTATCCGTAGTACCGATCATGGTCGCCCCCTCAAACGGAATCGCAAATACGACACGACCGTCCGAGGTTTTCGGGATCAGCATGGCGTACTCGCTGTTCAATGTTTCTTTCGGGAGCATGACATGGACTCCCTTGCTGGGCCGAAGCCGCTCAGGTAGCCCGGAATTGGCCATTAACCGTACCTTATCCGAGAATGGACCGGTACAATTGATCACCAGTTTCGCATGGATCGTAAATGCATTTCCCGTCTGCGTATCCGATACATTTACACCAAGTATTTTTCCCGCTACGTCTTTTTGAAAGCCCGAAACGTCCACATAATTCGCTACCACAGCCCCCGCTTCCGAAGCAGACTGCACCAATGCCAGGCAATAGCGTGCATCGTCGAGCTGGCCGTCGTAGTACAACACGCCACTATGTAATTTTTTAGAGTCCAATGTTGGTATCTTGGCCATTACCTCGCTCTTATTCAGCCATTTGCTCTTGGGTAATGTGTCATTGGTCGCAAATGTGTCATACAGCTGCAGGCCGATTTTGAAATACAAACCTTCCAACCAGGAGTTGACAGGCGTCATCAAAGCAAGTGGGCGAGCCAGGTGGGGGGCGTTTTTTAAAACGATATGCCGCTCTTCCAAGCCATGACGGACCTGCTTCAATTGTGCAAAATCAAGTTTTTTGAAAGCCTGTTCCAGATACCTTACACCGCCGTGAATCAGCTTGGTAGAGCGAGAAGATGTTTCCGATGCGAAGTCCTTTTTGTCGATAATAGCCACCTTATAGCCACGCAATACGGCATCCAGTGCACAACCGGCGCCACTCGCGCCCGCTCCTATTATGCAGATATCAAACGATTCACTTTTTAATTTATCAAGAGATGCGGTGCGGTTCATTACTAGCAATTACTGGATCGGTGTGAAGATTACCTGATGCAAAAGTACGAAGTCGGAACATAAAACCTTTCCCTGATCAAGTCAAATCGAAAAGTAATTCTGCAATGCTAAGATTGGTATAATAATTGCAACCTATGCTTTTACAAACCAGGGCATCACCTGCTTTGACATTACTTCATTTCATTATTTTAACCAAAACTCAAAAAACATGGGCTTACTATCGTTTTTAAAAGGCGTGGGGGAAAAAGTGTTCCACAAAGAAGATCCTGCCACACCAGCTCCCGAAAAAGAGCCGCTCCGGGCCAGTGCATTGCTGGCGCACGTTAAGTCGTTGGGGCTTGCTTACAACAACTTAACCGTAAAAACATCAGGAGACACCGTTACCATTGAAGGCGAAGTAGCTAAACAGGAAGATGCTGAAAAGATTGCCCTGGCCGTAGGCAATGTGGAAGGCGTACAGGTAGTAGATAACCGATTGAAAGTAGCGACCCCGGCGCCGGAAGCGACCTACCATACTGTGGAAAAAGGCGACACCCTTTCAAAGATCGCCAAGACCGTTTATGGTGATATGATGAAATATCCGATCATTTTCGAAGCTAACAAGCCCATGCTGACCGATCCCGACAAGATATATCCGGGGCAGGTGTTGAGGATTCCAGCACTTTAATGACTTCGGCTATCGGCTATCGGCTATCGACAGTCGACTGTCGACTGTCAAAAAAGCCGATTGCTGACAGCCGACAGCCGAAGTTTTGAAAATAGCATAAAAAAAGGCAGCCCGAAAGGCTGCCTTTTTTTATGCTATTTTCAAAGACAATTAATCTTCTGCCGCAATAACGTTCAGAGCGATTTTGTGTTTCACTTCTTTGTGTAGATCGATCAGTGCTGAATAAGTACCAACTGACTTCACATCGTCCAAAGTAATTTTCTTGCGATCGATATTGAAACCTTTTGCTTTCAGGATATCAGATACCTGTGTGTTGGTAACACGTCCGAAGATACGGCCGCTTTCTCCTACCACAGTTTTGATGTCAATTGTAAGATCGCCGATTGCTGCTGCAATTTCTTCTGCGTCTTTCTTCAGCTTTTCAGCTTTGTGCGAAGCCTGACGCACATTTTCAGCAACGATCTTGCGGTTAGAGGTGTTAGCCAATAATGCAAAACCCTGAGGGATAAGGTAATTACGACCGTAACCTGCTTTCACAGTAACGATGTCGTTTTTATAACCTACACCTGCTATATCAGTTATTAGTATGATTTCCATTGTTTGTAGCTCTTTCTATATTATTTCAATTGATCAGCAACAAAAGGCAATAAAGCCAAGTGACGCGCTCTTTTAATTGCCTGAGAAACTTTACGCTGATATTTCAAGCTTGTTCCTGTAAGGCGGCGTGGCAAGATCTTTCCTTGCTCGTTTACAAGTTTCAACAAAAAGTCGGGGTTCTTGTAATCGATATACTTAATGCCTGATTTCTTAAAACGGCAATATTTTTTACGGTTATTGTTTTTCTCAACCGGTTCGTTTACGAGTGACATAGCTTATGCGTTTTCGGTTTTAGATTCAGTTGCTTCTTCTTTCTTTCTTCCTACCAACCCTTTACGTTTCTTCTCGTTGTAAGCGATTGAATGCTTGTCAAGGACGATAGTCATAAAGCGCAAAACGCGCTCGTCACGACGGAATTCTGTTTCCAAAACGTCAACTACGTTTCCTTCGGTTGTAGTATATTCTACTACGTGATAGAAACCTGAGTTTTTCTTTTGGATGGGGTAGGCCAGCTTGCGCAATCCCCAATTTTCTTCATGTACAATCGTAGCACCATTTGAGGTGATGATTGCAGTGAATTTTTCAACGGCGTCCTTTGCCTGGGCCTCAGACAAAATGGGAGTTAGAATGAACACCGTTTCATATTGCTTAGACATACGGTAATTGATTAATTATTATAAATGTAAAAACCCTCACAATGGCTAAACACCAAAATGAGGGTGCAAAAATAGGGCTTGAAATTTAAAATTCCAAGCCCTGATATGACTTAACTTCAACTTATACTGTCAAATAGCTTACTTTACAGTGAAATCACCCTGTCCGATCTTGAATCCTTCGCTGTAAACTTCGATGGTATACTTGCCATCCTTCAAAGGAATCCCACCGCGGCCATAGAAAATATCCACCGACTGACCTGTATTATTGAACGTAACAGACTGTTTGGAACTGTAAATGAGCTCTTTGCCATTCATCATAAATGACCCTGAGCCGGTTGCCATATCAGAAAGTACTGCTCCATCAGGATCAAGGATACGCAGAAAAATCTCTTTTTCATTTTGTTTTGCGACCGCATTTTCTCCGAGTTTAAAATTAACCCTCAGCTTATCAATGCGTTTTGCCTTGTATTTTCCGCCTTCACGTTCTTTTCCTTTCGCAGATACAGCATTCACAGTGAGGTTTTCTGCCCGAAGCGCGGATGCAATGTTCACTTTTTCACTCAACTCTTTATTTTGGACTGAATAATTGACTACCGAATCAGCCAATTGCTGTTTTTCTGATTCGAGGCCAGTCACTTTCTGGTTCAGTTCTTCGTTTTTGGACGTTGCAATACCCAGCTCTTCTCTCAGCTTGGCAATCTCTCCGTCTTTTTCCGCCAATACTGACTCGTAGGATTTGATCTTTTTGTTGTAATTGGCTGCGGAATAAGTGCTGGCATTTTTAAGCTCTTTCTTATCCTTCTCCAACTGTGCCTTCAATGCGATCAGCGAGTCGACGCTTCCGCCCAATTTCTGGATTTCCGCAATTTTCACATCCAGCTCCTCAGAAATAGAATCCAGTTTCGTCTTGATAGAGAGGACTTCTTCTGTTTTAGCTGTAATAATTTCATCCTTGGCCAGGTTTTCCTGCTTCTCGTGGTATATAAAGTAAACAAGTACCAAATTAAGCAGTAGCAATACGGCCAAAGCGGCCCATAAAAGTGTTTTTCTGTCCTGCTTTTGTTCCTGGTTATAGTCCATACAGAAGGTTAAATTTTTAATTTAGTTGGTAAAAGAACTATGTTTTTTTCAATTTTGAAATACGTTAACACTGATTTATAGCCTCCGTTCGATAAATTTTTGTTTTAAATCATTTATTATCAAAAAATTACTCCTCTCCAATGTCTTCTATTGCTGCGAATATTGATGAAATACAAAAAGGACTTAGACAGGAAACCAGGCTGATCGCAGTAACCAAGACGAAGCCCGTGGAGGCTTTACAGGAAGCCTATGATGCTGGTAACAAGCGTTTTGGCGAAAATAAGGTTCAGGAAATGGCTTCCAAATATGAAGTACTTCCCAAAGATATCGAGTGGCATATGATCGGTCATTTGCAAACGAACAAGGTAAAATATATGGCTTCCTTCGTTTCACTGATCCATTCAGTAGATAGTTTCAAATTATTGAAGGAGATCAACAAGGAAGCGAGAAAAAACGACAGGATCATTGATTGTCTCCTTCAAATCTTCATTGCAAGGGAAGAAACCAAATTCGGACTTTCAGAGGAAGAGGCCATTGAAATTTTCACATCCGAAGAGTTACGAGCTCTGACGAACATCCGAATCACAGGTTTAATGGGAATGGCTTCCAATACCGAAGATGAATCCATTGTCAGAGCTGAATTTCGCAGCCTGAAAAGCCTGTTTGATTCGTTCAAAAAATATGAAAATGACCAAATTAAGATGCAGGAACTCTCCATGGGCATGAGCGGCGACTATACCATCGCGATGGAAGAAGGCAGCACTTTGGTACGTGTCGGCAGTGCGATTTTCGGATCCAGATAAATAGCACTAAACCTTCCGTTCGCTGGTACCTAATGCGGCTTCCACTTTTTCTTTTACAAAATCAAAAGAAAGCTCAGCACAGGGCGAACCTTTGCGACGTACGAAAACCGCATTCTCCTGCCGCCCATAACCGCCCGAATAGGGATTATAATCCGGAAAGTTGTTGAGCGAACCCATTAAAATAATACCATAAGTACCCGTCGCATTGCCCAGGTGTGACGGACCACTATCCAGACCGATAAAATAATTGGCACGACGGATCACTTCCGCAGTTTCCAGAATAGACAACTGGCCGCACAGATTTCGATAGGATTTAGTCTTGACATTCAAGTTACTAGCCGACCCCACTTCCACAATCTGATAATTATATTTTTCAGAAAGCCATGTTATTAATTGCTCCCAGCGATCGGCAGGCCAGTCTTTTGGGGCGTAATTGGAGCGACAATGAAGTACAATAAAACGTTGCGGAAGATCCAATGAATCAACCTTTTGCCGGTGGCTATCCTGCAAGTAAACCTGCGGCTGATCGTCCCCCGGGAATGTTGCTCTTTCGGCAATTAGCCCCGCTGTTTTTGCAAAAACTTCCAGCAGGTTTCCAAAATTGAAATAGGTAAAAATATCAATCTGACGTTGCTGAGCAACTGGATTTTCAATAAAGACCTGACACTTGTCACAATGGTTGTTGTTCCTGAACTGTAACTGGAAAACTTCGTCGAAAACATTCCCCTGCAAAAGTACTTCCCGCTGCGTAACACAAAACTCCTGAAACACCTCATTAACAGCTGGATTGAAATCGACCAGCTCATGAAAAACAGGCTTCACAAACCAGACGATGTAAGCATCGGGATGGCGTGACCGGACGTGCCTTGAAATAGGTTCCGCCGCAATAATATCGCCAAAATGTTCTGTACGAATGATCGCGATCAGCTTTTGTTCCTTTTTCAGGCTACGCTTCACAGCCGCAAAATGTAGCCGGGCCTGATAGCCAAGGAGACGCGCTTTAAAAATGTGTGAATATTTATGGTAGCGGTGAGTCCACAGTTGAATAAAGCGTTCTAACGTCATTTGATAAGTCTTTTCCAAGATGTGCGGCGAGTGTCGTTCCGCTCGAATTTTAGGTGCGCAAGATAATAAAATTGGCTTAAAGAGTTGGTTGACCTTGATCCGCGGCCTAACTTTACCAGCCTGATAAACCCTCTATTTATTAAACGGGCAAGTCAGTACCGAATATTTCTTCTAATCATTTTATTGATCCTATTATATGAAATTCATGATTCAGGCCGGCGGGATTTTAGGCGCATTGGCTGTGGCCCTCGGTGCTTTTGGAGCCCATGCATTAAAAGGTATGCTCGAAGCTTCGGGCAGATCGGACACATTTGAAACGGCTGTGAAATACCAATTCTATCATGCGCTGGCAATGGTACTCGTGGGATTGCTCATGCAGCGTGCCGGCCAGGATGCGGTGAGGTTACTAGGCTGGTCGGGAAATGCCTTTGCGATTGGCGTGATCATTTTTTCAGGCTCTCTCTATGCGATCTGCTTCACAGACATCACCAAATTTGGCGCTACTGCTCCAATCGGCGGACTAGCGCTGATAGCTGGCTGGGTGTTGCTGATTTTGGCGGCGGGGAAGATTTAATGAGTGAATGAGTGAATGAGTGAATGAGTGAATTTTTAATGAGTAAATTATAAACTATTCGGTCATTCACTCATCGCACCGGCGACCCGGTCACAATTAACCATTCACGCATTCAAAATTCCCTAACCCCTCGAAAGCGTAAAAGGACGTTGTGCGTCGATTTTCAGGAATACGAAAAGTAGGATAGAAAACGACCACAGCGACGATCCTCCGTAACTGAAAAACGGTAATGGAATCCCAATCACCGGCATCAGCCCGATGGTCATACCGATATTGACCAGGAAGTGGAAGAAAATGATCCCCGCCACACAATAACCGTAAACCCGCGCAAAACGACTTCGCTGCCTTTCCGCAAGCACTACCAATCTTGAAATAAGGCAAATAAAAAGGAACACCACTACCGCAGTACCTACGAAACCGTGCTCCTCGCCTACTGTACAGAAAATAAAGTCAGTACTTTGCTCGGGAACAAAGTCAAATTTCGTTTGGGTACCCTGTAAAAAGCCCTTTCCCGTAAATCCTCCCGAGCCAATGGCGATCTTGGACTGAATTACATTCCAGCCTATCCCCCTCGGATCTGAATCAGGATCGAGCAGTACCATGATACGGCCTCTCTGGTGCTTTTGGAGCACATTATTCATAAAAAAGTCCACCCCAAAAACGATCCCAATCATCACGAACGCGACCAGGATTGTAGCCCAAAGCCCTCCGCGTCGCCGGGTCATGACGGGCATCAGCCAGATCACCAATCCCGCAATCACGATGATAGCCCCAGCAATGTACCATTTGAAGAAAAGCAATGTAATAATCAGCAAAGCTGCGCCTACCATACCGATGGCCGGAATAAAACCAGGCATTCCTTCACGGTATAAAACAATCGCAAATGATGCAAAAACCAGCATAGAACCGGTTTCATTTGACAAAAGGATCAGGAATGCAGGCAATGCAATGATGCCCAGTATCGGATAGTAATCTTTCAGTTTCCGGGTCAGGCTGATCGCCGGGTCACTTAAATATTTGGAGATTGCCAGGCTGATCGCAAGCTTGGAAAACTCGGCCGGTTGCAGTGAAAACGCACCAAACTTAATCCAGGAGCGGGATCCATTAATATTAGAACCGGCAAACAAGACAACCACCAACAGGAATATGATAACAGCATAAATGATGAAAGAGAATGTCTCGTAAAACTTGTAGTCGATCACCAGAATGCAAATGATCAGTAAAGCCGCCGTTCCGATCCACATTAGCTGCTTTCCGGCATTGTTAGACAGGTCGAACATACTCGTCTGCACTTCCGGATTATACACCGCCGCGTAAATATTAATCCACCCTATCCCGAGGCAGGCGATGTAAATGAGTACGACGACCCAGTCTACATTTTTGGTAATGGGCTTATTTTCCGGCATTATAATGTTGATTGAAGATTTTAAAATTCGCCAATGTTATCGATTGATAGCAACGGGTTTGTTAGCTGCTGTTGGTTTTACAGGTGTCACCGGCTTCTTCTTGGTAGTATCCACCGGAACGGGTTTCTTCTGGCCAGGCAAAATAACTTTACTCATAAAGTCCGCCTTGAGCATTCTCTCTTCCAATGCCTTGTTAGTAATTTTTCTGGTCAGATATTTTTCAATGACAAGGTTGGCAATCGGAGCGGCGGCCGAACCTCCCGCACCCGCATACTCGACAAAAACAGCTATCGCAATCTTGGGATCGTCCACAGGCGCGAACGCGATAAAGATAGAACTGTCGTCCCCGCGCTTATTTTGTGAAGTCCCGGTTTTTCCAGCAATGGTGATACCCTCTACTTTTGACCTTCTAGCCGTTCCGCCTTCTACTGCACCGATCATTCCTTCGATAACCGGCTCAAAATTATGCGCCTCGACGCCGGTTTCATGCCTGATGAGGTATTCAGGGTTTACCGTTTTCTTATCACCTATGCCATGAATGACGTGAGGTGTATAGAAATACCCTCGGTTTGCGATAATAGCGGCAACATTGGCCATTTTCAAGGGTGTGATCAGCAACTCTCCCTCCCCAATGCTCAATGAATAGATATTTGAAAATTTCCACCGGTACTCGCCGTAAAAACGGTCATAGTACTTTTTGTTAGGCAAATTCCCTTTATACTCGCTCGGCAAATCGATCCCAAGACGTTGTCCGATCCCGAATTTACTGATCGCATCATGCCAGTGATCCAGTCCGACGGCCGACGCGCGGAAAGTATTTTTGATATTATTTTTATAAATCAATCTCCTGAAAACATTGTAGAAATAAGGATTGCACGAATGCATCACACCCAAAGCAACCGTTCCCGTCGCGGGGTGATTATGGCAATGCATAGGACAATTGGCATGCGTGAAGCCGCTGCCCGGCGTAATAACACCTTCCTGTAACCCGATCAGCGCCTGAATCAGCTTGAATGTAGATCCCGGTCGGTAACTCGCCATGACCGGCCTGTTAAACAACGGTTTGTAGGGGTTACGGACAAGCGCGGCGAAATTTTTGGAAAAATACCTGCTGGCCAGAATGTTAGGATCGTAGGTCGGAGCAGAAACCATACTGATTATTTTACCGGTTTTCGGTTCAATAGCCACAACGCTACCTACTTTGTTAACCATCAAACTATCAGCATATTGCTGAACTTCCAGATCGATACCCGAGTACAGGTTCTCACCCGCCACCGCCATGGTATCGAGCTCGCCACCTTTCCAGGGGCCTTTGTAAACACCGCTCACATTCTGCATCACAAACTTGGTACCCCGCTTCCCTCGCAGCTCGTTCTCATAAATCTTCTCGATACCACTTTGGCCAATGTAGTCACTCTGGCGGTAATATGGCTCTTCCTGCTTTTCAAGCTGCGATTTGGTGATCTCACTCACATAGCCCAATGTATTCGCCAATGTCGGCGCCGTGTAGGTTCTCAATGAGCTTTTCGCAAATTCAAACCCTGCATAGTCCACCATGATATCCTGAATGGAAGCAAAATCCTCCTTCGATAATTGCCGGAGAAAAAGCGACGGTTTAAACCGGCTATATGCGCTGGCCGCGGCCATGAGACTATCAAAATCATGCTTTTCAATGCCCAAAACCTGGCAAAAACGCAGCGTATCCTCTACTCTCGCCTTGTGGGGCGTAACGAGTAAATCATAAACGGGTGTATTGTATACGATGAGCTTTCCGGTACGGTCATATATCTGCCCGCGGAACGGGATTTCGATTACCCGCTTAATAGAATTGCTGGACGACTCGATTGAATAGCTTTCGTCCAGAACCTGTAAGTAGAAAAGTCGCAATAAGTATATTAGACCTACTAAAGCAAAAAAACCAATGATAACGAAGCGACGATTTTCAAGCATTCTGCACTATAAATTCCTGTTCCCAAATTTCACACGAAGTTCGCTATATCAAAAGACTTATCAAAGCCCCGATGCGCATAAAAACTTCATTTTTAAAGGAATATATTCTGCCTATTCACCTTTGGCCACCACCATCACCACATCCTCTTTATCGACCATCACGGCACCCTCGGGCAGGCCTTTGGGTTTTCGCACAAATTTTTTCGGCGTGTAGATCACAGGGCAGAGCGAATCGTTTTTTCTTTTGGAATAAAAGGCCGCCAATTCTGCCGCGCGCTCGATCACAGGTGCCGGAAATTTCTTGCCTGATTGATTTTTGATCACCACATGTGAGCCGGTAACATCCTTCGCGTGTAGCCACAAATCCTCCTTGCTGGCATACTGTTTCGTAAGCAGATCATTGTTTTTAGCATTCCGGCCAATCAGAATGATGTAGCCCATGAATGACACTTTTTTGAATAGATCATCGACAGCAACAACAGTTTTGCTCTGATCAAGACCATTGTTTTTGAGATAAGTCCGAAGCTCCCGCAATGAATCAATGGCGTCGATTTTCTCCAGATGCTGTTGAAGCTGTGCTTTTTCCGCTTCCCTTGCTTCCAGACTATCATTCAGACGACCTATTTCAATTTTTTCGTTCTTGGACTTTCTGTAAAATCCTTCCGCATTCTTCTGGGCCGAAAGATCCTTTTTCAATTTCACCATAATAGGCTGCTCCCGGTAAAAATCATAAAGCTCTATCCGCTCCGTCCGCTCAGGAATCTGGTGCAGGTTGGCCATAATGATGTTTCCTATCTCATCATTCTTCACCGCCTCTTCCAGTTCGACGAGTTTTTTGAATGTATTTTCCAGATAATTCTCGGTTTGCTGGATCCGTTTTTTCAATATTCGCAGTATTTCAGCCTTTTCTTTTTCAATGCCGCTCAGCCTGATATAGGCAAGGTAAAAAGCATTGAGAGCTTCGACAGGATCGGTATAGGTTCCAATGATCTCGCCGATCTCAAAAAGCGCTAGAACCGGTACCAATTCTACTTTGGCAACATAAAACTTTCCTGCATTCAGTTCACTCAGCAGCTTCTGAATTACGTTCCAACGTTCCTCAGCCGTATCAATCCCCTTTAATAAAACTGCCAGATGCTGATTAACAAGCTTTCCAAATGTCGGAAACAATGCTTCATGCCGCAGGTCATTTTGAATGTAAGCTTCAAAAGACTGATCAATGGAACGGTTCAGTGAGGGAAGGGTAATGGTTTTGTCGGCAGGAAGTTTGTTATTAAAAATCTGGGTTACCCCGCCATTACTGTCGAATGCGATTAGATTGGCACGGTTACCAAACAGCTTGAAAACCAGTTTTTGCTGATCCGAAAAACTGATCTGGATCGCCCGTTCATTTTGAAAAACACTGACATACTCAACCTGTTTCTCATGGAATTGAGTGAAAAGATTAACACTGTTCCTTCGGGCACGGTCAAATTTATCAGGGAAGCTCAGGCAGGAAAAATTGGACCTTAATGTGGCCTTAATAAAATAAGGATTCACCAGCTCCTCCTCATCGCCCTGATCCGCAAACACCATAATCAGCTCGTCTTTCTCCTGACTGAAGGCTTCGATAAATTGTTTGCCGGCCAGTTCGTCATGAAGCTTCGGAGCAAGTTGTTTTAAAAAATAGTAATTCTGGTGCACGGTAATTCTGAAACATTTCGGGCAAAATTAGGCAGTTTTCGCCGGGTAACCAGTCAGCAGGAAGAGTTTGGACATTTCTTTGTTCAAATCGTCAAGGAAACCATTGTCGGCGAGCCACTTTTCACTGTAATAAGTATCCTGGTACCGTTCACCCGAATCGCAGATGAGCGTTACAATGGAGCCTTTTTCGCCGTTATCCCTCATTTGTAAAGCCAGTTGCAGTACACCCCAGAAATTGGTCCCTGTGGAAGCGCCTACCTTTCGGTTAATGAGTGCCGAAAGCATTTTCATGCCTGCAAAACTCCCCGCATCCGGTACCTGGATCATATGGTCCACCACCGTTCTGACAAAGGAAGGCTCCACCCGCGGACGCCCGATACCTTCTATTTTGGAGCCATGCTCGCTGCAAATGGCGGCATCATTATTTTTCCAATAGTCAAAAAACACAGAGTTTTCTGGGTCTACCACGCATACGCGGCTTGCATATCGTTCGTACCGCACGTACCTGCCCAATGTCGCGGAGGTACCGCCCGTGCCCGCGCCGGTTACGATCCAGGTGGGTACCGGATAGGCTTCAAACTGCATTTGCCTGAAAATAGATTCTGCGATATTGTTATTACCACGCCAGTCAGTCGCTCGTTCCGCATAAGTAAACTGATCCATAAAATGGCCGTCGTTTTCATGGGCGATCTGCCTTGAAACTTCGTAAACCTGGGCCGGATGATCGACAAAATGACATTGCCCTCCATAAAATTCAATGGCCTGGATCTTGTCTTGACTGGTGGATTTAGGCATCACAGCAATAAAAGGAAGACCCAATAATCTTGCAAAATACGCTTCTGAAACAGCCGTAGAGCCACTGGAAGCCTCCACAATGGTAGTACCCTCGTGAACCCAGCCATTGCAAAGGGCATATAAAAACAACGACCTCGCCAGGCGGTGTTTCAAGCTCCCGGAGGGATGTGTGGACTCGTCTTTGAAATAAAAATCAATGTCCGGAAAAGCTGGCAAAATCAGCGGAATCAAATGCGTATCCGCCGATCGCTGATAATCCGCCTCAATTTTCGTTATCGCCCTGGTACACCAGTTATTGGAAGTGTTTGTTAATTGCACGATGAAGGTTTTTCAAAGCAATGTAGGTAGCTAACCAGATAAATACAAAAAAGAGAAGCCTCCCCGAACAGGAAAGCTTCTTCAATATTACTACTACACTTAAAACATGTTAATGTACAGCCGAGGCATCGACTTTGGTTTTGCCGCTGCGGGTCCAGAGAACGAATGGAACACATATCAGGAACATCACGCCCAGGTACAGGAACACATCCATATACGACATCACCTGCGCCTGCTTGGAGACTGTAAAGTCAAGCATTTTATAGCCGCTTTTCAAAGCGATGTCGGAAG
Organism: Dyadobacter pollutisoli; assembly: GCF_026625565.1. NCBI lineage: Bacteria > Pseudomonadati > Bacteroidota > Cytophagia > Cytophagales > Spirosomataceae > Dyadobacter > Dyadobacter pollutisoli. Next base: position 3,519,757 of record NZ_CP112998.1, read on the forward strand.
TCATTCCTTTTCCCATAAAAGTACGCTGCAAGCCCTCAACCCGTTGTTGCACAGCAGGATTGTTAATATCCAGCTTACTAACCAGATCATTGCGGTGAAACATATTCTGCCGCGCGATGAAGGTGGTGATCACCGCTACCCCAAACGATCCGCCCAACTGGCGCATCATCCCGGTGAATGCAGCTCCCTCGCCGATTTCACGGCCTTTCAATGTCGATAAGGCGAGTGTGGTGATGGGTACAAACAATAATCCAAGACCAATTCCCCTCACGATCAACATATTAAAAAACGCGTCGCTGCCAGTATCCGGTGACAGGATCAGGTATCCCCAATAACTGTATCCGAAAAAGAATATCATTCCCAGCGCGACGAGGTACTGTTGTTTCACGCCCCGTTGCAGCAGCTGACCCACGACCGGCATCATCATCGCCGTCACAATCGCCGCAGGTACCATCAGCATCCCCGATTGCGTAGCCGTCCAGCCTAATGTGGCCTGGGTATACAATGGAATGATGAATGTGGAACCGTATAATCCGAAACCTAATATGAATGAGAGGATGGTACCAACCCGAAGGTTTCCATTGGACAGTACCCTGAGATTCACGATCGGATTTTTGTAAGTAAGCTCCCGCCAGATAAAGAAGAAGAAGCCAAATACTGCCGTAACTGTCAGCAAAACAATGATCTCGTCATTGAACCAATCTTCTTCCTGTCCTTTTTCCAACACATATTGAAGCGAGCCCACAGCCACTGCCAGCAGGACAATTCCCCACCAGTCGATTTCACTGGCTGTCTTTTTCACTGAGAATCTCGGGCTTCTTACAAATTGCAGCGTAAGCATGGCCGCAATGATACCCAAAGGAATATTGATGTAAAAAATGTAAGGCCAGCTGTAATTATCGACAATGTAACCTCCCAGCGGCGGACCCAATGTAGGTCCCACAATTACTCCCAAACCATAAATAGCCTGGGCAATTCCTCTCTTTTCGGGTGGGTAACTCTCTGTGATCAGTGTTTGAGCAGTCACCAGCAAGGCACCTCCGCCAAGTCCCTGGATCAACCGGAAAAATACCAGTTCCCAGATGTTATCTGCATTACCGCAGAGAAATGATGCCACGGTAAAAATGATAATGGAGGCAGCAAAATAATTCCGGCGGCCAAACTGTTGCGAAAGCCAGCTAGTCATAGGCACAATGATCACGTTACCAATGGCATAGGCCGTGATCACCCAGCTAACTTCTGACAACGTACCGCCCAAATTCCCGCGCATGTCGTTGAGCGCTACATTGACGATCGTGGTATCCACGATTTCAAGCAATGCGCACAATACGGCTGTGATCGTGATAATGACCCTGCGCGAGCCGTATTCGACGAGTGATTCCTGTAATTCCATTTAATATTGGTTTAGAATCAAGTTCCGATCCTTAGTTCAATTCTACATCTACGAACACGTTCATTCCGGGACGTAATTCTGAAATTCTTTCATCCTGCGCTTGTGTAAACTCAATTCTTACCGGCAGGCGTTGCACTACTTTTACAAAGTTACCACTCGCATTATCAGGAGGCAGCAGGGCAAAACGTGCTCCGGTAGCAGGTGAAAATGACGCTACTTTTGCTTCAAACTCATGATCCGGGTAAGCATCTACGTGTATGCGAACTTTCTGGCCCAGCTTCATTTTGGTCAATTGTGTTTCCTTGAAATTGGCTACAACCCAGGGCTCTGTCGTTGAAATAATGCTGAAAAGCTGTTGTCCTGCCTGTAAAAACTGTCCCAGTTGTGCATTCACTTTGGAAACGCGGCCATCAGTCGGAGCTGTGATCACAGTGTATGACAAGTTCAGTTCTGCATTATCGATCTCAGCCTGACGTGCTTTAATGTTAGCATTTACTACGCTCGTTTGTACAGAAGTAGCGCGTGTTTGCTTGCCAGCAGCCTTCGCCTGACGTTCCGCTGCATTTTTCTGTGCTACCAGCACCGCCAGCTGACGTTCCGCTTTTTGTTTGGCAGCCGAAGCCTGCTCAAATTCCTGTTGTGTGATCGAATGGTCCTTGATCAGATTTTCATATCTCGCGAAATCCTGGTTCGCTCTCCACACATTCACTTTCGCTTCTTCGATCTGAGCTTCTACAATGGATACATTTGCTTCATAAGTAATTCCGCTCGCCGCAGATGCATTGGTAGTCGCATTGGCAACCACAAGGCTTCCTTCCGAACCAGCATAAGCAGCTTTCGCTTGTTCCAATTTGATGATCTGATCGCGGTTATCGAGTACGATCAGCGTGTCTCCTTTTTTCACGAACTGATTGTCTTTTACTTTAATGGCTGTCACATAGCCTGATATTCTTGGGATTACAGGACTGATATTGGCATCTATCTGTGCGTCATCTGTTTCTTCGTGGTGCAGGCCGTGGTTATACTTTGTAAAACCCCAGCTTCCTCCTACGGCGATCAATACACCAAGAATAATAATGAAGCGGTAATTTTTCTTTTTAGGTGCAGTTTCCTCGGTTGCTGATGTGTTTTGGTTGGTTTCCATATATATAATGACTGAATGATTGAATTAGTGAATGACCGGTCGCCGGTGCGATGAATGTTTGCCGGTGCGATGGTTAGTTGATTACTCCGGCTGTTTGTTCTAGTTTTTTGTAGGCTACTATAGCGTCTGCTTTGGCGGTTTCGTAGTTGATTCTGGACTGAACCTGGGCAACGTCTGCGTCTAGTAGTTCGGTGGTGGTTACCAGGCTGTTATCGTACTTGTTTTTGGTAATCCGGTAATTTTCGTTCGCCTGCTCCACTGCTTTGGCATACACATCAATTTTCCTTTTGCTCAACACATAATTGTAATAAGCAGTATTGACTTCCAGGTGAATACGGTCCAGCAGCACTTCCTCGTTGGTTTTGAGCTGATAAACTTTCGTCCGGGCCTGCGCCATTTTCGCGCCCGACTTCCACAATGCGCCGATATCATATTTAAAACCTATACCAGCGTTCACTGCATTCGGAATCATGGCCACTCCCGGAATATTCAATGCGACATATCCGGCTGTCAGCGCGACGCTTGGATAAAAATCAGCCTTTACTACTTTAATATCCGTGTCAGCAGCTTTCTGGCGGATACCATTGGCAGCGATGTCTTTTCTGTGTGTCAAAGCCGTTTGCTCCCATTCTCCTGCATTGCCCTCTTCTTTCAATGTGATAAAACTGGCAGAATCTGCTAGTAGCGCAGTGTTTTCCGGCATTCCCAGGATCAGGTTCATATTGATCGTCGTCACTTTCAGATCATTCTCGGCCGTCAAAAGCGCCAGTTCAACATTCGATTCCTGTAGTTTTGCTTTCATCAGGTCATTTCTTGCCAGCATTCCGTTTTTTTCACGGTTTGTAAATTCTTCCACACGCTGACGTTCCCGCAGCAGGTTTTCTGAAACAAGGTCAACCGATTTTTTTGCTTTATAAAGATTGCTATAAGCCGCTACGGTGTTCTGAATGATCGCATCCCTGTCGTTTTCGACGTCCAGTTTGGCAGCCTGTTCCAGGTAATGTGCCGATTCCAGGCCGTACTTAAATCTGAAACCTGAGAAAAGGGGCAATGACGCACTTGCCATGCCATACATCGCCTGATGTACCGCCGGCGTACCGCCCGAGCTTCCGGTGCTATCGTTTCCGCTTTGTTTGATTTTAAGGTCAATGTTTGGCGTATTAACCCTTAAATAAGAGCCCGATACACTCAAAGTAGGCAGCTGGTTCTCTTTGATTTGGCGGATATTTAAACCGGCCATATCAACATTCGTCTGGCTTAATTTGAGTTGTTTGCTGTTTTTCAAACTCATTTCAATGGCTTCTTCCAACTTGATTGTGCGTGTGGTTTGGGCATATGAATGAGCCGTGGCCACAATCCAGACGATCGCGGTAGCCACAGAAACCATTCTTTTAGTTTTCGATGTGGTGTTCATTTGTAACTGTCGATTTAAATAAACTTTTAAGGTGTTGGCTCAATCTTTTCCGGAGATACTTCTGGAATTCCTCCTCTTCCATATTTTCCAGATCATTGATTTTTCTGTAAAATTCCTGTGTCGCTATCGCATAATTAATCGTGCCATATAAGGTCGTGGACATCAGGCTCATATCGATGTTTTTGCGAAACACCCCAGCTTCTTGCCCTTCGCGGACAAGTTGCTGCATCAGTTCCAGGTTTCGCAACTTCAAATTCCTGATATGATCCGATATAACCGGCGTTCTTTCGCTCGAAAGTTGCTCCCGCAGCATAATGTTATGGAAGCACTGGTTTCCCATCAATCTGTCAATCGCATTATCAATCAGCATGTTGATCTTCTGGATCGGATTCAGATCCTCGCTCTGGACAAGCGTTTCCAATCTCGAACGCGACTCCGACATCCGGATCTCGAACAATGCTTCAATCAGCTTTTCCTTTGAACCGAAATAATAGGATATCATCGAGACATTCACGTCTGCCTCCTGTGCAATGTCCCTTACCGAAGTCCCTGCAAAACCCTTTTGGGAAAATAACCGCTCCGCGACCTCTATAATCTGCAATTGTTTTGCGCTGTATTCCATTTAACTATCTCATTAACAAGGCTATGGTTACTTCGAATGTCAATGACCGCACAAAGATAAAAGGCCAAAAAATAAAAATCAAACGATCGTTTGATTTTTTCAAACAAACGTTTGATTAGTCGAAACATTTATTCGATTAGTACCATTAAATTTTTTTAATGTTATGATTAAAACGGCTGCAACGTTTCCCCGATTAATATTGTCCTGAGAGTACAGGGAATAGTACCACATCAACGCTCCTCTATCTTGAACCAATTATGAAAATATATACCGCTTACAAGCTGTTGCTCGCTCTCTTTCTCCTGCTTCTGCTGGGGCCTGCCTTTGGCCAGAAAACCCCTCCCAGCTGTGGCACCAATGATTCACTGGCTGCATCTTACCTGGCCAAATATTCAAAGACAAAAGACCTGACGAAGGCAAGACTCGGCGCGGAAGAAAAGCTGGAATACAGAATTGCGCTGGACATTAACTACAAAACCTACTTATTGTACGGCGGGGACAAAGACAAGATCACCAAAGAAGCATACCGGTTCATTCAGGAAGCGTCCGACGTTTTTGAAAGGGATGTAAACATCAAACTCACCGTCAGTTTTATTTATATCTGGGATAAACCCGAGCCTTACGCGCTGGAACAGGACGGTGATTATTTCAGCAATGTCCTCAACTACTGGACCTCCAACCGGCACGAGGAAAGAGACGCTGTGGTAAGTTTATCGTGCAGGGATGGTTGGTTTTATGGTGGCTACCGGATGTGCTCTTCCAATTTCCCGCGCCCGGAAGGCAATGCAGTATCAGTCGATTTGCTTTGTCACGAGCTTGGCCATACCCTCGGCTCCCCGCATACGCACAGCTGCTACTGGCCGGGCGGCCCTATTGACCGCTGCACCAATCTCGAATCCACCAATGCTGAATGTGAAGATGGATATCCCGAAGGTGTCAACGGTTCGATCATGTCCTATTGCCGCTCGGTACTGAGCTTTCATCCGCTTTGTCAGAACCTGATGCGCGACTATGCCGAAGGTAAGTTACAGCCCAGTTTCAAGCTCAGCGCTTTCAATGAAAAACCAACCCGTTCCGGATTGCTCACATTGAATAATCTCGATCCGGGAGCTGTCAACAATACTCCTTCATTTGAATGGTACGCATCGCTGCGCGTCGAAAATTACAGGTTTCAGATCGCAAAGGACGAAGCATTTACCCAGATCGTAGAAGATACATTGATCAAACAATCTTATTTCCAATCATTTGGCCAAAGCGAGGGCTCCTATTTTGCACGCTACCGGACCGAAAACCAGTTCAGTGCGGAAGGATGGTCTCCATCGGTTGGCTTCACCATCTCACCTTTTTCAAACAACAGTGAACCGCCATTATTATTGAAAATTGCGGTTGACAACTACGGAAAAGTGAGTGGTATGTTTCACAAATACACCGATATCAGCTCCTATGAAGTGGAGGTTACGGATTATTATGAAAACAAAGTTTACAGCTGGCAGCTCGACGCCACCCCTCACGCATTTCAGACATTTTCGCTCCCTGTGACTTTTGAAAAATACAAACTCTATAATGCGCGTTTCAGGGTCAATAGCGGCAATACTTGGAGTAAATGGTCCGCTGTTTCCTACCTACCGCAAGCATGGAGCGCCGACTTATGGAGCTTGAACCGGGTCGAAAAAACATCAAGCAAACCGCTGCTGGCATCGCTTTTATTCCAAACTACGCTCCATGACAAAGGTATTACAGGTAAAATGGAGATTGCAACTGATCCTGATTTCAAAAATATCGCTTACACCGGCACCACTGTTTCCAATGACCTGAACCAGTGGTACTCCAACAAAATGCTCTTCCAGCCGACATTGGCTGAAAATACTTCCTATTATATGCGGTCAATGGTGCAATGGGCACCGAAATTGTACTCAGGCTGGTCCACGGGCCAGTTTACGACAGGCTACCTCGACGAGCGTTTTGAGTATCTTGGTGTGGTTTCACAAAATCTGCAGGCGACCCATTATGCCAACAGCAACTTTGTCAAAAACAGATTTTACAACATTGGTTCTGAGCTATTTGTATATGATATTTTCAGCGGCTACTACTCATCCAGTGACCTGAAAACCTGGCAGCCACACCTGTCTTCTACATCAAATGGTAAAAGCCCTAACATCATGAATTTCTTCGGCGTCTCCAAAAAAGGGGATGTTTATATGATCGATCAGGTCAATAAGCTGGTTCGGAAATCGGGCAACAGTTTTGAAAGCTTCACGTCGCCTGAGGCATTTTATATGGATGAATACAGCGCGATCATGCCTACCGAAAACAATGGTATATTTTTCAAAACATCCAATAAAGGTGTGGGTCATTTTCAGGACGGGAAGTGGGAATTTTTTGATGAAAGAATGCTGCAAAGCAACAAATCCGTCAGCATTGCTATGGATCAGGATGAGCAGATCTGGACGGTGATGGAAGGAGGCGGCGTATGGACCAGCAAAAATAACGTGTGGTCGACCCAGCCATTTTTTGCAAACTGGCGAGGGCTGGCCGGGTTGGCTTTTGATAACGAAAAGACCTGCTACGCTTTCGGAGAATGGGGCGTCGCAAAATTGAACCGCGATTTGCAGCGGTGGGAAATCATGAATGCTTTTTCAGCGTATCCGATCCGAAAATTGGTATTTGGGAAACAAAATGAAATGTACCTGGCTTCCTACACGATATATGACCAGGACATTCAAAACCATGCATTGATCACTTACATTGATCAGAAATTGAATGTTTACCAGGACGGGCTTAACTTTTTCAAAGAGCCGTTTGACCTCACCATTTTCAATGATAAACTCCTGATACTGACCAGCGGCGGCGAAATTCACACATTCGAAGAAAACAAAATCCAGCGATTTGAACCGAAAACGGACTATTGCGCAGGTAATGTGGCCGACGTGACGATCACTTCCAATTCCACTTTTGCCAAAGACAATGAGACCACATTTGCATTAAAAAATACTGAAAGCAGCGCAATTACGATGGTACCAGCCCTTTCGAAAAACGGCAATGTGTTCCAGGTCAAACTTCCAGAGTCTATCTTGAAAGGCAATTACACGCTCCAAACTGTAACGAGCAATCCGGCGGTCGCAAGCAACATCAGCAAAGCATTTACCGTTCATAGCGCCACGCCTGCCGAAATATCGATGGTGGCAACCGATAAATTCAAGGTCATGTTAAACACCAGCGAAGGTGCCGGACTGACGTATCAGTGGCAGCGGAACGGCATGGATATCGCCAATGCAACCACTTCCTCCATCATTGCTGACCAGTCGGGGGATTACACCGTGAGCATTACCAATCGGGGTGGCTGCCAGACAAAGTCCAGTGTAGTTCCGGTATCATTGAACCGTCCTACTGAAATTACATTGCTTCAAAACACACCCAACCCGGTAACAGCTGCGGGTGAAATCGCCTTTTACCTACCGCAGCCCGAGGAAACCATTCTTAACCTGTATAATGTACGGGGACAAAAAATCGCGGAACTGAAAAAAGGGCTTTTAGCAGAAGGCTGGCACTTTGCCAAAGTCGATGGAAACCAGCTGAACTCAGGAATTTACATTTATCAGTTAAAAGCAGGAAGTACTGTCAAATCGCTTAAAATGGCCAAATAGGGTCATTTCACACGGCTGGGATTTTCGCTTACAAACGCGCCCCAACCTCCTTTTTTCGACTTTTTGGAAGAGCCTGTTGCTATTGTTGCCGGGGAATTGGCATGGTACTGATGACATATGGCTATCGCGATACCGTCGGTTGCGTCCATGAATTCCTTGCTTAGCTCCATTTTAAGGATCTTTTCAAGCATGTAGGCAACCTGCTCTTTGGACGCGCTCCCGCTGCCGGTCACGGATTGCTTTACTTTCTTTGGGGAATATTCAACGATCGGTATATTTCTGGCCAGTGCAGCTGCCATCGCCACGCCCTGCGCCCGTCCCAATTTGAGCATCGATTGAGGATTTTTGCCATAAAAAGGATCCTCGATAGCCATTTCGTCCGGCAGATAATCCTCGATCAGCTGGGTAATGCGTTCAAAGATTTTCTTTAACTTCAACTCGTGGGTAGTATATTTGCTCAAATGAATCACACCATATTGAACCAAAGAAATTTGCTGGCCTTTGACCGAAATTACGCCGTAGCCCATGATTTGGGTACCAGGATCTACTCCAATAATCACCTTTTCGGTAGCTTCGGTTTGCTGCATTTTAATCATGGTGCAAGATAAGGAACTCTCCCCTCCAAAAGAAAAAAGAAACCGGCGAAACCTGCTCTGGCTGGGCAAGCTGGCGGTTACGGTATTGATCCTCAGCTACATTTACCGGACATTTACAAACGAACAAAAAGGCATTTCTGACGTCGGTAATGTATTTGGTAGCATACTCACGGCAGACCACTTCCCTATCATTGCATTCATGCTTTTCCTCGTCCCTGCAAACTGGGCGCTAGAAAGCCTGAAATGGCAGAAACTAGCTCAAAAAGTAGCAGTACTTAGCTTTTGGGATGCTTTTCGCGGAACATTAACCGGCCTCGCGGTAGGCGTCGCGGCACCTGCGCAGCTTGGCGATACGATTGGCCGGGTGGCAGCATTGAAGTCGGACAGGCGGCTGGAAGCGATCGGAGCCGCGATCGTCTCCAACGGCATTCAGTTCTACATTTCCGTGGCTGCCGGCGCGGTAGGATGGTTTCATTTGCAGGAAAAACTCGCCCTGTCACCCGCTGCGAAGCAAATGCTAAGCATTCTGCTCATCACGATATTGCTGCTCGGCGTACTGGCAGTTGCATTCAGGAGGCAGCTCACCGACTGGCACCCAAAAAATTCGACAATACAAAAAATCCACTCCTACCTGCGCATCATAGGTGCATACACGGGCGAAGAACTCAGCCTGTCGGCTTTCTATGGCAGCTTACGATACCTTGTATTTTTGACGCAGTTTGTCCTCGCACTCTCCCTCTTTGAATTTCCTATACCTGCATTGGAATTAGCTTCCTGCGTTTCGCTGATATTTCTTGCCAAAACATTGATCCCGGCCGTAAATGTGCTCGGCGACCTGGGTTTAAGGGAATTTACGGCACTGCTGGTGTTTGCTTCCTACGGTCTTCCCGCAGAGAAAGTCATTGCAGCTACCTTTATGGTCTGGATCGTGAATGTGCTAGGCCCCATCCTGATCGGCATATTTCTGATCTGGAAATATAAATTGAAACGGAACCGATGATCGAACAATACCTTCTTTCCTGGCTGCTTCCTGTCATTGTAGTTTTTATAGTGAGCTATGCCATATTCACGCTGTGGCTTACTTATTTTTGGAATAAAATAAAAAGTTTCCGCGACTCAGCGGTTAACTCTCCTGATTTTATCAGCGTGATTATTCCGGTTCGGAATGAAGAGGAAAATATCGGTGCACTCTTGCAAGATCTGGCCCATCAATCCTTTTCATTTTCGCAATTCGAGGTACTGGTCATGGATGACAGCTCTACGGATAATACGGCCAAGGTCGTCAACGATATCAGTCAACATGCAGCTTGCAACATTCGGCTGATATCATTGCCTGACATCGCTACGAGCTCGCCAAAGAAAAGGGCGATCGAAACGGCGATAGGCAGCGCAAAAGGAAATCTGATCGTCACTACCGACGGTGACTGCCGTGTACAACCGGGCTGGCTCCAAGCCATCGCTACCTGCCACAAAGTGACAGGTGCCAGGCTGATCAGCGCGCCGGTTACCTTTTCCGAAGAAACTTCCCTGACGGATCATTTGCAAACTGTCGAATTCGCAAGCCTGATCGGCAGCGGGGCGAGCGCCATTTCGGCTGGATATCCGTCATTATGTAACGGCGCCAACCTGACTTACGAGAAGGCAGCATTTCTGGCAGTCGACGGATTTGACGGCGTACGGCACATTGCATCCGGCGATGACGAATTTTTAATGCATAAAATTGCCGCAAAGTATCCCGGCAGCATTCATTTTCTCAAAAATCCACAGGCGGTCGTAAGCACTTCACCTCACAAAAATTGGGCGGGGTTTTTTCGGCAACGAAAAAGATGGGCTAGCAAATGGAAGCACTATCAAAGCCGCACACCACTTATTTTAGCGCTCTATATCTTTATGAGCAATTTTTCATTCCTGCTCACCGGTCCGCTGCTTCTCTCTGGCCACATCACTTTGAACGCCTTTCTAATTTTGGCCGCGCTGAAATGCTTGCCTGAATGGTTATTTCTGGGCACGGTGTTACAGTTTCTTCAAAAACCCAAGTCGGTCTGGTATATCCCCGTTACCCAGGTTTTCTATCCGTTTTATGTCTGCTTTTTTGGGTTGGTCGCGCAGCAAAGCGAATACATGTGGAAAGGCCGGAAACTGGTTTGAAAATAAAAAACTGCCAACCAAAATGGCCGACAGTTTTAAGCTTCACATAACGCTATATAAGATCAGACTCTCACTTTTTCAGGATTTTGGAGGAATATTTTCCTTCCGCATTCACCACGTTCACGATATATAAACCCTGAGCAAAAGCCTGGACATTCACTTTTAATTCTGTTTGGTTCTGGCCGGGCAGCATTTCATACACCCGTTTTCCGCCCAAAGTCAGTATTTCAAACTTTTTCAGAGGAGAGAAACTTTTCACATTCACCACATCCTGTGTTGGATTTGGATAAAAATCCACCGCAAGTCTCGCGTCGCACTGCCCTGCCTCTACGCTGCGGATCGCACTGTATTCGAACGATTCGTCGGTGTCAACCTGCTGTAAACGATAGTAGTAATATCTTGAAGGAGTAGTTTCCGATGAATAGGGGGAATCTTTAAAGCTGTATTCGCTTTTGCTTGCACTGTAATCGATGCGACTCACAGCTACAAAAGTTTTTGCATCAGTAGAGCGCTGAACCACAAAATGTGAGAAATCCTTCGATTCGGTCACCACCCATTTCAATTTCACATCGCAGTTATCATTGCTGGCAGTGAAACTCGCCAATGTTACCGGCAATGTCGATCCCGGAGGAGGGCTGGTGTAGCAAGTCCCCTCAGATTCAGGATAGGTAATGCTGATTACTGTCCAGGGATCCACTGTAACGCGGATCGTTGCACCCAAAATGCGCAGGGACCCGTTACGATCATCGGTCTCCTCCCATTTGCTACCGTTTTTAACCCATCCAGGCCAGGCCATACCATTTCCATCGCCGTCCACTGCTGCACCGGGGAAGAGTATGCTACCCGACAAATCCCTGTCATTGTCTTCCTGGATCACTTTTCCTTCGGAATTGATCCATTCGATTTTAGCTTTCTTGCCAGTAGCATCAAAGTTTGCAGGCGTAATCACATAGTCAAGGTACGGCGCATTTTTAAAACATTTTGAGTTGGCGACTACTGAAATCTTTTTTTCCGCAGGTTCAGGAATTGAAGGCAGAAATGGCCAGAAGTGAATTTCGTCACCATTATGAATGTAACTTTTCGCGATGATCTGGCCGTTGATGTTACCATTGTTCTCTTTAATCAGATTAGCACAAGGCGCAAAAATCGTCCCGTGAATGGGTGTTCCACCACCCAATGTAAGCGTATTGGTTGCGTCCGGAAAGTTGTATATCACGTAGCTACCCTGTGGATCAGAAAGACCGCCCACACTTGGGAAATTGATCTTCGTGCTTCCGCCGTTCATGGCACTAAAAGTAGGAAAATCAACGATGTTGATAATCAGTGCGAAAGGACCTGTGTAGGTTTTGGTCCCTAACGATGGTCCGGAAGGAATGCCTTCAATGTTAGTATTGCCAATTTTGTTCCAAACCGCTGCCGAAACGGTCAATACATTGACTGCATTTGGATTAACCCTGATTTTAGGATTGTTCCCGATCGCATTCGGATCCAGATAAGGTCCTATTAAAGCTCCCGGAATCTCGTTGCCGTTCTGGTCGAGAATCGGCAGGTTGTCCGCCATTTCTTTCAACTGGTTGGATCTTTTGATCATCTTAATGAACGCGCCGTCGATATCAATTTTACTTGCATCGTCTGTGCCAAACACATTCTCACAAACCGGATTGTAGCTATCGCTTACATCAGGGCTTCCCCAGGCATCGGGATGTGAGTTAATGTGAATGTTGGGAGTTTGATCGTAGCCTGCACCATTGTCCGCCGTAATGCGAATATTAGTAGATGCGTTGTTATTGTCTTTATACCAGGTTTTGAGGTTTGTAGTGACCGATCCGTCAGAAGCACACTGGCCGATTTTTACGTAGTTGGTTCCGTTCACCTGCAAACTTCCGCTGTTGAGTTTCACCCCGCCGCGAACCGCAAGGCCAATCGAAGCACCTTTTACGAAGAACACACCATGATCTTTATTAAAACTGATCTGGTGCTGATTTGAAATCAAGTTTCCCCCTATTGCAATGGGGCCTTCTGTTTCATTCGAATTAAGTGTAACATCTCCTTTGACGAAAATATTAAAGCCTAGAGAGGCAGAAGTCGGGCTCTGTGCCATTGCCTGTCCGAAAGTTAGGGCAACAGCAGTAAAAAGTGAAAGTGATAGAAGTTTCGTAAATTTCATATGTCGAGTGATTATTAACTCGACGAAGGTAGAATACACCCAAAACTTGTCATTTTTTTTGTGACCAATCTGCGGAAGTTTGGGGTTACCAGGCAAATTCCGGGGGTCAAAAAAATACCGAAATTGTACTTTACGAATATAGCACTCCTCGTATTAAAAACTAACTAGCGCTTCCTAGAAATTTAGTTACCGTGACAAACAGACACTATTTCTACACAAATTGCTCAAAAAAGTGTCATCCCGCACAAAATATCTCTACTATTTTACAAAAAGGTCTTCCATTTTGCTTTAATAGCGTTTCGATGATAATGAAAATACTGAAATAAAATCCTCGGCAAATTGTAAAATTTCAAGTATCTACATTTCATAGCATACAATTATTTGGAGCCTGACTTCTTCTTGATCTCCTTAATTTCATTCTGCATCTCTTGCAACATTCGCATCAATTGCTGCATATCCGTCTGCGGCTCAGGAAGTTCCTTGCTGTGGAAACTGTAGTATTCCCAAACCTCTATCACTTCCGATACTGGCACCGTATAAGCGAAATATTGCTTGTTGAATGATTGCAAAAGCATAGTCCCATCCTTGTTAATGGTCACCTGCTTGAAAACAAAATCCTGATCGCCTCTTAAAATGACAATGCAAGGTGTTTCCGGCTTTATAGACGTCCAGTCCTGTACATATCGCGTGATAATATCGCTACCCTCGGGAACCGGAAGCATGGAGTCCCCGACAGTAGGAAACATCCGAAAGGTACCATTCTTGGGAACAGTAGGCAGGTTAAACCGTGGCAGCGTCGCTAAAAACTCCGGGTCACTGTACCCTGAGCGGTATCCGGCTTTGGCATGAACCGGTACGTATTCAATGTTTTCTTTTTCTTCCTTATCAACAGTAATGGCCAGAACGCGGATCTGATCACCTTTCATGAACACTTCACTGCCTTCTTCGAGATCACGGATCTTCTGATCGGAAAGCTTACTCAGGTCCATTTTGAGGATACTGTCAATGCTCATCCTGAAAAATTCAGAGAAATTGATCAGATCGTCGATCGTAGGGTTCGCTGTTCTGCCACTTTCGTGGGCATTTAGCTTTACCCTGCTGATTCCCAGCTTCTCCGCCAGCGCCTCTTGGCTTAGCCGCTGACGTAAACGAAGGAACTTAATATTGACCGACCAAAAAATTACCTGAGATCCCATAACCGTTGATATTTTAAAAATCAAACATAAGATATTTTAAATATCAAAAGTAGCAGCAAATTTTAATTTTCCTACAAAAAGTAGATAAAATAATTTTGTTTAATTATTTTTGAAAAACGTTAAACAAAATATGTCAACCTACTCTATCCGCGACCTGGAACGAATCAGCAATATGAAAGCGCATACTATACGGATATGGGAGCAGCGATATGGGCTACTCACACCGGAAAGGACAGACACCAACATCCGGTATTATAATGATGACCATATCAAAAAGTTACTGAATGTGTGCACGTTGCTAAACCAGGGAATGAAAATTTCGAAAATCAGCAAGCTGGACAAAGCGCAGATCGCAGACGAAATTGACAAAATTATTGCTCGATCGTTTCAGGGCGACCTACATATTGAAGCGATCATCAATCAGATGCTGATCGCCATAGCCACATTTAATGTATCGCTCTTCGATGAGCTGTTTACAGGAGCAGCCAAACGATTGGGATTAAAAAAAACCTACGAAAAAATCCTCTACCCGCTCCTGGTGCGCACCGGGCTCATGTGGGTAAAGGATGATCTGTTACCTTCTCAGGAGCATTTTTTATCGAATCTGGTACGTCAAAAATTGTTTGCGGCCATTGATTCGCTACCGCTACCAGCCAGTTCTGATCAAAAATGGGTGCTCTTTTTGAATGAGGAAGAGGATCACGAGATTGGGCTGCTCTTTGCCAGCTACCTCATTCGGCAATACGGTAAGCAGGTGATTTACCTGGGCGCGAGGGTACCTTATCAGGACCTGGCTGTGGTAGTGAAGCAGAGCCAGCCTACACATATCTATTCCTTTTTTGTCCGAAATCAATTTGAGGATCAGATAGATACATTGCTAGACAAGCTTACCTCAGATTTTCAAGATATGTGTATCTGCATTTCTGGCTCTTATGACCAAGCCAAAACCGCCAATGCCGGAAAACGAGTCACGCAGATTGCCAGCATTGAAAACCTGATCGAAATTCTTAACCAAAACCATGCAAAATAACGCTTCCGGCATATTGAGTAAAAGCAGTAATGTAACGGTAATAGGCTCCGGCTTCGCAGGAATGGCCGCATCGGCGATCCTGGCATTACATGGCCAGCAGGTCACCGTACTCGAAAAGAATATGGAGACGGGAGGTAGGGCGAGAACATTTAGCGAAGGCGGTTTTACGTTCGATATGGGTCCAAGCTGGTACTGGATGCCGGACGTTTATGACAGCTTTTATGATCTTTTTGGCAAAACAACGGCTGATTTTTATGAGCTGAAACAACTGGATCCTGGTTTTGCAGTAATCTTTGGCGAGAATGAAGTCATGGACATTCCGGCTGATTTCGATGGAATCTGCACGCTTTTTGAGGCGATTGAAAGTGGCAGCGCACAACGTCTACGGAAATTCATTGCGGAAGGTGAGTTCAAATACCTGGTCGGAATGCAGGATATGGTGTACAAACCCGGGCATTCAGCCACCGAATTTTTCAGTTTTAAACTGTTCAGGGACGCATTGCGCCTGCAACTTTTCACATCTTTCAGTAAGCACGTCAGGCGGTATTTCAAAGATCCGCGGCTACTCGCGTTGATCGAATTTCCCGTGCTTTTTTTGGGCGCCATGCCGAAAGACACCCCTGCTTTATACAGTCTGATGAATTTTTCGGGACTAAAACAGGGCACATTTTATCCTATGGGTGGTTTTGGCAAAGTAGCTACCGCATTCCGCACGATTGCTGAAAATGCGGGGGTGAATTTTGTAACATCCCAAAATGTCGACAAGCTGGAAATTGAAGCCGGGCATATCACCCGCGTGTACTCGGCCGGGAGAGCCACCAGGGTTGATGCCGTAGTAGGCAGCGCTGACTATCAACACATTGAATCATCCCTTCTGGAACCTGCCTACCGGTCATACCCCGATTCATACTGGCAGAGCAGGACGTTCGCACCTTCTTGCCTGATCTTTTATTTGGGTATCAATAAAAAGATAGCAGCTCTTCAACATCATAACCTGTTTTTTGATGAGGATTTTGAACAGCATGCCATTGAAATATATAAAACCAAAAAGTGGCCCGCCAAACCGCTGTTTTACGTCTGCTGCCCATCCAAAACCGACCCGTCAGTTGCACCCGAGGGAAGCGAGAACCTGTTCATTCTCATGCCCATCGCCATTGATTTGGATGATCCCGAAGAAATTCGTGAAAAATATTACAATACACTCATCGACAGACTAGAACGATTTACAAAAGCCAGCATACGGGACCATGTGGTATACAAAAAAAGCTATTCGGTCTCAGATTTTATTGTCGACTACAATGCGTACAAGGGTAATGCTTACGGGCTTGCCAACACGCTGATGCAGACGGCCATTTTTAAACCGAAACTCAAAAGTAAAAAGGTGGGTAATCTCTTTTACGCCGGCCAGCTGACCGTTCCCGGCCCGGGTGTCCCGCCGTCCATTATATCAGGAAGAATTGCAGCCAACGAAGTACTTAAATTCCTAAAAGATAAATCATGAAAGCGCTTTTCGATCATTTATCGGCCACTTGCAGCAAAAAGACGACACAACTTTACAGCACCTCTTTTTCGCTGGGGATCTACTTTCTTAAACCCGCATTTCACGAACCCATTTATGGAATTTACGGATTTGTCAGACTGGCTGATGAAATCGTGGATAGCTTTCACGATTATAATAAGGATTTCCTGATCAACAAACTGCGAAATGACACCATTGATGCGATTGCCGACAGGATCAGCATTAATCCTATACTAAACAGTTTCCAGCATGTGGTGCACGCTTACAACATTGAATGGAGCCTCGTCGATACTTTTCTGAAAAGTATGGAAATGGATCTGAACCAGAAAGAACACACTCCCGATTCTTACAACGAGTACATATTGGGATCAGCCGAAGTGGTGGGTTTAATGTGTTTGAGAGTTTTTACTGAGGGCGACAGTCACCTGTTCGACGAGCTTAAACCTTATGCTATGAAACTCGGTGCAGCATTTCAAAAAGTCAATTTCCTCCGTGACTTAAAGGCCGACTATCAAAATCTTGGACGCACCTATTTCCCAGGTGTTAACTT
The DNA here is from genome assembly GCF_026625565.1 of Dyadobacter pollutisoli. Taxonomy (NCBI): domain Bacteria; kingdom Pseudomonadati; phylum Bacteroidota; class Cytophagia; order Cytophagales; family Spirosomataceae; genus Dyadobacter; species Dyadobacter pollutisoli. Next base: position 3,537,180 of record NZ_CP112998.1, read on the forward strand.
CGATCATTTTTCCAAAGCAGATAAAGAAAACATTCAACGTGAAATCGAGGAAGATTTCAAACTGGCATTGGTGGGCATTAAAGGTTTACCGACTGGTTCGCGCCGGGGCGTTTACCTGGCTTACTATTATTACAAAAAATTGTATCTGCGGATCAAAGAGACGCCTCCCGATAAAGTGATGAACGCCAGGATCAGAATACCGGATTATAATAAAATTGGATTAATGTTTCGCTCACTGCTAAGGCATCAGTTTGACCTTTTATGACGTTTTTTTGTTGTACTGATTACTAATGCCATTGTTTGGGCTATTAGCCATTAAACCCACATCATTATTATATGAACGATCAAGTAGTCCTGGTGAACGAACATGATGTCGAGATTGGGCTCATGCCTAAGCTGGAAGCGCATCAAAAAGGTGCGCTGCATCGCGCATTTTCTGTTTTTATTTTCAATTCGAAAGGCGAAATGTTGCTGCAACAGAGAGCGTTCGGCAAATATCACTCCGAAGGCCTGTGGTCCAATACCTGTTGCAGCCACCCACTTCCCAACGAGTCGGCACATCATGGCGCGGTGAGACGTTTGCATGAAGAAATGGGCATCCATGCCGATCTGCGCTTTCTTTTCAGCTTCCAATATCGTGTCAATCTTGAAAATGGACTAACGGAGAACGAGTTAGACCACGTTTACTGGGGTATTTCGGACGCAAAACCTGAAATCAATACAACCGAAGTCAGCAATTTCAGGTACATGAAAATTCAGGACATCAAGGCGGGTATGGCTGCCCATCCCGCTCAGTATACCGAATGGTTTAAGATATGCCTGGCCGAGGTGGAAGACAAGATCAAGCTGCGTTCGTAGCTAATTTCAAAACTTAAAACAGCGATTCTACACATTCTATGACTCCCTGGATCAGCAATACATTAACTGTCCTGGCCGCTTTTGTTGGAATGGAATGCGTGGCCTGGATCGCACACAAATACCTTATGCACGGCTTTTTGTGGTTTCTTCATCACGATCACCACCAGCGTGACGACGGCGATTTCTTTGAAAAAAATGATTATTTCTTTGTGATTTTCGCAACTCCGGGGATCCTCGGGCTGCTACTGGGGATCAATCAGGGTTTCAATTACCTGTTCTGGATTGGGTTGGGCATCACGATTTATGGCTTTACTTACTTTTTAGTCCATGATATTTTCATTCACCAGCGTTTCAAAATATTCCGAAATACAGATTCCGTGTATTTAAAGGCGATCCGCAGAGCACATAAAATGCATCACAAGCATTTGGGCAAGCATCAGGGAGAGTGTTTTGGAATGTTGTGGGTACCGCTGAAATATTTCCGCGAGGCGAAAAATTCAACAGCCAAATGAATTACTTATACCTGATCGTTGATCTCGCGGCCATTTCTGTTCCGTTGCTGTTTTCGTTCCACCCCAGGATTGCTCTTTACAAAAAGTGGCATCTGTTATGGCCGGCGATCCTGCTCTCGACCATCCCGTTTGTAATCTGGGACAGCATTTTCACACAGATAGGTGTTTGGGGATTTACACCTAAATATTTGACAGGCCATTATCTCTTCCACCTTCCAGTGGAGGAAATTCTGTTCTTTATCTGCATTCCCTATGCCTGTTTGTTTACCTATTACTGCTTCCGGATCTACTACGGGGTGAATTATCGTCTTAAATCTGAGCCAGCTATAACCGGGTTGTTCCTTGCTTCATGTATTTTCCTGGCTATAACCTGTTTCGACCGCTACTACACGTCTTATACAGCAGCAGGGCTCACTATTTTTCTGTTATTTCTAAAATTGATAGTGAAAGCCAAATGGCTGAGCTTGTTCTACTTCTCGCATTTGTTTCTGCTCATTCCCTTTTTCATAGTGAATGGTATCCTGACTGGTACCGGACTGGACGAACCCATTGTCTGGTATAACAATGCAGAAAACATTGGGATAAGATTGCTGACTATTCCCTTCGAAGATATTTTTTACGGAATGCTGATGCTACTTCTGAACACTTTTCTCTTTGAATTTTTTCTTGAAAAATCTTCTCTACCAGCCGATTCAGAAGTGATCGCCGTGGGTAAGCGCGATCAGTCTGTTCATTAATCCTGGCGTTTTACTTAAAAATCTCAGTGCCAGATCTGTGGTGTTTCTTTTGCCCAACAGGTTTTGAAGGTAGTACCCAGCCGTAATTCTTCTGCTAAAAGCTTCATTCCAGGCGCGATGGTAATTCTCGACTGCACGCTGCTTGCTTTGCTTTTTAGCAAAATAGGGAACCAGTTCGTTAGCCAGCAGTTTCGACGCGCGCATTCCCATACTCATTCCGTTTCCACAAAGCGGCGTGATAGAGCCGGCTGCATCGCCCAAAAGGAATATACCATTCGTGTCTGTACGTTTTCTTTCAAACTGCACATTACTGATAGCCAGCGGATTGGGATCAATAAATTCGGATTCGGTAAAATATTTTTCAAGAAAAGGATTTCTGAAAAGTACATTACCCTCCATCGTTTTGATATCCTTGCCATTTTCCCGCAGATTCTGGGCGGTGGTCAGGTAGCATAGGCAGTATTGATCACTATCCACCCTGGAAACCCCGCAATAGCCGTCCTTGAAATTATGTAGTTCAATGCGATTGGCTGGCAAATCCGTTTTGATATGATATTTCACACCAATAAAATTAGCCGAACCAGCTGACTGGTGAAGACTCAGATCGTTTTGGGCCAGAAACTGCGGTGTATATTTTCCGTAGCTGCCGCAAACAATTTCAGCGGTATAACACCCTTGGTTACTATCAATATTATAGTCTCCCTTTTCCGCCGTATTAACGCCAGTCACCCGGCAGTTTTGCAGAATGGTTACTCCTTTTTCAGCCGCGATCCGGGACAAGAAACCGTCCAGACTATACCTGCTGATCCCAAATCCGCCCATTTGTAGCGCAGCATTCAGCATAAAACCTTTTTCACTGCTAACCCCTAACTGATTGATAATTGGCAGATTAAGATCCTCAAAAGGCAAACCCAGACTCCCAAGAAAGTGATGACTTTCCATCGAAATATATTCCCCGCAGACTTTATGAAATGGGTATTGATTTTTTTCGAACAATACAACGGATACACCCTGGTCGGCCAGTTGTATCGACAGGCACAACCCTGCCAGACCGCCTCCAATGATGGCGCATTCGTAGGTTCTAGCTTGCGTTTCCATATACAATTACCTCATGCCTGAATGCCCATTTGTTACGTACCGAGTACTTTTCAGCCCCCGCCTTTTGCAGAATATCCAGCCACTCCACTCTTTTGAAGCCACGCAAAACAGATAACGGAGCATCGTTTTTCACCAGATAGGACTTGGAAAAGAGACGCGTCAGCCACTTAATTGAATAATAGGCCAATGGATTGCGTTCCAGATCATTGATGACCAGAATAGCTTTGTTTTTTAAGGCAAAATTCACCAGATCAACAAGTTGAAATTCGGTGAGGTGGTGGCAGAACAAGCACGCATGAATGATATCAGCGTGTTGTAAATGATCAAATACATTCCGATAGTCATCACAAATTAGCCGAACGGGCTCACTACCAAGATTTTTCTCCGCATATTCAATGCAAACGGGCTTGATATCAACGCCGTAAAGTTCCAGTTCAAATCCCGCGGCTTTGTTCCAAACATTAATACGTTTCAGCGTATCCCCGCCCCCACAGCCAATGTCAACGACGATATAGCGCCTGTCTTTTTGAAAAACCCTTTTTAAAGCCGCGAATGAAATGTTGTAGCCTCCCAGCCAGTGATTGATAAAATCCAGTTCTTTCAGGTTCCGGTAAAGGTCAGCCGGCGGAATTTCTTCCTGATCCAGCAGTTCCTTTTCGTTGCTCCGGAAACTAAACATATTGCATCTGCATGGTTTCAATACTTAGCCCGGGGCCAAAGGCGGCTGCAAATAACTTATTGCCCCTGTTTTCAAGTTTGGCCTTTTCCAAAACCTCTTTTAAAACAAAAAGTACAGTCGGCGAAGACATGTTACCGTAGTTTTTCAGGACATTGTAGGTCGGGGCCAAAAAGCATTTATCGAGCTCCAATGCAGCGGCAAAATCATCGACGATCCGTTTTCCGCCCGGATGTACCGCCCAATGATTATAATCATCCGGCTTTAAACCAACCGATTGCAGCATGGGTTTAATATTTTTCCGGATCAAATCAGGCACATAGGACGACAGGTTCATGATAAAGCCCGTCTCTGATAAGCGCCAAGCCATGTCAGAATATCCGTTATGCAGGATCATCGAGTTAAACGAATTGATCTTTACATGATGCAAATAGTTGCCTGCGGGTTTAGAAGTAACGAGTACCGAGGCTGCGCCATCCCCGAAAATCAAATTAGAAAGCAGGTAATCGTCATTATATTGTTTCTGAAAATGAATGGAGCAAAGTTCTGTGCAAACAATCAGGACTTTGGCATCCGGCTCGCTTTTGCAAATCGCATCGGCGTTTTTCAATGCAATAATCGCCGCATTGCAGCCCATAAAATTAACGGAACTACGCTGGATAGTAGGATTTAAATCAAGCTCCCTCATGAGTTCGACATCCAGGCCAGGTGCAAACAAGCCCGTACAAGTAACCGTGATCAGGTGAGTAATATCCTTTTTGATGTCCTCGAAACCCCCTATTTTTTCAATAGCGGCTTTCGAAAGTTTAGTAGCATGTTGCTGATACAACTGCATTCGCTGCGTCAGGCTCGGTTCGGGCAGAAGCGAGGCAGTCTTGTTAAAAAAAGTATATTCTTCCGGTTCTTTATCAAAATCAGGGATCACAGAATATCTCGTATCAATCCCGGTTTTCCCGGCGACTATCCTGATCTTCCTTTTATTCGTTAGATCGTCCGTTGATTTCAGGTAAAAAGCGGTGAGGCTTTCCTGTGAATACGCGTAGTCGGGAACGGCTGTCTCAATAGCTGCTAGGTAACTCAAAGGGTTTCTGTTAATGATAATAAGAACTATGAAACAACTGTTCATGCAAATTGCCGCTATCCAGTTCATCCGCATGGTGTTCCGGAAATTGGCCTGGCCGGTGTCTTTTTTGACCAGATAAAACCAGTAGCCAAAATAAACTACAATCGGCACAAAGAACACCTGGATAATGTAAAAAATCATTCCAAGGTCCCTGGACGTAAAATACAAATAATAAAACACATTGCAGAGTGCGAACATCAATGCCGTGAACAGAAAAGTCCCGATATATCCGAGTTTATAACTCAATGTCGTAATCCCGTCCTTCAGGTCCTGCCGGTGCTGGTATACCTGCGTGAGCGGATATGCGCCCGCGATCTGGAAAGAGCAACCGAGCAGCACGTATATATTCTCCGGGTTCAATACCAATGCATTTCCGGAAATACCTGCGATCGACATGTAATAAGTAAACGCTCCCTGAAAAATGACAACGGTCAAAAAACCGATTACCGGGTATTTTTTCAATCTGATCTGCCGCGAACTATATGCCCTTGAAGCTGCAATGTATAGGACCAGACAACCTGCAAACAATGTATTTACGAAAATAAGAGCCAGAAAGGTTGCGGCGATGTCCAGAAAAAGCGTGAGATAAAAAAGGTGAATGGTTGGTGCAGGAGGCTTTTCGAGTCCTCCAATGCTCTCCTCATCCCGGTCAATGTAGCTATTGTAGCCATTGCTGGCGGGATAGATGAGTAAATGGATGATCAGAAAGGAAAATAGTGCCTGATGATGCATCACCGTTTCTGCCTGACTATAAGCAAACAAAAACAGCGGCAGCAGAAAAAACGAGAATGGTATTCTCAGAAGTTTGATTGTATTGCCAGGCTTGAACATGCCCCCAATTTAGTCAGAAAAGGTCGTTGAACGCGGGGAAGTCTGTCAATTAATATTTTACAGTGGTTTTAAGTTTAGGAGTTATCATTGGCGAGAATTCAACAAAAAAAATGTGCATCAACATCGCTGTTTAATGCACATCCGTTATTTTTAAAAAGTAACACTCCCTCTCATTCTTGTGCAAAAGACACACTTTTAACCTCTCCAAAAACTACGCTTCCGTTACTCAACATTGCGTAAGCCCGGTAAGAGAACATGATCACTGGTTCTACTGGCGCAAAAAGAAGGCCAGGCCCGCCTCTGAATTTCTGATTTAGATCAGCAGGAGATGCGATAATAAGTTTGACACTATTATTCATGGTTGGAGTGGCTACCAAAGAGCCATGAACGAAAATCACTCCATACTCGGTGATAGGAATGTTACCCAGGTTCTCAAACTGCACCCCAAAATTACTAACCTCTGCACCTGTTTGTCCAATGCTTCTAAAGGCATCCAAGGTTTTGATTTGCGCAGGAACTGGATTGGTAGGTACTACGTGATCTGCACAGGAAAAACTGAACAGCAGTAGTGAAAGAAAACTCAAACATGAGATAATGGAAAGTCTGAGCATAGAAAACCGGTTTACCATAAAAAATACATTTAGTTTGATTATTGATCGCAATAATAATCAAATGCATTTCCGACAAAAACCACGTTTACAGTTACTTAGCACTATAATTACCCTTCGGTAAGAATCAGTTATCGAAAGGAATATCCACAGGCTTGAATGTGATCAGAAGTTGCCATCCACTCGGCATGATGCGTTTTCCTGAGCAATGGCATTGGATCATATTCTTGGGTACTCGAATTATTAAGTGACCCACTGAATGCCGGAGGAGCATCCCAAGACTAGCGAGTTTCACTTATAAATGTCTTTCAAATCCTTTTCAAAGAGCGTGTAAGGATCGTTGTAAAACTTCACAAAGTCGTCGGCACTGACCTGACCCGGAAAAGGCGCGTAAAAGTGCGTCGGGCTCTTGGCATCATTCCGCCATACCAGCACATAAGCCAGTGACATTTTCTCTGCTTTCAATGTTTTGAGAAGCGTTTCAGTCCACCAGGTGGGGTTCGGGATACTTTCGAGGCCGGTTTCCGTGAAAGCAGCGAGCTTTCCTGCCTTGATGGCATAATCTGAAACAATTTTCAGTTTCTTCAATCCGGCGGCCAGATTATACTTTCCATCCCTGCCAAAATCCCCGTAATTATCCATCCCTACCATATCAACCCATTCATTGCCAGGGTATCTCTCCAAAAACTCGGCTTCGGAATTGAATTTATTGTCCGGGGAAAATGCGTATATAAAATTGTGCACATTCAGGCTGTCACGCAGGTACGAAACAGTAAACCGCCACACTGCGATGAAGTCCTCCCGCGAAGTATGACCCTTTCCCCACCAGAACCAGTCACCATCGAACTCATGATAGGGCCGGAAGATCATCGGAGCGAGCGTACCGTCGTTAGCTTTTACTGAATTGGCAAAATCAGCAACCGTTTTCAATATCTGCTTATAGTTTTCATGATGCGATCCGCCGGGCTTGATCAATGCCATTGAAGCCGTAGAAACAGAATCTTTCCAGTAAAATCCGCCACCTGACGCAGGATTGGAGAAATGCCAGGCAACTGTCGTGATACCGCCTCGGTTGTAAGTATCCACCACATTCTTACGCAACGCCTCCGCTGTTCGCACAATATCGGCATCCGGACGTCCCGATAACCCGCTGAAATCGATGCCAATAATCCCAGGATGTGAGCCGGTTACCGATTTCACATCCGAGCGCTCTTCGTCACCCGACCAGCCGTGTCCATACTCGGTAGCATGCTGGTGGCCGAACACAATATGGTTCTTACTCAATAGCATCAGATTTTTATAGAGCGCCTGCGTCTCCCGCGTCGCTTTTTTATCGATCTGCCCCACTGAAATATGAAATGATAACAAAAAGACCGCCAGGTAGTTTGCAAAATTTTTCATAGGTATCACGAAGTCGTTAAGTGCGTTGAATGTGAAAATATTTGCCTTTCAGAGGTAAAGTCGGTGCCGTTCAAAATCTGTTCAAAAAATTTTTAGAAAAAAACTCCAAATGGCCGAACCTTTTAAGGTACCAGAATGTCTTACGTGAACATTATACATTATATATACACTAAAAATGAATTTAATTCTGAATAATAATAACTTTACAGAATTATGAACGGAAACGAAATTACCCTCGATAAAATTGACCTTAGCATTCTAAGGCTAATGCAGGAAAATGCCAGGATCAGTAATGCAGACCTGGCCCGTGAGCTTGAAATGGCACCTTCCGCAGTATTGGAAAGGGTCAAAAAACTGGAACAAAAGAATGTAATCCTTCAATACACTACCCGGCTGAACCCGGCAGCGGTGCACCAAAAATTGCTGGCTTTTATCTCCATGAAATCCTCGGAAGGCATGGGCAGCAACAATACGGCGAAAGAGCTGGCGAAGATCCCGGAAGTGCAGGAAGTACATCACATTGCGGGAGAGGATTGTTACCTCGTCAAAGTCCGGACGGCAGATTCGGCATCATTAATGAGCCTGATGCGTAACTCTTTCAGCAAAATCCCTAACATACTATCCACACGCACCACTATCGTGCTGGAAACCGTGAAAGAAGAACAACAATTAGTCATACCTGAAAAATAAACGATCATGCAAACAGAAAGTAAAGCTCCTTCCACCCTGTTGGTTGTACTGGCATTCGCCACGGTTTACATTGTATGGGGTTCCACTTATTTCTTCATCCAACGTGCACTGGCAGGCTTTCCGCCATTTATTCTGGGCGCATTCCGCTTTATAGTTGCCGGCTTGCTCATGCTGGGATGGAGTGTGCTGCAAGGCGAAAATGTGTTCTCCTGGAAAGCCATGAAACCCGCCATTATCACGGGATTACTGCTTTTATTAGTGGGTAACGGTGTGGTTATCTGGGTGGAACAGTTCCTTCCAAGTGCTATGGTAGCCATTATGGTATCCATGTCGCCGCTATGGTTTGTGTTGCTGGACAAGCCGAAATGGTCCGAAAACCTGACTAATAAATCCACTATTCTGGGCTTACTGATCGGTTTTGCAGGTGTGGTACTGTTGTTCGGTGAGAAAATTATGGTTTCCATGTCCTCCCTGAACAGTACCCGTGACTTATTTGCAATGGGGCTGGTCGTGCTAGGGTCAATGGCCTGGGCCGGTGGCTCTTTATATTCAAAATACAATTCAGTTTCCCAATCCGCCACTGTGAATTCCACCTGGCAGATGCTGGCGGCAGGTGTTGCGTTTTTTCCGGGAGCCATTCTTTCCGGTGAAATTTCCCGGTTCGACATTGCCAGCATTCCGTCAGATGCCTGGCTGGCAACTGGTTACCTGATCGCTTTCGGTTCCATTGCCGGGTTTAGTGCATATGTTTGGCTGCTGAAAGTCCAGCCAGCTACCAAAGTGAGTACCTACGCTTATGTGAACCCAGTGGTTGCGGTCATTTTAGGAGTCTTTTTCGCAAATGAATCTATCACACCTTTGCAGATATCCGGCCTGATCGTCATCCTGGTGAGTGTATTGCTGATCAACCTTCACAAATACAGAAAACCGAAACCGGTGGCAGCCGCCGCCTATTAATCTTTGATTAAATAAAATGCCCTAGGCATGTAACATCTGTCTACGGCATTTTTTGTTTCGAATCGAATCCCGTCAGGGATATAACCAAATTCAGCCAGCCACAACAAAGCAACACTCGCTTTATTGATACCCGTACTTTTGCTGTAAACAACTTTACTTTATAGTAGCGCTCCACCAAAACAATGGTCGTGTTAGGGTTTGCCATCCGCCGTTACGCCGGGGCAATGATACCGTCTTCATACACGATCACTCCCGCTGGTGCAGTAGTTCCAATGGGCAACTGTACCGCTACGCCTGATTTATTGTTAGCCTGCCATGTTCCACATCTCCACCATCCAGCGTTTGCACCAGTACTCCCGCGTACTTTCCTGTCGCATTGGTCGCAGCGTAAATAGAACCAGCTTGTTGTTGTCGATCCAAGCACTCAGATTAAATCCTTTGAAAGAAAACGAGGCCGAAATTTGGAATAATAACGAGGGCAAAAAATTCGTATTTTCGGCCTCGTTATTGACTGGAAAATACATGGCCGTACTGCGTAGAAGTAGATTATCGGACCTGCTTCCTCAACTCCTCGTACCGCCTCCGCAATTCCGCCATTTTTTTCGAGTACACATCGTTCCCAGCCAGATTAACGGTTTCATGAGGATCATTTTTAGTATCATACAACTCCTCATACCCATGCTCAATATACTTCATATACTTAAAATCACCCGTCACCACTCCCTCCACTTTCGGTAGCCGCGGGCTGCCCATAAAGGTGTGTTGGTAGAAAAAATCTTTCCTCGCCGAAGTTTTGTTTTGCATAGATTTAATCAAATCCATTCCCTGCATTGAACCCGGAACCTGCACTCCGGCAAGCGATAAAATGGTGGGCGCGACGTCTATGTTTAATGCAATGTTATTCGATTGAGTGTGTTTTAAATTAGCAGACAATCCTCCTCCTGAAATGATCAGCGGCACTCGGATGGATTCTTCGAAACCAAACCACTTACCCTCCAAACCATGTTCTCCGAGTGAAAAACCATTGTCTCCCATGAAAATGATGATGGTATGCTCGTCGATTTTCAACTGTTTTAATTGTGATACCAGATCACCTACCACTTCATCGACACCCGTAATCAGCCTGTAATAATCTCGTGTCGTTTCCGCCCTGAGCTCTGGCGTTGATAGTAATGGTTTCCACCTGTCGCGCCCAATGTTGGCGTCTGTCCTGAAAAAGTCGGGATGGCTGTTCCAGTATTTCGTGTCTGCCGTGACCGGATCGGGGATGTCTACATTTTTATACAAATCCTTGAAACGCTCCTGCACCGGATATGTCGGCGGATTGCCGTCAAGCTCGTGCGGCGCTTTGAAACTTACAGCCAGGCAAAACGGTTCTTTTCCAGCAAATTGATCCAAAAACTGAGTAATATCTTTTCCCACACTATCGGTATGATGAATGATCTTGCCACTCTTATTTTTTAGCTCATATTTAGGCTGACCTTCCTTTGCCGCCGCCCAATAGTCATAAAGTGAGTCCGGCTGATTTTGCACATCAATGCCCCATTTACCAATAAAACCCAGCTTGTAGCCAGCCTGTTTAAGCAATGCAGGATAAGTTTGCGCTAATGCTTCTTTCTTAAAATCCGTGTTAAAATCGTTGATCCCATGCCGCGACATGTATTGCCCACTCAATAAACTCGCCCGGCTCACCATACAAATAGCCGTGGTTACGTAGGCTTTCTTAAACAAAATACCGCGATTGGCCAGCGCGTCAAGGTTTGGTGTTTGAATGATTTTATTGCCCATTACTCCCAACGCATCCCATCGGTGGTCGTCTGTCAGCAGGAAGATGACATTAGGACGGTTTGCCACGGATTTCGTTTCCGCGACGCGCATACTATCTTTCCCGTCATACCAATATTTCCATTGGTCAACGATGGAAATATTGGGTTTTGCAGCTTTCTGACGTTTGGCCGTAATCACCGGGCCAGATGCAGCTAATGCAAAACCGGTTATCAGCAAGGCAAAAATACCCGTGGCTGATAACCGGAAGAAGGTTTTTGTATTCAATAACATTTCAGAAGATTCTAATCAACAGCTGGGTACCCTTTTTTAAGCAATGTAGACATCTCATTTACTGTAATGATGAAATTGTTATCCTTCGCCAGGTTAGCAAATTCATTCGGATCCTTTTGATGATCATACAATTCGGCTCCTGCAATGCCTCCGTCCCATTCGGTGTACCGGAATCGTTCCGTACGCACGCTCCTGCCCATAATCTGGCCGCGTTTGACTTGTGTGTAAGCAGGTTTGTCCCAAATCGCGTCGGGCGCTTTCAGCAATGGCGTCAGGCTTTTTCCTTGTAGCTTCTGACCAGGGACCAGGCCGCATAATTCTGCTAATGTTGGATAAATGTCCAGCAATTCAACCGTACGTGTGGAAGCTTTGCCTTTAGTACCGCCAGGAACTGAGAATATCAATGGTACACGAGCGGAATTTTCAAACAAACTTTGCTTCATCCATTGCCCGTGCTGCCCGACATTATAACCATGGTCACTCCAAAGGACAATCACGGTGTTATCTGTCAGCTTCAACTTATCCAACGCGTCCAATAACCTTCCAACCTGTGCGTCCATGAAGGTAATAGTTGCATAGTAAGCTCTCAGCACCTCTTTTCTGTCCGCTACCGAAAGCCCCCAGTGCGCTGGTTTTGTAAACAATGCTGCTTCCGGAATGTCATCCAGGTCGTTTTCAAGTTCTTTTGGCAGTGGTACTTTTTGGACAGGGTACAAATCGAAATACTTTTTTGGGGCAACGTACGGCGAATGTGGCCTGTAAAAACCTACTGCTAAAAAGAATGGCTCGTTTTTCTTCTTGGTCATGATTTTGATAGCCTCGCTCGCTACCATACCATCAGTCTGCTCCTCATCAGTACCCTCCGTAGCGCGCCACGCCAGTGCACTGCCCAGTCCGCGATCGGGTGTGAGGTTTTTGATCAATGCTTCCTCTGCCTTGTCCCTGCCTTTCGGATTCACCCTTTCATCCCAGGAAATCGGGTCGTCGAGCCCATCGGTACCAATCTGTCCGGGAACGCCGTAATGGTAAATTTTACCAACCCGTGCACTGTAATAATCGTTGTTTTTAAACAGCTGAGGCAATGTTACAATGTCCGGCAGGTTTTTCCGGAAATGCGTTTGCAACTCGTAAATTTTGGTAACATCAGGACGTTGCCCGGTCAATAGGGACGAACGGCTTGGACTGCAGAGCGGGAACTGGGTATAAGCTTTGCTGAACTTCACGCCTCTTTTGGCAAGTCGGTCAATGTTAGGCGACTTCACAAACGTGTTTCCATAGCATCCCAAATCCGTATTCAGGTCATCGACGGCAATGAACAGTACGTTCATTTTTTTCTTTGCATTCTTGTCACCGGGACCCGCCAGACTTTGTACAGATATTCCTGCCAAGCCGGAGATAGAAAGCGTTAAGACAGCAATTAGTAAGTGTTTTCTCATCATGGGGTTGTTTGATTTATTCTCATCATCGTATAATTCGTCGGATCCGTCATTATAGCAATATACCCATTTTTGAGAGCGAACGCCATGATTTCCAAATCCGTGCGTTGTTAGCGGGGAGTGATCGAGTCATTGGCCAATTCTTCTCCATTTAAAAACACCTTCGCATTTTTGCCGTCGCCATAATAAAAACCACCAGCAGGTGCATTCAATGATCTGTCAAAACCGCGTTTCCAGGGAACAGTACCAGCAGCTTGCCCAACATGCCATTTGCCGGTCATAGCGGTAAAGTAACCCGCCGTTGTGCACTACCCTCGAACCATACACGCCTAGTAATATACGCACAGTCCTGTCCTGCTATTAAAAGTAAGCGGGTAAAATAAGTATCGTTTCGGTACAGACAAAGAAGATGGGCTCTATTTTACGGCTTCGAATCTTTCCAGTTTTTCCCTGTCGTCTGCCAGACGTTTCGGTTCGGCTTTCAGGTAACCAAACTGGTGCAAGTCTTTATCAGCATGGGACGCAACAGCATTGGTTGCCACCCAAAGCAAAAACTTCTTTGCTTCCGGATTGGAATTGTGCTTGTCAATTGAAAAGTGAATATACTCAACCGGCACATTCTTTACCTTGTTATTTTCCAGACTCTCAATAACCTGATCCAGGTTTTCCAATGCTCTCTCCTCTTTCGAAATACGCCCGTTCCCGTCCAGGTCTACCGGAATAATCGTAATTCCGTCGATAGGTTTCCTCGATTGCAAATCGTACGCCAGGCCGGGAGTGGTATAACTGATACCGGTTTCGTCCTTCAAAAGCGCTTTGATCAAATGCTCGTCAGCCCCAGCAATGGCTTTTCCTTTGATATTTTGTTGCTCGTAACCGAAATATTTCGCGAATGTCAAAGGAGCGCCGGCTTTTTGCAAACGGGTATAAATAGTAAAAGGAGTGGTAATGGATTTATCTTTTTCCGCATAAATGTCATGAAAGAATATGGACTTATATGTCTTTTCATTCAAGCCTTTTTCTGCATATTCTTTCGCAAATGCAGACTTGGCATTGGCAACAGGAAGCAACGCATATCGCCCAACCGACAAGTATTCGCGTGTTTCCTTCACCGCCTTGTCCTGATCATAAGCTTCAATCAGCAGGTCATATTTCTGCGGATCAGTTATCGTCCTGGTTTCAATGACAATCTGAGATTTTGGATTCGCCGCAGTATAATCCTTGATCCATTTTTCAACAAGTGGGTAAGCAAACCTCACGCCGGTGATAATTACCTTGTTATCAGCAGATTCCTGTGCAAATACAGGCGCAACTACCAGGGACAAAATTGACGCAGCAAGTAGTGATTTAATTTTTTTCATGATTATAAAGTAGTAGTGATGGATTTGTCCGCGCATGGTTTTACCACTATGCAGATTTAATAATGAGTAACAGGAATGAATATCAGATCTGAAAACCTGGGGCTTTCAGAAAAAGAAGACTAGCAGCAACAACAGGAGTCCGGGGCACACTGGAAATATGGGAATGGTACCACCACAGGCACAACATTACGTTGCGAAGAATACGGATTCATCGATTTCATCATTGAAACGGATTTTATGGTTATCTCTCGTGTTGGTGGTTAACAAGAAAGAATCCTACTAATTTGATAGACAAAGTAAGGTTAAAGAAAATAAAATGGCAAGTGATTCCCGCAATTTTAAAGGAAATAACGCTATTTCGGCTGAAAAACTGGATTTACCAGACTACTTTCAATCCTTCTGAAGTATAATTTTTGATATTGTCATCATCGCTAATCAGAGTATACCGGTTCGAAATCGCCTGCCAGATCAGCATCCTGTCGAAGGGGTCTTTGTGGTATTGAGCTGCGAGTTGATGATAAGTACTAGCTTCCGTGGTATTGAGGTCAATCAAATTGAAACCCGCTTCGAGGCAAATTCCCGGTAATTCCTCGGGACTAATTTTCCCCAGGCCTATTTTCCCGGTATTAACCTTAATAGAAATCTCCCAAAAATTTACCGAGCTTACGTAAATATCGTTGTCCTTGTTGGAAAGGATCGATTTAATGCTTTCGGAAAGTTTTGGGGTTTCAAAAAATGTCCAGATTATAATGTGTGTATCCAGTAAGTACTTCATATTCCAAATTCTTCTTCGCTTGTTAGTTTAAAATTATCATTCATAAAGTATCCTGCCTGCCCTTCCAAAATCCCCAGTTTTCTCGGCTCTTTATTTTCTTCTTTGGGCACCAGGAATGCTTTTACTTCCTTTTTTCTCCCAAAAGTGATCCCTATTTTTTCTCCTTTCTCAACTTCCTTCAATACCTGTGAGAAATGGGCTTTGAACTCCCCTACGCTCATTGTTTTCATGATATCTTTCTTATTTACAACCAAATATAGCAAAAGTTGTCAACTTGTCAAGTTAAGCAGTTCATTAGTACTTCCTAGTTAACCCGTTTCGTCAAAGCATTCAATTCACTGTCTGTCGGGGTTGGGGACTGAATGCCATTTTCCGGAATTTCTACGTGAGCAGTCCAGGTGATTGCATTCAAAACCAGCTTTCTGAAACTATCATTTTGCCAGTTTTTATGGACATGGCCGCCCGTAAAACCGAAACCTCTGCCTCCTCCCGGCCGGTCATAGGCCCAGGCCAATACCTGCAACTCCTTTTTGGTAATCACAGCATCCCGAACAGCCGGATTGTTTGAATGTGTGCCGTCAGGTCTGTTCAATGTGGCTTCAGGTGGTAGCGCTTTCAGGATTGGCGTCACGTTTTTCATATCGTCGACAAACCGCATGTGATAGTACCATTCATCTGTCGTACCAAAAGGTTTCACGCCATTCGCTACCGGATGGTCGGGAAAGCTCGCAAAATTTGCCTCCCAAACCGGGTTCACCGACCAGTTGATCTCAAAATATCCTCCTATCCAGCTCAGAAAGCGATTTCCGCTTTCTCCCTGTGGCACTTCAAGTGCGAAATGAAGATTAACCAGCCCGATTCCTTTTTTCATCAGCCTGTCTAGCTCCTCGGTATGTTTGAGCGCCATGTGGTCGCCGCCCCCATCCATGTACAACACGATGGCATCGGCGTCGCTCAAAACGGTACTGTCTTTTGGCCATTCGTTGTGGATCACGATCGCATTCACGCCCGGTACATTATCATTCAGCGCTTTGGCGAGCAATGTACTGCCGCCGTTATGTTCGTGCTCACCTTTCCCGTGACTATCAGGGCCGGCAATGAACACAATTTTCTTCTGTGCCTGTTTGGTGGGCAACACGACTCCATTGTTTTGGATTTGTGCTGACAAATTTGCGCTCAGCCCGATACAGCATAACATGATTTTTAATTTCCTGCCTGTCATGATCCATGGATTTAAATCAGGATTTCCGTTTTCAGAAATCAAATAGACCTTTGGACAGACACTATAAAAATCAGGCCATTTACCTGTTACCGACTGGTTTTCAATGCCAGACTGATCAATTCTGCAGTGTTTTTTACGTTTGCTTTTTTCATGATACTCGCACGCTGGTTCGCGACGGTATTGGAGCTGATGTCAAATTTTTCAGCAATATCCTTGCTGCTCATGCCTTCGGTGAGGCACCTGAGGATTTGTTGCTCGCGGGGTGTGATCATTTTCCAGACGCTGCTGCCCGTAGCTTCTTCGGATTCCCTTGCGGGTTCAGCCGAAGTCCTGCCGACTTGTTTAATGAGGTTTCGGATGATAACCGATGACGCATACGGCGGATAATATAGCTCTCCTTTGGCAATACTTCGGATCGCTTTCAGCATTTCGTCCCTGCTTGTGTCCTTTTGCAGATAGCCCGCAGCCCCGCTCAATGCCGACGACAGCATATAATCGGGGTTGTTATGCATACTGAATACCAATATTTTAATACCGGGAAAAGCGGGTACAAGTTGCTTGATCACTTCCAGTCCCGAAACACGCGGCATGGTCAGGTCGAGCAGGATAACGTCAGGTTTTACCCGCTCCACGGAATCCCACACTTCATCGCCGTCCGACGCCTCTCCGGCAATCAGCAGGTCCTCTTCGTCTTCCAGCAGCGTAATTATTCCCTGCCTTACAACCGAGTGATCATCGACAACTAAGATCCTAATGGGCATTTTGATATTTCAGGAACAAAAATTTACAAATTAACCGTGATACTCAGCTTCGTTCCGCTGTCCACTTTTGAGACAATTTCCATCTTCCCATTCAGCAACTGAGACCTTGTTCGAATGTTTTCCATTCCGTTACGGTTCAAAGAAAATCCTTCTTCTGATTTCAAATTACTAATTAAAAATCCTTTTCCGTCATCAGAAATTTCCAAAACAATGCGATTCTTATTTTGTTCCAATTTTATCTTGATCATGTCCGCATTTGCGTGCTTGACCGCATTATTTAAGGCTTCCTGTGCAATCCGGTATAGCCCGATTTCCATCGGACGGCTCATTTCAATGCGCTGGCTGCTGTCTCCTTCGAACTCAATATTTATTCCCGAAGAGTCTGCTGTCTGTTCTCCAAGTAACCGCAATGCCGACGCCAGGCCAAAATCACTCAGCACAGAAGGCATTAAATTGAAGGATACCTGTCTGGTCGTCTGGATAGTATCCTGGATCAGTTGAACCAGTTGCTCAAATCTCCTTCGATGTTTTTCATCATGAAATTGTACTACTTTCAGCTTTTCAGCATGTAGTTTCAGGCCAGTCAACATCTGACCAATCCCGTCATGCAGTTCCAGCGCAAACCGTTTTCGCTCTTCTTCCTGTCCCTCTATCAATGCCCCGGCCCGGACTCTGTCTTCGGCCAGCTGCAACTGATATTTTTCTTCCTCCACCCTGAGCAACTCCTTCTGGGCTTCCAGCAACTGGTAGTTAGCCTCTTTCAGCATTTGGTTGGACAATTGCAGCGCATCCTCCGACTCTGTAAGCATTCTCACGACCCTTCTGGTGGTATTGACCACCGGCCTGAAAATCAGTAAGCCTTCTGCGATTAGTACCAGGATCGTCATCAGGTCCAGGATCCATTCAATCCTTTCCAGGTTTTCCAGTCTTTCAAAGCTTTCTTTGTCAAACTGAAAAACGATCTTGTCCATTTTGGCAAGAAACAATGGTTCATTTGCCAATATCTCGGACAATGCATTTTGCTTGTCGCCCAGAGATACCGTATCCGCGTTGATCAGCAGAAAATTCTGGTAAATCCTGTCGAAAACCGGTGCCAGGTCGCGGAACATCGTATCCAGTGGCGGACTTTTCCAGGTTACAAAATCGCTGCCAACAGGTAACCTTCTATGGGCCAGACTTTCATTACTCCCTTTCCACAATTGTAGCAGGGAGCTGAAACTGACTGAATCCCGGTGTTCCCGGCCTTCCAGTTTAAGGATTGCCAGCTTAGTGAGACGTTGACTCAACATGCGTTGCCTTCCCGCAACATTCACGACCCGGCTGTCGTGGTTAAGATTACTGATCGTTCTTCTGATCAAAAATAAACCACTGATAGTCAGCATAGCAACAACACAAAGTGCTACTACATAAAACCGTGTCAGACTGCCCGCTACGCGTTTATCAAGTCTCTCCATTCGCTCATAATCCGATATACACCAGGTTTTCTTTCACCATAACCGGGAAGGTGTTGATTTGGTAAGCCTCGTCATTGAGACACTGGCCGCTTTGCAATGAAAAGGTTTTTTTATGAAAAGGACAAGCAACTTTCGGTTCTCCGTCCTGGCTTCCGATCATCCCGCGTGACACGGCCATTTGCTGGCGGTGCGGACATTGGTTGTCGGTTGCATACCATTCACCCCTTCTGGCGAAGTTAAAGATAGCGATTTGTTTTCCGTCAATCAGGGCACAGCCGCCACCATCTTCCGGAATATCATTTACGTGACAGGCTATATGCCAGGTAACCAGGTTTGTTGTGTCAGTTATTGTTTTCATGTTTTTTGTTGGTTAGACCTTGGTCCCCAGGCGAAAAACCCGGGGTTTGGGAGATATTACCTACTACTACCTTCTTATTTTCTCAGGCCCATTCTTTGGCCCGCTTTTGCTCGCGCATTTCTTCAAATGAGATCGACGGATCCTTCACAGGCGTATTTACAAAATGTGAAAACCGTTTCCGTAGCTCAGGGCTTTCCACCACTTCCTTCCATTCGCATTGGTACACATCGATCAGCTTTTGCATATCGTGTTCCAATTCCTCCGCAATCCCCAGAATGTCCTCCACTACCACTGCTTTCAGGTACGAGATCCCGCCTTCCATTTTATTGAGCCAGGTCGCAGTCCTTGTCAGCGGGTCAGCGGTTTTGATATAAAACATCAGGAATCGGTCGATCAATTTGATGCAGGTCTCCTTGTCCACATCCGTCGCCAGCAAATGCGCATGTTGTGGTTTGGAGCCTCCGTTGCCGCATACATACAAATTCCACCCTTTTTCGGTGGCAATGATCCCGAAATCTTTGCTTTGTGCCTCGGCACATTCACGGATACAGCCAGATACGGCCGATTTCAGCTTGTGCGGTGACCGCAAACCTTTATAACGATCTTCTACTTCAATGGCGAACGAGACCGAATCCTGTACTCCAAAACGGCACCAGGTAGATCCCACACAGCTTTTTACGGTCCTTAGTGACTTTCCGTACGCATGGCCGCTTTCAAATCCTGCCCCGATCAACTCCTCCCAGATCTCCGGCAGATCTCCCAGGTGCGCACCGAACAGATCTATTCGCTGGCCGCCTGTGATTTTGGTATATAACCCGTATTTCTGAGCTACCTGACCGATCACGATCAGTTTTTCGGGGGTTATCTCACCACCCGGGATCCTTGGTACTACCGAATAAGTACCGCCTTTTTGAATGTTAGCAAGGTACCGGTCATTCGAATCCTGAATCGTCGCACGGTCTTTTTGCAAAATATTTTCATTCCACAAGCTGGCCAGTACCGATGCTACTACCGGTTTACAAACCTCACAGCCATCACCTTTTCCAAACTCATTCAAAACCGCACTGTACGTTTTCAATCCCTGCATTTTCACCAAATCCAGAAGCTCCTGCCTCGAATGCTCAAAATGCTCACAAACCACATTCCGTACATAAAGTCCTTTTTGCTTCATCACCCCGGCGATAATGTCTTTCACCATCGGTACGCATCCGCCGCAGCCGGTACCTGCTTTGCAGCATTTTTTTATAGCATCAATGGTCTGGTGCCCATTCTCTCCTACCTCGTGACAGATCATACCTTTGGTAACCGCCTCGCAGGAACAGATCAAAGCATCGTCCGGGAAACTCATCACCCCCGCACCTGCTTCCTCCCCGCCTCTTGACCCCAAAATAAGGTCTTCCGAATCCGGCGGAAGAATGGTTTTATTCTTGCAGGTTTGCAGCAGCATATTATATTGCTCCGCGTCGCCCACCAGGATCCCTCCTAGTAGCGTTTTTCCGTCAGCACTTACATTGATCCTCTTATAAACACCTTTTGCTTTATTCTCGTAACGCACTGTTTTACAAGCCGGCTCCTCGATAAACGGATCGCCAAAACTCGCCACATCCGTACCGATCAGTTTCAGCTTGGTGGACATATCATAGGGCAAAAACTCCTTTTCGCCTCCCGTCAGCATCATAGCTACCACGTCCGCCATTTCATAGCCCGGCGCGATCAGGCCGTAGATCATATGGTGGGCCAAAGCACATTCTCCGATCGCAAAGATCGATGGATCAGACGTTTGCAGCTGATTATTCACCACGATACCACCTCTTGGATGCGTTTCAAGGCCTGCGATTTTGGCCAGCTCATCACGTGGACGAATACCGGCAGATATCACCAGCATATCCACATCCAGGAATGAATTATCAGCAAACTGCATTCCTTCAATGCAATCGCCACCTTTAATTTCCTGTGTACTTTTAGAAAGATGAATTTGCAAACCTAATGCTTCCAGTTGCCCCTGCAACATACGCGAACCCGCATCGTCAATCTGCCTCGGCATCAGCCTTGGAGCAAACTCTACCACATGTGCTTCCTGCAATCCAAGGTCCAGCAAAGCTTTCGCCGCCTCTAATCCAAGTAATCCACCACCCAGCACTGCACCCTTTTTCGCCTTGCGTGCGTAGGACTGAATAAATTCCAGGTCCTCAATGGTCCGGTACACAAACACCCCGTCCTTTTCAACACCCGGGATCGAGGGAACAAATGCTCCTGAGCCTGTCGCTAGTACCAGGTAGTCATAATGAACTATATGTCCATGGTGCGATCTAACCAGTTTTTCTTCTCTGTCAATGTCCACTACCGGATCCGACAGAAATAAGCGTATTCCGTTTTCAGCATACCATTCAGCGCCCGCCAGTGTGAGGTCGTCTGCTGTTTTACCAGCAAAGTATTCACTCAAATGCACTCTGTCATAGGCTACACGAGGCTCTTCGCCGAAAACTGTCAGTGTAATTTGCTGACCTTCTTTTTTTCTGCCCAGTAATTTTTCACAGAATTTGTAGCCGACCATACCATTGCCGACAACGACAACATGGGTGTTTGAGGTAGTGTTCATAGTAAATAATAACTATTGATTTGTGAATACATTATTATTTTATTGTATTATTTAAATATTAAGCCTCTGTTAACTAAATTTTCAATGGTCAAAATTAAATCGCATTTATTCAATTTCCTAATTTTTTATTCGTGTTTATGATCAAAACTAAACATATATTTTGGCAAAAGCATTGTTTTATAAAATATTGCCCTTAAATTTGAACCAACAATTGATATAGTTACAATTTACTATATATAGTACATTTCTAATATTCACCCTATTATATATAAGAGATGGAGGCGAAACTGACATTGGTGGGAGCTGGCCCGGGAGACGGGGAACTAATCACGCTGAAGGGAATCAAGGCACTGAAAAATGCGGACGTTATTCTTTACGATGAACTGGCAAATGCCGACATCCTGGAATTTGCTCCCGAGCACGCATTGAAAATGTACGTAGGCAAAAAAGCCGGTAGCTCATCCTTCTCTCAGGAGGAAATCAATGGATTGATCGTACGCCTTGCACGTAAGCGCGGGCATATAGTGAGGCTGAAAGGCGGAGATTCCTTCGTGTTCGGTCGGGGCCATGAGGAAATGGAATATGCAAGAGACCACGGCATCACCTGCGAAGTAATACCCGGCGTATCCAGCTGCATTGCGGTACCTGCCTCCCTCGACATACCGGTAACCCGCCGCGGAGTGAGTGAAAGCTTCTGGGTGATCACCGGTACTACGCAAAACGGAGAACTTTCGGACGATATCAGACTGGCGGTCCAGTCAAAAGCAACGGTAGTCGTTTTAATGGGCATGAGCAAACTGACGGAGATCTGCTCGCTTTATAAACATTTCGGAAGAGGACATTTGCCGATGGCAGTGATCCAGAACGGCACCCGCCCGGACGAAAAGAGTGTAATGGGACAAGTTTGGGAGATCCCGAGACTGGTTGAAGAGAATAATATCGGCACACCTGCCATCATGATCCTGGGCGAAGTGGTTGCATTGCACCCTTCCTATGCCCTTGAATATTTGCAGAGTATGAGTTTAGTATCCTGAGAATACCACCAAGCACTCCAATTAACCAACCATAAAATGAAAACAACCGTTTACCTCCTTTTGCTGGGTATCACCGGGATCGGTCTGCTGGCCCCGCGTACATCCTACGCCCAGTTCAGTGCTTCGGGACAGTTGAGAACCCGGACAGAACTTCTGCACGGACAGGGTTCGCCGTTGTCAAAAAGTGACAAACCGGCCTTTTTCACTTCGCAAAGAACCAGGCTTAATGCTGGTTACAAGGGCTACCGGACACAGTTTTTCGTGGCGGTACAAGACGTAAGGGTTTGGGGACAGGATGCATCTACCAACAACCGCATTACCAACCAGGGACTTAACGGCCTGATGTTGCATGAGGCATGGGGCGAGATCAGCCTGCTGGACACGAACCAGACCAAGCTGGGAAAAGAGTTTGCCTTGAAAATCGGGCGACAGGAATTGCTGTATGACGATAGCCGTGTGTTGGGTAACCTGGACTGGCTCCAACAGGCAAGACGCCACGACGCTGCTTTGATAAAATACGGAAACAATGGCTTCACTGCGCACCTGGGATTTGCGTATAACCAAAACCGTGAGCTCAAAACCGGAACTTTGTACGACGGCGTACCTAGTGGCTATGCAGCGGGGACCAACGGAATCGGTACGATGTACAAATCGCTTCAATTTCTTTATTTAGGCAAGAAATTGAAACAGGGAACGGCGTCATTCCTGGTTTTAAAGGATGATTTTCAAAAATATGCGGTTGCAGAAGCCGGTACAAGAACAGTGCAAAAAGGAACTTGGAGCAGGGTAACATTAGGCCCTTACCTGCAAACCAAACTGGGTAAATCCTGGAACCTGACGGCCAATGCATACTATCAGGCCGGAAAGGACAAAGACGGCGCATCCCTGAGCTCCTACATGTACTCGGTACGCGGGTTGTACACGATGAACAAGGTATTCTCTGTCGGACCGGGCTTTGACTACACTTCCGGAACCAGCACAGGATCAAGCAAAAACAGGACATTTGATCCCCTTTATGGCACTCCGCACAAGTTCTGGGGCCAAATGGATTACTTCTATACAGCCAATGGTTTTGGCAAGGGAGGTCTCACCGACTTTTATATCAATACAGTAATCAAAGCTTCGGATAAATTGGTGTTACAGGCAGACCTGCACCAGTTTTCAAGCTCAGCACAGGTGCGCAATGCCAAGGATGAAAAGCTCTCGGCCAACTTCGGTAACGAGCTGGATATTATAGCTACTTACAATCTTACCAAAACGATCAGCTTCCAGGGCGGCTACTGCACGTTCCTTCCTACCACTAGCCTGGCGCAGGTTAAAGGTGTGAAAGACCCGCAAAAAATGGCTAACTGGGCTTATCTGATGATCAATATCAAGCCTGAATTTTTGAAATAAAAAATAAGTATTTCCTGTAACAACCATCAATCTCATAACTCTTATTACTATGGAAACGACTAATAAGCCGCTTGAAAAGTTGAACATTTTCAGTTTCAAAGGCGTACAAATGCGCACCTTCCACCTGACCTGGATGGCGTTCTTCCTTTGCTTTTTTGGATGGTTCGGACTGGCTCCATTAATGACCGTCATTAAAACGGATCTCGGCCTGACCAAGAGCCAGATCGGAAATATCATCATCGCATCTGTTGCCGCAACCGTCGTCGCCCGTATTCTGATCGGGAAACTTTGCGACACCTGGGGACCGAGAAAAACCTACGCAGCATTAATGGGGATCTGTTCCATACCGGTGATGACAGTCGGGCTGGTACATTCCTATGAGGGTTTTCTTCTTTTCAGGCTTGCTATCGGTGTTATTGGTGCATCATTTGTGATCACTCAATACCACACTTCGGTCATGTTTGACAAGAAAATCGTCGGTACTGCCAATGCGGTGGCCGGTGGCTGGGGTAACCTGGGTGGCGGTATTACCAACATGGTTATGCCACTGATCTTCGCTGGTGTTGTAGGACTGGGTTACCTTCCTGCGTCAGCATGGAGAATTGCCATGGTGATCCCCGGCGTGATGCTGCTGATCTTCGCATTTGTATACTACCGTTTTACCAAAGACACCCCGGCTGGTAACTTTGAAGAACTGGCGATCTCCAACCCAAAGGCTGTAAAAACCAAAGGTTCATTGCTGGAAGCAATGAAAGACCCACGTACTTGGGCGCTTTTCCTAGCCTACGGGGCATGTTTTGGCATTGAAATTACCTTCGATAATGTCGCCGCGCTTTACTTCTTTGAGAACTTCAACACCACATTGGCCACTGCGGGTATCCTCGCCGGAGCATTTGGTTTCATGAATATTTTCGCCCGTGCAGTAGGTGGTATCGTGGCTGATAAAGTTGGAAATAAGTACGGAATGATCGGCAAGGGACGTTTGCTTGCTTTGTTGCTGGCCCTGGAAGGAATCGGTATTGCACTTTTCGCACAAAGCGGAAGCATCGCAGTAGCGGTGATCACAATGCTTTCCTTCGCCATGTTCCTGAAAATGGCCAATGGTGTTACCTACGCCATCGTGCCTTTCATTAACCGCAAAGCGATTGGTTCCGTGAGCGGGATTGTGGGTGCGGGAGGTAATGTAGGTGCGGTTCTCGCAGGCTTCCTCTTCAAATCCAGCTCTATCTCCTACTCACAAGCATTCATTTACATTGGCGTAGCCATAGCATGTATCGCCGCAGTAGTAGCATTGATCAACTTTGACAAAACCAGAAGCGTTGTGCCCGAAACCGGTGCATTGGAAACAGCCGAGGCGTAACATAAACAGGCGGCCCCGCCGGGGCCAAAAAATCATGAACATCAAATCTTTTTCCTAGAAACAGGGGGGGCTCCTACGGAGCCAAAAACGCTGATCGTACGCACTAACCAAGCCGAAGAGCGGCTACCTGTTTCTAAAAAACATCATCAAATCATGAAAACGACATCCAATTCCTTCAAATCAACCTGCTGCTATTGTGGCGTGGGTTGCGGGGTCGTGGTTACGAAGGAAACAAATGGCCAGCTGACACTGGAAGGCGACAAGGAACACCCTTCGAACAAAGGAATGCTTTGTTCGAAGGGAATGAACCTGCATTACACCGTGATGGACCAGTCGGACAGACTGTTATATCCTCAAATGCGCCTCAACAGGTCCATGCCTTTGCAAAAAGTGAGCTGGGATGATGCATTGGAAAGAACTGCTGCTGTTTTCAAGACATTTATAAAAAAATTCGGGCCCGATTCGGTTGCTTTTTATGTATCAGGTCAATGCTTGACAGAAGAATATTATCTGGTCAACAAGCTGATCAAGGGCTTTATAGGTTCCAATAACATTGATACCAACTCGCGCCTTTGCATGAGTTCTGCGGTGGTGGGTTACAAGCTGGCACTGGGCGAGGACAGCGTGCCGGTTTGCTACGATGACATCGAGGCGGCCGATGTGATCTATGTTACCGGGGCGAACCCTGCCTGGTGCCATCCCATTATCTGGCGCAGAGTGGAAGCTCATAAAGCCGCCAATCCGCATGTAAAGATCATTTGTGCCGATCCGCGCCGTACAGATACTGTTCGTTCTTCGGACCTCCATTTGCAGATCCAGCCCGGCACGGACATTGTTTTGAACAACGCCATTGGCAGAATATTGGTTGAAAAGGGTTACGTGGACAATGATTTCATCCGCGATCATGCTGATGGGTACGAGGCCTTTGTTGAAAAAATTATGCAGAGAACAATTCAGGAAGCAGCTGACATCTGTGGTATCCAGCCGGATGCTATCGAACAGGCTGCTGAATGGATTGGAAAAGCGAACGGCTTCCTGTCTTTCTGGACAATGGGGTTGAATCAGTCCGTGATAGGGGTTAACAAAAACCTCTCTTTGATCAATTTGCATTTGATTACCGGAAAAATCGGCAAGCCTGGCAATGGGCCTTTTTCACTGACCGGACAGCCTAATGCCATGGGCGGACGCGAAACCGGCGGGCTGGCCAACATTCTTCCGGGGCACCGGGAAGTGTTGAATGCGACGCACCGGGAGGAAATGGAAAACTTCTGGAAAAGTCCTGTCAAAATTGCCGATAAACCCGGGCTCACAGCAACCGAAATGTTCGAAGCGCTGGCTGACGATCGGCTGAAAGCGATCTGGATCATCAATACCAATCCATTGGTCAGTATGCCGGATATCAATGTCGCTGAAAGTGCATTAAAAAAAGCACGTTTTGTGGTAGTTCAGGATGTTTCGAACCGCGCCGATACGGTGCATTTTGCGGATGTGGTACTACCTGCAGCAGCCTGGCTGGAAAAGGAAGGCACCATGACCAATGCGGAAAGACGCATCACGCATTTACCCAAAGCCATCGACGCCCCAGGCGAAGCACTGCCTGATTCGGAAATTATCTGGCGGTTCGCTGAGAAAATGGGTTTCGGAAAGTCATTTAACTACCAGAATGTCTCTCAGGTTTATGACGAATACGTGCGCGTCACGGCTGGAACAAGCATTGATGTTACCGGTGTAGATTATGATTTGATACAAAAAAACAGAAGCATCCAATGGCCTTTGCCCCTTGGCCAGGAAACCTATTATGGTGAAAACCCTGGTACCAAACGGCTTTTTACGGATCATCAGTTTTATACCCAAAATAAAAGGGCGCAAATTCACGCAGTTGCCGACGAAAATACGTCTGAACAACCGGACGAAGATTTCCCGCTGGTACTCACTACCGGCAGGATCCGTGACCAATGGCATACCATGACCAAAACCGGTCGTGTCGCCAAGCTGAACAAGCATATCCCCCAGCCTTTTGTGCAAATCCACCCCGAAGACGCCAAAGACCGGAACATTCAGGAAGGGCAGCTCGTGGTAGTGAGCGGGCGGCGCGGCGAGGTACGGGTGAAAGTGCAGCTCACGGATGACGTGCGGCGCGGACTTTGCTTTTTACCAATGCATTGGGGAAAAATATTGGGTAGCAACCTCGGCAGGGCCAATAACCTGACCAATAATCTGGTTGACCCAAAATCCAAAGAACCAGACTTCAAATTCTCGGCGGTACAAGTCGCTTTGTATAAAAAACCCTTTGAAAAAATCATCATTATCGGCGCAGGTTCAGCGGGATTAGGTTTTATCAATACCTACCGCACCTTGAATCAGGACGACGAAATCCATGTTTTTTCCAAAGAGATTTATCCGTTCTACAACCGGGTCATGCTGCCTGACTATATCAGCGGCGCGCAGAACTGGGAGCAGCTTGTTAAATTGAGGGAAGATCAGTTTGAAGAAAACAATATTATTGTTCACAAGGGCGTCAGCATTGTCCATATTGACCGTAAGAACAAGACCATTATCGACAGTAACGGATTGGAACACAGCTACGACAAGCTGATTTTGGGAATGGGCAGCAAAGCATTCATGCCCAAAGGCGTTCCTAATCTGCCGGGTATTTTTAATATGCGGTCGCGGATGGATGCCGATGAACTCCTGCCGTTCTTGAAACAGCCTGATCCGCATGCGGTCATTGTCGGCGGCGGTATCCTGGGCCTCGAACTGGCGGCTTCTTTTGTTGAAATGAACATTAAAGTGAGCGTAGTTCAGCGCAGTGGACGTTTTATGGAGAGGCAGCTGGATCCATTGGCCAGCGAACTGTTGTACCAGGAACTGTTGAACCGTGGCATTGAGATCTATTTCAATGATGAAGTCGCCACCTTCTCCGGCTCCGAAAAAGTGGAAGGCCTCAGGCTGAAATCCGGCAGAAAAATCAACTGTCAGGTAGTGGTACTGGCGATAGGAACGGTTCCGACCATTGAACTTGCCCAGGAAGCAGGGCTGGATTGCAAGCGGGGCGTAATGGTGAACGATTACCTGCAAACATCTGACAAAGACATTTACGCGGCAGGCGAAATTGCTGAGTGGAACGGGCAAATGTGGGGTATCACACTCGCCGCCGAACAGCAGTCGGAAGTGATCGCCAAATACCTGACGGGCGACATTTCGCAGCCTTACACCGGCAGTACTTCTATGAATATCCTCAAAATGGAAGGCCTGGACCTATGCAGCATCGGACTGATCGACGTTCCCGCGAACGATCCGGCTTATGAGCAGATCGTTTTTATTGATAAATCGAAAAGATATTATAAAAAATGCATTGTACACCGTGATAAGCTCGTAGGAACTATCCTGATCGGTGATAAAAACGAGTTTCTCGAATTCCGGGACCTGATCGCGAATGGTATCGAACTTTCTGAAAAACGCCTGCAACTGTTGCGCGCCAGCCAGAAAGCAGAACCGTTACAGGGAAAACTGGTTTGCTCCTGCAACAATGTGGGCCAGGGAAACCTTGAAAATGCCATTACCGCTGGCTGCAGCGACTTCCAGACGTTGTGCCAAAAAACCGGTGCCGGAACCGGCTGTGGCTCTTGCCGACCGGAAGTAAGGGCCATTTTGGAAAAAATGACAGAGGCGGCTTTGGTATGAACACTTCATTCAAACGGGTAAAGCGATGAGAGATTACTATAACATCAAAATTAACCTGCCCGGCGGCATTGCTTCTCCGGGTTATCTGAAAGATATTTTATCTGCCGCCTGGCAGGCCAATGTGCGCAATGTGCGCTTTGGCTCCCGCCAGCAAATGCTCATGACCGTGCACTATGAGGATATGCGTGGTCTCGAACGGAATTTCAAGGAAATAGGCGTTATTTATGAGACCAATACGGATCGGAATCCGAATATTGTAAGCTCATATTGCGGCGAGGACGTGTTCCGGACAGGGCAATGGCTGGTTGCGAATGAGTACCATTCTGTTCTTGACAGCTTCGATTTCGAGCCATTGCTAAAAATCAATATTTCAGATTCCAATCAGAGCTTTACGCCTTTTTTTACCGGCAACCTCAATTTTATATCTTCGCCTGAGCCACATTTCTGGTACTTGTATGTACGGTTCAAGCAAAGCAATTTGATCTTCAAATGGAAAGACCTGATATATACTAATGAAATCGGGAAGGTTGCGAAAACCGTGGAAACCTGTATGCTGGCGGGTGAATGTAATGATGAAGAATCGCTGTTTGCCGCAGTGAATGCTCAAATACGGTATGTATCGCAACCTGCCGCCCAGGACTTGGAACTTCCGTCGTTCTCACTTCCTTATTACGAAGGTTTCAACCGGTACGAATCGCGTACCTGGCTGGGGCTTTACCGTCGAGACGAGCAGTTCCCGATCGAATTATTGCTCGACATTTGCGCATTATGCCTTAAAACGAGGATTGGGGAAATATGCACAACACCCTGGAAATCACTTGTAATCAAAGGCATCATTGACCAGTACCGGGCCGAATGGAGTGGAATTCTGGGCAAACACAATATCAACGTAAGGCATGCGGCCAACGAACTGGCCTGGCAAACGGAGGATCATAACCAGGACGGCGCTATCCTCAAAAATAAGCTGCTCCGATACTTTGAAAAAAACGACACCCGTACATTTGGCTTGTGTTTTGGTATTCAAACCCGTACTAAATCAGAGGTTTTTGGCTCCATACTGGTCAAAAAACGCCCTTTGATAACCATCGGCCAGCTTGCAATATTCAGCGTTTATGACATTTATTATACTGAAAATTTCAATCCAAACAGCCGTACCCAACTGCTGTTTGAGAAAGGACTTTTCAAAATTCACGTGGCGGTGCAACTGGAACGTCTGTGCCGCAGATTTAACAACCAGCGTTCCAAAGAAACTTTCAGAACCGTAGTAACTGAGCCGGACGAACTGAAAACTATTCAAAAAAACACAAAGCTCGTCCACCAATGCCCGGACTGTCTGACGGTTTACGATCCGGAATTTGGGGATATTTCCAAGAACATTCCCGCCGGAACGCTTTTCGACGAACTTCCCGGAACTTACTGCTGCCCTACCTGCGACACTGCCAAGTCAGCAATGCAGCCCGTTGAAATGAATAAATTGATCGCATTAAATACCGCAGCCTGATGAAAACTCCGGAAATTAAAACGCATTACTTTCAATTTGAGAGCGATTTTGTGGACAACCTGAGGTGTATACCGATGATCGTACGATATAAACTGGATACCTGCCGCATTAAATTACAGCTTTCGGACTGGGTAAAACTGAATTACCAGGAAAAAGACCAGCTTGCTGAATTACCTTGCTCGCTTCCCGCTGACATTCAACGCTATGCGAACTTCGTGAACAATCTCGTTGTGAAATATACCGGTGTGGTTCCGAACATTTTGAAAACATTGAACGACAACTGGATTTACACGCAACGGATACCGGACGAAGTGATTTCCAAGGCACAGGAATGGAACTGCCCGGACATTACCATTACCCAATGGAGAAACCTAGACCTATTGCAGCGTTTTGCGCTGGTGAAACTCAGCCGGTCGGGTCATGAAGGTAAAAACTTCCCCAGGGCATTCCGGGAGTTTCAAATTGTCTAGGAGTGGTTAATAAATCACCAGCTTTTTAATAATATCCCTTCCTTTGGTTTTAATTTTCAAGAAATAGATCCCAGCTTTCCGTTTTCCTGTTGCAAGCGGCTGTAATGTGTTCGTTAATGTCATAGCCTGTCTTTTAAAAACATGACCTGACAAATTACTAAGAACGATTTCTGCTTCCAGGCTCTCAGCTCCGATCAATTTAATTTGGGTTTCATTCCCGGATGAAGGATTAGGAACAATAACCACATCCACATTTTCAGGATCGTTAAGTCTGACGGCGATGATCCGTGAAAGTTGTGATTTTGTATTGAAATCAACTTCCCTGAGTCTGTAATAAAGTATTTTGGAATCAAGAGTAGCTGCATTTTGGTCGATCCAGTTGTAAAACAAGTCTTCAACGGCATTTCCCGCCGCTTTTACCTGCTTTATTTCTTTAAAATCGATGCCATTCAATGACCGCTCAATCGCAAAATAGTCAGCGTTCTCCTCACCTGCGGTCTGCCAGTTCAACGAAACGCAATTTTGGTTGGTTACCGCCCCCACAAATGACACCAGCCGAACCGGCAATGGATTGGTTACCTGGATATTGAAAGTATCACTCAGGCATTGCAAACCGTCTTTTACAATAAACTGGGTATCGACGTCCGGCGTAACATTAACAGATCTGGTTGCTGCACCGGTACTCCAAATGTAGTTTCCAATATAGGATGAATTGAGGACTATACTCTCTCCCTTATTAATAGAAAGACTCTGTTTCTGGTTCACATCCTTCTCAATTGTGAACTGGTCCCTGATGACACCATCGGCTCCTACCCACCTGATATCCATTCGATTACCTTCCACTTCCATCATCGTAGCACCGCCGTGTGTAGCATCTGCAAACGGTAGCGCGTCATGCGGGTAGCCCGCTTTGCTTCCGCCAAGCTGCCCCGCCGAACCGGATACGACATACACAGTCCCCTCATTACTAGCCGATTTCTTGAAATACGGACAAGAATCAACAGAGCCGTCGTACTTCCCCGACGAAGAACTTAAATGATATGACGGATCAAACGAGTTTTCTAAGCCATAGTGCCCCTTCATCAATTTTGATCTTTCATAGTCGTGACTATGCCCGCACAAGATCAGATCCACACCGCTTCTTTCCAGTATCCTGATAAAATTCTCCCTGATTTTCAGCAGCTCGGTTTCCGTGTCTGAATCATGTGAGCCTTTCGTGAACGGCGGATGATGCCAGTATGCCACTACCCAATCTTTATTAGCATTCGCAGCCAGGTCCTGTTTGATCCATTGAACCTGTTTTCCAAGTGTGTCATAAAGCCTGGTCGAATTATCTTCCCTGCCGTAAGAATCGAGGGATAAAAAATGGATATTGCCGTAATCGAATGAGTAGTAAGCATTATTTCCGGAAGCTACGCCGCCAGCCTCGCCTGCAATTGGAGAGCTAAAAATGTTGTTGTACGGGATCGCATGGTCATTCTGCCTCGCCAGCGTATTGGCGTAGTCATGATTACCGGGACAGGGATAAAGCGGGTTTTGTTTTAGAAAACTGTCTTTATAGACATTGAAAAAGCCGCTTTGAAATTCAGCGTCTGTACCCGTATTGTAAGCATTATCACCGAGTAAGAGCCAGGCATCCATGTAGTTGGCACCCAGGTACGCACCCATTTGATTTCGTACATTCAGCTGGTTGGCTGAGTTAGTCCCGCAGTCTCCGAAAACCCCTATTCTGTACTTGCCAATGGCGCCGGGAACAGGTGTCGTTTCAAAATAGTTATTGGCATCCCCCTGCAAAACCTCAGTTATGGACCCGATTGAATAAAAATAGCGCGTCTTAGCTTGCAGCCCGGACACTTTCACCACGTGATCGGTAGTGAGATTATTATCGTCGATTTCAATGGTCAAAGCGTTTGCCGCATTGCCAATACTGACCCGGCTGGTAGCGGGCTGGTCTGTTCTCCATCTAATGATAATGCTGGTCGATGTGGCGGATTGAAGATATGGGCCCCGCAAAAGCGCTAGTGCTGCATTATTTTCTTGCTTGATCGTTTTCAAAGCCAAACCGGAACTGTCATGATAGGTACAAAGCAACAGAAGTGTCGCGGATAACACCAATGATTTCATACTGATAATGTAGTGATACTAATAATGTAGTGATAGTTTGGCAATAAAGCATTCAACTCTAAGAAATTATTCTTTCAAAAACCGGACTGTACCTGAGTCTTTTTGATTATCACTCGTCCATTTCAAAAGGTACAGCCCGGGAGATAATTTGGAAACATTGATCAATTTTTGCTCAGAGGACACCGGCCCCTCCTGACGCATTACCCCGGAAATGTCATAAATGTAAATACTGATTGGCTCCGTAATCTGTTCGGATACATTGAGTTGCATACATTGACCGACAGGATTGGGTAATAATGTTACCTCAGATTGAGCGGACACATTGCATTCAGCCACAACGATCCGGGTCTGCTGGGTTTTACCGTCCCGGTCATGCTCCAAAATTCTGTAATAACCTTTTTCCGAGCCCACAGAGGTATCCACGAATGCATAGACATTCCGGATTTTGCTATCTCCCACCGCATTCACCGCGCCGATCATTTTCCACGAAACTGCATCGCTGCTCTTCTGTACTTCAAAGTAATGAGCGTTGACTTCTTCGGAAGTTTCCCAGGTCAATCGTGACAATCCATCATTGCATTCAGCTTTGAACGACACGAACACAACGGGCAATGGGCCTGAGATCTTTGTAAGCACATTGTTTTTCGTAATCAGCCAAACTTCCGGATCGAACTCCACTACATCGGCTGTAAAACCCAGATTTTCGGTGAACACCTGCCCGCTGGAAGTATTGTCGAGTACGACAAGTTTCTGCTCAGCTGTGACTGAATTTTTAAAAAGCAACGGGACTGGAAGTTGAAAGAAGCTCACCGAGTTATGTGAAGTGGTCTGACTGAGTTTCACATCCACCGAATTACCCGACGGTGACCATTCTACTTTATAGGACGGATAACCCTGTCCGGTATACCATTGATCGAAGAAATAGGTAAGGTCTTTACCGCTGGCTGCTTCCAAATGGCCCTTCAAATGATTGGTAGTAGCAAAACCATACGCCAGCGCCGGATCATTAATATAATTTTTGACCGCAGTAAAAAACGTCGCGTCACCCAGTATCCAGCGAAGCATATATAGTAAATGCGAGCCTTTGTAGTAGCTGAGCCGCTGATCAAAAAGTCGAGCCAGATCATACATGTCATCAGTGACAATTACGGCCCCATCAGGTTTGGAGGTGATAAGATTCTTTACTCCATTACGATAAACAAGTTTGTTTTGCGGGTCTTTGTCTTCAAAATAAATACGCGACAGGAAAGTGGCAAACCCTTCATTTAACCAGATATCGCTCCAATTCGCGCACGTAACCTTATCTCCGAACCATTGATGAGCCAGCTCATGTACAATTAACCCTTCATCAATTCCACCCATAAAAGAAGCCGTTTGATGTTCCATGCCACCACCCCACTCGAATTGGACATGTCCATATTTTTCTTTTTTAAATGGATAATCACCAAACAGGTTGCTAAAGAAAATCATGGCACTGATCGCCTTTTGAGCTCCGGCCTGAAAAGCTCCCGTGGATTCCGGATAGCAATATGTTTGCATCAATACATTTGAATTCCCGATCGTAACATGATCTGTCAACTGAACATAATTAGTTACAGCGAAACATACCAGATAGCTAGCAATTGGATATCTATGCTTCCAATGAGTAGCAGTTTTTCCAGCCTGAATCAATGTTTCACTTTGCAATAAGCCATTGGATGCAGCTTTATAGATGGATGGATGAACAATGTAAACGTCGATCGAATCTGCTTTATCTGTAAGATCGTTTTTACAAGGCCACCAATCACTGCTCCCGTAAGGCTCGCTCAGCGTCCACATGATGGGTGTGGATGATAAGTCTGTTATATGGTTTGAAATCTCAAATGCACCAAAATTGCTTAGTGGTGGCTTGCCTTCATAATAGATACTTACAGAATCCAATGTTCCTGCTTGAAGCGTCATAGGCAAACTTACTTCGAAGGAACTATTCTCTCTGGAATAGGAAAGAGGCTGATTATTATTTTTAATGGAAGAAATGATTAGGCTATCCCTTAGATTAAACGTAACCTTATTTCCAGCGGCAGTCATTTGAAAATATATCGTTACCTCTCCTTTAATATATTTAACAGTTGGGTCCACTTCCCAGCGCGTCCGGTAATACTTAACATCAAAATTTTCAGACGTACCTAATCGCGTTGTCTCTTTTCGTTCTCTAAATTTTTTTCTATGGACTTCACGTTCAATCGAGGATATTTTATCGACGTTATTAAAAATTTGTTTGTCGATTTGCGAATACGCAACATGCCCTAGTAGCATGCCAAAAAGAAGCAAGTAAGGTTTCATAATAATATAATTGTATAGTGTGTCAATAAAGCACTCAATTCTAAGTAATTATTCTTTCAAAAACCGGACTGTACCTGAGTCTTTTTGATTATCACTCGTCCATTTCAAAAGGTACAGCCCGGGAGATAATTTGGAAACATTGATCAATTTTTGCTCAGAGGACACCGGCCCCTCCTGACGCATTACCCCGGAAATGTCATAAATGTAAATACTGATTGGCTCTGTAATCTGGTCGGATACGTTGAGTTGCATACATTGACCGACAGGATTGGGTAATAATGTAACCTCAGATTGAGCGGACACATTGCATTCAGCCACAGCGATCCGTGTCTGCTGGGTTTTACCGTCCCGGTCATGCTCCAAAATTCTGTAATAACCTTTTTCCGAGCCCACAGAGGTATCCACGAATGCATAGACATTCCGGATTTTGCTATCTCCCGCTGCATTCACCGCGCCGATCATTTTCCACGAAACTGCATCGCTGCTCTTCTGTACTTCAAAGTAATGAGCGTTGACTTCCTCCGATGTTTCCCAGGTCAATCGTGGCGATCCATCATTGCATTCAGCTTTGAACGACGCGAACACAACGGGCAATGGGCCTGAGATCTTTGTAAGCACATTGTTCTTGGTAATCAGCCAGACTTCCGGGTCAAACTCGACCACATCGGCGGCAAAACCCAGATTTTCCGTGAACACCTGCCCGCTGGAAGTATTGTCGAGTACGACAAGTTTCTGCTCAGCTGTGACTGAATTTTTAAAAAGCAACGGGACTGGAAGTTGAAAGAAGCTCACCGAGTTATGTGAAGTGGTCTGACTGAGTTTCACATCCACAGAATTACCCGACGGTGACCATTCTACTTTATAGGACGGATAACCCTGTCCGGTATACCATTGATCGAAGAAATAGGTAAGGTCTTTACCGCTGGCTGCTTCCAAATGGCCCTTCAAATGATTGGTAGTAGCAAAACCATACGCCAGCGCCGGATCATTGATATAATTTTTGACCGCAGTAAAAAACGTCGCGTCACCCAGTATCCAGCGAAGCATATACAGCAAATGCGAGCCTTTGTAGTAGCTGAGCCGGTTACTAAAGATCCGGTTGACGTTAGTTATATCATCGACCCACACTGACCCATCGGGCTGTGAAGTAATGGTGTTGATCTCATTGGTGCGTGTGGTTTTAATGGCAACAGGATACTTATTTTCCCTGTAAATACTGGACAAATGTGTCGCAAAGCCTTCGTTGAGCCAGATATCCTCCCAACTTCCGCATGTTACTTTATTGCCAAACCACTGGTGACCAAGTTCGTGGGCCACGAGCACTTCGTTCAGACTCATCATAAACGAGCTGGTCTGATGCTCCATGCCGCCGTTCCAGCCAAATTGCACATGCCCGTACTTTTCATTTTTGAATGGATAATCCCCAAATAAACTGCTGTACAGTACCATCGCATCAAGCGCGTTTTGAGTACCACTCTGAAAAGAGGCCTGGCTCTCGGGGTAACAGTAAGTTTTCATCGGCACATTGGTACCTCCGATCATCACCGAATGATTGAGCAATGTATAATTGCTGACCGCAAAGCATACCAGATAACTCGCAATCAAATATTTGTGTTTCCAATGTGTCTTTATTTTACTACCCGCCACCGCCACCTCGCTTTGTAAAAGTCCGTTGGATGCAGCCTTGTAAGCAGCGGGATGTGTGATATGAATGTCCACAGAGTCCGCCTTATCGTACAGGCCGTTTTTGCAGGGCCACCAGTTTTTGCTGCCAAAGGGCTCGCTCAATGTCCACATCACAGCCGAAAGAGTTGGGCCTGAGCCATGTGTGGCGGACACAAACGCGTCCCCGAGCAGGGGCGGAACACCCTCATATGCAATGCTTATGGAATCCTTTACCCCTGTCGCAACAGATGCCGGAAAAGTAATCGAAATGGTATTATCAGATCTTGTGAAGGGCAATGAGCTACCACGCTGTTTGACAGACGAAACTGTCAGTACATCACTCAGGTCAAGCGAAATTACATTGCCCGGCGAACTCATCACAAAGTGGGTCGTCACCG
The DNA here is from genome assembly GCF_026625565.1 of Dyadobacter pollutisoli. Taxonomy (NCBI): domain Bacteria; kingdom Pseudomonadati; phylum Bacteroidota; class Cytophagia; order Cytophagales; family Spirosomataceae; genus Dyadobacter; species Dyadobacter pollutisoli. Next base: position 3,574,648 of record NZ_CP112998.1, read on the forward strand.
TGCCCTTAATATATCTGACGGCAGGGTCAACCTCCCATTCACAACGATAATATTTGACATCGAAATTAGTGGAAGCAGCGGATAATGAGGCCTTTCGGGATGAATCGAAAATCTTATAGTGACTTCTCGCTTCCATGACCGAAACATCCTGATCCTGGAACACATGCCTGTCTTCCTGGGCGTATGCCACACAAAAAACCGCAGTAAACCAGAGCATCAGAAGTATCTTCATACAATCATTTTTTGGAGAAATGACATCACTATTCCAACACTAATTTACCACATCCTCCCGATAACATCACGGCCTTTCAAACCAAATGTTCAAAAGGCCATGATGAATGAAAAACCGGTAAAGTAAATGAGAACTACTAAGGCTTATCAATAACTACAAAAACGCCTCCGCGCGCCGGAACAGTCACTTTGATGCCTTTTGAAGTGGAAGCTGATCTGGATTTGATCGTTTCATAATCCGACGGCCCGCCTGCCACTGCATTGCTCCCGCTTCCATTGATCCTGACTTTACGCGAAAACTCTCCATTATCATTCTCGCCTTCAAGGGTATACCAGTAAAATCTCTTGCCTGCATTGAAGTTTTTGAATTTAACTTCCACCACCTGCACCGCCCCGGAAGTATTGATCAGTGTAACATTCGACTGGCCCGAAGAATACGTGGACCCGTAAGCCTTTATCGCCGAAGCCGACGTTCCTGAAACCATCGTGGGCACCAGCCTGTCGCCCAGCAGCTTTTGAAAATAGTACATGTAATAGAAAGACGGTCGCGGCGTCCACTTGGGAATTCCGCCACCCTCATCACCGTTGCTAAAAAGGCCATGATCGTTACCGTTGTCCCAACCATTCAATAAGTCCCATCGGGCAGCCATTCCATACTTATTTTTCAGGGCTTCCGCTTGCACAATTACAGCAAAGAGCCCGCTTACGTTCGAAACCTGCTGTTTGGAGTCTTTGGCCCACATGTTCCACTCTGTCAGCGCAATGGGCTTAGGCGCAGCGCCATATGTTTGAATTTGCTGTTTAATGAAGTTCATCATTTTTTCTCCTTGCGTCAATGCAGAATTGAAAACTACCGAAGCATCGGAGTTCTGATCATACGGTGTGAAATAATTGTGCACGACATAAAAATCTGCCTTGTTGCTGATGGCTTTAAACATCCCTGCATTCCAGGTTTTAGTGGTCTGGCTATCCCATGCCTCAGCGAGGTTCTCGTAAGCCACGGCACCCACAAAAATTGTCTTTCCAATGTCCCGCGCAGCCTTTTTCATTGAGTCGACAAAAACCTGGACATGCTTTCCATACAATTCGCCCGTAATAATTTCCGGCTGACCATCCTTGTTCGTCGACAGATCGATGCGGTAACCGCCCTGCCAGTCACCGTAGTGCTCGTTGCCTATTTCCCAATATTTTGTCCGGCCATTGTCGTAACGCACCCAGTCTGCGGCGAGATGAGCCGCATTTGCGACCGGATTTGCGGCGGTGCTATACCTGGCATATCCATAGTTAACAGATATCATCCCCAGGCTATTCGTTTGCTGCAAAAGTGCATAGTAGCTATCCAGGGTGACCTCCCAGTTATGATCCGTCCGTCCGTAAACCCATGATGCTTTTTGCTTTTTACCATCTTTATCGACGTAAAATTCGGGTAAATCGGCAGGTGGTTCATCTTGTCCGGCGTTCCAGAAATAGTTGTTTGACAGGTTGCCTCCGGGAAAACGAAGGATGTGAGGATCAAGGTTTCTAATGTCTGTTTGCGCCCTGGTGGTAGGAACTCCCATCCAGGTATTCGCATTTTGACCAAAAATAGCACCCGGAATCCTCGTGATAACAGAAGATGCATCCAAAGTAACTGTTGCCCCGGCTGCATCCGGCACATTCTCGTCAGTATAGGCAGGAGCGGTAAAGGTTTTGGGCCGCCAGTTATCCAGAAAAAACCCTACGGTACTTTCAATGGCTGGATCATCCACGGGCACCACATTCACGATCGGATCAGGTTGTTTGGGAAGCTGATCGTCTTTGGAGCAAGAAAACATTAAAAGCGATAAAAAAGAATTCCGTAAGCACGTCTTCATTTTGCCGTAGTGGTTAATATCCATAAACAGGATACCCTTTCATGCTGCTGCATACCATTCAAAATGAACAAAACCGGGATTTTTTTTCACTCTAGCAAACATTCAAGACAAAGTAGCATATTAATATCCTGATCATCAGAGCTGTAACACTTAATTCAAAAATCTATATCCCGCATAATTTTGAAGAATTTCTCCACAAAGTGTTCAGGCTTTGGACATTTAGTAAAAATAATTCGTAATATTAGTACTACAATTTTTACTCAAAACGTCTATATTGCTACCGAATTATCATCGAAAGTTGAATTTGGCCCGATCGTTTTCAAATGGCATGCTTTTGGTACCCTATACGTCCAATATCGACCTAAAACATTATGGAAATCGGAACAATAAAAGCTGTTCACATATACATACATGAGCAATTATATGTCACAGCAGAACTCGAACTTAATCTGAAAGGGATCAATCACTCATTCGGAGGCCATAAAATATTCATGTCGGGAATGAATGGAGGGGAATCCTGTGATGCACCGTACTTAGGGAGGTTTCTTTTCAGATGCATGCAAATTTGCGAAGTCGACAGTTGGGAAAAACTGAAAAGCAATAAAGTCCTGATTGAAATTTCAAATGGAAAAGTAACTGCCATTGGAAATGTTGCGGGCAGTAAGTGGTTCAATCCGCGGAAGGAATTTGAGGCAATGGAGCAGGAACGCGATAGCAGCGATGTTTTCAATTCCGGGTTTAAATCTTCACGCTAATCTTGCATTGAGCATTCTATAAATAAACATATCCGGAAAGTGCATTGCGCCAAACCGTCCTTTGGTTTGCCAGAAAGCCTGCCTTAAACCGGCAGGCTTTCTGGATAATTCAATGTCCAAAAGCCTTTATTTCCTTGGAATCGTCGTACTGCCGGGAGTAGTGCTGCCCGGAACAGCAGATGGAGTAGTAGCGCTTCCGGGAACCGTAGACGAAGGAATGGTTGTGCTCCGCGGTACCGTTGAAGGTTGTGTTGTATTACCTGGAATCGTCGTGGCCGGAACATTATTGCTGTTCGGAAGCGTATTGGACGGCTGTGTTGTGCTGCCGGGAATAGTCGTCGACGAATTGGCACCTGGCACCGTCGTACCTGTCCGCGGTACATTGTTCGATGGCGTTACGGTACTTGCCGGATTAGTGTTAATTGGTTGTGTGGTACGATCCGGCACTGTGCCCGGCGGAATGGTAGTCGGCTGAGTAGTACTGCCCGGTATTGTTGAGGACGCCGGCTGCTGCGTAGTACTGCCAGGCTGCGCCGCGCCAGGTAAGGTCGACGGCTGCAAGGTACTGCCTGGAACCGTTTTTGGTTGGGTAGCGCTGGACGACGGTGTTGTACTGGATGGTGTTGAGCTCGACGGGGTTGTTTGAGCAAATGCTAACGTTGAGCTAAACATTGCTAATGTGATGATATTTACTTTTAACGCTTTCATGATAATATATTTAGTGATTAATCTCTAACTACTATAACTTTATTAAGAAGAAGCCAAAAAGAATCGTACCAACAACGAAACTCGCGGTTATATAAGGGAAAAAGTGGCGGCGGGTATTGGGCTTGAAAAATCTGTCTCATATACCCCCTTAATAAGGCATTTTCACACCACTCATTTGCCGTAATTTTGAGCAAGATTTGTAAAAACAAAACTTTGTGATCATGGAAAAGCAGAATGACGTATTACCTGATACTGTGGATGAAAGCGTTTCAGGACATAGGATTGTGACGCAGGAGGAATGGATTACCGCCCGTAAAGAACTGCTAAAAAAAGAGAAGGAATTAACGCGACTTAGTGACGAACTCTCCCGCCAGCGGCGTCAGCTGCCTTGGGTGAAGGTCAATAAGTCCTATATATTTGACAGCACGGAAGGAAAGATCTGGTTATCAGACCTTTTTAATGGCAAGAGCCAGCTTTTCATTTATCATTTCATGTTCGCCCCGGAATGGGAAGAGGGCTGTCCGGGCTGTTCTTTTCTTGTCGATCACATTGACGGAGCCAATCTGCACCTTGCCCATCACGATGTTTCCGTCGTAGCGGTATCCCGCGCCCCGCTTTCCAAGTTACTGGCTTTCAAGGACCGCATGGAATGGAAGTTCAAATGGGTGTCGTCTTTCGGCAGTGATTTCAACTATGACTATCACGTGTCCTTCACCGAAAGTCAGATTGAAAACAATGAAGTTTATTACAATTACGAGTTTGCAAAACACGATTCCGGGACAGAATCGCCAGGTGCCAGCGTGTTTTATAAAGATGCGGCGGGCAACATATACCACACTTATTCCAGCTATTCACGAGGCACCGACATCCTGATCGGTGCGCATAACTTCCTGGATTTTATGCCAAAAGGCAGAAACGAAGACTCCACAATGGGCTGGATGCGCTATCACGACAAATACGAAGACTTCAAGTCAGATAGTGGCAGTTGCTGCCATTAGGTCCAAATTTATGTCAATGGCCATTCCAGCCAGAGAAAAAATCTCAGGCTGGAATTTGCTTTTCCGATGTTGGCAAAAAAATCGAGGGATCGCGGAGAAAGGCGGCGATCCAGATTAGCGCGATCGGCAGGACAGCATTGAATGGTTTACCGTGGGAAAGCTCTGTGGCGATGGCACCGGCAAAGTAACAGGTAAGCAAAATGAAACCGATTTTCATAGTTTTGGGATAAATGAAAAGTGCTGTAAAACCGATTTCCATTACACCAAGCGCAGTAATGTAATCCCCCACGCCCACTTTCTGAAGTGTACTGACCATTTCTTCACTGGCAGTCAGCTTCATAATACCGCTCAGCACTACCATCAACGAGGCAATGACCGTAATAGCTATCGTAATGATCTTTTTCGCTTTCATAATATTTTTTGTTTTAGACAAAACTAGCTACATTCACTTACTAAATTATAGTAGTAAACAAAAGGTTAGTAATAACCTTTTAGTTAGTTAATCATGATGCGAAACAGAAACGATTTGTTAGACACACCCTCTCATGAGGTGTGTAACAGTAAATTAGCCGCAGTCGGGGACGCCCTCTACGTCATTGGCGGCAAATGGAGGCTCAGGATCATTGTTGCGCTTTCGGATGGAAACAAAAGGTTCAATGAATTACAGCGTGAAATCACGGGTATCTCTGCCCGGGTGCTCTCCAATGAGCTGAAAGAACTGGAAATGAATGGGTTCGTCGAACGAAAGGTATACACCGATGTACCTGTTGTGATCGAATACGAGCTTACAGAGTATAGCCAGACCCTGGACACGGTGGTGCAGTCGCTGGTAGAATGGGGAGAAATGCATCGCGCCAAAATCCGGCAGGGAGTCATTTGATCACTTATTGATCGGAGAGCGATAGCGTAATATGCCACATATCACCTGAATTGGTCACTTTTTCGGTACCCCATATTCCGGGACCTCCATCAGCACGCAGGTATACTCCAAAAACCAGCGTGCTGATTTTTGAACCTTTGACCAAAATACTACCGCAGGCCGCTCCATTGTCGCAGTTTCCCGAAATGGTAGTTTTAGCATGCAATATTTTCGTTTTCGAATTATCCAGCACCAGGTCGGCATTGCCCGATAATTTGGTCAGCGCCAGTGATGGTGTTTGCAGTTCAAGCTCGGTAGCAAACCCGAGATGCTGGCTAGCAAAATTGGTCGTCGCCCCCAACCCTACCAAAGAAATCACAGGATTGTCGACCGGCCTGCTGAACTGCAGTCGAAGCTTGCCATAGTAATACCGGCTTGTGTCCGATTTGGACGCATTGGTAAGAAGAAGCGGTTTGGCAGACAAAAACACCTGCAGGCCGGGATTCATATACAAATTTACTCCTTTGCCTATCGGGCCATTCGGATGGGCAGTGAAAACGCTCCTTGTCGTATCTGTGAAATAATAGTTGCTGTTCACAACCGGTAGCGACCTCACCTGAGTGGAAGCTGCACCCGAAGCCGCACCAAACGTCATTCCCGTAACATGCTGGGGCACTGTAATGTATGGCTGATCATCAAAGCTGAACGTAACAGATAGTGGTGCCTGCGGTTTCTGAAAATAAATCCCATCGTCGGCGCTTCCGTTTTTATTGTGATAAAATGTGAGCGTCTGGGGAATGGATGTGGGACCTTTTGGTACCGGCGGGAGATAGCTGTTATTGACACCATCCTGGACAAACTCCAGTGTGTTTTGAGCCAACAGCAGCTCATTTCCAATGAGAAGGAAACAAATGATCAGATACGCAAAATTGCGCAAGCAGTTAAGACATAATGTAAGCATGTGTAAATGATTTAGCTATCGCTGAGAAATTTCTTATAATGCAAGATAACATTTCACCATCAACGTTTCCTGTGACGGCTAGCGATCTTTTTCAACTTTATTGTTTAGTACAAAAAAATCTCAAATTGTTCCTGTCCAAAAGCAAACTTTGAACTTTTCGCCAATTAACAAATTGATTATTAACTCTATATGAAATATACAAAACAATCCGCAACAGTTTAATCACCAATTATTCTTCGGCCTGAAAAACGATTTTTCCGTTTGGTTTACATTTGAGTTCCAGCCAGCCTTCATCGGAAGCATCTACGGTTACCCCCGAAACGGACACTATTTTCCATTTTTCGAAAGGTTGTTTCAACCGCGTTACTCCTCCTTTCTCAGAAACAATTTTCACCTCTTCAATCCGGCCGCCTGCTTTCTTTGCAGTCACTAAAAAAGCTCCTTCTGTTCTCAGTTTTTCAAAGGAAACGTCCTTCCAATCCTCCGGTACCGCGGGAAAAACTTCAATAAATCCTGCATAACTCTGCAAAAGCATTTCCTGCAAACCAGCGGCAAACGCAAAATTACCTTCCAGCGTAAAAGGCCTGTATGTAAACTTCGACAGCCCGGCTTTCGTCTGGTCGCCATTGACGTGAAAACTGTTCGGTAAGCAAAATGCTTTGGCAAAAACAGAAAGATTATGCGCCGCGCCGGTACCATCTTTTGCCCGAGCTTTCATATTGGCCAGCCAAGAGTACGAGTATCCGCACCACCAGTCGGGGCCGATTTTTTCGAGTAGGTTAATCGAGTTTTTAATAATCCTTTGCGACTTTTCGCCATCCTCCCACCGGATCAGGCCCAAGGGATGGATCGCCATCATGTGGGAAAAATGCCTGTGGGATTCGTTATAGGCCAATGAAGGCGCAAACATCAGTTCACTGTTTTCAGTGATCGCGTATGCTCCAAATTGAGATAGTACATCATTCCAATGTTCTGCTTCACTGGTCAAACCCATTTCCAGGGCAATCTCCGCACCTGCAGTAAAAGCAAATTTCATCAGTGACAGATCATAGTTGGTGTTTTCAGGGAACCAGGCAGTCAGCTTATTGTCATTGATCTCGGGGCTGGAACTGATCGGTAATTTCCGGTACCCATTTTCATCTTTAACGGTAATTTTTTCCAAAAACAAGCATACCCCATGAAACCAGGGATACGCCCGGTTTTTGAGGAAATCGCGGTCCATACTATACCGCCACTGCAGATAATAATGTTGTGCAAGCCAGGAGGATACCGTCGGCGACAATGAATACTGGATCCAGCCGCCCATTTCGGTACCATCCAGCGTGGTCACGCCGGGGACTGCCAGACCATCCGTCCCGAAGTAAGTTTTGGTATAGCGCTTATAGTTTGCCAGGTTGGCGTCCAGATGATCAAAATACCCAAGGCCTTCTTCCAGGTGATTTCCACTATAACTTGGCCAGTAGCTGAGCTGCGTGTTCAAATCGTGGTGATAATCTCCTTTCCACGGCGGAATTCGGCCATTATCTGCCGTCCACACAGCTTGCAACGAGATAGGTGGCGCACCACGCCGGGCAGCGGAGCCAAATTTGTACTGTTCCAAAAACCATTGCTTTTCGAGGACAGGGTCAGGGACACGAAGCGACGATTGCCCCCAGAATTTGGTCCACCATGCCACATGTGACGCATAGTCCGGTGCATTGCCGCGCTGCAAAGCCGCCTTGACCAATGCGGTAGACGCCAACATGACCGGTTTGTCGGGATACTGTGAAGAAACGCTCCACACACCTTCCAAAACCCCTGATTTTGTTGCATTCCAATCAACAGTAACTTCATACCGAAACCCGCCCCATCCTTCCTGCTGATAAACGATCCGGTTTTTTTCCCGGTTTACCACGCCTTGCTTATACCCAAGTCTGGCCAAATCGTCGCCTACCAGCGAATTGACCGGCCCGCCTTCCGCAATTTTGCCCTGGTATGCCGGTGCGAGCAGCTCGGGCAGGATCGCCGATCTTATATTTTCAAAGCGGAACCAACCGACGGGTTCCGTAGCATGGACAAATGTTTTGAGTTTCATGCCATCCTCCCATTCCACCTCGCACACAGCTTTGGCCAATGAAAGATTGACCGATTTCACGGGAGAGGCATTTTTAATGTCAAATTCCAGAGCTGCCGCGGGGATCTTCGAAGGCGCGGGTTCTTTATCATAAGGTGCATCAAAATACTGCTGGACCGGCGCATAATCTTTCTTTGCAACCTGTTCCTGAACCCATTGGTAGCTAAACTCTTGGCGATGCAAACCTGCCATCGGCCGCATATCCCAGATATCTGCCCTATCCAGCGAAAAACGGAGCCTTTCACCCCGCTGCCAGACCAGTGCGCCTACCGTAGCATTACCGAGCGGAATACCTTCGTCCCACGTGGCAGCAAGCCTGGTGTTGTGAAGATCGTGTTTAGGAAGGGGCTGCCCGATGGTCGCAATGCAAAGCACCAGGCCGCAAATGAGGGAGAGTATTGTTTTTGTGATCATTTTTAAAAATACAAAATCTCCCTCCGCTGAGAAAATCTTATTTCCTGGCGCCATCCGCTGATTGCCCGGTCAGCATGCTATTGCTCTTATTCTGCGACATAATGCTGTTAGTTATCATTCATTTTATTATTAGACGGAACCGATCAGCACAGGTCACAAAATTTTTCAAGAAATATTTCTTTCAACAAAAATCAGATATCACAGCTATTCCGCCTCAGCCCTGAACCAGCGGTAGCCGTATGCTTCCAAAGTGATGGTATGCCTCCCCTTTTCATCCAACACGCTTTCGATATTATTCATCAGGTCAATAAGGCGGCGTGTACCTGCCTGCTTTTCGGGAACGACAAGTTCTGTTGATTTTTCTCCGAAATTATGCCAGATCAGCAACGACCTGGCTTTCCAGGTATACCGCATGCCCAGTATTTGATCCAATCCTGTATCAATTATTTCCCAAGCCCCGCAACCAATTTCGGGACATTCTTTGCGGATACGGATGAGTGCCGTCATCCAGTTCAGGAGCGATGTCTGGTCGCGTCGCTGGCGATCCACATTCACATGCTCGTAGGCATAGTATCCATCTTCAACCACCGGGTTAATGAGGTTGTTTCCTCTTGAAAATCCCCCGTTTTTCTCGCCCGACCATTGCATTGGCGTCCGCACCGCCTCCCTTTCGACTAGTGCCAGGTTATCGCCCATTCCGATCTCGTCGCCATAACGAATAACGGGTGTACCAGGAAACGAAAACATGAGGCTGTATGCCAGCTCAGTTTGCTGCCTGTTGCCCAGCATTGGCGACAGCCGCCGCCGGATCCCGCGGTTGTAAAGTTGCATGTTTTTGTCCGGACCAAATCTTTCAAAAACCTTTTGCCGCTCTTCCTCGGTTAATCTGCCGAGATCCAGCTCATCATGATTACGTAGAAAAAAAGCCCATTGACTGCCTGGGGCAATATCCTTGGTAGCTTTCAATGCCTTGATCAGCGGCTTTGTGTCGGCGGTGGCGAGTGCGTAAAACGTGTACTGGTTCACATAAAAATTGAACATCATATGAATCCCATCGCCCTCGCTCCCAAAGTACTTCTTACTTTCGGCAGGCAGCACATTGGCCTCCCCCAAAAGCACCGCATCTCCTCTTCGCCATTGCAAAAAACGCCTCATTTCTTTGAGATAATCAAAATGAAGCGGTAATGGTTTTTTGCCCATTGCAGGGGATTCGAGGATAAACGGCACGGCGTCTACCCGAAATCCGGCAATACCCAGTTCCAGCCAGTAGCCCATAATGCGGTTTATTTCTTCCCTTACCTCAGGATTATCGGTATTGAGGTCGGGCTGAAATTCGTAAAACCGGTGAAAGTAGTAGCTTTTGGTTTTCTTGTCGAGCGTCCATGTAGCCTTTTGAACGCCGGGAAAAACCATTCCCTGATTCCAGTCCGAAGGTCTTTTATCCGACCACACATACCAGTTGCGCTTGTGATTGTCTTTGGAAGATCTTGCCTCTTTAAACCAGCGATGCTCGTCCGAAGTATGGTTGACGACAAGATCAATGATGACCTTGATCCCTAGTTTTCTGGCTTTATGGATAAAATCTACAAAATCACCACTCGAACCATGACGTGGGTCGACACCATAAAAATCACTGATATCATACCCGTTGTCGCGATTGGGTGTGGGTTGGAAAGGAGCCAGCCAAATGGTGTCCAGGCCTAATGCATGTAAATAATCCAGCCGGTTACAAAGTCCTTCAAAATCGCCCGTTCCATCATTGTTACCATCCATAAACGTTTCCAGGTCAAGACTATAAATGACCGTATTCTTGTACCAAAGCTCCTCCATCATAAGTTAGTGCCGTTTGTTTTCAGCAGAGCATAAAAAACCAATGCCATTGAGTTGCGGTTTGGGGGATTGACTATGGTCGGCGGTCAACTGTGTAAAAAGCACGACAATGCAGCGAGAAGTACGATAGAACTTTCGCATATTTGAGAGTTGTCGGCGAGGGTATTCGTTGGCAATCAATAAACCTAAAAAATCGGCAAATGAAAAAGAGAATATTGATCACCCTCACCCTTATCGCCACATTCGCACTCGGGTTCGCATCCAGATCTCTGATGTCAGATTCTTATGGCGAACAACCATTGAAAAAGGTAACAGGCATTGGCGGTATCTTTTTCAAATGCAAGGACCCCAAAAAAGTCAGAGAATGGTATAAAACCCATCTTGGCTTAAATACTAACGCATATGGGGCGGTTTTTGAATGGAGACAAGGTGCCGATACAACAAAAAAAGGCTTTACCCAATGGAGCCCGTTCAATGAAAAAACGAAATACTTTGAGCCCTCAACGAAAGACTTTATGATCAATTATAGGGTTGAAAATCTGGAATCACTTATTGATCAGCTTAGAAAAGACAGTGTAACAATCGTGGACAAAGTTGAAACGGCTGAGTATGGAAAGTTCATTCATATCATGGATATAGAAGGCAATAAAATTGAACTATGGGAGCCGAATGATGTGGAATTTGAAAAGCTTGGTGTGAAAATTGGGGCTAGGACGACGAAATAGAAAGACAAAACGAAAATTACATTATCGTGATTTACAGCAGCTTGAATGTAACACAGAACCAAACCTTGGAATATTGGGGCCAATTAGCTAGAATTGTGCTAATCCACGAAAGGTGCGTCAATTAACAAGTTGCCTGCTATACCAACCGACCCTGAATGACAGATATTGAAGATATACTTGCAAACATTGCTCACAGGCCTTTCAAACTTCCAGTTGGACAATGGAAATATTATCAGGAATGGAATAATGCTTTGTTTCTTCACTGGACAATCCCATTTGAAATTTTACAGAAATGCGTTCCTGAAAAATTTAATATTGACACTTTTGACGGCAAGTGCTATGTTTCGTTGGTTGCTTTTACAATGCAAAAAATTAGACCAAAATACTTACCTTCAATTTCTTTCCTTTCAGACTTTGAGGAAATAAATTTGCGAACGTACATTAACAACGACAACAAAAAGGGTGTTTATTTTTTGAACATTGAAGCTGAAAAATTACTTTCAACTTTTATAGCAAAATTTTTATCAGGACTTCCCTACGAGAAATCAAATATCAAACGGACAGACAAAAAATACACATCAACAAATTCTAAAAAGGGCTTTCATCTTGACACAGAATTTGAAATTAAACAAGAACTGAAATACAAAACCGAGTTGGATAAATGGCTAACTGAACGGTATTGTTTATTCCTTAATCAAGAAAACGAATTTTATTGTTATGACATTCACCATAAAGAATGGAAAATTAAAGCTGTTGCCATAAAACAACTAAAATTGAGTTACAAAATTGGCAACATAAATTTGTCTGACAAACAACCAAGCTTAATGCATTATTCAGACGGCGTAAAAGTACTAGCGTGGCGGCGACGGAAAGCGTAGAAAAGTACAGCAAGCCACATCATACTGGCATTACGTAGCTGACGAAAATAGGATCAACTTTTGCAACACTATTCGACTTTTGTTCTGTATTCGACTCACGAAATTCTATTGCCACCAAAACGTGAATGCTTTAACGGAGTAAGCCATCTTAATACAACACAATGCTGACAGAAATTATTGATAAATCATATGAACTTTTTGCAAAGTACATGCCGACAAGACCGTTGGACATTTGCACTGACTGTTGCATGACACCTGAAAAAGAATTCAAATTAGCTAGCTTACCAGTTAGACAAATCCCAAAAAATCTCTTGGCTGAATACAATGACGGTGCTAAACCTGAAAAGACAAGGATTGAGGAAGTTAAGCATTTCCTTCCAAGGTATTTTGACCTGTTAGGACAATTTGAATTCCCAACACACTCAACAGAGTTATCATTTTCAAGACTTACACCGTTTGATAAGATTGAGTGGACAAAAGACGAGTTAGAATTACTAAATCAATTTTCGGTAGAGTATTTCAAACATTGTCTTTCCATTTATCCGCTACCCTGTTTTAACGACCGAATAGATACTATTTTGATAATGCTTTGGAAAGCTGGTTTTAATATTGGCGACTTGCTGACAATATGGGAAAACGAAAATACAAAAGAAAGTACTTTGCATTTTCGTGACTTAAACTTTCACGGATTCGATCAATACAACCATCCAAAACTTTCCAGTGCATTTGGCGGCAAAGAATTAGCGGATATCTTATTGATTTGGCTTGACACTGAAACGGTAAAACAAACTTTCGCAGCTACCATTGAACAACTAATAATTGAAAATAAATACTTGGCGGACACGGACATCAATGAACTAAACTTATTGTATGACATCATTCGGACGAAGAAAAATGGCTCATAACAGCGGTTTGGCAACAAGCGTGATTTCGTGCTCCGAAGACTGTTTTGTTTTGAGCATTAACATTTCAAAAATCCCGCCATCGCAAACCCTCGAACCGTCAGCGGCCATTTTGAGAATTACACACTCCGAACCAACAAGAAACGATTTATGGCCTAGTTCGGAGAAACAATCATACTTCCTTGCCTCTTAAATGCACAAATCTCCCAAAACCAAAAATAAATAACCCACCACACTAAAACCCACACACAAATGAAAACCACCCTCTCCCACCTCCCCGACGACAAGCAGGAAGAACTACAAACACTCACCAAGATCATTATCGAAAAAGTCCCCGCCGAAATGGTCATCCTTTTTGGCAGCCACGCGCGTGGTGATTGGGTGGAAGATTTTCAGGAGAACACTGAATATGTAAGCGACTATGATATTCTCGTCATCACCAAAGACAGGAAATCGGCAAAGGACGGCGAAAAGTGGTGGGACCTGAGCAAGAAATTAAACGGTAATGAAGAAAACACCAGAACCACCATCATTCAACATAGTATTGGGTTTGTAAATGATAAGATCGAACGGAACGAATATTTTTTTGTCGATATTTTAAGAGAAGGTATTATGCTTTTTGATTCGGGAAAATTTAAATTATCCGAGCCCAAAGATATGAATCCCGAGGAAAGACAGAAAAAAGCAAAAGATCAGTTTGAGCCTTGGTTTAGTTCTGCGAATGAGTTCCTGGATATAGACGCAGATTTGGCAAAAAGCCATTTTAAAAAAGCAGCTTTCCTGCTTCATCAAGCAACAGAAAGATATTATGCCGCCATTCTCCTCGTTTTCACCGACTATAAACCCAAAATTCACGACATAGAGAAATTAGGGAATCAGGTTGAAAAACTTCATTCCGCTTTTGGAACGGTTTTTCCGAAAAATACACCGGAAGAAAAGCGACTGTTTGAACTCTTGCAAAAGGCATACATCGATTCGAGATATAATATGAACTACAAAATCGAAAAAGCCGAATTAGAATATTTATCCGAACGTGTAAAACTGCTAAAAGACCTGACAGAACGGATTTGTAATGAGCGGATTGCGCAATTTGGTGCCGATTGAAAAGTTATCAAAACGCCTAGACAAACAAATGATTACAGGTGAGAAATTTACGGAATTGGCCCTTTCTTTTGCGGGGACAGCACAAAAACCACATTTCGAAAGAATTGGCTTTAATGTGATCGGCAAAAGAATGTTCGCTACTTATTTAGCCAAAAATAACACGGCCAATATCTTCTTAACGCCCAACGAGCAAGCCATATTCTGTGAAATGGACCCCGAGAACATTTATCCGATTCCAAACAAATGGGGTGAAAAAGGTGCTACAACATTTGACCTGAATAAAGTGCCAAAAGAATTTGTATTGGAAGCCCTTCTTTCTGCGTATAATGATGTAAGAAAATGACATTGACCTGAAAACTGCTTAGTATGCTTTTAAAGTTTATATTTTCAATATTGTTTACATGTCTTTTCACTCTGACATACGGTCAAGAATCCTTAATTGGAAATTGGCGGCGTGTTAATCCAAACATCAAGGATCAAGACCTAACAAGTAAACAACCTCAATGGAACGACCTCCAAATTAACGCAGATTCGACATTTCATATTGAAGGAAATTCTTCAACAGCGAATTCGACAATATCTGGTTGGCATAGCGGTAATGAGTATAATGGTACCTGGGAACAGCGGGACAATAATGGGCTGCTTCTGTGGTTAGATCGCAAGGAGGATAGAATGTTTTTACCGTTTATAATTATTAAACTTACCAAAGACAAGCTTGTTCTAAGAATGACTCTTTTTATGGACGACAAAAAGAAGGACTTCATTTACTTACGTATCTGAAACTAGTTCTGCCAACAAGCGGCTTGGCAATAGTTAAAAACCCTACTCCTCCCGACTATACATATTAAACGCCATCAAATGCTTCCTGAACATGGCGTCGTACTTCTGTGTCTCCGCCTCTTTTCCCGCACGTTTGCATTCCTGAACAATGGTCTGCAATATGTACAGATCTACATTCACATCTCTGCTCCGCTGACCGCCATGATCCTTTGCCCAGGTAAGGTTTTCATCGGATCGGATGGCCATGGTACGGGCCGAATCCAATGCTTTTTTGTCCTCTCCTACATCGAACAACATGCCTACGAAACCGGCTGAGAACTGATCGTAAGGAATGGTATCGTCGGGCATCACGGTCATTGCTTTGTCTACTACTTTTCTGGCGTCATCGAGGCGGTTTTCGGCAATTAGCTGGCCGGCCAGCCTGAGGAATGCAATGCGTCCCGATGCCACTGGCGAGCCCAGATAGGTATCGTCATAGTAAGTTTTCGGGTTATTCATTTCACGCCAGAAAGTCTTGTTCATCATGTTGTTGTACATCAGGTCCGAATTTACATAGCCATCGGTCGCGCCTTTTACCCGCACCGGAAGCAGGCGGAATGTGTATCCTTCCAGCTGCATATATTCCTGCAAGCCCAGGTTATGCGTCGATCCCATGGTGGACGAGAAATACACTGGCCTCTTCCAATTGTTGCTCGCAATAATGTCCAGCATCACCAGGTCGCTTTTAAACAAGTCCTTCTGGCCGATATTCCAGCTCATAGAATCGCTCAGGAATGGTAACAAGTCACTTTTGACAATATTCATTTTTTTAATCTCCTGAGTGTCAATGGGCAGAAAAAGTGTAGACGACGGCAGTATAGAAGTCATATCGCCGCTGGTGAGTGGGACTTGAATGGCCTTGTTATCTTGTTTGATCAGTTCGAGATATTCTTTGAGATTGATACCGTTTTTAACCGCTGGAATTTCATAAAAAGGCACGTAATCATTTTTTCCGCTGGCGTAAGCATTGGAATCAAGCGATAGCGGAAGGGCTTCGGAGGTATTGATCTTTCGTTTCAATTGCTGAATGTACCAGTCCGCACCCAAGAATGTCTGCACGCACACCCGCACATCCTTCCTGAAACCTTCTACTTCCTGAACATACCACAATGGAAATGTGTCATTGTCCCCGCCTGTAAACAGAATGGCATTAGGCGCACAGGAATTCAGCAGGTTACGCGCAAAATCAACAGAATGATACCGGTTGCTCCGGTCGTGATTGTCCCAACCTTTCGTCAGCATCACTACCGGAACGGCCAGGCTCATGGCCGTCGCCAGGCTCGTCCGCACGGTGTTGTTATGAACCCATTTTTGTAACGTCCGGGCTATGGCAAGTACGCCAAAGCCGATCCAGATGCAGAAAATGTAAAATGAGCCAACGTAAATGTAATCTCTCTCACGAGGTTCGGAAGGCGGGGAATTGAGATAAACCACCAGTGCCACGCCGGTTAAAGCAAATAACAACCCCAACACCAGCAAGTCGCGGCGGCTCCGCCGGTATAGCCAGACAATACCGGCGACACCCAGCAGAAACGGGAGCATAAAAAAGTTGTTATGCCCCCTGTTTCCCGCAATGGATGAAGGAAACGAATGGGCGGTTTGCCATGGCAGCAGCGTCCCCGCCCCTTCCTTATCACTTTCGCGACCCGCAAAATTCCACAGAAAATAACGCCAGTACATATGCCCAAGCTGGTGCGAAAACATATAGCTCAGGTTATGACGCATAGTGGGTTGCTGGCCTTCGGCGAGTCCCGTCATTTGCTGATACAATCCCGGATGCCCGGGCTGGGCACTATACATGCGTGGCAGGAGCATATTGGCGCCGGGTTCGTATTCGTAAATGGGTTTGTAGTCGGTAATGACATATTTTCCGTCCTTTTTTGTGTACACCGGGGCGCCCCGCTTCTGGCTTACCGGTCGTGAGGTGTACGAAGGCCCGTACAGCAGAGGCCTGCTCTCATACTGCTCCCTTTTGAGATAATAGACAAAACGCAACACGTCGCTGGGGTTGTTTTCATTGATTGGCGGATTGTACTCCGATCGTACCAAAACCATGATATAGGATGCATAACCTGTAAGTATAAACGCAAAGCATAACAGGCCCGTATTCAGCAGCACCTTGCCCATGCGGTGCGAATAGCGTATACCCCAGATAAGGCTACCGAGGAAGAGAACGATGAAGAAAATGATGCCGGAGTTATAAGGCAGTCCCAATGAATTGACGAAGAATATTTCAAATTTGGCGGATAGCTCGGGCAGGCCGGGAATGATACCTGCATTGATAATACCGAGGATCATCAGCCCGCATAAAAAGGACACGATACCGCCAAAGACTGTCGGTTTGGGGAATTTTTTGAAATAATAAACAAGGGCCAATGCGGGGATCGTAACGAGGTTGAGTAAATGGACCCCGATGGAGATCCCTACCAGATAGGCCGTCAGGATGAGCCACCTATTTTCCGTAGCGGGATCTTCCATGCTTTCCCACTTGAATACCGCCCAAATTACAATGGCGGTAAAGAATGACGACATACCATACACTTCGGCTTCCACTGCCGAAAACCAGAACGAATCGGACCAGGCATAAGCCAGCGACCCGATGGTAGCGGCACTCATTGTCAGGAAAATATCTTGTACGGTAAGCTCCGGTTCCTTTTTCCCTAATAACCTGACAGTTAGAAGCGTAATGGTTTTAAACAGAAAAAATATCGTAAAAGCACTGCTCAGTACCGACACCATATTGACCCAGTAAGCTACCTGTGTGAGGTCACCGAAGGCGAGCAGGGAGAAAAGCCTTCCTACCAGCAGAAAAAAAGGTGCGCCCGGCGGGTGCGGAACTTGTAATTTAAATGCTGCAGCAATGAATTCGCCGCAGTCCCAGAAGCTGGCAGTCCGCTCCATCGTGATAAGGTAGGTAGCGAACGCGAATGCAAATACGCTCCATGCTGTAATGCTGTTCCATTTTTTGAAAAGTGTCATGATTAATCAGGTTTTAGGTCATGCTGTAAACCAATGGCCAAAACTATCTCATTCACCGGGAAGCATTGAAAGCCAGAATCTTAAAAAAAGTTAACCAAGCTTGTCGCAATGCCTGGTTTAACTTTCTTTAACAAACCCTATCGTCCGCTGATGTTCGGACATTGTTCAAAAGTGGACAATGTAATCAGGCGAAAAATTTATTATATACTGATTTAAAGGCATTTGTAAATCAATATTTTCAATGGAACGCAATTTTTAGTAAAATCATCATAGTCGTATCGTCTCTTCCCAAGCCCAATCACATAGGTTATGCTTAAAAACTACTTTAAGATTGCCGTCAGAAGCCTGTTTAAAAACAAGCTGTTTTCTTTTATCAATATTTTCGGCCTTGCGCTCGGCATGTCGTGCAGCCTGCTGATATGGCTTTGGGTAAAGGACGAGGTGTCTTTCAACCGTTTTTATCCCGGCCTGGAAAACATCTATTTCGTCCGTTCCGGTTTTGATTTTAGGGGCCAGACCGGAGCCGGGGAAGCCACTCCTGGTCCGTGGGTAGAGGCATTGGAAAAGGATGTCCCTGAAATTAAGGCCATTACCAAAATCACCTGGAACCGCGAGCAGCTGATCCGTGTCGGGGAAAAAGCGACCAAAGAGGACGGAATATATGCTACCGCCCAATTTTTCAAAGTTTTTCAATCGCCTTTCCTGCAAGGTGACCCAGCAAAAGCCATTGAGCAGCCCACATCCATTGCGATCTCGCGAAAGCTGGCTGAAAAGTATTTTGGGAATGTGAATGTCGTAGGTAAAACCCTGCGCCTCGACAATGCAAAGGACATGATCGTGAGCGCTGTTTTTGAAAATATCCCTCATAATTCGTCCGTTCGGTTTGACTGGATCGTGAATTTCAAAGCGCAGGAGCAGGATTGGATGAAATGGTGGGGCAATTCCTCTTTCAAAACCTACGCCATGCTCACCCCTGGCGCCAATCCGGCCCATGCCGAAAGTGTTATGAGAAAGGTCATCAAAAAGGTTGCGCCGCCTCAGCTGTTAAGCTTTCCGCTTCTACAAAGCATGAAGGACGTGTACCTCTATTCAGAATATGATGGGCTGAAACAGGCTGGTGGGCGCATCGAGTATGTACGTATTTTCTCCATTGTAGCCATATTTATCCTGCTGATCGCCTGCGTCAACTTTATGAACCTTGCCACGGCCCGTTCAGTGAAGAGAGCCAAAGAGGTCGGTGTCAGAAAGGTTGTGGGGGCTGAAAAGAGATATCTCGTCATTCAATTCTTGGGCGAATCACTGATCGTGAGTGCATTAGCTGCCGGTCTGGCATTGTTATTCGTGATCAGCTTCCTTCCGGTTTTCAATGAAGTGGTTCAAAAACAGATCACTTTCAATACCCTTGACCCAGCATTATGGGCTTCAATCATTGGTTTGACATTGGTTACGGGTATCATCGCGGGCAGCTACCCTGCATTGTATTTGTCCGCACTGCAGCCGATCAGAATCTTAAAAGGCCGAATTACATTTTCCAACAAAGGCGTTTTTCTACGCAAAGGATTGGTCGTGTTCCAATTCAGCCTTTCTGTTTTTCTGATCGTCGGCATACTCGTGATCGGTCGGCAAATGGATTATATTCAAACTAAAAAGCTGGGACTGGATAAGGAAAACGTCTTGTACATTCCTTTGGAGGGAGACCTGAACAATAAGCTGGAAGCTTTCCGGCAGGAGATCATGAATTCTCCGGCTGTTGAGGCTGCCACCACTACCGGGGCCATTCCTACCAATATTATGGGTGTTTCCGGTGACCTGGACTGGACCGGACGGGACAAAAACCTGGACAACTCGGTCAGTGCAGCTTACGTCGGTTATGATTTTGCAAACACCATGCACATTCAAATGGTCGACGGCCGGGATTTCTCAAAAGATTTCGCGGCGGATACTGCCAATTATATCATTAATGAAGCTGCTGCCAGAATGATGAAAATGAAAGATCCCGTAGGTAAACAGGTGAGCTTCTGGATGGGCAAAGGCACTATCGTCGGCCTCATGAAGGACTTTCACCTCAATTCATTCCACTCGGAGATCAAGCCGCTTATTCTGGTGAATTACAAGGGGTTGAACACCGAATACCTGATGGTGCGGTCGGTACCCGGCAAAACTACGGAGGCCATTGCACATGTAGAAGAAATAGCCCGCGCATTCAATCCCAATTACCCATTTAACTACCATTTCCTCGACGAAGACTATGAACGCATGTACCGTTCTGAAATGATCGTCAATACGTTGATCAAATACTTCGGTATACTCGCTGTGGTGATCTCGTGCCTGGGGTTACTGGGCCTCGCAGCATTTACCGCCGAACAGCGCACCAAAGAAATCGGTATACGCAAAGTACTTGGCGCCAATGTTGCGGGCGTGGTAGCATTGCTTTCAAAGGACTTTTTGAAGCTGATATTGATTTCCATCGTGCTGGCTACTCCTGTCGCCTGGTATCTCATGGACGAGTGGCTCAAAGACTTTGCCTATCACATCAATCTGTCCTGGGGGATTTTCGCCATAGCGGGCTTCATCGCCATTTCGATCGCGCTGTTCACGGTCAGCTTTCAAAGTATCCGCGCAGCATTAGCGAATCCTGTGAAATCACTGAAAGCAGAATGACAAGGGCAATGCGGTGCTGCAATTATTTAATGCAGTATTTGGTAAAGCCCATAGAAAATCGTGTACCAAATGGCAGCACCGACTGAAATTGTAAGCAAAATCGTACCTATAAAAGGTATAGCGTTATGTGTGTTGTAACTTAATGTCCTTTCCATCACCGTGGGAATTATTGATTGGGGGGTTCACTCTCGCTGGCAGGGCCAACTGATCGTTTCAGTAAATATAAGTAATGAGTGCCATTATTTATATGGCATAACCCAGATTTTTTTATATGAATTCAATGACACTGCGTCGCGAATATTCGACAATTTGACCCGCTAATTTAAGCCGGTCTGCCGCCTTTTGTATATCTCCACTTTTTTGAACAATTCCAGTATATTGGTAACTTCCAGTTTCTCGAAGATCCGTGCTTTGTAGGTACTAACCGTGCTTTCCTTAATGTTAAGATCGGTTGCGATGTCTTTCGTCCATTTACCGGTCAATAACAAATCCATGATTTCAAGCTCACGGTTTGAGAGTATTTCCAGCGGACTTTCCTTGCTTTCCCGTTCCAATAAAGTATTGTTTACCAGCTGATCCTGGATAATGCTACTGATGTAAGTACCACCATTCAATACCGAAGTGATGGCCTTCTCCACCTCCTCATTTGTCGAATCTTTGGGTAAAAAACCATTTGCCCCGGTCCTGACATAGTGGATCGCATAGAGCTCCTCGTCCTGGGATGAAAAGATGAGTATCTTCACTTTCGGCTGAATCTCTCTGATCCTGGTAATCATTTGAAAAGCTTCCCCGCCAGGTATGCGGATATCCAGTAACACCAGATCAAAGTATCTTGTCTGGAGTTGCCTTAACGTTTCATTAAAAGTGCCGGCCTCTACAATATTCACCGACGGGAGAAAATCCTCGATCAATAACTTCACCCCCATCCGCACGATGGAGTGATCTTCTACCAATAAAATTGTTTTCATTCGAATGCACGTTACCTCAATTCCTTTTAAAAGTAGTTATATAAATATGAAAATACACGTAGAAAATTAGCTACAACCTATTTTTTGGGAAAAATAATATGAATGGACGTGCCGGTCTCTCCATATACTTCCACAAACAGCTTTGCGTTGATCAGGTTGGTGATTTCCTTCACAATGAGTAACCCCATACCGAAACTCTGGGCATTGTGCTCCGGCCCGGGCAGCTTGTGGTCGCTATTGATCCAGTTCATGATCCTGATGTCCATTCCAGGTCCGGTATCGTTCACTAGCACGTGCAGCGAGTCCCTGAAATCCTTGTAAGTCACCTCGATAGTACCATCGTTGGTCACCTTGTTTGCATTGTCGATCAGGTTGTGAAGAATGATACCCACCAGTTGAAGATTGCTTTTTAGGATAACCCCTGGTGTAATACCGTTGACGAAGGTATTGGAGTTGCTCTCCGCCTCGCTTGCAAAAATCTCGAACTTCTGATCCACCAGTTCATTCACGTCCAGATAACTGAAATTGACTGCCGCGTTCTTGTAACGGAACTCTGTATATTCCAGCAGGTTTTTCATGAAATGATACAACCGGTAGCTCGACTGGCTGATAGCCCTCACCGTCGGAAGTTCCGGATGGCTTCGGGCCAGACGTCCGGTGGTGGTCATCAAAAACCGGAGCGGACTTTTGATATCATGCGAAATACTCGCGATCAGGTGTTTTTGATGGACAAACTCTGCTTCCAGCTTCTTTTGCGAATCACCCACAGAGTCCAGACTGGCCGTCAGTTCAGTCGTACGGGAGTCCAGCGCGTCGATGGTCTCGTAAAAAGAGGTGAAAAAGTAGTAATTGATCAGAACCAGAAAAAAGAAATTATGAAAAAGCAGGATCGTGATAGTGACCTTGCCTGTTCCTTCCGGCCCCCAGGGAATGTCCGTCCCAAGATCGTTTTTGAACAAAATATAAAACAGGAAAGGGATCACACTGGCCAGCGAGTAAATGATCCCCCAGCGATTGCCCAGACCATAAAAGGCATAAATACTGATAATTGCGACATACTGCAATGTCACCAGATGAAACCCATTTTCATACAAAAAGAGATTGCTCACGATGATCAACAGGAAAATCGTGATCCCTGCATGCACCGACTTGCGCCATTCACAACCCATCGCCAGAGCTATATAAAACACCAGGGCGACACCCATCAAAATGGCGATCCGGATAGTCTGTTCCCGGTAGTTTTGCGACATGTAATATGCCAGCAGCATTCCGGTTGTCAGAAGCCGCAAATGCAGTGAGTAAGACAATACCTTAATACGCGCACGGTTCAGGATGTCGGTTTCCAGCGCCAGTTGTTTGCGAACAGGCCATTCCAAAAACGATAGATTCATGCGTTTGGCTTTACTGACAAGTTCGATATACCGTTATATATATACGAAGCAGTTGTCCGGTTCTATGTGTGAGTTGTAACCAATGGAAAACTCAAAACTACCTAAAATACTCAATACCGAATGTAGAGAAATTGCTACACAGCCATTCATGGGTATCTACATCTTTAAACCACTTTGGATCGTAAATTTGTAAATACTTTCAAAATATAGGATGAATCGAGGGTCAGAGTGAAAGTAACTTCTGGAATTGAACGTAATGAAATACGTTATAAACGTTGAGTATATTTGACACCTTCCGGTAATACCGTGAAGGTGTTTTGTTTGTTAAAGCAGAAACCATTTAACTGCTACTGCCTTACCCAAGGTTTTTGACAAACAAAGCTGTTGCCGCCCGTGCGTGTAATGTGAAACCGGAAGGAGACCCGGACGGAGACCAGGATGTTGATGATGGAGGGTAAAAGAGGAACGAGAGTAAGATAATAACCGGAAAATCGTTAACTGCCTTTTTCAGGTTTTTCCTGATTCAGTCTTTTCGCTTTTTTGACTTCGCCAGGCGTAAACTCGCCATTGATCCATCTAACAAAATTCTTAGATTGAACCTGGTAAACCTGGGCCGAAAGCGGCTTCAGATCTGACTTCTCAATTTCAAGAAGATAGTCTGCGAGCAGCCGGTTAATTTCATCCAAATACTTACTTTGCGTTTTCATGAGGGAATTGTTTATTAAACAAAACTAAGACTGATTTAAAACCACCAAGACAAATATTGCCTTAGCTCACTGCAATTATAATTTATTCATTTTAAAACATTATTATTTTTGGGGTGAGACGAGCGATTTCCAGGGTGTATCCCAGGCTCCTTGGGGCGGCATTTACGCTCTTGAAAAGCCGCCACAACACATTTAAACCTTTTACTACACCCGGCTATCCAATACGAGCTACCGGCCAAGAAGACAAAGTGTTATCAAATTAAGAGCTAACATTTTATGGATTTTACCCGCTCGTTGTAAGAGTTTGTTTTGTACTTTTTTCATTTTAGGAAAATAACCTTCTATGAACCGACCTATTCCCCTAAAAGCAAGACCGCCCGTCCGGTTCAGGGGACAGGCGGTCTTTTGCCGGATATATGCAATTTGGATAAAAACGAGGAGACAAAAATACCTCCCCAGAGTTGGGACGTTCAGTATGTCATCACCGGACACTCATTCCAGGGATCTTCGCCGGTTTTAATGTATTTGTATTTCAATCCCGTTTCCGGAAATACACATTGTTGCTGATCGATTCAAGCCTCACTTCCGGCCCGCCGCCATTGAACGTCCCTTCCAGCAAATAGCCGACAATGGGGTCTTTTTGCTTCTTATTTTTGAAATCAATGTTCAGGTCTGAATACACTTCGCCGGTAATGGTTTTCATCGCGACATTAGCGCCTGTCGCCTTTGGCCAGCTCATATCCACATATCCGCTGATCGTTTTGGCTAGAACCGTCGCAGTAGCACCTTCAATATCAATGTTGCCGTTAATCGTCTCCAGTTTCAGCTTTGCCTGGCGTGGCAGGTACACCTGGTAAGTGATTTCACTGCATACATAGTAGCGCTCGTTGCCGTTGCTGCTGTTCCACGTACTTTTTTTACTGCCTGGGCAATCCTCTCCTTTCCCTTGTTTCAGCAACTCCTGATCATAATCTGTTTTCAGGGTCACCTCATCCGCCGTTGTACTTTTGGTAACCAGCAGGCCATCATTCAACTTTCCCTTGTTGATCGTAACCGCAATACGTACAGACACTTCTGCTTTATCCCAATACCTAACCCTGATGCTGTCCGCAAATTTCAAATTCAGGTTCACGGTCTTGCCGGCCGAGTATGGCAGACTGTTTTCAATGATCTTCTGGGCGAAAAGCGGACCGCTTATCAAGGCAAGGGCGAACAGGAATAGTATATTTTTCATGGTTTAGATTGCTATTTGAGTGAACTATTACTTTTGCTTACGGATATAAATGTCACTGCTTATGGTATTGAGCTGGATTTCAACCCCACCTCCATTGGTAGTACCTTCAATGTTGCTGCCACCTCCCACTTTCGACATTCCGTCCTTTGAATTTTTAAGCCCCAGGTCAAAATCCGTGTACATTTCACCATTGATCGAGCGTAATTTCAGGTTAGACTTCACCGTCGCAGGCAACGACACATCAATCACCCCACTAATGCTCGAAATCGCAGTGGGCTTGCCCTGGTTTACATTGGAAAAAGCTGCCTTCACGTCCCCGCTCGTACTGTTCGCTACCACCGGGCCAGTCACGTTGTTGAGATTAATATTGGCATTATTGGTACGAATTTCCAAGTCCCCATCCACATTATTGACGCTTATTCCCGCTCCTCCCTGCCAGTTGGTTTGCTGATATAAAACAGAAACCTGGCGCGGTATACGCATCGTATATTTGATAGACTTGCGGGTAGCTTTCTCGATTTTCAGGCCATTGGCATCCGGAGTGACCGATAGTCCTATTCCCGAATTGTCCACCGCGGTATAGTAAAGCGGCTTCAAACCCTTCGCACGCTCAGGCGGCGCCTCATACCCTGACGAGGCCTGGATCACGACCTCGTCGCCATTGTACCCTTCAATTTTGATATCGCTATCCGCCATTTCAATGGTTAGTTTCCGATCTTTCGAATTGGCCAGTTTGGTTTTGAATTCCGGGGTTTGCGCCTGTACACTTGTCAGGCAGCAAAGTAGTCCCATACTTACTAAAAGCACTTTTTTCATGGTTTTGATTAAAAAATTATTGGTAAATGATAAATCCGAAGGGTCAGGTATTACAATGTCAATGGTTTAGGTGAAGCTTTCGGTCCTTCAAGCCGGTATACCGCCTCCTCTGCTTTCAACCTCACTACGTCCATCACCTCACTGTTGCGGGCCAGCTGCTGAAACTGGTTCACCGCACGTTTTTCCTTAATGGCCACCAACGATTCGATCAGCGATATCTGCACATTCGGATCCGTCTGAATGGCCAGGGAACGGATCAGCGCCTCGCTCACCTCCGGCTGCTCCTCGAAATGCACCAGTGCCTGGCATGCAGCCAGCCTCACATTGATATTCGGGTCAAAATTGAGGGTATTGATCAGTAGCTGGGTAATGTCATTATCTACATCCGACATTTCAAAACTCTGATTAACAGCCTGAATGCGTTCACTGGCCGACGTTATGCCGGTTTGCTCAAATGCCAGTACTTTTTTCATCTGGTTGGCCGCCGCCACATCTTCCGACTTGGCGAATATGCTCGCCGACTGCTGCCCTGATCTTGCCTGGAACATCCAGCCACCGGTAAATCCGACGATCAGAAGCGTCAATCCGGCCGCTATTCCAATGAACCAGCTCGTAAACCTGCGCACCGGCCCCTGCTTTGGCGGATCAAGCCTAGCAGCCAGCTCACTACTGAATGTAAGCGAAGGATGCTCGTTCCTGGCTTCCTTAAAATAATTGAACTGCGCGGCATGGCTCTGCAAATGAGCCGGTACCTGGTTTCCCTGAAAAAATTCTTTCAGCTCGCGTTCTTCTTCCAGCGAGGTTTCGCCTTCGTAATATTTTTCAAGTAGTTTTTCAATATCCTGATTCATAGTCGTTTGCTTTAAGGTAATTGTCCCGGAGTTTCTGCCTCGCCCTCGAAAGGATCACACGAATGTTGGCATTGCTCAGCCCGGTGACCTGTTCAATTTCTTCCAATGAATACTCCTCCACGTCTCTCAGGTGCAGTACCAGCTTTTGTTGCTCGGGCAGTTCGCCGATCAGCTTGTGGATCAGGCCGGCGCTGTCTGTGTTTTCTACCTGCCGGTAGGGCGAAACATCAGAGGATTGCACGGTGAGCATATCGGTATCTCCGCTGGTTTTCGTTTTGTGATGCGACTTCAACCTGTCCAGACATACATTTTTAGTCATTTGAACCGCAAGCGCTTCAATGCTCTGATACGTTTCAAGCTGCTGCCTGTTGACCCACAACCTCAGGAACACATCCTGAATAGCATCCTCCGCTTCCTCGCGATTGCGGAGAAACATTTGAGCAAGCCTGAAAAGGCGGCCCTGTACAGGGAGTATGCGTTGGTTAAAGGCTTGTAAATCCATTTCAATGACAAAGACGACTGAGCCGGGAAAACGTTACAAGGTGAAGCAATTTTTTTTATTCCTGTCCAGCGCCGAACAACAAATGTTCGCAAACGGACATTCGGCAAATGCAAAAACGCCTTTTTCATCAAATCAGCGAGGTTTTCAAAATTGGCAAGGGATTTGTTTTGCATTATTATAACTAATCAGTCCATTGGTTTATGAAAAGAACTTTTCTGGGAGAATTTGAAGAAATAGTCCTGCTTGTAGTAGCTGCCTGTACCGAGCAGGCATACGGTGTGACCATTTGGGAAAGCATCCAGCAATATACAGGTCGTACCATTTCCCTCAGCGCGGTACACGCTACCTTATACAGGCTCGAAGAAAAAGGATTTCTGACATCGGAAATGGGTGGCGCTACGGCCGAAAGAGGCGGTCGCAGAAAGCGGTATTTTACCATTACCAGCTATGGCAACCGGGGTTTACAGGAAATTCAGCAATTGCGCCAGCAACTTTGGCAAAATATTCCTGCTGAAAAGATGCAACCCAAACTTAGCTTCTCATAGCCATGGAAGAGCCGAAAAAAAATCCCAGCCCGCCTAAGTGGATCGATTACCTGCTCGGTGTCGTTATCGCGCCGCATTTCCTGGAAGATGTCATCGGCGACCTGCATGAAGTTTTCCTGATCTTGGCAAAAAAATCCGGACATCAAAAAGCAAAATGGCTGTACCTGTTCGCCGCCGTCAAATATATCAGGCCTTATTTCATCAAAAGAAAGCCCGCACAATATTCCCCTACCTACTTATTTAGCCCTGAAATGATCAAGAACTACTTCAAAATCTCGCTCCGGACGCTGGCCAAAAACAAGGCTTACAGCTTCATTAACATCACCGGACTCGCCATGGGAATGGCCGTGGCCATGCTGATCGGATTATGGATCTACGATGAACTTTCGTTTGACCGCAATTTTCAGAATTATGGCCGCATTGCGCAGATCATGCAGCACCAGACTTTCAATGGACAGATCGGAACCCAGAACTCGGTCCCATTTCCGCTGGGTCCTGAGCTACGGCGTAATTATGGCGCTGACTTTAAGTACGTGGTCATGTCCTCCTGGACTAACCCGCATATCGTGACCGTCGGGGACAAGAAACTTTCCAAAAAAGGGACATTTATAGAACCGGAGGCAACTGAAATGCTGAGCCTCAAAATGCTGAGCGGCACTCGTTCAGGCCTGAAAGACCCCTATTCCATTATGCTTTCCGAGTCGGTGGCAAAAGCGTATTTCGGCGATGCCGATCCGCTCGAAAAGACGATGAAGATCGACAATAGCCTTTCTGTAAAGGTTACCGGCGTGTATGAAGATCTTCCGTTCAATTCATCATTCCGGGACATGGGGTTTATGCTGCCGTGGCAACTCATGATCGTTGCTAATCCCTGGCTAAAAACGATGGAGGACCCGTGGCGGCCCAATGCCTACCTGACCTATGTTCAATTGAATAAGCACGCCGATGTCGATAAAGCCTCAGCGAAAATCAAAGACATCAAAGTTAAAACCATTAATAAAGAGCAACTCAAATACAAGCCCGAGGTCTTTCTGAATGCGATGAGCGACTGGCATCTCTACTCGGAATTCAAGGGCGGGGTAAGAATAGGTGGACGCATTGAATTTGTTTGGCTTTTCGGCACGATCGGAGCGTTTGTGTTGCTTCTGGCCTGTATTAATTTCATGAACCTGAGTACTGCCCGCTCTGAAAAACGAGCGAAGGAAGTAGGCATTCGTAAAGCAGTAGGCTCCGTACGTGCCCAGCTGATCACCCAGTTTTTCAGCGAATCGTTCCTGGTTGTTGCTTTTGCTTTTGTACTTTCAATTTTGCTGGTGCAGCTTATTTTGCCGTTTTTCAATGAAGTGGCCGATAAAAAGATCACCATGCTCTGGACCAGTCCGGTATTCTGGCTGTCAAGTATCGGTTTCAGTGTGATTACGGCTATCGTTGCAGGCAGCTATCCCGCCTTGTACCTGTCAGCTTTTCAGCCGGTTAAGGTTTTGAAAGGCACATTCCGCGCGGGCCGTTTTGCTGCCATTCCCCGTAAAGTACTGGTAGTAGTACAGTTCACGGTTTCCATTACTCTGATCATCGGTACCGTGGTTGTCTTCAAACAAATCCAATTCGCAAAAAACCGTCCGGTAGGTTACAGTCGCGACGGACTACTGACACTTTACCGCTCAACACCCGACATTCATAAACATTTCGACGCGGTACGCGAGGAGCTTAAAACCTCCGGCGCCATATCAGAAATAGCCGAATCCAATAGCCCTGCGACCGAATCCTGGTCCTCGACGAGCGGTTTTGAATGGCAAGGCAAAGACCCAACACAGTCAGTGGATTTTAATTTTGATGAAGTATCACACGATTATGGTAAAACGATTGGCTGGCAGTTTTTACAGGGCCGTGATTTTTCACGGGAGTTCGCCACCGATTCGGTAGCATTGGTGGTCAATGAAACAGCTGTAAAATTCATGGGGCTGCAAAATCCGGTAGACGCGCCTTTGACCTGGTTCAAAAAACCTTACAAGATCATCGGCGTCATCAAAGACCTGGTTGTACAGTCGCCCTACGCCCCTGTCAGCCCCCTGTTCTTTTGCCTGGCCGCGGATGGAGGCGGCGTAGTCAACATCAGGATCAATCCGGCCATCAGTACCGCCAGTTCGCTGGAAAAGATCAAGAAGGTTTTCGGAAAATACGATCCCGGATCCCCATTTGAATATGAATTTGTAGATCAGGTATATGCCAGGAAGTTTTTTGACGAGGTGCGCATCGGCAAGCTGACTACATTTTTCTCTGTATTGGCGGTGTTGATCAGCTGTTTGGGACTTTTCGGCGTAGCATCATTCATTGCCGAGCAGCGTACCAAGGAAATAGGTGTTAGAAAAGTGCTTGGTGCAACCATATTGAATGTTTGGAGCATGTTATCGAAGGATTTTGTGCTGCTCGTTTGCCTCGCATTTCTCATTGCTGCACCTTGCTCCTACTATTTTCTGGACGGCTGGCTGCAAAAATATGAGTACCGGACCGATATTTCTTGGTGGATATTCGCCCTTACCGGCCTGGGAACAATGCTGATCACATTGGCGACCGTCAGTTTCCAGGCGATCAAAGCCGCTATGATGAACCCGATCAAAAGCCTGAGATCTGAATGAGTGTGACACCGAAACCTCCGCGCTGGGCTGACTATCTCCTCGAAAAATGGGTCGATGACCGTTTTCTGGAAGATATTCAGGGGAACCTGTATGAAGTTTTTGTAAAAAATGTGAAACAGGGTAACCTTGCCAAAGCGCGTCGGGAATATGCATTTGCCGCTGTCAGGCATTTAAATCCGTATTTTTTCAAAGAAAAATCCAACGAAACCCGCTCCGTCAATATGCTGAGTTTTGATATGCTCCGTAATTATTTCAAAGCAGCCTGGCGTCATTTGCTGAAAGACCGGCAATTCACCATGCTCAATCTCATAGGGCTTTCCACGGGCTTGGTCTGCACATTGCTCATCTGTTTGTGGGTTACCGACGAATTGGGTTTTGATAAATTTCACGCAAAGGACAACCGGCTTTACGAAGTCATGATCCACGAAAAGAGCAGCAGTGGGATTGCAACTTCCAATGGTACCGGCGACCGAATGGGTGAAACCCTCGTACAGGAAATGCCGGAAGTTGAAATGGCCGTTACCACCACACCGTCAACCTGGTTTCAGAAATTCAGCCTTTCGGTCGGAAACAACACGGTGAGTGCCGGGGGAAACTTTGTCGGTCAGGATTATTTCAATGTATTTTCTTTTCCCTTGGTGCAAGGGAACAAAAATCAAGCGCTGGTCAATAAGAACTCCATTGCTATCTCTGAAAAACTAGCTGTACAACTCTTCCATTCCGCAGACCAGGCGGCAGGAAAAATCGTTGAATGGAAATGGCTGTCTTTCTCAGGAAAGTGCCTGATTACAGCCGTCTTCAAGGATTTTCCGGTCAATTCTTCCCAGCAATATGATTTTCTTTTGTCAATGGATGCCTGGAACCAGATCATGCCACCAGGTAGTATGCCCAAAACCAGCAGCGGCCCATTCAACAGTTTCATCGTATTGAAAGAAGGCGTCGACCCGGAACTTTTCGACCAGAAAATGGCAGATCTGGCCAAAACGAGTTTCAAAGATTCAACATCCAGATTGTTCCTGCATAAATATTCCGACGCCTACCTGCACGGCAAATTTGAAAACGGCGTACAAGCCGGCGGTAAGATTACCTATGTAGGTCTATTTGCATTGATTGCCGTCTTCATTCTGGTCATTGCCTGCATTAACTTCATGAACCTATCGACGGCCAAAGCTTCGGTCAGGGTCAAAGAAGTGGGTGTCAAAAAAGCACTTGGGGCGGCGAGGTCTACATTGGTGTTTCAGTACCTGGGTGAATCGCTGCTGATGAGTTTCATAGCATTGTTCATTGCTATTCTGGTAGTGGCACTGCTTTTGCCCCAGTTTAATGTCATAACCGGCAAGCACTTGACATTGCATTTTGAGCCGAAAATCGTTCTGATCATACTGGCAATTTCCATCATCACTGGGTTACTAGCGGGCAGCTATCCCGCATTGCACCTGTCCAGGTTCAGCCCCGCAACTACATTGAAAGGTGCCCTGGTTACTTCGTTTGGCGAATTGTGGGTGAGAAAAGGGCTGGTTGTTTTCCAGTTCACGGTGTCCGTCGTGTTCATTGTGTCGGTAGTGGTCGTTTACCGGCAGATCAATTATGTTCAGCATAAAAATCTGGGTTACGACAAGGACAATATGCTCTATTTTGAAATGCAGGGACGTGTAGCCGAGCAACCTGAATCCTTCCTTGCCCGGCTGAAATCCGTGCCAGGAGTCGTGAATGCTTCCAGTATCCAGCAAAAAATTATCCTTCCGGCCTCTTTGCCAGGTACCGGTGTACGTTGGGATGGAAAAAATACCGACGACAGGATTCGCTTTTACCGCATGCCGGTGAATTACGATCTCATCGAAACCATTGGGATCAAAATAGCGGCCGGACGTAGCTTTTCACGAAGTTACGGCTCCGACACCGCCAATATTATCCTCAATGAGGCTGCTGTCAAAGCCATGGAACTTCAAGATCCTATTGGCAAAACCATCACGATCGGCAGCAACACCAGGCACATTGTCGGGGTGAGTAAAAACTTCCATTTCAACTCATTGCACGAAGAAATCCGTCCGTTTATCCTCTGCTATTCCCCCTCCGAAACCATGCTCATCATGACTAAAATCGCGGCTGGAAAGGAGAAAGAAACCATTGCTAGAATGAGCAGTTTTTACAAATCCTTTAACCCAGGCTACTCATTTGACTACCAGTTCCTTGATCACGATTATCAGGTCCAATACGCCTCCGAAACGGTGGTCTCAGAACTTGCGCGGTATTTTGCAGGCCTGGCCATTATCATATCCTGCCTCGGACTTTTCGGACTGGCAGCATTCACAGCCGAACGTCGAAAAAAGGAAATAGGCGTACGAAAAGTACTCGGCGCTACGGTCGGTAATGTAGTCGCCATGCTGACGAAAGACTTTCTGATATTGATATTGGTAGCCGTTGTGATCGCTTTCCCGCTGGCCTGGTGGCTCATGGACAGCTGGCTGCAAAACTTCGCATATCACATTTCAATCGGTACAGGAGTATTTATCGCAACCGGCCTGTTGATAGTGTTCATCACCTTAATAACCATTGGTTATCAGTCCGTTAAAGCAGCATTAATGAACCCGACGAGATCCTTGAAGGCGGATTAATTACTGATTTAAATGAGTTTTCCCTCAATCCAAACCGCTGCAAAACAGACCAATATCAGTCCGAACCAAAACCAGTCAGATAGCTTTTTGCTCAAACCGTTCGTTGAGTGAGAATTTTGTACGGAAGTTTCAGCGAGTTCTGAATGGTACCGCTCATTTGATTGAATAAAATGGCGCACGGCTGCGGTTTGCAATAATGCCGACGTTTTGTCTACATTGACTTCAATGGCGCGATAGTCGGGTAAAGCGATCCAACCTGACTCTCGCGGCGCAAAATGTGCCATCGCAGATCTGTCGTTCAATGCAGAATAATTAAGGAAAGTAGTGTCATTCCCTATTCTTACAAATGTCGGATTATCAGGCAAACCATTCATTTTCAATGTATTTGGTATCCTGAAAAGAATTGGCGCCTCAATATCGACGCGATCCTTTTCCGCAGGCCTGATATATGCCAAAATCGTGTTCCAGATCTGCTGGTAATGTGCACTATCGCCAGCCAATTGCAATGGAAATGTCTCATTCAGCAAGCTTACGCCCACTTTCCCGGTAGTTCTTTCGACCGCAGCCGGTATTTTCGGAATTGGCAGACTGTAATGATTCGGTGTAAATGCAAAAGGCAATGCACTCAGCTGATTACCAAGCGAAACTGACGCTTCATTCGAGGTTTTTTTAACCTGAAACCTCGTTCCCAGCGCCACATTAATGCGATTGATTTCCGAAGCCGGTTCTGTCAGGTTCATCAATAACAAGCTCTTGCCGTCCGACACTGCCTTTTTCACAATGCTTTTGCCTACATTGGTTGCATCAGTAATGATAATATCCGGCGTTTCAGCTTTGTTAATATTCAAATTGCTGCTCATGTTTTTGGACAAAACAGCATCATAAATCACCGCATGACCATTCTTCCCCAGCCAGGTAGCCAGGTTGCGGCTTTCAAAATCAGGGTTTTCGAGAATGAAACGGACAGTTAGATTTTCCGACGGTCGGGCAAAAAACTTTATGGTATCAATAGTACTACTGCCCAAAACCAGTTCGGTAGCAGTACCCCCTTCCCCAAATGCTGGAAAGGTGAGTTTGAATTCATTAAAACCTTTCGCCAGCTGCACACTATCCAGCGGTTGCTCGCCAAAACGTACCTTCAAAAGTTGCTTTTCCGACGATTCAATGCTTCCCTGTACCACCTGCATTTCTCCTTTGCGGACAATGCCTTTCCAGTTTAAACTTTGAATTTGATTGGTTTGAAAATAAGGTATCCATTTGAAAACGGCCGAATGAGCATTACGCGTAATCGACTCAAAATCGCTCGATTTGAAGTCCTGACCCAACATTAACAAGGTATCAAAACTGCTCTCTTTCAACTCTTCCACTTTCACCAACTCAGCTTTTCCAACACTATCAGCGACTTTCCGCGTAAATGCAGCAGGTACCTCGTCCCCCGACACGATACCGACGGCCGAAAAAGGGCTTTTGAGCATAAAAGGTTGCAGAATAAAAGCCAGGATACTCGCCCAGAGCAGTACATTCAATGCTAATCGAACCCGAAACCTGGCCGGGGAAACATTCGCATCAGCCCTCCCAGCCCGGATTACCAGCCATATCTGCAACGCTAAAAGCATCACAAGCAGCACAAGTATCACCTGGTTCAATGGTTCTGACCAGTCAAAATCAAATTGGATCATATGCTAGTCAGCCGGTTCATCGTAATTTTTTTCGGAAGGCATCTTCCAGTTTTTTATTGCCCGCGTAACCTGCCCGCGTCCGCAATGCAGGTGCTGCGCGTTGGTACAGTTCATTTTTCAGTTTCAATTTCTCCGCCGATGTCAGCGTTTTTCCATTCACCAGCTTTTGAAGAGAGGCAATCACGGGCCAATTTTGCAAGCCACCATTCAGCGGGCCGCTATTGATCAGCCTGTCTGACAGCTCCGAACCCAGCATCCGCAACTTTGCCCATTGATTTTTATCCGGCTGAATGTGGTCCAGAAAGCCCAGTAATTCCGCGGCCAGCTGCTCCGTACGCTTTTGGTCAAATGCTATTTTTGAATTAAAATCACTCGATACATCCTTCAATTCTCCGGTCAACCGCTTTTCCTTCTCTTTGATCGGCGGTGGATCATAACCACTTTTCTTCACAAAAGTCCTGGCTTTATGCTGCGCTGATTTGAGGTATTCCAGTGCTTTATTTTCAAATGGAAGTGCTTTTTCGGGCTCGTACATTCGCAAATGAAGCTCCGACTGCCACATTTGTTCCAAAGCCATTTTGAGCAAGCTCCGCGTCGACTGTTCATAAAATGTATTGGTTTCTGCATCATCGTGCGAATGGGTATACTGCTCCATTAATGCCTCCAGCGGGTCTTTGGAGCCACTTTCTTCCTTCTCATGTGCGTGGTCGTGCCCTTCCGCATGTGCCGGCTCGGTTGCGCGCCGCTCCGCCGCCTCTCCCTCGCCGTCCGACTTGTGTGTGAATGCATCCACGACGCCCGCACCCGAAGGTGCGTGATCCGCTTCCGCCGGTAGCCCGCCACCTCCGATGCTCGTCTCAAATTCTTCTCCCAAATATTGCCCGTAACGCAACCGGAGCACTTTCTGGTCGAAACCGATCTCATTGGAAATGGAGGCAAATTCCTTGGTTGGCAACTTTTTCCGCTTGGCAATCAGCTTTTCGGTATCGATAATGATCTGCCGCTGACTGCGGAAATATTCGGGCATAATATTGACAGCCATCGTAGCCAGTTCAGCTTCTTCAATCTGCGCAGTATCCTTATATACAATGAAATACGTGTCCGATTTACTGAAATTACCTTCGGGCTGCCGGTTATCAATAGCCGCCCAATAGTAGTACAGTTCATCCCCCGGTGCGAAATTCAGCTCGGTAAGGTTGATCATTTTTTTCAGGTTCGCCTGCTTAAAATCAGTTGGTGACAGCGGAAATTTCACCTCGCGAAATTTCACATTTTCACCCGATCCCCGCGCCAGCGTTGCTACGATAAACGCCTGCTTTACCTGGAAATCATCTGAAATTTTGGCTGAAACCTGAATGGTTTTATTGTCTTTAAAAAAATGATATTGATACAATTCTTTCGACGCGGGCTCAATTTTAGGCGCGAGGTCAGGTAACGCTTCCAGCCTGTAAAAGTCGGATTGGTAAATCAGTGAATCCTTCCAAAAAGCCTTGATCGTATACAACCCTGAACCTGCGAGCCTATCCTGATAATGAAAAGAGCCATTCTGCTTTTTAAACAAAACCTCCTCGCCACGGTTGTTGGCCAGCCTTACCGATACATTGCTGTCATGGCTGAGCACCACATTCCAATGAAGCGACGAACCCACTATCGCACTGATATTCAGATCATTCTCCTTTCTCGATGGAAGTTTGGTGTAAGCAGGCGGGGAGATAGTGACGTTCGAGGACTGAAACGACGGCGCGACAAGCGGGTTGCTCTTTACGATTTTCTGAGCTGATAATGATTTCCGGAATGTATTGCCAGAGTCCTTTTGAATTTTGGGATAAACGTAATAAAAGGCAGCTGAAAGAGTAACCAGAACCACGTACCACCGCATTCCCGTATATAATTTCGAATAAGGAAAACGCACCGATTTGCCCAAAATCCTTTCCAGCTGCAATTGCTCGGCAATGTTCAGCTGGTCCTTTTCAAGAATGTGCAGACTATATTCCGTTTCGCCGACATACTCATGAATTAATGAAATCGCTTCCGGCTTTTTGTTTTGAAAAAACCCTGTAAGCCACATTCCAACTCCCAGCCCGGCCAAAGCCCCGGCCAATGGCAGCAAATATTGATGCGCTGCAAAAACCGAGAGCAGCAAAAACGCCGAGACCGCCAGCATCAGACAGCGGATCGCCGCACTACCGTAAAGCTGCGTAGTAACGTTACCGATCAGTTTTTTCAGCTCATGCATAATTACGACTTACGTTTTTTCTCAGCGCCATCCAGCGCTCTGTCAACAATGTCGATATAAATAGTACCAACAACCATTGCTTTCCTTTTTCAGCGACGGGAATGCGATCGGGTTTGGCTTTTACAAACAATGCATTCAGCTGTTTCCGGCTCAATGGCGCATTCTTTTGTTTTAATTGAAACCATGAAACCAATGCACTACCCAGCCATTCCGGCAACTCTCCACTCTCCACCAAACCCGATGAAGAAAGTCGCAGCGAATCCTGAACCTGGATCACATTACCCGGCATTTCAGGCCTTTTTACATTTCCGGAAGTGATGTACAACGTTTGAGGCAGCGGCTTTTCGACCGCGCGATCCGTCAGAATCCATTGATATCGCTTTCCTTTAATTGACTGTTTATCAATGACAAATGGAATTTCGTAAACTTCGGTTAAGGCCAGTAACCCGGCTTCAACAGTTTGTCGCTCGGCAGTGTTTTTGTAATCAATCAGAACATCTATTATTCCGGCATGAACTGGTTTACGGGCTAAATGAATAGACTTATCTGCTGCCTCAGCCACTACCAACCGGCCACTTTTCGGATCAATGAATAATTTTTTTCCACCGTCCAATTCGAGGTATGGAATGGCTTCGCTACTCGCTGAATCGGTTACTGAAAACAACTTGAATGTCCCAGGTATGTATGTTTCAGGCAAAGCCGCCCATTCCGGGCTGTCCGTGATGTATAGATTGAAATTTGTCTTAGTGCCAGCAATCTGATTGATCGTTTTTTGTAAAAACAATACGCTTTCTGGATTCTGGGGCACATTGGCAACATCAGTCAGTTCCTGTTTTTCAGGCCCTATCCAGTAAATACTTTCACCTTTTTTCTTTGCAGTTTCAATTTCAAATCTAAAATTCTCGGTCACGGCACGATTGGGTTCTACCAGATGTACCGTCGTTTGCGCATTCATACCCGCCAGCCAGTTCCAAACTGGCCTGCTCAGTATCAGCGAGAGTAAAGTGATCAGCAAACACCTGATCAGCAAAAGTGGAATCTCATCCAATCTTACACCACGGTGCTGTAATGTCGTTTTTTCAGTTAACCACCGTGAAGCCGCCCAGGCGATAGTTTTGCCTTTTTTCTGGTACCAAAAATGAATGATAACGGGTAATATTACCGCCAGTATTCCCCAAAGCATGTATGGCTGCAGCAATTCCACTATCCTTTTCTTTTGGTTAAAAATGTTTTCAAAACCATCCCGACAGGGTCGCTCAGTTGCGCCCGTATCAGGTGTACATGAGGAATTTGCAGTTCTTCTTTCAATTTCAGCAGGTATTGATCCGCCGATTCCCTGAATTGTTCCCGTACCGACGCAGCATCCAGCTCTATTTCAGCGCCGGTTTCCAGATCTTTAAAACGATAAAAACCATCCAGATTGAAATTAACTTCCTGATCGCCCAAAATTTGAAAAATAACGATCTCCCGATGCGGATTAGCAAGCGATTTCACCAAATTGAGCCATTCCTCCTGAACCTGCAAAAAGTCGCTGACAAAAATGAGCTGCTCCTTTTTTCTGGACTGTAACTCGGGAAATTTCATCGTTTCGCCAGCACTCCATTCGCCGCCTGCCACCGTTTTTTCCAGCCCTACCAGTATCTTTTGAAACGCTTGCCTGCCGGAAGAAGCAGTGCCTGTTGCCGCAATAGTTTCAATAGAGCCATTTTTCAATGCATACAGGCTCATTTGGTCATTCTGAATGTAGCACAAGTAGGCCAGCGACGCCAGTAAAATTTGCGCATACTGCAACCTGCTCACTCCATTCTCCTCGTAATTCATGGAACCGGACAGATCCAGCATGAAACGGATTTGCCTGTCGCTTTCCGTGGAAGACTCGCGAATGAGGTGCTTATCAGTCCGCGCAAAAAGTTTCCAATCTATTCTTTTGGGGTCATCTCCCGGTTCGTAATGACGATATTGCTCAAATTCCACACCGATACCCGAGCGTTTACTGGCATGAATACCCAGCATCAATTCCTCACTGACGAGTTTGCCCGTCAGTTGCAGGTTTTTTAGCTTAATCAGGTTGGATGCCAGTAATCCGGTTGTTTTCATGGTTCATATGTTTCATGCCTAAAGGCATTTAAAATTGGATGCGACAACCATATTTTCCTACCGCGCGGCGGCGGCCAAGGTTGCATCGCTACGCGATTTGGCTTAGGTTCAAGCAAATGCCGTTAGGCATGTAATATCGGTAGTACGTTAAAATTGTGTCGTAATAAAAATGCCGTCAGGCATGTAACTGTGTACAAATGTAACATAGGCTCCCACGTTCAAAATTCACGGTTTCATTACCGCCAACAATTCCGATATCACCTGATCCGTACTGATATTTTCAGCCTCGGCGCGGAAATTCATGGCAATGCGGTGCCTCAATACCGGGTATGCAAGCGTCAGGATGTCTTCCGGGATTACCGCAAACCGCTCGTTCAACACTGCCCGGGCCTTGGCACAAAGTACCAGCGCCTGCCCCGCGCGCGGGCCTGCACCCCAGTCACACCATTCCTTTACAAAATCCGACGGACTACCTTCTGGCCTGGTACTTCTTACCAATTTATTGATCCATTTAATCAGCTCCTCACTGATATGTACCTGCCTGGTCAGTTTTTGCAGGTCGATAATTTCTTCATCCGATAAAACCCTATCTATCTGTGCACGAAACGATCCCGTCGTACCCTTCAGCACGTCCAGTTCCTCCTGTTCATTGGGATAATTCAGTTTGATATACAGCAGAAAACGGTCCAGCTGAGCTTCCGGCAAGGGATACGTACCTGCCTGCTCGATCGGATTCTGGGTAGCAATGATTAGAAATGGATTTGGCAAAACGTAGTTAGTACCGCCATAAGTCACACTTTTTTCCTGCATGGCTTCCAGTAACGCTGCCTGGGTCTTGGGAGGTGTCCTGTTAATTTCGTCGGCCAGCACAATGTTCGCAAACACCGGCCCCTGATTGAATTTGAAAAACTTCTTGCCCGTCTCGTGATCTTCTTCCAGGATTTCTGTTCCAATGATATCGCCAGGCATGAGGTCGGGGGTAAACTGAATGCGTTTGAAACTCATTTGCAAAGCTTCTGACATGGTTTTCACCATCAATGTCTTGGCCAGTCCGGGTACTCCTTCCAGCAAACAATGTCCCGATGCGAGCAAGGAAATCAGTATTTCGTCAATAGCCTCCTGCTGCCCGACAATGACCTTGGCTATCTCCTTTTTCAGAAGCGGCAGCTTGGCGACAAGCGATTTATAGTGTTCGAGTGAAATGTCCAAATTCGAATAATTTTTGTCTTCTGAACTTCTTTGTCATCTTGAGCGAAGTCGAAGGATATTACTGACGCTAGTAATGCCCTTCGACTCCGCTCAGGGCGACAAAATGTTCAAGTCGACATTTTAACAATAAATGACTATTTATGACAACGTCTGACTAAAAATGACAATACCTGACCGGCACCCCTACGCCGTCAACGCATACACCACAATATTCACCCCAAACCTCGTATTATCCACGGCCAGAAAACGCTTGTTACGGAAATCGTAGTCCCATTCGCAACCATAATCCTTGTTGCTGTATAGCACACCGATCCTTCCGTTAATCGTGATCGCTTTTAGATAATCGTGCACGAGATCATCCCCCCAGCCATTCAGCTCGAATGTGGTGGTCGGCGGGCCTTCCTCAAATTTGAAGAAGCTGTGATAAATTGCGTGGTTATTGGGAATCTTTTGCAATGCTTTGGGCCCGAATGTACGCTCCATTTCCTGTTCAAAAGATTTGGCAAAGAGTCCGTCGATATCATGGTTACAATCGTCCACGAACACAAAGCCGCCGTTCTGAACATACCTTTTGAAATGGTCACGCTCCTGAGACGAGAATTCCACCAGTTTGTGCCCGCTCAAATAACAGAATGGGCTTTTGAAAATCTCATTACTGCTTAGCTGGACTATTTTTTCCTTTTCGTCGACAGGTATAGTGGTATACTCAACCAGCGAATGCAACAGATTGGAAGGCATTCGCTGGTCGGTATCCCAG
This sequence comes from Dyadobacter pollutisoli, assembly GCF_026625565.1. NCBI lineage: Bacteria > Pseudomonadati > Bacteroidota > Cytophagia > Cytophagales > Spirosomataceae > Dyadobacter > Dyadobacter pollutisoli. The sequence goes on from NZ_CP112998.1 coordinate 3,615,681, forward strand.
TTTCCCGACGTGTATTGAATTCTTGTGAAAAAAAATGGCTTCAATACTAAACAGCGTCGGAAAGTGATGAAAAAGTAAACTCTCTGATCTTCATGGGCGGTATCAGGTAGTTTTGGTTTGATTCGGTACTCACTACGCGCTCGGATTTCCCAAGCGTTTCGAGGTTATTCAGCATGATGACCGGACTTTCGTTGAAACGGAAATTCTTGATCGGATGCTTGATCACACCATTCTCGATATAAAAAGTACCATCCCGTGTGAGGCCTGTCAGTAACAATGTCTGCGGATCCACCTCCCGGATGTACCACAGTTTCGTGACCAGGATACCTTGCTTGGTTGACTTGATCAGTTCTTCCATCGTCGCCGTGCCCCCTTCCATGATCACATTCGTTGGGGTCGGAACAGGTTTCACATTGTTTTTCTGAGCCCAAAACCTGGAATAAATGAGATTTTTGACCACTCCTTTTTCAATCCAGTTGATTTTGTCGATCGCCTGGCCGTCGCCTGCCCATGGTGAAGCAGGTAGATCGGGGTTGGTGGGATCAGAGTAAATGTTGACGCGTTCGTCCACAATTTTCTCGCCTATTTTGCTTTTTCCATCCGGTTTGCTCAAAAACGAGCGTCCTTCATCGGCGCTTCTTGCATCAAAATTGAAGAATATATTTTCAAGTAAAACCGCAGCCGCCGTCGGTTCCAAAATGACGGTATACTTGCCTGGTTCCAATGCTTTTGCTTCCACAGAACCCAGCGATTTTTGAATGGCAATCCTGGTTGCAGCCGCTGTATCCAGCTTATTTACATCACTATACCCTTTCGCAATATAGCCCGAACCTTTTCCGTCAGGCGTACGGACGGTGAGTGAAAAATTGACACTGGTACTCGGATAGTAGGCAAACAATCCCTTGGAATTCATCATGGCCGAGTAGCCTTTTTGATTATCCAGAAAGCCAGCCGCCGTCAGATTTTGAGCACGTGAAAGTTCGAGGCTTTTGGCTACTGCGTCTGCTCTTTTATCAGGATTAATCCCCGCGGTTGATTCGAAAAACCCGCTTGACTTGACGTAAGTTTGCGGTTCAAGCACACTTACAAATTCAGGGTTTTCGGGAGCAAGCCGGGCAAGTTCCTCCGATCTCCGCACCACTTTTTCAAATGATTCATCACTAAATTCGTCTATCGTGGCGATACCGACTCTTTTACCAAAAGATGATTGTACCTGCAAATTCTGATTGATCAAAGAACCGCTGGTAGACACCTCATTGCGCGCATATCGCAGGTTGCCCCTTTCCTCGCCCAGAATGTTAATTTCGCATTCATCCGCTTTGGAATAACTCAGCACTTTTTGACACAATGCTTTTGCCTCTGATTCAGATAATATGATTGACATAGCTGATTAGGTTATATTTTTCTGGCGGTATTGATCACATTTACTCCATTGAAACGGGTAGTCGAGCTTCCGTGAGATACGGCGCTGGACTGCGAAGGCTGGCCTTTCCCATCAAAGAATGAGCCTCCCAAACGGTAGTCGCGGTCGTCGCAAACCTGTGCGCAGGAATTCCAGAACTCCTGTGTATTAGACTGATAAGCCACATCTTTGAGCATACCGACAATTTTCCCGTCTTTAATTTCATAGAATAACTGCCCGCCAAACTGGAAATTATAACGCTGCTGATCGATCGAGAACGAGCCGTCGCCGATGATGTAAATCCCTTTTTTGACATCCTTGATCATATCGTCTACCGATAGTGGCGTTTTGCCTGCTGCCAGGGAAACATTCGGCATACGCTGAAACTGAACCGAACTCCAACTATCCGCATAGCAGCAGCCATGCGATTCTTTTTCGCCAATGATATGTGCCTGATCGCGGATCGCCTGATAATTTGTCAGTATGCCATCTTTCACCAGGTCCCATTTCTTGGTGTTGACGCCTTCATCATCCCAGCCCACTGCGCCCAGCGAACCTACCTGCAATTTGTCGGCGATCAGGTTCACTTGTTTGCTGCCATACTGGAAGTTTTTGGATTTCCATTTGTCCAAAGTGGCGAATGATGTACCGGCAAAGTTGGCCTCATAACCCAGTACCCGGTCCAGTTCCAGCGGGTGACCGACCGATTCGTGGATCGTTAACCAAAGGTGTGACGGGTCAAGAATGAGGTCATACTTACCAGCCTCGACTGATTTGGCTGTCAATTTTTCCTTGGCTTGCTTGGCAGCCGCAGTCGCATCTTCCAGCATGTCATACCCTTTATTATAGCGCGTTGTGACACCGGTGATTTTATCAGCAGGGTTGGCCTGAAGATAGTCGTAGCCCATGCCCATTGGCGCGCTCAATGCATTTCTTGTTTCAAATTTTCCTGTTTTTGGATCAATGCATGTTACATTGAAAATCGGCCAGATCCTGTGCACATCCTGATCAATGTAAGATCCGTCGGTGGAGGCAAAATACTTTTGCTCATTCACGAGGAAAAGAATGGAATTGACATAGTTAGCGCCATTCTTCATCGCCGCATCATTTACAGAAAGCAGCAGATCAACCTTTTCCTTAATGGGCACTTCAAATGCGTTTTTCTTGATCGGCGCTTTCCAGCTTACCTCTCCAAAACCTTTCTGAGCAGCCAGCTGCACAGGTTCCTTCATCAATTTGGAGTTAGCCTTCGCAATGGCGACGGCATCTTCCGCAGCTTTCGCCATTTGGGCTTCATTCTTAGCGTCCACTACCGCAGCAAAACCCCAGCAACCATTGGCAATCACCCGTACCCCAACCCCATAGGACTCGGTATTGACGATATTCTGAACCTTGTCTTCGCGTGTGATCACGAACTGGTTGAGGTACCGTCCGATACGTACATCCGCATAGGAAGCGCCTTTGGATTTGGCGGCGTTCAACGCAGCGTCTGCCAGTCGCTTTTTAACAGCAACATCGTCTCCGGGATTCAGAAATGCTTCGGGAGAAACAGTCCTGCCCATTGCAAAGCCAGGTAACATGAACGCTCCCGTTCCAAGGCCAGCCATTTGAATAAAGTCTCTTCTTTTCAAGGTATAGTTGTTTGCTAATAGTGATGAAATTGGATTGGAATGCTGCAAAAGCGCAATTCATAAGGTAAGTAAAACACCTTTCAGAATCAATTCACTTTTTACATAAGGCCGGATATTGGTTTGAATGGTTAGCGTCACTTTGGTTACATTGCCGCAGTGGAGCAGCGGCAGTTCCACTGCGGCAGCTACACTGCGTCAGCTACACTGCGTCAGACAAGCTGGTGAATGTGAAGTCCCTGATCTTCAATGGCGGAACCAGGCTACCATTGGCGCGAACCGGTTTACCGATCGCTTCCAGGTTGTTGAGCATGATGACCGGACTCTCGTTAAAGCGGAAATTTTTTACCGGATATTTGATCTGCCCGTTTTCAATGTAAAAAGTACCATCCCTGGTGAGCCCGGTGTAAAGTAGCGTCTGCGGATCCACGGCACGGATATACCAAAGCCTCGTCACCAGAATTCCCTTTTCCGTCCCTTTGATCAGATCCGCAAGCGATTCATTTCCTCCTTGAAAAATAAATCCTGACGGCGCCGGAATGGCTTTCACTCCTTGCTTTTCTGCCCAGAAACGTGAGTAGGACATGTTTTTCACTACACCATTCTCTACCCAAACCACCTTTTCCTGTACCCTGCCATCACCTGCGAAAGGAGAGCCTGGGATTTCTATGTTAGAAGGATCCGAATAAATGTTGACGCGTTCATCAAACAGCTTTTCCCCCAGCCTGGTACCGCCTCCTTTTTTGCCCAAAAAACTTCTCCCTTCGTCCGCATTCCGTGCATCCATACTTCGCATCATGTTTTGGAGTAAATCAATACCGGCGGTAGGTTCCAGTATGACGGTGTATTTTCCGGGTTCCAATGCCTTTGCGCTCGCCGACGCCAGCGCCTTTTGCATGGCAATCTCCGTCGCTGACCTTGTGCTCAGTTTCGATGCATCATTATAATCCCGCTTCGCATAGCCTGAACCTTTGCCGTCTGCCGTACGAACGGTGATTGAAAAATCGATGGATGTTGCCTTGTTGTATCCAAACAAGCCTTTGTTGTTTCCCATCGCCGAAAAACCTGCGGTATCCTCCATATAACCGGCTGCTGTCAGATTTTTCTGCACGCAGGGATCAATGCTGTCAAAGGCCGCTTTGGCCCTGTATTCAGGATTAATGGCTGCGGTACTTGCTGCAAAGGAATTGGTTTCCGCATACTTTTGAGCGCCGAGCATCGGAACATATTCCGGATTGTCGGGCGCCAGTTTCGCGATTTCCTCTGCTCTTCTCACCGTCTTTTCCAGTGAAGCATCATCAAATTCATTAATGGTGGAAGTACCTGATTTCTTGCCGAATACCGAGGTTACCGACAGCGCCAGGTCATTGGTTTCGCCACTGGTAGACACCGAATTTCGGGCATACCGAATGTTGCCAGTCCGGTTACCGTCAAGTCCGACGCTGATTTCATCGGCTTTCGAAAATGCCAGTACTTTATCTATGATTTTCTTTGCTTCTTCTTTGGATAGTATTGCCATGGTTTGGTATAGTCAAGTGTTGTTGGGTATAGTCTATGGTCAGGGGTTGTCATGAGTGGTCATTTATTGTCATGAAGGGTCATTCTTTGTCATGAGTGGTCAGAGGTGGTCATTTGTAGTCATTTGTTGTTTCCTTAAAGTAATGACCAAAAGTGACGATCAATGACTACAAATGACTATTCGTACCAATTCATTCTTAAATCTTCCTCCCCGTATTGATCACATTCACACCGTCGAAACGGCTGGTAGCACTGCCGTGCGATACCGCGCTAACCTGGGCTGGCTGCCCTTTGCCGTCAAAAAACGAACCGAATGTGCGGTAGTCATCCTTGTCGCATAGCTGTGAACAAGAATTCCAGAACTCCTGGGTATTAGATTGGTAAGCCACGTCGTCGAGCATACCGACTATTTCCCCGTTTTTGATCTCGTAAAATACCTGCCCGCCAAACTGGAAGTTATAACGCTGCTGGTCAATGGAATAGGAACCTCTACCTATAATGTATATGCCTTTGTCAACACCTTTGATCATATCGATTACGCTGCGTTTTTCAGTACCCGGTTTCAAAGAAATGTTCGGCATCCGCTGGAATTGTACTGAATTCCAGTTGTCGGCATAGCAGCAGCCATGCGATTCTTTCTCACCGATAATTTTCGCCTGATCGCGGATCGCCTGGTAATTGACCAAAATACCATCCTTAATAATGTCCCATTCCTTGCAAGGCACACCTTCGTCGTCGTAACCAACGGCACCGAGCGTGTTCGGCTGTGTTTTGTCAGCGACAATGTTGACTAGCTTGCTACCATATGCGAAGCTTTTGGATTCCCATTTGTCCAAAGTAGCAAAGCTGGTACCGGCGTAGTTGGCTTCGTAACCCAGCACGCGGTCAAGCTCAGTCGGGTGACCTACCGATTCGTGGATGGTAAGGCCCAAATGGTTCGGGTCCAGTACCAGGTCATACTTTCCTGCCAGTACCGACTTCGCGGTCATTTTTTCCTTGGCCTGTTTCGCGGCGGTAATCGCGTCCTCGACCATATCGTAAGAATTGCGGTACCCTACCAGGCCATTCGGCCCGGCGATTTTTTCAGAAGCCAGTCCGTCGAGGTATTCGTAACCCATTCCCATCGGCGAGCTGATCGCGTCCCGGGTTTTGAACTTACCTGCTGCTTTATCGGTGACCGTTACTGTAAAAGTAGGCCATACCCGGTGAATGTCCTGATCGATGAATGACCCGTCGGACGAAGCGAAATATTTCTGTTCATTGACAAAAAACAGGTTCGACGTGACAAAGCTGGCGCCGTTTTGCATCGCAGCTCCATTCACATTCATCAGCAGATCAATCTTCTCTATGACAGGTATTTCAAATGCATTTTTTTTCAGAGGCGTTTTCCAGGATTTCTCTCCTACCCCTTTTTGTTCAGCGAGCACAACTGGTTCCTTCTGAAATTTGGAATTTGCCTTTGCTATTTCGACAGCAGTGGCCGCACATTTGGCGATACCTTCCGGCGTTACATCGCTGGTGGCTGAAAAGCCCCAGGTACCATTGGCTATCACCCTGATCCCGATGCCGTATGACTCAGCATTGACAATGTTCTGCACCTGCTTTTCTCTGGTGAACAGATATTGCTGAAGGTAGCGCCCGATACGTACATCCGTATAGGTAGCGCCTTTGCTCCGGGCCGCATTGAGCGCGACTTCGGACAGTTTCTTTTTAGCCGCGGCATCGATCCAGGGTTCGAGCAGGTGTTCGGCGGCAACAGGGCTTCCAATGACTGGTACGGAAGGCAGCATTAAAGCGCCTATTCCCATACCGGACATTTGCATAAAATCTCTTCTTTTCATTGGTTAAGGTTTAGCCGTAAGGCAGCAGATGAAGGAATTCTCTACGATTCGATATCACAATGTAATCAATATATTTTCAACAAATATTCGTGTGGCAATTTTTTTACCCCGCACGAAAAAATGCGATGGGAATCTCCTATCCGGAGATCCAGCGCATTCATTTTTTTCTTGAAAAAGTTAAAATAAATGGGTTGTCATTAATCGCCTCAGCTGCTGCTCGTCCCAAGGCTTGTTGACATAGCTGTGAAAGTACCCTTTTCCGGCAGCTATTTTGAACTCGTCTGTGTAGGCATTGCCAGTTAATATAATCCTGATACTGGCCGGAAACTGCTTGGAAGCAAGTTTCAGAAATTCCAGGCCCGTCATTTCGGGCATCTGGTGATCTGCGAATATGACGTCTATTTTATGCTCCTGAAGTATCTCCAACCCTTCCCTGGTTGAGCTTGCCACGAACACTGTCGCGTCTCGTCGGAAAGTAGCTTTAAATGAATTCAGATTGTTAATTTCATGATCAACGTAGAGTATGGTCATCATACACTAATATCAAATAGGGTTTACGGCAAAGTCCAAAACTAAGGAAGTGGCTTTGCGATCCCTAAAAATAATGAAATTATCAATTAAAAAATGTATATAATTAAATATCAACCGGTTGTAACTACAAACAATCTATTACTTCTCATTTTCCGAGGAACTCCCTGACCAGGAGCGCAGTGGCTTCCGGCAATTTGCTATCGGCCCCAACGGAACCGACCTCACCTATATACGTTCCGTGCGTGCCGGGCAATATCACCAGCTGCGCGCCTGGCACGATCCGGGACATTTTTACCGTGTGCTCGATTGTGATAACGTCTTTGTCCGCAACGATAAACAACGCGGGTGCTTTGATGCCTTTTACGGCTTCATCGGGAATATCCTTGAAATCGATCATACGTTGCTTGTCTTTATTGAACATCACCACGAGCTGACTTTTGTCAGGGGCAACTTTCGTGTAAGCTACTTTCAAAAATTCTGGCATATTGTCCAGCGTGACATGCTGCATACCTTCAAAAAATCCCTGCATGAAACCTTCGCGTTGATATGCGCCCGCTATCACAATGATTTTGCTGACAACTTCCGGGTGCCTGATTGCCATTTGCATCGTAGTAGTTCCGCCATTGCTGAAACCCAGAATATTCGCTTTGTCAATTTTAAGATATTGAAGCAAAGCCGTCACGTCGTCTGCGTCCTGCTCAAATGACTCGGGCCCGTTTCTGTCATTGGTCCGGCCGTGAGCCTGCAATTCCATGGCAATTACCTTATAATGAGCCGAAAACAGGGGCAGTATATTCCCAAATGATGTTTCAATCGTTGAGCCCCCGCCGTGTATCAGTACCAGTGGTATGGTGCCGTCGCCGTGGATTTCGTAATACATATTCAGCCCGTTGACCGGAGCATAACCCGTTGTTTTTGATTTTCCCATGGTATTAATTTTCTGTGCGGTTAGTGAAATTGGCGTCATCAGGGCACATAATAGGAGTGATGCGCATAACTGTTTGGTCAGGTTCATGATCGTCGTTAATGCGTTTTCATTCCTTCCAGGTACACATCCAGCTTCGCGATATTTTGTTTCAATCCTTCGTCGGCCTTGAAGGTTTTTACCACCTGGATAAACTGTTCTTTCGATTCAAACAGCATGTTCCAGTTGATGAACGTCTTCTCCCCTTGTGCTTCAAACTCTATCGTCGTCAGGAATTTTGGACTGGTATTATGTTCATACACAATCTTTTTGAACGGGATTATTTCCTTGAATATACTTTTGTTCTTATAGTCGGTCCCGTCTGGCCCATGCATGACCAGGTTCCATTCGCCGCCGGGCACCATATCCATCGTAGTAATGGTATTTGTAAATCCATCCGGCCCCCACCACTTAGCAATGTGTTCAGGATTTGTCCAGGCTTCCCAAACGAGTTCGATGGGCGCATTCAGTGTCCTTGAAATATTGAGCTCGCGGCCCTCTCTGCTGGTTTTGTCATTTTCCATACTTTTCTTTTTTAAGTTTTTCTAAATATGTTTCCAAAGAGTCCAACTTACTTTCCCAATGTTGCCGGTACTGATCCACCCAGGCCGAAACTTCGCTAAGCTGGTCAAGCTGCGCCTCGCATACCCGGTCCCTGCCACGCTGCCTCACTTTCACAAGCCCGCAATCCGTCAGGATCTTGACGTGAAGCGATATGGCCTGCCGGGTAACATCAAACTTTTCGGCGATGGCATTTACATTATGGGGCTGCGAAGCAATCATATTAATGATCGCCCTGCGGGTCGGGTCGGCTATTGCCTGATATACGTCACGTCTCGTTTTCATATTGCGCAAGTAAGTGCTTGCAAATTTAAATGCAAGTATTCACTTGCGCAATTTTTTGGTGAAAAATTTTGCGAGAATGAATGAGATGCCCCGAGTAAATGGATTGGAAAGGCGGTGCAGATTATAACAATCCCTTATTCGCTAGTTTTCCGGAAATTCAATGGGGACACGCCGCTCCATTGTTTGAATGCCTTTCCAAAAGTTGCAGGGTCCGTATAACCAAGTCTGTAAGAAATTTCTGAGACGGTGAATTCGCCGTGGCGTAGCAAAGTGGAAGCCTGCTCATATTTCACGGCATCGCTCAGTTCCCGGAACGAAGTATTCTCTTTTTGTAATTTCCGCTGCAAGGTACGGGTGGTAATATTCAAAGCGATCGCAATGTTTTCCAGCTGTGGGAAATCAGATAGGTCATTACTTAGCATAACCTGTTTCACTTTTGCACTAAAACGCTCCCCCTCCTGCGAACGCTGAATTTTTTCGCGCAGCATCGTTTCAACAGCCGCATTGAGTTGCGGATTGCACCCCAGGACCGGCACTTGCAAGCTCGATTTATCAAACACAATACAGTTACCCGACCGGTTGAAAACAGGTTTACATTTAAAAATCCGTTCATGTTCGGAATGATCGGATACGGCCGGATATCTGTAAGAAACCGTCAACGGATGCACCACCCTACCCGAAAGGACTTTGATAAAATTGACCGTAGCGGCAAAAGTAATGTCCACACCATGCCTGGCTGTCTCAGGCGATATGTCGTTCCACAATTGAATGGGTTCAAAATAGAGCCTGATTTCACTTCCCTTTTCCTCAAATATAAAATCATAGAGTGCGGTAAATGTCCTGGTGAAATGAATGGTCTTTTTAAATGCGGACAATACATCGCTATCACTATACTGCAAATGTCCGGCCTGGCCAATAATGGGAGGCGTTGCTTTTTCGCCCAGGTGCAGCCCCATATTTCTATCGCCGGTAATGTGCAGCAAGGCTTCCATGATGGCAATATTCGCTTCAAGGGAAACCTTCATCTCGTGATTATCCAGATCGCACGGTTCAATGTTGCCCGCTTTGCAAATGGCGGCAACCTCGGCATCATTTTTCGACCCAAGCAGTATGAGATTTCTCATGACTGGCATGATAACCCAGTATTGCATAATTCCCTCGTATTGTGATTCTCTTTCCCGGCAATTTACAAATTTCGGGAAAGCAAACCCTCAACGCCTCGTTATGAATACGACACCTGCCACGAAAATAAATGCAATGGAAAACAAAAGATAAATGTTAAGACCGATTTCTGCCAGGCCATTCAACCCGGCAATGTTACCTGCACCGTCAAGCAGCGTACCTGCTCCGGTAATCACACCAAGCGCTCCTAGAAATTTGTTTTCATTATACAAAAACCGGCCTGCCCCCGCAAACCACACGGTTGCAAACAGCGTTTCCAATATATTCCAAAATCCTTTGGTCACAATAGTTGTAATAGTGACAAAAACGATTTCAATGGTCTCTTTTGCAGTCCCCTCAGCCGTCAGGTGCAATTGCAGCAGCGATTCCCATGCTACCGCAAGGGCGGCCGCGCCTATTGCCCCAACAACAATATAAGCAATGCCGCAAACGGTAAATGTCCCTAACCAGGGTGAGCGAAATTTGTACTGCTGATGACAATACATGATCAAGGGCAAAACAAGCAGGTAGTAGCCAAACATATCCAATATGTTAAACCAGTAAGCTGCCCTGTAATGCGTCGCATGGTAAAGAACCAGCTGCGGGTTTGAAAACGCTTCAAAGTCGTAATCAACGGAGATAACGCCTACCCCAAGGCAGGCAATGGACAATATTGCGGAAAGAATACAAATGAACCCGACGAGGACCCGATACTGCATGACTAAATATTTTAAGGTGTTTCAAAAGCGACACGTTTTGAAGTTCGCATTGCAAAATTAAACACGGCCCCAGGCAGAAGATTATGCCAAAAGCGACAAAAAAAGGGGATCAGGCGACAGCGCCCTTTCCCCTTATAAAAATCAATGCCCCGAGAAGATAAAATTGCTATTTACCCGGTGCTGCAGCCATAAACAATGGATTTACCCTGAAATACTTTTTCCCGTCAAAACTCACCGAATAGTCGGATTTAAAGTGGGTGCTTTTGAGGTAGTAGTCCGTAGTGATGATCTGCGCTCCCGAGTTGCAGGCAGCCTCAAAACTGCTTGTATCATTGATCCGGGCCTCGCGGGTGTCCGAGTCGGCGCGGGTGCGGATGATGTAGCCTTTTTTGACAAGGTCTTTGATCTCAGTGTCTTTTGGATTGTTCCGGATTGTCATCGCAGCCTCCGGTGTTCCGGGATCAGCGCAGACAAACATCGCGCGACCTTTCAGTGACGGATGTCCTGCCACGTACATATCTCTTTTTGCAGCCTTATCATCCAATAAAAAGAGGAATTTACCTTTTGCATTTTTCAATAGCGGCCAGTTGTTAGCCAGTACCGCGCTTTCCAATGTTTCATATTTGCCCCTCACATTATCAGGCATGATGATATGGTTTTTACCCAGCTTTTCGGTCAGTACTTTATCAAGTTCATCAAAATGTTTTTCGGTAAAACTCTCGCTTGAAGCCGCTTCCCCGCTCTTGGAAACATTGCCTTTGGCTTCCAACGTGATAAAAACCGGGGTATGGTCCGGATGTGCTTCCGACCATTTTCTCAGATCTTCCAGACATTCATTCAATGTTAAATAATGGCTGCGAAAATCCAGGTCGGGCACGTGCAGGATTTTAAAACCCGGCTGTTTCATTTTGCCTTCGGGGTCGTATACTTTTTGGCCTGGCGCCAGATCAAGTCCTTTTGGATGCGCATATCTTCCGCCTTTCTCATCGGGATAAATATCGATTTCCAGATTGCGGAGGCCCATATTCAGCTGATCAATGATGGCGATATGCTCGTAATCGATCTTACTGGACGCAACCGAGTCCTTTTTTTGAAACACGTTAAACAATGCGGGATCGATCGCTTCTTTGTAGCTATTGTGCGAACCAATCACCTGAATTTTGTTGATCGGCAGGTTATCGGGGTCTTCCGACTTCAAAAACGGCAGCGCAAGGGCTAAGACTAAACTTACAATTGTTTTCATAGAGAAAAATAGAGAACTGCCGGCAGCTAAATAGCTTCGGCTTTCATTAAAAGTACATCGGACAGTCGGAATACTGGCACATCAGTGGCGCGTCATTTGTTCAACATTTCGGGGTGGACGGTAAAAATCTCTGTACCGACCAGCATTTACCAGTAGTGGCTTCGGGTAAGTCTTGCCCCAAAGCCACTACTTGTACCAAAATAATGAACAGAATTTTCAGCAATCTCACCATCCAGTATTTTGCTTGTAAGGTTCACCGGTCACCACCGCGTCGATCTGGTTTTGTGGGATCGGGCGCAGGAGATGTTTGGGAGACTGAATGTTAGGGGCGCTTTCGAGGTTATGCTTTTTTACCCGCTCTACCAGTTTTCCGGTACGCACAAGGTCCCACCAGCGCATATTTTCTCCGCATAACTCACGGGCGCGCTCATCCAGGATAAAATCGAGCGTAACATCGGACGTTTTAACTTTCATCGCTTCTGCATTGCCGCTCGGGTATGCGGCCCGCTGGCGGACTGCATCAAGGTAGGGTACGGCCGCAGCTGCCTGACCGTCCATAAGCAATGCTTCTGCCGCGATCAGATAGGTTTCAGCCAGCCGGTACACGATCACAGGTCTGATCGACGGGTAATTCAAATCCGCACGCCTGGTATCGAAGTATTTGAACATTGCTGGTGACAACCTGATACTATAATTTCTGGGAGGAATGAGCAGGTAAGGAGCTGCCGCAACAGTCGCGTTGGGGCGGTCCTTGCCCGGCATATAGATCGCCGTATCACCGACGCTGAATTTCAACCCGCCCGGCTGTGCATTGGCAGGGGCCCCCGGCGGAAGCGTTGCCGGCCAGCGTGGGATAGATGCTGCATTGTTGGAGTACCAGACGGTTTGAAACGTTTTACCATAACGGGTATCATTGGTCCGGTCCGCAAAGGCAGTATCTGTCAGCCAGCGTGTGGGTACGCAGCGTATGTACGGCCTTCCGTATTTTACGTCACGTTTCATGCCTGGCTGGTTCTCATATTGTGGGACCCACATATGGTTCAGCACATTATCCGCTCCACCACTGTTATTAGGCCCATTATAAGCCAGATTGGACGTGTGTTGAACGGTCCATAATACCTCCTTACTACCTTCATTACCCTCTGCATGCACCTGACCGAAATCCGCCAACAAGCCCAGGCCCAGCGAGGCGCTGTTGGTGATGAGGTCGGTGGCAATGGTATGCGCATTTTTATAGTCATCTGCTTGGGCGGCCTTAGATCCTGCACGTGTAAGGTAAACTTTTGCCAGAAGGTGCTTCGCAGCTGCGGCGGTGGCTTTACCAGGCAACACCCCGCCCACTAACGGGCTGGCCGGGAGCGTTGCGACGGCTTCTTCCAGATCGGCAATGATAAAATCATAAATCTCCGACATTGGTGAGCGCGTAGCTGAGGTAGTGGGTAATGCCTGAAAATTCTTATTGAGCGTCACATCTCCCCAGAACTGGACGAGAATGAAGTAGTAGTTAGCCCGCAAAAATTTTGCTTCGGCTACCATCTTTTTCTTTTCTGTTTCGTCGATCCCCGTTATCACCGCAGCATTGTCCACCAGCCCATTGCAGGTGTTGATGAAAGTGTAACAGTTAGTCCAGGTGTTGGTTACCTGGCCATTGTTGGGCAAATAATTACTGTTGTATTTATTAATGTTGTTGTTCCCGTCCTGACCGGTAAAAAACTCGTCGGTACCTATCACTGTAATTGTAAACAGATCCTGATTTCCCCAGAACATACGGGTTCCTGCATACGCGGCATCCAATCCTGACTTGAATCCTTGTGCTGTACTAAAAAAGGCCGGTGTCAGAATGGATTTCGGTTCTTCTGTGAGCCTGTCTTCGCAGGAAGGTAACAGGCCAAATGCGAGCGCACTAACCATTGCTATGAATAATATTTTTTTCATCGATCGTATTCTTAATATTTATAAAATATTGTATTTCAAAAGGATACATTAATACCAAGTAGCATGGAATATGTCGCGGGCGTATCTACATTGATCGAGCCACCCTCTGGGTCGATTCCGTTGTATTTGTTGCGATAGGGCGAAAAAAGGATAAAGGCGTCATTTGCGGTTGCATAGAGCCGTACCGATTTACAATGGATGCGCTTCAACAGCCCCTGAGGTAAATTATAGCCCAGGCTAAGGCTCCTGATTTTCAGGAAACTTGCATTGAAATACCCCATCGTGGAATTGAATGGTGTATTGGTAGCCGCCGAGTTCGGTTTCGGATAATAGTTCTGGCCGTTGGTTGGTGTCCAGTAATCAACCACCAGGTTGTTATAGTTACCCTGAAAAGTATTGGCAAAGCCACTGTTGTGCATCCGGCTGATCAGCAGCCCTCCTACCCTTGCAAAACCTACCACCGTAAAATCGAATCCTTTGAAAGCAACCCGGTTGGTAAACCCGCCCTGCCATTTGGCCTGCTGGGAGCCTACGATCACCCGATCATTGGCATTGATCACCTCGTCGCCATTGGTATTGTCAACCTTGATCGTACCAATCACCGAGCCGGTCCCGGTGACCGACAAGCCCAATTTTTTGGCCGCTGCAGTGTCCGCAGCAGTATTCTGCCAGATCCCGGTTTTTTTATAGTCAAAAATGGTCCCCACAGGCTCGCCGACAAACCAGTTGTTGGTAATGTCACGCGTTACTTTATTGGCCAATTGCACGATTTTTCCACGGTTCAGGAAAAAGTTGAGATCCGTAGTCCAACTAAATTTGTCCCGTCCATTACCAGGTATATTGACCAGGCTCAACTGAATTTCCAGACCCTGGTTTTCCGTTTTGCCCACGTTGGTAAGAATGGAGTTGGGTATACCCGATGTTGGCGGCAAGTTCTGCGGCAATAGCAGGTTATTGGTTTTCTGCTGATAGTATTCAACCGAACCGCTGATCCGGTTACCACGCAATCCAAAATCAACCCCTACATTAAATGAGCTGGTATACTCCCATTCAAGCGACGGGTTGGGTGTGTTGGTCGGATATGCCCCGGTCACATTCGTCGAACCGTAGTTATAAACCAGTGGCGTCAGCTTTCCCAATGTTGAATAAGGACTGATCCCCTGGTTACCGACGGTACCGTAGCTCGCCCGCAGTTTGAGGGTTGTAATGTCAGCCATTGTTTTCATGAATGGCTCCTCGCTCAGGTTCCAGGCCACCGCCGCCGATGGAAATACGTGAAACTTGTTACCGGGCGCAAGCCGGGAGGAACCGTCCGAACGCATGGTCAGCGTCACGAGGTACTTATCATTGAATCCATAGTTCAAGCGGCCCATGTAAGAAATGATCGCCCATTTCTCATAATTACCAGTTCCCGCCAGGTTTGCTCCCAGCTGGGGATTGGTATTTTCCAGGACATCGGCCAGGATCGTATTGTTATTGAACTCATTGGTCTGGTTTTGCGACTCCTGCAAACTATACAATCCAGTAAAATTGAATTTATGACGACCGGCGACTGTCTTGTCGTAAATGATCATATTTTCAATGGTATAATCCGTACGGAAACCTGTGCTGTTGCGGGAGGTAGACAAGCCTCCGAGGTTGTTGGAGGTTGCGCTTCCGTAAAAATTCCCGTACACATCCGTGCGTACCTCAGCCCCTGCATTGAAGCGGTATCTCAACCCTTTTGCGAGCGTTATATCAGCGTAAAGCGTTGTGAAAGTCCCCAGTCGGCGCCTGTTTTCAACCACGGCCCCGTCGATGAAATTGGCGAGCGGGTTCCAGACCTGGTTAGCACTGCCGCGTACGAAACCCCACAGGTTCCCATTGGCATCGTACGGGGTCGTTAATGGGCTTGCCCGCAGTACCTGGCCCATCGGATTTGCATTTTCGCCTTCGATCCGGGTAAAAGTGTTGATTGAACTAAGGCCTACCTTCATAAATTTTGCAAGCTGCTGATCGACGCTCAATTTAGCAGCAAAACGGTCGAAACCCTGACCAGGATAAATGCCGGTTTCTTTAAAATAACCACCTGAAAATGCGTATTGAGTTTTCCCCGTTCCACCTGATACACTCACCTGGTGGTTGGTCATAATACCGGTTTTGTAAATAAGGTCCTGCCAATCAGTGCTGCGGTTCATATTAATGGATTCCACCTCCTGCGGATCGAAAGTGCCATCGGTCATGAACTTTGGATCATCAAGCCCCGAATAAGTCCCAGGTGCAGTACCGTTTATTCTTGACCATTTCTTTAGATCGCGAAACTGCGGACCGTTCATAATATGGAACTTGCCCAGGTTTTTGGTAACACCCACATAACCGCTATACGAAACCTGCAATGCACCTTCCTTCCCTCTCTTGGTAGTCACAAGTATAACCCCATTGGCTCCGCGAGAGCCGTAGATTGCTGTCGAGGAAGCATCCTTTAATATTTCTACTGATACCACGTCATCCGGGTTCAAATCGTTGATACTGCCATTGAATGGAAGGCCGTCGACTACGAACAGCGGGTCATTACCCGCACCCAGCGAACGGTTACCCCTGATCCTGATCACCGGCGGCGAGCCGGGCTTGCTATTGCCTCCGTTTTTTTGAATGTCGATCCCGGCAGCCCTTCCCTGCAATGCTTCCGACAAGTTGGTTACCGGCACATCACGAAGCGATTGTTCATTGACAGACGCGATTGCACCCGTGATATCAGACTTTCTTTGTGTACCATAGCCTACCACTACAACCTCTTCGAGCGCTTTGGTATCTACTTTCAATGTCACATCCAGTTTCGACCTGTTTCCTATTTGAATCTCCTGAGAAAGATAACCCACAAAGGAGAAAACGAGCACAGCTTTGCTATCAGGCACATCCAGGTGGAAATTCCCGCTCTCGTCCGTCGTTGTGCCACGCTGACTGTCCTTTAACAAAACACTTACACCAGGTAATCCGTCGCCCCGCTCGTCGGTAACCCGGCCTTGTATACGAATGTCGGGCAGGCGGTAATCGACAATTTTGGATACCTGTCCTGCTGCGCTGGATTTGCCGGCCATACTGTTCCGGAACTCCGCAGACTGATCTTTCCGAAGCAGCGGTATCATACCCTGTTGAGGATGTTGCAAGTCTTTTTTCCTGATCACAACCATTTTATCGATGATCGAATATTGCAGGGATTCATTGCGCAGCAGTAGGTCCAGTGTTTGAGTAACCGGCGCATTCCGGACCGAAATACTAACCTTTTTGGATGCATCCAGAATCTGGTTCTCATACCAGAAAATGTATCCTGTCTGGTTTTTAATTTCTTTAAAAACCTTTTGCAGCGATATGTTTTTCTTCGATAAAGTGATGGTCTGCGCATTTCCCTCTGCGAATACATGTATGCATGCGCAAGCGATCAGGAAGGCTGTAATTTTGATCCGCATAACGATTCGTTTTTTAATGATCGGGTCCAGCCAGATCAGCGTCGGGTATTTCGCGGAACCATTTCCGGAAAGCCGGCCTGTTTTTTGGGCAACAAAAGTGCCGTAAGTACAAAAATTCATACCTTTACTTCGTTTGGGTTAAATGAAAAAACAATCTGTGGAAAGATTTTTTTGCCGTCTCGGCGGCACCGCATTTGATCCTGAACTGCCATCTTCAGGGATGGCGCCACCGGAAGTGCTGGTAACACTTCCGGTTTTTTTGTTCAGGGAGTTACCAGAATGACTTTGTTTTTAATTTCAAAATGGATATTGTTGATTTCCAGCACTTTCAATACGCCCGATAAGTTTGATTTCCGGGAGATACCACCGGTAAACAAGCGACGCGGGATTTCGCCCTGATACTCCACCCGCACATCATACCACCGTCCTATCTGCCGCATAATGGTTTCAATGTCAGCGTCCTCGAAGGAAATAATGCCGTTTTTCCAGGAGATAGACTCGGCCGCATCGATATTGTCCCGAACCAGAAAACCCTTATCACGATCGTACACGCATTGCTGCCCCGGTTTTAGTAAACTACTGTTTTTCGTCCCGGCTTTGGTCACCCGAACACTCCCTTCCAGCAAGGTAGTCTTGATAACCTGCTCCTCGTGATAGGCCATAATATTAAAATGAGTCCCCAATACTTCCACCGTTTCCCGGTCGTTGACATTGATGCGGAAAGGTACCGACCTGCCATTTGCCTTGACTTTGGCCACCTCAAAATAACCTTCTCCCGAAAGACTGACGAGCCTTTCCTTTCCATCGAAAGCAGTAGAATACCTCAGCGATGATGACGCATTGAGCCATACCTTACTTCCATCAGGCAGTACTACCCTGAACTGCCCTCCTCTCGGGGTTGAAATGGTGTGGTAGGTAAGTTTATCGGTTGCGATGGGTTGCTTCACCTCGTAGATCAGCTCGCCGTCTTTTTTCCGAATGTTAAAATGATGTTCTTGTTTAAGGGCACCGTCTGCGAGTTCGTCAAGTTTCAGCACTGAACCGTCGCCCAAAGTAAGCGTTGCTTTGTCACCTCCGGGTGCCACGTCGCGGGTAATGGCAGCAACGGGAGGTTCCTGTACCTGCTTTTTGTTGGTAGTCATAAAGTAGGCACCTGCCCCCAGGAAGAGAAGAACAAGCGCGGCGGCAATGGATGGCCTGAACAGCCAGAATCTTTTCCGGTATTCGGAACGGTCAATTTTCTCGCGGATATTTGCCAGCAGACGGTCACGATGCGCTGCTTCGCTTACCGCGAGCGATTCGGGAATATGTACGTCGTCGTTCTGGTCCCGATTGTACCAGTCGGCAAATTCCTGTCGTTCGTCGGGTGTGATCGTACCGGACAGCCATTTTCCGGCCAGGTGAAGATATCGTGCGTCGGGTGGTTTTAAAGACATTGGTTCAAAGGCTTTTTCTATAAGTTCCTTTTAACAGGCCTGTCCCTTAGTCCGCGACAAAAAAAATGTATTATTTTTTTAAAAAATTTAACTCAATAGCGAATGCGCTATAAAAGGAAGGAGAAAAGAAATTGGTTCAGACCTATCCGAAGGGTTTTGAGTGCCTTGCCCATGTGGGCTTCCACCGTTTTTTCAGAAATGCCCAGTTCTTCGGCAATCTGCTTCTGCGAATATCCCGCGTCTCGGCTCAATTGGTAAACCAACCTGCATTTTTCGGGCAACTCAGCCACCAGGTCGCTGAGCCTTTGTTGCAACTCTTCGAATTCCAGCCATTGCTGGGTTGAATCGTCGATCAGATTGTATTGATGCAGGCGGTCGTCGGCGAACCTGTTTTTCAGGTTCCGTTTGGCCAGGGATTTGATCACCCGGTATTTAACAGAAACAGCCAGGTAATTTTTGAGAGAAGAAGTTAATTCGAGTTCAAGCTTTCGGTTCCAGAGCGAAACAAATATGTCCTGTACAATTTCCTCCGCTTCATCCAGATCGCCCGTTTTGTTCGTAGCTATGACCAGTAATGTTTTCCAGTAACGGTTGTATATCGCTGTAAACCCACTCTCCATCCCTGACTTCATAAGATCAAGCAGTTCAGAATCGGTGAGTTGTGCTAGGGACATATCATTCACAAGTCTAGAATGTAATTTTATTCACAACAAACATAACAATTAATCTACAAAACCAGTATCCGTCCAGATTTGCCCTGGTAATTTCGCATTACGGAAGCGCGTCGCTAATTATGGATGAGACTAAATATCCGGCCTTCTACCCTGATTCATTGGATGCCCTTGAAGTATAAAAAAAGCACCCAGCAAAATACTGAGTGCATAGGAGTCGTCAAATATGGATCAGGTCATAAACTTGTCAAGGAGACTCTCAAAAATTCCATATATATTCAACAGACAATCAGTTATTTACAATAATCATATTTATATTTGTTTGCAGACAGTCCCTCATTGAATTGATCTGCTCGACGTCGCCGGTTCCGGTGAATTGCTGACCGGAATTTGAAATTTACCCGGTGTAGACCTGCAAAGGCATTGTGCAAATCATTGCCATATATTATACACCTGGTCGGGAAGGTTCATTACGCTTCGCATTAAACATGTGGCTTTGCTATCTCTATCCATTTATAAACATTCCCGACAATGAAACATGTTACATTTACCTTTTTTGTGCTTCTGTCCAGTATTTTTCTTGCCGCTGTGTCATGTCAGGATCACGAGATCGCTCCTCAACCGCCTACTTTGAAAACAATTGAATTTCAGTCGATAAGTTCTCCAAGGACCATCATATTCAAACTGGAACTAACTAATTCCGACGGGGTTCCGATAAAGGAGTACGGGATTCTTATGCAACCCTTAAATCTGCCACTTCCCGTTATAGACCCGTTGTACGGTGATTCCGGCGTTACGAAAATTCTTTTTGACAATCCTGCCAGTGCGGGCCTGAACAGCAAGCAGGTCCCTAATCCCGAGATACCTGTTAGCTTCTATCGGGCATTTGCAGTACTTGAATCCGGTGCAATAGTGTATGGGAACACGATTTCGGATGTCAATCAGTAATTGGAAAGACTTTTGATCCCTTTTGGGACTGATCCACAAAAAATTGAGCTACCGGACCAGTGAGATTCCTACATAAAAAAGCACCCAGCAAAAATGCTGAGTGCCTAACGTGATCCGGATGTGATTCGAACACATGACCTGCTGCTTAGAAGGCAGCTGCTCTATCCAGCTGAGCTACCGGACCAAAATGAAAAAGGCAGTGAGCAGTATCTGCATACGGCTTACTGCCTTTTTTTCTCGTCGGGAGACAGGATTCCAACGCCAGCGGGCGACCGTCCGCGACACTCTCGTCCCAAACCAGATGCGCTACCTATCATTCCTTATTACTCTCGTCGGGGAGACAGGATTCGAACCTGCGACCCTCTGGTCCCAAACCAGATGCGCTACCGGGCTGCGCCACTCCCCGAGGTATTATCAGCTCCCGATTTCGTCGGTTATAGAGCCATTTTTCCAAGTTTCAGAAAAGCCGTAGAGGAAGCGGGATTCGAACCCGCGGTACCCTTGCGAGTACGGCAGTTTAGCAAACTACTGGTTTCAGCCACTCACCCATCCCTCCTTCTTTCCGTTCTGGGTTGCAAATATAGAGGGTTGCCGTTCAGAAAAACAAACATTTCAGTAAAAAAACTTTATCAGAAGCTACAAATAGCTATTTTTGAAAAAGTTTAAATTACCCAAAGCGTTCATTATGAACTGGAATTACCCCTTTGATACCACTGAATATTTTTTTATATTTTTTTTCATTCTTGCCTACATTGCCTACATAATCCGAACAGTTCGCGTTGCCAGACAATTACAAACCACTGCCCGGACACTCATCATTAAACTCTTTTTAAGAAGCATTACTTTCTCTTTGCTGATCATTAGTCTGCTCGGCCCGTCGTTCGGGGAAGCTGACAGGGAGATTCAGGCCAAAGGCAAAGATATTTTTCTGATCGTCGACCTTTCCAAGTCCATGGACGCTGCCGATGTGACCCCGACGAGGTTGGAAAAAGTAAAATTTGAACTGAACCGATTTGTCCAGAACGAAAGGGCGAACCGCATTGGAATTATTATTTTTTCCAATGATGCATATATCCATGTTCCGCTTACTTACGACGGGACGGCGCTTGAACTCTTCATTCAGTCACTGCAAACGGATCTGCTGCCGACCAGCGGCACCAACATTTGCTCAGCCGCGGAACTGGCCTATAACAAGCTGATGAATGTTGCAGATCCTACGGGTCGTTCCAAAATGATGGTGTTTTTTACGGATGGAGAAACAAGTTCAGCGTGCAGCAGTGCGCTATACAATAACCTGCGCCGCTTCGGAATAGGTGTTTATGCAGTGGCTGTGGGCTCGAAAATTGGTATCAGCATTCAGCAGAACGGAAAGCCGTTAATGGATAAAAATGATAAGCTGGTGATCAGCAAAATGGACGAAACTTTTCTGCGGAACATGGCCAGCGCGGCCAGAGGGACATACTATGAGTTAAATAATACCAAAAACGATATTCCAAAACTGATCAACGACGTGAACATTGCGGAAGGAACGCTGGTGGATTCCCGGACGATCACGGTAGTCAGCAACAAATACTACTACTTTCTTGGTGCTGCCCTCATTTTAATTCTCCTTGATGTTTTAATTACAATAGGAACGTTCCGGTTATAAGGATCAATTCTTATTTTTGCGCTTCCAACGTGAACCGATATGACCGCACTTATTCTTTACGTCCTGCTTTGGCTTTGGGATAACCGGACATTCGACTCGATTACTAAGGCCAATGAACGCAAGCTGGAAGCTGAACGTGCTTATAATCTCAAACAATATGCGAGGTCGGCCGATTTGTACCAGCAGATCACCTATGGCTCCATATTTTCGGATCCTGCGGCCAGGCTTAATCTCGCCCATTCTTTTTACCTGAAAGGCGATTACGAGAAAGCGTTAAAGCATTATCAGTTATTAGATCAGATAGATAACAACACAATCGCGTCCATCGCAAACGGCCAGATCGCATTAATACGAGTCCTCCAAAAGGATACTGCCAGTGCGCTGGCAAGCCTGAAAACCTCACTCAGACTGGAACCAGGCAATAATCAGGCAAGAATGAATTACATTGTTTTGAAAAAGGCATTTTCAGGCGTCGAGTTTTCTCCGGAGACCAATGCAGAAAAACAAAAGGCTAAACAACAGGCCACTTCGGGCAACAATCAACCGCCTCCGCCTGAGCAAAAGCCGGAGACTCGGGAAGTGGCAGAAGATATCCAGAAAGAAGAACTCCTGAAAAGCCTGAAAGCAATGAATATGTCGGAAGATCAGGCCAGGGCCATATTGGATGCCATGAAATCAAACGAATCCCAATATATTTACCAGCTCCGAAGGAAACAGTTTAACAAAAAACCGGCACAACAGGGCGAAATAGAATGGTAATTTTACCTAAAAACCAATGAATAGCATACCAGAAACCAATTTTCAATTTCCTGGCCAGACAGGATTTTACAAAGGCAAAGTCCGGGACGTTTACTCTTTTGAAAAACGACTGGTCATGGTGGCCACAGACCGCATCTCGGCATTTGATGTCATCCTGCCAAGAGCCATTCCATATAAAGGACAGGTACTGAACCAGATAGCAGCACATTTTTTGAATGCTACTTCCGATATTGTTCCAAACTGGTTGCAGGAAGTACCTGACCCTAATGTGAGCATCGGTATCAAATGTCAGGCTTACCCGGTCGAAATGGTCGTACGCGGATACCTTGCAGGGCATGCGTGGCGGGAATATTCACTTGGAAAAAGGTCCGTTTGCGGCGTGTCACTGCCCGATGGGCTGAAAGAAAATGGCAAGCTGCCTACCCCTATCATCACTCCTACAACGAAAGCGCACGAAGGTCATGATGAGGACATCAGCCGTGAGGAAATCCTTGCGCAGGGACTGGTAAGTGAGGATGAATACGAGCATCTGGAAAGATATACACTGGCACTGTTTGCCCGTGGCACGGAAATGGCTGCAGACCAGGGATTAATCCTGGTAGACACGAAATACGAATTCGGGCAGCTGGATGGAATTATTTATCTGATTGACGAAATCCATACGCCAGACTCTTCCAGATATTTTTATCAGGATGTGTATGCGGAGAACCAAAACGCTAACCTGCCACAGAAACAGCTGAGCAAGGAATTTGTACGGGAATGGCTGATCCAGAATGGCTTCCAGGGAAAAGATGGCCAATCAGTGCCTGAAATGACCGACGAACGCGTACAGTTGATCTCAGACAGATATATTGAGTTATTTGAAAAAGTTACAGGGAATAAATTTCAAAAAAATAACCTGGATAACCCGCTGAAAAGGATTGAAGCGGCCATTTCAAGGGCATTATAACCCAATTGATCTGTTCATAATTTATTAAAACTATTGTTTTGACAAAACAAAAATCGCAATGAACTATAAACTGGAAAAAAAGGAGCAATACGTTTACATTGAATTAGAAGAAACCGCATTTGCAGACGATATTCCGGCTTCATTTGAAGAAACTGCCAAATCACTTTTCAGAGAAGACTATCACAGTCTTATCATTAATATGCAGACGGTTAAATCCGTGGACGCAGCGGGAATAACGGTTTTGAAGAAGGTCAATTGGCTATGTGCCAATGATCTGGGATTACTGGTAATTGTAACAAAAGACGACGATTTCATCGATTATCTGGAAGGGCTGAAAATCCCGGACCTGAATGTACTGCCGACCAAAGAAGAGGCGATCGACGCCGTTTTTATGAACAATCTGGAAAATGAGTTTGGGGCTGGGGACGACGATTACGATGACGAGGATTACGAAGGCGTGAGCGAGTCCAAAGAACCATAATCACTGCTTCTGACCTACACTTTTACGATATTAAAACGTCCTGCCCTGAGAAGCGGGACGTTTTTTTTGCAGTCCTTTCAGCTATTTTTATTACTTTAGTCAGAAGCGTTTTGTATTCTTTGAAGGCGTGTATAAGTGGTTTTCATGTTGCGATTTTTGTAAACAAAGCCATCAGTCTTTACACTATTATCAATATTTATATAATAATTGTAACTAAACAACCAAAAACAGGTGGGTGATAGAAAATTTTGCCATTCTCATATTAAGCCAAATATTTTTTATGATTATCTTGCGAGGCTTTACCCTATTCATACTACAATGACGGTTTAGCATTTTTTTTAAACCGCTTATTTAAATAAATTCTAATTACGAATTTGTTAATTACTCTACAATCTCGATAATGTCGCAAATGTCTGAACCAATGGTAGAAAATCAGGGACTGTACCGTCCGGAATTTGAGCATGATGCATGTGGAATAGGTTTCCGGGCTAACATCAAAGGCCGCAAGTCACACCAAATAGTGGCGGACGCCATCCACATGTTAGAACGCATGGAACACAGGGGTGCTACCGGTTTTGACCCTAACACCGGTGACGGTGCTGGTATTCTAATTCAGATTCCTCATGAGTTTTTTGTAGAAGAATGCTCTAAGATCAACTTTCAGCTGCCTCCGGCGGGTGAATACGGAGTTGGAATGATCTTTTTTCCCGGTGACGAAACCATGCGGGAAGAATGCCGTGATATCCTGAACCGCAAGATCAAAAGACTTGGCCTGCACTTACTCGGTTACAGAAAAGTACCTACGCTGAACAATACGCTGGGCGAAGGATCTCTGTCTGTGGAGCCACACGTGGAGCAGGTTTTCATTAAGCGTCCGGACGATATCACCGAAGACATTGCATTTGAAAGGAAGCTGTACATTTTGCGCCAGGTTTCTGCCAGATTGATTAAAGACACTGTAAAAGGTGGCGCGAAAAGCTTTTATTATTCATCGCTTTCCTGCCGAACCATTTCCTATAAAGGGCAGCTTACTACTGCTCAGCTTAAATATTATTTCCCCGATCTTGAAAATGAGTCGGTAGTATCTGCCCTGGCGGTAGTTCATTCACGCTTTTCAACCAATACATTCCCTTCATGGGAGCTGGCCCAACCTTTCCGTTACATCGCCCACAATGGTGAGATCAACACGGTAAAAGGTAATGTTAACTGGATCCGTGCCGGAGAAAAGTCGTTTTATTCCAAATTCTTCACAAAAGAAGAAATGGATATGATCCTTCCGATCTGCGACAGAAACCAGTCTGACTCTGCCAACCTGGACAATGCGATCGAATTGCTGCACCTTTCCGGACGCTCACTTCCTCACGTAATGATGATGCTAATCCCGGAAGCATGGGATGGCAATGAGCAAATGGATGCGGAACGTAAGGCTTTCTACGAGTACCACGCTGCGATTATGGAGCCTTGGGATGGCCCGGCCTCTATTTCATTTACCGATGGTAAAATGGTAGGCGCTACGCTTGACCGTAACGGTTTGCGTCCTTCCCGGTACTGGGTTTTGGATGACGATACCATTATTATGGCTTCCGAAGCAGGTGTACTCGATGTAGATCAGTCAAGAGTGGTTACCAAAGGCCGCCTGCAACCAGGACGCATGTTCGTAGTGGATATGGAACAAGGCCGCATCATTCCCGATGAAGAAGTGAAGGCAGCAGTTTGTTCAGGTCAGCCGTACCAACAATGGTTGGATGAAAACAAGCTGCACGTTGATCAGCTTGATCACCCGATCCGTACTTACCGTGCTTATGACGAAAATGCGTTGCTGAAACGTCAGGTTGCATTTGGATATACTTCGGAGGATTTGAGAATGATCCTGGCACCGATGGGACAAACTGGTGCAGAAGCCATTGGTTCTATGGGTACTGATGTTCCTCTGGCCGTTTTGTCGGAGCAGAGCCAACATTTGTCTACTTATTTCAAACAGCTTTTCGCCCAGGTTACCAACCCGCCGATCGACTCGATCCGTGAGCGTGCGATCATGTCATTGATCTCATTTGTAGGTGGTACCGAAAACATTCTGACCGAATCACCCAAACATTGCCGCCAGATCGCATTGCCACATCCTCTGCTTTCAGTTCAGGAATTTGACAAGCTGCGTTTTGTGGATAAAGATGGTTTCCAGGCCAAAACCATTAATACCTATTTCCGTGCTGAAGAAGGCGGAAAAGCGTTGGAAAGAGCATTGGAGCGTATCTGCCGCTATGCGACGGACGCTATTGATGACGGATTTGAAATATTGATCCTGTCCGACCGCGCCATTGACTCCGACCACGCGCCGATTCCTTCACTGCTCGCAACAGCAACCATTCACCACCACCTGATCCGTGAAGGATTGAGAGGAAAAGTAGGGTTATTGGTGGAAGCAGGTGATGTTTGGGAAACGCATCACGTAGCTACATTGATCGGATACGGAGCTGCGGGGATTTGCCCGTACATGGCATTTGAAACACTTTCAAACATGAACCATAAGGGCATGATCGAAGGTGAGTTTACAGATGAAAAACTGCATTACAATTACATTAAGGCTGTTAACAAGGAGTTATTGAAGATTTTCTCGAAAATGGGGATCTCTACCTTGCAGTCGTACCAGGGAGCACAGATTTTTGAATGTGTTGGTCTGAATAAAGATGTAGTTGACAAATATTTCACGGGAACCATTTCCCGTATCAGCGGAATGGGCATTTCTGAAATTGCAAGAGAGATTCTGGTGCGCCATCAGATCGCTTACCATGACACTGTTGACCAAAAGCCAAGGCTGGAAGTTGGGGGCGTATACCAATGGAAGCAACGCGGGGAAGCACACATTTTCAACCCGGCGTCAGTACACTTGCTGCAACAGTCGACACGTAACAACAGCTACGAACAGTTCAAGAAATTCTCGAAACTGATCGACGATCAAAGCCACAAAGCGCTGACATTGCGCGGTTTACTACGCTTCAAAAAAGGTACGCCTATTCCAATTGAAGAAGTAGAACCTGTTGAAAACATATTCAAACGCTTCGCTACCGGTGCTATGTCATTCGGTTCGATCTCGTGGGAAGCACATACTACCCTGGCGATTGCTATGAACCGCATCGGCGGAAAATCCAATTCCGGTGAAGGTGGAGAAGACGAGCTGCGTTACAACCGTTTGCCTAATGGCGACAGCATGAACTCGCAGATCAAGCAGGTTGCTTCCGGACGTTTCGGGGTGACCAGCCATTATTTGAGCAATGCAGGTGAATTGCAGATCAAAACAGCACAAGGTGCTAAACCAGGTGAAGGCGGACAGCTCCCAGGCTTCAAAGTCGACGACTGGATCGGACGTACGCGTCACTCAACGCCGGGTGTAGGGTTGATCTCTCCCCCGCCCCACCACGATATTTATTCTATCGAGGATTTGGCACAATTAATATTTGACCTTAAAAATGCCAACCGCCAGGCCCGTATCAGTGTGAAACTGGTTTCGGAAGCAGGTGTTGGAACGGTTGCTTCGGGTGTTGCCAAAGCCCACGCCGACCACATATTAATATCTGGCTACGACGGAGGTACCGGTGCATCACCATTGAGCTCCATTCGCCACGCCGGCTTGCCATGGGAACTCGGACTGGCCGAAACGCACCAGACATTGGTTCGTAACAAATTGCGCGGACGTGTGACGGTACAGGCTGACGGTCAGCTGCGTACAGGTCGCGACCTTGCTATTGCAGCAATGCTGGGTGCAGAAGAATGGGGAGTTGCTACTGCCGCATTGGTTGCAGCAGGCTGTATCATGATGCGTAAATGTCACCTTAATACCTGCCCGGTGGGTGTGGCGACACAGCGCAAGGAGTTGCGTGCACTGTTCTCCGGTAAGCCTGAACACGTGGTTAACATGTTCACATTCATGGCGGAAGAGCTGCGTGAGATTATGGCCCAGCTTGGTTTCCGTACCGTGAATGAAATGGTAGGACAAGCTCAGTACCTTGAACTTCGCAATGATATCAAGCATTGGAAATATAAAAATCTGAACTTCGACGCGATCCTCTATAAGGAAAGCGATCTTTCGGTTGCTCAATTCAAGCAGGAAGAGCAGGATCATGGTATCGATGCCATCATTGACCTCGAACTGATCAAGGCTGCGAAAGCGTCATTGGACAACCAGGAAGAAATTTACGCCGAGTTCCCGCTCAACAACCTTAACCGGTCGGTAGGAACGATGCTTTCCAACGAAATTTCTAAAAAATATGGTGGTGTTGGCCTTCCAAAAGGTAATATCCATTTCAAATTCCGCGGTACTGCCGGTCAGAGCTTTGGTGCATTCAATACCACAGGTGTTCGGCTTGAACTGGAAGGAGATGCCAATGATTATTTCGGAAAAGGGCTTTGCGGTGCTGAACTGATCGTTTATCCTGACAGAGATTCGAAATTTAAGCCAGAGGAGAACATTATCATCGGTAACGTTGCTTTCTACGGTGCCACTTCCGGCGACGCGTACATCCGCGGAACTGCGGGCGAACGTTTCTGCGTGCGTAACTCAGGTGCGAAAGTAGTAGTAGAAGGTGTGGGTGACCATGGATTGGAATACATGACCGGTGGCCTTGCCGTAATCCTCGGAGAGACTGGCCGTAACTTTGCAGCCGGTATGTCGGGTGGAGTTGCTTACGTGCTGGACAAAGCTGGCAATTTCGCTGAAAAAGTGAACATGGAAATGGTTTCTCTTGAACCGTTAAATGAGGAAGATCAAGGCATTCTGCGTGAATATCTGGACAAACACTTCCAATATACAACCAGTAACATTGCCTTCCAGTTGATCCAGAACTGGGAAGAATCCGTGAAGCAATTTGTAAAAGTGTTACCTGCCGATTTCAAAAAAGCATTGGACGGTCGCGGTATTACGCTTGCGCAGCAGATTGCGGATAAGAATGTGGTTTACAAAGACATTGTTGTTGACGTAGTTCATCAATAATAGTTTCACGCATTCAAAACGGATTTTTTAAAAATTGAATAACGATTAAATAAGAAATACAGAATGGGAAAACCAACCGGATTTTTAGAGTTTGAAAGGGAGTTGCCAAAGAAAAGAAGTGTTGATGAACGTCTTCATGACTACCGTGAAATTGAAACCGCACCGACCGACTCTAATTCCAAACAGCAGGCAGCCCGATGCATGGACTGCGGAATTCCTTTTTGCCACAATGGTTGCCCGCTGGGAAACATTATACCTGAGTTTAACGACGCAGTATATGATGAAAACTGGGCATTGGCTTACGAGATTTTGTCCTCAACCAACAATTTCCCTGAGTTCACCGGCCGTATCTGCCCTGCTCCCTGCGAGGCTTCATGCGTGCTGGGGATCAACAAGCCGGCCGTTGCCATTGAATACATTGAAAAAGCGATCATTGAAAAGGCTTTTGAACTGAATCTTGTTAAGGCCAAAATTCCAAAAACCCGCACAGGCAAAAAAGTAGCCGTGGTAGGTTCAGGACCAGCAGGACTGGCAGCTTCTAATCAGCTGAATCAGGCTGGACATACTGTTGTTTTGCTAGAAAGAGCTGACAAAATAGGTGGTTTGGTTCGCTACGGAATTCCTGATTTCAAATTGGAAAAAGGCGTTATTGACCGCAGATTGGCAGTCATGCAGGAAGAAGGAATTGAATTCCGTACCAACGTGAATGTAGGTGTGGATATCAAGGCCGACGAACTTTTGAATGAGTTTGACGCTGTGGTTCTGACCATGGGATCGACCGTTCCGAGAGATGTAAAAATCCAGGGGCGTCATTTGAAAGGTGTTCACTTCGCTATGGAGTTCCTGAGCCAGCAAAATAAGCGTGTAGCCGGAATCAATCCTGAGTTTGACCATCGCGGAGCTCCTTACGTGAACGGCCAGATCATTGCCAAAGACAAACACGTAGTAGTGATTGGTGGTGGTGATACCGGTTCTGACTGCGTTGGAACATCAGGACGTCACGGTGCAGCATCTGTCACGCAGATAGAGCTGATGCCAATTCCTCCAAAAGACCGCGACAGCAGCACCCCATGGCCAAACTGGCCGATGATGCTTCGTACCTCTACTTCTCACGAAGAGGGCTGTGACAGACATTGGTCTATCAATACCAAGGAGTTTGTAGGCGACGAGAATGGTCATTTGAAAGAACTGAAAATAGTAGATCTGGACTGGCAGAAAGACCCTGAAACGGGCCGCATGCAGATGAAAGAGGTAGAAGGCAGCGAGAGAAACATTCCTTGCCAACTGGCTTTTCTGGCAGCAGGTTTCCTTCACCCGCAACAGGAAGGATTGTTAAATGACCTTGAACTGGAATTTGACGAGCGTGGTAACATTAAAACCAATGGTTACCAGTCTACCAGCAATGAGAAAATATTTGCCGCCGGTGACTGCCGTCGCGGACAATCTCTGGTTGTTTGGGCGATCAGTGAAGGACGCGAAGCCGCACGCTCGGTGGACGAGTTCCTGATGGGCCGCTCATTCCTGGAAGCAAAGGCTGTTTCGATGTTTAACCCGGCATTTGCGCATGCATAAAATATACGTCAGGTTCTAAGCCAGCCTCTATATATTGTTATTGATAAGAAAGCTGCTCTCAATGGGCAGCTTCTTATTTTATATCCCTTTATATTTGGCAAAGTTTATGGTCATCACCAGACTCTCAGTTAATGTTTTTACATCATTCTCCGTTTTGGCTCAAAGCATTTTTCCCAGGTTTTACCTGGCACGTGACTACTAAGGAAAAAACAATTTTCCTGACATTTGACGATGGCCCTATTCCTGATATAACCGAATCGGTACTGGATACGCTGGGCCAGTTCAATGCAAAAGCTACCTTTTTTTGTATTGGTGACAATGTCCGCAAACATCCCGATATTTTCCAGAAGCTATTGGACAATGGCCATTCTGTTGGTAATCACACATTTAACCACATGAATGGATGGAAAACTGAGGATGACGTCTACTTTGGTAACATTGCGAAATGCGACGAGCAGCTGAATCTTGACACTGTTTTATTCCGGCCACCATACGGGCGGATCAAAAAAAGCCAGTCGAAAGTGGTACTGCGAGAAAGGAAGATCATTATGTGGGACGTACTGAGCGGCGATTTTTCTCAAAATCTGACACGCGAGGTTTGTCTGAAAAAATCCATTCATCATGCGCGCCCGGGTTCGATCGTGTTGTTTCACGACAGTATCAAGGCTTCTAAAAATATGCTGTTTGCGCTTCCCCGATTTCTCGAACATTTCGCTGGACAAGGCTACCGGTTCGAATCGCTGTCCATGCAATAATCATTTACTAATTCAATGCCGGAAAAAGACAACATCATTCAAATCAGCATTCTTCTTGCCGCACGCAACGAAGAACATAATATTGAAAGGTGCCTCAGGTCATTGGATGCATTGAATTTCCCCAAAGAAAGCATTGAAATTATAATCGGCGACGACGACTCCGACGATCATACAGCGGACATTATATTAGATTATATTCAGCGAAAACAACAGTTTAAGTACGTCAAAATCACAGAACAACTTGCCGGATTAAAAGGAAAAGCCAATGTGCTCGCACAGCTGGCACATCATGCGACCGGCAAATACTTTTTTTTTGTTGACGCCGATATAGCAGTTCCCACCACCTGGCTGACCCATATGTTGTTACATTTTGGCCAAAATACAGGCGTAGTCGTGGGGCTTACCAGAATGAAAAAGAGCCACTTACTTGCTGATTTTCTATCTATGGAGTGGCTTTATGCATTGAGTGTGACCCGGCTAGCATCATTCTTTCAAGTGCCGATTACCGGCATGGGGAATAACATGGCCGTGACCCGGGAAGCATATTTTGCTATTGGCGGCTACGAAAAAATTGGCTTTTCAATCGTGGAAGACTACACCTTGTTCATGTCCATCGTGCGGAAAGGGTACCGCTTCGCGCAAGCCTATAATCCGCAAATATTGAACATTTCGGAACCTGTCAACACATTTGCGGAGTTATTAAAACAGCGAAAAAGGTGGATGCAAGGAGTTATGCAGTCTTTTTGGGTTACCAAATGGAGCCTCATCATTTCTTCACAGCTAGTACCCTTCTTGTTGATACTAGCATACTGGTACCCGGCCATTTCGCTTCTGATGATTGGTTTACATTACGCGCTGACAACAGTTACCGCATTGATTGCAATTACTATTTTAAAACAAAAAGACCTCTGGAAAGCCGCGATATTGTTCTGGTTTTATGTGACCGGCATGGGAGGTATCATGCTGATCAACTACATTCTGCCAGGACAAATGGAATGGAAAGGGAGAAAATATTAAAACAATGATTGAAACTCACGCACATATATATAGCGACGACTACGCGGACGACCGTACCCAAATGCTCGACCGTGCCTGGGAGGCCGGAATAGAGCAAATATGGATGCCAAACTGTGATCACACCACCATTGAAGGTATGATGGCGCTGGCAGCGGAATATCCTGGTAAATGCCTACCGATGATCGGACTTCATCCAACTTATGTCAAGGCAGATTTTGAGAAGGAGTTAATGATCGTGGAAGAGTGGCTGGACAAGTACAAATTTATCGCAGTCGGAGAGATCGGGATGGACCTTTTCTGGGACGTAACTTTTCGGGAGCAACAGGAAAAGGCATTTTTATATCAATGTAAACTAGCCAGAAAACACGGTCTGTGGATCGACATTCACAGCAGGAGCGCTTTTTGGGAGACGGTAAAATTAATCGAAGAATTTGCAGATCCGGCTCTGAAAGGTATTTTTCATTGCTTTACAGGGACATTAGAAGAAGCGCAAAAGGCGATTGAACTGGGCTTCAAACTGGGCATCGGCGGCGTGGCCACATTCAAAAACGGAGGTCTGGACAAAGTCATTCCTTACATTGACATTGAAGACATTGTACTGGAAACCGACGCGCCATACCTGGCTCCCGTCCCCTACCGCGGCAAAAGAAACGAAGTCGCTTACATTGATATCGTTGCGCAGCGTGTGGCCGATCTGCTGCATTTAACCAAAGCCGAAGTAATCGCCGCCACGAGCCAAAATGCCAAAAACATGCTTAATATTTCATTGATATGACCTATAATAAGATTCATATTAACCCGATTTCGCCAGAGCCTACCACCGGTTCCGTGCTGGTTATTTACACCGGAGGCACATTGGGAATGGTATATGAAAGAAAAGGAAATCAGCTGGTACCTTTCGATTTTCAGCAGATCATCGAAAAAGTGCCGGAAATAGGCCGGCTTGACTTCGACATTACATTTCTTTCGCTGTCCGAGCCAATCGATTCTTCCAATATGAACCCGGAAATCTGGCTCGAACTGGCAGGTATCATTGAGACACATTATGATCAATACGACAGTTTCGTGATTCTGCACGGCACCGATACAATGGCCTATACGGCATCCGCACTGAGTTATTTACTGGAAAACCTCAATAAGCCAGTAATTCTCACGGGCGCGCAGCTACCAATAGGCGTGGCGCGTTCGGATGCGCGTGAGAATGTAATTACCGCGCTCGAACTTGCAGCAGCGAAAAATGAGGCGGGTCATCCGATCATTACCGAGGTCTGTATTTATTTCAATTCCTTTCTGTTACGCGGCAACCGCTCGAAAAAGAAAGAGAGTTCCGATTTCAATGCATTCCATTCAGAAAACTACCCGCCGCTTGCAACCGCCGGCGTAAGAATCGAGTATAATCTGCCATACATTAAGCCATTTCAGGAGGCTCAAAATTTGAAAGTTCATAAGGCTTTTGACAATCAGGTGGCCTTTATCAAAATGTTCCCGGGCATCAGTCAGCAGGTAGTGGAGTCGATCCTTAATATTAGTGGCTTAAAGGGTGTGGTACTCGAAACTTATGGCGCAGGCAATGCTACCACCGAAACATGGTTCCTGAACGCCATCAGCAGCGCCATTGAAAAGGATATTATCATTTACAATGTCTCCCAATGCGACGGAGGGCGCGTGTCGCAAGGCCAGTACCAGACCAGCAAGTTCCTGAAACAAGTGGGTGTGGTTAGTGGCTCAGACATTACGGCCGAAGCAGCGATTACCAAAATGATGTACATATTTGGCAAAGAGAGCGATCCTCAAAAATGCATTGAAATGCTTGCACGCCCAATTCGCGGGGAAATGAGTGTATAAATGCATTTGACGATCAAATTTTCGGCCTACTACTTCAATTTGATTTGTATTTAAGGTTAAAAAAACTATCTTTGCACCCCATAACCACAAAATAGAGAGGTGCCCGAGTGGTTGAAGGGGCTACCCTGGAAAGGTAGTATATGGGTAACTGTATCGTGAGTTCGAATCTCATCCTCTCTGCGAGTAACAATAACAAAAAGCATCAAAAGCCTGTAAATCAAACATTTACAGGCTTTTTTGTTTTTCAAATCTTACCAAACCTTGCAAATATTCGCAATATTAAGGTGAGCATTGGGTGAACTATCAGCTACGAGGATGCTGAGAAACCTTTAAAATAAAAAATGGCCCTCCGACCACGTCGAAGAGCCATTTTTTGCGGATTTTTATCAATCCTTCGTAGCCATAGCATCCATCAGAACGTATCGCCCTTTGTGCTTTTCAGTCTCGAGGTGGCTATTAACATCCAGGTACATGTAGTTCGCATCACCGTCGCCTTTCACAGGTAGCCATTCGGGTAAACCTTTGCCATTAGGGTTTGCTGTTTTCACAAAATTGGCAAAATACGCCTGCATTGTCGCTGACACTTTATAGTCTTCAGGTGTCCAGGCATACACTTTATTCAGCGAGAGGTTACCCATCGCGTACTCAATTTCAGCCGAATGCACTGCTCCTTTGGGCAATGGGGCTTTCGCAACAGGCTCTGTAGTTTTGGAAACCCCACCGGCAAGGTTCGCAGACACATTTCCCATTTCAGCATTCATTGCGGGGCGTGGACGACCGTACAAGTAGCGGCAAACGGGCTTTCCACCACCGGTTTTACTTTGAATGTCAATCCATTTCCAAGTGCCGAAACCAATGAAGCGGTCGCCCGCCAGGTCAGTTGCGACTTGCTCAACCTCTGCATCAGAGGCAGCTGAATATTCTTTTAGTACTTTATCCGCCTCTGCTCCGTACAGCTTCTGAACTGCCTTTGTATAATTATCAAGCGTCGGCGTTTCCTTGCCCAAAATCATCCGGTAATTCATTTCCTCAGAATTCCATCCAGCCAACAACGGTACCTGTGATTGCTTCCCTGCCTTGAATATTTTCAAAGGCGCCTCAGGAAAGAAATAGCCATCAATCGCCGAAAGAAACCTGGAAACACCGGCGCTAGCCGTCGCTTTTAGTAACTCCTCAGCAGATAGCGCACGCATTTCCGCCAATGTTTTTTTGCCTACCTGCTCATTGAATTTGGCACCGGCCTGCTCAGCTTGCGCCAGGGGGACAGGAGGAAGTGTGCCCAAAACGGACCCGCTTTCACCAATAGCAGCAGAGAACAAATCCTTCGAAAGCGGCGAAGCCATCAATGCACTCACTGAGAGCGATCCTGCGGACTCTCCTGCAATGGTAACCCTCTCAGGATCACCTCCGAAGGCTGCAATATTTTGCTTTACCCAGGCAAGTGCCGCCGCCTGATCCAGATATCCATAGTTACCCGAAGCGTGGTGCGGAGATTCTTTCGTAAGGTCCTCTGAGGCATAAAAACCGAACACGCCAAGACGATAGTTCACCGTCAGGCTCACGATACCTTTTGTAGCCATACTTTCGCCATCATAGCGTCCCTCAGAACCGTCTCCGGCCACAAAACCCCCTCCATAAAAATAGACAAGTACCGGGAGTTTCTCGCTGGCGGACTTTGCGGGCGTCCACACATTCAGGTACAGACAATCTTCACTCATGCCGTCGGAACGAAAACCCATGTCCCCAAAAACAGGATTTTGCATCGCGCGAGGCCCAAACTTATCGGCTTTCCGAACACCATTCCAGCTTTTGACCGGTTGTGGCTCGCGCCATCGAAACGCGCCAACCGGAGGAGCGGCAAAGGGAATTCCCTTATAAGTCCTGACCCCTGACGTTTCGACAACACCTTCGACAATTCCGTTCGCGGTTTTTGCCTGGGGAGCCAAATTTGCTTTTTCAGACTGCGCCGTAGCAACATACATCATCTGCAGCGCCAGCAGCATGGTAATAAAGATTGTTTTCATTTTCAATTAATATATAAGTACATAATAGCAGGAAAGACAATCTGATGGATAAATTCTATATTGTCTCATTGTGGGACAATAATAAAAAATTATTTTGACAATCTTTCTTTTTTCTAACTTGGGCATTAAATTTTAATATAATGAGTGAAAAAGTAGCTCCCTTAGTGCAAAATCCAGAAGGAACTGGCTACCTGCCCGGACTTGCCATGGACTTTGTGATTTTTGGTTTTGATCAGTACCAGCTAAAAATCCTTCTGCTCGAATACCGCAATACCAGCCTGTTTGCCTTACCCGGCGGTTTTGTGAGAGAGAATGAAAATTTAAATGATGCGGCCCGGCGCGTGCTCAGTGAGCGTACAGGACTTTCGGATATCTACCTCGACCAATTTTACACATTTGGCGATTTGGCCCGCTATGATCAGGCGCCGCTACGCACCATCATGCAGGCCAAAGGATTGAACCCTACCGACGATCATTGGCTGCTGCGCCGTTTTGTATCTGTGGGCTACTATGCACTGATTGATTTTGGGAAGGCCGCCCCGACGCCGGATCCACTTTCGGATAATTGTATCTGGTATACGCTGGAAAATCTACCAGAGCTTATGCTGGATCATCAAACAATTGTTCAGAAGGCATTGGAGACGTTAAGGGCGGATCTTGACAGGAAGCTAGGCGGCTACGATAGCTGGGCGGCCCCATTGTTACCAAAAGCTTTCACGATGGGAGAACTTCAAAAATTATATGAGACAATTCTTGGACAGCAGCTGCGCCGGTCGGGTTTTCAGCGTAAGATGCTTAGTCTTGATATTTTGGAAAGACTTGAAAAACAGTATAGAGGCGGCGCCCATAAAGCACCGTATCTATATCAGTTTATCATGGAAAAATAAATGGGTTGACAGCATTTCTCGACCTGATATGCTATTTGATCAACTTTTCAGTTAAACTTTCATTTTGTATGGCTAGCTAATTCATGAAAAGTCCGGAGACCTATTTATTTTCCTTTGCTTTCTGAATTGCAAAATGGACCCTACAACAAACAGAAGGAGGAGTAAAAGAAGCGTCTTGGCAATCAATGGATCTTTTGGTCCATTTGCCAAAGGATGCCCTACCGGAACACGTGTAAATGTCTCGTTTACAGTTGGAATCAGAGACAGGAAGAAACTGAACGAAAGAAAAAAGTTTTCGACAAAACGCGGCCGGTTATTTCCTGGTTTTTTCCAATAAAGAAAGTAAGCCGCTGATATCAAAACTACAATGAACAACGCGAGAATGTGGCCAGGATTGACACCTTTGATACTCGATAGTCCCAAAGCAGTGAGCGAGGCAACCAAGGTGCAGTAGAAATAAATTTTCCCGGCTAATTTTCCTAAATCAATTTTAGCGTTCTTAATTAATGATACAAATGCTGCAATAATAGCAACAACACCAATAACGGTATGAAAAATACCTAAATACGACAACCTCATAGTTTATTTGTTTGATTAATAATGCAAAGTTGCGTAGCAAGCAGCAAGATATCTTTGCAGGTTGGTTCAATGATTTGGCAATTTAGGTCAACGCCAATATATGTTCTTTTGAGACGAAGAAATTCGAAAGTGGTTTACTATCAGCTTTCCTTTTGTTTCAAACGATAGTTCGACGGTGATACGCCGTAGCTATCGTGAAAGCTCTTGGTGAAGTTGGCAAGGTCGTTGAACCCGCAATCGAAAGCGATGTCAGTTATGCGATCATCGGAAACGGATAGCAGCTGCGCTGCCCTTTCCAGGCGTTTAGATTTGATATAACTGGCAGGAGAATCGTTATATAGCTTTTTAAACTCCCTTTTAAATGAAGAGGCGCTTAAATTGTTCTTCTGTGCCAGATCTTCTACGCTGACCGGTAAAAATAGGTTGGCCTCTATAATCTGCCTGAAGGTAAAGGTCGCCGGTGAGAACAGTTGAGATAGAATGGTTTGAATAACCTCTGCCTGTTGTGTCTGCGAAAGTAAGAGAACTATTTCTTTCAGTTTTAAAATCAAAATTTCGTCACTGACCAGTAATGGATTTTCAAAATAGAACAGTAACCCTTCAATATACTTTTGAATCAAAAAGTCATTATTGATGATTCCTCTGGACTGATTAGTTGTTTGACTATTCTTTTTAAAGATTAATGGGAGTTCCTTATTATAAACTCTTTTCAGTGTATTCCTATGAAAGGTAATAATCACGATTTCGTCGTCGCCGCCAGATTTTGCACCTCTTACCTGTTTGCCTGAATACAGGCAGTTCAACAGCAGGGATTGCTGGGCAGGAATATTCAAATGATCAACTGCTGAATGATATTCTGCTTCCCCTTTCAACATATATAAAAAACACGCCTGCTCCGCGACAGGAAAAGCGAATTCAAAAGGTGCCTTTATGCTCATCTTTTGAATAAATGTCTCGCCAAACAAATCAAATTTTCTGTATTCAGTAATCATCGGGTCAGCATTGAACGTAACGAAACCGACAAAGCTTGTTCAACATAAAATCAATTTCAACATTAAACAAGACATTGTCAGCATTATCTGAAAAGCCCAGATCCGCCTTCTGAATTTTATGACACAAGTAGTGCTTGTGATGAAACTGGTATATTCAATACTTTCGAAATTAGACAGCTCTTTTCAGCTTCTTTCGTAATTGCCTCAAATGCCTCGGCGTTAGATCCGGGTATATTTCCCGTGATTAACAGATGTATCCCGCTAATGCCCGTGCTGTCCATCGTTACAGTTGCTTCAGTATCCAGCTCAATCGGTGTGACGCCCTTTTCCGTCAAGGCATAGCTAACCGCCATTGTAAAACACCCGGCATGTGCTGCTGCCAGCAGCTCTTCCGGATTAGTTCCACTTTCGTCTCCTACAAATCGCGTTCTAAAACTATAATTTGTTTTGTTTAAAACCCCACTTTGGGTGCTGAGGTCTCCCTTTCCTTCTTTTATGTTTCCCGCCCAATGCGCTTTTGCTTTACGTTGCATTTAGTATTTGTTCAATTTTACCGTCGATATTGACAATACAAAATTGCAATACTCTCAAAGGAGATTCATTGTGTATCGGGCCAATTATTTGGCAATTCGGGTCATTCTGGCTTAACCGGATAATCATTTTTTACCATTATCAATATGGTAGACAGGCATATAAGCACCACATTAGGTCTGTTGTAGTGAAATGCCGGGCAGGCTTTCCGTCCGGCAATTTTGTCGACTTTCCTCTCAGCTTATTTTAATTTTTTTCTGTACGATTTACTCTAAGCTTGCATTCCTGCTGAGCTCTCAGGGCGATCTGAAGTTGGCCAGCATTATGCAGCTCGACGACATTCTGAATGTACTTTACTAATCCTATCAAATAAGTGTGTTCAAAATATGTGCAAGAGGGTAGCTCACATCTTCTCCACCTGATCATCAGCCTGATTTCAAAGACGTAATCAACGCCGCTTTCGGCGTAGCTTTCCCTATCCTTTTGTCCCTGTGTGAAATAAGTTCGCAGATCTGGATTGCGGCTTGTTCGAAATCATCATGCCCCTCACGGAGCTGTAGCCATGCCGAATCAAAGGTTTCACCTTCATCAAAAACAAATTCAGTAATGGCAGGTATGTCAGCTCTGAGGCTGGCATGATCCTCCCGCCGTGTAGCTATCCATAAACCATTGTGCTGAGGATTTTTATTGACACGCCTGAATATCAAGACGATCTTACCTTCGAAATAGATGTAAAACATACCAATGGCTGGTTTGATGACCACGGTACGAGGAAGGTAGTCCAGCAGAAAGTCGTATGGAATGGGCTTTTTCATCTCGATATTGCAGGTCACGACCTTTCTACTTGTTCACCGCGTAATGCAAGGTAACTACGCCCGATTTGAGTGTTTTTGTGTCCAGTAATTTCAGAGAACTCTTTGTGATGTTGCTGTCAAACAGACTAATACCATTTCCCATTATCACGGGATGAAGGGTTAACTTACACTCGTCTATCAGCCCCAGTTTCATAAAGCTTTTGGCGAGGCCCGGGCTGCCGAATATAACAAGGTCTTTGCCGGGCTCTTCTTTGAGCTTGGTTACTGCCTCGACCACATTGTCCTTGATCAGCGTCGTGTTATTCCAGTCTGCGGTGTCCAGTGTCGTCGAGAATACTACTTTGGGAATATCTTGCACCCATTGCGCATGTGCCAGCGAATGTGTGTCGGCAGCAGGCTGGTTCAATACGGTTGGCCAGTAACCTTCCATCAAATGATAAGTGGTCCTGCCATATAAAGGAGCGCCCACGGTTTTGACCACCTCGTCGGCGTATTGTTGCAATTCCTGATCATACGTCAGAAAATTGAGACCGCCATTGATGTCTCCTGCAAAACCATCGAGGGACATGTGCGCGAATAAAACCACCTTTCTCATTGCAATTGCATTTTATTTATTTTGAAATATAACTATTTACCAATTAACTGCCATCATAGCAGATGTCTGCATTTATCTATCAGTAATACATGAAGTTTGCCTCCTTTAGGTATACGTCACAGTTTTTGATTCGTCAAGATAATTCCTATTCACGGCAACTTTAAATATAAATGGCAAAAAAACAAGCCGGAATTGCAGCCAAGGCCGCAGATTTGTCGGCATTCACTCAAACCCCTCTCCTCACCCGCCGTGAAATGCTCGGCATAACCGGTATGGCCGGATTAGCAGCTTTTACCGGCGTTTCGGCTAACGGGCAAACACTGCAAAAACGGCCCCGTATCGCTTGCCTGATCACATACTGGGGGGCAACCAGATCACACGCGGACTGGATCCTAACCAAGTTATTGGACGGATATTGGTGGCAAGGCGCTCATACACCTTCGCGAGTCGACGTGGTATCTGTTTATATCCACCAGTTTGAAACAAGCTTACTGGGTCAGAAAATATGCAAAGCGAAAAATATTCCGATTTTCAAGACGGCCGGTGAAGCCGTTACGCTTGGGGGAAAGGAACTGGACGTGGATGGCGTGGTGATTGTCGGCGAGCACGGCGACTACCCTACCAATCTCAAAGGACAATGGATGTTGCCACGCTGGTGGATGTACGAAAAAGTGATCAGGGTTTTTGAGCAAAGCAAGCGCTCAGTACCGGTTTTTAATGACAAACACCTTTCGTACAGCTGGGACGAAGCCAAATGGATGTTTGACAAGTCCCGTGAACTAAATTTTCCTTTGACCGGCGGTTCTTCCATACCGGTTCACTACCGCAGGCCCGAGGTTGAAATTGATATCGATACACCCATCAAAGCATCTGTCATGTTGGGCGGCGCCCCGGATGAGGGCGCACTCTTTCATTGCGTTGATGTGTTACAGGCGTTTGTAGAACGGCGGAAAGGTGGCGAGACCGGCGTAAAATCGGTACAATGCATTCGCGGACCTGAAACGTGGAAATGGACCGAAAAGACGCCCTGGGCAGCAAAGCTCCTGGAATCCGTTCGTGCGAATTTCAACCTAAAACCCGGACATTTTCAGGAGATCGAAAGGCCCAACGTCTGTATCGTCGAGTACAACGACGGTACCAAAGCAGCCATATACAACGCCAGGGACGTCGGCTGGACCTACGCCACCGAGATCGAAGGACGAAAAGAGGCTACGATCATTTCAATGCTCGACTGGCCTGGGCCGTTTTCCCAATACCACGCCTCCAACTCCCAGCCGCATTGGATCGTCGAGACGATGGTCACCAAAAAGGAGCCATTCAATGCAGAGCGGCTACTTTTGTCGACCGGCATTACGGCATTCAATATGGAATCCAACTGGCAAAACGGGGTCTATTCTCCTATCGGACGCCGTATTGAAACGCCGTTCATGAACATGACCTACCGCTCAACGCGAGAGGAGCAATTCAATAAAGGGGAGCGACCGCCGAACGTGCCATACATTCGGGGTTTTAATGAATAAGATCCTAACGAGATGTTGATTCGGTTATACCACAAATAAGTTTATATTTGTGTACCAAAAAAAGTACACAATGGCAATCGTAGAAACAACAAGCCGGCAATTCAGGGAGAGGCAAAAGGACTTCTTTGAAATGGCTGATCGAGGGGAAAAAGTCGTAATCAGAAGAGGACGTAAGCAAACATATGTACTTACTCCTGTTTCTGAAGACGATCTATACTTTACTCCGGAGATGATCCAGCGCATAAAAGATGCGCAACAGGAGATCAGGGAGGGGAAGTCTACCGTCATCAAGAATAAAGAGGAACTTGATGCATTTTTTGACAACCTGTGATATATACCCTCATTTTTTCAGATAAAGCAAAAGAAGATTTACAGTTTCTTAAAAGGTCTGAACCACAAGCGTATAAGAAAGCAAGGTTATTAATCGAAGAGCTTGCAGAACATCCTAAAACAGGGCGAGGAAAACCGCA
This sequence comes from Dyadobacter pollutisoli, assembly GCF_026625565.1. NCBI lineage: Bacteria > Pseudomonadati > Bacteroidota > Cytophagia > Cytophagales > Spirosomataceae > Dyadobacter > Dyadobacter pollutisoli. The sequence continues at coordinate 3,658,393 of NZ_CP112998.1, forward strand.
GCTTAAAAAGCATAATCTCGCAGGATTATATGCAAGAAAGATAACCGACAAACACAGACTTCTATATTCGGTGAATGATCATACCATTACAGTAGACATTATTTCCTCAAAAGGTCACTACGACGATAAATAGTGCATAATGAAACGCCGAGACGTTATTAAGAGCCTGACACTTTTGCCGGTCGCCGGCAATATTCTTTCCAAAAAATCACTTTCATCTGCTCCTATTGCTGGAAAAGGCCTTTCGTTGAATCCTGGCAGAAAACCAGTGCCTGACCTGCATCGCGACGCATTTGTAATGGACGGGCATACGCATGTCATGAGCCGCGAGCTGATAATGAAAACAGATATCGGCCAGCGTTATACAGATGGAACCGTCGATCTCCCCAGGGCTAAGGAAGGTGGACTCGACGCGATGTTCTTTTCGGTTTATACGCCTGAAAATTATTATCCGGGCAGGTTCGAGATCAAAAATACTTTCCGTGTGGTAAACCTTGCGCTCGACCAAATTAAGAAAAACGAGTCAATGATCGAGCTGGCGCTTACGGCTGCTGACATTGAACGTATTAATAAAAAAGGCAAAATGGCTGCTTTCCTTGATCTGGAAGGCGGTTATGATTTATATGGCGACCTGGACCTGCTACGTGCATTGTACAGACTTGGCCTGCGCTCCATGCAACTCACCGCTCACAGTACCACAAATGCGTTTATTGACGCCTGCAACGACGTGTACACCTGGGGCGGCATTAATGATCATGGAAAAGCGGTGATCAAGGAGATGAACGATCTCGGTATGGTCATCAATGTGGCCCACGCATCTAATGACGCCATTATTCAATCGGTAGCTGCCAGCCGTCATCCGGTGATATATAGTCATGGCGGCTTTCACAAGATTGTGGATCATCCTCGCTGTATTACCGACGAAGCTGCCAAAGCGATAGCTTCAAAGGGAGGTGTGATCGGCGTACATTTCGGAAGCCTTTTCAACAACCCCAAATACTGGGCGTGGCAGAAAGCGAACAATCCAACCAGGGTACAGCCCAATCCTCAGCCAAAAACACCAAGGATTCTTACCTCCCAGAATACCACGCAAACCATTGAAGACGTAGATAAGGAATTCGCCCGTGAGCTTCCCTTTACGTTCAAAGGGACCATTCCTGACGAGTATTGGATGCATGTGGATCAGCTGGCGAAGGTGATCGATTATGGTGTAAAGTTAGTCGGTGAGGACCATATCGCATTGGGTTCTGATTTAGACGGTGGACCTGAACTGCCTCGGGAAATTAAAGACATTAGTGATTTTCCGCAGATCACCATGGCCATGCAAAAGCTGGGTTATAGCGATCACCGGATCAAAAAAATCCTCGGCTTAAACTGGCTCCGTGTAATCCGGCAGGTAACTGAGGGGAAGTGAGGGAATGCTGGCGCTGGCTAAGACTTAACATTCTCTTGATCTTTGACAAGGCAACTTAACGTTTTGGTAAAATCACTCCACGTAGTTTTACCAAAACTAAATCTTGTCAAACAATGAAAATCCTTTTACATTCTTCCCTTAGCATTATCGCTTCGGCATTGATCTTGGGTAGTTGTACAGACCACGATCTTCCGGCAGAAACTTATCCCGAAAAAGCAGAGGCGTCCAACCCTTCGCTGCTCACGGAGGTAAATGGCGTGAAGGTCTACAATGGCGGCTTTGGATCGTCAATCGTCCAGGATCCCAATGATCACGCTGCATTTTATTTGCTCACGGACAGAGGCCCTAACATTGATGGTAGTGTTGCAAACTCCAAAGTATTCGCGTCACCTGGCTTTGTTCCTCAGATCGGCAAATTCAGACTGATTGGCGATCAATTGGTCTTGGAGAAAACCATCTTGCTAAAAAATGAAAACGGAAACAACCTTACCGGACTTCCAAACCCTGCTGGCTTCGGATCTAGCGGCGAAACGGCACTGGATGTGATGGGTAATACATTGCCAAACAGCGTGGACGGGATAGATTCGGAAGGACTGGCCATGGCAGCTGATGGTACTTTCTGGGTGAGTGATGAGTATGGTCCGCATTTGGTCCATTTTGACGCGACGGGAAAAACCATTGAAAGGATCAACCCATTCGGAAATGGTAAAGGCGGACGGAAAATACCTCTGGTTTTCGCCAAAAGAAGACCAAATCGTGGTATGGAGGGTCTTACGATCACGCCAGACGGGAAAACATTGGTTGGGATTATGCAATTCCCCCTTTACAATCCATCCTCGCCCGCGATAACCGGCTCATTGGTAACGCGTATACTAGCTTACGACATAGCAACTGGCGAAAGCAAACAGTATGTGTACCTGATCGACAAAGCCAACTTACAGGCAAACAGTGAAATCGCTGCCATTAGCAACACCACTTTCCTGGTACTCGAACGTGACGGGGAGTATGCTACCAATGCCAATAAATCCACGGTGATCAAAAAAGTGTACAAAATAGACTTGTCAGCCGCGACTGATATCAGCGATCCGGCCAACACTGAAAATGGAAAGCTTTTTGGTGGATTGACCGTAGAGCAGTTGAAAGATGCTTCAACACTATCAGCAAATGGAATTACTCCTGTTACCAAAACGCTGGTCGCTGACCTGATGACGGATATACCATCTTTGTATCCACACGACAAAGCAGAAGGGATTGCCATCATCAATTCGACCACGATTGCTATCGCCAATGATGATGATTTCGGAGTAGTAGGGGTAGGTACATATATGTCTAAAATCCTTCCTTCAACCGGTGCTGTGGATCGGAACACGATCTACTTTGTTAAGTTGAAACAACCTCTTTGGTAGAAATTTAAGCTACTGCAATCCTGAATAACTTAAAAAGAACCCAACTTGATGATGGGTTCTTTTTTGTTGCCGATCTTCAAGCAAAAGCTTTACGTCGCTAAGATACCGGCTTGGTTAGTCCCTGGTTTCTTTGATGAGGTATTATTTTATTGTTAACCTCAATGAGCAACCTTTTCACCTATCGGCCTCACCCACCCCAAGTACTGGACACTCAAAAGAATGGATCCTGATAAATCCAGGGCAATGCAAATACAATACAGCGGCTTGTCCGAAAAGCAGGTTCGAAACGTTTTGAAAGAATTAAGAAAAGAATTATCAAATTGACTTTACTCATCGAGAGAATCTATTAGCCTATTTTAAACAAAATAAAGCCCTGCAAGTCTATGATTTGCAGGGCTTTATTTTGTTTGTGAAAAATCGCTCAATCCATGGAAAATCTGATTTTTACAAATTGTTGGCTACGGCCGGACAGATTACCTTTTCCAATTTGAACGATTTTACCTTCCAGGCTTTCCTTTAAATAACGATCAAGCAAAGGAATTTGGCTGTGAGAAATAACCTCACTTATCTGATTGTTTTCATTGACCGAAAAACTGATAACCACAATCCCTTTTTTCAGGTTAGCAATTTCCAGGTTTTCCGCTTGAATGTACCGGCGGATTTGCTCCGATACATTACTCTTAGGTGTGTTCTCTCCTTTCGTCTCCGAAGAGGCTGCTCCAAATACACTTGCATTTGGTGACAATGTTAATAATACTGAAACCGTAAGGAAGGCAAATGCAATTTTAGAGACTTTTTGGTACTGTGCGATAAAAAATAGATTCGTTTTCATGGCTAATATTTTTAGTTCTCCTGGTTCGTCCCGAAGACAATGCAAACGTAATAGCTTGCTGTCCGTCAGCAAATATTTGCCTGGTATACAAAAGGTAAGGACCGAAATAAATCCGGTAAGCAAAAGGTGTACAGGTTGAGTTAACGGTAAATTTTCACAGAAAAACAGGAGCGCAGACCTTACCTGGTCATTTTATCGCCCATTTTAATACTTCCTTCACGCAACAGCTCACAACTTAACATTCCGATAAAATACCGGGGAGTAGTTTTGTCAAAACCGAAAAGTATTCAATTTAGAGATCGATCTGTCAGATGAAAAGAAGGGACTTTTTTACAAATAGCGCCGCCGGCCTCGCCATCGGCCCATTGTCATTGTTTGGAAAACAAAATGGCCACAATACCTTATCCAAAGTAAAGCAAGGAGCGAAAAACATCATATTTATGGTCAGTGACGGGATGAGTACCGGAACCCTGAACATGGCCGACCTCCTTTTGAAACGTAAACACGGGCGCGAGAGCAGCTGGATGAAGTTATACACCGAGCAAACTGGTCATCGGGCGTTTATGGAAACTTCTTCATCGAATGCCCTGGTCACAGATTCAGCAGCGGGAAGCTCCGCCTGGGGAGGTGGCAAAAAAGTCCCGAACGGCAATTTGAATGTCAATGCCGACGGAAGTTTCAATAAACCTATTTTACAGAAATTTAAAGAGGCTGGTAAATCTGTGGGCTGCGTGACCTCGGTTACCATTACCCATGCCACTCCGGCCGGATTTTGCATTAACAATAAATCCAGGGGCGACGAGTCCGAAATAGCTGCTCAATACCTGGACCTGAAATTTGATGTCATGATGGGTGGTGGCGCGGAGTTCTTCCTGACTGAAAAGCGGAAAGACAAAACCGATCTTTTCGGCGCATACGAAAAAGCGGGATACAATGTGGCCCGCGATCGCAATGCAATGATCGCATTATCAGATGTAAGTAAGCCTATTCTGGGCATATTCTGCGAAGGCGCACTCCCATATTCATTGGATACATTCGAAAATAGTGAGCTACAAAAAGCCGTGCCTTCACTGGCAGAAATGACAAGTAAAACGCTTGAACTCGTATCTAAAAACAAAAAAGGATTTGCTATTCAGATCGAAGGCGGAAAGGTGGACTGGGCTGCCCATTCCAATGATGCCGGCGGACTTTTATATGATCAGATCGCATTCGATGAAGCCATCAAAGTTGCCCTGGATTTTGCTGCGAAAGACAAAGAAACACTTGTCATCATTACCACTGATCATGGTAATGCCAATCCCGGACTGTTTGGGGGCGATAAACAATTCGATTTGCTGCAAAAGTTTAAGCATACCAACAACTGGATCCTGGGCGATTTGAAAGAAATACCTTCACCGTCGCAGCTCATTGAGCGGATCGAGTTCGCGCAAGGCTACGCGATCAAAACCGCCGAAGCCGAAAGGCTCCTGGCCTTGTTTGGGTCAAAAAATGAGCATGGTCTTTACATTACCAATAAGCCGCTGTTCCGGGAACTGGCTTCTATACAAACTCGCTATACTGGCATTGGCTGGGCAGGAATGGACCATTCGGCCGACTATGTGGAGCTGGCCATGTTTGGCCCCGGAAGCGAACACCTCAAACCATTTGTCAAAAACACCGATTTGCACAATTGGATGCTGGACATGACGGGCACAGCAAAAGTCTGATCAGCTGTGCCCGCTAAGTTCAGGGCCGCTTTTTCACAGGTTTTTTACCGACAGGTTTTTTCACGTTTGACTTTTTCCGCAAGTCGTCATCATCCTCTGCCCTTCGTTTCTGCATGGTTTCGGTCCGGTCCATTTCCTCCGATTCAGAAAATGCCTTCCAATCAAATTTCTCGTCAAACGGATCGAGGGCTTTTTGCGGATCAAACAAACGAGGGTCGATTGCTACTGCATTATAAGGGGTAAAATCTGGCTTGTCGGTAAATAAGTCATTCATATCCGAAGCCGTAGCATCGTACTGGTTCAGGTAAGGAATGCCTAGAATATGCCAGAAAGTTTTGAAAATACTGCCAAAACTATAGTGCTGATTTCCAACGTAATTCCTTTTAATGTAGGGAGAAATGGTCATCAGAATGCTCCTGTGCGCATCTATGTGGTCAACGCCACCCTGCGGGTCGTCCTCGGTGATCACGATCAGCATGTTTTTCCAGTATGGTGTGTGTGACAAAAACTCAATCGTACGGCCAACTGCCAGATCATTATCGGCCATGTAGCTTTCTCCAAACGGAAACCCTGCATCGGGCCGCTCTTTTGTTCCATGGTCATTAGGCAGCATTAATGTTAACATAGACGGAAGCGTTTTACCGTCACCTGCCCATTTCTCATTGAATTCCTTCATAAAAACATCCGCCCGAAACTGATCAGGGATTGCCATGTTATAGCTGGGAAATATCTTCGATGATTTGTCAAGAATCGGCGCGGGCACGGGGTAGTTGACCATATATAACTCGCCAATGTGCTTCATGGTACTGTCCGAATAATTAGCAGCCATTTCAAGCCCGAAACCGAAGTTGAAAAAATCCTTTTTATTACGCTGCAAATGGTCCCAAAGTGAGCCTGCTTCGTTATAGTCTTCCGGGTAAATGCTGCCGGCCGAGCCGTAAAACGACAAATTGCCGGGAGCCGACGAAGTATCCAGCATGTTACGGCCGCCACCATACGCAGCGGCAGTACCTGTTTCAACCCACTCATTCGGGTAAGTATTCACCAGCCAGCGATGCCCGTCGGCGGAAACATCTGAATCGCAATAGTAGTTATCCGAAATAGCGAACTGTTTGGCCAAGGCAATGTGATTGGGCATGACGTCAACACCTTTTAGCGCCGCCGTTTTCTTTCTGTTTTCAAAATTCCTTTTTAGCCCAAATCGGGCAATGGTTGAATCCCCGTTTCCACTAGTAAGCTGACCAAAAACCTCGTCATACGTTCTGTTTTCCTTTGAAATAAAAACAATATGCTTGATAGGAGACTCGGATGCACCGGGGTAAACCGGAACCGGGTTTTCGGAATTCGCTGAAACCTGGGTAAATACATAATTGTTGTCTAGTACCTTTTTTGTCAATGCAGGCAGCTCGCTATCCATTGGAATGTCGATAACCGAAACTGTACCTTTCATGAGGCTTCCAATGTAACTTCCTTCACTCCCCAGTTTGTAGTCTTTACCGCCGTTGGGGCCGCTACCCAGTCCTTTCGCATTCGTTACAATTAGTTTTTTGCCATCCGGGCTTACTTTCAATTTACTTGGAAACCAGCCCGTCGGAATGTGCCCGATCACTTTCATAGCCGGGATGTCCACAACCGCGACTGCATTTATCCCTGCCTCGGCAACAAACAGCCTTTTCTGGTCAGGCGAAACCGTCACACCGAAAGGAATGAGCCCGCGAAGTGAGCCTAGCCGTGGCTCAGGATTGAGATGCAAGGTGTTGACGACGGTATCTTTTGCAATGTCAATCACCGAAACGCAATCATTATTCCCGTTGCTGACAAAAACAAACTGGTCCGTAGCGGCCAGTGAATTAGGGCTACTCCCGCCAACAGCCGGAAAATCTTCTACCATTTGACCAACCAGAATCCCTGTTTTTATTTTGGCTTTTACAGCTGGTTTCGTACCGGTCAGATCATAGCTCCACACTGAAAATGCTTCCAGCGCATTCGGATCGCCTAATGCAGGAACCCCTTTTTCGGGAATACCTTCCTTCATTTCTTTCGAGCCATACTTGGTCGACGGCCATTCGTGCGCAGTTTCCTTCAGATTATCCTTGTCCAGATCTGTAAATGGTTTGTATTCAAAAACACCCACATTGGCTACATAAATGCGTTTTTCGTCCGGTGAAAGGCAAATCCCAAATGGATAGCGACCGGTGGGAATGTTGCTGACGATCTTATTGGTTTTGGTATCAATCACCATCATCCTGAACCCGATCTGGTCCACGGCGTAGAGCGTCGATCCGTCCTTGGTCAGTACCATATCTCCAATGTAGCCGTGACTGTATTTGTTGCCATTCTCAGTCGCCTGGCAGTTGATTGTCAGTTTGTTTTTCCCTGTTTCGAGATCAAAAAGGAAAATCTTGTTCGTCTGGCCACCGGCGACGTACACCGTTTTGTTGTCCGGTGTGATCGCGAGGCCCATAAAGCACGCTTCCAGAATTCCTTTATCTGTTTTTGGCCCGTCCGGAATTTGTCTGACCGCCGGATTTTCACTCAGAATATTTTTTAATACACTGATTGAAAACGGGTTAATCCCAGAATTAGCGGTCACCGCAACACTTCCATCTGCGCTCAATGCGAGGCCGTACGGATGCGGCGCAACCATGAGCTGCTTGCCGATCGGCGTAACATATCGGCCATTTGGAATGATCGTTCTGTTATTTTCATTTTTCCGTAAATATTCTTTCCCCGACGGAGCATTGGCAACCCATTTCTGGGCCGTAACGCAAAAGGCACTTGCAAAAGACAGAGCAGTTAAGAGTAGGTATTTTTTCATAATAGTTTTGGGTTTTAGTGCTTGTTAAAACTTGCCTGTCCATGTAAGCCAAAGGCTGCGGCCCACGCCATTGATCCCCGAACCGTGCGTGCGATAATCCTTGTTCGTGATATTTTGTACGACAGCATTCAGTGCAAAATGTTTGGCATCGTAACCCGTCATCAGATTCAATACTACCCAGCCGGGAGTTCCCCCTTTCGGAATGCGGTTATCGCCCGCATCTCCTGCCGCCAGTCGTGTTTGCTTATCTGCAAACCAGCCCTCGGGACGGGCGTACCATCCATTCCTCCGGTATTCCAATCCAAACCGGCCATTCAATGGCGGAATGCGTCGTACCGGTTCATTTTTTGTCACATTTTTACCAAAATTATAAGCTCCTGCCCCGTACACTTTCCAACTATTGCTGAACACATATTCGGCTTCAAGCTCACCGCCACGAATATAGGCGCGCTCTACATTTTCTTTCCTGTACACATCTATTCCATCAATTTTTTGTCCCGCTACCTTCACGCGTGTGATCAAGTTGCGCAGGTTGTTTTGGAACAATGCCACACTCACCGCTAACCCGCCGGAATGGTATTTGTAACCTGCTTCAAAGTTATACGAAGTTTCAGGTTTGAGATCGTAGGCAGGCAACTCATAGCGAAAATCAACAATCCCGAGCGTTCCCATATCATCAATATTCGGTGCCCTGAAACCTGAATGGAAAGATGTATAAAAATTTGAATTTTCATGAAGCAAGTAAGAGATAGATGCGTTTCCAACGAGTGCCTGCGGCTTCACAGACACTTTACCCAGCACTTCGTCCGCAACCTTTATTCGAAAACCATTAAACCGGCCACCGAACGAAAACTGCCAGGAGTCGAGCTTTAACTGGTGAAGCGAATAAACCGCGTAATTAAGGTATTTGCTATCATCGGGATAGAGCCCGCGACTTGTAACGGGAGTACCATCGGTAACCTGATCAACCTTTTTACTCTTTACAAGATCATTATATATTTCAATTCCAGAACTAGCGTTCCAGAATGAAGTAATGTTAGATAGTACATTAAAAATCAGGCCGGATGTCTGTACTTTATCCGTCTCTGTACGAAGGCTGCTACTGCCATTTTTACGGCTAAGCCTGCCTTCATTGGTGGCTTGCCAGGAGCCGGTCAGCGATATTTCGGAAGCCCATTTGCTGGATGTGGTCCCTTTCAATTTGAAATAACTCAAAGAACGCTTTTGAGGATTGAACTCATTCAATGCAAAGTTTTCGAGTTTGTATCGGTAATAAAGCGGCACGTGTTTTTGAGAAACCGATTGGTGCGCAACTGTGAGCGTCCACGAATCACTGAGCCCCAGAAGCAATTTGGCATCGAAAGCCCGATCTTTGTAGCCACTTGGAGATTGCTTACCGGTGGTATCCCCACCTATCAGGTCCCCGAAATTACGGATGCTAACACCACCCGAGAACGCGGCACGGGAACCCGTGAGCTCCACTCCCGCCCGCAGTGTTTTTTCCATATTGCCGGTCGCATACCGTGCCACCGCTTTACCGTGTACAGCCAGTTTTTCCGAAAATGAAGGACTAGCTGTCAACAATTGAAGGGTACCACCCAATGCATCAGAGCCGTAAGCAACGGAGCCACCACCGCGCAGGACTTCAATTTTATCAATGGTGAATGGGTCAATCGTGTTTAGATATTGGTTCGGACCATAGCGGAATGTACTGTTGTTCAGCCGAATACCGTCAATCAGGATGAGTGTCTGGTTTCCAGTCAGGCCACGCAAAAAAGGCGACCCTGCGCCGTGGGTGGTCTTTTGAACAAAAACACCGGTCGTTCCCATCAGGGCTTCCGGCGTTGTTCGTGGCTGATATGTTTGAAAAGCTTTGGAAGAAATAACGGATATCGAACCCGCGGTTTGAAATGATTTTTCATTGGTACGGCCCGCAGTAATGTTAACCTGACTTAATAATTCGGTACGCAGCGAGTCACTGCCCTGTCCATAGGCGGATGCGATGAAAAGAGAAAGAAAAAAACCGTAGCGTATTTTCATGGGTGTAATCAGGCAAAATTAACAACATGTCAAATCTAGGTCTTCTCAACTGGCAAAAATCAATTATTAAGTTAACAATTCATTAAGTTCAATGCAATGCGAGCGCCAGTTTCCCTTGCCTTCCTTAAAATTTCATAAAAAATTTGCGTAACTCAAAAGTTACCTATACATTTGCGTAACTTCAAAGTTACCCATTGAGGCTATTATCAACTTATCAAAATCAAGTTTTATGACAACTGACAAAGTAGCGATGACCACTCACGAAGTGGCGGCACGATTTAACGAGCTTGCTCAGCAAGAAAAATGGTTTGAAATTCAGGATGAGTTTTTTGCAGATCATGTAAAGAGTTTAGACCCACCCAATTCGCCCTATTTCGGTTATGCGGAAGGCAAAGCCGCTGTACGCAAAAAAGGCGAGGACTTTGTAAAACGGATCGAAGCCGCGCACCGGCTGTATACCTCAGAGCCTCTTGTGAGTGGTAATCACTTCGCTGTCGGAAGAGAGAAAGACCTTACCGTGCAGGGTTTGGGGAGGATACAGATCAGCCAAATCATGCTATATGAAGTGAAAGACGGCCAGATTGTGTCCGAGCAATTCTTTTATTAAGTAGCGCCTGCTCCTTTCATAATATCAGACCCATCGGTTTTCATTAGATCTAAATCAGTTATGGATATAGGAATTATTGGGTCAGGCGCGGTAGGAAGTTGCCTGGCCTCCAAATTTGTAAAGCTGGGACACAGGGTTTCCATTGCAAATTCACGGGGACCTGCTTCTTTAAAACAGCTGGCTAAGGAAACCGGCGCAGAGGCCACTACTGTTGAGGATGCCGTCAAGAATAAACAGGTAATCATTGTTTCAATCCCGTCGAAAAACATACCGGATCTTTCCAAAAAACTGTTTGCTGATCTTCCCAAAGGCGTGGTGGTCATTGACACCTGTAATTATTACCCGCTTCTCCGCGACGGGACCATTGCCGGAATTGAAGAAAGTGGTATAGATAGCTTATGGGTTCAGGAGCAATTGGGCGTTGCGATTGTCAAAGTATTCAATTCGATTTTCGCTACAAGCCTCAATGATCCCGGCCGGGCAAAGGATGATAAAAATCGCATTGCATTGGCTGTTTCGGGCGACGACCCCAAGGCGAAGGATGTTGTTTTCGGGCTGGTAGACGAACTGGGCTACGACCCATTCGACATCGGTACGATTGCCCAATCGTGGAAGCAACAGCCGGGTACTACTATTTATTGCAGGGATATTAATCTGGCAGAACTCAAAAGAAGAGTTGATGCAATGGGAACGGACTGGTCTGAAATGCATGACGTAATTATCGGACAACATCACGCTGACGAAAGTTTAATGGCCGTAGATACGCCGACCTGGCTGAAAAGCTTGAACGACTAAAAACCACTCAAATCGCCCGCTTTGCAGGAAAATTTCGCGCGAATAGCACATAATCCGTTGTCGGAGGGGTGAACCCCAGTTCTCTGATACGTCTGGCGACCTGCCCGCGATGATAAGTGGCATGGTTGACTACGTGTGCCAGCAAATCCTGGGTCGTGTTTTCCTGAGGCTGACCGGCCAGATTGTTATATGCAACCCAATTGTTGAACTCGTCCGGGTCCAGGGTTTGGACGTATTTCAGCCAAAGCTCCCCATTATTATCCAGTTCGACGGTCAGCGGACGCAGTTCCAGGACCTGCCAGACAGGCTCGTCCTCCTGCTGACCCACAATGCGCTTGTACCAGTTTGACTGCGCCAGTTGCAAGTGGCTCATTAGCCTAATGCAATCGTAATCCTCTATATTATTATCAATTAGAAAATTGCCGAGGGCAGCGTTAGCCCAGCTATTAAAACGAAAAAGCCTATCGAAGTAGTCGTTCATTATTATTGATGTATTTGAATTAAAATTATGTGATTTTCGCAAAAAATGAAATTGAATCCCTGAAACTCAAACACAGCTAGGTCGCATTCCTAAAAACGGATGTATTTTATTTCTTCAATCGGTATACAAAAGTTCATATTTTTGTTTCGTGATCGAAGGTAAGTATATCCTGTTTTTCTTCGGGGCACTGGGAGCTTTTAATGGCCTCATTATGGGGCTCTGTTTCGTGTTTTTTTACCGAAAACGAAATTTGTCCAGCTTCGTTCTGGGATGTTTGCTGCTTGCTTTAAGCATTCGGATCGGCAAGTCGGTATTTGTATATTTATTTATTCAAAGGAAAGGCAGACAGCCCATTGAGCATTAAACCCATTAAAAATCCTGTTAAACAACCAGGAGCTAATGATGCTCTTACACTTGCAAAACTCCATCAGGTCATGATGCAGCAAGAGCTTTTCAAAAACCCTAACCTGACATTGGCCGAGCTGGCAAAAAAGTGTCGCTGATTTTAGAATTATATCCCATTTCTTTTTGAGCGATCATCATATACACGGTGTACATAGCCCAAAGATCAGCAATCCACTTTTCGGTACCCGACACACTGCAATGCCGGCATCCGGGGGATTTTCAACGCACCCGCACCATAACAGGGCAGCTCTTTCTAGTTTGTTCATTGTTCATCGCATTTAATAAGGAATGCGTTATTCGGGAGATGGATTGAGAAATGCAAATTGAGGAGGGGGATATTTTGTGGTATTTCCACTTTCAAGAAATCATACTCAACCGATTGAAAACTAATATCTTCCTTTCATTCAATAAGAGGATTCAGCGTAAGGAAAAGATTGATGGAAATGTCTTTTTGATTATACAATATGTATAATTTTTCGTATCTTCGTTAATGGTGATTGGATGGATATCAGGATAACCCAGTTTAGTGATTCTAAAAGTATTGACGCAAAAATTATTAAATCGGCGGGCTTGGCGCTTCCCACTTTTGGTGGGTGGCGGTTTAACTTTGAGAAACATGCAAGGAACGCCGCATTTCAAACATATGTGCTGGTTACAGAGGAAACACCTTATGCCATTGAGGGATGCTTGATTTTTAGATTGAAGGACGAAATGGAACCTTATATGGCGTACATTGAAATTGCTCCGCACAACAAGGGAGAAAATCGTCGTTTTGATCGTGTGGCAGGATGCCTGATTGCTTTTGCCAGCAGGCTGAGTTTTATTCATGGAAAAGATCATTTCAAGGGCTGGCTGGCATTTGATGTTTTAGAAGAACGCGAGGAAGACGAGGTAAAGCTGATGACTGTTTACTGCCAAAAATACGGAGCATTGAAATGGAGCGGGACAACGATGGTAATATCACCGGAAGCAGGCGAAAAACTGATTTTTAAATTCTTGGAACAATGAAAAAAGAGAGCGACGAAATTCTGGTAGAGGATATCTGGAATGAGCAAAAAAAGGCTGGTCTGAAAGAGTTTATTCTTTCGGAATCGGCCAAGCAATCAGAAGAAAGAAGGCTGAGGAATGAGTTGCTGGCGATCCAGTATCGAATGCAGGATTACATTGAAAGTGAAAATCCAACCAATATGCTGCGATTAATGGATTTTGTAAAAATGTACCTTCATACATTGAATGTCACACAAAAAAAACTGGCCGAATTGTTTGAAATGAAGGACAGCAACCTTCATAAATATCTGGTTGGAGAAAGAAAATTGAATGCCGATCTTGTTCTCAAACTCAGCTCATTCTCGCATGTTGATCCTGAATACTGGTTCAGGGTGGAAGTTAAAAATGAACTGATTGAAATTAATAAAGAGAAGGCTAAGGCAAAAGATTATCAGAAGTACGATTACCGTAATCTACTGGCGGCTTCTTGATGGTCTCAGTACCTCATTTAATCGTCAAACAATTTCGGCTTTGATAAAACAGCTACTAACCATCGCCCTATTTTCCCTCTTCGGCCATTTCTGTGCCGGGCAGGGAAAAAGCATTTCTATTCCATTGAATAGCAATGGAGACACTACGTTTTGGTACAAGTACCAAAATCAAAAGTTCGCGGAAATGGGTATGTCAAACCTGATTTACTCCAAAGACACCATGGTACTTCGTTTTTCAACAGAGATTCAGGCGGTTGAAATTCGTACGGCAGATTTCAAGACCTTTTCTGGCACCCTTTACAATTTCACCAAAAAGTATGTACCTGATTCCTGTCAGCAGGAAAAAGAAAAGCAAAGCAAATTACTGTTCAACAAAACAGCCATCAACAAAACTGCCGCCAGGCAGATTTATGAGACTTTCAAGAAGCTTTCGATCGATACTGTACCGAGCCAGGAACAAATAGAACGTTGGCCTATGTTCTCTGACGGAATTAGCTACGTGATCGAATACGCAACACCATCGGTTTATTCTTTTAAATCATATGGAGAACCTTGGGGTTCCCGAAACGAATTAAAGGAGGCAGCCGCGATTGACGATCTTGTAAGGGAACTGAAAGTATCGTTGCCACTTTACACGTCCTTCGACTCTTTCATCAATTCCCTACCAGTTGGCACCTATCATGCAGGCGGTATTTCGTTGATCACCACATCAAAAGAAAGTAAAAAGATCCGACGAAAAAGTCGTTAAATCTGAATGATTTGCGAACCCTTGAATTAATCTCGTGTTGCTTGATTATCAGTCATTTCTAGATAGGGAAGCCTGTATTTGGGATGCGAAAGATATTGTAACCGTGGTATCTATTCATTTATCCTTTCTCAGGTCCCGAACTCGCCCATATAAATTGCGGAAAATCCTGAATGCGCTTGCCGCGATACATTCTCAAAAACGTGCGTTGCATGGCAAACCCATTTACCTCGGCCCATTGAACCGCCGAACTGTTCTGTGTGGGAATATCTATAAAAACCGTTTCACCTCGCAGCTGCCCTATAATTTCGTCTAGTACCTGCCGGCCTGCGTCCAAAGTGACCGCAACGGCCGGGCCGATCTGAACCGCGGAAATTCCTGCCCGGGTACACGCGTAACTCACAGGCTGGTGATCGTCGTCCTGGGTATAACAAAATGGTACCCTCTGCCCCATGAGACTACGGAGCAGCATAGTTCTGTCAGCACCAGTGGCTAACATATCGAGCGTGATAATGTCTCGCATTACTTCCTCAACGACAATTTGTTCGGCGCGTACAGGCGCAGGGTGTCCGGGTAAGGGCTCACGCATGAACCGTGTTACTTCATATTCTCCTTCAAACCCCAATTTGCGGTACAAACCCTCTCCCAATGCCGTCGCGTCCAGTCGAATGGTGGTCATGCCTTTGTTTTCCAGATATCGAATGGCGTGCAGCAGCATTTGCTTGGCTATCCCCTGGTTCCTGAATGCGGTGTCGACCAGCACCATGGCTATCCAGGCACATGTACCGAAGCAGCAGGTCGTGGTGGTAGCGACGGAAATTCCTTCTTTTTCTGCTATAAGACAGCCTTCTGGTTCTAATTCCATGGTGCGAAGCCAATCTGCATCAGACTGGTTCCACCCTGCCTGATTGACCAAATGCCTGCAAAATGGCAGATCAGCTACGGTCATTTTCCTTATTTTCACAAAATCCGAATGCTCTTGCATGTCATCAAGTAACTAACAAAATGTATAGTGCAGCCATTGGATAGTATGTCAAATTAATTTGTTCTATCACTGAGGCCTTCGTTAAAAGCAAACGGGCGTCTCGTTTTAATTAGCAAATATTCTGAATCATGGAAAACCAAGTTATTGCCCGAAAAATAGTTACCGTTCACGCTCCGCAGGCTCATCAGGGATTTCTCGGCCCCGACCATATGGCCCGTGCGGTGATACAAAATGAATTTACAAGCAGCGATCCATTCATTTTACTGATGGATGATGTACTCGATAAAAAGAATGATGAACCGGTCGGCGGTCCACATCCACACGCTGGATTTGAAACGGTTTCATTACTGTTGGAAGGCGAGATCGGCGACATTGGACATTGGATGAAGGAGGGTGATTTTCAGATGATGACCGCCGGAAGCGGCATTGTACATACGGAATCCATTGATCGCAAATCTAAAATGCGGTTGCTGCAAATGTGGCTGAGCCTTCCCAAGGCGGACCGCTGGACGACTCCCCGCGTGCAGGATATTTCGTTTGCAAATGCGCCCCATTTGTCTGAAAATGGCACAAAAATCAGGTTGTATAGCGGCTCATTTGCCGGGCTTACCTCGCCGGTTCAAAATTATGTACCGCTCATTGTTGCGGATATTCAGCTGCAACCTGGCGTAAGCATGGCACACGAGCTCAGTAATTCGTACAATGCATTTTTGTATGTGATCGAAGGTAACGTTCAGGTTGGTGATGACGGTCAGCGTTTACAAGAAAACCAAGTGGGATGGCTGGACCAGCCGGACGGTGACGCACAAACTGAACTGATACTGACTGCCGGTGAGAATGGTGGCAGGGTTATTCTTTATGCCGGACAGCCTCAAAACGACCCTATTGTTTCCTACGGGCCATTTATCGCCGATGACCAGGAAGAAATCAGGGGCCTATACCGGGATTTCCGACAAGGCAAAATGGGACACGTCTCGGCTTTACCAGCCGGGCAAAGATTCAACTACTAAAATACATTACTGGTTGGCATTGGAATAAATGGCGCGGGGCACATCTTCGCGCCAACTTATTTAATAACTTGCCGTGAAGCAAAGCCTAACCGACAATGAAAAAACTGATACTACTCACTGCGTTCCTTGTTGCCATTCATATTCCCAGACTTGTTTCCGCTCAAACCGCCCTCCAAGGCTCCGTAGAACGCATTAAGGTGCACGGAAAAGGATTGGAAGGTAATCTGGAAGGCAATTCTGCCGACCCGGAGGTATCGATTTATCTGCCACCAAGCTATAAAAAGGATTCAAAACGCCGCTATCCCGTCGTATACCTGCTACATGGCTTCACCGATAATGATGCACAATGGTATGGGCTTGTGAAGCATTGGATCAACCTGCCAGTCATCGTCGACAAGGTTTTTGCCGGAGGACAGGCTCAGGAAATGATCATCGTGACGCCCAATGCGTATACGCGCAGCGGAGGAAGTTTCTATTCTAACTCGATCACCGTCGGCAACTGGGAAGAATATGTCGCCAACGAACTGGTCAGCTATATCGATCAGCATTATCGTACCATTGCAAAAGCTGCCAGCCGCGGCCTTGCGGGGCATTCTATGGGTGGTTATGGAACAATGCGCATTGGGGAGCGGTACCCGAAAGTCTTTTCAAGTCTTTATCTGCTGAGTCCGTGCTGTATGGTACCCGGTGGTAGCCGTTCGCCCGAATCACTTGCAAAAATAGAGGCGATAAAAGATCCTGCTGATTTCAATAAGGCAGATTTTGGCACAAAAGCGGCGCTTGCATCGGCAGCGGCCTGGTCCCCAAACCCAACGAAACCACCATTTTACACCGACCAGATTGTCGAGAATGGCGAGTACCAAAAAATGACCGAAACAAAATGGGCTGCTAATTCCGGATTGGCGACGATAGATCAATACATTTCAAATCTGAAACAACTCAAAGGAATCGCTTTCGACGCCGGAGACCGTGATCAGCCCATTGCCTCGAACATTAAAATACTGCATCAGATATTGGATAACTATAAAATCGAGCATTCTTATGAGGAATATCAGGGTGATCACCTGAACAAAATTGGTGAGCGAATTGAGCAAAAGATGCTGCCGTTTTTCTCCAAAAATCTGTCTGGACAATAATGACTGGTACCGATCTATTTCGAATCCAGGCTGATCACCTGGGCCTTATGCTTTTCCGGCAGGATCAGGTTCCGCATCAAATGATGTATCCCGAAAACCCGCAACAATTTATAGGTTGGCAGGATCACAGTCAGGACTGAGCCGTGGCCAAGCGCGAGCTGCTCATTGACGCGGTCAGGGGCGATTCGCGCCTGTACCTGGCTGAGCAGCATGTACCTACCCCAGCCCAGATGCTTTCGGTATTGTTTGTACAGATCAATGGAGAAGTTACTTTTTTCGAGATTTTCGAGCAAATGCTCTTCTCTCATTTTCTTCCAGCTGGGATAATCGACAGGCAAACCGGGTATCTGCATTCTTGCACCAACCTTACAAAAGACATCGAACGCTTCCGCTTTTTCATCGTCTGTCATTTTCCTTTCCAATAATTCAAATGAGCGAATGGAGTAGTCGACGAGCATGAATAACACGTCACGGTATGCCCAATCGGGAATTCGCGCACCGCGCTTGTTTTCTACTTCCTTATGAATGGCGGTGATCTGATCAATGGCTTTCATTGCCGCGTCGTACTCAGAAAACACAATTTGCCTGGCATATGCTACTGTTGAAAACAGCCTTCCAAGCGGATCAGCAGGCAATTTGCCCGTAAAGTAAAGCCAGTCCACTGATTTATTCAATGCGAATTCCGCAGAAGCGCCTGCAAAAATAAAGAGGATCGTATCCGCCTTTCCCCAGATCTCCCGCACTATTGAACCCTCTTTTACAAACCAATTCATATTTTCTGAAAGCGTAAAGCCATTTTTTCGATTATCAAAACAAATACAATACCCAAAGTATAAGCCACCATATCCGACCAGGAAAAACTGGTACCCAACACCACATTAGCTACCACATTGGTTTCCAGTCCTAAAATTTTAACAATTTGAAAAAACTGCAAGGTTTCTACCAAATAAGAAAAAAGCAGAACAGCTCCCGCTGCCATCAGCACGGACGTATTAGTAATACCTTTCAGCAAACAATAAAGTAGGATGACAACCAGAAAATCCCCTCCCCAGGGACGAATGAAGGCATCACGCACAAACAATGCGATCAAAACCTCGGTGACAAAAAGCAGCAACGCGAGGAGGAGATAACTTTTGTTACGCCTTAAAACAAATTGATTTTCTAGCCGCATTTGAAGTTTTAGTCAAAATAAAAGTACTTTGAAATACAAAGTAAAAATTAAGAACTGACTTATCCAAATGAACCTTTGGAAAGGCTCTGATTTTATCAATTACGGCCAGACTTAGATCAATATTTTTAACCTAAAAACCTGGCGATAATCCGTCTGGCAATGTCCAGAAGTGCTTTGAAGTTGTTGGGTTTTACAAAAAAATCATTGGCTCCCGCAGCGAGGGCTTTCTTTTTGAGCTCGGGATTGTCGGAGGTCGATAGCATTACGGCGGGCACATCGGAGAGTTCGGGTTCTGACCTGATTTCCTTAATGGCCTCTATCCCGTTCATTTTGGGCATATTCATATCCACTAACACAACGGTTTCTGACAGGTCATCAGCGCTTTTTACATTCTCGACCAGTTCTTTTCCATCTTGTGCTTCAATAATGGTCACATTAGGATTCGCCTCTTCCAAAGCGTCCCGCATAAGCATTCTGTCGTCTTCGTCATCATCAGCAAGATGAACTGTCTGGCCTTCTCCCATATCATTGTAACAACTTAAAAGACAAATATATCAAATGATCTGCTTTTATGGATGCATGCTATGCCGAACCACAAATTGGTTCACAAAATCCTCGGTTTCATCGGGCGTCACAATAATATTTTTGCCATCGATGGTTTTGATCAAAACCGTCTTTTTCCTGCGTGTCGCATACCAGGTCATACTCCCGAGTTTGGAATTGGCAAACTTCCCGAAGTAGCCGAACAGCCCTCCTACCCCGAAAGTCCGGAAAGTCCACTTCAACATTTCATCATCCAGTAATTCCACGCTTGCAATCTTATTACGACCCAGTGAAACATTGTTCAATGGCCTGTGGATGATCAGCTTATCTTTTGTTAAAATATAATGAACTGGCCGAAATACATAGCAAACCGCATAGATTGCGACGATCATGACCGCCATAAAGTAAGGCCCGGGTCCACTACTACCACCATCAATGAATGAGCCAAGGATGATTGCCAGAAACAATACCGTAATCGCGCCGGTGATGATTTTAGTAGCGTTGTCCCAGGAGGCTTTGTAAGTCATATCATGAGGGTTAAGTCATGTGAAAATAATAATTTTCTACGAAATCACCTTGCAATCGACACAGGTTCCAGCCTATAGCCCAGATCGCGTAACAAAACAACAAGGCCTATCTGATACATTAAATGTCCGAAGCCTACTGCTATCAGGCAGGGTCTTTGGGTGATATTCTTTTCAATCTTGGGCAACCAGTTACGGTTTCTCTCCGCCATTGGCAGACCGCCGTATTCCGTTGCTGCCCGTTTGAAGTCGTTTGAACTGATTTTGTCGAAATGGTAAGGCATATTCATTTTCCTGTACCTCCTCATAATCTCCTCCACCCTATCCTGATCCGAGTAAATATTCCATTCGGCTTTGTCGCTGCCTGCTATACGCCTCATCGCCTGGGTCATAACGGAACGGGCATCGGCTACCCGCGTTGAATCGAAATCGTAGTTTTTCAGTTTGTCAAGATGGTCGCCTCCTTTGCCGCGGGCTTTATAAAGTTTAAAGAGGTCGAGATCCATATATCTTGTGACTCCATTCCCTCCCGGCCTGTCGAGTACCAATGTTTGCAGAATTGCCGATTCCATTTCCATCACACTCATTTCCTCAGCATCCGGATTGGCCCTTACCCCTTCTCCCACCCGCGCCACAAAAAAAGAATCCAATGTCTGATATTCCTTCGGCGTCAGTACCGATAATGCGGTCAAGGTACCCGGCCGCTTGTTGACAGAAAATGGCTCTACTTCCGTGCTGAATGCTTCCGTAAGAATGTATTCGGTACTATCCACCACCGCCTTGATCTCCGGGAAAGAAAGCAGCCAGTCTAACTCCATCAAATGCATGGTTCCCAGCAGATAGGAAGGCTTTTTAATGCCTTTACCCGTGATTTTCCAGAGAATGGTCTGAGGGTCTTTACCTGGTTTGTCTGAATTTACATTTTGCCCGAAAGCAGTCAGCGAGAACAGCAAGGCAATGAGGATCGAAAAATGTTTCATGTCTTGATTGATGAATTTGAATATTTCTAACCTGTATATTTAAATCATTTCCGCTTCTGGGCGAATAGCCAGTCCAGTAACCCCGGTGCATCACGCACATCATTCCAGATATCATGACCGGCGTATGCAAATTCGGAATATTTGGGCTTACCGCCAGCTTTTTCGATCGCGTGGATGATCTCGCGCGTACCGCTCACAGGAGCGAGGCGGTCGCGGGCACCATGAAATGCCCATATCGGCATATTCACCAGCGCTTTTCCGTACCTGGCGTGACCTCCCCCGCAAATGGGTATGGCCGCTGCAAACATTTCGGGGTGCGTACTGATAAAATGCCAGGAACCGTAACCGCCTCCGGAAATCCCGATTACGTAGCGTCTTTTCGCGTCAATAAGATACTGTTTTTCAATGGATTTTATCGCATTAAAAACGAGCGTATCGATAGTAGGATAACCATCAATGCCGCCAAAACCGTAACCTTCGGGACATTGCGGCATGAAAATGAATGCAGGGTATTTTTCCCGGTTCGTATCATTGGACAAAAACGGCGCGGGATCAGCGGTCAGCTGCCTTACATTATCAGTCCCGTGCGCGCCTCCGTGATGCAGGCACACGACCAAAGGATACTGCTTTGTAGAATCGTAGTCAATCGGTGTGATCAGCCGGTACCTCAGCGTATCGCCGTTACCGTTCACATAGTTTCTCGCACCAAATGCCTCTGCCTGTTTCTTTTCGAACGGTGTCGGGACGTATGCCCTGTGAGATCCGGACCGGACACTTTCGCCTGCGAACATTGTTCCAAAAAAGAGCATTCCCAATATTGCCAGCACCTTGGCGAGCTCCCGCCAGACAATCGGTGGTGTTTTTTCTCCGGTATCCGTCAGCAGTTTTGATTCACTTCGCAGATTCAATAAAAACAGGATAGGAGCCAGTACACCTAATATTGAAACTCCGCGGTGGATTTTTTCCAGTAGTGTTCTAAAAGGAACGTCCAACGTATTGACGCTCCATAGCATGGTCACAAGCAGCACAGGCCCGAGAATTACAGACACCACTCCCGCCCATTTCAGTAAAGGCTTTTCGTTTGCATTGGAAAATATCAGACTTAGTCCAGACAGGATCCCGACGCTAAGCAGCACCACACAACTACCGATATAAATTTGCTGCAAACTTCTGAACAACAATATATTATAGATCAAAATATACTGCCACAAATTCACAACAGCACTGATTAGCCCGAACACAAATGCTGCCTTGTACGACTTGTACCAGAAATACTGAAGTGAGGCAAATGACGCTACGACAAAAATAAAGGCGTAAACCAGCAGCCAGGGATAAAATGCCCCTACCGTTAATGTTCTGGACCCGAGACCCAAAACGATTATACCCTGAAAAATGCCTGAGACAATAAGTAATGCAGTGAAAAGCGTCGCAAATGAATAAAAATCGCGGGATAGCACGGACTTTAGCATGTTGGAGAAGTGGTTAGTCTGCGTTCGTGTTTTCTTTAATGATTTAAAACAAAGGCAGATACGAAACTACTTTTCAGATTAACAAAGGTTACATAACCGGTTAACTGGCTGTTTGTATGGCTTTGTTCCAAGAACTTATGACAACGTGATCATTACCAAGTCTTTCAAAGTAGATAATCAAGGGGGCACAGCCAGGGCTCATAAGGTACTTGCGAGGTAGCTCATTTCTGTCCCGATCACCCCCTCCGAATGTCTCTTTTAAGGAGTATTTGTGTTGAAGAAACCTGATAATTTTGAAACATCAAATCGATAGTAACAACATTATCAAACCTTAAACACTTTTCAACATGCCAAAGCTGAATACTTACCTCAATTTCGACGGAAATACGGAAGAGGCTTTCAATTTTTATAAATCTGTTTTCGGCGGCGAATTTATGTCCGTGAACAAAATGTCGGACATGCCTGGCGCTGAGCAACTTCCCGAAAACGAGAAAAACCGGTTGATGCATATCGCCCTGCCAATCGGTAGTGCGGGTGACGTTCTGATGGCATCCGACACGGTACCATCTATGGGGCACGTGCTGAATGTTGGGAACAATGCATATGTTTCAGTGTTCACCGATAGCCGCGAAGAAGCTGACCGCTTGTTCAATGGATTATCGGCCGGAGGAGAAATCGAAATGGCGCTGGACGATATGTTCTGGGGCGACTATTTTGGCAGTTTCAAAGACAAATATGGCGTCGGCTGGATGATCAACTTTCCGAAGGCGCATTAATAGGGATTACTGACAAAAACCCGCCAGACAGATTAGCTGGTGGGTTTTTGTTTCGAAGAAAAATCGCTGCTATCAATAGATTACTATTTGGCTACCTGCTTTTTTGCCTGGGCTTCAAGTATTAGCTGTAAATCAGCGCTTTCGGCCGTGACGTGGGCATAGGTACCCTGGCCGAGCTGACTGAGTTTTTTCAGGCGTTGACCCGTCTGAGCGTTTCGTCCGAATGTAAATATTGTGAGGTACACGTCCTGACGCGCATTCTCGCCGATCATTTGCATTACTTCATCGCTTACCGGAAACTCGCCGTCTGTGGCAAGTACAATGCGATTATTCCCGCCCCTAATGTATTCCTTGTTCGCGACTTTATAAGCAAGCCGGATCCCCTCATTACCGTCAGTATCACCATCCGATTGCAGTAAATCAATCTGTCGCGCGATCTCTGCGGCTTTTGAGCCGGAAGTTGGTTTCAGCACCACTCGCGCTTTACCGGAATATAAAACTATGGATATCTGATCCTCCGCCCGAAGCAATGTCAGCAGCGACTTGATCGATCGTTTCAACAGCGGCATTTTGAACGGCGAATTCATCGACGATGATACGTCCAGCAACAGTACCATATTATTAGGAGCAAAACCTTCCAGCGAGCGCGTTACATGTTCCTGCGAAACCGCGCGATCCACATACACTGTGTCCACACGTACGCGCTCGACGTAAACCGTATCTTTTTCAATAACTGTAACAGGAGCTGCCTCATTCACAACTGGTTTCTCAGCCCGGCTGACGGGAACTTCCTGCTTAACCGGCTCCGAACTTGTCCGTTCGGAGATAGCAGCTGGCTTTTCCAGGGGAACTTCTATTTTCTTCGGCGGATTATTGTCAGGCTTTTGCGGGGTCAGTCTGCGAAATGTAAAAATGTCAGGCTGGTTAATCATTTTGAGCAATCCGGCGTTGGCGAGCTCGATAAATTTGTTGTACTGATACACCAGCTCATTGTTGTAGAAATAATAAAATGACTCAAAAGGGTGCCGCGTCGTACCTGCTGAGGGCATTTTTACTTTCGGCACCGTTTCCGCAAACCGCAGCGAATTCGCAGCCAGATCTTCGTAAGGCGAATAAGGACAAAGACCGTTACTACGTCCGTACCGTTTCAGCCCTTTCATGTTTTGGTACTCATCTGCAATGAGCTGCTTCGCGTCCTTTTCAAGCTCGTCTGTTTCCGGTAATTGCGATTTTTCGCTTTTCAAAAAGTCCTTGACTCCAAAGAATCCTTCTCTGCCATTATCCATTGTTTTAAGCAGTGCTTCCCCTGCAACGTACCAGGAACTTGCCGCATTTGCATTCGGGTAGCTCTCATGAATGCGTCGCACATCCTTATAAAGCTGTTCTTTCTTTTGGTCAAAAACATCAAATAGAATGGCATACCGGTCCAGAATGGCATCCGAGCGGCTAAGCTGGTCCTGTACATATTGTTTTTCTGTAGTGTAGGCAACCAATTCGGCGCTCAATCCGTCCATTTCCTTCAATACATTCAGCAGCACTTCCGCCTGGGTATTGATACCAGCCCGGTAAGGCTGCGGAACTGATGTGCTGGCGCTTAACAAAAGCTGATATACTGCAACCGGGACTTTGAAATCGTCATAGGCATAAGTGAGGTTTGCCCGTTTCTGGGCACGGGCCGGATCACGATAGTACTCGGCAGAAGACTGGTAATTACGGATCAGTACCTGCATCAAATGCATTTGCCGGAGTGATTCATTGATGTATTCGACGTAGTCGTTCAGTACCCGCACCGTGGCCGCGGAAGGTGGGGACGATGCCTTTTTTACATTGAATGTTGCGAGCGGCTTATCCTGAAAAGGAGGAGTTTTGGTGATCTTTTGTGAAGCTGCCGAGCTTGGTTCCGGGGCGAATATCGGGCTGAATGCAGGATAGTCAAGCATTCTCCTGGCGGAATTGCTATAATTGATAAAGGCTTTGTGGTTAACCAGCAAATCCTGGTTGTACCGGTTCATTAATGATATATAAACCTCATTGCCATGCCGTGCCGACTGTTTTGCCGCAAAATTATGATCGTCGATTGCATGACTTTTAATGCTCTGCATCTCAGACAAAGCCGATTTGAACGAACCGACCATATCAGAAGCTGGGTATGCCAGTTTGGACTGTAACTTTCCGAAATCAGCCAGCACTTTTTCATCACGCAGCATACTTTGCTGCACCTTCGCGACCGGCCATTCAAATCGGCTTTCTTCATTGAGATAAAAAGGTAACGAATCCAGCAATTGCTGCTGACTCCGCAACACTTCTTCCATTTCCCTCTCGGTGGCGAGGTACGGGTCTGCGGCTGAATAGGGCTGGTAGCGATGATAAATAGATTGAATTTGCTGGTAACAAGCAGCTTTATCCTTACTGAATTTTCCAAAAAGCGATTGCATTTGCGACACGAGCGCATCAGATTTTTTCAAATTATCGTCTTTGTATGCATTCAACCGGACGTGGGTTTCCAGTGCTTTACCTGTCTCATCCAGTTTGTTCAGCACATCCCAAACTGACTTGGCAGCGGCATTGAGCTGTTGCCTTTCGCCGGTTGTTACCGCTTTCGCCTCCAATGCTTTGTTATAATAAAACTCTTCCAAAGGGCCGGAAGATGGTAACCTGAGCGACAAGTCCGGTTTTTTGCGGTACCGGTTCGCATCTTCCTGATAATCCCGCAGCATTTTGAACCGGTCCGTCACTTCATCAGCCGACTTGCTCAGAAACTCTACATAATGGTTCAGCGACTGCTGCGACGCTTCCTGCTGCGCCCACACATCATTATATATGCAGGTGAAAATAAATAAGAGGAGTAAACGTGGTCTCATATAGGTATCGTAGGATGAATGTGGTGTATAGCATTTGCAGCCAGACGAATGTCGGGATTTTGAAGCAAAAATGACAACTCTCCGTCGCATCACTTATTCATCGTATGAAACCAGGGATTTTCGGCCGGGCTTGTTCACCGGAGGTTAAAATGTATCACCTTTTCAGACTTTTGTATAACACCCACGGAGCGGCGTGGATATAGCTTTGCATTATCAATTTTTAACAAAAACAGTAATGACAAAGACCATATTTATTACAGGAGCTTCCCGGGGATTTGGGAAAATCTGGGCAGAAGCTTTTCTTAAAAGAGGTGACAAAGTAGCAGCCACCGCAAGGAATCTGGAAACATTGAATGACCTGAAACAGCAGTACGGCGATGCCCTCCTGCCTATCAAACTGGATGTTACCGACAGGGCCGCGAGCTTCGCAGCCATTCAACAAGCCAAAGACTACTTCGGACAAATCGACGTCGTGATCAATAATGCAGGATATGGGCTTTTCGGTGCCATCGAAGAAGCTACCGAACAGGAAGCACGTGATCAGATCGAGGCTAATGTGTTCGGCTTGTTATGGGTAACGCAAGCTGCGCTACCGATCATGCGGGCCCAAAAACATGGACATATCATTCAGGTATCCAGTGTATTAGGCGTGGCCACATTACCTGTACTAGGACTTTACAATGCCTCCAAATGGGCAGTAGAAGGCCTGAGCGAAAGCTTGGCCAGCGAGGTAAAAGACTTTGGATTGAATGTAACCCTGGTAGAGCCAAACGGATTTTCGACCGACTGGGGTGGCGCATCTGCAACCCATTCTCAGCCGATAGAAGCTTACGACCAGGTAAAAGCCAATTTCCAGGCCGGCGCAACCCCCGAAAGCTTTGGTGACCCCGAAGCAACCACTGACGCAATTCTCAAACTGATAGACGCTACCAATCCTCCGCTACGCCTCTTCCTTGGAAAAGTCGCCTTCCCATGGGTAAAACAGGTATACTCGGACCGTTTGGCAACCTGGGAAGAATGGAGCGAAGTTTCAGCGCAAGCACACGGAATTTAATGCTTTCATAAGCTGTTCATTACAATGTCAGCCTAAGGCTGACATTGTAAAAGTTTAATCCACCAATCATGCACCATTTCAAAAATTTAAGCGATATGCACCGGTATAATGGTTTTCCTGTGCCGGAAAATCCAATGCTGAGCCTGCTCCGCTGTAATCAGACCTGCTCTTTTGGCAACAGAGAGTTTACGACTGATTTTTATATGATCGCATTAAAGAAAATGAAATCGGGCGTGATTGTATATGGCAGGACGCGGTATGATGCCGACAGTGGTTCCATGTACTTTACAAAACCGCGGCAAGCCATTGAAATGCGTGATCTTGAACTGGAAGAAGACGGTTTCGCGATCTACATTCACGAAGATTACCTGAATGGTCATCCATTGCATTCCGAAATCCAGAATTATAATTATTTCGATTACGAAACGAACGAGGCGCTGCATTTGTCGCCCAAAGAAGAACAGATCCTGTGGGACCTTTACGGCAAAATTGAAACAGAATACAACAACAATCAGGACGAATACAGCCGGGAAATCATTCTGGCGCACATTGATTCGATACTCAAATATTCACAACGGTTTTACAAACGACAGTTTATCAATCGTGCAGAGATCTCCGGCAAGGTAGTATCCAGGTTTAATCATTCATTGTCCGAATATTTCCAAAGCGGGCTGATGACCAAACAAGGCTTGCCAACCGTGAAATTTATGGCCGATCAGCTGAATACCTCTTCACGTTACCTCAGTGATCTTTTAAAACAGGAAACCGGTAAAACAGCCATTGAACTCATCCATTACTTCCTGATCTCGGAAGCCAAAAATCTGTTGAAAGGCGCGGATATTAATGTGGCAGAAATTGCATATACATTGGGTTTTGAAAACCTCCCCTATTTCTCACGGTTGTTTAAAAAAGAAACCGGCGTAAGCCCTGTTCAGTTTAAAAAGCAATACCTGAATTGACAGAAAGTTCATGAACTTTTTAACAAAGTGAACTTGAACTTTTCAACAAATCTACCCACCTGAATACTGGCGACCTTTGTCTTACAAAACATTCAAAAAAACAAAACCAGTATTTAAGATGAAAACCATTGATAAAATTTATGTGAACGGTGCGTTTGTTACTCCCCACGGCACCGAGCTTTTTCACCTCATCAATCCTTCCACAAACCAACTGATCAGCCAGGTAACACTCGGCGACGAGGAAGATACCCGACTGGCGATCGCCAGTGCCAAAGCAGCATTCAAACAATTTTCCAAAACCACCAAGGCCGAACGCATTACCTATCTTCAACGCCTTCACGAAGCCGTTTCGAAGCGAGAAAGTGAATTAGTAGCCATAATGGTGGAAGAGTACGGCGGTACGCTGCAATTTTCAAAAATGAGCGTCAGTAATGCCATCAATTCTTTCACTCAAACTATTGAAACGCTCCAAAATTTTGACTTCGAAAAAACGGTGGGCAATTCCCGGGTCAGGCTGGAACCATTGGGCGTGGCCGGTATTATCACCCCATGGAATTCCAGTAATAGTTTCGTTTGCAGCAAATTAGCCACCGCCATCGCCGCAGGCTGCACCGCAGTGATCAAGCCAAGCGAAATGAGCGCGATGCAGACACAGGTCTTGGTTGAATGTCTTCATGAAGCGGGGTTGCCAGCAGGGGTTTTTAATGTGGTCAACGGCCGGGGCGATGTGGTAGGAGCCGAAATCACCCGTCACCGCGACATCGCGAAAGTGTCATTCACAGGTTCCACGCTGGTAGGCAAAGCCATCGCCCGCAGCGCTGTGGACACTATGAAACGTGTTACGCTGGAACTAGGTGGCAAGTCTCCCAATATTCTGCTGGACGACGCCGATTTTGAAAAAGCCATTCCGCTGGCCGTCATGGCTGCGTATATGAACAGCGGGCAGGCTTGCGTGGCTGGTACCCGTTTGCTCGTGCCCGAAAACCGTCTGGAAGAAGTCAATGCAATGGTGAAAGCGGTGGTTGAAAAAGTAAAAGTCGGAAATCCGCAGCAGGAGGATACGACCGTTGGTCCGCTCGTGAGCAAAAAACAATATGACCGGGTACAGCAATACATTAAACTGGGACAAGAAGAAGGCGCGCAGTTGCTGATCGGCGGCGAAGGCCAGCCAGAAGGCCTGGAAGCCGGAAATTTTGTCAAACCGACCGTTTTTACGGGCGTCAATAATCAGATGCGTATTGCCCGCGAGGAAATATTCGGCCCGGTACTTTCTATACTGACTTACAAAACCGAGGAGGAAGCAATCGAGATTGCGAATGATACCGATTATGGTCTGCAAGCGTATGTCAGCTCATCCGATACCGAACGTGCGCAAAGAGTTGCAGCGCAGATTTCCGCTGGCCGGGTACTGATCAATGGCCTTTTCCATGATCCGCTGGCACCTTTTGGTGGATTTAAACAGTCGGGCGTGGGAAGGGAATTCGGCGTGTATGGCCTGGAAGCCTACCTGGAACCGAAAACGGTCCTGATCTGATTCTTAACATTCCAAAGTGAAAAGCCCGGTAACGACAGCGGCTTTTCACTATTTTTACCTTCCAAAACCTGTATTTTATGACGGCGGAAGAACAGAAGTTACCTATTCAATATTCCTGTTATTTTTCAAGAAGCCGTGTGGGCGAGCAGTTTGTCCCTGAACATGTGATCGGCTATGTGGTTTCCGGGTCGCTGGAACTTAACGACGGCGTTCGTACACAGACATTTGGTCCGGGGGAAATCTATTTTTGCCGCAGGAATAACCTGAACAAATACACCAAGTACCCTGCCGAAAACATGGAATTCAGGTCTGTATCGATTTATTTCGACCAGGAAATGCTGCGAAATTTCAGCATTGAATTTGGGTATCAATCCGAAAAACACATGCCCCCAGTGGTGTTCATTTCTTTAAAAACGGGCTCAGTACTGGCCAAATATATGGAATCGCTGCGAGCTTACGAGGCTATTTTTCAGCAGCAAACTTCCAAAGACCTGCTGGCAGTGAAGCGGAAGGAAGCGATTTTGCTTCTTTTGCAGGAAAAACCGGAACTGAAAGACATCCTGTTTGATTTTTCCGATCCTGGCAAAATTGACCTGGAAGCATTCATGAACAAGAACTTCCATTTCAATGTCGATCTCCCACGTTTCGCCTATCTCACTGGCCGCAGCCTGTCCACATTCAAGCGGGATTTTGAAAAAATATTCCTGAACACACCGAGCCGCTGGTTACTGCAAAGAAGGCTGAAAGAAGCACATTACCTGATCAAGGAAAAAAGAAAAGCCGCCTCCGACGTATACCTCGACGTAGGTTTCGAAGACCTTTCACACTTTTCTTTTGCATTCAAAAAACAATATGGAATGTCCCCATCGCATGTCACCACATAATTCAAAGAGCCGAATAATTAACCTATTCGGCTCATAATTTTACTATATTTGAGCCGAATAGTAAATTTAATCGGCTCATGCAATACAATTGGCAACTACCCGACTGGCCTGATTTCAAATATGACCTCACTGATTCCATCGATCAGTTACTTGCATTTGCCGAGGAAACAGGCAATGTAAGCGGCCTGCTGAAAGCCGCCCCCGACGCTGTAAAAGTGGAAACGCTGATCGATATCATGGTTGCGGAAGCCATTAAAACATCGGAAATAGAAGGCGAATATCTAAGTCGCCAAGACGTAGCCTCTTCGATACGTAACAATCTGGGAATAAATCAAAAAGCACAACCTGTAAAAGACAAAAAAGCACAAGGCGTCGCCGAATTGATGGTCGACGTACGGAACTCATTCACAGAACCGCTCACAGAAAAAAAGCTATTTGAATGGCACCAAATGC
This sequence comes from Dyadobacter pollutisoli, assembly GCF_026625565.1. Lineage (NCBI taxonomy): Bacteria > Pseudomonadati > Bacteroidota > Cytophagia > Cytophagales > Spirosomataceae > Dyadobacter > Dyadobacter pollutisoli. Next base: position 3,689,459 of record NZ_CP112998.1, read on the forward strand.
TCCTGAAAGATAGTCGCACCATCAATACGGGAGCGTGGCGCAAGGATACCGCTCCTATGCAGGTCGTGTCCGGGTCGGTAGGAAACGAAAAAATTCATTTTGAAGCGCCACCATCCTCAATCGTACAACATGAAATGGGCCGATTTATTCAATGGTTCAATGATACCGCACCCGGCGGAAAGCAGGAGATCAAAAAAGCACCTGTACGGTCTGCAATCGCCCATTTATATTTCGAATCCATTCACCCATTCGAAGATGGCAACGGGCGCATAGGACGTGCAATTGCCGAAAAAGCGCTCTCTCAAACCCTAAGCCGCCCGGTGATGCTGAGCCTTTCAAGGAAAATTGAGGCCAACCGCAAAAACTACTACCAATCTCTGGAAGCTGCCCAGCGGAGCAATGACATTACCGGCTGGGTCAGCTATTTTGTTCAGGTCATATTGGACGCGCAAATTGAAGCAAAGGAATTACTGAATTTCACATTGCACAAGACCCAGTTCTTCGACCTCTTCAAAGACAAACTCAATGAGCGTCAGTTAAAAGCGGTAAAAAGAATGCTTAACGAAGGGCCCGGGGGATTTGAAGGTGGCATGACCGCCAAAAAATACATCTCCATTGCAAAAACCTCCAAGGCAACCGCAACGCGCGATTTACAAAGCCTCCTCGAATCAGGCGTTCTGCTGTCCGCCGGCGGTGGGCGAAGCACCAGTTATTCGCTGAATATTAAATTTTATACATAAATTGACGCCTTCTTAATACCTAAAAATTTATGAACACAATATTCCAGACCAACCTGCGCCGGGCTTCCCGGAAACTCTTATTATCCGCGCTGACATTGGCGACAGCCGCTTTTACAACCGATGCCGATCCATCAAAACCCCTGGCGTCCACGCTCGAAGGCCGTTGGGATATCACCGTTGATGTAGCCGGAAAACCTTCCCCTTCCTGGCTGGAAGTAAGACATTCGGGCAACCACACATTGGTGGGCCAGTTTACAGGCTTTTCGGGCAGCGCACGTCCTATTTCGGAAGTACATTTCAAAGATGGCAAACTGAGCTTCGAAATACCGCCGCAATGGGAAAGAGGAGACAAAAACCTGAGCGTAGAAGGTACCCTCACCGATGAAAAAATTGCCGGATCATTGACAACTCCCGAAGGCAAAACTTACAGCTGGACAGGCGTTCGTGCCCCCGCATTGCGCAAAACCAAACAACCTGCGTGGGGAAAACCGGTTGCATTAACCGGCGGAAACCAAATCAAAGGCTGGCATGCTGTGGGAAGTACCAACCAGTGGATCGCTGAAAATGGTATTCTGCGCAGCCCAAAATCAGGCGCTAACCTGATTACCGACGAGAAATTCAATGATTTCAAACTGCATATCGAGTTCCGCATTCCCAAAGGAAGCAACAGCGGTGTGTACCTGCGCGGACGCTATGAAGTACAGGTGACGGATAGCAAAGGAATGGAACCTGCATTGGATCAGAGTGGCGCTGTTTACGGATTTATTACGCCCAGCGAAATGGTTGCAAAAGACGCCGGTGAATGGAATTCCTACGACATTACACTGATAGGCAGAATGATAACAGTGGTTGCAAATGGCACAACCGTGATCAGTAACCAGGAGATCCCGGGCATTACCGGTGGTGCGCTGGATAGCAATGAAGGCGAACCAGGCCCGCTGTACATTCAGGGAGACCACGGTCCGGTGGAATACCGCAACATCATCATTACACCAGCGAAGTAATAACAAAATACTAGCCTGCGTGCTTCAACGCCATATAATGGCTGCGCAAAGGTTTGTCGAAATGTTCCAGGGAGTAGCGTAAAAGCGTTCGGGGCATAGTGGCAGCATATTGATCGAGGAAGTTGAGCAGTTGCGGGCGGTGAATTTGTCCCGCGCTGCGCAACATCCATCCGGTGGCCTTGTGAATGAGGTCGTGCCTATCATTCAGCAGTAGTTCTGCAATTTTAAAAGTATCCGCAATGTCGCCCTGCCGGATAAAATAACCGGTAGCAACAATGGCAGTTCGCCGCTCCCAGATATTGTCCGAAGCCGCAAGCTTGAATAGTACATCCCTCGGCTCTCCGGACCGGTACAGGTAGCCTCCCACCACGTGCGGCGCGCAAATATCCACCAGGTCCCAGTTGTTGATCCGGTCGGTTCTTCTCAAATAAAAATCATAAAGTGCCTTCCGCTGGCTCATTGAGGTCTTTTTACTCCGTGCCTGCTTGTCAATGATACTCAGCGCACCCGTGCGGATTTCGTGGATCGGGCTTTCCAGCAGTTTTTCTATTTCTTCCAAAGGCATGTTGATGTACGCTTTGGCGAGCTCAAAAATCTGCCCCATACGCACGCCCATGAAAATGTCGCCTTCTCCATACTCCCCCACCCCGGTTTTAAAATAACGCATCAGCTTCATCGCCTCGGCGGGCGACCGGTAACTTTCCATTCGCTCTGCAAATTCAGCGGCGGTAGGATTAGAAGGTTTTTCAGATATAACTTCGATGGCGGCCATAAATTTCCGTATAAAAGTGCTTTCCAAATATAATCATATAAAAATGATCAAATCCATGAACTTACTGCTATTCAGTACAATGACAATGGTACGGAAAGGGCAATGAATGTTCCGGAAGGCGATGTTTTCCACCAGTGTCGCGAGGATGGGTCTTAAACAAAACGACCGTAAGCTAAAAACAACGTGGCCTGCGAAGCGTTCTTCGCAGGCCACGTTGAAACCATAGCAGTAACTAAGACTGATCCGTCAATGGGTGGTATTGTTTGAAAAAGGAATCAGCTTCCGCAACTTTTCATCGCGCAGGTACAAGCCCGCCCATACCAGCACGCCAAATATTGATGCGAAGTACAGGGGCTCACCTGCTCGAACCATAATGGCGATGGCGCCGCCGAGATAACCTGTTAGCAGAATGGCTCCTAAAATCGCTGTACGTGGAATGATGTAGAGGATCGTCGAGATGAGTAGCGCAATACCAATGCTCTGTACCTGATCCACAGGCCAGCCTAGTTTCGCAGAGCCTTCAACCGAAATTGAATCTTTGAGAACTTTCATAATGGCGTCGACGAGCAGGAACAGAATGCACAATGCGCTGATGATTCTGCCGATCAGTACGCCTTTGTTACCTTGGCTTTTAACTGTTGTTTGATTTACGAATGTAGCTTCCATGATTGTATAGGTTTATAAGTGTTTTGGTTGATTAACTTGACATTACAAAACTAGCCTGTACAAAAAGGATAAACGCTGTGTGAATCCGGCAATATCAGGGGGCGATTACGACACGGAGAGAAGAAACAGTCACTCTTTCCGTTCGTTGTCGCTTATATATTCATCTGTAAAATGCGTCCTGGTCTTAGGTTTCGCGAATTTTTCGGCATTGTATTTCCCGGAGTCACCGCGGGGAATTGATAGAGAATTCCATTGCTCATTCAGGACCATTTTACCAATAAAAACGATTTGACCAATGTGATAAGGATAATGCGCCAGCTGGCGATTAATCGCCTCAGTGATCGTATGCCCCTGATTTCTGATGTAGACCAGCTGATTAAAATTGCTTTCGTTTATAGTGCCGAGCGCTGAAAAGAGGCAGTTCCAGCCTTCATTCCACTTGGCAAGCAACTCTGCCCGGCCGCTGATATCGTTGTCAAATTCTCCTTCCCGGTCACGCCATTCCTTTTCTCCGTCGGTAGTCAGGAAATCCGTCCAGCGTGACAGCATATTGCCCCATAAATGCTTCACAATGGTCGCTATGCTGTTGCTTTCCTCATTGTATTTCCAAAAAAGCTGCTCGTCAGTTACCTGGGCAATGGTTTTGTCGCCCAGCATTTTATAGTACTCAAACTGTTTCCGAACGCTTTGCAGATAGTCATTTTCCATTGTTTCTGAATTTAAACTCCGAAGATTCAATTTACAAAACGTGGGTCAGGAAGTAAATGGTTGACAATGATCACTTCGCCGTAATTGATTTTAATGTCAAAAATGTTGGTTAATGCGATGCTCCGCACACTAGCGAGTAGCAAACGCATTACTCCTGCATGTGTGACGATGGCAATGCGTGTATATGTTTCACGCGACAGTTCATCCCAGAACTCCGTGATCCGTTCGTGCATTTGCATCATACTCTCCCCGCCAGGCACGCATACGTTCACATAATCGTCCATCCAGCATTGCAAGGCGACCTGATCGACGGTATCCCAGGTTTTACCCTCCCATTCTCCAAAATCCAGTTCCTGCAAGCGAACGTCCATCTTAAAATCAGGACTGATCTCCTTTGCCAGCTCCACACAACGGAATGCGGGACTGGAATAAACTGCATCGAAATGTTCAGGAAGTTGTTGAAGAACCGTTGCCAGTTCGTCGGGAAAAGTGTCGTGTAAAAGCAGCTCTTTACGACCGTAAATGAGGCCGGGTTCCAAAACGGGTGTCGTGTGGCGGATCAGATATACTTCCACAAGGCTACTATAAAAAGGTAAAACCCGGTTTCACAGACCTGCTGCACGGTACCGAGGCAGTCGCCGGTATAACCTCCGATCCATTTTTTGAAATAACGGCCCAGAAAAAATGTAATGATGCCCAGAAAGACCAATGACAGTAAAACCAGTGGCTCCTGTTTGGAAAACGCCAGCAGTACCAGTGGAATAATGCCAAAAACGCAGGCTGCCGTTAATGTGAGCCAGCCGGGTTTTTCAGCCACCGGTTTGGCCTTACTATCGCCGGTGTCTCGCGCATAATCTTGAAAAAATATAACAAATGCAGGCATTAGGCGACTAATCGAGTGCCCGGCGACCAGTAGCAGCACCAACGCAGCCTGATCACCTGCCGCCAGGATCTGCAACAATGAAAATTTGAATGCGAGCATCAGTACCAAGCCGGTCGCTCCGTAGGTCCCGAGACGGCTGTCCTTCATAATTTCAAGGATCTTTTCCTTCGTCCAGCCTCCCCCGAAACCGTCACAGACATCTGCAAAGCCATCTTCGTGAAATGCGCCGGTTGCCAGTATCGAAGCTGTCATTGAAAATAATAAGCCCACGGTAACGTCTGTAAAATACAATCCACCCAGCCAGGCAACCCCGGAAATCTGGCCCACGATCCAGCCAATGAAAGGCAAATACGCCGTCGCGGCACTCAGGTTCTCAGGCTGGTAACCTACCCATTTCGGGACAGGAATTCTGGTGTAAAATTGTAATGCGGTAAAAAAAAGCGTTATCTGCCGTTTCATGATGATTTATTGCTGACCCCTGCGCTTTCAAAGCTAGCCATTTCATTGAAAAAAGCCACCGCGCTCGTCAGTATCGGGTAAGCCAGCGCGCAGCCCGTTCCCTCGCCAAGCCGCAAATCCAGTTTCAAAACCGGTTCAACTTCCAACGCATTCAACAGAAGCCTATGCCCCTTTTCGTCGGACTGGTGGCAGAATATAGCATTGCTTTTTATAGATGGAAACATTTGAAATGCACACAGGTAGCTCGCTGAGGCGATAAAACCATCTACCAAAATAAGCATGTTCTGCCTCGCCGCCTCCATCATCGCACCACACATCATCGCGATCTCAAACCCGCCAAAAGTCTGCATCACAGTCACCGGATCGCTGCTCACATTTTGATGTATTTTTAATGCTTCGCTCAATATTGCAATCTTTTGCAAAAGCTGCTGATCATCCAGCCCGGTACCTCTGCCCACGCAATCTTCAATGGGTAAGGCAAGCAACTTACTCATGATCAATGCCGCAGAGGAAGTATTACCAATCCCCATTTCCCCAAAACCAATCACATTGCAACCGGTCGCTTTGACCTGCCGAACTAACTCAGCCCCCCGTTCAAAACATTGGCTGCATTCCTCCGAAGTCATGGCGGGTTGTTCCAGAAAATTGCTGGTACCATGATTGATCTTCGCGTCAATCAGTTTTTCACTCTTTTCAAAATCATAATCAACACCAGCATCCACCAGCAACAGCTGAATATCGTGCTGCCGTGTAAATACATTGATCGCCGCGCCTCCGTTCATAAAATTCAGCACCATTTGCGGCGTCACCTCAGAAGGATAAGCGCTCACGCCTTTCGCAGCGATACCGTGACTTCCTGCAAAGACAATGATGTGCGGACTAACCAGCTTCGGGAACAATGTATTTTGAACCGAAGCAATTTGAAAAGCCAGTTTTTCCAACATCCCCAAAGCGCCCAGCGGCTTGGTTTTGTTGTTTATTTTTTCCGAGATCTCCTGCCCTATTAATGTATCTGTTTTCATGGCTAATTATTTTTTTAGAATTAATGGTAAGCCCGAAACCATAAAAATGGCTTCTTCGGCCACATTGGCTACATATTGATTGGCCCAGCCCTGTAAATCGGTGAATTTCCTTCCTACTTCTGTCTCCGGGTGAATTCCCATGCCGAGTTCATTGGAAATGATAATGAATGTGCCCTGCAACTTGGCTATGGCGTCTATTTCGGTTTTAAACACAGCCAACGACCGGTCAATGTCCTGATCGTGCGTCATAAACAGGTTGGTAAGCCAAAGGGTTACACAATCGATCACAGCGGTGCGGCCTGCCAATGGAAGCAAATGCAACGCCTGCTCGCTTTCAAATAACGACCATTCCGGCCCGCGCTCTTGCTGGTGCCTCGCCACCCTTTTACCAAAATCCTCATCCCAAATTTTCGCCGTAGCTACATACACGGGATCGCTGCTTTTTTCCAAAGCTAACTTCATTGCGTACCTGCTTTTTCCGCTTCTTACCCCGCCTGAAATGTAGATAATCATTTACTCAGCAGTTTAAAGCGTTTATACAGAAACAATTGCCACTTTTCCTCCGCTACCCCGGCCTTGTCCATTTCGGCACGGGCCAGTGTGAAGAACAGATCCGATAACCGGTTGATATAGGCAGGTATAGCCTCGTGTACCTCGTCTGTTTTAATCAATGAAACCAGCCTCCGCTCGCCCCGCCGCATTTGGGTGCGTGCAACGTGACATAATGCCGATACCTCGTTCCCACCAGGCAACAAAAAGTAATCCGAAGGCGAGGTCATGGCACCTTCAAGCTCATCAATCCATTGTTCGCAGAACTCCGCTCCGTCTACCGGCATGGGGTTTTTGTTTTCCTTTTTTGCATCCGACGGTCTCGCCAGGTGTGACATCATATCCATCAGGTCTTTCTGGATTTTATGCAAATTCGGCTGCCAGGAATGATCACTGCCCAGTTTTACCCGTAATACGCCAATGGTCGAATTGGCCTCATCGAGTGTGCCAATGCATTCGATCCGCACGTCATCCTTGCTCACGCGGCTGCCACCGAACAATCCGGTCGTTCCTTTATCCCCTTTTTTGGTGTAAATCTTCATTCAGTTAATTGGTTTGTAGTATATCAATTGATGCTCCGGCAGCAACTCCGGGTGCAATATTTTCACCAGATCGGCCAGTACCAGATGCGGGTTCACAGCCCCCGACTCCCAATAATCATTGGCTCCCTGTGCATTCGTACGGTTGTGATAGCCGTACACTTTGTTGGTTTTAAATGCCTTAAAATCAGCGTAGCGAACATCTTTTGCCAGAATATCTTCCCTGGATTTCAAATTTCCAATGCTCACATTCAGCCAATAATCTGCCTGTAACGCTACTGGGTACACGGTTTCAAAACTCAGCGGCAAACTGCCCGTCGCTTTGGTACCAGCCCAATGATAACTCGCCCCCGCATCCTGAAAAAACCGGTTGGCATAACTATTCCCATTTGGTACAAACCAGGCATCTTTGGAATTCATACCGGTAATGAGGCTCGGCTTATTTTTCGCTTTTTTGGCAAGAATGGTAAGTCGTTTATATTCCTTTTCAACATTCGCAAACTTCTGATTCACCAATGCTTCCTTGTTCAAAAGCGCCGCGAGCAGCTTCACCCATTCGGCACGACCCAGCGGCGTGGTTTCCACCCATTCCGAATTCACCATCACCGGTATCCCCGCCTGGTTCATAGACTGGTAGCGCGCCATTCGCGATACGGGGCTGCCAGTAGCCATGATGAGGTCAGGGTGCATGCTAATCAACAATTCGTCGTTTAGCCCCTGATCCTTACCTACTTCCACAATTTTACCCGCGCCGATTCTTCCCAGTACCTTCGCCGAAGACACATATTTAAGGTTTCCTATACCTGTCAACACCTCCTCCGCTTCCAGAAATCCGACGAGACCAATGTGCAGCGACGACATTACCACCAGGCTCTGGACAGGGATTTCAATGATCTGGCTGTCTGAAAATCCACGAGGCCGGGGCGTACCACGCTGTACCAGCACGAATGTGGCCGTATCCATGGTTTTTTCAAACGGGCTTACGATTTTGACAGTTTTGTAATTCCCATGATAGGCAATGGAAAAGCCATTGGCATGATTGATTTTAACTTTTTCAGGAAAAAGATCCGTCGTAACCGAAGCCGCGTCACCTTTTTCATAGATAGCGGATGACGTGCTGCAAGATGCGAGGAGGCCCACTATGAGGATCAAAAGCGTGGCCAGGCAAACTTTATGGTTAATGCTACTCACTCGCCTGATTTCTTCGTTTTGAATGGTCCGCCCCGTTTCCCCGATATAAGGTTTTTGAACTACTTTTCCGTGGTACACATTAGGTCCGCCAAATCGGCAGTCGAGGATGCCAGCCAGCGCTGCCTCCGGGTAGCCTGCGTTGGGGCTTTTATGTTTGTTGCCATATTTCAGGATGGCTTTCCAGCCTCTGCTGCTGCCGGTGAGCAGTACCATTAAAATCGCGGTAAAACGGGCGGGAATGAAGTTTGCGACATCGTCGAGCCGGGCGGAAAATTTGCCAAACCATTCGTAGCGATCATTGCGATACCCCAGCATCGAATCCATCGTATTGATCATTTTATAAGTCATCATACCCGGTACTCCGGCGATCGCATAGTAAAACAAAGGCGCGACCACACCATCGCTCAGGTTCTCCGACATGGTTTCAAAAACAGCGATGCGAACCTGATTTTCGTTCAGTTTCGACGTATCCCTGCCCACAATCCGGGCAAGCTGGCGACGCCCCGCTTCCAGGCTGTTCCGCAAAGCCGAAAACACCTGCTGCCCCTCTACAATGAGGTTCTTATTGGCCAAACCGAAGTACACAAAAACACTATTGACCAACCAGAACAGCCCTGGATAAGGCCTGAGCACATTATTTAACATTGTAAAAAAAAGAAACACCAAAACCACTAATGAGACAGAAAGCAACATTCCTTTGACAAACCGGAAGCCCCCTTTATTCAAAAACCGCTCTCCGGCAGCGATTAAATTACCGAAAACACGTACCGGATGCGGCCAGTTGTCCGGGTCGCCCAGCCAGAGGTCCAGCAGGTAACCGGTGAGGAGCGGCGAAATCAATAGTAAAGTGCTTTCCATTCCTCCAATGCTTTGATCAATAATTGATTATACTGAAAACTCAATGTGACAATGCGAAAATGCTGTCTCGTCAAACTCCTGAAATTGGCCGCGTCGCGTATCAGCAGACCGTGATTGTTCAGCAAAAACTCTTTGAGCTCCCGGGCACTTTTGACCATTGTTTTTCCAATAAAAAAATGAGTACTGCTGTCTTCAATTTGAATGGCGTCGTTTTGCTTTAATTCTAAAACAAACCTGGCTTTGTCCTCTAAGATTTTCTCAATAGGCAACTGAATGTCAGACCAATTTGCAAAAATGAATTCCCCAGCCGCAGCCGCCATCGCATTCACAGTCCAGGGAGGTTTAATGGCCATGATCCGGTTTACGATCTCTTCATGTGCGAGCATATAACCCAGTCGCAGGCCCGGAATCGCATACGTTTTCGTCAGCGAGCGCATCACGATCAGGTTCGGGTAACGTTTTACGAGCGGGACAATGGATTTCAAATCCAGAGTGAAATCGATAAATGCTTCATCGATTACAAACGTGCAATGTGGGTTCAGTTTCAGCCAGTATTCGAGGTCTGGGAAAACATGCCCGGTTGGATTATTCGGATTGCAGATAAAAAGCAGATCGCTCTTCAAAAACGGCAGTTCCAATGCAGCTTTCCAGCTCAAAAACGAAACTTCATGATCAAAAATGAGGCAAGAATCTTCGTACTCCGAAAATGCAGGGATAACAATGGTTGACTTTTTACCAGTGAAAAGTTGCGCGATCAGGTAAATGCTTTCCGCTGCTCCATTGCATACAATCACCTCATTAACAGTGCAATTATGATGCGCAGCAACCCGCTCCCGCAAGCTTTCAGAGACAACCTCAGGATACCGATTGACGTGATTCCATCTTTCAAAAACATATTGCTTCATCCCCGCCGGCTCTCTCCCGTGCCAGACATTGGTACTGAAATCGGCCAGGATTTCCCTCCCGTACTTATATCCATCATCTCCGTGCCCGTGCAACATTCCTTCCTAGTATTGTAAACTTTTGTAAATCAATTCCATATCTACGTTCGCCCGGATCAGATCCGCCAGCCGGTCGTATTGCTGTTCTTTGAAACTTTGAAAATCAAATGGTTTCGCAGAAATCCCGGCCGCATAAGGTGCAAGCAGATCTTCAATCACCATGTCATTGTCGAGGATACCATGCAGATAGCTACCCCACACTTTGTTGCTTTTATAATAGCCATCCTTTCGGCCGTCACTCAAAGTAGCAACCGGCGACTGCTCCTTTGTAAAATAGGTTTCACCCATATGTATCTCGTAACCAGTGCAGCTGTCAGGACTTTCGCGAAAGGTAAACTGACGTTGCAAGGTGGTTTTCTCACCCTGCAAAATGGTAGTAACTGGCAAAATTCCAAGGCCCGGAATCTGCTCGATCTCTCCTTCCACATGCAGCGGATCTTCAATCATTTCGCCCATCATCTGATAGCCGCCGCAAATGCCGATGACCGTTTTCCCCGCCTTGTACACTTCCGTAATCGCCTTGGCAACACCATTATTTTTCAATGCAAGCATATCAGCAATGGTATTCTTACTCCCCGGAATGATCACAATCGTTGCTTTGGAGATCTCAGCCGGATCATTGGTATAAAATAAATTGACCCGCGGATCATTTTCCAGCCGGTCGAAATCGGTGAAATTAGACAGGCGGTTCAACAAAATCACGGCCACATTCACCTTTCCCTCGACTGCCGAACGGTACTTGGATTCCAGCGAAACGGAATCTTCCTGTTCAATGTGGATATCCCTAAAATAAGGCAGGATACCCGCCACAGGCAGGCCAGTCAGTTCTTCCAGCATTCTTTTTCCTTCTTCAAACAACCGTCCGTCACCTCTGAATTTGTTGATGATAATGCCTTTGATGCAAGCCTTTTCTTCCGGCGTGAGCAATGCAATGGTTCCGTACACACTACCAAACACGCCGCCTTTGTCAATGTCAGCGATCAGGTAGGTAGCAGCTCCGGCATGCGCAGCCATCCGCAGATTGGTAATGTCCCGGTGTTTGAGATTCAGCTCCGAAATACTACCGGCACCTTCCATGACGATAGGATTATACTGCGTGGCAAGACGGTCAAATGACTGCTTCACGGCAGTAAATAACTCCTGCCTGTCGTTCGCCATGAAATACGAATAAGCTGACTGATTTCCAATGGGTTTACCATTCAAAACCACCTGTGACGATTGATCGCTGGTAGGCTTTAAAAGCACCGGGTTCATATCCGACAAACAGGGAATTTGTGCAGCTTCGGCCTGTACAGCCTGTGCACGACCTATTTCCAGTCCTTCCGCTGTCACATAGCTGTTCAGCGACATATTTTGCGCCTTGAATGGTGCAGGTTCGTAACCATCTTGTTTGAATATCCTGCAAAATCCGGCTGTGATAACGCTTTTACCCACGTCAGAACCAGTCCCGACAAACATGATGGGTTTTAATTTCTTACTACTCATCATATTATTCGCGCTGTGATCAAATGGGTCAGATTTTCCGGAGAAAGCTCGTCCAGGGTCAAACATTCAGCCCCGAGCGCAGCGGCAAGCTCTTGTGCTTTTCCAAATCTGAGGTAACCAATTTCAGTATCAATGACCAAAGCGCGAACTGATTTTTCTGCCATTTGTAATGCCACTTGCAACACTTGCCGCCACGGATCACCGCCTCCTGGCAGCGGTACATTGGCTTTCCCATCGCTCAGTACTACCAATAATGGCTGCAAATCTTTTGTCTTTTCATACGATTTCAGGACTTCCGTGGCAAGCAGCAACGCGTGTGGCAATGGCGTACGGCCTCCGGTTGGGAGGCTACCCATTGCATGCTCAGCGTCTTCAATGCTATTGGTGGGTTCAAGCAAAATAGTGGCCTCCACGCCGCGAAAGGCAATTAACCCGACCATATCTCTCTTTTGGTAAGCGTCTTTCAACAAGCCCAGCACACTTCCCTTCACGGCCTCCATCCGTTTTCCAGCTGCCATCGACCCCGAGGCATCCACCACAAACAGTATCAAATGGCCTGCTTTACCGTTTTTTACTTTTTGATGCAAATCATCAGTCCGGATTATTAAATGGTCCGGGTCGCGCATGATCGCATTCAAAATCGTTTCGCTCACAGCCAAATCATTACCAACATGCGTCTTTTCAGCCCGTACTTGAAAACCTCTGGTCGTCTGTACTGCCTTTTGACTACGTCCATTAATAAGTTCAGGAACAGTGATAGGCTGCTCGCTTTTTAGCTTCGGCACTTCCTTTTCCTGACCGTTTCCAAAAACTTTTTCTTCGGGTGTATCCGAGCAATTCCCCTCCCCACATTCGCCAGAATCATTATTTCCAGCTGAGCCCTGATTTTGTTCCGATTCGTTTTTCGGCTGATTTCCCTGATTATTGGGGTTGGATTGAGGTTGCTTTTTGCCCTTCCGGTGGTTGAGTACCAGCTCAGCGGCTTCGCGGATATCTTCGGGCGTGACATTCAGTCTGCCCGCCCAGGCCGCCAATGCGGTTGCCGTCTTAAACAGCACAATATCAGCCCGTAAGCTGCTCACCGAACGCTCAATACACAACTGACTGATCAATGTAAGCAGCCCCTCCGGCATTTTCACAGCCGGTAGTAGCTGCTGCGCTTTCAATATGCGCGATTGCAATGCCAGCTGCGCCATTCGCCATTGAGATACAAACTGTTCCGGATCGCCCTCAAATGCGATCCTCCTGCGTACAACTTCCACACGGTCAACCACATCCATATGCCCCTCCACCTCGACCATTAACCCAAAACGATCCAAAAACTGCGGACGCAGGTTACCCTCCTCGGGGTTCATTGTGCCAATTAACATGAACCGCGCAGCATGACTTTCCGAGATCCCTTCCCGCTGAACGGTATTGATGCCGGAAGCCGCTACATCCAATAAAATGTCTACCAAATGGTCGGCCAGCAAATTCACTTCGTCGATATAAAGTATGCCCTGGTGCGCGCTGGCGAGCAATCCGGGTAGGAATTTCTTCTTCTTTTCGGAAACGATGGCTTGGAGGTCAAGGCTACCCAAAATACGGTCTTCCGAAGCACCCAATGGCAGATCCACAAAGGGTACGGTCATATTTTCCGTTCCAAAACCTCCTTCCTGAGCCGTCAGGGGCATAATGGACGCAAGACCCCGTACCGCCGTCGTTTTGGCCGTCCCTTTTTCACCTTTTATCAACACGCCCCCGATAGCAGGATTGATGGCACATAATAGCAGCGCCTTTTTCAGTTTCGCCTGTCCGACAATGGCGGAAAACGGGTACAAATTCATATATCTTTTTATTTCAATTCATTAAAATCAACCTGTCTAATCAGCCCGGGATTCCAGCAGCTCCTCACCTTTCAGGTACAGTGCTTTCAATTCCTGCAATGCTTTTTCGGAAGGATTTTTCCACAATTCCCTTTGTACTGCTTCCAACAATCTTTCCGCAATGGCCTGCAATGCCCACGGGTTACTTTCCTCGAAAAACTGCTGCATTGCCTTGTCCAGCGCATAGGTTTCAGCTACTTTTTCATACATCCAATCGTCCACCACATTGGCGGTAGCGTCGTAGCCGAAGAGATAATCCACGGTCGCAGTCAGTTCGAGTCCACCTTTATAGCCGTGCTTTTTAATGCTCTGGATCCATTTGGGATTCACGACCCGGGATCGGAAAACGCGCAATGTTTCCTCTTTCAAATCCCGCACAACCGGTCGCGAAGTATCATGTGAATCGCCGAAATAATGCTTGGGCTGGCGGCTCGTGAGGTTGCGGATCGTGGCGATCATTCCGCCGTGGAATTGCAGGTAATCATCACTGTCGAAGATATCATGCTCCCGATTGTCCTGATTATGCAGTGCGACTTCAACGCGAGAAAGCCGCTCTTTGAAGTCTTCCCGGGCATCAGTTCCCTGCACATTCCGCGTATAGGCATAGCCGCCCCAGTTCACATAAGCCTGCGCAAAATCCGCATCCGTATGCCAGTTTTTCTCGTTGATCAATGGCAAAATACCCGCCCCGTAACTCCCCGGCATCGCCCCGAAAATCCGGTAAGCCGCACGCTCCTCAGCTTCTTCGACGGACAAACTGTTATCTTTTTGAAGTTCCGTCAGCTCTTTTAAATAATGTTTCCTGATGAAATTCCGCTCTAAGTCTTCGTTCAGCGCAATCACCATTTGCACCGCATCGTCCATCAGATCAATCAAATGCGGGAAAGCATCCCTGAAAAAACCGCTAATACGGGTCGTCACATCAATTCTCGGTCGCCCCAATTCTTCCAGCGAAATGACTTCCACGCCTGTAATTCGTCGGCTTTCAGCCTGCCACACGGGCCGCACGCCGAGCAACGCAAGTACCTCAGCTACATCATCGCCATGTGTACGCATAGCACTCGTGCCCCAGATGCTGATCCCAACACTTTCGGGGTAACGTCCTGTTTCTTTCCAATGCCGGTCGAGCACCTCTTTCGCCAGTTGCTGCCCCACCTCCCAAGCCGCCCGCGACGGCAATACACGCGGATCTACCGCATAGAAATTCCTTCCCGTAGGCAGGATATGCGCCATCCCCCGTGTAGGCGCCCCGCTCGGCCCCGCAGGTACATACCCACCCGACAGCCCGTGCAGGAGGTTCGTTATTTCTTCATCGGTTTTGGCAAGATTAGGAAGCAATTCCAGGCACACAAACTCCATGATACTGCGAATACCAGCCAGTTCAGGACTTGTAGGAACCATGTCCAGCGTCTCATAAAGGACCTGATCCAGCTTTTTTAGATCAAATCGATGATACGCGAGCATTCTGAAAAGGTGATTCCCCAGTTCGCCCAGCACTTCCAGGGCATCCGCCGCGGTAACCACCCGCCTGTCGGCTAATGCCTGAAAATGGTCGGATACTCTTTCCAGTTTTTCACCTTTATGATCAAGCAGCGTATTTATTTCAAATTGAAAAAGTGATGCGAGCTCTCCTTGCAACCCGGGAACATTAGCATTAGGCAGTCTGGTGAGCGATTGTAGCATATCTACCAGCGCATTGTCCTGAGGCATTTCACCTAATGTATGCAACCCATTACGAATCTGCGCCGCGCCTAGTTCGCATAAATAACCATCTATATCCTCTATCAAATGCGCAATGTCCTTTCCATCCATCTCAGTGAGACTGACGGGAACGCCTTCGGGCGTCATGTCATCGTCCCAATCATGTTTGTGGTCGCCGTGGTCGCGGCTGAGCATAGCAACGAGGTCAGTATCGAGGTTAGTTTGCTTGATCAAATCCCAGATCTGTTTTTGCAACAATGGTAATTTGGCCGGATCGAGGCTTTCTACCTGATAGTATTCATCGACGAGCTGCGTGAGCTGAGCGAGTTCGCCGTAGCTGTCAGCGGAAGTCATAGGCGGTGTCAAATGATCAATAATCACCGCGTGTGCCCGTCGTTTCGCCTGAGACCCTTCGCCCGGGTCATTGATAATAAATGGATAAAACAATGGCAAATCGCCCAGAAAAGCATCAGGAAAGCAATTTTCCGACAAACCAATCCCTTTTCCCGGAAGCCATTCCAATGTTCCGTGCTTGCCCACATGCACAATAGCGTCCGCACGCCAGCTGTCCCTGAGCCAGCGGTACAATGCATGGTAATGATGCGTGGGCGGCAAATCGGGCTGGTGATAAATGACGTCGGCATCCATTCCATAGCCTCGTGGCGGCTGCAATGCTACAAACGCATTGCCCAGATCCAGTCCTGCGAGTGCGATGTGATTTTCATGTACATAGGTTTCTCCCGGCGGTGGCCCCCATTGTTTTGTCATTTTTTGCTGCAATGCAAGTGGCAGCTCCTGAAACCAGCCCGCATATTGATCCGCGGAAACCTGACCGACGGCTTGGGCAAGCTGATCCGGCGTGAGATAATTTTCGTCGTAGGAACAGCGATCTATCAGCGTATGAATCAGCTCCGTTCCCGTAGCAGGAAGGTTATTGATCCGGTAACCCTCGGCCTGCATAGCGTGCAGGATGTTCATGAGCGAAGCCGGAGCATCCAGCCCGACTGCATTTCCGACCTGGGATGCTTTGGTATTGGAATTGGTAAAAATGAATGCTACCCTTTTCTGATTGTTTTTTAAATGTCTGAGTCTTGCAAAACGTACGGCCAGCCCGGTTACCCGTTCGATCCTGTCGTCCAGCGGCTCATAACCTTTTGTGTCCTTTCCCTTTTCTTTAAATGAGACCGGAACGGTGATAATGCGGCCGTCAAACTCAGGAATGGCAACATTCATCGCGGTATCCAGCGGATTCAGCCCACGTGCCGACGACTCCCAGGGCCCACGGCTCATTCCGCTGGTTATGGCCTGCAAAATCGGAACATTCAGGCCTATTAATGCCTCTGCTGGTTTGCTAACGGTACCAGCGGGCTGAATATCGGTGATCGCAAATGAAATGGTATTGATCAGAACATCAATGCGGAATCTGCCGGGCACTTCGAAAAATTCAAACGCAAATGGTATCCCGGTTTCAGGATTTGCTGTTTTCAATGATGATGTAAAAACGGGTAGTACATTCACACCACGTTCTTCGAGCGACCTGATCATCGCATCCACAAAGCTAATGTTCCCGCTGATCCAATGAGCCCGGTAAAAGGTGATCGCAACGGTTGGAAGGCCCTTATCATAGTATTTCAACCAATCCGACATGTCTGCATTTTCAGGCAAATCGGGATGATAAATACCGTGTTCTGGCAAGTTAAGAGGCGATTCCGCTCCAAAACCGGTCAGTAGTAAATGATCTGATAAAAAATATAACAGTGATAAAAAGTTATGGTAGCCTCCTGCCTGTAAGTAGGCCAGTGTTTCTTGCAAAATGGCCGGAGAAACAGTGGAAACTGCCGCAAATTCCGGGTTTAGCTCGCCTGTTCCGCTGACGACTATCAAATGCTGCTGCCTTTTTTGAGCAAGATTGACTAGTTCTCTAAAACCGGGAATACTACTAAGCCGTCCGTGAATGCGGACAATGATGATCTTTGCCTCGGCCAGTTCCCTTTGAAGCAATTGCTCCATTTGCTCTTCACTTTTAATGGCCAGCAAACTAATACCCAACGTTTTGGAAAAATCATCGGGCAAGAGCTGCATAGTCCGGTTCAGCGTGAGCAAGTCTGTGTCCGCATGCGTCAAAAACACGATCCCTTCCGATGGCAATGCAGTTTGCCCGCCAATGGTAGCTGTTTCGGAGCCTTTCCAGGTATAGAAATGAAACACATATTCGGCCAGATCCGACGGCGGCACCAGGTAGCGATCCGCCTTGACCATACTATCAATGTAGTCGAAAATCGCGACGATTTGCCAGTCGTTATTGATGGAGTGAAACCATATCGAATGCCCATCGAACAGCAATGTCACCACGTTGGCCAGCGTGCAGGGGCCCAGGCAGCCTCCTTTCGTCATATGAACGACATTGCGCAGCTTTCGTCGCAACCATTCGCTTTTGTAAAGTTCTACCGGAACAGGCGCGTAACCTCTGTCGACCCGTCCGCAGCAGCAGGCATTGTAGCAATACGATAAATGTCCCCGGCGCTGCACGAGGTTAATCGCCTTGCCATCTGAACGGGTAACGCGCTGTCTTTTCATACTTCGGCTTTCGGCTGTCGGCTGTCGCCAGATGGTGATTGGCTTTCAGCATTAATGGCTGTTTTGATCAATTGTTCAATAAATTCGGGCTTGTCACCCCAGTATAAATGTGTATAGGATGCGAATGTATTTTTGGAGCGGTATAGCTTCGTGTCTACCGCTATTCCTTTTGCATTGGTAAGCGTAGCTGGCTCGGTTTGCAATTTTTCGTCCGATATTTTGGAATAATGAAACTCATGGCCGCGAATATCTTGCCCATTCCAATGCATGATCCTGTATCCCAGTATCATTTTTGCACTTTCCATCGAAGTGTTGCAGTTCAGCACGCCCGTCATCGGGAAACTTTCACCTTTGTTGGTCACAAGGGTTTTGCCCAGGTACATTAGCCCCCCGCATTCGGCGTAAGTAAGTCCGCCCTTTTGACAATATTGATGAATGCTTTCGCGCATGCTTTCATTGTCTGCCAATGTCTGAGCAAACAGTTCAGGGTAGCCGCCGGGCAGGTAAAGCAGGTCTGTTTCAGGCAAATGACTATCACGCATTGGACTGAACCAGGTTATTTCACCAAAATGAGATAGTACTTCGATATTTTGATGATAGGTAAATGAAAACGCTTCGTCACGCGCAATGGTAATCCTAAGTTTCGCGCTGGTTTGTGCAGCTATGGCCTCTTTTTTATTTTCTGTTTGAACAATAGGAAGACTAGTGATTTCAAGCAGCCTGTCGAGGTTTACGGTCAGCGGTATTTGTTCTGCCAGCTTTTGAATGATGGCTTCATAATCGGTTTCGGCCGAAATATGTAGTCCCAAATGTCGCGAAGGAATGCTCAGGTTTCTATTCTCAGGTAAATATCCCAAGGCCTCCACACCGGCATCTTCGCAGGCATCTTGTAAAAACCGGTAATGAGAAACGGTGTTGACAAAATTGAAAATGACCCCGACGACCCTTACATTCTTATTAAAATTTTTAAAGCCATAGATCAGCGGAGCAGCTGAATAGGCCATCGACCGGGCATTAATGACGAGGATCACCGGAATGTCGAGCAGTGTCGCAATCTCCGCGCTGCTTCCCACCATTCTATCCGCGCCATCGAACAGACCCATTACCCCTTCGGCCACCGATACATCTACTTTGCCAGAATAGTGCCAGTAAACGTTCTTCACGTGTTCGCTGGAAGCCATAAAAGTATCCAGATTGACACTTTGCTTTCCGGCGGCAGTGGTATGATGGATGGTATCAATGTAATCCGGCCCACATTTGAACGGCTGCACCCGCAGTCCCCGCTCTTTCAAAGCGCGAAGCAATCCTAGCATAATACTTGTCTTCCCGGAATTACTGGAAGGTGCGGAAATCAGGAAACTGGACGGATGTTCGGACATTCTTTAAATCTTTAAACCGATTTAAAGTTCTTTCAGTACTTTGGTAACGTCAGTGGAAATGAGGGGAGAAAAGAAAGGATTTTTAGAACGAAATGGTCATTCTGAAATCAGAAACGAGGTATTTCTGAAAAATATCCAAACCAGACTAAGCTTCAAATCGCGAAAGCGTTGTCAACATGGAAAAGGCAGGTCTTCTGACTTGTAACTTCCTTGCGGTGTTACTTACAGTTGCGCGACAGCTCGTGATTCTCACACGATTCCCCTCTAATGCATTGAATGCAAATCCTTTTCCTGTTGGAAAAATATTGTAAAGAACTTGTTTGGCTGTAAAGGTAAAAGATATTTCAAACTATAACCTTTGATCTCTTTTATAATCTTCGAGGTTGGTTACCTGAACCAGATCGTAGTATCTGGGAAACAACGGATTTAGAATGAAATTATATTCCTGAGGCATGACAGCACTTCTTGCCTTGATTCCAATGTGGGCGGGTTGTCTGAAAATTCGGTCTCCTGTGGTTTTGAAAAAACGCGTTGGGTCATTTTCTCAGGGAAATGAAAAATAAACTTCAATCATCCTACAAATTTATCTTTGCGATAGCGTTAGTTTTACAGGTATAAATTGTTTAAAAATAAAATATTTTATCACTTAAACTTGGATTTGTCTTAAAAATAACATCAGTTAATACCAGACGTATTCCCATTACCCTCTCCATAATATCCCCAACTTACTACCGCGTCTGAAATATGAAAAACGAACCCATACCTGCATCAAAAGCAGAAACAACTGACAAAAAATTAACATCTATTTTATATCTCCTTCAAACTCAACTTGAAGAGATGAAGGATGAGGCTGATAGAAGCTACGAGCTTCACAAAATCGGCGAAAAAACCGACTTGGTTAAGTACATCGAACAAAGACTGGATGATCCGTTTGGTGGCTTAGTTAAGATGTCCAATAATCTAGACTCTCAACTTAAGGATTTACTAAATGTGTTTGTCAAGCATTTCTTGAGGAGTAATCGCGAGCTGATAAGCTCTGCTTATCTGGACAAAACTCAACGAGAAGATCTTAACTATTCAATTATTCTAAACGAAGACTCTCTCGAATCTAGAATTGCGATCCTAAATTTCTATGAAATTTACGATCAGATAGAGCCTACTTTAAAGTTTCCGGTTCATTTCCAATTTGTTCCCGATCAATTAGCGGATCGTATTTCCTATAAAGAAAAATTAGATCTAAGCGATAAAGAATGACGGAACATTTAGAGCAGGCCACACACAATGAGAATTTTTGTGCTAATATTGAGAAAGAATTTTCTGAACAATTTTTTGATTGGAAGGTAACGGTACTTTTTTATGTGGCATTACACCTTCTAAAAGCTAGATCATCACAACTTAGTAGAGATATTGGAGAAACCCATTTCGATATAAATAAGAATGCAAATCCGAATCGAGATAATGTATTAAGGCTATCTAAGGGAGCCTGGGAGTTATATCATCTCCTATACAGAACCTCCCAAACTGCTAGATATGAGGGTATTACAGATTTTGATACATTTCAAGCTTTAAAAAAAGCAGACTATATAATTTGCCAAGAAGCACTAAGAAAATTTAAATTATATTTGAACGGTGTAGGGCTAAAATGTTGAACCCTGCCTATCTAATGATTAATTAAACTTCACCTGTAGATAGGCAAGCATTACCTTCTCGAACTCCTCTCTCTCCAATTTAATTCCTTAGGAGTACCCTCAGAGAACTTATACAGCCCGTACGTCAATATTTCAATGGTCAATACGAACAGATCAGGAGGTAGTTTCGGATCATCGACGTGAACGATTAGTCCATCACCGTGAGAAACCTGCTCTTGCCACAAGTTAAGAATAAACCCCTTCTTCAATTCGCCCGAGGATCTGATTGATCAGTTTAAGTTCGGTTGGCGTATTCATCAGATCAAATGGTTTTTGATTATTAAGTGCCTTGTTTCCCTTTTGCAGCCAGCGATTAAGTGCATTGACATTTCCGAAAACAGATAGTCCTTTCGCGATCGTATTGGCAATTTCGATGGATAATGAAGATGTTGACATTTGACTCAAAAATACTGATAAATTATCCACTAATGGAGTCCTGATTTTTGTTCACCAAAAGAATTTGCTTTCCCTCTCTCACAAAATAAACTAGCTTTGCGCTTTCGTTGGTTTGCTCCATTTGGGGCGATTAAAAGGGAATCCGGTGAGAATCCGGGACAGTACCCGCTGCTGTAAGTTCATTTTAAAAGTTTTGGCATCCATGTCACTGGGATTTAACCCGGGAAGGCGCCAAAATTGAACAAGTCAGAAGACCTGCCAGTTGAAAATCTCCGGTTTTGCTTTCGGGAAGAAAGGCAAGAGGAATCTGGCAGGCTGCATCGTGGTCATTGCCTTCCCCTGCATTCTCCCGTAAGTTTATTTTAAAATTTACGAGGACTTACAAATGCTCCATTACGTTACCAAAACACGTTTTCGCTGGCTTTCAAGCCGCAATGTCATTCTACTTTTCGCATTCTCATCAGCAACATTCATTGCTCATTCACAACAAATCACGACGGATACCACAACCGGCAATGTGTTGGACCCCGTAGTCATTACGGCGGCACGTACGGAAACCAGGAAGGCAACGATCGCTCAAAAGCTCGACTTGATCACCAGAGAGGATATTCAGATGACACCTGCTGCTGACCTTACGGATATTGTACGAAAACTGGCGGCTGTGGATGTGATCCAGTATCCTAACCTGTCTTCCGGAATCGGCATCAGGGGATTCCGTCCACAATTTTCGGGGCTTAATCAAAGAACGTTACTGCTTGTTGATGGCCGTCCTGCCGGTGCTACGAATTTGTCGCAGATCAATCTGAATGGTGTTGAACGCATTGAAGTTTTGAAGGGCCCGGCTTCTTCCCTCTACGGATCGCAGGCGATGGGCGGCGTGATCAATGTCATCACGAGAAAGTCAAAAGGTGATACGCGGGGAAATGGTTTTTTGGAATATGGCAGCTTTCAAACATTGCAAGCCGGACTGAATACAGGTGGTAACCTCACCAAGCGCCTCGACTACGACCTTTCATTTGCTTATTTTGACAGGTCAAAAGATTATAAGATCGGGAAAGACAACTGGCTGCGGGACCTGACCGGATCGACCACGGCCCAAAAGAACTATACCGCGCAACCGATTGAAAAAGTAGACGAAACCGTTGATGACGGCGTGAAAAGACCATTTACTCAGCTTCATTATTACTCCGGTGCTTTACGGCTTGGGTATCGGTTCAGCGAACATTGGCGTATGGACATTCGTGGTGAGAAATTTCAGGCCAAAGATGTTGAATCACCTGGTGAAATAGCTTCGGGTAGTACCGAGGCCAGTAAAAAAGACATTGACCGCGCTGCTCTGGAAGTTTCTCTCAGTGGCGAAATCGGCAATCATACTCCGACTTTCAAGGTTTTTGCCTCGGAAGAAAATACGGCTAATTATACGCTCAATGTCTCTGGAAAACCGGTTGTACCATTTCGCTCCGCGCGTGGGCACAATACATGGAGCGGCGTGCAGTTAAAAGATGTCTGGAAAATCGGTGCGCACTCGTTGATCTTGGGTTATGATTATCTCAATGCCAGCACCATGAGCAGGCGATGGACCAACGACACCACCGAGCGAGCGCCTACCCAACCCAAGTACGCGATTATTTCTTCTGCTTTCTACGGCCAGGCTTTGCTGAATTTCGGAAAACTAACGGTTCAGCCAGGTGTACGGCTTGATAACGTTACTTTTGATGTGCGCGAAACAGCTTTGCTACCTACTTACAAAGCGGGGAAAAAGACTAATCCATTTACCAGTCCTAGTTTGGGTATAACCTATGCGTTGACAACTTTCCTACGGATGAAAGCGACTGTGGGCAGGGCATTTGTGACCACTGATGCGTATAGCGTGGCGGGTTACAACGAAATCCGCGACGCCAAGGGACGTATTGCAGTCACGGCTGGCAATCCTGATTTGAAGAACGAAAGCAGCCTGAGCTGGGACTTGGGATTGGAATTTAACAACCCTAAAACCGGTTTTTCCGCGGGGGTTACCTACTTCTCAACACAGGTCCACAACCGCATCGCAAAGATTATCAGAACAGTTAATGAACCTCTGCCTAATAAAGATGTGATCGTGTCCCGCGCGACGTTTGTCAATGCCGCCGAGGCGAACATTTCCGGCATTGAAACCGCATTAGCTTACGATTTCGGAGCTGCTAGTGATGGTAGTTATTCATTGAAATTCTTCTGGAATGGCACTTCCTTACTCAAAGCGAAGGAGGTGATTGTGGGGACTGATGCATCGGAAACGACCCGCCGGATCCAAAACGTGGCACGGAATACCCTTAACTACGGCATTGAGTACGACAATGTAAAGTGGCTGCGCGTACGACTATCCGGCCGGACCGTCGGCAACCGCACCGACATTGATTATACCGACCCTATCAACCCTGAAATTGAATACCCCAACTATATGGTATTTGACTTAACTGCGGCATTCAAAATAAGTAATCAGCATTCGATTTCGCTGAAAATAAACAATGTGACCGATGAAAATTATTACGAAAAAAGAGGATATAATTTGCCGGGGCGGGCGATTGCTGTGAGGTATGAAGTGAGGTTTTAATAAAAAAGAAAAACCGAACAGGCTTCTTCTAGCTATTATTGGAAGGACTTTCCTTTTTAGAGAGTTCCTTCTTCCTCTTGGAAGCCCAGTCACTCATTAATTTAACATCCTCGGCAGAACGTACACCAGTCCAAACCATCATTGGCCCATCATAAGACTCGTCTTCCAAGTCATGATTGTTGTCCGCGTTTGTCTTTTTGATTAATGTGTCCATATACTAAAATTAAGCATTTTTAAAGTAGCATTCAACTAATTTCTCGGCACTAGCAGATTCGATTGCCATCCTTATTCCAAACATTGACTTGGCTCCCATTCGTTCGTAGTAAGGAATGAGCTTATTTTTCGCATCAAAATAAATGTATCCATCCATGCTATGATCGAGTGATATCTTACAGCATAAAGCGACGAGCGCCTTTCCCGCTCCATTGTACAATGGTTTGCCGCGTTTGTTAAAATGGCTTGTCTCCATATTAGCGCATTCCAAAATTCCTGGTGTCGGACGAAATCCCACCAAGCCCTGAATGACGTCAGGTTTATAATCGATGAACAATTTGTAAACTATGTAATCTTTACAAAGGCCGAGAAAGTCAAAATCAAACAGGTCTGCAGATTGTTTTAGTTCTTTCTCAGTTGCACGAGCCGCGATCGCATCGTATTTCTGACCGGAGGAATTGCAAGTTAAAGCTGATGTTAGTGTGTATACTTTATTCATGAAGCCGAAATTAAGAAGAAAAGGCAAATGAGCAAGGAACCGGCAGACTCCCATACATACCTCCCACAATTATTTTTCCTCCCCAAAAGCCATTATAATGACACCTTTTGTGATCTTTGCAGGGATTTAAAATCGCCATCATGGATTTTCTTAACTTTTCAGATTCGCCTCTACAGGTTCAGCTTTGCTTTGGTCGGGTGATCGAAAATCTGGAAAGATCTGCTATGGATCCCGACAATCCTCTTGCGGAATATGAGAAGGCTTTGTTGCTCGAAACAGCAAAAATCCCGCAGCTCAAACACGGCATTACCGATCCCCGCCAGGTCACTGATAACCTGGATTTAATCCACCGGTTGTTCGCTGATTTTTTCCCGAAAGCACTTACTTTGAACGAGATCAAAGCCATTAGTTTGCCCTATTCGGGGCTCATATTTAATCACACCGAGCGTTTTAAAAACATACTCAACGCAGCGGGAATTGATTTTGACATTAATATCAGGGACTTTGGCGACCATCAGTTTTACGTCAGCACCTGCTGCCTGGTCCTGATGCGATATTATCATGTGCCCCTGGATTTTAGCACACCGCTTTTCTACGACATTCCAACCGCAAACGGAGTTGTTAAACATTACCGGATCCTCTACAACGGAGATTTTGTTGACATCGTCCCTACTGAAAAATCCGTGGAGCTGACCAGTGAAGACATTGAGCTACTCAGAAATAACTATGAAGACCTTGCTTTGTGGAAGGCAAAATTTCCGCCCGGAAGCTGGATCGTGAGAGGATTTGCAATTATGTCATTGTACGATGCCACGGTAGAAAGCGCAGTTTCACTACTCAAAGAAAAGCTGCTGGGCATCAATACCGTGGATTTCAGAGAAAGCATTTATTCCGTTTTTCAATCCATTTACCAGATCCCTGATCTTGCGATCGGCTTTACCGTCTTTAACCAGGAAGAGGGAAAGTTCAGCCCTGATACATTCGGACAGCAACTGCCCAGCTTCATGCTGCACGACACAGTCAAAGTGGATGTGAGGCAGATACTATGCGAGCAATCATATGAAAATTTAATTGTAAAAAAGGTCTATTTCAGCATCTCGGACACTACGGAATTTTATGCCAAAAATTCCGAAAGCCCGCTGGCAGCTAAGTTTTTATCGCAGGGAATACACAGTTTTATCCTTGCTCCAATTGTCAAAAACAACTATTTATACGGCATACTGGAAGTAGTATCAGTCAGGCCGAAAGAACTGAACAGCATCAATGCCAATAAGTTAGCCGTCGTAATGCCATTCCTTACCGATACGATTGAAAGACTGGCAGCGGAATTGGAAAACCAGGTACAGGCCGTCATTCAGGAAAAATTCACATCGATCCACAGCAGCGTTTACTGGAAATTTAATGCGGAGGCTCAAAAACTGATACATTACCGGCAGCTTGGGGAAGCTTACGAGTTGAGGGAAGTCATATTTCCGGAAGTACATCCCTTGTACGGCCAGATCGACATTAAAGGCTCGTCGGAAGCCCGGAATGCAAGCGTCCAAAGTGACCTGACCAAACAGATTACGGCACTATTGTCCCTTCTGGAAACAATCGAAGAAAGAACGCGACACACCGGGATGTTCCAGACTGAAAGACGCAAACTGAGCAGCTACCTGACGGACCTTGCCATTTCCTTGAAGGCCAGTACGGAGCAATACATTAACAGCTACGTCGAAAACAGCATTCATTTGCGTTTCAATGAAGTAAAAGATCCGGAATGCGCCGCCTACATTGACTTGTATTTGAAAGAGACCAGCAAGGAAACCGGCGATTTTCATGCTTCGCGAAGGAGGTACGAAACCACCATTTCGGTGATTAATGATAAAATGGCGCGGATCATCGATCACAGACAGGAACAGGCGCAGACCAATTTTCCGCATTACTACGAAAGGTTTAAAACCGACGGTATTGAGCATAATCTGTACATTGGACCGTCCATTTCTCCCGGAAAAACTTTCAGTCTAACCCATCTTTCCGAACTGAGGTTATGGCAGCTTGCGACCTTATGCGAGATGGAAATTGCACACCAGAAGTTGAAAATGACACTTCCCTACCCGCTCGAAGTCACTACTTTGATCCTCGTATATCATGCCACGATCGACATTCATTTCCGCCTGGACGAAAAGCGTTTCGATGTCCACGGGAGCTATAATGCACGGTATGAAATTGTTAAGAAACGAATCGACAAGGCTTTCGTGCGCGGTACTGACGAACGCATTACGCAGCCTGGCAAAGTCGCCATCGTGTATTCCAGTTCAGCCATTGAAGACGAATATCTGGGTTACATTCAAACCCTTCAGAAACGAGGACTGTTGGGTAACATGGTCGAAAAACTGGAAGTGGAAGATTTACAGGGCGTATCTGGCTTGAAAGTGCTGCGTGCCAGCTTACACCACGGCTAGTCTCGCGATTTTTTTAGAAATGATCTGCTGATCAGCCCTGGACTTTGCGAGAGATAATGACGTACGAAAATGAGATTCCGCTTTGATATTATCCACGTCGGTGTACAATTCTCCGAGCAGCGAATGGTAAAGATGGTTGTCGGAAAGATCAAGCTTCTCTGCCTCCGTGATCGCGATCTGCTTGCCTCTGGCCTTTGAAAGCGCATAAGTCCGGTTCAGCGCAGCAATAGGTGAATACTCGATGAGCAGCAGTTCGTTGTAAAATTGCAGAATGTGCTGCCACTTTTCAGGAGTATCCGTTTTAATGGTATGCCAATATGCAATACCGGCTTCCAGGTGGTATTTGGAAAGTTTGCTGCCTACCGAAGCCTGGTTGAGAAAGTACTCGCCCGTTTTGATCAGTTCCTCGTCCCATAAGGCTTCATTCTGATCCTGGTACAGCACCGTTTCTCCGTCAGCATCCGTCCTGGCCTCGAATCGCGACGATTGAAAACACATTAAAGACAGCAGCGCATTCACGGCTGGCTGGTTTGTCTTTTTGTTTTCAAGAAGCAAATAAGTAAGCCGCATGGCTTCCAGACAGACATCTTTACGCAACGTAACATCGCGGCTCGCTGCGTAATAACCTTCATTATAAAGCAGATATAATGTAGTCAGCACAGTTTCCAGCCGCTTATCTACCTCAGACTCTCCCGGAAATTCAATTTTGACATCATTCTGCCTCATTTTCTCTTTCGCCCTGAAAAGTCTTTTGTTAATCGTCTCTTTGTTCGTCAAAAATGCCGTGGCGATTTCGCCTATACCAAAACCGCAAAGAATATGGAGCGACAACCCGATCTGCGCCTCGGCCGGAATTGAAGGATGGCATACCGCAAACATCATTTGCAACTGACTATCGACAATGTTTTGTTCCGACAAATCAATGTTAATCTCCTCACCATCAGGATGCAGGTTTTCGATCTGATTAATGATCTTTTGATTAAACAACTTATCGCGGCGCAGGTAGTCTTTCGCTTTATTTTTGGCCACGGTGTAAAGCCACGCTACCGGATTTTCGGGGAGGCCTTTGTGCCCCCAGCTCTCCGATGCAAGCAAAAAAGTATCGCTGGCAATGTCCTGTGCTATTTCAATGTGTTCCAGACCAAAAAGTTTGCTGAGTACAGCGGTTATTTTTCTGTATTCAGTCCTGAAAAGATGCGGTAGTAGTTCAGTTTGTTCCATGGATAAAAAAAGCCTTTGCAAAATACAAAGGCTTTTGGAAAAGTTTTGACAGCATTGCTTACATCGTACCGATCTCCCGCACTTCGACATTACCACCAACCAGTAAAATCGGGCAGCCTTTCGACATTTCCGCAGCTTCCTCCAGTGATTCCGCACGGATCAGCGTGTAGCCGCCGACAGCCTCTTTAAGTTCCATATAAGGCCCGTCAGTTATAACCTGGCCAGCTCCTACCACTTTTCCGCCCGCATTGAGACGGTTGCCGCGGTCGATCAGCTTATTTTGAGCTGCGATGCCTCCGATCCAGTCCATCCATCGCTGCATAGAGGCTTGCATTTCTTCTGGTGAGGCCGTGCTTGGGCCGGTAGCGCTACTTCTGAAAATCAACAAGAAATCTTTCATTTCTATAAAAGTTTGATGGTTAAAAGTGAATGACGAACAGCGGATCAGGAATTGGACAAAAGTTTACACTTTTTTTTCAAACAATTTGAAAGTTATACCCTGGTATGATTTTTAAAGCCTTTTCTCTTAAAAATCAACCATGAACAACCCGCGTCGCAGATCAAAAAAACGAAGGATTGCCACATTCCTGATTGCACTGGTGGCCCTGATTGTGATCATCCGGCTGATCCTGCCTTACCTCGTCCTTCATTATGCCAACAAAAGCCTGGCGAACATGAACGGGTACTATGGTCACATTGAGGATATAGATCTGGCGATTTTACGAGGTGCATATAAAATTGACAGCATTTACCTCAACAAAGCAGATACCATCACAGGTAAGCAAACACCTTTGTTCGCCTCGTCAGTCATTGATCTATCCGTAGAATGGAAGGCTTTGTTAAAAGGGTCAATCGTAGGTGAACTGGTTTTCGAGCGGCCCTATCTCGTTTTTACCAAAGACAAAGTGGAGCCGAAGGAGATCGTGAAAGACTCGGCCGATTTCAGGAAAGTGCTGGACAAGTTTATGCCACTGAACATTAACCGCTGTGAACTCCGAAATGGGATGGTACAATACAAAGATTTCAGTTCCGTCCCCAAAGTTGACATTGAAATGACAGATTTGCATGTGCTGGCCCAAAACCTACGGAATAGTTACGACTCATCTTCCGTACTTCCAGCGACCGTCAATGCGACCGCACACGTGTATGAGGGCCAGCTGCGGGTGGACGCAAAGCTAAATCCGCTTGCCGACGCGCCGACTTTCGATATGAGTGCCGAGCTGAAAAACACGAACCTGGTAAAATTGAATGACTTTTTTCAGGCATATGCCAAAGTTGACGTCAACAAAGGTCATTTCGGGTTGTACACCGAAGTGGCAGCCAAAGACAATGCATTTGCAGGTTATGTAAAGCCGCTGGTTCAGGATCTCGACATTCTCGGCAAAGAAGACAGAAAGGATAATGTGTTCAGAAAAATGTGGGAAGCGGTCGCAGGCAGCGTTGGCGAGATTTTCGAAAACCAGCGAAAAGATCAGGTTGCCTCAAAGATTCCGTTCAAGGGAAACCTCGACAATCCCAGAACCAATATATGGCTGGCCATCACCAACATCCTTCAAAATGCATTCGTTCAAGCTATTCAGCCCTCCATTGACAATGAAATCAGCATTGGATCGGTGAAAGCAGAAAAAGAGGAGAAGAAACCTTTCCTGCAAAAGATCTTTTCCAAGGATGATAAAAAAGACAAAAGGGATAAGAAAAAAGAGTAGGACTAATGTGCTATTCCAAATCATTAATGTCCCTGTCTTTACTGGCATTCGAAATGCTTTTACGTTTATGCAGGTTTTGAGCGGCGTCAATGGAGTGTGATTTATGAATGTCACCGTCATCCTGCGCCATCTCGGACAGTTTCTGGTAAAATTTCTTCAATACATCCAGTTCCGACTCACTCAGGTCTTCAATGTCAACTATACGATTGCTGGCATGCCTGCTGGCGGCGATGAGCTCATTGAGCTTGATCTGGATGGCTTTTGAATCTTTATTTTGGGATTTCTGGATCAAAAACACCATCAGGAATGTGATAATGGTCGTTCCGGTATTGATCACCAGCTGCCAGGTATCCGAATACTGGAAGATCGGGCCGGTGATTCCCCATACGAAAATGATGCCAAAAGCGGTACCAAAGGCCATAGAACTACCAGTCCAGCTGGTGATTTTCGTCGCCAGTTGCTCGAAAACATTAACTTTTTCTCTGTGCATAATTCGGGGAGGTCTGAAAATAAATCGTTTTCAATTATAATGTCTGAAAGTTATTTTTCCATTGCATTTTCTACCAACAACACGCCGTTCTTGTTAGCCACGACAATATCGGGCTTTTTGTCACCATTCAGATCCTTTACCACAATATTCAGCCCGGCACCCAAATCGATATCGATTGAATATTCCCTAAAATACGGTTCTTTACCTGGCGTAAATCCGAACCATAGCAGGATAGCAGGGTCGCTCATGCCATCACACGCCCAATGCATTAACCATTAGCCCCGGACTTAAGTCCGGGGCTAATGGTTAATGGTGTTCGTGCGAATCGATCTTCCCTAGTTTTTCATTGATGTCTTTCAGCACCTTTTTTGATTCTTCTGTGCCAATCGCTTCTACACGTTGAATGGTATAAGGCAATATTTTAGGTAGCTTGGATTTCTCGGCCATTTGCAGCGCACGTTTCATGTCAATGGCAGCCAGTGGCTCAGCAGCATACCATACCATCAACGGCAGGTTATGATCATCTTTGTCTTCCACTTTCTGAACCAAAGCATCCAGCACGTCCCAGCGCTGACTCGGATCAAGTCGTAGCATTCCCGAAGTGAGGTACAGCCTTACTAGCGAAGAATTATCGGTTTTTGCCAGTTCCACAAAGCGTTTCAGGGTTTCGGGTGAAACTGTTTTTCCCTCGGTCAAAAGTTGGATCGCCCAGCTTCTCACGTATTCTCCGTCGCTGGCCAGCAGGTCGGTGAGTTCTTTTTCCGTCAAACCCTTTGTTACATGCAATGTCCATAATGCACGCAGCTTTCTTGTTTCATCAGGGTTTTTCGCCAGGATTTCCTTTAATGCTTTGTGTACCTTTTTGTTGGGGCCTCTTTCCTGCAAAATCGTCCTGGCCTGGCGCACGTACCATTCATTGCGGTGCAACTGGTAATTTACCAATTCCATATCCGAAGCTTTGGACAAATCCGCCTGTACCCATTTATCATTTTCATGGCTGATCTTGAAAATCCGACCCATTGTTTTGTCATGAACATCGGGGTTCGGGCTGTGACATTGGTTTTTATCATACCAGTCAATCGCCCACACAGATCCGCTCGGGTCATATTTAAAGTTCAGCCACTGCGACCAGGAATCATTCATCGCCATAAAATCAGGCTTGTGAGAGGCTACATATCCCGAGCCATTTCTTTCAAAATGATCGATATTGAGCCGCGCACCGTTGATATTGTTCATGAAAATTTCATTCCTGTATTCCTTCGGCCAACTATCTCCGCCGAGGTAAATCATCGCCCCTGCATGCGCATGGCCGCCACCCGCAGAAGCGGAACGGAAATTGCCGGCGTGCGGCCCCCGCTCGCCTACCCAGTGTACGTGGTCTCCTATCGTTTTGATATCATCATAAGTATAAGGGTTGAAATGCTTACCCGCCTGACGCTGGTACCGCGCCCCCTGGATAATGTGGTACATGTGCGGGATCACACAAACCGTGATGAACGGGTGACCGTAGTCATTGAAATCAATCCCCCATGGATTGCTGGAACCTTCCGCAAAAAGCTCAAATTTATGGGTTACCGGATGTAGCCGCCATACACCTGCATTGAGTTTGGTACGTTCCGAATCCGGTGCGCCGGGCTTACCGACATTGGAATGTGTAAACACACCGTGGGTTCCGTAAAGCCAGCCGTCGGGGCCCCATCTCAGGTTATTGAGTACTTCATGGGTATCTTCCAGTCCCCAGCCGTCCAGTAAAGTCTGCACAGGTCCGGCAGGTTTATCATTCTTGGCATCAATTGGAATAAACAATAAGTAAGGAGCCGAACCAAGCCACACGCCACCCATTCCTACTTCAATGCCGCTGATCAGGTTGAGGTTTTCAGCGAAAACCTTCTTTTTGTCCAGGGTACCGTCACCGTCAGTATCTTCCAGGATCAATATCCTGTCCCTGCCCTGTCCTTCCGGGGCGCGAACCGGGTAAGTATGTCCTTCTACCACCCAAAGCCTTCCTTTTGAATCAATGGTAAAACTGATGGGCCTCACCACGTCCGGTTCGGAGGCAGCCAATGTTACTTTGAACCCCTTGGGAGGAGTCATCGCTTTGGCCGCTTTTTCGCCTGAGAGTCCCGCATTCAATACCGGATCAAGTGGTGGAAGTATGATGATATCCTTCTGTTTCAGCTCATTAGAAAAGTCTGGCCTGCTCGGGTAGAACAGGAATTCGTCAAAATTAATATGCGCCCATTTGTCGTTGGCAATGTAAGGAATCTGTGAAATCCCGGTCTCATTGTCGATGATGCGGATGAAAATGTCTTTGTTCAGATAAGCCTGTAAATCAACCACCGCAGGCTGCAATGTAGCCCGGCCCTGCCCGGTAATGTGGTAAATCACATTGCCGGTCCCCGCCAGTACCAGCTCCACGCGGGTGTCCTGTAATGCACCTCCCGAAACCCGGAAAGCAGCAAATGGCTGGGTCACTTTAAATGGTGCGGAAGTAAGCGTTCCCGTGAGTTTATAATTGGTAGTACCGCCGCTGCTGAGGAAATATTTACCTTCAAAACCAATATTCATCTCTTTTTCATGCACCGGGGAGGGATCTGAATTGAAAAGCGGGTTAGCAAAAGCGTCACCGGTCGCAGTCCAGTCTTTTAATGTTCCGGTTTCAAAATTCAGGTTCAATGGCTGACCATCTTTCATGGGCAGCTGCCCCGCAACAGTAGCATCAGAAATGACGCCCTCCACGACTTCAAATGTTCCCACCATACCCGCCGCGCGGTGCCCGGGAACAGAACAAAAATAAGTATCAGTCTGCCGCGCCTTGAAAATTAGACTGGTGCTTGAACCCTTTTCGAGGATCACTTTGCTTTTAATACCCAGCTTTTCAAGGGCGATGTCGTGGGTCATGAGTTCACCATTGGTGATGGTGATACGTACTCTATCGCCTTGGTTGGCCTTTAAAGTAGGATTTCGTGCGCCGTCTTTTCCAAAAAACCCAAGCATTGTCGCTTCCAATGCATAATCACGATCGTATTTGGCGGTGTCTTTGGCCGACGCGGTTTTTGATTGCGCCATACCGGAAGTTGCAGCTATCGAAAGAATGACAAAATGCAGTATTAAGAAGCGTATTTGATACATGGCATGGGTGGTTAATTTCAGCGATAATTTCCCATAAAAGTCCGGGCTTCCACCAGTCCTACTATAAATGCAGAATCATATTGGTAAAATTACAAATACAGTACAGTAGAGTTAACTAAGGTTTAGTTTACTTGCTCTGTGAGCGCACCGGTTCGTCCCGCATTCTGATTTTGACAATTCTGGTGATCAGGTCCAGCGGCATGGGTTTGTCGAGCGGAAAATGTACGGATCCTTTGGTACCCTTGTATTTTGAAAGTTCTTCTCCCAGCTCTTCCAGCAGCGCCCCCGAAACCGGATATAATGCAACGTGCTTTTTCCATCCCGCGAAGTAAATCAGGTAGGAGCCGCCCAGCGTGAATGTGGGCATATCATAAGAAATGATTTCCTCCGCCTCCGGCGCCGCTTTCTGAATGGTTTTTCTGATCTCTTCCAGTACTGGCTGGGTTTCTTTCGGAAAACCTGCGATGTATTCGTCGATCGTTTGGGGTTTGTTTGCTGACATAGTAATTGATATTTAGCCTTTTACACAAAGAAATCACGGCGGACAATTTAATGTCATCCACGCAAAAAATATGCACAATACTCAATGGTCTGAAAACGGCGGCAAGCACCGGATTAGATTTGATGCATCATTTACAACACGTATTCGCTATGAAATATTTGTTTCTACTCACTTACCTCGTCGCTTTCCTGTCGAAGTTTACGGTAATGGCGCAGGCTCCCAATAAAATCAATTACCAGGCCGCAGCAAGGGATGCTTCCGGTACACCATTGGTCAACAGGGACATTAAACTACGGCTAAGCATTCGTCAGGACGCTCCCGATGGACCTGTACAATACACAGAAACCAGAAGTGTCACAACCAATTCACTAGGACTTTTTAGTGTAGCCATCGGTGGAGACGGCGCTTCCGACGTATCGGGTTCAGTGGCTTCTACCTCATGGAACAGCGGCGATAAATTTTTGAAAGTTGAAATCGACCCGAATGGTGGCAGCTCATTTACCGATATGGGTTTCAGCCAGTTGCTGAGCGTACCATTTGCACTCAGCAGTGCCGACAATCAATGGCAGGCCAACGGTTCCAACATCAGCAATAAAAACGCTGGTAATGTAGGCATCGGCACAAATGTACCCGATCCAAGTGCGATCCTGGACCTTAAAAGTGATTCGAAAGGATTGCTGCTTCCGAGAATGTCGGCAGGACAAAGAACTTCTCTTTCTCAGCCTGCAACGGGTCTGCTTGTGTACCAGACAGAGGCTCCTGAGGGTTTTTATTACAATAAAGGTACGCCAGCTGCGCCAGACTGGATTTTATTGGGAGGAACTGGTCCGCAAGGAATGCCTGGTAGCCCTGGAATTATTCAAAGCTACACCAATGCCGGAACTGCGGCTTACCCGTCCAGCATATCCGACTTTATTAGTGCACCATTGGAAATCACTATTCAGGAAGGACAGACGGTCTTTTTGGTTTCCAGCAGGGCAATGGGCGGATACTTCGCGGCCAACGAACTCGGAATTTATCCAGCTTATCAGAATGTAGCTCCTGGAAGTCCTATCCAAAAACTGAATCTGGGGATGTACGGACTGCAGGTCCCCGCCAATACGAGAATCACTTTCTCTGTAAATGGTGTATTTAAAAACCTTCCCGCCGGCACTTATCGTTTTGGAATGGCAGGCATTACGACCAGCTCCAACTGGATCAATGCAGAATGGAGTTACAGCAGCGCATTGGTTTTCTAGGAGGTTCAAATCTTAACATTCTACAAAATGAAAAAACTTCTCCTCGTCTTACCTTTTTTGCTGGTGAGCGCCACTATACATGCACAAAGCATTGGCCCACAAACAATTAATACAACCGGTGGCAAGGCTAATGTCGGTACGCTATACCTGGACTGGAGTGTCGGGGAGATAGCAGTGACAACCATTGGATCTTCTGAAATACAGCTTTCTCAAGGTCTGCTGCAACCCGATGCGGCGTATCCATTCCCTGTGACGCTGATCTATTTTACGGGAAAAGCTGTCGGCCAGCAGAATGAGTTAAGCTGGGCAACTTCGGAGGAAACCAATAATGATTACTTTGAAGTGGAACGTTCATCGAACGGGATCAATTTTGCAACGCTCGGCCGGGTCAGTGGAGCGGGTAACCACAATGTCAGAAAAACATATAGCATGACCGACCCTTCCCCCTATCCACACACTTATTATCGTCTCAAACAGGTTGACTATGATGGTACGACTAGTTATTCATCTATTATTTACGTTAAACAGGCTGCTGCTCAGAGGTTTTCATTGTATCCCAATCCAACAGGTGGTACGCTCAATCTGGCAATTAAAGAGGGCGCTACGTCGCTACATATTGTCATTTACGACTTTAATGGTAGGGAAATGTTACAAAAAACATATTTCCCCGCAAGTGTAATGTCCATCGACATTCACCATTTAATCAAAGGTAAATACATCATGAAAGTAGAGCGTGGCCCGGAAGAAGTCTGGTCTGCACCGTTCCTGAAATTGTAACCGACCCACATTCTCCTTTCAGACCTGGTCAATATTGATCGTCAGCGTTCTGCGAAATGCATGTCCTCCGATGTTTTGCAACGGCGGTACGGAATGGAGCGAGTTGAAGGTTTTCAGAAATAGAATGCATTGATTGGGAACGTATTCGACTGTTTTGATCAGATCACATTCTTCAAAATCAAAGTAATTATTGTAGAAATTGTAGTTCTTCCGAATGTCTTTCGGTTTTAATATGTCGGTACCTCCCTTCCACGCCGGGTCCCACTCTCCTTCTCTCAAAATCGATATCACCAGCGTGATCACTTTTTGAGGCGCATCCGTATGCGGGCGTACATTTCCGCCATCGGAAGGTAATGCGGAAAATTCAAAACGTGCCCGTAATCCCTTCCTTCTCATCAGCAGATTCCGCTTCTTTTCCAGCCAGTCGAGTAAGCTACTATTGAGAGGTGAAGGTGAGGACAAAATATTGGCACCGGAAAGCCGCAGCTGAATGTAGTTCTGCTCGAAGCAGTTGAGCACGTCATGAATAAACTCCGGGCTTTTGATATAATGATAAAATTCCAGGTAAACGGGTGTCTGCCTGACGAACTCGTGATAAGCTCCCTGGTTGTACAACTCAGAAAGCGCCCTTTTGTTCGACATTGAGTCAAAGAAATTACCAAAAACTTCAACGGACGGAAAACTGTCAACCATTCTTTTATAATGCGCTTCTTCAATAAACTGACCCGCAACACCCAACGGAAACGGTTCATATTCAAACACGAAGTTCTGGTAATTCAAGAATTTCATAAAGAGGAGTTTAAGAGGATAATACAAAAAGAAGGACTCGACGTCAATCTAATTGATAGTCAGCGAAATGCCCATTCAACCGTCTCACTGGTCTGCTACCTGCCGGAGCGAGCAATATTACACGGGAAGGCCATCAGCTTGACAGCACTGAAATGCCCT
Source organism: Dyadobacter pollutisoli (assembly GCF_026625565.1). Lineage (NCBI taxonomy): Bacteria > Pseudomonadati > Bacteroidota > Cytophagia > Cytophagales > Spirosomataceae > Dyadobacter > Dyadobacter pollutisoli. The sequence continues at coordinate 3,726,702 of NZ_CP112998.1, forward strand.
GGAAACGTACCGCCGAGTTCTGAGATGTTGAATTGATCGCCGTAAGGAAGTTTTTAATGGGGTTACCCGAAAAAGGAAAATTGGGAGACACGTTACTGACGATCAGTTCCAATTATAAATAATAGGTGTTTCATATTCCGGTATAATGCATTGTGAGTTAATATTGCGGGGATACTATCATCAAAATTCGTTTATGCACAGAACTAAACTTTTTTCTTGCCTGCTGATTGCATCGATAACTGTTTCCGGTCTGTTGGCCTGGAAGAGCCGTGATATTCAAAGAGAAAATCGCGCTGAACCCAAACGCCCCAATATCATCGTGATCCTGGCCGACGACATGGGCTACTCTGACCTGGGTTGCTATGGTGGCGAGATCAAAACGCCGAATATTGATTATCTGGCTCAAAATGGCCTTCGGTACAGGCAGTTTTACAATACATCACGGTGCTGCCCTACCCGCGCATCTTTGCTGACTGGCCTGTACAACCAGCAAGCAGGCATTGGAAAAATGACCGAGGCAGAAAACCAACCGGGTTACCAGGGACATTTGACTGAAAATACGGTGACATTGGCAGAGGTTTTGAAAACAGCAGGTTACCAAACGGCCATGACCGGCAAATGGCACGTATCGAATACATTTACCCAGAAAGACCCACAGGAACAACTGGCCTGGCTCAACCATCATAAGGATTTTGGACCATTTTCGCCAATAAACCAGTATCCCACCAGCCGGGGGTTTGATAAGTTTTTCGGAACGATATGGGGTGTTGTAGACTTTTTTGATCCATTCAGTTTGGTCAACGGAACAGAGCCAGTGAAAACGGTACCAGCTGACTACTACCATTCCGACGCGATCAATGACACGACGGTTTCATACATCAAAGAATTTTCAAAGTCGAACAAGCCGTTCTTCATTTATGTTGCTCAAAATGCCCCACACTGGCCGCTGATGGCCAAACCAAAAGATATTGAGAAATACAAGGACACCTACAAAGTTGGCTGGGATGTGATCCGGCAAGCACGCTACAAAAAAATGGTACAGCTTGGACTGATCGATCCGGCGAAGACTAAATTGTCGGATAATGCAAAGGGCGCTATCAAATGGGAAGACAATCCGACCAAAGAATGGGACGCTGCGGCGATGGCTGTACATGCAGCCATGATCGACAACATGGACCAGGGTATCGGACGCGTGATCAACACATTGAAACAAACCGGTGAGCTGGACAACACACTCATTCTTTTCCTGACAGACAATGGCGCAAGTCCAGAAAATTGTGCGAATTACGGTCCCGGTTTTGATCGTCCAAACGAAACACGGGATGGCAGGAAGATCGTTTACGCAATACAAAAACAGGTTATGCCGGGTCCACAGACATCTTATGCGTCCATTGGCCAGCGCTGGGCGGGTGTGGCCAACACGCCATTCCGTTACTGGAAAGCGGAATCGTTTGAAGGCGGCATTAATTCCCCGCTGATTGCTTTCTGGCCCAAAGGCATTACTGCAGAAAAAGGCAGTTACAGCGACCAGCCAGGACACGTAATGGATCTCATGCGTACTTTTTGTGAAATCGGCGGTGCTGCTTATCCGTCTACTTTCCAAGGAAAACAGATCACGCCAACAATGGGAACAAGCCTGGTCCCTTCATTTAATGGCAAAAAAGGCGGTGGTCACAAAGAATTGTTCAATGAACATTTTGGTGCCAGGTATGCAAGAAGTGGCAACTGGAAACTCGTTTCGCCCGCTGCGGATTCCACATGGCACCTGTACGACCTTGCCGTCGACCGGACTGAGACAAACGACCTTGCTGCCAAACATCCGGAGAAGGTAAAGCAACTGTCTGCATTATGGCAAAACTGGGCAGTAACGCACCAGGTATTTCCAAAGCCGCAGAGGCAGGCGCTCAAGTGATACTGAAAACGAGTTAATCATTATCAACGGTGATTACCATAAAGTCGCCCATTTTAACTTTTTCGTAATCGACCGGAAAACAAAATCCACTACGAAGCTGGATTTGCCTCTGGAGAAAGGCCCGGCAAGGAAATGTGTAATCCACGAAAAGGGCCTCGTTATATTACAACCAGCTCCGATCGGGCAGGAAACTTTGTATGGGTTTACAATAATAAAGATGACAAACTAGAAAAATGGCTGCAATTCACTGGAAACGTCGACTACATCCTGCGAATTGATCGACTGCGCTAAGTTAGGCTTCTAGTCTTTCAACTTCGTCTACAGAAAGTTCCAGAAGTTCTGCAATCAGGGAATTACTCAGCCCTTTCTTTTTCATACTGCGGGCAACTGTCATTTTTTCTTCCAATTTACCCTCAGCGATTCCTTGCTCGATTCCCTTTTCCATTCCCTCCTGCACGCCTTTCTCAAAACCCTCTTTCTGGATATAATCCAACGAGTTAGCCCAATCCCATTTATATTTCAAACTTGCGTCGTATGCCATTTTTTCTGCTTTGTTTAGCTTACAAACTTCTGCGATATTAAACAATTTACTAAAAACAGGCTTTCTCAAAAATACAGGAATTTTATCCAATTTGCTCAGGTTTTTTAACAAAAAGAACCAATTGTCCAGTTCCGTAACGAGCTCTGACTCAGTTTTGCTAAACTTGGGCATCTCAATAAAGGTGTATCCCAGCTTGTCATAAAATACTTCGCCGGTGCCCAATCTTGTCAGTTGTATTTTGTGTAAATATTGATCCGGCAGGGAATCTTCGAATGTGAAATCCATTAAACCGATCAAATAAACCGGTTTCAATCGGTAGTCCCAACGATGTACTCCCGCCGGAGTCTGCTCCCTTATCAACGACGATGTATAATACACACATCTGTCTTTAAAATATTGCTGCCTCAGTCGCTGTACTTCAATAATGAATTGCTCGCCGTCGAGCCCTGTGCAGAACAGATCAAATATGGCCCTTCTATCTTCGAGAAGTTGACCAACATGTTCATTTTTACTATAAACCAGGTCGACGATATGCCTTTCCCCTAGAAAAAGCTGATTGAGAAAATCAATCAATAACTCTTTATGCGGCTCTGAACCGAATAACCTCTTAAACCCAAAATCCGTGAAAGGATCGATAAACCTGCCAATGGTATATTCCTGCATAAACAAGTGTGTGTGAAAAGTTCAAATATATTAAATCCCGCCGCCTCACTCAGAGATTCACAACGAACGGTCAAAAAATACCCATTTTATTTATCCAGCGACCTTTGCCAACAACGATGGTTTTTTCTCAATCTCAAATGTCAAACCATTGATTACACATTACGAATATCAGCTGTCGGACACAAGGACATTTCGCAGGTTTTATCCGTGAAAGCCGGGACTCACCCCGATCTGAACCAGAAACTCAACCGGACTGTCGGCGTGAAAGTCCGTGAGGAAGGCGGAATGGGCTCGGATTTCAACCTTTCGATCAATGGTCTGGCGGGAAAAGCGATTAAATTTTTCATCGACGGCGTACCTATGAAAGTAATGGCCAGCGCCACATTGAACAACATTCCGGTCAATCTGGCCGAACGGATGGAGGTCTACAAAGGCGTCGTCCCCCGATTGCTCGTCCAGGTCAAATCCTTCGGAATATTCTTGAACAGAAGCCTTAACTCTTAATTTGGAATTCATTCAATCCACTTGTTTAGAAGGTGGAATAATTGATTCTCAGCCGAACTATTTCGAATTGAGATTCTTCGCAGCAATCTAAGCGGGATAAGGTCGGTACTTTGTAGAAGAAGAATGGACAATGTTCATTCGGTTCATTTTTGCGTGCAACCAATGAACATTAATAATCAAAAGGAAAGAAGACAAAGTCAAGATAAACCCAGCTGCTTCATGAACAGCTCCTTATAATTACTCCCAATCGGAATTTCAGTGTCGTTAATGAACACCCTGTTTCCCTCAATATGATCGATTTTTGATTTATTGATAATAAAAGAGCGGTGGACACGAAGGAACATTGACTTCGGGACCAGCTCTTCAAAATTGGAGAATGTCATGGCAGGAAGCAGCGTGTTCTGTACCGTTTTGATCTTGGTATAGTTACCGTTTGCTTCTGCATACAGAAGGTCGTCGTGGCGGATTTTGTAGATTTTTCCGTCTGTTTTGATAAATATAAAATCTTCGGTTTTCGGATCTGTATTTTCTTGAAAAATAACCGGAGTAGGATTCAGTTTTTCAATGGCCTTATCAACGGCTACCATAAACCGCTCCATTGAAAACGGTTTCAGCAGGTAATCACAGGCCGAGAGGTCGAAAGCATCCAGCGCGTATTCCTTGTACGCGGTTGTGAAAATGATTTGCGGCGGGTTTTTCAGTGTTTTCAAGAACGAAATGCCATCCATTACCGGCATGTTAATATCCAGAAACAGTATGTCAACCTTCTGCTGCTGCATGACTGTCTTGGCTTCCAGCGCCATACCACAGGAAGCGACCACATTCAGGTACGGTAAATGCCCGCAATAATTCATGATAATATCCCGCGCAATGGGTTCATCGTCAACAATCAGGCAATTGAATATCTGCATGTTACTTAATTTTCAGTCTCAGGTTTACCGTATATTCTGTCTCTCCATCCTCAATTTCAAGTTCGTGCTCACCAACGTACAGCAATGAAAGCCTTTTCCTCACATTAGCGAGCCCAAACCCGCTATGTTTGTCCGTAATCTTCTCCTCGGCGACAATTCTGTTGTGCGAATTTTTGACTGTAAACAGAATGTAGTTCGCCCAGGTTTTCATGGCAATAGTAATGAAAATATGATGCTCTGCCGTGTTTTTGGAATGCTTGAAAGCATTTTCGATAAACACGATCAGGAGCATAGGAGCGATTTTGGCCGAAGAATCCAGTATTTCTTCCAAATCCGTCGTCAGTACCAGCCGCTCTCCCAACCTCAGCTGCTCAAAATCAATGTAGTTGCGAATGTAAGTCAGTTCGTCCTTCAAAGGCACAAAAATTTCATTGGCATCATACACCGAATACCGTAGTAGTTCAGAAAGTTTCAGTAACAATGCCGGCACTTTTTCATGCTGCGTGATAGAGAGCCCGTACATATTATTCAATGTATTGAACAAAAAATGAGGGCTTAGCTGTGACTGCAAAAGATGCAGCTCGCTTTCGCTGTGCGCCGCCAATGTCCGTGCCTCGCGCAGCTGATTCTGCGTGACGCCCCGCGCCAGCTTGATAAGCATGCCGAGTGACACGCTAAACAATAAAAACGGCAGCCAGTACAACAGCAAACCCAATGCTCGGTTGTTTTCCATCGGATAATCCCCATGAATGAAAAGCCAGGCAAAGTTCAAACCCATGATCACCGCCAACGTGACCAGCAGCTTATTGGTAACCGCTTTATTATTGGCAGTCCAGAGCAAACCAAAGTACCTGCCCAAAAAAACGCCTGCAAAAAAAACGAATGTAGCGGCGGTGGCAGCCGCCTCATCCAAATGGGTATGCAATGCTTCCAGGTAAGCCTGTATCGCCAGCCACACCGGCGCCGCAGTGAGGGCAGTCAGAAGGAAATATACCCCGAACGAAATCTGCTCATTTTTGGAAAAATTCTTTATTGAGGTCATCATTATTCCTTTTGTATCTGCATTATAATCGCAAATATTCATTTCACGACGTTCACACATCAACTTTCCCGGTCAGACAGCCGGTATTTACTGACGGAAAGCTGATAAGCAAGTATCAAAATTTTTGTCAGCCCAAAAACCCGTTCTGTCAGTGATTTGGGAAGTTACAACACATTTATTTCATGTCGCGATCTGCGTAGTCAATATTTGACCTATCCTATTAACAACGCAAATAAAATAGCCATGAAAACGTTACTTACTGCCATTTTTTTACTGGTTACCATACTTGCCGCATCCGCCCAAACCGACGAGAATACGATCTCAGGTGCTGTGAGAGACACCCGCAATGAAGTCATCCCGGGAGCCACCGTCAAACTACTGAAAGCCGCGGACTCGTCTATGGTGCAGGGAGAGATCACCGATATCGACGGCAAATTCCGGTTCAAAAACGTAAGTCCGGCAACTTATATGATCAGTATCACCGCTATGGGACAGAAGCCGTTTGTCAGTGTGTCTGTTACCTTAGACGAAGCGCATCCTTCCATTACGATGCCGCCCGTAATCCTGCTTCCCGCCAAGGACATTGAACTGAACGAGGTCACTATTAAAGCAAAAAAGCCGCTGATTGTGCAGGAAATAGACAGAACGGTTGTCAATGTGGAATCTATGATCAGCAGCGCCACGAGCAATACATTGGAAATATTGGGCAAAACTCCGGGTGTAACGGTGAGTACCAATGGCGATATCAGCCTGAACGGCAAAGGCGGCGTGATGGTGCTGATCGACGGCAGAAGTACCTATATGTCCGGTCAGGACCTGGCTGCTTACCTGAAATCCCTACCCGGCGGCGTACTCGATAAAATTGAACTGATCGACAACCCGCCGGCCCGGTACGACGCAGCAGGCAATGCGATTATTGACATTCGTTTGAAAAAAAGTCGTGCAGGCGGATTGACCGGCAGTGTTTCCTTTGGTGCGAGCATGGGCAAATATGCCCGGAACAATGATGCCGTTAACCTTAATTACAACCGTAAAAAAGTAAACCTTTTTGCCAATCTGGGATATAACCACGAGAAAAATTATAGCCTGGATGCCTACGACAGACGGTTTTACACCATTGATTCCAAGCCCTCTTCGTTTGTCGATCTTGTCAATAATCAGACGTCCCAAAACAATGGTTTTAATGCCAATTTCGGAATGGACTTTGCGGCAACGCCAAAAACAACCTATGGTTTGATCATCAATTTGAATGGTGGAAAAAGAAAGGGAACACTTGATTATGAGAGTACTAACTTCAACGCCACGCATCAGTCCGACGCACTCGGCAGCGGTAGCAACAGGGCACAGGACCGGAGAGATAACAAGGGTTTTAACCTGAACATGCTGCACAAGTTCAACACTACCGGCCGTGAACTGGCCGTGGATGCCAATTATCTTCGCTACGATTCACAAGGCAACCAAACGATCCGAAATTCAACATTCGATCCGAAAGGAGCAGTTACCGGCCGAGAAGAATTTTTATACTACATTCCTTCATTGATCAACATTTACACTGCCAAAGCTGACTACACGCATCCGCTCAAAAACAAAGCAAAAATGGAGGCTGGCTTCAAATCGAGCATTGTGGATAACGACATTGTATTTGATCATTTCAATGTAAACGAAGGCATTCAAACCATTGACAACCGCCGGTCCAATCATTTCAAATACCATGAAAACATTAATGCAGCTTACATCAACGGGCAAAAATCATGGAGCCGATTCGGGGTGCAGCTGGGTATGAGAGTTGAAAATACCGAAGCACGCGGCAATCAGATCGGAAACGATTCGGTACCGGGAATGCGGTTTTTCAAAAGTTACACCGGTCTGTTTCCAAGTGCTTTTTTGAGCTATAAATTGGACAAAAAAGGCAACAACACATTGGTACTGATGGCGGTAAGAAGAATAAACCGGCCTAATTACCAGCTGCTCAACCCATTTGTGGTTTTCAAAGATCAATACTCCTATGGTTCCGGCAACCCGATGGTGACGCCGCAGTATCAAAACCGGATCGAACTGAAATACCAGCACAAACAATTCCTGAACATGGGCCTGAGCTACAACAAGTTTACGGACGTGATTTTTCAGACTACCCAGGCCGTTGGCGAAATTTTCACAACCCGCCCCGAGAACATCGCCAATGGCTATATGGTGCTGCTGAACACGACCGTATCTGTTTCTCCGACCAAATGGTGGTATACCAACACAACTCTGAGACTTTCCAGAATGAAGATCCAGGGACCGGTTTATACCGAGCAGCTGAGCTTTGAAACCAACGTTGCCCGATTGGAATTGAACAATTATTTTACCATGAAAAATGGCTGGACCGCCGAGCTGGGAGGCTACTACGCGAGCCGCGACCTGAACGGGCAAACAGTAACATCGGGTATGTACCGCGTCAATGCGGCGATTCAGAAAAAAATATGGAAAGGTAAAGGTAACATCAGTCTGAGTGCCGAGGACATTTTTCACACCTGGATTTACCACAACAGATCGCTGAGTTTGAGACAATCGGAATACTTTCAAACCAGTGAATCCGATACGCAACGGGTAGGGCTGTCACTCTCCTACCGCTTTGGTAAAGACACATTTGCCAGAAAACGCAGACATAATAACAATGCCTCCGACGATGAAAAAGGAAGGATAGACCAGTAACAAATTTGGGAAAATGAATGTTACCATCAAGTCGCAGCAGACTACCCATCGCATTCCATTCCTAAAATGAATATTCAGACCTTTAAGCCATCACTGGCGCTGGCCCCGTTCATCAAAAAGTACCTGATCATTGAATCCGGCGAAGAATTGGTGAACAGGGTGTTGCCGGAAACCTCGCTGGTGATGGCTTTTCGGTTCAGGGGTAATGTAAGTTATTTGAATGATAATGCACAAAATCAACTCCCTGTTTCAGTTTTGTCAGGTTTGAGAAAGTCCGGGCAACTGATCAGTTATTCTAAAAACGCGGCTAATGTTCTGGTTATATTTAAGGAAACCGGTGCGGCCGCATTTTTCAGGGAACCGCTCCACGAGTTGCACGGGATCAGCGTTTCGCTTGATCATTTTACCGGTTTCCGAAACATTTCCGAACTTGAAGAACAGCTGGCGGAAGCAAATGATCATGCTCAGAGAATGCAATTGGTCGAGCACTTTCTACAATCAAAAATCGCGTATTCCAAGCCCGACGCATTGATACTCGCTGCTGTGGATCGCATTCGCATTGCCAATGGGGTTGTCAGGATCAAAGAGTTAGCGGACGCGCTTTTTATCAGTCAGGATGCTTTTGAAAAACGTTTCAGGCGCATAGCGGGCGTTTCTCCCAAACAATTTTCCTATATCGTCAGAATGCAATCCATTGTAAACGGTGGACTTACAAAACAAACCCTGGCAGATACCGCATTTCAGGCAGGTTATTTCGACCAGCCTCATTTCAATAAAGACTTCAAATTATTTACCGGACAAACACCTTCCGAATTTCTGAAATCTCCGGTTCAGTGGTAATCAATGATTTTTTACAAGACTTTGGTTTCGGTTGTTGAGAAGTTTGCATAAACAAACATTCAACATCATGAAAGTTAACAGCGCGCATAACGTTCAGTTTATCGATAAATTCAATGTGCCGCAAAACGGGAAGCAGGAGTTTCTCGAACGTGTGAAGATTAACAGAAACCTGATCAAAACACTGCCGGGTTTTATTGAAGATACAGCCTACGAAAGAGCTGACCAACAAGGGAACCTGGTTTACATTACCATTGCCGTCTGGGAAAGTGAAGAGGCTATTAAAAATGCAAAAGAAATCGTGCAGGCTGAGTATAAAAAGCAAGGTTTTAACATGGCAGAGATGTTTATGAGGCTGAACATCACCATGGATCGGGGAGTTTATAAAAAGTTGGACTAACTACATTAATGATAGAGGAGAAAAAAGAGGATGATCGCCTGACCATCCTCTTTTTAAAATTTATGCCGTTTGGTCGTCGATTTTGGCATCCGGGGCATTTTTCTTCACCGATTCGATGCCATTGTCCCGGCCAGCAGTGCTTTCATACATTTCGCTGCTTCCGATCACCTGGCCATTCCCTGCTTTGAGGGAGAAGTAGTATTTACCATTTTTAGAAGTCAACCGCTCGTAGCGACCATCATCCGGGGCGTTTTTCCTGACGGATTCAATTCCGTTCTCACAGCTGGCTTTGGTGGAATATCCTTCGCTTGCCAAAATAGTCTGTCCATTATCAGCTTTCAGGTTGAATTGGTATTCACCGTTCGCCCTCGTGGACACTGCAAATTTACCCATAGTAGTATATGTTTGATTGAGAATTCAAAGTACGATTATCTTTGATGAACGCAATGCTTCAGGCATAGAATTTGCATTTACGAACTAATCAAATCTACTGTGAAATCGAGTAAGTGGCCCCCGCTATTTTCCCCATAACTAATGGGATAGCCGGATCGCGGTTTTCCAGCAGGTCCTGGCGAGTTGGTAAAACTTTGATGTCCGGGATAATACCCCTGCCAGGCTCCTGACCAGGTTTGACAGCCATATAGTATCCTCCTACTGGAACGCCCAGATCCAGGGAAGTCGCAGGTAGTTTGAAAATTACAAACGTGCCGCTATTGTCTCCTTCATAAGTTCCGCCGGACTCTGCACCCACAAAAATGCCACGGTTTTCACTCCTGGCCACGGCCAGAAATTCCGAGGTTACCGAGTAGCTCAAACCATTGGTCAGAAACCAGACTTTACCCCGGTAGGCATCTTTCCGTGGGTGGTGTGCGCCCAGATTTTTATGTTTTTTGAACAAAAGCCTTCCCTGTGCATCCTTATGAATGAAGAACCTGGCCAGACCAATGAATTTCGGAAAGTAAGCCGCCTCATGATTTGGCACTTGTTTTTTGGTCTTTGCCTTCACTTCGATCCGGTCATAATAATTGAAATCTTTCAATGCCATGCGGGCAAACAGCTCTTTTCCAAGGACATCATTTCCGCCTTCGTTATCCCTCACATCGACGATCAGGTGCTGAATATTCTTTTTCCGAATCTCCGTAAAACTCGAATCCAGAAAACTAATAAAATGTTTATTGCCATTATTGGAATAAAAACCAGGTATCCGCAATAATGCAACTGAATCGTTTTTCATTTCCAGCCGATTCCGTGAGATCAGTGAACTCGTATTTTTGTTCAATTCCTGCCAAGTTTCAGTAGAAATTCCGTCCGCTTCCGACAATGTCTCCTGCCCTGATTCATCTTTGAAGGTTAGTTGAAATTTCTCAGCTTCCTGAACAAAGTCGGCGTACCAGGCGCTGAAATACTGCTCGATCTGCGCGTCCGCCGATGATCTCACGAAGCCGTCAGTGAACATTTGCTTTCTCAATTCCGTCACTATTTCTGTGACCGGCTTTCCATTGATCTTTTCCAGAAATTTGCCGCGGAAACGTTCATTTATTGATTTGATTACCAGTAAGCGACCACCATCGTCAAACCGTACAATGACAGGGAGCAGATGATCGGTATAGAAGTAAAAAGGGAAGCCTTTCATGGGTGCAAAAAACTTCGTGTGCCCGCAGCGTATTTTCACTAGCATCGGATTAACAAGTCTGAAAAATGCTTTCAATGACAGCGAATCATCCTTTTGTAAAATAGTGCGAACAGAATCACAAGCCGCATCAAACTCACCCTTTTTCCCAAACCGGTTGTACCCGGGATGAAGTCCTTCGACAGATGTTTTAATAAAGGCAAGATCCTTGATCAGCAGATCGGACGGATAGCGTTTTTCGTAGGCAGGCTGTGCATGGCCATGGAAGAAAAACAAGAACAGCGCAATAATGGTGGTGTAGATTGACGATTTCATTTTTTAAAATTTTCCGCAATGTTTCCCCGAAAAATCATCGCGAACGTCTTTGCCGACAAGTTCAGACCAAATAATTTGGCTATTTTTGAGGTTTCACATTCACTTTGATTTTTGCACTTTTACTTTCCGGCATCATACAGGGGAGCTTTCTAATCTTCCTCCTCTACAACAAAGGATCTAACAGGATTCCTAACCGGATTCTGTCATTCTTCATCCTGCTGGTCGTTTTTCACCTTTTCCTGATCTGCCTGGACGTCAAAAATCTGTTTGTCGCATACCCTCATTTCAGCCGGCTATCGTGGCTTTTACCTGTACTGTACGGACCGCTGATATTGCTGCTAACCCAAAGTATCGTCGAAATTAATTTTACTTTCCGGCGCATCCATTTGCTCTACGCCATTCCATTTCTGATTTATCTGCTCTTGCTAGCGCCTTATTTTGGGTCGGGAACCGCCGCGAAAGTAGCCTACTTGTCCGACCCTGTGGCCGTGGTACAGGCGGATTTTGGCTGGATGAACCATGTGACCAATTACCTTCACATCGGTTTTACGTCAGCGGCATTGTGGTTTTTCTATCGAAATCTCGGAGAACGCTCCCAGTATTTTTCGGATGATGCGCGGGTCAATATCCGCTGGTTGCAGGAATTTTTGTGGCTGCTATTGGGGCTCCTGGTTCTTGCGCTTTTCACTTTTTATGCCAAAAAATATCAGTTACCCCTCTTTTCAGGCATTTACCCTTCACATTTCGTACTCGTAGTGGTGATGGTTTACTGGATCGCCTATAAGCTTTTGCAGGAGAAAGTGGCCTTTGCTCCATTCCAGAATGATTTGATCCAAAAACCTGAACCATTGCAGGAGCCAACCGCCGCTAAATATTCAAAAAGTGGGCTGAACAGCGAAGGCAGTACAATGATCGCCGCCCAATTGCGGGATCTCATGGCGGGCGAAAAACCCTACCTCAATCCCGGCCTCACCATCGCGGAACTCAGCGACATGATGGACGTCCCGAAGCATCAGCTTTCTCAGGCGATCAATGCAGAATTAGGCAGCAATTTCTTCGAGCTGATCAACCAGTACCGCCTAAATGAGTTTAAAAAACAAGCTGTCAACCCTGCCAACAGCCATTTATCCATTCTCGGCATTGCGCTGGAATGCGGCTTCAACTCCAAGGCAACATTTAACCAGGTTTTCAAAAAATCGGAAGGAATGACGCCTTCGGCTTACGTTAAGCTGCATAAGTAGGGCGTTAATCAAACGAGTTATAAGCTTACACGTATTTTTACCCGTAAATATCCCGAAATCAACGCATTGACAATGCGATAATTTCTATATTATTTTAAAAGATAATAAGATGTTTAACCTAAACCGTTCAGCACTATGTCTTCAAGAGGTCTTGTTAGGGTATCTAATCTGATCACACCTGCCCACCATGCTTTTGACCCGCTTTCCAAACAGGAAGCTCTCGATCTCATTACCGGATTTGAGGGATTACGAACCAGCAAGAACATTGATGTTTCACAAGCCTCTTTCTTTCTTGACAAAACCACATTGGAAGAGCTGCTGACCGAAAACCGCAATGGCCCCAATCCTGGCAAAGATTTCACTACCGACTTTCAATTCGACGGGCTGAATGTCTATTTCGGCCTCGATGAAAACAATAAAATGCTGCTGCTGATGCGCAGGGCATCATTAACCAATAAACCAGAGATATTTGAACAATATAATGAGGTGTCTCAAACCATGCCCGTGTTCAAGCGTGCTACCAAGACTTTCGAACTGGTCGATTTCGCCTCGGTTTCCTTTAATAGAGGCGATAAGACGCAGGCATACGTCATGGACGTAAATGACAGCTACTATCAGGAGCTCCGCAAAAATTTCGAAGCAAGGTTCCGGCAGGTGACGCCCGAGTTTAGTATTATCCTCCCGCCCCATGTGTTCGCAGCTGTCGGTGCCGGCGTATCCAGGTCTGCCGCTACTAGCCGGGGGCTCAGGGCTATCAGTTTGCAAACCTCGGTCACTGGTTATTTTTTGGGTAAAAACGCGCTGATTGACCAGCTTTGGAATGAAGAGGGAAATGGGATAGGAATCAAGTTTTTCCTGGGTTACGGATCGGCCAGCCGGAATCATGAACCCTTTCAAATCATGCATATCATTGCCATCGGGGCCGAAAACCAGGATGCAACGATTGAGGACTATCCGCGCGAAAGCGTCTGGGGAACCTTGCCGTTCTCTACCGGTCGGCCGTTTCTGACCAGGCAAGTGTCCATCGACCCCGACAACCCGTCCGAGCCACCGCCAGTGGGTGACGGCAGCACGCCCAACATGACTTCTTCCTGTGTACGCAGGCTACCCAGGTAACCATGCTTGCGCTGATACAAAATATTTTTGACCAGCTCGCCCAGATCAGCTCCTACCTGTGGTACCTGCCGATTCTGGCCGGTGCCTGGCAGTGGCGGCATTTGGACACCACTTTCCGATTGTACATCATTGGTTCGGCCTGTTCTGTTTTTATTGTTACCGTCCTCGCTCAGCTGCAATTGCGCAATGTGGCTTATTACTGCATGCCTTTGCTAGGTAGTGTAATATTTGGAATGATCTTTCAAAATCTCCTGAAACATATCGTCAACCCAAAGCTCATTACCGGGCTGTCCATTCTGATCTGGATCGTGGTTTGGCTTTATATTATCATGTATGGTATTCAGGAATTTCAATTGCGATCGACCATTCCATACGATGTGATCATGATGGCATTATCGGGCATTTACATTACCGACCGCCTCAGAAACAGCTCTCACATCAACGAGCCACTGTTTTTCCTGGTGCTGGTACTGCTCATTGATTTTTGTGTCAACCTGTTTATCGATGTCATGAGCAATTTTCTGACGGCCTATTTTTCAGATAATTTCATGGACCTGCTGTGGGATAAGATCATTCCCGCCTATAACCTGATCAAGATTATTTGCCTGATCGTGATCATTCTGTCTGTCAAACCCAAACTGCCCAGCCTTGACCAAATGCCAGAATTCGAAAAGTAAATGTGCCAGATTTGTCTTTAAAAGGCTGGCTCCAATGGTTGTGGCCTGCATCTTTTTGTGCAACCTCGTACAGGCACAGGACATTCAGTTTACTTCCTTTCTGGCTACCAATGAAGAGCAGGATTCCAGCTATAACATTAGCAAGCCTATTGCACTTCTCTACAACCAGACGCACATTATCATCGGATTTATTGATATAAAAGATTCATTGAATGCACGTTATGCATATCGACTGGATGGTTTCGACAAACGCTGGCATGAAAACGGCAAACATACCATTGTCAATTATATCAATCTTTTCGGTGGGGATTATACATTACAAGTCAAAAACCTCAACTATCCCGAACGCATTGCCTCTCTGCCGTTTCACCTGGACGAAGCTTTCTGGCAAAGGCCGTGGTTTGTGCCCATGATCGCCGCCTATGCGCTGTTGATACTTGGGATCATTCTTTATTTTATCAGAATGTACCGCCTCCGCAACCAGATCCGCCTGCAAAAGATCCGGAATGAAATCGCTGCCGACCTGCACGACGATGTGGGTACGGCGTTGAGCAGCATTACTTTTTTGGGTGAAATGGCGCGGTCGCGATTTGAAAAAAAACCGGAAGAGATCCGCCCGATACTGGAACGGATCATGGACGAATCCAAGGAAATGATGCAGACGATGCGAGGCGTGGTGTGGGTCATTAACCCTCAGAATGATAAGGCGGAAGACTTCTTTGAGAAGGTCAAATCGTTCGCAGAGTCAGTCCTTCAAAGCAAAAAAATAGAGCTGAAGTTCACAACCAAAGACACCGGACACTGGCAAATGGGTCTGGAAATACAGCGAAACCTGTTCCTCATCTTCAAGGAAAGTATCGTCAATGCCGCCAAACATTCGGCCGCGACGCAGGTAACCATGGCCGTACAGAAGGAAAAAAATCACGTATGGATCCTTATCAGTGACAATGGGAAAGGATTTGACGATGACTCCTTGAATGAAGGAAACGGGCTGCGAAACCTCAAAAACAGGGCCATGCAGATCGGTGGTGACCTGCAAATTGTTTCAAAACCAGGCGATGGAACGCAGGTAAAAATGGTCATTCCCATCGCATGAATTCGCTATTGACTGTGTGAACGCCTTTATTGACCTTTGATACGCGAAGTCGTTCAATTCTAACATTTTAGTCTTAAATATCATGATCCGGGTAGCCATTTTTGACGATAATAAAACCTTTACCGATAACCTTTCGCTGCTGTTTGATGGCAGTGATGATTACCTGCTGAGCGGTGTTTTTTCCAATGCCCTCAACGTACTCCAAAAGGTTGCCCGCGCCAAGCCGGACGTGATTATCATGGACATTAAAATGCCGGAAGTATCAGGTATCGAAGCGGTTAAAACCATTAAAAAGGAATTTCCGGGCCTTCAAATATTAATGCAAACTGTATTTGAGGACGAAGACAAAGTTTTCGCGGCCATATGCGCCGGGGCGTCGGGCTACATTCTCAAAGGTACCTCGCCCGATCAGGTCCTGGAATCCATTGCGGAAGTCTACACCGGTGGCTCCCCCATGAGCCCCAGCATTGCGCGTAAGGTTTTGTCGTTTTTTCAGTCTGTGAACCAGCCTGAGCCGGAATTTTATGACCTTTCCAAACGTGAGAAGGAGATATTGAAATGCCTGGTCGACGGCCAGAGTTACAAAATGATCGCGGAGACCTGTTTCATCAGCATTAACACCGTCAATTCACACATTCGGAAAATCTACGAAAAGTTGCATGTCAATTCCTCTCAGGAAGCGGTTTCAAAGGCTTTGAGGCAAAAACTGGTTTGAATATTAATACTATTCTTCCACCATTACTTTTCTAAACAAATTCTTGATCAGCGCGATCTCGCTGCCATATTGTGTCCGCTTTCGGGTGGCGAAGTGCAATGTGTTTTTGAGTTTGGGCGAACCTTCCCACAACACCTTGATCAGCCCGTTTTCGACTTCTTTGCGGCAAAGAAAATCGGGGATCACCGCCAGGCCATTCCCGCCGGTGAGGCAACGCACAATGGAATTGATGTTTGGAACAATGTAATTAGGCCGGAAGTCGGGGTTACTGTTGAAATTGAGCTGCCAAAACCGGAACAAATGCTCCATGTCGCTGGTCGTTCCATACCATTTCTGCTCTTTCAGCCAGGCCAGGATCGCATCTTTGTCTTTCTTTTTAAGCAATTCGTGAAAAGCCGTGTCGTCCACCTCGTTACCGCAGACCATTACAATGGTTTCCGAAGAAAAAGCCTCATGCTCAATATTCGGTGATGTGCCTTTTTGAGGCGTGATGATCAGGTCCAGAATGCCTTTATCAAGCTGATCGAGCATTTCCCGGTACTCCCCAAAACGGATGATCACATTGAAAGGTAATGTCGAAATGTACTGTTCCAGCGTGATCTGGAAGGTTTCAAAACACATTCCTACGCTGATCGTGGGCGTATGTTTTTCAGTGCTTTTCTGAAAGTTCTTCTCTGTGTCTTCCAGCCGGGTCAATGGTTCGATAATGGAATTAAACAAGACCTTGCCCCGCTCGGTCGGGATCATGCGACGGCCTGTGCGGTCGAACAGCTTGTAACCCACATAACTTTCGAGCGAGCCCAAATGCAGGCTAACGCCCGGCTGAGAAATAAAAAGTGCTTCGGCAGCGCCGGTAAGCGTCCCGGTTTTATATATAGCCTTAAAAGTGCGGTACCATTCCAGATTGACCATTGTTTTATAGTATTATAATAATGATACAAATGTATGATTTATGTTATTTTTATAATAACTAATCTGCCGGTAATTTTGTGCCATAGCAATTTGAAAAACAAAAAGACATGACCAAAATATTCATCATTAACGGCGGCCAAAACTTCGGACATTCAGGAGGCAGATATAATAACTCCGTCACAGCAACCACAGAGGCCTTTTTTCAAGGAAATAAAGATTTTGAAGTCCGCACGACACATATCAGCAAAGGTTACGTCCCTGCCGAAGAAGTCGAAAAATACAACTGGGCGGACGTGGTGATCTACCACACGCCGGTTTGGTGGTTCCAGCTGCCGCACGATTTCAAAAAATACATTGACGTCGTATTTACAGCCGGTCATAACAAAGGCATTTACCACAGCGACGGACGCAAATTCGACAACCCCGCCATCAATTACGGCACTGGTGGACAGCTGCACGGCAAACACTACATGCTTACTACCAGCTGGAACGCGCCTGCGACGGCATTTACATTACCGGGAGAATTTTTCAATGAAACTAGCGTAGACGATGGCCCAATGTTCGGTTTCCACCGCATGAATGCATTTACCGGAATGAACCCTCTGAAAAGCTTTCATTTTCACGACGTTGAAAAAAATGCGGACGTCAACCGCGACCTGGACTATTACCGGGATCACCTCGCTGAGGTATTCTCCGGTACTAGTTACCTGAGTGCCACTAAACTGGAAACTAAAGAACCCCAATATACTCCGGTTTAACCGCTGTAAACGACACTTGACCCCAGGTGTCGTTTTTTCCAAAAACACCCCTTCGCAAATTTGTCCGGTTATTAATTAAATAATTGGACATGAAAAATTTCTTGCTACTCTTAATCGGCCTCTTTGCATTTCGTCCGCTGCAGGCCCAGCTGGCAACTCAAACGATCCGCGGCGTAATCCGTGACGAGGTGGCGCAATCACCCGTCATTGGCGCGTCGGTCATGCTCATTCAGGCGGAAGGCGCAAACCCCGTCGGTGCGATCACAGACGTGAACGGAGAATTCAAAATAACGGGCATTACTACCGGAAGACATTCATTCAGAATCACTTCCGTCGGTTATGAAGAACAGCGCCTTTCCAATATTATCGTTACCGCAGGAAAGGAAGTCGTCCTGAATGTGACATTGACTGAAATGGTCAAAGAACTGGGCGAGGTAGTGGTCACATCTGACAGAAAAAACGACAAGACCAAAACCAACAATGAACTGGCGCTGGTGAGCGGCCGCTCTTTCAATGTGGAAGATACCAAACGTTACGCGGGCGCGCTGGGCGATCCTTCGCGTATGGCGGCCAACTATGCCGGCGTGGTTTCCGGTAACGATTCACGTAATGATATAGTCGTGCGCGGCAACTCCCCTACCGGTATGCTGTGGCAGTTGGAAGGACTCAACATTCCCAACCCAAACCATTTCGGGTCGCTAGGAAGTACGGGAGGGCCCGTCAGTATGCTCAATAACAACACATTAGATAAATCAGATTTTCTGACCAGCGCATTTCCGTCTCAGTATGGCAATGCATTGTCAGCCGTATTTGACCTGCGTTTGCGGGAAGGTAATAATGCCAAACATGAGTTTTTGGGACAGGTTGGTTTCAATGGTTTTGAAGTCGGGGCAGAAGGGCCATTCTCCAAAAACTCCAAAGCTTCATACCTGGTCAATTACCGTTACTCAACACTGGGCCTTTTCAAAGCGCTTGGTATCAATTTCGGCACAGGCAGCGCGGTTCCTGACTATTCAGATCTGAACTTCAAAGTAGCAGTACCGACCGGAACCAAGGGAAAACTGACGCTTTTCGGTATTGTGGGACAAAGCGATGTGACCTTTCTAGGCAACGAAGTCGATACAACCAACACCAATTTATACGGTACCGAAAACTCAAACACCAGGGTAAAATACGGTACTAACATCTTCGGTGTGAGCTACGAACATACACTCTCACCTAAAACATTTGCTAAACTAACTTTGGGAGCCAGTACAACCAGCCAGGTTTTCAGCGGCGATTCTATCAGCATTGTTACCAGAGAGGCTTTCCTGAGCGGTGAGGCCAGATTTAAAACCCGCAAATACTCGGCAGTGCTGAATATGAAGCACAAGATCAATACAAAGCACAGCTTATATGGTGGTGTCACCGTGGACCTGCTCAATTTTGATCTTTTTAACAGAAATATTTACAATGCCGGCCAATTTGATACCGTTCGGGTGAATGTCAAAGACCAAAGCAACATCATCACGCAGGCTTACGGACAATGGAAGTACCGGATCAACAAGAACTTACAACTGACAACGGGCTTGCACGCGCAGCATTTTAGTTTGAATAACCAGGTCGCTGTGGAGCCAAGGTTCGGTCTTCAATACACTTTCCTGAATGGTCAGTCGCTGAGCGCAGGATATGGGCTGAATAGCCAGGCGCAGAGTACTTACGCCTATTATGTGCAGACGCCAACACCTGCGGGGCCGATTTATACCAACAAAAAGCTGGATTTTACAAAAAGTCACCATTTTGTGCTGAGTTACGAAAACCGGCTGACTGAAAACCTTTTGCTAAAAGTGGAACCTTACTATCAGTCCATTTTCAATGTACCGGTCGAACGCAATAGCTCGTCGTTTTCAGTGCTCAATACCGGCAGTGATTTTGGAAATATGGACGAGGACAGCCTTATCAATAAAGGCACCGGCAGGAATTATGGCGTGGAACTTACATTGGAAAGGTATTTCAACCGCGGCTACTATTTCCTGATCACGACCTCATTATTTGATTCGAAATACAAAGGAAGCGACGGAATTCAGCGAAACACAGCATTTAACAGCCATTATGTACTCAATATTCTGGCAGGTAAGGAAATTAAAATTGGTGCAAATAATATTGTGAGCGCCAGTATCAAAACCACTTTTGTGGGTGGGAAATACATTTCGCCATTGAACCTGGAAGAATCGCGACGTCGCGGCGGGGCCGTGTACGACGAACGCAATGCTTTTTCTCAACGCCAGAACGCATATTTCAGGACGGACGTACGACTTACCTATCGTAAAGAATTGCGCAAAAGCACCATTGAAGCGTCGCTGGACCTGCAAAATGTGAGCGCTGCCAAAAACATATTCCAGCAAACCTACAACCCGCGTACCAACAGCATGGCGACCGAGTATCAGCAGGGATTTTTCCCGGTACCCATGTTCAGGTTCACATTTTAGCCTTGCCGAATGGTCTAATGTTAGTATTTATTTGCGAATTTTAAGGTCAAAGAAAACGACGTGGAGAAAACAATGAGTGAATCCCTATACAAGCTCAATGATGCAAAAATGCGTCTGATCGGCATCCCGTTGCTTTCTTTGATCATTCCTATGGTGCTGAGTTTCGATGATTTTCGGCGACTAAGCGCCAATTACATGCTTTCTGTTGGCATCTCGTTCGTGATTACGGTGGCGCTTTGGGAAGGCAACCGGTACATTATCATGCTTATGCGCCGCATTTTCCCGAATTACAGCCAAACCACCAAAAGGCTGCTTTTTGAAGCGGTACTGGCACTTGCTTACACGCTTGCGACCACATTTATCCTCGATGAGATCCTTTGCAAGACATTCAACGCCCGGACTGGCATCCTGCTGGGCTTCCGGATCAGTTTACTACCTACCCTGCTTGTGTACCTGGTTTATGAAGCTATTTATTTCTTCGAAGCCTGGAAACTGAATGTAAGGAAAACCGAGTCACTGATGCGGGAAGGCATTGAAACCCAGCTCGCTGTACTTAAAAATCAGCTGGACCCGCACTTTCTTTTCAATAGCATGAACACCCTTGCCGCACTGATCGACGATACCAATGTGGATGCGCAGCAATACCTGGAAAGGCTTTCGGATGTATACCGGTATGTGCTCGTGAGCAGGAGCAAAAATACGGTGCAGCTCGACGAGGAAATCACTTTTCTGGATGCCTACGTTTATCTCAACAAGATCAGGTTCAGGGACAATCTGCTAGTGGAAAAGCACATTTCGCCGGATACTTACCGGCAGCATGTGACGCCGCTCAGCATTCAGATGCTCATTGAAAACGCGATCAAGCATAACATTGCCTCCAAGGATAATCCATTGAAAATCAGCATCAGGCAGGAAGGAAATCAATATCTTGTTGTTGAAAATAATATTCAGGAGAAGACGATACTTGAAAAATCGACACGGGTAGGGCTGCAAAATATCATAAACAGGTACAGCCTCCTCACCGAGCGACGGGTAGAGATCATTCAAAGCTCCGAGTTGTTTACGGTCAAAATTCCATTGATCAGCCAGTTGGTTTAAAATCATTTTCTTGCTCCACTGCTGGCGCATGCATAGGAGCCCATTGCCATGAATATGAAAGCATTGATCATTGAAGACGAATATCCCGCAGCCGAGCGGCTCGAAAAATTGCTCAAAAAACTGGACTCTCGTATAGAGATATCCGGTGTGCTGGAAAGTGTCGAATCGGCCAAGCGCTGGTTCAAATCCGGGCAGACGGTGGACATTATTTTTTCCGACATTCAGCTTTCCGACGGACTTAGTTTTCAGATTTTTGAAGATTTTCCGGCACACAGTCCTATCATATTTACCACTTCCTACGACGAGTACGCGATCAAGGCATTCAAAGTAAAAAGCATTGATTACCTCCTGAAACCCATTAAGCTACCCGAACTGGAAGAGGCGATCAAGAAGTATGAGAATTTCAAGCAGGATTTTTCGCCTCAGGCCTATGCCCAAAAAGTGGAATCCATGCTCGATAGTTTGGAAATGAGCCGCAGGACTTATAAAACCAGGTTTTTGGTCAAAAACGGCGAGCAGCTTGTCCCTATACATCAGGAACAGGTGGCGTACTTCTATACGGCCAATGAAATGTCTTGCCTGGTGGCCAGCGATGGTCGGCAGTTTCTGGTAGACTACAATCTTGAAGAGTTGGAATCAATGATCGATCCACTCAGCTTTTTCCGGCTCAACCGCCAGTTCATCGGCCGCATCACCGCCATTCAGAAGATCTACACCTATTTCAATGGCAAACTCAAAGTAGAGCTCCGCCCCGAAACTGCCCAGGAAATTATGGTCAGCAGGGAAAAAGCGCCCGCTTTCAAAGCCTGGCTGGACGAGTAGGAAGCCGCCGACGCGATGGCCAGTTTGAAAGATGATTTTGAAAAAAACTCCGTCCCGGCCTCAACGGATGTACTTTTAGCCACGCCGCTTGTGAATTCAGGGAAGAGTTATCGTTTAGAATTCAAAGCACCTGACCAGGCCGGAGACTATCCATTTATATGTTCTTTCCCGGCACATTGGCGGGTGATGCAGGGGATGTTAGTTGTGAAATATCGGAGTTGAGATTATTGGAATGAGTTGGGCAAGAAAATAAATGTTACTAATATATTGAATGGAATCCATTCAATATGAAGGACAAGTCCCGTCAGGGACGTAATAATGGTAGCAAGGCAGCATGAATGAGGTTTCAAATACCGTAGGTATGTAACATTGTGCACAGTTAAACAAAGAATTCCGTCTGATCAGGCTGTTTTGTCATTTCCCGAAACTGCTTGCGGTAGCCCAAGGGCGCCATTTGGGCAAATTTCCTGAACTGCCGGTAAAAGAAAGGCAGGCTATCGTATCCGCACGCATAGCCGATCTCGGCAATCTGCATGTCGGTTTCGATCAGCATTTTGCTGGCCATCGTGATCCGGTATTCATTTAAAAAAGTAAATAAAGGCTTGTGCATGATCTTGCTGAAAAACCGGGAGAACGCCTCTTCGCTCATATGTACCAGTTCCGCGACCTGCGCCAGGGTGACCTTATCCTGATAGTGCTCCCTAATGTAGCCATACACCAGATTGATCCTTTGATTATCGTCAAAATTGAGTGGATAGGTAAAACCTTGTTCGCATAAAAGCTCTAAATCGCTAGCACCGGCAAGGAAATCAAGTATTTCCAGCAATCGCATCAGTCTTGGAAAGGGAGGTAATGTCGGTAAGCTCTGTACCCAGTCCTGAACCCGTTCCGAAACCGCTGGGCTAAACCGTATACCCTGGCCCGACAGCTGCAAAAGTCGCTGAATGGGTTTAAACTCGGGATTTTCGGTCCAGCCAGCCCCCAGTAAGTCCTCCGACCATTGCACTACCACAGCACGCGCTTTTCCAGGGTTTTCTCCGGTATTTTTCCAGCAATGCGGCAGATTAGGGCCCACCATCACCAAGTCGCCTGCATCAAAATTCTCCATACTGTTGCCTACATAACGTACACCCTGACTATTCAGGATCAGTGTGAGCTCATATTCGGGATGGTAATGCCACGGCGCGTCGAATTCGTCCACTTCATGGAGAAACACGGTGAATGAGTTTTCAGGTGATCTTTGGGTTCTTTCAAAAAGTGCTTTCATGAATTACTGCATTGTACATTGCCTATTATGCATTAATTATAGTTTGATAAAAAAATAACTCTACAAAATAAGCAACTAATTGATCAATATCGGCAATGCGACCAGAAACTGTTTCGCCGATATTTGTCTATGCTTATTCATAGCGACTATTCCTAAACCCATGATTTTAGAAACCACTGACCTGTCCGGATACCATGAACTGGTATCCGACCTTTTTAAACAACCCCTTTCGTCTGATGAATGGGCCCAGTACCGGCTCACCGACGAGCAAATCAGTTTCTTTCACGAAAATGGTTACCTGTCCAACATTAAATTATTGGAACCCTGGCAGGTAGATGTTCTGAATCTGGAACTGACCATTAATACCAACCCGGCGCACCCCGGCCATCATTTATTTTATGAGTTTCATTCCAATGAATCCAGCGATCCGAACTCGGTACTGATGCACGCACTGGGTGCATGGAGGGTTACGGTGGGCTTTCACGATGTACTCTGGAACCCCGCTTTTGTCATGGCGGCGAGCCAGCTGCTTGGTGATACTGCTGTCCGTTTCTGGCATGATCAGTTATTTTGTAAGCCTGCACATCACGGCGGCGTGGTGGCCTGGCACCAGGATTATTCGTACTGGACGCGCACGGTCCCCATGCAGCATCTTACCTGCTGGACCGGCCTGGACGATGCGAGTGTGGAGAATGGATGCCTTTATTATGTACCCAAAAGTCACCGCTGGGGGTTGCTGGACAAGCCGGAGCTGGCTGGCGATATGGAAGGTCTCATGGCCTACCTGACCGATGAGCAAAGGGCAGAATTTAAACCGGTACCCATTGAAATGAAGAAAGGTTACGGCACATTTCATCATCCGCTCATGGTACACGGCTCTTATGAAAACAAGTCGGAAAGATCCAGAAGGGCTTTTGTGCTGAATGTGTTCAGCGACGGTACCACGTCGCAAACGGACGAGGAACTGCTTGCTGGCGTGCCCGTCGTTACCAAAGACCAGAAACTGGACGGACAATTTTTCCCGCTACTTTTTGATCCGAATCTCAATTGATTGTAAAATAACCCACTGATTACAGAAAGAGCCGGAATGTAAAATATTCCGGCTCTTCTTTATTTCAATTCAAAAGTTACACGCCCAGGCTCCATCCTTCGCGATAGTTGCGGCGGACATACTGGTTTACTTCGTCGAAGTTGGTAACCTTCATATTTTGCGCGTCCCAAAGCATTTTCATGTTGCTTCCAGGATACGTAAAGCCTTTTCCGTCTTCTCTTGCTTTCGGCATATCAGCACCGCGGATCGCCAGGTTGGCTCCCAGGATCGCTTCGGTCAATGGGCCAGCCAGCTCAAACGGCGAGCTCAGTTCCATTTTGCCGTATCCTGCGATACATCCTTCCACCCATTGTGCATAGTGACCTTCGGCGCTTCCGGGCACACGGGCAAATTTTTGTTTCACTTTCACTTCCTGCATTTTCGAAAGTGGCAGCAGGCGGGGATTAGCGGCATATTCGCTGGCCATCATCTTGCCTTTTGAACCCACAAACAAGATACCACTGTTACCGTCACCGAACAATTCATTTGGTCCCAGCTCTTCCGGACGTTCCGGCTTGATACCACCGTCCATCCAGTGCATGATCACCGGGCCTTTGGTTTTTGGGGTTTTCGGGAAAGTCAATGTCGCGTGGCTTGACGGCGGGCAGCTGTCAGGGAACACGCCTCTTTTGCCAAATGCCGTGAACACGCTGCCTACGCTGGCTTGCATATCCGTCGCATATTTCAGTCCAAGCACGCGGAACGGAGCCTCCATCAGGTGGCAGCCCAGGTCGCCCAATGCGCCGGTACCATAGTCCCACCAGCCTCTCCAGCTACCAGGGATCAGGTTTTCAACATAATCTTTTTTAGGAGCCGTTCCCAGCCACAAGTCCCAGTCCAGTTCTTTCGGAACGGCAGGCTTGTCGGTCGGCCAGGGAATACCTTGCGGCCAGATCGGCCTGTTGGTCCAGATAAATACCTCGCTTACGTCGCCAATAATGTCAGCGTCGTACCATTCGTGAAGCGTACGCACACCGTCGCCTGACGAACCCTGGTTGCCCATTTGCGTCACGACTTTGTACTTGGCAGCTGCTTCCGTCAGCTTACGGGCTTCATAAATATCGTGCGTCATCGGTTTTTGTACGTACACGTGCTTGCCCAGCTGCATGGCGGCCATGGCTACCACGGCATGGGTATGGTCGGGTGTTGATACCGAAACCGCATCAAAATTTTTGGATTCCTTATCGAACATTTCCCGGAAGTCCTTGTAGTATTTGGCCTTTGGGAAATTGGTTACGCTGGTAGCAGCGCGGCGGTCGTCCACGTCGCAGAGGTATGCGATGTCGGCTTTACCGCTTTTCGCGAAATTGGCAAGGTCGGAAGTTCCTTTACCTCCTACCCCAACACCGGCTACCAGAAGCTTGTCGCTTGGGGCTGTAAAACCTTTCCCGCCCAGCACGTGGCGCGGGACGATCATGATACCCGCTGCGGCAACGGTCGAAGCTTTAATAAAATCCCTTCTCGTCGAAGCAGATTGTTCGTTTTTTGTATTCGGTTTTTCCATTTTTCCAGGTTAAAGATTTAAGGTATTACCATTAAAAGGGAGATCGGGCTATTTTTAATCTGATTAAACAAATTATTATTTTGTTAAGCCCTGCAAAACCTTGGTCATACTATAATCTGATCACCCTTCCTTTGCTCTCAAACCAGGTGTCTTTCACCGCGCCGGTACCGTTAAACCGCATTTGCACGCCTACAATCCCGGTAGTCTTATTTGGAAAAGTAAGCGAATAAGCCTTCACACCATTTACAAACAATGTTGCATGCTTGTTCACGGTTTCCACCCGCAGCTTGGTCCATTCAGTGAGGTTGGCTCCAAATTTCGACAGATCTGCGTCTTTGCTACTTATATATGCCCCGCAGAAAGCGAGCGACATATCACCAATGCAAGGCTTGGCAGCCAGTGGGATGATAATGATATCGTTTTTACATTGAATGAGCACCTGAACCGGCTGGCAGGTGTTGGTACCCTGGTCAAAATTGTTTTTAATAGTAGTCTCAAAAGTGAAATTATCGCTCATCAGATCGCCCATATCGCGCTGATTGAAAAACCGGATCCTGGGTGGTTTGGGATGAAGTGACAGGTTATATTTTTTCAAAAGCTCCTCTTCTACTGACACCATACTGTCTTTCTGGCATTCCTCATTTTTAAAATAAAGCGGTACCGGCTCATCCTCTGCCAGGCAAAGCCATCCCTTGGACGTAATCCACAGATCCTGTGCCTTAACGATCTGGTTATCGGCAATCAGCTTGGTGTTGAAAAAACCAGGGTAATAGTAGATCGCCGAATGTTCATGCCGGTCCTTTGGTACCAGCCGCTTTCTGGTGATATCCCAGGTTTGCACGATAAAAACAGAGTCGGTCACGGCAGCCCGGGCATCGTAATGAAAGACGACTGAATTGGGGACTCCTTCCGCGACCATTTTATCCGTACGAAATGAAAATGCACTGCTATCCAGCGAATTTTGTTTCGAGGAAATCAATGTATAACCAAGCAGGGAGAGCGGTACCAGCGCCAAAAACCAATAATATTGGAAATGTTTGGGCTTAACCGGCATGGCAGGAGTCCGTGGCGGGTCCGCTGGGGGCAATACTGGCTCAATGGTTTGCGAAGTGCTATCCCCGTCAATTTTGGTGTGGGTAATGTCTGTTACCACGGCCTCATTTCGCTTGAAATCCCTCCAATCCGCATAACCGGCATATTGCGCCAGGGTATTTAATGTAGTAAGCGTGGGCGCGTGGTCGTATTTCAGTTTTCCCCAAATACGTTTCAATGTAGAAGTACTCAGCCGGACGCCGGTACTGTCATTGACAATGTCGCTCAGTTTTTCAAAATCATAGTGGACCCAGCCCTCACTGCTTCCCCAGCCCAGTTTCGACTCGATCAGCAGCAGGCAACGGTTTATTTCAGGTTCTTCTCCGTTTTTGGCCATTTGGATAACAGAAAATAATTTGCACTGATTTGACTTGAATTTGAACAATCAAAAATAGACCATTTAACCGAATTTTGCAGGAGTCTTTAACTCAATGTCAAATCGATTAGCCTATGAAATCCTTGGTAACATTATTTCTGATCTATCTCTTCGCTTGCCAGGCATCTGCCCAAACTGTCCGCCCCGATCTCCATTCGCCCGACATTTGGAATGTAACCAACAGAAAAACTGAAATCATCACTGAATCCGGCAAGAAAGTACTTCGGGTCAATGAAGCCGTCAATGATGGTCTCGTGACGTTAAAAGATCATTCATTTGTCAATGGTACTATTGAATTTGACGTGAAAGGAAGGAATGTGCTGCAAAAAAGTTTTGTGGGCGTGGCCTTCCATGTTCAGGATGCGAAACATTATGAAGTAGTTTATTTTCGTCCATTCAACTTTATGAACCCTGACACAGCTCGCAGACTGAGAGCAGTTCAATATGTGTCGATGCCTGACTATCCCTGGGAAAAGCTTCGGGCCGATACGCCGGGCAAGTATGAAAAAAGGGTGAATCCCGTGCCAGACGCAGAGGACTGGTTTCACGCGAAAATCATCGTCAATGGCAAATCCGTGAAGGTTTTTGTTAACAATGCGACCGACCCGTGCCTGGAAGTGGAGCGTTTAGGCACCCTGGCCTCGGGTAACATCGCCCTCTGGACTGGTAACTCTTCGAATGGTTCTTTTGCCAATTTAGAGATTACACCAGCGAGGGAATGATACATTGATTAAATTAAGGGCTTGATTTTTATACATTCAGATCAAATGATAAAACTGATCTTTTTATGAAAATAGCCACATATAATGTCAATGGAGTAAATGGACGTCTGCCGGTACTGCTTCGCTGGCTTGCTGAAAGCCAGCCGGATGTAGTTTGTTTGCAGGAATTAAAAGCCCCGGAGGAGAAATTTCCTGAACAAGCGATACTGGATGCAGGTTACAATGCGATTTGGCATGGACAAAAAAGCTGGAACGGTGTAGCAATATTGGCCCGCAATGCAGAGCTGCAGGAAGTACGGCGGGCGTTGCCCGGCGATGAAGAGGATTTGCACAGCCGGTACATCGAAGCGATCGTTAACGGAATACTGGTTGCGTGCCTGTATCTACCCAACGGCAATCCTGCTCCCGGACCCAAGTTGGACTATAAAATGAAATGGTTCGAAAGACTGACCATTCATGCCGCCGAGTTAATGGAATTTGGCGTGCCCGTGGTGATGGCTGGCGACTATAATGTGATGCCGACCGAGATCGACGTGTACAAACCCGAACGCTGGGTAGACGATGCATTGTTCCGCCCCGAAGTCCGCGCTGCTTTTAAAACGCTGGTCGACCAGGGCTGGACCGACGCCTTGCGCAAACTGCACCCTAACGAGGTCATTTATACATTCTGGGACTATTTTCGCAATGCATTCGGACGGAATGCAGGCCTGCGCATCGATCATTTTCTGCTTAGCCCCCATCTGGACAAGCGCCTGCTAGCCGCCGGGGTCGATCGTCACGTGCGCGGCTGGGAGAAAAGCAGCGACCACGCCCCCACCTGGATTGAGCTGGCAGACGAGTAAGCCCAAGGCTTCACCCTTGGGCTAAGTCCGCGGGGGAACTTATATGTTAATTTTTTAATAATTAATTACAAAAATTTGCTTTTGGTATTTTCTGACTTTACTTTTGAATGAAATTAAGTTAGTGCGTTAAGATATATGAAAAGAGACTCTATCCGCTGGTTTGTAGTCATGATGGTATTTGTTGCCACGGGATTGAGTTTTCTCGATCGGCAGGTGCTTTCCATCGCGATCATCAGGATCCAGAAAGAGTTTGGTTTCAATGATATAGAGTACGGCTGGGTCAACACCAGTTTTTTGCTCAGCTATGCATTCATGTTCACAGCAGGCGGCTGGCTGATCGACCGGATCGGGGCAAAAAAAGGCCTTGCAGTGGCCGTGGGCGTATGGTCGGTGGCTAATGCAATGCATGGCGTCATGAACAACCTATCGCAGCTTATTGCTTTCCGGTTCTTTCTGGGTATGGGCGAAGGCGCCTGTTTTCCCGGAGCCGCCAAGACGGTATATGATTGGTTTGACAAAAAAGAAAGGGCGTTGGCCAACGGAATCGCCATCGGAGGCTCTGCCATCGGGGCGGTAATTGCGCCTCCCCTCACGATCTGGATCTCGGAATATTTCGGCTGGCGTGCTGGTTTTGTGATCCCGGGGCTGGTTGGTATAGTCTGGGTAGCAGTTTGGCTAATGATTCCCTGGCAAAAAACAGTTTCGAACATTGCCGTCCGTCAGGAAGTCGCCGAAACTACGGGTAACATTCCATTCTCTACAATATTGAAATTAAAAGAAACCTGGGTATTCATTTTCATGCGCTTTTTGCTTGATCCGGTAATGTATTTTATGCTGTTCTGGATACCAAAATACCTGAATCAGGTGCGCGGTGTGCCTTTTGAACAAATCGGTGGGTTGTTCTGGATACCGTTTCTGGCGCTGGGCGTCGCCAATGTACTGGGTGGTTTTCTGTCGGACAGGCTGGTAAAAAGTAATTTCAGCATTAACAAGGCCCGCAAAACGGTCATGGGATTCGCGGCAGCACTGACGCTGGCAGTTCCATTGACCGAGTACACATCCGAAGTTGCGGTTGCCGTAGCGATGATGGCGGTTTATATGTTTGCGCATGGCTTTTGGATCACCAATTACATTACCTGCATTTCGGATATGTTTGGCCCAAAAGCTACGTCCACGGTCGTGGGACTTTCGGGTACCGCCGGGGCGATTTCGAGTCTGGTACTCAACCCATTGATCGGCAAAATCGTGCAGGATTACTCTTACAGACCCATGTGGATCGCCGCGGGGCTGCTATACCCGGTTGCATTCGCGGCCTTTGTTTTGTTAATACCCAAAATCCGGTTCCTGTTTCAGGAAGTTGAAACTGCGCAGGTAAGCTCGGACGTGATCACGAATTAAAAAATTTTGTCTGAAATAACTTAGTGCGTTAAGAATTTAAAAATTAGAAAAAATATAAATCAATTATGGGAAATCCATTACAAAGCGAAAACCACGTAACGCAGCAGGCCATCATCCAGATACGAAAGCCAACCCGTCCCAGGATCGGTGTTTTTGGAGTCGGTTATTATAAGTATTGGAGCCAGTTTGAGGGGCTGCTAGACGATATGCTACGAAAGCAGGCCATTTTCATTGAAAAAATACAAACCGGATCACACGCGGAAGTGATCGACTTTGGACTGGTGGATAATGTAGAAAAGGCTTACCAGCTGGTACCCAAGCTGAATGCGGCCAATCTGGACCTGATATTCTGCGATATGGTTACCTATGCGACTTCCAACACATTTGGTACCATTATTCGCAGCGTCAACGTACCGATCGTGCTCGTGGCCCTGCAACCCGACCAGGCCATGGATTACACGCGTGCTTCCACATACATGCAGCTGTATAATGATGACATCTGCTCGCTGCCCGAGTTTGCGGGCGTAGCTGCACGTATGGGTAAAAAAGTACCTGATATGATCATCGGAACATTGTACGACGATCCGCAGGCCGATGCCGAAATCGAAGAGTACTGCCGCATTGCAGCCGTTTTGCACGATTTGAAAACTTCCCGGATCGGTCACATTGGTCACCCGATCGAGGCGATGCTGGATATGCATTCCGACTCGACAATGTTCACCGCGCACTTTGGCGCGCACATTGTACAATGCGAGGCGCACGAGATCGTGACCCAGTACCAGCGATCGGGCCCGGAGGAAATTGAACCGGTAAAAGAACGCATCCTCGATTTCTTCGATACGCCCGATCCTGTTTCTGACCCGATTTCGGAAAAACTCAGGGATTCGGATCTTGAAATCGCTGCCCGGGTAACCGTCGCCCTTGAAAAATTCATTGAAGAAAAGAAACTGGACGGCCTGGCTTATTACTACGAAGGTCCCGAAAATAGCGAAACGCGCACGGTGATGTCCAACCTCATTGTCGGGAATTCACTGCTGACCGGTGCAGGATTTCCAATGTGCGGCGAGTCGGACCTCAAAACCTGCTTTGCGATGCTGATCATGGAACGTTTAGGCATAGGCGGTAGCTTTGCGGAGTTCCACCCGGTGGATTTTAAAGAAGGATTTGTACTGGTGGGCCACGACGGCCCGCACAATGTCGCCATTGCACAGGGACGACCTGTTTTGAGAAGCCTTACGAAGTACCACGGCAAGCCGGGTTTTGGCGCCGGGGTGGAGTTCAAAATCAAGGAAGGCCCTATTACGATGCTGAGTATCAACTCTACTTATGATGGAAAATTCAAATTTGTGATCGCCGAAGGTCAGTCTGTCGAGGGGCCGATCCCTCCTACCGGCAATACCAACACGCGCGGATTTTTCAAACCTGACGTGCGCACATTTTTGCAAAGATGGATGAAAGAAGGCCCTACGCACCATTTTGCGCTCGGTGTAGGCCACCATGCCAATACTATCCAGAAGATCGCCAATTACCTCAACCTGGAATCGGTGATCATCAGGCAGGATTAATAACTGTTCCAAACCCAAAAACAAGCCCAATCCTAATCACTAAAAGACGATGAAACGATCTTTATTCCCAAAGCTATCGCCGTGGGTTACCGGCACGCTGCTGTGTTTACTCTTTTTAACGGGCACATTACATGCCCAAACGGACTCGAAAATTACGGTTAGCGGCAAAATTAAAGCCGAAAATGACAACACGCCACTCATCGGTGCCACCATTGCGGAGAAAGGTACAAACACTGGTACCACCGCCGATGTGGATGGTAACTACAAAATTTCGGTAGCCCAGGGCGCGAGCATTGTGGTGAGTTTCATCGGGTATGTACCACAGGAAATCCAGGTCGACAACCGGTCGGTGATTGATGTAACGCTGAAAGCCGACCAGCAGCAGTTACAGGATGTGGTGGTGGTGGGATATGGAACGGCCCGAAAAAAGGACCTTACTGGTTCTATCGCCAAGATTTCCAGTGAGCAACTCATTCAGCCATCGGCAGGAAGCTTTGATCAGATGCTGCAAGGCAAGGTTCCCGGGGTGCAAATCAGCCAGACTACCGGTGCGCCTGGCGGTAATGTCAACATTCTCATCCGTGGGGTGAGCTCCATTACGGGCGGAAATCAGCCGTTGTACGTGATCGACGGCTTTGCGATCGGTTCCGGCGGCGGCGGTTCGGATATGCGTAATTATGGCGGAAACAACTTTTCATCGGCCGGAATGGCAGCCAATACGGGTAACCGCGTCAACCCGCTGGCTTCCATTAATCCGTCTGACATTGAATCCATTGAAATACTAAAAGATGCCTCTGCTACTGCCATTTACGGCTCGCGCGGGGCGAATGGGGTCGTGATCGTCACCACCAAACGTGGCGCTTACGGCAAGTCGCAGATCAGTGTGGACGCTTCTTATGGATTTCAGGAAGTGGCGCATAAGCTGGATATGATGAACGCCAAGCAATATGCTGATTATCTGGTTGATGGAAGGGATAATGCCTGGGTTTATGCAGGCGGAAAAGCAACGGATGCCAATGAATTAAGATCTGTCAATACCAGGGTAATGCCGGATTTCAGAAATCCTGAGTCACTTACTACTGATACCGATTGGCAAGATGTGCTGTTCCGCACTGCGCCTGTCAGGAATCTGCAGGTATCGTCAACCGGCGGCACCGAAAAGGCAAAATACTTTATATCAGCGGGTTATTTTTCCCAAGAAGGTGTGATCATCAATTCTGATTATACCCGTTTCAATTTGCGGGTTAACCTCGACGCGCAGGTTACAAAGCGCATTAAAATTGGTACTTCGACATTCGGATCTTATGGTTTTGGCCGTTTTGTGAACACCGAATCGCATTACGGAGCGGGCGGACTTTTGGCCAATGCATTGGCCGCCTCGCCGACGATTCCGGTTTATAATAGTACTGGTGGTTATTATTTTAACCAAAATGACGTCAATGATGGTTTGGGATTCCTGGCTAATGTACTGGCGGTAAGTGACGGATCCAGCGATCGCCGGAAAGTGATGGACCTGGTTACCAACAATTTTGTGGAGGTGAATATCAATAATGATCTCACTTTCAAAAGCTCCATCGGGGTCAATTTTGGTACCAATAATATCAGGCTGTGGCGGTCATCTGCGGTCCCCAACTATGGCACATTGAACTACCCGGCATCCGCAGGAACTTCCCGCGCGGAAAACCTCAATTGGCTGAATGAAAATACATTGACATATGTAAAAGTGTTTAATAATAAGCATTTTGTGAATGGTTTGATCGGTTTCACCGCTCAGAAAAACAGCCGGGACCTGGTTTCAGTAGGAGCTTCCGATTTCCCGACGGAGTATGTGCCTTTTATTACGGGGGGTATCGTCAATGCGGGGTCGCAAAGCATCAATGAGTGGTCGCTTTTGTCCATGATGGCGCGGGCAACTTACTCTTATGCAGGCAAATACATGTTTACTGCCACGGTTCGCCGCGATGGCAGTTCAAGATTTGGGGCTAATAACCGCTGGGGTTCATTTCCGTCATTCTCAGTAGGATATAATATTTCTGAGGAAAATTTCATGAAGGATCAAAATGTGATCAGTAACCTCAAACTGCGCGCAAGCTATGGTATCTCCGGAAATAATCAGATCGGGGATTACACCAGTATCGGGCTGCTATCGACCACCAAGTATGTGAAAAACAAAGCATTAAGCCCGGGCCTCGTTCCCAGTACATTGTCCAATGATAACCTGACGTGGGAAAAATCGAAGCAAACCAATATAGGTATCGACCTGAGCCTGTTCAAAGACCGGATCACACTGACTGCCGATGCCTACCGCGACCGGAAAACGGATTTGTTGCTGGCAGTGCAATTGCCTGCCGCGTCTGGATTCAGCAGCTCTACCCAAAACATTGGAGATATTGAAAACAAAGGCTTCGAGCTAGGTTTGCAGACCGTCAACATTCGCCACAAAGGTTTTGAATGGAACACCAATGTTACTTTCAGCCATAATGAAAACAAGGTGATGAAGCTGGCGACCGAAGGTGGCCGGATTTCCAACTCCGCCTATCAGATCACCGAAGTAGGTTCGCCGATATCGAGCTTTTACCTGATCAACAAACTCGGTGTCTTCATGACCAGCGCAGAACTCGACGGTGCCGCGCTGCAACATCCTAAGACACAAGCGGGTGACCTCAAATTTGAGGACGTGAATAAGGACGGCGTCATTAACCAGAGTGACCGGAAAATTGTCGGAACGCCCTGGCCGGACTTTACCTGGGGGTTGGACAACAATTTCAGTCTGGGCGGATTGAGTCTGAATATTGGCCTGGTAGGCTCCCACGGCGCATACACTTACCTCGACGCGGGTGCATCGCTTTTGGGTAGTAATGGGGTTCAAAACAACCTGGCGCTCACAGATAAAAGATGGCGGTCAGAGGCCAATCCAGGCGATGGTATCATGCCGCGGTCGATCAGGAGTAACCATGCGCTGGGCTTTGGAACATCGTCACATTACCTGTTTGACAATTCTTTTACCCGCATCAAAAACATCAAACTGTCATACAACCTGCCCAAAGAACTGACCCAGCGCATGGGATTGAGCGCTTTGAATGTGTATGCCAATGCTGCAAACGTGTTCACTTTTACTGACTACCCAGGTTACGACCCTGAATCGAGCATTACGGGCGACAATGTGGTCAATGCGGGCATCGATTACCTGAACTATCCGCTTCCACGCACTTATACATTAGGGATCAAACTCACTTTTTAATAGCTGCCGCAATGAAAAAATTGATCATTTATAGCCTCATCGGAGTTGCCGTTGCCTCCTGTTCAGACTTTCTGAACCTGCAACCTCAATATCAGATCAACGAAAATTCGTTTTATAAAAGCCCGAAAGACTTCGAAACAGCGCTGGTAGGTAACTATGCCGGTTTGCAGGGGCTCCACAATACGTCGGTAGTCAATGTCGGAGATCTCACAACGGACAATACCGACATTAAATCGACGTCTCCTACAACTTCCGAGGCGGAATGTGATGAAATGAACCTCACCGCTTCCAATGATTTCCTCAATAGTATCTGGGGAACCTGCTTTGCTACCATTGCAAGATCGAATAATATCCTGTCGCGCCTGGACGCCGTGACGATGACGGATGCGCAGAAAAACCAGTACAATGGGGAAGCATTGTTTTTGAGAGCTTACAGCTATTTTTATCTGGTCCGCTTGTTCGGTAATGTTCCCATTGTGGACGTTTCGTTTCGAAGCCCTGACGAGATTATGAATTTTGATATGACCAGAAAACCGGTCAGCGAGGTGTACAATGTGATTATTAAGGACCTGACTGAATCAGCGACGTTGTTAAATGGAGTAACAGGTTTGAGTAAATCCCAGGCTTCCGTTGGCGCTGCTAAAACGCTGCTGGGTAAAGTTTACCTGACAACCAAACAGTTCGATCTTGCCAAAACAGTGTTAAAAGAAGTCATTGATCTGAAAGCTTATACATTGAATGCGGACTACAAAAAACTGTTTACCAATGGCAATGACGAGTTGCCCGAATCCATTTTTGAGATAAAATATCTGTCAGGTAACGTCGGTGAAGGCAACTCCTTTTCAACGATTTTCATGCCCTCCCGGTTTGACGTCGGCATGTTTCCAGGCAATATGCAGGGAGCTGGAAGAGTATTGCCAACGCGCCAGATGGCGAATTCTTACGAAAAGGGCGATTTGCGCAGAGCGGCTTCGATAGGCGACTCGGTGAAATTAATCAGCGGCAAGTATGAAAAGGATCTGTTTGGACTAAAATTCGTCGATTTCACGACCGGGATTGTAGGTGATGGAGGCATCAATTTCACATCGCTCCGCTATGCCGACGTGTTGCTGATGTATGCCGAAGCATTGAATGAAACCAGCAATACCACCGAGGCGCATACTTACATTAATATGGTGCGGAGCCGGGCCGGGCTTCCTGCTTTGGCAGGGCTAGCAAAGGCGGATTTGACCCTGGCGCTTGAAAATGAGAGAAAATTTGAGTTTTTCCTGGAAGGCCACCGGTGGTTTGACCTTATTCGTACCGGTCGGTTCCTGACTGTGATGAACAAATATTTTAAGGATAATGGACTGAGTTTCACAGTGGCTGAGCATGAGGTACTGATGCCGGTACCGCTCAGGGAAATTGATATCAATCCTAATCTAGGCCAGAATCCGGGTTATTGAGTAGTAAAATAGCAACTGATAATCTTTTGTTCATATGCGTTTCAAGATTCTCAACTTCTCCTTCCTGCTGTCCGCGACATTCATTTTGACTGTTTTTTCTGGTCAATCCGTCGCTCAGGAAGTTTCATTTCTGCGTGGAAAACCATTCAACAACATTACGATGGAAACCTCGCTGAAACCTTTCAAGAAAAATGACAAAACCTACATCCGGGCCGTAGCGAAGGAAATGTTTGTGCAATGGCATGCATTGCTCCGCCACGCCGACACAGTTTCGGTAATGCTTTGGACGGGCGACGGCTCTGAGATCCTGGAATACAAAGGCACCCCGTCGCAGCCGCTGGAATGGGCACAGTACATTGGGAATCCCAACACGAAACACGAGGTAAACTCCGGCCCCAAAGAGCTGTCCATTCACGAACGTGCTTATTATTATCTCGAAAACCCGCCCAAATTCACCTATGGCGACCTGAAA
Organism: Dyadobacter pollutisoli; assembly: GCF_026625565.1. Classification (NCBI taxonomy): domain Bacteria; kingdom Pseudomonadati; phylum Bacteroidota; class Cytophagia; order Cytophagales; family Spirosomataceae; genus Dyadobacter; species Dyadobacter pollutisoli. Next base: position 3,764,068 of record NZ_CP112998.1, read on the forward strand.
TTCATTGTGCAGGCATTGAAAGAAGAAGGGCATAAAGTGACGGGCAAGCCGATCCGCGTCGGGGAGACATTCGACCCGGGCCCGGAGTTTGCCAAATCGGATTTTAAATATAACCGACATACCGAAATCCTCGGCGGCAGCGCAATGGGCCATAATACAATGGTAAGCTGCTACTCGGTACTGAAAGGCGACAACGAGGTGTACGCCGGCTTCCCGAAAGGTATCCCCGACAATACCCCTTTCGGTACTTTTTTGGGAAGACAAAGCCGTCATTTACTGAAAGATATGGGTTTTGATTTCCTGTGGATGAGCAATGGTTTTGGTTTCGGCGTGGAAGGCTGGTCGTCTACCGGGGCTATTTTTGACGGAAAAGGATTTGATCAGGCCAAACTGGCAGCTACCAAGTCTAAGATCTCGGATTTTTGGAAATATTTTAGGGCTGAATGTCCCGATATACAAATACAAACGCGTGGCACCAACCTTTCGACCGGCACGGATTTGGCGCGGGATGGGGTGGATTTACAATCAATCTACAAAGACAAAAACATTCTTCCTCCGCCCAATTCTCCCTGGGCGGCATTGGATGGTGACTTCGGACTGGAAATGGTGGGTTACATGTCAAGAATGGCCGAGCTGCCCGACGAGCGTTACCTTTTCAGGTATTACACCCACGATCCGTGGTGGATCAATAGTCCCTGGCTGGACCGCTACGGACGCGAGCCGCACGACATTTACCTGCCGCTTTCGGTGGCGCGCATTAATGCCAAAGGTCAGACGAAGTTGCCGACGCATTTGAATTTGCTGAGTATCGACAACTCATTCGGCGATATGCCGACGCAGGTTCCCGACGAAGTCACGCCCCATCTTTTGAAAGCCCGCTACGACTCCCCCACTGCACCCGGGCCGCTGGTATGGGTATATCCATTCGACGAATACCATGAATGGGCCTATAAATACAAGGACCGGCTGCCGGAAATCTATTACGGCGACTGGCTGATTCGTCAGGCGATTAACAATGGCTTTCCTTTAAATACCGTGATTTCAACGGGTTCATTTCAAAAAGTGATCAAAACCGAACCTCAGAAATTCAGTGAATCAGCGTTGGTAACCATTGTTCCTGACGCGGGTTCCTCGCTCGAAAAAGCATTGATCACATTTGTTCAAAACGGTGGGAAATTGCTCGTTTACGGACCGGCTGGCCATGCAGGGAAAGACTTTCTGACCTTGCTGAACCTGGCCAATGTCACGCCACTGGAAGGCGAGTTCACCATCAAATCTGTGTACAAAGGTGATGCCATGACCGCGCCCTACCCTGACAAGATCCTGCATAGCGCATTGTTTTCGGGAGGCGGGATCGCTTCTCAGTTGCTGGATGCTAACGACAATGCAACGCGCGTACTTTCCCAGATGACGCAGGCGGGGCAAACCCGTGACGCTGCCTGGGTACGTGAAAAGCCGGAATGGAAAGGTGGAAAAGTACTGTACATCCGTGGTACCAATTCGAGTAAGTTCACCGGCGGAAAACTGCTCACACCCGACGATCCCGCTGAATTGTTCACCGGGCCACTGCTGATGCGGTATGCATTGCAGGAATTTGGGATCAATCTGGGCATTACTAAGGAAGATCCTTCTGTAAAAAACCCGGTGCTGACGATCGCCAGGAGCAATAATGCATTCATTTTTTCGGGTTATAATCCTAATACGACGATTGTCAACAATTTCAAATTCCCGCAAGGCGCGCCGCTGCTGCTGGGTTTTGATACCAAACTGGATAAAGGAAACTCAGTTTACACATTACCTACTTCCTGGAACCGGGAGTCGCGGTTTTTCATCGAACAAAATGAGGGTATCGTTTCTTTAAAAGAATTGCATTCGGGTGAAATGGGTATTTCTAAGCGGTACAAGCTCACCGGATTGAAGAATGCAACCGTTCGCATTTACGCCGATGATAACATCACGACCAATGATTTTCATGCCTATTTGAATGCAAATTATCCTTGGAAAGAAGGAAAGATCTCTTTTAAAGAAGGCGATCAGAAGTTCGGTAAACATTTTGTGGTAGAAAAGATCACGGGGAGCCTTGTTGTTTCCTGGTAAAACCTTCGATTATGAAAAAGCACTTTCTGTTTGTCATTGCATTAATGTTCCATGTTTGCACTGCTTTCGGGCAAATTGCGGACAGTACTCAATATCTTGAAAATTTAAAAAAGGAGCTGAATACGGTGTGGCCGAAAAACCGGACGATCAATCTGGTTTTTCACGGCCATTCCGTACCGGCGGGGTACGGGGATAATCATGAGGTAAATACATTGAAATCCTATCCCAACCTTTTCCTCAAACAGCTCAAAGAAAAATATCCATACGCCGTCATTAACGTGATTGTGACCGCGATCGGCGGCGAAAACTCACTAAAAGGTGAAACCCGTTTCGAAAAAGAGGTGCTGGTACATAATCCCGACGTCCTTTTCATCGATTATGCGCTCAACGACCGTTTTTCACCACTAGAAAAAACCGGTGCCGCCCTCGAAAAAATGATCACAACCGCACTAGCCAAAAACATCAAAGTAATCCTACTCACGCCCTCGCCCGACCAAAGGATCGACATTACCGATCCATCTAACCCGCTCGACCCCTACGCAGCGCAGATTAAAGAGCTGGCTATCAAATACAAAACAGGCTTTGCCGATCCCTATACACAGTTCAAACAGATTGCGAAAGACGGAAAATTGAAGGAAAATATGGCATCCGTAAACCACCCGAATGAGGTCGGGCATATGGTGATCGTGCGAACACTGGGGCCTTGGTTTTACTGATTTTTTGGTACAAACAATCACATTTGAAGTTCTCGCAAGTTTGGATAAGTAAACCTGAACATAAGAGAGATGCCCGCCCTGGCTTTCACCTCAGCAAGCATCTCTTTGTATAAAATCTAGATTATATCCTGGATACTCAAAAGTCAAGGTATCCGGAATTTAGTATGATTATTAGCGTTTTTAAGAAGATCATCCTCCGAAAGCCTCTTTCCAGCCAGCGTATCACTAGTGACCGCAGTCGGCTTAACCGTCGAAACAGGTTCCCATTTCAATCTTTCCGCCTTGGATAGAGCTTTGGACTTTGTGACTGATTGACTCATGCTTTCTATTTTAGCTGTGCATATTGGAGTAACGTAAATATATTAAGTTACGTTTATAATTAACATCCTAATGCGATAAAGTTTCAGTGCGAGCCCTGTCACTAACTTACTGAAAATCTTGATAATCAGGATTCGCACTAATGGCGAATTTGTATTTGTCTCCGCGGTAGTAGGACCGCTCAATCTCCACAACTTTATCGTCTTTGCAGATTACTGCGCTGTCGAGAATGAACATAGGTGTCGATTTGGTCAGCTCGAAATTGTTCATTTCTGAGTCGGGCTCCACGATTTCGGTGCTTAATGTTTGCTTCACTTCCTCGATCCGCAGGTGGTAGGTGTTTTCGTATACTTTGAAATAGGAGATCTCCGTCGGCATCCGGTTAATTTTCGGGCACATTTTGAGTGAAATATATTTGATCTCGTCTTTAATGATCTCTTCGTCGGCATAACGCAGCTGATGTATTTTCATCACGGGCCCCTCCATAATGAAGTGCTTACCGCCAATTTCAGACGAAATACCATCGTCCAGAATCGTTTTTTCCAATACCAGGTTATGCGGCTCAAAACCTTCCGCGATCAGACTTTCGTGAAAGCCGCGACGAGTAGCATTTATGGAGCCCAGTGTGCGGATCAAATGATGCCCTACCGTCCGGTTAAGCACGAATGTGCCCTTTCCTTTGATCCTTTTCGCCCAGCCACGGTTCTCTATTTCCAGCAGACTCTTCCGGGCGGTTGTGTTGCTGACATTATAATTCTTAATCAGTTCATTTTCAGAAGGTATCTTATCGCCAGGCTGCAATTCCCCCGTTTTGATTTTCTCAATAACTTCATCACTTATAGTCAGGAATTTCGGTCTCATCGATAGCTATGCACACATTGGCAAACGCAATGACACAACGAACTTCTAATCCGTTATCTCATTGTAATATTGTTTGAAATGTTGACAATGTAGCAATTCAATTAAACTAAATCAACTGATACTCCCGTGGGAAACCAATATAGGCCTTGAATGCTACTGAGGCTAGAATTTGCAGGTTTACTCCGCAAACTACGTTAACTACTGAAAACCGATTAAAGAGAATCAAAATGGCAGCTTTCAGATATATGTTTGGTGCTGACAAAGAGAAAGTGACAACGCAACTCACAAAAGCAAATCAAAACGGATAGGGAGCTGGTTTATGCGTTTCCCCGTAGCGTGGTAAATGGCATTGGCGATCGCTGGCGGCATACCAACCAGCCCGATCTCACCCACTCCTTTGCTACCCAGTTCGTTCACGATCTGATCATTCTCCTCCACGAAAATGACCTCCAAATCATGAATGTCGGCGTGTACCGGAATGTGATATTCGGCCAGGTTTTGGTTCATATACTTTCCAAGCTTGTGGTCGCTGATCGTCTCCTCCCTTAGCGTCTTGCTGATACCCCACACCATTCCACCCAGAATCTGGCTTCTTGCTGTTTTCGGGTTAATAATCCGGCCGGCAGCAACGGCGGTCACTGCCCGTGTCACATTGATTATACCAAGGTCCTCATCAACTTCTACCTCGACAAAAACGGCACTATGGGCAGCCCTGGAATACTTTTTCAGTTTGAACACATTGGGAATTGAGAAGTTGGTGGTATGGATAGTCTGTCCCTTATTTGCGGCAATGATAGCGATCAGATCCACGAACTTTGCCGGGTTATCCTTCACCACAATTCTTCCGTCTTTAAAATCCACATCCTTGTAATCGATTCCTTTAAACGCCGGATCCATTGCTTTTACTTTTTTGAAAAGCTTTTTCCGCAAGGCCGTGCAGGCTGCCTTAATCGCCGAACCCACCGTCGAAACGGTAAAAGATCCTCCCTGAACGGGCGCGAACGGCTCGTTACTGTCTCCATATGAAAAAATAACATCCTCGACCCGGATGCCGAATTCGTCAGCGGCGATTTGTGTCATCACAGTCAATGTACCAGTTCCAATGTCCGTCACAGCACTGCTTACCAGTAATTTTCCGTCTTTATCCATGCCAGCCTGCACCCGCGCTGGCAGCTGGTTGGCCTCCCATATCCCGGTAGCCATTCCATACCCGATCAGTTTATTACCTCGCTTCATGCTGCGAGGCTCCGGGCTACGGTTCGTCCAGCCAAATTTCTCCGCGCCCTGCTTATAACATTGTCTCAGTTCCTTACTGCTGAATGGTCGCCCCAGACTGTCGTCGGTCTCGGCATAATTGAGCAACCGCAGTTCGAGCGGATCCATTTTTAATTGATAGGAAAGCTCGTCCATTGTACTTTCAATGGCATGCAAGCCTGTACTTCCGCCAGGTGCCCGCATATCGAGCGGACTGAAAACATCCAGCCCTACGAGCTTGTACTCCATCTTTGTATTTGCGGCCGGATAAAGCATATTCGCCCAGTTGACCACCACTTCGGTATAATCCTCAAACATCGAGGTCTCCGCCCATGCAGAATGTTTCATGGCCACGAGTTTACCTTTGCTGTCCGCTGCGAAACGGGCTTGCTGAATAGTGGGTGGGCGATGTCCGAATGTGAACATCTGGCTGCGATCCAATGTCACACGTACCGACCTTTTGAGTTCCAGCGCTGCCATCACTGACAAAAACAATTGGTACTGAGGCCTTAATCCGGAACCAAAAGCACCGCCGACGTAGGGCGCTATCACCCGCACATCCTTATAATGTAACCCGAACACATTGCCAATGTAAAGCTGGCTGTTGATCGTACCCTGCGTTTTGTCGTAAACTGTGAGCTTTCCATCGCCCTCATAAACGGTAGTTGTGGAAAACAGTTCGATGGGATTATGGTGCTCGGTACCGTGATAAAATTCTCCTGTTGCTTGTGCGGGCGCTTCCTTGAAGGCCTTTTCAAAGTCGCCTTTCGGCTTGGGCGGGGAGGGTTTCAATGCAGCGGCCAATCCCAACTTCGGTACATGGGCCTTGTCAAGATTTGCATTGAGATCAGTCGTAAATGATTCAGTCGAATACGTGACTTCGAGCATTGAAGCGCCGTACCGCGCCATTTCAAAGGTCTCAGCCACTACCAACGCAATGGGTTGACCATTATACACGATCCTGTCATTTTGCAAAGGACGAAAAGGTGAGCCGGGCGGTGCGTCCATATCAGCATATTGGAGATCAAACCAGGCAAGAGACGGACGGTTTTCGTGGGTGAATACTTCAATCACTCCTGGCAGGGCTTTCACAGCCTGTGAGTTGACAATGAGAATCTTACCCTTCGTAATCGCTGCATTGGCCACGTAACCAAACAGCAGACCCGGAACATCATAATCCGCCGCGTATCTGGCCTCGCCGGTCACTTTTGCATTACCTTCCAGACGACTTACCGGTTGCCCGATTGATGGTAAAAGAGCCATAATAATTTACGTTTAAGCCGATGCCTGCGCTCCGGGAAGCTGACATTCGGGGTTCAGGGCCATGATACAGTTGCGAACGATTGCTCTTTTGGCAAGCTCCACTTTAAATGCATTGAACTGAAAAGTCTTTGCGCCTTTCAGGATCATTTCCGCCGCATACCAGAAGTTTTCAGCTGCGGGTTCCTTGTTTTGTAGAAAATCCTCTGCTTCCTTCACGCGCCACGGCTTATGCGCCACGCCTCCCAGCGCAATGCGGGCATTTTTTATAACCCCCTCTTCCAGCTCCAGTCCAGTGGCAACGGAGACCAGTGCAAACGCATAGGAATTTCTGTCCCGAATTTTCAGATAGGAATAGTGGTTTGAAAAACCATTTGCAGGAAGTTCAATGCTGGTAATCAGCTCATTTCTGGACATACAATTATCAATATGCGGCGTATTTCCCGGCAACCGGTGAAAATCTGAGAATGGAATATTCCGCGAGCCTTCCGGGCCTGACACCTGCACGCTGGCGTTCAATGCAGCCAGTGCCACACTCATATCCGACGGAAAAACGGCGATGCAATGTTCGCTCGTACCCATAATCGCCATTGTGCGGTTATATCCTTCAATAGCCGGGCACCCACTTCCGGGCTCTCTTTTGTTACAGGGGGTATTTGTATCGTAAAAATAATAACAGCGCGTACGTTGCAGCAGATTACCTCCGTTGGTCGCCATATTTCTGATCTGCGCCGATGCGCCTGCGAGGATAGCGCGTGAAAGTAGTGGATACCGCTGCTCTACCAGCGGATGATAGGCGGTAGCGGCATTGGTAACCAGCGCCCCGAGGCTCAAACCTCCGTTTGCCGATTCCCTGATCGCGTGAAAGTCTTCAATCGCATTAATGTCCACCAGCGCATTGGGCCTGGTGATATTGTACTTCATGAGATCGATCAGATTGGTGCCGCCTGCGATGAACTGAGACCCCGGCCCCATTCCCGAAAGTGCGATGGCGTCGTCGCGGTTTTTTGCTTGTGTGTAGCTGAAATTATTCATGGCTCATTTGCGCTTTTACTTCCATAATGGCGTCAATAATGTTGGTATTCGCCCCGCATCGGCACAGGTTCCCGCTCATGAGCTCCTTCACTTCTGCCCGCGTCAGCGCCTTGCCTTCCTGAAACATTCCGATCGCGCTGCAAATCTGGCCCGGCGTGCAGTATCCACATTGAAACGCGTCGTGTTCGATAAATGCTTTTTGTAACGGATGCAGCTCGCCGCCGGTTGCCACGCCTTCAATAGTTGTTATTTCTGAACCGTTTTTCATCACCGCCAATGTCAGGCAGCTGAGTATCCGCTTGCCGTCGCAGATCACTGTGCAGGCACCGCACTGCCCGTGATCACAACCTTTTTTGGTGCCGGTCAGGTCAAGATCTTCTCTCAATGCGTCCAAAAGACTCACCCAGGGTAATACTTCGAGTGTACAGTGCTTTTCATTGACAGTTAATGAAACAGTCTTGTGAGGTAATGTTGGCATGGATTTAGCAGAAATGATTTGATCGGTAAGCATGGGTTATCATGTTTAGAATGTCGCTAGTCCACATAACTATTATGCCAGGCCATAGTTTGATACCACTAGCCGATTGTAATGTAAAATGAATTCTACAACATCTTGCATATGATCGGGAAATCATTCAAATTTAGAATACTAACCCGTAAGCTCTTAAAAAGAACAGATGTGGAACATTGCTCGACAGCCTCTATATTTAATTGCGCTTATTGTTGTACTGATAAACCTCCAAAGTCAATGGGTCAGGGCACAGCATTTAAAGCTGGACCTTACTACAATCAGTACACCCGATAATTTGTCTCAAAATACAATTAACGCCATTTATCAGGATATTTATGGATTTCTTTGGTTTGGAACACAGGACGGCTTAAATAAATATGATGGTTACCAACTGGAAATCTACAAGTTACAAAGGGAAAGCCCTAATTCTCTTCCGGCAAACCATATTACCGCAATCGCCGGTGACGAGGCCGGTAACCTGTGGGTGGGCACCAGGACCGGGGGCCTCAGCCAATACGACCGCGCACACGACAAGTTTACAAACTTCCGGCACAATCCCACCGATCGATCCTCTGTAAGCAGCAATAGGATCAATGCGATTTTACTGGACAGTCATTCCAATCTATGGGTCGGAACGCCCAATGGGCTGAACTTGCTGAACAAGGAAAAGTCCACATTTGAAAGGATCAATCATTCGAAAAAGAGTGATCCGGGTTCGGACAACATCATTACCATTTTTGAAGATAGCCAACAAAATGTATGGATAGGGACTGCGAATGGACTGCGTCTTTGGCAAAAAGACAAGAAAAAGCTCGTTGACCGTCCCGACCGTGACTTCAAAAACGCTGGCCAGTGGATCAACACTATCACCGAAGATGTCCGGAAAAATCTTTGGATTGGCACGGACAACGGACTAAAACTATTTGATAAAAACACGGGCAAATTTGTCAAATATGACATTGATCCTGATAAAAACTCAGCCGGCGGGACTAACCCGGTACATTGCATGGTGCAGGCACCCGGCGACAGGTTGTGGATCGGATCGAACACTACCTTGCAGTTGTTTGATACCAAAAAGCGAAAACTAATTCCGCTCAGCGAACAAACAGGAGGCGACGGCTACATGCCCAATGATGGTATGTATTCACTTTTTATAGACAAAGTAGGCGTGCTTTGGATTGGTACTACCAGCCAGGGGGTGCTGCGCTGGGACCCTAACCTGACCACATTTCCCTCATTCAAATCCTCCAACGCGCGGAGTGCCACTGCCAAAAACGTGATCAGGGGCATTTCGGAAGACAAATCGAGAAATCTGTACCTGGCAACCGACGCCGGACTGGAATATTTCGACCGGTCGGATCTATCTTTCAAAACCTTTTCTCACCAGAGCAGCAACCCTTTCAGCATTTCCAGCAACTTTACAACCTGTGTGCTGGTCAGCAGGCAAAGCGGGAACGTCTGGGTTGGGACTTATAGCAATGGTCTGGATTTGCTTGATCCAAAAACCGGCATATTCAAACATTTTGTCGAGAAAAAAGGATCTAAAAATCTCAACAACAACGCCATAGATGTACTCCTGGAAGACCGGCAAGGCAAGATCTGGATAGGGACAGATGGCGGCGGGCTGAATGTTTATGACCCCAAATCGCAAACATTTACGCATTATACCCATCGAAAGGACGACGTAACGAGCCTTTGCGACAATACCATTCTGGCCCTTTATGAGGACAAAAAAGGAAACATCTGGGCGGGTGGCTACTCCAATGGTATCAGCATTTTCAATCCGGGCACAGGTACTTTCAGGCAGTTGAATACGGGCAACAGCAAACTGACGAGCAATGTGATCAGCTGTTTTTCGGAGGACCCGCAAGGCAAAATGTGGATCGGCACATTCAATGGAGGACTCAATTGCTACGAACCGGAGACGGGGCACATTACCGGATTTTCAGAGCTTAATGGATTGATCAACAACTCGGTAAATTATCTCAACACGGATTCCAACCAGCGGATATGGATCAGTACGAACCGCGGAATTTCGTACTATGATACGGTCAGAAAGATTTTCAAAAACTTTGGCAAAAACAACAACCTGAAAACAATGGAGTTTTGCCAGGGCTCGGGTAGCAAACTGGCGAGCGGCGAAATTGTCATGGGAGGCCTCAACGGCATTAACATTATTGATCCTTTTAACCTGGCGTTCAATAAAAACAAGCCTGAGGTGGTACTGAACGGTTTTGAGCTTTTCAACAAACCGGTCGTTTCCGGGACGAAAAACTCGCCGCTTGACCAGAGCATTTTGACATCAAAAGAAATAAGCCTCGATTATTCGCAATCGGTTTTCACCATTCTTTTTGCCGCACTGGATTACACGATCCCGGAAAACAATCAGTACGCGTACATTCTCGAAGGATTTGACAATGAGTGGAACTACGTGGACAATCAGCACCATGCCACTTACACGAACCTGAATCCGGGAAGTTACACTTTTAGGGTTAAGGCTTCCAATAATGATGGGATTTGGAATGATGAGGATAGGCAGCTGGTTATTCACATTATTGCTCCTTTCTGGCTTACATTATGGTTCAAATTACTGCTTTTCATCCTGGTCGCGTGTGCTGCCGTCTTTTTTTACCGGTACCGTATTAATTATTTTAACAAACAAAAAGCAAAACTGGAAGTCCTGGTCAGGCGGAGGACGAAAAAGATCAAGGAGCAGTCGGCCAATCTTGAAAAACTGAATGCAGAGCTGCTTAGCCAGACTATTTCGCTGGAACAGGCAAACAATGCATTGCAGTCGCAAAAGGCGCAGGAGCATGAGGCAAGGCTGTTGGCGGAACAGGCAAAAAAGCAGGCCGATGCGGCCAATCTGGCAAAAAGCACGTTTCTGGCCACAATGAGCCATGAAATCAGGACACCGATCAACGGCGTACTGGGAATGGCGGCCCTGCTTTCGGATACCAACCTGAACAATGAACAGGCAGAGTATACGGAGGCTATCCTGAACAGCGGAGAATCGCTGCTGACTGTTATCAATGACGTGCTTGACTTTTCGAAGATTGAATCGGGTAACCTGGTACTGGAAGAGCATCATTTTGAATTAAGAAAATGCGTCGAGGATGTGCTCGAATTGTTTGGCCCGAAGATCGCGGAATCGGGCCTGGAACTCACCTACTTTATCGAGGATAATGTGCCGGTGTTTGTAGGGGCCGACAGCATGAGGCTACGCCAGATCTTGATCAATATGGTTAGCAATGCAGTTAAATTCACTTCCCAGGGCGAAATATTTGTCCATGTTACAGTCGGAGAACCTGATGACGAACTACACACGGTCCGGTTTGCGATCAGCGACACAGGCATTGGTATACCTGAGAATCAGCAGGAAAACCTCTTCAAAGCTTTCAATCAACTGGATTCGTCGATTACGAGAAAATACGGAGGCTCGGGGCTGGGCCTTGTGATATGCCAGCGGCTGGTGAAATTAATGGGCGGGGACATTGAGGTCGACAGTGCCGAGGGACAGGGTACTACTTTCACATTTGAAATAAAATGTAAAAAGGGCGAGGGGCCAACTGCTGTGACAGGAGCCCATCGGGATCATTTTGAAGGCAAGAATGTACTCGTCGCCGTCGAAAACAGGAACAATCAGAAACTAATCGGAGCGCTGCTGAGCGAATTAAAAATCCATGTAACTACCGTCGATACCGGTGACGAGGCCATCAAAGCGATATCAGAACTACCTAACACCGACCTCATTATAGTGGATTTGCACATTCCATCTGCTGATAGTATGGAAATCACCTCGAAAGCGCGCGAGGTTATTCCCGATATTCCGGTGATCCTGCTGGGCAACATTGGAGACGAACAGAGGAACGGGTCTCCTCATATCTTCAATGCGGTTTTAACCAAGCCAATCAAAAAAGACCACCTGGTCAGGGCGGTGGTTCAGGCGATTGAAACCGATCAGTCTTACCTCAAAGAAAGAAAGAGGACGCATTTGCCGGAGGAATTTGCAGGTCAATACCCATTCCGGATACTAGTCGCGGAAGACATTCTGATCAACCAAAAGTTCATTATCCGGGTCCTCAACAAGCTGGGCTATGATCCTGATCTCGCGAACAATGGTGTGGAAGTACTGGAAATGCATCAGAAAAATCATTATGACGTGATCCTGATGGACTTACAAATGCCGCGGATGGACGGTCTCGAAGCGACGCAAATTATTCGTCAAAAATATGGCGACCAGCCATTCATTGTCGCATTAACAGCCAATGCGTTAAGCGAGGACCGGGCGAGTTGTTTGGCAGCAGGTATGAACGACTACATTTCAAAACCCATCGATGTACAGCTGCTGACCAAATGCCTCATGAATCTGCACCGCCTGCATTTATTATATTTGACCCGTGAAGATTAACACCATGAGGGCCGATTGTTACAAGCTTGCGCCAGCCATGTAATCGATGCTGCTGATCAGATTGGTATTGGGTACAACGGCCAACGCATAATTTTTGAACAACGTATACTGCCATTGCACCTCCCAGTTCTGCTTTTTCTCCTCCGCATAAACCGCATCGAAGCGATCGAGCCAGTATTTCAGCGTATTCTCATTTCGTATTAAGCTCTGCATCCGCTTCTGGCTTTTCATTTCGGGCAGTTGCTCCATCCAGAAATCATATTTGTTCCAGGCTCTTTTCCAGGTAGCCCATCCACCGGTGTTTCCTATCAGACTGAAAAAGTGATCGGAATTGCTCTCTTTTGCTTCTTCGTTCATAAGCGTTCCCGATATATGCATGATCCGGTCATTGCCTCTGTACATGTCCAGCATGAATTTGCAAAAAGTAAAAAAGTCCGGGTGGGGCAAACAGTCGTCCTCCACGATGATCAATTGCGAACAAGTTTCAAATGCCCAGGTAATAGCCGAGCATATCCCAAGTGCGCAGCCCATGTTTGTTTCGGGAAACCATCTTTCGACTTTGCAATCCCAGTCTATTTCTGAGTCGTTAAGTAGGTACCGGCAAGCTTCTACAAGATCATTGTCTTCCGGCATATCTTTTCTAGGTGCATCTGAGAAAAGATACAAATGTGAAGGCCTTAGTTTTCTGATTTGTTCAAATACAAGGCAAGTTGTTTCGGGCCTGTTGAATGTGATCAACAATACCGGAATGTCAAACAATTTCTTGTCCATTCAATTGAGAAATATTTAAAATGATCATTGAGTATCGAAAGACAAGCTATTTTGCTCCGCAATTGTTAAAAATTGCACTATGCGGGTTTAAAAGGGATGTAATGTTGCGCTATTATGTACGTCTAAGGTAGGAGTCAAACTTCAATCGGTTTAAACTTTGGGACGAACCGCTACTTATATGGGGTAATTACAGGACGAAAAGGGGTTTTAGAGGAAGCAACCTCGTCCATATACCTGGATGGGGCTACATTCCGGTGCTTTTTGAAGAATTTGTTGAAATGACTGAGATCCGTAAAACCGAATTCATTGCTTATTTCCTTGATCGATAAAGAACTGTATTGCAACCGCTTCTCGATCAAATGCAGCTTGTACTGATTAATGTAATCTCGCAGGGTGGTACCGGTTTGCTCCCGGAAAAACAGCCCCAGATAATGTTTGCTGTAACCGAAAACCTCCGCCAGATGGTCAGCCATGATCATTTCCACGGAGTAAATATGCTGGTGAATGTAGTTGACAATTTCCGTGATCTTCCGGGAATGCTTCGGGTGCGTAGGTTTTACAGCATGGCTCTGATTTCGCTTCACTATCGAAAGCATTGCCTGTATTAGAAAGTAAATCGTCTCATTCGCCTCACTTTTAGTCTGCTCCCACTCCTCTACCACCAGCCGTACTATCCGGTCCAGTCGCTCGATTTCGCCATCCTTTTCTTGCAACGGGGCGTTCTGGTGTCCGGCCTGAATAAGTAATGCATCTATCTCCTGATTCCATTGTTGCTGTACTTGTATATTTTCAATACTTTTTAAATACACATTGGTAAATTTCAGGAACGTAAATTCAGTCTCCTCTTCAATGTGAAAGTAATGAAAGTCGCAGGGCGCGAGCAGGAACAGGCTTTTACCATCATAGGGATATTGCATTCCTGATACACAATGAGATCCTTTTCCACTATGAATGAAGATAATTTCAAAGTGATTGTGATTATGGACCGGATGCCCCCATTTCCGCGCCTTAAAGTTTGACACTTTCAGAAACTCATTTTGAATGTATTTTTTCATAACTCCGCCATTTCTTCGTCATCTTTTTACCAGTTATTCATGCAAATATACAAGTACATCCCTTACTAGCACCGGTACCTTTGTTTCGAACAAAAAATAAACAAACAGAGGTCATGAATGAGAACTCAGAAGATAAAAAAGTAGCCCTGGTTGTGGGCGCACAAGGCGTAATCGGCAAAAATCTGGTGGAATATCTCGCTACTCTTCCTGACTGGGAAGTTATAGGATTATCCAGACGCGGCGGCGAGTCTTTCGTTAAGGTCCGGTTCATCGCCGTAGATTTACTCAATGCCGATGATACCCGACAAAAACTGGGTACCCTCACCGGCGTAACCCATATTTTTTATGCTGCCTACCAGGAAAGGCCTTCCTGGAATGAACTGGTGGCACCCAATGTTGCCATGCTCGTTAATGTCGTCGATGCCGTGGAGCCAGTAGCCAGCAACTTGCAGCATATCAGCCTGATGCAAGGATACAAAGTGTACGGTGCACATCTGGGGCCTTTCAAAACCCCCGCCCGCGAAACCGACGCGGGGCATATGCCACCGGAATTCAATGTGGATCAGCAACAGTTTCTGGAAGCAAGGCAGCAGGGGAAGGCATGGACTTGGTCCGCGATCCGACCTTCCGTCGTGGGTGGTTTTGCGCTGGGCAATCCTATGAACCTGGCACTTGTCATCGCCGTTTACGCCTCTATTTCACGGGAATTGGGCTTGCCGCTGCGGTTCCCGGGCAAGCCCGGCGCCTACGACAAGTTGCTCGAAATGACAGACGCCGGATTACTCGCTCACGCCACATTGTGGGCCGCTACCGGAGAAAACACCGCGAACCAGGCGTTCAATATCAACAATGGAGACCTGTTCAGATGGAGCGAAATGTGGCCGAAAATAGCCCGATACTTCGAGCTCGAAGTGGCACCTCTTCTGCCCATGTCGCTCAATGTTATGATGGCGGATAAAGCGCCGCTCTGGAATTCCATGATGGCGAAATATGGTCTGCGACATACTTACGACGAGGTATCTTCCTGGGCTTTCGGCGATTTTGTCTTTTCGTGGGACTACGATATGTTCGCCGACGGCTCCAAGTCCCGAAGGCACGGCTTCCACGAGTATGTCGATACGGAGGCGATGTTTATGCAGATTTTTGACGATTTGCGAAAACGTAAGGTTATACCGTGACCTAAAATGTATCTGAACCGACCTTGTCACACTAACCGCACCGGGCGTGCACGATGCCTTGTCATGCTGACCGCAGCGGCCACCGCTGTGGTCAGCATGACAAGCTTTTAAAACAGCATGGTTACAAAAGCCACCACCCACACTACGCCTCCAATGCTTCCCAAATACCAGCTACGGCAGCACGCTGGGCAAACTCACTGAAATCTGTGGGCTTCCTGCCCAGCGCTTCCTCCACTCCATGGCTGATAGATTCATTCCGGCCATCCATCACTTCCGTGAACAGGTAGCTCAGAAAGTCGATGATATCCTGCGGAATTTCGTAGGTAGTTAGCATTGAAGTATATTCCTCTATTGAAACTTCCTGAAAAACGATCTCCCTGCCCGAAGCAGCTGCTATTTCCGCAATGGCTTGCTTGAATGTCAATAGCCGCGGACCGGTCACTTCGTATATCTTGCCATTGTGGATGTCATCGGTTAGTGCTGCCACTACCACATCGGCAATGTCGTCGGTGTCGATAAAAGGCTCGCCGATATCGC
Organism: Dyadobacter pollutisoli; assembly: GCF_026625565.1. Taxonomy (NCBI): domain Bacteria; kingdom Pseudomonadati; phylum Bacteroidota; class Cytophagia; order Cytophagales; family Spirosomataceae; genus Dyadobacter; species Dyadobacter pollutisoli. The sequence goes on from NZ_CP112998.1 coordinate 3,780,072, forward strand.
CGGCCGGAAGCGCTACGTAGCCAGCCTGCACAGAGTCCAACAAGTAACCTTCGCTAAAATTTTGATTGAACCAGCTCGCCCTCACCACCGTCCACTCCATACCGGATGCGATCACGATTTGCTCGCAAAGCTGTGCTTCCGGTTCGCCCCGGCCGGATAATAGTACCAGTTTTTTCACCCCGCTTTTTGCTGCTGCATTCACAAATGCCTGAATGGCTTCCACCGAGCCAGGGATCGAGAGATCGGGCTGAAATGTGATGTATACCTGGCTGATTTCATGCAGTACCTCTTTCCAGTTTCCCTTATTATCCCAGTCGAAAGCAGGTTTGTTGGATCGTGAGCCAATTCTTACCGGAAGTCCAAGATCGGTAAGACGTTGAACAACCCTTCTTCCTGTTTTTCCATTTCCACCTAATACCAGCGTTTTCATGATGCTAATTGTTTTGATTTATATTTTATTTTAAATCAAAACTACTGCTGCCGGTACTGGCATAATTGAACAAACCCGCCAATCGAAAAATTTCTATTTTATTTTTTTGGACTGATGCTCACGTGGGGTCGTGTTGGTAAATTCCTTGAATGTCCTGACAAAATGGGACTGATCGGAATAACCATTTTCGTAAGCGATATCGGACAATTTTTCGTAGTTACCCTTTTCCAACTGCTTAATGGAAGAGTCAAATCTGCATATTTTGGAGAATAACTTGGGAGTGATACCCACATGCTGCGAAAACCGCCGTTCGAAGGTGCGCTCTGAAATCTTAAAAACGTGCTGAACTTCGCGCACCGATTTTTCACCTTTTGATTCCATGATAAACCGGGTAGCGCGTTCCATCAAAGGATCCTGAGGTGACGCAACGGCCAGCGATCCGATAAACGCTTCCATGATCTTGATCTGCTCCTCCATGCTTCCGGCGGCCATTAACTGCCTACCGGTTTCTTTCGCAAATGCCGAAAACTGGTTCATATCCATGCAGGTATCCGTCAGGTCGTTGGCGTTGATCCCGAACAAAGTGTTCATCACATGCGGATGCAAAATGAACACCACGATCTTGTAACTTCCTTTGGTCGTGATCTCAATCGGTTTCACTGTTTGCCCGTACAGAAAAAAGCTCGACAATTCCACATCACCGATAAAAACGCCTGACCGGGCCTGCGAAAACATCAGCCCGGGACAGCCATCGGCAAAAAACTTCAATGAATGGTCGGCATTTTCAAAGTCATGATTTTCCAGCGTCCAGATGTTCTTGACGTACCGGGTAAGGATCGATTGCTTAATGACAGGTTCCATATTGAGGATTGAAATTGATGAAAATTTCTCACAATGGTTACATACTCTCAAAAATAATGTGGCTGGTCCGGTGCAACGTTTTCACAGTTGAATCGTCTTTGCGATACTCTGGTACCTCAGAGCAGTAAACCTGTTTGATATCATCCCTATTTAGCCAGCCCATGAAAATATTGTTACTCACCCTGATCGCTCTCGCAGCAAGTATAAGTTTATCAATAGCTCAGCAAATCAAAATTTCAGGTTTACTAATGGATTCAACGGCGACCAAGCCGGTTGAATTTGCTACCGTGGCGCTGCTGAAAGACGGCAAGATTATCGAGGGTGCGACCTCAGATTCGAAAGGAAGGTTTGTTTTCACCAAAGTACACCCCGGCCAATATGCCATTCAGGCTTCATTAATGGGTTATGTTTCCAAAACATTGGAAAAAGTAACGGCCGCTGGCGAAGACATTGAAGTAGGTATCATCAAACTGGCCCCGACCGTTCAGAATCTCAAAGAAGTAACGGTAACCGAGCAGAAAGCATTGTTCGAGGAAAAATCCGACCGGATGGTTTACAATGCTGAAAAGGATATCAGTATCAAAGGCGGGGACGCGACCGACGTGCTCAAAAAAATCCCCTCAGTTGCGGTGGATATTGAAGGTAATGTACAGCTCCGCGGCAGTTCGAATATCAAGGTTTTGATCAATAATAAACCGTCGAGCATTGTGGCCCGCAGCGTTTCCGACGCACTGAAACAGATTCCGGCTGACATTATCAAACAAGTAGAGGTAATCACCTCACCGTCTGCCAAATACGACGCGGAAGGCACAGCGGGTATCATTAATATTATTACCAAAAAGAATACGATGCAGGGTACCAGCGGCTCCATCAGTCCCAATTTCGGGCAATGGAACAACTGGCCCAACGCGACCATCAGCCACCGGATGAAGGACCTGACTATTTCGGCTAATGGCGGGTTTAGCAACTGGAAAAACAAGCGGTACATGCAGCTACTCCGCTCATTCACCAATGCGGACTCAGTTTCGGACCAGAACCAGACCCAATGGATCACGGGCAACGGCAAGAACTTTTACGGTACCGTCAATGTGGATTGGGACGTGGATTCCCTGAACCGCATCGGCGCCGGGCTGAATTATTATAACGGTGCCAATACCAATGGTTTCGATATTCTTTTTGAAGAAAGCAGCCGGGGCGTTGTGAACCAGTTTTTCAAGCGCGACATGAGCAGGACGTACGACTGGGCAGGCGCTACCGTTAACCTGGACTATACCCGTTTGTTCAAAAAACCAAAAAAAGAACTCACCCTGCTGATGATGTATTCATTTGAGGGTGAGGATAGTGACTACTGGTCCAACCTGCTCAACAGGGGGAATGATGTGTACTACCGTGAGAAAAGCTACAATATCAGCAACAACAAAGAAGGTACCATACAGCTGGATTTCACCAATCCGCTCGACAGCATCAGCACATTCGAAATGGGTTCGAAAACCATTTTCCGGAAAATATTGAGCGACTACCGCATTTCCAGTGCTGTCGAAGGATCAGATGATTTTCAGGACCTCCCGCAACTTGCCAACATTTTTGACTACGCGCAGCAGGTAACATCCGCATATGTAGTGTACACACGCACGCCGAAAAAACGCTGGGGTATCAACCTGGGCGCCAGGTATGAGCACACGTTCATCCAGGCCAACTTCCTGAATGGTACCGCTTCGTTTTCAAACAATTATGGAAATCTGATCCCAAGTATCAGCTTGTCCCGCAGCCTGAAAAAAGACCAGCAGATACGGCTCAGCTATTCCCAGCGCATTCAGCGGCCGCAGTTTTTTTACCTCAACCCGTATGTCAATCAGGCCGATTCCAAGAACCTCTACGGCGGAAATCCTTATCTCAAACCAGAGCTAACACATTCCGTAGAAGCTAATTACAGTGTTTCGATCAAGCAAACGAGTTTCAATGCTTCGTTTTTTCTCCGCCAGACCAACAACGCCATTGAAAGTATCAATACAGTAGACAGCAGCGGTGTACTGAAACAGATTTTCCAGAATGTCGCACAGAATTCTGCCTATGGTGTCAACCTGAGCGCTAACACGAAAATTACGAAACAATGGTCGGTCAACGGTTCGCTGAATGTGTTTTACAATGTGCTGGAAAGTGCGGAGCTTAAAACCCGCAACGAGGACTGGATGTACCGCGTCAACCTAAACTCGACGATTGATTTTGGCAAAGGTTTCAAAGGACAACTCTTTGGTTTCTACAACTCGGCGAGGGTTAATCTTCAGGGAAAATACGGCGGTTTTGGTTTTTACAATATGGTGATACAAAAGGAAGTGCTGAAAAAGAAAGGCAGCATTGGTTTCGGCTACGACAATCCTTTCAACCGCAGGATCAAATGGCGTAACGATTTCGTCGGCCCTAATTTTGTACAAACACAGGACATTGCCATGTATCGCAGAGGATGGCGGATCAACCTGAAATATGAATTCGGGCAGATGAACGGCGGCAATCAGCGTCAGAAAAAACGCATCAGCAACGATGACAAAAAAGGCGGTGAAGGCAACAACTAGGCCGACGAACGTACTATTTCTGGTGCAAACACAGCCCGTTTCCGTCGAGGTCTTTCAGCCAGGCGAATTTACCCCACGGCGTATCGTCAATGTTGCCGACTTCAATGCCTTTTGCTTTTAACTCGCCGGCTTCTTTTTCGATGTCGTCGGTTTCAAAAATAATACCCTGAAAATTGGCCAGGGAAATGGTGGTACCTCCGTCCGGCAAACCCAGCTGAACCCAGGTCTCACCGTTTCCCATCGGCGCTTCAATAATAAGTTCAAACCCGAGCTGCAGGTAAAACTCTTTTGCTTTTTGCTGATCCTTTACCGGGATCATGATGATCTCTACATTTTTCATGATTCATTTATTTTGTTTTTTTCCGATGTAAAACTATTGTTAAAATCGCGGGCCGATACACGGTAATTCCGACATTCTTACGTATTGATTGCGACACGACATTACGATACATTTGTTTCATGAAGCACATATCGATCCTTGCATTAAAAGACGCGACGATAACGTCCATTGACAGTAGTTATCAGATACTTAACCGCGTTAATGATTTTTTGCGATATCAGGGAAGGACACCTTTCTACTCGGTAGAGATCGTCGGACTAGAAAAGAATATACAGCTCGACCACGGCCTTTATAGCATCCATGTAAAGCACACGATCAGCGACATTAAAAAGACCGACCTCATCGTGATCCCACTGTTGTGCGGTGATTTTGCAAAGGCTTTGAAAACCAACGAAGGCTATGCGGACTGGCTCATTTCACAATATCACAATGGTGCCGAGATCGTCAGTTTGTGCGTAGGTTCGTTCTTCCTGGCATCGACCGGCCTGTTGAAAAACAAAAAATGCGCGATACATTGGGCTGCGCGCAATGATTTCCAGGTCATGTTCCCCGATGTGCATTTAATTGACGATACCATTATTACGGATGAAAGCGGGATATACACCTGCGGCGGTGGGTACTCGTATCTGAATTTGCTTTTATATGTTATTGAAAAACATCTGGGCCGCGAAATGTCGGTACTGGCGTCAAAGATGTTTGAAATAGACATTGAGAGAAAAAGCCAGAACCCGTTTATGATTTTTATGGGTCAAAAAAAGCATGGCGACAAGGAGGTACTAAGCTCGCAGGAATGGATTGAAAATAATCCGACCGAGACATTCACAGTTGATGAGATCTGTACAAAAATGGCCGTCGGCCGGAGGACATTTGAAAGGAGGTTCAAGAAATGCACGGGCAATTCCGTAGCCGAATACATTCAGAGGGTCAAAGTAGAGTATACCAAAAAGCAGCTCGAATCGGGCCGAAAGACTGTCAATGAGATCATTTACGACGTCGGTTACAACAATATAGATGCGTTTCGTAAAGTGTTCAAAAAGCATACAGATTTGTCGCCGATCGATTATCGCAGGAAGTATAGTGCGTAACGATTTCAATGTTTTACGTCCAATCGCGTAGCGATGAAACCTTGGCGGCCGCCGCGCGGTAGCAATGTTAATTCGTCACGTTTTTCAAATCCCGTCAGGGATGTAACATTATGCACATTGTTACATCCCTGACGGGATTTGATCGTTATTGTGAATTGTATTTTCTACCACGCGGCGGCCGCCAAGGTTGCATCGCTACGCGATTTCTTGTGATGTGCTGCGAATTGAGTTAGGGATGAAATGTTCTTCGCACTTCCTACAACAACGCAACTAACTCCTTCCATTCATATATTTTCACATTGTCGGCTGGTTTTTTGGCGGCGGCGATCATTGCTTTGGCGATGTCTTTGCCTTCAATGCCGCGGTATTTTTGCATTGGCCCTACAAAAATGGGGTTGATCACGGAAAAAATAGCGATGAAAATCTTTTCCAGCGAACGACTCTCCTGGCGATTCCCCATGATCATGGATGGTCGGAAAATGTGCGTATGTTCCAGTTCCAGCGCAATAATATCACGTTCTGTCTCTCCTTTGGTCCTGATATAAAAAACACCCGAACTTGCATCGGCACCCACAGATGACACCACAAAAACAGATTTCGCACCTTTTTCCTTCGCGATTGCGGCTGCCAGGACGGGATAGTCGTGATCTACCTGGTAATATTTTTGCACATCCGGCGTATTTTTCTTCGTAGTACCCAATGCTATAAACACCTCATCTGCAATGATTTCATTTTTCAGGTTTGGCAGCGATTGATAATCACCAATCAATGTTTTCAGTTTGGGATGGGTCACATTCAAACTCTTTCGTACCACAACCGTTACCTGGCTATAATCAGGATCATTCAACAGTCCTTCAAGCAGATAGGAGCCGACAAAGCCGCTTGCTCCGAACAGAATTGCTTTTTTTGCTTGGGTCTCAGTGCTCATCTATATCTATTTGGCATTAATCATACCAAAATACAATGGACTATACGAAATTCATCGATTGGCTCCTAAAAACTTCCTGTACCAGCCTAACTTTGAGTTTAAAATTTGAACAAATGAAAAATGCATTGGGTGCTGCTATTCTGACTTTCCTACAATGCATAGTTGCCTTATTGACAATTGACCGCCGACCATTGACCATTGTTTTTTCTTTGTTAGCCGGTCTCATTTCGCAATCGCAATGGTCAATTGACAATAGTCAAAAGCCTCTCTTTTCCAACCCGATTAACAACACTATCGTAAACCTGCTCGAAGGGTTTTCCACGGCCAGTTTCTTCACTTTTTTGGGTGCCGCATCGCAAGTAACAACCCGTTGATCCCGCCATCGCTCCACCCTACCACGTAAGATGAATCTATTTTGAGATGATCCAGCCCTCGTAGCTGCGCATAATGTGCCGCTTTTTCATTGCGGTCCAGCTTCGCCGTATCGGGAAGGATTTGTGCAGCACTTACATGAACAAACAGACTAAAAACAAGCAACTGTAATATTGTTTTAATAAGAATTTGAGCCAAATGAGGGGATTATGCCTGTAAATGATTTCTTCCTTCCGCCAGTGCTTTTTCAATTCTTGCTTTTTGCCGTAAATGATGGCGACAATGCATTTCAGTAAATTGAAACCAATCGTCGGCGCTGAAAAAACCTAGCCCCGGATGCCTCGTCTTGCCATTAAACTGGCTCATTGAAATCAGTTGCGCCATTTCTCCGATCCTGTTTCTAAGCTCAGCGAAAGCATTTACCAGGTACTCCTTACTTTCCGGCTGCCTTACCAACGCATTCGACGGCGGCCCTTCGATCTCCTGATCGGGAAAACCGTTATTCAGGAACATTTCCCGGGCATCCGAATTCATTCTCTCCTCAGCATTCTCATCATTTGAGGCACAAATGACGATTTGTGTGAAAAAAAAGCCGGACTCCTGCATCACGTGCATATAGATCTGACCGAGCGACCAGCGACCGGGAATGGGTTTCGCGATCAGCTCATTGAAACTGTATCTGTTCAATCCTTCGATCCAGACATCTATTGTATCATTAAAATCCTTGGCTACCATAGTCTTTGCAATGAGATCTTTGTCGAAAAATTTCAATACAAACATAGGCAACATCCCGATCATGCCTGGCGGCTATTACTGACATTTTCAGGCGGTATTTGTGCCAAATTGAATGATTTCAAAACCCCTGAATTTCACCAGCAAGAGGGACAATCCAGGTTTTGTCGCGGAAAGATTCTGTTTGCTTGGCCAAATCGGTTTCCGGGTCGATCAGCGGTTTTCCTAATCTTCCGTTTAATGTCACGTAAGAGTCCACATACACCTGCGGCGACTGAAAGCCGTGTTTGGCATAAAAATCTCTCAGAATGTGGGCATACTGTAAGATCATGTCCGGCTGGGTAGACATCATTTTCTCCTGCAGTATGGTCAGAAACTCGTTATTATTCACTGTCACCTGCTTTCCAGTCCTGTCTTTTACAACAAACTGGACATAACCTGCCTTTTCCATCAACATCACCCGCCACGAAAACCGGTACCCCTGCTCCGACCAAAAAAGCTCTCCTGGATACAGCAGGTACCGAAAAGGGAAAATCAATTGAAAAACAAAAAATATTGAAAAGCCTGTGATCAGCAACTTTTGTGCGGGCACAGAGAAGGTATATGTCTTGGCTGAAAACAGAGATTCGAAAGGAATTTTCAATGACACTCCTATTTTTTGAATGACCCGCTGGTGGAATTCCGGCGAGAAAAAGATGAGTGCCGTCACGATCATCATGTAGGGAAACATGCCAATCGGAAACAGCAGGGCGGTCATCAGGTGAAATACGACGACGGTAAGGTAGGCTATCACCCTCGTTTTTCGGTTCAATAATAAAAAAACGATGAACAGATCATATACGCATCCAAACCAGCTGAAAACAAAAGGCACCCATTCCTGATTAAACAGGCGGCCAATGACCGGCATGTCGTTCCGCGCGGGCAACCATATTTTCAATGGTAATGCCTGCAAAAGCCAGTCACTATTGAGCTTCGCGAGGCCGGCGTAAAAGTACAGGATGAAAACCAGGAGCTTCACTGCGTCCACACACCACCGCGGAACTGAGCCAGCCAGGAGCTTTTTGTCACGATAAGCATCAACCGAAAAACAGACATGTGCAGGCAGGAATATGAAAAGCAGGCAGAGCAGACTAATGAAGTAGTAATGGTTCAGGTAAGTGCTTTTATCCATCAGCTCAATGTAAGTAAAGCTTGCAAAAAGCGTCACGATTGAGGCGCGGTAAAACAACCCGATCGCTACAAAAATGGCCGCGATAAGGCAAACTGCAAATAGCAGATATGTATAGGTGCCCAGCGGTCGGACCCATTCAAAACCGTAAAAAGGGAAAAAATATTTAGGCTTAATGTATAGATCATCGATCCATCCTTTGTACCAGAATCGCAGCAGACTGACGGAGAGCATGATACCAAGCATCCAACGCAACACCGCTAGTGGCGCGGCTGATGTGGTTTTCTGAAAATAGGGAAGCATAAATCAAATATCCATATTACTAATCTCAAATTTAGATAATATACCGTCATGCTTCTCTTCGTTTTTCTCCTCAGTATGTTCCTTACCATTTTATCACTTATTTTTAAGAAAGTTAAAGCCACCCGCAGTCTCTAAACCAAACCCATATGAACGAAATCAAAAAAGAAGACATTAAACAAGAGGTTTTTGATCTTTACGACGACTATGCCCACAACCGCGTTGAACGGCGCGATTTCATGCAAAAACTGTCTGCCTATGCAGTAGGCGGCATTACGGTGGCGTCGCTTATGAGCTTTTTGATGCCCGATTACCATGGCGCAATACAAGTTCAGGCCAATGATCCGCGGCTAAAATCAGATTACGTTACTTATGATTCTCCAAAAGGTGGGGGCAAGATCAAAGCATTATTGTCGGAGCCTGCGGATGCAAAAGGAAAGCTGGGCGGGATCGTGATCGTCCACGAAAACAGAGGTTTGAACCCGCACATTGAGGATGTTGCCAGACGGGCCGCATTGGCCGGTTTTATTTCCATAGCCCCGGATGCATTGACTCCCCTGGGCGGCTACCCTGGCAATGACGACGATGGCCGTACCATGCAGAGCAAACGTGACAGGAATGAGATGCTGGAAGATTTTATCGCTGGCTTCGAGTATTTGAAAAACCACAAAGATTGCAATGGTAAAATCGGCGTCGTCGGCTTTTGTTTTGGCGGCTGGATCGCGAATATGATGGCAGTACGAATTCCTGACCTCGCGGCAGCCGTACCGTTTTACGGAGGCCAGCCTGCGGCGGAAGATGTTCCTAAAATAAAAGCGCCACTCCTGATACAATACGCCGGACTGGACACGCGCGTAAACGAGGGCTGGCCTGCATACGAGGCTGCATTGAAGGCAAATAACAAGGAATACACGGTATATACCTATCCCGAAGTGAACCACGGTTTTCACAATGATACCACACCGCGTTACGACAAACCGGCCGCTGAACTTGCCTGGAAACGCACGGTTGATTTTTTCAATGCGAAGCTGAAATAGCAGAATGATATTATGATTAAAATGCCGCTTCCGTCCCCAGAAGCGGCATTTTGCTTTATTTCCTCTGGTTTCAATGAAGAAAATGAAGCAGGAGAATATTTATTTTTAAATGATGTCCGGATAAATGTCCTGTGATGTACTATATGAGAAAATACTACTATGAAAAAGTTCTTGCGGTTGATACGAGAAGATATTACCCGGCTTTCGCAAATGTCGGAAGAAGAAATACACCAGGATATTAGTGAAATGAACGCCTGGGTTGAAGAACAGCCAACATTTGCGCCGAAAGTACAGCTGATCATTGTGCTGAGATACGTTTGCGGATTTCGTGTAAAACGCATTGCTGCATTGCTAGCGTCCAATGAGGAGATTGGGACGGGATTGGGAGCTTGTACGAAAAACTCATTCGCGTAAACCCTTCACCTTTTACCAAACTGGGACAAGCTGCAGCGCTGTATTTTGGTGGTAATGATGCAGATGCGATCAAAACGATACGATCCATGCATTGAAATGCTACGCAAAAGCGCTGACCTGCCAGACCAACGCTTTTGAAAAAAAATTATAGAAGCAGAAATACAGAAGTTATACAAGTAAAACTTTTACATTCAACTGGAAACCAGCCTGCTAGGCGACCGGTTTCGGGATATTCTTATCAAAAGTGAGTGTATCAAAATAGATGGTGAGTGAATCCAGTTTGCCATTTTTAGCCGTCCAGATTTCCGCCACATTACCGTTCATAACAGCTCCATTTGGAAACAGGTAATCGTAATTTCCAATGACGCAGGCTTTATCACCGTCAACAATCATATTCAGGACCCGCATAGACTGAAACACGCGGGAAAATCTTTTGATAACTTCAACATATGCGGCCTTTCCAACTATTGGCGTCGTTTTGGTCATATCACCGCCAGTGTATCTGAAATCATCGGCAATCGTTTCTTCCCAACCTTGCTTCTGAGCAAAACCAGAGTAGTACGTTTCAAGCAGCTTTCTGATTGATGTTTCGTTTTCCATTGTGCTGATTTTTAGTGTTAACAATGCTTATATTTGTTATTGCAATTTGCAAGTACTAATATACAAAGCTATTGCACAATGCAAGTACTTTATTAGAATAAATCTTATGGAAAAGACAAGGTCGGATTGTCCCATCAGTTGTTCGCTGGATGTTTTTGGAGATAAATGGTCGCTGCTGATCATTAGGGACGTGATGCTCAGGGGCAAATTATCTTACAGTGAATTTCTGCAATCGGAAGAAAAGATTGCGAGTAATATTCTTGTAAACAGGCTGAGCGTTCTCGAAGCAGAGCAGATTTTGACAAAGCAGGTTTCCCCTACCAACAAGTCTAAATTTATATATAGTCTGACGGAAAAAGGAATTGACCTCCTTCCTATTATCATTGAAATAATGGATTGGGGCGCAAAATACAATGCTCAATGTCCTCGGAAGGAAATTGGGCAAAGACTTAAAACGGAGAAAGCAGAGTTTGTCAAAGAGTATTTTGACAAACTGAAAAAACAACTGCCGGCATCTGTCTCAGAAAATGAATTGCAGGGTTAAAATGCTTTTCTATTTATCCTGCAACTCGCAAATTTTGCTATAAAGAAAAGGAAATTAATATGCTCTCAACGAGCTAGTTCGAAGGTAAGCCCTCGGACTCCTTTATTCGCAGGCCTCTGACCGGTTAAGCAAGTAATGACCGGCCGGAGGCCTGCGAGTAGTCGTTCCGAACGCGGACGTTCGAAACAGCGGCTAAACAGCCGCCAGACTAAACGGCAGCTTGCGGATCCGCTTTCCGGTGAGGTCAAAAATCGCATTCGTCAGTGCTGGCGCAAATGCAGGCAACCCTGGCTCCCCTACTCCGCCGGCATCCGAGTCATTTTCCATAATGTGTATTTCAATGGGCGGAATGTCAGTAATGCGAGGCATCTGGTAGGTACTGAAATTATTATCGACGGCCATACCATCTTTGAATTTGACCTGGTGTATGGTGGCTGCGCCCAATCCCATCACGATCGCCCCTTCAACCTGAGCGCGGACTGTATCGGGATTTACATACCAGCCGCAATCCATCACCGCCCATACCTGATCAATTTTCACACCGCCATTCGCAGCTTTGGACACCTTCACTACCTGCCCGACCGTGCTCGCGAAACATTCCGTAATGGCCACACCGTAGCCCTCACCTTTCTTCCTGTTTTTCCAGCCCGATACTTCCTCCATTTTGTCGATCAGCTTCTGCAAACGCTCGTCTTTCAGATATTGTCTTCTAAAATCCAGCGGATCTTTTCCAGCTTCCAGCGCCAGTTCGTCGATAAAACTTTCGTAGGCAAAACCATTGGTCGATGCATAAACGGACCGCCACCACATGGTAGGGATCGGCGTCTCGAATGGTACGTCCATGATAGCCAGGTTTTTGATAGAATCCATATAGGGTTTCAGAAAACCTTCGGACGTGCTTCGATTCGCGACATCCTTCTTGCCGCCCCGCCAATGGTCGTTGTTTTGTCCGGCGAGTTTCACTTTGAATGCATCAATGTCACCATTGCTGATCACACCTTCGCAGCGGTACGTAATCCCCGGACGGTAAGGTCCCTGCGTGGCATCATCTTCCCGTGTCCATACCACTTGCACCGGCGCTTTTACTTCTTTTGAAATTACTGCGGCCTCGTGTGGATAATCCATAAATGCTTTCCGGCCAAAGCCACCGCCGAGAAACGTCATATTCACGATCACCTTTTCTCTCGGAATGGACATTTCCTTGCTAATAAAATCCTGCACCCAGTCCGGTGCCTGGATCGGCCCCCAGATTTCCAGTTTGTCGTCCTGGTAATGTGCAATGCAGTTCAGCGGCTCCATGCAAGCGTGGTACTGGTACGGTGTTTCGTAAATAACATCGATCTTTTTGGCAGCCTTCGCGATAATTTCGTTTGGTTCACCCTGCTTTTTGAATGGTAACCCTTCCTGAGTTTGCAATGCCTCGGCTTGGCGTTTGTAAATATCCTCGGTATTGAGATGCTCAAAACCGGTATCGTCCCATTCCACTTTCAATGCTTTCTTCCCCTGAATCGCCGCCCAGGTAGAGTCAGCTACTACTGCGACACCTTCTCGATACGTGCTAAAAACGCCCATTTTCACTTTAAATACATTCTTAACGCCGGGCACTTTTCGAGCAACTGTGTCGTCAAAACTTTTCACTTTGCCCCGCAGCCTCGGGTTTCTTTCCACGGCCGCGTAAAGCATTCCCGGTATCACCTTATCCAGTCCAAAAACCGCAGTACCATTGGTTTTCAGCGGTGTGTCAAGACGAAGCAATGGCTTACCGATCAATTTGTACTCCGAACGCTTTTTCAGGACAACATCCTTCGGCGCTTCCAGTTTGGAGGCGGTTTCAACCAATTCTCCGTAATGCATTTGCTTGCCGGAAGGCTTGTGAACGACATGTCCGCCCTCAGCATAGCATTCTATTTTAGGAACATTCCACTTGGCAGCAGCTGCCTGAATGAGCATTTCGCGTGCAGTGGCACTCAGTTTTAGCAAATTCTTGTAGGAACCGCGAACCGTCGAACTTCCTCCCGTGATCTGATTACCATACTTTTTATTATCGCCCTGAGCAAAAACTACATTGATTTCGTTCAGATTAACTTCCAGTTCCTCGGCCACGATCTGAGGTACGGCCTGGTAGGAACCTTGGCCCATTTCTGCGCGGTGGTCAAAAATGGTGACCTTGCCGGAAGTATCAATATGTACCCACGAATTCATTTCTACCCCAAAATTATTCGCTTCGGCGCTCTTGATGATCTTCGCGGATTTTGCATTGGTTGGCCAGTAAAAACCCAACGAAAGCACGGCCCCGGTCATACCGGATGCTTTAATAAAATTCCTTCTGGATAATGTCTGGTTGTCCATGGTGATGATGGTTTCTATTGAATAGCGTTACTTTTTAGGAGCATAGGCCCCTTTTTTGATCCAGGTCAGCCAGGCTTTTTTGAATTCGGCATGCGTCACCGGTGGCAGGGCCCTACCCTCACCCGGGTTCCAGCCCGCGAGCACCAGCCCGTCGTCGGCGTGCTCGATCAGCTTTTTCATGTCTTTGTCGCCATTCTGTTTTTTGTCAACCAGCTGGCGGGCCAGTTCATGCGGCGTTTTCCCCTGAAACACCATTCTCATAGCCGCAGGCGGCAAATGCCAGTCAGGATTGCCCGGAGGCGTGTGTAGTCCCGGCGTGTTGGTTTCCTGGTGGCAGTTGGCACATTTCATAGCGTAAACGCCTTTGCCGTCGGTACCACGCTTGGGTGCCATTGTGTGCAAATGGCTGTCGTCGCCCTGCAATGGTACATCACCTGCCGGGTGGCAGTTCATGCAACGCGGGCTCATCAGTACCTTATATACAGTCGCGAAAGCCTTCACAGACTCCACACTGTCGCGGTTAATGGCGCTGATTTTGATTGTCTTCGCCGGCGGGTCGTCATTCCGAAAGGCAGAAGCTCCCACTGCGATGATGAATATTAATATAGACAGCATGGTCGCCGTTTTCATGGCGCCTGTCTTCACAGAGACGAACGTATTTGTCCTGTTTTTAGGATCTTGCTTCATAACATGAAATTGAGGTGGACAGAATTAACCCTGCGTAGCGGTCTTTTTCTGCATTTCGGCCGCCAGATGGATTGCTTTTCGAATGCGCAGATACGTTCCGCAACGGCAAATGTTACCAGCCATCGCGTCGTCGATATCCTGATCGGTCGGATCGGGTTTTTCGCGGAGCAAAACTGCGGCGGACATGATCTGGCCCGAGTGGCAGTAGCCGCATTGCGGCACATCGATCTTTTGCCAGGCCTGCTGCACCGGGTGATTATTGGTTTCCGACAGTCCTTCAATCGTCACCACCTGCTTCCCTTCGGCACGGCTAACTTTGGTAACACAGGAGCGCACGGCTTCCCCATTCAGATGGACCACGCAAGCCCCGCACTGGGCAACGCCGCAGCCATACTTGGTGCCTTTCAGCCCAGCCAGGTCCCGGATCGCCCACAGGAGAGGCATCTGAGGATCAGCTTCCAGCGGATAATCCTTGTTGTTGATGTTTAATGTGATTTTCGCCATGGTGAGTAGTAGTTAAGATTGAAGACCAGATAAAAAACTATGCCTCATTTCGCGCATATGCTTCTATCTCAACCTAATAGTCAAAGTTAGCCGCAGGTGTTTTGTTTAACTTACGATATTCAAAGAGATTGTTATGAAAATCAAACAGTCTGGACCCGGTGGAATTTTCTTCCGTTTACAAATTTCAGCAGTATTTCCGGGCGGGTTTGTATACAGATTACTGGAATAGTTACCAATATTACTGATCCGGGAGGCGAGGAAGAATATCATAGTATAAAAAAGTAAAACAGGCCTTAGGAGAGTAAAACAAAAGAACTCTCCCATGACGGCTTTAATGAATGCGATCAATAAAAACAATGCCTCCCTCGTGCAGCAACTCATCGAAAATGGTGCTGACGTGAACGAGCTGGACTCAAACCAGGACGCCCCGCTGGTGATCGCGGCCTACAAGGGATACAACCAAGTACTCAAATCACTCCTGGAAGCCGGTGCCGACGTCCGCGCCGTAGACCCGGGCATGAAAGCCACCGCATTACACGCAGCCGCCTACGCCGGCCGAACCGAAGCCGCCAAACTCCTCATCGAATACCACATCGACATCAACAAACAAGGACCTTATAATGGATATACGGCATTGCACGACGCGATTTGGCAGGATAATGTTGAGATTGTGAAGTTGTTGTTGGAGGCTGGGGCGGATTTGAGTTTGTTGTCGAATGATGGGAAGTCGGCGTTGGATTTTGCGAGGGGGAAGGGTAGGAAGGAGATTGTGGGGTTGATTGAGGGGCGGTTGGGGAAGTAGGTGTGCCTTTGGGTAATTAGGATTGTTGTATTGAAAGAATTGAAGTAAATTGTATTTCGATTTAATATTGAATTTTTAAAGAGAGCAAACACTATGGCACATACGACGATGACAATTGAAATGGAAGATGACGAGCATCCGGCCCGCCTAGAGGAGTTCATTCACCACAACTTGGGACTTCCGCCTAAAAGTTTTACTACAAGAAAGCAACTGAGCGAAGAGGAAGCACTCAGGCTTTTAGAGCGTGTTGCCGGAAGCTGGGAAGGAAATGAAACTGGAGATGAGCTAAACGCCATGATCAGGAATGCGCGTATAGATAATCACCGTGACGTAGAACTATGAGTTTGTATCTTCTCGATACCAACATCTGTGTACATCTTCTTAAAAATGAATACGGTGTGAAGGAACGGATCGCCCATGTTGGAGTAACGTCCTGCTTCCTATCCGAGATAACACTTGCCGAGTTAATTTTTGGAATTGAAAACAGTGCCCCGGATAGGCGTAAGCAAAATTTCGAACGCTTTAAAAATCTACATTCCCTTTTTGAAGGTCGTATACTCCCAATTGGTGGTGCACTTTACGAGTTTGCACGGCAAAAAGCTACATTAAGAAGAAGAGGAAGATCTGTTATGGACTTTGACTTATTGATTGGGGCGACGGCCATTGTCGATGACTTTGTGTTGGTGACTCGAAATATCAGTGATTTCACCGACATGGAGGGAATTCAGTTAGAGAATTGGATTGACAATCAATAGTCAAACTTGCCGGAACACCACCAATTAGTAGATCGAAATGAAATATAGAAGTGAAGTTTTAGAAATGTTGAACACCCTTGTACCGACGACATCCGTCAGGTTTCCAGAGCGCGTGGAAGAGCGGGCAGCCCGGAGTGAATATTTGGAAAGATCGAGGGTAACACCTATCAATATACTGAGTGCCCTGCGGAAACGAGGAATGACGCAAAAGGATCTTGCTGAGTTATTGGCGTTAAGTCCTCAAATCGTGAATCAATGGGTTAAAGGGACTGAAAATTTTACTTTTGAAACGATTGGTAGGATTGAGAAAGCGCTGGGGCTTGGAATGTTTGAGCTTACGCGGCCTGTTGAGGGTGTGCGGGATGGGGATTTGGTTTGAAAAAGCCGGTGCAATCCGTCTGTAGGCGGGTTTAATTCTGTCGTGGCAATGTAGAAACGATGAACAACATCAACTCCTGCCTCCATATTCGAATATCGAGTTGACAAGCTTATGCATCATTGTACAGGGATTCTGAGCATGAAACGGAATGTTATTTTGGCAGACGCTTGCTTCTAACTTTGCTGCTCGCTCAATGGCCATATCCGTATTTTGTTTTAACAACGGCAGTACGTGATTGAGAAAATCCTCCCTATTTTTAAAGCTATCCTTATAGCTAAACATCGGTCGGCTGGTTATTTGAATGAGAGCATCGGATTTGTCTCTAAGCTTTCTGAAAATCTCGGTAAGTCTCTCGTAGATAACATTTCTATGAAAAGGATTTTCCGGCTCAATGTCCTCAAAATGTAGTAAAATCCATAATTCAAAACAATCATTACTCCAAGCAATCTGCAATCCTGCATCAACCGCAAGTGAAATCGCATTGTCGAAGCCTATGTTATTTTTCTTTTCAATCTGAGCCAAGTCAGTATTCTCCATATCACGATCATAAACGCACCAGATTCGTTCTTCAATTCCCTCGTTTACCTTATGCCGTTGTCCATCAAATGCCATAAGTCCATCTTCTGTACATTTTTCGATGGTGCTTTCAAGATTCAACTTCTTGCTACGTTGGTTGGCTATCTCATTAATTTGTACGCGGTCATTGCTAAATGATCTGAAATAAAGAGGTTCACTTACACTATCCTCGCAAAAAATAATGAAGGTTGTTAACTTGTCTGCTTCCCTTTCGTCCGATTTTCTAATATCCCATGGATCAATTTCTGCCATACCCCTTGTTATGCTTTTTGGTTAGATAAGAAGCTTCCAAGTTGCGGAAGAGCACCATAGAATCCACTCAGATATTGTTGTGCAAAATCGGCATGATTTCTTATTCCTTTCAAATCGGCAAGAGAATAGACACGGGTCTCATCAAATATGCTTTTCTCAGTGAAATAAAACTGATCACGACGCATGTAATTTGGATTCATCAGACTTGTATTATGGCTGGTAAAAAACAATTGAGCACCAGCCCGGTTTATTGAGGGGTCTTGAAATAGGCAGATTATTTGTCTTAAAAGAGACGGGTGAAAATTGCTATCAATTTCATCAGAAACAAAAATTCCACCATTTTGAAATCGTTCATAAAGATCTCCGATGTAAGAATAAAACTTTTGGGTCCCTTCCGACTCGTCAGATTCTAAATCCATCTCGACAGAACCTATAACATCTCCCTTATCATCGAAGACATTTTTCTGTAACTTGATCCGGTTGAATGTAAAGTTTTTTGAAAGTTGCATTTTTTCTACGGAAACATCACTAAAATACAGCCCCGCTTGTTTCATCCAGTTAATCACAACCTGTTTTTGCCCGGAATTTACTAGTTGATCGGTTAGTTCCCTATTCCTTTCAGTTGTCGGGCCAGGGGAGTTTATTTTTTTTAATGTCGGTTGGGAGCTATCAATTGAAATCTTGTCGGATACAAAGTCTTTGATCAACTTCGAAACTGAACCATTATAAGATGCTACGAAAGTCAGAAATAGAGTTTGATCTCTTAATTTATCTTTTGGAAGATTTTGCCCTTCGGAAAAAAAATCATCGTTGATATCGATATTTCTTCCTTTTCTCTTAAAGTAATAAGTTTCATTCTTCTTGGCTGGACCAAAGAGCCATTCGCTTTCAATCAGTAAGTCGTCACTGATTGTAAACCCATACCGATATTTTTTACCATCTAATAATAATACAATTTGAAAGTATCCGTCATTGTTTTCAAAATTTGCCGCTAGCCTATAAGGCCGAAATCCCCAACCTATCACACTTTCTGATTCCAGTGAAGAATCGACCATTTCCTGCATAAAACTCAAACCTCTAATCAGGTTTGATTTCCCGCTTGCATTTGCGCCGTATACGCCCACGATTTTGAGGAACTTATTTCGCTCATCTACGTATAGGATGTTTTTTTCATCTGCCTCAGAAGTTAGTCCAGTCGCTCTAAAACTGACTGTTTGTCCGGAGTGGAACGAGCGGAAGTTTGCCAAACTAAATTCGATAATCATAGTATTGCACAGAATGTGGCTTTTTTTACTAAAATTTGTCTATTTTTTGCGAATTTCAAAATAATACACCCCAATCAGGTAAAATTTCTGTCTTATGTTTGTAGTCACTACCCGAAATCCCCCCATCCAAATTTGCTTTCCAATAAAATCCTCCGAATATTCGCATTCCTTTTAAATGTTACGATTATGATGATTTTAGACGAAATGCCCTGTTATGGTGCGGGTGCGGCGAAAGTCCCCCGGGAGCACGTAACATGCTCAAGGACACCTTAGACAGGGCCTATTTTCCATCCTTTTAATTTGTTACAAAATGTACACACCTACCGATGGCGAATCTCCGGATTCGCGACAGCTAGCCATTTACGGCCAGCTGGTTCATGATTTACTCAGCCAAACCGACCCTAAAAACTGGATCGACGACCTTTGGTCGATTTATACGGGTTATACGGTTTTTGAAAAAGGTGCGGGCTACAACCCGCGAGGCAGTGAAATTTTTATGACTTTCAGAGAGCTGGTGTTCTTCTTTCAGAAGGTTGAGAAGATGAAAGTTTGACACAGGAGAAAAAGCGGTTGGCAAAAGTGTCAGCCGCTTTTTTGTTAGCAGGACAGTGTGGAATTGATTGAATTTATATGCAAATGCATACAATTGTTTATTAAAATCAATAAATTGTATGCATTTGCATATAAATTGAGTAATTTTGGTAAAACTATATGCGAAAACATATAACAGATGGAAAAGCTCGCGGAATTCGTAAAACAAAAAAGGAAACAGGCGCAGTTGACCCAGGAAGATCTGGCGTCCCGGGCCGGAGTTGCACTTACGGTGGTCCGAAAGATCGAGCAGGATAAAGGTAATCTGAATCTGGAAAGGGTGAACCAGGTATTAAAGATGTTCGGACATGAACTTGCGCCAGTAAACAGCAGGGAATTGAATGCTGAAAGCCAAAACTTACGACCATGAGGCAGGCAAAAATATTCTATAAAGACATTGAGGCTAAACAATTGACTGAAACTAACGACCTGATCTATCAATTTCGGAAAACCAGTAAAACAGGTGCCGACAAAAATTACTGATGCTAAGCCACTTGCAGTTGATTATAAAGAAAGCAGCTTCGTGCTAAAAACAGTGCGCATGACCGAAACTTTGAAAAAATATCCGAGGCCTGGTAAGTAGCGCGAAAGGCTAACGAAAGCCAATCGGCCACTTTTGCGGTCCAAGAATAGAAAATCGCACCACTATCTCTCCCCAAACACCTCCGCCCCCAATTCCTGATGCGATGACGCATATTGCAAAACCGACTTCACGAAATCATTGAGCGTTACATCATACTGTGACGCGAGAAGGGAGATCTTTTTGTGAAGATCTGACGAAACGCGTACATTGAAAACGCCTTTATAAAGCTTGTCTGGCGACTTACCCAATGCCCGACATGTCTCAATATAATCGCCGACGGCTTCCTTCATTCCCTGTTTTAGTTCTTCGACAGAAGTTCCCTCAAAAGTCACCAAATCGTTGACACCGATTACCTTACCGAAGAAAACCTCGTCGGCAGGACTATAATGTATGCTTGCAGTGTATCCGTCGTAATACAGCGAGTTAATCATTTTTGATTTTTCCATTTTCTTTGAGATTTGCAATAACTTGTTCTATCACATACATCTTAACGATTTGGGTTGGATGCGGTTTGTGCAAGCTGATAATCCGCCTAGCTGAGTCTGCAAACTTTCGTCTCGATCCACCAGTTTTACCGGAAGGCAACTCTTTGTAACCAAAAAATTCGAGTATCGAGACTAGTTCTTTCCATGTGAGATCTTTGGGCTTGCTAAGGAACCGCATTAGCAGTTTCTCGATTTGGCTCATAAGTGTGTGTAGATGTTTTGTAACTAATATTTAGTTACAAAAATAAAGATATTTTTGTCATTTCCAAAATGAAGAGGATCGAGGCAATGGATTTTGAATGCTCGAACTATCGCACCTACCTACCGCAACCTGGGATTTTAAAACTATATTTAAAAGTTGTAAACCCAAATCGTTTGAGTACCATGAAAAAACTTATTTTACTTGGAGTTTTGCTGATTATCAGCGCAGTTAGTTTTGCTCAGTGTGACAAAGATCTTATGCTGACAAGCTCAAAAACCGAGTATCTCGACAGTCTTGGCAATTTTCAGCGGAGCGTCGATGAAGAGACGGTCATAAAGATCAGCAAATCTAAAATCGTCATTACACCGGCGAAGTCAGTGGAGATGGTCGGTAACATTGAGTCCTCAAAGTGCGATTGGAAAGTTGCGTATAAAGAAGGGAAAACCGTCAGCAAGGTGTTATTTGAAGGTCCGTTAGGGTCTTTGCATGGTACCGTCACCACGGAAGGTAGCAATGGTAAGCTCACGTTTCTGGTGGAACTCGTCGAAATACCGGATACTAAAATTCGCGTCCAGCTCGATACATTTCAGGAAGCGTTGAAATAATGCTTCCTGAAAGTTTATTGCTACCTCCATAACGACCATTTTGTTGACGTCAACAAAATGGTCTGAGACGCTTGGAGCGGCGTTTTACGAATTTTTACTAGATTTTTCCGCCAGCACCGAGTTTCTTTTTTACAGAAGCCTTGTCACTGGATTTCACCCGACGTTCCAATTTTTTAATGTCTTCTTCAGCGGGCAAATCTTCTGGCTTAATGCCACTTTTTTCAAGGAGCATTCTTACGTCACCATTGTTCTGCACGTGTTCGTCAGCGATTTTAGTTTCGCCGTGAAGATCATTTTTATTGACATTAAAATTGGTGATTTCGGCTGCCAGTTGTTTCGCCGAAATGGTGATAGTCGGCAGAAAATCAGCAAGCGGGCGATTTTCAGCGATTCCAAGTTTCCGTTTCATTTCGCTGGTGTTGTGACCTCCAAACAACGCACTATCTCCTTTGCTCCTGATATTCGCAAAGCCTTTACTGTCAACGCCTCTTTCAAAAATGTTCTTCGATAATTGTGATTCAGTGACTGCCAATTTCTCCCTGGCTTGCAAACGCTCCATGAGCCGTATCCGCTCTTCGAGTAACTCCTGTTTACGCGTTTGTATCGCGAAGTAGCTTTGCGCAAATGCAATTTGCTCTTTCTTTGGATCACCGTTCTGAGCGATAAGGTAACAGGCATACCTTGTCAGCATGATATCGTGCTGTTCTCTTGCGGCGCCGGAGCCAATCGAGACCATTTTGTTGACGTCAACAAAATGGTCTGAGACGCTCTCAGACGTACTTTTGCAACTTTCCTTCGCTTTTTCAACTGCATTGGTAAAATTCCGCCATTCATTATAACCTAGCAAAACTTGTAGCTCACGGGCCAGCCAATATTCGATGCCGTCTTGTTCGTAGGCTGCTTCTTCGAAGGTTTTACTCAGCTGAGTTATCACCGAAATTTCCATAGTGTGTTTTTTTGATTTGGACATGATTGCATTTTTCAAATATAAGACCTTCTATTTCGAGTAAAGAACCGCAAGAAAATTACAAATCACCTAAGGATAATTGCTGCCATCCTGAAACGAACTGCAAAAAACATCATCGTCCACCAAAATTTTACAAACCATTTACAATCTTTTACAAACAGCTCTAACCCGGAACAACATCTGCCTCTTATGTTTGAAGCATTGTCAAACTTCAAAGCAAACGACTCACATGTTACGCTATCTCATTTCGCATTACAGATTTATTCCCAGTCTCGGATTTTCAGCATGTCTGGCATACCTATCAATTTGCCATGTACTCGTGAGCTGTCAGACAGGCAAAATGAGAACCACTCCCTCCGGACTACAATATACGATCCTCAAAAAAGGAAGTGGCCCCAAAGCAGAGACCGGGAAGGAAATTTTGCTTTTCGAGACTACCAGCTATCGGAACGGAACCGTGCTTTATTCAAATGAAAACTCTACTTCGCCGGTGAAGGTGCTAATTGGCGGTAATCAAGCCACTCAGGCCGTTGACGAGGCTCTTGTAGGAATGAGGGCGGGCGAAATCAAAAAGATTATCGCCCCACCCTATTTGGTAAAAAGGAAAGATTACCCGGAAAACGTACATCCTGATTCAACACTGGTCATCAAGATGATTTTACATAAGATTTTGTAAACATTTGCCCGCGCTACAAACTATTCCCTTACAAAAACCTTACTATCTCCTCCCTGCCGCAGGATCACCTTTTTGCTGTCAGGAATGAATTCAAAAATCACATTGCCTGCCCGGTAGGCGAAGCTGTGGTTGCCCAGCGTTTGCATTTCCACTGGTTCCTGGCCGGACACCTGAGCGGACAGCACTTTTCCTTTTTTCGCAAAAGTAAGTTTGAATGTCATTTCGGTGCTGCTGTATGTCCCGGCGTACGGCTCTAATTCCAATGTCGAAATCTCTTTTGCAAGCCGGGCGATGCTTGAAATATTGTCGGTTTCGGCAATACCTTCCCCGGATTCAAGCCGCGCCATAATTCCCCAGCCGTAAAAGTCATTGGACACGCCTATTAACAAATCGTTTTCCCCTTTTCGCAGATTCATTTGTGCGCTTGTATTCAGTACCGAAATCCTTCCATCCGGATACTTTTTCATATTTTGTGAAAACAGATTTTTGTCGACCAGGATCATTTGATTGTTCAAAAATACCCATACCTCGTCGCTGAAACCCAATTGTAAATCGGTTTTGACAGCTTCCTTTGCTACTATCTTCGTTTTTAACCAAACAACCCTCCTGTCCTTGCTGAAACCATACTTGCGTGTTAGATTGACCAGCCCACGCCGTTCGGCTGCAATACTGTCTGTAAACAGCTCAGGTTGAGGCATAGTTTTGGTTGACAATTCATTTCCGTCTGGAAGATTTTGCGGCGCGGTTAATGCCCATTTCCTGAGATAGTAGCCATCGTGATCAGTCAGGTCCGGCAATGCGAGCGGGCTGAGATTTTCAACCTGATTGGGCTTTACTTGTACATTCGCAATGTAAGATGATCCTTCAAAAGCAATGCTGCCTTCTGACATTGACCCTTCCAATTCAGGAATATCCAGAACAGGTTTCTGTGCATTGTTCAGAAATACTTGCAGCCGTTTTCCAGAAACGATGAGCTTAAAGTGGTTCCATTCGCCCGCCCTAGCCATCGCAGGAGCCTGGTATTCCGAGTACATATCCCACATATTGACGCCATCAAAATAGGGCGTATACTGGATACCGCCATTCCCGAGTTTGTTACCCACCGATCCTAACCGCAAATACACAATCTCCTGCTCCTTCAGGTCTTTCCTGTGAAAATAAACAGATTCTGCAAACTCAGGGGCGACAGGTTCAATGTCGTACTCAATGGTGCCATCTTTGAAGATCACATCTTTCAGCACCACCTGCCCGGAATTAGGAGCAAGTTTCATCGCTTTCATTCCCTTGTAGTCGGCAAATGTGACCTTACCTTCCTGAAACTCCCATTTTTCAGGTGTTATGGAAACTGAGTAATCTACTTTTTTAGTGGCGGCTACTTCTTTTTTCTTTTGGCCAAAACTTTGAATGGCGATCAGAATGAACAGAATTTGAACGAGTCTTTTCATGGCATTTTTGCTGTTAAATTTTGAGCAAAAATGCATTTGGAATGAATTCGCGCCAGTTCAAACTTGCATCAAGTTTGGTGCAA
Organism: Dyadobacter pollutisoli; assembly: GCF_026625565.1. Lineage (NCBI taxonomy): Bacteria > Pseudomonadati > Bacteroidota > Cytophagia > Cytophagales > Spirosomataceae > Dyadobacter > Dyadobacter pollutisoli. Next base: position 3,804,659 of record NZ_CP112998.1, read on the forward strand.
GTTGAATGCACGAGCTTTGAAACTAACGCCCAACTATTTCCGTTGGAGCATAACCAAACCGGCGTTTAAACGCGTACCCAAAATGGGACAGGTTTTCAAAACCAACTTCCAGATATACATCGGATGGTTTTCGCTTCCTTTCCCGGATATGGTAGTGGGCAAGTTCCAGTCGCTTTTCTGTAAGCCACTTTTGAGGTGTGGTTTGAAAAGTCTTTTTAAAATCACGTTTAAACGTCGTCAGACTGCGGCCCGTCATGTAGCCGAATTTATCCATCGACATGTTGAACATATAATTTTGTTCCATGAAATCCGTAAGACTGATCTTGCCCGGCTCGTCAAAATTCGCGAGCAAATGATCAATATTGGGGTCGATCGTACGCAGAATGGTAATGGCCTCTTCTATTTTTATCGAGGCAATGCTTTCGGGCAACGGCTCTTTCAGTTCAAAATAGGGAATCAGCGAATGCAGAATGCTTTTCAGAAGTGGATGCTTTTCAAATGTGCGGAACCTGGGTGGCTGCACTTGCCTGACCTCGACCTTATTTCTACTATAAAAATCAGTCAACCGCTTCTTGCCGAGATGCATTACAGCCGACTGGTGCTGCAAGCCGTCTTTCGGGTAATTAATGACGGTAACCAGTTGGTTCCTTGAGAACAGCAGGATATCCCCGGCACCAAACCAAAAGGTCTGGTCACCATGCACGATCTTCGTTTCCCCTGAAATCAGCCATACCAGTAAATGCTGCTCAAAAAGCACGTCAGCCTTGTAAAACGTATCTTCGAAGCGTGACAGCTTCAAATCCGGATGAATGTACTGCGATTGATATCCCACGATTTTAGATCACTTTTAATCCTAATTTACACCAAACTGCACACCGGTCAAATCTTCACTCAATGTCCAAAGTCGCTTTGCGTCCTCTGTATCAATCGAGTAAGGCTGCACACCGCGTAGTGTAAGCGGTTCGTCGTAATGATGCGCAATGTTCCCGAGATCTACCTCCGCTACCTCGGTATTCTCACAATACAAGCCTCCCGTATTAGCAAGCTGAGGGCTTGTTGCACACCACACCGTTGTGGCAGCACCCTGAGGAATTGTCTTTAATTTTTGGGCTACCTCGGGAAACAGATTCCCGTCTGCATCGTGCGTGCCCATTTGCTTAAAAAGGTCCATCGGGGCAACACGCCCCAGATCAGTTCCATTAACAGAGCCTGGATGGACGGAAAAGGCACGAACACCAAATTTTTTACCGTGCCGGTCGAGTTCCACTGCGAAAAGATTATTAGCCGTTTTGGACTGTCCATACCCTGCCAGCGTATCATAATCGCGGTGTTTGAAGTTGGGATCTTCAAAATCAAATGGAGCCATTTGGTGGCCATAGGACGACACGCTGATCACCCTGGCACTGCCCGCTTTTTTCAATGCCGGCCAAAGTCTCGCCGTCAGTTGAAAATGCCCGAGATGGTTGGTCGCCAGCTGCGATTCGTAACCGCGAGTATCCCGCTGCAATGGCACCCACATGATCCCAGCATTGTTGACCAGCATGTGCAGCGGACTTTCGGTAAGAAGGAATTTTGCAGCAAATGCATCAATGGAAGCGGGATCCATTAAATCCATTGCTTCGATAGTGACGTTTTGAATACCTTCCAGGTTTTTTGCAGCTTTGGCAATGTCTCGTGCAGGTACCACCACTTTGGCTCCTGCATTCACGAAGGTCTTCACCGTTTCTAACCCGATTCCGGCATATCCGCCGGTTACGATGATCATTTTTCCGCTAAGGTCAATTCCTTTGATGACATCATTGGTAGTAGAATTGGCTGTAAAACCCGAACCAATCGGTTTTTACAGCGCACTGTAATTGCCTGAGATTGTTTTTTGTTCCATGATTTTTTTGTCTAAATGATGAAACAAAAGTAGGCGGTGCGGTGCTGGGCGGTTTTGTCTTAAAGTCCTTATTTCTTTGTTTTAAAGACCATCGTACAATGATCTAATCTTCACTCTCTTCGTCCTCAACACCCTCAAAATAATTAAGAACGGTCATCAGAGGTAATGTGGTCCGGTCGGCGGCATTGGACATTTGTATAACGGCACGATCAATGTTTATTTTGTCGAAACCAATGAAAGTACCTTCGACTTTTTCGTCTGGCCTGACCTGGTAGGAAATAGCTTTATCTATGTATTTCGAAGCCCGTTTTTGTAAGCCGGTAAGGTGTTGTTCAGACATGATCGCTTCCATTCATTTTAAACTGATACTGCATTTACATGCAAATATCAGTCCAAATTTCGCAATTATCGCTCTGCAAGCCTGAAAAGGGTCTTTTGGCTCCTCAACTATCCGTCGCCAATGTCAGTTTCTTTTCAGTTTCAGTTTGTGGCTTGCCTGTCGCATTGGGCTTGCCTTTGCCGGTAGTGATCAAACTGCGTAAACTGTTTTGAATGTAGTTGCTCCACCCTTCGCGGCAGACATCATAGCATTCATATTCGGGAACAAGCCCTACGTGCGTCATTTTGACCTCCGTTTCCCCGTCTTTCTCAGTGATATCAAAAATAACATTTGTATCCGTCCACTCAGTTTCGTCTTGGGTAAACTTAAAGTAATTGTCCAAAATCAGCCAAACCACTTTGCTATTTGGAACAACTTCGATCAATTTGATATGGCAGCGATGCACGTCTTCGTAGTGATATTTGAATTCGTCATTCAAATTTTCAGTACTGCCTTCAATTTCTTCCGACCACCATCCGCGAACGTTGGTAACCGCCTTGAACGCTTCCTCCGGTGTTTGGTCTACAAGAATGCTTGTAGTAAAATCTGTTGATGCCATTTGCTTGCTGATTTTGGTTATGAATTTCCTGCTCATTTTGAACGATATAAAATTACCTCTCCTATTTTTATACAAGGTGGTGTATTACGGACATTTTGACGGGGCGATCAAGACAACCCTTCATTCGGCTACAACAACCATAGATTTGGCTACGTCTGCTTTTTGGATACTGATGAAATTTGCAGAAACAAAAAAGACAGACAAATGAAAATCACATTGACAGGCTCGCTGGGACACATTAGCAAGCCATTAACACAAGAATTGGTAGGAAAAGGACATTCCGTAACCGTCATCAGCAGCAATTCAGAAAAACAAAAAGACATTGAAGCATTGGGCGCTATCGCCGCCATCGGCTCATTGGAAGACACTGATTTTCTCACCGCGACTTTTACAGGCGCCGATGCCGTATACACAATGGTACCGCCAAATAACTACTTTGACCCGACGCTCGATTTGTTGGCTTACTACAAAAGATTAGGGCAAAATTATGCTAAGGCCATTGAAAAAGCAGGCGTAAATCGCGTCGTGAACCTAAGTACCATTGGCGCACATCTGGAAGAGGGTTCCGGGATACTTTTGGGCGCTCACAACGTAGAACGGATTTTGAATGAACTGCCGTCGACGGTTGCGATCACGCATATGCGGCCAACTTCCTTCTTTTACAACTTATATGGTTACGTGGATATGATCAAAAAAGAAGGGGTCATTGCTGCAAATTACGGTGCGGACCGTGAGATACCCTGGGTTTCGCCCTTTGACATTGCTGCTGCGATCGCCGAGGAAATTCTGACACCCTTTTCGGGTAGGAAAATCCGGTACGTAGCCAGTGAAGACCTGACCGGCAACGAAACCGCGAGTATCCTCGGAGCTGCTTTGGGGAAACCCGATTTGAAATGGATACTGACCACTAACGAACAAACATTGGGTGAACTAGAAGCCATTGGAATGAACAAAAAGATCGCTGCCGGACTCGTCGAAATGTATGCTAGCCTTTACACCGGTCTACTATCCGAAGATTACAACCGTAACAAACCTGCGGTGATGGGCAAGGTCAAACTGGCAGATTTTGCGAAGGAATTTGCGACGGCTTTTCAATAGAAATGACTACATTGTAATATGGCAAACGCGCAATTTCACCGCTTCAAAACGATCACCGAATTTCACAGGTTCAGGGGGTTACCCAAGCCGGAACACCCGCTGATCAGTGTTATTAACATGGAGCTGGTCGACCATTTACCTGCTAATGAATGGAGTTTAATCAAGGATTTTTATTCCATCTCAATGAAAAGGGGTTTTAATGTCAAGATCAAATACGGCCAGCAAGAGTTTGATTTTGATGAAGGCGTGATGTTCTTCATGTCGCCCGGCCAGGTACTCAGGCTTGAAGTTGAAGTCGATACCACGTTGCAACAATCGGGATGGATGTTACTGGTCCATCCCGACTTTTTGTGGAATACGCCGCTGGCCCAAACCATCAAACAATACGAATATTTCGACTATTCCGTCAATGAGGCTTTGTTCCTTTCCGAGAAGGAGGAAAACATCATTTCGGGCATTATGCAAAGCATTCAGCAGGAGTACCAGTCCAATATGGACCAGTTCAGCCAGGACCTGATCATTGCTCAGATCGAACTGCTACTCAAATATTCAGAGCGGTTTTATCAGCGCCAATTTTTGACCAGAAAAATAGGTAATCACAAAATTTTGGGCCGTTTAGAGCAAGTCATCTCCGCATATTTCGATAGCGATGATTTGATAAAAAAAGGTTTGCCGACCGTTCAATATGTTGCCGATGCATTAAATATCTCGCCCAATTACCTGAGTGGGATGCTGAAACTATTGACAGGTCAAACTACGCAGCAACACATTCACGACAAACTCATTGAAAAGGCCAAAGAAAAATTATCCGTCACCGATCTGTCAGTCAGCGAAATAGCCTACGAGCTTGGTTTTGAACATCCGCAGTCGTTCAGCAAATTATTCAAGACCAAAACTAATTTTTCACCGCTGGAATTTCGGCAGTCATTTAACTAAAAAAGGCCGTATACCACGCAGCCCCAGCATCAAGCCGCAGAGCGGCCTCCTGTTTCTAGCAAAAATATCATTGAAATTCCCCCGGCTCCGGCGGAGCCACCTAACATGCAAAAACGCAGGAGGCTCCGCCGGAGCCGCAAAAATGGTGACCGTTAATTTTCTACATATAGGGGGCGCCTCTGGCGCCGTTGTGGGAATTATATTTTGCCTTCGATTAACATGATCCGCTCTACGGACTCGTCTTTCAGATGCATATGTTGCAAGCGTTCAGGGTCGTCACGGTAGCCTTCAAAACTTGCGCGGTCTATAAAACTCACCAAATGAAGTTCATACGGATGCCCTAATGTCGTGGCAACTACCGAAGACCTCGGCGGTCTTACCCGATAAATCAGCTCCCCATTATGTCGTTGAAGCAATGGCAAAACATGGTCTTCAAAAGAATGGAATGTGTTTTCCTTTCCTTCCTTAATAAATATCAGCTGTGTAAAATAGATCATCGTTTGCGGCTCTGTTAGCTGTGTCTTCTTGTAACCGATAGAAGTTCAAATATGTACAAAATCCAGTATATAAGGAAGATCCGCAATATTTTAACTTGCTAAAACTCAGAAAAGACTCTAACTTACTACCTATAAGCTAATTCCAGAACATTTTAAACCGCAATTCAAATGACTATCGCGTGGACTATTTCAGGTATCGTCTTGTGTTGGTATTGTGTGAAAGCTGTTAGGGTTAATCCTGAGAAACCAAATTGGAGTAAAGCCATTGTAGCGACACTTTTCTGGCCCCTCTCACTGTTTATGAGGCGATATTAATGCCATGACTATTCTATTCTCGGCAACCACATGCCCATTGTCGCCGCAAAAATACCAATCCCCATGATAATAGTGGCTATGAAAATGATAGCTGACGTCACTAGACTGAACATTTTACCCTGGTTTTTTTTGGCGTAAAAATACATTTCCAGTATAATCAGCGAGATTGGAATGGCGTATGTAAATACCGAAAGACCTGTTAAAAACGGACCGGTGAAGGTTTTAGGATCGAACCCCACAGGTCCGCCATTAATGAGTAACCAGAACATCAACAACACCCGGAAAAACCAAACGCCGCTAACGACCATAAACAGTCGTAATGCCCAGTTCCTATGCTTTTCAAACTGCCGCGCACGTGCATATCTGATCGCCAGCAGAGCAAATCCAATGATGTAAATGGCGTGAGTACTAATGCTGACACGGCGTGAATCAACGTCCACGCCTTCGCGCGTCCATATCATAATAAGTCCGCCAATACTGACGAAGATTGCCGTAGTGACGTAGGTTCTCCCCAGCCAGCGATGAAACCGAGGGAAACGGCTGCGTATCTGCGTGATCAGTTGCAAAGGCCCGCCAATTACCAGCACCGCAGCCAAAAGCACATGCATTCCTACGACCAGGTTTCCTTTCCAGTCACCTTCCACATAGCCGTGCGGCAGTACTTGGTTCCATTTTTCAAATTCCCCGGCAAGAGTACTTTTTCCGTAAAACGAGAGGATATAAACCCCAAATATCCATTGTCCAATCGTAGTGACGGCGAGCCAGGAAGTTGCTGCGAAGGTGAGGATTTTTGGTGCATTCAATACTGGTACTTTTTCGGATTGCAGGACGTTTACATTTGTCATCATAGTCGAAGGCCGTTTAAGTTTTGGTCAAACTTAAATCCGACTTTCTCTTAGCTGATTAGACAAATGTCCAATACGGATAGGCGGTTTTATTTTAATGTGAGCGAAATAGCAGTTACCTATCCCCGAAGCCTGCTCAGATGCCGCTGTGTGATCCCCAGATATGACGCAATGTAGCGCAGCGGTACGTGCTTGATGATGTTTGGCTTCTCTTTCAAAAATTTCAGATAACGATCTTCGGCGCTCAGCGTAGCCATGTCGTTGATCCTGTTTTTATCTTCCTGCAAATGCTTTTGCAGAATCTGAATGGTATAGTCTTTCTGTGTTTTGCTATGATTGGCGCCGGCCTCCACATCGTCCCTGTTAATCCGCAATAACTCGCAATCGGTAATGCAATGCAGGTTTTCATTGGAAACGCTGCGGTTCATGAAATAAGTATAGGAAGTAAAAAACCGTGGGCCGTCATTCAGATCAGTTGTGATCTCGTTGTCATCTTTATCTAAATGAAAGTTCCGCATGTAGCCCGACACGATGAAATTATGATACTCAGGTACCTGCCCGGCACGTTCGATAATGGTATCCTTTGGCACGAACACCGGCTTGAATGATCGACGAATCGATTCCTTGTCACCTTCCGGCAATGTCAGGATCTCCTCAACATAATTGAAAAACCCAATATAGTAATGTTCCATATTGATGACGGTTAGGCGGCATGAAATGAGTCGGAGCGTAAGCAATTTATCTAAAATTTCAACTTCTTCAACTCCTGGTCAAAATCACTTTCGAAATTCCTGTCTTGTCCGACACGAAACTTTTCAAATTCCTGCTCTGCAAGTTTCAGGGCTATTTCGTGACTTACTTTTCCTGCATCTTTCAGAATTTCATATTCGTTAAACTGCAAGAAGCCGTCCAGCTTTGAGACCCAATCCTCCATTTTCATCGGAATTTGTCTGGCGGCCTGATTTTCAGCGTAATCCAGATACATCGAAACGATACGTTCGAGTTCTTTTATTTCCTTTTCAATTAGGTAGTTTTTTGCAACACCAATATCGGTTTTCAGGACTTTCCCGTGCGGGGCATTCCTAAATGTCTGCAATCCCATATTCGGCTTTTCAGAATCCGCCCGTTCAGCGATAATTGCTGCTGCCGTTTTTCCGGCAATGGCGTAGTGAAGCTTATTTTGCACTGTTTTGAAAAATTTCAATGTAATATCCGAACCTTTGACATAGTCAATGCTACATTGTTCGTATATGTCAGTGATTTTCAGATAAAATCTGCGCTCGCTGGCTCGTATTTCACGAATGCGTTCCAGCAATTCATCGAAATAATCTTTTCCAAATCGTTTCCCCTGTTTGAGCCGCTCATCATCCAGTACAAACCCTTTGATGATAAATTCCCGCAAAGTCTTCGTCGCCCAAATGCGGAATTGCGTTGCCTGGAAACTGTTCACCCGGTAACCCACCGCGATAATGGCGTCCAGATTATAGAAATCAACCTCGCGCGCTACATCCCTGTTTCCTTCCTTTTGAACTATCCGGATTTTCCGGATAGTTGCTTCTCGTATCAGTTCCTCTGAATTGAAAATGTTTTGCAAATGCTCATTGATCGTCCGCACGTCTACTCCAAACAACTCAGCCAAACGCTTCTGATTCAACCAGAAAGTCTCGTCATTGAAGATAACTTCGACTTTAATGTTCCCGGCCGGGGAGCTGTAAAATATGATATCTGTTTGCTGATTTTCCATGGAGGTAGTGAAGTTTGATAGTGTGTTTTGTGGTGTAAATGAATTATTTGCTTTGCTCCCAAAGTAAAATGTTTTTCGGAAATAAATTGATTTTAATAATCAATCGGTTGTTATAAATATCCTCTTTCATCCAGGCACTGTCTTTGAGGTTTTGATTAAACAAAAAAAGGTGAACGACAACCGTCGCTCACCTCTCGTTCTCGTTAGTTCAGGCTATCAGGCAGGTTCTTTCAGTGATGCCATATCAATTACAAACCGGTACTTCACATCACCTTTCAACAGGCGATCGTAAGCTTCGTTGATTTGCTGGATATCGATCATTTCGATGTCTGAAACAATGTTGTGTTCCGCACAGAAATCAAGCATTTCCTGTGTTTCGGCTATACCACCAATGGACGAGCCACTGAAATTCCTGCGCATTCCGACCACATTAAATGCGCCGATAGGTAGTTCATGTTCGGGCAACCCTACCAATGCAATGGTACCATCCAATTTGAGCAATTGCAGATAGGCATTGATATCGTGCTGTGCCGAAACCGCATCCAGGATGAAATGAAGACCGTTTCCATACTTGCGCATTTGTTCCGGATCCGTCGATAATACCACCTCGTCTGCCCCAAGTCTCTTGGCATCTTCTATTTTTGACGTTGAAGTTGTAAAAACTACGACATGCGCGCCCATGGCTTTGGCGATTTTGATGCCCATATGCCCCAGCCCACCCAATCCTACAACTCCTACTTTTTTGCCCGGACCCACATTCCAGTGTTTTAAAGGTGAATAAGTGGTAATTCCAGCGCAAAGCAAAGGTGCAGCAGCTGCAAGATCGAGGTTTTCCGGTATGCTGAGCACGTAGTTTTCATCCACCACAATGCTCTCCGAATAACCACCGAATGTTTGCTGATGCAAATGCTTTTCTTCGCTGTTGTAAGTGTACACGGCACCAACGAGGCAGTATTGCTCCAAACCTTCTTTACAATGGTCACATTCACGGCAACTGTCTACCATACAGCCTACTCCTGCCAGATCGCCTACCTTGAACTTAGTCACGTGATCGCCTACGGAAGTTACTTTCCCTACTATTTCATGCCCCGGTACCACGGGATATGTAGTGCCGCCCCATTCATTTCTTGCCTGGTGCAGGTCGGAATGGCAAACGCCACAGTACAATATTTCAATTTCCACATCATGCGGTGTTGGCTTTCTGCGCTGAATACCCAGCTCGTTGAGTGGCGCCTCAGCCGTTTCCGTGCCGAACGCTTTGATTTGTTTTACTTCCATATGGTTTACTTAATTTACTTTCGTTTGAATGTCCTTTTTTGAATGCTTCCAAATTCCGTTGACGCAAATTACGGCTGGATGATTTCACACCTGCAAGTTACTGCCAGGCCGTGTGGTTCAATAAGAAAAACCAAACAGCCTATTATGAAAATCAAATATTTCTGAAACGGGATATGCCTGATCGAACGGGTCTTGAAAGGACGTCAGGTCTTTTGAAGCACTTTATCCAGTTTGGCTTTATAAATTCGTCCGATCGGGATTTCTTCGTTATCAACCCGAATGTAAGTCGCGCTCACGGCTTGAATGTGGTCCAGAGATACGATAAAAGACTTGTGAATTCTCACAAACCGGTCGGGTGGCAGCTTTTCTTCCAGGTAACTGATTCGTAGGTAGGAAACCAGCGGGCCCGTGGTCGTATGGACACGCACATAATCTTTAAGACTTTCGATCCATAAAATATCATCCAGAAACAGCTTGACCATTTCTTTATCTACCTTAAAATACTGGTACTCTTTACTAGCTTTCGGCAATGCGGTCACCTCCTGCGGGGCGATCGAATTCTGTGAAAACCGATAGATCTTGCCTACTGATTGCAGGAAGCGTTCAAATGAGATAGGTTTCACCAGAAAATCCAGCACATCAAACTCGTAGCTTTCCAGCGCATACTCCCTGAAAGCAGTGGTAAATACAACCTTGGGCCGGTAACCGAGCGGACGTAGCAGGTCAAATCCAGACAAACGCGGCATTTGAATATCGAGAAAAATAACGTCGATCTGCGTCTGCTGTAAAATGGTCAATGCCTGAGAAGGACTGTTGGACACGCCCACTAATTCCAGATCGGGCAAACGGCTGATGTAATCCGTGAGCAAGTCGGAAGCGAGAGGTTCATCGTCCAGTACAAAACAACGGATAGCCATTATATATCGAATTTTAAAACTGCCAGAAACTGCCCCTCTTCCGGCATAGTAACCAGTTCGTAACTGCCTGGAAAGAGAATTTCCAGTCTCTTTTTCAAATTGGACAGGCCCAAACCCGAAGTAAATGGCGCAGGCGAGCCTTCCGGTACCGAGTTTTCGACCGAAAATACCAGACGGTTCCCATTCAATGACAAATGCATCTGGATCCAGCAAGGGCCTTCGGTTTGCGCCGCCCCGTGCTTGAATGCATTTTCCACAAATGGTAAAAGCAGCATTGGAGGGATCATTATCTGATCCGAATTGATCAGGTAATTAAAATTAGCCTGCAAATCCAGCCGCTCCCCGTAACGAATTTGTTCAAGCGAAATGTAATCTTTCAAATAGGCTATTTCCTTTGATACAGGGACCGTATCGCGGTGACTTTCATGAAGCTGGTAACTAAGCAGCCCACCAAGCTGGTGGAGCAGGTTAGGCATCTGCCCGGGCTGGTGCATAGAAACCGAGATCAGGTTATTGAGGGTATTGAACAAAAAATGCGGCTGTACCTGGGATTGCAGCAAACGATACTCGGCCGAAACTTTCTCGCGACGGTAGGTTTCACTTAGCTGCTGCTGACGCAACGCGTGACGGACCAGGTCCACAGCCACAAAAAGCACCACAACCAAATGCAGCTGCATGGTTTCAGCTAATATTTTAGGCCAATACAAAAAAGGTTTTTCCAAGGCGTTCGGGTGATAGATCGGATAAAACCAGGTGTAATTAATGTATCTCCTCAGAACGCCAAAAACCAGTAGTCCAACTACAAGGCTCAGCGAAAATTCCAGCATCCGGTTGGTCAACAGGAAATGACGCACCGTCACAACCAAATGCCAGTACCCCGCAATGATCAGCAATGGTAGGTTAATGGTGATAAAACACAGACTTTGCTGAAAATTGTCCAGGTAGGCACCGGTGTTGAGCCATTCAAACAGAAAATAGGCCAGCCAAAACACACTTTGTGTCCATACCTGCTTATAGGGTTTCAGCGAAGAAAAACGAACCATTACTAAATATAAATTTCTCTGTTCGAAAGGCCGAATCTAAATAATTAATATAGGAAAACCGTCATAATTCGCCTAACGACAAAAGACCCGGCCTCAACGCAGCTGCGACCCGACAAACGGCGGATTTTTCCGACAAACAGTGCTATTGTCCAAATCGTAGTCATGTGGGAGAACCGGCAGGTCGCTTGGCTAAAATCCAAAAAGCGTATTGGAATAATGAATTGATTTGCCAGTGATATAAGTGCTCAGTTTTTCCTCAAAACATCATCAGCCATGTCAATTCATCCTATCACTCCGATCAAATGCATTACGAAATCCAGCTCGTCAAGCTATTTATTGTGGCTGTGTTTTGCTGTCCTGTTTTCTCTTCAAGTCAATGTGCAAGCACAATCCTACCAACTTGCGGGAGCGAAAATTGAAAACGACTCGTCCAACGCCCATTGGCGGATACTGACCAATGCTGCTACCCGGCGCACACAGGTTCAGTTTTTCGGACGGGATCAGCAATTACTATACGAAGAGGCATTGCCTGAAAAATGGATCAAACAAAACCGAAAAACACAAAAGCAACTCGACAAGCTGCTCTCACAAATTTTGGCCAACCAGTTATTAATAGCCAGGCTCAAAACGGAAGACTTACCACCCAAACTCCCCGATCCGGTACCCACATATTTGAATGCTTCACAGGACAGTTCCTCCAATTCTGGGTCTTACAGCGTTCATGCCACTATCAATGCAGATGCCAAGTTGTATATCGTTGTTGACAATCCTGATCGTTTCAGATACAAAATAGAGGTGGTGGATCACATGGAACGATCTGTTTATAAGGAATTTACCAGCCATGATCACTACCGGCGGAGGCTGGACGTATCTCCTCTCCCCGGTGATTCGCTCCGTGTGATCGTCGGTATCAATAACCAGCGGTTCATTTATAATATCAAAAAACAGAATACGAAAAGCACATATAGTATCCAGCAAATGGTCGCCGCGAGTCAGAATAACTGACAATTTCATTTGTTTTATACTAAATTGCCCGAAAAACGCGCCCCAATGATCAATGCTAAAAAGACACCCCTGAACCAAAAAGGAATGGTAATCTGGCTGCTGGGGTTGTCCGGGGCAGGGAAAAGTACCATTGCGACATTGCTGAAGGAAAAGCTCGATAGCGAAGGTTTTTTTTCCGTTTCACTGGATGGGGACATTCTCAGGGCGGGGATCAACAATAACCTGACCTATTCAAACGAGGACCGAGCAGAAAATGTCCGCCGCGCCGCTGAAATGGCGAAAATCCTCGTCGGGAACAACATTATCACGATCTGTTCTTTCATCACTCCATTGCAGGGACACAGGGATTTGACCCATCAAATTCTCGGCGATCAGTATTTCGAAGTGTTTGTCAATTGTCCACTCGAAATTTGTGAAAAGAGAGATGTCAAAGGTCTTTATAAAAAAGCACGGAGAGAAGGCTTGTCCAATTTCACCGGTATCAGCGCTGCATTTGAACCTTCCGTCAGTTCCCACCTCACCCTTTTTACAAATATTCAGACACCCGAAGACAGCTGCGGAATGCTCTATTCCGCCATCCTACCCTATATAAAGCCCGACGCGAATTAATTAACAATGCACAAGAAGCTGCCATTCAGCAACGAAGGTTTGTTGTAAGAAAACGGCTCTCCATTTGGCTGGGTGACCCTGGCCCCACTATAATTCGCAATGGCGTGGCCGGCCGCAGTGTCCCATTCCATCGTCGGCCCGTGACGGTAATAGATCTGCGCCTTACCTTCTGCTACCATGCAGAATTTGAGCGAGCTACCCACCGTAATCGAGGACGTCACCGGATAACCCGCGAGCACTTTTTCATCCTCTTCGGAAGCGTGCGACCGGCTTCCCACCGAAACCCAGTCCGTGGCTGGCTTGGCCACTTTTATAGCAGTTACCATCCCGTCGGCTGATTTCTTCCAGCTTCCGTCAGCCTCGCTTGCATAGTACAAAACCTCCTGGACGGGCACATAAATCACGCCCAAAACAGGTACGCCATCATGTATCAGCGCAATATTTACGGTAAATTCTCCGTTCCGTTTAATAAATTCCTTGGTCCCGTCAAGAGGATCTACGCACCAAAAATAGGACCAGTCTTTCCGGTCATCGTAGGGAATATCCTTACCCTCTTCTGAAATGATCAGGATCAATGGATAGGCTTCTTTCAATGCTTTTACAATCAAATCGTTTGCAATGCGGTCGGCGACAGTCAAAGGAGAATTGTCCGACTTCAATGTGGTCTGAAAGTCTGCCTGAGTACCATTGTACACTTCCAGAATAGCTTTTCCTGCTTCGATGGCAATCGCATTGATCCGTTCAATATCTATTTGCATGGGTTATTTTGCTTGAAAATGAGCATTGAGAATGTAAATCTAAATCAATCTGCAAACTTCGCATAAATTCGCAACCGGCCTTCTTTGCAAGTTACCGTTTCCAGTATTTAAGACACTTCGATTACAGTATTAAAAAATAGAAAACCGCTTTGGGAAAATAATAAACGCAATTAACCTAAATGAATAATAAGACAATTCGCATCAAAGACATAGCCCTGAAAGCCAAAGTTTCTACGGGGACCGTCGACCGCGTAATCCACAATCGCGGAAAAGTAGCAGAAAAAGTAAGGCTCCGCATTCAGAAGATCATCGACGATTCTAACTATGAGCCCAATCTGATGGCCCGGGCGCTCGGCTCCAAAAAGCAATATCGCTTCGCAGCCCTGGTACCCGATCATGAAATAGACTCCTATTGGCACGCACCAAAAGAAGGTATCGAACTCGCCGTGAAGGAATTGAGGCAATATGGTATCTCGGTCGAGCCGTTTGTTTTCAATCCATTCAACGTCGCTTCTTACATTGAAAAAGCGACAGAACTAACCGCTACCAACCCGGAAGGGATCTTTTTGTCCCCGATTTTTTACCACGAAACATTGCCTTTTTTTGAGAAATGGAAAAAGGCACACATTCCTTTTGTCCTTTTCAATACCGAAATTGAGGACTTCGGCCCGCTGAGCTATATCGGCCAGGATTCGTACCAGAGCGGCAAACTTGCAGGTAAACTGATGCATTACGGACAGTCGGAGCCATGCTCGATACTGGTCGTACACATTGATGAAAAAACCAGTAATGCCGCCCACTTGGTCAAAAAGGAAAATGGGTTGCGGGATTACTTCGGCCAGGTTGACGCCGATAAACATTACGCCATTGCCACGTTGGAACTGGACCGCTCTGATCCCTCGGATTTCAGCCAAAAACTTAGTCAGGCAATTGACAGCACTCCTGACCTGAAACATATTTTCGTCACTACCTCCAAGGCACATCACGTCGCCTCGTTCCTTGAAGACCGGCACATCGGTCACATCAAGATCATTGGCTATGATCTGCTTTCTCAAAATCTACATTATCTGAAAAAGGGAACCATTGGTTTTCTGATCAACCAAAATCCAAAAAGACAGGGTTATCTGGGCATTAAACAGCTGGCCGACTTCCTGGTATTCAGAAAGAAAGTTGCGAAACTCAAATTCCTGCCGCTCGACATTGTCACACAGGAAAACCTGAACTACTATCTCGACGAAGAAGAAGAAACCGTAATGGAAGAAACGGTCGCTAACGCATGAATTAGCTCTTTTTTTTGCTTTTCAAAAACAAATATTGGGTCATTAAACCCATTGATAAATTAAAATTTGCTTGAAGTGTGTGCGTACACACTTTAAATTTGGTACGTTTGTACCCATGAAAACAGCGTTACCCCTCTCCCTGATCTGTCTGCTGCTATGTACTGTTATCCATGCGCAGGAGTTGAAATATGTTGTCGGACAAAATCAATGGACCGGCGATTCACTAGGCAACCATCGCGCAGTAGTGCAGGTAAGCCAGGCGTCGGAAGTCGCCAAAGTTACCATAGATTGGCGCCGCCGCGACAAGCATACCGATAGTGAAATCATCGTTGTGGACGCGCAGGCCAACAAACGAATCCTGAATGTAAAAACAGAAAATATCAGCCGCGAATCGGGCGATGTTTTCTTTGAACCGCTTTCCGGTGCAGGTCAGTATTACATTTATTACCTGCCCTACAAGGTCAGCGGCCGGGCCAACTACCCTACCACAACTTATCTCACAAAAACAGAAACAGCTTCTCCGGCATGGAAAAATTTGTCCGCCAAGCCGGTTCCAGCCAAGGTTTTATACATGGAATCCATCAACGAGCTCAATAGCTTTTATCCGATGGAGGTTATTGCAAAAGCTCCGGAAGTGAAGAGACTTGTTGCGGACAATGCATCCAAAAACTACCTGGTGTTCCCCGAAGACCGGATGCATCCCATTAAAATGACGGACGACCTGCCGCAGCGCTGGGTAAGCAACGGAGCGATATCAGGTTTTAAATCAGAGGTCTCACCTGGCGAGAACTTTTCGTTTCAATTGGGTATCTATCCTGTCAAAACCGATTTGAAAAATATTAGAATCCGTTTTACAGATCTGAAAAACGGTAAAAACACATTACCCGCCAGCGCGTTCTCTTGCCTCAATACCGACGGTACAGGCTGGGACGGGAAGAAACTCACTAACAAAGTAAATGTTGCCAAAGGAAAAGTACAGGCATTATGGTGCCTTACCGACATTCCAGGCAACATTCCGGCCGGAACTTACACGGGTACCATTTTCGTAACAGCCGACGGTGCTGCCGAAACTCCCGTTGCATTGACATTCACCGTTAATGCAAACAAGCTGGCAGACAAAGGCATCAGCGAGCCGCAAAAGCAAACGCGCCTGGCCTGGCTCAACTCTACATTGGCCCAGGAAAACCAGGTGATCAGCCCGTATATTCCGCTTCAAAGAGAGGGAAACAGCATTGCATTGCTGGGCAGGAAATTCAATGTTTCGCCAAACGGCCTTCCTGAAAATATCCAGACCTACTTCACGCCGGAAATGACCGGCGTATCGAAGACGGCCAAGAACATTATCCAGTCACCCGTAAAGTTTCAGGTGGTCAATGCAAGCGGTACACCTGAAAAACTGGTTGCGAAAGGATTGAAATACACCACGCAAACGCCGGGAACGATCGGTTGGACAGCGACGAGCTCTTCTCCGAATGTGAGCATGGATGTGAAAGCGCATATCGAATTCGATGGGTTTGTAGCGTATGAAATTAAAGTGACTGCATTGAAAGACATCGGGCTCGCGGACATTTTCATGGATATTCCAATGAACAAAGATGCAGCCCGCTACATGATGGGCCTGAACCTGAAAGGCGGAAAGCGGCCTGCGGCTTTTGACTGGAAGTGGGAAGTCGCGACCAAAAATCAGGACGGTGCATGGATCGGCGACGTGAATGCAGGACTGAACTTCTCGCTGCGCGACGAGCAATATGTACGGCCATTGAACACCAACTTTTACCTGCAAAAACCATTGCTGCTACCTGCTTCCTGGGGTAATGCTAACAAAGGCGGTATCAAAATATCGGAAGAAGGCGATCAGGTTTTGATCAAAAATTACAGCGGCGACAGGAAAATGAAGAAAGGTGAAAGCCTGTACTACAATTTCACGCTCCTCATCACGCCATTCCATGCATTGGATACGGATTTTCAATGGAAAACAAGGTTTTTCCACAAATACGACAACCCGGATTCCATTAAGACAAAAGGCGCGACGGTTGTCAACATTCACCACGCCACACCGATCAACCCATTCGTCAACTATCCCTTCATTGAACACAAAGCGATGAAGGAATACATTGACAAGGCACATCAGGATGGATTGCAGGTGAAGATTTACAACACGATCCGTGAGCTTTCCAACAGTGCCTATGAGCTTTTCCCGCTCCGTAGCCTGGGTCACGAGATTTTTTCGCCGGGAAAAGGCAATGGTTATGCATGGTTGCAGGAGCACGTTGGCGAGGATTACATTGCCGCCTGGTATGTTCCCGGACTCAAAGACGCTGCCCTGGTAAACTCTGGCATGAGCCGCTGGCATAATTACTACGTGGAAGGAATGAACTGGCTGACTCAAAAAGTGGGTATCGACGGCATTTATCTCGACGATGTGGCTTTCGACCGCACGACGATGAAGCGTGTAAAACGCGTATTGACCAAAGACAATCATCCAGGTATCATTGACCTGCATTCCGCCAATCAATACAATAAAAACGATGGCTTCAACAACAGCGCGAACCTGTACATGGAGCATTTCCCTTACCTGAACCGCCTCTGGTTCGGCGAATATTTTGACTACGAAAAGAACAGTCCCGACTTTTTCATGACCGAAGTGTCCGGTATTCCTTTTGGCTTGATGGGCGAAATGTTGCAGGATGGCGGTAACCCGTGGCGCGGGATGGTATACGGCATGACCAACCGGATGCCCTGGGGCGAAGGCGACGACGCGCGGCCGATCTGGAAAGTATGGGATACGTTCGGTATTCAGGGAAGCAAAATGATCGGTTACTGGGTGGAAAACAATCCGGTGAAGACAGACGCGGCGACGGTTTTGGCCACCAGCTATGTCAAAGGAAAGTCCGCGCTGGTATCCATTGCAAGCTGGGCAGAAGGCGATACTGACTTTCACCTGAAAATAGATTGGAAAGCATTGGGAATAGATCCTGCAAAAGCTTCCATAGAAGCGCCGGAGGTAAAAAACTTCCAAAATAAAACGTCATTCAGCGATGGGCAATCCATTCCTGTGGCAAAAGGCAAAGGATGGTTACTAATCATATCCGAAAAGCCCTAAAAAGTAAAATTATGTTTTTCACTTACCTCTCTCAGTAAAATTTTCTTTCGAATGAACAAATCGCAGGAATTTTTATTTTGATGGTGTGTGCGCACACATTTTGTTTTTACATTTGTTTACACCCATAAAATATTTGAAATCAGTGTATTTGGAAGAAGGTCGCTCATAGCGGCTGGTTTCTTCCTGAAAGATTTTTTATGTCAACCCCAAACCCACGTTTCAATGAAGTACAAACTTTTATTCTTTCTAATTTTCGTCTCGCTTCTCGCTGTGAAAAACGGTTTCGCTCAATCGGGTGAAATCCGTGTGTCAGGAAAAGTGACCGACGCCAAAGGATCTGAGATCCCAGGGGCCAATGTTTCGCTGGTAGGTACCAACTCCGGCGTGATCACCGATGTGGAAGGGAAATTTTCCCTGAATGTTCCAGGTACCAAGTCAGTTTTGCGCGTTTCTTTTATCGGCTACAAAACAGCCGAAATGACAGTAGGCAACCAGACGCAGTTTAATGTAACGCTCGAAGAAGATTCCAAGACATTGGATCAGCTGGTGGTAGTAGGTTATGGTACGCAGAAGAAAAAGGACCTGACCGGCGCAGTAAGCTCCATCGGCAATGAAAGCCTGAACCTTGGAGGTGCTACTTCCAACGTAGCACAGGCCTTTCAGGGTAGAGCGGCAGGTGTGCAGGTGAGCCAGTCCAACTCGGCTCCCGGTGGCTCGACGGTTGTACGTGTGCGCGGTGGAAACTCCATTTCCTCAACCAACGAACCCCTATATGTGGTGGATGGATTTCCTTCCGAAACTGGAAAAGAGATCAACCCTAACGATATCGACGATATTCAGATCCTGAAAGATGCTTCCGCTACTGCTATTTATGGTGCTAGGGGTGCAAATGGTGTTGTGATCATCACTACCAAACGTGGTAAGGCCGGCAAGCCAACCGTTACCTTCGATAGCTACTACGGGATTCAAAAAGTAACCAGCTCGTATGATAAAATGACTGGTTTGCAGGCTATGGAAATCACCAATGCCAAAAATCAGGAGAGAGGTTTACCGCCTACGTACACGCCGGCAGACCTGACAAGCGGGACCAATACGGATTGGTTCAAGCTGGCCACCCGTGATGCAAAAGTCCAAAGCTATAGTTTAACTGCCAGTGGTGGAAATGAAGACACCCGTGTGGCTCTTTCACTCAATTATTTTTCTCAGGACGGAGCGCTTAAAAATACCGACTACGACCGGTATGCTATCCGCTTAAACCTGGATAAGCAATTTGGCAAACGCTTCAAAATGGGCGCGAACATGTACGGAGCGCATACTTTCTCTCTGTACAAAAACTATGACGGTAACATTCAGCCATCCAATGTGATGTACGGAATTTTGTCAGCTTCGCCTGCAACAGCCGCCTACAATGCTGATGGGACATACGCAAGATTTCAAGGCCGCGATAACTCCATTGCCTGGTTGCTGGAACCTGTCAACCACCTTTATGGCAACAAGATCAATATCAATACATTTTTAGAGTACCAGTTTACCGATGCGTTATCCTTCAAGGTGAATGCCGGTACGGAATACAACGCTAATAAGGAAGGCACTTATTTACCACGTAGGCTTGTGGATGGTGAAAAAGTAAGGGGCCGCGCGACGGTCATGGAAAATACCGCTGCGCGAAATCTGGTTGAAGGTTATTTTACCTATGTCAAAACCTTCGGGTCGCATTCTGTTAATGCCATTGCGGGGGTATCGATGCAAAATGACGTAGTGGAAAACCATTTTTCGGCTGTTCAAAATTTCAGTACCGACGCGTTTCTTTACAATAACCTTGGAGCAGGTACGCAACGTATGCTTTCTACCAGTTCGAAAACGAATACTAAAATCGCTTCCGCTTACGGACGTATTAACTACGCTTTTAAAGATAAATACCTGGCGACCTTTACAATCCGTAGAGACGGATCGTCGCGTTTCGGACCAAACAACCGTTACGGTTACTTCCCATCTGGTTCGGTGGCCTGGCGTCTTGGCGATGAAGAGTTCGTGAAAAACCTGAATGTGTTCTCTGACCTGAAACTAAGAGCAAGCTACGGAGTTACAGGTAATGACCGTATCGGAGATTACGCGTACATGACTACTTTTTCCCCGGTTAACGTCACATTGGACGGCAACAATTCTTACGGCGGGACAGCCGCCAGCCGTTTACCAAATCCTGATCTTAAATGGGAAAGTACTGCCCAATTGGACATCGGTGCCGATGTAACCTTCGGCGGTGGACGCATTTCTGCCACTTTCGATTACTATCGCAAAAAAACGAAGGATTTGCTCTTGAATATTCCTGTTGGCGACTGGTGGGGTTTTACAACCCAGATCGTGAATGCAGGTTCTATTCAAAACAGTGGTCTTGAACTTTCTCTTAACACGCAAAATATTGCAAAAGGAAGTTTCAGGTGGAAAACCTCATTCAACATCGGCTACAACAAGCAAAAAGTGTTGAGCCTTGCCGACCGTCCGTATATTATCACACAAACAGCCAATCCTTACGGCGGAAGGGCCATCGACTTTACCAAACTGGAAGTGGGTCAGGAACTCAGCAGCTTCTTTGGATATAAGTATGCAGGGGTGATCAAAACGGGCGAAACCTACACGCCACAACCGGGTGCTCCAGCTGGTAGCCCAAAATATGTGGACGTTAACAATGATGGCAAAGTCGATGCAAATGACCGCGCTTACCTTGGCAATGCTAACCCACATTACATTTATGGTATTGGCAATGAGTTCAGGTATAAGAATTTCGATCTGAATATATTCATGCAAGGTGCCCTGGATTACAGCCTTTACAATGGTAACGGATTAGTACTTGAATCGGGCTACGGTACATCCGCTCTAAACAGATGGACACCCAATAACCAGAACACGGACATTCCACGTGATGGCTACGCGACTACTTCTTACGGAAGCTATATCAATGACCGGTTTGTGGAAGATGCTTCGTTTCTGCGTTGCAAAATGATCACTTTGGGTTACAATCTTCCGATTGGTTCAGCCAAAAAACTGAATGTAAGAGTGTACACGACAATTCAGAATCTCTTCACCATTACAAACTATACCGGGACCGACCCTGAGGCAAATACAAGGGCTTCCAACTCAGGCACAGCGGCAATTGGCGGAACTCCTCCTAGTGCGGTTCCAACCACTGCTGTCAACCTTGCTTCCGGGCTGGATTATACGGCGTTCCCTTCTTACCGTTCGTATACCCTTGGTTTAAAAATTAACTTCTAATATTCTGACAATGAAATATATATCAATCTTATCACTACTCATCATGTGCCTTGCGGTATCCTGCGAGGGGCTGATTGAACCAAAAGTGTACAGCATCCTCACCGACGGAAACGCTTTTCAATCAAAAGACGATGCTATTGCCGCAGTTAACGCAGCCTATTCCAGACTGAAACAGCCCAGCGGGACCAACGACTCATGGATGTATTATGCTGGTTTTCAGGTTACGATTACTGACCTTACAACTGACATTGGACATGCAAAATCAGGTGGAGACGTTGGCTTGATGTCCGACGCCAACTGGGGACCGAGTAACACGTATCTGGCTTATGCATGGCAACACCAGTTTAAACTCGTTTCCGATGTAAACAATGCTCTTTATTATATTCCAAAAATCGCTTCGCTGAAAGATGACGAAAAAACGCAATTTTTAAGCGAGCTGAAATTTTTGCGGTCGTTAGGATATTTTGATTTGACAAATGCATTTGGTCCCGTTCCGTTGATGACGGAAGATTCGGTAGCCAAAAGCATCCAAAGTCCTGATTTTGGAGCTCACACTCCTGTAACAGAATTGTCAAAAATCAACGCACAAGTGATCGCTGACCTGGAATATGCAGCGAAAAACCTGCCGGCGAATTATACGTCCAATGCGATTTATAAAACCAATGATGTGGGCAGGGCTACAAAGGGTTCGGCGCTTGCCTTACTTTGCAAACTGTATATGCGTGAAAAACAGTGGCAAAAAGTAGTTGAAGTAACTCAACAGATCATGGATCTGAAACAGTATGCGCTTTACCCTACTTATGCGGGACTTTTTGCAGAAAACAACAAATGGTGTTCTGAAAATATTTTCAGCGCATTGTCCAACAATCTTGTGGATGGTACTGAAATGATGAACCATTTTGGACCTATCAACAATAAGGAAGTTACCGACAGATGGCAGTACTTCGCGATAACCTGGTATTTCTGGAATACATTTGAAAAGAATGACGATCGTCGCGAAATGTTCTTCTATGACTATATCGGCAGTGACGGCTTGCACTATGTACAGCCTCCTGCCGGGCAAATAAACCCGCCTGCCGGCTACTACTACCTGGCGGACGTAGCGTCGAAAAAATATGCTGACCCCAAAGGATCAACTACTTACCTGGACGGACACGTGTTCCCGATCATTCGCTACGCGGATATCCTGATGTCCCGCGCCGAAGCTTTGAATGAATTGAATGGTCCTAATGCAGAAAGCATTCAACTGATCAATCAGGTAAAAGCACGCTCGAAAGCGACATTGCTGGGTGCTCCGGGTACATTTACGAAAGATGGGCTGCGCGATCAGATCCTGACAGAACGTGGCTGGGAATTCTTCTTCGAATGCAAACGTCGTGAAGATTTGATCCGCATGGGAAAATATCAATCCGTTGTGAACAACTACCTTACCACCATCGGCAAGGCACCACGTATTGATATCAACAAACATAAATACTTCCCATACCCACAAACACAAGTAGACCTAAACCCAAGCCTAAGCAACAGCGACAGGCAGTAACCTTTCGGCTTCGTTCAGAGTGACAAGTATTGTCAAGGGACAAAAACATTGTCATGCTGAGCGAAGCCAAAGCACTTTACTATATTTACGCATACCCACGTTCCTACATTTATGAAATGCATTTTACTCAACTTTCTGATTTTACTCGCGGGAATGCTCCTGACTGGCTGCGGCGGTTCAGGCATTGAAACGATCAGCCTGAGCGCTCCCGGCAGAAACACATTGAAAGTAAAGATTGATGTAAAAACAACTCATAAGAACAGTCTTCGGATCAACTATTGGACAAAAAACGACTCACTTACCAAATACACAACACCAAGTTCTCCCGAAGGCACTGAGCACGCCCTCGTACTGACCAATCTCCGCCCCAGCTCACAATACCTTTATCAGATCATCTCAACAGATGGCGGGGTGGAAACCAGCAGCAAAGTATACGACTTCAAAACCTCCGGTTACCCGGTCTGGATTCAGGATTTTTTCCGCGTTATCGCGCCCGATTCGGCGTCGGTACCACAGACATTCAAAGAAGGTTTTGTGCTGATCGCACGCCGTGAAACGCCCGGGATTATTTTCATGCTCGACGCAAAAGGCGAGATCCGCTGGTATCATCAGGTGAACGGTACCGGATTTAAAACCACGCATTTTACACGCAACAAAACCATTTTGTCCATTCTCGGAACGGAAGAATATCCCACGAGCTATGGAAATGAAATTCTCGAAGTATCCATGACCGGCGACACGCTGCTGCATCTCAAAAAGGGCGAAGGCGACTTCAAAGAAACGGTACACCACGAAATTATCCTGAACCCGAAAAGCGAAGTCGTCACACTGAGCGTCCAGACCAAGATCATGGACCTCACCAGCGTCGGCGGAACGGCAAAAGACACTGTGAAAAGTGACGGCATCATTGTACTCGACAGAAAAGGCAAAAGAGTATGGAGCTGGTCCGTTTTCGACGTGCTCGATCCATTAAAAGATCCCAAAATTATGCAGGAAAAGAAAGACTGGATGCATGCCAATAGTGTCAACTTCGATACCGACGGCAACTACCTGATCTCTTTTTACAACAATGGACAAATCTGGAAGCTGGATACCAAAACCGGGAAAGTAATCTGGAAATTTGGTAAAAACGGAGATTTTGCGATGCCCAAAGAAGTTGTTTTCGACCAGGGCCACGCAGTACACCGCAATGCTGAGGGAGATATTATGCTTTTTGATAATGGTACGAGCCGTGAACAAACCCGCACATTGACATTCAAACTGGACGAAAAAAACAAAACCGCCGCTGTTACCCGACAGATCATTTTACCCAAAGAAATTTACACCGCCAGAATGGGCAGCGCATACCTGGTTACCAGCGACGCAATCCTGCAATGCAGCTCCAAAACCAACACCGTCGTGCTGACAAACAAGGAAGGACGGTTTTTATGGATGCTCAAAAGCAGGATCATGCCCTATCGTGCCGAGTTTATTCCGGGCAAACTGGTCGCTCCCTATCTCGTGAACAAATAGCCGATGAAACCTACCCTCACCTATCTTTTCCTGACATTCCTGAGGATAGGTGCGACGTCGTGGGGCGGATTTATGGTTCTCATTTCCATGATCCAGAAGAAGGTGGTTGAGAAGGACGGAAACCTGGAAGCCAATGTGATCATGGAAGGCATTTCGCTGGCCTCGGTGTTACCCGGTCCGATGGCTGTTAATGTGGTATCGTTTGTAGGTTACAGGCTGGGCGGCTGGACGGGCGCATTCGTAAGCGTCGTGGCGGTGTTGTTACCCTCCTTCTTACTCATGCTGGCCCTCTCTCACTTGTATTTTTTATACGGTAACATCCCGGCGATGAGCCATTTTTTCTCGGGAATTCTTCCGGCGGTGGCGGCGATTATCATTAGTGTGGCCGTCAATCTGGGAGAAAAGAGCATCAAAGACCTCCCGCAGATCGTCATTGCAATCGCTTCGGCGGTACTGATTTTTTTCTCAAAATCCTACCTCACTACATTGACCATTCTTGTCGGCAGCGGCATTTTCGGGTATATCTTCTATTACAAACCCGCACCGGCACAAACATTACCCGAACAGGGAACATCGGAAATCAGAGCTTCGCGAAAGCAATATTGGCTCCTGATACCTGTGGCAGCATTGGTTTTGCTCTTTGTTTTTATCAATAAAAGCCCGGGCATTCATTTACATAAAACCATCCTGCTTACCTTCTCGGGAATGAGCCTGAGCCAGTTTGGAGGCGGTTATGTGATTATCCCCACCATGCAAAAAATCGTCGTCGACGGAATGAAATGGCTTTCGGACAAGGAATTTGTAGATGCCGTCGCGATGGGTCAGATCACGCCGGGACCCATTTTCGTGAGTGCGACATTTATCGGGTACAAGCTGGCCGGGTTCTGGGGCGCGCTCAATGCAACAATTTCTATTTTCTTTCCAACGGCGATACTCACGGTTTTTTGTGCCAAATTTTTTAACAAAATCAGCAGCTCGGCCCTGGTAACAGCAATCTTCAAAGGTTTGAGGCCCGCTATTATCGGAATGATCGCCTCGGCAGCCCTGACGATTCTGTGGAATAATGGCCTGTCCATTTTTACCATTGCGATTTTTGCCCTGGCATTACTCACGATCATGCGTTTCAAAATAGACCCGGTTTACGTGATTCCCGTCGCCGGTATCATTGGAATTTTAATACTATAACCCATGACATTTACCCCCGTCCAGATGATCGGGACACAACGTTCCGGCTCTAATTTACTCAGACTGATGCTGAACCAGTTGAAAGGCGTATCAGCCCCTCACCCGCCGCATATTCTGGAAAGGCTGATGCCACTGCTGCCCGCATATGGAGATCTGAACATTGTCCCTAATTTTGAAAAACTGATCGAGGATGTGTGTTCACTGGTAGAAACCAATCCCGTTCCCTGGACAGGCGTCGTGCTTGACCGCCAGGTGATACTCACGCGGTGCGCGGAACCTACGCTTCCTGAAGTTACCCGCGTGGTGTATGAACTGAAAGCTGAGAGTGAGGGCGCAAATGTGTGGATGTGTAAAAGCATGGCAAATATCCGTTACGCCGACGATCTTGAAAAATACTACCGCAAACCCCTATACGTCCACCTTTTCCGCGACGGCCGCGATGTGGCGCTATCATTCAAAAAAGCCATTGTTGGCGAAAAACACATTTACCACATTGCCCGTCAATGGAAGCAGGAGCAGGACGCGTCGATTGATTTGTACGAAAAGCTGGGTAGCAGCCGGGTGATCAGGCTTCGGTATGAAGATCTGCTTCAAAACCCGCAGGAAGAACTAAAAAAGCTGTGCAGCTTCCTTGGAGTTGCATATTCGGAAGCCGCTATGTCCTACCACGAATCAGACGAATCGAAAGAAACAGCCAACTCAGGACTCATGTGGCAGAATGTCGTGAAACCCGTATTGACGGATAATCACAACAAGTTTTTGAAAGAATTGAGTGAAGTCGATATCCGGATTTTTGAATGCGTCGCTGGTGAAACCTTGGAAAAACTCGGCTATCAACTTCAATTTGAGTACAACAAAAACCATTCATTTTCCGACGAAGAAATCGCTTCATTTTCGAAAATCAATGATGATTTGAAAGCCGAATTCAGAAAAAAACTCCGCCCGGAAGACCTTGAAAAAAGGCGCGGCCAGGAGGAGCTTTTAAGGAAAATCAAATCACAAATGCCTGTACACCAGTTACCTTCGCCGCCTGCCTCTTCAAGGGAGCCTGCTGATCTGACAACTCCAATTATTAACTAAGGACTTCGCTAAGCCTTTGTACCTGGCTTTTGTTGTACGTACGGGTAATCGTAGCGGATTTACCCGTCTTGACGTTGGTAACTGTTATACCTTTATCAGTTACAATATTATAGATAAACCTGATAATACTAGCAGAAGCAATGGCTACTGCCAATAATATGACAAGTGTTGAAAAATTATCTATTGCTTCCATTTAGACCAGGTTTTTTTGTTACAGACATGATTACTAACCAGATAACACTGAGAAAGTTATTGGAAGTAAGTTTCTTCTTTCTTTTTTAGTAAAATTGAAATAATCTTGGATCGAAGAGTATCTGTATCAGCAGCATCACTGACATTTGATCAAACAAAAATATAAAATTATTGAACTAATCAAAACGAAGCCGTGAAATGTGCTCCCAACTTTGACAAGGACTACCTCAAACCACATAAAATGAAAAAGTGGTTGCCTTTGCTTCTGCTAATGCTCTCATTCCCTTCCTTTTCTCAGGAAAAAATGGTGAATGTGAATGGTATCGATCATCATTTGCTGACCAAGGGTTTTGAGAAGAGAAAGCCGGGTTCTCCTGTGCTCATTTTTGAGAATGGAATGGGAATGGGCTCTGGCAACTGGAATACAGTGTTCGACGAACTTTCCAAAGTAGCTCCCGTAGTTGCCTATGACAGGCAGAATATTGAAAAATCAGGCAAAATATACCAGCTACCCACACCGCGCCGGGTGGCCGACAATCTCAAAGGGATACTCGGTGAATTGAAAATTGCCCCGCCATATGTACTCGTCGGGCATTCGATGGGCGGAGTTTACATCAGGGCTTTTGCGGGATACTATCCAGATGACGTGGCAGGCTTGGTGTTCGTTGACCCGGCAGATTTCACGGAGACAAAAGACGACTGGAATCAGATTTTCAGAACCATTGGAGTGCCCGAAAAACGGATTGATGAAATGATCTACCAACGGTTGTATGTGGCTTCAAAAGTAGATTCAGTGCGTTATGGGCCATGGAGTGAGGGCCAGGTGTTGACGGAGTTACGCAAAACAGACTTCGCAGAACTCAGCAGTTTGCCGGTTCCCCAGGTACCAATCTACTTCTTTGTCGGTGGAAAATTCGAAGTTCCAGCAGACCGCAGGAGCAAAGATTACAACCATGAATTGTTCTTTGACGTGAAAAATAATTCAAATATGGCAAGGTGGAAAAGATTCATTCATTCCTCTCATAAACCCGGCGCGCTGATTTACCTCACAAATAGCGGTCACTTCATACACCGCGACGACGCCCCGATGGTGATAGGCAATATCAAAATGCTCATCGAGGGCCTGGAAAAGTAAAAATGATCACTGGTTCGGTTTTTGATAATGGCAGTTGTTTATTAAAACAGCCATGCAAAAGAATTCCGAAAGCCAACCTCAATTTTTCTCGGGAACAAGCGGCCTGGTCTTGCCGGTTCGGAACAAATCATTTTTACCGCCGGAGTTTCAAAGCAAGACCCGACTGCGGTATTACTCGACCATTTTCAACAGCATTGAGATCAATAGCACCTTTTACAAGCTTCCTTTGGCTAGAACTATTGCCAAATGGGCCGGTGAAGTTCCTGATACATTCCGGTTTACATTCAAACTTTGGAGAGAAATCACGCACATCAAGAATCTATCTTTTCAGCCTGAGGATGTAGTCCGGTTTATCGAAATCATCAATCAGGTGGGAGATAAAAAGGGATGCTTGCTAGTGCAATTTCCGCCTTCGCTGAAAATTGGCATGGCATCGCAGCTTGAAAAATTGTGTACGGTAATATCGGAGGCAAATGCCGCTAACGCCTGGAAGATTGCGCTCGAATTCCGTCACAACTCCTGGTACCACGAAGATATTTATGACTTGCTTAATGAATTTGGCTTCGGTGTCGTGATCCATGACAAACCGGGCTCCGTCACGCCATTTGGCAGTTCCGACGTTGATTTTACATACCTGCGTTTTCATGGACCAAACGGAGATTACAAGGGACATTACGACGCGGCATTTACTGAGGATTACAGTCAGATGATCCGCGAATGGCTGCATGAGGGGCTGACCGTGTACACTTACTTTAACAACACAATGGGTGATGCCGTCAGCGATCTGCGGCAACTTAACCTTTCCTTACGGAGGTAACAAGGAGACTGGAACGGGAATTTAAGGCCATCAATAATGATCATTCAAATTTAAGAAAATGGGCCTGTTTAAATTAAAAGAAGACGAATCCACTGAAATCGAAATTTTCCCGGAAGAAGTTGATGAGATCGTCCCCGATGCTGATTTCCGGTTTAGCCTGGTGATCCTTAAAAATGGCGACAAGCACTTTATTTATGGAACCGAAAACGAGGTACTGGAAAAATTGAACGATGCGGACTGATACCGGACACCGGCATTAACCACGATAAAAATCAAAATTTCACAAATAATATTATTTAGACTCGTTATCAATTAACTTTGCGCACCTTACCTCGAAAACAGAAGAACGCAAAAGGTAACCCAGCATCTAAATAATAAGTGTTTGTATGAAAAAACTTCTTGTCGTCGCTTGTGCATTATTTTCTATTGCTGCTCAGGCTCAGCAGAATGTGCTTCTGGAACAGTCATTCTGGAAAAATTCCCCAGATGTGAATGCGGTCAAAGCAGAGATTGAGAAAGGAGCAAACCCTTCTCAGTTTAACAATAATATGTTTGACCCGGTCGTGCTGGCGATCAATGCCCAGGCACCGAATGCAACCATTGAATATTTGATGACATTCCCGGGCAATACGGTTGATAAATTGACACATGATGGCCGCATTTACCTGCATTGGGCTGCTATGCGTGGTAATGTAGCATTAATGGAGTCGCTTGTCGCCAAAGGTGCGAAAGGAAATTTTGTGGATGGGCACGGAGCAACTCCTATCAATTTTGCAGCGGGCGGCGGTCAGCAGAATACCAAAGTTTACGATATCTGTCTGGCACACGGCGCTGACCTTAAAAAAGACCTTAACCACGACGGTGCCAATGCATTGCTTATCGCGGTGGCGAATGATAAAGACCTTGCCTTGACCAATTATTTCGTTTCAAAAGGCCTTGATATAAAAAGTACTGACGCTGCCGGCAACAATGCATTCAGCTATGCCGCCCGTGCTGGTAAGATTGATGTATTGAAAACGCTTCTGCAAAAAGGAGTACCTGCCAATTCCAATGCGATATTGATGGCGGCACAAGGATCACGCGCCGGTGCCAATCCTATTGAAGTATATCAATACCTGGAAAGCCTGAACCTGAAACCAACTGTGGTGAGCAAAACTGGTGAAAATGCATTGCATTTCGTCGTACGGAAACCTAAGCAGGAAGAAATTATCAAGTACTTCCTGGACAAAGGCGTTGATGTAAATAACGCCGACGAAAACGGAAATACAGTGTTCATGAATGCAGCTGCCAGCAACCGCGAAACTACTGCGCTCGACATCTTGCTTCCCAAAGTGAAAGACGTTAATCAGGGTAATTCGAAGGGTGTGAGCGCATTAGCCATGGCAGTTCGCAGTAATTCTCCCGAAGTAATCGGATACCTGATCGGCAAAGGCGCCGACATTAATACGACTGATAAGAATGGCGACAACCTGTCTTTCTATCTGGCCCAGTCATACAATGCACAGAAAGCCAGCGAGTTCGATGCCAAAGTCGCAGTTCTTCAGGAAAAAGGTTTCAAAATTGCCGCCCCTGCTAAAAATGGCAATACGTTGTACCATGTAGCTGTGGCCAAAAATGACCTGTCGCTGCTGAAACGCCTGGAAGCCTTGCAACTCGATGTAAATGCGAAGAATGCAGAAGGCCTTACCGCGCTTCACAGGGCTGCTATGGTTTCGAAAGACGACGTTGTGCTTAAATATCTGATATCGATCGGGGCTAAAAAAGATATTGAAACTAACTTCAAAGAAACTGCCTTTGACCTGGCCGGCGAAAATGAATCGCTGTCCAAAAACAATGTAACTGTTAATTTCCTGAAATAATTTTCAATGTCCGACCTACTGAAAGTAACACTCCTTTTTCTGACGCTGACATTCGCCCGGCCCACCAGCACATTGGCGCAAGCCACGGGTACCAGCAAATACAAGTGCATGATCCAGATGACGAATTACATGGGTGAAGGTGCCTATATCGTGATTTCGCTCATCAATAGTAAAGGTGCATATGACAAAACATTGTATGTACTTGGCCCCGATAAAAAGTGGTACAACAGTATCAAAGAATGGCATAAGTTCCACGCCAAAAAAACCGCCAATATCAGCGCAATCACCGGGGCATCCGTTACCGGAGGCGACCGCAGCGTGAATGTGTTCGAGATCGAAAATTCGAAGATCAACGCAGGCTACAAGATCCGGTTTGAAAGTGCTGTGGAGGATAAAGATTACAATGTGAAAGACCTGGAAATACCATTGACCACGGAAGCACTTTCCGCTAAGAGCGAGGGTACCGGATATATCCGCTACGTCCGGTTCAGCGCCAACTAATGTACTGAGTACCTTATGACTATTTCAATATGGAGATACAGCCACCTAGCGTTGGCTGTATCTTCTTTTCTTTTACTGACCCTTGCTTCAATAACCGGTATAGTGCTGTCATTTCAGCCATTATCCGAGAAAATACTACCCTACCGCACCGAAGGTTTCAGTGAAACCACACTCGCGCAAACGCTCCCGCTGCTCCGGAAACAATACCCGGAAATCAGCGAGCTGACGGTCGACAAAAATGATTTTGTACAGATCAAAGGCACGGATGCGGAGGGGAAAAAACTGGTAGCCTACATTGATCCCAAAACAGGTAAAATCCTGGGCTACCCGACCGCGAAAAGTGAGTTTTTTGAATGGGTTACCGCCTTGCACCGCTCGCTTTTCATCCATGAAACGGGCCGGTTTTTGATTGGACTTACTTCCTTTTTGCTGCTATTGATCACCGTTTCCGGTACCATGCTGATCATACAGCGACAGCGGGGATTAAAGCGCTTTTTCACCCGCATCGTCAGGGATAATTTTGCGCAGTACTATCATGTCGTGCTGGGGCGGCTGTCCCTCATTCCGATTTTCATTATTGCACTGAGCGGCACATACCTTTCACTCGCCCGTTTCGGACTCATTGAAACGTCCAAAGTCTCATCGGAAGTGGATTTTGACGCCATTAAATCAGCACCGGTGAAAGATCCGGCTGACTTTGATATTTTCAAAAAAGTAAGGCTTTCGGAAGTACAGAGCATTGAATTTCCGTTTTCGGAAGATCCCGAAGATTACTATACGCTAAAACTCACCGACCGCGAAGTGACTGTGAACCAGATTACCGGCGACATGCTCACGGGAGTTAAATACCCCACAGCCGCATTGCTTACCGAGCTGAGCCTGGATCTGCATACTGGCCGGACTAGCGGGATTTGGGCTATTTTACTGGCATTTGCTTCGGGTAACATCCTGTTTTTCATTTACTCAGGTTTCGCCATGACTTTCAAACGCAGGGCTAACCGGATGAAAAACAAATACACCGCCGACGAAAGTGAGTTTATCATTCTGGTAGGTTCGGAAAATGGCAGCACGTTCGGCTTTGCCAATGCGATCCACCAACAACTGATCGCCGGGGGAAAATCTGCTTATGTTACGGAACTGAATAACTATAAGGTTTTCCCAAAAGCATCGAATATGATTGTGATGGCGGCGACTTACGGACTCGGCAATCCGCCTACCAATGCAGCCCATTTTGCCGCAAAATTAGAAAAGCACAAACAACTGAATCCGGTACGTTTTTCGGTGGTAGGCTTCGGCTCGCACGGCTACCCCGATTTTTGCAAATTCGCTTTTGAAGTCGATAACCTGTTTGCAAAACAGCAATGGGCCGTCCCGACCTTGGAAATACACACGGTTAATGATAAATCCCCGGACGAGTTCAGTCAGTGGGCTGCCGGCTGGTCGCAGCAGGCGGGTGTGGCGCTGAACATATCTTCCGGCTTGCTCACTACCCGGCCCGAAACGCCGCAGGAACTAACGGTGGTTTCTAAGACAGCGGTGTCGGGACCAGGAGAGTCATTTTTAATCAGCCTGCGTCCCAAACGTCGTGCAAAATACACGTCCGGCGACCTGTTGGCGATATACCCTGCAAGTGATCATCGCGAGCGGCTTTATTCTATTGGCAAGGTTGGAGACGACATTCAATTGAGTGTAAAGCTGCACGAAAACGGGATGGGTTCCGATTATTTATATTGTCTTAATCCAGGGAGTGTTATCAGTGCGCGGATTGTCGGCAATGATCATTTTCATTTTCCTCAAAACGCAGGTTCGGTGATTATGATCTCCAACGGGACAGGCATTGCACCATTTCTCGGCATGATCGATGAGCAGAGTGCCAATTCAAATAGCCGTTTGTACTGCGGATTCCGCGATCAGGCCTCTTTCGCACTTTATAAAGCTTCAATCCAAAAGAACCTGGAAGACAAAAAACTGGGCAGCCTGCATGTAGCCTATTCCCGCGAGGGCGAAAAACAATACGTGAGAGACTTGCTGGCGAAGGACGAAGCTTTTGTGGCGGATACCTTGAAAAACAATGGTGTGATCATGCTCTGCGGGTCTTTATCAATGCAAAAGAATGTGGTCGCATTGCTGGAAGACATTTGCCAAACCCATCTTGGCAAAAGCGTCAGCTACTACCAGTCGCACAGCCAGGTACTCATGGACTGTTATTGAGGTTGGTACTGGGAAATGTCAAAGTTTTTAGAAGTAGCGACTTTCCCGGCGTCGGTAATCATTACGCAGCTGAATTCGGGAAAACGGTTGATCAGTTTTAACCCGGTTTCTTTACCCAAAACCATTAGTGAAGTACTGAAACCATTGGCCCTTTCGGCGCTGGGGCCGAAAACTGTCACGCTCGTCAGTCCTGAGGCCGGGTAGCCAGTGGCAGGATTGATAATGTGCGAATAACGCTTGCCATTGAAAGTCACAAACTTTTCGTAGCTCCCCGAAGTCACCACAGCACCTTGCCGAAGCGGTACCACTGCGAAAAGTTCACCCTGATGAACCGGGTCGCTGATACCAATGATCCAGTCGCTGCCGTCGGGTTGCTTTCCCCATGTGCTCATATCCCCGGAACCATTAACAATTCCCGCTTTAATGCCCCTTTTCAACATCATTTCCCGACATTGATCTGCTGCGTAACCTTCGCCCAATGCACCGAACCCGATCTTCATCCCTTTCAGTTTCAGGAAAATAGTGGAATGCGCTTTATCGAGGATAATGTTCTGATAGCCCACTTTTTCAACGGATTTTTTGATGGCTGCAGCAGTCGGCATCACCGTCATGGAGCCATCGAATTTCCAGATCCTGTCCATGGCCGCAAAGCTGATGTCAAAAGCACCGCCGGTTAATTTAGAAAGTTCGAGTGCTCTTTCCGTCAATTCAAAAACCTCTTTATCTACTTTAATGGGGCTAATTCCTGCATTTGCATTCACCTGCGATACCTGCGAAGTGGGTTTCCAATCCGATATCAGGTTCTCGATCCGGGTTATTTCGGCAATGACGGTATCAATATTCATTTCCGCCGCAGCAGAATCCTTCGCCACGATGGTAATGTCGAACCGCCCGCCCATCAGCATAGTAGTCCTCTTCCGCAAAACCTGAGCCTGCAAATCAAGACACCAAAGCATTAGCAAAATAGCAAACCAATTTTTCATTCATTCACTCATTAACTCATTCACTCATTCACTCATTCAATATCACCCCGCCCGAACGCTACTTCCTCACCAGTTTCAAAATCTTCCCCGTTCCATGGTTACAAATATACAGCTCATTGGCGGCGTCGGTCCCGAAAGCTGAGATCTGCCCTACTCCCTCAGCAAGTATCGTGTTTTTGACCGCCTTACCATCTTTCGTTTCCAATGCAAACACGCGGCCGCTCACATAATCTCCAAAAATATATTTTCCCCGAAGCGCAGGAACATTGTTACCCCGGTAAACAAAACCACCGGTAATGGAATGCTCTCCTTTCGACTGTGGCATGTCCAGTACAGGATCGATCAACCCGCTTTCACCACAATCTTTTTTAGGATTGTAGCAGTCGACACTTTCCTTCCTGCGCCAGCCGTAGTTGCCTCCTTTTACAATGATATCGATCTCCTCCCTCGCATTTTGTCCGACGTCTCCCGCCCAAAGTGTATTGGTAGCGTCATCAAAACTGATCCTCCACGGATTCCGTAGCCCGTATGCATAAATTTCCTCTCTAAAACCCTCCTTATTGCCTGCAAAAGGATTGTCTTTGGGAATTCCGTAGTTACCTTTTTCAGTACTATTCACATCAACTCTCAATATTTTCCCCAGAAAAGCACTTTTGTTTTGCCCATTATTGCTGGGATCTCCCCAGCTCCCGCCGTCGCCCGTGGAAACGTACAGGTAGCCGTCTTTGCCAAATTTCACAGCGCCACCATTATGGTTATCAAAAGGTTGATCAAATGTGAATAAAACCGTCTCACTGGCCGCATCCGCCTGGTTTTTATTGGAAGCGCTGACTTTATACCGAACAATCGCGGTTTCAAGCTTACCGCCAGTTTTCCTTGTATAGTTCAAAAAGAAGTAACCATTGTTTTTGTAATCCGGGTGAAAAGTCAGACCGAGTAGTCCCGCTTCGCCGCCATAGCTCACCTTTGATTTAATATTCAGAAATTCCTGGGAAGTAGCTGTGCTGCTGTTATTGTCAAAAACCCGGATCGTTCCTTCTTGTTCCAACACAAACAACCTGTTTGAACCATCGTTAGCATGTGTCAGGTCCACGGGAGACTGGAATGTTAGCTGAGGAAATGCCTCGGTCACCTTCACGCTTTCGTCCGCCACCGGGCCGATACCTTCCCGCGTGGACGACTTACAAGCAATCAGCAATAGTGCCAGCACAACTAGCTTTCGGGAGATTGGTTTCATGGGAGATGGATTTAGGTGGTTCAGATACCGGCTGCGGCGGCCCAATTATATGGCAAATCCGCGAAGGAAAGAAGTGGGATTTTAATTTATTTTCCCTATCGTTGTATCTTCAAAGCTATAACGCATTCAAACGACGCGAATGAAGGCAACTTTTACTTGTATTTTCTGCATTTCCGCTCTCTGGGCAAACGCTCAAACCGGTACCGATACACTCAAAAGTAATGCACTGCAGGAGGTGGTCATCACTGCGTCCAGGGTTAGTGAAAGTATCCTCGTATCGCCGGTAAGCGTCCAAAAAGTAAACCGCAGCACCATTGCATTATCCCCCGCCCTTTCCTTTTTTGATGGGTTAGAAAATGCGCAGGGAATACACATGATCACTCCTTCACTGAGCTTTAAAGTTTTGAATGCCAGGGGATTTTCAAACACGACCAATGTACGTTTTGCACAGCTCGTGGATGGTATGGACGTGCAGTCGCCGCATATCGGAGGCGCTATCGGGAATTCGCTTGGCCCCACTGACCTGGACATTGATAATGTTGAAATTTTGCCGGGTACTGCCTCTGCTTTGTATGGGATGAACACGGTGAATGGTCTGGCCAACTTCTTTACTAAAAATCCTTTCACGTCCGAGGGCCTTTCCATACAGCAGAAAACCGCAGTTAACCACATCAACGACCGCCATAGCAAAGCCAAACCGTTTTCAGAAACAACATTGCGTTTCGCGAAAGTCATCTCGCCAAAATGGGCATTTAAAATCAATGGGGCATTGACAAAAGGATACGACTGGATCGCTTCTGACCAAACGGAGCTCAATGCAAATGCTAACAGCAGCACGCAACTGTTTGGCGCAGATAATCCTGCCCAGGATCCTGTAAACAGCTATGGCAATGAAAGTTCTGACAGAAAAACGATTACGCTTGGCGGAAAAAAGTATGTGGTAAGCCGCACGGGATATCAGGAAATGGATGTGGTGGATTATAACCTGCAAAATATCAAGGCCGACGCCGGTATTTATTACAAAATCGCGCCGGACGCCATGCTGACCTACACGTATCATTTCAGCCAGCTTGACAATGTGTACCAGCGGGCCAACCGTTTTCGGCTGCAAAATTATCTGCTTCAGCAACAAGCCATTCAGTATCAGTCCAGGTCCATTCAGGCGAAGCTGTACATCAATTCTGAAAACACAGGAAGGTCGTACAATCTGCGATCCATGGGCGAGAATATGGACCGCAGCTACAAGCCTGACAATGCCTGGTATGCTGATTTCACGACGGGATTCAACCAATCCGCGGCAGGCGGCGCGACCGTGGCCGCTGCATTAAAACAGGCAAGGGCAGCGGCAGACGCAGGACGATATGTACCTGGTACAGATTCATTTAACCAACAGCTTCAAAAACTCCAGGACATCAACAACTGGGACGTCGGCGCGGCGTTACGGGTAAAAGCAAGCCTGGTACACGCCGAAGTGCAGGCAAACCTGACAGAAACTTATTTGCATTCTCTCAAAACCAAATACGACATTGACCTGCTCATCGGGGCCGACCATAGAACGTATATCATTGTTCCGGATGGTAATTATTTTGTAAATCCGGTAGCCGGTAAAGAAGGCAAAAACATCAGCTACGGCAAAACAGGCGGCTTCATTTCAATCAGCAAAGGATTGATGCAAAGCAAATTAAAGCTGGGGGCCATTTTACGGGCCGATAAAAACGACTATTTCTCTACCACATTCAACCCCAGACTGAGCGCGGTTTACAGTCCTGTTTACGACCATAATTTCAGGGTTTCGTTCCAAAGCGGCTACCGTTTCCCGAGCATTTTTGAGGCTTACAGCAATGTCAATAGCGGCGGTGTAAAACGCGTGGGCGGACTGCCGGTTATGTCCAGCGGGATTTTCGAAAATGCATGGCTGGCTACCTCCATTACCGCATTCCAGAACGCGGTACTTGCCGACATTAATCAGAATGGTTTGTCTCAGGTTGCGGCCATTGAAAAGAACAAAGGATTGCTCAAAAAGAGCCCGTACACCTACATGAAACCCGAGCACGCCCGTACATGGGAGGCTGGTTATAAAGGCCTTTTTTTCAACAAAACCCTTTATGCAAATGCGGATATGTATGTGAGCCGGTTCAGCAATTTTATCGCTCAGGCCAATATGAATGTGCCCAATTCAAAAGATGCAGCAACGATTCCGGTTGATTTGTATGATAAAGCAAAACAGTCGCCGTACCGGATGTATACCAACTCACAGTCCATTATTTACAATTACGGGTTCAGTGCTGGTTTGAATTATCAATACAAAAAAGACCTGATCATTTCGGTCAATACCACTTTTGCAAAACTAAAAAACGCGGAGAAACAGGACGGGCTGGAAGACGGATTTAATACCCCGAAATGGATTTATAATATCTCCCTGTCGAAGAAAAACCTCATCAAAAACACGGACGCGACGATAGCTTACAAATGGCAGTCGGGCTACTACTCGCAGACATTTTTGGTAACGGGCCAGGTACCTTCCTACGGCAGCCTCGACGCGCAGGCGACTTACCATTTGCCAGCGGTCAAAAGCATCATTAAAATCGGCGCGAGCAACCTGCTGAACCATTATTACAACTCATTCCTGGGCGGCCCATCGGTCGGTGGAATGTACTATGTGACCGTGGGGTATGGCATCAACTAGCCTGTTTGCTCAATGGACGAATATCACTGAATACCAACACGATAGCAACCAACCCGATAATGAAAAAGCTTACAACCAGTGGAAAAACACCATTGACCATAAAATGACTGATGACTGACCCCATGGACGCCCCGATAAAAAAGAAAGACGTTCCATAAATAGCCGAGGCCATACCTGCCATATTGCCCATTGGTTCCAATGCAAGGGCACTGCTGTTGGGCTCCACGGCCAGGTTAATGGCCATCAGCAACGCTACTGAAATAAAGAACAGCCGCATTCCCGGCGGATCACCGAATGTGAAAGTAAGCACCAGCAAAATCCCTCCGACAATCGTGTACAGAGCGAGTAACCACTTCATCGTCCGCTGCGCCCCAAACCTGGAAGAAAGCTGGGAGTTCAGCAACGAACACATGGACATTAACAGACCCATACCAGCAAAAATCCAGGCAAACAACTCCGGCCGGCCGTAGATCTCCCCAACAATGTGCTCGGAACTGGCCACGTAGGAGCTTAATGCTGTAAAAAGGACGGTGGTAATGCCGGTATAGCGAAGAAAAATCCGGTTACTCACGACTCTCCGGACCGACAGGCCGATACTTTTCCAGTCAAGCGAAGCGCGTTGCTCGCGTGGAAGTGATTCTTCCATTCTGAGCGACCAGAGAAAAACGATCACGGCAAAAAGTGGAGGCGTAAGAAATACCATCTGCCAGGAGAAAACAGACAGAATAGCCAATCCTAAAAAGGGCGCGAGTACCGGAGTGAAAAGGAATATCGTAAAGATCAATGACATGATGCGGGCCATTTCATCGCCTACGAAGCGGTCGCGAACACCGGCAATGGTCGTCATAAAAACGGCTGAGGCACCTACTCCCGCCAGAAAACGTGCTGCGAGCATGAGTTCCAGCGTCGGCGAAAAAGCTGCGGCGATTCCTCCGATGATGTAAAGCGGGAACCCGATCCGCAGGATAACCAGTCGCCCGAAACGATCAGAAAGTGCCCCGAAAATGATCTGCGCCACCTGCCCCATGAAAAAGAACGAGATGATCTGTGCAGTAGCCGTCGATTCTGGCCCTAATCCCAGATGCGTCCGGAGCTGTCCGAATGCAGGAAGCATAATGTCAATCCCCAAAGCTGTCAGCGTCATGGTGCAGGCAGACAACGCAATAAACTCGGCGGGTTTCATTTTCATGGTGTTTCTGTTTTACATCAAAATTAGTGTCTTAATGCGAAGCCGACGGGGTGTAAAATAGACTTTAAACAGGGCTATTTCAGACAAAAATTTAACCAGACGACGCTTCTATTCATCCTTATTCTTATACAGTCGCCGTCATTTGCGCAACCTGCCCAGGCAATTTTAATGTCTTTTTAACACGCTTTTAACATCTTATTAAGGATAGTATGCGGTTTTTGTATTTAAATACAAAAGGGCCACTTCTATGAAAAATCTAATTTCGTTGAATTCCCTGGTCAGGTAATCGACCTGACACCAGACGCCCCCCTAGCAGATGACAAAAGCACTAAAGACATATCTATTAACACTGTTTACTCTGTTACTGAGTGGATATGGCCTACTATATGCTCATTTTAGTCAAGGCCCGATACTTGATTCTTCAACAAAACTTCTTAAAAAATCAACATATTCTGTCTTCACTCCCAACCCCGTTTCCGAGTCCCTGGCCGTCAGGTACGGATCGACTGGAAGGAGGGAAATGGTTAAAATTTATTCTGAGAAAAATGAAGAGGAGCTTGATAAACTGATTTTTCTGCCTACATACGCGGATATCAGCCATTACTTCACTGCATTTTACAATCCGACATCCGGACATTTTTTCTCCGGGGTAGCACGTTGCTTACCGCTTTGCGAACATTGGTTTCATTCGTCATCGGACCGGTGTATTGCGCTTCGGGTGATCCGGGTCTGATCTGAACTTAAACAAAAATTACAGGCAAATTATATATTATCAAATAGCAAAATAATCATGAAGAGAATTCTCATGGTCCTCAGTTTGTGCGCGTTACTAACACATACAAGCTGTGAATCCAAAAAAGAAGAAAAGGAAGAAGAAACCGACTTCCTGGTTACCAGTCCTCTACAGAAAGACACACTGATCACAAAAGATTATGTAAGTCAGATCCGAGCGATCAGCCACATTGAGCTGAGAGCCCTGGAAAAAGGTTACCTGCAAAAAATCTACGTAGACGAGGGGCAGTTTATCAAAAAGGGACAGCTGATGTTCCAGATCATGCCAATGCTTTACCAGGCTGAGCAGCAAAAAGCACAGGCAGAAGCCAATTTCGCGGAAATCGAATATAGAAATACGAAGTCGCTGGCGGACAGCAATGTTGTTTCCAAAAACGAGCTTGCCCTCGCCAAAGCCAAATTGGACAAAGCGAAAGCGGAGCTGGGATTGGCTACGACGCACCTTGGTTTCACCGAAATCAGGGCACCGTTTGACGGTATCATGGACCATTTTCAGGTTAGGCTCGGAAGCCTTGTGGACGAAGGCGATTTGCTGACGACCCTTTCCGACAACAGCGAGATGTGGGTTTATTTCAATGTACCGGAAGCTGAGTACCTGGACTATAAGGCCAACGAAGCAACGGCAGGAATGCTGAATGTGAGCCTGCGGATGGCTAATCAGCAATTGTTCCCGCACACCGGCGTGGTCAAAACGATTGAGGCGGATTTTAACAACGAAACCGGTAACATCGCTTTCAGAGCTACATTCCCCAACCCGAAGAGACTTTTGAGACATGGCGAAACCGGTAACATACTCGTAACCGTCCCTTTTAAAAATGCGCTGCTTATCCCGCAAAAAGCCACATTCGAAGTGCTTGAAAAGAAATATGTTTATGTCCTGGACAAAAACAATATGATCCGGTCAAGGGAAATAAAAATCGAAGCAGAGCTTCCGCACATTTTTGTCGTTAAATCCGGTTTAGCAACGACCGACAAAATCCTTCTGGAAGGGCTGCGTCAGGTACATGAAAACGAAAAAATACATTCCAAATTCGTGCAGCCCGATTCTGTCATCTCCCATTTAAGTCTATATGCCGAATAATCAGGTATCTTAAAAAGCAAAACACATGTTTAATCAATTCATACGAAGACCTGTATTTGCTATTGTGATATCGATCATGATAGTATTTATAGGCATCCTGGCGATTGAGAAATTACCTATTTCTCAGTTCCCGGACATTGCCCCGACGACCGTCAATATATTTATAGCTTACCCTGGTGCCAGTGCTGATGTATTAGTTAAATCCACGCTGATTACGCTGGAACAGGCGATCAACGGGGTTCAGGATATGCGGTACATCGCTACCGACGCAACCAGTGCGGGGGAGGCGACGCTGAGGATTATCTTCGAGCCCGGGACCGACCCCAACGTGGCGGTAATCCGGGTCAAAACGAGGGTGGACCAGGTTATGCCGCTTTTGCCTGAACTTGTTCAACGCGAAGGGGTTATCATCTCGCCAGTTCAGCCTAGTATGTTGATGTACGTCAACCTTTATTCGAAAGAAAAGAGCATTGACGAAAAATTCCTTTTCAATTATGCTACCGTTAAAATGATCCCTGAAATTCAGCGGACCAAAGGTATTGCACGGGCGCAAATATTGGGTAGCAGGAGATATGCGATGCGTCTCTGGTTAAATCCTGAGCGTATGCGTGCCTACAGCATCTCGACGGAAGAAGTAATGAAGGCCGTAGGCGAACAAAGTATAGTGGGCCGCCCTGGCCGGATCGGTCAAAGCTCGGGTATTGCAGCACAGTCGCTGGAATATGTACTTACCTACAAAGGCCGGTACGACAAGCCGGAAGAGTATGAAAATATCATTGTCCGGGCCAAGTCAAATGGTGAAAGTGTCCACCTGAGAGACATTGCCAAAGTGGAGCTGGGTAGTGAATTCTTTGATATTTATTCCAATTTGGATGGTCACCCGTCTGCGGCTATCGTGTTGCGGCAAAACTATGGTAGTAATGCCAGTGACGTAATTGAAGAGGTTAAAAAGAAGCTGGATGTGATGAAAGAATCCTTCCCGCCGGGCGTGGATTACAAGATCAGCTATGACGTTTCCCAATTTTTGGATGCGTCTATCGAGCAGGTTATTGATACCTTGCGGGATGCATTTATCCTGGTTGCATTGGTTGTATTCATATTCCTTGGCGACTGGCGTTCTACATTGATCCCGATCCTTGCGGTACCGGTATCTCTCATTGGGGCGTTCTTTGTGATTCAGGGTTTTGGGCTTTCGATCAACCTGATCACGCTTTTTGCCCTTGTACTTGCGATCGGTATTGTGGTCGATGATGCCATAGTCGTCGTCGAGGCTGTCCATGCGAAGTTTGAAGAAGAGCCGGGTATATCACCTTACAATGCGGTAAAGAAAGTACTTTCTGAGATCAGTGGAGCGATTATCGCGATCACAGCGGTAATGGTGTCAGTATTCCTTCCGATCTCATTCATGTCCGGTCCGGTCGGTACGTTCTACCGTCAGTTCTCGATCACTATGGCAAGTTCGATCGTCATTTCGGCTTTGATCGCCTTGACTTTGACGCCTGTATTGTGCGCCATGTTGCTGCAAAATCACCATGGACATCCGAAAAAGAAAAACATGCTTACGAAAGCCCTGGACAGCTTCAACCGGGTGTTTGACAAACTTACCGGAGGGTATGTGAGCCTTTTGAGACGAATCGTGAGCCGCAGAGTGGTTACGTGGGGCGTATTGCTGGCATTCTGTGCGGGTATCGTGTACGTAAATAAAATTTTGCCGGCAGGATTTATCCCCAACGAGGATCAGAGTACGATCTACGCGATTATCCAAACACCTCCGGGTTCTACGCTTGAAAAAACGAACGAAGTTTCCAGACGTCTTCAGAAGATCTGCGAAGAGGTTGAGGGAATCGAGTCGGTATCTTCGCTGGCGGGTTACGAGATCATGACAGAAGGCCGCGGTTCCAATGCCGGTACCTGTTTGATCAACTTGAAACCGTGGCATGACCGTGATAAGAACGTGAAGGAGATCATGGAAGAACTGGAAGCCGAAACAAGGGGACTTGGCGCCGTAGTTGAATTCTTTGAGCCGCCAGCAATTCCTGGTTTCGGTACCTCAGGCGGCTTCTCCATGCGTTTGTTGGATAAAACAACCGATACGGATTACAGCGAGTTTGACAAGATCAATAAGAAGTTCATGGGAGATTTGGGCAAGCGCCCCGAGCTTACCGGCTTGTTTACCTTCTTTGCGGCGAATTATCCGCAGTATGAATTGCAGATTGACAACCAGCTTGCCATGCAAAAAGGAGTGTCTATCGGAAAAGCAATGGATAACCTCAACATCATGATCGGTAGTACTTACGAGCAAGGTTTCACCAGGTTTAACCAGTTTTTCAAAGTGTATGTGCAGTCTGATCCAAGTTTCAGAAGGCTCCCATCCGATCTTTTAAAGCTTTTTGTTAAAAATGATGCCGGAGAAATGGTTCCTTACTCGTCGTTCATGACACTTAAAAAAGGACAGGGACCTAACGAGATCACCCGTTTCAATTTGTACAACTCAGCAGCCATCCAGGGTCTTCCGGCCAAGGGTTATACAACAGCGGATGCCATCCAGGCGATACGTGAAGTTGCCGCCAAGACCTTGCCAAAAGGGTACGACATTGCATTTGAAGGTCTTTCTTACGACGAATCGATCCGTGGAAATGAGTCTCTTGTCGTGTTCATGATCGTACTTGCCTTTGTATATTTTGTATTGGCAGCGCAGTACGAAAGTTTCATCATACCATTCGCGGTGGTGTTATCGCTGCCGGTTGGGGTGTTTGGTTCGTTCCTGTTACTAAAAATGATGGGACTGGAAAACAATATTTATGCCCAGATCGGATTGATCATGCTCGTTGGTTTGCTGGGTAAAAACGCCGTACTGATCGTCGAATTTGCGGTGCAGAAGCGACAGCAGGGAGAAACGATCCTGAATGCAGCCATCGAAGGGGCCAGAGTACGTTTCCGTCCGATCCTGATGACTTCCTTCGCTTTTGTTGCAGGATTGATACCATTGATCATTGCAACGGGTGCAGGCGCGATCGGGAACCGTACCATCGGAGCTTCGGCCATGGGAGGTATGTTATTCGGAACGATCTTCGGGGTAATCATCATTCCTGGGTTGTATGTGATATTCGGCACGTTGGCCGATGGCAGAAAAATGATCAAAGGTGAAGAAGATGGCTCATTGTCAGAAGAGTTTGTC
The DNA here is from genome assembly GCF_026625565.1 of Dyadobacter pollutisoli. Taxonomy (NCBI): domain Bacteria; kingdom Pseudomonadati; phylum Bacteroidota; class Cytophagia; order Cytophagales; family Spirosomataceae; genus Dyadobacter; species Dyadobacter pollutisoli. The sequence goes on from NZ_CP112998.1 coordinate 3,849,355, forward strand.
CACGCAATCGACGCTTTTTCCCCAACTAAAGATACTCAAAATGATCACGAATAAAAGAATATTAAATTGGGTTGGGATAACCTTTGTTGCCTTGGCTTATACCGGGTGCAATGCGCCGTCGATGGTTCAGAAAACACCTAATCTGGCTGTCTCCGCGAGCTACAACAATGTGCAGGGAACAGATTCCACCAATACCGGCAAAGTGAAATGGAGAGATTATTTCACGGACCCGAACCTCAATGCCCTGATTGATACCGCTTTTAAAAACAACCAGGAGCTGAACATTACGTTGCAGGAAATTGAGATTGCCCGCAACGAAATCAGGGGCCGGAAAGGGGAATACCTGCCATTTGTGGGTTTGAGAGGCGGTGCCGGGCTTGAAAAAGCTGGTCGCTATACGCAAATAGGTTCCAGCGAAGCCACCACGGAAATCAAACCGGGCAAAGAGACACCGGAGCCCCTACCCGATTTCGGCGTCAATTTGGTTGCACGATGGGAAGTGGATATCTGGCATAAATTGCGGAATGCAAAAAAGGCGGCAGTATCCAGGTATCTGGGCTCTATCGAAGGTAAGAATTTCATGATGACCAATCTGGTTTCTGAAATCGCCAACTCTTACTACGAGCTGCTTGCACTGGACAGTCAGTTGAATATCGTGAAGCAAAACATTGATATTCAAACAAACGCGCTCCGAATTGTCAAAATGCAGAAAGAGGCAACCCGGGTAACCGAACTGGCAGTACGCAGGTTTGAAGCGCAGGTGCTGAACACCCAGAACCGCCAGTATGCGATCCAGCAACGGATTGTGGAAACCGAAAACCGGATCAACTTCCTTCTGGGACGCTACCCGCAGCCGGTCCTGAGAAGCACAGGGAATTTTGAGACGCTGGTACCGACCGTAATGCAGGCGGGGATTCCTTCCCAACTCCTTCAAAACCGTCCGGATGTACGTCAGGCGGAACAGGAACTGGCAGCAGCTAAGCTGGACATTCAGGTAGCAAGGGCGAATTTCTATCCTTCACTGGGTCTTTCGGCAGCACTTGGTGTGCAGTCATTTAACCCGATTTTCCTTGGGAATATCCCCAAATCGCTGATGGCTAACCTGATCGGAGACATGGTGGGGCCGCTGATCAACAAAAACGCGATCCAGGCTACCTACTATACTGCCAATGCCAAACAGATCCAGACCGTTTACAATTACGAACGCACGGTTTTGAATGCATACATTGAAGTGGTCAATCAGCTTTCCAACATTAATAACCTGTCGCAAAGCTATGATACGAAAACCCGCGAAGTGCAAGCGCTGACCGAGTCCATTAACATCGCTAACAGGCTGTTCAGCTCAGCCAGAGCGGATTATATGGAAGTCCTCCTTACGCAACGTGAAGCACTGGAATCCCGTTTCGACCTGATCGAGACCAAGATGCAGCAGATGCACGCGACGGTCAATATTTACCGTGCATTGGGTGGCGGTTGGAATTGATTGGAGTATTGTTGATAGAAATGAAAATGCCGTCTCAAATTTTTTGGGGCGGCATTTTTTATAACAAACTCGCAAACATTACCTCGCTGCACTTCGGACAGCGCGGGATTCGTAAGATCTGGCTGTGTAAAGTTGGTCTTTTATTAATTTCAAACCATTCAATTCCGGCACTACGATAATGCTTCCATCAGGAACAACGCCCCGGTCAATCCAGTTGGAGAGCCTGGATGGCTTGATATTATACTTTTTACAATAGTCAGAAAGTGTCATCCATTCTCTCAACTTATATTCCTTATCCATGATAACCAGCTTGCTGTTAGTGAAGTCCATCAGCATTGATTCAACCTCATCCAGCTTTTTATTAACCTCTACAAATACGGTATTTTTCTCTTTTACAGTTTCCATTTATATAATAGTTTATGCGGAGCTACACTAATGTGACTCCTTCCTTGTTCTACATTTTCAAGACATTTTTTAAAGTCTCTCTCAAATACTTGATCCTTTCAATAGTTTGCTGATATTCTCCTGCGGTAACATTTTCAGGAGTGTTTATCAGTAGGTTTTCAGCTTCCTCGATTATCTGTCTCAGCTCTTCCACCAATTGTTCTTTCCTCGTTTTGCTCATCTATTTAGCGTGTGTTTAATGGTTGCTTTAAAGATAATATTTGTGAATTAATTTCACAAATATTATAGCAAATCGCATTTCTTCTCCCAATGAAACTCTCACACTAAGTAATTCCTCCCACCTAAGGTAGAAACCCCCGATTTTCACGACGAGTAATTGTACTCTTTTATTGATATATATAAATAATCAAATTTACATCGCTACATAACTAGCCGTGCAGTGCCCCCGCACGTATCGTGGGGCTTTGTTCATTTTTTTAGCAAAAATTACTTTATGCAAGAAATTGACAAGTTCGAGGCGGCCCTAATGGCCAAGCTCGAAAAAGGCGGATTGGATAAGGTGGCCTTGAAAAAAATCTCCTCTTCTATTATTGGCCTCAAAAATCAGGGCCTGGTGATCGATCGGGTTTACATCAAAGGACAGCCTGGGTACAGTCGCGTTCTGATCAACGGTATTGTCGATCCTGAATTTTGGAGAAAATTCGGATCTGCGAACACGCCCTTCCGAAGATTTATGGTGTTTCCGTACGGAATCATTAACCCTGAGGGATTCCGGTTTGAGGGAATTGTTGAAAGTTACTGAGCCATGCAAAAGGATATCAATTCCTTTTGCGAATCTGTCGGGCAGCCGCCCGACAGATTTCGCACCATTCAGATTCACCCGACCAAAAAGTGCAATCTGACCTGTCTGCATTGTTATTCCAGTTCCGCTCCTGGTTATCATGACGTTCTGGACTTAGCCAATCTGAAAAGCTTTCTTGCCTACGCTTTTGACAATGGTTTTAACAACATTTCGGTCTCAGGCGGAGAGCCGTTTCTATACAAAGATCTTGAAGAATTATTACAGTTTTCAAGATCCATCGGATACCAGAATACGCTGGCATCCAATGGCATGCTGCTACGGTCGGAGCGGGCAAAAAGGATACTGGATTTTGTCGATCTTATCGCCATTAGTGTGGATGGGCCGCAACCGCTTCATGACAAAATAAGGAACCAGGCGGGTGCATTTGATAAGATGTGCCAGGGACTGGAAGTTCTGAAAGACCTGGACAAACCGTTCGGAATCATACATACCCTTACTCCGGAAAGCTGGACATCATTGATCTGGCTGGGTGAATTTGCAGCTTCTAATGGAGCCAAATTACTTCAACTACATCCATTGGAAATGTATGGCCGTGCATTGGATACGCTGACCAGTGAGGCGATTGACGATGACCTGGCTCACAAAATGTTTATCCTGGGCCATTATCTGGTAAGCAAATATAGCGACCAGCTGGTCGTACAGCTGGACATGCTCCACCGCGACTACTTATTGGCACATCCGCAGATCGTGAGCGGATTTGAACGAAGCTGCGGACAAAGCGGAAAGCTGGCAGACTTGCTTGATACGATCGTCATAGAGGAATCGGGAACGATACTGCCCGTTTCATATGGCTTCAACCCGCGCTATTCAATAGGAAATATTTCCAATTTCTCAATGTCTGCATTTGAAGATTTCGAAAGACAGTCTATCCCTGACATTAAGGATATTTTCAAAAACACATTATCCAGAATAGCTGAATATGGCACCCGGGATATTGTCAACTGGAACGAGCTCTTAATTGAAGAAAGCCATCGTTCAATGGAGGTTGGAATTGAAATTTAGCCAAAGAGGTTGCCCTGTTTGAATGAGGCAACCTCTTCATACAAAACTTACCAGCCCAGATAATAGTCTTTGTTCAACCAAACCGGCCGTTTCATACCGAAATGCTCCTGTAACATTTTTTCCGCTTCGCAAAAGGCGCCTTCCACCCAGCCCTGCTGATCGGAATACGCCTCGCCGCAGATATGGATTTGCTCTTTGGGATCGGGCTGCCTCATATAAGGCATCACGTCCTTAACCGATACTCCTGCTTTCCACGCGTGGTACCCTGCCCCGAATGGATCGTCAGTCCAGTCTCTGAAATAGGTAACATATGGCTCGGGGATTTCCACCATTTTACCATGTAACTCCCTGAGCTGGTTCATTATTTCGTCAACCATTAACTGTGTGGCCTGTACCTCATTCAAAGCTTTTAATTCGCTAAGCGATGCGGATTTGGCAGCCCTTACTTTGAATAAAACCGTGTCCTCAGACAATGCTTTCCAGAAAGTCTCGGTCTCCATATCCCCGTAGCTTCCGAGCAACATCGAGTTATCCGTCACCGGATCCGTGCCGAAATAGTAGCATTGTCGCATCGGAAGGTCGGTAATAGAATGCCCCGAATCTATACCAAGTTGCTTCCACCAAGGATGCTCGAAGCCCATTAGTATCTTGAAAGCAGGCTCCATGATCGTAGACTGTATGTTTCTGTCGAGCTCCGCGTTTTCATTGACATTGAAAAAGAAGTTGTCCTGATCCAAAAGTTCCAGTGACTTGCGCGGCATGGCCAGAATGATCGAATTCGCACATACATTCCAGATCAAATTGGTTCTCAAATTCAGGAAGGAAAGCTCGTATTTGTGCGTCTTCTGATTGATGTGATCCTTCGTGAATGTAACAAGTTTATTTTCAGACCATATGCACGCACCCTTCTTAGCTATGTATTGGTTCGCCAGCGCATAGGCAATGCTATCATAGCCTTCCTGGATCGTTTTGTAAACAACATCCGCAGAAAAATCCCCTACCATGTAAGGAAACGCCTCTGCCGCATTCCAGTTGATGGTATTGGAATAATAACCACCTGCATTGGCTACAAAAGAATACCCTTCCTGTGATACCTGGTCTTTAATCAGGTTCCAGAAACCAAGGTCATTTACTTTCCGGCCGTCGTACGGAGAACCCTTGAAGTTATACGTCAGCTTGGGTTTGATATCGTCCCAATCCCGGCTCGTCAGCATAAACGCGAAGTCATATTCCGACGGACCCTTCGTTATTTTCTTCGCATATTTTTTTGCGCACCAGGGATCAGCCATTAACACTTCATAAATGATCTTGTTGAACAACTGATCGGAGCTAAAACCAAGATCATCGTCATTCAGGTAATACCGGGTATCCAGCTTTTCGCCGTACCGCTGCGCAATATTCCATGCATCCTGTTTGAAATGCTGCTTTCGAAGATAGAACAGCAGCTCGGCCGGGTTACCCATCGGAAAATCCACCGGGGTCATCTGATCGGTGAGGACAGGTTTTCGTTTAGCAGGGTCCTTTTCCGTAAGCGGATAACCTTCGATCAATGTGGTCACAATTTCCTGAGAGGTGAGGTAACGCATTCCGCCCAGCTCTCCCCAGAAATTCATCCCCGGCAATATCACCGATTCCAGCCGGCCGCCCAGTCTGTCGTTCAAGTCGAATATCTGGACCTGGTCGGCCGTATATGTTTTGTCTTCCGTGAGCCGGTATGCACTGTATAAACCAGATGTTCCGGCCCCGATAATGGCTACTTCGATTTTCATCCCTGGCGCTGTGCCGTTGTTGAGTGGTGTATTCTTGTTCATTGTTTGTGATGTTGTGCTAAATGGCTTTAAAATAGTTATATCCCAATTTGAATGGCGTGATATCGAATGTAGAATGTCCGTCGAGAGCGAGTTCTGTCAATATTTGGCCCAGAAACGGGGTAAACTTCGCAGCCCATCCGGTTGCATACACGACGATATTCTTGTTGTTTGGCACATATGGTGGCGCAAAGTCGATCAGCAACTCCTTGTTTGCGATCTTGCTCAATTCGATCAGACAGGTGGAGGTTAATTCGGGCACAGGTTCCAACCCGGTCATGTGATTTTTGACCCATTCGGCAGTGTATGCCAGCTCCTGCGGGTTAGGTACCGATGTTCTTTCATCGGGACTTGATAAAGGATTGATCACAAAATCCGGTGCTACCCTGATGTACTCGGGATGGTCCCAAACCACGCCGGGAAACCCATAAAACTGATTCCCGTTCTGGCCAATGGCATTCTGAAAAACAAACCATGTGGGATATTGAATGGACGGATCGGTCTTTTTGAAATAGGCCGAAGACATATTCCAGTAAGTAGCCTCAATTTTGAATTTCAGCAAATTAATGACGCTATCTACATAGGGCCCCGGCGTAATCACCAGTTTTTCAGATATATATGTTCCTTTTGGTGTCGTAACCTCAAACAATTTACCATTCTGCTTGATCGCCGTGACAGGCGATTCGTCCTCCAAAGTCACATAAGGACTTCGCTGACCAGCCTCGTACAAGGTTTCAATGGTTGCCTTGAAATCAATGCTCGCACCATCCGGCTGAAAGAGACCGGTGTAGGTATCGGGCAGGTTTTTGAAATGATATTTTGCTTCAATTTCCTTTGAAGTCAGCGTGGTATAGGGAACATTCGCAGCGTTGAGCGCTTTTTCCGCCTCTCCGATATTTCCCTCTGTTGAATGCACCGCCGGATCCCCGAACCAAAGCGTACCGACTTTGTCAAGTAATTTTTTGGACGTGTGGCTTTGCAATTCGTCCCAATAAGGTTGGGCGTCCACGGCCATTTGCACCATATACTCTTCGGGATATGGAATGCGGTATTGTCTCGAAACACCAGCGGAACTACCGAGCTGATTTTTGAACTGAAATTGCTCCAGTACCAGCGTTTTGCTGCTTCTTTTACTTAAATGATAAGCCGTGGAAAGCCCCATGGCGCCACCACCAATGACGATCACATTAAAGTGACGGTCTGTTTCTTTTGTCATCATTACGCATGTTTATTGTGAAGAGGAAAAACCGGAAATGTGCGCTGCTGGCAGCGATTCAATTCCCGCAAGAATAGAATTAATTATACTTTTTTAGAAAATATTTTAGTTTCTACAAATTTATATGACAAAGTATATATACAACTATTACTACTTTTCAACTTATTTAACGGTAAATGGCATACTTATCGAACGTAGATTTCACTCATAAAACCAAGAACCCCGGCATCAGTGATACCAGGGTTCTTGGTTAAACGTAGATGTAACTTTAATGCACCTCGGGAAATTTTTGAGGGAATATCCTCATCTTAAACAAACAAATCCATTCCCCTCCGTTTACAAGCTCATACCTCCATCCATTACAAATTCTGAACCGGTAATGAACTTCGCGCCATCCCCTGAAAGATAGGCTACCATTTTGGCAACATCTCCGGCATCGCCCATCTTCTTCAGAGGTACCCGATCGATCACCCAGGATTTAATGGCGTCCAGCTGATCACCTTCAAAACCTGCCTTACCCATAATCGCTGTCTCGGTAGGCCCCGGGCTTACTGCATTGACCCTGATCTTGCGTGGCGCCAGCTCGACTGCGGCAATGCGCATGACTGAATTAAGGGCCGCTTTACCCGAAGAATAAATAGACGACTCGGCACCGTTCATACTTGCCGTGTTGGACGATAGAAACACCACCGACGCGCCTTCACTCAGAAATGGAATAAACTTGCTAAGGGTAAAATAAGCCCCTTTGAAATTAATATCAATCACATTATCGAACACTTCTTCGGTCGCATTTTCGACACTGCCCATACCCAGAACCCCCGCATTGATAAATAGAATATCGACCTTCCCGAACTGATCGGCAGCAGCATTTGCCAGTTCGCCAATCGCCGATACCTGGCCTTGATCGGCCACAATGCCAGTTACACCCAGTTCCGCGGCCGCCAATTCCAATGCATCTTTTCTTCGTCCTGTAATGATCACGCTGGCACCTTGCTCCTTCAATTCCTTTGCCGCTGCATAACCGATCCCGCTATTCCCGCCGGTAACGACGGCTGTTTTTCCTTCCAGATTTTTCATAAAATATTTACTTTTTATTTTTTGACAAAATTATGGAATAACTGGTATAACTTTGTAACCAGTATCACAGAGTATACCAGCATGCAAAACGACGAACTACGCGAAAAAGCAAAAGAAATCCTGTCTCATCCCCGGGATCAGCGGGAAGAGATACAGGCGCTTCAGGACACCATTTATGTGATCGGAGGAAAATGGAAACTACCCATTATCAACTCATTATGCAATGGAAACAAGCGTTTCAGGGACATCGAAAGAAGTATCCCTGGCATTACTACGCGCATGCTATCCCGCGAGCTGAAAGAAATGGAAGCCAATCAGCTCTTGCGCAGGACAGTAACGCCATCATCACCCGTGATGGTGGAATACACCGTGACCGACTATTGCCAGTCGTTCGGTGATATCATTCTGGAGATGATCAAATGGGGCAAGGAGCATCGGGAGAAGATTATGGGCCATAGCCCATAATTCTTTCCCGTATTTCACTTTTTGATGATTTTAAAATGAGTGACTTTTCCCTTGTACTGGCTCGACAATATAAAAATGCCTGCTGGCAGGCCAGATAAGTTCATTTCATTTAAAGTCCCCGCGGTCGGCAGATAGCGTTTGACGACACCTTTGGAATCGGTAATTCTCAGCGTCTCGTACATCAAAGGCTGGCTGAAAAGGACTTTGTCGTTATCTGACGGGTTGGGATAGAGCACCGGTATTGTTTCCGTTTTCTGGGTTTCAATCATTGCGGCTACCCGGGTAGGCGTAGTCATAACGTCCGGACTCAATGTAATGTCCATATCGAAATGAATGTCGGAGCTTGTCAGGCTGTTCTGGTGCAGTTCAACGGCAATCGTATTCTGTCCCAGCCTGAAAAAACTACCGTCATTAGGCACTACCACCGTTTGCCAGGCATACTCTACATTGGCATTTTTTGCCAGGCTATCGTAAGTAACAGCATTTTTCGGCATGTTTGGGTCGCGGGGCGTCAGCTCTTTGCCATTGATATAAATCAGAACGCCGTCGTCCCTCTTATAATTAATAATCACGGATTGGTGATAGGACCGATTTTGCGACGACATGTAAAAAGAGTTTCGGAAATAGGTGGTTGTCCAGCGGCTCGTACAGGTCGCACATCCCGCTCCCAAATAGGAATTTGTTTCATTGTATACGTAACAGTCCAGCTCGGTTTGGCATCCTGGGATCAGCGTTTTTTCACCGTCTTCCCGGTTTGTCGAGTATCCCAGGGGAGCAGCACCTCTCATCCATCTTGAGTCGGCGTCATAGTTGGCCTCCTCATTACCATTCAGCTCGTCGCTATCCTGTCCTCCTTTCCAATTGTAGATGCCGACGTTCGGCGGCGGCCCTCCTTTCGCGTAAAAACGCCAGAGACTGCCTGCATTCAGCACTACTACCGTACCGCGAGGATTGAGGTTGTATACCTGGGCCCCAATGCCGCCTCCGCCCTTCAGCCTGCCTACTACGAACTCACCCGAGTAAAACGGATAAGATTCGGTCGGATAGAAGAATACTTCCTTCTGATTAAAACCATACCTCCATTTATATTCCGTGGGAGTGGCCTGCTGATTTGGAATGCTGCCCTGGTAGACGTCGTACAGCCAGATACCATTTTTATTGAAATCCGATGCACCTTTGATCGTATTGTGAACACCGCTCTGCGGATCAACATTAAAATTGGTGGACACACTGTTTATTTTAAAGAATCGCAGGCTGTAATGCCCGATCCGGTTGTAGGTACCGTCCTCATAGCGCAGGTAAGTCAGGTCCTCCTCTTTATAATAATGCCGCACCGTGACCTGCTGATTCCCTGTCAATTCCGGATTGGGCTGAACCGTCCAGTACCTGTTCATCAGGCTCCAATTGGAATTAAACGACCGGATGCGGTCCGCACGGATATAATTATCCGGGAAGAACGCGCCTACATCTTTCCGCCCCCAGATACCACCCAGTTTCACTTCAAACGGTGGTACGCCTGCTTTACCAATGTTGAGATCGTGCTTGTTAATGGACAGCAGCAAATTACCTTTGTTATCAACGTAATGTGTAAAGTTATTAGCTGTCGGCTGTGCATCGGTGCATTCACAAATAGCAGTTCGTGTAGTGTCATCCGTACGCGGTACCGTGAAGCCATCCAGGTCTTTGATAATAGTAAACTGGTCCAGTACCTGCTTTTTTGCGCTGATAAATTTGGCCGTCAGTCTCTTATTCTCAACCTCGATGTACATGGAACCTCCCACATAGAAGGCCGAAGATGCCATCAGCCTGTCGACAAGCCCCTGATTCCTGATATTCCTGCTTAAACCATCGTCGTGTTTTCTTCCGCCCGCACCGTTAACCACATAAATAATGCCTTCGTTTTTAGTAGCAGCACTGTTTTTATAATAGAAGCAGGAATTGGGCGTACCGTCGTACCGACCATTTCCCTGTGCATTACTGCCGACAGCCGGATTGTGCGTAGCCATCACAAAATTGCTGGAAATAGTAGAATGGTCTCGCATCAATCGGGATCGTTCATAGTTGTGACTATGCCCGGCCAGCACCACATCTACCTTATAAGCGTCCAGTATCGGTACCAGGTTCTCTCGTATTTGTATCAAATCCCTCTCAGTGTCTGAATTATGTGATCCCCCGCTGAAAGGCGCAATGTGTGTGAACACGATCACCCAGTTGATCGCAGGATTGGCATTCGCCTTGGCCAGATCTCTTTTAAGCCAATTGGATTGATCACCATTTACAGCCAGGATTTTGGTATGGTCGTCACCTAATTTTTCAAATCCATACGTATCCAGGCTGATGAAATGAATGTTACTGTAATCAAATGAATAATATGCTTCTGTATTGGACGGTTCTCCCCCGCCTTCACCATTCATAAAGTTATTGACCACATCATAATAATGAATGTTTTTATTTGCCCTGACGCGGTATAGAGAGGCACTATCAACGGTACCGTCGAAGTAGTCATGATTTCCGGGAGTAGCGTAAAACGGTGTCTGACGGAACATCCAGTCGTAGCGGCTTTTGGTCTTATTAAAAATTTTATCCTGATACTCTTCTAATTTGCCCTGCTCGTACGCATTGTCACCCAGCCAAAGCCAAAGGTCCATTGACCCCGTTTTGTTGGTAGTCATAAAATCCTTCATGGCGGCAATGGTGCTGTCCTGCCTGCTCGCGGTCTCGGTAGACGAGGCATATCCAAAGTCACCAAGCACCCACATTTTTGTCTTTTTCCTGACACCGGGGTCCGGGGGAGTTTTGAAAAAATGGTCGGGTGATTTTTCGAGGATGATAGGCAATGGTGTCGGGAATTGCTGAGTGGTTCCGGTTCCGATGTAATAGCGGTACTGCTGATCGGTTTTAAGATCTGTTAAGACAATCTTATGATCCGTCCCAGGAGTTGTCTCTTCCATGATAGGCGTGCCGTTTCCCAGCAATTCGTATTCCGGTTCCGCGGAGTAGCCTACCCTGCCGATTGTGGGGATGCTGGTTTGCCAGCGAATAGTAACAGAAGCGCGGGTTGCAAATTCGTTTAAACGTTTGGAGTAAGCCATTTGCAGGTAAGGCCCACGTGTTATTACCGGTGTCTGACCAATCGACTCCAAAAATAACAGCAGGCATAATGAGAGCACTGATAGAGCTAGTCTCATAAGCTGGAAAGTTTAAAAAGTGATAGAAGGAAGGTTTATAGGAGTGGCCTATTTATACATAAAAATTGCAATTTTTTCTTTAAATATCCAAATTAATTTAGATATATTTACTTTGTTCGTCGCTGCCAATCAGCCAGTTAGCATTCAAAGGCAGCATTGCCGTTTTGACTGCTCCGTTCCCAATTTCAGCCGGAATGTGAGAGGGTAAATTTTGTGGCTTACCCAATGCTTTTTGAAGGTTACAGTACTCCCTTTCTCTATAAAATCATGAAAAAAACATTACGCTTTATAAGCCCAGGCTGGCTGTGGATTGTCGCTTTTGCAATAGGAATAAATGCATGTAAAGGACCGAATGGAGACACGGGCCCGGCTGGCCCCGCAGGTCCTGCCGGAACAGCTGGTGCCGCGGGGGCGGCAGGGCCAGCCGGACCCGCGGGAGCCGCTAACCTGATCGTTTCGGCCTGGGTCAAAATTCCCGGGGACGTCTGGATGCGGAACCAGGATTCGACTTACTTTCTGGTATCCAAAGATGACAATAACATTACGCAGGCTATCCTGGACAGTGCACTGGTGATGGCTTACTACCGCAACGACGGCAGGCCGAATGTGGTGTTTTCGCTTCCATCATCGAACGAGCTCCTGACGCTTGGGTATTTTATGCAGGTGAGAGAGAATAAAGGCACCATGAATTTCGACCTGACTTTCTATGAACGCCGCCTGATACCCATTGATTTTGACCTGGAATTCCGCTGGATTATCGTTCCGCCCAAGGCACGTGGACGTATGAAAAGCATTGATTTCACTAATTACCAGCAGGTTAGAGAAGAATTCGGGCTCAATGACTAAGTAAATTAACGCCCTGAAACGGGCAACCCACTCGGCACCCTGGCTGGAATGCTTTTGTCAAACGAATCGTCATTCAATGAATTCAGAAATTCAACGATCCGGTCAATGTCCTTGAATTTCACATTCAACTGATTGGCGAGGGTATCCATTTGGTACATCTCAACATTCGGGTTTTCGATTTTTCCGCCGGCAAGGTCTTCATAAAAAAGCAATACCTGATCCAGGGTTTTGAGAGTACCACTATGCATATACGGACCTGAGTAACGCAGGTTTCGCAATGTAGGCGTACGAAATCCATAGTTTTTATTGCCGCCTGTGTCGCTCTCCTTTCGGTTTGGGGTATCGGCAACACCCAGCGTATGGAGTTTAAAATCCGATAACATCGGCCCCGAATGGCATTTGGCACAGCCCGATTTGAGAAACAGGTTCAGCCCCTCCTTCTCTCCTGTCGTGAGCGCGCCGCTATCCCCTCTCATGTATTGGTCAAACCGGGAATTATTGGCGATTAATGTCCTTTCGTATGCGGCAATGGCTTTGGCAAGATTACCGTCATTCACCGGATTCTTATCACTTTTAAATGCCGCCGCAAACAGCGCGCGATACTCGGGAATAGCATTGAGCCTCTTGACGATCCCTTCCAATACTTTGTCCTCGGCGTAGCCATGCCCACGCATTTCTTCAAAAGTCCTGATCGGGAACAGGGCTTGCTCTTCCAGGCTCTTCGCCCGGCCGTCCCAAAACATAGCAGCTGACTCGGGATGATAAGGCTCGTCGTTCCGGATTCCATTGAATGCGGTGTTCAAAACACTTTGTGAATTTCTCTTAACAAAAGGAATGTCATTCGGATCCTGAAAAAATCGCTTAGAACCTCTCCCTACCCCATTCACGCCAATGGAAGTTTCGAGAAACTCCGCATAATTGAATTCCGGCTGATGGCAGGTAGCGCAGGCCACATCCTTATTGCCCGATAACACGGGATCAAAGAACAGCAGCCGCCCCAGCTGTACCTTTTCAGGACTGGTTGGATTATCGACCGGATCGGTAACAAACCTGGGCAGCGCACCCAGGTCGGCAATCGTTTCGGTCTTTGTTTGTTGCTTCGGTTTGGAATATTCCGGGTTGACACCACACGCAAAACATATAAACAGCAAGACGGCCCAGGCAGGGGGAAAACAACTCAGATTTGCAAACAATCTACGCATTGTCAAAGTAAGGATTTTTTGAAATATCGGAACACTTTTACCAGTAAGAGGGCTTTTGTGTGGTTCCCCCGCCCTCCCGGCAATCCGTACAGTTAGAAGATGCTACCAGCACCGAATCCGCCCGGAAGCCCCAGTAAGTCAGCAGCATTTTAGTTGTGTTAAAGGCACACGGCTCTTCGGCCCGGCCGCAACGGATGGGCAGGGTGTCGGGCTCGGTACATCTGGGAAACAGGCCCAGTTTTGGTTCAATGGTAATTCGCTTGGTTTCCTCTGTGGAGGCGCTGAAATAACCAAAAACCAGGTCTTTAACATTCGCGGTGTTTTTAATGTTGCCCGTAACCTGCGACGGTTGCGGGTCAAAAAGGCTGCCGGTAGCCTGCGTGGTCTTCGCAAGATCAGTCCAATATTCGAAGGCCTCGCGCGACAAACCATACTGCTTCACGAGCATGCTGTATTTAATGAAAAGTTTGTTGGTGGAGACCGGTACTCTGTTCAACGGCAGGTTTTTGATAATGTCATCGCTCAGCCTGACCGTACTTCCGAGTAAAATGCTACCGGACTTTTTGTTGCCCCAGCATTTATTAATGTTTTCCTTCCTGATCACCACCTCACTACCCTTTACTTCCAGAGCTGAATAATAGGTCGCATGGTATTCCCAGGTTTCATCAAATTTCCAGCGATAAAACTGCGTCCTGTTCGCAGCGTCGTGGGTATTGACATAAAATACCATGGCGTTTTGCAGCTCATCCATTTTGTAGGTCACGCTGTCTATGGCGGGTGTGCGGCTTACGGTCACAAATTCGGAAAGATACTCTTGCCCGCTTTCGGTTTTAATTCGGATCCTGTATTTGCCTGCCATATTATAAGGTCGGGGCGGCAGCACATACATTCCTGTTCCGGATTCAGTGAAAGGATAGGTCGCTCCTCCCTCCTCCTCAACGGCAATGGATGCACCTGTTTCGATTGTAGGCTGCGCGGTTTGATTGACATTTTGGGTCCTTCGTAATTCGAACCGGCTGGTGTCAGAACCGCTTGCATTGAAAAATCCGTCAACGACCAGATAATTCTCATCAGAATTGACTTCCGGCGGAGAAAAAGGTTCTATACAACTGTCCAGAAAGAATAGCAGCGTAACAAACACCATCAAAATTGCTGCACCTATCCTACTGTACAATCCGACATTCTTCATTTAGCAATCGATTAAGGAATACTAATTTCTTCACTAGAAAAGTCTGTATCCCATAAATTTCTCCTCGTCAGATGCTTTGTAAATAATCAGATTCATTTGCTTTTGTTACCTCGTAGTATTCTCTAAAACAATCACCGAAGGCCCGTCGGTCAACCACTTCTTCCCTAGCCCAGTGGTATCACCTTGCGGTAGAAAATAGACAAACGAGCCCAGAACCAGGTCAATGTCCCCGTCTGCATCCATGTCGCCGGCGTCCATCACTACCCATCGCCCTTTCGGCGCTTCGGGAATGGAATAATCTTCAAATTTTAGTTTTCCTTTATTTTCCAGATAAACAAAGCTCTCCTCTGGGTAGCGCAGGTAGTCAGGGAAAAACGAAATGGCGGCTATATCCAGGTCCCCATCCAGATCGTAATCGCGGATCATTGCTTTATACGCACCATTCAGTTGGTAGAAATATGCCTGCCTGAAATTGGATTTACCATCATTGAGAAAAATATAAATCCCGTGATAATCCTTCAATACCGGCGTTTTGTCCGCATTGTCCCCACAGACGTACACGATATCATCAAAACCGTCCTTATTGAAATCTGCCAGCTGAATGTATTGCGATCCATTCAGCGGCAAAAAGGACAGTAACCGTTTCTCCTGAAACTTTCCGAACCCCTGGTTTTCATACAAAAAAACACCCTCATCACCCTGCGCCATAAGCACATATATATCCGGCAAACCATCCTGATTTGCATCCTTAATGACGGCCGTAATGGCACCTGGCTTGTCACGCAGCGTCCTCTTGTCATAACCACCTTTCCCATTGTTTTGATACCATGCCAGTTGACCTGTTTCGTTGCCAAACTCACAGGCTACTATATCCTCGAAGCCATCTTTATTCAGATCCCCGTAAACCATAGAAACAGGCCGTCGCAAATTTGAAACAGGAACATCGGCAGGTTTGTATCCGGACGTTTGTCCACTTTTCAAAAATCGTTGCAAGGTACCATCAGCTGCATCAGTCGGGAACACGCCCCTACCAACCATTGTCAGGTACAATTCATTGCCTTTTTCGTAAAAATCAATGGGTGTTGATTGCAACTGAATGCTGTAATTTTCTTTGAGCTCAGGAGTAAGAAAGGTCAGGACATTGCGCCTGTTTTTCGCGTCACCGTATACGACACCCCGGTTATCAGGCAGGATTTTGACCATGCTAGTCAATGCAGGCCGGTTGTTAAATGATGCTTCTTTGTATTTGAAATGCTTTAAACCAATCCTGATTTTACTTTTCCGTAGCGGAGGTGCAATCGTGTCAGGCGCATTGTCGAGGTAGTATTTCTCTATTTTGACCCAATCCTCCTTCGCCAAAACCGATGTTTCCGGGAAGATCCCCGCATTACGTACGACATCGCCACTGATACCGGCGTCGAACAAACTGTCGGGCCTGAACCCGCCGCTGTATACGCCCATCCGGTGCCCCATCGCAGGAAGCACATCCCGCCAGCTCGCTTTCGTCAACAGGTCAGGTTTCACAAAAGCATGGCAGCGGCTGCAATGCGCGATCGACAGTTCCTTTCCTGACAGCCCCGAAGCCGGCGGCTCTTTTAATTCAACTTTTTCATTTTGCTTTTTGGCCGTACATGAGATCAGGAAGTGTAGTACAATGCAGAAAGCGATAAGTTGTCTCATATAAAGCAGCGAATTCGGAGGATTAGGCAAATGACGCAGGTCGCACCCGAAAATGGAAGAAGTTCTCCAATATTTTTTAAGGATAATAAATAATTTGGCAGGTTATAGGCTAATATTCAGCCGTTTCCGACTAGATATTGTATCTTAAATCCAGGAAAGAAAAGTATCGGACAAATGCCGCCCCCCCTCGAACATGAAAGTAAAAATTCAGGACGTTTCCGGCTTTCAGTCCCTGGGGCTGACGATTGATGTTGCGATCTCATTTATGCCTTTTATGCGGTTTGTTGAGCAGCGTGCCGCAGAAGAAATTACACCAAAGGCGTTTATTTATAAACAGATACTGGCGTACTTTCAGGAGCATAGCATTCCTCAAACCGACATTCCGCTAGACGACATTCACCTGTACGAGGGCTTTCTTGAACACATTTACGCATGCCTGTCGCCCGTGCACAAATCTGAGAAAAAACTGGTGTGGGGGCTTAGTCTTCCGCTCAATCCCAGAATTTTTTACGGGACAGATCTTTTGTACGATATGCTGGAACAAAAGCCTGAGGACGCTGATCAATACATTAATAAAAAGGCTCCGGCAGAATTTTTTAAAGAAAGGCTACATATTATCTATACACTCATTTTGGAGCGCCTTTACAACTTTAAAGTTCCTGCCAGAATCCGGCAATATTACGCATGGACCAACCCGGAAACCGGCCTAAGGCGTTATTTTGAGGCAAATGTCAATACAGATTTCGTAGATATCACACCAAAGGACGAGCTACCTGTTCTCGATTTCGCTGAACTTTACGCTCGGTTTGCAAAGGAAAACGGACAACTATTGCTCGAAAATGTGCTTCCGCTCAGCTTGTTCAGGTTTCGGGGTTTTGCGGTATTGAGTGTTTCTGATGTTACCAGTAAAATGGCCGTTGAAAATATCAGGAAAGTAAGGCTCAACCGGGTTCCCGGCCAGGAAAACGAACGGTATAAAAACATCATCGAATCGCTGAAAACGCTCGTTCAGAACAACCGGATCGAGTTTGATCTTTTTCCTTTTTTGAGAGTCAATAACAAGGCGGTTTACGGCCACGAGACCACCGGAACCGGCATAATGTCAAAAGTATGGGGTGAAAATCAGGTTACCAGCGAGGTATTTACCCGGCAGGCAGAAAGCTATTTTGCACGCCCAATTTCTTTTTTCTCGGCTGACATTGCCGGCGAAAAAGAAATGCGGATTACGTTTTTGGAGCCATTCCGAAACCTGGGGGTACAATCATTGGCGCTTTTGCCCGTTTTTTCCGATGAAACTGTGGTGGGTGTTTTGTGCATGCATACCTGGCAGGGTGAAGTTTTCGACGAAAAAACCCTGTCGCGGCTGGAACCGGCCTTTGATCCGATCGCCCAGCTCCTTCAAATCTACATTGATGAATTTAATCTGGAATTAGAGAACATTATCAAAGAAAGGTTTACCTCTTTGCAGCCCTCCGTTCAATGGAAATTCAATGAAGCTGCGTGGCTCGTTTTGCACCAGAAAAAGAAACATCACCATGTCGAAACGCAAACCATCTGTTTCAATGATGTTTACCCGCTTTATGGTGCCATAGACATCCGGAATTCCACTACGGAGCGAAACCTTGCGACCCGTAAAGACCTTCAATTTCACCTGGAAGTGCTGGATAATACATTGAACACCCTTCTTGCCTGGGACGATTCTTCGCTGATGCTGGAACTCTGTTATAACTGCCGAAAATGGCAGCAGACGCTCGGCTCCGACCATTGGAGCAATGTCGGGGAAAACAACCTGAACAACTTCCTCAACCATGAGACCAAGGATTACCTTCTTCATTTGTCTCAATATCAACCCGAAACACAGGACGTAATCAATAGGTATCTTGAAGTTGTACAATCAGAAACCGGAGAAGTTTTCGCCAATCGCAAAGCACTCGAACATTCGATGCATCTGATCAACGATGCAGTTAATACCTATTTTGAATCCGAAAAAGAAAAGCTGCAGCAACCCTATCCCTGCTATTTCGAAAAGTTTCGAACTGATGGAGTCGAGTATGACATATATATAGGTCAATCCATCAGCCCGGATAAACATTTTAATCATTTTCACCTCAAAAACCTGCGTCTCTGGCAGCTCTCGTCGATGATAGCGGTAGCAAAAATGACGCATTCGCTCCAATCAGAAATGTCGAAAGTGTTGCAGACCACCCAGCTCATTTTCATTCATAACAGCCCAATCGACATTAGTTTCAGGCCCGATGAAAGAAAATTTGACGTGGAGGGAGCGTACAATATCCGGTATCAAATGATCAAAAAGCGAATAGACAAAGCCCACATTCGCGGTACCGGAGAACGACTGACGCAACCAGACAAAATTGCCCTGATCTTCCTCGAAAAAAAGGATGTAGAGGATTACCTACCTTTTATCCAATACCTACAGGAAACAAATGCCATCTCACAAGAAGTGGAAGAACTGGCCCTGGAAGATTTGCAGGGGCTAAGTGGGTTGCAGGCGTTGCGGTTTGGGTTGGTTTATTAGGTTTTGTAAATCTAAATTAACCTTTAAAAACCCCATTACTACCGCAGAATCATTCTCCCTATCTGCTATACTTTATAGATAAGTAAATCCTGCTACTTTCAACTTATCAGTCACACAATTCTTGTAGTATCCACGCACTTCGTCTGTGATCAGACATATCATTGAACCCTGTCCATGAACAATAATTATCTCAAAAGGCACGAGGAGAGTCTCAGATCCTCGGAGTTGCTCATTTACAATCACGCCCATTACTGCAACAGTATTCATTGCTCCTATTACTCTGTTTTTCAGTATTTACTGCATTTTCATAAAGTCAGGGATTCACGGATATTTAGGAACAGAGATAAACTGACAGGTACTGGCTCCCATGATTTGATCATAAGTGCTACCTTTGATATTCTGTTTGCAATAGACCGCATTAAAGCCGGTTACTTTAATAGAGAAATGGGCAAGTTGAAAGCGGAACGAGTGATCGCCGATTACAGGGACCAGTTTATCGATCAAACTAGAAGCATTGTGGCATACGAGATGGCAAAAAACCTCACTTCAATTCTTTCCGAAACAGTAAAAATTAAATGACATGAAAAAAGAAAATAAGCTGGTTGTCAAACTCCTTGATGCTCTTGCTGCAAAGCATAGCCACATGTCATTTTTATATGGTTATGACGAAAGTTTAAATCAACATATCATAGAAGTTGCGCCGACCGAAAGCTATGAAAATGAACAGTATTTGCTGGACGAGGCTAATGCTACCGCGGAATTTTTATCGAATTTCCCTCATCAGGGAATATTGTTTATTAGCAACGACCCTTATCTAAAAGTTGCCGAGCCGATTTACAATTCTGCGGCAAATGTTCGTAAAGTGAAGCTAAAAAGATCTGCAAGCCTGGGCATTTTTCAGGGAAATTCCGGTAAGGGTTTGGCAAAGTAACCAACCCTAACCCCCTCCTCCTCCAAACAAAACCTCAAAAACCCCTTCGCCGACACCTCCGAATAATCATCCACAAAAAACCTCGCCGACTTTTCGTCTGAAAACCGGACAACCCGCTCTAACATCGGTTCCGTGCCGGACGAGCTGATTACGAACGCGGTTATACGTACGATTTCCTCGCCTTCTTCATTCCGGTCACGGTGAAGACATACTTCGGTTTGCGTTTCAGGCAGTAGGATGATTTTGAAATTCATGTGCGTGTAGTTTTATTATATTTACAATAATCGAGTCAGAAGTGATTGGATAGTCAAATTTATGAAACTTTTGGAACAAATACGAATCATTAGGTTAAATATTTTCCTTATAGTTTCACCCATACCCAGAATGGAAAAATTTCTTTGCTGATGATTGAAAACACACGCATTCTTGCAATACTTAAAGCACACCATTTGTCCCAAACCTCACTTGGGAAAATGTTTCAATTGTCACATTCGAAAATGAGCAAAGTTATGGCTGGTGAGCAAACTCTTCCAGCCGAAGCAGTTGGTAAACTAATTAAAGAATTTGGCATTCATCCACACTGGCTTTTTGGCTACGAAGGAAATTCGGACGAGGTAATGTACATGAAAGATCTTGTCCCCAAAAGTGAGGTAGAAAAGCGCGATAAGGTCATTCAGGAATTAAAGAATGAATTAGGAGAAGTTTACAAGCAACTGGCCGAAGAGCGCCGGAGCAAATAATAGTCAGGCAAATAACAAAGTCGCCTCCCTCAAGCACAATCCCATCACCCGCCACCATACCCGCTACCGCCATCCCGATAGCGAACAAAGATTGTCCGATAGCGGACAATCTTTGCTGTATATTCAAAATTAATTCATTGATTATCAGAAATTTATAAGGGCTATTTTCCTTGGCAAGCTATTTTATCAGCAAATATGGAAATAATGGATACCATGAAAAAACCACCCCGTTTGGCCGAAAAATTCCTGAAATGGTTCATGGCCCCGCACCTGCTGGAAACCATTGAAGGGGATTTGCGTGAAGAATTTTACTTTCAGCTCAAATCTGTCGGTCAGCGTAAAGCCGCGCTGCGCTACTGGTGGGAAGTATTGGGATTTTTTCAGCCGCGATACATTAAAAGACAAGCCAGCCAATATCCTTCAACCCTGTTATTTAGCCAGCCCATGATCAAAAATTACTTTAAAGTTGCCACACGCAACCTCCTGCGAAACAAAACATTGTCATTCATCAACATTCTGGGATTAGCGCTTGGAATGACGTTCGCGTTGCTCATTGGAATGTGGGTTTATTTCGAAATCAGCTTCGATACATTTAACAAAAACGCTGACCGTGTGGCTTTGGTCATGAAGCATTCGCTCATGAATGACCAGAAAAACTCATCCAGTTCGTTAATGATGCCCATTTACGATGAACTGAAAAGTAACTATCCGGAAATCAAGCGGATATCCCGGCTCGACTGGGGAAGTGTGCACAGCCTCGTTGCTCAAAACCATAAGTTCAAAAAGGAAGGGTATTATGTAGATCCTGACTTTTTGAAAATATTCACCTATCCGGTCATCAAAGGCAACATTGAAACTGCATTAACCGAACCTAACTCCATCGTACTAACCGAATCACTTTCAAAAGCCATGTTCGGCGCCGTGGACCCGGTGGGCAAGGTGATCCGCATTGATAACAAATTCGACATTCAGGTTACTGCCGTGATGCAGGATGTCCCGAAAAACGCTTCATTGAGCTTTGAATTCCTGGCACCTTTTGAGTTCAGCGTTCAGAACAATCCGGATGTAAGAGAGTCCAAAACACGCTGGAATAACAGTTTTATCGGTGTCGTTCTTGAAATAAAAGAAGGCATATCGATGGATGCCCTTTCCAAAAAAATCGCCCCGATTCCGGCCAACAAAGACAACTATATCAAAGTCCAGACGCTTTCATTGTACCCTATGCCGAGGTGGCATTTGTACGACGATTTCAAAGACTGGGTGAATGTCGGCGGGCAAATTCTTTTTGTACGGCTTTTCGGGATCATCGGTGCGTTCATATTGCTGATCGCCTGTATCAATTTCATGAACCTGAGTACCGCGCGGTTTGAAAAACGGGCCAAGGAAGTGGGTATCCGCAAAGCAATAGGCTCACAACGTCGCCAGCTCATCGTGCAATTCCTGACCGAATCGATGCTGACTGCGTTTCTGGCTTTTGCACTTTCGCTTGCATTAATCTGGCTGCTATTACCTTTTCTTCAAGATCTTGGATTTGAAAATATCCAGGTAGATTTTGAAAATGTATCGCTCTGGGCGGCAGTACTGGCAATTTGCCTGCTTACCGGCTTGCTGGCGGGCAGCTATCCGGCGTTATATCTTTCGTCCTTTTTACCTGTCAAAGTATTAAAAGGGATATTGCAGCAGGGAAGCGGCACCGTCACATTTCGGAAAACGCTGGTCGTCTCGCAATTCTTCATATCCATTGTCCTCATTATCGGTACCGTTGTTATTTTCCAACAAATCACCCATGTCAGAAACCGCTCCATTGGCTACAATCCCAACAATCTGATTGCGCTGGACGCTAGCGGCGATCTTGTTAAAAGTTATGAGGCCCTTAAATACGACCTTTTAAACACAGGCTACATTGCCTCGGTGGCCAAAGCATCCAGTGCCATGACTTGGATCAACAACGATTTTACGCATTTCAGCTGGGAAGGAAAAGACCCGGCGAGCTCCGTAAGCATCAATGTGGTGATGACCGACTGGGACTATGAAAAAACAACAGGATTACAATTTATTGCCGGCCGCGCTTTCGACAAACGTTATGCCACGGACTCTACGGCGGTGATTCTCAATGAATCGGCATTGAAACTGATCGGATATAAAGACCCAATTGGCAAAACGATGAAACTAGGCGATCAGGTTTTGACCATCATCGGGGTCACGAAGAATGTGTTAATGCAAAACCCTTTTAGTCTTGTCAAACCCGGGGTTATCCTGTTCAATGGCGGTAATGTCAACGCAATCCTCGTCCGGCTGAAAGATCAGGCCGATTTGCCGAAGGCTATCGCAGCCATGCAGCCCATTGTCGACAAATACAATCCTTCGCTGCCATTTGAATACCAGTTTGCTGATGAAGAATTCGGCAAGAAGTTCCGCGTAGCAAATCAGGTGGCCAAGCTTTCGGGGATCTTTGCCTGCCTGGGAATTTTCATTTCATGCCTCGGCTTATTCGGATTGGCCATGTTCATGGCCGAACGCAGGTCAAAAGAGGTGACTATCCGCAAGGTATTGGGCGCCACGGTGGCGAATTTGTGGCTGCTTTTGTCGGGAGAATTTATCTGGCTGGTTGGCATAGCCTGTGTGCTCGCAGCTCCCCTAACCTTTTGGCTGATGACTAAATGGCTTCAAACCTATGAATACCGCATTGAAGTACAATGGTGGATCATTCCGGCTGCGGCTATTATGGCAATGCTGATCGCCCTGATAACGGTAAGCTTTCAGGCGATCAAAGCGGCGTACCTGAACCCGGCAAAGACATTGCGTTCTGAATAAAAGAGAAATACGAGTAGCGAACCGCTGCATAACTTCCTGACCATAAGTGCCTGATTCACCGGAAAATAAACTAGCTTACCGATGAATTCAACGACGATCTTTATGATCTGGCGCGCTATCCGACTTTCACTTGCATTGACCCTGTTTCTACTGGGCAGGATATCGCTTTTTGCACAAAATCCGATACTGGAAACAGTGAGCACGCCCCCAGGGATCGATGCGCACCAAATAGCGGATATTCGCCAGGACGCGCAGGGTTACCTGTGGCTTGCTACCGGTTCAGGGTTGCTGCGCTACGATGGCTACACCTGGACCACCTACCAACATGACCCCAAAAATGCTAATTCGCTGGCTGGCGACAATGTAAAAACCGTGTGCCCCACACGTGACGGTCTGGTGTGGATTGGCGGATGGAGCTCAGGGCTGGATTGCCTTGATCCTGAAACCGGAAAAATCACACATCACCAGCTGGTCAAACGCAAGGAATATAAATACGAGGAGAACGCGATCAGCATACTGTTCGAAGATCATCTGGGCAATCTTTGGGTCGGTACTATTGCCGGGCTGTACCGCAGGGATAATGTCACAGGCCAGTTTATTTTGTATCCATCGATCGTAAAGGATCCCCGGACGCTGAGCCACCAACATATCAGCTGTATTTACGAGGATCGGCAAGGCACGCTCTGGATTGGAACGGGTAATCAGGACAATGTTAAAGTATGGGAAGGCGGCTTGAACAAGTTGGACCGAAAGACCTCCACCTTCACGCGCTACCTCCACAACCCGGCGGATACGAATAGTTTAGCAGAAAACCGGGTGCTGGCCTTGTTCGAAGACAGCCGCGGAACTTTCTGGATCGGGACGAGTGGTGACGGATTGCATAGCCTCGATCGCAGGACTGGCAAAATTACCCGATATCCGTTTCACGATGCGCACCCGGAGCGATTGAGCCGTCCTTTTTCCAAAGAGAAAAACCTTCGGAGATTCATTACAAATGGAATTCAGTTTATCAGGGAAGATCCGGCAGGTGGCATCTGGATCGGCACAATCGATGCTGGCGCGAACCGGTACGATCCCGCTTCTGGCAAGGTGACCCGCTACGAGTCGCCGGCCGATGGAATGCCCGATTTTAACCTCTTATCAGCCTGTCGCACCCGCGACGGTACGCTCTGGGTAGGGACGATACCGGGCCATCTTGTCAAGATCATTACCCCTGCCAATGTCATTAAGAGAGTGAAAATGCAACTGGGCGTGCATTACTTTGAGGAAGATTCCGCAGGTACGCTTTGGATAGCAACGGTAAGCGGCTTGGTAGCAGAGCGCCCTTTAACAAAAAAAAGCCAGTCAATGGCTGGAAAAGGCAGGGAAAGAAACGGGGCTTCTGAGCGATCACGTAACCCGGCTGAACACGGATCACGAAGGAAATCGTTGGATTTCAACCTGGAATAATGGATTGTACCGTTATGAGCGGTCCAGTCAGCGATTTACCCGATACCGGCACGATTCTCTCGACCCGTCGAGCATCAGTATGGGAGAAGCTACCGGATTTTATCAGGACCGGGCGGGGACGCGCTGGGTATCGACGAGTGGCGGGCTTGACCGGATGGACAGTCAACCGGGAAAATTCAAACATTACCGGCACCTGGATTCGGACACTACCACCATTAGCAGCAGCAGCATCCTCGCTGTTTTGGAAGACCATACCGGCCGATACTGGGTAGGGACCAATGGTGGCGGGCTCAACCTGATGGATCGCGCGACAGGGAAGTTCAAGCATTTTCTTCCATGGAGCATTGTCACGCAAATCGTGGAAGATGCTTCCGGCACATTGTGGGTGGCTTCCAGCGCCGGACTGCACCGGTACGACCGGAAAAGAGGGACATTTATGCCTTTTACAGACCCGGGAACGGGCAAACCGCTTCCATTCCCAAAGGCCCTGATCGAGGACAACCGGGGCAATCTCTGGACAGCGGTGTCCAATGGCATTGCGGTAATAAGTCCCGATAGAAAGTCCCTGCGCTTGTTTGGCGCCAATTATGGTATCCCGCCGGGGGAAGATTTCTTTTTTGGCGGAAGTTACAAAAGGCGCGACGGCAGCATCTATTTTGGGAGTATGGAAAGGTACTTTCATTTCCAGCCGGATGAATTGTTGAGAGATCGGCCTATCACACCATTACTCAACCTTTCCGCTTTCCGCATTCATAATCAGTTAGTCCGGCCCGGTTCCGACGGGCCGCTGCACGCAACATTGTCACAAGCGAAGTCGATAGCGCTGGCTTACAATCAGAATGACTTTTCCATTGATTTTGCGGCGATAGACTTCCGGCATCCGGAACTTCATTTGTATACTTACAAACTCGAAAACTACGATTTGGACTGGTCGCCGGTTAGCCCGGCCCGTACCGCCAATTATTTCAATGTGCCTCCCGGAAAATACCACTTTCGTGCCCGGGCAGCCGGTAACGACGGAGTTTGGGTTGAAAAATCAATTTTCATAACGGTCTCACCACCCTGGTGGCGCACCGGCTGGGCTTACGGCTTGTATGTATTCATCCTTTTGGGAAGCTTCTTCGGCGGCTGGCGAATGTTGCTACGCCGCGAACGGCGTAAAAATGAATCGAAGATCCAGGAATTGAAGGCTTTGCAGGCACTGGAATTGGACCAGCTTAAATCCGATTTTTTCACCAATGTCACGCACGAATTCCGCACACCTTTAACGCTTATCCTTAGTCCGCTGGAACATTGGCTCAGCACGATGTCTGCAAATGATCCGTACGCCCAACCATTCCGAAGCATGCAGCGAAACGGTCGGCGGCTGTTGCATTTAGTCAATCAATTGCTTGACCTTTCGAAACTGGAGGCCGGGAAAATGCGGATCGAAGCCCAACCGGGCGATCTGATCCATACTGTTCGCCGGATAGCCCATTCTTTTGCCTCCCTCGCTGATAGCCGCGGAATCTCATTTCATGTGGCCGCGCCGGAAGGTAACCTCTGGCTTAGTTTCGACGCTGACAAACTGGAAAAAATCCTGAATAACCTGCTTTCCAATGCCTTCAAATTTACAGCCGACAATGGTCGTATTTCCCTGTCACTGCAAGTACTATCTGATGCGCAGGTGTCGCACCAATCTGAAAAACCATATGTATTAGTTCAATTAAAAGTCACAGATAGTGGCCCGGGGATTCCGGCCAGCGAGCTTGAAAGGATTTTTGACCGTTTTCACCAAATCGACAATTCGCTTGCCCGTGAACATGAAGGTTCGGGTATTGGTCTTGCCCTTACCCGCGAGCTGGTGGAGTTACAGAAGGGTACCATTATTGCGTCCAGTACATTAGGTCAGGGAAGTCAGTTTGTGGTTTCATTGCCACTTGAACTGCTTCATTCGGCTCAATTGGGACATTTGAATACATTGTCAACCCAGGTATCAATCCTTCCCGAACAGAGAAATGAAGCTTCGGTTTTTGGAAAAATACCAGATATTGAGCTGAGTTCAGATCCGGAAACTCCGCTGGTACTGGTCGTCGAAGACAATGCTGATCTACGTCACTTCATTCGCGAGTCGCTTTCCGAGCATTCGCTCTACCGGATTTTGGAAGCGACCAATGGCGTTGACGGCTATAAACTTGCCTGCGAACACATTCCTGACCTGGTTATTTCCGACATTATGATGCCTAAGATGGACGGGATGGAACTATGCCAGCGCCTGAAAACAGATCAAAACACGAGTCATGTTCCTGTGATCCTGCTGACTGCCAAAACTTCCGTCGAAAACAAATTGCAGGGCCTGGAAACCGGGGCCGACGATTACCTGACCAAGCCATTCGAAGTCCGGGAGCTGTTGATCCGCGTCGCTAACCTCATTGAAGGACGTCGCCAGCTCAAAGAAAGGTTCACACGTGAGGTCGTACTTCAACCAAGCAATATTGTTATTTCTTCCATCGACGAGCAATTTCTGAACCGTGCGCTGGCTGTTATTGAGCAGTATATGGCCGATGAGAATTTTAGTGTGGAAACATTCGGTAAGGAAGTAGGTATGAGCAGAATGCAGCTCTACCGCAAGTTGCTCGCATTAACCGGCCAATCCCCCAGCGATTTTATCAGGACGATCCGCCTGCAACGTGCCGCGCAATTACTGTCTGCAAACAGCGGAACAGTAGCGCAGATCGCCGACAGCGTTGGTTTCGCGTCCCATTCCTATTTTTCCAAATGCTTCCAGGAACAATATGGCAGAACCCCTTCTGCATTCGTAGCCGACCTGCCGCGCACCATCCATTGACTCCCATTTACTGACTAGTAACATTACAGGTTACGATTTTTACAGGTTTTGTTACCACTGTGACAGGGTTTGCCATGCCCGTATATGCATTACATATACACGTTACGAGGCTTTTACATTGAGGGCGCTTTCTGCTAACTCCCGTCCGGCCAGGCTGGCTACTTTTGGTTATAAGATTTACATCAGCTCAACCAAAAGAAAAGGCCATGAAAACATACATGCTCTCCTTCCTTGCCGCGAAACCGTTCCTGCTCATACTGACCTGCATTTACTGGATCACTGCCCTCCTAATTTGCTGGTTCTCTTTCGACAGTATGCTGCAATACTTCACGCACGTACTGGCTATCGCCGACATTAAATTCGAAGGTCCCTGACTAATCATACTACCATTAAGGAACAAGCAATATCCGTACAACCTCAAATTTGAAAACATGGAAAGTGTATTAGAAAACAGGGACTCCAAAAGCATTCCCTATCGCCGGAGCCGATACTTTTTTGTATCCATGGCGATCCTGTTCCCCATTCTGGTCGCGCTCGGCTTCACCCCGGACTATCAGGAAATACTAGGTGGGAAATTTAAAGTTCATTGGTTCCTGCACGTGCACGGCGCCATCATGACGGTATGGCTGGGGATTTTTCTGGCGCAAACCTTACTGGTGGCGAGAGGCAATGTCAAACGTCACCGGCAACTCGGACAAACCGGCTTTGTGTTTGGTATCCTCGTCATACTCTCGCTGATCACCCTCATTGTTCGGGCGCTCATTGTCAACAATCCGCCTATGCCCGATTTCCAGTTTGACATCCTGTTCATACAGTTGCAGGGGCTGGTACTGTTTGCGTTTTTCTTTACCTGGGGGATGCTGGCCCGAAAGCATGCGGCGGCACACAAGCGCCTGCTTCTACTCGCCAGTCTGATCATTATGCAGGCAGCCATCGACCGTATCCGCTTTCTGCCAGCCATACACGAAGCGCTATTTGTCCGGTTTCTTTATCTGGATTTGCTGTTGATCCCATTGTTCGTTTACGACTGGCGTACATTAAAACGCATACACTTCATGACCTGGTTTGGGGCCTTGCTGATCTGTACTTTGCAAGTAGGTATCGTGTGGGGATGGGGTTCACCGGCCTGGCACAAGTTCTGGTTCAATGCGATTTCACCATTTGTAGAAAAGGTGATCGAAGTGCGGATTACCGAGGCGCAGAGTGATCAGCTAATTGGTAATTACGGTGATGCAAAGTGGCACTTCACCATCAGCCGCGATGCCGGAAAACTCTACATGCAGCTGCCCGGCGAACCCAAATGGGAGCTTGGTGCCTCATCGGATACCAAATTATTCGTCAGGGTAACGAACTGGAAACTCAATTTTGTCAAAAATCCTGACGGACAAGTAACGAAGGTGATCAATGATCAGGTCAATGTGGTATGGGAAGCAGCACGGATGCGTTAGTAACTTGTTAGAAAGTCCCATTATGAAGGACATTTCACGAAATATCGGAATACTCTTTTGCCAGAAGATGACAAAAAGATACATACCAATCTCATAATCAAATATTTATGGTAAAATGCAGTTTAGGAATGGCTTTTTAATACCTTTCTGAAAAACTGCAAACATGACTTCACTTCCTCTCAATTTCTTCACCGGCCTGATCGTCAGCTTTTTAGGGACATTACCATTGGGTGTGCTCAACATCACGATCATGGACGTGTCTGTAAAAAAAGGAATGAATTCCGCACTCAGATTTGCATTGGCCTGCGCACTGGTTGAATTCGTATACAGTTACATTTCGGTCCAGCTTACCAAATCCATCGCCGAATTCCCCGCCCTCCGACCGGTGACCGAACTTATTGCGACCATTACCTTGCTTGGAATGGGCATCTACTACATTCGAAAACAAAATAGCCTCACAGCGAGTAAGCAAAAAACGGTATCCTCGTTCTATCTCGGAACAGTACTCAGCATTCTGAATGTGGTTGCATTTCCATTCTGGATCCTTTACACCACGCTTTTACTGGGGAAAGGCCTCGTAGGCCTTTCCCAGCATTCTCTCATTATCATTTATGTGACCGGGATTTCAGTCGGTACCATTGCCGGATTACTTCCATTTGCTTATGCCAGCCGGTTCCTCACCAGGATTGTGGCTGTACACCAGCATCGAATGGACCGCGCGATCGGACTGCTCTTTATTTTTCTTTGCGCCTGCCAGTTTATTTCGCTTATCGTTTAAAATTCTATATCAATGCAAAAGCTCGTTATCATTCTCTTTATGACAATTATGGCATCTCCGATTTTCGCACAGGACGCCATTAAAAAACAATGGAATATCCCAAGGTCCGGACTTGCTATCGAAGGATATGATCCGGTCGCTTACTTTACGGCCGGAAAGGCCATTGAAGGGAAAAAAGAATTTGCTGCCTCCGATGGCAGCGCGACGTACTACTTCTCTTCGGCTCAAAATCGCGATAAATTCAAAGCGGATCCCGCCAAGTACCAACCTCAGTACGGCGGCTGGTGCGCCTACGCTATGGGTGCAAGCGGTGAAAAAGTAGAAGTAGATCCCGAAACTTTCAAAGTGATCGGCGGCAAACTCTATCTGTTTTACAATAAATATTTCAACAATACCCTGAAAACCTGGAACAAGGACGAGCCCGGACTCAAAAAGAAGGCCGACGCAAACTGGATCCGTTTATCCACGGCTGCCAATCAACATTAAACAACTTTCAAACATTAAATGTCATATCAATGAAACCTAACAAAATCGTATTCTGGGTGCTTCGTATAGTACCGGCGGTTATCCTGTTGCAGACGCTATTCTTCAAGTTTACGGCTGCGGAAGAGTCTGTTTATATATTCTCAAAATTGGGGATAGAGCCGTGGGGACGCATTGGTTCCGGTATCGCGGAACTCATCGCCGCGATACTCATATTGATCCCTGCCGTTACCGGAATCGGCGCATTTATGGCGCTGGGAGTCATTTCGGGTGCATTAATCTCCCATTTCACTGTGCTCGGGATAGAAGTACAGGGTGATGGCGGGCAGCTGTTTATCTATGCGGTGCTTGTATTTATCAGCTCGGCCTTGTTAGTGTTTTTTGAAAAAGACAAGCTGCTCTATCTCTTGAAAGGTTCAGTCAAAAATCCGCTGAAAAACTGATCACAATTTCACTTCATCAACAACATGAAAGCCAGCATTATTTCTCTTTTCGTCTTCGCTATCGCCTCAGCAGCTGTTCACGCACAGCATACCGCACCGGCAAATGTCAACCAATTCGTTGATCTGGCGGGGACGGTCGGCAACTCCCAGGGTTCGGGAGCCTTATCCTATGTTTACAGTTGGCAAATTGGGAAAAAACGAAAAATCGAAGCCGGGCTGGGGCTGAGACTGACGAGTGTTGCTGGGACAAAGCTAACCTATATCACGGCCGGGCCGGCAAGGCTTACACGCTCATTTACAACGCCATTTGTAATTTTCTTCGCCGGACAAAAAACAGAAAACTGGGATACACTCACAGTTCAGCGACCTTTTGTCAATGCATTAAATGTAACCATTAACCTGGGCTATAATTTTACACCCAGGTTCGGCGCCGGGTTCAACATTGACCTGATCGGGGCCACATTTGGCAAAAAATCGTCCTCTGTTTTCAAAAGCAATGGTGAAACCAGCACCGATCCGGCCTCAAAACCCACCACTTTTAACCTGCTTCTTACCGGCGACCACGACCGGGGATCATTGAATTCAGAGTTTTTTCTCAAATACAAAATCAATGACAAGTGGGCCGTCAGGGCGATATATCAGTTTCTGTTTACCGAATATAAAACCAGCAACGTAAAGCAAACAGCCTCCGACGGCACGGTCATCGACCGCTTCAGGAACAAAGCCAACAATTTTGGTGCTGGCTTGTCCTATCAGTTCTGACTTTGAGATTCAATTTATGACGTTAATTCACGATCAATTCATCGATAAACAGCCATCCTTTCCCGCCCTTGCCTCCGTGCCAGTCCGGAATTTTGGCTAGTGGTTTAGCGATCACTTTGATACAGCTTAGCTGCTGCGGTTCGAACCCCGCCTCGTAAACAAGATTTACTGCGCCAGGTAAATCCTTTGTTGGTACCTCGGGAGTGATCACTTTCAATAATTTGAGCGATTTCTCATTGGCTCCACCCCATACTTCGATGCGGGTAGGCGGGAAAATGTAGCTTCCGATGTTCCTGAGCATGCTAATGGTTACATTACCTGCCTTTACAGGTTTTTTGAAGTACAGGTAGCTTTGAAAATCGTTCTGGTTGAAACCCAGCCAGGTACCACTCACCCGCTCGGTGTCACCTACTTTTCCATCGATAAGCGAGGCCGCTCCTTTCCCTTTATAGCCAGGGTCTACCGGTGTAAGCAACTGCGCGCTATCAATGGGGTAACCTGCTTTAAAAAAGACCTTTTCCACCTGCTTGCTGCCGTACCAGCCAGCCCGGAACGCCCTGGCTTTCAACGTACTGTTTTTGGTAATCGCAATCGGCTTATCGTATACCAGCGACTTGGTGCTGTCTGGCTCGGTACCATCCAGCGTGTACCGGATAACAGTACCGGCGATCTGATGTTTCAGCGATACAGTTTCATCTTTGGAAATGAGTTGCTTTTCTGTGACAATGATCGGTGCATTGAGTGCGAGGATCAGCGTATCGCTACGGAAACCAGTTTCAAACCTGATTTTTTGTCCTTTCTTCAATCCCGCCAGTTCTTCCGTACTCAGGCCGGTATTCCAGACATATACGCTTTTCAATGATGGAATGGCTTCCAGCAATTTAATGTGCGCCATTTTAACCCCGGTACCGCTCAGTGAAAGTTCTCTGAGATGTTCGAGTTTTTTCAGTTCGCCTAATGTCCCTCCGGTGATGTCCGTAAAATTCAGGATCAGCTTACGCAGTTCGGGGAATCCAGCCAGTGTTTTGAGATCCTGATCTTTCACAGGCATTTTACTCAAATCCATTGAAACGATCTGCCCCTTCAATGGCATTAACCCCTCGATATCTTCACTTTTGAAATTGGCACGGTTGTAAAAATTCACAAACAATGCCGGAGATTCAGCCGACAATGGCTTAATCAACCGGTAAGTCGTATTCAGCTTTTGGACCTCGTCGGCATCAGCCGCACTGAAATCGTACTGCTCTTCTGTCCGGCCACCGCCCAATACATTTTGCGCATAGGCATACACCGGATTTTGCGGTGACAGCGAGCTCACCATCTGGTCGAAACGTGATCCGCTTTTTACCCAGGCGGCCAGTAACACGATCTCATCGTCGGTCAGCTGTACTTTCCCGCGCGGGGGCATATGTTTTTTGTCGTCTATCGGTAAGTGCAGTCGCCCGATCAGCAAACCAAGGTCTGCCTTGGTAGTATCCCACAGCGCACCACCTTTTCCTCCCTTGGTCAGTAAGGCCTGGGTTTGCATTTGCAAATTCCCTTTCGATTTTTCTTCATTGTGACAGGAAAGGCATTTTTGTTCCAATACCGGCTTGACAAGGTTTTCATAAACCTTCGCTTCTTCAAAGGCTACCTTTGGGGCTTCGTCGACCGACGGCCCCAGTGGCGATATCAGGAAGTCTTCGCCGTGCGTAAGGTTCCCGCCCAAATGTCCGCCAACAAAAAGCAGCACCAGAAACGAGGCAGCCACAATTTTCGACGATAACTTCCAGGGTTCCAGATATTTTCTTGAACTATACCAAATGATACTCGTCAGCGAAATAGCGATCCCCAACCATTTATGCCACAACAATGTGTCGGATTCGTAGCCGTCTTCTTTGGACAAAACAAACCCTGAAAATGCCGCTACTGCTGCGGTAAGCGTACCTATAATAAGCAGGCTATCTCCCAGCCCGGCATTCCAGCGAGTGGAATCCGGTTTTTCGATGATGACTACCCATAGGCTGTAAAGTATCAGCACCACCAGCGGGAAGTGTAAAACCAGCGGGTGCATTCTTCCCACCGCCTGCATCCAGAAAGGTACGGTAAAGCGATCTTCAAAAAGCAAAAGAAAAATGAGTAACCCATTGAGGAAGAAGGCCAGGTTGTAAACAAGCCCTTTCCAGTCTGACAAATATCTGCGCACTGTATTCGAGGTTAGTATATGATTTTATCTGCCACGGATTATGCGATAATCCCTTTTACCAATTTACCGGCTACATCCGTGAGGCGATAACGGCGTCCCTGGTGTTTGAAAACGAGTTTTTCATGATCCAGGCCCAACTGGTTGAGTATCGTCGCATGAAAGTCATGGACGTGCACAGGGTCTTTCACAATGTTGTATCCAAACTCGTCGGTTTCACCGTAAACGATCCCTGGTTTCACGCCACCGCCTGCCATCCACACCGTAAATGCTCTCGGGTGGTGGTCACGGCCATAATTATCTTTGGTCAATGTTCCCTGGCAATAGTTTGTGCGACCGAACTCTCCGCCCCAAATCACCAATGTTTCGTCCAGCAATCCGCGTTGTTTAAGATCGGTGATCAGCGCAGCAGAAGCCTGGTCAACGTCCATACATTGTCCTTTGATTTCTGTTGGTAACCCGCCGTGGCTATCCCAACCCTGGTGATACAGCTGCACAAATCGTACTCCCTGCTCGGAAAGTTTCCGGGCCAAAAGGCAGTTCGCTGCATAAGTACCGGGTACGAGACATTCAGGACCGTACATTTTCACGATCGACTCCGGCTCCTTGGTCATGTCGGTAATTTCCGGTACAGCCGTCTGCATCCGGAACGCCATTTCGTATTGCTGCACTTTCGCAGTTATTTCCGGGTCACTAAACTCGTCATATGTTCCCTGGTTTAGCTCAGCGAGGTTATCGAGCATTTTGCGGCGCTGCGTCCGGTCCATGCCATCGGGATCATTGAGATACAAAACCGGGTTTTCACCACTACTAAACTGAACGCCCTGATGTACAGAATCCAGAAAACCATTGGTCCAAAGCTTCGAATACACCCCTTGTCCATTACCCTTGCCGCGCGACAGCAGCACGCAGAAACCGGGAAGGTTCTGGTTTTCACTTCCGAGGCCATAGCTTAGCCACGAGCCAAAGCTCGGCCGGTTGCCTACCTGCGCGCCAGTCTGAAAGAATGTCAGGGCCGGATCGTGGTTAATAGCCTCGGTATTAAGAGTTTTGATAATGCAAAGATCATCGGCAATGCTGGCCATATGTGGCAACAGCTCGCTCATCCAGGCACCACTTTTACCATGCTGCTTGAAATTAAATACCGATCCTGCCAATGGGAATTTTGCCTGATTGGCCGTCATACCCGTCAACCGCTGGGTACCACGGATCGATTCCGGCAGGTCTTGCCCGTGCATTTTGTTCAGCATCGGTTTGTAGTCAAACAAATCCAGCTGCGATGGTGCGCCGTTTTGGAACAAATAGATCAC
The DNA here is from genome assembly GCF_026625565.1 of Dyadobacter pollutisoli. Lineage (NCBI taxonomy): Bacteria > Pseudomonadati > Bacteroidota > Cytophagia > Cytophagales > Spirosomataceae > Dyadobacter > Dyadobacter pollutisoli. The sequence goes on from NZ_CP112998.1 coordinate 3,884,481, forward strand.
CCGTTTGGCTTTTGGCGCAAAGTGTGGGAGACCGGCCATCAGCTCGTCTACGCCAGCATCTCCGCCACCGCCTTTGAAAAGGTCAGGGATCAGCAGCGACCCCAGGGCCGCGCTTCCAAGCCCCAGACTCAGTTTGGACAAAAAATGCCTGCGTGTGGTATTGATCCCAAAATCAAATATTGGCTTTTCCATACTTATTAGCTTTCGGCTGTCAGCAATCGGCTTTCGGCCTTATTTTATTTAAATAGAACTCTGATTTTTAACACATTAAAAACATCTCAAAACTAGCAAGGCTCAAAAACCGACGGCCGAAAGCTGAAAGCCGATGGCCGAAAGCCGACAGCCATCTCAGCTCTTCGTAATCGTCTCTTCCATATTGTACAGCGTATTAATCACCCGCATTAAAGCCGCGGCCTGTACTTCATTCACTTTCGCTTCGTGCGGATATTCCCCCACATTCAACACCTTGAATGCCTGCTTTTTATCCTTCGCAAACATGGAAGCCTCACTGTTATAATAATTCGTCAGCAGTTTCATTTCCTTATCCGTCGGAACCCGGCACACGATCCGCTGGAATGAGGTTTTGATATTGTTTTCCACGTCGGTGGATTTCACTATGAGCCTCTCTGCCAGTACCCTCGACGCTTCCAGTACCGTTGGGTCATTCAGCATCACAAGTGCCTGCAATGGCGTGTTCGTTTTGGAACGCTTGATCTCGCAATGGTCACGGTTGCTGGCATCGAAAATGATCATCGAAGGCGGTGGTACCGTCAGCTTGATAAACGTGTACATTCCTCTCCGGTACAATGCTTCGCCCCTGTCCTGCTGATACGTTCTCAGTGTCCCGCGGCCCGAGGTCGCAGCCTCCCAAAGCCCTTTCGGCTGGTAAGGTTTTACGCTTGGCCCTCCTATTTTCGGGTTTAGCAATCCGCTTGTGGAGAGCACCATATCCCGCACCAGCTCAGCAGGCAAGCGGTAACGCGGGCCGTGTGACAGATAAATATTGTCCGGGTCTGCGCTCATTTTTTCCTTCGTGATCTTGGCCGACTGGCGATATGTAGCCGAAGTCACAATCTGTTTCACCAGTCTTTTAATGTCCCAGCCGTGGTTCATAAAATCAACCGCAAGCCAGTCCAGCAATGCCGGGTTTGTTGGCAAGTCTCCCTGCATTCCAAAGTCGCCCGTACTTTTTACAATACCCCGACCGAAGAACTCCTGCCAGATCTGGTTTACAAAAACCCTTGCTGTCAACGGGTTACTCTTGCTGGTCGTCCATTTGGCAAGGCCTAGTCTGGTTTGCGGAAGTTTAATGGTATCAAATTTCATCACCGCTGGCAGTGCGGCCGCAGTCACTACGCGACCAGGTGCATCATACACCCCGCGATTAAGAATGTGAGTGGGCCGGAGGGTGTCCAGGTCCCCTAGTACGGAAACCATCAGCTTGCTCGTATCAGGCCGGTTGATAAACGACAGCAATGTCTTTACCTCCTCATCCGAAATCGTCATGATGGGCATTTTTGCCGGTTTGGTCCGGGAAATGTCCCCTTCAAAACCCAGTTCTTTCGAGTTGTTGAAAAACGCGAACATCCGGTAATAATCTTCCTGCGAAATCGGGTCGTACTTGTGGTCATGGCACTGCGCACATTCCACAGTCAGCCCCAGCACGCCGGTACTGAAAGTCTTGGTTTTATCAATATTATATTCAATCCTGTATTCCTCGGGGATCACACCACCTTCTTCTGTGTATTTATGGTTACGGAAAAATGCAGTCGCCAGGATCTGTTCCTTGTTCGCATTCGGCAACATATCTCCCGCTACCTGCCACGACAGAAACTGGTCATAGGACATATTTTTGTTAAATGCATTGATCAACCAGTCACGCCACGGCCATTGCGTACGTACTTCATCGTCCTGGTAACCGTAAGAATCCGCGTATCGCGCCACATCCAGCCAGTAAACCGCCATTTTCTCACCATAAGATTTTTGGTTAATCAGCTCTTCGACAACCTTTTCGTATGCTTTTTCGCCACCGTCAGCTTCAAATTTCTTTTGCATTTCGACGGTTGGTGGCAGGCCGGTGAGGTCGAGTGCTACCCTTTTCAGCAAGTGGCTTTTATCCGCTTCTTCGTTGGGGGTAAGCCCAACGCTTTCCATTTTTTTCAATACAAAATGGTCAATTTCATTCTTAGGCCAATCCTCGTCGGACACCTCGGGAACCGCAGGCAATACCGGCGTGGTGAATGCCCAGTGCTTTTCATATTTAGCACCTTGCTCAATCCATTTTTTGACCAAGCCGATCTCATTTTCATTCAATAGCCCCAAATGTGACTCAGGTGTAGGCATTTGGTACGACGGGTCCACGGAAGTGATTCTTTTGTAAACTTCCGACTGCTCAGGCTTTCCAGGGAAAATCGCGAAACCTTTACCGTCCTTTAATTTAGCATAGGCGCTCTCTGCGACGTCCAACCGTAACCCCGCTTCCCTTTTCTTCGCATCGGGTCCATGACAAGCATAGCATTTGTCGGACAGAATGGGCCGGATGTCAAAATTATAACTCACCGCATCATTGCCCGATTTGGATTGCAATACGCCGTTTTTCTTAAAACACGAAACCGCAAAAAAGGCAACAGTACCCGCTATTACTGCTAGAAATAAGAACTTTTTTTTCATTTGAAAATCACTAAACCTACGTAAAAACCCATTGGAGTCATGTTAATATGCTACCAGTGACGACAGACGATTTTAATTAATCACATGCCGATCACCTCAACCTTGCAACGCACGACATACAATACTCAATATCAATACATTACCTTTCAAAAATACCAACACATCACTTTCAAACACATTTGCACACTCCAATCCAAATATGGCATTTAAAGGAATTATACAAAGCTATTATAAACCAGTACAGCAAATTAATTATCGGTTGGCACTTTTCGATACTATGTTTGCACAAGTCGTCAAACTTGTACTTCACTTTTAATACCACCGGAACTCAGCAGCTGCTCAATCTCTTCCAGCCGTTTTCCTTTCGTTTCAAACAACTTCATTTTGGCATACACAAAAGAGCAGACGCAAAAGAAGGAGAAGACAAAAAACGTGTTCGCAATACCTAGCCCGTCCCGCATGATCGGGAACAACAGGTTTACGATCCAGTCGGAAACCCACATGGTCATAATACAGATCGACAATGCCGTTCCTCTGATATGCATCGGGAAAACTTCGGTGGCGATGACAAACTTCAACGGCCCGAGCGAGAATGCAAAAAACAACAGGAACAGTATGATACAGAACAACATACCCCATCCATTGACATTATACATAAAACAAATCCCTGTCAACGCCAGCGCAACAGCCGCCCAAAACGAGCCGATGAGATACAGCGACCTGCGGCCCCAGGTATCCACTTTCCAAATGGCGATGAGGGTAAAAAGCATGCTCGCTGTACCCAGCATAACCTGGTAAAGCAATGCGTCGCTGGTAACGATCCCGGCGGATTTCAAAATCGTGGGACCGTAAAAAATCACCCCGTTAATACCGCTGAACTGCGATAATGCAGTCAATACCATGGTCATGACCAATAATCCACGCAACGGAAACTTCATGAGCTCCTTTACGCCACCGGACTTTTGATCCGCCACCTCTCTGATCGCTTCCAGCTCGGAACGCCCGCCTTCTTCACCACTTATCTTGACCAAAATATCCAACGCTTCTTCATTTCGGCCATTCTTCGCCAACCAACGCGGACTTTCCGGGACGATCACGAGCAACAAACAAAAAAGCGACGCGGGAATGATGCTCATAAAGAACATTCCCCGCCAAACTTCTTCGGCAAACATCCAGTGTATCAGCCCGGTACCTGTTCCTGCATGTGCTACGGCATATCGCTGTAAAAACAAATTGCTGATATAGGCGGCCAGCACTCCGATGGTGATCGCAAGCTGGTAAAAGGTTACCAAACCTCCCCGCTTCGCAGCAGGCGCAATTTCGGAAATATAGAGCGGGGACACATTGGAAGCCACGCCCACGCCTACACCGGCGAGTATGCGAAATATGATCAGGACCGTATATGTTCCTGATAATGAAAACCCGATCGCGCTGGCCAGGAACAATGAGGCTGCAACAAACAAGACTTTTTTTCTTCCGATTTTATCGCTCAGATAACCCGAAAATGCGACGCCGATAATGCAACCCACCAATGCAAAAGAGACAAACAAACCCTCCTCGGCAGCCGACAAGCCGTACTGAGCTCTCACCGGCTCGATGATACCGCTCACTACCGCCATATCAAACCCGAATAGGAAGCCTCCCAATGCCGCGATGAGCGTGATCAGGGAGATAAAATGTTTCACTGGTTTCGTTTGCAAGGTATCGTTTGTTTAAACTTCATTATTTCGCCACATACCCTCCTACATTACACTGTATTTCGCTTTTCGGGCCAAGCCCAGATGCACCAACTCTCCTTCCCAGTTACTCAATGCTGCGCCGGCACCATACACAATGCACAAATCGGCAGACGGGTCCGGGCTTAGCATTGCTATCTTTTGTTCGTCAAAAAACTGTGATTGATTTCCCTCCGTCAGCATTTCATTTGCTTCCGCGCCGGATTTGACGCAGGCATTGATGTCGTACCAAACAACCCGTCGCCCTTTTTCGCTCAATGCAACGTGCAGCTTATGCCGGATGGCCTCCCAGGATGTTATTCCATTACCGTCGATGATCGCCGTTTTTTGGCCGTTCAACTTTTCAACCAGGTCGTTGACATTGTATTCCACAATATTGTCATCGCTGGCTACGCCTTTGGCACTGCTGTTTTCCTCTCTTGCTATATAAGCAGCGCCGGTTAAAATGCATTCTTCCGTATCGTCGCAAAAAATAATATTTACCCTATCACTCAAATGCACTTTTAAGGATTTGAAAAACAATGCATTAGCTTTTGAAATATTCCCGCCGATTACCAATTCGTCACACTGAAATTTTTCCAGCCAGGGTTTCAGAAAAGAACCGAGGTTAGCCCCAAATTCCTTGAAAATATTCCGTGATATATCTGAATCCATTTTCGCAAGCTCCTGTACATCAGCGATATCTCTTCCCGTGGCCCGCTTGTATGCGTTATGAAACCATCGGGTAGCAAAGTAATCATCGGCAATTGACGCCAGAAAAGGTTCATTATAGAATGCACCTATCTCCGGCAATGCAGGATGATGTGTGGTCAGTCGGCCATCTTCCATGAATGCAGACCCAAACCCTGTTCCTAATGTGAGAAAAACGGTACGTTTACTGCTCAGTTCCGCCCGGGTATAAGCGCCCACAGCAAAGCAATGTGCGTCATTTGAAAACCGGAACAGCGTGTCACCCAGACCGGTAGCATCTTTCAATGCCTGCTTAATGTGAATACCAAAGGTTTTTTCAAACTTCCCACCCACATTGCGAATGGTACTGACGCCCTTGTCGTAATCGAATGGACCGGGAAATGCGATCCCTATTTCCGCGACCGAAGCCCCGTCGTTCAGTATCCCGCGGATGCAATTGCTAATCGAGTCAACAATATGAAGTGCGGTATCAAAGCTGTTGATACTTTTTCTCACCGAATGCAGCGGTTGCTTACCCGGAGCCGACAAGTCAATGACGCTTGCCGTGACGTGACTTCCGCCGATATCCACCCCCAGACTCATCATGCCAGTGTTAGAAAATTGCTTAAAACGCTTACTTTGTATTGTATGTTCAAATATACAAACATATAATTAACGTACAAAAAATTGCATTAATACGATATTGAAAATAATCAACTAAATATTTATAAATATCTTATTATCAATGCATTACTACAATATCTGAAATAAAAACTCCGATTCAAGATCGAAAACTTTCTATATTTAGAAGTCAGCCTATCCTTAAAACGAACTATGTATGTACACAATGTACATACATAGTTTCGAAATTACTTGACAATGCCTGACTATATATGACAATGCCTCCCTACCACAGCCGTCCAATAATCTGGTTCCCCACTTTATTCCCCTGCTTCGCTCCCTCCTCCACACCCTTTCGGTAATGAATGCCTCCGTACAAGCGACTGATAGACGCTTCGGCGGCGGCTTCCTGAAACGAATTGAAATGTCGCTGCATACCAATGTACCGAAGGTCGCTCGTATCCTGGAAAGCGAAACTCCCTCCGTATAAGTGCGCTAGCACCGTGGATGCGGACGCTGTGATGCCGCTATGTCCGCTAGGATATTCCGGGAATGGTGGCGTTTGCAGGAATGGCACAAAGTCCCTGCTGATGATTTCGTTGATGATCGTTACCGGCCTGATGACACTGCTGCGGTACTTCTCATCCCAGCAAGCGATGAACGCGTCGTACAATGCTATGGCCGTAAACGCGTAGCCCTGGGCAGTTTTCACCGGATCGGCTTTGGTCTGCCTGGCTGCGATGGCTGCAATTCCCATCCAGTGACCGCCTGGCGTGATCTTCTTCTTACCCACCATGAGGTGGCCCGAATGCTCCACGACCATCGGATTGTCGTCCCAGAATTTTGCAATATTGATCTGTTCTTCGCTCAAATTTTTACCTACTGTAAAAACCTCGTACGCCTCTTTATAGAAGGCACTATTGGTATCCTTACTAAACACTGGCGGACGCGGCGGCATAAATTGCGAGGCAGAATCGAGCGCCATGGGCAGCATATCATTCCAGCACCATTCCACGCCATCGAGGTAATCGGGCGGCGTTGGTCTCCATTTACCAGGTTCTGAGCTACCGAGGTATTTGGGCTTTCCGCGTGATTTGATGTAGCCGTCTACTTTGGCCCGGGCGAGTATCGTTTTTCCGATTGTATCCCCAAAAGCCACAGACCGCTGATAGGTTGAATCGTCCAGATTTTCTTTAAAATTATTGTAAACCGATTCTTCATAGGCACTTAGCGAATCAACGGAAAACACCTTCACCAATCTCACAACCGTAAAAAATGCTTTGGTGGCGGCTAGTGTGTAGTTGTAAGCCTTGCCTTTGGCTGGCTGAGGCATTTTACTAAATCCATTGAGCTTCTCTGCAATCGACGGGTTTCCTTCTTTTGAGAAACGTACGGCTTCGTAGGATGCGAGCGAGGAATATGCATAAATGCGGCTCGCGACCGGCGGCGAAAACACATCGTAAATGATGACTTGCGTCAGCATGTCCTGGTTTTGGTGCAATATCTCAGGATCATCGAGATTGACGGGTGCTTTTCGTTTACAACCTACGAACAAACTCAAAAAAATGACCGACGCGCAGATCACCTTCACTGATATCTTCATACTTTTTATGGCGGGTTAGTGGGCAACAGGTATTAAAAATCGATCTTTCTGGCTTTGCCGACGCCATCGGTAACGGATACCGACTTCACACTCTTTCCAATGCTGAGAAACCTGGCTGATTGTGAAAGAAACGAGGAGCCGTAATTTACCTCTGCCTTCTGCTTTCTGCCATCGGCGAATGTAATTTCAGCACTCGCATCACCCGGTTTCAGAGGTACGCCGGCCAGGTCTCTTTTCAGTTCGAACACTTTCAATGGCCCGCGGTTTTGTCCCGCGGCGGCCAGATATTTGCCATCTTTTCCTCTCAATTTCACCAGCGCCTTTCCATTGCCCGGAATAAAAATACCGCTTTCAAGGATCGATTTTGCTGCAAAATTTCCCTTACCATCGCCTTTCAGCATCAAGCCGTTCAATGCATCGTAGCGGCCAATGCTAACATCGGTTCCGTAATCATTGGTGTTCATTATGAGGTCGAGGTTACCGTCGCCGTCGAAGTCGTCGGCCAGCATGCCATTCAATGCAGATAGTTGTGCGGCAAACGGCAATGGTACCAATGTAAATTTCCCGCCGCCATCATTCCGGCAATAGCTGGAACTGAGGTTACTGGCTTTTAATACCAATGCGCCTTCCATCTGTTCAGGTGTGAAAAGCTGGCCCATGGTGGCATTTGCGTAAGATTTATAGTTTTGAAATTTGGCCCGCATTCCTATCATTTGCTTCACCGCATCGTCGCGCATATGTGCCGGATATTCCTTTTGAGTAGGATCTTCCTGGCTGGTGCGAATGTACAAGGCTGGGAAAGCGTCGTAACTGCCATTGTTGTCAAAATCCTTGGCATAAACTGAAACAGGATATTGCTCCGTCGCCTGAAAAAACGAATTCCGCCCAAGATTTCCGGCTATATAGTCTGTGTCTCCGTCATTATCAAAGTCGCCGGTAACCAGGCTATTCCACCAACCTTGGTGGCCTGAAATACCAGTCGCAGCCGTCACATTTTTGAACGTACCTTTGTCATTTTTGAAAAAAGTAAGCGGCATCCATTCTCCGGCCAGCACCAGATCGGGCCAGCCGTCGTTGTCAAAATCACTAAAAGTCACGTCGCAAACCAACCCTATATTACCCAATCCACCTGCAACCTTCGCGGTAACATCGGTGAACCGGGCCTTGCCATTTTTTGAATCGTTCCTGTAAATAAAACTGGAAACGGGTTTAGGGTAATTCCATGGATCGACCCTGCCACCGACGAACAAATCGAGGTCGCCGTCTTTGTCATAATCCGCAGCCCGAACGCACGATTTACTGGTCAAATTGGAAGGGAACACCAGGCTATCGAGTGTAAAATTGCCTTTACCATCATTGACATAAAACTGATCACGGTAAGCAGGCGAGCCAGATTTGGCACTGTATCCGCCGCGCGCAATGTACATGTCCGGATCATTGTCCCGGTCGGCGTCAAACAACAATATCCCCATATCCTGGTAATGCATGTTGGGGTCCGCGCCGGGTGGCACGAGCGTCTTTTGCGCGAAAGAACCATTCGCCTGCTGCATCAGTACGGCGGTACCAGAGGAAGAGCTCCCTCCGACAATCATATCATCCAGCCCGTCGGCATTCAGGTCCCCGGCTGCGAGTGACGGGCCGTATTCTGAAAGCTTGTGAGGTAATAATTTCTGGATCGTAAAATCGATGTGATCCATTTGTGCGTGTTCCAATCGAATGCCGAGCGAACTCGTAATCTCACGAAACAAGGTATTTTGCGCCAAAGCAGGACCACTCCAATCATACTTCCCATTGGAAGCCGTTTTATTGACCTTAACTATCTGATCTGCTTTCACATTCAGCATTTTTTGCTTGCTACCGTCTGGCCATTTCACAATCAGCGAATCAATCACTGAAACCGTTCCAAGACCAAAATAAGGGTTCAGCTGCACGGACGACAGATACCCACGGTATGGCGTCTGCTCGTAAGCCTGGTGGCCGCCCGCATAATACAGATCCACCCAGGCGCCCATTCCGTTCCGGTTCAATGCGTCGCCAGCCAGTTCCACTGTCAGGTAATGTTTGTCAGCCGGTTTGGCATCCATCATAGTATTTTCATAAAGCGAAGCCGGGTCGTTGATGTTGTTCACGACCATATCCAGGTCGCCGTCATTGTCCAGGTCCGCGTAGGCCGCACCGTTCGAGAAGGAGATATCGGTGAGGCCCCAGTCTCCTGAAACATCATTGAATGCACAGTTTCCGGCATTTTTAAATGCATAATTATGCAGCTTCACTTCTGGTATTTGCTTCAAGGTTTCGGATTGTGGCGTCACCGGTGCAGCTTCGAGGCGATATGCCATGAAATCGTGGTCGGTAACATCTTTTGGAAAACCATTGGTAACCACCATGTCCCTCAGCCCGTCATTGTCGAAGTCCGCCACGAGTGGTGTCCAGCTCCAATCCGTTGCAGTAATACCAGAAATGTAACCCGCATCACTGAAAATCGGGTCGCCAATAGAATCATTCGCGTTCACTCGCGGCCCTTGGTTGATCTGGATCGTGTTTCTTACATATTGGTATTGATATTTGTAAAAATCATTGAGCTGAAATGACTGATAACTGCCTGGCATCATCATCATTTTCTTACGATAATTATCCTCCGGGTTCATGTCCAGCTCCACCACGTCCGACAGCCCGTCATTATTGATATCGATCACATCCTGCCCCATTCCATTGGCGGAGGTGTGTTTGAAATACGATGCGGCCTTATCAATAAAAGTCCCGTCGTGGTTATTGATATATAAAAGGTCGTTGGAAATAAAATCATTGCTCACAAAAATATCCTTCCAGCCGTCGCGGTTAACGTCCGTGATATTCACACTATGCCCGTAACCTTCTATCGTCACTCCGGCTTGGCTGGTCACATTTGTAAATACGGGGTGTTTTAATGCAGGGTTAGGGTCATTACGGTAAAGTCTGCCGGTACTAGGGAACGAGCCGTCCGTAATTTTAGATTTGAATGTGGAAGGATCCACCTTGGGAAGCATTTGATTGACAACCAGATACACATCCAGATCGCCATCATTGTCATAGTCAAAAAAGCTGGCCATGGTGGTGTGAGATGAGTCGTCGAGGCCATAATCCGCGGCCGACTCCTTGAAAGTAACAGCCCCGCTTTCAGTCTTACCCTGATTGATATACAAAAGGTTCTTTCTTTTCTCCGGGTCCCCGTGTACGGACGCGCACACGTACATATCCATCCACCCGTCGTTGTTAATGTCGATCACCGCTACCCCTCTGCACCATTTGCCGTTGCCACCTACACCGGCGCTGGCCGTAATGTCTTCAAACTGCATTTCTCCTCTATTCAGGTACAGTTTGTTGGAAACCATATTTCCTGTAAAATAGATATCCTGCAACCCGTCATTATTGAAATCTCCGACGCCCACGCCGCCTCCATTGTAGACATTGATCAGGTTAATGGGGTTGATCGAATCGTTCTCAATGATGGTATTACTAAAATCAATGCCTGAGTCGTCCGGGGCTACCAGTTGAAAAAGCTTATCATTCTTTTTACAAGAACCGCAGACCATCATGGCTCCGGCCAACGTGGCAACGGTTAAAAGAAATGCAAAAATGGGTTTCATATCAAAGTAAAATGATTTCAAAGGCATTTCGGGAGGAGGAAGTGATATTGAAAAAAACCAATGGCGGAGCATTGCCCGCCACTGGCCGAAAATACATCTACTAATTTATCTAACCTAACCTAATAAAAAACTATGATACTGTTAATAACCCGGATTCTGTTTCAGGGCACCATTGCTTTTTCTGATCTCAGTATTCGGGATCGGGAACAGGTAATAATGATCACCTTTCCATGGTTTCCTCACCTCAGCTTCGGGAATTACGCCATAAGTATACGTCAGCTTACCTAACTGGTCCCCTGGTTTCGCAGCAGACCAATCCATGGTCACTTTCGTAAGTCCGCGCACTGCAATATCGACATTGCCCGGAGCAGCTTTCCAGCGCATCAGGTCAAAGAAGCGTGAATCTTCCAAATGTAGCTCAATGGCTCTTTCGTTACGGTAATCTCTAACCAAAGCTACACCCGTGCTTTTGATGTCAGGCATATTTACCGAAGATCTTTTTCTGACCTTGTTAATGTACTCCCGTGCCACAGCCTCATTGCCTAGCGCCATTTGGATTTCAGCATAGTTCAGGTAAAACTCTGTCAATCTCATGAACACAACCACCTGGTTATAGTCATTGTCAAAGCTCGCGCGAGGTCCGGCGAAGTCATCGGTCTTTTTAAACGTATAACCAGTTTGCACTCTCCAGTGGAATGGTGTAAGTCCTTTTACCCAGTAGGTTTTAGAATCGCGACCGAAATCGAAAAGGTTCTGACCATTTTTAGGATCCACTTTATTGGGGTTAATATAAGGAGGTGCATTGTCCGCGTTCGGGTTTGCATCTTCCCAGTATTCGTAAAGCCGCTGGGTACTTTTTGAACCATCGATAATGTTCAGCGGCCCTGCTCCCGGATAGATCACAGAATCATAAAACCTTGGGTCTCTGTTTTTTTCCGGTTTCTGAGGATCATATCCCGATGCTGCATTCACGGTTACGCCATCCGGCATATAAGGATATTCGCCGTTGGTCAACTGGAACATGTTCACAAAATTCTGCGTAGGAACAAGTCGCTGCTGCGCATCGAATCCACTTGGCCAGAAATCGTAGTTATAACCCCAGCCTGGTATCCTTGTTGCCGGAGTAAACGACTTACCAAAGATCGTTTCGTCGGTTTTCAAAGGCTTTTTGAAAAGTGCAGCATACTCAGGGTGCAATGTAAATCCAAGATCGAATACCGCTTTGGTCGCAGTTTCAGCAGCTTTCCATTTAGCCTGATCATTGTTAGGATTGTTCAGCGGGCTCGCCAGGTAAAGAAGTACTCTGGCTTTGAATGCTAATGCGGCCGCTTTGCTGATTTTACCAGTATTGACCGGCACACCATTCAAAAACCCGATGGCATTATCAACTTCACTTAACACAAACTGCGCGCACTCATCAAAAGTATTTCTGGGTACATCAAAACTCTCAGCGTTTAGCTGGAAGCTATTTTTGATGATAGGAACTCCTCCATATGTACGCATCAGCTCAAAATACATCCACGCACGCAGAAAATGCACTTCACCCTTCATCGGGTCCAGCTTGTCGGCAGCTATGGTTGAGCTCTCTATATTTTCGAAGAACACATTGGCCTTCCTGATAAAACCATATTCAAAATCCCAAAGCGGGCCACTCGGGGTCGCTGCCAGATCCGACACGTTGTCGGCTGTCAGGTTTCCTTCCAGGTAATTGCGGATACCGGCCGACCGCTCGTGGGTCTCTGGCTGGTTCACTGCAATGTCCGTGAGGGCATCATACCCCCCGGTTCCTGGTGCCCAGGGCGGTTTTATACCGTTATAAACGTTATAAACGTAGTTCTGCAAGAAAACAGGATCATTAAATACCGCGTCATCGGATATGGCATCCAGCGGCTTTTTATCCAAAACATTACACGAGGTAGCAGTAGCGAGCATGCCAATGAATGACAGCGAAAGCGCCCTTTTTACCAATCTATTTTTGATTAAATATTTCATAGGTTTTCTCTGATTAGAAAGTAAGATTAGCTCCGAAGCTTAGCGTTTTCATATTAGGATAAGCCCCACCGTTTCCACTCAGGAATTCCGGGTCACCGTTACCATACTTTTTAAGCGAATTGAATATCATAAAGGCATTGTCGCCCGAAACGTAAATTCTCAATGCAGTAATCCTCGCTTTTGAAGAAATACTCTTAGGAAGAGTATAGCCAAGCTGGACATTTTTCAGACGCATCCACGTTGCGGTGCGGTAGTAGAAATCACTGTCGGAGTTCGCAAGACCAGTCGGTGCGATCATCGGAAGTTCCGAGTTCACATTTTCTTTTGAGTAGCTATTGAGCGCCACATATTCCAGACCATTACCACCTGCGCCGGAATTGAAGCCTGTACTCAATCGGAACTTCGCACCACTTTGGCCCTGTAACAATGTACTTAGGTCAAAGTCTCTGTAATTCAATCCGATACTCAGACCATACTGGGTACTTGGGAAAATCGTAGTAACCCCCGTGGTCGCGTCGGTATTATTGGTCGTATTGAACATATAACGGTCATTGCTATCGATCTTGCCATCTCCGTTCAAGTCGGCGAAGATCAGGCCTCCCAATGTGGCTCCCGGATATTTCACGCTTTTGTCGAGGTCTGCCTGTGTCCGGTAAATACCGATGGATTTATACACCAATCTCGATCCGAAAGGCTGGCCTTCCAGCTTCTGGTAATCTTCTGCCTGTGGCGTTTCGTCGAAATAGACAATCTCGTTTTTGTTATACGACACGTTTCCGTTGATACGTAGGGTAATATCCGAGAAGTTATGACGGTACCCAGCCTGGAATTCAATCCCCTGGCTGTTCATTTTACCGATGTTTTCATCAGGTAGCAGCAATCCCGTGTAGCTTGGTATGGATGCCTGTCTTCTACCCAGGATGTTGGAAGTTTTCGCTTTGAAAAGATCGACTTCGAATGTTAACCGGTTATTCAAAAATGCTGCTTCCAAACCAATATCAGTCTTTTCGCTCACTTCCCATGTAATATTAGGGTTAGGTGTCGACTTCACGGCAATACCCCGCGCATCCACTCCATTCACTACCCAGCCAGCATCATATCCGTACGCGGCAATGTATTGAAAAGGATTAACGCGGTCATTTCCAAGACGTCCCCAGGAAGCTCTCAGTTTCAAATTACTGATTACATTTTTTGGAATAAATGCCTCGTTGCTAATTACCCAACCTGCTGAAACCTGTGGGAAAAATCCAAAACGGGTTTCTTTGGGGAATATAGGAGAACCGTCATATCTGGCGCTAAATCCGAAGAGGTATTTCTCTCTGAAGTCATAGCTTACACGTCCGAAAAAGTTCTGTCTTGCCGATTCTGTTGCAGTACCGTCTGTGTTCCAGTTCAACCGGTTTGTAGTTCCTGCAAAAAGCTGATCGATCAATGGTGAGTCATACCCGAGACGTTGTGCCCAGAAATTGTTGTCATCATAACTCATCTGTTCGTAGGCTACGAACGCGTTAACCTTGTGATCCTTGGAGAAAGTCTTGCTATACGAAAGCTTGATGTTTCCGGTTGTACGCAGGCTTTGTCTAAAATCCTCCCGCAAACCAATATCCTCTACCGACCTCGATTGTTTCTTCACAATATTACCGGTGGTAGGGTCTTTCTCGTAATATGGCCATACATAGTTGAATTGCTTATCATAACCGACGGTTTTAACAATAGACAAAAATCCATCCAATGCTAACCCTGGCACAAAAGGCATGTTGTACTTGAAGCGTAGCGTTCCGCTGGCCACATCAGCTTTATATCTGCGGTAACCTGGGCTGAGAAGACGCGCCGCAGGGTTCAAGTGCGACCATCCTTCACCCGGATAACGGTAATCGCCACCGATATATGCTTCCTGCAACGGGCTGGTACTTGCCAGCGATCCTACTTCTCCGCCAGGACCGCCCTGTGGAGTCTGAGTTGCTTTTTCACGGATCGACAGGTCAAGTCCTACTTCCAGGTCTTTGGTTACTGTCACATCAATGTTACTTCTTACATTATATTGTTTCAGCTTCGATTTGTTGTCACCACGAAGGATACCTCCTTGTGTCGCAGTACCCAGGGAAACAAAATACCGTACCTTGTCAGTACCACCGCGCATGGTCAGCGAGTATCTTGTTTGCTTCACCGGTGGCCCGATCAATGCATCCCACCAGTTTTCAGCTCTCCTTTTTCCGGTTTTGAAAGCATCTACCAATGCATCAGGAAAGTCTGCGGGTGTACCCTCAAGTGCTCTTCTGTCGTTCAATACTTTCATATACTGAAATGCGTCGGCCGATTTCACTTTCATAGTCGGCGACTGCCACGACTGCGTTGTTGAAAAATCAAATGTAGGCTTGCCCGATGTACCTCTTTTGGTAGTGACCAGGATTACCCCACCCGCCGACTGCGCACCATAAATCGCTGCGGAAGCATCCTTCAACACAGAAATGGATTCAATATCATTGGGATCCAAACGGTTCAAACCATCCGGGTCCGCATTGGCAACCCCGTCGATTACGATCAGTGCAGAGGTGTTGCGGTACGTATTTGCACCCCGTACCAGGATCTGCGCGTCATCAAAACCAGGAGCAGCACTTCTTTGCGTAACATATACGCCTGCCATGCGTCCTGCGAGGGAGTTGGACAGAGACGCAGCGCTGGATTTTTTGATCTCCGCACCTGTTGTCTGCACAACTGCATTGGTCAGTTCCGACCGCTTCTGGGTACCATATCCAACCACGACCACATCGTTCAGTTCCTGCGACGAAACCTCCAATTTTACGTCTATGGACGATTGAGAGCCGGCTTTCACTTCCTTGGTAATATACCCGATATAAGAAAAAACCAGAATGCTGTTCGCATCCTTTACCTTAATAGAATACTTTCCGTCCGTATCCGAAACCACACCATTAGTGGTACCTTTTTCCAGGACGTTTACGCCTGGTATCCCTGCATTTTTCTCATCCGTGATCGTTCCGGTAATGGCCTGTTCTGCGGCACTGCGGCTTGCATGGTGGATAGCCACGCCTGACGCCCGTCCCAGCGGATTGCCGCCCAACGGTGTCCCGTTCGCCCACACTGCGGGAGTCAGGAGGCCCACCAGCGCAATTCCCAAAAGGGCATGCGATGCCCTGTGTCCATTGTCTGTAAGTAGTTTTGGTCTCATAAAGCAATTATTAGTTATTAAAATTCGTCCGTGGGTTAAATCCTCCGGTTATAGTTGGGTATTCACTGAAAGCGGCTCGAAATTGCTGATGAAGGGGTACTATAATATTACCTGGCACCCGCTCTTTAAATAACGGATACCCATAAACGTCAACCCCTGTAAACGCCCGTGAGATACTTTCTGCCAACTTAAAATAGCAGAGGCATCTAAATCACACGGGCAAATGATGAAACTTTAATATGTACAAACATATAAACATATTGTCAAAGTAGCAAGCCTTATGTCAAATAATAATTCATTGATATAATATAATTATTACCAGCGGTCCCTGTAAGTTTGTATTGGAGTGTCAAAATCTGCCCTGGTGAGGTCTGAGAGCCTCTTTTAGCGCTTCACTGTATCCACCACACATTCAACACCTTGCAGCATATCTGATGATATTTTCACCTGGGAATGCGAAACGAGGCGCACTCCAAGTCGCAATTTTAACACATAAAAGGCCTTTAAAATTCTATATTTAGACCTCCCATTAGAGAAATTATTCAAATTTATGGCAGATTAGTACTACAAATTGATGGCATGTTGATATGTTCTAGTACCATATTGTCATAAAAAAAGCCATCCGGCACGAAAATGCGGATGGCTTTGGGGGTTTAACGAATGTCACTAAACGTCACAATTACTCTCTTACGCTTTCTACTGTATATACAAAGCTATCGGCGCGGTAATAACCAAGGTTATATTCGATGGGTCTTTCGCCCTGATCAAACACAAAACGTTTTCTGAAAAGGATAGGACTTCCGGGATCCACTTCCAGTTTGGCGGCAGTGAACTTGTCAGCAGCTATCGCGCCGACTTCTTCTTTGGAGAGCGTGGCCACCACCATATGGTCTTTTTCAAGAATATCATACAACGGCCGCTTGAAGTCCTCCTCCCCAGTCAGGCCTACCCGGGGGTGAAAATAGGAAATGAAATATACAAATGGCCCGTCTGCCTTACCTCTGAGGCGCTCCAATTTCAGGATTTTTTTGTCCGGTGTAATATCAAAGAAATTAGCGATTTTTTCATCCGGGGTAACCCAGGTAACGTGAAGCTCGAAGTTCTTAACGATAATGCCACGTGCATTCATTTCCTGCGTAAAACTCAACCAGTTCTTTGATTTTGAGCTAATTACAGGCTCAGCAACCTTGGTACCAATCCCTTTTTTCCGGATCAAAAGGCCTTCATACACCAGCTTGTTCAAAGCCTGCCGCAAGGTTGACCGGGATATCGCCAGCTGCTTTGCCAACTCAACTTCATTAGGTAAAAACTTGCCGTTCAAATGCTCGGGGTCGCTGATCATCGTGCGCAGCAGATTTTCCGCCTGAATGTGCAAAGGAACCGGACTCTTATGATCGATACTAAATTTCATAAATAGGAAAACCAGGTAGACAAAAACAAAAATAGCAAATTTGGCTACCTTCCGAAACAATATGTATGAGCAATCCAAACAATTGCAGTTTATTCCGAACCAGCATCATTCCAGCACAAAACTTGCCGGGGCGTTGGCCCCCAGAAAAAAGCTGAACTTATTGTTTGAAATAGAAATCGCCTTTTCCATTACCTCACCACGAAGATTTACAGGCGTTGCTTTCGTAAACATCGACTTCGCCGGCAGGGAAACTGTCATGTCACCGGAAATCCCTTCTTGCTCCCATAACCGGAAAACAACTCCCTTACCATCAGGATTTTCACCAAAAGCAGTGACCAATGCGCCTGCTCTGGAAGTAGACAAGCCACTTTGTTTCGCAGCCAGTTGCCCCGCCACGCCGTCGGCCACACCCGTCAATAATGGCAAACGGGCCTCCCAGGAGTTTTTAACAAGGTCAGGGTTTGTTTCGGTTTTCTTTCCAATTCCCCAAATCCGAACTTTTTCACTCCATGAGCCGTCCTGCCACAGCGGAAAATTGGTGTTCCACATATTATTGTAAATGTTGACAAACACGGCTGCCTTTTTGGGAGTATGCTCCATATCAAACTTCCACAGGCCCGGCTCTCCCAAACTGATCAGCGGAGAGTCAACCGGGGACAAAGCCACGCCTGATTGATCCGCAGCAGTAACTGAAACGCCGGAATTGACGGCCATCAAATACCTGTTGGTCCCCGAAATAATATCTTTTGCTGGGTCAATCGGGCCTCCAAGCCTGCCAACAGTGAAAGTAGGATCTTTTACTGCGAACGGAAAACACAGCCAGCCACCCTCAGGATGCTTGTCGGCAGTTTTGGAATCTACAAACCATTCAATGTCCACGTAGGCCGCATTGCGAGGGAATGTATATACAATGGTATATTGTTTAGCCAGGCCTTTTGTATTGACCGAAGTCAATGTGGCAATGTCCGCAACTTTGGAATGGGTGACATTCATTTTCCAGTCATCCGGCGTAAATGCCTGATAAGGAACCTGCGAGGCTGGTGCCATACCTGGTTTTCCCAGATCGTTCAATCCCCAGCCCTCCTTAATGCGGCTGTATTTGTTAAACCAGCTATCCACTTCATTACTACTAAACCGCTCGTGCAAAAACTGCCCTGCAACATAGCCTGATGACCTATCAATCAGTTCTTTACCATTGGTTTTTTCAATAAGAGACGCAATCCCTCCTTTTTTCAAATCAAAGACTACCTTGAAATTGGGCGTCTCAAAAGACGGCCGCGAGTCACTGGAAATCGTGGGAATACCTATTTCTTTTTGCGAAAAAGATACAAAACCCGATGCCGGCACTTCCTTCGCATAAAAGTATTTACCCTTCTCCCATGGAATCTCAACCATTCCGGATCGCGCCCAGGGCAGTGGGTTATACACGACCACCCTCTTTCCTTCGATACCAACCGATTTGGCAAGGAGGTTAAGATGGCTGGTCAACTCGCTGGTGACAATCTCCTCGGTATTAAGGATGTACCGGCGTTTCTCGTCGTAGGAATTCAACCACTTTCTTTTGCTCCCAATCTCCGTTTTTTTGGCGTAGCTATTTTTTAATTTCGAATAATCACCGTCGGCAGGGATGGGTTCTGCCTCTGCCTCCCTCATCCATTTTTTCCAATCCTCGCCATAGCTGTACCGCGGGCCATATTCGGCATTCATTCCCCAGGTATGTTCCGCGTACAAGAGGCTTTGCTCATAGGCTCGTGCCAATTCAGCTGCAATGGATTTAACAGGCAATTGCCAGATTTTCATCTGCGTATTCAATTCGTCCAAAGCGGATTCCAGCGGGCGAACCTGCCTTGCCACCTTCGTTTCCCTTGGGTTTGCAAGCAGTCCCTGTATCCAGGTGTCGGGAGTATCTCCCTTTACAACAGGCAATTGTGGATTTTCAGCTAATACTGCTTTGGCAAAATCATCCAACGTTCCGAGGTGGATCTTTACTCCCGGCAGGTCGGCGGTTGTCTTCGCAAGGATTTCTTCCAGCTCCTTTTGACTTGGCGGACCATGGTTATCGCCGGTCATGATCATTCCCAGGTAATTACGGCATGGCCAGTCAGCGGGAGGCTTTATTTCAGACCCATATAGTGAAGTGTATTGACACAATATTTTAGAACCGTCTGCACCTTCCCACCAAAACAGCGGCGGAACACGCGGATACTGGCTCGCCGGATTGCAACCCAATTGAAGAAACTTGACACCTGCATGGCTGAGCAAAGTTGGCAACACCCATGAATGACTGGGGACATCAGTCATTTTCGCGCTGATGGGCAGGGGTAAGCCATAGGTACGGGCTATCTGCGAAGAAAACCCGAGCCCGCGAACAAGATCTTCATAATCAAGAGATTCCGTATGCGTCGTAAAAGGAAACGCATGCACGGCGATAGACCCTTCCCTGATCGCCTTCTCGACTCTTTGCTTTCGTTCCGGCGTTTGCAATGGGCCCAGGATCTGAGCGCTGAGCGGCCAGCCGGACACGGTCCAAGCAAAATGCTTGTCTGCCGGAAGCTTGGCATTTTCATCGACGATTTTCAATGCATTGTCCATCATTTCTCCCCGGTACCTGGCAAAAACGTTCTGCGGCAAATCGGTAAAACCAAGGTCAAAATGGGTTTTAAAAACCAGCCAGACGTCCGTGACTTTTGATTCGCCGGGCGTAGCCTGTTTCTGCGCGGTAGCCGTCAGGGCCAGCAGCGCTAAAAAAGATAAATTTAATATTCTCATAATTTCCAATTATACCGATACAAATCGTCCTACACTCTGATATAAGCTTTCAGCGTTGCACATTTTTTCCCGACAGATTTTCCGGAGGGGTTGATCGTGTAAGATGCCACATGCGCCGGTACGATAAATGTCTCGGCATAATGGATCACATAAGGTTCAAAAAGGCCATCGGGACTTTCCACGATTACTTCATCGCCTTCCACGAGATTAATCACATTCAAATTCCCGTGGGTGTAATGTGTCACTTTTCTGTCAAACCAATGTCTTCTGGTTTCAATGAACTGCGTGGAGTACAAACCTGTGGATTCTTCCCTGGAATGGCCATTCAGTGAGATTTCGGTAATATTGTTAAAGAGATTCTCTTTCACCCAATCTTCGTCACGGGTCCAGTCGATGACATTTTTACCATGTTCTATATTGATCGGTCTCGGCTTTCCGTCGAGTCCCAGTCTGCCCCAGTCCCATAATTTGAATGTAAAAATGTACGGCGTTGCTGAAATTTCAAGTACCACTGCATTTTTCCCTGAGCAATGTATCGTCCCGGCGGGAATAAGGATGTGGTCGTGCTTTTTGACGGACAGCTTGTTTACATATTTTTCCGCGTTAAAATCAGCCGACCCGTTCTGCGCCTCTTCCAGATCAGCGATCATATCGGCCGCGTTCACACCTTTATGCGTACCCAGGTATACGCACGCGTCCTCCTCCGCTTCCAGGAAGTAGTAGCTTTCGTCCTGGGTATAATCCATTCCAAAATGCTCCTGAATGTACGCACGCGTTGGATGTACCTGCAAACTCAGGTTGCCTCCATCCATCGTATCCAGAAAATCGAACCGGATTGGAAATTCCGCGCCGAATTTGCCATAGATACCCGTTCCCAGCAATTGCCGCGGCCGGGTGAGCACCAGGTTAATGGACGGAAGTTCAAAAATCTCCTCGCCAAATTTGAAAAGCAGACTATTTTCCTCCGGAACGCAGTCGAAACCCCAGGCATAGTTAACCTCCTCACGGTCAAGATCAATGACTTCTTTCAGCCATTGCCCACCCCAGGGTCCAGGGTCAAAAAACGGTACTACCCTGAATGGTCTGCTCACGGCTTCGTCCAGTCCTTTCAGATACAGTTCAGCACCGATCATTTTGGGTTCGCCCGCTATATTGGCGTCGATAAAAAAGTCAATCTGATCAAAAAACCTGAGTTTATGGCGGTCGAAAACACGCCAATCGAGGAAATAGCCCTGTTTGTATTTTAATGCAAAACCTGCATCCAGGTTACCCATTCCAAAGTTGCCGACCTCGTTCCGCTTCATTCGTTTCTGAATTTCCCAGCGTGCCAGGTCGGCGTAGATCAGCACGTCGGCGTCGGCAAACAGCCTGGCTCCCTCGCCGCACACCACCACCGTGCCGGACTCGATGTTACGGATCTTTTCACACTCCCGGTCAAGGCTTCCGGTATCAAAAAAATCGATCATTTTCAGGTCGTTCATTTTCCCGAACACCTGATCATCCGTTACAAACGGATAAACCATTTCATTGATTTCAGCGGCACTTTTAAGAAAATCGTTCGTGTTAATCACCGCGACAGCTTCCAGATTTTCCTTTATGGCGTCAAGAACCTCGTCCACATTAACCCCGTGATAGAGATCAATGCAAATCACATTCTTTGTTTTGTTTTTTAGATGGACAACTTGCCTCACCTCCCGGAAAATTCTTTCCCAGCCAGCAAAAAATGCATCGGAGGATTGGCTTACTTCGATAAACGGAAACTTGTCGTAACTGGATCGCATCATCAGTTATTTTTTAGTGTTTTGCTAAATTTTACCCGCACAAAACGCGGACGGTACAGGTTCGGCTGCTTTTGCAAAACTTCAAAAAACTTGAAAGTGTTTACATTATAAGAAATCAGCAACTCGCCCGGCTCCGATAGCGCGGGATGGGCTTTGGCATTGTATGTGAATAAATCCGGGTCTTTAATGTCAGCCGAAGTCTTGTAAAGTACAATTCTCGGACCAAACGGCCCCACCGGGGTAGGCCCTACCTGCATGCAAATTTCCGGAAAAAGGCTGCCTAATTGATAAACCAGGGCATACTTACCCGGTGACAGCAGGCTCACACTCAGCTCATTGGAAACCGAATCGCTCAATGCCGCCACCGACTTCACATCCTTCCCCCAGCCCTTGCCGTTCCAGAACTCCCATTGATCAAATGATGTAACCTGCGCCGGTTTCACCCTCGCAGAGACAAGCTTTTTGGTAATGCCTTTTGTCCCATACACATACATAAAACCATCAGGCTCCGCCTCCCCTGCCGACTCGGTATTATTGAGTACCGCCGACCCGAATGAGATCGTCTCCTCTCCGCTTTTGTAATTATTGAACGGCAATTCCAATTGCTCCTGCGTCTCATATGGAAAGCGACTTCCCGCCGGAATCCGAAGCAGCGTATTACCCGTTTCCTTGAACGGGAAGGCCGATTTATCGTGTGTATTGGTAATTTTATATGCAAAAATAAACAGATCCTTACCAGCATCAGGATTAACAAAACCGTCCCCCAGCCAAAAGTAGGTATCCTTGTCCTTAGCCGTTTTTGGAATAAAAACGGCCTTTTCCCCGGCAACCTTAAACGCTATGCTCGCAGAATCCGGAGCCTTACCGTTCAACAATGCTATCGAATTGTTTACAAATTGATAGCCCGGCATCAGTTTGTCTCCTTCAATTTCACCCACCATTGTATCACTGAAAAGAAAAAGTATGCTGTCGCTTTTTTCAGAATCTTTACCTGAAAATGGGATGGTAAAAATTCCATCGCCGCCAAACCAGCCCGATTTCCTCAGAAACAGGTTGGACCATTCCGGTGCCGGGGCAGCGGTAAATTCCTTCTCATTGACATCCGGTAATGCCGCATTCTGCTTGCTGTCAGAAGATTGCGTGTCACATGAAAAAATGGCGACCACGAAAAATAGAATGCTATATTTCATAGAGGGTGTAATTTTTCCTAAATATAAACAATATGTATATATGTATGAACATATTTAAAAATTCAAGTTTAAATCAAATATATGATTTCTGGAAGATGTTTTCTTTACTGGCAGTGTAGTTGTAGGTGTCACGTCAGCCTGTTCGATTGCAGCCACCTGTTCATAGTATACAAGCAATTGACGCGCGGTGAGGATCGTCGCGCTGGCAATCCTTATCCCAGTATTTGGCCTGCATGCATGCTTCGCCGCACTATTTGTCGGATCGGCATTGCTGTTTCGGCGAGCAGGTGATAGGCAAAAAAGCTAAATATCCTTAATCAACGGCTACCTTCACGCCTTCGTGGAATTTGTGAATTGCATCTTCGGAATCCGCATTTCCTAAATCGTGTGGGTATACTTTAAAAGTGGCTGGGTCAGCGCCTTTGACTACTCTGGTTTTGTAATATACATGTTTGCTGTCGCTGCCGTAGTTCTCTCCCAGCACTTTAAATGTTGCTACATCTGCATCCTTCATCTTTCTATCATTCATAAAAACCGAAGTTTGATCTCTGGCATAGTTGTAATCATGCCCATATATTCCATTTTCCTCGAATACTACAAACGACCCGGGATCAGCACCAGCGACTTGCCCTTCGCGGAAAAAGACTGCGTTTTTGTCTTTCGCATACCCCTCGGGCAGTATTTCGAACGAATGGCCATCAATGCCTTTCAGTATGAATCCAAGAAAGAACACATGGTTATCGTCTTTTGAATAGCGGTAATCCAGTATTTGGAACGAAGTTCGCTCGCACGGCAAAATACAGATATGCTGCCCTTCGCCGGTATAGCCATAATAGTAAATGTTCGCAGCATCTCTGGCGAAATGCTCTTCCAAAAGCTCAAAAGTTTTGCCTTCGCTACCCGCAATGGGAAGCCGGTTTAAATAGGCTGATACGTCGTCTTTACAAAAATGCGTGTCGATAATGACCAGTGATGCTACTTGCTGAACTTTGAAAGCAATCCCCTGGAACCACGCATTTGATTTATTTTTTGCATACCCGTCCCCAAGGCTTATAAATGTCGGGATATCAGCATCTTCGATAGTCACGATCGTCTGCTTTTTGGTCAGATAGTAGTTTTGTCCTTCCCGGTATTCATTACAATAATATGCCCTGTCCTTGTCTTTGGCATAATGGTCGTCCAATGCTTCAAATGTAGGAACATCGGCGTAGCTGAAAGCCCGTGTCCTGTAATAAGCAGTCGTTGAGTCCTTTGCAAACGTTTTGTTCAGTACCTGAAAATTTTTATCTGTGACAACTTCGCCGTTAAATTTGATTTTGTCAGCCTTTTCTTTGAAGCCCAACATTGATCTGAGCAAAGATCCGGCGATCTTGAAAAAGGTTTTAAGAAGCCATTTTATTATTTTGAATGCGGTAGACATGTGTATTTTAAATATTAGGCCGGATAGCAATGATCAAGCGATGCATAAGTTATGAAATTTGACCATCAAACAAAAAGCTTGCAAATCGTTGATTTGCAAGCTTAAATACTACAATTAACCTAATTAATATCTATTTCGAATCCGGTGCACCGGCTATCAATTGCAGATTCAGATGTTCACCGGCACTGGTATTAAGACTAAATCTTTCGCCTGAGACCTTCTCAGCATTCTTTCTGTTACGTATAATGCGCACCTGCCTGCCCGGCCAGGGATTAACAATCGTACATGTTTTCCCTTTTTCACTTTTGATGTTGACTATTGAAACATTCCCATCAGTTCGGCTCGCAGAAACCAGGAATGCGCCCCAGGCCCTCAGATTCTCAAATTTTGCATTCTGCCCTTCGGGCAAACCGGCAAACAAACGGATGACATTTCCGGCACTCATACATAGCATTTCGTCCAGCGCATTGGTAACCGTGCAGCTGTTTTCTATCCCATGCGGATTATCCAGCTGAAAACCATTGGGATATGTATGCAAAGCATATTTGCGCAACTCATTGAATACGACTCCCGGATCATAACCCACCCTTATTGCGGCCATAAAAAAACTGCTGCCAGTGTTATGGTCCTGAAACCGCTGCATGTCCGTGATGGTATTACGGGCAAGGGTCAACAATTCTTCGCCACTATCCAGCGTGATGGCATTGGATGGATAAATATGCTGGATACCCAGCCCATTATTCACCCACCAGTCAACTCCCTTTTCGGTGTACCGGAACACCTTTTTTCCATTCCGCTCCTGGACTGGAAAATGGCTGAGCTTCTCTAAAATATCATTCCATTTTGCCCGCCTATCCTGGTCAATTTTCAGGGTCGTACTGAGGTCGAGCATCAGGTTAAATGCATTACGGACAAGGCCTAATGATAAAATCGGATTCATATCCGCGCCAGATCCCTCGTGTATCGCGTCGTCGTAGATCACGTAACGGCCGTTCTCATATTTGAGATAATCTTCCCAAAAATTGGCTACCGCCAATGCATATGGGTAGATCTTTTTTCCATAAGCCTCGTCGTAAGTACAACGCCAGTATTGCGCCATATTCAACAATCCGTACGCCGCATTGGAACGCTGGCCAAAAAACAGCCCGCCCTGCTGCTCATTCACTGAATTATAATACCTGGGGTGGTTCCTTGTTACCTCTATTCCCAGAGGTCCGATGCCGACGGGGTACTGCACACCTCTTGTATGGGTGACGTTTTGCGCATACCACTCCCCTCTTGGTATAAAATCGATCAATGGGGCGTCATGGGGTGCGCCTTGCTCCAACCTGTTAGCGGAATAAAGAGAGTAAAACGGGGCCTGATGGTTATAATTCAAATGGTAGTCCCCCGCCCATTGAGGATCGTCACTGGTTACCCAGCCAAAAAGTCCCGGCGGGAATTTAGGGTCACGGCTGCATGCTGCCATTGTATAAAGACCCTGGTAGTACGCCTTCATCAAAACCGTGTCTTCTATTACAACCGATGATTTTTGCCAATATGCGTTCCACCATTGTTGATGTTTGCTCAATTGCGTTTGCGCCGTGCTTCTGTCCACGTTATTTATTCGTGCCAAAACGTATTTCAAGGGCTCCGCGTTCTTAAACCGGCTTTCAACTGCGACTGCTATTACCACTTTCTTGCCCGGTTCTATGGTAAATGAGCTACTATTCGCGTCGATGGTACGCAATGCAACAGCTACTTCTGTGGCAATGTCGACGCTATCTGTAAAAGCACGGGTCAGCCAAAGGCTATTTCCCCGAACACCTTTCGTCAATCTGGCTTCCTTGTTTTCAGGGGCTGTCAGGCTTACTGATACATTTGCCACCTTTCCAATTGCTTTCAGTTCGATGAATATCAGGTTATCAGTAGCTGACACCCAAGATTTCGCCTCCACTTTTTGGTGGTCAGATACTAATGAGCAAGTCGTGACGCCATCGACAAGCCGCTGGTCTGCGGTGAACCGGGCATTGTTCAAATCTTCAATCTGAACATCAACTGACCCAACGATCCGCGGACCGGACACGTCATCTTTTCGGGTCACGGTTTTGGGTGAGACCAACCGCCAGAAATCATTCTTGGAAATATAGTGACTCAACGTATTCCCCATGTAGCCCGTAGTCATTGTAACATCGCCGTTACCCATCAATGGTCCGTCCACCTTGTTTTTACTGGGAGTAGAAACCAATGGCTTTGTCCAGATATTATAATAAGACGAAACTGCGGGAGCAACTGCCTTGCGGAATTGAGCCAAACCATCAAAATAGCAAAGTAGCAAAAGGGAAACTAAACAGGCATTTTTCATGAACATTCGGGAACCAATCAGATCCAACAAAGAATCATGCAAATAAATATCAATATCTCACCAACTGCCTATTTACCATTGATCAATGCTGATACTATATTGGCATAGTAAAAAATAACGTATATTGATATACGCTCAATACGCTGTTGTATGGTGGAGACTTACGAGTATCTGAGGGCTGAGATAGGGATTGCCCGAAAACACCGTCCGCACACAGTTGACAAGTTCGTCAGCGCACGCGTACTTGGGAAGATACCCCTTTACACCCATACGTATCAACGAACGCACCTGCTTATGATCGGGTGTGCTGGCGTATACGATGAATGCCGAGAACGGGTTCTTTTCCATTGCCATTTTCAGAGCGCTCTCGTTTATTTCGGACTGTTCGTCTGAAAAGCCAATGATGATGATATCAAAAATCCCCATCTGCATGATCTTTTCCAGGGATTCCATGGATTCTGTTTCCAGCGGTGCTAAATTCTGGAACCGGCGATTGAGTATAGCACGTAGGGTTGTGCGAAATACCGGGTTTTCTTCTACGAGCGCTACATTCATGTCTTCCTTGGTTTTCATATACTTCTAAAGGCCAGACAAAAGTATTTCATATGCGCAACCCAGACTTACAAAAAAATTGAAACATTATTTAAATATATTGTTTGTTTGATTGAATAAATTTAATGGCGTATAAACTACTTCGACACACTTATGTAGCTTGTAATCATACCAATAAAGAAGGTCAGCCAGTTATAAAATGCTGGCTGACCTTTCTTTATACAACTTGCTTAAACTTCGTCAGGTTCGTTATGCCTACAGTGAAAGGGCCGCATTTACGTTGAGCCTGCCGCCTGTAACCGTTTTTCCGGCCAGGGATGCTGTCGGAACAGCGCTTGCTAAAATTGCATTCCTGATCTGCGCCACGGACGCGCCAGGATGTGTAGACGCGTAAAGCGCCACTGCTCCGGTGACATGAGGCGTAGCCATGGAGGTACCATTATAGGATGAATAAGTATTAAATGCAGTAGTTGAATTGATCGCAACGCCAGGTGCACCAATGTCGACCGTCGTTGCGCCATATTGAGAGAAACTTGCAAGTGCGCCATTTTTATCGATAGCTGCCACCGAGATAACGTTCGGCAGATTGTAATTGGCAGGATAGCTGGCTGTTATATCGTTATTAGTACCCGCATTTCCTGCCGCTGCGATAAACATGATACCGGCATTGTTCGCACGGCTGATCGCATCGAAAAGCGCCTGCGAATATCCGCCGCCGCCCCAGGAATTGTTACTGGCGACTACATTAAGTCCGCGGATCTTCAAATTGGTAAGGTAATCAACCGCTTTGATCGCATTGGCCGTCGTGCCGCCCCTCCTTCCGAGGAATTTGGCAGAGATCAGCGTGACACTCCAGTTGACCCCGACAACCCCTTGTGTATTTGATTTGCCTCCGATCGTACCCGAGACATGGGTGCCGTGATCATCCAGCGTTCCTTTGCTGCCGCCGTCATAGATAGAAGCGTCATTGTTGGCAAAATCCCATCCGTTAATATCATCCTTTAATCCGTTACCGTCGTTATCAACCCCGTCGGTGGCTTCTAAGGGATTCACCCATATTTGCCCCGTCAGATCAGGATGGCTCAATTGGATCCCCTCATCAATGATTCCGATGTAAACAGATGCCGAGCCTGTTTTCCCCGCAGACCAGGCAGCGGCCGCATTGCTACCGTACTGGTTGGCAGGCGAAGTGCCAGCCCCGTACATTCCCCACAAAGATCCATTGGTAAAATACGGGTCGACGGTGGTAGCGGTATGGTAGTAAACAAAATTCGGTTCTGCAAAATCGACCCCCTCAGACGCTTTCAAATCTGCAATGGCTTCGGAAACTTTTTTACTGATCTTGATCAGCTGGACACCTTGCTTTTTCCCGGCTCTTTCCATTGCCTTGGTAAGAATCTTTTCAATCGATTGCCCCTTGACTTTGTCCAGTGCTTTCTGCTTGACGGCTTCGGATGCGCCTTCGGAGAATTGAACCAGCAATTCGCCTTCAACATATTCACTTTCAGCGCTTAAACGGGCATTATTTTCAGTGTTGACGGGAGAACTTGAAGGTTCGGAGTCAATTCCGGCGTCCTTACAACCAACAACCATTAAGGAAACCGCAATACCCATAGCGAGTGCCCTGGATGCTAAAGAAACATACATTTTTTTCATAGTGGTTTTTGTAATTTGGGTGCGTTTATTTCTTAAAACGAATGTATCGAAATTAAACTTGAATTAAACTATTCGACGTACAAATTCTAATTCTATGTAGAATTGTTTAAAGTTTGTCGACAATATTTCCAGAATGCGGGAAGGGCTACAAAGACCGCTGTCCGCAGATCCCTTATGCCTCCTGGACCGTCGCCTCATCCGCCGGGATGTCT
The DNA here is from genome assembly GCF_026625565.1 of Dyadobacter pollutisoli. Classification (NCBI taxonomy): domain Bacteria; kingdom Pseudomonadati; phylum Bacteroidota; class Cytophagia; order Cytophagales; family Spirosomataceae; genus Dyadobacter; species Dyadobacter pollutisoli. The sequence goes on from NZ_CP112998.1 coordinate 3,913,920, forward strand.
CCGTATGGCCATCAACCGGCATTACATCAGGAACGTGCTGGTGGGTGCGGGCATTGGGAATGTGGCTATGAAAACCGCCTATTGGAATTCACCGTTCAGTAACCTGTCTGTTTTTGCAACTTTTTGATCTAACCGCTGTCCAATCAGTAATAATGGATCAGAACGAACACCACAGGTCAGCAGACCGCATCATCGTCGAAAAGGTACTGAGTGGCAACACCAGGGCCTTCGGTATGATCATGAAGCAGACGGAAGGGCTGGTCGCGCAGATTGTTTTCAAAATGATTTCAAACCGGGAGGAAAGGCGGGACATTGCCCAGGACATTTACCTGAAAGTTTTCCAAAAGCTGGACAGCTTCCGGTTTCAGGCTAAGCTCTCGACCTGGATCGCCAGGATTGCTTATAATACGTGTATCAACCATTTGGAAAAACACCAGTCGCGGACATTCAAAGATCTTGAAAACATGCAGGCTGATGATGAAACGGGAAATGCGCAGGAGCATGTCGATCAGAACGATATGGAAGAAAAGCTGATCAGTGCTGAATTTAACACGATGCTGCAAGTGGAATTGGATAAGCTACCTGAAATATACAAACTGCTCATTACGCTTTACCATTACGAGGAACTGAGCTATTCAGAGATCGGCCAGATCGTCAACCTACCAGAAGGGACAGTCAAAAACTATCTTTTCCGTGCGAGGAAAATGTTAAGAGAGCGGCTGGAAATAATTTATAATAAAGGTTTATGAAAGAAAACGAACATTTATCAGACATTGAGATCCAGCAATATGCATTGGGGGAGGCAATGTTGGACACGGGCCTGACTAAGCATATTGATCAATGTGCCCATTGCTCGGGTCAGGCTGCATTGTACCGCGAAATGGCGATAGTCATCGCAGCGACCCCGGAACCGGTATTCGATTTTGAACTGGTGCCAGCAGTATTAGCGAAGCTTCCGGTACAAAAACCCAGTCGCTCCCCAGCATTGATCTTAGGGTCGATTGCGATAGCAAGCATACTGACATGCATCTTCACTTTTTACTACTTAAATGCAGAGCTACTGAATGGAATGCTGTCGAATCACGGGGTGACCACCTACGCCATTGTCTTGATATGCGGGCTCCTCTTTATTTTTCTGACGGCTGACCTTTGGCGGGAGCATAGCCATAAACTCAGCAAGCTTCATGTTTCGGGAACATTGCAACAAAACCTCCGCGGGGCGGTCTAATTAAAAAACTGGCTTACGACTATGAAAAAGATATTATTGATACTGTCCACCGCATTATTTCCGACGCTGGCTAATGCTCAAACGCAGGGTAGCATGCACATTGACCGGGACCAGATTGCGCTCGCAGTCACGGTACTGATCATTGCAGTCATACTAGCCTTTCTGTTAGAACTAGTCAAGCGGTACCTCGATTACCGTCTCAAAGAGAAAGTCGTTGAATCGGGCGTTACCCAGGAACTGGCGTCGCTTTTGTTACATCGTGATCAGCAAGACCTTTTACGGACTTGCATTAAATGGCTTGCCATTTTTCTGGGTCTCGCCTGTGGTTTTACTATTGTCGCTGTTGCCCAGTTGCCGATCTGGGGTGCGTTGGCTGTCATAGCATTCTGTTTGTCTGGCGGGTTTCTGGGTTATTACCTTTTTCTAAAAAAATCCGTTCACTAGATTTCATAAATCAAACCCATCATGATTAACGCAAAAACACCCATTCAATGGGGCAGGATTTCTATTGCCCTTTTTCTAATGCTTTTGGTTTTTACAAATACATTAGCGCAGCAAACGTCCGAGCCAAATTTCCGCCGTTTGCTGCAAACATCTCAGCTTAGGGAGGACTTTCAAACATTCCGCTCGACGTTAACAGAAAATCACCCGGATTTGTATCGCTACCGGCCACGTGAATCCATCGACCGGTTATTGGACAGTTGCCAGAAAAGTATCGTTGCGCCGATGAACCTGATTGCATTTGGCAACCTGATCCGTTTTGCAGTCAGCGCCATTGAATGCGGTCATACCAGCGGCAGTTTGCCGGGCGAGCTCATGGAACAGTATGCAAGCTCAGTGGCTATGTTTCCACTAAAATTATGGTTTGCCGGCGGTAGGGCATTCGTACTATGCAGTAAAGAGGCGAATGCCCCAGTAGGATCGGAAATCTTGTCGATAGACGGCGAACCCATTGAGCAGATACGTCAAAAGCTGTTCTCCTACCTGCCTTCGGATGGCAAAATTCAGACCAAGAAAAATGCCACTTTGAACAATGATGCGTTCCAGTTTCTGTACAATTTCGTCTATGGTGAAAAAATCCATTTCAGAACCAGATTGGCAATGTCTGATGGGCAGGTTCGGGACATTACATTGCTGGCCACAAAGTTTGAAAACACACAATGTCCCGCCTATAAAACAGGTAACAATACCAAACCACTCGAATTCAGCCTCAGCGACAATACCCGTGCTTTACTGACGATCCGCACATTCAGCAAGGATCGGATTTCAAATGCAGGCCAAGACTTCCCGGTCTTTCTGGATAGTATTTTTAATCAGCTCGAACAACGGGAAATTCGGCATTTGGTAATCGATTTGCGTGGAAATGGTGGTGGCGACGATATTTATGGAGCATTGCTTTACTCCTACCTGACCAATGAAACATTCCGATACTTTTCAGTACTTCAATCGAAGTCGAAACCATTAATGACCTCCGACGATCATCCCGGACTAGCCATTCAGCAACCGGCAAATATCAATTTCAAGAAAAAAGTTTATGTACTGACCGACGGCCGGACATTCTCCACCGCCGCAGACTTTTGTGCCATTGTACGAAGCAATGCAAGAGGCGTCTTCGTCGGTGAAGAAACCGGTGGTAGCTATGAGGGCAACAATTCGGGTGGAACGGTTAGGGTCAATTTGCCGCATTCGGGTATCCGGCTCGCGGTTCCCACGGTCAGATATTCCAATGCCGTGAAGCCAGGTACCGAACCTGGACGCGGCATTATTCCCGACTATGCTGTGATCCCTTCCATTTTAGACATGCTAGCGGAAAAAGACGTGCAACTGGAAAAAGCGCTTGAAATTGCGCATCGTGAATGAGGCTTAAAACCGGACAATGGTGTTCATATCCGTACAAATAATGGGAAGAAATGTGCTTCACACTCATCAGAAGCTACATTTGCGTAAGCGGTATAATAATTGTGATTCCCGAACGAACGTCCTGTACTTCTTTCATTTTATATTAGCCTATGCTCTTCAATTACTTTAAGATTGCTTTCCGTGTCCTTTGGCGCAATAAGATTTATGTGGTCCTCAATGTTGTAGGACTGGGTTTTGCAATTGCCTGCTGCATTCTGGCTTACCTTAACTACAATTACAGAGCGAAGTTCGATCAAAACCACGTCCATACCAAGGGTATCTACAGACTGAACAGCGAGCGACTGGTGGAAAGTACGAAGCAGACCTGGGGTGTGGTTCCCCTGCCGTTGGCCATGGCCATGCAAAAAGATCCGGCCGGTGCCGACCGGATTGCCCGGCTCAGCAGTGCCGCTGTCATTGTAAAACACAAAGAGAATACGATCGACGAGCGTATTTACTACACTGACAGAGCGTTATTCGATTTTTTTACATTTCCCTTGAAATTTGGAAACCTGTCGGGTTTTGACAAAGCTAACCAGATAATAATCAGTGAAGATTTAGCAGAAAAATACTTTCCCAAGCAGATGTCCGTCGGACAGTCACTGACCATTGTTGATTCCAAAGGGGAAAATAGGGTCTATACCGTTGCGGCTGTAACTCAAAAGATTCCTGACAATTCAAGTATTCAATTTGACATTATTACTTCATTTGAGAACGGCTTACATCAGGAACAAACATCGCCAGACGACTGGGCTAATCCTGCGCTCATTACCACATTTGTGCAGTTGAAAAATGAGCAGGCTACACCTTTTGTAATATCCAATCTCAAACCCTACGTAGCGCCACACAATAGCAATCGTGCCGACTGGGCATTGGAAAGCTTTTCGCTCCAGCCATTTTCGGAGTTGGCGACCAGCTCGGATATTGACATGCCGGGATATGTACATGGCAGCGCGTTAACTTCCAATCCCCGTGGCGTTCTTGTGATTGTCCCGGCGATCATGTCCATATTTATTTTGATTATCACCTGCTTTAATTTCACAAATGTCTCCATTGCCTTTGCCAGCGGACGGTTAAAAGAGATAGGTGTACGCAAGGTAATCGGAGGACTTAGAAGCGAATTAATCTGGCAATTCTTAACCGAGAACATTATTCTCTGCATTCTGGCATCGACATTGGGGTTATTTTTCATCAATCTGCTGACGCCAACGATGGTTGAACTCACTGGCATAGACCTATCACCGGACCTGACAAAAGATTATGGTTTTTGGTTGTTTTTGATACTGGTACCGGCTGTTAGTGCAATCTGTTCCGGTCTGTATCCGGCAGTTTATGTTAGTTCGTTCCAGCCGGTTCGTATCCTCAAAGGAAAAACTACCCTTGGCTCCTCCAACCGTTTTACACGCTTTTTACTACTTGCGCAATTTAGCTTATCATGTTTCGCATTGGTAGTTGGTATTGTCATGACTCAGAATGCAACATTCCAACAAAAGGCCGACTATGGCTATGCGCTCAATGAGGTTGCGGTGGTAGAACTCAACAATCCACAGGAGTACAGCGCTTTAAGCCAGACCGTTCAATCCCATTCTGATATCAAAAGTGTAGCAGGAACTGCTCAGCAGATCGGAGACGGAACGTACACATTAACCGCAAAAACTCCGAGTGGCGAATTACAAGCGCAGGTCGCGCACGTGGGCGGGCATGATTACCTCAATACTATGGGGATTCAGTTGGTTCAAGGACGTCAATTTCATGATGGTGAAAGTGATGTTGATGCGTCCATCATCGTCAATCAGACCTTTGTAGAACGGTCGGGATTGAATCAGCCAATAGGTCAGCAAGTTACTCTGGACAGTGCAAAATATACGATTGTTGGTGTCGTAAGCGACTTCAAGGAGTATGGCTTACATGACCTGGTTCCTCCATGCGTACTCCGTATGGCCAAGCCCGGTGAGTACAAGTATATGGTCGTCCGGACGAACAAAGGAAAATTATCCCAGGTTGCGGCTTACCTGCAGACAGCCTGGCACAAAGTGGCTCCCAATGTTCCTTACCGGGGTTTTCTACAATCAGACCTGATCGAAAAAGAGTTGCGCATGACACAAGGCTTCAAGTCGATAGCGTTTTTTCTGGCCGTAGTTACCCTGTTGCTTTCAGCCTCGGGTTTGTTTGCCCAAATTTCACTCAACATAGATAAACGAAGTAAAGAAATTGGGATGCGTAAGGTACTCGGCGCCTCAGTATTGCAGATAATCGGGTCTGTCAATCGTCGCTTTGTGCATATCCTTTTGGTTGCATTTGTGATTGGTTCTATTTTGGGTTACCTGTTTACCAGCAAGTTTATTTTCCAGGTGATCTTCAAATATCATCCTGATGCCGGCCCTGCGCCCTACATTGGAACATTCTTAGCTGTTGTAATCTGTTGCTGTCTAATCATAGGCTCAAAAGTATACCATGCCGCCACTGCAAATCCAATCGAAAGACTGCGCGCAGATTAGTGGTATATTTAATATGCAAAAAAGCCGCTCCGGTTTCCCGGAGCGGCTTTTTTGTGAATATGTAACCGTTAAATAACTTCAATAGGTATATTTCAATAAAAATTTCAACTATTTCAATGATTACTTATCTGGTTATGAAACTATTACTACATTGTTCTGTATACTCAACGTTAAGACAAGGGTCAGTTCTTCTGGATTGGCCTTTGTCACCTTCTTAATCCAAATCAGTTATCTCTTCCAGGATCGGGACGTCATCACGATCTAATCTCGGCAGCTATAAGAATATGAAATACGGCAAGGTGCGCCGTCAAACATCCCCACATCTTTTGGCAAGGTTTTAGCGTATATGCTGGTGATTACCAGGGTTTGCTGGTGAATCATAATCTCAGATAAACACTAAAACAGTATTTACCAATTAGTTATGCCAAAATACGTACTTACCATGTCTGCTTTGTCGAATGGGGAAATTATCAACAATTCGTATAATTTTGAATCAAACCTCACGCATTCAGAGAGCGAATTAATACAATCGTATCAAGAATTTTATCCCGGGCATACGGATGTACGTGTTGTGTCATTTAAGGAAATCGGAAGTGAAACCTTGGTTGACGCTGCCTGATCAATCATTTTTCATTAATCAACTACCCGATTCTTAACATTGCATCGGCTATAATCATATCTTCTTCCTGCTCGCCGGGAATGAGGTTCTTCGTGTCGTAATTTCAGATTTCATTTGCTTACATCGGCAGATCAATAAAGCTCAAAACTTCGTTACCTGGTGATGTACTACGTTCGTATACCGTCTTGGCGTTTGAAACGCAGGGGCGGAATGTGAAGAAGACTTCCTGCCGTGCACTTTACAAAGCAACCTATTAACGAAAACTTCCGTTCGATAATGTTGCAATATTTGGAAACTTTTAGCATTTTTGTCTGAAAAAGACACATGCACTATTTTCAGACGAGGTTTTTAGAAGAAGCCGACAAATTCATTGCCGGACTTGATCCCAAATCTGCAAGGAAAGTTTTCTACAATATTGACTTGGCCGAACAAACCAATGATCCGACGCTTTTAAAAAAACTACAAAATGACATTTGGGAATTTCGAACAAAATACGCGGGGTTTCAAATTAGACTTCTTGCATTTTGGGACAAAACTGACGGCGCAGAGACATTAGTTATCGCGACACACGGTTTTATTAAAAAGGTAGACAAAGTTCCTAAAAATGAAATCGAGCGAGCAGTAAAAATTAGAGCAAAGTACTTCGAAAATAAATAAAAAATGGCAACGAAAGCAATCAAATCATACTCACTTTCCGAAATGAAAGATAAATACATCGGACAGGTTGGTTCAACTGAACGAGATGAATACGAATATGAACTTCGTATGGATGTTTTGGGGCGAATGATAAAAACGGCACGACAAGAGCGCAATTTGACACAAGAGCAGTTGGGACAGCTTGTTGGCGTTCAAAAATCTCAAATATCCAAACTAGAAAGCAGCACAAATAGCGCAACCATTGACACGATCTTGAAGGTTTTCAAGGCGTTGAAAGCGGATATCCATTTCAACGTGACATTGGAAAATCAGTATGTTAAACTGGCTTAAAAAGGGCGACGAGACTCTAAATTAAAAATGACGATCTTTTCCGGACATTTGGAGGACCAATATGGAAAACGAGGAACGGCAGAGAGAGCAATACGAAGAAGAATTCGAAGCTTTCAAATTGGGGGCGATGATTCAGGACCTACGCAAGAAACAAGGTTTGACACAAGAACAACTTGCTGACAAATGTGGCACGACAAAAACCTACATTTTACGTATTGAAAATAATGCGAGTGATATAAGGCTTTCCACTTTGACGCCGATTGTTAGAGAGGGTTCGGCTAGGAATTTGAAGTTGAGTGTGACGGATTGAGTGGCTAGAATGTAAATGCGCTTATGTATATAGTTCGTAAAAAAATTGAGTCAACTGGTAAGTTAGAGGTAAGGCTTTAAAGATTTGAGAAACAAAAAATGAGATTTATCAAGCAACTTTTCAAGTCAAAACCAGAAGTGAAAGAATTATTTGTTTCTACAGGAGAACTAACAATTGGTAGCGACTTCCTGAAAATAGAAAATTATCCATTTGAGCCTTCACTTGCATTTAGACAAACGAAATTCACAGCAAACCAAATTGATGATATAGACTTTAAATCTTGTCCGCCGACATTCAGAGTTGAAGGAGAACTAATCTTCTTAACGGCCGAAAAGAAAGCAGAACTTGAAGAATTTGCCAGTAACAATAACATTAGGACAGTTGAGCGGCCAATGATTTGGGAATGGATTCTTGAACCATTTTTGGACACAGAATACACAACCGAAACAGATCAAAGGTTGACGAAGCACTTAGAAAAATATGGTCTGACAGCTCACCAGGTGAAATCACTAAGAACAGAGATTAAAACTCAAATGCTTAAATACAACTTTGATACAATGCTTTGGGAATGGGGCGCACTTGGTACATTGGACGTCTTAAGAGCTATGCGGACAAAATATAGGAGAGAAGAATTTTCAGATTTTTTTAAACGAGCAATGACAATAGCATTACTGACTGCACAATAAGCAAAACGACCAACTATCGCTCACATTTCGATTACTTTTGATCATGAATAAAAAGCTACTCCTGCTACTCTTTGCAGTTTTGATCATTGGTTATATCGTGTACGATTCCGCTACTTTGCCAAAAGCAGGTGACCTGAAAGGCAACTTCAAAGAAGTGGCCGTTTATCGCAACAAAAACAACACCGGCCCTATAACAAGGATCTATGCCGTCTCCGTTGAGGAACCTATCATGGAGGAGATGAAGAAATATGGCGATCTGATGCCGTACACGAAGTACGGAACAACCACCGTTTATTTCTTCAACACCACCAAGCAGGTACCTCTCGAACTATCCGGCACAGAGCCTCATTTTGACAAAAGCTTTGACGTCGGCTGCATTGCCATTTACAAAAAGAATCAGAATGGCGAAGTGTCATTTGGCCCCAATCGCGACAAGTCAAACTTCATAGAAGCACACTTGTATTCTGCACGCTTTTCAAAACTTCATAACTATGAATCCGAGCCTCAGGATCGTAGATGTGGCTGGTAACCATCAACTCATCGAGCTGCGCATGTCGTTGAAAATAAGCCAGATCGCTGCCGATTCTTTTTCTGTCGCCGATGAATGTGTATTTCATCATTTCTCTCACCGCGGCTTCCTCATAATCTCCCCAAAGTCCATCCATACTATCAACGGGCGGCTGTAATGGTCGACGTTTGCCGGTAATAATTCCCGTAGCCAGTTGGTAAAACGAGGTTGCAAGCCGTTCTGCTTCCCCTGTAGTATCTGCCGCGATCACATTCACACAGGCCATCACATATGGCTCCCTAAGGTATTGCGAGGGCCTGAAATTCCGGCGGTAAAGATCTATGGCGGTCATAAACTGAGTGGGGGCGAAATGACTGGCAAATGCGTACGGTAATCCCAGGTGCGCGGCCAGCCGCGCACTGTCGGTACTCGAACCCAGTATCCAGATCGGTATATCCAGCCCTTCGCCGGGAACGGCACGTACTTTGGAGCTGCTGTTCTCTGCTGAAAAATAGGTTTGCAATGCCATCACATCGTCTGGAAAATCCTGGGCAGATTCCATGTAGTTGCGCCTGAGCGCACGGGCTGTAATCTGGTCTGTTCCGGGTGCACGCCCCAGTCCGAGGTCAATACGGCCGGGATAGAGTGACGCAAGCGTACCGAACTGTTCGGCGACGACCAGCGGCGCGTGATTGGGCAACATAATGCCTCCGCTGCCCACACGGATGGTATTCGTGCCGCCTGCAATGTAACCGATCAGTACCGAGGTCGCCGAGCTAGCCACGCTGGCCATATTGTGATGCTCCGCAAGCCAGTATCGATTATAACCAAGTTCCTCGACCCGCTGCGCGAGGCGAAGACTGTTTTTGAATGTATTAGCTGCATTACTTCCCTCCGTGATCGGCGCAAGATCAAGAATGGAAAGTGGTATATCCTGAATAAGTTTGTCTGCCATATTGATTCGTAACAATGATAATGCTGCTCATAACAAGCATTTTATTAGTTCAAAAGTTCCTTTTCACAGACAATAAATATATATAAATACTTGATTTACAGCATATTAAATAAATTATAAAAGATGCTAACGATCCGACTTATCAAGTTTTGGGGAGATGCCCCAACTGCCAATCTAATGGATCACTCCTGACATGGCGCAGTTTCGTCTATAATCGAAGACATGCGTGATATCATTGATACACTTAAAAAAAGCAGCCGCGACGTCCCAATTAAAGTACTCCTATTCTTTGGGATAGGGAAAAATATGCTTCGTGATAGTCTTACCCCCAGCCTCTTTCGATGCAACGATCTGATCTGGCGCTTTCGATTTTTCTACCCAATCGATGATCAGGCTGACCCAGTCTACATTATCACAGCCTGGCCCCCCTCCGCAGTGCAGAACGCCCGGAAGGAGAAACAACCTTGCATAAGATTCCGCATCCTTGTCGCTTTTTAATATTCCGTTGTAATGCTCAATGGTGGCGTTGGCGGAGAGCGCAGCATCATTCCATCCATGGAAAAAGATGATCTTACCGTTGCGTTTTTTGAACTCGCTATAATCGGTATTGGTGGCATCCAGATAGGATGAGGCATATGCAGTTTCCGTGGTAAAATTTTTGAAGTTGTAGTTCGAATAACTAAAAGTGGAATCATTGAAAATGAGATATTTGAAAATGTTTGTGGAAAACATATGATGCAGGCTGGGTTCTTTTTGCGCGGAGGAAATTGGCGCGGTAATCCACGGGTCCCAGGAATTATCCTCGGCTTCTCCACCAAAGGGAAAACCTGGGTAAATTTGTTTGCCATTTGCAACCAACGGACTATAAATCGCCCTGATCGCTGCCATCTGAGCTTTTGTAAAACATACGCTGCCGGGCTTTTCGTTGGCGCACAGCGGCAATTTGGAAAAATCCAACTTGCATTTACCTGGGTTGTTTATGATCCCATCCACCGACCCGTCCAGCTGGTCACATTGTCGAAGAACTTCCTTCTGTAAAAGTTTGAGATTATCTTTTGTGACGACCGGGCTGAGTTTTTTTGGATCCGGATAATTGTATTGGCTGTGCTGTAGAAATTTCGCAGCAATAGCCGGCCATGCAAATGCTGGTGCACCAGCCACGATCCCGTCAAAATCCTCTGGATAATATTGGGCCTCAACCATCGCCTGTCCACCCCCACGTGAACAACCCACAAAATAGGATTTGGAAGCCGCGGCACAATAATAATTTTGCATAATGGCTTTCGATACCACGGCCGTACGATGTATGGCAAGCCGCCCAAAATTGAGTTGTCGCTCCATGTTGTTATAAGCCCATTTTGCATCCTCGCCACCTTGGTGACCTGTGTCAGTTCCGGCCGTTGCAAATCCCTCATCCACTTTCCTTTGGAAATCATTTTGGATAGTGCCAACAAAACCACCTCCGCCCGACATCAGAAAACGTGTGTTACTTTCCTCCGGCAGCAAGAGCTCAAAATTGATTTCCTTGCTTATCCTGCCCAATATGCGACAGAAAGGCTTTTTTATAACCACAGTTCCACGCCACGGCTCATCCCGATTGCTGATCGTATCCCCGGCATTGGCCTCAGCGACTACTATCGTAACATCCGGAAGCTGAAGCTTTTTCAACTCCTCGCAGGGCTTACATGGTTTTACATGTTGCGCCACAGCCAGGCGGGCAAACAACATGAGCGCGAAGGAAATGTAAAATTTTCTCATATTTGAAATGTTTTATTGAATCTGGTCGGTGAATTCATCATCAGCAGTCGAATCAAATGGCTTTGTCTCAGGCACCTTGGTGAGCACCATAATTTGAAGGAACTGACAAGATCGGTGAAGCTCTGAAAAGCGTCAAAAGCTGAAATGAAAAAGGTAACGTTACTAGCAACAGCGGGTTCGATGTACTTTCAGGAGGTCGCCGAAGACCCGTTGGAGATTATTTGATCCAAGGTATTCTCGGTATCTTCTGGTTGTAAATGGTTTTAGGCGACCGAACCGTCTTCGAACATCGTTTGGAGCCTTTCAAAAATGGTTATCAGCGGGAACACGATTCCCATAACCAGACACGTAATAAAAAAGGCCGCGAGCCAGAGAGTAAAGAGGGTTAATTTTGCCAGAACGATCATTGCTTCCTATTTTTTATTAGAAAGATTACTTTTATGAATGTTTGGTTGCAATGTTTGTATGTTATTTTTTCAAGGTTTGCGTCAACGTCCGCAGATACCTGTAAAGTCGCAATACTGGCAAGTATTCAGGTCATCGGTTTTGCGGAATGGCACATCTGCGTCAACCATTACATTGAGGATATCGGTCAGGATAATCTCTGATTTCTTGATAAAATCACCCGGCGCCAGTTCTTCGGTAAGTTCCAGTGGATTGGATATCAGGTTTTTGGGGTCACGAAAAGAGTAGAACCCTGATTTTACGGCAAAGTCACCAAAATTGTAAACCTGGCCTTTTAGTCTCAGCCCTTTTTCGTCCAGCATCTTGCGGTACATAAGGTACTCGTACATCCAGAGTTGCCGCACGTAGCCCATCTTTCGGTCAGCGTCGTTGCGGATCACATCTTCCCGTTTTTGCGGATCGGCCAGTTTTTGTTTTCCGGTCAGTTCTACGCTGCCGGTTTTGTAATCCATGACATACAGCGTTCCGTCTTCGGCCTGTTCAATGCGGTCGATTTTCCCGCCAATCTTCACGGGCGTGTAGGAACCCTGCAGTACCAGTTCGATTTTGGTAGTTAATGGCTGCTCTGCCGCCAGGATCTGCCTTCTCGGCTGCTGGCTCATCTGGTGCCGTAGGAAAACCAGGATCTGTTGCTCCCCGATCTGGTAGTAGATCCTGTTCAGCCCCATATCCGTCACGTACCCCCTGAATAAACGGTCGAACTCCTCCCTTAAAACGCCTTTGATCTGATCTTCGGAAGGATCGGTCGAGTTCAGGAAAAACTCTTTGTCCAGCCTTTCCAGCGAAGCGTGCAGCCACGTACCGATCTTGTCCATTCCCAGCTCTTCTTCCACTTCTTCCTTTTCTTTTACCCCCACAATGTGTTTGAGATAAAACTGCATGGAGCAGCGGATGAATTCATTGAGATGGGTGGGGAATATGCCCTTACTGGCTAGGTAATGGCGAATTGCAGCGATCATAGCTTCGTCTTTGTGCACTACTTCTTCCAGCTCCTCCTGCTGCCTGCCTTCAAATACGACGGTCTTGTTTTCAATTTTGATCTGCGGATTGTATTGGGACAGCTCGTATTCCACCTGCCTGATAAAACGGCTCTTTTCCCCGCCACCCGGCGCATCATTGGTGCTCGTGTAGAGCATATGTACCTCTGACGCACGCTGTAAAAGTCTGTAAAAATGGTAGGACATCACCGCTTCCTGATGCTGGTGAGTAGGTAACCCTACTGCCTGGGCAGCGTCGAAAGGGATCAGTGAGTTCTGACGTTTGGCCGACGGCAGCATTCCTTCATTCAACGATAATATAATGATCCGTTCAAAATCAAGGGCGCGGGTTTCCAGCATTCCCATAATTTGCAAATTACTGACAGGTTCGCCGCTGAATGGAATGCGGGTTTGCCGGATCAGTTCAAACATGAATGAGCGAAGTGTCCGTAACGTGATCAGCTCGGATTTCTCTTCAATGGTTTGTTCAAATTGTTTGAGGAGCGTGTAAAAAAGATACAGATACTCCGTTTCCAGCGCGTTTTTGTAATCTTTATAAACCTCCCGCAGCAACTCAATCAACTGGTAAAACGACTGTATAACCTGTTTGGAATTGTTTCTTTGCCAATGTGTAAACAGTATCCTGAATAATGGATGGTTCTCACTAAGCCCCAATAAATCCTCGGAACTGAGGAACACCTGGTTGTCTTCCGTAATGGCCCGTACCGTTTTCTGAATGATCGTCTGCCCGTCGCTCAGCGGTGTAAGTGCCACGTGTTCGTAATGCCGGATAAAGGGATGGTTCAGGATTTTGTTGATCGATTTATGGCCAAACTTTGGTATCCTGATCAGTTTGCCACTTTTGCTCCGGAATTCGACCACATTCTGCTGCAGCTCAAAAATACTGTCCACCAATGTATAAAGCAGCGAGTTACGCATGGAAAGCCCCATGGTCACATTCAGGTCGCGCACATCCTCGTCGAGCGAGTACAGCATCGGCAGCAGCAGGTTTTCATCTGCCAGTACAATGGCGGTCGGGATCGGGTTTTCTGGATCATCCTGCTCCCGCATTTGCCGGTAAAGCTGCCCGGCTACTTTGGTTTGCAGGGTTGCATTAGGCACGCCGTAAATGGTCAGGTCCTTTGCGGTTTGCATCAAATGGTCCGTCGTCCAGTTCCATTCACCGAATACTTTGCTTTTCTGGTAGTCACGAAGGCTTTTTCCAGCTTCCACACCTGTGTTTTCAGACATATAGTAGCTGTCCGAATCCCATAGTACCTCCGCTTTTTTTGCTTTGATCAATGAGCTCACAATGATCCTTTCAGATTCTGTAAATGCATTGAAACCGGCAAAATACAGTTTTTCGAAATCCGTTTTTTTCGAAAGTAGCTGTCCTTCGTCTTCTGCGATTTCACGGTATGCCATTCCGCGGTACGCCATTCCTTTTTCTGAAAGCCTGTTTCTGAATGACAGATAGACTTTTTTGATATTTTCAAATAACGAGAAATACTGTTTGGAGCCGCCCTCGCTTTGCAATGTTTTCCCGGAAGGCAAACTTTCCTGCCAGCGTGTGATCGCATGCGCCTCCGATAAATAGTCGAAGAGATAGTCCGTTTTAACCAGGTACTGATCGATTTTATCCAGGTCGCTGAGCAAAACAGACGCCCAGCCCATGAACCTTTCAAACTGAACGTCAGGGTCTATTTCCCTGAAAGTTTCGTACAGATCAAACAGTAAATGCACCGGATCTTCAATTTCCAATGTGCAAATGCTTTCGACAAAGTCATCGACAGCCATTACGACGGGGCTCATCATGGGTTCGGTCGTTTCCCGGGCCAGTTCCTGCATGAGGAAAAAGGCTGCGCGGCGCGTAGGGACAATGATATGGATCCTTTCCAGCGAGGTGTGGTTACTTAAAATACGTTTTGCAACGAGATTCAGAAAGGATTGCATATGCTGTGAATAGTTCTCTGAGTGAGTTAGTGGATACGATCGCCGCGTGGCGTCAGTGATTTCATGATCTCTGCCTCCGTATGCAGCAATTCCTTCCACCTTTTCCTTACTTCATGTTCGGGCAGGTAAGTTTCTGCAAGTTCGATAAAAGTGCGGTAGTGGCCCGCCTCGGAGATCATCAGTTCGCGGTAAAATTTTTGAAGCGATTCGTCTTCCAGCGATTCTGAAAGTAATTTGAAGCGCTCACAACTTCTGGCTTCGATCAGGCCACATATCAGCAGCCGATCCAGCAGTGCCTGTTCGTAGTCGCCTTTGTTTCTCACAAGCTGCATGAGCTGGCCTACATATTCATCCTTCCGCTGCCGGCCCAAAGGAATGTTTCTTTTCTTCAATTCTTTCAGTACCCGTTGAAAATGGCCCCATTCCTCGGCAACTATCGGCGTGAGGGTTTCTACCAAATCTGCTTTTTCAGGATAATGTACGATCAGGGAAATGCAGCTGGAAGCCGCTTTTTGTTCGCAATATGCATGATCGATCAGGATGTCGCCAATCTGCATGGCAGCAACGTCAGTCCAGCGGGGATCTGTCGGTAATTCTAATCCCAGGGTAGTTAGTGGTGTAGCCATATGCTAAAATATTAGTCAAACATCGGCCAGTTGACGCCAAATGAAAAGGCCCTGGCCAGCCCGAGATAGTTGGGTGTGATGTAATAGCCTTTTGGAAAAAGCCCGAACTGCCCGCCCATATTCAGATAGGACATTTTGAAAAACAACCGTACCCGCTTGATACGGATCGTCGCGAATCCATCCACTACCATATTCTGTCCCAGTTTTTGATCATTTTGCAAATGAAACTGTTGTGTAACAGGCATATACGCATCGGCGAGGTAAGAGGAGCGGTATCTGGCCGCCAGCCCCAGCTGAATGTACAATACTTTGGCATAAATAAAGTCGTAGCTGATCTCACCGCTGGCAAACAAGGTCGGCACGCGCAGTACATCTTTGTTATCATTCAATGTCAGGAAGCTCATGGCCGTAAAATTCCATCGCTTCAAATGTATCGCTGAGTTAAAACCAACACGCAGCAACCGGAAGCCGGAATTGAGCTGACGTGGGACTGCAACGGTATCGTAATAAATGTAGTCGTTAATCTGATGGATCTGTATTTCCGGAACAAAGTCAATTTTCTTGGTTTTGAGCCGAAGCGAAGCATATATCGTTTGAATTTTCGTAGGGTCAAAGTTATTTCTCCATGCAAAATGATTGCTGAGGTAGCGCTGCACCATCAGGTCGGGCGCTGTTTGAATGCTCTGAAAACCGGCTTTCCCCCAATGCGTGTTCAGTTCGGCTTTCAGTTTGTATTCAACATTTTTGGCCAGATTGAGATCGGCCTCGGCGGTGAGATAGTTGCTGGAATCTTTGAGATAATAACCCAGCCACGCACCAGCAATATTGTCGAATTTCAATCCGGTGCGATACGTTATGAAGGCGTCGCCGGTTTCGTTTCCGCCCTGGCCGACCGCACGCATACCATAGAATCGTTGCCGGAGATATGCCCTGTAATTGAACCCGGAATAAAATCCCTTGATCCCGACCTTGTTATCAAACAGTTTGTAATAAATATCCTGCCGTGTCAATGTGGAATCGAAGCGGGGAGCCGGGTATACCTCTTTTTCCAACCCCCGTGAAATATCCTTGTCGGTATAGCGGTCGATCACGCTTTGGTAATCCGCCTGCTGGAATACCTGGAATCCATTGGCAAGCCGATACTGCTGGTAAATGTGGAAAACATGGCGTCGTTCCCACGAATTGGCATCATCGCTGATCCGTGCCGCGCCATCGTATGAGTACTTTTCCACCACACCATCCGCCCCGACATTCGGGATCACGCCGCCTTGTTCTCGCACTTTCTGGTTCATGTGCCGGTAATGTGCGAGGATCAGGTATTTTTTGTTTTTGGAAAAAAAGCTGGTGTGCATTAATAGTGTCCAGTTCTGCCCCAGTAATGCCCCCGAGTTCAGGGTATTGACAAATCCATATTGTTTATTGGAAGTAAGCCTTTGTGCCCGGAGACCAAAATTAAAGCGGGAATGCACGTTTTGAGTGTAAGCAAATCTGCCGAGCGATGTCTTTTTTCCTCCAGAAATAAAGTCCAGCTCGGTATGCTGCGAGTGCGTGTCGTAGTATTGTACTTCGTCCTGTTTGATCGCATAAGCGTCATAGGCGCGGAGGCCGATCTGGGTACCAATGTCTTCGCGGGGCTGAAAAAAAAGGTTGCGTGTGGCTGTTACAGTGTTGCCGAGGTCCACCAGTTTTCCCCAGGAGCGATCGAGTGGTGTCCACCGGTGAAAGTTGATGAGGTTCGTATCTACCCGATAGCGAACAGAATCACGGTTGTTCAGGATATCGTTTTCAAAGAAATGTAATGTAGTCTGCGGCCCGTAGATCTGCTTGGTACTGTCGTCCAGAATAGCTCCGCCTCCCTGTGCGCCACCGCCGCCTCTCGATCCACCACCACCGCCGCC
The DNA here is from genome assembly GCF_026625565.1 of Dyadobacter pollutisoli. Lineage (NCBI taxonomy): Bacteria > Pseudomonadati > Bacteroidota > Cytophagia > Cytophagales > Spirosomataceae > Dyadobacter > Dyadobacter pollutisoli. The sequence goes on from NZ_CP112998.1 coordinate 3,931,287, forward strand.
AGGCATCTGGACACCTCCCGGTAACCTGACCTGGGCCGTGGCCTTTGGCACGATTAAAATGAAGCTGCATAAAAGACACAGTATGGTATAAAAAGCAATTCTCATAGAGGAAACTGTCGTTCTGCCGCTTTAAAGACGGTCATCAATTTGTTTGGTAATCCATTGGCTGAATGGCAGCGTATCATCCCCGAAATTGACGGCAACTGGGATATAGGCAAACCGCTCAGCGTAACCTGATTTCTCAACCAATGGTTTTAGTTTGACCATATCTTTTTCGGTTGTGACCACAAAAGTATCGTTTTTTAGGTACTTAATCAGGCCTTGCAGGTCACTCTCACTGTAATTATGATGATCCGGAAAGATCATTTTATCTACAACGTCAAACCTGCCTTCGAGATATGCAGCGAAAGGGGCCGGATTAGCGATACCAGCCACCATTTTAACATTCTTTAACGAAACAGGCCTCCCTTCGTAGTTTAGCGGCCCGGCGTAGTCGGTAAAGGCAAAAAATACCGGGGTTTCCGGTTTTGCATATTTTAAGATCTCACCACGGATCTGAGCTCTTTGATTTCCATCAATCGATGGAGGACATTTGGTAACAATAACTGCGTCGGCCCGGTTGGCGCCTTTCCGCGTTTCCCGTAACCTGCCAGCCGGAAAAGGAAGATCGTTATAAAACGGGCGGTTGTAATCATTCAGCAACAGGTTGATATCCCTCCGAATGGCGCGGTGCTGGTAGGCGTCGTCGAGTAACAGAAGCCTGCTTTCAGGATGTGTACGATTGATCTCCAAAGCTCCTTTCACTCGGTTTTCGCAAACGGCGACGGTTACTTTCTTCCCAAATTTTGTAAAATATTGAAGTGGCTCATCACCGATGGTAGCGGCCGTAGCATCGGCGTCAGCCTGGATAAAACCCCTGGTCTCGCGGCCATAGCCCCGGCTCAGAATGGCAAGAGGTGTTGCGGATGAAAGCAGGTTGGTAAGGTATTCAACAACAGGAGTTTTGCCCGTCCCTCCGACTGTTAAGTTGCCTGTTGAAATGACAAATTGAGGAACTTTGGTGGAAGAAAAAAGGCCAATATCATAGAACAGATTCCGGAGAGTCGTGATAAAACCGTAGACCCACGAGAATGGTGTTAATGCTGTTTTTATCCATTGATGTTCTTCCATACCTGGTGCATAATTACGTATTTTTTGTCTAATATTGTGCCCCGAAAAAATCTGACACCGCAAAATCATGCCTCTAAAAATTGTGTATAAGCCCTATACGCTGCATTTTCGCAAGCAAGCGGGTACCTCACGCGGGGTTCTTACACAAAAAACTTCCTGGCTGATCAAAATTACCGATACAGAAAAACCAGGTGTGGAAGGTTACGGCGAATGTGGGCCGCTGCCAGGCCTCAGTGTCGACGATCTTCCTGATTTTGAAGCACAACTGGCTGATGTTTGTGAGACATTCAATGATCTGGACCTCGACGTTTTCCCATTCAACTTAGGCATCATTCTCGACCAGCTGGTACCCCAGCATTTGCCATCGGCCAGATGCGGCATTGAAACTGCCCTGCTGGACTTTATGAATGGCGGGCGGAGAACTCCGTTTAAGTCTGCTTTTTCCAAAGGTCATACCGGGATTTTGATGAATGGCCTGATCTGGATGGGTTCCTACGATAACATGCTGGAACAGGTGGAGGAAAAGCTAAGCCAGGGCTTCACCACCTTAAAAATGAAGGTGGGTGCGATCGATTTTGATAAGGAATGCAGGATACTGGAAACAGTTCGCAGCCGGTTTGACAAAGACTCCATTACATTAAGAGTGGACGCAAACGGGGCATTTACTCCTGAAAACGTTCATAGCAGGCTCAATGCGCTCGCAAAGTTTGATCTGCATTCGATCGAGCAGCCCGTCAAAGCAGGCCAGCATGACTTAATGGCCGAATTGTGTGGAGTGTCTCCCGTAGCGGTTGCCTTGGACGAAGAATTGATCGGTGTTTTCGATTACCGGGGGAAATTTGCCCTGCTGAAAAAACTGATGCCGCCATTTATCATTCTCAAACCTACATTACTTGGCGGCTTCGGCCACACCAGCGAATGGATCGAGATCGCTAATCGTCTGAAAATTGACTGGTGGATTACTTCGGCGCTGGAATCCAATATAGGTCTTAATGCGATCGCGCAGTACACGGCTACATTTCAAAATGCGTTGCCGCAGGGCCTGGGTACCGGGCAGCTTTATACCAATAATTTCGAATCCCCGCTGTACATTGAAAACGGGCACCTGTACTACCAGCCAGATGCCGTTTGGGAGCTACCAGACTATTCCTTTTCGGAGCAGGTTTAATGTTTTAGCCTCTGCCGATCCTTCTTCCGGTTGAAAATTGTATTCCCAGTTAGCCTGAGGCGGTAAGCTCATCAGAATGGATTCCGTGCGTCCATTGGTTTCCAAACCGAACTTGGTACCCCGGTCCCACACCAGATTGAACTCCACGTAACGTCCGCGGCGTAGGAATTGCCATTGTTTCTCCTTTTCTGTAAAAACATCATCCCTGTGTTTGCGCATAAATGATGTGTACACAGGCGCGAAGGTTTCACCGATTTCTTTTACAAATGCGAAAAGTGCCTCTTTCGAAAGATTTTCACCATTGCCCGGTTCGTTTGGTTTGAGATAATCAAAGAATACTCCTCCGACTCCGCGCGTCTCATTGCGGTGCGGAATGTAGAAATAATCATCCGCCCATTGCTTGAACTTTGGATAAAAGTCAGTGTGGTGCTTGTTGCAGGCGGATTTCAAACGCCGATGAAACTTAGACGCATCTTCCTCATTCACATAATGGGGCGTGAGGTCGATACCGCCGCCAAACCAGCAGGTCCCGTTACTCAGCTCAAAATACCGCACATTCATATGTATAATGGGCACGTGCGGGTTATGCGGGTGCATAACAATGGACACGCCGGTTGCAGTAAAGTGATACTCATCGTCTTCATTGAGGTTCATTTGTTGCCTGAGCCGCGGATGAACTTCTCCTTTGACACTCGAAAAATTAACGCCACCCTTTTCAATAACGCCACCATTCTGGATCAGTCGCGTCCTGCCACCACCGCCTGAATGGTGTTCCCATAAGTCTTCCTGGAACTGGCTGCCTCCGTCGGCGGCTTCAATCGCCTGACAGATATCGTCTTGTAAACTCTTGAAAAATCCTTCTATATCTTCAACTTTCATATGTCGTATGCTATTGCGGGGCAAAAGTACGATAAATCTGAAATTGGAAGCGAAGTGTAGCAACAAACGGAGTAGCAGGCCTACCCTTACTTTCGGAACTTATTAGGTCTCTCTCCAACCCAACCTGCCCGGGAAATGTACTTGTCAAGTTCTGTATTTTCGTGCTTCCACACCTGTTCCATAATTTGCTCTTCCGCTTTGCTAAGCCTCATTTGATCTACGTTTGTAATTTATATTCTACAAATGCAGATTCAAATTTAAATAAACCAAATTTTTATTTAAAAAATATAATTCAATGAACGCTTGATTGAAACTTTTGATGCATGATAGTAAGTAACCAGGAAGGCACTATTTTTACGAATATTACATCACTTGTTCCCAAATGCTTAGAATTCTGCTCTGCCTGATCTTTTTTGCCACCAACGGATTGGCCCAAAGTTTTACTTCCACCATTCGTGGTACTGTCCGGGACGCCGATACCGGCTTACCGCTGGTCGGCGCGACCGTTTCGCTTTCGTCCACGGAATCCGGTGCGGCCACCGGCCCGGAAGGCACATTCCGGTTCGACAACCTGTCAGTGGGTCGTTATGAGCTGAAAGTTTCCTACGTCGGCTACGGTACCATTTCTATCCCGGAAATTCTTTTGGAGTCGGGGAAAGAACAGGTAATCCAAATCAGGATGAACGTGGCAGGAAAGGAGTTGGAAGAAGCTACGGTTTCGGCTGCGCGGCCTGTCGCATTCAACAGTGTGCAGGCGATTACCATTGAGCAAACTTTGCGATATGCTGCCACGTACATGGATCCGGCGCGGGTAGCGACCTCGTTTCCGGGCGTTGCAGCGGCAAATGACCAGGCGAATGGGCTGGTAGTGCGCGGCAATTCCCCGAACGCCATGCAATGGAGACTGGAAGGTGTAGAGATTGTCAACCCCAACCATTTGTCCAACGCAGGTACTTTCAGCGATCGGCCTACTTCTACGGGCGGCGGTGTAAATATTTTGAGCACACAACTATTGGGCACTTCTAATTTCCTGTCCGGGCCGTTTCCTGCACAATATGGCAATGTGACCGGGGCTGTTTTGGATATGAATCTCAGAAAAGGGAATGACGAAAAAGCAGAATTTGTCGCCCAGGCGAGCTTGATAGGGATGGATTTCTCGGCAGAAGGCCCGTTTTCCAAGAAATCGAAGGCGTCATACCTTGTCAATTACAGGTACTCTTTTACCGGTCTGCTCGGTGCTATGGGCGTTAATTTCGGCGGAGAGGACTCCCGGTTTCAGGATCTGTCATTTAACCTCAATTTCCCGACCGCCCATGGGGGAAAGGTTACTTTTTTCGGAACAGGTGGATTGAGCAGCAACACATTTGAACCAGACAAAGACACGGCTACCTGGGAGTTTGATAAGGATGGTCAAAATATTCTGTACAAAAACAAAATGTTCGCCAGCGGGCTAACGCTGGATCAGCCGCTTAGTGAGAAAGTGTCGCTCCGTGCCGCGCTTGTCGGTTCGACATTAAACACTTCCAGGGTTGCCTATGCGGTGAACAGCAAGACTTTGTCAAGAGCCGAAGTGCTTGATAATCAGGATCTGATCAATGGTAAAATTTCGGCAAACGTAACGCTGACTTACCGTCACAATGCACGTTTTAGGTTTCGTGGCGGGTTATTTGCAACGCTCAATCACTACGAAGCGGGTATTAGGTCAGCAGGTGAATCGTTGAAAAGTTATGTGTTTCAGCCGTTTGTGAACTGGTCGCTCCAATTTACACCAAAGGTCTCGGCGGATATCGGCCTGCATGCTATGATCAGTACCGTGCAGAGAACCAAGAAAGTAAGCGCATTACCGGAGCCGAGGGCGGCCATTAAATGGCAGATTGGCCCCACAACACAACTAACTGCATCTTATGGTTTACATAGCCAAATGCAGAACGCAGGTCTGTACGCGATGCGCATTTATGACTATGGGCCTAACTCGAACCGAAACCTTGCACCGACACGTTCTCAGCAGGTTACTTTGGGTTATCAGAAAACGTTTCCAAAAAGCAGCAGCCTCAAAGTTGAGGTTTATTGGCAGCATTTATTTGATGTGCCGGTTGGCCACGGGTTACACGATAACTATTCGGCGGTCAATCTGGTAGAGGAAGTACCGTATGAATTTTTGGACAACACCAGCACCGCCCGGAACTATGGCATCGAGGCGAGCTTTCAGAAATTCCTGAGTAAGGATTTTTATATGCTAGTTTCCGGTTCCTTATACGACGCAACTTATGTAGATTACCTGGGCCTGCGGCACAATAGCCGCTTCAATGGCAGGCATACGTTCAGTTTGACAGGCGGTAAGGAATTGAGATCCTCCAACCAGGATTTGTGGGGCGTTAATGTGAAGATCCTTTGGATCGGCGGCTTCCGCGATAAACCCGTTGACGCAGAATATTCCCGAATATTAGGGTATACTCTGTACGAAACACAAAGCAGCTACACGGTCAAAATGAAAGACTACTTTCGGCCGGATCTGCGTGTGTACTGGAAGAAAAGCAGGGCAAAATACAGCAGGACGCTGGCACTGGACTTGCAAAATGTGTCCGGTACAAAAAATGAAGCCTATCGTTATTTTGACAAACGGAAGGATGCGGTGGTGACGCAGTATCAGCTAGGCTTAATTCCGGTACTGAGTTATCGGTGGGAGTTTTAATGTTTAATGAGTGAATGAGTGAATGAGTGAATGAGTGAATATTTTCCTGTTTACTGGTACTGATAGTCAATCGTTTAGGATAAATCTACTTTCTGTTGCGAACTTTCGTGACTTAATATGTGTAAATAGCATTGCAATTGAACTTTTAATCTGGAGACTATTGCAAGCCGACGGCTGATTGCCGGAAGCTAATAAAATTGGGGGTGACTGGAATTGACAGCGGGCTGAAGGTCTGTGTGTAAGCATGTCGGGAGTTGAGAGTACCTCCCGGAAATAATATTCTCAAACAATAACTGGCGAAAATACTTACGCCATGGCTGCTTAATCCGGAGGATTAACCAAATGCCATCATCCCTCCAACCTACGTGCTGATGGTTGGGCTCCGGGGTGTCGCAAATCAGCGCTGGTTGAAATAGTGATACGGAAATTCAACGAGACACCAGTATCTAAGGCTATGACGCGGGTCCGCCGTGTACCTTGTCAGGCTCGAAAATCTAAACACGGATAAGCATGTAGAAGGCGCAGGGTTTCCCTGTTCTGGACCAGGGTTCGACTCCCTGCATCTCCACTAGTACCAATTGCAAAAAGTATCAAAAGCCTGCAAATCGCTGATTTGCAGGCTTTTTTTGTTTTCTGAACTAGGACAAAATATTCGAATATTCTCAAAAAAACGGTGAGCAATCAGCACGAATGAAGAGTGTAAGAGGTTTGGCAGCACAGATACACTGCTAATATTGTAAAAAATATAGTTGCCAAACGGTTACTGTGGTAATTTTACAGAATTATTAAGGAGTTAAAGTCTTCTGATTGATGCGTTTATCCAACGACAAAAATGCATTATCTGACGGTAATAAAGAATAAATAAAAATCCATAAAAAAGCCCTTCCGGGACAATCTGGAAGGGCTTTTCATGATGCTTATCTCAACTTTATTTCTTCTTGAATTCGAGGTATTCCTCCAGTGCTACCGCACCTGTGCCCGGATCACTAAATTTGATCGTGATGTTGATTTGTGGAACACCCGCAGCATTCACCACCTTTGTTGCAATTCCTTGTACTTTCTGCTGCAATGGTTTCCCGTTACTTTGCTTTACATCCACAATCTCATTGATCTCAAATACATCTTTGGAGGTGCTTTTCACATTCACAAGCGAATATTCCTGATCCAGCGTAATGCTGGTGCCAGGAACCTTCACTTCAGTATTTTTATTATACAAAATGTTCAGCTGATTTTTTTCTTTCACTGTCACATCCCAGGCTTGCTTCGTAACAATAGAGGGTGCCACCGTCGTAGTCTCATATTTTCCCACAAATTCCGGTGCAAAATCAGGTTCAGGTTCAACATCCTTATTTTTGTCCTTGCAGGCGCCCATTAAAATTACCAGACAGCAAAAAATCAACTTTTTCATACTTCAACTTTAAGTGTAAACTATTTACTATTTCAATAAAAAATACGCGCCAGACAATTTCTACTATAACGGCAACGACGTGTGAAGCGCATATTCCACGTCTGTAAATTTCTCATCAGACATCAATTCGCCTGATTTTCAGCACCTTTCAAAAAGGTAATTTACCCAAATCTACATTACCTCCCGAAATAATGATCCCTACTTTTTGGCCTGCAAACTGCTCTCTATTTTTCAAAACTGCCGCCAGCGAAACTGCTCCCGAAGGCTCCACAACCAGTTTCATTCTCTCCCACAGATACCGCATGGCTGTAATGATTTCTTCATCCGAAACGGTCAGGATGTCTGTTACTTGCGACTTAATGATCGGAAAAGTCTTATCTCCCAGGTAGGTCAGCAGCCCGTCAGCAATGGTATTAATGTAGGGTGCTTTTTCAATTTTATCACTCCTGAACGACAGTACCGCATCCGCCGCACCTTCCGGCTCGCCTGCATAAACTTTTGTTTCAGGAGAAAAATAATGGGCTGTCAATGCAGTACCGCTCAGCAGTCCCCCGCCTCCTACCGGTGCCATGATCACGTCCAGCTGCGTACCGGCATCCTCGATCAGTTCTTTGGACGCCGTTGCCTGGCCAGCAATAACCTGGTAATTGTTGAATGGGTGAATAAATGTCGCCCCGGTCCTCGCAACGATCGCGTCGACTGCTTCCTGACGGGCTTCCGGGGTATTTTCACAAAACGTCACCTCGGCGCCATAATCCTGCACCGCGCTGATTTTGACAGACGGCGAGTTTTCAGGCATCACAATGTACGCCTTCACTCCTACCTTGGCAGCGGCAAACGCAATAGCCTGGGCGTGATTACCCGAGGAATGTGTGGCAACACCATTTTTAAGTTTATCCTCTGGCAATGTAAGGATAGCATTCAGGCCACCCCGTGCTTTGAATGCACCGATTTTTTGCAAATTTTCACATTTAAAAAACAGCTCCGCCCCTGTCAGATCATTCAAAAAACGGGAGGTAGCGATGGGCGTGCGATGAATAAATGGCGCCACCAGCTGATGCGCTGCTTCAATAGTCTCTTTAACAGGTACTGTATCTGACATTTTCCCCAATTTATATGAAATAATTTCCTTTAAATTTACAATAACGAGTAAAAAAGCAATTGGCTTCAATCGCAAAGGTAATATCAAAAAAACCGTCCGCTGAAATCATGCCGAGGTCAGTACCAAACTTTCTTAGATTATGCATGATAGCCGCAATGCTGGCGGTAACGGTCACCTGTTCATTTTCTCAGAAAAAATACTCCTCCAAAGATTCCGTACAGATCTATCGATTTTTGGATATGGCGGACGAAGTATCCGACGTCAACATTGATTCTGCCATGCATTATGCCCGTCTCGCGCATCGTTTGAGCATTCAAAAACAAATGACGCGTGGCGAAGGCTGGGCTTTACTGAAAATAGGCGACCTGAAACGGTACACAACCAAACCCGACAGTGTCGAGATCTTCCAGAACGCCGGCCTGGCGATAGCGAAAAAGCTGCGGGACCACTTTATGGAAGGGCTGGGGCATTTGCAGCTGGGGCAGTACTATATGTTTCAACATCGTTACGCGGAATCTGAAAAACATTACGCAGATGCGTTGGCGATCCATTTCGAAAGGGAACAATCCGAGTATACTGCGATCGTTTACAGCGACCTGGGGCTTTTATTTCAATCAAAAGGTCAGTACGAAAAACAGGTTGAATGGTTGCTGAAAGCCAAGAGACTGGGCGACAAACTACACGATAAGTATGCTATCGCGTCCACTTCGAGCAACCTGGCGGTAGCATATGATCAGCTTGGGGACAGGAAAAAGGCTTTCGAAAATCTTCGGGAAGCGATACGGGTCCGCAAAGAGCTGGGTAATAAAGTTGGCTTGTCCAACAATTACAACAGCCTTGCCCGCATGCTTCAAAAAGACTCGTTAAGCGCTGCTATCGGGTATCAGAAGCTTGCTATCTATTATGCCAAGCAAACTGGCGTGAAAGGGCTCGTAGCCGGCAGCCTGTCGACGATGGCGCTTTTGAAGGGGCGGCAGGGCAAAAAAAGCGAGGCACTGGATCTTGAAAAAAAGGCCATCGCAATCTTCAAAGAAACGGGTGATAAACATCAGGAAGCGTACCGGAGCATCAGTGCAGCCAACTTTTCGGGGCAGATCGGCGACCGGGAAGCGGCATTAAAGTTTTTTGAAAATGCACATAATATTGCCTCTCAGACCAAAAATCTGTCGATGCTGAGGGACGTTTCGCTGCATAAAGCGAATTATTTCAAAGATCAGAAAGACTACTATCACGCATATCAGAATTTCAGGAATTATGCACTTTACAAGGACAGTCTGATCCAGGAAAAAACCCAAAGCAACATTGCCGAGCTGCAATTGAAATACGATACGGAGAAAAAAGACAACGAGATCGCCCTGCTCACCATTGACCGGAAAGTACGGCAGTTGGAAATTGAAAAACAAAAGACGCAGCTCGCCAACCAGAAACTAATGCGAAATGGCATCATCGGCGGTACCGGAATTATACTCCTGCTGATCGGTTTTATGTTCAACCGGTATCAGTTAAAGAAAAAAATAGAGCAACAGGAGCTTCTGATCAACTTCCGGAATGACGTCGCGCGGGATTTGCACGATGATATCGGATCGACATTAACCAGCATCAAAATCCTGTCGGAAGTGTCGCTCAACAACCTGTTAAAAGATCAGACCAAAGCGGGCTCGTATTTGAAAAAAATAACAGAACAATCGTCGCATATGCAGCAGGAAATGAGCGACATCGTGTGGTCTATCAAGCCCGACAATGATAAACTGGCCAATATGCTGGTACGGATGCGGGAATTTGCGAGCTATACCCTTGAACCTAAAAACATCAAAGCCGATTTCGTAGTCAACCAAGAGGTGCTTTTATCGAGTCTGAACATGCAGCAGCGGCGAGACTTTTTTCTCATTTTTAAAGAAGCGATCAACAATACGGCTAAGTATGCGCAGGCAAGTTCGGTCAGTATCGTCCTCGAAAAAGCAGAAAAACACCTATTGCTTACCGTCAAAGACAATGGTATTGGTTTCAATGTAGATCTGGTCAGATCTTCAAACGGGATCAGGAATATGGAAGCCCGGGCGAAATCTCTTTCCGGTACCTTCCATATTTCTTCGGAACAGGGCCTGGGCACTACTATTGAGGTCCAAATCCCGCTGATTTAACACCAAAAACCACATCATCATGCGATTGATCTGAGGTCAACAAAGTGTCAACTTTGTCATGATCTTAAACACAATCCCGATGAAAACTTTACTCACATTTCTGATCCTGATCGTTTTTTCATTGGCCTCCATGGCAGGTCCGGTAATAGCTGATGTTGCAGTGGAAGGTTACCCTGGTGACAACAGTGTCATCAATGGCCGTTACAAATATTACTCAACGTCCAGCAGCGGACATATGCAGTTCAGCTCAGACAGGACTGACGGTGTTATCCAAAACCTGTCCATTGGCTGGAATAGTTTTGCCAGACGTTGGGAAATTAATGTAACAAAATTGGTTTCAGGGGTTCCGACCCGGGTAACCGTTGCAACCAGCAGTTCTACGGGCACTTACCCACCAGTTAAAGCATGGTCTGTCCTATATCCTTATGGTAATCCCCTAGGTTTGTACACGCCATTGAAAGTATATGCAACTGTTGCGCAGACTTCCTTGTGCGATGATTGTCGTTGGAGTAACCCGGCTACGTGGTCATCCGGATTTCTCCCACGCGCCTACGATAATGTGACAATCAACAGCGACGTCATTTTGGACATTGAAGCAAGTTGCAACACTTTAAAGATTAATTCGGTTACGTCATTTCCCTATGACGGGCACAGCCTTACCGGTCCTGCGCTTGCCTCCCGGCTCAAACTCAACGGAAATCTGGATGTTGGTGTGTCAGGACGAATTGAGATTTACTCGATGGAATTGGCTGGTAATGCTCGCCAAGCTTTACAATCAAATGGTGAAAGAGGCGTCTGGATTAGAATGCAGCGCGTCATCATCAATAATCCCTACGGCGTAAGGCTTCTTTCTGCATTTGGTTTTTTGTCGCCCCCGTCATCAGTTGCCTGTGAAACCCAATTTGTAAAAGGGAAAATCTTTCTGGATGGATATATTTTATCCTGCCAGACTATACTGGGTGCCAACTCAGCCCGCTATATAGTAACAAACGGTAATGGATATCTGGTGCTGCCGGGAAACGGTACCGGAAGTATTTACAACCAATATTTCCCGATCGGATCATCAGAAAACTCTTATACTCCTTTAAAAATTTCCAATACTTCGACCAGCTGGAGAGTGCAGCTCATGGCCCGTGCGGAGTTCAATGCATTACTATTTCCTTCGACGCCGCATGTAAACGTGATATATAAAACCGAAAGTATCAGCGTCAGCCCGGGCGTAGATTCCCCTCGCTGGCTGCACCAGGCCTATTGGTATGCCGCGGACGAATCGGCCGGATTTAACCATTCATCCAGGGTCCGGATAGACCGGAGAACCGAAACCGGATGGGCCATGACCGGCTCAGAAGGAATACCAACCGGAACAGGACCTTACACTTACATTTACAATTCAAGCACCTGGGAAGACTTTGGAATATTTCAAGCCACAACTTCGTCCAGAATCTCGGCAGAAGAGATCGCATCTGGCATTGGCAGCGAAAAAGATCAAATTGCATACGGTACCTACCCCAATCCCGCAACATCAGCAGGATTCAAAGTGAGGGTGGATGACGCTGATGGTGCGAAAATCAAGCTGGTCAGTTTATCAGGTTCCAGTCTTCAATTCAGAACTGAGAAAGAATCTTTGAATACCATTTCAATACAGCCTTTGGACGTTATGCCTGCTGGTATTTACATTTTGCAGGTTCAGGAGAAAAATCTGGTCCGTACCCACAAAGTCATCGTAAAATAACCTTAGCTTTATGAATAACCCGTTCTGTTATCCGCCCACCGCTTTGCCCGACATGGAAACTGCCGATATCCTGATTTACGATGATAATGAGGCACTGAGGATCAGCATGGAGGCATTGATCACCGACCAGGATGACCTGAACCTGCTTGCCGCCAAGTCGTCAGCCAAAAACGTGGTGGAAGACATTCACAAGTTTCAGCCTGATGTGATCCTGATGGATATTGATATGCCCGAAATCAATGGTGTGGAAGCTGTGAAACTGATCCGGAAAGTGAATGAGCACATTCCAGTGATCATGCTGACGGTGTTTGACGATAATGAAAATATTTTCAATGCGATATGCGCCGGGGCATCGGGCTACATTCTGAAACGTTATGCCAGTGAGGAAATTCCGTCGGCAATCCGCAACGTTATGAGCGGTGGCGCTCCGATGACGGGCTCTGTGGCGCGAAAAGTGTTACAAATGGTGCCGGTCGCTAAAAGTGAGGAGCAGGAGAATTACGATCTTTCCAAAAGAGAAACTGAACTTTTACAGCTTCTGGTCAATGGTTTCAGCTACAAAATGATCGGTTTTGAAATGAATATCAGCATTGACACGGTCCGGTCGCACATTAAGAAAATCTACGATAAGCTGCACGTCCATTCTGCCACAGAAGCGGTTTCACTCGCTATCAAAAAACGGATTGTATAACAAAACAAAAGCCCGTCATTTCTGACGGGCTTTCAATTAACATTTTATCAATTAACCTTATTTACCAGCGTTTGGTGTGTAAAGGTTAAAGAACTGATCCAATTTTGGAGTGATGATGATCTCGGTACGACGGTTCAAGCTACGGTTAGGCGCTGAATCGTTTGCCACTTTGGGTAAATATTCACCACGGCCACCAGCGATCATACGAACAGGCTCAACACCATATTTCTTTTGAAGTGTACGCGCAACAGAAGTAGCACGCAAAACGCTCAAATCCCAGTTATCAGAAATTTTGTCTGTAGAGATAGGTACATTATCCGTGTGACCTTCGATCAAAATCTCGATCTCTTTGTAGTCGTTCAGGATCTTAGCAACTTTACTCAATACAGTCTCAGCTTGTGTGTTGATCACGGAACTACCTGATTTAAACAACATTTTGTCAGACAGTGATACATATACAACACCTTTCTTCACTTCGATCTGAACGTCTTCGTCGCTAACATCCGCCAATGAACGTTTCAGGTTCAAGACAAGCGCCATGTTCAAAGAGTCTTTTTTCTGGATGCTTGAATTCAAATCACGGATCTGAGCGCCTTGGGCATCCATCATAGCCAATGATTTTTTGATGCTTTCCGAACCTTCTTTGCTGATCACAGAAAGGTCAGACATACGGTCCAACAGATTGTTGTTGTTTTTCTTCAAAAATTCAATTTGGTCTTCCAGCTCCTTCATTTTGGAGTTTTTGCTGGTAAGCTCGTCATTTTTGGCCTTCAAATCATTATTTAAACTAGCAGTTCTGCTATCACAATCATTCAGGTCAGCTCTTGCTTTGTCCAATTGAATCTGGATTTCATTGGCTTGTTTCTGGGCAGAAAGTAATTTCTTCTTGCTTGCGCAGGATCCGAGAATAAAGAGCATTGCAACGGCTAAAAGCGTTTTTTTCATAATAAAGGGTGGTTAATTTAAATCAAAAGAGTTAAGTATAGAAATTGGTAAGTAAAAAGAAAAAGTTAAAAATATCGAGCCAACCTTCACGGGCACGCCCCCTTTCGAGTCGCAAAGGTACAAAAAAAGGGAGGATTGTCCAGACAATCCTCCCTTTTAAAAATTAGAAAAGCATTAAAATGCAAAGTTTATGCCCTGACTAGTAGGGCATAGACCAAAATGGGTTTCGATGCGCTTTAATACTATCTCTGATATGGACGCTCATCATTTCCTCGTATTTCTGGGTATTGACCTTTTTACCTTTGAGTTTTTTGGGAATACTAATGTCGTCAGTAACTGGCTTTAACTTGATCTCTTTGGCTGTGGTCACGATGTCTCCGTCATTAATATCCAGTTCCAGTATCATTCCCGGCAACCCTGAATACTGCTCCGGTCCGCCCGACACCGGAATACCATCGGCGAACCAGGCGGTCACTTTCTGATCCTTGATCGTGTCCTGTGTAACGGCCATCATACACATATATCCACCGATTTCTTTGATCTTATTCATGATTTTCCACTTTGGAAATTTGAGGGAATCGTCGACAATGTAGGTTTTGCCTAACATTTCAATGATATCGGCCCTCTTTTCATTCTCAAAATCCCGGTAGATCCTGTACTCCCCTTTTCTCCATGAATAGCCTCCGTCATTTTCCTCCGTTTTAGGGTAAGTGTAGTAGCTCAGCTTCTCGTTGAAAGCCAGAAGCATTTCCACTTTGTGCTCGTCGTTGTTTGCCCAGGTCATTTTCATCCGCTCTTTTTCCTCATTACTCAGGAAACTCAGCCGCGCATTGAGCCTTGTCCAGTGGTAAACTTTTTCATAGGTAATTTCTCCCTCCGTTTTCTGGGCGTATGAAACAAGTGAAACGAAAAGGGTTAATATCAATAAGGTTAATGTTCTCATTTTATGTTTCTGGATTTTTAGAAGAAATTACTACGTCTTACGCTTGCTGACATCCCCCGCATATTGTAGGTAAAGCTTAGCATGAAATACCGCGACAATGTAGCCACACGCCTTTCAGTGTAGAAGTTTTGGCTCACGTACTGGCTGATACCAAGGTTTCTCTTGAACACGTCATTGGCAGTAAGCCTGATCTCTCCTTTTTTACTTTTCAATACAATTTTATAAACCGACAGATTAAGGATCGGCTGTTTCTGACTAAACCCGAATTGATCATTGGTATAGGTACGGTAGTTAAAACGCGCATTGAAATAAATTTCCTTCGGCATTTTAACATTCATTTCCGCGCCGTAGTTACCATTCACTATCTTCTGGTTCTGGCTGGTGTTGATCGAATATTTAGTATTGCTGATATTCCAGTTTGCATTCGTATAAAGCGTGAATGCATCACTAGGCGTAAGGTCCAGGCGTGTTCCAAAATTATATCCGTCTGTTTTGGTCTCATTTTCAACATCATTGATATATGTCAGGTTGTTGCTCAAATTGATTCCAGTATTCAGGTTTAATGTCGCCTTTGTCTTTTTTAGCGGAAAGCCAAAACCTATGTGGCTACCGTAACTGTTACCACCTGTTACGTTCATCGGTTTTGTTGTCGTGATCAGGTTTTCGAGATTGGTCTTACGGTTGTAAACGATCTGATTGACGTTATAGTTGTAAAACACATTGACGTAAAGATTCGTAAAGCTCGCCGGATTGAACATGTTATAGCCAGCATACACATTATGGGTTGAGGCAGGTATCAGATCAGGGTTCCCCTCGACAATGTAAAGCGGGTTGCTGTTGTCTACGATAGGTTGCAGATCGGTAACCGATGGTTCCCTCACATTCAAACCATATTCTGCATAGACGTAACGATTGTTTTTGAGGTCATAATTCAGCGACACATTGGGTACCCAGGTAAAAAAGCTGCGATCAACGCGGGTAAATTCAGTTGAATTTTTATCGCTAGCAAACTTACCTTTCAATTCAAACTGCACACCGGCAAGTCCGGCAGCCAGGTTGAAGCCTTTGTATGAGTATCGAAGGCTGCTACCCAAACGATTGTATGTAAAATCATTGGAATAGTAACGGGTAAGAAATTGATTCGCCTCCCGTACATCACCCTCGACATCAAACACATTCCTGTCTACTTTGTCCTTGCGCATGCTGTAATTATAGAAAGTCTCCCAGAAGAACTTTTTAGAAAGAGGCTCCACATATGAAAGGCTTCCTTTGAAGTTCCCTCTGGTACTTTCGGTTTCATTAAGCTGATTAATGACACTGTTTCTGGTCGAATCCTGCAAAAAAAGATTAGTTGAGTTTAATTTTTTGTCCTCGTCAGAATTGTTGATGTTGTACCCAAGGCTAGCTGCAAAATTCCGCCCTTTTTTCTTAAACTTATGACGGTACAAAAGCAAATTGGCCATTGCAAAAGAATTGTAGTTGCTTTTGTTATTAACATTCGACTGGTTTGTCAGCACACCCTCATTCCGGAAGGATTGCTGGAAGCTCTCATAGTCGCTATCTCCTGTATTGATTCTCGAATTGCTGATGAGAACGATTGTGTTCAGAGAGTCTATGTTCTTTTCAAACCGGAAACTCGGGCGGTGGTTCGCAGTAAATCCGAGTGTTTTATTTTTATCCGTAGAATTATAGGAATCGTTCGTCAGGAAATTCTCCGTGCTCGAACGCACATCCATGATCGAGTTCGACTGATTGTAAAAATAGCTGGTGCTCAGCTTCGTCTTTTTCGTATCATAATTGTAATTAGCGCCACCTGCCCAGTTTTTGGTATAACCATCGGATCCGCCACCTCCCCAGTTGGGTTGAATGGTAATGTCATCCCCACCATAGTACCGGCCGCTGCTAAACCCGAAATCGCCGTCGTCGCCCCAGTTGAATGACTGGCTTCCTTTAAAATCCTGATAGTCGTTCCTTGCGATACCTGACTGGTTAGTATTATTTCCAAAACCCAGTACCGCAAACTGCTGCTTGTCGTCAAATCGGTTATAGCTTACCTTCCCTTCCAATCTCTTGTCCGTTCCGACTCCTGCAACAGCCTTTCCAAAACCGCCCTTTTTATGACTGTCTTTCAGTTCCAGGTTTAATGTCTTTTCCCTTTTCCCGTCGTCCACGCCCGTTGCCTTGGCTTGTTCTGTTTTTCCGTTAAATACCTGAACCTTATTAATGGCTTCGGCGGGGAGGTTCTTGGTGGCCATTTTAGGATCATCTCCAAAAAAACGCTTACCGTCGACCGTTACACGTTTAATCTCCTCGCCCTGTGCTCTGATATTCCCGTCGCCATCTACCTGTACACCAGGCAGCTTACGTAATAAATCTTCCACTGTTGACCCCGGTGGTACTTTAAATGCCTTGGCGTCGAACTCCACTGTATCGCCTCGTATGCTCAATGGGGCTCGTGCTGTTTTGATCACGACTTCATACAATTCCTTCTGAAGAACCTTCATTTTAGCTTTGCCTATATCCACAACATCCTGATCCTTAGGATTAATGTCTTCCTGATACGGGATGTAGCCTACATAGGATACTTTAAAAATGTACTGCGCCCTTTTGAGGTTTTTCATTTCGAAAGCTCCCTCTTTATTCGCCCTTCCA
Source organism: Dyadobacter pollutisoli (assembly GCF_026625565.1). NCBI lineage: Bacteria > Pseudomonadati > Bacteroidota > Cytophagia > Cytophagales > Spirosomataceae > Dyadobacter > Dyadobacter pollutisoli. Next base: position 3,948,810 of record NZ_CP112998.1, read on the forward strand.
TAATTGACCAAAGAGGAATCCTTTGGTAAAAGCAACATGATTGTCGCTTCCGGTAATACAACGCCAGCGGTGTCGGTAATGACACCTTTTAACGTGAAGCGTCCTCCGGTCTGCGCCTGGGCGACCAAGATGGGAAGACAGAAGAAGAAAAGAAGTAAGATTTTTTTCAAGGCTGGTCTGGTGGTTAAGTGAGTAAGGTTTGTAACTATTAAATTACATTCTGCAATAATATATAAACCGGTCAAACTTTACAACTAAAAATTTAGTTTAAAACCGATTTTATATGGTTTGGAGAATAATTTAACTTTTATTAAGTTTTGTAACCGTTAAAATGGTGATTTTAGTATATATAAGTTACTTTTATTTGATAAATTTTTAAATAATTTATTTTACGGTAAAAATCATTGCACATATTTGCAGGCTGAGGCGGACTGTTTTGATTTTACAATGAAAAGTATAGGATTATTATCGGACACACACGGGTATTTGGATGAACGGGTATTTGATCATTTTGCCAATTGCGACGAAGTGTGGCATGCAGGAGATATTGGATCAACAACTATCATTGACCAGTTAGAGGCTTTTAAGCCTACCAGAATCGTTTTTGGGAATATTGATAACAATGCAATCAGGGCCAGAACCGTGGAAAACCTCCATTTTGAACTGGAAGGGTTTCGCATCTGGATCACGCACATTGGGGGTGCGCCACCGCGGTACAATCCACAGGTATTCCCTGAATTAAAATCACAAACGCCGGATATTTTTATCTGCGGACATTCTCACATCCTGAGGGTTATACGTGACAAATCCCTGAACAATATGCTGTACATGAACCCGGGAGCTGCCGGGCGTGAAGGATTTCATAAGTTCAGGACATTACTTCGTTTCAATCTCCACGAAGGATTGATCAGTCAAATGGAAGTCATTGAACTCGGGAAACGGGGGGCTATTATTTAGAGACTAGAATGTTACCTTAACGGTTTTTGTTTCGGTACCGCGGAGTACTTCGGCTTCTACCTGCTCGCCTTTTTCGTGCTGGCCAAGGATTTCCATATAGTCATAAATGGTACCGATCTCTTTTCCCGCCAGTTTCTTAATAATGTCCCCCGCCAATATCCCCGCTTTGTCGGCTGGCCGGGCTTTGGAAACGCCATCAATTTTCAGTCCCTTTCCGGTATAACTATAATCTGGCATAACCCCCAGCGTCACCTTGAAATCCGTAGTGGTGCTGCCTGTGTGAGGATTCCCGGCTGTCAGAAAATCAGGATCAGTGGTCTGATTGTCCATTTCCCGCAGTAAGCCGGCGATCAGCGAAAGGATTTGAGACTCTCCTTCAAAATTGATTTTCTCAATATCATCACTCACTTTGTGATAATCCACGTGCGTGCCCGTAAAAAATTGCAGGACGGGAATGTCTTTTAAGTAAAATGAAGTATGGTCCGAAGCCCCTACTCCGGAGGAATCGACCGTGTATTTCAGCTTTTCCTTTTTGGCAAGATCGGGAATCAGTCTGCCCCATGCAGAGCTCGTCCCCCAGCCTGAAACAATGACGCCCTTGTCCGGATCAAGCCGCCCGATCATATCCATATTGATCATACATGACACCGAATTCAATGGAATGGAGGGCCTTTCTGTAAAATATTTGGAACCGATCATCCCCAGCTCCTCTCCTGAAAAAGCGACAAACAGAAAATTATGCTTCTCAATCATATTGTTACCTGCAAAGTATTTCGCAAGTTCCAACAGGCCGGCCGTACCTGATGCGTTATCGTCGGCCCCGTTATGGATCTGATTTTTGCTGTTGGGCGAAAGCGAGCTCCCCTGAAACCCTTTGCCCAAATGGTCGTAATGCGCACCGACTACAATGGTTTTTTTTGCGCCATTATCCAGAAAACCCACCACATTTCGCGCGGTCAGCTTGTGCGCATTACCTTCTATTGAGAATGAAACTTCGAATGGCTGAAAAAAGCTACCCTCATTTCCTGCGGGTTTTAATGACAGGTTTTTGAATACTCCGGCGATGTAATTTGCTGCGCGGATCTCGCCCAGACTTGCCGTACCGCGGCCTTCCAGCTCGTCAGAGGCCAGAAACTCAATGTGTCCGCGAACCGAGGCGGGAAGAAAAGTCTGGGAAAATGTATTATTGTTGAACGCCAGAGCCAGCAACAACATGACAACCTGCCTCATAGCTTCTCCTGTATTTCTACCAGAAATTTACGGACCCGTACCAGTCGCTGGATCAGCAACTGCGCTTCTTCCTTCCTGCGCAGCTGCTCCCGCGTACCTTTGATCGTCCGGCCCTGCTTGTCGCGCTGGTGCATAATTTTCCGGATAATCTCGATATCCCGCTCGGTGTAACGCCGACGGTTCCGACCATCTCTTTTGGGATTTAGCTGGGGGAATTTCTTCTCCCAGAAACGCAATGCGGATGGTTCGCAGCCAACCATTTCAGCTACTTCGTTGGTGTCGTAGTAAAGTTTTGTTTTGGATTCCATAGTGTTCAGAAGCGATATCACAAATATAATCAGCGACTGAATCAAACCCTGTTTTCGGACAAACTTTTGATTTTCTCCAATGCTGCACCTGCAAATTCAACCGAAGCGGTGTAATAATCCTCTCCATCGGGTAGCACCGAGAAGTCTCCGATTTCAAGTGTCAGCTTTGTCGCTGTACCATCATTGGCTAGCCTGTAAATGTAGGCAATGTCGTAAGCCGTCGATGGCTGCTCCCATTTCGAGACATAAAGCGACATTTTCAAAATCTCATTAGGCTCGCAGACCGTTACGACCACTTTTGAGGTCCCTGTCCATTCAATGCTCCTGCCGAGTTCCAGATAGTAATCTTCAAAATCAGAGGGCAGATCGTCCCATTGCTTGATATATTTTGGTGCCACCAAAACTTCCCAGACTTTGGCAATGGGTGCTTCAATGGATATTTCAGATTTCACTACCAATGGTTCATCCATAAAATTCAGGGCTAAAAAACATTCATATCCTAAGCATTAAAAACTATGCCGTTTCGAATTCCGAAGGCGCGATTGCACCGGATTTCCGGGTAAAATACTACTGTTTCCAAACTTTGACTATTTTTACGGCCAATAACAACTACTCACTAACAAATGAAGGACACTCTAATACTCCCCGGCCACTTCCAGCCTGCCAATCGATTACAACTTTCTCTGTAGCCAATTTTGCCCGAGGTCATGCAACAGTTCTACCACATTGTTGTGTCTCATTAACAGGCGATTGCTAGAAAATAAACACCCCACATAAATATGGAACAGGAGACAACCCTGGGCTATAATCCTCGTGACTCAAAAATCAATAGTATTCAGGTACTGAGAGGTATTGCAGCTTTAATAGTAACAATATACCATTTAAAGGACGTGATCAGGGAAGGTGATCCCTTCAAAAAAGAACTCGACTTTTTGTTCAATTCAGGTCCAGCCGGGGTTGATCTTTTCTTTGTGATCAGTGGCTTCATCATGGTATATATCACGAGACATACATCAGGTTCCGTAACGGGCGTCGGCCAGTTTATTATCAAAAGATTTATCAGGATCTGGCCTGCCTATGCAGTAATTACTGTCATCTATTTCGTTTTACAACACCGCATTGCACCCGACCAGGCTCCTCTAAACGAACTGATTTTGAGCATGGTCTTCATTCCCGCTTCTGCCGAAGCACCACCATTTTACGGATACGCAACGCTTCCTGTCGGATGGAGCCTCAACTATGAAATCTACTTTTATCTCGTCATTGCTATCTCGCTATGCTTTTCAAAATTCAGGTGGTATGCATTCTTTATCCTATCCGGCACCACGCTGATACTGGTACCATTAGCCTACGGAAATTTCACCTTGAAGCCTGATCATGCTGTGGGTTACGGCTCCGCTTACCTCAATATGATCACAAACCCGATCATCTGCAATTTCATATCTGGCGTTATCATTGGCCTGATCTATTATAATGGCGCATTGTCGCGTGCTTTTTCAGCTTTCTTTTCGAAGAAATGGCTGGTTGCTACTTGCATTGGACTAGCCTTATGGCAGTATTTATCAGGATTTTTCGGGGGGCTCGGGCCGCTACAATGGGGCGTAGGTTCTGCGCTACTTTTTACAAGTTTTATTTTTCATACCAAAGGCAGGATCACCAGATTCCCTAACTGGCTTGTGCGGCTTGGAGATATTTCCTTTTCCATTTATCTGATCCATTTACCAGTCATGGTGGCGATATCTTACGTCTTTAACAAGGTCGGCTACCCGTTATACAGCTCAGGGACGGCCATGTTTTTCCTGTCATTGTCCATGACCCTGATCTTCTCGCATATTTCGTATGAATATCTGGAAATAAGGCTTTCAAATTATTTGAAAAGCTATTTTTCGTTTCAAAAACCCGCGAAAATCAGTGCGGGAAGCAAGTCAGAGCTTATTTGAGCTGAATATCTTCTATTGTCTTGTATTTTTCATTCGTGATCTGGTGCCGCTTTCCGGCCCAGAGTCTTTTCAGGAATTGGGCATAACGTTCCGTAATATATTCCTGCGGATAACTAAGCTGGTGCCCGATGGCCGTTTCAAAGTTTAACTCAAATGGCACTTTCAACTTTTTAAGTTGGTCAGAAACCGGTTTTGCCCCCTCGGAACTCAGGTAAAAAGGACAGGAAAGGAAGGTCCCCTTTTGAAATGGCAGCACATTATCTCCCGTTCTTTGGAAAAATATCGTTGGCTTTGCATTGTTTGTGGTCAGGTAGCTGCTTTTAAACACGCCATACCCCAGCGAAGAAAGCAGCGCTTTGATCTTAAACTGCCCTCCGTTGGGAGTGGGATCAAGCTTACCGAGCGTTTTGACGATACCTGGCTGCAATGCTTCAAAGTCCTGCTCGGTCATGTACGCGAGTGCAGAGATTGTGATCGCCCCGGCGCTGCTGCCTGCCAGCACGATCTGCCCGGGATCAATCCCAAATTCATCAGCCCTTTCCACAAAGTAATGTAAGGCGGCATAGGTATCCTGTACGGCCCGGTATACAGCCTGGACCACTTCCAGGTTGTTCCCTCCGCAGGCATTGTACTGGCTTCCACCATTGAACCCCAACCGATAATTAATAGATGCCGCAGCGTAGCCTTTTCTGGCCAGCAGCCTGGCTTTACCCAGCTCATTACCCAGGTCGCCAAACAAAAAAGCCCCTTCATGGACCATCAGTACGAACGGTCTGTATTTCAATGTGTCCTTTGCCGGAGCCACAAATGAGTAATTCAGACTCACCGGCCGGCCGATAAAATCATTGGCCTTGTAGAAAATCCCGGTCTTGCCTTCCAGGTCATCCTCAGCGAAAATAAACTCATTCCCAAATCTCCGTGAAACTGCCAGCGCCGAGTCAGATGTACGTGCACGAACAGTGTCTATCACCTGGGTAGTATCAGGGTTGGAAATAATGGAAGTATCAATGTTTGAAGTGTCAGTGCCGGTGGTATCCCCCTTGTCGACAGGTTCTGGCGGGAGCGAGGGCGTTTTGCAGTAGGTGCAAAACCCAATGAGCACAAACAGACCAAATTTCAGGCAAAAATTCCTCAACATGCTCCCCCGGTAGTAATGCTTTTTACTAGTTATTGATGTTCTTCTTGATTCTGGTCGAGTCGGTAGCGCGGTCCTGTTCAGTCTGATGATAAAAATACCCTTCAGTTTTATTCTTGCCTGCAATTTCGCCTTCTTTTTCCGACTTATTTTTCTTTCCGTCCATTTGTTTTGCACAAGATGTGAGGAAAACGAACAGTACTACTCCTGTTACAATGCCGATTGCGATGATCTTTTTCATGGTTAAGCTCCCTTTTGTTGATGTTCCTTTTTTTCAATACTGGTATAAAACCAGCGAAAAGATCACAAAAACGATACCAGAAACACATTTCCCGTTCAGTGGGCCGGCATCAGCCACACTCAATGATTGCACTGGTACGGTTTTTAAAGATCAGCCTGCATACCTACACAACTATATCATGGACATTATCATTTTTTTCAAGGCCATCGGGAATCTGCTATTCGCTGCGATTCTTTTTCTGGCAGTACTGATCACCTCCGCGTTTTCAGTGCTAATATACCTTTTCAAAGGCCTGGGGCCTGCGTTACATTACCGTAAAGGGCTGCTCTTCAGAAGAAAATAAATTGTTGAGAGGAGTAGTTATTCGTTCATCATACTAGGATAACAGATTCTGTCTCAACAGGAATTCCAGCTGTCCGTTAACATCAATCAGTTTCTCGATCAGCTCCTTGTTTTCCTCGCGCAAATGAAATATTTCGTACGCGTTTTTAATAATAATGCGTAGCTGCTGCTCATCCCAGGGCTTGTTGAGATAGTAGTAGATATGGCCCTTGTTAACTGCATCAATAACCGCCGTGATATCGGTATAGCCTGTCAATAAAATCCGGACAGGGTCCGAGTAATCCTTTAAGACCTCTATTAAAAAATCAACACCTGTCATTTCAGGCATCCGCTGGTCCGTGATGATCACATGTACGACATTGTGTTTCAGCAGTTCCAGCCCTTCCCGCCCTGACGTTGCGATTAAAATGTTAAAATCTCTCCTAAAAGCGGCTTTAAATGAATTGAGGTTATTGATCTCATCATCCACGTAAAGAACGCTTATTTTGCCTTTGCTTTCCATTCTTATATAATTCTTGTGCTTAGAGGTGGCTTAAAAGTGCACTGGGTTTATCCGGTCAAACCAGCAGATAATATTATAATATTAATTCTATATTCACACCAGTGCCCCATCCACTATTTCCCTTTTTTTCGTAGAAAAGATTGCCTGGTTACGCCGGTGCGTTCATTTTTCGTTCTCTTCAATCAAATATTTTTTCCACCATTTTACCTGTGGTTAGTTTTACAAAAATAAATTCAGCAATTTGTGTAATTATTATAACAAACATCACAGGCGAAATAACGAAATTCAAATATGCAGGTACCAGCAGGCCATTTTTACACGAAGATCAATAACAATTTTGTGATTTGTTAAATTTCAGCTTGAGTTCTTTTTGGGACTGCACCACAATTAATTAAAAATGTATCAGGACGCAAGTAACAGTAACGCTTACAAACCAGTTTTTATACCCAAGGAACTTTACGCTGACAAGCAAAAATTCATCTCATTCATAGATGATTACACTGAAAAAGCCGTACTTGATTTATTCGCTTTACAGAAGAAAGAGCTCATCAAAATACGGCATCCGAGGAAACGCCTGACAGCAGTTGAAACAGACCATATCTATCAGGAATGGCTGGCCGGAAAAGACCCGGAAACAGAAGGTCAATGGATATATTATCCCTGGTCAGGCCGCCTGCTTCACATTTTGGATGAAAATGAGTTCGTTGAGCTCAGGACCAGCCGCAATCAGTACAAAATTACCCCACAAGAACAGGAAGCGTTATCACAACGTAAAATTGGAATCATTGGCTTGTCGGTAGGGCACGCCGTAGCCATCAGCATTGCCACGGAAAGAACCTGCGGAAAACTCAAACTCGCTGATTTCGACACCATTGAACTAAGCAACCTGAACCGGATCAAAACCGGGCTCCATAATATTGGCGTTAATAAATGCATTGTTACAGCAAGAGAAATTGCTGAAATAGACCCATACCTCGAAATTCAGTGCTTTACGGAAGGAGTAAACAAGGAAAACATGGACTCCTTTCTGTTGGAAGGAGGAAAGCTTGACATTTTAATCGATGAGTGCGATGACATCGGGATCAAAATTGCTTGCCGGATAGAGGCCAGCAAATACCGGATCCCGGTCATCATGGAAACAAGTGACAGAGGTATGCTGGACGTAGAAAGATATGATCTGGAACCGGAAAGGCCCATATTTCATGGACTGTTAAAAGATGTTCCAGCCGAAAAACTCGAAAACATTTCGGAACAGGACAGACTCCCGATGGTGCTCAAAATCGTGAATGCGATCAACGGTTCCAAAAGAGGAAAAGTGTCCCTGGTCGAAATCGGGCAGACGATCAGTACCTGGCCGCAGCTGGCAAGTGCGGTCACACTGGGCGCAGGCGTAGTGACCGATGTTTGCAGGCGATTATTACTGGATCAATATCATGAATCGGGAAGATACTATATAGATCTGGAAGAGCTCGTTAGCAACAAAATACCGCGCGAAAAATCACCGCTCCCCGAAAATCCTTACAAGCCCTTTAATGTTGAAGAGGCGGTTCGTATAGCTGACTCGTTACCATATACAAATGCAAGCGAAGGCCCGGACGAAAACACGATTCGGGAAATTGTGAAAGCGGCGTGCCAGGCGCCTTCTACCGGTAATGACCAGCCCTGGAAATGGCTTTACCGCAATGGCAGGCTACATCTTTTTCACGATCAGCACCGGTCCTACTCTTTCGGCGACTTTGATCATATCGCTTCCAATATATCCTTCGGGGCTTCTTACGAAAACCTGACATTGAAAAGTAATGAGGCCGGCCTGGGGATCAAAGGCAATTTGTTCCCGCTTGGCAAAGATTCGATACTGATCGCAGCTATTGATTTCTATAAGGAGCCGGCGAGCGATCTGCAAGCCGTTTATTCCCCTCAGTCTGTAAAAGTCATATACGACCGTAGTACCAACCGCAACCCTTCCGTCCCGGTTGAAATCACTGAAACACAACTAGAAACGCTCAAAAATGCCGCAGAAAGCGTTGTAGGAGCATCATTTCAATATTTTTCAGAAAAAGCAAAGGTCATGGCTATCGGCCAGATCATTGGTGAATGCGACCGGGTAAGGTTATTGAATGTCAATGGTCACCGTGATTTTGTGCAACGGGAAATGAAGTGGTCGCCACAGGAGGCCGAACGCACCAGGGATGGCATCGATATCCGGACATTGGGTATGAATACGGCTCAAATGGCAGCCCTGGCCATCATCCGTGACGAAGAAATTACAAAATCTTTAAAAAATATTAACGGCGGAAATGCACTGATTGACGCCGCGCTCAGTACAATACATACAGCTTCGGGCCTGGGGATGATTACATTGCCCCGTTACACCTACGAGAACTTCTTCCTGGGTGGCATAGCCATGCAGCGGCTGTGGCTGAAGGCGGAAGAATTGGAATTCGCGATCCATCCGTTAATTTCCCCTTTTTATCTGTTTCCAAGAATTACAAAAGGGCACGGAGAAGGTCTGGACGATGAAGAAGCGGCGAGGTTGGAAGATTTACGAAAAAAATTCCTGTCCATAGTGCCGATCGGTGAAGATGCGGCCGAGGTGTTTTTATTTAAGATAGCAAAAGCTGAAAAACCAAAGATCCCCAGTTACAGGTTATCGCTGGATGAAACATTATTTATTGTTAACCCTCAATTTTAAATGGTAGCACAGATTAAAGCATACCGTGCGCCCGATGATGTGGAGACCAGCCTGAGATATGCAGACGGACATAGAAAAGTTTTGGAAGCGTATGGAGTCAAACAAGTTACTTCGGCAAACCATGACTGGCTGCATGACCCTAACACCTACGTCATTATAGTTGAATCAGAAGACGGCAGTCAAATATACGGCGGTACAAGGGTACAGGTGAGGTCCCCAAACCTGAAAATGCCCATGGAGGATGCTATCGCCAAAATTGACAAGAGCATTTATAAGTATGTGGATAACATCGGCGATTACCATGTGGCCGAGTTTTGCGGATTGTTCAATTCCAAAGAAGTGGCTGGTTATGGGATTGGAAGTGTATACCTGGGAAGAACAGCGATGGCGATTTCTTCTATGGTAGGCATCAAATATCTGATGGGCCTGTGCTCTCCTATCACATTGGTTATCAGTCAGCGTATTGGTTTTGAAGTACTCACCGACCTCGGAAACAATGGCACATTCTACTACCCCAAAGAAGGATTGATCGCTACGTCGTTGATTGCAAGGGATTTGACAAACCTGCCCTTTGCAACGGATGATGAAAGAGAGAAGATTTTCAGCCTAAGAGAAAACCCAATACAAACAGTGACGGAAAGTGGCAGAAGAGGAGATCTGACAATAAATTACGACATCAAAAAATGGAATTAAACCTCTGCAAGAAGAATTTTCTGACATTTCTGCTGTTACTGATTTCCGTCACGACAAATGCCGGTCAGGTAATATTTGATGGAACAGACATTACGATCGGTAAAAACGTAGAAATTTTTGAAGACAGCCTGGGAACCCGTACTATTTCAGAAGTGATTTCCAAAGCTAAATTCGACAAGAGTTATGAGGACACTCCTAATTTCGGGCTTAGTAAATCCACATTCTGGATCAAGTTTGAAATCACCAACAAGACAGCTGACAACAACGTGTTTCTGGAACTGGCTTACCCAAGGATACAATCGTGCTACTTATTTACGAAGGAAAATAACAAGTTCACAGAGGAGTCTATCTCCTGGAACGACCCATTTACCAAGCGATCGGTAAAGCACCAAAATATTGTCTTCAAACTTAATATCCATCAAAATCAAACCCGTGAATACTACCTGAAAATCAAGGGCAATGAACAGATCGTACTACCACTGATCGTTCGGAGTGAAATGGGTTTCTTTCAGTTTACCTTTACCAATGAGATCATTTCCGGCATCCATATGGGTGTTCTGATTGTGATGATGCTCTATAACTTTTTTCTGTACTTCTCCATCCGCGAGAAAAGCTACCTTTATTACGTTTTTTACATTCTTTTCATAGGTCTTAATCAGATCACTATTACTGGATATACCTTTAAGTTTCTTTGGCCTAACACGCCTGCACTAAACAAATATTTTAGCATTTTCCCGGCATTGGGCGGGATCTTTGCCATTCTGTTTTTTCAAAATTTTCTGCATTCAAGAGAAAGAGCGCCATCCATTCACCGGATTTTGTCCGCCCTGATTGTGGCTTTTGTACTTTCAATGGTGTTCAACCTGCTTGGGTTGGATAGTATCAGTTACAGGATCATTGACGTCACAGGACCAGCGGCCGCGCTACTGGCGCTGGTGGTTGCGATACAACTTTCACTGGACGGTTACCGCCCAGCGAAATTCTATTTGGTAGCCTGGTCAATCTTTTTAATTGGAATTGTGCTATATACACTAAGAAATCTTAATATATTACCATACAATACGTTTACGAACTATACCATGCAGGCTGGAACGGCAATTGAAGTGATTTTACTTTCCTTTGCACTAGCTGATAAAATCAACATTTTAAAGAAAGAGAAAGAAGTTTCCCAAGCCCAGGCGCTACGTATTTCAATGGAAAATGAAAAGATCATTTTGGAACAAAATGCCTTCCTTGAAAAAAGCGTCAATGAGCGTACGTCGGAATTGCAGTTTGCAAATAAAGAACTCAACATTACACTGACCAAATTGAAAGATACGCAGACCCAGTTGATCGATTCCGAAAAAATGGCCTCCCTGGGTCAGCTGACTGCTGGTATTGCACACGAGATCAACAACCCGATCAACTTCGTGAGCTCCAATATCCGGCCGTTACGCCGTGACATTGATGATATCCTTGAAATTCTGGACTCCTATGATGAGGTCGAGCAAGTAGACAGCATCGACAGTCTGAAACTCAAAATGAAGGAGATACAGCAGCTCAAGGAAGATCTGGATCTCGATTACGTCAAAACGGAACTGGTTACCTTGCTGAAAGGAATGGAGGACGGCGCGCACCGCACCGTTGAAATCGTAAAAGGGTTAAAAATATTCTCCCGCATAGACGAGACTGACCTAAACCTGGTCAATATTAATGAGGGTGTGGAATCAACATTGATTATTTTGAACTATCAAATGGGGAATTCTATACATTTGGTAAAAGAATTAGGGAATATACCTAGCATTGAATGCTACGCAGGAAAGCTAAACCAGGTTTTCATGAACATTCTTACGAATTCAATTTATGCGTTACTGAAAGATAAACAAGAAAACAAAACACCTACCATATGGGTGAAATCCTGGCTGAAAGATCCTGAACACATTGCGATTTCCATGAAAGATAACGGGCCGGGAATGACTCCGGAGGTACGTGCTAAAATATTTGAACCGTTTTTTACCACCAAACAAGTGGGAGATGGCACAGGGTTAGGTCTTTCAATTGTATTTAAAATAATCGAAGTACATCACGGAAACATTCAAGTGAATACGGAAGTCGGACAAGGAACAGAATTTTTAATTACACTTCCGGTTAAAAGAGCAACGCTTCCTATCCCTGAACCTCAATGAGTGACAAAGCAATAACCATTCTGTATATCGACGATGAAGAGCATAACCTGCATTCATTCAAGGCTTCATTTCGTAAACAGTACGACATTACCATCACGTCATCGGTAATGGAGGCCGAGCATATTCTGACCACCAAGGACTTCTGCATTATCCTTGCGGATCAGCGAATGCCGATCATGACTGGTGTCCAATTCTTTGAGAAGATCAGGCTTGATTATCCTAAACCTATCCGTATACTTATCACAGGACACACCGACATCACTGCGGCCATTGACGCGATTAATAAAGGTGAGGTTTTCAGGTTCATTGACAAGCCCTGGGATTATAAATATGTGGAAAATGCTATTACGCATGCTTACGATATTTACAAAACGCGTGAAGATCTCAAACAGCGCAATATAGAGCTGCAAAAGGCCAATGAGGAGCTGGACAAGTTTGTTTATAGTGCATCTCACGATCTGAGGGCACCCTTAATGTCCGTACTGGGTATTGTGAACCTTGCCTTGCTGGAAGAAGACGTTAAATCTCAAAATGAATACCTGGAACTCATCCGGCAGTCGGTCAAGAAGCTGGATACTTTCATTATCAACATTATCGATTATTACAAAAATGCGCGTGGCGTACCTGTCGTCACGGATATCAGTTTCGAAGAACTTGTGACAGAAGTTCAGGCAACGATCCAGTACCTCCCCGAATACGGCAATCTGAAAATGACCACAGACATTGATCAGTCAGGAATATTCCGTTCCGACGTAATGAAGCTCAGGATCATTTTTAATAACCTCATAAACAACGCTATCAAATTCCAGGACAAAAATAAGCCTAACCCTTTTGTTCACCTGACCGTCAAATCTACCGAGACCGACGCTACCATCACTGTGGAAGACAACGGTTCCGGAATAAAGGATTCAGATCAGGATAAAATTTTCAAAATGTTCTATCGCGCTGGTGCTACCAACAGCGGTTCCGGGATCGGACTGTATATTGTACACGAGGCGATATCGAAATTAGGGGGCGATATTAGTGTAAATTCAAAAATAGGACAAGGTAGCATTTTTGAAATCAACATTCCTTCTATACTTAACTGACCCGTCATGAAGTCACTGCTTAACTTCTTTTTAATAGATGATAGCGCTTTTGATTTATTCATCTATGAAAAACTCCTTAAAAAAAGCGGGATTACTGATTCGGTGAAGACTTTCAATTCAGCACGCGATGCTTTGAAGTATTTATTGGCAGAAGGCCCTGCCCTACCTGAAACAATTATTTTGCTCGATTTACAGATGCCTGATATGAACGGATTTGAGTTTATCGACGAATTCGACCATCTACCGGATCTTCTACGGTCCAGGATCAAGATCTTCATGCTCTCTTCGACGATCGATACCAGGGACATTGAGAAAGCAAAAGCAAGCCCGCACATCATTGACCTGCTCCCCAAACCTCTGGAAATATCCTTCCTGAAAAAGAAGCTCTCTCTCTGAAAAATCACATTTAAAGTTACTTTGCCCTGCTATTTTGTAACCTGTTGTATAGTTAACTGTATTGATTATCACACGTCTACAATTTGCCCTAAAATGTAACAGTTTGATAATGGAAAGGATATATCCAATTGTGTTTCCATAGCCAATAGTATAGTTAAATATAACTATTTAAAATATTTTCATAATTTTTCGAATAATGCGAAGCAAAATTAAAATGTAGGTACGTCTTTTTACTAATGGAGCACCAACAGAGTGTAAACCTTAACACAACACATTGAATGAAAACTGATAGCAAAACACTGTCCGAGATTTTGAAGTTACATGCTCAGTATGTTAAAGAAGTGGAGTTCAGTGGTATTAAGCCATTATCCATGGAAATCTACAAAACCAACTCTCACAATTTTGTTCGTTGGATCAAAGATGAGTTCCACCCGGGCAGTAAGCTTCGCAAAGAAGTGATGAGCTAATTGTCTCCTGCATCGACCCACTATACTCAACGTTTATAAAGTCTTGACTACCGGCCGAATTCCTCAGCCGGTAGTTTTTTTATAACCATATCTTTCATATGTTTGGATATGCGTTGTTAATATTTCCCCGTTAGCTAAGAAAACTTATTTTATGCTTTTTTCCCTATTCAATCTTTTCAAAGGCCGCTTTTCCAAAGAAGCAATCGAGGAAGCGAAATCCAGCGAAAAACGCATTTCGCGCCAGGAGGCATTACAGCAAATGCGTAACATTGCCAGCAAACGTTCCGAGAAAAAATAAGGATCAGCAGCCTTGCCCGTAGTAGGCGTCTTTACCGTGCTTTCTGAAATAATGCTTGTCGCAAAGGCTCTGCTTGATCGCAACAGCCGCCGGATTGATCTGCAAGGTTAGATAGGCCATTTTCGCAATTTCTTCCAATACAATCGAATTGTAAACCGCTTTGGCCGGGTCTTTGCCCCATGTAAAAGGGCCATGGCAAGCCACCAGCACCATTTCTACTTCTTCCGGACTTAGGTTTTCTTTCTTAAAAACATCCATGATCTGATTCCCTGTTTCCAGCTCGTAATCCCTCTGGATCATATCGTCGGACATTATTTCAGTAACTGGTATAGACACTGTTAGATGGTCCGCATGCGTGGTACCCAGGTTAGGTATGGGCGTAATGGCCTGCGCCCAGGCCACCGCGTACGTGGAATGCGTATGACAAACCCCGCCGATTGTCGGGAAGTTTTTATAGAGCAATGTGTGCGTTTTGGTGTCCGAGGAAGGACGCATATTTCCTTCCACCAGCACATTATCCAAATCCACGATCACGATATCTTCCACTTTCAGGCGGTGATAGGGGACGCCGCTGGGCTTGATCGCCACCACACCTGCAGCCCTGTCGACCCCGCTGACATTACCGAATGTGACGATAGCAAGCTCTTCCTTCGGAATTTCCATGTTGGCTTCGTAAACCAACTCTTTCAAATAGGTGTATTTTGACATGATCTGCTCTTTATCTGTAATAGGCTTCACTCCACCGCAGCTCATTTTTTAGCTGTCTCAATGACGTGTTCTTGTCGATTACTACCAGCTCCACACCAGTCATTTCTGCAAATGCTTCGATATGGTCAGTAGTAAGGTTCTGGCTGAAAACCGTGTGGTGCGCCCCTCCTGCATACAGCCATGCGGCACAACCGGCGTGCATATCCGGCGCTGGTTTCCAAAGCACCCTCGCCACCGGTAATTTGGGAAGCTCTTCCCGCGCAGCGACAGCCTCCACTTCATTCACCAGCAACCTGAAACGATTGCCCATATCCACCAGAGAAACATTGATCGCAGGTCCCGCCGGTGCATTGAAAACCAGCCGCACAGGATCTTCCTTCCCTCCTATCCCCAGCGGATGGATTTCACAGGAAGGCTGACCCGCCGCAATTGACGGACAAATTTCGAGCATATGCGAGCCTAGTACCAGGTTATTGGCCGGATTGAAATGGTAGGTATAGTCTTCCATAAACGAATTGCCTCCATCCAGCCCGCTAGCCATTACTTTCAGCGCACGTACCATCGCCGAAGTTTTCCAGTCGCCCTCACCTGCGTATCCATACCCAGCAGCCATCATGCGCTGTGACCCAATACCCGGCAATTGTTTCATGCCATGCAGGTCTTCAAATGTGTTGGTATAACCTTTAAAATTACCGTCCTCCAAGAAGTACTTCATCCCCAGCTCTATACGCGCCGCGTCCCGCAATGCATTGTATCGCTCACCACCCTTTCCAAGACCCGCCGCCAACTTGTACAATGACTGATACTCGTCTGTTAACTGAGTTACCTCTTCATCAGAAACCTGGTTGATCACTTCCACCAGATCACCCACAGCGTGGGTATTGACCGAAAATCCAAATGTCATTTCAGCAGCTACTTTATCTCCGTCCGTAACCGCAACCTGCCGCATATTATCTCCGAATCTTACGAATTTCGCACCTTTCAGATCGTGTCTGCCTGCTGCTACGCGCATCCACTGGCTAAGTCCGTCCACCACATGTTCCTGCTGCCAATGTCCAACGATCACTTTCCGGTTCAGCCGCATTCTGGTCATGATAAACCCAAACTCCCGGTCGCCATGCGCTGACTGGTTCAGGTTCATGAAATCCATGTCGATATCCGCCCAGGGAATGTCACGGTTATATTGGGTATGTAAATGCAGCAGCGGCTTTTGCAGGATCTGCAATCCCCTGATCCACATTTTGGCTGGCGAAAAAGTATGCATCCATGCTACAATGCCAATGCAATGTGGCGCGCAGTTTGCTTCCTGAATAATGTTAAAAATTTCGTCCGGCGTCTTCACTACCGGTTTGAAAACGACCCTGACCGGAACTACCGGCGACTGGTCAAAATACCTGCTGATAATCTGGGAGTGCTCGTCAACCTGGCGGAGTGTTTCCTCGCCGTACAAATGCTGACTACCTGTGACAAACCAAACTTCAAATTGTTTTAAATCAAGCATTATATCGTGAAAGACAGTTGTTAAAAAGTATCGGAGTAGGAATTGGCCGGGACTGCTGCTGCTTTTTGTAAAAATTCGTTTTCCAGGAAAGCGCCAGACTGTAAATATTTCTGATAAAGCGTTTGGTATACAGCCGATTGCTCTGGCCTGGGCTGATATACGGCATCAAATCCCGAACTCATAGCTTCCTGCGCTTCCGGCAATGTCTCGTAGACGCCGGCCGCAACGGCAGCAAACATCGCCGCACCCAAAGCGCAAGCCTGCTCCGAAGCAGCCACTTTAATGGGCATGTTCAGTACATCCGCCAGCGTCTGCATCACGAATGACGATTTTTTTGCAACACCGCCAATCGCAATCACCTGATGGATCGGTACGCCTTCATTTCGGAAACGTTCCACGATGCTTTTGGAACCATAGGCTGTTGCCTCTACCAATGCTTTAAATATTCTGGCAGGATCACTGGCCAGGTTCAGGCCAAGGATCGCCCCTTTCAATGTATGTTTGGCGTCAGGAGTACGACGACCATTCAGCCAGTCGACGGCAATGATGTCTTTTTCTGTAACAGGTAGCTGAGAAGCCTGGGCGGCTAAATGCGGAAGTAACTTCTTCGATAACTCCTGCGCTGCTTCCTCTCCCAACAAAGTCCTGACCGGTTCCACAACCAACCTGGCAAACCATGCGTAAATGTCCCCAAACGCCGATTGTCCCGCCTCCATTCCCAGCATACCGGGAACAATAGAGCCGTCCACCTGTCCGCAAATTCCTTTAATGAGCAAATGCCCGACCTCTCCATTTGGCGCCACGAGCATGTCGCAGGTAGAGGTACCGATCACTTTACACAACGAATAAGGTTCGATCAAAGCGCCTACGGCACCCATATGCGCATCAAACGCGCCTACACCTATGATTACATCAGTAGGTATACCCAGCTTGTCGGCCCATGCCTGCGAAATGGTGCCCATAGGTCTGTCCGACGTAGTTGTGTCAGCAAAAAGCCGGTCGCGAAGACCATCGAGCAGTGGGTCCAGCTCGGTAAAAAACGCATTGGACGGCAATCCTTCGAAATCCTGATGCCACAATGCCTTATGCCCTGCCGCGCAGCGCGATCTTTTCAATGTTAATGGATCAGTAACCCCGGTAAGTTCGGCCGATATCCAGTCGCAATGCTCCACCCATGAGTAAGCATGTTCCCGTACCGCCGCATCTATGCGTAATGTGCGCAGGATTTTCGCCCAAAACCATTCCGATGAATAAATGCCCCCTACATATTTCGTGTAGTCCACCGACCAGCCGTGCGCAAGTTTGTTGATTTCCTCAGCCTCTGCATTAGCGGTATGATCTTTCCAAAGAATGAACATACCGTTCGGATTTTCAGCAAATTCGGGCAACAGAGACAATGGAGTACCATTTCTGTCAACTGCCACCGGTGTTGAACCCGTGGTATCAACCGATATTCCTTTTATATTTTCCCTGACATGTTCCGGCGATTGTTCCAATGCTCTCGACACGGCGCTTTCCAGCCCCTCCAGATAGTCCAGCGGATGCTGGCGGAATTGCGAAACTGATGCGTCACAGTATTTCCCCTGTTTCCAGCGGGTGTACTCGGCCACCGCGGTACCCGCCTGCTCTCCCGTGTTTGCGTTGACTACCAATGCACGTACCGAATCGGTACCAAAATCAATTCCGATCACGTAGTTTTCTTTCATATTGCGGCTTAGGATATGGTAAGGTTCCGACTTTTTCCTTCAATTTAACTAATCAACTAACAAATATAAATAAATTTGATTATAGTGTACAATTGACACAATTAAAATTGAAGAATTTCACCGGCAGCACCCCGCCAGTTGATCAATTTATAAAGAAGAGACTGGAAAGTACTTGCTCACCCTTACGACTGTTTCATGGAGTCGGGCATAAAATTCCAGAATGAGTGAAATTTCTCTTTGTACTTCACTACATCCAGCTTGTACAAGGCTGCTTTCTTGGTGGTACTGTTGCTATTTTTATACCCTGTATCGATCAGGAGGCCTGTGGAAAGCAACTTTCTGCTGAAATTTCGCCGGTCGATCGGGATATTGTAGATCGCCTCGTAAAGTTTTTGTAATTGTGGAATGGTAAACCGTTCCGGAAGGAGTTCAAAGCCGATGGGGTGCAATGCGGCCTTGTATTTCAAATGTTCAATGGCTTGGTTCACCATTTGTTCGTGATCAAATATCAGCCCTGGGCGGCTTTCCAGCGTGATCCACGAAGCATTGTGGCTTTTTACAGCTTCGGCATCGTGGTCATCTATTTGTATCAATGCAAAAAATACAACTGAAACTGTCCTTTCGCCCGGGTCGCGATTGACTTTCCCGAATGTTTCGAGCTGCTCTACATATATATCTTTCAGGCCTGTCAGATTATATAATATCCTCGCTGCGCCGTCGGAAAGATCTTCATCCTGATTAAGAAAACCACCCATTAATGACCATTTCCCCTTTTCAGGTTCAAAATTCCGTTTGATCAGCAACAGTTTGATATCCTTTCCGTCAAAGCCGAATATGATACAGTCAATAGCTACCAGTATGCGTGAAGCCTGCGGATAATTGTTCATTCATCAAATGATTGTAGAGGTATGATCAGGTTAAATTTTTGTTAAGAAAGTAAAAAAAAGAATGAGATTACTTAATCTGTTTAAAGAGCTTAACATTAATTTAAGTGCGAATTTTGTAAATCTTTTCGAAGAAAGTAAATCTGATTTTAAGGCCGTCTTCATTATGAACTCCATCTACTCTACCTGTTCCGATGAAAATATCCTGATCCTGATTAGCGGACAAGGTGATGAACTCGCTTTTGAAGAACTTTACAACCGTTATTTCAAGTCCTTATTCAACTACACTTACAGCAAGGTCAATGACCGTTTTGCTGCTCAGGAAATTATTCAAGAGCTTTTTGTAAGCTTATGGCAGCAACGGGGGCGCCGCGATGACATTCAGTGCTGCAAATCATTTCTGTTTTCTGTTGCCAAGAAAAAAATCATTTCCTTCTACCGGAAAGAGTTCACCCGCCAGCATCATTATGACCAGTGGGAGCTGATGCGCACCGATTCTTCCGAACTTCCCGACCAGCATACCCTTGCTTCTGATTTGCAACACCGGTACGAAGAAGGCCTTCACCTGCTTTCGCCCAAATGTCAGGAAGTGTTTGTCCTCAGCCGCCAGGGCTTGTCCAACAAACATATCGGCGAACAGCTTACCATTTCAGAAAAGACTGTCGAACAACACATTACCAAGGCTTTGCGGATACTGAGGGAGCATTTGAAAGAACATATGATCTGCGCTGTGCTCTTTTTTCCTCTTTGTTAAAAAAATTCTGATCCGGACTAAGGGTCAGGCTCCCGGCACGCGACTTGAAGTTTGTAACAGACTTTAAGCAATGAAGCCCCCCGAAATATCGCCCCTTTTACTCGAAAAATATTTGCTTGACCAATGCACCGAAGAGGAAAAAGCATTGGTGGAAGCCTGGTACGCATCATTGCAGGGAGAAACCCGCTATCTGGACCACCTCCCGGATGCAGAGTCGCGAGAGATTCAAAATGATACATTCAAAAATATCAGGGCGGAACTGGAACAGGCCGATGAGCAGCCTGCCAGAATGCTGCATTGGCGATGGATCACCGGGCTTGCAGCATCGGTACTGTTGGTTTTAGGATTGTATTTTATCAATCCATTTAAGAAAACAACACAGCTTACGGTTACAGAGCAGCTGGAAGAAAAAGCAGAAAATGAACTAACGCACTTCGTGAATGAGGAACACCGGATCGTGATCCACCACCTGCCCGACGGAAGTTCTGTATCCATGCGCCCGGATGCTGCGATCACTTACCCCAGGGATTTCGAAGAGGATAAAAGATTGGTTGCTTTCTCGGGAGAAGGCTTTTTTGACATTACCAAAGACAAGAGCCGTCCATTCATGATTCAGAGCGGCGAAATGGTGATCCGCGTGCTGGGTACCAGTTTCAATGTAAAAGCGCCTGTTGCACAAAAGGTTTTTCAGGTGGATGTGGTCACTGGTACAGTGGAAGTTACCACGCCAGGTACAGAGCAAAAGCCTCAGCAGGTGATACTGAAACCAAAACAGCAGGCATTATTTGAAATAGGTTCGAGGCGGCTCATATCCAAGCAGATACCCGAGCAGGCACGCAAAGAAATATATGAACCTGTCAGCATTGTATTTGAAGAAACTCCGCTCAACAAGATCGTTCAGCAACTTGAAAAGCGGTTTAATGTCAGTATCAGCCTCTCCAATCCGGAAATTTCCCGGTGCAGCGTAACCGCCAATTTCGAATCGCAACCCTTACCTGGTATCCTGGAAATGCTTTGTACCACCCTGGAAGCATCCTATACCATATCGGGCAATAACATCAGGATCAGCGGAACACCATGTGAATAACCTATATATATCCTCATCATGACCTACATATCTATTCCGCCATGAAAAAACCGGGAGTGTACCACCACCCCCGGTCCAAGATTTCACCCCTTTCAAATCGTACCACCGAACAAAAGGGATGTTTTTACCCAACAGTGCTTAACCATCAGACAATCAAAATTATGCAAAAATCAGTACGTAACAAGCCGGTCGACTGGCGAAAAATTATGCGCATTGGACTGCTTCAATGGATTCTCGTCGCCACGCTGGCAGGCGCCAGCTACGCAAAAGAAACTTCTGCTCAATCGGTATTGAGTAAGGACATGACGCTGAGCCTGAAAAATGTCTCGCTTAAAGAAGCATTAAACCAGATCCAGCAAAAAGTGAACACGCGGTTTGTTTACAGCAGTCGCGTTTCGGTTCGGGAAAATGTGAGCATTGATGTAAAAAATCAGAAACTCTCCAAAGTACTGGACCAGCTCCTGGTTGCCCGCGGCATTACCTACCGGGTAATCAACGACCAGATCGTGCTGGCAAAAAGCAGGCTCAGTAAAGAAGAATCTGTCATTCCTGAACTGGAAGAAAGGCTGCAAAACTATGTCCTGCCGCTGGAAATCAATGTGACCGGTACCATTAGCTCGTCCGACGGGCAGGGTACGTTACCGGGTGTGAGTGTGGTTTTGAAAGGAAGCTCGCAGGGCACGACGACCGACAGTCAGGGGAAATTTGAAATGGTGGTACCGAATGTAGAATCGGTGCTGGTTTTTAGTTTCGTCGGCTATATCTCTCAGGAAATCGTGGTAGGTAACCGCACGTCGATCAATGTAACATTGGAAGCCGACAACAAGGCATTGTCAGAAGTAGTCGTGGTGGGATATGGTACCCAGAAACGGGTAAACCTCACCGGCGCAGTAACACAGGTTCAGGCCAAAGACCTGGAAAACAGGCCTTTGAATAATATGTCACAAATATTGCAAGGCATGGTGCCTAACCTGAACATTACTTTTGGTACAGGTGCCCCGGGATCGGGAGGAAGCCTGAACGTGCGCGGTGAAACTTCCATTAACGGCGGCGGCCCGCTGGTACTTGTCGACGGGATTCCTGGTGATATCAACCGGATCAACCCTAACGACGTAGAATCAGTTTCGGTACTGAAAGATGCTGCTGCCTCGGCCATTTACGGTGCACGTGGAGCATTCGGGGTTATTTTGGTGACTACCAAAACTGCGAAAAGCGGTAAAACCAGTGTTACATACAGCAACAACTTCGGCTGGTCGACGCCTACCGTCAGCACTAACTTCCTCACCAATGGTTACGAACATACCAAATTGAATGATGAGGCATTCAAACGGGCAACAGGAAATACCTACACCCGGTATTCCGACGAAGACTATGCCGAACTGGAAGCCAGAAGATACGACAAAACAGAGAATGCAGCCCGTCCGTGGACTGTGGTAAAAAATGTGAATGGCAAGGACATTTACAATTACTACGGAAACTACGACTGGTGGAACACGATCTTCGATATGACGGAGCCGTCTATGCAGCATAACCTCAGCCTCTCCGGCGGTACTGAGAAGATCAATTACTTCCTCTCAGGATCGGCTTTTCAGAAAGATGGGATTATGAAGATCAATACCGACCGGTTCAATTCCTATACTTTCAGAAGCAAGGTCAACGCGCAGCTGACGCCATGGCTGAAAGTGAGCAATAACACGCAATATTTCGATTCCAGATACAAATACCCAGGGCTTGAAGGCGGTGCGAATGCGAATTTTGTGGCAATTACTGTGCATGCAATGCCAGCCTACGCACCTCAAAACCCCGACGGAACGGCTACTTATAATACATTAAAAAACAACTACTCCATTGGTGACGGGTTGTTCGCCAATCTTTTGAAAGGAGCAGCGGGCGGAGAGAAGAAGATACACGAGCTCACGACCATTAACTCGGTTACCATTGATTTTACCAAATCCTGGAACCTGGTTGCCAATCATTCCTACTCATTCTACATTGCCGACGACTGGTACCGGTCAGCAGTTGCCCAATACTCCATTCAGCCTGGCATCCTGGCAGCGGTCCCGAATTACAATACCGACCAGTTGAAAAAGACATTATGGTTTGATCCAATGCACGTTACCAATGTGTTTTCTTCTTTTAATCAAAACTTTGGAAAGCATTTTTTAGGTGCGACAATCGGGATGAACTATGAAACGCGCAAACATCAGGCACTCACAGGTTCGCGTAAAAATCTTTTGTCCGAGAGCCTAAATGACCTTAACCTCGGAACCGGGGAACAACTGGTGAATGGCGGATCTTACCAATACTCACTTTTCGGCGCATTCTTTCGCCTGAATTATGATTTCAGTGGTAAATATTTGTTTGAAGTCAATGGTCGGTACGATGGTACTTCCCGGTTTGGCGCAGGCAGGAGATATGGTTTCTTCCCGTCGGTTTCGGCAGGTTACCGCATCAGCGAGGAGGACTTTTTTGAACCTTTGAAAGGCGTAGTAAACAACCTAAAAATCCGCGCATCTTACGGAACGCTCGGTAACCAGCTACCTCCAAAATTCAATGATAATCCAAGTTCGGCCAGCTTCTATCCCTACATTTCGACAATGCCCGTGGCGCTGTCAAGCTGGATCACCAATGGCCAGAAACTTTCTTACGTCGACAGCCCGAACCCGATCTCTGCCGGACTGACATGGGAATCGGCAACGACTTCCAACATTGGTGTGGACGCTGATCTGTTGAAAAACAGGCTGAATCTTGCATTTGACGCATACATCCGCAAAACTTCCGACATGCTGATTCCGGGCAAGGTACTGCCGCTGGTATATGGCGCAACTGTTCCTACCGAGAATGCGGGAGACCTGGAAACCAAGGGATTTGAAATCTCACTCGCATGGCGGGACCAATTCAAGCTGGCAGGCAAGACATTCGCATACAATGCGTCCTTCATGCTTTCGGATTATGTATCGACGATCACGAAATACGACAACCCGAACAAAATCCTGTCTAGCCGGTACGAGGGACAAAAAATCGGCGAAATGTGGGGCTACTCCATTGATGGCTATTTCAAAACCAATGAAGAGGCACAGGCCTATAAGGTAGACCAGACACTGGTTAATAAGCAGCGGCTGAGCGCCCCGGGCGAATGGAGCAAGTTGCAGGCCGGCGACCTCAAATTCATTGATGTGAACGGTGACGGTAAAATTTCGGAAGGCGCCAACACATTGGCTGATCATGGTGACCTCAAAATCATCGGTAATGCCAACCCAAGGTTCCGGTATGGCATGAACATCGGAGCATCGTGGGGAGGTCTTGATTTTTCTGCCCTGGCACAGGGTATCGTTCGCAGAAACTGGTATCCAGGAGCTAATGCGGATAAGTTCTGGGGGCCCTACTCACGTCCTTACTACTCTTTTATTCCTGAAAAATTTGAAGAAGACGTCTGGACTCCTGAAAACACCGACGCGTACTTTCCGATCCTGAGAGGCTACACAGCATTGAACGGCGGCGGCGACCTGAATGCCCGAAACGATCGCTATATCCAGAACATTGGTTATCTGAGACTCAAAAATGTCGTGATCGGCTACACAATCCCTGAACGCATCAGCAAACTGGCCCGGATTCCAAGGGCGCGCATTTATGTGAGCGGCGAAAACCTGCTTACTTACACGCCATTGAGAAGCAAATACATTGATCCTGAACAATTTGACGGTGACGGTACCAATGGACGGACTTACCCTTTGTCCAAAACATATTCAGTCGGTTTAAACCTCAATTTCTAATCTGACGACTCAAATTTTTAGAATGATGAAAAAGCTCATATATATCATGCTGCTGGCTGTTGGGCTCACCGCCTGCGACCTGGACCAGCTACCCAAGGAAGCCATTGCGCCGGAAACATTTTTTAATACAGAAAATGACCTGCTTCTTTATACCAATTCATTCTACAACGCCCTGCCGAGTGCGGAGGATGTATATAATGAAGATGTGGATAATGTAGTCAAAAACAGCTTGCGGGATGAATTGCAGGGAACCAGGATCGTGCCGACGAGTGGTGGTGGCTGGACCTGGACCAACTTGCGTAATATCAATTACTTCCTTGCCAATTCCGGTAAATGCACAGACAAAAAAGCAGTTGCGAAATACAATGGATTAGCACGTTTCTTCCGGGCTTACTTTTACTTCGGAATGGTGAAACGCTTCGGCGATGTGCCCTGGTATTCTTCCACGATCGAAGTGGAAGACCAGGATCTGCTAACCAAGGCAAGAGATCCGAGAACGCTGGTGATGGACTCCGTAATGGCCGACATTGACTTCGCGATCGCTAACCTCGACGGCACACGCCAGGTGAATACTATTACCAAATGGACGGCACTCGCATTGAAGTCGCGCATGGCATTGTACGAAGGTACCTACCGCAAGTATCACACGGAATTTAACCTTCCCGACTCTGAAAAATTCTTGGATGAATGCATTGAAGCTTCACAAGACCTGATGAAAAACAGTGGCTACGGCATCTACAAAGACACTCCGGCAACTGCGTATCTCAAACTGTTCTCTGCCGATAATTCCATCGCCGAGGAAGTCATTCTCGGTCGCGATTTCAGCGATCAGTTGCAGGTTTATCACAACCTCAACTATTACACAATGACGGCTTCGTATGGCAAGCCGGGACTTGAAAAAAAGCTGGTGAACAGCTATTTGATGGCCGATGGAACGCGTTTTACGGATATCAAAGGTTACGAAACGATGCAGTTTTACGACGAGGTCCAGAAACGTGACCCACGCCTGACGCAGTCTATCCGCACACCAGGCTACACCCGCATTGGCGAGTCGACACCATTGGTACCAGAGTTTGGCGCTACGGTGACGGGTTATCAGCTGATCAAATTCGTTTCCGAGCCTAAGTGGGATACATTCGGAAAGGACATTACCGACATGCCAATCTTCCGATATGCGGAGGTGTTGCTGAACTTCGCAGAAGCAAAAGCGGAAAAAGGCACATTGACACAGGACGATCTTGACATTTCGACCAAACTGATCCGTGACCGTGTGGGAATGCCCAACATTAACCTGGCCGACGCCAATGCGAAGCCGGACCCGTACCAGGCACAGATGTACACGAAATTGTCCGGCAAAAATGCAGGTGTGATCCTTGAAATCCGCAGAGAAAGACGTGTGGAACTGGTGATGGAAAACTTCTTCCGCTGGGACGACATTATCCGCTGGAAAGAAGGCCAGCTCCTGACCAAACAGTACAAAGGAATGTACTTCCCAGGTCCCGGCAGCTATGATCTGGACAGGAATGGTAAGGTTGACCTCGTGATTTACGAAGGCACCAAACCGACGGTTCCCGGTGCGCAACTATTAAAATTGGGCAGCGAAATTCTCCTCGAAAATGGCGTCAAAGGCGGAAATATTATCATTAACGGACACATTACCAAGAAGTTTGACGAAAACAAAGACTACCTATACCCTATTCCAAAGCAAGAAAGGTTATTGAACACCAATCTTTCGCAGAACCCGAATTGGGAGTAAAATACTAACTTGCTATTCCTAACCCTTAATTAATATGCTTTCAGACAGAAGGTCGTTTCTTGAAAAAATGTCACAGATAGGGGCGCTGAGCTTGTTGCCCCTGTCAGCTTCCCAGGCCGGAGATGCATTGCCGGTTGAAGAAAAAAATCATTTTGTAGCCGGGCCTTACCTGCAAAATATGGGCACCAATGAGGTGACCATTATGTGGATCACCCATAAAAACTGTTTCAGCTGGGTGGAATACGGTGCCGGTACTTACACGAGCAAACGCGAATTTGGCTATAATAATGGTCTGATCGAGGCCAATAACCGCATCAATAAAGTTACATTGACCGGCCTTAATGCAGGAACGGAGCACAAGTACAAGATCGTTTCGACTGAGGTGACAGGTTACAAAGGCTCCAAAGTAGAGTTCGGAGAAACCATTGCCAGCCCATTGTACGGCTTCAAAACGTGGGGCGAAAATGAAGACGAGTTTAAAATGGTGATCTTCAATGACATTCATGACCGGCCTCAGATCATTCCGCAGCTGCTTTATCGCCACGGGTATACTGGCAACACCCGCGACTACGATTTTGTAGTGTTTAATGGCGACTGCTTTGACTGGGTTACAGAGGAACAGCAAATGGTAGACCACCTGATCAAGCCTTCTGTGGATATTTTTGCGACCGAGTTTCCGTTCTTGCTCACTCAGGGAAACCATGAGTGCCGGGGAAGTTTTTCACGGCACATTCCCGAATACTATGCTTACCCCGACCAGAAATACTATTTCGCATTCACTCGCGGCCCCGTCAGGTTTGTAGTACTGGATTCGGGTGAGGACAAAACGGATGACAGCGTCGAATATGGCGGGTTATCCGCATTTGACCGGTACCGGGAAGTTCAGAAAAAGTGGCTTGAAAAAGAGGTGGAATCCGCAGAGTTCAAAAAAGCAGATTTCCGCATTGTTTTGATCCACATTTCGCCCTACCATTCCGGCGACTGGCATGGTACATTGCATTGCCGAGAAATGTTCGGGCCGATTTTGAACAAGTCAAAAATTGACCTGCAAATCTCCGGGCATACGCACCGGTATATGACACACGAGCCCGACGCAACCCACAACTACCCGATCGTAATCGGTGGTGGCCCGCTGGAAGGTAAACGCACATTGATCAAACTACATGTTACCAGGAAACAGCTGGATATGAAAATGATCCGTGACGACGGCGAAGTTGTAGGCAAATTTTTGATCCCAAAGAAAGGAAAATAGTTTCACCCGATTACAGGAGACCCCTTCGGGGTCTTTCTTTTATTTTAAAAAGTCCGCAACCATTTAATTACAATGAAAAAAATTACCCTTTTGCTGGCATTGCTTTTCGCATTGGCCGAAACATCATTTGCACAAAAAAACACAATCAATCTGGCCACCTACAACCTGCGCTACAACACTGCCAACGATGGCGTAAATGCCTGGCCAAACCGTAAGGAAAACGTCAAAGGCCTCATTCAATTTCACGAATTCGATTTGTTTGGCGTACAGGAAGCACTGATCGGCCAGCTGAGGGATGTGGTCGAGTTGAAAGATTTCGCATTCATAGGAAAAGGTCGTGACGATGGTCAGGAAGGTGGCGAACATTCTGCGATATTTTATAGGAAAGACCGTTTCAAATTGCTTAACTCAGGAGATTTCTGGCTTAGCGAAACGCCGGATAAGCCGGGAAAAGGCTGGGATGCAACCTGCTGCAATCGGATTTGCTCGTGGGGAAAATTTCAGGATTTGAAAAGTAAAAAAGAGTTCTTCTTTTTCAATGTACATTTCGATCACCAGGGTGTAGAAGCGCGCCGCCAGTCGGGGCATTTGATGGTAAAAAAGATTAATGAAATCGCGGGAAAATCCACCGTTCTGCTAACCGGTGATTTCAATTCCACCCCTGACACCGAGCAGATCAAAACGATCAGTAACCTGCTTAATGACGCGCATAACGTTACCAAGCAAGCACCATATGGCCCGGAAGGAACATTCAACAGCTTCAAATTCGATGCGCCAATGGACAAACGGATCGATTACATTTTTGTGAGCAAGAATATTGACGTACTCAAATACGGCGTTTTAACAGATGCCAAAGAACAGCGCTATCCATCGGATCATCAGCCGGTAGTGGCGAAGATAGAGATAAAGTAACTTCGGCAGTCAGTTTTTAGCTTTCGGCGGTCGGCTTTCGGCCGTCAGTTTTTTTTACTAATTTTCGAAAGCCGATTGCTTATAGCCTGTTGCTCATCGCCTACGGCCCAAATCCGATTGCCGAAAGCCGATTGCCGATGTATAAAATTCTCTTCCTTCTTGCGTTCGTTACCAATGCATTTTCCCAAAATGTAAAAATCAGCATTGACGCACCCGCCGTTTTGAATGGTCGTAAAGCCATTTTACTCACACGTGAAAAAGGATTTGCGGCTGTGGTCCATTCCATTAAGCTCGGCTTCGACACTACCCACCTGCAAATGGACCGGAACCTGGTTCCCGACCTGTACCAGTTACAGGTATCGCAAATGAAGGGCTCATTGACTTTCTTTTTTGATTCCGGCACCCAGGTCCGGCTGGATACTACCGACGTTTCCAAATCCGTGGTGACACATTCGAAAAGCAATCCTGAATGGCGGATGTACTGGGATAGCATCCAGCAACCATCGGACGCGCGGCTGAATGCCTATGTTGTGAAGGAAGTGCGTGCCCGCAAGAAAAATCAGACGGACAGTTTGAACTACTGGGTCGCTCAGCAGGATTTGGAAAGACAAGAAGTACTCTCCAAAACCGGCAAATTTATCTTTGACCATCCCCGCTCCTACGTAAGTCTCTATCTACTGAAAATCAACTGGTACGCATTCAAAAACCAGGGATTGTTCGAACGACTTGACCCCGCATTGGCACACCACAAAAATTACAAACTGTTAAAAGAAAAAAGGCGGGTGGCTAAAACATCAGTCACTGAAATCCATTCCTCAGGCACAAAGTTTTAGGAGATTTTACTGTTAGCCAAAACAGTAAAAAATGAATCGGCAAGTGACTGGTAATCCTATTATCAAACATTTCTTTACCGCTGATCCGACGGTATTGGTACATGACGGGATCGTATACCTCTATACCGGCCACGACGAGGCCGGGATCGGCCATTCCGGTTATGTGATGAATACATGGCTCGGCTTTTCGTCCAATGATCTGATACATTGGCAAGATCACGGCATATTACTGAGGGCTACTGATTTTAAATGGTCGTCGGGCGATGCTTATGCTTCGAAAGTAATTCAGCGCGGCGGGAAATTTTACTGGTATGTGTCAGTTACGCACGCTGAACTATCGGGCAAAGCAATCGGTGTGGCTGTTTCCAATTCTCCCGCTGGTCCATTCGAAGATGCACGTGGATCTGCGATGATCACACACGACATGCTGCCGCCTACCGAAAATGAAAAGGCAAACCTCGACCCGACAGTTCTTGTTGACGATGATGGACAAACCTATATTTTCTGGGGAAATGGAACCTGCTATTTTGCCCGGTTGAAAGAAAACATGATTGAACTCGACGGCCCGGTACACATCATTGACCTGCCCGATTTCCAGGAAGGTGCCCACATTCATAAACGAAACGGCTGGTACTATTTGTCATACGGATATCAGTTTCCCGAAAAAGTCGCGTACGCCATGAGCAGGGACATTCTTGGTCCCTGGGATTTCAAAGGAATACTTAATGAGACTGTTTTTAATTGTGAAACCAACCGTCCCGCCATCATTGATTTTAGAAATGAATCATACTTCTTTTACCACATTGGTGCTTTACCAAACGGAAGCAGCCACCGGCGATCGGTTTGTCTGGACCGGCTGCGCTACAATCAGGACGGCACTATGCAACAGATTATTATGACTTCCGAAGGCGTGTAGTTATAATCACAACGGTTTCTTCTTTTGGAATTAGCATCGGATCATTGTTCAAACCAGTGCGATTTCCTAAAACCTCTACTTGGCCAATCACTTCATGCATTTCCTTCAAAAGATTAAGACTATCATTGCTTTTTGCAGCGTAGCTTTCGTGCTCAGTTGCGGTACCCCCCCAACTGATGGCGACGGTAAGCCCAATGTCATCAAGGAGATCAATCGCAAGGAAATTCCGGTAGGGAAAGGTACAATTGCCATTACCGGGGCCACTATCATCGATGGAACGGGAGCAGACCCTGTCCTGAATGGATGTGTGATTGTAGAAAATGGAATGATCAAAGAAGTTGGTAAACTTGGCGAAGTTACCATTCCGGGCGGGGCAAAAATAGTGGACGGGAAGGGTCTCACATTGCTTCCAGGCTTTATAGATTCACATTTTCACCTGGACGGGGTAAAGGACCTTCCCGCGATGTTTCTTCAAAACGGGGTTACCTCCGTCCGCGATCCGGGCGCATGGATCGAAGCCTATGACGGGGAAAGAAAATCCGGCAAGCCGATTCCAAGGTTGTTTCTCGCTGATCCGCACATTGACATGTTCCCTCCTGCCTATCCGAAAGACGCTTATGTGGTCAGAGATGCTGAGGAAGCTGTGAATCAGGTCAATAAAATGGCAGACCGGGGCGCGTCCGTGATTAAGGTCTACTTTCGGCTTCCTTCGGGTATTATCCGCGAGGTATGCAAGGCAGCGCACAGCCGTGGGCTCCCTGTAACGGGTCATTTGGAAACTACGGAGGCGATGGAAGCGATTAACGCCGGGCTGGATGGAATAGAACACATTACCTCATTCGGATTGTCCCTGCAACCGCAGATCGAGGGAGAAAAATACCGCCAGCTGGTACTTGCGGACAACAATGCACGAAAACAGGGGCGGTACGACTTTTGGGAAAAAGTGAATGTCAATGGACCGCTGGCTGACACATTAGCTCATTTCTTGGTCAGAAAAGGCACCTTCGTCAGCCCAACGCTTGGCGCTTTCGAGTATCAGGCCGCCCCGGATTTACCTCTTGACACCGCCAGACTGACTGCCTTTGGAAATATGAAGGCATTGACCGGAAAGTTAAAAAAGGCAGGTGTACATCTCGTAGTCGGCTCGCATTCCATGATCACCTATGCCGAAATGGGCTGGGCTTATCAGCGTGAAATGGAGTTATTTGTGGAAAGCGGCATCAGTCCGAAAGAGGTCATTATGGCTGCTACCATGGAAAATGCACGTTTTTTCAGAATTGAGGACAAGCTGGGCAGCATTGAAAAAGGCAAAATTGCAGACCTGGTGCTAGTCCATGGCAATCCTTTGCAGGACATCAGCGCTACACGAAAGGTTTTGAAAGTGATGTTAAATGGTGTGTGGGTGAAATAACACAGGTAGCTTCGCCCGTTGAGAGTATTTCCTTACATTGCCTCAAACTTCCAGTTATGAAAAATCTCGCTTCCTTTATCATCATGATCGCGTGCATGCTCAGCGGGCTAAACGCGAAAGCACAGGCAGAAGAGGAAAAACTCGACTTACCGGGCGATAACCTGAACCTTTACGCGGTACTGAAATTATTTCAGGAATCGGAGACCCTCGAAGGCTTTGAAAGAAAGCTGAATGATGAAGAAACCGAGATCAATAACCTCGATCTCGACGGGGATGACAACATTGACTATATCCGCGTTTCTGACGACGCGGACGGAAATTTGCACACCATTACATTGAAAGTGGCCGTAAGTGATCGCGAAGATCAGGATGTGGCGGTGTTTTTTGTGGAGAAAAAAGAAGACGGACAGGTACTGATCCAGCTCATCGGAGACGAAGACCTTTACGGCAAAGACTATATTATTGAACCCAATGCACTCTCTGACAATGGAGAAACGCCCAACCCGGGCTACAATGGCAATAAAGAACGCCGCGATGAACCTGTGGAAGTGCGTGACAACACTACCTATGTCATCGCGTCATGGCCGCTGGTCCGCTATATATATGTACCTAACTATGTGATCTGGCATTCGCCGTGGCGGTGGCACTACTACCCGAGCTACTGGCATCCCTGGAGACCGCGCTATTGGCACGCCTACTATGGCTATCATTACCACTGGCATTACTACTATAACGGGCATTTCCGCCGCTGGAACCAGTATCGTAACCCGGTATGGTACAATCATTACTACGGCGGAGGTTATCGTTCTCGGTCGGTGGTTGTCAGGACGAGATATACCCGTGGAGATTACCGAAATACCTATTCGAGACCATCGTCTGCGAGGGACGGCTCGGATCTATTCGTAAGGAGAAACCCAAAAGCACCAACAGTAAAAGAACGCTTGCCTTCATTTGATAAAACCGGCAGGCCTGTCGTAAGCCGCCCGGTTCCATCGAGACTAGGAACTTCAAGACCGGAAACTTCAAGGCCGGGAACTTCACGACCATCGGTAACAAGACCGGGGAATGGGAATGAAAACGCCCGTCCAGGGACTTCACGGCCATCGGTGACACGGCCCGGAACAAGCAGGCCGGAAGTTTCCAGACCTGAAACGCAACGGCCCGTAACCAGGCCAGTCAGGCCAAGGCCTGCGCCGAAACCAGAACCTCAGAGGCCGGTAACCAGGCCTGCACCATCACGTCCTGCACCGTCTGCACGGCCGGAGTCACGCCCGGCGACGAGGCCGTCTAGCAGGGAGCGTGGGTGAGGTGGGGATATCAGACACATGCATGCACATCATCAGCCCAGGGTTTAAACCCTGGGTTATGGTGTACCTGGGTTGGGCGTACCTGGATCACAGATCTGCAATGTATTTCTGGCCGCCCAGGTAGCGCATTTGCCGGACGATCTGGTTCGTGCGTTTGTTGACGTATGCGGATGGATTTTTGATGGAGAAACGGACTGGATTCGGCAGTACGGCCGCTATGCGTGCCGATTCGAAGCGGCTTAGCTTCTTTGCAGATTTGTTATAGTAACGCAATGATGCAGCTTCTACGCCGAAAGTCATCTTGCCCATTTCGGCCACATTGAGATATACTTCCAGGATCCTTTCTTTGTCCCAGATCAATTCGATCAAAATTGTGAAATAGGCTTCCAGTCCTTTTCTGATAAAACTGCGTCCGTGCCATAGAAAAACATTCTTGGCCACCTGCTGCGAAATCGTACTGGCTCCACGGGCGCGTTTCCTATCCTCCGTCACCGCATTGTAGATCTGATCAAAATCAAAACCCCAGTGGTTGGGAAAATTCTGATCCTCTGACGCTACTACTGCCAGCGCTACCTCCTTTGATATATTTTCGTATGGCTCCCAGTCATGAAAAAGCTCTGTATCCTCATCTGCTTTAAAAGCTTCCATTTTTCTGGACAACATATAAGGCGTAACCCAGACCGGTAAAAACCGCAATAGGATCACCCAAACAATGGAAATAACGAAAAAGGCTATGAGAAATCTTAACGCAATAAATTGCAAACGGCGGAGCATAAAACTTTTTTACTTCTAAAACAGAAACCAAACAACAAAACCTGCGTACAAATAACAGAAACTAATCAGGTTTAGGCAAAGAAAATAAAGACCATTATTCATCAAATATTTGAACATACACTATTCCGGAAGCAATGAATGAAGATATACTGAGTTTTATATGGCGATTCCAATATTTTGAAACAGCAGATCTCCGAACTGATGAAAATTTGGGCCTTTCTGTTATTAGGACGGGATATAAAAATGTGAATGCAGGTCCTGATTTTTCGGAAGCAAGGGTAATCATCGACGGTGTTCAATGGATTGGCAGCATTGAAATCCACGTCAAATCCTCTGACTGGTTCTTGCACACACATGAGACAAATGATGCCTACGAGGGCGTAATCCTGCACATTGTTTGGGAAAATGACCGGCCCGTGATTCGAAAAGACGGTACCAGCATTCCCACTTTGTCACTGAAAGGATTGGTCAAAACAGCAGTACTGGAAAGGTACGCCCAGTTGCAGGATGAAAAGGAAGGCATTCCATGCGCCGCCATGTTTCACGAAGTGGCTGAAATCCAGAAGTATGCCATGCTGGACAGGGTATTATTGGAACGACTTGACAGAAAGGCTTCCGCTGTGAACAGGTTATTGGAAATCAATAAAAATGATTGGGAAGAAACTGCATATCAATGGCTTGCAAAGCATTTTGGGTTTAAATTAAATGACCATTCATTTCTCAGGCTGGCACAGATTGCCAGCTGGAAAACAATCCAGAAACACCGCGATCGCCCCCTGCAAATAGAGGCACTTTTATTTGGCTGCGCGGGGTTGCTGCCCGATGCAGATGAAACGGTAGAGGTATATGTGAGGCAATTGCGAAATGAATTTCAGTTTCTCAGCGCCAAGTATAAGTTAACGGACCAGCCGATGCAAAGCCACGAATGGAAGTTCTCTCGATTGCGCCCCGTGGGCTTTCCAACGGTGCGGATAGCCCAGCTTGCACGACTGTTGAGTGAGCATGGAAGCCTGTTTTCAATGATCATTACCGCTACTAACTTTCAGGAACTGCAAAGCAGGTTTCAGATCGGGCAGTCGCAGTATTGGGAAGAACATTACATTTTTGGTAAAAAAGCAAAGGCCAGAGTTCCAGCCATGGGTAGTGATTCATCGGCACTGCTTATCATTAATGCAGTGGTGCCGTTACTTGTTGCTTACTCCAAACAACGCCAGCAACCCGAATTGCTTGATAAAGCGATTTATTGGCTGTCGGAAATCCCGGCAGAGAACAACCGGATTACACGGGATTGGAACGACCTGGGAATGCGGGTAACTACCGCCGCCGATTCCCAGGCATTAATTGAATGGTATAACCAATATTGCACGCCCCGGAAGTGCCTCGAATGTACAATAGGGGCCGCATTGGTCCGGTCTGTTTAACCTTTCACCAGGTTGACGCCGGTTAGCAAGAAAACCGTCCCTACCAAAAAAGGTACTACCGACTCCCATTTGGAGACAGTCAGGCCGAGAACGGGTTTATCAGACAAGAAAGCCACACATGAGAATAAAAGTACAGCTATGCCCAAAATGGTCAATAATGCACCGAAGAAGCGTTTAAACTGGGTATTTTCCATTGATTGCTATGAGGAGACAAAAATTAAGGTTCGCAAAAATATTAAATTAACGGGCGGCTTTTCGTGAGTACATTAAAATTATACCTGCTCACTGCACAGTCAGGCCCATTTTTTGCCCCTCCTTCACCATAAAATCATAAGCAGGCTGGTATTCATTGGGGATAATCCCTTCCAGGATCGCCTCCCTGATCACTTCCTTGATAATGCCTACTTCCTTTGCGGGCTTCAACCCAAATGTTTCCATGATCATTTCTCCCGTAATCACTGGCTGAAAATTACGCAGCTTGTCACGTTCTTCCAGGTCTTTCAGCTTTTGTTCTACCAGGTCAAAATTGCCGAGGAAACGTTTTACTTTTTCAGGGTTTTTGGAGGTAATGTCGGCACGGCAAAGTTTCATTAATGCTTCAATATCCTCACCAGCTTCGACCAGCAGTCGCCTCATGGCCGAATCCGTAATTTCTTCTTTGGACAAAACAATGGGCCTTAAATGCAGCCTGACAAGCTTTTTCACAAACCGCATCTTCTCATTCAACGGCAACTTCATCCTCCTGAAAATAACGGGCACCATTCGAGCGCCCACCTCTTCGTGATTGTGAAACGACCAGCCTACACGCTTATCGAATTTTTTGGTTGCCGGCTTGGCAATATCGTGCAGGATCGCCGCCCAGCGCAGCCAGAGGTCATTGGTGTTCTGGGAAACATTGTCCAGTACCTGTAAAGTATGGTAAAAATTATCCTTATGCCCTTTGCCTTCAATGTTCTCAACTCCCTGCAATTCGATCATTTCCGGGAAAATAATGGCCAGGATACCTGCATGAAAAAGCAATTTGAAACCGTAGGAAGGTACTGGCGAAAGAATGATCTTGTTCAGTTCATCCGAAATGCGTTCCGCCGAAACAATTTCGACCCGGTCCTTCATTTTGACGATCGCATCGAAAGTATCCGGTTCAATGTCAAAGTTAAGCTGGCTTGCAAAACGGATCGCCCGCATCATTCGGAGGGGGTCATCGCAGAAGGTGATCTCCGGTTCGAGAGGCGTACGGATGATCTTTTTCCGCAGGTCCCTCATTCCTTCAAAAGGGTCGATCAGGTCACCGAATGTACCCTTGTTAAGGCTGATCCCCATCGCATTGATAGTAAAGTCCCGCCGGTTCTGGTCATCACTTAGTGACCCATCTTCCACGGCAGGTTTGCGGGAATCGGCACGATAAGATTCCTTTCTGGCACCTACAAACTCGATTTCGAGGTCGCCCTGGCGTATCTGGGCGGTACCGAAACTTTTATATACACTTACAAAAACGTCCGGCCCTAACTGACTGGCTACCAACTCAGCCAGCTCGATTCCGCTGCCAATGGATACGATATCAATATCCTTGCTGCTCCTTTTGAGGATCAGGTCTCTAACAAATCCACCGATGATATATGATTCCACACCCAGCTCTTTCGAAGCAGCTGCCACGATTTCAAGAACCGGGTACTGGGTTAAATGCTCTTTAAAATTCATGCCGCAAATGTACAGAATTCTTCTTCTACACGAGTCAGGGCGTTACATTACTGTGTGAGGTGGTAGTCCTGGGTCAAAACCTTCAGGGAAAGATTAAGTCGTTTTGAAAGATTTCGGATCATTTCGATGCTCAGTTTTCGCTTCTTATTCAAAACTTCCGAAACCCGGTTTTTGCCTCCCATATCCTCAATTAAATCGACCTGTTTAAGCTGCAACTGTTGCATTCTAATCTTGATCGCTTCGATCGGATCCGGTGCATCTATTGGGTAATGTTCATCTTCATATGCCCCTACCAGCAACGCAAGTACATCGCATTCGTCACTTTCTGGCGTACCGGTTGGTGCATCAAAAACTTCCCCAAGTCGCTTCAACGCGTTATCATACTCTTCTTTTGTCTTGATCAATTTCAGCATGGTTAAATTGAATTAGCGTCAATTTTGTCATATTCTTCATGCGATCCGATGAATCGGATAAAAACAAGTTGCTTTTCAAACTTAAAATGAGCAACCAACCTGAACGAATTTCCCCGAATGTTGAACACGATCCGGCCATTCTTTAAAATACTGGCTGTTGCGTAGCTGTTCTTCACATCCGCCGGTGATTTCCATGTTGCAGCTAACACATCTTCGTACCAAACTTTCAGCTGCTGCTCTACCTCAGGGTATTTTTCCCAAAATTCGCGGAGCGTTCCTTTCGCAAAGATTCTTTTCATCTCAAATAGACAATCAAAAATACAATGTTCCCAAATATGGAACACCATTTAGACGAAAGAATACAAAAAAGTAACGCAGGGGTAGAATGGAATTTTAGCTATTCAC
Source organism: Dyadobacter pollutisoli (assembly GCF_026625565.1). Taxonomy (NCBI): domain Bacteria; kingdom Pseudomonadati; phylum Bacteroidota; class Cytophagia; order Cytophagales; family Spirosomataceae; genus Dyadobacter; species Dyadobacter pollutisoli. The sequence goes on from NZ_CP112998.1 coordinate 3,986,775, forward strand.
CATAAAAAACGCCGTCCGCGGAAACCTGTCGAACAATTCGTCCTTCAATTCCTTGCTGATCGGTAGCTCCCCTACTGCCTGTGACATACATTGGAGCCAGGCAACCGCGTCGTCTTCCGTAATGGTGTGCGGCATGTGCCGTGCACGCATCATCGGGTGCCCGTAGACGTCCGAATAAAGCTGTGGACCGCCCAGGAACTGGGTTAGAAACAACCTCTGCTTTTCTTTAATAAGGTCTTTATCAGTTTTAAAAAGCCTGGAAATCAGCTCATGCTCAAAAACCAGGTCGTAAAATTTATCAGTAAGCAATTGGAGCGCCTCGTCACCTCCAATGCGCTCGTAAAGTGTTTGATTTTCCATTAATATTGTACTAGTTTTCGAACCGCATATGTTTCACCGACGCGCCGGACCTGGCCAGCTCGGTCAATGATTCAATACCGATTTCGAGATGCATTTTCACGTAATTGGTCGTCACCTTTTTATCGCTTTCCTCCGTTTTCACGCCTTCCGGCACCATTGGATTGTCGGATACCAGCAGCAATGCGCCATGGGGGATCGAATTGGCAAATCCTACAATGAAGATGGTGGCCGTTTCCATGTCAATCGCCATGGCACGTATTTCGCGAAGATATTCTTTGAACGTATCGTCATGCTCCCAGATCCTGCGGTTCGTCGTGTAAACGGTCCCTGTCCAGTAGTCCATGTTGTGTTTTGCAATGCTGGCAGAAACCGTGCTTTGCAGCCGGAATGACGGCAATGCCGGAATTTCCGCAGGCATATAGTCATCACTGGTACCTTCCCCACGAATGGCTGCAATAGGTAAAATCAGGTCGCCCACCTGGGTCTTTTTCAGACCGCCACATTTACCTAAAAACAAAACAGCTTTGGGATTAATGGCTGATAAAAGGTCCATTACCGTTGCCGCCATCGGACTGCCCATCCCAAAATTGATGATCGTAATATCCTTAGCAGTAGCGGTTTGCATAGCCCTACCCTGCCCTTTTACTTCTACATTAAACTTCTCGGCAAACATAGTCACGTAGTTGCCAAAGTTGGTCAGCAATATATAATTCCCGAAATCCTCCACTGCCGTTCCCGTGTAACGTGGCAGCCAGTTTTCAACGATTTGCTCTTTGGTAGTCATGATTTCAGCAGGTTAATTGGTCAGGTTTGTTGTGATGTGTATCTTCGTTTATGGAATCTTTAAATCTTCCCGAGTTTGCCTACAAAGTTAAGCAGGTTAACGGGAAACCGCATATTTTCGATATTATCCGCAGGAAATTCGTTGCGCTTACGCCGGAAGAATGGGTACGGCAACACTTCATTCATTTACTTATTACTCAATATGGTTACCCCAAATCATTGTTTGCAGTGGAAACCGGAATGCAATACAACACGCTGGCCAAACGGACGGACATCATGATTCTATCGGGCGATTCCCTTCCATTTTTACTGGTAGAATGCAAAGCGCCATTCATTTCCGTGACCGACGCCACATTCGCGCAGATCAGTCGGTATAACTTTACACTTCAACCTCAATACCTGGCCGTTACCAATGGAATGAGCCACTATTGTTTCAAAGCCGTCAACGGACAGATCCATTTTATGGACGATTTCCCACTCTATCGTGACTGGAACTCCTGATTTTCTGATAAAATATAAAACAAATAAAGCCTGCCACAAATGGACAGGCTTTAAAATATTCAGGTCATACAATGCAGACGGCCGATACCAGGCGACCATCCGCAGTCAATTATTTTGCAGCAACCAATTTCACGTCGATTGAGAAATCGTCATGGATCATTTTGTCACCAAGGTTTTCGAAGAATGATTTCGAGTTATACTTGATGTCATATTTAGAACGGTCAACAACCAGTGTACCAGTTGCTTCTGCACCAGCAGGAGTAGATTTAACAGTTACAGGGAATGTAGCAGGTTTGGTAATTCCTTTGATAGTAAGGTCACCAGTCACTTCGTAAACACCAGCAGATTTTGGAGTAGCTTTTGTTACCACGAAAGTTGCGGTAGGGTGTTTTTCAACCGCGAAGAAATCATCAGATTTCAAGTGGCCGATCAATTTGCCATTGTATTCCTTGTCAGTAAGGTCAGTACAAGTGATGCTTGTCAGGTCGGCAACGAATTTACCACCTGTCAATTTAGCTCCGTCAAGCGTAATAGTTCCTTCTTTCAACGTGATTTTGCCAGTATGCTCGCCGGTTACTTTTTTGCCTAACCAGGTAAGTTCACTTTTAGATGTATTCACTTTCAGGTTGGTAGCTTTTTTACCAGGGACTTCTGCAGAAACTGATGCAGAAACAAACAAAGCGACTGCTAAAGAGGCAACGAAAAATTTCACTAATTTCATTGTAGTTTTCATTTTGAATTAAAATTGATTGTTTATTGGGATTATTGAGTTATTCATTTTCTTTTTCAGATTCCCGAAGCTTGTCCAGCAGCGCACTAATGTGGTCCGCCTCTTCGGGGGTAATGATGTTGAAGCGGTTCTCCCACTCTTCCACATGAGGATCAAGTTCCTCCAGGAGTTTCATCCCTTCTTCCGTGATCACCACATCCACAGCACGTCTGTCGTCGGGACAGGAGGTACGCTTTGCGAGATTTTTAACCAGCAATTTGTCAACCAGCCTCGATGTATTGGAGTTTCTGTCGAGCATTCGCTCAGTAATGTCGCTCACCTTGATCGGATTAAACTGCTGGCCACGCAGGATTCGGAGGACATTGTACTGCTGAGCTGAAATATCGTGCTGCTTGAAAAATTCGTGCTGCTTGTATTCCAGCCAATTGGTGGTATAAACCAGGTTTAAGGCCAATCGTTGGTAAGGGCTCCGAAATTTTTTTTGCTTAATATCAGTTTCAATAGACATAGCCTGTTTAATTTAAATGTAATAATAATGATGTATATACATTTAATGTAGAAACATCTATTGGCGCAGTAGTAGTTCCTGCTTTGAGAAAATATTTCAAAAACTATTTCTTCAAATCCTTCTAAACTGTTGATAGTTAACATTCAATCTATTGATTATCAGCTGTATAAAATATAAAATCTTGCATGATTTCTTTACAAAAAAAACTGATACTTGCCTCCAATTCACCCAGAAGAAAACAGCTTTTGACCGATGCAGGCTTTGAATTTACCGTTGAAGCATTGCCTACCGACGAGTCGTTTCCCGCCACATTGCCCACCGGGGAGGTAGCAGCTTATATATCAAGAGAAAAAGCCGAAGTATTTCAAGGCGTCCGCCCCGAACACCTTATTCTGACTGCCGACACGGTGGTAATCGCTGACCATCAGATCCTTGCGAAGCCAGTAGACCAGGCCGACGCATTCCGAATGCTGCAAATGCTGTCCGGCAGAAGCCACCAGGTGGTTACCGCAGTGAGCCTTTTGGCCGATGATTCCATTCAAACGGTTTCAGATAGTGCCACAGTTTACTTCCGGGAATTGGAAGATTCGGAAATAACCTATTATATTGAGCAGTATAAGCCCTTCGACAAGGCGGGTTCGTACGGAATACAGGAATGGATCGGGATGGTAGGGATCGGAAAAATAGAAGGGTCGTTTTATACCATTATGGGTCTTCCTGTACATATAGTTTACCAGTTGCTAAGGCCTCATTTCAAATAGCGGACGGGCCCCGATAACCCGGCCGCCCCAACCAGATGCTTGCAGACAAGTCAAAATTTATTCCGAGAGTTTGTTATGAAATTTTCGTACGTTCTTTTTGTGATTCAAACGGCGATGGGATCGGTGATCTGAACGGCATCATTTCCAAACTCGATTACTTACAGGACCTTGGCATTGAGGCAATCTGGCTCACACCGGTGCATCCTTCACCCAGCTACCACAAATACGACGTCATCGACTACTGCGCCATTGAACCGGAATTTGGTACAATGGATGATTTCAAAAGGCTTTTGGCCTGCGCCCACTCCCGGGGTATCCAAATTTATCTGGACCTGATCATTAACCATACCAGCACATTGCATCCCTGGTTTTCGGAAGCGCGGAAAAGCCACGAGAATCCTTACCGGGACTTTTACTGGTGGATGACGCCGCCGCAGATAGAGAAACTGGGCATATCCGAGCGTGAGACTTCCGACGACTCGCAGGTAGTGTACCCGTGGCATGAGAACCTGCCGGATACTGAGAAGTACTATGGCCTGTTTTACAAAGGCATGCCCGATCTCAATTACCATTCAGAAGCACTTCGTCGCGAAATTGAGAAAATTGTGCATTTCTGGCTCGTGGAGATAGGCGTGGACGGTTTCCGGCTGGATGCGGCCAGACACATTTATCCTGACTGGGAGAAAGATCTGAGCATTGAATTCTGGGAGTTCTTTTCAAAAGCAATTGAAAAAGCAAAGCCGGATGCATTCACTGTGGCCGAGGTATGGGCTGAAACAGAGGAAGTTGCACCCTATTTCAAATACCTGAACGCTACATTTCACTTTGATCTGAGTTTCGCACTGCAAAGAATCCTGGTCGCCGAGCGCGATGAAGAACTGATAGAAAAGCTGCTTGCGAGTTACCATCTTTTTGAAAAATACAACCCCCTTTTTATCGATGCGATCATGCTCACCAACCACGACCAGGACCGGATCGGGAGTGTGGTGGGCAACTATACCGACAAAATAAAGCTGGCCGCCAGCATACTACTCACTTTACCGGGCCAGCCTTACATTTATTACGGCGAGGAGATCGGAATGCTGGGCACCAAGCCGGATCCTTACATTCGGGAGCCCTTTCTGTGGTCGGAAAACGAGGAAGATGTGGAGCACACTTACTGGATCAATGCCCAGTTTTCGACGCGCCAGCAGGTACTTCCATTGTCAGTTCAGCAACATGACAGCAATTCCGTTTTCAGGCATTACCAAACACTGATTAGCCTTCGGAAGCAAGAACCGGCTCTCAATCAGCTTTTCGCCCCAAACCTACACCGGGTTTGCCTGCACGACGATCAGCTGCTCGCCTACTTCCGGCCACATGTTGATAAATCACTCGTTATCATACACAATTTAAGTTCGGACACAAAGGAAATACTGCTGCCGGACGACAAATCCGACTTCAATAAAATCCTCTTTTCGTGCGATCCATCCCATTCCGGAACCGTCACGCTTATGGAGCTGGCACCTTATACGAGTTTGATCCTTTCGGCAGTTTAGCCCGCAAAATCGTCGGTTTCGGCAAAACAGTAGGTACCCGGCCTATTTTTCTTTAAAGCTTAGTCTACCTTTGGTTTACACTAAACTTTCGCCTCATGAAGTGTAGTTTATTTTTATTGATTTCTATTTTTGCAAATATGGCAATAGCGCAAAAATCCTATCCAACGATGGGAAAGATTATTTACGAAGATCCTGCATTTGAAAAATTGCTTCCCAAAGACTCCAAAATCGAAGTACTGGCTTCCGGTTTCGAATGGTCAGAAGGGCCGGTTTGGGTGAAAGATGGTGAGTATCTCTTATTTTCTGATGTTCCAAAGAACAAAGTCTATAAATGGGAAGAAAAAACGGGTTTGTCCGTTTTTCTCGAACCATCGGGCTATACTGGCCTTGGCGTATACAGTGACGAACCTGGAAGCAACGGACTAATCATTGATAGCAAAGGGCGACTGGTTTCCTGCGAGCACGGCGACCGCCGCATTTCCGCGATGCCATTGAACATCGGAGGGAAAATTACATTGGCTGACAACTACGAAGGCAAACGTTTCAACAGTCCCAATGACGTGGTGGAACATACCAACGGCAGCTACTACTTTACCGATCCGCCTTACGGCTTGATGAAAAAACACGAAGATCCAACACGCGAGCTCCCCTATTTTGGCGTGTACCGGATCGCAAAAGACGGAAAAGTGAGCTTACAGGTCGATAACCTGACGCGGCCGAACGGTCTCGCTTTTTCTCCTGACGGCAAAACTTTATATGTAGCTCAATCCGATCCTGAAAAGGCAATCTGGATGTCGTACCCGCTGGATGCTGATGGAAATGCAGGAAAAGGCACACTCTTGTATGATGCCACTTTCATGCTTAAAAAAGGGTTTAATGGGCTGCCAGATGGATTGAAAATTGACAAAGACGGAAACCTCTGGTCATCAGGTCCAGGTGGAATGATCATCCTCAGCCCCGCAGGCAAATTACTGGGACGGATCGAAATGGGTGAACTGACTTCCAACTGCGCATGGGGAAATGAAGGATCAACGCTTTATATGACAGTCGACGGTTACGTTTGCCGGGTCAAAACCAATACGAAAGGAGCGGGATGGTAGCCTTTGCTACTTCTCGCCAACCCTGCGAACCGATCTCAATGTATTTTCAACTTCCCGTTTCACGACCGGCCAGTTGGTTTTACCATTCCGGTAAATGTTGGTGTATGCCTTATAAAGTACGATCCGGTCATCACTGATTTTGTCGAGTTCGTTGGAAATCACTTGCTTACCCGAGGCTTTGGAGCTTTTGTATTCTTCTAATAACACATTCCAACGGCTTTCCAGAATGTCCAGTTCGTACAATACCACTTCGCCCAGTTTATCCATTTCGGCATACTGGGCTACTAGTTTCTGATTATAGTCAGCGCTGCCATCAAGCCCTGAGACGCCGCTTGTATTACCGGAATTCTCATCCGTGATTTTACCGTAATCCTTTTTATAAGTCCCTGATCCTGAATGGTTATCGCTATACTGATCCGGGCCGGTGTTTGTGGAAGATGTGGTTCCATGCCGTTGATCGTATCTTCTCTGTAATGTTGCCGAACATGACATGGCTATCGCCGCCAGGAAAATAATGCAGCCGAATGTGTATAGCTTTTTCACAGCTTGATCAGGTTAAAAATGAAGCCCCGGCCCCACGCCGAGATTAGGGTTAAAGTAAAAGAATTTACATATCAATTCAAGATAATCTATCAAAATGACAGGTGTCTGCTCCTTTGGAAACTGTTTTTCCATTCAATCAAATTAACATTCCGGTTTTGTTTCAGTATCATTTTCTTTCTAATATTGAGCCTCATTTGATTTATTAGCCGTTTCAAATTAATTATCACGCACGTGGCCGAACAAAAAAAAGGTTCCTTCTTCAATGCCAAAGATTTAATTGCTTATTTTCTTGTTGCAGGCACAGGCGCAGTTATCCAGTTAGTTTCCAGCAGTTTAATTCAGGATTGGTTCGGCATTACGTGGAGTGCTTCCATCTATCCGTCGTACCTCGTAGGTTTGGTATGGGGATTTATTCTGACCAAGCTTTTTGCTTTTAATGCCCGTCAAAGTAATCAGACGAGACGGGAAATGATCAAGTTTTTTATGGTAGCAGCGGTATCCATGTTCGTTACCAAAATCGGGGCTGACGTTTCTTATGAGGTTGTGATCAATTACCTCGGATTCGACATTTACGAGGCTAAATTGCCTTTTGGAAAAAAAGAGGTGAATATTACCGAAATGGTTTGTTACATATTCGGCCAGGGTTGCAGTTTTGTGAGCAACTACATCCTGCATAAATCCTTCACATTCAAAAGCACCGGTTTTTACGACAGGTTGAAGGAGCTGATCAAAGAATCTTAAAGTCTTTCAATAATAACCGCCGAAGCGCCGCCGCCTCCATTACAAATCGCGGCCAGGCCATATTTCCCCTTATTTTTTTCAAGTACCGACAATAATGTCGTGATGATGCGCGCGCCGGATGCTCCCAGCGGATGACCGAGTGAAACCGCACCGCCGAACGCATTTACTTTCTCAACATCAAGGTTAAAAGCTTTGATATAAGCCAGTACCACCACTGCAAACGCCTCATTCACTTCGAAATAATCAATATCTGCAATCGTCAACCCTGCTTTTTGAAGCACCTTTTCAGTAGCGAGAATGGGGGTAGTCGTAAACCAGGCAGGTTCCTGTTCTGCATCGGCATAAGCTACGATTCTCGCGATGGGTTTGAGCGAAGCATTATTCACAAACGCTGAACTTGCCAGTACCAGCGCCGCACCGCCGTCATTAATGGTCGAAGCATTGGCCGCCGTGACAGTACCGTCTTTTGAAAATGCGGGTTTTAAGGAAGGTATCTTCTCGAATTTGACCTTTTTATACTCCTCATCTTCGGCTACCCAGGTTGAATCCCCACCTTTCGGCGACGGGACTTCAACAGGAACCAGTTCATTTGCAAAAAATCCATTGGTAGTAGAGGCTGCACTTCGTTGGTACGACAGGATCGCAAACTCATCCTGCTCTTCTCTGGAAATGGAATATTTCGACGCTGTCCGGTCACCGCAAACGCCCATTCCAATCTGGTCGTAAACGTCGGTTAGCCCGTCTTTCAGCAGTCCATCGATGATCTCACCATTGCCGTAACCGTACCCATTTCTGGCTTTGGGCAGATAGTAGGGAATCTGTGACATACTCTCCATTCCGCCTGCAACTACCACTTCGGCATCGCCCAATTGAATGGCCTGCGCACCAAAAACAACGGCTCTCATGCCCGAGGCGCAAACCTTATTAACCGTCGTACAAATCACAGAAGCAGGCAAACCAGCATAAATAGCGGCCTGACGCGCAGGTGCCTGGCCCACATTCGCAGAAACGACATTGCCCATCAAAACCTCCTGTACGAGTTCCTTGTCGATGCCGCTTTTATCCAAAGCTCCCTGAATAGCAGTAGCTCCCAGCCGGGCAGCATGTACCGTGGAAAGAGTGCCACCGAAACTTCCGATCGGCGTTCGGGCTGCGGATAATATAAAAACTTCGTCTTTCATGTTTTTTGACCATTCCAATGAGATAGTCAAAAATAGAAACTATCCTTACAATTCCGAGGAACTTTCAGGCAGATGTTCATATTCCCCTTTCATCGCATAGTAACCGAATGTTACCAGACCGGCACAGATCGGAATGAAAATCAGGATGATGATCGACCATTGAAGCGTGGTATTAGTCCGGGCGATGCCCTCAGCCGAATGGGCGATTTTGTCGGCGGCTTGCAGGAATAAAAACAAGATGATGACAGGTCCCAAAATCATCCAGACCACACCTAATATTTTCTTTAAACTATTCATATTTTCTATTTTTAAGATCTGAAATAATTAGTCCATTACATTGTTATCCAACCTGTTATCAATGTAAACAGCACCGATAATGAAGGAAAGCGCTGCAATTCCGATCGGATACCAAAGACCCGAAAGTGGTGTGGAGCCCGGAAACGAAGCGACCAAAGTTGCGATAAACGGTACCAGCCCGCCAAACACACCATTGCCAATGTGATAAGGCAGCGACATGGAAGTGTACCGGATCTGGGTCGGGAAAAGCTCCACCAAAAACGCCGCGATCGGCCCGTACACCATAGTAACGAGCACTACCTGGAAAAACACGAGAAAAATGATCATGATATAGCCACTTCCCGAAAGCGTCACATCCTTGATCACTACTTGCGGCTCCGGCATCGGCGCCAGTACATCTTCGGGGATGATTACCACATGAGATTCTTTGAATGTCATTCCGTTTTCCAACGTTTTGGAAACAGTGGTCGTGATCAGCGAATCCAGCTTTCCTTTCACCAGTCCTCGTTCTACCTCAGGTTGTGAGGCCGTTTTCAGTTGTGTTTTCTGAAACTCCTTTACATTGGTGGCATCAATAAAGTACTGATAAATAGGTCGGTAGCAGATCACACCGAGCAGCATTCCGGTCAGCATGATCCATTTCCGGCCCACTTTATCACTCCAAGATCCGAAAATCACGAAGAATGGTGTCGCAAATAAGATCGCCCAAAGGAGAATATAACGTGATTCGTTGAAGTCAAGCTTACAGGTATTTTCTAAAAAAGACTGCGCATAAAATTGGCCAGTGTACCACACAACACCCTGCCCCATCGTCGCTCCGAACAATGCGAGCAGTACCATTTTGAAATTGGCTTTCTTCTGAAAACTCTCCTTCAATGGATTCGCTGACACTTTACCTTCGGCTTTCAGTTTGGTAAAAACCGGGGACTCGTGCATTTTCATACGAATGTAAATGGACACCCCTACCAGTAAAATCGAGACCAGGAAAGGAATACGCCAGCCCCAGTCGGCAAATTTATCCGCGCCCAACAGGTTTTTAGTCAACACGATAACTCCCAGTGAAAGAAAGAGCCCAAGCGTAGCGGTAGTCTGGATCCAGCTTGTGAAAAACCCGCGTTTACCTACCGGCGCGTGTTCTGCAACGTAGGTTGCTGCCCCCCCGTACTCGCCTCCAAGCGCGAGCCCCTGTACGAGACGCAGGATCAAAACGAGGATCGGTGCCGCATAGCCAATGCTGGAATATGAAGGTATCAGCCCGATCAGAAAAGTGGAGCCGCCCATCAGCACAAGGGTAAGCAAAAATGTATATTTCCGGCCGATCAGGTCACCGAGACGGCCAAACACCAATGCCCCGAATGGACGCACGATAAAGCCGGCCGCAAAAATCGCCAATGTGTTAATTAACGCTGATGCACCGGCATCGCTCGGGAAAAGCTGTTGGCCAATGACGACGGCAAGGCTGCCAAAAATGTAGAAATCATACCATTCAATGAGAGTACCTAAGGATGAAGCGGCGATTACCTGCGTAATGCTTTGGGTAACATTTTTGTCGGTGGAACGCATGGGTTTGTGAAAGGTGAGGAATAAACAATTTAGCTGAATAAGACACAACTAGCATTTCATTACTCATTCCAAAAAATAAAAAGCCCTCAGGCTCTGTTCTGAGGGCTTTTTACCGGCGATTAATCCCAAAAAATTACATGTCTTCATCGTCATCCGCGTCGATGATCTCATCTCCGTCCTCAATCACTACCTCACGATCCTCTACATCATCATCGTCGAATTCATCCACGACTGTATCGCCGGTCAGGTCTTCGTCTTCCTCATCATCATTGTCGCCTATCAGATCCGGGTCCTCCGCAACGGGACGGGTGGTTTGGGTATTTTCCGGGTAATCCGGAAAAACCGGCGGCTCTATGATGGGTTTGCTGGTATCAGCAATAGCTGGTTCTCCTCTTTCTCGTATCATGACATTTCAAGTTAAATGGTTTGTCAAAAAAAGTGTTTGCGCAGCATTCGTTAAATAATTATTCCAATGGCCTGATTTCATGTCATTCAAAAGATTCTGACGATAATCGTTAACACATCCCTAATCATTTGGTAAAATCTAAAAACCTAATGAAATTGCCTGCCCATCCACAACCACACCTGACTACAAATGACCACACTTTACTTTACCTGATTTTTTTCCTGTCCTAACCCTTTCATTCATGTTACAAAAAATTGCGCTCCTGTTCCTGGTGATGGCCGGAATCATGAACAGCTGCTATGCGTTTACCGGGAATCCGGACTCTTCCCTGGTCATCAAGAAAACGACAGACTTCCAGGTAAACGGGGAAGGTACTGCGCCTAACTGGTCGGCTACACAATGGTTTGATATTACCGTTCAGAAAGGCCCGAACCAGCCAGCGCCCGGCAAAGCATTCCCTACTAAGGTCAAGATCATGTATTCCGACAAAGGCGTCTACTTTCTTTTCGACTGTACCGATCAGCGGCTCACGTCCACCATTATGGAAGATTTCGGCGCATTGTTCAAAGAAGATGTGGTGGAAGTATTCCTCTGGCCGGACACTACCGTCCCCATTTACCTGGAATACGAAGTCTCACCACTCAATTACGAGCTACCGATACTGGTGCCCAACATGAATGGCAAGGCACAAGGCTGGAAACCATGGCATTATGACGACCGAAACAGGGTTCAGCACGCCACCAGTGCACAAGGTGGGCAGAAAAAAAGCATGGCGGCAGTGGAAGGCTGGAAAGCTGAATTTTTTATTCCCTACGTGTTAATGAACCCGATCGTGCCGTCCATTCCCAAATCGGGCACAAAATGGCGCGGCAACTTTTACCGCATCGACTACGATTCTGAAACCGCTTACTATTCCTGGCAAAAAACCGGCGGCAGTTTCCACGAATTCAAAAAGTTCGGCACATTAATTTTTGAATAACAACCATTTCAATGAGTAAACCATGAAACAAACCATTCTTACATTTGTCTGCTTACTGACCGCAATCATGACTTTTGCACAAACATCCAAAACCAAAGAAATCTTATACATAGGCACTTACACGCAAAAAGGTGAGGGCATATATGTATACGAGTTCGACCGTAGTGATTACTCATTCAAGGAATTACAGGTAATCACAAGTAAAACCAGCCCGTCATTTCTGGAATTTCATCCGAACAAAAAGTATTTGTACGCTGCCAATGAAGGCAACAATACGGTATCAGCCTACGCCATCGACCCGGCAACCGCGAAACTAACTGCATTGAACGCGCAACCTTCATTAGGTAAAGGTCCTTGCCACGTCAGTGTAGACCCAAAAGGACGTTTTTTATATGTTTCCAACTACGGCAGCGGGCAGCTGGGTGTGTATCTGCTGAATGCTGACGGTACCATCGGCGCGGCCGCAGACTCCATCCAGGACAAAGGAAATCCTTCACAAAAACCTCATATGCACTCTGTTATCCCGTCAGCAGATGGTAAATTCATTTACGCGTCTGACCTGGGTATTGACAAGATCATGGTGTACTCGGTAGACCAAAAAACGGGCAAGCTGACACCTGGTGCAGTACCTTATGCAGAAGTGAAAGCAGGCGATGGCCCGCGCCATTTTGCGATCCATCCTAATGGTAACTTCGGCTACTCCGCTTGCGAACTTGCTTCCGTTGTCAATTCATTTTCAATCGTGAAAGGCTCCGGCGCATTGGTCCCGTTGGAGCGCGTGACCATGCTTCCGGGTGATTTTACAGGAAAAAGCTATGCGGCAGACATTCATTTTTCGCCGGACGGCAAATTCCTTTACGCCTCCAACCGCGGTCACGAAAGCCTTGCTATTTACGGAGTTAATGCCAAAACGGGTAAGCTGACGGTGGCAGGACATGCCGAAACGCACGGCAAGCATCCACGTAATTTTTTAGTAGATCAAAAAGGAGAATTTGTGATCGCTACGAACCGTGACAACGACAATGTCGTGTTTTTTAAGAGAAATAGTTCGACAGGACAATTGACTTATACCGGGAAAGAAATCAGCATACCTACACCGGTTTGCGTAAAACAGCTTTTCCTGAACTAACCCAGTTCGAGGTTAAACAAAGAACATTCAATTCGATAACCATTGAAATGACCGTCTGAGACAATCATTTCAATGGTTATTACTTTATACAATCCATTCTTCTCGCTCAGAAACCGGTTACACAATTCTTCTTCATATTCAAAATAACACCAAATAAAATATTACTATTTTAATTTTTTGCGAAAAATTAGTCTGCATTCAAATCAAAATCGTAATATTGCCAAATCACTCCCGGCATCTGATCACATTGAACCATTCACAGGAATTACCGATACCATTTTAGCAATAGCAGTTTATGATTAACGGCCAGGATGACCTACTTCTCATTTCGCTGATCAAACAGGGAAACAACCGCGCGCTGGACAGTCTTTTCCGAAAATACTATTATTCATTGTGTCGTTTTGCTACTTACCTGAGCAATCGTACAGATCTCGCCGAGGAAATCGTAGCCGATGTATTTTTCAGGATTTGGGAAAAAAGAGAAACCATTACCGTTGAAAAAAACGTTCGTTCCTACCTGTTTACGGCCACCCGGCACACCTGTATCAACTACATGAAGCAGGAAAAGCACATCATGGAGGAATTGAGTGAAGATCTGGTGGAAGAAACCCCCGGCCCGGACGATGAGCTGATGTACCACGAACTTGAATCCCGCATTACCGATCTGATCAATTTCCTGCCCCAAAAAAGAAAAGCCATTTTTCAACTGAACCGCTTCGAAGGTTTCACCTACAACGAAATTGCAGAAATCCTTTCCCTTTCGTCCAAAACGATAGAAAATCAAATGGGTAAGGCCATCAAGCAACTGAAACTTCTGCAAAAAACTTATCAGATCTAAAAAATATTCTGACAGGATGGGGGTACCCCTATTTTTTATTTGTCCTAACATTAGCAAGCACCCAATTTGATGTCCGATCACACACCATGGCCCCTGATCGCCAAATATTTAGCAGGCGAATGTAGTCCGGAAGAAAAACTGGCTATGGAATGGTGGCTTGAAAATTACGATAACCACCAGCTGTTCAAGCAGATACAGTCAGCCTGGCAGAATGAACAAGAACCGGCACCCGAACCCGAATTCAATGCAGAAAGCGGGCTGGCCCGACTTAATTCACTGATTTCAGAGGCTGACAGCAGCGCCGACGAACCTGTTGAAAAACGATTTAACTATTTCAAAATCAGCTCCTGGATGGCCGCAGCCAGCGTGGCTGTACTGATAGGGCTGGGTTATTTCTTTGTCAATAAAAACAATGAAAAGAAAACGCTTACCCGGCTTGACTACAGTGAAAAAGTGAGTGGAAAAGACGAAATCGTAAAGCTCGTGTTACCCGACGGGTCGGAAGTATGGTTGAACAAAAACAGTAAGATCGCTTATCCAAAAGCATTTGAAGCAGACCAAAGAGAGGTTTATCTGGAAGGAGAGGCATTTTTTGAAGTAGTACCCAATCCTTCCAAGCCATTTATAGTGCACAGCGATAAAGTTTCGACACGAGTACTGGGGACTTCATTCAATGTGAAAGCGTACAAAGGCGATGAGCTGGCATCGGTGTCGGTAGCGACGGGAAAAGTAGAGGTAAGCAAGGAGATCGAAAGGGGAACGTCCATCCGGATCACCCAGCTGACACCTCAACAGGAACTGGTAATCAACACCGAAAAAGACGAAACGTATATCGATATCGTTAGCACGTTCGACATTGGTGGCTGGCGGAGAGATCCGCTGGTTTTCAGAAACAATACGTATACCGAAGTGATCGCCAGTTTGGAAAAGCAATATAATGTCACGATTGACCTGAAAAACAAGAATCTCAGTCAATGCAGGGTAATGGCCAGCTTTAATGAGGGTGCAAACCTGAAAAGCGTTTTAGAATTGTTAAGCATCTCCAATTCATTCCGTTACACGATCGACGGAAGCCAGGTCACGATCCTGGGCGGTGTGTGCAGATAACGTAGCAACCAAAAATGTATGATATATCCGCCACGTGGCTAACTACCCGACGGCCGGAACGTGTAAATGGCAATTTACCGGACAGACGTAGTATGTAATTCCTAGTCCCTTAGTTCAATTTAACCTTTCTATTATTACTCAATCTTATGACACAATTGTTACCCACACAACCGCCACATGTCGTCAGCCGGCAGTGGCAATTCATTACGCTGATGATCGCATTACTGCTGATCGTCCGGCCTGTTTTCGCGATGGAACCCGGTTCGGTACAAAGTATTGAGGAAGTGAAAATTTCGCTTTTCCTGAAAGATGCCAGCCTGCAGAAAGCATTTATCGCCATTGAAAAAAAGAGTGATTTCAAGTTTGTAACGAGCATTGAGCGCATCGATAAGAAGAAAAAAGTCTCTGTATCGATTGAAAACAAAACGGTAAAAGAGGTACTGGAAACAATACTGGCAGGTACCGGATTGGGATACACGCAGGTCAACAACAACATCATCATCAACAACAAACCCGTTTCCCGGGCAACTTCTGTAGAAAAAGTCGAGGCACCAGCTGCTGCCCAGACATTGGCTAAGGAAGTTGCAGGAACCGTGAAGGATATCAAAGGTGCCGGGATTCCGGGTACCAATATCCTGGTGAAAGGAACGACCGTTGGAACCAGCACTAATACCGACGGAAAGTACGCTATTAATGTAGCTGACGACAATTCGGTACTGATTTTTTCTTCGATCGGTTACATCAGCCAGGAGATTAATGTAGGAAGCCGCACGTCGATCGACATTGTTTTGCAGGAGGATGTTAAAATATTGGGTGAAGTGGTCGTTACCGCCCTGGGTATCGAAAAAGATGCGAAAAGTGTGACCTACGCGCAGCAGAATGTGGGTGGCGAGGAGCTTACAAGAGTGAAGGACCCGAACATGATCAATTCCCTGGCGGGTAAGGCTGCGGGTGTGGTGATTACCAAAGGTACAGGCGGCCCCGGTTCTTCCTCCAAAGTGCTTTTGCGTGGTAACAAATCCATTACCGGCAACAACCAGCCATTGTATGTGATCGACGGTATCCCGATGAATGCAGCCAACAGCGCGCAGGGAACCACATTGTTTGACACAAGGGATGCGGGTGACGCGATCTCCAACCTGAACCCGGAAGACATTGAAAACATCAGTATCCTCAAAGGTGCCTCTGCTGCGGCCTTGTACGGAAGCCAGGCGGCCAATGGTGTGATATTGGTTACCACCAAAAAAGGCCGCAAAGGATTTTCATCGATCAATTTCTCTTCCAGTGCCAATTTCGAGAACCCGATCGCATTGCCGCAGGTACAAACTACCTATGGACAAGGCTACGGCGGTGTTGCCAATACAGCTGTAAACGATAGCTGGGGGCCAAAAATCACCAACGGCAGCGATAAGCATTTGAAGGATTTTTTTGAAACCGGCAAGACATTCGTAAACAGCCTTTCCATTACCAATGGTAACGATATCGGCCAGTTTTATGTGTCCTATGCCAATACCAAGGCCAATGGTATCGTACCTGAGAATGATTACAAAAGACATAACATTAACCTGCGCGGCACAACTCAGTTGTTCAACAACAAACTTTCGCTCGACGCTTCTGTGAATTATATCGAACAAAAAGTTTACAATCGTCCGCAAGCCGGATTCTATTTCAGCCCTATTTTCAGTCTTTATCTGTTCCCTACCGGAGATGATTTTTCCAAATACAGCGGCAACAATTACCAGAAGTGGGACTCCAACCGCCTGATGAATGTACAGAACTGGCCTTACATTAAAAACGAAGCCAGCTCCAACCAGAACCCTTACTGGCTGGCTAACAAGAACCAGACTGATCAGTTCAGAAGCAGGACGATATACGCCATGTCTGCGAAATGGGCGCTCACCGACTGGCTGAATTTGCAGGGACGCGCTACTTACGACAAGGTTCAGGACAGCTTTGAACTTCGCCAATATGCTTCCTCCGATGCGACATTGGTGGGTAGTAATGGTGGTTATCGTAAAAACCTGACCAATACCGACCAACTGTATTCCGACATTTTGCTGAGCGGGACCAAAACTTTCGGAAAAGACCTGTTCCTATCCGCTACCCTCGGTTTCAGCAATACGCAGAATACTTTTTACGACCTGAATGTGGGAAATAATGGTGCAACAAACACATTGTCGTACCCTAACTACTTCTCGGTGTACGCTTTGCAGAGTCAGACCGGTCAGGGATTTTTTAATGCAACTGAAAGTCTTCAAAAGAGATTATCGCAGGCATTTTTCGGAACTGCCACGGTGGGTTATAAAGAAACAGTGTTCCTGGACGTGACCGCGAGAAAAGAATGGTCGTCCACTGTGAACCAGTCTTTCTTCTACCCGTCCGTCGGTTTGTCCTACGTTTTGACAGAAAACCTGAAACCGAGCGATATCCTGTCATTTGCCAAAGTACGGGCATCGTATGCAGAAGTAGGTAATGCGCTGCCATTTGGTTTTGCCAACTGGACGCCTCCATACACACTTTCCAATGATGAGAACGTGAACGGACGCAGTAACCTGCCATTCTTCAACGGAAATGATACATTGAACCTGAAACCTGAAAGAACCCGCTCTTATGAGATCGGTACAGAGCTGAAATTGTTCAAAAATAAGTTGAACGTAAATTTCACTTACTACAATGCTACTACTTACGACCAGGTTTTCCAGATCCTGGCCCCTCCTGGATCGGGCGCTACGAACTTCTACATCAATGGAGGTACCATCCGCAACAAGGGATTTGAGTCGACGATCAGCTATAATGCAGAACTGGGCGAAGGTATCAGCTGGACGCCGGGGCTTAATTTTTCAAGAAACGTAAATCAGATCAGGGAGCTCAGCAACTTATTGACATCCAACTGGTTTGTACTTCAAGCGAGTGGAAGTACCAGGATGCTGCAGCTGTTTTTGACAAAACCGGGCATTCCTAATTTGGGCGGTCGCGAGTACGGTTCCTACGGTGATATGTTTGGTAAAACATACCAGAGGGACGAGAATGGCAACATTAAGTACAATGAAACCACTGGCTTGCCATTACTTTCCGCCGGAACAGACCAGTATCTCGGCAACGCAAACCCTAAATTCCTGATGGGCTTCAATAACCAGTTCAAATACAAAAACGCAACACTTTCCTTCCTGGTTGACGGACGCTTCGGAGGCAAAATCGCGTCGATGACCGAACAATGGCTGGATTTCAAAGGCATTTCCAAAAGATCAGGTGATGCCCGCGACGCCGGTGGTGTGATGGTGAATGGCAAACAGATCGCTGCCGAAACCTACTACAACTTTATCTCGGGTAAAGGTGATGTTGCCGCGGCAGCCGAAGAATACATGTTCAGCGCTACCAATGTGCGTCTGAGAGAACTGGCGCTGGGTTATACATTTCCGAAAGTTTCCAAAGCGATTAAAGATATCAGCGTGTCATTCATTAGCAGAAACCTTTTCTTCTTCTATAAAGACGCGCCGTTTGACCCCGAAGTGAGCATTACCACTGCCAACAGCATGCAGGGAATCGAAGGATTTAGCATTCCTGCCACCCGTTCTTATGGTTTTACCGTTCGTGCAACCTTCTAACTATCATTCCAATGAAATTTTTCCTCGATAAACATAAATTCAGCGTGCTGGCATTGGGCTGCCTGCTTTCCGTAGCCACCTCTTGTACAGACTATATGCAGACCCTGAACCAGGACGACAAACTGATCACTGACGAAGACCTGGTGCAGGACGCAAACGAAGGCGGAATATTACTTCCCCTGATGATGAACCGCATCGTGGCTACCACTACCGCGGTACAAACCCAGCAAAATTTGCAGGCAGAATCATTTGCAGGCTACCTGGAAACCCCTACCCCGTTCCTGAACAATGAAAATACGACTACGTACTTCATGGTGGACGGCTGGAACAACACTGCATGGAATACATCCACCCAGAACGTGATGGACCAATGGCTGCAAATGTGGAAAAAAGGTTACGAAACCAAATATCCTGATTTGTACGCCATTGCCCTGATCATCAAGGTAACCGCCGCGCATCGCCTCGTGGATACATTCGGGCCTTATCCTTATACCAAATACGGAACCTCCGCACAGGTAACATTCGACTCAGAAGAAGAAGCGTACACTGCTTTTTTTGCAGATCTCGACAAAGCCGTGACTGCATTGAAAGCCGCAGAAACCGCCAACCCGAATGCAGACAAGGCTCGTTTCCTCAAATGGGACAAGTCTTCATTATTGGGAGAATATACGAGCTGGATCAAACTGGCCAACACCATCAAATTGCGCCTGGCTATCCGTATTTCAAAAGTAAAACCTGCCCAGGCGAAAACAGAAGCAGAAAAAGCAGTGGACCCAGCCAATGGCGGCTTGCTGACAGACGTTGGTTTTTCCATTGTACCAACGACTACCAATCCATATTATACCATGGCCAATGCATGGTCGGACACGCGCATGTCGGCGGCGGTTGAGACATTCCTCAAAGGATTTGCAGATCCTCGTTTGCCGGTTTATGCCGTGGCTGCCACTGATCCTGATGTAGTCGGGCAGATCAAAGGTATCCGCGCTGGTTCCGAACGTCCGGCCAAAACCAGGTACCAGTTTTATTCTCTACCCAATGTAACGACTACTGCTCCCGTGAAGCAGGTGGATGTGGCCGAAAGCTATTTTTTGAAAGCCGAAGGCGCACTGCGAGGATGGAATATGGGCGGAACCGCTCAGTACTTTTATGAAGAAGGCATCAAGGCCTCTTTCAAAGCGAATGGCGCGAGCGGTGTTGAAGGATATCTGACCGGTACTTCCACTCAGATTCCTTACGTCGACCCCAAAAATACAGCCAACAATGCTCCGGCCATGACGCAGATCACTGTAAAATGGAATGAGGCCGATAACTTCGAAACCAAGCTGGAACGCATCATAACCCAGAAATGGATCGCATTGTATCCCGAAGGAACGGAAGCCTGGTCGGAGTTCAGAAGAACGGGTTACCCGAAACTGTACCCGGTGGCGGTGACCAAAAATCCGGATTTGCCAGCAGGCACATTCATCAAACGTTTGACCTACCCTTCTGCCGTGACGAACTCAGGCGGGGAAGCAGTGAAAGCCGCAGTAGCTGCTTACCTGGGTGGGAAAGACAGCGCCGCGACACCGATCTGGTGGGATATAGATTGATACGGAATAAAAAGCCTTCAAAATCAACAATGACCAAACTTTATTTTTTAAATTTCGAGTATTAAAAAAAATAATCTTAGCAAACAGAGTATTGG
The DNA here is from genome assembly GCF_026625565.1 of Dyadobacter pollutisoli. NCBI lineage: Bacteria > Pseudomonadati > Bacteroidota > Cytophagia > Cytophagales > Spirosomataceae > Dyadobacter > Dyadobacter pollutisoli. The sequence continues at coordinate 4,007,129 of NZ_CP112998.1, forward strand.
TAGATATTTCCTGCATCCTTTCTCTGTTATTCAGTCAAAGTTATTTTGAAAAGCCTTTATCTCATTTACTAAGCCCTGTAACCGTTATGATAAACCGTAGAGATTTAATCAAGCATTTATCCACATTTCCCCTCATCGGAGGTTTCTTGGGACAAAGCGGCCTTGAACCGGCCAGCTTTGTCGCCAAACTTCCCGTCAGGAACCTGGCCAAAGAACTAGGCATCCGTACTTTTATTAATGCCGCGGGTACCTACACGATGATGACCGGATCGCTCATGCAGGACGAAGTGGTCGAAACGATTCAGGGGGCTGCCAAAGATTTTATGATGCTGGATGAAGTCCAGACCAAAGTTGGAGAAAAAATCGCGGCACTTACCCATGCAGAAGCTGCTGTCGTTACCGCAGGTTGTTTTTCAGCATTGACATTGGGACTTGCAGGCGTGCTGACCGGGATGGACCAGAAAAAAGTGGAAGCATTACCGCATTTGGAAGGTACCGGCATGAAATCGGAAGTTATTATCCAGAAAGGACATAATATCGGTTACTCGCATGCATTGACCAATACGGGTTGTAAAATCATCCAGGTGGAGACGCTGGAAGAACTTGAAAAAGCGATCAATGAAAAAACTGCCATGCTTTGGTTCCTTAACATTCAGTCCGACAAAGGGCAGGTAATGCATGAGAAGTTTGTTGAAATCGGCAAAAAGAACGGCATACCTACCATGATCGACATGGCTGCTGACGTTCCGCCGGTAGAAAACCTCTGGAAATTCAATGACATGGGTTTTGACCTGGTTTGTGTTTCAGGAGGAAAAGCCATGCGCGGACCTCAGAGCGCTGGAATTTTGATGGGTAAAAAACACCTGATCGACGCTGCAAGACTGAGCATGCCTCCCCGCGGATCGACGATCGGTCGTGGTATGAAAGTGAACAAGGAAGAAATCCTGGGCATGTATGTCGCGCTGGACAACTTCGTTAAAATGGACCACAAAAAAGAATGGAAGACCTGGGAAGACCGCATTAATCACATTGCTAATGCAGCCAAAAGTGTGAACGGCGTGACCACCAATGTGACGGTTCCGGAATTGGGTAACCACACGCCTACGTTAAAAGTGTCGTGGGACCCTGCGAAAGTAAGCATTGCGGTGAAAGTATTGCAAGAGAATTTACGCAAGGGAAACCCGTCGATTGAAATTATGCCAGCGGAAAATAATTCCCTGACTATCACTGCCTGGATGCTCAAATCGGGCGAGGAGAAAATTGTAGCGTCCAGATTGAAAGAAGAACTGTCGAAAGCAGTAGTTTAAATATGTACAGTAGAATGCTATTCCTAAGCCCTACTTTTTCTTAAAAATGAGACACAAGTTTATCGCTATCCTTCTTCTGGTGTGTTTGCAATGTTTTGTTTCAAATGCGCAAACTTATAGTGTACTGATCAAAGGCGGAACGGTCATTGACCCTAAGAATAACCTCAACCAGGTCATGGATGTGGGCATATTCGAAGGGAAGATCAAAAAGGTTGCCAGGGACATTGATCCGAAGGAAGCCCGCCAGGTCGTGGACGCCAAAGGGATGTACGTCACACCGGGACTGATCGATATCCATGGACATGTGTTTTTCGGCACCGAGCCAAACCATTACCTGAGTAATGGTTTGGTCGCGTTGCCACCCGACGGCTTCACTTTCCGCGTAGGCGTTACCACCATTGTGGACGCAGGCGGCGCCGGCTGGGATTCTTTCTCCGAATTCAAAAAGAACGTGATTTTCAATTCCAAAACGCGGGTACTATCATTCCTCAACATTGTGGGTGAAGGTATGCGCGGAGGCAATTACGAGCAGGACACCAGTGATATGAACCCCGACCTGGCTGCGGGAGTTGCCATTAAAAACAAAAATGACATAGTCGGTTTCAAAGTCGCGCATTTTATCGGCAATGATTGGAAACCGGTTGACAATGCTGTAAAAGCTGGTAAACTGGCCAATATGCCGGTTATGATTGATTTTGGAGGAAATAACCCTCCGCTTCCGCTCGAAGAACTGTTTATGAAACACCTTCGTCCGGGCGACATTTTTACACACGCATATACATTACTCGAAGGCAATGTACGCGAAACGATCGTGGACGAATCGACTCAGAAAGTAAAACCATTCGTTTACGAGGCACGGAAAAAAGGGATCATTTTTGATGTAGGCTATGGCGGGGCGAGTTTCAATTATTCACAGGCTATTCCGGCGATCAAAGCAGGATTTTATCCCAATACCATCAGCACCGACCTCCACACGGGCAGTATGAATGGCTCGATGAAGGATATGCTGAGCATTATGTCTAAGTTTTACGTCATGGGTATGGACCTTCCGTCAGTGATCAAGGCCAGTACCTGGGCTCCGGCACAGGTTATTCACCGCGAAAATCTGGGCCATATTTCTGAAAACGCAATAGCAGATGTTGCCATTTTTTCAATGAGAAAAGGCAACTTCGGTTTTTATGACAAGACCGGATATAAAATGGAAGGTAAGGAAAAACTGGAATGTGAAATGACGATTATGGGGGGCAAGATTGTGTATGATTTAAATGGAATTGCGAAGCCGATATATTTGAAATGAGCTGTCGGCTTTCGGCTATCGGCGGTCAAGAATTGTCAAAAAAACGAAAGCCGACGGCCGAAAGCCGAAAGCCATACTAAACCCCTCTTTAACCAATGAACATAAAAAGCTTAAAATGGTCTGCTTCGCTCCTGATGCTGTTTGCGCTGGGCTTTACGCAATCCGATCAGGACGATAAACCAGTTAATACCAAGAACGGTGGTTTGTTTTTACCGGATGGATTTGAAGCTACTGTTGTTGTCGACAGCTTGCCGGGCCGTGCGCGTCATTTGGCGATCAATGACAATGGTGATATTTACGTCAAAGCGCGGTTTGCAGATAAAGGCGAATCGGTCATAGCATTGCGGGATACGAATAATGATGGCCGTGCGGATATCATCAAGCGTTTTGGCGGTGCTGCCAAGGAACGGGCGTACGGTACCGCAATGCGTATTTACAAAGGATATTTATATTTCAGTTCCGAGCTGGTAGTGTACCGTTACAAACTAACGCCCGGCCAGCTTGTTCCTGAAAGCGCGGAAGAGGTGATCCTGACCGACGACCACCCGCACGGGATGCACGAGCACATTGCGAAGCCATTGACATTCGATAACAATGGTTTCATGTATGTTCCTTTCGGTGCCAATTCCAATGCATGCCAGGAGCAAAACCGTACACCGGGTTCCAAAGGAATGACACCCTGCCCTATCCTCGAAGATCACGGCGGTATCTGGAAGTTTGACGCTAATAAAGTCGGTCAGCATCAGAAAGACGGTATGAAATTTGCCACCGGCCTTCGCAGTGTGGTCGCCCTGGACTGGAATTTTGCGGATAATAATTTATATGCAGTTCAACACGGCCGCGATGATTTGTTACGCCTGTGGCCGCAGCTTTATAATGGCTGGCAAAGCGCTATGCTACCTTCTGAGGAGTTTTTACGGATCAAAGAAGGAACGCACGCGGGCTGGCCTTACTGCTACTGGGACCAGATGCAAAGCAAAAAGGTACTAAACCCGGAATATGGCGGTGACGGCAAAATAGTGGGCGACTGCGATCAGTACGAAAAACCATTGATCGGTTTTCCCGGCCATTGGGCACCCAACGACATTCTTTTTTACCAGGGAAATCAGCTGCCTGACCATTATAAAAACGGTTCATTCATTGCTTTCCACGGCTCTACCAATCGCGCTCCTTACCCGCAGTCGAGTTACTTCATTGGTTTTGTTCCATTCAAAAACGGCCAGCCATCCGGGCCTTATGAAGTTTTTGCGGACGGTTTTGCAGGTATCGACCCGATTGTGAATGTAAGCGACGCAGTATACCGCCCAATGGGTATCGCAATGGGCCCGGACGGTTCTATCTACATTGCTGAAACTGAAAAAGGCAAGATCTGGAAAGTGACTTACAAAGGCAATAAGAAGAAGTTTGCAAAAGCTGCTCTTGCCAAAATGGAGCAAAGAAAATCGCTGACACATATCCGTACCCCTGATTTTGTCAATGATAATCTGGATAAAGACAAACCCGTAGCAGGCGGTAAAGTGTATTCCGTGTATTGCGCGGCTTGCCACCAACGTAACGGTATGGGAGATTCGCAACGTTTTCCTCCGCTGGGCGGCGCCGACTGGGTGACGGGTGATAAGGAGCGACTGATCAAGGTGGTATTGAAAGGATTGGAAGGCCCTATTGATGTCAAAGGCCAGTCGTATAACAATGTAATGCCGCAGCACAGCTTTTTGAAGGACGAAGAAATTTCGGAAGTACTGACCCATATCCGGAGCAATTTCGGGAATACGGCAGGCCCGGTGAGCACAGAAGAAGTTACTAAATTCCGGGCGTCGCTCGATAGTTTGAAATAATGCTTTTCTCCTTCCAACCTGTTTAAGCGGATATTACTCTCCGGCAATTGAGTGTTCCTTTAAGAGGTTGGAGGGAGAATGGCACAAATCCATATCATTTTTCAATACATTGAATGTTAAAAAGTAAACTATTAGCCGCAAGTATGATCATTCTTTCCGGGGCAGGGTTTTCTTCTGTTGGCAAGAATGATTACCATTTGAATAATCAGGACCCGTGGAAGGCGCCGGCTTGGGCCGACACTTTGAAGAGTCCTTATCATGATGAACCACTCACACTCGCCCAGGGCGAAGAGTTGTTTACGTTGTACTGCGCATCCTGTCATGGTGACGGCGGTTATGGAGACGGGGCAGCCGGAGGCGCATTGGGACAAAAACCTGCCAATTTCCACGATACGCTGGTAAAAGCACAGAGCGACGGCTCGCTTTTCTGGAAAATGTCGACCGGAAGAGGTAATATGCCACCTTTTAAGGACGTATTTACCGACGAACAAAGATGGCAGCTCGTGGCTTACATTCGTCATTTGGGCAAAACTGAGTAATCCTGAACTCCTAAACCATACCATGTCACATTTTAGCCGCATTTTGAAATCAGGGATTACTGCTGCGCTTGCCCTGGGCATCTCACTTCAGGTTTCCGCGCAAACGAAAGAAGCCGTAGCCACCACGCCCAAAGCGCTCCGCGACGATATCACGATCGAGTACTACATGAAGGTAGAGCCCGAAGCTGTCCGCATCATTCAACATCCATTGACCGGTGAAATTTACTACACGACATTCTTTGGTGACGTTTTAAAAATTGTGACCGTGGACGGAAAACCGGAAAGCAAGAAGATCCTTTCGGTGGAAGATCATGGTATCCCACGTTTGCAAGGAGCTGCGTTTCATGGCAATACCCTCTTTCTCGCCGGAAATGTCAGTGTGAATAATAACAAAGGAAATAAAGGCCGCATGGTCCGTTATGAGATGAAAAGCGGTGTGGAAAAACCGGAAATGACCGTCGTTTTCAATACCGTCGAATATGGCGCCAATAAAACCACTTTCGATCACGGCTGGAATGCATTGGAGATCAGCCCCGACGGAAAGTACATTTTCGTGAACACCGGTGCCCGAACCGATCACGGCGAGGTGCAGGACAATGGTGGCGAATATCCGAATGCCCGTGATAATGCCCTTACTGCCAACATTTTCCGCTTCCCGATCGACGCAAAAGATTTGTTACTGTCTACCGACGTCCCTAAACTGAAAGCAGATGGCTATTTGTACGCAGAAGGTATCCGCAATGCCTACGATATGGCTTTTGATCCGAAAGGAAATTTGTTTGCAGTTTCCAACTCAGGTGATTATGACCATCCCGAAGATATGTTTTGGGTGAGACAAGGCCATCATTATGGTTTTCCCTGGATTATGGGCGGCATTGAAAACCCGCAGCAGTTCCCGGATTTCCAGCCAGATCCTGAAAAAGATCCTTTTTTAAGCAAATTTGCATTTGCATGGCTGATGAAGTATTTTCACAATGATCCGGATTTTCCGAAAAGGCCAGCAGGCGTCACATTCACCCCGTCCGTTCAGAACCTGGGCCCGGATGCTAACGAATACCGCGACAGAAAAACCGGTGTGGTGATGGATGGTGACACGACCGGCGTGACAGTGGGAACATTCAATGCACATTCATCGCCCCTCGCTCTGTTTTTTGACACTAATAAGGCATTGGGCAAAGACCTCGCCGGAGATGGATTTGTGATCCGGTACACAGGAGGGCCAAGAAACGGGGTTGTTAATCCGAATCCGCTGAGAAGACAGGGCAAAGACCTGCTGCACCTGGACATGATCTACGACAAGGCAACCGATAATTATAAAGTCAAAACAACCCGGATCATTGAGGGCTTTACGGCCCCTACCGATGCATTATTGGTAGGTAGTACCCTATATATCATTGAATACGGCGGTAAGCAAGGCGGTAACAAAGCGGGTGGCGGCATCTGGAAAGTTAACCTGCCTGCCAACGAAAAGATGACTAAGAAGAGCAAGAAAAAAAGATCATAATGTACATATTTCAATAACTTAATTATACCAACATGAAATCCGAAAGAAGATCGATTCTTAAAAAATTATTCGCCTCAGCAGCAGGTGTAGTAGGCCTTGGAGCAGCTTCCAAAGCAGTAGCAGAAATAGCTCCCGCAGCGGCTCCCGTAAAAGAAGTGGGTGACGTGGTAATGTACCAGGATGTGCCTTTGTTTTCTGGCCATACCAAATTCAACAATATGGTGTTCGTAGCCGGAAAAGGCGCCCACTTTGAAGGTGACATTACTGCCCATACCAAACACGTACTGGACGAACTTGAAAAAGAGTTGATCAAAGCGGGTTCATCGATGGAAAAAGTATTGAAATGCAGCGTGTTCCTGCACGACCTGAACGATTACAAAGCAATGAACGAAGCATACAAAGGCCGCTTCGGAAGCAAGCCACCATGCCGCACCACTGTAGCAGTCTACGGCGGCGTACCAGGCGACTCGCTGGTGGAGATTGACTGTATTGCTTATATCTAGTATCGCCTTGTCATGCTGAGCGGACCGGGCCGCCGGGCGGTCGAAGCATAGTGCACTATGCTTCGACTGCGCTCCAAGACAAACTGCTAGCCTGCAAATCACAAACTAATATTCCGGTATAATGCAATTTTTCAGCATTAAATTCTTCCAAATAAAATAAAGTCATACTAATATTTTATTTGTAATGATTTAACAGTTACTTTGTTATCTGACCTGACCGCCCTTGAACAAGAGACAACGCATAGCTGAGGAGAATACAATTCTTTTAAATCTCTGGCAACAAGCACAGGCCGGAGATAGTCTCGCGTTTTGCCAACTCGCCGACAAGCAATATCGTACTCTTTTCAACTACGCCTGCAACTTTACTACCGACAAAGAGTTCATTAAAGATTCCATTCAGGAGCTGCTGATCCATATCTGGGAAAAGCGTCAGAACATCAATATTCAATTTGTTACCATTTACTTTCTGAAAGCGCTGCGTAACCAGCTTCTTCAGGAATTCCGCCGCAACAATGCTTCCCATTCTCTGCTCGACATTGACGAAATAGGCCAGCTTTCGGACTACCAGACGATTGAAACCGAAATTGAGCAAAATGAACTGTACAGCGAAAATCAGGTGAAGGTCCGCGCCGCATTGAACGAGCTGCCACGTCGCCAAAAGGAAGCGGTTTTCCTTAAATATTTTGAAGGAATGGACAATGAACAGATCGCGGACCTGATGCAGGTAAACCGCCAGTCTGTCGCTAACCTGCTCTTTAAAGCGATAACTTCCCTCAAAACCCAGATGCACACCGTCAGTCATCTGCTGGTACTGATCATTCCTCTTTTTTGGTAGAGTTTTTTTGCAAGTCCGTCCATTCCAACGGACAAACTGCTATCGCTTCACAAATGTCCGGCTATTCTCGCTTCCGTCTTGCAGGCGAATGCGTAAAATATATCTTCCTACAGGTAAGTCCTGAATACTGATGCGATCTGTTGGTGAATCAGATTCAAATACGAGTTTTCCGGCCAGATTATAGATGCTGACGTTTCTTACCTTGCTGTCACTTAGAAGTAATTGCAGTTGCTTGCCAGTTTCAACCGGGTTCGGATACAAAACAATGTCCGGACAATCAAATCTCAGGGTCTGAATGCGGCTGTAAGCAAAGGTATCGTCGGTATCTACCATTTTCAGACGATAATAAATCACATTGGACACGGGATTTTGATCGATATAGGAATAATCTATCTTTTCCGAACTCCGTTTTTTTGCAGGGATACTGCCTATTTTTTCCCAATCCTTCCCGGTGTAGCTTTTTTCAATCTCAAAATGGTCGCTATTGATTTCGCTAGCGGTGCTCCATGTAAGCAACGCTCCGACGGTCGGTGCGGCGGTTGTCGGCGTTCCGATTTTCTCTTCGGCCGGTGCCCCGGCAGCCCTTACATTGAACTCGTATAAAACCACTGGGAGCGCCGGACCCGGATCTGTTTCAGCAAACAATGCTGCAAATTCCGGAAACATGCCGCTGGTTTCCAATGTTGCCCTTGAAATGAAGACCCCATTCTGCGTCGTTGCGTATAGAATGACTGGAAGAGTACCCTGGTAGTGAGCAAATACAGCCGAAGAATCCGGTAATGGGGTAGTTAACAGAAAATCCCCCTCCCAGATATCAGTGATATCAATATCCGGGTCGACCACCAGATTTGGGTTAGGATTTTCAGGAACTACTGAGACGTTGCCGCAATCAGAAACCAAAAAGGTCACCGTATGACTTGACTCTAAATCTCTGCGATTTGGGTAAGTGCGGACACAAATTACCTGGTATGAACCCGGATCCTCGGCCTGAAAAGTAATTTGGTCTCCTGTGGTAGTAAATGTTTGTTGAGTTGGCAGCACGGTCCAGTTGTGTATGTACTGACCATTGGACGGTGTTACAAGAGACACGGTAATGTTTGCAGTGTTGTCTTCCGTAGTCCGTTTTTCGCTGAATGGGTAGCAGGTGTTGTAGGTGGAAATGGTTGGCGTTGGCGGGATTGGAAGTGATGGGCAAGCTGGGATGAATGTTAGTAGGTTTTCGGAAAGGCCAATGTTGGCCCAGTCAATGGCACGAGTTCTTACATGAACAGTATTATCATTGTCTCCATAAATAGCGGCAAATGGCGTTTGTGCCGCATTGACTGCTGCTACATTCAGCAACTCACGTTCAGCCTGCGTCGTTCTTGGCCCCTGATAGTCGATGGAACTAAAAGTAGGGACAAAACAAAACTCAAAGAACGTTCTACCATCTCCGAATAATTTGTTTGGCACAGAAAAAGAAGACCTTCCACCAGGAAGAAAATCGTCATTCAAAGGACTGCTGTAACTTCTACTGATGCCAATTGCCTTTGAAATTAAGCCCCAAGTTGCAAACCGCAGCACATTAGTGTTTTGGTTGAGTTGGTTGGTATGCACGTCGATATTTGTATTCTGTAAGGCCCATGGTGTCCAACTTCGTAATATGCGGCTCCCATAATTGTAATCGTCGAATAACTCGCGATCAGCTGCATTCCTGCTACCATTTATTACTGCAATGTTACGGCAGTTTTGAGGATAGCCCCCATTTCCCAAGGCCAGCAACTGGGTACGGAAAGTATCAAAATCAGGGCTTTTGTTACCCACTCCTCCGGTCAAATGTCCACCCCAATGTAGCATCATCTGTTTTGCCGCAGGAGTACCCATGGCTTGATAATAATTCCGCCACCCTTTGGCAAGGAACTTTAAAATAACCTGGGTCAGCAGGCTAGGGGTTGCTTCCCGCAAAAGTTGTGTGAGTCCTACCGGTATATTTGCGCCTTGGTGAGGGGTATCATAACATAACATTAATCGAACATTATGAACTTGTCCGTTGTTCTCCATTTCTCTGAGTGCCCACCTGGCAACAAGCCCGCTCATGCTTTCACCGATAACAATGGATTGTGTCGCTCCCTGCTTAATTGCGTTTATTTGCTGTATAACTGATTTTAAAACCTGCGCATTATCCTGTATGGCGGCGCGGCCATCATTGTAATTCAGAAGTACCAAATCGTAACCCTCAGTAAGATACTGAGTAAAGGGGCCTCTATAATTGGCTTCAATTTTGTCCAACGTTACATCCTGCCCTATATCAAAACCCTCAGCAACAATGATCACTTTATCCAATATTTGATCACACCCAAGAATAATCCTTATTTCTCCGCCTACGAGCATAGCTCGATTGGATTTATCCGGATTCAATGTGTCTTTTGATATCCGGTTTGCCGTTATCTGAAACTCTTTATAAGGTTTAATTCGTTCAAGTTGCCGTACGTTGACTTTGGTTTCAAAAAGATAGATTGCGCTATCAGTTTTTAATCGGATGCGGATAGAATGTTCTCCAATGGATTCAAAGTGATAGGGTATGAGCTGTTCTGAAACCGTGTAGTTTTTAAATCCTTTGCCGTCATTGAAATCGATTTCAACGTCCTGGATTATGTCCTCATGGTTTGCAATATATAACTCAGGACTGATCCTGAATGAGACATCTGCCTGATAAATGTCTTCCTGCAATGCTGCCGCATAAAGGATGCGAGTCTTTTCATAGGCTGAAAAGTCGGCAGTTTTTCCTGTCTTTTTCAACGCTTCATTATCAGCAACCTGCTTACCGGTCAAGTATATACTTTCCAAATCCATGATGCCGATGGGGACAATATTACTTTTCGTAAGCTTTGCCGGATCTGTTTCAACAAACCGATCCAAATTCGGTATACGGTCGTTTACCGGTCTGAGATCGGTATCCATCAATCTTTCATAAAGATTTACCCATTCTTCCGACGAAACCGGTTCGTATTTTGGTATGCTACTCTGTGAGAGGTTTTTAAAATAATTGACCTCATTTTGACTGGTTACTCCTGCGTTCAGGAACAGGGTTTTACCGAGGCCGGACAAGTCAAGCCCGTTTAGCTTTTCTTGCCTTTGTTGTTCGTAATCCTGTGCAGATACTATGGAAAAAGAACAAAGGAGAAGTAGGAGAAAACTACATAGTTTTCCCGTTTCGCAAGCGAAGAAATGTTTCACTATAGTGTATGTGTAAAAGTTAAAAAATTTATTATTTTGGGATCAATTGAAAATCATATTTGGTCTTTTCTCCTATTGAGGCTATACAGCAATTATTAGTTGCTGCATCATTTTTACGGACATGATTACCCTTATAGTTATTCTGATATTTTGGATTTATATCAATACCGAATGGAATTACTATGTCAACTGAATTAAATTTCTTTGGTACATCTATCACCAGCTCATATTTGCCCTCCTTACTCGAATAAACTTGCCTTAGATCCTCATATTTGAGAAACTCGAGACCACTTGCCAATACTAAAATGCTATCCACAGGCTGCTCGTTTTGATCAGTAATCGTCCCGTAAACCGTGGTTGTCCGGTCTTGTTTAAGGAAGCAGCTGGTAAGAAAAAAAGCCAAACCGAAAAGGAGTGCTGCCGAATGCAGCAATCTGGTTTGCCTCTGTAAATATGGCATTCTTGATTTGTGTTTCATTAAGAGATTTATAGTTTGGATGAAGGAAAAATATAGAGCCTACCGGTTCTTTTTGAACAAGATAAAAATAATTATTTCAAGTAATTTCATAAATTATCAAATAGCAATGATTGGTATCCCAACGGTAATTTGAGGCAGTTCCAACATCTATTTCCTGCATTCGTTACCATGTAATTTGATATCGAAATTTGTTTATTACATGCAAATCTTGGAAGCATATTTGCATACCCGATGATTATTTACGGATAAGTTTAAAATCGTACCGGGTTCTCAATCCTATTGAAACACCACCATCAGAACTACCTTTTTTCGTTTGATTTCGAATAGATTCATAAGATTCATACAACTTCCAAAGTTTCATATCATTCATATTGACACCAACTCTCGCATTCCACCATTCTTTAGAAACATCAACTTCTATCTCATAGAAGCCTTGCTTGTTCGAATAGGCCTGACCAATTCGTCCCGAGGCCGACAGTCCCTTGCCGCCGTACATTCCAACCGGAATGCTATCCAAAGGCTGTCCATCGTCATCTGTAATTAATCCATAAACAACGGTCTCCCTGTTCAACAAAGGTCCGCAGCCCATTATTGAGACCACAAACACTATTGTCAATACCAATTTTATCAACCTCATAATTCCGTTTTTTTTTATTCTTGACCAACACTAAAACTTACTTCTTCAAAAGAAAGAAATACTTCGAGGCTTGGCCAATCAGATGAACGATCGGCAAAGCAATGATTAGGCGGTAAAAGTCCCAGGCAGTTTATTTCCCCCCGCTACAAATAAATAATACTGTAAATGCAACAGAGCCGCTATCTTGCGTCACTTTATTACATACCAAACCCCCTTCTTGATGGACAAAGCTGTGAGCAGAACTTTATGGATCGACTATTTGCGATCTTTTATCACCGTTCTCGTAATTGCCCATCATTCGTCCCTCGCGTACACCACTTTCGCGAGTTTTAATAAAACGGCCTACATTACTTCCACGAACCCCATTGTAGACAGCCAGCGGTGGGTGGGCCTCGATATTTTTGAAAATTTCAATGACGTATTCTTCATGTCGTTGATGTTCTTCATCGCCGGGCTTTTCCTCTTTAAAAGCATTCAGAAAAAAGGTGCGCTGGCTTTCAGCAGAGACAGGGTTTACAGACTTTTGATTCCATTTCTGCTCGGCGGAACATTGCTGAACCTGCTGGCTTACTTCCCCGCTTACAAAGTTGCCCACGACAGTAATGATATAGCAGCTTATGTCAAAGACTTTTTCTTCGTCGAACAATGGCCTGTTGGTCCGCCATGGTTTATCTGGGTATTGTTTGTCTTCAATATTGTCTTTGCACTGATCTATTCGCTGCGAAAAAAGTGGCAAAGCAGCGAATTGCTTTTCAATGTAGACTGGGGCAAAAAGCCTTTGGGATTCATACTAGGCTGGTTTTTGTTCACCTTCATTCTGTATGTGCCTTTTGCATTCTGGCTGGGAGTCAGTAACTGGACAGGTTTCGGGCCATTTGATTTTCAGCTGAACAGGGCTCTGATGTATTTTGGATATTTCATCCTGGGTACTGCCATCGGTAACACATCATTCAATGATAGCATTTTCAATCCCACGTCGTCTTTGGTCAGAAACTGGAAATGGTGGGTATTCCTTAGTGCATTGACTTATACCATTCTGACTATTTTCCCTGCCACTTTAACCAAAATGGTAAAGCAAAATCAACTCTCAGAATTGGTCGCATACCTGATCTATTTCTCGATTTACGTTGCCTCCTGTACATTGAGCTGTATTGCATTCATTACCATGTTCCGCGCCACGGTGAGTACTCCCAAAAAATGGTGGAATTCTCTTTCCGATAATGCATACCTGATTTACCTGGTGCATTATGTATTTATAGTCTGGTCTCAATATCTGTTACTTGAAGCTCCCTTCCCGGCATTTGTCAAGTTTCTGATCACGTTTGTCGTGTCCGTTTCAGCGAGCTGGGCAGTGAGTATTTTGATCAGGAAGAATGCATTTTTAAGAAGATATTTGTAAATGAAAGGCTTTCAATTACGATTTTTTATCAAAATTAATTGACTTCAAACACCTGCTGAATGTAGCGGCCGTGGTACCCAGGTAAGTGGCGATATAATGATCGGGAATACGCCTGAAAAGCGACGAGGGCTGATTGACATAATAGGTAATACGCTCTTCCACAGACAGATACTTGAACACTTTGACCCGATCCGTGAAATTGATGAGATGCTGTTCCAGTAGCTTGACTGCCAAAGTAGCCATATAAGAATCCTGTTCTACCAGTTTACGATAGGCGTCGTAAGAGATCGCATAAACAATGGTATCTTCCAATGTTTCCAGAACTTCATTGGACAATGTCTGCAATAGAAAGCTCTCCGCAATACAAACAATGTCGCCGTCCGAAACAAGCAGCGAAGTAATGTCCTCCGATCCTCTGGCGTAGTAGGTACGCATTACACCCTTTTCAATGAAGTACAGGAAAGGGCTCACCTGACCGATGTTAACCAAAACCCGGCCTTTCGGAATCACAAACCTTTTCAGGTTCTGCTGAAACCGCTCCTTTACTTCATCCGACAACATAAACTTCGAAGCCTCCAACAGTCTCTGCAAAGGCTTAATCTCCTCGGTAACCTTCATTGGATTTCCCAAAACTTGTTCTGCGACAACTTAAAATACTGACGAGCGACAAATTGCACGCATGCCGTATCACAAGTTATAAATTAATGGTGTATAAGTTATTTCCGAAAAATAATTTTCAAAAAAAGAGTATTGACCTAATGTTTCCGCATCCTTATTAAAATTAGCCATACTATTATTTGCCTGATATGCTGAATTACCGCAATTTTCTTCCGGAGGAGCTAGCAGCCGATCCATCATTCAGACGCTGGGTGCTCTATAACGACCCTGCCGAGGAAACTGTGTGGGCGGAATGGCTTGAACTTAACCCCGACAAGCAGGAACTCGTGACCAGGGCGCAAAATTTTCTGGCCTCGACCGAAACCGCGTTTGACCAGATCACCGACGAAGAAGTTGCCAACGAAATATACCGCCTGTCTCACGCCATAGGCGAAAAAACTGCTAAGAAATCATCGATATGGCTGCATTTCAGGCCTAACTGGTACCATATGGCCGCCTCCGTGCTGATACTGATGTTTGCAGCATGGTTGTTCAACAAACAAACGGCGACGCAGCAGCAGTCGGACCAATACAAAGTGATCCTTAGCCAGATCACAGAACCTTTGGTGGAAGAAAACAATACTTCTGACAAGGCACGCCTGGTTTTGCTGGAAGACGGCAGCTCGATCCTGTTGCAACCCAAAAGCCGCATTACTTACCCCAGAAAATTTGCAGGCAACAAACGTGAAGTATTCCTGAACGGGGAAGCGTTTTTTGAAGTTGCCAAAAACCCGGACAAACCATTCTATGTATACGCACATACACTCGCGACCAAAGTACTCGGTACCAGCTTCAAGGTGAGCGCATTTGACGATGACCGTGAGGTGAAAGTGGTGGTGAAGACCGGAAAAGTTTCTGTATTCCCAATGACCAAGGAAGCATTGGCCACACAACACGCGGATGATAAACTGGGCGGAATGGTACTGACCCCGAACCAGCAGATCGTTTTCGCTCCCAAGGAGTTGCGACTTACGCGCAGCCTGGTACCTGACCCGAAGCTGCTGGAACTACCGATCCAGCGCCAGTCCTTTGAATTCAAAGGAACGCCTATTACCGAAGTATTTGCGGCGCTTGAAAAATCCTATGGTGTGAAAATTGTTTTCGATGCCGAGGTCATGCAAAATTGCTATCTGACGGCCTCGCTTTCGGACGAACCGTTGTTTGAAAAAATCAATCTGATCTGTAAGACGATTGGCGCACAGTACGAGCAGCTCGATGCCAGTATCATTATTAACAGCAAAGGTTGCTAAACGATAATTCCTTCTTCTCTAATACTTTAAGAAAAAATTCAAAGGACGCCTATGAATAGAATCTATTACTAATTGCCTAAAAAAAGTCGATGATGCTGCAACACCACCGACCTCCAATTTTAATCCCCCGCTTGTTCACGCTTAACGGCACCCATAGAGGCTGCCGTGGGAATCATTTATGCCGAATTTTAACCCGACAAAAATCAAAATTATGTCAAAAAGAGTACAATTTCACCATGCTTTACAGAAAATCATGCGCATTACGCTGTATCAAGCCCTACTCTCCATCGCAGTCAGCACATTTGTGCATGCAAATGACGTGCGCGGGCAAAGAGTTTTAGAACAAAAAGTGACGTTGCGTTTGTCCAATTCCGAAATTGACAAGGCATTGGAGAAGATTGAAAATACTACGAAGGTTAAGTTTATGTACAACCCTCAGATTTTCAATAAACAAAAATCGACTTATAAATTCCAGGAAGAAGCGCTGTCGGAAGTACTTAACAAAATCCTTACACCACATAAGGTCACTTATGAAGTGGTGCAGGACCGCATTATCCTGAAACGTGAGCAGGCACCGGTTGTAGAAGAGGTTCCCGCCATCAAAATTGCCCCTAAACGTAACGTAACCGGTAAGGTAACGGACGAAACAGGCTCAGGTTTGCCGGGTGTGAGTATTTTGATAAAAGGTACCCAGCGCGGTACTTCTTCTGACACCGATGGAAAATATGCGCTGGATATTGCTGATGCGGAAGTCGCATCCACAGTACTCGTATTCAGCTTTGTAGGTTATACATCTCAGGAAATCACTGTGGGCACTCAAACTACCCTCGACGTGCAGCTCGCGCCGGAAGCAAAGGCATTGAACGAGATCGTTGTTACGGCCTTGGGTATTTCCAAAGAAAAGAAAGCACTTGCTTATGCAGTGACGGAAGTAAAAGGAAGCGAGTTTACACAAGCACGTGAAAACAACGTAGCCAATGCATTGACAGGTAAAATAGCAGGGGTCAACGCAACCGGTATGTCAACCGGCCCGGGCGGTTCCAGCCGCATCATTATCCGCGGTAACGGCTCTTTGAGCGGTAACAACCAGCCTTTGTACGTGATCAATGGTATGCCGATGGACAACAGTGTTCCGGGTGGCGGTAATGCATCGGATGGTAATGGTAACAACACCGACCGTGGTGACGGTATCGGTGGTATCAACCCGGACGACATTGAATCGATCAGTGTTTTGAAAGGTGGCCCGGCAGCGGCCCTTTATGGCGCCCGCGCATCCAATGGTGTTATTTTGATCACCACCAAAAAAGGACGTGCTCAAAAAGGCATCGGCGTAGAGTACAATGGTAATTTCAGTGTCGATAACCTTTCCATCATTCCTGACTGGCAATACGAATACGGACAGGGAGTGGACGGTGTAAAACCTACCACCCAAACCCAGGCAAAAAGCTCGGGCCGCTTGTCATACGGAGCGAAAATGGACGGTACCGACGTAATCCAGTTCGACGGCCAGATGCGCCCCTATTCCCCGCAGAAGAACAATCTCAAAAATTTCTACCGTACCGGAAAGAACTACATCAATTCCATCTCATTCACAGGTGGTAACGAGGTTATTAACTTTCGTTTTGGCCTGAACAATACCAGTGCAACCAGCATTGTGCCCAATTCTACATTCAACAGAAGAATTGCCAATCTTAACCTGAACGCACAACTGGGCAAAAAACTGAGCATTGAAACTGTTGTTCAATACAACATTGAAAATGGTCACAACCGTCCAAAAGTAGGTTATGCTGACTACAACCCGCACTGGGCTACTTACCTGATCGCTAATACAGTTGACATCAGAAGCCTTTCACCTGGTTACGATGCAACTACTGGCAAAGAAGTAGAATGGAACCCGGTACCTGCTGCGCCAAACCCATATTTTGTAATCAATAAATTCAAAAACGAAGACCGTAAGAACCGTTTTTTGGGACAGGCCAATGTCAAGTATGACATTTTGGACAACTTCTTCATCAAAGGAAGTGTGAGCCAGGATTACTACAACTTCAATTACGAATTCGTGGTACCTACCAACAATGCTTACGAGCCTTTGGGAAAATACGAAGCTAAGAAAATCACTTCTTCGGAAACCAACGGAATGTTGACGCTGAATTACAGCAAGGATTTCTCCGACGATTTCAATTTCTCGGCGCTGGCGGGTGGTAACATGCAGAGAAGCATTTACGACCAGACCGAATTCAGAGGTGCCGAGTTTACCATTCCGGGTTTTTACAGCTTTACCAATCTCGCGACGGCAACGACTATACCTACCTATACAAAGAGCGGTATCAACTCATTGTTCGGTTCTGTTGATTTGGGTTACAAAGGATTTGCTTATATCACCATGTCAGGCCGCCAGGACTGGTTCTCGGTTCTGAACACGGCTAGCAACAGCATTTTCTACCCTGCAATCGGAGGCTCGCTGATCCTTTCAGAGGCGTTCAAGTTGCCTTCCGCAGTAAGCTTCGCGAAACTGCGCGGATCATGGGCACAAGTGGGTGGCGCGAACGTAGCTGCTTACCAGATCTACCAAAGTTACAGCATGGCGCAGGGTGGCCACAATGGTCGTCCGGTGCAACAACTGGGCTCAGCATTGGTACCTAACCCAAACCTGAGACCATTGACTTCCACTACTTACGAGGTAGGTCTTGAAGCTAAATTCCTGCATAACCGTGCTGGTCTTGACGTGACGTTATACAACCGTAAAACAACCAATGATATCGTTCAGAGTAACATTGCAGCTTCTTCGGGTTACACATCTGCCTTGCTGAACCTGGGTGAGCTGAGTAACAAAGGGGTTGAGATTTTGCTGACCGGAACACCAATCAAAGCGTCTGATTTCACATGGGATGTGAGCTATAACATGGCTTATAACAAAAGTGAGATCATTAAGCTGGACGACAAGCTTCCAAGCCTTACCATTGGAACCGGTGTAGGTGGCGGTATCATCAACAACTACGTGGGCGGTACATATGGCGAAGTTTGGGGTTATAACAAGAAGAAAGACGCCAATGGCAATACGGTTTTCAACACAGCCAGCGGCTATGCGGTAAGAGGTGACCTATCCAAACTGGGCAATGGTATCCCGCCTTGGACAATGGGTATCACCAATAACTTCAAATACAAAAACTTCTCTCTGAACATTCTGGTGGATGGCAAGTTCGGAAGCGTAGTGTATTCCAACATGTACCAGTACGCCTATCGTTTCGGCTTACCGAAAGAAACGCTTCCAGGTCGTGAAACAGGTGTAACTGTGACTGGTGTAACGCCTGAGGGAGCTCCTTTTACCAAAACCTGGGAGAAAAAAGACGTAGATACCTACTATGACAATGACAAAAACTACACAGGTATTTTCGTATTCAACAATGATTTCATCAAGCTTCGTCAAGTGATCATCAGCTACAATTTGCCTGTTGCGAAAATGTCGATACTCGGTGGCAAGATACAATCTGCTTCGCTTTCGCTCGTGGGACGTAACCTTTTGTTGCTCTACAAAGACAAGAGAAACAATTACTTCGATCCTGAGTCCAGCTATACCAACGGTAACGCACAGGGCCTGGAAGCATTCGGTGTACCACGTACCAGAAACATCGGTGTGAACCTGCAAGTGAAATTTTAATCATTAAAATATTTAGTGAAGATGAAAAAATACTTAAAGCTACTATATCTGGCCCCGATGGCCTTCTTCATAGCCTCCTGCGACAATGGGTTCGAGGAAATGAATGTTAATCCCAATGCGTCCACCGAGGTAGTTCCTGGCTTCCTTTTCACCAGGGCGCAGCTGACAACGGTGGCCAACAACTACACTGGCGCTGCATATCTTACGATTGGTCAATCCATGCAGCACTTTGCTACCTACAAAGAGGTACCCGCTGCTGGTGACAAGTATTTCAATTATGGCTACTCCAACGGAAGCTGGGCATTGTATGGCGGTGACCCTGCGTCTGCAGGTGCCGTGATCGACGTTGAACAAGTAATCGGCGCGGTTAAAACTGCTCCTGAAAATGTCAACAAACTGTCAGTAGCACGTATATGGAGAGCATATCTGTATCACAGATTGACGGATTTGTATGGTGATATTCCTTACTCAGAAGCAGGAAAAGCGCTTACTGACAAGAATTTTACCCCGAAGTACGATACGCAGCAATCAATCTACGCAGACCTGCTGAAAGAGATCGAAGAGTCGATCGCAGCATTCGATGCGAGCAAAGCCACTTTCGGCAACTCTGACCTGATTTATGGGGGAGATGTGACAAAATGGAAGAAATTTGGCTATTCAATGATGCTGCGCCTGGGTATGCGTCTGACCGAAATCGATCCTGCTATGGCTGAAACCTGGGTTAAAAAGGCAATCGCCGGCGGCGTGATTACCAGCGACTCAGACATGGCTACCATTGCTTATGTAGACGGATCTATCACGGCCAGCCGTAATTTTATCGCAAGCGGTCTGATGAGCACTGACTATGTTAACCCAGGTGGTGACAACGTAGAAGGTGGAAAATTAGCCAAAACGCTGATCGATCATTTGAAAAATACCAAAGATCCGCGTTTGAATGTGATCTCAATCGTATGGGTACCTTCGGCTGACGGAAAAAGCTTCACTGCTGATACGACTACCGCATTGCAGAAAGGAATGCAAAATGCAGCATTCAACAGCTTACCAGGTGACTTTAATACCTTCTCGGAGCCTAACCCAGCCACCATCCTGAAATACAACGCGCCATTACTGGTATTCACAACAGCCGAAGCACATCTTCTGTTAGCAGAAGCAGCGTTGAGAGGCTGGTACAGCGGTACCACTGCCGAAGCTGAATACACTGCTGCGGTAACTTCTGCGATGAAGCAATGGACATTATTCGGCAACGCAGGTATCATTTCCGATGCTAAAATTGCAGCATACCTCAAAGACAATGCATTTAAAACTGCCGGAACACTGGCTGAAAAAATGGAACAGATCGGAACACAGAAATGGCTTAGCCTGTTCCTGGAAGACGAATACGAGATCTTCTCTAACTGGAGACGTACCGGATATCCTAAGTTGACACCCACTAACTATCCTGGTAACCTGACCGGCGGCAAGATCCCTACCCGTTTTGTGATCCCTGATTCGGAAGAAAACTATAACAAAGCGAACTTCTACGAGGCCCGTACCCGGCAGGGTGGAACCAATACGCTTTCCAGCGTAGTGTGGTGGGATAAGTAAGGGCAACCTTTGTATCGCTTTTGTTTAAATTGAATTGATCAGATACGGATTGCCCAAACAAGCAATCCGTATCGTTTTTTTGAAAAAGAAGAAAAAAATAAAGACCGGAGTGAGGTGATTTCATTCTAATTTCTGTCTTATCATAAATGCTGATACCAATCAGCAAATTGTCTTGCCCGAATACCTCAGAACCTAATCCCATATCATGATCAGAAAATTATTATTTACAGCCGCACTTTTCTGTAGTGTTACCCTTGCCAATGCTCAGAAATACAGTGTCGTCATCAAAGGCGGACACGTTATTGACCCCAAAAACAATATCAACCAGATCATGGATGTTGCCCTGAAAGGCGACACGATCATGCTGGTGGCCAAAAACATTGATCCCAAGGAAGGCCGACAGGTCGTGAATGCCAAAGGCTTATTCGTAACGCCCGGCCTGATCGATATGCATTCGCACAACTTCTACGGAACAAAAATGGACCGGACTTACAGCAATGGCCCCAATGCATTACCCCCTGATGGCTTCACGTTCCGTACCGGCGTTACTACTGTGGTAGACGCGGGTTGTGCTGGCTGGAAGTCATTTCCTGATTTCAAAAAACAAACCATTGATATTTCCAAAACACGGGTACTCGCTTTCCTCAACATTGTGGGTGAAGGCATGCGCGGCGGCACATTTGAACAAAATGTGGAAGATATGGACGCCGCAGCCACAGCGAAAGTAGCGAAGGAAAACCCTGAATATATAGTAGGAATTAAACTCGCTCACTTCAATGGGTACAACTGGACGCCAACCGAGCGTGCGGTAGAAGCCGGCAAACTGGCCAACATCCCGGTCATGGTCGATTTCGGCGGAAGCTCGCCGGTGTTACCGATCGAAGAACTTTTCATGAAACATTTACGCCCGGGCGACATTTTCACACATTGCTTTGGCCAGCTCAACAGCCGCGAACCGATCCTGGACGTGGCAACTGGTAAGATCAAACCGTTCGTTTACGAGGCACGCAAAAAAGGCATCCTGTTCGACGTCGGTTACGGCGGGATCAGCTTCGCATTTTCGCAGGCCATTCCAGCCGTGAAAAGTGGTTTTTACCCCAGTACGATCAGTACCGATATTCACACAGGCAGCATGAACAATGCGATGAAAGATATGCTCAATGTTATGTCCAAATTCCTGGCGATGGGCATGGACCTGCCTAGTGTGATAAAGGCCAGCACCTGGGCTCCTGCACAAGCGATTCACCGCGAAGAGCTTGGTAACCTGTCTGTTGGATCACGTGCCGACGTCAGCGTTCTGCGAGTTTTGGACGGAAAATTTCAATTGAATGATACCGGAACATTTGGATTTTGGGATTACACCGGAACCAAAATTCAGGGGAAACAAAAACTGGAAGCAGAAGTGACCATCCGTGGCGGAAAGGTGGTGTATGACCTGAATGGCATTACCAATCCGCTCGTACTGTCGAGAAGATAGTCGGACCCATTGCCTATCTAATATTCCATAAAAATCCATGATAATCAATACATTTTTGCCTTATATAAAAGCCGCTAAATTTATCCTGAGTTTATGAGAGTACCGTTTCTTGGCCTGATAGCCTTAGCCGCCCTAGGCCTGGGCGCTCCGAATACCGCGAGATCACAGACAATACCCAAAGAAGAATTGATGTTCCTAACCTCCGAATGGAAAGGTGAACGCTTCCCGGACGGTCGTCCAAAGGTGTCGGACGAGCTTATCAATCGCGCTAAAAATATCTCCATCGAAGAAGCATGGGTAGTGCTTCAAAATGAAGGCTACAATTGCCAGTTCGACGGGAATTGGAAAATCCTGAAAGACGACATTGTAATCACCGGACGCGCGTTAACCGCTCAGTTTATGCCTTCCCGCCCCGATGTGGAAAAACTGGTAAAGGACCGTGGAAACAAAAATGGAAGACTCGGTAATACCAATTCCTGGCCGATTGATATGCTTTCCAAAGGTGATGTTTACGTGGCCGACGGTTTTGGAAAAATCGCCAGCGGAACATTGATCGGAGATAATTTGGCAACATCTATTTTCACTAAATCAGGCAATGGCGTGGTGTTCGATGCGGCTGTCCGCGATCTGGAAGGTCTTTCTAAAATTCCTGGTTTCAATGCTTTTGTAAGAGATTTTGACCCGTCGTTCCTGAAAGATGTTTTCCTGACCGGGATCAACACGCCTATCCGCATTGGCCGCGCCATTGTGTTGCCGGGTGATATTGTTTTGGCTAAAAAAGAAGGGGTGATTTTCATTCCTGCCCACATGGCCGAAAAAGTGATCCTGACCGCCGAGTTCCTCACATTAAGGGACAAATTCGCTTTGCAAATGCTCAGAGAAGGTAAATTCACGCCCGGCCAGATCGATAACCAATGGACGGACCAGCTAAAAGAAGCATTCCTGAAATGGCTGGACGGCAATCCGAAGGAAATACCAATGAAGCGCGCCGAGCTTGACGAATACATGAAAAAAAGAACCTGGTAATTATATGAACATTTACAAGCTCCTCTCTGGTGTTGCCGCATTATGCCTTCTGGTAGCGTTATATTTTGCATTATCGGGCAACCTTCCACAGGCCGGTCCATTCTTTATCGGTTTCTTTCTGGCACTCGCCGTCAGTTTCAGGGGTTATGAAAAGCTGAAAGGTTTTACTTATACCACCGTCATTTTCGCCGCAGTAACCACGGCACTTTACTATCCGCAACATTTCCAGACCGTAGGCGACTTTAAACTGGCCATATTGATCACCCCGCTGATCCAGATCATTATGTTTGGAATGGGTACTTCGATGAGTTTCGGGGATTTTGTGGGTGTTGTCAAAATGCCAAAAGGTGTGCTGATCGGTGTCGTAAGTCATTTTATCATTATGCCAACCATTGGTTATACATTGGCCAATCTCAGCGGCTTTCCTCCTGAAATAGCAGCGGGAATTATTCTGATCGGCTGCTCGCCAAACGGTATGGCCTCCAATGTGATCTCCTACCTGGCCAAAGCAAACCTTGCCTTGTCCATTACGATCACAGCCATTTCTACCATGCTGGCCCCGATAGTTACGCCATTGCTGATGAGCGCACTAGCAGGTGCTTTTGTACAAATTGACACATTGCATATGATGTGGGACATTATCAAAATGGTGATCATCCCGATCGGCGCAGGATTGTTGTTCAACAAATTTTTCAGCGGCAAAGCCAAATGGCTTGATGACGCTATGCCGCTTGTTTCTATGGCTGGCATTGCATTTATCATCGTCATCATCACTGCTGCCGGCCGCGATAGTTTGCTTACAATTGGGCCAACATTACTGCTGTTAGTGCTGATCCACAACTTGTCGGGCTACACGTTGGGTTACTGGTCGGGGAGATTATTCAAAATGAGCGAGCGCGATTGCCGGACCATTGCCATTGAAGTCGGAATGCAAAATGGCGGATTAGCTTCCGGTATCGCCAAAGAAATGGGTAAAATGGCCACCGTAGGACTCGCTCCCGCGATCTTCGGACCGCTTATGAACATTACAGGATCGATACTGGCCTCCTGGTGGCAGGGCAAGCCTACCGGCGATGAGGAGACTTATGTGGAGACCGGGCGTGCGCATTAGAAAGACTTGGTAAGTCTACAAGACTTGCCAAGTCTCGTTTTCAATCCTCTTCCAGTAAAAGTTGCATGAAGACAAGGTCTAGCCATTGGTCGAATTTGTAGCCTACTTCTTTGAGGTAGCCTTTTTCTACAAAGCCATATTTTTTGTGAAATTCGATGCTTCCGCGGTTGGCGGCGTCGATTCCGGCGATCATGGTGTGCAGGCCAGATTCCCGCGCGCGCTGGATAAGGCTGCCCAGCAATTTTCCTCCTACACCCATTCCCCGTGATTTTTCATCGAGATAAATGGAGTGTTCTACACTGAACTTGTACCCGATTTTTGGCCGGAAAATATTATACGAACCGTATCCGATCACCTCCCCTTCCAGTTCCGCCACGATCACTGGCATACCGTCGTAAAACATTTGTTCGAACCATGCCTTTTGCTGCTCCATCGTTCGAGGCTCATAATCGTAAATAGCGGTAGTATTGAGTATAGCGTGGTTAATAATTTCTAACAGGGAAGGCAAATCCTTGGGAGCTGCACTTCTGATAATAAGATCCATCAAAGTAAATCAGGTCGTTGTCAGGTTGAAATATTGGGCTTAAAGTTACCCGATAATTTTAAAAAATTGAGTGCCAGACTGACCATCAACGCAACGAATCGAATGATTTTTTTTGAAAATCCCGATTTTAGAATAGCTTTGTCCTGACTTTAGGGGTGTCCCGACATGCGGACTGAGATAATACCCTTTGAACCTGATGCAGTTAGTACTGCCGAAGGGAAAAGTAAGAGATACTACTATTGTATCTCAATGAATCTTTCCTGAAAGGTCCATTCCTGAAGTTTTATTACAAAACACAATTCGGAATGGAAATCATCATTAACGGTCAATCCAAAGAAATTCCTGAACAGTCTTCTGTTCAGCACCTTTTGTCTTCCCTTTTTCCCGGCCCGCCGGTCAAAGGGATAGCGGTCGCTATTAACCAGTCTGTCGTTCCCGGATCAGAGTGGGCTACCCGTTTGCTTCATTCCAATGATCAGGTCATGCTGATCAAAGCCACCCAGGGCGGCTGATCCTGTCTATTCCAATCTTCAAATTATTCATCCTGATTTTTTATGAAAACTGAAAAAACACCTGAGGCCGGAGCGATCACGCGCACGCCTTTTCCCAATTCAAGAAAAATATATGTAAAAGGTGAGATCCATGACATTTCCGTGGCGATGCGTGAAATTTCACTAACCGACACCCGGCACCACGGGCGGCTTGGCGCAGCTGAGAAAAACGCTCCCGTTACAGTGTACGACACCAGCGGCCCATTCACTGATCCGAACATTGACATTGATGTAAAAAAAGGACTACCTGCGTTGAGGGCCGAATGGATCCGAAACCGACAGGATGTGGAAGAATTACCAGGTATTTCGTCGGCATACGGAAAGCAGCGCCTGTCTGATACCAGTCTCGACCATTTGCGCTTTGCTCACATTAGCAAGCCGCTTCGTGCATTGCCGGGCCAAAATGTATCGCAATTGCATTATGCGAAAAAAGGCATCATTACAGCCGAAATGGAGTACATCGCGATCCGTGAAAACCAGCGCATTGACCAGCAAATGGCCGAATTGAATGGAAAGGCGGGAACTCTAGGCCACCAGCACGCAGGACATAGCTTTGGCGCCAACACGCCGAAAGGCCACATTACCCCGGAATTTGTAAGGCAGGAAATAGCAGCAGGCCGGGCCGTACTACCCAATAACATTAACCACCCCGAAAGCGAGCCCATGATCATCGGGAGAAATTTTCTGGTGAAAATCAATGCTAACATCGGCAATTCGGCTGTTTCGTCTTCCATTGAAGAGGAAGTTGAAAAAGCAGTGTGGGCATGTCGCTGGGGTGCGGATACCATTATGGATCTTTCGACGGGTAAAAATATCCATGAAACCCGTGAATGGATCATCAGAAATTCGCCTGTTCCCATTGGTACCGTGCCTATTTATCAGGCATTGGAAAAAGTAAATGGCAAAGCAGAAGATCTCACCTGGGAGCTTTTCCGTGATACATTGATCGAGCAGGCTGAGCAGGGCGTGGATTACTTCACGATCCACGCCGGGGTATTGCTACGGTACATTCCGCTTACTGCCAAGCGCATTACTGGAATTGTGTCGCGTGGTGGTTCCATTATGGCTAAATGGTGCCTGGCCCATCACAAGGAAAACTTCCTTTACACGCATTTTGAAGACATTTGCGAGATTATGAAGGCTTATGATGTAGCGTTTTCGCTCGGCGACGGCTTGCGTCCCGGCAGTATCGCCGATGCCAATGATGCCGCCCAATTTGCGGAGCTGGAAACATTGGGAGAGCTGACCAAAATCGCCTGGAAACATGACATTCAGACCATTATTGAAGGTCCCGGCCACGTACCGATGCACCTGATCAAAGAGAATATGGAAAAGCAGCTGGAACATTGCCAGGAAGCGCCGTTTTACACATTGGGACCATTAACGACGGACATTGCACCTGGTTATGACCACATTACCTCGGCAATTGGCGCGGCAATGATCGGCTGGTTTGGTACTGCGATGCTGTGTTATGTAACGCCGAAGGAGCATTTGGGGCTACCAAACAAAAAAGACGTAAAAGACGGCGTGATCACCTATAAGATTGCCGCCCACGCAGCCGACCTGGCCAAAGGACATCCGGGAGCCCAGTACCGTGACAATGCATTGAGCAAAGCGAGGTTCGAATTCCGGTGGGAAGACCAGTTCAATCTTTCGCTTGATCCTGACACTGCCAAAGAATTCCATGATGAGACGTTACCGGCCGAAGGAGCTAAAATTGCGCATTTCTGCTCTATGTGCGGCCCGAATTTCTGTTCGATGAAAATCACACAGGACGTACGGGAGTATGCGGAATCCAATGGTTTCGGTGAAGAAGAAGCCATTTCAGAAGGTATGCTGGCGAAATCAAGGGAGTTTACGAGCAAGGGCAGCGAAATTTATTTATAAAAATGAAATTAATCGTGATATCGCATCCGGGTGGAAGCCCGGGTGCGCCCCCCGGATCGCTGCGGGATGAAGCTGGCCTGATCAATAAGTTATTTGAAAATGGCCTGCAAATTCTGCATCTGCGAAAGCCGGACAGTACCAGGGAGCAGGTTAAAAAATTGCTTAGTGAAATAGACCAAAAGTACCACAGTCGCATCAGTTTGCATCAATACCATTGCCTGGCGGAAGAATTTGGCATTTTCCGACTGCATTTTACGGAAAAAGAGCGGGCGGCAACGTCATGGGATGATTTTCAGATGATGCGAAAAAGAGGCTTTACGCTGAGTACATCGATCCATGATATAGAACAACTTGACACGTTGTCAAGTTGTTTTTCCTACGCCTTTTTCGGGCCGGTATTTGACAGTATATCAAAAAAGGGATACCACGGCGTGGTGAACAATAACTTCAAATTGACCAAAAAACCGGTTAATCTGATCGCACTCGGCGGTATTGGCACTTCTAACCTTGAAAACATTCAGGCGATGAACTTTGATGGTGCGGCTATACTTGGTGCGCTTTGGGAACAGCCGGAAGATGCTGTCATCAACTTCCGTAGGTTATCACAACTGCTTGTACCAGAGTCGTCAGCGGGTCGCTCCGGGTTAAAACCCGGAGACGGGGATATGGTGGCTCTCTCGCCTTCCCCCAGGTTGAAACCTGGGATTGATGAGAGGCGGGCTGATGCCGATGGGTATCGGTCTGGATATCATGACATATGCGGTCCTGGTTGCACGTCGCCAGGAGGAGACGATCGGGTACACATCCCTAACCCTCAAGATCAGCAGAGTCAGAGACCTAACCCCAGGTTTCGACCTGGGGCTCACAACATGCGCGCTCCTAGCCAAGAGCCCCAAAACACCGCATATGGCTTTAGCCAAAGCAAAGACCTCGATACGATAGCGAAACTACACTTCATATCCAGCCAAAAGAGTGGCCTCTCACACTTGCAAAGTATTCAAAAAGCGCTCGATGCCGGGTGCAAATGGATACAGCTGCGGGTGAAAAACCAGTCGGAGGAGGATGTCTTGCCCCTCGCGCTGAAGGCCAAAAAGCTGTGTGACGGCTACAATGCCAAACTGATCATCAATGATTTTCCATTGATAGCCAAGGAAGTGCGCGCTTACGGATTGCACCTTGGGTTGTCGGACATGAAAATCCCACAAGCCAGAAAGATCGTTGGAAATGAAATGATCGTCGGAGGAACTGCCAATACATTTGAAGATATTATTTTGAGGATCAACGAGGGCGCCGATTACGTCGGTCTTGGCCCTTACCGGTTCACTACTACGAAGCAGAATCTCAGCCCGATACTAGGTTTGGAAGGCTATCAAAAATTGATGGACAGATTGGCAAAAGCAGGTCATCACACTCCAATTATAGCGATTGGAGGGATTGTACCGGATGACATTGCCACTCTGAAAAATACAGGTGTACACGGAGTAGCCATGTCCTCGGCTTTGCTACAATCCGCTGATATCAAAGAAACTGTAAGCAAAATCAAGTCAACATTATGCTGAAAATTGCAGATAAAGAATTCCAATCCCGGTTGTTTACCGGCACCGGCAAGTTCAGTTCCTCGGACCTGATGGAAGAAGCTTTGCTCGCATCCGGTTCCGAGCTGGTCACCGTTGCGCTCCGTCGCGTAGACATGAATAATACGCAGGACGATATTCTGACGCATTTGAAACATGCACATATCCATTTGTTACCGAACACTTCGGGGGTTAGGAATGCAAAAGAAGCCGTTTTTGCGGCGCAACTGGCGAGGGAAGCATTGGAAACCAATTGGTTGAAACTGGAAATCCACCCTGATCCCAAGTATCTGATGCCTGATCCGATTGAGACACTGAAAGCTACCGAGGAACTCGCCAAACTCGGTTTCGTAATCCTGCCTTACATTCACGCTGACCCGGTACTGTGCAAACGTCTGGAAAATGCAGGCGCCTCCGCGGTAATGCCGCTGGGATCGCCTATCGGAAGTAATAAAGGTTTAAAAACCATTGATTTTCTGGAAATTATCATTGAACAAAGTAATGTACCGGTAGTAGTCGATGCCGGAATAGGCTCACCTTCTGACGCTGCCCTAGCCATGGAGATTGGCGCAGATGCGGTGCTGGTAAACACGGCCATCGCAGTCGCCGGTGACCCTGTGGCCATGGCGGCCGCATTCAAACTGGCCGTACAAGCCGGGCGAATGGCGTTTGAAGCCAGACTAGGAAATAAGGGAAATTTCGCCGCAGCCACCAGTCCTTTAACTGCCTTTTTAGATGAGTTTTAGAGCACAATTTGAACTTCACGACTGGAATGAGGTGAAGCAGAGTATTTATTCCAAAACCTCTGCGGACGTAGAAACGGCACTTCATGTGTCAAAACGGACATTGGAGGATTTTAAAGCATTGATTTCCCCTGCGGCATCGCGATACCTGGAACCGATGGCACGGCTGAGCCGCGAGCTGACGCAAAAAAGGTTTGGCAAAACCATCCAGATGTACATTCCGCTATACCTGTCCAATGAATGTACCAATATTTGTACCTACTGCGGGTTTAGTCTTGACAACAAAGTGCGGCGGCGGACACTGAATGCTGACGAGATATTGAAAGAAGTAGAAGTGATCAAAAGCCTTGGTTATGAGCATGTTTTGCTAGTTACCGGTGAGGCCAACCAAACCGTCCACGTTGATTATTTCAAAAAAGCATTGGACCTGATCCGCCCACATTTCGCCCAGGTTTCAATGGAAGTGCAGCCATTGAATCAGGATGAATATGAGCAGCTGATTCCACTGGGGCTGCATTCGGTACTGATTTATCAGGAAACTTACCATCAGGAGGATTATAGAAAACATCATCCTAAAGGCAAAAAGTCAAATTTTAACTATCGGCTGGAAACACCGGACCGGCTGGGCCGGGCGGGAATTTACAAAATGGGGCTCGGCGTGCTCATCGGCCTGGAAGACTGGCGTACCGACAGTTTTTTTACTGCCTTACATTTAAATTACCTCGAACGAACCTACTGGCAAACGCGTTATAGCTTATCATTTCCACGGCTGCGGCCATTTTCCGGCGGACTGGAACCGAAGGTGGAAATGACGGACAAGGAACTGGTGCAGCTGATATGTGCCTACCGGATTATGAATGAGGAAGTGGAAATATCGCTGTCGACGCGAGAATCTGAAAAATTCCGCAACCATTGCATTCAGCTTGGCGTGACTTCGATCAGCGCCGGTTCCAAGACAAACCCGGGTGGCTATGCGGTAGAACCAGATTCATTGGAACAATTTGAGATTTCGGACGAACGCAGCCCGGCCCAGATTGCAGAAATGATCCGAATGGGCGGCTATGAGCCGGTCTGGAAAGATTGGGACAATGTTTTTGTTTGAAAAGAAATTGATAGATTCGTTAACAGATATTTCAAAACCATGTTGGAGCCACAGGAACGCAAACGATACAGCCGGCAAATCCTGCTTCCCGAGGTCGGTTTGGTCGGGCAGGAGAAATTAAAGGCCGCCAAAGTGCTGGTGATCGGCGCAGGCGGATTGGGCTGTCCGGTGCTGCAATACCTGGCTGCGGCGGGAGCTGGTCACATTGGAATTGTGGATGACGATACCGTGGATGTTACGAATCTACACCGTCAGATTCTTTATAATCACAATGATGTTGGTAAAAACAAAGCCGTTACCGCTGCTGAAAAGCTTTCGCTCCTCAATCCTTTCATCAACATTGTTCCTTATCCCGTAAGAATTAGTGAAAACAATGCTTCTGAAATAATTTCAGGGTACGACCTTGTGATCGACGGCTCGGACAATTTCCCGACCCGTTATCTGGTCAATGATTTTTGTGTGACATTAAATAAGCCACTCGTTTTCGGCTCCATACTACGTTTTGAAGGTCAGGTTTCCGTTTTCAATTACCAGGGCGGGCCGGATTACCGCAGTCTTTTTCCAGATGCGGAAGAAGGAGATAACTGTGCGGAGGCCGGGGTGATAGGGATACTGCCGGGGATCGTGGGTACTTATATGACAAATGAGGCGATCAAAATTATTTGTGAAATTGGCGAGACACTTTCCGGTAAGCTCATGGTGATCAATGCATTGACCAATGCGACATCCGTCTTTCAATTTTCACATGCGACTGCGCCAGCTCGAAAGGCGGAACCAAAAAAAGAGGTACCTGCCGTTCAGGAATTGGAGGAGATTTCCTATGAAGAATTTGAAAATATTCAGCAAACTTCCCCCGATCAAATTCATTTGGTTGACGTTCGGGAGTACAATGAGTTTGAAGCGGACAATTTTGGTGGTGTGAACATTCCGTTGTCCGAAATTCCTGAAAGCATTGCTGATTTCCCGAAAGACAAAATCATTGTTTTTTATTGTCAAAGTGGCAAAAGAAGCATGCAGGCAGCGAAGTTACTTTTGCAAAGCGGTTTCAATGGCCGTAGTTTTTGGGCACAACACTGGTAAATTTTTAGTTTAAGAAGAGGATTATGCAGGTAAAATCAACCCCTATCCTTTCCGGAATTGTCAAGCATTTTCTAATTCTTGAAAATGACAGCAGCCTGATGCTGCGCATATTTTCGGACGGAAATACGGGAATGGTTTTCAACAATGGAGACCCGCTTTACCGGCAGGAATGTTACGCTGCGGCCCCGGAAGCATTACCCCAAAGTTTTATCTACGGCCAGCTTGACGTATTTCAGAATGTAATTTCAACTGGAAAAATCAAATTACTGATAGCCGTTCTTCATCCGTACGGGGCATCTGCATTGTTGCGGATACCCGCTTTCGAGCTGAAAAACCAGATCATTGATACGAATACTTTTCCGTTTCTGAGGTCTGAATCGGTTTTAGATCAAATGCATGACTGTACCCCGCTCGACAAGGTCCGTACCGTCGAAAACTTCCTAATATCAGCGCTGCACAAGCCAATATTGAACAATGCATTGGCCACCAAAGCTATACAACTGATAGACGAACACCACGGCGGCATGCCAGTTGTTCGCCTGGCTTCAATGTTGAATGTGCATGAAAGGCAGCTTCAAAGGGTTTTTGAAGAGCACATCGGCGTGACACCCAAGAGGTACTCAGGCATTGCCAGAATACAGTATTTCCTAAAATTACTGCGAAACAGATCTTCGGAAACAACACTCACAGATGCGCTGTACACCAGCGGATTTTACGATCCAGCACATCTCAACAGGGAATTGAAAAGCCTTTCGGGATTGACGCCAGGCCAATATATGAACGGTAGTAACCTCCTCGCTGCCAACCTTATCCGGTTGTCTCAATAATCAACCGTAATTTGTCGGGTTTGTACAATAGCGATCATTCGATAGGAGCTTATTTTTGACAAAAAAACTAAGCTATGGAAAACATTAAAATTGCGACTGCCCAGTTCGAGAACAGGAGCGGCGACAAAGATTATAATCTACAAATCATTGATCAGCTCGCGGGAGAAGCCGCATTGAAAGGCGCCAAGGCCATTGCATTTCACGAATGTTCCATTACCGGGTACACCTTCGCCAGAAATCTTTCAAAGCACCAAATGCTTGACATTTCGGAACTCATTCCCGACGGGCCGAGCATTCAAAAACTCCAAAGCATTGCAGCCAAACATAATATCGCCATTCTCGCGGGCCTGTTTGAAAAAGATTCAAATGACAAATTATATAAAGCCTACGTCTGTGTCGATAAAACCGGACTGATCGCAAAGTACCGCAAGCTTCATCCGTTTATTAATCCGCACCTGACTCCCGGCGACAAATACGTCGTTTTCGACCTCTATGGCTGGAAATGCGGCATTTTGATTTGTTACGATAACAACATTATCGAGAATGTGCGTGCGACAAAATTACTTGGCGCCGACATTATCTTTATGCCTCACGTAACCATGTGTACGCCTTCTACCCGACCAGGCGCAGGATTCGTTGATCCCGCATTATGGCATAATCGCGCCGCCGATCCTACCTCGCTCCGTCAGGAATTTGATGGCTTGAAAGGCCGTGCATGGCTGATGAAATGGCTGCCAGCCCGGGCTTATGACAATGCTATTTATGCGGTTTTCTCCAATCCGATCGGTATGGACGATGATCAGTTAAAAAATGGCTGCTCTATGATCCTGGATCCCTTCGGAGACATCATTGCAGAATGCCGGGAGCTGGGCAATAACATCGCCATAGCCACTTTCACGCCCGAAAAACTCCAACAAGCCGGCGGTCACCGCTACCTGCAAGCCCGCCGCCCAGAATTGTATGGAAAAATTATTGGGAAGGAACATATTTCGGAGCAACGGGTGATTTGGCTGTAACCGTAAAAACCTAAATTCGTTGAACATATTCAATGAATTTAGCTAAATTTGTTGAATTAACTCAATGAATTTAGCTAAATTTGTTGAATAGAGTCAACGAATTTAGCTATGACATTTTCCAGATATATTTATTCCGCAATGACGGATAAGCTAAAATCCAACAAAGTTTTGATTTTGGCAGGAGCAAGAAGAGTGGGTAAGACACATTTAATCAAAACGATACAGAATGAATTTACGGGAAAATCATTATTCCTGAATGGTGAAGATCTGGATACTGTATCGCTTTTGTCTGATCGAAGAGTCGCCTCTTTCCAACGCTGGGTTTCCGATGTTGATCTTTTGATTGTGGATGAAGCTCAAATGGTACCGGAAATAGGAAAATCACTTAAACTGCTAATTGACTCCTTTCCCAAGTTGACGATTATCGCAAGTGGCTCTTCTGCTTTCGAATTATCGAACAGAACCGGGGAACCGCTGGTTGGAAGGCAAATCGGCTACCAATTATTTCCATTAGCCCAAATTGAACTTTCAAAGCATGAAAACTATGTGGAGACAAAACAGCAACTCAACGACAGGCTGGTTTTTGGCACCTACCCGGACGTGCTTCAAATGACCAGTGAAGATGACAAAATTGAATACCTGAAAAGTTTAGTCAATGCATACCTGCTGAAAGACATTCTGATGTATGAGCAGGTTCGCTATTCGCACAAAATGTTGCAGTTACTGCAACTCGTTGCTTACCAGACTGGCCAGGAAGTTTCGTATGAAGAATTATCAAAATCACTTCAAATCGACAGAAATACGGTAGAGCGATATCTTGACCTATTTTCCAAAGTTTTCATCATTTTCCGCATTGGCGGATTCAGCCGAAACCTGAGAAAAGAGGTAACCAAATCATCCAAGTGGTACTTCTTTGATAATGGCATCCGAAATGCCCTGATCAACAACTTCCTACCAGTAAACCAAAGGCAGGATATAGGCTCATTGTGGGAAAATTACCTCGCTGCTGAGAGAGCTAAATGCAATTCCTATAAGAGAACAAATCCCCTTACTTACTTCTGGCGGACCTATGACCAGCAGGAATTGGATTGGTTGGAAGTTCAAAACGAACAACTGAGCGGCTACGAGTTCAAATGGAGCAATAATAAGGTGAAATTCCCTAAAGCTTTTGTAGAAGCATACCCCGAAGCAAAGACCGGCTGGATCACGCAGGAAAACTACATTGATTTTGTAAGTGGAGAAATATAGGCGCCAACACAAGAGTTTAAGTAAATTTTAATAATCTATTAATTACGTAGATTAAATAGTTTTACTACTTTTGTGTCTTGTCTTGCGATTATTATTCCAAAATTAAGAACTGCAATGTTAGCAAAGGTCCTGTCGCTCAAACTTCCCTCTTCCCCTGCCTGGTACATTGTGCCGGCAACCATTCTGGCCTTCCTTTTTGGAATATTACTCTTCAACGGAACTATACATATTGACAGCCAAGATCTTACCACATTCCTGACGGGCGATTTTGCTTTATACCTGCTCGTCGGATTGGGTGCGCAACTAGTCGATGGTGCGCTGGGAATGGCCTATGGTGTTACTTCCAACTCTTTTTTGCTCAGCCTCGGCGTTACACCGGCAGTGAGCAGTGCCAGCGTACATTTTGCCGAAATGTTCACAACCGGCGCTTCCGCTATCTCGCATTTCAGATTTAAAAACATTAATAAGAAATTATTCAAAAGCTTGCTCATACCTGGCGTTGCAGGTGCGGTGGTTGGTGCATACCTGCTATCTGACGTCATTGACGGCAACATGATCAAACCCTATATCGCTTTTTACATGCTTATTCTGGGCGTGATCATTATCCGAAAAGCATTGCAAAAAACATTGGTCAAAAATAAGACAAAACGCATCGGCGTACTCGCGGCTACCGGCGGTTTTCTGGACTCTGTAGGTGGCGGTGGCTGGGGGCCCATTGTCACTTCTACATTGCTTGGCCAGGGTCGCGACCCGAGGTATACCATCGGATCGGTGAATGCGGCGGAGTTCGTCATTGCATTTGCCAGTGGGGTAACATTCCTTCTTTTTAATGGTATCAACAGCTGGCAGGTCGTTTTGGGATTGATCGTAGGCGGCGTTATCGCTGCTCCGATTGGCGCGATGCTGGTTGGCAAAATCAAACGCAAACCGCTGATGCTGATCGTCGGCTGCCTGGTGATCGGGTTAAGTATCCGTACCATTTTACTGAGCTTCTAAATAGCTCGCGGGCAGCAATTCTCTTCTTTTTATTCCCGCTGGGATTGTGTTTATGTAAAATGAGTAGTTTTGCGAAAACAAGTTTCTGATCATGCTCACCGATTTTGGTTACATATTACTTTTCATCATAGCCGGGCTCGTCCTGCTGGGAGTAATGTTAACAATCGCCAAAGTACTGCGCCCCAACCATCCCAATGAAGAAAAACTGACTACTTACGAGTCGGGAGAAGATCCAATGGGGAATGCCAACATTCAGTTTAATGTCAGGTTTTACGTCATTGCATTGATTTTTGTCCTCTTTGAGGTGGAGCTGCTGTTTCTATTTCCCTGGTCAGTAGTATTCGGTAACGAAGAATTGATCCGGCAAACCGACGGACAATGGGGCTGGTTTGCGATGGCGGAAATGACCGTTTTCATTGGAATACTCATCTTTGGACTTGCCTACGCCTGGGCAAAAGGCTACCTCGACTGGGTACGCCCCAAACCGCAGGTACCAGAAATTCACTCTCCTGTACCCGCTGATTTGTATCAAAAGGTAAATGAAAAATACAGCAAGAAAGCGTAAAGCCTCTTCAAAATCTGCCGTAAATATATTTCACAGAATCGGCGTCAGTACCCACCTCCTTTAAGTAATCCGAGGTTTCTAGGGTAGTTATGTAGTTAGTTCGAATTATTTTGTGGAATCGCTGCAGGCCTCCTCTGTAATACATTAGGATTGTCATATCCTTGGTCTTTGAAACAGGCAAAGGGTTTTTGAGGCGGATATGCACTGCAAAGACTGTGTCGTTTCTGAAAGTACTGTCGTAGCCGATCCCATCTTTATAGGTGTTATTCAAAATCTCATTGTATCCAATCTGTGAGCCTATTAGCGTATCGGTAGGTGTGACGACTTTTATAAGTTTCCACATCCCGTGCAGATACATCTCAATAGGCCCACCAGCATCCCAACCTTCCGGCGGATCGCAACGACCAGCTGTTAGCAAGAGCGATAGGATTATCATGAATGACTTAGTTTTATTTTTCATACCATTTCATACCATTAAGGTCTAATGCCACTGATCACATGTAAATTACCGTTGTAATGATCTCCATCAGGATTGTACTGACCAAATGCATAGTAGTCATTCCACTCATCTCCCCAGCCCCAGTTCATGTGCAAAAAACTGTAGGACCATTCGTTACATTGCTTGGTTGCACAGTTGAAGTCGCTGTAATTGTTTTCCTGATACCCATCGCAAACCCATACATGATAATTAGACCAGCAATCCAAGCACGTAGAACCCCAGAAAATCAATGGATGATTACCATTCAGTTCACTTTTGATCTGGGTATACTGGTAAGCCTCAATCCCTGACCCACCACTCGAAAATCCGTAACCTGTTAGTCCGCTTTTTACATTATTAGGCCAGGTAAAGGTGTTACAACTGCCCATATAATTGTAGCTGGAATTTGCTTTGGAGCCCATATCCTTCATAAGCGTTCCTAAATTGCTTTCACCAGCAGTGGTAGCATTGCACTTCCCATTTGTAAATCTAGGCCTGGACAGATCAGGATGATAAAATTCCTGTATTTGCGCCATCGCGACTGGCCCGCAACCAGCCACTCTTCTTCCGCAGCCGTCACAGTCCCCGGCCGTACTCAGCTGAGTAAGCGAGCACAGGCATGGTGTGCATGTCTGCCGAAACAATTGTAAATCCACGTGCTTTTTTTATAATGTAAAGTAGCGGCTTCCTGTCAACAGAATCGACAATAGTTTCCTGATCTACGATCTCTTCCGTTACAGATCC
The DNA here is from genome assembly GCF_026625565.1 of Dyadobacter pollutisoli. NCBI lineage: Bacteria > Pseudomonadati > Bacteroidota > Cytophagia > Cytophagales > Spirosomataceae > Dyadobacter > Dyadobacter pollutisoli. Next base: position 4,044,797 of record NZ_CP112998.1, read on the forward strand.
TTTTCTTGCTCTGGCTTCTGTAGAATCGTTCCCGGTGGGCTGGTAGTGTGTGGCCACTTCCATGGCGTCGTGAATGGAAATTTCAAATGGACTCGCGACAGATGACTGTTCTGCTTCTTCTAATGGGTAAGGTTTTTCATTTTTGCATCCGCAAAATAATGTTACAGACAAACATAATGCATGGCCAATCAGTACTTTTTTCAATGGTATAGCATGTTAGAACCCACCCTGGCACGTCACATTTTGTGAGTGACCGGATGTTTTGCAAAAATGACCTGATGCCGAACTTATAAACAAGCTGCCACGCTTATAACACAATAACCATTCCTTATAAAATCATAACCAGGCCTTATAATTTCATCAATCGCTTGGCAGATGTTCAAAAAATATAGACTTTGCGTTCCATATTTTGATCGTACTCAAATTATAACACACTATGATGAATGTTTTTGCAAGTAACCTGCTCGCCAGAAGGGAAGAAAAAAGATATACGCAGGCATTTATGGCCATCCATAGCGGAATGTCACAACCCAATTATTCCGACATTGAAAGAGGAAAAACCAGCCCGTCCATCGAGCAGCTTAAAAAATTCGCCAAAATCCTGGAAATTACGGTGGACGAGCTGATCTCGGAAGAGCGAACCAGCCATTCCGACACTCCAATCCCGCAGCCTGTTTTGCAGCGGACAGAAGCTGATAAAGATACCTACATTAAGATACTGGAAAACCGTCTCCGCACATTGCTGCTGGAAAAGGAAAACCTTCGATAAAAGCATCAATGCATCTTTCCCCACTTTTTAGGACCTGGTTTTGGAAAGAAAACCAAGCCCAGCTGCACATAAATCTGGTTCAGTTTAAGAGATGAAAGATCGCTGATCGTCACATCTTCCCCTTTCCATTTCCTTTTGCCCAGTATCGGCAAGTGGTAGGTAGCTTTCCCGCTGAGATATACTTTGTCATACAATTTTGGCATGACATTCATCTTGTAATCAGCCCCAATTCCCGCGTGCAGATTAATATTGCCCGTAAAAAGCTTGATCGGCTGAAATGACGAAGGGTTCTGGACCACCTGAGAAATGGTTGCTGAGCCATTGTTTTTGATTTTCAACCGGTAGAGCATCAGGTCAGCTCCAATGGGGATCAGTACATTCCAGCGCGTGCTATTGACCAGTTTCGGGCCTCCGTCGGTTCCGATCCCAAATCCGTTGAGATACGCTTTCTTGTCGTCCTTGTCTTTGGTATAGTTGGTACTGTTCATAATGATGATCCTGCCTTCCGAAAACCATCGCTCCGATTCGGTCCTTCTTGCCAAAACTATTGAACCCATAAAAGAAGTAAATGGCTTAATGTTAAGTCTGGACAGCTCGGTGCGGATATTTTTATTATTCGGAAGAAGGCCAAATTCAGCATATACAGCCATTCCGCTCTTGAATATGTGCACAGTCGTATCTGTCTGTGCCTGTGCGCAGGTGAATAAGGTTACGGACATTATTATTACGGCTGAAAGTAATTTGTTTCTCATACAGTTGTAGTTAAATGTGTTTGGTTTGTAACGTCTCCTGAAACAGTTTCTTGCTAATTATGGTTACTTTTGTGTATATAGTTCGGTGATACTGAAGCAATATCCGTACCACTAAAAATTTCCCTGCAACTACGAATGAGCGAGCGAATAAAAACCGGTGACGGTGGCATTATATTAACCAGCGCAGAAGACCTGATGAACTGGGCACGACTATCTTCCCTATGGCCAATGGGCTTCGGGCTGGCATGCTGCGCGATTGAAATGATGGCGTCCTACGCTTCTAATTATGATTTGGAACGTTTCGGGATCTTTCCCCGGCCTTCTCCGCGACAGTCGGATGTGATGATCGTAGCTGGTACCGTGACTTTTAAAATGGCGGATCGGATACGCCGCCTGTACGAGCAAATGCCTGAGCCGCGCTATGTTATCTCAATGGGAAGCTGCTCAAACTGTGGAGGGCCCTACTGGGAACATGGTTACCATGTGGTGAAAGGTGTGGACAGGATCATACCGGTAGATGTATACGTTCCGGGTTGCCCGCCACGACCCGAGGCTTTGATCGGTGGTTTTATGAAATTACAGGAAAAGATCAGGGGGGAGCATCCGCTCGCACCGGAATTGTTCCTTGAAATGGAAGCTGCCGAAGTCGCCACCACTTAACGTTTATCTCAGCTCATGGATTTTCAGGACATTACCTCATTGATCGTAGCTGCATTCCCGGATGCTGCGATTGATGCCGATACCAAAGGACCCCAACCTGTTTTGATCATTCCCGTGGAAAATGTGCAGGATATCTGCCGGTTTTTGCACGAGAATGAAAAATTATATTTTGACTATCTGGCTTGCATCACCGCCATTGACAATGGTGCCGGGCTGGCTACTATGGAAGTAATTTACAACCTTACTTCCATACCATACGGGACTAATCTGACGCTCAAAGCCATTTTTCCAAGAAATTTGCCGGACAGCCCGCTGCCCTCGGTACCTACTGTCAGCAATATCTGGCGCACTGCCGACTGGCACGAACGCGAAGCTTACGACCTGATGGGCATTCATTTTGAAGGGCATCCGGACCTGAGAAGGATCCTGCTTCCAGAAGACTGGCAGGGGCATCCCCTTCGCAAAGATTACAATACACAAGACCGCTACCATGGGATTTACGTGCGTTACGAAGATGGAAATTCTGAGCAGCAGCCCGCGGATACCGACAGGGCTTAACCTGATAATTGAAGCAACGGACAATGCGCTGAAATAAATACAACAAATTTGGTAGCGTGAAAAAGGCTCACTATTTTTCGTTACAAATTTTTAATATGTACCTGCATGCGCTTCATCCTATTGACCGTCCTTTTTTCCGGCTTTTTAACTTCTTCATTTGCCTCAACTGATTCCCTGATTATTAAAGGGCGCATACTCAATTTAAACGGAAGGCTTTACCGTCAGGCTTCCTCGATCACTTTTTCCCGAAACAACATTCTACAACCTCAGTCCGAGCTCAGCAAGCAGGCCCCTTTGCAGGCTGACGGCAGTTTCCGAGTTTCGCTGCCCATTCTTTTTCCCCAGGAAGAGTTTTATCTGGATTACGGCGGCAAGGCTTTTACAACGTTTCTGGGCTCTCCCGGAACTGTGGAGATCACTTTCAATGGGGATTCATTGGCCAAGGCGAAAAAGCTTTTCTACTTCGCCGGTGTCAATGCAGATGCGAACAATCAATATGGACAATATCTAACAGCCGAAAATCAGGCATTGAGTTTAAACAAAGTTCTGGGCGCTGATTTTTTCAAATCCTTTTGGGAAAGAAGTCCTTCCGATGCGAAATCACTGGCAGCACAGCGTGGACAGCTTCGACTTTCGGCTGTTCAGCCTGCTACCATAAATAACGTAGCTTCTCCGGTTTTATATCAATGGGTAAAATCCATTACCGACGAAGAGCAGCTTCAAATCCTTTACGAACACGCATTAAGCAATCAATATGAAGTAAGTAAAAGCTTGCTCGACAGCCTGCGGCGCCTGGCCAATCCTCCGCTGACGGGACAGCGTGTCATCTGGGCCAACCGGTTCGGCAACTATGCTGACCTGCTGGTCGAGGAACGGAAATATACCAGTCCCAGCCGCACTAATTCCCTACCGGTAAGATTAATGGCCTCGCTGGTCAGAAACAATGCAACTAAACTTGACACAGAAGAAAAAGAACATCTCGACCAGATCACATTGAATGGCCTGGCTGAAAAAAACGAGCTGGATTTTCTGAACAAGCTTTTTGCAAAAAACGAAATGGTACTTAACCTGCTTTTCAACTATGAAAGAGAAAGCAGGATTTACAATGATCTTTTCGATAGTACCGCCACAGAATTTCTGAAAGCCCGCTATCTGGCCAAAAATCTCTACAAATTTACTTATAAACAGCAATTACTGCTGAGCAAGCACATTCAGTCCAGGACTGGTATTCCACAATTCCGCCAATCACTTGACGAGATCGTGAACCTGGAAGTAAAAGACAGCACCGATATCAACAAATTCATCGATTTTAAAGACCTGAGAACGGATCCTGTGGAGGCCATACCCGGCTATTCGCTGGCAGCATCCAATGACAGAGGTACTGCCTGGTTCAACCGGGTCGTTGATATTTACAAGGGTAAGACCATTTATCTCGTCAAATGGAATCTAGAAGATGCCAAAAGCCGGGAGGAAATGGAATACATTCCTGCTCTCCAGGCCCGGCTTCCCGAAGACATTGTGTTTCTCTACCTGCATTTCCCCGGGGAGGATTATGCTGCCTCCAATACACTTCTCAAACAATACATTGTACGTCACAAGCTAAAAGGCACACATTTGTTGATGAACTCCAACCAGATGATGGACCTTTTGTTCAGGCTCAACCCTTTAGACGCCGCAACATTTTCCATTATCAGGCCAAATGGCAAATTTGCCCTAAAAAATGCCCCTGCACCAAGCGCAACAGAGAAAACGGCTGCGGCAATTTTAGAAGCGGATAAACAATAGTATTACTGTGCTTTCCAGCAAAGTCTCGTAAATTCCGTTTGCAATCTTACTATATCTGACATTCGTACATTTACGTTAAGTGTGTTGATTTGGAATTGAAAGTGCTATGTGTAGATATTTATTGCTGTTTTTACTGCTAGCTGCTACTGCTTCGGCCCAAAACCCGGACAGCCTGGAAACACACAGCCGCGACAGCATACGGTATACGAACCTGAAAGCACGGATGTCGAAAACGAAATTTTCACGTGCAGTTTACAGGCTTCTATTCAGAGATGTTTACAACCAGGGAAAAGTTACCGAGGTCAAGAAAATTGAGACTAATCCATTCACTCCTTACGAGGGAATGGTTATTCGCAAAATCTACATTCGTCAGCTCGACATACTTGGAGAATCGGTTTACGATACCACGCGGAAAGGTAATCGGCTCGAACGGTTTTTAAGCAAAAAACTTCATACCAACACCCGGGAAAACATTATCAGAAAGTCATTTCTGATGTTTTCCGAAGGTGACGATATTCAGGCCCGGGTACTGAAAGACAATGAGCGTCTGCTCCGTTCCAACCGAACTATTGTCGATGCCCGTATCATCGTGGTCCCGCGAACGGATGTCACCTGGATGGCCGATGTAATTGTGTTAATCCAGGATTCGTGGTCGCTGAATTTTTCCGGAGGGTTCAGTTCATTCAAAAAATTCAATGTGGGCGTCGAAAACATAAACATGCGGGGTACGACACATTCGCAGCGAACGGCTATTCGCTGGGATGCGAAGGATACAGATGCCAATGCTCAGAAATTTCAATTCAGGACGATTTATACGGTCCCTTATATCGGCAAAACCTTCATCACGGGGCAAGCAAACTTTATATTTGAAAAAGACCTGAAAGAACAATCGATCCGTTTCTACCGCCGATTTCTTACCAATGAAACGAAGTATGCTGGTTCTGTGGAAATTGGTCATTACAAAACACAGCAGTATCGGCGTTTTTTAGACAACCCGGATGTTCCCCTACCGGTATACCCCACCGATTATAAATATTACGACATATGGTTGGGCCGGGCATTCAAGTTTCCCTTTCCCAACAGTCGTTTAAGCAAAGACTCGCGGATAGTCACGGCAGTTCGCCATAGCAAGTATGATTTTGACGAACGTCCGCCGGTCGCAGCCGACCTGAACAAAATTTACTGGAACCGGACCACTACATTGATCAGCCTTGGTTATTCAAACCGAAACTATCGGAGGGACGTTTTGATTTATGGCTTTGGTAGAACGGAGGACGTACCCATAGGTAGCTTATTTGCACTCACAATCGGGCAGGAAAATACCGAGTTCGGTGCGAGAGGTTATGGCGGTATTCAATATGCTACCGGAAAATATCTGCCCCACAACCTGGGCTATTTGTATGGCATCGCGAATATGGGTACTTACTCAAAAAATGGGCACGCCCAGCAGGGCGTGATCAATGGGCAACTCAATTACATCAGTAACCTGATTCCTTTCCGGTACAGCTTTTTCAGGCAATTTCTCGTTTTTCGCTACACTCACGGTATTCGCCGTGACCGGCTCGACTATCTCAATATCAGTGGTGAGCAAGGGATCAGGGGCATTAACAACGACCAGCTGATCGGTACTAAGAGGCTGACATTAGGTACTGAGACCGTATTTTTCTCTGATAAAAGTTTGCTAGGGTTCCGCATTGCCTATTTTGTTTTCGCGGATCTCGGATTGGTCAATGGCGGGGCATCTTTATGGAAAAGTCCTTTATATCAAGGCTACGGCCTCGGTCTGAGACTGAGGAACGAAAACCTGACATTTAACACTTTGCAACTGCGCTTTGGCTACTACCCTAACATTCCGGGAAACACATCTGTTTTCCGCATTGGGGCAAGCGGAAACGTGCCGCTTCGATTGAGGGATTTTGACATTTCGGCCCCTTCAATTGTCCCGCTTCAATGACATCAAGGAATTTTAATGTCAATAACCACCTGATAAACAGGTATTTAATTTACAATCTTCAAGAAATCACAGTAATTTCAGACATCCTACCCTTCTTTTTCGGATATGTGAATTAACTTTGTGGAATTTTTGGACGTACCCCCTGCTCATACAGCAACAGGCAACCCCAAAAGTTGTTTAAAAGTATTTCCTCATTTCTACAAATTACCATTTACTGTGCCCAAAAATACGAATATCAATTCCGTTCTAATTATCGGTTCAGGTCCAATTATCATCGGTCAGGCGTGCGAGTTTGACTATGCCGGTTCTCAGGCAGCCCGTTCACTACGCGAAGAAGGAATAGAGGTGGTCTTGATCAACTCAAATCCTGCAACGATTATGACTGACCCGATCAGTGCAGATCACGTCTATCTGTTGCCATTGGAAAAGAAGTATATCGTTGAAATTCTGGAAAAGCATAAGGCAATGGGCAAACCCATCGATGCGGTACTTCCTACCATGGGTGGGCAGACTGCATTGAACCTTGCCATTGACTGTGACAAAGCAGGTATCTGGAAGAAATATGACATCGACATCATCGGTGTGGACATCAAAGCGATCGAGACCACGGAGGATAGGGAGAAATTCCGTCTGAAAATGCTTGAATTGAATGTAAATGTCTGCAAAGGTCGTACTGCCCGTTCCTTTTTGGAAGGAAAAGAAATTGCACAGGAAATCGGCTTCCCGCTGGTAATCCGTCCTTCTTTCACACTTGGCGGAACAGGTGGCGGTTTTGTAGAAAGAGAAGAGGATTTCGACAAAGCATTGAATAATGGCTTGCACGCTTCCCCGGTACACGAAGTATTGGTAGAACAAAGTGCAATGGGCTGGAAAGAATACGAGCTCGAACTGCTCCGTGACAGCAAAGGTAACTTCATCATTATCTGCTCGATCGAAAACTTCGATCCGATGGGCGTACACACGGGCGACAGTATTACGGTTGCTCCCGCGATGACGCTCCCGGATACGCTTTACCAGCAAATGCGCGACCTGGCCATCAAAATGATGGACGGCATCGGTAAATTCGCAGGTGGATGTAATGTTCAGTTCTCAGTTAATCCAGCTGATGATCAGATCATTGCGATTGAAATCAACCCACGTGTTTCCCGCTCCTCAGCACTTGCATCCAAGGCGACCGGTTATCCTATCGCGAAAATCGCTGCTAAAATGGCGATCGGATACAACCTGGACGAGCTGATCAACCCGATCACAGGGAGTACTTCGGCATTTTTCGAGCCTTCTATTGACTACGTGATTGTGAAGGTTCCCCGCTGGAACTTTGATAAATTCAAAGGCGCCGATCGCTCATTGGGCTTACAGATGAAGTCTGTGGGCGAAGCCATGGGTATTGGACGTAATTTCCAGGAAGCGCTGCAAAAAGCATGTCAGTCACTGGAAATCCGCAGAAATGGTTTGGGGGCTGACGGTCGCGAGCTGCGTGATCAGGAGGCGATCAAATACAGCCTGAAACATCCGAGCTGGGACAGGCTTTTCCACATATATGATGCATTCAAGATTGGTTTGTCATTCAAAACCATTCAGAACCTGACCAAAATTGATGCGTGGTTCCTCCGCCAGATTGAAGAACTGATCGAACTGGAACATGAAATTGAAAAATTTGACCTGGATGACCTTCCTAAAGACTTGCTTTTGACAGCAAAACAAAAAGGTTATGCTGACCGCCAGATCGCTCATTTGTTGAATACCAAAGAAAGTAAGGTGTACGACAAGAGAAAAGCTATGGGTATTAAACGTGTATATAAATGTGTAGACACCTGCGCGGCGGAATTTGAAGCGAAAACGCCCTACTACTACTCTACATTCAATACCTCACAGGAATTCCCTGACAATGAATCGATTGTAAGCGACCGCAAAAAAGTGGTAGTGCTGGGCTCAGGACCAAACAGGATCGGACAAGGGATTGAGTTTGACTACTCCTGCGTACACGGTGTGCTGGCTGCAAAAGAAGCAGGTTATGAAACGATCATGATCAACTGTAACCCTGAAACGGTTTCAACCGACCCTGATATTTCTGACAAATTATACTTTGAACCGGTTTTCTGGGAACACGTTTTCGACATCATTGAACATGAAAAACCGGAAGGTGTGATCGTTCAGCTGGGTGGCCAGACGGCCCTCAAAATGGCTGAAAAACTGGAAAAATATGGTGTAAAAATCATCGGTACCAGCTATCACTCACTCGACTGGGCCGAAGATCGCGGACGTTTCTCTTCATTACTGGAAGAACTGGAAATTCCTTTTCCACAGTTTGGAACAGTGAGGACATCTGACGCTGCGGTTGAACTGTCACGCACATTAGGATTCCCCTTGCTGGTACGTCCAAGTTACGTTTTGGGTGGCCAGAATATGAAGATCGTGATCAACGAAAAAGAACTGGAACAGCATGTTGTAAAAATCCTTCATGACATTCCGGACAACAATATCCTTCTCGATCACTTCCTGGAAGGTGCCCTGGAAGCAGAAGCCGATGCGATTTGCGACGGCGAAGACGCGTACATCATTGGTGTGATGGAACATATCGAGCCAGCGGGAATTCACTCCGGCGACTCTCATGCTGCATTGCCTCCATTTGACCTTACCGAAGACGAAATCCGTCAAATTGAAGAACATACCCGTAAAATTGCTCTTGCAATGAATGTGAAAGGGTTGATCAACGTACAATTCGCCGTCAAAAATGGGGTTGTGTATGTGATCGAAGCCAACCCGAGAGCTTCCCGCACGGTACCTTTCATCTGCAAAGCTTATCAGGAGCCATATGTTAATTATGCCACCAAGCTGATGCTGGGTGACAAAAAGCTATCGGATTTCACTTTCAATCCTGTGAAAAAAGGCTGGGCAATTAAAATCCCTGTGTTCTCATTCAACAAGTTCCCGAATGTAAATAAAGAACTCGGCCCTGAGATGAAATCAACCGGTGAAGCCATTTACTTCATTGATGATTTACAGGACGATTTCTTCCAGAGAATATATGGCGAGCGTAATCTCTACCTAAGCCGGTAGTCATGATCGTTTTCAACTGAAAAGGCCCGGAGCAATCCGGGCTTTTTCAGTTTCAGACCGTTTGATAATCCAAATGCATTAATTATTTAATCCTAAAATAACCTTTCAAAATTAAATTTTGAAAACCCGGAAACTATCCTACTTTTGGACTGATTTGCTTCCTATCATATCTAAAAATCAGTTCGATGGCTTCCAATACTCCCTCCACAAGCGAAGCATTTGATACCAAGCCGTTGCTTCCCTTTTGGGACATATGGAACATGAGCTTCGGCTTCCTGGGCATTCAATTTGGATTTGCATTACAAAATGCCAATGTCAGCCGGATCTTCGAGACGCTCGGGGCGAAGGTCGACGACATTCCCATTCTCTGGGTAGCAGCCCCACTAACCGGCTTGGTCATACAACCTATCATCGGCTATTTCAGTGACCACACCTGGACCCGGCTGGGTCGTCGACGACCTTACTTTCTGGCTGGCGCCATACTGGCGTCTCTCTCGCTGTTGGTCATGCCCAATTCCCCGGGACTTTGGTTTGCCGCCGGCACATTGTGGATACTGGATGCTTCCATTAACATTACAATGGAGCCATTCAGGGCCTTTGTAGGCGACAATCTGCCATCGAGGCAGCGTACTTCCGGTTTCGCGATGCAGAGTTTCTTTATCGGCACCGGCGCGATTGTCGCTTCTTCTCTCCCGTATATTTTCACCAACTGGTTTAATATTTCCAACCAGGCGCCGGAAGGTATCGTGCCGGATTCCGTCAAATGGTCGTTCTATCTGGGTGGTTTCATTTTTTTGCTGGCAGTGATATGGACTGTGGCGAAATCGAGAGAATACACCCCGGAACAGTTACACACATTTTCAAAACAACAATCTGAAACACCACTGTTGCATCCTACCGCAATTGCTGCCAGCAAGCGACAAAAGCTTTTGCGACAGGGTTTTATGTTTTCACTTACGGGAGTGGCATTCACACTATGGTTCATCAGCCGTGATCTCAATAAAGAACTGTATATTTTTTCGCTCGGGATTCTCGTCATGGGACTCCTTTTTGTAGCAGCAGGAGTAGTCGCCAAAGATAAAAGTGAAGGGTCGGCATTTGTGATGATCATGAGCGACCTGCAGAACATGCCTGCTACGATGAAGCAACTTGCTGTCGTGCAGTTCTTTTCATGGTTTGCACTTTTTGCCATGTGGATCTATATGACGCCCGCCGTGACCAGCCACTTATACGGGACATCCGATCCTACCAGTAAATTATACAACGACGGCGCCGACTGGGTAGGGTTATGTATGGGTGTTTACAATGGTATTTCAGCATTGGTAGCATTTATAATACCTGTTATCGCATTGAAAACCAGCCGAAAACTGACGCATATGATCTGCTTGCTGGCTGGCGGTATTGCATTGCTATCGGTATACTTGTTACCGGATGCCAAATATCTGATGCTGTCAATGATAGGCATCGGAGTGGCCTGGGCGTCTATTTTATCCATTCCCTACGCCATGCTGGCAGGTTCGCTGCCTCCCAGGAAAATGGGTTATTTTATGGGGTTGTTCAACTTCTTCATAGTCATTCCGCAAATAGTCGCCGCCGCTTTGCTCGGCTTTCTGATCAAGCAATTCTTTAATGGAGAACCGATTTACGCATTGGTGATCGGCGGGCTTTCGATGATCGTGGCGGGACTGCTGTCACTTCGGGTGGAAGATCAGGACGACCATTGAAATGGATCACATTTTTTGATAAAAAACAAAATAGCCGGTACACTGAGGGTACCGGCTATTTTTATCTTTTGGACTTCTCTATTTCACCTCTTCATAATCAACATACTCACCACCCCGGAACCTCGACGATTGGTTAGCATCCGACTGCGGAACATTGTCGACACGGACACCCGGCTTTGCATTTTGACGTTGCTGTTGCTGCTGAGCCCTGTATTGTCTTTCCTGCTCTTTGATCAACTGGCGTCCTACCAGCAAATGAAAAACAAATCTTCTGAAAAACGGCACAAAGGCTATCAGAAGCAAGAATATGAGAATTATATTAAATACCAGTTTCATCTTTCAAAAGTTTATTACTTCAATCTATAACGTAAACCTAGCATAAATAGCACACGAATATAATGAAAACCTAATGAATGATGCAATCCGGTTGTGAGCGGTCAAGTGAAATTACGGATGGTTTTACCTCCTAGATTTCGATGGCTTTGCTGCTTTCCAGCACACGCTCATAATATGACTCGTAATGTGGCAGGATTTTAGCAACATCGAATTCCTTGGCACGTGCCAGTGCATTCTCTTTGAAGGTAGGCAGATTTTCATCATCCAAAATGAATGCTGCGTGTTTGACCATATCCTCCACATCTCCAACGTCGCTCAAAAATCCGGTAACTCCGTGAATATTAAGCTCTGGCAAACCGCCTGCATTGGAAGTGATCAACGGAACCTCGCAAGCCAGCGCTTCCAGGGCAGCTAGTCCGAAGCTCTCCGATTCGGAAGGCATCAGAAAAAGATCGGCAACGGAAAGTACCTCTTCAATGGCATCCAGTTTACCCAAAAACCGCACATCGGAAAGCATATCCAGCTCTTTGCACAGACGTTCGATACGGGCACGGTCCGGCCCGTCGCCTACCAGTAACAATTTACTAGGCAGTAATTTGCGCAGCTTTTCAAAGATCATGATCACGTCATCGATCCTTTTTACCTTCCTGAAATTGGAGGTATGGACGATAAGCTTTTCATTATTAGGACAAATGGCCAGTTTGAAGTGATCCTTTTTCTGACGGTTAAAACGATCCAAATCGATAAAATTTGGTATAACCTCAATGTCCTTGGTGATATTAAAATGACTATATGTGTCTTTCTTCAAAGAATCCGAAACTGCCGTAATACCATCCGACTGGTTGATACTGAATGTTACCACCGGCTCATAAGACGAATCTTTACCTACCAGCGTGATATCGGTACCGTGTAATGTGGTGATCACGGGAATGTTAATCCCTTGCTGCGCCAATATTTGTTTGGCCAGATAAGCCGAAGACGCATGGGGGATCGCGTAATGAACATGCAAAAGATCAAGGCCAGCGCTAAGCACGACATGTACCATTTCACTGGACAGTGCCGATTCGTAAGGCGGGTATTGAAATAAGGGATAAGAAGGTATGTTTACTTCGTGGTAATATAGGTTCTCATTGAAAAAATCGAGTCTTTGCGGTTGAGAATATGTAATAAAATGAACCTGATGCCCGGCTTTGGCAAGCGCCTTTCCAAGTTCAGTAGCTACCACTCCACTTCCTCCGAAGGTAGGGTAACATACAATACCAATTTTCATAATTTTTATTAAATAGTTGAAAGTCGCGTGATAAAATCGTCAAAATGACCGATTTTAAACAACTAACAACAAATGCTCTCTTTTTATCTCAACAAATGGATAAAGATGTAAAGAATTGTCGTTAATGGTATAAAATGAATAATTTTATTGCCTAAACCTTCTTTTCCTGACATTAGCCTCCATGAATGTGTCTGCAAGACCAAAAATCAGATTATGGGATTACGTTACCGGAAGTGCCCGTCTGGTCCGCATGACCAACCTGGTAATTGTTGTTCTTACCCAATATTTTACACGAATTCTTCTGATCGGCCCAAGGCATGAATGGCGCACCATTGTTGGCAATGTGGATATGTTTGTGCTGTCATTGTCAACCGTTTGCATTGCAGCGGCAGGTTACATTATCAACGATTATTTTGACATTAAAATTGACATTGTCAACAAACCGGAGCGCGTCGTCGTAGGTCGTTACCTGAAAAGAAGATGGGCAATGGGCGCTCATCAGATCTTGAATGTGATGGGTGCCGTTCTGGGATTGGTAGTGAGTCCTTACATCTTTTTGATCAATGTGTTCTCCATCACATTGCTCTGGTTTTACTCCGAACGTTACAAGCGTCTGCCCTTCATTGGTAACTTTATCGTATCGCTGCTCACAGGGTTTACATTGCTCATTCTTACCGTACATTACCCGGCTAACCGCCACCTCGTTTTCATTTACGCGGTATTTTCCTTTTTCATATCATTGATCCGCGAAATCGTGAAAGATATGGAGGACATTAAAGGAGATGAAGCCCATGGCTGTCGTACTTTGCCGATTATCTGGGGGATCAGGCGCACCAAAAACTTTCTTTATCTGGTACTGACGTTCTTTGTACTCACCCTGTTTGTCATGGCGAGAGCGCTCGACAACAATTTACTTGTATTACTATTCTTTTTGCTGCTCTTGCCCGTTTCCTGGCTTACTTTTAAACTTTCAAAAGCCGACACCCGTCGTGACTTCCGGGAAATCAGCAGTTTATGCAAGATCATTATGCTCCTCGGATTGATCACAATGGTATGGGCGTAATGCGCCTTTTTTCCTTTAAATCAATTTAAAAAAAATCGGGTGCTAAAATAGAATTGAAAAACTATATTTACCCCGGGTGTCAACCCCAGAACTCACTAATCCTACAAATATGAAAAAGCTTGTTTTATGGAGCATACTGTGCTTCTCCATGCTTTGCGGGCAGGTTTTCGCCCAGGAATGTGCTGGCCTTACCATGAAGGAAGGCGGCGGATTTGAAATGGCCAATTTTGACGGCAAAGGAAAATCAACCGGTAAAATTGTTTACAAAATCGCCAAAGTAAGCAAAGAAGCCGCCGGTACCGTTTTTACCATTGACATGGAATCTTTCAACACCAAGGGAAAATCCGAGTTAAAGAACACCTACAAAATGCTGTGCGACGGCAACGTGCTGACACTGGATGCCAATTCAATGATCAGTCAGGAACAAATGAAGTCGTTCAAAGACATGGAAATGAAATTCACCTACGACAACATTGAATACCCTGCCAAATTCAATGTCGGCGACAAACTGAAAGACGCATCAGTCAAAGGTGAAGGAAAGTCGGGCCCTATGCCTATTAACTTCAATATGCTGATCAAGAACCGCGTGATCGCTGGCCAGGAAAAACTGACCATTCCCGCCGGTACCTACGATGCCTACAAGCTCACTTCCGACATGAACGTCGAAATGGTGATGGGCTTTCCTATAAAAATGGACATGCAAACCATTTCCTATCGGGCACCAGGCGTTGTCTGGGACCTCAAAACCGAAACTTATCGTAAAGGAAAGCTGATGGGTTACAGTGAGCTCACTAAAATTTATTGATTTTTCGTACCTATTGGCTATTTATTTATCCAAGAACGGCTTTCGGTAACTCCCTAAGCCGTTCTTTGCTTAGATTTGTAAAATAAATATTACGCCTACCTTTGATTGAATATAATTATAACTACAAACAATGAAAAGACTTGCCATTTTTGCCTCAGGCTCTGGATCTAATGCTGAAAAGATATGTGAATATTTTCTGGAAAGAGAGGATGTGGATGTCTCGCTGATCTTTACTAATAATCCAATGGCAGGCGTTATCAAAAGGGCTTGTAAATTGCAAATACCCGTTGTTTTTTTTGACAAGAAAACATTCTACCATACCGGTAAAATCCCACAAATTTTGCAGAATGAAGGAATCGATCTCGTGATCCTGGCTGGATTTATGATGCTGGTACCACCCATGCTGGTCGACGCCTTTCCCGATCGAATGATCAACATTCATCCCGCGCTCCTCCCCAAGTATGGCGGCAAGGGCATGTACGGGCATCATGTACACGAGGCAGTCGTGAATGCGAAAGAAACACAATCGGGTATTACCATTCACTATGTCAACCAGCACTACGACGAAGGCAATATCATTTTCCAGGCTACCTGCGATATTGACCCTGCCGATACTCCCGACGACGTTGCGCATAAGATACATGCACTCGAACACGAACATTACCCACGGGTGATTGACGAAATCCTTTACAAAAAGTAGCCAATTATATGCTTTACTTTTTGCTGGCGGTTTTGTTTACAGTAGCGCTATACCTTATCATGCGTGCCTATCCGCGTTACAAAGTGGATTCTTTTCACGCCATTGTGTTCAATTACTACGCCTGCGTACTCACAGGACTGCTACTCACGCCCGACTTGTCGGTGTTCCGGGAAGTGCAATGGGATTCACAAGGAACATTACTTACTTTGGCGCTGGGCACTATGTTCGTCACCGCATTTATGCTGATCGGGCTTACTGCTCAAAAAGTAAGCGTGACCGCTACATCCCTGGCGGGTAACATGTCGCTGGTTATCCCCGTTCTTTTCGGCCTTTTTGTGTTCCGGAACAATAACAAGGAATTCACGGCACTCAACTACGCCGGACTATTGATAGCATTGGTCGCTCTTGCATTCGGCGCAATTCAGCATTCAGGGCAAAAAAAAGGCGAGGGTCAAGAATCAGCATTGATTTCTGAAAATATGTTATGGCTGTTGCCCGTGCTGACATTTTTGGCCGCAGGAACAAATAATACATTAATTAACTACCTGTCCGTCAAGTTCTACCTTCCCGGCCAGACGACGGTATTCATGATCATTGCATGTACCGGCGCCATCATCATCGGGACTTTGATACTACTTTATAAAATCACATTCGGAAAAGAAAAACTGTTGCTGCGGAGCGTTGTCGGCGGCCTTATCCTTGGTGTCCCCAATTTCTTGTCCCTTTACTTCCTCCTTCTCGCGCTGGCTTCATTTGGTAACAGCGCCGCATTTGTATTTCCGATCTATAATATCCTCACCATGCTGGTCTCTTCAGTCGCCGCGTGGACTATTTATCGGGAGCGTTTGAACCTTCTTAACAAATGGGGACTTGTATTAGCAGTGCTGGCGATTATTCTGATTTCGTATCAGGAACTGTCGCTGTAACACGAACTTTATCCAATTTCAAAATACCCTATGTCAGAAACGTCGGTTTTACGCATACACGAGAAAAAAGAAAGTCTAAATAAAAGACAGAAAGAATTCAATCAGTTATCTGAAAAAATTGAAGAACTGGACCGTCTGATACCAGAACTACGGACGGCCTACGAGCAAATGATCCAGCGGATACCGACAGACCTGGATCCGCTTGTCCGGGAATATCAGGGTTTCCGGGCTGAGATCGTTCACCTCATGGACCGTACTTACTCCAATGATCTTTTCAGAAAGGCATATCAGACCAAACTTGCTTACCTGATCACCGAAAGTGCATTCGATCTCATTGCCAATTATGGATTTGACGAGTTAAAACCGGTTTTCAATAAATACAGTGAAACCGAAATTGAGGTTTTATTGAACGAAAAAAGAGAAAGAGAGGCTAGCAGAATAACAGACCCGGCTTTTCTGCTCGATAGCGAAAATGGGCAGGAAGAAGTATCATCGGCCGCATTTCATGACCTGCCGGAAGAAGAACAGCAGCGCATCAAAACTGAGCAAAGGGAGCAGCGGCTGCAACAACGAATCCGGGAAGCCAAGCAGAACGTGGAAAAGCAGAAAACGACCAAATCGGTAAGGACCGTTTATATGGATCTCGTAAAAGCATTTCATCCCGATCTTGAAACCGACGAGGCTGAGAAATTGAGAAAAACGGAAACCATGCAGCGGATCACGCAGGCATACCAAGACAATAATTTACTCCAATTGCTGAAACTCCAAATTGAATTTGAAAGAATTGACCAGGATAGGCTCGAAAATCTCACCAAAAACCAGCTGAACTACTACAACAAGGTGCTGAAACAGCAGGTAGAAGAACTGGAACTGGAAAAAGAAATCATTCAGAAGCAAATTTCAGCGGTATGTGGCCTACCCTATCAACATGCCAATTCACTCACGACGGTCATTGTTAAGTTCAATACCAATGTAAATGAGTTGAAAAGCGAGATAAAGAACATTAAGGAGCTTCTTAAACATTGGAAAGTGCCGTCACAACTCAAAGCGTATCTCAAAACCTACCAGATACCCAATCAGCCCTATCTTGAAGACGATGATTTTTGATGTCGGAGCAATTAAAAAAGGCTGTTTTTGCGGTAAACGTATACAATTGTAGAGGCATTTCTACGATTTTCCCTTATTTATATCAAATATAAATATCCAAATATCCTTTATAAGTAGACTAGCACCGAATCGGTTACCATAAATATCGGTCAGGCACATCATTGGCACATCTTTTGTAAATCTGGTTTGACTAAAAACAAATCATACTTACATGAAAAATTGCATTATTTTGTTGTTTGCGCTGACATTATGTATCTCGCAGGCACAAGCGCAAGAAAACGTTTCGATAGGCCCGCTCGTTGGAATTTCCATTGCGAATTTCAGAGGGGATGTCTCCAATACCGACTGGAAACCCGGATTAACGATCGGCGGTTTCTATAATTACAGCACCGAATCAGGATTTGGTTTCAGCGGCCAGCTGTTATTCACTCAGCTTGGTGCTCAGATCAATAACAAGTCAAACGAAATTAACCTAAACTACATCCAGGCCCCATTACTGGCTACTTTCTTCTTTGGCCGCTACGGACAGAGAGTCCGTCCTAAAATCTTCCTGGGCCCTAACCTGAACTTTCTGGTAGGGGCGAGAGATAAAGACGGAAATAACATTAACGGAGATTCAAACAACCGTGTCTACAGTCCATTCGATCTGGGACTGACCTTTGGTGCCGGTGTGAACTATCGCTTACAGGACAAAATCTGGCTAAATTTCGATGCACGCTACGGCCTGGGTTTACTGGACGTGACAAGACTTGACAATTCGAATATTAAAAACAACAACTGGGGAATCAATCTAGGCCTCAGCTTCCCGCTAGGCACATACAACAGAAACACCGGAAGACTCCGGACACGTTAACACACTATTTACTTCATATCATAAGGGCATTCATTTGAGTGCCCTTTTTTACTTAAGAGCCTATCTCATGCCTTGTGAAAGATAAGAAGTACCTTTGCACATTATTTTCGACCAGTGCTATGACTTTTGAAGAATTAAATCTCACCAAACCGTTGCTAAAAGCGCTGACTGAGGCGGGATATACGACACCTACCACCATTCAGCAAAAAGTGTTTTCTGTTACCATGTCCGGTAAAGATGTGTGCGGCATTGCGCAGACGGGAACCGGGAAAACATTTGCTTACCTCCTTCCCACGCTTCGCCAGCTCGAATTTTCGAAGGATCGCTTACCCCAGCTTCTCATTCTCGTCCCAACCCGCGAACTCGTGGTGCAGGTGGTGGAAGAAGTCCGGAAACTGAGCGCATATCTGACGTTGCAGGTAGTTGGCGTGTATGGCGGAGGCAACATCAAAGTGCAGATGGCTGAACTGAAAATGGGTGCCGATGTGGTCGTGGCGACACCGGGGCGACTGGTTGATCTGGCATTGAATAGTTCGCTGAAAACCAAGGCGATCAAGAAACTGGTCATTGACGAAGTAGACGAAATGCTCAACCTGGGATTCAGGACCCAGCTGAAAAATATACTGGACATTCTTCCGCAAAAACGACAAAACCTGCTGTTTTCGGCAACTATTACCCAGGAAGTCGAAGCTCTGATGCAGACCTATTTCAACAATCCTGTCAGAATCGAGGCAGCGCCTGTTGGAACCCCTCTGGACAACATTGAACAGAAAGCTTACGAGGTCCCGAATTTTTATACCAAAGTAAACCTGCTGGATCTGCTGCTGGAACAAAATGAGGATATGAGCAAGGTCCTGATTTTTGTGGCCACCAAAAAATTGGCTGATCAGCTTTACGTTCAGCTCGAACTAGGATACCTGAACAAAATCGGTGTGATACATTCCAATAAGGAGCAAAATCACCGTTTTAATACGATCAGGCAGTTTCACGACGGGACTTATCGCATTCTCATCGCCACAGACATTATCGCACGCGGGCTGGATGTCGCGGAAGTATCGCATGTTTTCAACTTTGATATTCCCGAAATACCTGAAAACTACATTCACCGGATCGGGAGAACAGGTCGGGCCGATAAAAAAGGGGTTGCGATTTCATTCATTACCGAGCGGGAAAAGGAGTTTCTGACGCTGATCGAAGAGTTAATGGATTACCAGATTCCCATTACGCCATTGCCCGAAACGCTTAAAATCTCCGAAATTCTCACACCGGATGAAGAACCGAAAATTTTCATGAAGAACATTGATGTGAAACTCCCAAAAAGGGAATCTGTCGGTGCTGCTTTTCATGAGAAAGCTGCGAAAAATCAGAAAGTAAACGTGCGACGGAACCACGCACAGGAGAAAATGCAGAAGTACGGCAGACCTATCAAACGATCCGGCAAGAAATAGAGCATCGTAATTGGAAACAGGCATTGCAATTATTTCCCGGCAAAGTCTGTTTCAATTGATATGAGTATTTGGCAGATATTCCAACGTCTTCAACCTTACGTTAAGCCCTATTACAGGCAAATCATTTTTGCGCTGTTCCTCACATTGCTAGGAGCAATTACGGCACAGGTAAACCCCTGGGTTTTGCGCTACACCGTGGATAGCGTTCAAAGCATGCTTGACAAGCAGTGGGGCATCATTCAGGGAAAGGAGTTGCTGGTTCGCATCTCCGTCATTCTTTTCCTGAAAGAAATCGTTAACTCCCTCATTGTATTTGGTCAAAGGTATTTTGGAGAAAAAATCAGGATCAAAGTATCCAGCGACCTGGCTCAGGAGGCAGTAAGCCGCATTTTGACCTATAATCTGGCCTTTTTCAGCGACAATGACAACCAGAAAGGAAAGCTGCAAACTCGGATAGACCGCGGCGTCGAAAGTCTTACCAAGCTGATTCAGAATTTTTTCATTGACATTCTGCCGCTTTTTGCGAATGCTTTGGTCGCGCTGGTCATCATGTTTTCGGCCAATTTTTACGTCGGAAGCATTGCCCTCGCTATCCTTCCGATCTATTTCTGGATCAGTTTCAAACAAGCCGGTGAATTGCAGGGTGTAAGACGAAAGCTTAAAAGGCAGCGTGAAAACAAAAGTAGCGGGCTCATCAACCTGATCGAATCCATTATTGTCATCAAATCCTTCGTCAGGGAAAAATTTGAAGGCGAAAAACAGTACCAGACGCAAATGGAACTTATGGAATCGCAACTCAAAACCCGGCGTACCAACTTTGCCTACGACGGTATCAAGAGTTTTATCGAGCAAATCGGCGTCGTGCTGATCATCATTCTTACTGCATACCTGGTTTTGGATCAGCAAATGTCGATCGGCGCGATCATGTTCCATATTTTGCTTTTCAACAACGTTTCCGCTCCTATCCGGCAGTTGCACCGCATTTACGACGAGATGAACGATGCGCTCACCTATTCGGAAGGGTTCTTCGATATCCTGGATGCTGACAATGCTGTCGAAATAAGCGGAAAAGCGGTACCATTGAGCCTGAAAGGTGATTATCAACTTACTAATGTCTCATTTGCTTATCCGAATGGCACCAAAGCTTTACACAACATTGACATTAATATCAAATCCGGCCAGACGACTGCGCTGGTTGGCCTTTCTGGCGCAGGAAAAAGCACATTGATCAATCTCCTGATCGGTTTTTATGCGCCGGACTCAGGAACACTTACATTGGATGGCCTGCCTTTAAAAGATTACGATCTTCCTGCATTGCGTAACTCCATTGGCATGGTCCTTCAAAAAAACCATATTTTCAAAGGCTCCATCGCAGAAAATATCCGTTATGGCAAAATGGATGCAACTCAGGAAGACCTCGAAGCTGCGGCAAAGCAAGCCTATCTGCACGAGCAGATCATGGAACTGCCAACAAAGTATGAAACTGATGCTCAAATGCTTTCGGGCGGCCAGCAACAACGTATTGCCATTGCCCGCCTCTTCCTGAAAAACCCGCCCATTATTTTCCTCGACGAACCAACCGCCAGTCTGGACGCCATTGCGACCGAGCAAATAAAAAACAGCCTGGACGCTATCAAAAAGGATCGTACAGTCGTGATCATCTCCCATAGCCTCTCCCAAATCCTCGACGCCGATCAAACATATGTGATGAAGAAAGGTCGCATTGCCGAACACGGTACCCACATTGAATTGTATGAAAAGAACGGTGTGTACCGTGAAATTTTCGACGCCTCTGCCAGAAGTCTCAACCTGGACAAGATGATCGAGCTGATCGGAAAAGATTAGCTTTTAAATCATTAAATTAAAACAGAATTAAATTTCATTATTTCATATTAAAATTTAATTAAAAGCAGGCAATCCAAAACCGTCCCCCGAGCGTAAGTCAGATATCAAATTCGATGTCAAACTTAAATTCAACGGTTATGAAGATTTCTAAGGTTTTCCGGATCAGCCTTAAAGCCCCGTTATTTCTTATTGGTTTAGCGATTCTAAATCAGGCCTGTACAGAGCAGACCCTTGTGGAAGAACAAGAGCAACCACAGCCATTACCGGGTTCATTGAGGACCCAAGCGGATCAGATCTTTTACGCGTTAACAGACAACAACACGATTTATGAATTAAATGTACAAAACCCCGGTACTCCGATCCGGACTTTTAAAATTCAGGATGGCCTGGAAGATCAAAACGAAAGATTGTTAGCCATAGATTTCCGCCCGGCAACGGGGCAACTTTACGGAGTTGGTAATAAAAACCACACATACACTATTAACATTCGTCCCGATATGAACCCTGGCCGGGTGAAAGCGCTCAGCCCGGTACCATTCAATCCTGCTATTTCGGGTCCCTCAGTCGTAGGCTTTGACTTCAATCCTACCGTCGACCGCATCCGCCTTGTTTCCAACACGGCCCAAAACATGAGAATTCATCCGGAAGACAATTCTCTGGTAGCCGTCGATGGATACCTCAAAGGTTACGACGATGTGAAAATAGCAGCAGCGGCCTATACAAATAACTTTGCCGGTGCTGCTACTACTCAGCTTTACGACATTGACCCGGACGCAAACAAATTGTTCCTACAAATGCCACCAAACGATGGTGTCCTAAAAGAAGTAGGTCCTTTGAGCATGGATATCAGCGATATCGGCGGATTTGATATCGCATCTGGCTCCAATTACGCCATTGCGTCTGTTCTTTTTAATGGTGTATGGCAACTGGTGGAAGTTAATCTTTCTACCGGGGCGCTTACCAAAATAGGAAATCTGCCTTCCGGTAAGATCATCGGCATTGCCATCCCCACCAGTCCGGTTGCCTATGCGGTTACCAGTTCAAACAAGTTGCTCATATTTAATCCGATGAATGCTGGTACCCGTGTTGAAAAAACCATTACCGGTCTGCCGATGGGTGTCAACATCGAAGGAATTGATATTCGTCCAGCTGACGGCAGACTCCATGGCCTCGGCTCGGATGGTAGACTTTACACGATTGACATGGGAAATGGCGCGGCGAAATTTCTGAATAATTTGAAAGATATCAGTAACCCTAATTTCAAAATCTCAGGAACCCAATTTGGGGTAGACTTCAATCCGGTTGCTGACAGACTTCGGATCGTCAGCAACACCGGTCAGAATTTGCGGGTCAATGTGCACGACGGCGTGACGATCATTGACGGCATGCTTAATATCCCTGCAATGCCAGGTACGCCATTTATCACAGCTGCTGCTTACACTAACAGCTTTCTGGGAAGTACGGCGACGGTTCTTTACGACATGGATAGTGAATCCAATACGCTTTATAAGCAGAATCCACCTAATGGCGGAGGTTTGGAAAAAATTGGTCCGCTTGGTATCGATATCGACGCGGCAAATGGTTTTGACATTGGCAACAAGACCGGAACCGCTTATGCACTGCTCACCGTCGGCGGCAATACCGGCCTGTATACCATTAACCTGACAACCGGAGCAGCCACTAAAGTTTCTGATTTTGTTGGGTCTGTAAAAGGATTTGCGCTGGGTTCCGGCATTTAATAATTGCTTGACTAGTTTTTTGAAAATAATTAGTCAAGCCCATTATTTAAATAATTATATAATAATAAGGTTTTCAATGCATTATTATAAAATAAATATAATAATCATATAAGCTAGTTGAAATTTGAACAAAAAATATTTTTAGCGCCGGCATCCAAATCCATCCTGGCACCGTATATGTAGCTAGTGAAGTTGTATAATTGGGTACATGGCTGTAATTAGAGAAACAGTGTTTCTAGAAAATATAACTGAGGTGAATGATCGGGTTAGATGATCAAGCCAAAGTAACGATTACAATTAATTATTGTGGAGGGTAAGGTAATACATAGAGAGGATGGCAGAAGCCATCCTCTCTTTTTTAAGGTCCATTAAAAACCAAAACTGGCTCCCCGAAAAATCCGGAGAGCCAGTTTTGTTAATTTATCTATCTGTTAGTGATCTGCCTTTTCCTTTTCGAGGTTAAACAAATCATTGAGAACGTCGATCAATGTTTCTGCTTCACCTCTCTTACAAGCCGCTTTCAGTTGAAGTACCGGCAATTTGAGGATTTTCTGCATCATACTGGTCGTAATCCTTTCCACTTTTTCAAGTTCGGAATCTGAAAGGTTTTTAGTAAAGCGTGTAAGTTCTTCCTTTCTGATTTGTTCCAGTGCGCCTTTCAATTTTTGAATGGTTGGAGAAACGATCATTTCCCGCGACCAGTCATTAAATTCCACTACCGCTTCGTCAATGATCTCTCTCACATGCGGAACTGCATCCAGGCGACGATGTAAAGCTTCGTCCGCTTTGGAACGGATAGAATCAATGGTATAAAGTACTACCCCTGGAATTTCTTCTACCTCCGGCGAAACACTGCGGGGTACTGCAAGGTCGACAAAATATTTGAATGACATTCCGCGCAACCTCACCATCATTTCCTTTGTAAAGAATGGTTCGTCGCGTGCTATGGATGAAATAATGATATCTGCTTTCGAAACTTCCGCTTCAATGTCAAAAAAATCAGCCACCCTGAATCCAAGCTCTGTACCTAATTTTTCTGCTTTACTTTTGGTACGATTGACAATTGTAACCTCTGCATCACGTTTCTGAGCCAGGTTCCGGCATACGTCCGTTCCTATTTCTCCCAATCCTACTACCAGAATCTTTGGATTTGGTGTTAAGCCTTCCAGCAATTCAACAGCAGCATATGAAACCGATGCGGCTCCGTCACGGAAAAAAGTCTCCTGGGCTACACGTTTATTGGCAAAGAAAATGGTATGAAGCAATCGGTGTAAAAACGGCCCCGCCATGTTCAGATCAGCCGACCATTGGTAAGCATGCTTGATCTGGTTGGGGATCTGCATATCGCCTACTACCTGAGATTGCAGCCCGGTAGCAACCTGGAATAAATGCTGAACAGCCGCCTCTCCTTCTGAAAATTTCTCGAAATAGTTGATAAAGGATTCCGTATCAGAAATACCTTTTTCGATTAAAAGAAGCTTGATAATGTCTTCATTACAATCGGCTGAGGAGGAGTAGTATATTTCCGTACGGTTACAGGTAGATACGGCAAGAACATCGGAAACATCAAAGAAATCCTTTAGACGAAGCATAATGCTCTTTGCTTCCGCCTCATTCAATGCAAGTTGTTCCCTGATAGCTAGAGGAGCATTCCGATGTGATAAACTTATAGATTTAAACTGATTATACATCACTACGTCTGATTCGATTCACAAAAATACGGCACAAAACCTCAATAGAAAAGTGAAAGAAAGCCCGGATATCTATTTAGAAATTTTATAAATAATAGCAATTTGTCAACAGGACCTTGTATGCGTATTTTTAGTAAAAAATGGCCTTTTCCAATTTACTGAACGGCATATTCACTCGAAGTTATGCGCCTGTCAAATCCACTAACCACAAATATTTTACGTTATTTGTAATACATAACGTAAACTCCGGGCAGAGGGTTGCCTGGTAACTAAATGATTAGCGACACTTCCAAGCAAAAACCGCGTTTCCGTCTGCATCCAACCGCCATTCTGAATAGTCAGCGGTTACGTCGTTCGCTGATGGATACCTACGATCAGAAAAGCTTTTACAAGTACATTATTGGTGTAATCCTTTTGGTACTGAGCATTGGTTCGCTCTTTTATACCAATAAGCTGGTGGAAGAACTCGAACAGCGGGAAGAACGGGAGGTACAGCTTTACGCCGAAGGGCTACGTTATGTATTCAATAGTCCGTTTGACGAAAACTTCAATGTGGTATACCAGGTAATTCAGGACGCGGTCAATTTCTACCAGATTCCGGCCATTTACGTAAATGAAAATAACCTCGCCAACCAGACTATCAATATTGAGTTCCCCGCAAAAATAAGTCCTCAGGAAAGAGAGAGGGTCATTCAGGAAAAACTCGCTGCCATGAAGCTGGAACATCCGGCGATCCCCGTAGAGCTCGGCAAAGGCCGGACGGGTTATATTTATTACAGCAACTCTTTCTTGCTTACTCAGCTTCGTTACTATCCTTTTTTACAATTGTCAGTCATGCTTTTGATCGGCTACCTCGCCTATCTCGCATTCAGTTCGGCAAGAAAAGCGGAGCAAAACAGGGTTTGGGTGGGATTGGCCAAGGAAACGGCCCACCAGCTGGGAACTCCATTGTCGTCTTTAATGGCCTGGGTGGAATATTTCCGCAGTGACCCTGCCATTGACCCTTCGATTGCCGAGGAAATTGAGAAAGACGTTATCAGGCTTGAAATGATCACGACCCGTTTCTCGAATATCGGCTCCATACCGACATTGAAAGAGGAGCCTATTGCCGAAGTCATCACCAATTTTGTCCGCTATCTTGAAAAAAGGGTGTCTTCCAAAGTCAAATTTACGGTGTACAACCAGCTCGCTGAAGAGCAGACGACTTTACTCAATAAAAACCTTTTTGAATGGGTTATTGAAAATATTTGTAAAAACGCAGTCGATGCGATGGGTGGGATTGGTGAGATCAATGTGACATTACAGGCTCCTCCGCAAACGAAGGAAATGTGGATTGATATTTCGGACACCGGAAAAGGTATGACCAAGGCGAATATGAACAAGATCTTCAACCCGGGGTTCAGCACCAAGAAAAGAGGTTGGGGATTGGGCCTGACACTCGCCAAACGGATCATAGAAAATTATCACTCCGGCAAGCTATTCGTCAAAAGCTCGGAGGTAGGCAAAGGCACCACGTTCAGAATTGTACTGAATGCCGCGATCATTGAATAAAAAAGCCCGGGCTACAAAGAGTAAACCCGGGCTTTCAAATGAATTCTATTTTCTCTATTGCAAAACCGGGACAGTGACAATGTCAGTTTCAGGCGTCTGGTTGCTAATATGGAACGCGCGGTCTATAATTCGCACCTTAAATTTTATTTTTGTGAGAACCGCGGATTTGAGATAACGGAAAGGAATCACTAAATCCAGCTTTCCTTTGATCGGGCCTGGTTTACCGTCTGGTTTCAAAACCGGGAAAAATTTGAATGTATCACCCGGCAGTACGGTCTCTGACCAGGAGCTATCTTTGTTCATACGCATGGTTACCAATTGATAGTTAGCCGGCATGCCCCATCCCGGAACTTTTTCATACTTCTGCCAAAATGTGCTATCATTAACATCATCCGCTGAGGCTCCCAGATCGCCATCGCCATCTTCAAAATCAATCGTAATAGTTACATATTCCGTCTTCTGCTCCACATTGGATACTGTGTCGGTCTCTGTGTACTGATCAATTCCATTATAATATATCTTCGGAGTATCGTCAAAATCGGGGATATCAACGCAACCGGCAGACGCAACTGCCAGAATCAGGAACAAGGAAACTTTCAGCTTCATATCGCTTCAATTTTTAACTTTGCACTTATATTTATACGAAAGTAACTGTATTGGAACTTCAAAACAACAAATCTATTGCTGAAATACGGGCCGCTCTCAGGAACCGGATTATTGATTTAGAACCAGCAGATTTCGAAGACCTGGCGCTAAAGATTTTCAGATATCAGGCTGAGTACAATCCTGTTTATCATCAGTATATCAATTACCTGAACATTGATCCCCGGCGGATAAAAAGCCTTACCAAAATTCCTTTCTTGCCGATACAATTTTTCAAAAATCATACGATACGAACTGGCGAACCTCCCGTGGCCTCTGCGGTTTTTCAAAGCAGCGGTACTACCGGGCAAAATACCAGCCACCATCACTTATTCGATGCCCCGCTTTATAAGGCTGTTTCACATCGTATTTTTCAGCAAAATTATAGTGACCTCAACCGCTTCCATATCCTCGCCCTCCTACCGTCATACCTTGAACGAAACAACTCGTCGCTGGTGTATATGATGCAACATTTTATTGATGAAAGCGGGTCCGAATTCTCTGGTTTTTACCTCAATAACATCGATGAGATGCTCCAAAGGCTGAAATATCTGTCCCAAAACCCCGATGGCCGGAGGATACTTTTACTCGGGGTTACATTTGCACTTCTTGACCTGGCCGAAAGCAGCTACGACCTCTCGTTTCTGAAAGATATGAACCAGCTCACTGTTATGGATACAGGTGGCATGAAGGGACGACGTCAGGAGCTGCTGCGCGAGGAAGTGCACGACATTCTGACCGAAAATTTTTCAGTAAAAAACATTCATTCGGAGTATGGGATGACAGAACTTCTTTCACAGGGATACTCGCACGGCTCAGGTTTGTTTGCGCCGGGTTATACGATGCGGATCTTACTTCGCGATATCAATGACCCATTTTCGGTTTTTGATCATAATATCAATAAAACCAAAACCGGCGGGGTCAATGTAATCGATCTGGCGAACCTCGATAGCTGCTCCTTTATCGAAACGCAAGACCTGGGACGCTTCGGGGACAAACCCGGCACGTTTTACATCATGGGCCGTTTTGACAATTCTGATATCCGCGGTTGCAATTTAATGGTGCTCTAAGTCGTTTTTTCTAACAATCGGTCAGCTTTGTGCAGGATAATATTTCACAATATTAACCCTAATTTAATCTGAGCTAGCGAACTGAAAACTAGCACAATACCTTGCATTCGTTCTATATAGAATTATTCTAACAAGCCGAAGCAGAGAATATTTCATAAATTAGCCGGGTTGTTTAAAATTGCATTAATCAAATGTATTATTACACTTTGGATCGTTAACCTATATAAGTATAACCAATGAAAAGACGTGATGCCCTTGGTCGTGTGGCACTTTTAATGGGTGGTACACTCTCCGCCCCTACCATGCTGGCTTTTTTGGAAGGCTGTAAACCGGCAACCGAAACTTCGTCAGCACTGACTTTTCCTTTTTCCGCGGACCGAAAGGCGCTGGTCGCGGAGGTAGCAGAGATTATTATTCCAAAAACCGATACTCCCGGAGCGAAAGACGCAAAAGTTGGTGAGTTCATCGAAAAAATGCTGAAAGACTGCTACGAAGCGAAAGATCAGGAAGGCTTCAACAAAGGATTGGAAGAACTTGAGAAAAAAGATTTCCTTAAAGCAAAGCCAGAACAACAGACTGCTATTCTGAAAGAATTGGAAAAAGCCGCGACCACTGAAATGGCTGCCGCAGTTCAGGAGAAGAAAAACTACACCGAGGCTGGAAAAGAATATACAGACGCAAGTGTACCATTTTTCCGGTTGGTAAAGGAACTCACCCTCCTGGGCTACTTCACTTCTGAGCCCGGCGCCACGCTAGCACTTGACTATGTGCCGGTACCAGGCCGCTATGATGGCTGCACCGACTACAAACCCGGTCAGAAAGCCTGGGCAATGTAACTAGCAGCTAGCTGGAATTGTTTTAAATGGCCGCTCAAATGGCCGAGTCTTTAAAATCGAAAAATATTCATCATGAATTTAAACATAAAAGCAGCGAAACAAACCACATACGATGCAATCGTGGTTGGATCGGGTATTAGCGGTGGCTGGGCAGCTAAGGAACTGACTGAAAAAGGCTTGAAAGTGGTTATGCTCGAAAGAGGGCGTGATATCAAGCACATTACCGATTACAAAACAGCTACCCTTGCCCCCTGGGAATTTGAGCACCGTGGAAGGGTTACTACCATTGCTAAGGAACAATACTGGGCAGGTATACGCACTGGATACACAGCCAATGAAGAACACCGCTACCTGTTCGAAAATGATAAGGAAAACATGTACGATGAAACCCGGAGATTTGACTGGATCCGTGCATACCACGTTGGTGGCCGCTCACTTTTGTGGGGACGCCAGAGCTACCGCCTTAATCCCGTTGATTTTGAAGCAAATGCAAAAGACGGTATCGCTGTAGACTGGCCGATCCGTTATTCAGACATTGCTCCCTGGTACGACTACGTTGAAAAATTTGCAGGTATCAGTGGTGCCAAAGATGGCCTGGATGTGTTGCCGGACGGAAATTACCTGCCGCCCATGCAGATGAACTGCGTGGAAAAACAAATCAAAGGAGAAGTCGAGAAAAAATTCGCAGGCCGTCACATGATCATGGGTCGCGCGGCGCATTTGACTCAACCACAGGCATTCCATACCGAGCTGGGCCGTGCTGCGTGCCAGTTCCGCAACATGTGTATGCGTGGCTGCCCGTACGGAGCCTATTTCAGTACGCAATCTGCTACCCTTCCCGCAGCGCAAAGAACTGGTAACCTTACATTGGTACCTGATTCTATCGTTTCGGAAGTAATATATGATGACAAAGCTGGCAAGGTCACCGGCGTGCGGGTGATCAACCAGAATACGCTTGAAACGAAGGAGTACTACGCGAAGATCATTTTTATGAATGCTTCTGCGATTGCCTCAGCTTCTATTTTAATGAATTCCAAGTCGAAACGCTTCCCAAATGGACTGGGTAACGAAAGTGACCAGCTGGGACGCAATATTATGGACCACCATTTGGCAGTAGGTGCAAGAGGAGATGTGGATGGTTTTGAAGACAAATATTACTTCGGCCGTCGTGCCAATGGTATTTACATTCCTCGTTACCGCAATTGGGGCGATGATAAGCGTGACTACATTCGTGGTTTCGGTTACCAGGGTGGTGCAAGCCGCGAAAGCTGGGGACGCGGAGTTGGCACGGAAGGCTTTGGCGCTGACTTCAAAAAGAGCCTTTCCGAGCCAGGCGGATGGAATATGAACATTCAGGGCTTTGGCGAAATGATAGCCGACGAGAAAAACAGGTTCACATTACACCCTACCAAAAAGGACAAATGGGGACTTCCAATTGTTGTATTTGATGCAGCATACGGCGAAAACGAAAGAAAAATGCGTGTAGATATGATGAACGACGCAGCGGAAATGCTGGAAGCAGCAGGCGTGAAAAACGTTCAACCATACATTGACGATTCCAAAGCTCCCGGTATCGGTATTCACGAAATGGGTACTGCGCGGATGGGTAATGATCCAAAAACATCTGTTTTGAACAAGCACAACCAGATTTGGGGCGCTGAGAACGTATATGTTACCGACGGCGCATTTATGACTTCCGCATCATGCGTTAACCCTTCACTTACTTACATGGCGATGACTGCCCGTGCAGCTGACCATGCTGTGAAGGAATTGAAGAAGATGAATGTATAAAATGGTCATTTATGGTCATGCATAGTCATTTATTGTCAAGCGTTGTTAATGGTCGAAGCCATACCAACAATAAATGACAATACCTGACAATAAATGACCATACCTGACTATTAATGACGGTACCAAATAAAGAAAACCTCGCTGGGTAAATCCGGCGGGGTTTTTTCTTTATCAGCATGTAACCCTGATCGGCCATGTTGGAACTCTTTGGCCCGTACGCCCAATAACTAACCCGTTAAAATATTGAAAGACTTTATCGCTCCCCCACAGCGCGTTTCCTCGGTTGATGCTTACCGTGGCTTTGTGATGTTCCTGATGATGGCAGAAGTGCTCAGGTTCGGAAAAGTGGCCGAATACTTTCCTCAAAGCACTTTCTGGGCTTTTCTGGATTTTCACCAAAGTCATGTTTCATGGGTAGGATGCTCATTGCACGATATGATCCAGCCTTCCTTTTCTTTTCTGGTTGGTGTTGCATTACCTTATTCCATGGCCAGCCGTGCGAGCAAGCAGCAAAGTACGTCCGTCATGTGGATGCACACCATCCGCAGGTCGCTGATACTGATCTTATTGGGGATTTTCCTGAGGTCTATGCATGCCTCGCAAACCAATTTTACTTTCGAGGATACATTAACACAAATAGGCCTCGGCTATCCTATCCTTTTCGCCCTTGGTTTCGCGACAGAACGCATTCAATGGAGCTCGCTGATCATCATCCTGTTTTTATACGGACTAGCATTTGCACTTTACCCCTCTCCGGGGCCTTACTTCGACTGGTCAGAAACTGGTACCACGGCCGACTGGGAACATAATCTGAAAGGTTTTGCTGCGCATTGGAACAAAAATACCAACCTTGCATGGGGCTTCGATCGCTGGTTTATGAACCTCTTTCCCCGGGAGAAACCATTTCATTTCAATGGCGGAGGTTATAGTACATTAAGCTTTATCCCTACGCTGGGCACCATGATTCTTGGGCTCATCGCTGGAAAGTGGCTAAAATCGGCAGTATCATCGTCCTGGCTGATCAAAAGGTTTGTGATTACAGGCGTTACCTTGCTGGTACTCGCTATTTTCCTTAACCTTAGCGGGATCAATCCTATTGTCAAGAGAATCTGGACACCAGCGTGGACCTTATTCAGCGGAGGCTGGTGCTTTCTGCTGCTGGCTGCTTTTTATTTCGTGGCTGACGTGAAGAATAAGAAAGCGTTTTTCTTCCCGCTGATCGTGATCGGTACCAATTCCATTGCGGCCTACATCATTGCTCATACGATCGACAGCTTTATTGACCAATCGTTCCGGATCAATATCAGCCCTAATTATGACATGCTTTTGGGAGAGGGATACAAATCGCTCATCAGCGGGGCTATTATCCTGCTGGTAGAATGGTGGATTCTTTACTGGATGTATAAGAGAAAGATCTTCATCAAGATTTGAGGTCTGTGGGCTATATTTGAGGAAGTTTTTATCTAAATATCAGTCCATGCAATTTCTGCAGTCCATACATCACATTGCCATTATTTGTTCTGATTACGAAAAATCAAAACGTTTTTATACTGAAATTCTTGGTTTTAAAATCGACAGGGAAGTACTCCGGTCGGAAAGGGAATCTTACAAGTTGGATTTGTCTTTGAATGGGCAGTACTGCATTGAACTGTTCTCATTCCCAAATCCGCCAAAACGTCCTTCCCGTCCCGAATCTTGCGGTTTGAGGCACATTGCATTCCAGGTAGCAAATGTGCAGGAATGCATTGCAACATTGAATCAAAAAGGAATATTTCCCGAACCGATCAGGACGGATGAGTTCACCGGTAAGAAATTTACCTTCTTTGCTGATCCTGACGACCTGCCAATAGAACTTTATGAAATGTAGAAAGGGGTGATTGCCCGTCAGGCAGCGACAGTGTAGCTGATGCTTTTCTTGTTGCCGCGTTCAAGCTTGCAGAGCGATTCGTAAAATTCAGAAATCCTTACTAGATGTTCGTCAAGTATCCCCAACGTTTCCGAATCCTTTTCGAGATAAATGCGGAGCGTCTGATATAATTGCAGCGTAGCCGCCTCGATTTTTTTCAGACATCCGGCTACCTCTTCTTTTTCGTTTAAATTTTGCAAATTGTGTAGCGACAATTTGCTGGAAATCTGATTAACCTCCCCTAACTCCCTGTCGGTGAGGAAGCATTTGAAATAATCATAAATAGACCTGATCTCCTTTTGAAACAGTACGGCGCTGACATGTCCCTGGCTAAGTAGCCTCCGGAACGGGCTCATACTGTCCTTTTTTAATGCTTCCAGGTATAGAAGTTCTCTGTTTTTCTGCTCGTTCCATAAAGCGCCGATCATTTGAACGATTTCGCTTCCTCTCTCTTCTTCCATAAACCTGAAAATTTAAGTTTGGTACGGAAAACTGCTCAATAATTGTGCCCAAAAGACCAAAAAAGTGTATTTGTAAGGTAATAGAAACAATACTTCATCGGTAAGTACCAAAAAAGATTGAATAAATTTTCGATAACAAAAAGATCCCGATACGCGTAGAAACAGATGGGGTAAATTTACCATAGTGTACAACTAGTTTTGGGGAATTTCCAGAGAACAAATCACATACCCGGAAGTTATTTTTTTGTACTGTACGGAAAGAGCCTAACTTTGCTGGCTTACAATATTTGAGCACTATTCGGGGTTAGATAATGTCAGCCTTGATAGTTTTTAATGAATACGAATTTTAGAAATATGTTTAAAACCCCTTTTAATATTTGTCTGCTTGTTATTTTCATTGTCAGTTCATGCAAAACCACGGCTCCTCCGCAAAAAGTTGTTACAGAAGCCCGGCCGTTGCTGGAAATAGGAAATGAAACATTCTCGATTGATGAATATGAGGACTCCTATAATAAAAACAAATACGCTTCCGACTCTGCCAAAGCACTTACGCCGGAGGAATACCTGAGCCTTTATACCGACACTAAAATTAAGGTACTGCAAGCCAAGCAGGATGGCAAGGATACCACTACCGATTACAAAGAAGAAATTACTTCCTACCGCGAGCAGCTTGCCAAAAATCATTTGGTTGATAAGGTTTTGGTTGAAAAACTGGCTAATGAAGCTTATACCCGGTTAAAACAAGAAGTCCGCGCATCCCATATTTTGGTTGGTGTGTCAGAAGATGCCTCCCCTTCGGATACACTAGAGGCCTATCGTGCCGCCATTGCTTTGCGGGGCAGATTGGAAGAAGGCTCGGATTTCGCAGATATGGCGATGAAGTTTTCAAAAGACCCGGCCGCCAAAACCACGAAGGGTGATTTGGGTTATTTTACCGCTTTTCAAACACTATATCCTATTGAAACCGCAGCTTACACATTGGCTGTCGGGAAAATTTCCCAACCCGTCCGCACCAAGGCAGGATACCATTTGATACGCGTCGCTGACCGTCGGGCAAGCCGTGGCATGGTGCAGATCGCTCATATTATGGTACAAGTGGACACGAGCGCTACACTCGCCCAGAAAGAGTCGGCAAAGACCAGGATCAACGAGGCTTATGAACACTTGCAGGATGGTGAGGAATGGACGGATGTAGTGGAAAGCTATTCCGACGACAAACAATCGCGACGAAATAATGGGCTGCTTCCGATGTTTGGTACCGGCCAAATGGTTCCCGAAATAGAAGAAGCGTCATTCGCTTTGACGAAGGTTAATGCGTATTCCAAACCGGTGCTGACGATGTACGGCTGGCATATTGTCCGGCTGGTTGAAAAGAAAAGCATTGAAACCTATGCAGTAATGGCGCCTTCGCTTAGAAAAAAGGTTGTTACGGATTCCCGTAGTAAGGTAATTGAGCAGGTCAATGCGAAAAGATTGAGAGATAAGTATGCAATACAGGAGTTTGCCGACCAATGGAACGCCGTTGCTGCATTGGCGGACAGTACGCTCAGAACTGGAAAATGGGACTATATGAGGGCGGTTTCCAATGACTGGTCTGCCAGCACTTTGTTCAAAATAGAGCAAAAGCCATTTGACGCACTGACTTTCCTGACCTATGTCAAAAGAAAGCAGTCACCAAAGGCTAAGGATGCCTCCCCAGCCGTAATTTTCCGCAGATACTACAATGACTACGTGACTGAGAGCCTTTTTGACTATGAAAAAGAGCACCTCGAAGAAACCAATCCGGAATTTAAAAGCCTGATGGATGAGATCCGGGAAGGCGTCTTACTGTCGCAAATGATGGAGGAAAATGTATGGCAACGCTCGCTTTCCGACTCCACGGGACAACAGAGTTTCTACGACCGTAATAAGGATCGCTATAACTTCCCGGAGCGTGCCCTCGCTACAATTGTTTCGGCCAAAGACACACAGACCGTGAACGCGATCAGGAAAACTTTGGCAACCAGCCCGTACAAGCTGGAAAGAAAATCACGCGAAATTTTGTTCGATCTCAACAGTACAGAAATTGGCAATGAACAGATCGACGCCTTGACCGACCTGTACATTGTAATGGAAAAAAATCCAGAATACATTGTTGAAATTGCTGGCTACCGCTCTGCTGACGAAACAGAAATGACATCTGCGACGAGAATCAGGAATGTTGTGAAATATTTAAATGCACGAAACATCCCTATTTTGCGTATCATTGAAAAAGACTATGGTTCATTCAGGCCGACAGCTGAACCTGAGCGCAACAGACGCGTTGGATTTCAGTTTTACAGCGAGTCCAGAAAGGATGTGGAGAAAGTTTATAATTCGGAAACCGGGAAGACCGTTATGATCCAGGACGGCTATTTCACGAGAGAAAATCCACAATTCAGCAAGTTCAAATGGCAAACCGGCGAACAGAGTGTGACTTCGGATAACATGGTATTTTGGACGAATGTGAGAAAGATAGAACCTGCCAGAGGCAAAACTTTTGCTGAGGCACGGGGAAGCGTTATCAATGATTATCAGAAAGAACTGGAAAAACAGTGGCTTGCCAGGCTTCAACAAAAATTCCCTGTAAAAGTCAACCCACAAGAATTAGATAAAATTAAGCGTTAGCAGTATTTTAGCATTTTATATATAAAAACCGTTTTTCATTTTTAAGTAATTAAGAAGTAAAACCCGAAGTATTCCTCAGGAACAAAACAATCATATGAAAATAAATAAAATAATTGCGGCTCAGCTGATTACGGTATTTTCACTGTTTTTCAGTCTGATAAGTAATGGTCAGGGGCAGCAGGGCGTTAGTCTGGACAAAATTATTGCACGGGTGGACAACCACTACATTCTGAATTCGGAGCTGGAAGAAATGTACAACCAGTACAAGGCAGAAGGTCGTACGGCACCTGAAAAATGCCAGTTACTCGAATCACTCATTATCAATAAGATGCTTCTTGCCAAGGCTGAGATTGACTCGGTAACGGTAGAAGACAAAGAGGTGGACGGTGAGCTGGACGCGAAAATGGGTTATATGATTCAGCGTTTTGGTTCAGAAAAGAATATTGTAGAAGCATACGGCAAAAGTATTGACAACCTGAAAACTGAGCTGCGTACGCAGGTGAAAGAGCAGAAAATCGTTGAAAAAATGCAGCGTACGATCTCAGGCAATGTCAAAATAACACCAAGCGAAGTCCGCAAATTTTTCAATTCCATCCCGAAAGACAGCTTGCCGTACATTCCTTCTGAGGTTGAGATCGGCCACATTGTTAAGAAGGGAACGGTAACCCGTGAACAAAAGGACAAATTGCGCCAACAATTGCTCGATCTGAAGCACCGCGCGGAAAAAGGTGAAGACTTTGCAACACTGGCCCAGATTTATTCAGAAGATTTAGGATCTGCCAAAAATGGTGGCGACCTGAATTTTGCCAAACGTGGGGCAATGGTACCGGAGTTCGAGGGTGCAGCATTGGCATTGAAGCCAGGTGAATTGTCTGATGTTGTTGAATCTCAATTCGGTTTTCACTTGATCAAACTGATCGAAACACGGGGAGCCGAATACCATGCGAGACACATTTTGTTAAGACCCGACTACAACAAAGGAACTGACATGACCCAGGCGATTCGCGCGCTAGACAGCCTGAGAACATTAATCAAAATGGATACCCTCAAATTTGCAAAAGCTGCACTTGACAATTCCGATGACAAGGAAACTGCGGAATCGGGTGGTTTGATCCAGGACAGAAATACAGGACTTGGAAAACTTACATTAGACGCCTCTATGGACCCTGCTTTATATTTTGCGATTGATACCATGAAAGTTGGCGATCTGAGCCAACCTGTGACCTACCGTTTGGAAGACGGAAGCAGCGCGATGCGAATCCTTTGGTACAAAAGCAAATCGGAACCACATACTGCTAACCTGCATGACGACTATGAAAAACTGGCGCAGATTGTGCTCAGTAACAAGCGAAACAATGCATTGGAAGAGTGGTTTAAGAAGGCGCAGGGTGATGTGTTTATAAGTATTGAACCTGAATATAAGAATTGTAAGGTACTGGGGCTGGCTTCCGCCAATGATATTTAAAAAAATCTAATCTGACATATTGTGAAGTATTCATCGGACGTTGAAGCTGCCGAAGCTATGAAAGTAGCTTACGAGAAAATCCGTAGTGAAATTGGGAATGTGATAATCGGACAGGATGAAGTTGTTAAAAGATTGCTTACCGCCATTTTCTGCCAGGGACATTGTCTTTTGGTAGGAGTTCCGGGCCTTGCAAAAACGCTTTTAATTCAAACCATCGCTTCGTCACTTGACCTGAATTTTAACCGGATCCAGTTTACCCCCGACCTGATGCCTTCCGATATTCTCGGTTCTGAAACATTGGACCAGAACCGTAATTTCAAATTCATCAAAGGACCGGTTTTCGCCAACATTATCCTGGCCGATGAAATCAACCGGACCCCTCCTAAAACGCAGTCGGCATTGCTGGAAGCGATGCAGGAATATTCTGTTACCATTGCAGGTGTAAAGCATTCATTGGACAGACCATTCTTTGTACTGGCTACCCAAAACCCTATTGAGCAGGAAGGTACCTATCCCCTGCCGGAAGCTCAGCTGGACCGTTTCATGTTCATGATTCAGCTCGACTATCCATCTTACGCCGAAGAGGTCAATATTGTAAAAAATACGACCAATGACGTTCGATACCAGGTTCAGAAAGTGGTAAGTGCAGAAGAAATTATGGATTTCCAGCATCTGGTACGCCGTGTCCCCGTAACCGACCATGTGATCGAATACGCTGTAAAACTGGTTCACAAAACAAGGCCAGCAGCGGGACTGGCAGCAAAAGAAACGAGCGATTATCTGGAATGGGGAGCCGGGCCGCGTGCTTCGCAGGCATTAATCCTTGCCGCCAAATGCAATGCATTGCTATCAGGGAAATACTCCCCGGACATTGAAGATGTAAAAGCAGTAGCATTGCCGGTACTTCGCCACAGGATCATCAGGAATTTCAAGGCCGAAGCAGAAGGAATTTCGGTAGACGAAATCATCGGACGTCTGGTCTGAAAATTATAAGAATTCATATTTTAAACATTATAAGTTTGTGCCCGTCGATGGATTAGCACAAACTTTTGTTTTTAAAGGGTATATGCTCCATTTTCAACATTCACTTTCATCATGGCTATTCAAGGTA
Organism: Dyadobacter pollutisoli; assembly: GCF_026625565.1. NCBI lineage: Bacteria > Pseudomonadati > Bacteroidota > Cytophagia > Cytophagales > Spirosomataceae > Dyadobacter > Dyadobacter pollutisoli. The sequence continues at coordinate 4,083,321 of NZ_CP112998.1, forward strand.
AAAACTACATAGGCTATTCTCTTTCAGCCCAAAACCAACGTATTTTTCAATCATACGTTCCGATAACGGATTCATTTCTACCGGAGAAATTCCATGCGGCTACTTTACAGGAAGTTGAAAAAACAATGGAGCTTGCCGAAAAAGCCTCTGGTGAATATGCACTTGTTCCTGCTTCCAAACGCGCCGATTTCTTGATAGCCATTACCGAAGAGATTCTCGCATTAGGCGACGAATTATTGGAACGGGCCACCCTCGAAACTGGCCTGCCGATTGCCAGGCTACAAGGCGAAAGAGCACGAACAATTAACCAGCTGACCCAGTTTGCCGACCTCCTTCGGGAAGGTTCATGGGTGGACGCCACCATTGATACTGCGTTACCTGATCGTACCCCGGTTCCAAAGCCGGACATTAGAAAAATGCTGGTGCCGATTGGCCCGGTCATCGTTTTTGGTTCGAGCAATTTTCCGTTTGCATATTCAGTCGCCGGAGTGGATTCAGGGCCTGCGCTTGCGGCCGGGAATCCGCTTATCGTCAAAGCGCACGCGGCACATCCGGGCGTGAGTGACCTTACTGCGCAGGCGGTCGTGAAGGCTGCGCAACGCACAGGTATGCCCGAGGGTGTATTTTCAATGCTTTATGATGATGGTTTTGAAGTAGGCACAGCATTGGTGAAGCATCCAGCGGCCAAGGCGGTTGGGTTTACCGGCTCATTCAAAGGCGGAATGGCTCTTTATAAATTGGCTCAGGAGCGTGAAGAACCTATTTCAGTCTTTGCGGAAATGGGCAGTGTCAATCCGATCGTTATTTTGCCGGAATATCTCAAAAGCCATGCTGCCGAATTTGGGAAAACATTGGCTGGGTCTGTTAGCCTGGGAGCGGGGCAATTTTGTACCAATCCTGGCTTAGTGTTTGTGACTGAAACGGAAGGCTTGGATCTTTTCGAAGCTTCGTATCAAACAGAAATATTAAACACTGCCTCTTCGACCATGCTGACGGCTGGTATATGCAAAAATTACTACAAACTGAGAGACCACGCTTTTGCCCAGGATAATGTGACTCAGCTGGCAGTTTCAGAAAATATATCGGCGGGAGAAAATCAGGCACAACCTTCCATCGGACGCGTTTCCGGGAAGGATTTTATTGCAAACCCAAAATTGCACGAAGAAGTATTCGGGCCATTTTCTTTGCTCATTGTTTGCAAGGATACTGCCGAGCTTCTCGAAGCGGTTTCTCAGCTAAAAGGCCAGCTCACGTCATCGCTTATGGCAGTAGAAAATGAAGTGGGCTCCTACCCTGCCATTGTTCAGCATCTGGGCAAGATATCGGGAAGGTTTATTATGAACGGAGTACCTACCGGGGTGGAAGTGTGCCCCTCCATGCATCACGGCGGGCCATTTCCTGCCACTGCTGATGCCCGTTTTACCTCAGTCGGTCGGCATTCTATATTGAGATTTGTCCGTCCCCGGGCTTACCAGGGTTGGCCAGACTCTTTATTGCCGGATGCACTGAAAAATGCAAATCCTTTGAACATTCTCCGTTTGGTGAATAATGAAACCACGGCCCGTCCTATTTAAACTATCTAGTCTAAAATTAAACAGGACTGATCAGCGACTCAGGATAACCGACTTTTACGAGAAAAAGACCTTCCGCCGGAGCTTGTACGCCTGCTACTTTTCTGTTTTTTGATAAAATGATCTGCTCGAAATCTGTGATTGTTTTTTTTCCTTTTCCTACGTCCAGCAATGTACCTACTAGTGCCCGGACCATTCCCCGCAGGAAACGATTAGCCTGAATGTGAAAAACCAGCAGATCTTCCGAGTCTTTCCAAACCGCCTCGGTAATGGTGCAACGGAAGTTATTAACCTGGGTATGGATCTTACTGAAACTTTCGAAGTCATTGTACTTTAACAATAAAGCCGCTGCCTCATTCATGGCGGTAATGTCCAGTTTGGCCCGTAACAAAAAAGCCGTATCGATCAAAAAAGGGCTCTTTCTTTTGGTGATCCGATATTCGTATTTGCGATGAGTTGCCGCAAACCGAGAGTTAACATCGTCCGGAACCGGGATAATGTTCCTGACAGCGATATCCCTTGGAATCAGCCCATTTAGTTTGTAAATCAGCAATTCATAATCCTGAATCCCGTCTTGTAAATCAAAATGCGCGAATTGTTGTTCTGCATGTACGCCGGTGTCGGTCCTGCTGCTGCCAGTCAGTTCAATAGGCACTCTGAGCACCTTGGCCAATGCTTCTTCCAGCACCTGCTGAACGCCCAGAGCATTGTTTTGTTTTTGCCAGCCATTGTAGGCCGTCCCTTTGTAACTGAATTCCAGAAAATAGCGCATCCTGCAAAAATAACGGAAACCAGACAGATTTGCGATTTCAGGGTCGGGATTGCGGAATTTGTGCCGAAGAAAGTTAACTTTGAAGATTGGAAAATTTCATTTTAGTATGATTACGGAAGAGAAAAAAGAAGAGAAAAGCCTGAATTTTATTGAGGAGATCGTGGAAGCAGATTTGCAATCAGGAAAATATACTCAAATCATTACGCGCTTTCCACCTGAGCCAAATGGTTACCTGCATATTGGGCATGCGTCAAGCATTTGCCTGAATTTCGGTCTGACCAAGAAGTTTCCGGGCTATACCAATCTGCGTTTTGACGATACTAACCCGGTTACCGAGGATACTGAATATGTAGAAAGCATTAAAAACGACATTCGTTGGATGGGTTTCGAATGGGAACACGAACTGTATGCTTCCGACTACTTCGATACGCTCTACGATTTCGCCATTCAACTTATTTCCAAAGGCTTAGCTTATGTGGATGACTCTACATCAGAAGAAATCGCCGCATTGAAAGGCACTCCTACCGAACCAGGCAAAGACAGTCCCTTCCGTAGTCGCACGGTTGAAGAAAATCTTGCACTTTTTGAACAAATGAAAAGTGGTGCATTTCCGGATGGAAGCCGCACACTTCGCGCCAAAATTGACATGGCGCATATCAATATGCTGATGCGCGACCCCATCCTTTACCGGATCAAGCACGCGCATCACCACCGTACCGGCAACAAATGGTGCATTTACCCGATGTACGACTTCGCGCACGGACAAAGCGACTCCATTGAAACGGTGACCCACTCCATTTGCACATTGGAATTTGCGCCGCATCGCGAACTCTACGACTGGATCATTGCGACACTTGAAATATATCCGTCACACCAGTATGAATTTGCCCGCCGCAATCTTAATTACACGGTGACCAGCAAAAGAAAACTGCTGCAACTGGTTCAGGAGAATCATGTGAATGGCTGGGACGATCCGAGAATGCCGACGATCAGTGGTTTGAGGAGAAGAGGCTACACGCCCGAAAGCATCCGTGATTTCTGTGACAGGATTGGCGTGGCGCGTCGTGAAAATATGATCGACGTTGGTCTGCTGGAATTCTGTGTCCGTGAGGATCTGAACAGAAAGGCACTGAGAAGAATGGTCGTACTGGATCCATTGAAGGTAGTTATTACGAACTTCCCGGAAGGAGTGACCGAGATGTGTCACAGCGAAAACAATCCCGAAGACATTGCTACCGGTGTTCGTGAGATTCCATTTACAAGAGAATTGTATATTGAAAAAGAGGATTTTATGGAGGTGCCGACCAAGAAATATTTCAGGCTGGCGCCAGGTAAAATGGTGCGATTGAAAGGTGCTTACATCATTCAATGTGATGATTTTGTGAAAGACGAAAACGGCGAAATCACCGAAGTTCGCTGTACTTACATTGAAAACAGCAAAAGTGGGCAAGATACTACCGGCATTCATGTGAAGGGAACATTGCACTGGGTTTCGGCCTCGCACGCCCTGAAAGTGGAAGTGAGATTGTACGACCGCCTTTTCTCCGTGGAAGATGTATCGTCCGAGGAAGGGGATTTCAAAGATTATATCAATCCCAATTCATTGGATGTGATCACCGGCTACGCGGAACCTGCATTGCAGGAAGCCAACGAAGGCGAATCGTTCCAGTTCCTGCGCAAAGGTTATTTCGCAAAAGACCCTGATAGCAGCTCGGATAAGCTTGTATTCAACAGAACCGTAACTTTAAGAGATAACTGGGCAAAAGCTGGCGGGAATTAGAAGCTATTTTAGATTTTTCACACACTATCTCTTCATGATCATATCCATCCGGCACAAAGGGCTGCTTTACTTTTATGAAGAAGGTAATGGTTCGAAATTGCCGCCATCGTATTTGAGGAAAATTACGAGGATTTTGGATCAATTGGAAGCTTTGTCATCGGTGGACGACGTAAAGCAAATGGGTTCAGGAATACATAAATTATCCGGAGATTTGGAACAGTTTTGGTCTGTGAAAATTTCGCCAAATTTCTGGATTATATTTCGCTTCCAAGATGGAGATGTTTACGATGTCGATTACATAGATTATCATTGATCATTATGATAAAGAGAAACCTGCCGCCGGTACATCCGGGTGAAATTTTAAAAGAAGAATACATACTGGAACGTGGGTTGACAATTACCGAAGTTGCCGTAGGATTAGGTATTAGCAGGAGTACATTGTCGGCTGTTGTAAATGAACAAGCGAGAATCACTCCGGAGCTTGCGGTAAAATTGTCGGAAGCCTTTGGAAACACGTCTCAATTTTGGATTAACCTGCAAAGGAATTACGAGTTATGGCACGCTGAAAAAAACGTCGACCGATCTCGTATCAGGCACTTCAACAAAGGCCGTAATTTACAATCAGCATAAAAAACTGATGGGCAACCCCCATTTAATTAGATTGCTTACAAATAAACTTGTTTGGAAAAAAGTTTGAATCTATCTTTGTGTAACAATTTCCACGATTCAAATATATTGCTGTCAGTGAATACCCCAAATGAGTTGTTCCGTACCGTTAAAGGTTTTAGCGTTCAGTGTGATTTAACTTCAAGAATTATTCTTCATTTTGGTGAGATGCAGGCCACTTTTAGAATTCAGGATTTTCTGAATTTCCGCCGGTTTATCAACAGCATCGATATCCGCAGCAAAATTTTTGACCTCTCCGATGAGTCTGACTATGAATTCGTTGAGGCGCCTCAGGTGAATATCTATCATAAGCTTACGCTTTGCGAGCTCATTCAACTAAGAGAACTCGTAAACGGAACTCATTTCTCGATCGAGCTCAACTCTCTTTTACACCAACTTCTTTTCAAGGAATCAGAATTAGTCTAAATAGCTCATTCAGATCATATTAGACCAATTCCAAATTTCAGATTCTGTTTGGATTGATGAAGTTTCGCATGATCTTTGTACTCGTTATCACAAATTAGAGCAAGTAAAAACCATGAGAGATTTATTAAGACAACGGACTTCCCTCAAAGAGGAAATAGAAATACTTTTGAACAACCAGGTTAAAATGGAAGCGGAAGCTTCGGCCAAATATTTAGCAATGGCCTCCTGGTGTGACCGTAACGGTTTCAGAAATAGCGCCAAATATTTCATGAAACAATCGGGTGAAGAAAGAGAACATATGGTGAAGATTTTCAATTACCTGATGTTCGTTGGAGGTACCGCAGTTTCTCCGGAAGTTCCAGCTGTTAAGCAAGAATTTGCTTCTTTGAGAAGTGTTTTCGAAACTGCACTTCAAAGCGAAATCGCTGTTACACAATCCATTAACCGCATTGTTACGCAAAGCCGCAAGGAAGAAGATTACGCAACTGAAAACTTCCTCCAGTGGTTTGTAAGCGAGCAGACAGAAGAAGAAGACAACGCACGTCGCGCTATCGAGCTTTTTGATGTGATCGGCGAAGCGGGATCAGGATTGTACCTGATCGATAAGGCCATCGGCAAAATCGGTTCTGACGAATAAGAGATAAGTGATATAAATGAGAAAGAGCTGCCTGAACGATCAGGCAGCTCTTTCTCATTTATACATATCAGTGGACCGGATTGGCAATCAGCGAATACACCTCTGTATCGTGGAATGTTCCATTTTCAAAAAAACTCTCTTTAAAATAGGCTTCCTTGACAAAGTTGTGTTTCAATAGGATGTTCCGCGACTGGTTGTTTTCGGGATTTATCTTTGCCTCAATGCTGTGAAAGCCTATCTCATTGAAACCATAATCCAGCACTTTCTTCAAAGCCTCGCTCATGATTCCTTTGAACCAATGATCGGGATGGATCATGTACCCTATCTCACCCCTGTAATTGAGCGGGTCCGTTTTATGGTAACCGATCGTCCCGATCAATCCAGGCGCATCCTTAAACGAGATCCCCCAGGTAATGCCGGTACGTTCGCGTAAATTTCTGTTATAGGCATCAATCAGTTCAATCGCTTCTGCCTCCGACCTCAACACGGGCTTTCCAATGTACTTCATAGCAAGCACATTGCCCCTGAGGTGATACAATTTTTCGGCATGCTCCATGGATAGTGAATGAAAGCGGAGGCGTTCTGTCTCAAAAGCTGGAAAGGGATCAAAGTTCAGAATCAGCATGCGTTGTGGCTATATTTAAAGCATTAGCAAATATGTTTATCGGTATTTCCGGTCCCAGATTTTATACCAGTTTTTATTGGCGGGATATCTCCGGTGAGCAGCCCATTTGTTAATAACGACCGCGACTGTCAATAAAATCAAAACACCGGTTAAGACAGGACTCAGCACATACATATACCCCAGGCCTCTTATTTTTTCTGATCCAATGTTGGCTATCAATGCTGTGGCGCCGCCTGGGGGGTGCAGCGTCTTGGTAACCTGCATGAAAACAATGGATAGTGAAACGGCAAAAGCGGAAGAAAGCCAGACCTGATCAGGAACGATCTTGTGGATCGTTACGCCTACCAGTGCGCATATCACGTGGCCGCCAATCAGGTTTCGAGGTTGCGCAAGCGGGCTGTTTACAATGCCGTATATCAATACCGACGATGCGCCGAACGATCCGATCAAAAACAGGTTGTCGGAATCCGTAAAACTTTTTTCATTCAGAAAACCAATGAGACCAATTCCAAGAAATGAGCCTACAAATGTCCAGAAATGATCCCGAAAATCGATAAGAGTCTCTTTATAAATCACATAGCGCATTAACCGCGCATTTCGTTTAATATGCTTTTTCAATATTTAATTTCACTTAACGGGCAACAACTTTTAAACAGAACTGTATCCCGATTCCCAACGTTCATATATGCCACTAAATTATGGCAAAAATTGGTACGGCTTTTGCAGCTTGTAAAATTAAAATAGTAGTATTGTAACAGCTACCGTTGATTTCTTTTCATGAATTACCTCGACGAGTTTAAGAAATTTATTTCCAGTCATTATCTATCAACCGGTGTCAGATTAACCCTGGGAGCTGTCATTCCCAGCCTTATTTTTCAACGTTTTGGTGTCCTGAGTGAGTTCATAGCATTTCCACTAGGCACACTACTGATCGGCGGCACCGATAATCCCGGCCCGTACCACAGGCGTCGAAATTCCCTTCTTATTGCTATCGCCACATGCTTCGTTGTCGCCTGCATTACCGGCTATCTCCGGCATATCCATTTCGTCATTTTCATTGAGATCATTGTCTTCGGGATGTTCTTTTCCCTGGCAGGCGTTTATGGTAACCGTGTGAACAGCATTGGCCTTATTTCGCTACTGGTTTTTGTTTTTAATATCGATGATCACCTTAGTGGCGACATGGTATTGCGCACCGCAGCCATATTTGCGACCGGCGGGATCTGGTACTTTATACTTTTCATGGTGCTGGAAAAGCTGCTGCCCTATAAGCTCATCCAGCAGCTTTTGGGTGAAAATTTCGCTGAACTGGGTAAGCTGTTGTCTATCAAGGCAGGCTACTATTTCGCCAATCCTGACTATGATGAGCTGTTCAACCGCATGATCCATCAGCAGGTCATATTGCGGGAAAATCATGAAAATCTCCGTGAAATCCTTTTCAAAACACGGGAAATTGTCTCGGAATCCACCAACAAAAGCCGCGTGCTGATGCTGATGTTCCTGGACAGCATTGATCTTTTTGAAAGAATCCTGAATTCTCAGCAGAACTACACGAACCTGCACCGCGCATTTGACCATACCAAGGTTTTAAGGCTTTTTGGAACTTACATTACCTGGCTGGCGGCAGAAATCCAGCAGATCGGACTGGCTGTTCAAAGTGGCTTCCCTTCCACGCCGAAACATGATCTGGACGAGGCTTTTAACAAATGCCAGCAGGCGTTTGAAAGGATGCGGGAATACAAAATGACGCATGACAATATGGAAGATTTTATCATGCTGCGTCAGATACTCAATAGTTTGCAGGACGTGACCGAGCGTGTCAAAAAGCTGCATCGTGCGACTTCTTACGATGCCGATGTCAGCAAAGGCTACACACTGACGGTTGAAACTGAAAACTTTATCCCCAAACAGGAATACCACCCACGAATCCTGCTCGACAACCTGTCGCTGAAATCCAGTCATTTCCGGCATGCGGTGCGTGTCACGATCGGGCTGCTGGTCGGTTACATTGCCTCGCTGTTTTTTGAGCTTGGTCACGGCTACTGGATCCTTCTGACCATTGCTGTGATCCTGAAACCCGCATTCAGCATTACCAAGCAGCGCAACCTGCACAGGATCGGAGGAACGATTCTCGGCGTAGTCACCGGTTTTCTTTTCCTCTACCTAATCAATGATAACACTGTGCTGTTTATCCTGATGATGCTGGCAATGATCCTGGCTTATAGTTTTTTAAAAACCAATTACTTCGTTGCGTCCACATCGATCACCTTATATGTGATCCTTTCCTTCAATTTTCTGAACCCGCAGCACATTACCGCGGTTTTACAGGATAGGGTCACGGACACGGTCATCGGATCGGTGATTGCGTACCTGATCTCTTCCTATGTACTACCGGTGTGGGAACATACTCAGATCAATCAGTACATTAAGGACGCATTGAATGCAAACCGCAGATATTTCGATATTGTAGCTGCGAAATTCACTGGTAAAGACCTGGACATTAACCAATTGAAACTATTGCGTAAAGATGCGATCATTGCAATGGCCAACCTGTCCGACAACTTTCAGAAAATGCTGTCGGAACCGAAACGCCAGCAGCTGAATATGGAGGAATATCATCAGTTTGTAGCTACGAGCCATATGCTGACCTCCTACATTGCTTCGCTTTCGACTTATGCGCAGGGACTTGAATATTCTCAGTTTTCAGTAGAATTTGAGATGATGATCCGGCAGATAGACAGGCAGCTAGTGGCTGCAACCGATGTTATCGAGGGAAAAACAGGTAACAGTTTTGAAATTACCCGTGAATCCTTGCCACAAAACCAACGCCTCATTGAGTTGTTGATCAAGAGAAAAAAAGAGATCAAAGAAATGGGAATCGAAAAAGCAGACCAGTCCCCGGCAAGGAAAATGCTTTCCGACCTGAAAACGATCAATGGCCTTTTTGAGCTCATCAGCACCATTACCATTGATGAGATCAAAATTTTACAAAAAATAAAAGCAGTAAAAATTTAAAGTACCTCATGACTATATTATCCGGCACGGAAAGGAAGAATATTACACCAGGGCTTTCGGTCGCCATTGTTTTGAAAAAAGACCAGCGCAGCGGCACACTCACCCACGGTATTGTCAAAGATATTCTTACCAGCGCCCCGAAACATACGCACGGCATCAAAGTAAGGCTCCAAAACGGCGAAGTTGGCCGCGTTAAAGTCATCAAAGAAACCAATTCTTAAACAACATTATCAATGGCCTCCCAATTGTTCACGCCGTTTACATTAAAAAGTATCACCCTGAAAAACAGGCTGGTCGTCTCTCCTATGTGCCAATATTCGTCCGTTGACGGGTTTGCCAACGATTGGCATCTGGTCCATCTGGGAAGTCGGGCCGTCGGCGGCGCAGGATTGCTGATCACCGAAGCCACCGCAGTATCTCCCGAAGGAAGGATATCCCCACAGGACCTGGGTATATGGAAGGACGAACACATTGAAAAGCTGAAACAGATCACTGACTTCATATCCGCGCAGGGCGCAGTTGCAGGTGTCCAGCTGGCACATGCCGGGCGTAAAGCCAGTACCTACCCCGCCTGGAAAGGTCGCGGACATGTTCCGGCAGAAGAAGGCGGCTGGAAAGCGGTCAGCGCTTCGGCTATTGCGTTTTCGGAAAAGGATGACGTACCGTCGGCACTCGATCTGGAAGGCATTCGCAAAGTTATCGAAGATTTCAAACTCGCGGCGGTAAGGGCATTGCAGGCTGGTTTTAAGGTTATTGAAGTCCATGCTGCCCATGGTTACCTGGTTCACCAGTTTTTATCACCGCTCAGCAATGAGCGTATCGATGACTATGGAGGGAGCTTTGAAAACCGTATCCGGCTCTTACTGGAAATCATAGATGCCATTCATTCCGTGTGGCCCGCAGACCTGCCACTTTTCGTGAGGATATCTGCGACTGACTGGGCCGAAAACGGCTGGGATGCTGAGCAGTCTGTCCGGCTTGCTGAAATACTCCAAACCAAGGACGTTGCGCTCATTGACGTGTCTTCGGGGGGGTTGGTTTCTTATGCCAAAATTCCGATCGGGCCGTCTTATCAAGTTCCATTTTCGGCAAAAATTAAAAAGGAAACCGGATCATTAACCGGCACGGTTGGACTGATCACTACCTCTCAGCAAGCAGAAGATATTCTTAAAAACGGAGAGGCTGACCTGATCATTATGGCACGCGAAATGCTCCGTGATCCCTATTTCCCTCTTCATGCAGCGCACCAACTAGGCGAGGATATCGTGTGGCCGATCCAGTATGATCGTGCCAAACCTGCATTGTAAGTAACGCGACTAGCGCTTGACAGCGTTAATCGCCTGCTGGAATATTTCATATATCAACTCCAATGGCAGGTCCTCGGCCGGATCTATCGGTATGATCTTCATGCGCGTCCGTTTCTCAGCGATCAGAAACGGATGCTCAATGAGTTTCCCGTCCACGATTCCAATATATGGCCTTCCCGTCTTCTTTTCGACCCATATGTAGCAAAACCGCTTGCCTTCGAAAGTGTAAAAAGGCATTGAATACCTCCATATTTCGGCAACGCTCATATCAAATTTCAGAATAAGATGCCGCAATGCGCTCATACAACTTCTGGCCGGTTCGGGCTTGTTCATGAAAAACTGGTCGATCTCTTTCATATGATAGCTTTGGCGTTTCCCTATATTTGCCCTGAATTTATCTGATTTATGCCAAATCCCCGCATTGCCCTGATTATTGGAATCATTAGCATCAGCATTTTTCCTGTTTTGGTAAAATGGGCGCCGGTTTCAGGAATCACTTCGGCATTTTACAGGATGTTTTTCGGCCTGTTTTTTCTTCTCCCTTATTTATTAATCACTAAAAAATTCACAGTACCAGCCAAAGCATTGTGGTTTCCGATTTTCATATGCGGTATCATTTTCGCTACCGACATTGCGGTTTGGAATGTCTCGATTCATTATTCCAATGCAACACAAGCCACATTACTGACCAACCTCTCACCGGTCTGGGTCGGTGTCGGCACATTCTTCTTTTTGCCTGACAAACCTAAGCTGCGTTTCTGGTTGGGAACACTGGTAGCATTAACGGGAATGGTTGTGCTCATCGGGCTGGATGCATTTACCGAAATGCGGTTCGACAAAGGGTTTTTGCTCGCCATTTTGTCAGGGGTACTTTATGCATCTTACATGCTGATCAGCAAAACGGTACTGAACCGGATCGACATCATTAGTTTCATGGTGGTCAGTATGGCGGTTTCAAGCTTGTACCTGTTAGCGATCTGCGTTTTTATGGGTGAACCGCTCTGGAATTTTCAGCCGACGATTTGGAGTGTTTTTATAATACAAGGGCTCATATGCCAGCTGCTGGGCTGGCTTACAATTAGTTATGCCGTCAAGAAAATGGATGCAAAACGGGTCTCGCTCAGTTTGTTGAGCCAGGCAGTCGTTACCGGACTGTTCGCCTGGGCTTTTATCGGAGAAAAAATCACATTGCAAATGATCCTGGGAGGACTCATCATTCTAGCGGGAATCGGTATTACTTACCAAACCAAACGCGCGGGCGCCGACCCGAAGAATGCGTGAACTGGTTTATTCAACCGGCAGATAAATAATAAATGTAGCGCCGATATAAGGCTTGCCCACCGCGTCGATCAGACCTTTATGGTTTTCAACGATCTTTTTACAAATAGCCAGCCCTATGCCGGTTCCTTCGTAAGTACTGCGGTTATGCAGTCGCTGAAATACCTGAAAAATCCGGTCTTTAAACTGCGGATCAAAACCAATGCCATTGTCAGAAAACGATACGAACTGATACGTCAGGTTATGGTCTGCTTCAACCAGCGGGATCATTTGGCCAGCAATAAAGCCGGTACGAATGTTAATAACCGGCTGTGTATCCGGTTTCGTGAATTTCAATGCATTCGCGATCAGGTTCATGAACAGCTGCTCAAACTGGTACACAATGACATTGATAACCGGTAATTCTTCGCTGATGATCAATGCATTCTTCTGATGGATCAGGTCACTGAGCTGCTCTTTCACATTTTGCAAAACCACATTCAGATCGATGCTTTCGTAATGTTTTTCAACAGCATTAGCACGTGAAAATGCCAACAGATCAACGATCAGCTGCTGCATTCTGGTCGATGAGGATTGCATTCTTTTGAAATAATCCTTGCCTCTTTCTGAAAGGTTACCGAGCTCGGTTTCCAGGATACGCGTGGCAAAAGTCTGGATCTTTCGCAGCGGCTCCTGCAAATCATGACTGGCCACGTAAGCGAACTGGGCGAGCTCCATATTAGTCTTTACCAGTTCATTGTTTGAAATAGTAAGCTCCTTCGTCCGAAGCTGAACCTGCGATTCCAGCTGATCAATGAATATTTTACTATCATGAATATCGGTACTCGTCCCTACCCACATTTGAATGGTACCGTCCGGGTTTCTTTGCGGTATCGCCCTGCTCAGCTGCCAGCGATATTCGCCATCAGCCCGTCGGAAACGATGTTCGATGACAAAATCTACGCCATCACGGATCGCGTGGAGCCATCGCCGGATGTTCTCATGAAGATCATCCGGATGTATAAACTGCAGCCAACCGCTTGCCGTAATCCTTTCCGCCGTAAAGCCAGTATAATCGTAAACAGATTTGTTGAAATAATTGAGATTACCCTCCGTATCGCCCGTCCAGACAAACTGCGGCATCGAATCGGCCAGTGTCCTGAATTTCCCCTCACTGGTTTTCAACGCCAGCTCAGCTTCCTTCCGGTCGGTAATATCCATCATCGTACCCAGCATCCGGTGAGGAACATGCCCGTCCTTGTACAGTACCTTGCCCTGCGTCCTGATCCAGTGAACGCTTTGATCGGGATGAATGATCCTGGCTTCGTAGTAATAAGTACCCGTTTCCAGCGCAACCGTGAACGCTTTTTCAACAATGGAAACTCTGTCGTCAGGGTGGATATGTTCCCTGAGTTCGAGATGGCTCAGTATTTTGGACTCATCGTAACCAAAAATAGCCGCAAGCCTGCCCGAATAAATGATATGCCCGGTCTGAATGTTAAGGTCCCATGTTGCAAGTTTCGTACCGTCCGTAGCCAACGATAGCCTGTCGGCAGCTTCGGTGATCTGCTGGCGCAATTTCACTTTGTCCGTCACATCGTTCGCCGAAACCATAATTCCCGATACCTGGCCATCGACCTCAAACATAGGGGCATACTGAAAATCAAGATAGTGTTTTCTCAGCCCACCAGGGCCGTCCACGTACGCCACCGCCTCATTTTCCCTGTGTAGCGTGCCGCGTTCAAACACATCTCTCAGCAACATGGAGAATCTCTGTTCTTTCAGCTCAGGAAATACCTCGAAAAGCTTTCGCCCTACTACTTCATCAAGGTTGCGACGCCATATTTTCAGCATACTTTCATTGGCAATGCTGATGATAAAGTCTTCTCCCTTAAAAATTGCTTTTGCAAACTGAGATTGTGTGACAAGATTCCGAAACTGGTTCTCGCTGCGCTGTAAAGCCTGCTTGGAAACCACTTGCTGGGTTACTTCGGTCGCTACGACGATAATGCCGAGCACTTCGTCTGTCTCTTCAAAAAGGGGCTGATATACAAAATTGAAATAACATTGCTGAGGCTGTCCAAAACGGCTGATGGTCACTTCAAACTCGTAGCCGTGAAAAGGCTCACCACTTCTCATCACCTCCCTCATAATCGGCTCCACTGCTCCTCTCACTTCCGGTAGCGAAACAAAAAGAGATTTTCCCACCATCTCTTCCTCCTTTCTATCCACAATATTCAGGTAGGAATCGTTGGCCATTTCCACAATAAAATCAGTGCCCCGCAGGATAGCTATACCTACCGGGGCCTGCCTCATTGTGTTCCTGAACTTGCTTTCGCTGTCGTTGGCCTGTGCTAAGGTCCTGGCCGTCGTTGCAGATTGTTGCTTGACATGCTGGTCCAGCTTTTCAGAATTGCTCACCTGGTTTCCGTCTCGAAGATGATACAACAAAAATAAGAAGTTGGTTTAGTACTGGTAGTAGAAGTTTTCAGCAGCCGGTTTCCAATTTTGCTTGGTCCAGTCGGTGTCCAGGACCTGCTTGATCGCCTGTTTCAACTTTGGAAAAGAACCTGGTTTTCTGATGAAAAAATTGGCTCCCTGCGCATACACTTTCCTTACCATTTCTTCCTGTCCCGTCGTCGAGAATATCACCACCGGAATAGCTTCCCATGCTTTTGTGCTCCGGATCTGTTCCAGACATTCAAAACCATTCTTACGCGGCATGTTCAGGTCGAGAAAAATGACGTCCGGGGGAGGTGGTACAGCGTTTTCCATCAAACTGATCAACTCTACTCCGTCATTCGCAGTTATAAGTTCCGTGGTAGTACTCACCTCTTTCAATGCGTCTTCAAACAGCATGCAGTCATCTGCATCGTCGTCAGCAAGGAAAATTGATCTATTTGGTTTTGCGCTCATAACCTGATTATGTATTGCTTAGTAGATGAAATGTAAAAGGGATGTTGATGACAAAAATCAACTCCTTAACGGTACTTTGAGAGAGAAGAGGCGTAAAATCAATAACAAGATACACAACAAAAAGCGCATAAGGAAATCAAAAGCATTAAAATTCACCCTCTACACCCTCTTTTGGCTTCTTCTTCGCCTGATGTAAGCGATAGTTAAACGTGAGGTTAATCTGTCGCAAACGTCCCTGAGAGCTGTTTCTCGCGTAGAAATTAGGCCCCTCGGTAATAGAGCGGAAACGGCGTGAATTAAATACATCTATCACGCTGAGTGTCAGTGTACCATTGTTCTTCAAAATATCCCTGGTAGCCGCAAGATCCAACGTCGCCAATGCCTTTCTTCTGCCCTGTGGCGTCTGCTGTGGCGCTTCGTAGTTACCTCTCAGCTGTACGTCGGCGCTTTTCCACAATGTAAACCGCGACATCGTCCGCACAAACCAGCTGTAAGTATCACTCTTAAAATCCTCGTCCAGGCCGGTACCATCCGTGATCGCACGGAAGAAGTTCACGCTACCATCCAGCTTCCACCATTGATAGGGTGTAAATGAGCTGGTAAATTCAGCTCCATACGCATCCTCGGTACCCAGGTTTTCGGGACGGGTGTAGGAACTTCCGTCCTCCTGTACTCTCCTGATACTCGTAATTTTACCATTGGTATGCCGGTAGTAGACCGAGGATGTCAATGATCCCTTCGACATATATTTAATATGTCCCAATTCAAAGGCATTGGTAAATTCCGGGTTAAGGTCGGGGTTACCACTCCAATAATTACGGTTATCACTATAAGTCGCAAAGGGGGTCAGGTCGTTATACTGTGGCCTGCGTACACGACGGCTAAAACTCAGCTGAAAGGCATTTTGTTTCGCAAAATCATAGGTAACGTGTACGCTGGGAAATAAATTGGCATACTTCCGCGCATTCACTTCCTTGGTTTGTTTCAATTCCGTGGTTACGCCCGTCCATTCCGCCCGCACACCGGCCTGGTAGGAAAACTTACCCGTTTTATTACCCACAATTCCGTAAGCTGCATTGATATTTTCCTCGTAAAGAAAGTCGTTTGTAAGATTAGGCAACGTGATCCAGCCCCCATCATTGGTTTGCTGCGTCACCGTATAATCATTGGTCATGTCACGGGAACTGCTTCTCGCACCCGCTTCAAACTTTCCGTCTTTGCCAAAAGGATGCACGTAATCCACTTGAAAAAGCAGCTGTTTTTCAGTTTCGTAATTTACAGCTCTTTGCAGCAGCGGCGGAATACCGGAGGGACTTCCATCGCCTTTAAATACATTTTCATGATAATACTGGTCCGAGTCTTCCCAGTTGTCCAGGTAGCGCACATCCGCAGTTAATTCCTGCCCTTTTCTGTTGAATGTCTTTTTATAAGTTATCGAATACTCCGAGTTTGGCTCCGTCTCCGTCTCGTCCTGTGTACGGTTTGTGATCGTAGTCAGGTTACTCAGGTTCGAAAGGTAATCTCTGTAATTCAGTGTCGAAAACCGTTTTCCTTTGCTTGTCCGCCAGGTGTAGGACCCTGTCAATATATTTTTTGGATTGAAATAAAAATCAATTCCACCTCTCGCACTGTTGTTCATCCCTTTCAGGTTACTGCGCATGTCCCGTTCCATAATGAATGTGGAATCGTTGCGGTACAGCTCCTGGTACACGAAATTCTTGCCCGGCGTATTCCGGTATGACATCGTATAATTGATAAAGAAATTCAGGTTTTTGCGGCGGTAATTCACATTGGCGGCCGCACCGTAATTGGTCGGATGTCCCGTGATGATGTCGAAGGAACCATTGATACCCTCCTTTCTTTCTTTTTTCAAAACAATGTTGATCACCCCGCCCATACCTTCCGCTTCATAACGTGCCGATGGGTTGGTAATGATCTCCACACGCTCGATCATACTACCCTGCAACTGCTGCAATCCACTCGCTCCTTTGATGCTCACCAGTCCCGAAGGCTTGCCATCGATCAGGATGCGGACATTCCCACTTCCCCGTAAACTTACATTCCCTTCCACGTCCACGGCTACCGACGGCACATTGGTGAGGATATCGACGGCAGTACCACCAGCATTCGCAAGGTCTTTTCCTACATTGAATATTTTTTTGTCCAATGACAATTCCATCGAGCTCTTTTCAGCCTGCACCGTTACCTCGTCCAGTGTTTTCGCGGAAGGTATTACTTTCAATGTGCCAAGGTCAAGCGGAGCGTTAGCCGCGGTCAACCTGACGCCCGGTGTTACAAGAGGCTTATAACCAATGAATTCAGACAATGCATAGTAGCCACCAGCCACGATATCCACCACAAATCCACCCGTTTCATCCGTAATAGCGCCAGCAACAAAGCTGCTATCCGTACTGCGGAACAGCCTTATACTTGCATATCCCAGCGGGGTGCTGGTCTGGCTGTCAATAATTTTTCCTGTAATTTTCAACTTTTCAGAACTTTGGGCAAAACCCTGCAACTGGCCGCACAGTATAAAAACCAATATCCCGACCCCTATCTTTTTAATGCCCATCCCGTTTTTGTAATATTTTTCCAATAGTCTTTTGATTGTTTTTACTAACAATAGAAAACCGTTTTCAGGCCCTGTTTTACTCTACCGTAATGATATATTAAAACGAAAGGTTCTGTCTCTGCCCCGTATTTGTCTAACTTTGCATCCCTTTTTAGTCAATTCTTCACAACGCCATGAAAAACGAAGCATCACAAACTTTAAAACTAGCATTTCCAATTATTATCGGTGAGCTCGCCCAAATGGCCCTCCATCTTATCGACAGCGCGATGGTGGGCGCTATCAGTTACAAACAGCTTGCAGCCGCCGCATTGGTGATCAATGCCATGAACATTCCGTTCGTAATCGGTATCGGAATGACCATTTCAGTTTCACAAATGGTGTCCCTGGCCAACGGACGCCGCGACGCACAACTCGTTTCACATTATCTTTTCAATGGATTTTGCCTCTGTACATTGACCGCTCTGGCCATTTCGGCAACGCTCGTATTTGGTAAGGACCTGCTACATCATTTGGGACAAGACCCGGAAGTGGTAACGCTGGCTATGCCCTTTATGAAGCTAATGGGGCTTTCCATTATTCCAATGTTACTTTTCATGACCCTCAAACAGTTTGCAGACGGTCTGGAACATACCCGTACCGCTATGGTTTTTTCATTAGCGGGAATGCCCGTTAACATTCTGCTCAACTGGCTGCTCATCTACGGCAACTGGGGCTTCCCACGGCTCGAACTGGAAGGGGCAGGCTGGGCAACGCTGATTACCAGAAGCTGCATGTTCCTTGCATTGGGTTTTGTCGTTTTACGTCACAAAACTTTTGAAAAATACATTGCTGTGGGCCGTAATCAATGGAAATTAAATGCGAAAACTTGGCGTGAGCTCCTGCATATCGGTGTACCGAGCAGTTTGCAGATAGGCATGGAAGCTGGCGCATTCGCTGTTTCCGGTATCATCATCGGCACCTTAGGCGCCGTTTCGCAGGCCGCACATCAGATCGCTCTGAGCTGCGCGTCATTTACATTCATGGTTTCGATGGGCCTCGCGCAGGCGGGTTCTATCCGCGTGAGCAATGCGCTCGGGCGCGGCGACTGGCAGAAAATATTTGTGATCGGGAAAAGCACGCTGCTTACCGCCCTCATCTACGGCACCTTTTGCGCGATTACCTTTGCAGTTTTCAGGTTTCAGCTTCCCCAGGCATTTAATAACAATCTGGAGGTAACGACCCTGGCCGCGTTACTCTTGCTTTTTGCCGCTGTTTTTCAGATTTCAGACAGCACGCAGGCCATCGGCGCCGGATTATTGAGAGGGATCAAAGATGTAAAAACACCCACGATCCTGATCGGCATTGCATACTGGGTGATCGGAATTCCATTTGGATATGTATTAGCATTCCATTTCGACATGGGGGCTTCCGGAATGTGGCTTGGGCTGATACTTGGGCTTACTATGGCATCTATTTTTCTGATGACCCGATTCTTTAAAATGTCGAAGAGAAATCAGGTCTTGCCTGAAAACCTTACATAATTTTGAGTTGTTACTAAGGATATAAGTCAAAAACTTCGTCATTACCCCAGTGCGCTTTTATTTTTATTCTTTATCCACAAAAATCTGAATCAATGGATTTCAACTCCACGTTAAAGAACATCTTTGTTGAAGAAAAAGACATTCCGGCAGAATTCAGCCTGCCTACACTGATCCACCAGCGCGAGTACCTCAGCAATGGGGAGATGAGACCCTGGGATGGCCCCGTCCACGAAGTGTATTCGCCGATTTGCGTCCGCACAGAAGCCGGTCTCGAACGTAAGCTGATCGGCAGCTACCCGGTTTGCACCGCCACGGAAGCTGAACAATCACTGGACGCGGCGGTAGCGGCTTACAACAATGGTCGCGGCGAATGGCCAACAATGGGAGTTGCGGAAAGGATTCATTGTGTGGAGCAGTTTACAGGTAAGATGATCGAGCAAAAGGACATCATTGTTAAGCTTATCATGTGGGAGATCGGTAAGTCATTTGCGGATTCGGTCAAAGAATTTGACCGTACCGTGGAATACATTTACGCTACCATTGACTCCTTAAAAAACCTCGACAGAGGCTCGTCCAGTTTTGACATTGTGGATGGCATTGCAGCACAGGTACGGCGCTCGCCGCTTGGTGTCGTGCTTTGTATGGGACCATTTAATTACCCGCTCAACGAAACATTCACGACCCTGATCCCCGCACTGATTATGGGTAACACGATTCTTTTCAAACCTCCGAAATTCGGTACGCTGCTGCATTACCCATTGCAGGAAGCATTCCGTGACAGTTTCCCAAAAGGCGTAGTAAACATCATTTACGGTCGTGGTAACGCCATTGTTCCGGGCCTGATGCAATCCGGGAAGATCAATGTACTTACCTTGATCGGTTCCAGTAAGGTTGCGAATGAATTGAAAAAGTCACACCCGAAGGTAAACCGTTTACGGGCGGTACTTGGGCTCGATGCAAAAAATGCAGCGATTGTTACGCCAAATGCAGACATCAGCCTGGCTGTGAAAGAGATCATTACCGGTTCGCTTTCGTTTAATGGTCAGCGTTGCACGGCTTTGAAGATCATCTGGGTACACCGGAGCATAGCCGACGCGTTTTTAAAGCAATTCAATGCGGCTGTATCTGAGCTGAAATTCGGGATGCCGTGGGAAAAAGGCGTGTCGCTAACGCCCCTTCCTGAAACCAATAAGATTGACTACCTCAACGACTGTATCGCCGACGCGTTAACGCACGGCGCGGAGGTTGTGAATGAAAATGGCGGAAAATCAGAAGGATCATTCTTCTATCCGGCTGTGGTTTACCCGGTTAACAGCAAAATGAAGCTGTACCACGAAGAGCAATTCGGCCCGATCGTGCCCGTGGTACCGTTTGATGATTTGGAAGAAACGATTGAGTTTTTGATCGAATCGACACACGGACAGCAGGTGAGCATTTTCAGTAACAATGCAGCAGAAGTAGCGTCGCTGATCGATCCGTTGGTGAACCAGGTTAGCCGCGTGAATGTCAACACGCAATGCCAGCGTGGCCCCGACGTATTCCCATTCACAGGTCGCAAAGACAGCGCCGAAGGAACCTTATCCGTTCCCGACGCCATACGCGCCTTCTCAATACGCTCCCTGGTAGCATTCAAAATGAACGAAGCCAACAAGCAGCTGATCAACGAAATAGTACACGAAGACAGCTCGAATTTTTTGAGTACGAAGTTTATTTTCTGAGGCAGATCAGTTTGATCAACAGATAAAAGTTTGAAAAATATCCGGCGTGCTCCATTCATTTGGAGCACGCCGTTTTTGTTGTTTTACTAAATATTATGCGATAGCAAGATTAAATCAGAGACTAAAATTCCTTTACCCTTTACAGAACACATACTATATCATAACCTAATGAATAAAGAGTCTTACTCTTATCGCAAATCTGGCGATGCCAATCTTTACTTTTTTGTTAGTGAAGGCACTTATGGAAACATTACGAAATCAGTGTCAATTACCAGAATTTTAAGCGAGTTCACTAACCTCCCGGGTCAAGAAATTTACAATCTCGCATTCGGTGATTTTAAGATTATCAACGGACAATGGATGATTGACGACAGTTCCAGGAGCAACAATGGTGATATGCCAAAAGTTATCGCAACTGTTGCAAAGGTCGCCATCGAATTCATGCATAAAAATGAAACTGCAATTTTGTCTTTCTCCGGATTTATGGATAAAAAATCTTTCGAGCTTGGACGAAATCAAAGGACTAATCTCTACCAGAGGGCTATAAACTCAAATTTTGAGGAGTTGTGCAAATCATTCGAGATAATCGGCGTTGTTAAGGATCACATTGAAGAATACGTTCTAGGAACCAAATATGATAGGATCTTGATCAAATGTAAAAAATAGGTTAAATTTGAATGAATCAATCTACAACACTATGCCGTCTATTAAAGAAAATTCCCAAAAAGCACTGGAAGAAATTGACACTCCATTTTCTTCCAGTGATCCTTCTCATCTCTCTGAGGAGGCACTCTTTGAAATTATAGCTCAGTCACCATTCTTCAAGAAAAAACATCAGGAAGCCGAGGAAGCATTGTTAAAAGTAGATTGGTCCCAGATTTCTAAAAAATCGTAGAAGTAAGTATTCCTTACGAAACTTATTGGCCATACGAGCCGTATTCATCCAAATTCGTAAATTAAATTCTGTAAGTCACATACATTATGCCAGCGACGAAAGAAAAATCACAAAAAGCAAGCAAAGAATTGCCAGGAAAAGTTACCCCGGATGACTCTTTTCCTGAAATTAATGAAGCTCTGTTTGCGCGATTAGCCGAAGATCCTTTCTTCAAAGAAAAAAATAGGCGAATGACCGAAATTCTCGAAAAAGTAGATTGGTCTGGATTCAAAGAAAAACATAAGAAATAATCTTACTTCACTTCCCTAATTTCTCCAAAAGCACCCTGGCAGCCCTAATATCATAATCGAACATCTCCGGTTTCTGGTCTGCTATCTTTCTGGCAAGCCCTAGCGCAGGTTCTACATCTTTTCCAGTCAAATCCAGAATGTTTAATGATTGCAGGCGAACATAAGGGTTATCACTTTTCAACGTTTCTGTTAAGGCCGTCATTGCTCCCGATTTGTCCGTGTTTGTGACATACAATGCTTCCGCCGCTGCAATCCGAACTGCTGGCTCTGAATCATTCAATGACTTTTTGAGCTGTTCCTTGGCTGAGCCATCTTTCAAAATTGCAAGACCAGTCGCAGCCCAGTACCTTACTACCGGATCTGGGTCAGTCAGTCTTTTGATCAATTCTTTGGAATGCGCACCGTTTCGAGAGGAAGCCATATCTGCCGTCGCAATGATCTTTTCAAGGTGATATTGGCCACTTCTCGCATAATCGTACAGCGGTGTTTTCTTCGCTATTTCAAATAGTATGGCTTCCGGAATAAAGCCCACATCTTTCAGACTGCGCACCCATTGATCATTGGCTTTTCGCAAACGCAGCAGGTCCGACTTGTATTTTGGATCCTCCGCCAGATTACGAATGTTATGCGGATCTGCTTCCACATCGAATAGTTCCTCGGCGGGCTTCGGCTCCCAAAATTTAGACTGATCAGCATTCAGCTTCCCCGCTTTGTAAGCATCCTCCCAGGATTTCACCGACGGCGCACGCCACAGATATTCAAGGTATTGGCCATAAATTTTGTTAGGCAAATAATTACGGATGTAACGGTACTTTTTGTCACGAACAGATCGGGACATATCAATCCGCTCGTCCATCCTTCCCCGAAACCCGTACGCATACTGCGGTTCTGGCCTTTGCTGTTTCCCCAAAAAAGCCCCTCCCTGCATATAACCAGGCACTTTGATGTCGGTGAGGCTCAAAACAGTCGGCGCAAAGTCGAGAAAAGTTACCAGCCGGTCCGACGTAGTACCCTGTTTTTCCTTTGCCAGATGCGCATACTTTGCCGGCAAATGAATAATCAGCGGCACATGCAATCCCGACTCATACATAAATCGCTTACTTCGCGCCAACACACCACCATTATCTGCATAATAAAAAACAATGGTGTTCTCCGCCAATCCTTCATCCTCCAACTCCTCCAACAGTTTCGCAAACTGCCTGTCCATTTCTTCCAGCTTGTCATAGTACTGCGCCCAATCGTGTTTCAACTCAGGAGTGGCCGGATGGTAAGGTGGCAAAACCACTTTTTCCGGGTCGTGTTGTAATGAGGCTACCGGCTCATGCAGTGAACTTTCATGCGAAACATTCAGGTTAAAAACTGCGAAAAAAGGTTGGCCCGGCTTGCGGTTCTTGTAAGTAGCCTTATTGCTCGACTCGTCCCAAGCATCCTCAGATTGATCGTCCGTATTATAATCTTTTTTAGCATTATTGGTAGTATAGTACCCGGCTTCCCGTAAATACCGAGGGAAGAATTTAACGAAATCGGGCACAGGGTAGCTACTACGCATGTGTTCCGTGCCTAGAGAAGGTGGGTACATGCCCGTGATCAGTGTGTTACGCGAAGGCGCACACACGGGAGCTGTGGAAAATGCATTTTTGTACCGGATACTTTGGGAAGCGAATTTGTCAAGATTGGGCGTCGTAGCGAACTTGTCACCGTAGCTGCCGAGCATAGTGGTGTTATCTTCACTGACGATCCACAAAATATTGGGACGATCTTGTGCATTGATTTTGCTAAAAACGAGGATCGTTAATAAAATTGCTACCAGTTGTTTTTTCATTTGAATCGTTGTTTCGTTCCTAGCAATGTTGCATCGCTATGCGATTTTGGATGCATTAATGTATCGTTTTTGCTACCGCGCGCGGCCGCCGAGGTTGCATCGCTACGCGATTTGAAATATGTTTAATATACCGTTCTTTGCTACCGAGGTTACATCGCTACGCGATTCCTCATTCCGCAAGTGCCGTTAGGCACGTAACCTTGGCGGCCGCCTTTAGCACCGTTATTCACGTATTTTAAAATGCTCTCAGGCATGTAACAACACAACCTACATCATTTCCCAGTCCGCAACTGCGCCTGCTGGCCCGGATCCAAATCAATCGTCACCTTGTTGATTTTTCCGGTATAGGCAAAAGGCACTTTGTAGGTGTCCCCTACCGGTGTCAGATCATCAAACCCAACATTCACGCCTTCATGCAGATACAATGCATCCGAGGTTTTCCCAATCGCCGTCTCTCCTACTTTGACATTATTGGCATACAAACTGATCACTCCTGTACCGTTCTGATCATATTTCACACTGGCTTTCAGCTCTGCTTTGCCAATTGGAAGCCTGGTATGTTCGGAGCTTACTGTATACTTCGTTCCATCACCGACCGCGTATACAAACTGCAACTTATGATTTTGAATAAAAAAGCTCAGACCGCCCGCACTTCCTCCGCGCGACAACAACACACCCTCCGTTTTCACACCCGGAATTTCTACATCAGCGATCAACGAAAATGAGCGTTTCAGTGCAAATGGACTGGCAATGTCAATGATCGTAGATTGACCAGGATATAGCACCACTTTATCCACATCATTATAAGCGGTTGGCAATATAAAAGGCTCAGTACCATCTTTCAGCGGGTACACATTGTATTTCGTAGCCTCGCTTTCAAACAATGCACGCAGTTCTTTCAGTTTGGCTGGCTGTGCTGCCGAAAGGTCATTGGTTTCGTTAAAATCTTCATTCAGGTTATAAAGCTCCCATTTGTCTTTTTCAAACTCCTGCCCTCTTACGTGCAATGCACCGGCTTTCCAGCCATCTTTATAAATCGATCTCGAACCTTTAATCTCGTAATACTGAACCAGGTGGCGATTTTTCGCAGCAGCGTCATTTAAGCTGCAAACCAGGCTAGTACCTTCAATCGGATCCTGCTTGATACCATTCACAGCCACGGGTGCCTTGATGTTGGTCAGTTCCAAAGTCGTGGGCAAAATGTCGATCACGTGACCGTACTGGCTTCTGATACCGCCTTTTTCCTGAATGCGTTTTGGATAAAAGACAATCAACGGATTGTGGGTACCGCCTTCTGCATTGGCGTCCTGCTTCCACTGGCGGAACGGGACATTGGTAGCAGCGGCCCATCCCAGCGGATAATTCACTTTCGAAAACTCGGTACCGATCAGGTCAATCTGTTCCAGGTTCTTTTTGAGCCTTTGTGCCTCCGGCAATTCTGCGCCGAAATTATTGACAGTTCCTACAAATGTCCCCTCCTTACTCGCTCCATTATCACCCACCGAAACGATCACCAAAGTATTATCCAGCTGCCCGGACTCTTTGATATGCCTGATCACCCGTCCAATTTCGTAATCCGTGTATTCCAAAAAGCCTGCGTAGGTTTCCATAAATCGCGCATACAGCTTCTGTTCGTCCGCCGAAAGCGAATTCCACTCCTTAATTCCCGGATTCCGGTCGGGTAGTTTGGTATTTTTAGGGACAACGCCTAATTTGATCTGATTGGCCAGTACTTTTTCGCGGTACTCGTCCCAGCCTCCGTCAAATTTACCTTTATACTTGTCCGACCATTGCTTTGTAACCTGATGCGGCGCATGGCCTGCACCCGTAGCGATGTACAGAAAAAACGGCTTATCCGGGCTTCCGGATTTTTGTCCTGACAAATAACTGATCGCGCGATTGGCCAGTATCGCCGTCTCTCCTACTTTGACATTATTGGCATACAAACTGATCACTCCTGTACCGTTCTGATCATATTTCACACTGGCTTTCAGCTCTGCTTTGCCAATTGGAAGCCTGGTATGTTCGGAGCTTACTGTATACTTCGTTCCATCACCGACCGCGTATACAAACTGCAACTTATGATTTTGAATAAAAAAGCTCAGACCGCCCGCACTTCCTCCGCGCGACAACAACACACCCTCCGTTTTCACACCCGGAATTTCTACATCAGCGATCAACGAAAATGAGCGTTTCAGTGCAAATGGACTGGCAATGTCAATGATCGTAGATTGACCAGGATATAGCACCACTTTATCCACATCATTATAAGCGGTTGGCAATATAAAAGGCTCAGTACCATCTTTCAGCGGGTACACATTGTATTTCGTAGCCTCGCTTTCAAACAATGCACGCAGTTCTTTCAGTTTGGCTGGCTGTGCTGCCGAAAGGTCATTGGTTTCGTTAAAATCTTCATTCAGGTTATAAAGCTCCCATTTGTCTTTTTCAAACTCCTGCCCTCTTACGTGCAATGCACCGGCTTTCCAGCCATCTTTATAAATCGATCTCGAACCTTTAATCTCGTAATACTGAACCAGGTGGCGATTTTTCGCAGCAGCGTCATTTAAGCTGCAAACCAGGCTAGTACCTTCAATCGGATCCTGCTTGATACCATTCACAGCCACGGGTGCCTTGATGTTGGTCAGTTCCAAAGTCGTGGGCAAAATGTCGATCACGTGACCGTACTGGCTTCTGATACCGCCTTTTTCCTGAATGCGTTTTGGATAAAAGACAATCAACGGATTGTGGGTACCGCCTTCTGCATTGGCGTCCTGCTTCCACTGGCGGAACGGGACATTGGTAGCAGCGGCCCATCCCAGCGGATAATTCACTTTCGAAAACTCGGTACCGATCAGGTCAATCTGTTCCAGGTTCTTTTTGAGCCTTTGTGCCTCCGGCAATTCTGCGCCGAAATTATTGACAGTTCCTACAAATGTCCCCTCCTTACTCGCTCCATTATCACCCACCGAAACGATCACCAAAGTATTATCCAGCTGCCCGGACTCTTTGATATGCCTGATCACCCGTCCAATTTCGTAATCCGTGTATTCCAAAAAGCCTGCGTAGGTTTCCATAAATCGCGCATACAGCTTCTGTTCGTCCGCCGAAAGCGAATTCCACTCCTTAATTCCCGGATTCCGGTCGGGTAGTTTGGTATTTTTAGGGACAACGCCTAATTTGATCTGATTGGCCAGTACTTTTTCGCGGTACTCGTCCCAGCCTCCGTCAAATTTACCTTTATACTTGTCCGACCATTGCTTTGTAACCTGATGCGGCGCATGGCCTGCACCCGTAGCGATGTACAGAAAAAACGGCTTATCCGGGCTTCCGGATTTTTGTCCTGACAAATAACTGATCGCGCGATTGGCCAGTAATTCATTAAAATGCTTTCCATCCTGACGATCCGGTTCACGGTGCGCGCCTTCCCACAGTTCAGGATGCCACTGGTCAATGCTACCGCGGGATGGGAATCCGTAAAACTGCTCAAAACCACGCCCAGTCGGCCAGCGATTGAATGGGCCCGCGGGCGTAAGATCAGCCAGCGGGGTAATGTGCCATTTGCCCAAGGCAAAAGTGTTGTATCCATTATCTTTCAGGATTTCGGCAATCGTCGCTTTTTCAAAAGGCATGATCGCGTCATAGCCTGGCGTACCAATCGCAGTTTCTGGGAATAGTCCCATATGGGCCGAATGCTGGTTGCGCCCCGTAAGCAATGCAGCGCGGGTCGGTGCGCAAATCGCGGTGGTGTGGAAATTGGTGTAACGTAACCCATTATTGGCCAGACTGTCCAACGTAGGGGTATTAATAAGCCCGCCGAATGTGCTTATCGCACCGAAACCAATGTCGTCCAGCAGAATCCATACGACATTAGGCGCGCCCTTGGGTGCTTTTTTTCCTTCCGGCCAAGCCTGCTGCGTTTCCGCGACGGTCTTTCCGATTTTTCCCTGATAAGGTTGTGTTGGCGCATGCTGGGCTACTGCGCTTGCCGACCACAATGTAAACGCAGCCAAGGCCCAGCGATTGAAGCGTAATATTATTCTTTTCATTATCAATAATTTATGATGATAAATATTTAAAATTTAGATATTTGAAAGCTTGTCATTTGATGGTATTCCAATCCAAAACACCCACTTTACGTGACCATTCCAGCCATTCTTTTTGCAGCTGTATGACCTTTTCCGGATACTGGTTTGCCAGATTGTGCGTTTCGGTGCGGTCTTTCTTCAAATCATATAATTCCCACGGCTGGTTAATTTCCGCCACGAGCTTCCAGTCATTTTGCCGCACGGCCCTGCTGCCTTCATGCTCCCAGAAAACGGTTTTGGGCTTTGTCAACTGAGGATTTTTAAATAGATAAGTCAATGATTTCCCTTCGGCAGGTACTAGCTTTTTGTCATTGAATTCCGATGGATAATGTATCCCGGCCAAGTCCAAAAAAGTGGGCATAATGTCGGTAAGGTGCGCTACCTGATGGCTTATCGCGCCGGGCATCACAGTTCCCGGGAAGTAGGCGATGAACGGTGAAGCGACGCCGCCTTCGTGTGTGTTTTTCTTGAATAATTTAAATGGCGTGTTGCTGACATTGCCCCAGGGCGGATCGTAGCTATCAATAGAAGCCACCGAGCCCGGTTCCCCATTTTTCTGTGATACATAGTCCCATTGTTTCACAGTATCACCACTTCCGCCATTGTCCGAAATAAAGAGGATCAGCGTGTTTTCGTCTTTTTTGAGCTGTTTCAATTTTTCCAAAACCTCGCCAATGCTATGATCCATCCGATCCACCATAGCTGCATAAATCGCCATTCTGGTATCCCAATGCTCCTTTTCAGCATTCGAAAGTGAGTTCCAGTCCGGCGCATTCTCATACCTCTCCGAGAGTGTCCATTCTTTTGAAATAATACCCAGCTCTTTCTGCTTTTGATATCTGGCATCTCTCACCGAATCCCAACCTTGCAGGTACTTGCCCTTGTAGCGGGCAATGTCTTCCGGCAACGCCTGGATCGGCCAGTGAGGGGCATTATAGGCCAGATAAAGGAAAAAAGGGTTAGTATCATCCTTCACTTTATCTAATGACTGAATCGCAAAATCGGTAATCGCCTGGGTAAGGTACTTCGAGGAATCCTGCCGGTAGATTTCCTTGCCATCGAGCAGGAATGTCACTTTCCGGCCATCGTTGTAAAGCGGCTCGGAGTTAAAATAGCTGCTGCCATTGTTCTGCAATGTGAATGAATGATCAAAACCGCGGTTGTTCGCCAGTGCAGACGGAACCAGACCCACGTGCCATTTGCCCGAAACAATCGTATGGTACCCAGCCTTTTTCAACAATTGGGCGATCGTCACACTGTTTTCATTCAGATAACCCTGATATGCCGGCGTTCCTTTGTCTTGAACCATATCACCCACGCCTGCCTGGTGCGGATACAGGCCCGTCAAAAGAGAAGCACGTGACGGGCAGCACCTGCCACTGTTGTAGAACTGAGTAAGCCGCAAACCATTGGCAGCCAGCCTATCGAGACTAGGCGTATTGATTTCCGAACCGAAACTCCCTAAATCCGAAAAGCCCAGATCGTCGGCCAGAATGAGGATGATATTGGGCTTTTTGGATTGGCCCTGCGCATGGACAGCCGGCAGCCAAAGCCCCGTGACTATCCACACCAGGAATGCTATTATTTTTTTCAATGAATCAATCATGACCCTGTTTGAGAAGACTGCTACTCCCAAAGCGGGTTTTGTTTCAGCAATGCATTGTTATCAATTTCGGATTGCGGAATCGGATAAAACGCGTGCTTAGGCGCAGCATTGGTCTTTCCTACTTTGTGCAAATTGGTCACAAATGTGCCGTTGTATGCTGCGTCACGCTGACGGATCAGGTCAAACCAGCGCTGGTACTCGTATACCAGTTCCAACCGGCGGTCGAGGTACAGCGAGTCACGGAATTGATCTTTGGTGATACCAGCTGTCAGGTTAGGCAAACCCGCGCGGTTGCGGACTTTGTTCAGCGATTTGTAAGCTTTGGCGGTAGGACCATTGGCTTCATTCTCGGCTTCCGCGTGGATCAAAAGCAGCTCAGAATAGCGAATAATAGGCACATTAGCCGCCGACTGGTTGGTTACCGCCGTAGAATTAGGGTCCCACCATTTGTTCCAGAAAGGCGTCGAGTCGGCGGGAACAGCTGTATTGGCAATGCTCAATCCATACTTCCGTCCATTGGTAGGACTGGTGAAATTTCTGACAAACGTCACATCCCGGCGCTTGTCAGTAGCTTTAAATAATTTGTAAATACTGAAAAACTTGTCGGTACCATTGGTGTAAAAACGGACCATATGGGCATAGTTGCCGCTCAGTCCGGGAATACCAGAGAGTATGGCCCGGGGACTTTCATTATTTCCCTGCGCCAATGAGTTGGATTTGAACTGCGCCGAGAAAATGTGCTCTTTGTTGTTTTTAAATGCAGGAAGAAACACTTCTGCATAGTTATTAACCAGGTCGTAGCCATATGTACCCGTTCCGCCGTCAGCCGATGAAAGTACTTCCTCTGCTTTGGTGACCGCATCCTGATAATTTGCTGAAACTTTTAGCGGTAACGAAGCTTTCGTCAAATATACTTTCGCAAGCAATGCCTTCGCTGCGCCAGCTGTCGCCCTGCCTACATTCGGGGAGGAATAAGTCGCGGGAAGCGCGCTGGCAGCCTCCGTCAAATCCTTCACGATCTGGTCGTAGATCTGTGTGGAAGGGGTTTTAGCAATCGCATAGTCTGCCGCATTCACGAATTTCTGATATTCCAAAATCAAAGGAATGTCGCCGTAAAGCCGCACCAGATTGAAATAATATAACGCCCGAAGGAATTTCGTTTCGCCAATCAGTCTGGCTTTTAATGCATTGTCAAAATCGATCGCCGGTATTTTTTCTAAAACAACATTGGCCTTTTTAATGGCTGCATAATGCTGCTGCCATAGCTCATAAATCCGCAGATTGGTAGACGAATGTGCCTGAACTGAGAGCGAACGCACGTCGGGATTGGTAGCACCAGGACCCGGATCTTCGTCATCGCTCGCCATGTTCATCCCAGTGTTGAACAATGTATTATAAGGTGTCTGAATGGACGAACCGCCCGAATTCAGGAAGAAATACACGGCATTCACCGCATTCACGGCGTCGGCCTGGGTTTTGTAATACTGGTCTTCTGAAAGAAATGCCTCTGGTTCCTCTTTCAGGAATTCTTCGCAGGAAGTGGCCGCTATGGTGGTGATAGCGAGTACTATATATTTAAATGCTTTCATTTTCATTGGAATTAATGTTGGCTTCATCAGAATGTTAATGATAATCCGACCTGGTAGGATTTGTTGTTGGGGTACACGCCCTGGTCAATGCCCTTGTTGATCAGCGACTGACCATTCAAGCTCACTTCCGGATCAAAACCGGTGTATTTGGTCCAGGTTTTAGGGTTTTGCGCCGAAATGTAGATCCGCAGATTCTCTATCCTTGCTTTCGACAGCAATTCCTTCGGGAAAGTGTACCCGAATGAGAGGTTTTTCAAACGATAGTAAGTCGCGTCTTCGATGAACCGGTCTGAAATCGTGATCGCTGGATCCTGGAATGCAGCTTTTACGTCGGTATTGGTATTCGTTGTTGACCAGCGGTTCAGCAGGACGTCCGAACCATTCACATACCCCGTTGCCAATTCGAGGTTGGCGCGGTTTGCATTGTAAAGTTTACCACCGATAGAAGCCTGGAAGAACACGGTCAGGTCGAAGCCTTTGTAACTGAATGTGTTGGTAAGACCAGTCGTAAAGCCTGGCTGATTGGAAATGACAACCCGGTCGCCGGCCTGCGTGATCACGCCGTCCCCATTGATATCCTGGTACTTCTGCCCACCCGGACTTTTGTTTTGCTGCGGGGTAAGCGGCGTTTCACCTTGCTGAATGATGCCGTCTGTTTTGTAGACAATAAATGAGCCCAGCGGGTAACCTACTTTCGCAATGGAAGGATTGGAAATCACCGGAATGATCTGGTTCACACCCTCGCCCAGGCTCAGGATCTTGTTGGTATTTTTGGAATAAATAAAAATGGTGTTCCATTTAAAAGCGCCTTCGAGGTTACGTGAATTGACATATAATTCAATTCCCTGGTTGGATACTTCTCCAATGTTCTGATACACGACAGACGCCTGCCCATTATAGAAATCCGAGAGGCCCGAAGTACCCGGTACCGTCCGGGTCAGCAGCAGATCGGTCGTTCTTTTGTAATAATAATCGGCAATGATGCTGATGCGGTTTTTATACAGACCCAAATCAATTCCCGCATCGACCTGGAATGTTTTTTCCCAGCCCAGGTTCGCATTAGGGACCGTGTTAGGCGCATAACCTGAAACCGTCGTGTTCGAAAAATTATAGCGAAAGTAACTCAGCTGCGAAAGCGACTGGTACGAAGGAATATTCTGGTTTCCGGTTGTTCCGGCACTCAGACGCAGTTTCAGCAGACTGACTTTTTTGAATTGCTGAAAGAATTTTTCTTCATTGATATTCCAGCCAAATGCAGCCGAGGGAAAGTATCCCCACTTTTTACCGTCGCCAAAACGGGATGATCCGTCGGCGCGTAATGTGAATGTGAACAGGTAACGCTCGTCGAAAATGTAGTTGATCCTACCCAGGTACGAAGCCAGCGCCCATTTGTTGGCCAGCGAACGCGGTGCGATGCTGGTAATACCGGTCGCCAGGTTATTGTATTCAAATGCATCGGTAGCAAAGCCGGCAGCTTCTGCGATTGCACCTTTGGTTTCCGAAACCTGTGCCGTAAAACCTGCTACTGCATTGATTTTGTTCTTTTCATTGATCTCTTTATCATAACTGATCGTGTTCTCATTCAGCCAGTTACTGGTAAATATAGAACCCACTATCGCATCCCCGCTCAAAGCCTGGCCTTCCGCAGTCGTGCTGGGCAGGTAACGGTTCTGTTTGTTGCCAATGATGTCCGCACCGACGAGGATCTTCGCTTTCAATCCGTCAGCAATGGTATATTCTCCTGAAATGTTCCCCAGAAAACGATTGGTAATGGTCTCGTTCAGCTGGTTATATAGTGAGTTGATCGGGTTTTGCAGCGCCGATTCGAATGGGCTGTTGATCACAAAAGAACCGTCATTCTGGTAAATGGGTAGTGCCGGAGGAGTGAGCAGTAAGTTGGCTACAATGGCCGTGGGAGCTACATTGGCCTTGGTATTGCTGGCCGAAAGGCTCGTGAAAACCCGGAAACGGTCGTTATACTGGTGATCCAGATTGACCCGAGCCGATAAACGTCTGAAATCAGTGTTTTGCAGGATACCATTTTGTTTGAAATAATTACCAGAAAACGCCAGTCTGGTTTTGTCTGATCCTGAAAGAATGGACAGGTTGTGACTTTGAATGGACGCTTTTCTGAATGCTGCATCCTGCCAGTCGGTACCGGCGCCGGTCGTGTCGAGCGTGTAACCAGTTACGCTTGGAATGGACACCGTTTTTCCGGAATTGACGGCCGCATCCTTTCTCAGCTGCCACCATTGCGCGGCATTCAGCAATGGAATCGTCTTTAAAACCTGCTGCGTGCCGTAGTAGGCATCGTAGTTGATAGAAGATTTGTTTTTGGTACCGCTTTTGGTCGTAATGATTACTACACCATTGGCTCCTCTTGATCCGTAAATAGCGGTGGCGGAAGCATCTTTCAAAACGTCAATATTCTCAATATCAGCGGTATTAATGGATGATAACGGGTTAATTTTCGAGCCGTCCGTCACCCCCGCATCTGCTACCGAGTAATCATTGTTGATCGGATAACCGTCGATCACATACAATGGATCGCTGCCGGCTGTAATGGAGTTGTTCCCGCGGATCTGCACGCTCACGCCTCCACCCGGCTGCCCGGAAGTTTGCGTAACCACTGCCCCGGCTACGGAACCTTGTAATAAACGCTCCACAGAGGCCACAGGCTGGCTTTTGATCTCAATCGGGACTGACGCTACCGATCCGGTAATGTCTTTTCTCTTTTGCTCACCGTAGCCTATTACAACCACTTCGTCGAGTAGGTTGGCCGTTTTTAGAACTACTTCAACAGCCTCGGAAGTGAGCTCGTAAATTTCAATTTCCTGCTGCTGAAAGCCTGTAATGTTGATTTGCAATGTAAACGGAAACTCTTTGGCGGCCGCGATGCTGAATTTGCCGTCCACATCTGTAAGCGCATATCTGGAAGAGCCCTTTTCCACAATTGTGGCACCGGGCAGCCCCTGGCCCGACTCGTCCCTGATAACACCGGATATAATATCCTGGGCCCGGGCATAGCCAGAACCGAATAGTAATGAGCCTGACAGAATTATCAGGTAGTAGATTTTCTTAATCATTATAAATGAGCAATAGGATGAAAAATGCAGAATGAATGGCACATAACTGTTCTACATATACGCAGCAAGACTCCGCCGAAACGACAGGCATGGGTATAAGATCAGCTCTTAAAAATTCGGGAGAACCTCAATGCTGACGTAGTCAACAACAGGAACAACAGGGAAGCACGAGGCGGGGACAACTGGTAACCACCATCTTGCCGACATTAACATTCGGTGTAAGAAGTAAATCTTTCGCTTTCATAGGTACGATAAGAATTTTGAAATCGTGTTTTGCCTGACTGGTGGTTAATCGGACAAAATCATATAGTCTACAAATATGATAGACAAAGTAAACTTATTAAAAATTAATACACAAATATTTTTTTATTAAACTGTCGTGAGGTAAATCGGGAAGAGGGAATTAACCGAAGAATATTTTTTTATATTTAAGGTATCAGGAAACATGACCCTGGCATTGATTTGATGCGGGAAAACTCGAATTTATCTTAAATTTAACAAAATAAATACACCCGATTTCCCATGGCATCCAAATTCACACCTGCTTCTTTGGAGATGGTCATTTCCGGCATCAACGCCGGAATATGGGATTGGGAAATTCAGACGGGCAAACAAGTCTGGTCGGACCGGCTATATGAATTACTGGGGTACCAGCCTGAGGACATCACACCTGGCTATGGCGTGTTCACCGAGCAGCTCGTACACCCCGACGACCGTATTGTTGTTACTGAGGCGATCAAGGATCAACTGGAAAATAATGTGCCCTACCAGGTACGGGTGCGGCTTAAAACAAAGAAAAACGGCTACCGCTATTTTGAATGCAGGGGCACGGCTAAGTTTGAAAACGGCAGACCTGAACTCATGGTAGGCTCTATTTCGGACGTGCACGATCTGATGATGGAAAAGGAACTCGCGCCAAAGCTGGATGGTGTGCTTCAAGATCTGACGGAGCGAAAAATCGTTGAGGAAAAGCTTAGTGTCATTTTTCAGTACTCCACCGACGCACATTTGCTGCTGGACGATACGGGCATTGTCGATTGCAACGAGGCAGCGGTGAAGATGTTGCGGTGCAAGAACAAGAGCGAGCTACTCTCTATTCACCCGGCCCGGTTTTCCCCGGAGTACCAGCCCGATGGCAGAAGATCAGCGGAAAAGTCAGTTGAGATGGATCGTATCGCCTACGAAACGGGTTACAACCGGTTTGAATGGGTCCATAAAAAAATGGATGGGGAGGAATTTCCGGTTGAGGTTACATTGAATCCTGTTCTGATCAATAACAAGAAAATATTGCTGGTCGTGTGGCACGATATCAGCCATAGAAAACGTGCCGAGGAGGCAATTCGCCGCAACGAAGCCATGCTCTCTGAATCACAGCAGCTTACCCACTCAGGAAGCTGGGAAGCTGACCTCGTTACCGGGCAGAACTACTGGTCGGACGAGGCTTTCAGGATATTCGGCCTGGAACCGGACAGCAGCGGACCTGATACCGAGCTGTTTTCAAAAATGATTCATCCGGATGACCTGCATCTGTACAAATCTCACATTAAGGATGCGATCAATCATCTTAATCCTGCGAGTTTCGACCTGCGAATTGTTTTGCCTGACGGTAAAATCAAGTTCATACACGCCATAGGCAAGCCTTTTGTGGACCAGTCGGGGCGGGTGGTGAAGCTATATGGTGCGATCATGGACATTGATACGCATAAAAAGACGGAAGCCGAGCTGATCAAAGCGAAGGAAGCAGCTGAAATGGCGGCGATCGCGAAGTCTCAGTTTCTTTCCACCATGAGTCATGAAATCCGCACACCGATGAACGCTGTGATCGGATTTACACACCTTCTTTTGCAGCAGGACCCCAAACCTGAGCAAATGGAGTTCCTGAATATCCTTAAATTTTCGGCAGAGAACCTGCTTGTACTGATCAATGACATTCTGGACTTCAGTAAGATTGAGGCTGGTAAAATTGAATTTGAAGAGGTCGATTTTAACATTCTTTTTTTACTCGAGAACATCCGCTCAGGCGTCCTTCAAAAAGCCAATGAAAAAGGGATCCGTCTAAAACTGATGGTGGATACCGAACTGAACCTGAATGTGATCGGTGACCCGGTGAGGCTCGGCCAGATAATAACAAACCTGGTGAGCAATGCAGTCAAATTTACCGAAGTCGGGAAAGTCACGCTTTCTGCATCGATCGCAAAGCGTGAAAACGAGACGGTTACCATTGATTTCAAGGTCGAAGATACTGGCATAGGTATTCCAAAGGATAAGATCGATAACATTTTTGAAAGCTTTACACAGGCGACTTCCGATACGACCCGAAAATACGGAGGCTCGGGTTTGGGGCTGACCATCACCAAAAAGCTGCTCGAATTGCAGCAAAGCAGCATTCATGTGACGAGCGAACAAGGAAAGGGTTCTGCTTTTTATTTTACGATGTCCTTCAAAATAAGCCCGAAACCGCTCGAAGAACATACCAATGGTATTTCGAAAAATACATTCAGCCTCAAAGGAATGAAACTGCTCATTGTGGAAGACAATACCATCAATGTCTTCCTGATGAAGAATTTCATGAAACAATGGGAGGTTGAATACGATATTGCCGAAAACGGGCTGATAGCTCTTCAAAAAGTTCAGGAAACGGACTACGACCTGGTCCTGATGGATTTGCAAATGCCCGAAATGGATGGTTACGAGGCTACTGCGAGAATCCGGAGCCTGCCAGAGGTTAAATATGCTACGCTTCCGATCATCGCACTCACTGCCTCGGCGATGCTGGACATTAAAGATATCGCTTTCACCGTCGGCATGAACGATTACATCAGCAAGCCTTTCAGCCCGGCAGAATTGTATGCCAAAATCTCCTCGTACAGGAACTGAAGTCGGGAGTATTACATCAATGGGAACGTCATCACAAAACACGTTTCTGGGCATTGGGTTAATGTTAACCGCACCTGGATCAGTTCCGCAATCTCTTTGACAATCAGCAAGCCAAGTCCTGTTTTTCGTCCGAAAGGCCTCATGATATCTTCGTTTCCATCTAAGTCAGGAGAATTGATAACCTCCATCAGCTCATCGGATATACCCTGGCCCGTATTGGAGATCATAAGCCTTACCTGACCTTGCTCATCCGTTTCGGAGAAAACCCGGATAACGCCTTTGCTGGTGAATTTCGTCGCGTTGTCAATGAGGTTGTGGATCATAATGGCAAGCATCTGATAGTCTGATGATACCGTGAGGTTGTCGGGTAATTCATTTAAAAACTGGTTCCCATTAAGCGCTATGACGCTTCGAAAGATCTCAAATTTGTTTTCAACCAGTACTTTCAGGTTAACATCCTCAAATTGAACACTGTTTCCGTACACATGCAGCTTAACATAATCCAGCAAGCCGCGCAGCAGATCGCTCATCCGCTGCGACGAGTTGGAAATAACCTGCCCAATCTCTGCGACCGTCTCGACCTCGCCTTTTTTGACCATCGCAGGTATCGCCCCGGAGGTCAGTATAATGTAGTTGAGCGGGGACTGAATGTCATGTGTCATGGAGGCCAGCAGCCTCGACAGCATATGTATCTGTTTGCTCATTTCGTTCTTAGACGCTTCAATATCGCTGAGTGCGCGGTTGAGGCGCTCGGTACGTTTGGCGACGATCTCTTCCAGCCGCGCATTTTCCCTTGAAATATTTCTCAGCCGTAAACTATTATAGAGGTAAACGACGAACAAAAACCCGATCAGAAACAGCACTCTCACCCACCAGTTCTGATACCAGACAGGCGGTACAATGACCAATATCGTCCGGGTCGTGTAGTTATTTTTTCCAAAGCCATTTATCTTCCTCACAATGAGCCTGTGCGTCCCGGGATCCAGATTCGAAAAGGTAATGCTGAAATCTGAACCTGGAATCGGTATCCAGTCTGTCGGCCGGACAGCATATCCTTCTTTCACCAAAGCATAAGACAGATTCAGGTTATTTACATTGCCAAAATAAGGTGTTGAAAAGTAAAACTTGGTTTGCACCGGGTCGCCCGGAAGTGTTAGTGTGTCACCGTTTGTCGGCAGAAAGCTGCTGTTTACCTGTATTCTGTCTAGCATAAAGCGTCCGTCCGGAACTTTGGCAGTAATCTGATCAGGACTAAACCATACCAACCCCTTCAATGATGGCAGCGAAATGTACCCGCTTTCCAGTTTTACTCCGCAAGGTTGGCAGCCGCCATTGAATTCATTCGTCCGTAACCCGTCGCCTTTCGAATGGTACATATAGAACAATTCCGAAACCGGCAATTTCGCATAGTTCAGTAAGTCTTCCACAGCCATCTGAAACAATCCTTTGTCCGTCGGTATCCAGAAAAAACCCCTATTGTCCTCCACAATGCAATGCGGCCTGCCCAGATATTTGTTTTTATCGAGCGGAAAGCGCACCAGCTTATGATTACTGTACAGTAACAACCCTTCCTGATTGGCCACCATCCATGTACGGCCTTCATTGTCTACATATATACTCTTGATATACAAATCCTTTGTCGCCGGTACAAGTCCGTTCTTCTGGCCATTGGCCCCAAATGAGTAAAGTCCGCTGATTGTTCCTGCCAGGATTTTCCCCTCACGGTCCTCCTGAAAGTAGGTTACCCTCATGTTGTCCTGGATCTGCCTGGGTTTAGGCACAGGCTGCGCCATGTCGATGAAATATAATCGCTGGGCAAGTCCTATCCAGATGTTTCCGTGGCTATCCTCAAAAAGGTGTTTGACCTCTTCACCAAAATTCTGTTCATAGACAATCTTCTCAAGATGCATGTCCAGCCGGTACAGTATGTCGCCTGCCTTGACCCATACCAGCCCGGTCTTATCCCTCAAAAGGGTTCTTTTATCATTCTGGTTGATCTTTTCCAGAAAAGGAATCTTATCAGAAAAGGTCTTTCCGGTAACTGGATCTTTTCCCAAAATGATCCCGGTAGGTGTCATGACAGAATTTTTACTGTAATCCAGTTGGGCATAAAAGACATTGTCCATATCCTCGCCATCATGCGTCAGCGTTTCAAATGAATGTTTCGTCAATACAAAAAGGCCATCCGAAATGCTGCCCAGGAATAACGTCCCGGTCTTTGTCTCACGGTGAACGGAATATATATTGAAACTTTCGAGGTCAAAATCCTGCAGTACTAGACTGGTGGCGAGCCTTCCGTTTCGCTCTTTATCGACCGAATACAGTTTTTTACGATAATAAAAATAGACCTGATCGCTCGCAATGTTCCAATACAGGGCCAGTCGGTCAAAATGGGTATCGTATCCGTTGTCCCGAATGAGGTCACCGGAAATGTCAACCTTAGAAATACCATTACCCGTGAT
Source organism: Dyadobacter pollutisoli (assembly GCF_026625565.1). Lineage (NCBI taxonomy): Bacteria > Pseudomonadati > Bacteroidota > Cytophagia > Cytophagales > Spirosomataceae > Dyadobacter > Dyadobacter pollutisoli. Next base: position 4,122,815 of record NZ_CP112998.1, read on the forward strand.
CTTGCTCAGGGTACCACCCTCGTCCAGATGGTACAGCACCCGGCCCATCGTAAAGAATTTCCAGAACGACTTGCCGGCAACAGGTGTTTTGTATAACCTCTTCTGATCATTGTAAAACGACACCGAGGAGCTGTCGATCACATACGTATTTCCGGTTCCGTATCCGACTGAGATTACATAATGTTTCGGCCTGGCAATGTCGCTCATGTAGCTGGGCAGGCCCGCAGCCAAAAACGTATTCCGGTCGCCTTCCCGGATAAACGGAACGCGCTTCATCCTTCCATCGGTATACGCCGAATCGTTCCACGCCCTTCCATTCTCGATCCGCACATATTCGCCACCGTCCGTCGCCGCGTACAATGCACAGTTTGCCAATTCCATTGCCTGCTTGCCATTGTTCTGGATAGACGGTAACAGCATATAAAAACGGCTGCTGGTAATGCCCAGGGAAGACTTATCGACATAGTAAAAATGATGGCCGTCAAACCGCGCCAGTCCGTTCTCAGTTGCCAGCCATATATATCCCTCTCCATCAGGCGCAAGACTTTTGACGCTGTTCTGGGGCAAACCATTATCATCAGTAAAATGAGTCACTGTGTAACCCGTTTGGGCCACAGTATTTTCTGACATTAATAAAACGAAAAGTAGGATGGTTAAAAGCCTCTTCAATACAAATTGATGTAGTACACGTGCAATTATATAAAATTAATTCGACAAACTTTAAGCCTCATGATGTACTATTTTTGAAAAAATAACACAGAATTAAAGTTTTTAACGTTTAAAGTTATATGTTTGTAGAAATTCAGCTACAAAATGAATTCTGACCAACTACAAGCAAAATACAGACGGAACGTTCCAGATAGTTAAATAGGCATATTTATTGCCAGTTACATAGTGCTAACATACTCAAATGTAGCTTAAAACGTGATCTAAATCCTTAGCAAACCCTAAAGGCAAATGAAAACAAACTATTTCTTCCCTGGATTTGACTTTTGTATTGTTCAGCTTCGCAAGTATATCCATGCATACGAGGTGTTTACCATCATGCTAACGGATGGGCGTATTGTACATTATCAACCCCAGAATGTTACAGATTTCCGCAACTGGCTTTTGCAGCATCAGGTCGAAGATTTAAGATCATCGATTGGAAATCAAATGGTCGCCTGATCCATTTTTTACGCTCAAAACTTCATCGAGAATCCATTTTTATCAAACAAAAAAACCAGCGGAACATACATCCCGCTGGCCTCAGTTTATCAATGAAGTCGTTAACTAAAACGGCATTTTATAATTTCAATTCATCCTTCGACGGCACCTCTACATTGGAATAGGTGATCAGCGAAACTTTGCCCTTGGCCGCGTCTGCCGGTACCGTCACTACAATCTGCGTGGCCGACTTGCTTACGAATTTGGTAACTGCAGCGGCCGATCCGGTAAACAGCACACCTTCCGCCAGGTCGAGGTTAGTACCTGTGATGGTCAGGCTTTTTCCTTTCGTGGCAGGGTTGGGAGCCAAAGTCGTGATCGTCGGCAATGTAACGACGAGTTCTTTTTCTGTTTCCGTACTTAAAGGTTCGGTTCCGCCCGAGTACAACACAAGCTTACCTGTTTTTGCATTCACTGGTACGGCCACTACCAGTTCGGTCATTGTCTGGCTGACGAATTTGGTGACAGTGGTATCCGGCGCAAAGGTCACGCCATCCACCCAGTTCAAAAATTCACCCGTAATGGTCACATTTGTTCCCGGCTTAGCTTCCGCGGTTACCGTTTTAATGATTACCGGCACTTCAAAGCTCAGTATGGTTTTCGAAACAATGTCCCCGGCTGCTGTTTTCAATGTAACCAGCCCTTCCTCCGTTTCCTTGGGAACATTGAGCGTGATCAGCTCCGCTGTTTGTTTTAAAAATGCAGAACTCGGTACGCTGGCTCCGGGCAGTTCAATGGACGTCACTTTGTCAAGATTATTTCCAATAAAACTGATCTCTTCACCTGGCTTAACACCCGATGGCCCAAAGCTGAGCAATTGTACTTCGCCGGAATTCACTTCGTCATCATCATCATTACACGCGGTAATGAATGCAACGGACAGGATCAGGCACATCAGAGAGAGTAATCTCCTGTTCAATATTAATATCTTCATTTTTACAGTGCTTTTTTGAATGTTTACTTACGAAGGACTTTGGGAACGATCCTGAAATTATCGAATGAAATGTCGGCATCCAGATCGCCGCCACCATGGAACAACAGCCTGGTATAGTAGCCATTTTTGTTCACTTCCAGCTTTGATTTGTAGCTTCCCGCCACTTCCTCGAACGGGATCACCACGGTTCGCCATTCTCCCTTAGTATCGTAAGGCGGCAGCCATTGATAAGGCGTGTCATCAAAGCCACTACTCAGCCCGGCACTGATTTTCAGCACGTTGTTATTATAGGGCTTCACAGTATTTACTTCAAATTTCAGGTTATAGTCAGCCGGTTTCAATATTGCTTCGTCCGGGATATTCTTGCTGATCGCGCCCATTGCATCGGGCGGCCCGCCAGCCACTTCCATCCAGTTCCAGCCTGCAATTGCTTTTTTAACGCGGATATAATTGCCATTGATTGCGACAGGATCGCCCGCCGCCGGTTTGGTTACCACATACGCAGCATTCCACCAGCCTGTGAATGGATCACTGCTCAGGAAAATGTTACGGTTATCAGCAAACCAAAAGTCTGATTTAGTCTCTCCGAAGTTCGTGGTCACGGTAATCTGCCCAGGCTGTACGTCTTCCGGAACGGTTACTTGTATTTCCTGGTCTTTGATCGATACGATCGTTCCTTTTTTGCCCCCGGCAAAAGTGACTGTTAAGGGCTCATAAAAGTAATCTCCCCGGATGGTGGCCACACTTCCCGCCGGTACGTACTCACTGACCATACTCGAAACAAGCGGCTCGCTGATCTTCACCTTGAAAGCATGTTCCAATGTCCTGCCATTTGAAAAAATGATCTTCATTTTGTTGTCGATCACAGCCGGGATCATGGTAGGCACGCTGACAAGAATGGTTTTATTGGTAATGTAAGTAGGTGTCAAACTCGCTTTCTGATCATTGAACCAGATTTCGGTCGCACCTTGCAAATTTTCTCCTACAATCGCTATCAGGCTGCCCTGCCCTGCGCTCACCAGCAGCGAATCACCGGAAGCCGGGTCGGTAATGCGGACGTACTTGATACTGGGCTCGCCATTGTTCGGAAGGTCCTCTTCCTGGCAAGACATAGTTACAGCTGCCATGGCAATGATTACTGCCAGCAGCAGCATTGACTTATATATGAATTTCATGTGATTTCGCATTTGTAATGACCATTATTGGGTTTACTTGGAATAATAATCAACGGCAGGTTTTTGCAGGTTTGGCGCCTGGCTCAGCTCGGCCGACGGGATCGGCAGCAGGAAATTACCACTGTTGGCATTGATCATCCTGTCCGTCACGGCTACCCACGAAGTTTTGGTAAATGTCCATGAAGTCGGGTCCGGGAATTGATCGGGCTTGGTAAAGAAAAGTCCCCTGTCCTGCTCATTCAGAATGGCGTAAGCTTTGGCAGCATTGTAATAATGCAGGCTCACAAGGTCGTACCAGGCCATTCCTTCCATTGCAAATTCGACGATCCGCTCTTTGAAGATCATATCAAAAGTAAGCGCACCTGTCACCGGTGACAAGCCAGCGCGGGTATGGACCTTATTGAAATAGGCCAATGCTTTTGCATCACTGGTCGAGGCTGCATTGCCCATAACAGCCTCAGCATAAACCAGGTACATTTCAGCCAGACGCATCATATATGTATCATTGCCGTAGTTCTGCTGGGCTGCCTGCCCGCCCACGTCGGCTGCTTTTCCGGTAATGTATTTTTTGATGGAAAGGAAATTATTGTCAGAACCCGTGAAAGGGAAGATCAGCTTCTGGGTGCCGCCTGGAATCGTCTGGGTGATTTCGGGATAGCTCGCGCCGGGCAGCATGAATGTCGCTTTTAACCTTTGATCCAATGTCCTTCCCTGCAATACCGTCTCAGAGGTCTGCTTGATCCCCTCATACTGCTTCATCATCCAGAACGTGGCACTTTTGTCTCCACCCCAGCCGTCGCCATTGGCGATATCGGAACTATACGCGAGGTATGCTGGTGTTGAGTTTTGCGTTCCCCAGGCGCCGGGAGAGTATACCCATTGCAGTGAGAATAACGACTCGGGATTGTTGTCGTAAGGGTATAGGAACAAATCGCTGTACTTACCCACCATTGAAGCCCCACTTGTGGTGATGACCCTTTCGGCATAGTACTTCGCACTGTCCAAAAATGCCTGGTTCCGGTTACCCGAGCCCCCTGCTTCCACGCCTGAGCGCGTCAGGTAAAACCTCGCCAGCATTCCTTCCGCCGACCATTTGGTAATGCGGCCTGAACGAACGGGTGTTTCCGGCAAATCTTCCGCTACCTGGCGCATTTCGCTGGTGATGAATTTCCATACGCTTTCAGGCGTATTTCTTTGCACTGTGGTGTCAGCCAGCAATTCCAGGTTATTTTCAATGACCGGCACAGCGCCCCAGTTCATCACCAGAAATCGATACGCCAATGCCCGCATAAACCTTGCTTCGGCAATCGCATGTTTTTTAATCGCAGGCGAAACTGCTGGCCCGGCATATTTATTAATGTTCTGGATCGCGAGATTGGACTGCCCTACCACGATAAAAAATGAACGCCACGACGAGCCATTCTCAGGTGTATTTCCAGTGGTGTTGAACAACACATTACCTCTGTCGTTCCAAGCCGAAAAGGCTGTTCCGGCACGAAAATCGCCCAGATTGTACGACGCCTTGTCATTGTAATCGAACCATACTTTACTGTAAAGCAATGCAGTACTGGCCAGCACCTGATCGTCCGTCTGGTAAAAACCGGCATCTACGATGGAGTCTTTCGGTGGTCTTTCAAGGAAATCTTCCGAACAAGCCGACAGCAATGCGACCGGCAGTATGAATGCAAACCAGGTATATATTTTTTGATAACTTTTCATCTCGATAGTTTTTAGAAATCCAAGCCTAAACTGAATGTGTAAACCGGTGTCAGAGGGTACCGTCCGTAGTCGAGGCCGATGGCCTGGTTGGAGGCACTCGCATCGCGTGATACATAGGCCCCTACTTCCGGGTCAAAACCTGAATAACCGGTAATGGTAGCCAGGTTTTGCGCACCTACCGTAAATCTGGCCCCTCTGATCACTTTTTGACGTGATACCAGCGATACCGGCAGATTGTATGTCAGCGATACATTTTTCAGTCTGATAAAAGAACCGTCTTCTACCCATTTGTTGGTATGTCTTGCAAAGTTTCCGTTCGGTCCGTTCGAGATCCGCGCCACGTCGGTATCAGGGTTGGACAAGCCTACTGTACCGTCTTCTTTCGTGATCGGTTTGGCATAATCCATGGCATGTACCAGCAGGTTGCGGCTCAAATTGATGTTACTCGCATTGGTGTTCAGCTTGCCGAGGTAGTTGTAAACATCATTACCATAGGTACTGGTCAGCAACACGCTCAGGTCAAAGCCTTTGTAGGAAAATGTATTGGTAAATCCTGAAAACAGCTTTGGCCATGGATTACCGATCACCGTCTGGTCATTTTCATTGATGATCCCGTCGCCATTGATGTCCTTGAATTTTACATCACCAACCCAGATATTGTTGACATTGACCGGCAGCTTTACGCCATTGTTATCCACAGGCAATGCGCTGCTTTCGATCTCAGCCACCGACTGGAATATACCTTCCTCGATGTATCCACGGAACAGCCATGGTGCCTTTCCTACTTCCGACCGCTGCGTCCAGTCGGCCATCCACCACGAAGTACGGTCTACAAATGCCGCGTCGGAATAGAATGACTTGATCTTGGTTTTAAAGCTCGACAAATTCAGGTTCGACTCCCATTTGAATCCGCCCCTGTTGATATTGATCGTATTGACTGTGAAGCCCCAGCCTTTATTTTGCAGCGCGCCAATGTTCACAGTTGGCGAGCCCACAGCGCCGGTACCATTAGTTCCCATATACCATGGCAATGGTTTCTCCATCAGCAGGTTGTCGGTATTCTTGATATAATAGTCAAATTCAAACTGAATGCGGTTTTCGAAAAGAGCGAGGTTGATACCGAAGTTATTGGTTTTCGTTTCTTCCCATTTCAAACCTGCATTGCTGTATTTGGTGGGCAAAAAGCCGGTAGTAGTGGGAGTGGTCCCGGTACCAAGCGGCGAGTAAATTCCTCCGCTGCCCTGGTTACCTGTGACACCCGTTTCAAATCTCAGTTTCAACTCACTGATAGCCGGTACCTGGAAAAATGCTTCCTGCGAAACCCGCCATGCGGCCGAAACGGATGGGAAGAAGCCCCATTTATTATCAGCTCCGAAGTTCGCCGAACCATCGCGTCTCACGGTACCCATAATAATGTACTTATCGCCGTAGTTGTAGTTGAGCCTGCCCAGGTATGATTCCATTGCCCAGTCGCCCGATCCTCCTGAATTACTGGCCGTTAATGCGTCACCTGCTGCGAGGTCAAGAATATCGTTCGTTAAAAAACCTGTACGTGTTCCTGCCAGGTTTTTCCAGGACGATTCCTGCGATTCATGGCTCAGCATGACATTGATACTATGCTTCCCAAATTGCTTATTATACTCCAAAAGTTGGTTCCAGTTCCAGTATGTGTTTACGCCGGATCCATTGTTATACGATGCGGTCACATTCTGCGCCCAACCGATTTTGTAAGTTGGCACATAGTACGACGAGTTTGAAAATCCCAGGTTTGTGTTGAACGACGAGCGCAAATTCAGGCCTGGCAGAATTTTCACGCCAACATTGAGGCCTCCCAAAAACTGTCTTCTGACCAGTTTGTTAGTAGTCAAATTGGCAATTGCGATCGGGTTAACAGGTGCAAACTGATTTGCTCCGTTATTCTCGTCGCCACCGCCCCAGGTACCGTCAATGTTTCTGACAGGAACTTGTGGCGTTAATTGCAAAGCACTTGAAATCACGTTTTCCTGGCTGGTGGTCAGGTTATCATTGGTTTGGTTAAAGCTCAGGTTTGCCCCGATCGTTGCCCATTCCCTGGGTTTGTTGTCCAGATTAAGTCTGAATGCGTACCTGTTAAACCCCGATCCAAGCGCCACACCTTCCTGTTTCAGGTATTCTCCTGACAAATAATAAGTTGTCTTGTCGTTTCCCCCACTCAAACTCAGCTGATGTTTGTTCATCGGGGCGTTTTTAAAAAGCTCTTTCTGCCAGTCCGTTCCTTTGCCCAGCAATGACGGGTCCAGAAATTCTGCGGGCGTATCACCACCTGCCAGCTGGTGATACTCACCCACCATCTGCGCGTATTGTTTCAGGTCCATTACCTTCAATGACGACGGCGGTGTCTGCACGCTGTACTGGTAGCCATATGATATTTTGGTATCGCCCGATTTCCCTCTTTTTGTAGTTACCAAAAGCACCCCATTCGTAGCGCGGGAGCCGTAAATGGCCGTAGCAGAAGGCCCCTGTAACACTTCGATAGATTCTATATCAGCCGGGTTCAAACCTGCCAACGGGTTGGAGGAGCTCTGCTGCCCATACGAAACCGACTGTCCCTGGATCTGGACCCCATCCACTACATACAATGGCTCATTACTCCCGCTGATCGAGTTTACACCGCGGATATTCACCGATATCCCTCCGCCAGGCTGGCCTGAGTTTTGGGTTACGTACACACCTGCGGCACGACCCTGTATGGCTTGTTCCAATGTAGTATTGGTTGTTCTGGCAATGTCTTTGGCTGATACCGAAGTTTGTGCAGTGGTGAGGTCAGCACGTTTCATTTCTCCATAGCCTACTACTACCACTTCTTCCAATGCTTTGGTATCCACTTTGAGAGCGATATCGATGACCGACCTTGACCCAACATTCACTTCCTGAGATAAATAACCCACAAATGAAAAGATGAGCGTATTGTCCCCCGAGGCCAGTTCCAGGTCGTAGACACCGGCCGAATTGGTAGTGGTTCCGCGCTGTGTGCCTTTCACGACCACACTTACCCCGGGCAAACCATCGCCCTTCTCGTCGGTTACCTTACCTTTTACACCGGCAAGTACGGCCGTTTCGGTGGTTTCAGCGGCTACATTGCTTTCCGGTTCAATGCTATCATCGGTGAATGAACTTTTGTTCTCCTTAAAAAGCATAACCTGCTTACCAGCAACCTCGTACCGTATTGAAAGGGGACGAAAAAGTTTATTCAGCGCCTCAGCCAGCGGCTCATTGGAGGCATTGAAACTCACTTTGGCCGATGATCTGATCTCGTTTGGATTATAAATGAACTTAACCTCAGAGGTCCGTTCAATGGAAGACAGCACATTTTTCAGGCTCTTGTCCTCCATTTTGAGCGTGATCCGTCTCTCCAGTAACTCCTGGGCAGATAAACGGTCATGGCTAAACGTCACTCCCGTGAAGACCACCGCGATGCATAACTGTAATAAGGATAATTTCATAGTATCCCACACAATTGTTTTGAGAAAATAAATTCCGGGCATAACTTTAAACACTTTTTGTTCTAATGAAAGATTGGGGCAAAAAACTCACTGGACCCTTTCCGTGCATTCGGAGGGTATTACAAGGTGGGGCATTCGAAGGCCAGTGATGTCGCAACCATCATTGGCTTTTTTTATGTACCTGACGTAATTATTTTTTCATATTTCGCTGGTTTCGTGGTTGTTCAAGTTTGACAAAATTATTTACACCCGTCACTGTAAATAACCACCTGCCCGTCGATCATTTCATACCGGGCTTTGATGATCTTACAGATCAGGTCGAGCTGCTCATACATCGGCAATCCCGAAAGATTGGCGGTTAGCAGACAGGCTGAGAGCACTTCTTCATTAAAAATTATCTCTATACCATATTCCTTTTCCAGTGTCCTGAATACATTTTTAACAGGAACTTCATCAAACACCAGCGCAGTAGCGGGTATTTCCGAGATACGCTGTGGACTGTTGACGATCACTTTCACCAGCCTGGATTCCTCTTTATCGAAAAGAACCTGCTGGTTAGGTTTCAACACCACGCCTTTTATTTCCTTGGACAATGACTCTTTCGCCGATTGTTCTTCCAGTTTCGAATAAACCGAAACACGACCTGTTTTCACTGATACGGAGGCATTTCTGTCTTTTTCAAATGACCTTACTGTAAAGCTCGTACCTAGTACCTGCGTTACCAGCTCGTCGGTTAGCACCAGGAATGGCCTGTTGGGATTACGCGTGATCTCGAAAAACGCCTCTCCTTTCAAATGCACTTCTCGTTTGCCTTTTGCAAAAGTTTTGGGGTATTCCAATTCGCTTTCAGGCTGTAACGTTACAGTACTGCTGTCTTCGAGCATAATGGTCACAGGGCTGGACGTGTGATTGTAATGTACAACGCCCGATTCCGCATAATGACGGCTCACAGCAGACTGTTGCCCCGGCAAACTTCCCTGCTTGTATTGGCTAACCAGCCAGCCGAGGCCAAGCGCAAGCGTGAACATAGCTGCTACCCGCGCATAACTCATGTACCATAGCTTCCTGACGGGCGTAGCGTCAGTTTCTTCCGGCCGTTCCTGAATCATTCTTAGGGTAGTGTCCACACGGCCCCTTATTTCAGCGTCATCGGTCTGTCCCGATTTTTCGGCCAGCACATACAAAAACGCGCGCGCATCCTCCACCTCTTCCTTTTTGTCGGGGTTATCATGTAGCCAGTCTTCCCAAAAAACTTCCGCATCCCGGTCCTGCTCTATTATCCACGACCGGAAATAGGGATCAGTTACAAAATCTGTTGTCTTATACTTACGATAATTCATCATGGGGGCGTATGTCCTGTTATTACCGAGATACCGGAACAGTCACGCAGATACCATGATATTTATATTTTTTTTTGAAATTTTTATAAATATATTTTTAACTACTTGACATTCAAGAGCATAAAATAAATAAAAAGAGGCCGATCGAGGACAGGTCCAGGTGCTTACGTAGCGTGGAATAAGCCAGTTGAAGCAAGTTTGAAACGGTTTGCGGGGTAATGGACAGGATATCCGAGATTTCTTCGCGGTTTAGCTCCTGGTAATATTTAAGATAGATCACTTCACGTTGCCTGACAGGAAGTGCATTCAGCTTTTCGGCAACCAGCCTGGTTTTATGGGATAGCGTTTCTTCTTCGATCAGCCACCATTCGGGTGAAAATTCCACCGGAAACTGGCTGTCATCATTCCAGGCAGTGTTGCTTTCTTCCGTTAATCTGAGCTTGCGGCGATTGCGGAAAATTTTGCGGCGGAGCGATACAAATAAGTAGGCCTTGACATGATCCGGTTCAGTCACACGTGTCCTGCTGTTCCACAGATCTATAAAAATATCCTGGATACAGTCTTTCACAAATTCATCGTCTTTCACAAACTTATACCCGTAATTCAGCAGCGCTTTGTAGTGCACATGCATCAGTTGTCCCAATGCCTGGTCGTCACCCTGAATTAACTCTTTCCAGAGCCGGATATCTCTAAGTTGAGAGGAAGTTCCACCAATAATCATGCCGCCGTCCGAACTTTGTTTTCCTTGTCAAAAATCAAAGTTAAAAGAAAATATATAACTAATGAACTAATAAATATTATTTTAAACAGAGAAGTGTAAAATCAACATTTAACCAGTTTTTTTCAGTTGAGAAACGAATTCTATATATTTGTATGTTGTGAAAATATAAGGCCCACAACTATAACAGTTTACTTTAAGACCATGAACAAAACGGCAAGTGCACCAGTGGCAGAAGCTGCCTATGGTGCGAAAAAACTCAGCAAGAAAGAAATAGTCAAGAAAATGCTCGACGACAAGGACCTAACTGAACGTTTTTTCAACGGAGAAATATCCATAGACGAAGTACATGCCAAAGGAATTAAATTCGTCACGCCGATATGATGTAGTTAAGATAAACTCCCTTAAATATGAGTTCATCACTGACAGACAGATAGCATACGAAGCCTATTTCAGCACATCTGAAGGGTATTTCCCAGATCACCCAGAATTCGATCATCACATATTGAGCTTCACCTTCGGGCCGGTTGGCATTGGGGGTGAAGCTCGTCTTTTATCAAAGGATGAAAGATTTGCCCTGTCTAAGCAAATTGATCCCAGGGTAAGAAAAACTATTCAATATTTACTGGCAGATTCCCTAAAAAACGCTTCTATCCAGGGGATAATAGTCATTTTTGATGCTCATAAAGGCCGCGACAAATGTCGGCACAGACTGTTTGATTCGTGGTTTAAGGAAGCTTTAAGCATTGTAGAATTCGGGGTTTCGAAATACGATTCCGATTTGGCTGGCCTGGGAATAGGATCAATATTCGTAAAGGACAATTGGGAGCACCATCAAGCCGTTAAAACCTCTTTCCTTAGCCTTTCAGATTCTGAAAAGTAATCTCCATTTAGTGATACTACCACGTCAAACCGCATTGGAAGACTCGCCTTTGAGGAAAGAAAAAATGTAGTTATAGAAATCCTCAGGTATGAAGGGCTTGATGAGGTATCCTGAGAAACCATTCGCCAGTGCGCGTTCTCGTTCATCTTCAAAAGCCGAGGCGGTCAATGCAATGATGGGTATTTGGGGGTTCACCTGACGGATGAGTGCGGTACTTTCAAAGCCATCCATCACCGGCATTCGCAGGTCCATTAAAACGAGATCATAGGTATTCTTTTGAAACATCTCGAAGGCTTCCTGACCATTACTCGCGGTATCAAACAGAATTTTTTTACGTTGCAAAAGCATTGTCGCCAGCAACAGGTTCGTCTTGTTATCGTCGGCAACCAGCACCTTAATCTCCGGGAAAGTCACCGGGGCCGTTTCATTTTCTGGCAATGTCATAACCTGCTCCATTTTATCCTGATAAGGCAATTTTAACTGAAATGAAAACATGGAACCTTTCCCTACTTCACTTTTGACCACGATCTCGCTTCCGAAAAGCCGTAGCAGTTCTTTGGTAATGGCCAGGCCTAGCCCGGTACCACCGCTTTCCCGCTGGCCGGTCGGCTTGGCTTGTGTAAAAATCTCGAATATCGAACCTTGCTCGGCGGCCGGGATGCCAATGCCGGTATCAATGACTTCAAAATTGAGGACAACGTGGCTTGGGTCCTTCGCGGCTTCCTCTACTACAAACCTGACCGACCCCTCAGCGGTAAACTTAATTGCATTGTGGATCAAATTGGTAATCACCTGATTAAGCCGTACAGTGTCGGCAACAAGTCGGCGAGGAAGGTTCGGGTCTACTTCGAAGACCAGGTCTAAATTTTTCTCATTTGCTTTGGGAACAAATGTCTTTCTCAGGTTTTCAAAAAGGAGACCGGGATCAAATGGTACCGGGTCGAGTACCACGTGATTGGAATTGATTTTGTTGAAGTCGAGCACCTCGTTCACCACGGCCATTAAATGATCGGCTGAAAATTTGAGCGTATCGAGCAGTTCCTTAGATTCCTTTTGCTCGGTTTCTTCCTGGATCATCAAATGAACAATCCCGACAATACCATTCAGCGGCGTACGGATCTCGTGGCTCATCATGGACAAGAAATCTGACTTAGCCCTGGTCGCTTGCTCGGCAATCGTCTTTTGCTTTTCAAGCGCCTCGTTATGTTCCTGCAGTGCATATCTGAAATAAAACTCACGCTTGTCTTTTATGTAACTCAGCCTGATTACAAAAGGAAAAAGCAAATTGGCCATCATCAGGAACATTCCGCCCTGCGACAGAAAAGTCGCTAAAGTAATGTCACTGAAAAAATGAATGGATATGGGAAACAGCGTCAGACAAAGTCCCGAAATTACCAGCGCATACCTCACCGGCCACCTGAGAACAAGCCCCGCGAAAATGATCGCCAGCGTCAGGTTCAGACACGATTGAACGTAAGATAAATGAGGCATCGATAACAGAAAGGCGTAAAAGCATATCAGGATCACGAAGGTGTAAAAACTCATCTGCTGGCCCGTGATCACCTTTTTGGAATGAAGGAACAGAAGCAAAATGATAATACTGCCGGAAAACAAATGTGTAGGGAAAATGGTATAAAAAAACGGATCTCCTACCAGATAAAACGGGATCGAAAAAACAGGATTACAGACCAGAAAAGTGAAACAGAACAACCTGTTGTGCATACGCGTCTTGGTCTCAGCCTCTTCCAGCCATAGCTTTTCAAATGCTTCTGTATAGAGGGTATTTTTCAAAGAAAATGCTATCGTAGGGTTGGTAATGCAAAACAGATATTAAATATAAGAAACCGTTCTGTTAATACGTACGAAGCTCATCTAATTTGTATAATGTCTTATTAAAGGGTTTTGAGCAGCTAATCGAATGTTATGTCATTAAAGAAATCCCTGATCTGCCGCGAGCCGATGATTTGTTTGCAACTTTCAATGGTAAGCGGCTTCTGCTGATAATCAAACACATGTTCGAAAGAGAATGCACGTTCCTTTTCCGAATCTTCCGTAGCTGAACTAACCATCACAATGTGGACCGGCGGCAAATCAGCGCGGTCGCGGATCGAACCGAGGAACTCCCAGCCATTCATAACAGGCATGTTGATATCCAGAAGCACCAAAAAAGTTGTCATTCCAGAATCGTAAGTGTTAAGAAAGTCGAGGGCTTCCTGGCCGTTGTAACATAGCACGGTTTCGCATAGCACACCGGTCTTCTTCAAGAACATTTCGTGGAGAAACAGCATGATCTTATCATCATCCACTAAAAGTATTTTTAGTTCCCTACTCATTAACCTTGGATTTTAACTGCATTATGGAGGTTTCAGACGTTTTTGTTCACCAGTATTGATATAGTGGTTACAAAAACTTCCTTTTTCCTACTAGTCTAACGAAAAAAAGTCGCAATATGAAATTATTCTTTCTTGTGTATGTAGAACTAATACTATCATATACGTTAAACATTTCATATCCCGGCCTCTTTTAATGGAAGCTACTTGCTGATCTCATGTCTGTTTTTTTATTGGCATAACATTTACCCGGTTACATTTGAGTAATCTTACCGATCAACCATTTTAATCCTTTTCATCATGGAAAAACTCTTTGACATCAACTGGCAGGACATGTGGACGCCCAATATTTCATTGTTTGAAGTGTTCATCAGGGGAACATTAACATACTGGTCTATTTTCCTGTTGTTGCGGCTTTTCCGGCGGGGAACAGGCCAGTTCAGCGTGAGCGACATTCTGCTCATTATTCTGATCGGCGATGCGGCACAGAACGCTATGGCCGGCGATTATAAAAGCATTACGGAGGGAGTTGTGCTAATAGGAACCCTGGTGTTTTGGGACCTCGCGATTGACTACCTGGGTTATAAATCGCGCGTATTCAGCAATTTTGCACAGGCAAGCCCCAAATTGCTGATCAAAGACGGAGAATTTCAGTTCAAAAACATGCGGCGTGAGTTCATTTCAGAAGAAGACCTGGCCAGCTATCTCAGGACAAAGGGCATTGACGATCCTAAAAAGGTGAAGGCCTGCTACCTGGAAGGCAGCGGTAACCTGAGTGTTCTGGAAAAAGATTAAGCGCAGTCAGCCCATCAGAACCAGAACCCGATCTGCAAAGAGATGCGCGGCTTTTCTTCGCTTTTCTCTTTTGGAATAAATGCCCCGACCGAGAATGTCAGGATGTCGACCGGAGCCAGCCAGATACCCCCACCATAGTCGTAGTGCCAGTTTTTGGACGGATCATCGTCGCCATACCAGACACGTCCGTAGTCGAAGCTACCGAAAACACCATAAGTCAATGGCAATGTCGGATTGTAGCTGCTGCCAATTCTCACGCGGAGGTCGGTATCATGCCAAAGGGAAGCTTTGCCGTAAAACCTCTCGGTTCGGTAACCCCGCAATCCTTGTTTGCCGCCGATCGTAGGCATTTGGAAAAACTGGTAGCCGTTGCCAAAGTTGATGCCGGTGCCGATCTGCGACGCCAGCACAAAGTTTTCATTCTGATCCAGACTGTTATAAAATGCAAACTGGGCACGTAATGAAGCAAAGTTATCCTTGCTATTCAGGTTGGACGTCCAGTTAACGCCTGTGTTGAAACGGATACCCGAATGCGGCTGGAAGATATTGTCGACACTGTTGAAATCAAACATAAACTTCGCGCCGCTAAAATATTTAGTCTTGAAAATGTCGTTCCCCAGCCCGTTTTCCTTGCTGGTAATAAACCGTCCCGCCGTGGCTTGTACGTCCGAAATTTCGAAAACCGGCCCTAGTGTGATGAATCCGCTATTACCTGCGAAACGTTTTTTAAATGCCGGATAAATGTGTAAAACAGACTGCCTAACCCGGTAAAAATCAGCATCGTCCACCGTCCGCACAGTGGTGTTGCCCAGGCCCGCGTAGTTGAATGCATACGTAGGGCCGCGGTAGTAGGTATCCAGATAAAAGTCAAGTTTCTTGAACGCATTGATAAAATCACCGGTATAATTTACCTTGAAACCCCTGGTACTGAATGCATAGCTTCCACCGAAGGTCTGCGCCGAAGCATAAGGTTCTTTTTTGAAGCCATACTTCGTCATATTCACCTTACCGCCGATAATGAAGCCATCGTCAGGATTGGCGCCAATGTTGGGAAATGGCATTGTAATGTCGTAATTGCTGTCGGCGCTTCTACGGTCATATACATTGAACCGGTACAGACTGGTTCTTTTGTCTTTGGTATCCGGGCCGGGATTGATGGTATTGCTTTTCAGGTCGTCGTATACCAATGTCTTTTTGCCCCCTGCGCTCACCCGTGCACTATCCGTAAACACATCCTTACCCAGCCCGCCGATCAGCCTAAGCTTGATACCTTTCTGGACATCGCCTTTTACAATAAACTCATCCTCGTCACCATTGCCGTACACATTAATGGATTTGGTAATGCTTCCGTCAAAAATCCGGTGGTAGTTCTGGTGCTTGATCTTCCCATCTTTACCCGTTTCGTAAACCGTGACGCTCGTCCGGTTGTTGTCCAAACGTTCAATCAGGAAACGCTCTTCCTCCTCGGTACCGATCACATTCACGGATTCACTCACAAACTCATAGTGTGCCTTTGCAATTTTAACAAGGTCGTCGCGACGGGACCGGATATTCCTGATCAGCTCCGGCGAAGATATTTCACGGGCTTTTTGCGGCCAGTCCCCGAATGATTTGGCGATCACGTCGTCGGTCAGGTTCTTTTGGATAAATTTCGCCTGCTCCTCCCATTGTTCCCAACTCAGTTCATTCAGGAAGGTACGGTCAAAAAGCCGTGCGCTCCACGTCGTCCATTTCATACTTTGTATTTCCGGACTGAAACTTTGAAGCTGTCGCAGGAATGGAAGCGTTAGTCTCGCTACCCCGGTCAGTAAACCGTCATATTTGGAAAAAGCCTGATCTCTGTCTCTCGGAATCGGCCTGTAAAGGGTAGTACCATCCTTTTGTTTCACCGAAGACCATGCCCATTGATCATCGTGGCGGTCCCAGTCACCAATCACGAAGTCGAACAATCTGGTCCGGATCGCCCACTCTTCGTCGACGATATTTTTGCTATTTTCAAGCAGTTCTTCCACGAGTTCCGGTGTGCTCACGATCTTGTCGGGATTGCCAAAGAAATCGGCCTTTTTCCACTTCTTCCCATCGGGGCGCTCTTCCAGCAGGTTCATAGTACCGCCAAACAATGCATTATAAGTAGCCAATGCGGGCTGCGCGGGAACATAATATAGCTTCGGATTGGTATGATATACATTCACTGCTCCCGCCAGTACCGGCATCGACAGTGGTGCGAATGGGTTGGTAGATAAGAAATTATCCTCTACCAAATACTTCGCCGCAATCATTTGATTGAAAGGAAAAGGCAAAAAACGGCTCACATCCTTGGTCAGGCCGCGCAATGAATATTCCTTTCCGTCATTGTCCCGTAGCCGCAATGAGTTCGTCTGGTTGCCACCACCTTGCTTGACAGGGATCAGGCCGCCTTTCCATGCACTGAGATCCAACACGGGGAATGGATATTTTTCAAGATAAAGTGGCCTGTTGTGCTCGCCGAACAGAAACTTGTGTAAACCTCCTATCGGCTTCACTTCATTGCTGGTCACAAACCGGCTCGTAGAATCGCTATGCTGGTTATATTCGGTGAAAGCAATGGCGGGATCTGGTATCTCGGCCTCTTGCTTGTCCTTGACTTTTCGTTGAAATACGAGTTTAACGCCCTTCCCGTCAGGATTTACTTCCCAGAATTTCACCCAGGTTTCGCCACCGGCATAAAAGTTGAGTGTGGAGTAACCCAACGCCGATGAAGCATATAATGATCCTTTTCCGAGACTTACCGGACTATTTTTGGAACCGCTACCACTGACGATGAACTCCTGCCCGTCGTTTTCTATGAACTGTAGCGCATGCTCGTGGCCGCTGGCAAAAATGAATTTTCCGTTTTTCTTCGCGCCGGCCATTACCGCTGTCCGGAGGTCTTTATAATGTTTGTTGGCCACATCCTGTTTTGAACCGATGGTAGCGCGGAACAATGCACTCAAACTGCCCAGTACCGGCAGGGGGATGTACAGCTTCGGGTTCATTTCCGTCAACGGAAAAATGTGCTGCTTGATTGTAAATCTTCCCCCGTGCGGCCCATACGTATAAGGTGGGTGATGCATCGCGATCACGACATTTTTGTTACGGTACTTCCTGACCACGTTCTCCCAAACGAACCTAAACTGTTCCCGGTTTTTGATCTCGCAGCCATCATTGATCTTCGAGTCCCGGTCCCAGTCGGTAAGCCACCATTGTGAATCCGCCACGATCACGACCACGTTATCATTCATTTCAACTACCTCCGGGCCTGAACAACCATCCAGCGGCAGGAAGTAATCTTCGTAGTCATCCTTATCCGTTTTCCCGCGACGTTCGTTCAGGTATTTCTGGATATATTTTTCCTGCCTTTTCAATCCCTTGACACCCCAGCCGCGCCAGTCGTGATTTCCAGGAATGAAAAAAGGCCGGCCTTTGAAATGCTCCAATGTTTCCAGCTGCGAATTGATCCGGTATTCGGCCACTCCCCTGTTCACCGAATCTTCCGAAGGCGGCATGCCATATTCGTAAATATTATCCCCCAGAAACAGCGCAGAGCTATTTTTAGACTCGGTCGCCAGCTTTACTTTAAGGTATTCCAGCACGGGGGCACGGTTTTCAGGCATATCATTTCCCGCATCGCCGATCAGGTACATGGTATGCCTGAGTTCCAGATTTGGGTCGGGCGACGATGCCTTCCATTGAGCGCCTTCTTTTGAAAAATGGGTTTTATAACTGGCGCAGGAAGTAATGCCAATCCATAAGATGCTGAACAGTAAAAACCGGAAATGTGCATTCATAAATCGTTGAATAATGCCGTCGGCGTGCCGGGAGCGGAATGAGGTGCTTATAACAGGATTTGAATCCGTTACTTTATTTTTTTGAATTTAAGGATATTCCCGCTGAACAAATCGTCGCCTTCATTGGAAATATACAAATTACCTGCCTTGTCGAAAGCAATTCCTTCGGGCTGCATGAACATGTTGCCATTCAACGGAAAAGCGTCCTTCACTTTCCATTGGCTGTCGGTAACGACCAGCAGCTTATTCACCGCTGAGATAATGTACCAGTCATTGGTTAGTGGATTTTTCGCCAATCCCGACGGCCTGAAACCTCTCGAAACCTTACCCGTAATAGCCTTGATCTGATCTACATTGATGGAGAATGTGCGCGGTGCGGAGGTAGAGTCCGGCCCAGGTTTGAAGATGTAGCCCGTCACGCTGTTCTTGGAATTATCCTCAGTACAATTTTTACAAATGACATACAGATCCCCGCTGGCAGCATCGGCATACATTCCTTCGTATTCGCCTTTCGGCAACCTTCCTTTCAGTTCTTTCACCTGCTCAGGCTCCTCAAACACGACCTCGGCCATAGGTAATGCGTAAATCGTACCGTTGCTTTTCAGAATATAGGCCTGGCCGTTCATGATGGCAACATCCTCGTAGTCCCCTTTTTTGCCAAATTTGGCGTGCAGCTGCTTGGGAATGTCCCAGGCGAGCCTGAAAATCTTTCCCTCTTCGTCCTGCACTGCATAGATTGTATCGGCCTTTCCGTCAACAAAAGTGATACCCGAAATCTCGAACAGACTTTCGGGCATATTGAATTTTTCGGGCTTGCTCAGGTCGTAATCTTTGTAAATCACCTCTTCTTTTTGTGTCGAGTTACATCCGCCGAGCCAAGTGCTGAGCATAATTAAAAGTGCGAGTGAATTCAATAGCAAATGTCTTTTTTTCATTTAAAAGGTCGGTTTAAAATCCTGTACCGTCTCCGACAAAAACTGATAAATCGCTTCCTGCGACCGGATGCTTGTCGTCGTTTTGGGTAGCGAAACATGATGCAATTCACTGTCAATCAAGACAGCCTGCGCGGTATCTGCCCATTGAATGGATAGGATTTCTATCAATTGTTTTTTTAATTTCTCATGGTAGATTGGAAAGCAAACCTCAATCCGGCGATAAATGTTCCGGTTCATCCAGTCAGCCGAACCCATAAACACCTCGTGGTCGCCTTTATTCATAAACACAAAAACGCGCCCGTGTTCCAGATAACGGTCTACAATACGTTTGACGACAATGTTTTCGCTCTGTCCCACAACTCCCGGCACAAGCCGGCAAATGCTCCGTACGATCAGGTTGATCTTCACACCAGCGTTGGATGCTTCGTATAACTTGTTGATCAGCACCTCTTCTTCCAGGTTGTTCAGCTTAATGGTCAGCCCGCTGGGTAACCCGCTTTTCGCGTGCTCAATTTCCCGGTCGAGCAGTTCCAGAAATTTCGTTTGAAGGTTAAACTGCGCCACCAGTAAATGCTGGAATGTAATGGTGTCCGTTTTTTCTGCCTTTTTCTTCTTTCTCAAAAATCCGAAAAGCTGCTCCGCTTCCCGTAACATCGGCTGATGCGCCGTTAGCAAAATATGGTCGGTATAGAAACGTGCCGTGCCTTCATTGAGGTTACCGGTTGCCAGCAAACCCAGATAAGGGTGAGTCGCGTGCTGCCTTTTGACCAAAGCCAGCTTGGCGTGTACTTTCAATGTGTTGATACTGTGAATGATCTTCACGCCAGCCGCCTTCATTTTTTTGGCCCAGCGAATGTTATTGGCTTCATCGAACCTGGCCTTTAACTCTACCAGTACCGTCACCTTTTTACCATTTCTGGCTGCGCTGATGAGCGCGTGGGCGATTTTGGAATCGTGGGCAACGCGGTACATGGTCGTGTATATCTCTTCCACGGCCGGATGAATCGCCGCTTCATTGAAAAACCGCAAAATCGTATCATACGACTGGTAAGGCGCATGTACCATCAAATCTCTTTCGACCAAAGCTTCGAACAATGTCGTATTCAGGTCCACGCCCTCGATGCCCTGCACCGGCGGCCAGGCGGGATAGGAAATAGCCGGTGAATTGACAGGTAACGAAGCAAGGTCTTTGAGGTTATGGTAACGTCCTCCTTCTACGACAGACGCTCTTTTCAGATCAAATACATTGATGATCTGCTGCAAATGGCGAACAGGAAGGCCCGGTTCGTACAGTAGCCGTGTAGCCAGGCCGTAGTCGCGGTTGCTCAGCTGCTTTTCAAATTTCTCGGTCACATCCTCGCCGTCTTCATCCAGTAAGTCCAGCTCGGCGTCCCGGGTTATTTTAATATTATAAGATTGAATGTCGATCGCACCCGGAAACAGGTTTTTGAGATTGTACCGGATAATGTCTTCCAGGAAAACAATGAAATTTTCAATACCCTCATTGACTTTCAGAAACCTGTCGAGATTGGCGGTGGGGATGTTGACCAAAGCTACCTGCTCTTCGTCCGGTGGAAATTTCATGATCACAACCAGGTAGAGCATGTTGTTTTCGGGAAAAAACTTTGTTTCCCTGCTCAGAAACGCTGGTTGAAGGAATCCCGCTACCTGTGAGAAGAAGTACGGGACGGTACGCTCAGCAACGGATTGCGGGACTGGCTCTTTGTAACAAAACCTGAACCCAAGCTTACCCAGTTCAGGAATCACTGTTTCCCCCAGTATCTTGCCGAACTGGTCCTGTTGTCTGTTGATAACCGCCTGCGCTTTTTCATAAACGCTTATGTCGCCGTCGCGCAGCTGGCTTTTTTGCAGGTAGGGCATCCGTACCCTATAAAATTCATCCAGATTGGAAGAGTAAATGGAAAGAAACCGGATCCGCTCCATCAACGGAACGGCGGCATTCCCTGCTTCCATCAGTACCCGTTCGTTAAAGGAAAGCCAGCTGATATCACGATTGAAATAACGAAACGCTTCCATAGCCGGCGATTAATGTTCAAAAAGTACGGAAGCAATTACAAATGCAATCACGGACACAACTATCCCAAACATGAAAACATTATAGGCCACCCGAAGCAACCGGTATTTACGACCTAGCACAACGCCCTGAGAATAAACATCTTTGGTAAGGCTCCCGTATAAAAACTCCCGGTCATTCATCATGCGCTGCATTCCGACGGAGTAGTCATGGAATGACATTCTGTAAAAATTTCCGAAGAATAGCAGGTTGACATTCTTCGTCTCAATGTCCTCCTGCGTGAATGTTCCATGCGGGATGGTAGGCCTGGTCGACAAAATGGAAAATACCATGGTGATCATACAGATCGTCAGCAACAACATCGTGGGAATGATCAGGTAAGTGTTGTCTTCCAGCTTCCTGACAAGCACGCTGAGCAAAACCGAAATGATAATGGAAGTGGTCGTAATCATGATATGTGCCTTGTTATCAGCCATATCACTGAGCCGCTGATGGTTATTGGAACTGATCCTGAACATGGTTTCAATCCCCTTGTCAGGCCGGTCTGCTTTGCTCTTTTTACCTTCGGCCATTTCAGGAAATGACACCCCTTCCTCCTTGATCGGCAATGTAATGGTCTCTGCTTCCATTTCCTTTTCCTTCTCGACAACATCTTCCTGCTCTTTCTCCCTCAACTTGTCAAGATTTTTCTTTTTCTGCTTATCCAGCAGGTCGCGGCAATAGTCCGTTTGAAAAGTATGCGTTTCAAGCAATTTAATGGTGCTCTTCCGCCAGTCGGATTTATCAATTTTTTTACCGGCCCGCTGCTCTGCTTCCTTCCGCACCAGCTTGTTCCAGTCGGCAAAGTCAGCAGTTCCCAGATGGAACAGGTCCGCGTCGCAAACGATCTGCTGTAAGAAATTATCCGGGTTTTGCGGCCATACCGTCGCCATAATACAGCCTTTTACTTCCTCAATGACGGTATCATCTATCTCCTCTGATTTCAAAAACTCCTCAGCCATTTCAGCGCCTCTCTTTTCGTGCCCCACCGCCTCGCCTGTGCTGTAACCGGTATCATGAAACCATGCCGACGTCACCACGATAAAAGTCTCCCTGTCCTCCAAACGGTAATGATTGGCTATTTTGACAGCATTGGATACCACGGCCTCGGTATGAAGGAGATTGTGGTAGCTCAGCTGCGCCAATGATTTGGTTCCGAAAAAGTGATGGACATGATGCTTTACCTTGTCGAGCCGATGGTTATAGTTCATAGAATGGTCAATTATTATATTTGAATCGCTTCTTTACGCTGCTACTAATTCCATTCCGAATCCAGGTTCACACTTATTCTCAATGCTTTCAAACCGCTCACACCCTGCAATTCTTCGAGATCCAGGAATTCAAGATCATCCTTTAAAGTATTTTTTTCCTGCAAATACCTCACATAACCTACATATTCTTCGGCAGATTTACTATTGAAATATACCAATGCAATTTTACCCGGCTGGGTCAGGCGTTCACCCGTACCTTTAATGTGTACCTTGTCGATCCTCTTTTTGATCACCTGGTAGCGAATATTGTAAGCTCCTTCCACATCAAACCGCCGCTCGTCGTCCCTGAAACTAATGTCGATACTACTCGAATGAATAAATATCAGCTGCGTCGTTTCCAATGGTTTACCCATTTGCGGAATAAGTGAATGGGTGATCCTGGCGATTGCTGCCATGGAGGTGAGCTGCCACAGCCGGATATTTTTCAGATAAAGCTCGCTGAATTTTTTCTCCGGTTCAATAGACTGGCCAATGTAAATGTCATATTCAATGCCGTCCGTCCTGAATTTTTCAAAATAACACGGGTACGATTGCTGAATTTCCTTCCTGAACAGATCCAGATAGAGATTTACAGAAGAATTGATCTTCTGCATGGACGCTTCCAGGGCACGTCTGTTGGCAAAAGCAGCACCCCTGTGTTCGTCGATAACCTCGAAGTATTTGTTAATATTTTCGATCAGCAATTTTTCGGCAGGATCGGGAGTACCATGTCCAAAAACGGCCTGTTGCAAGCTGTCTTCCTTGAAATGCTGCAAAAATGGATGCGCTTCATTTTCCAGGAAATCCCTTACTTTCATTTCATCATTGTCGGTAGAATCGTCGCTGATCTGGCTGATCCATTTTTTGCATTTATAGATCATTTCGTCGGCCAGCCCGAAGCCCAATTTTTGTTTCAGAAAAGTAAAGGTTTCTATCAATAAGTTAAATTGTAATTGAAGATCGTCTCTTAAAGCGCTATTTCGCTCAATGGTCGAATTACGAATGTCTATGGCGCCATAGAGTGGAAACACATCTCTGAAATGGATATTTTCAATGGCCGCGGATTGCGGGTCCAGCGATTTGTCCCTCAGGTAATGCCATGCCGTTTCCCGGAACCGCCATTGTACGGCGGGTTGCAGGGAAGTAAATTTATCCCTGATCACATTGTCAATTTCCATGTTGAACTCGTCGATGTAGTTCTTCATGATCTGGGCGATCAGTGGCAACGCTACATCCAGCTTGGCTAGTACGCGTTCATCAATGGCTTTTTGCTCCTTGGAATACACTTCCAGCACCCCTACCACTTTATTGTCGTAGTATACCGGCAGCAACGCGTAAGATTCCACGCCGTCATTTTTGAGTATCCTGATGAAATCCTGCTTATGCTCATCCTCCGCCCCCAGGTTGCGCATTAGTAATGGTTTTGGTGCCTGAAAATAATGATTAGCCATATTCAGGTAAGTTTCCTCCGCCATATCATTCTCGGTAGCAGCCGACATCAGTTTGCTAAAAAGCATACTGCTACGGTCGAATACAAGCTTATTATTAACCCGCAACACGGCCATCAACCCGAAATCAATACGCGCGTTTTCCACAACCATTTTCAGCGCGCCGGCCACGAAATTGAAATACGTTTTAGAATCATATGAAGCGCGGTCCAGGATCGTGTTCTTGATGTTTTCGACAGCGTGCTCGGCTGTTACATCCGTCAGGGTTATTATGGAAAATCCTTCAAACCTGAACAGCGAATGGGGAAGCAACGTCGTGAATGTGTTTACATCAAAAGACTCCTGCAGATCAGCACGAATAGAATCCAGGTCCAGTTCGGGTAGGCTGCCTTTGGCGTACACATCACAGAAACGATTGTCAATGTTGAGGCGGTAGTATTTCTGCAGACCTGAAACATCATCCTTTAAGGTGATGATCATGTCGTTGTGATAAAAAGGCGGAAAATGATAGAGCCGTTCCAGGATAAAGGAATACAGCATTTTCGTTTTCTGCTTGAAATTTGCGGCCTGGTCCTCGATCAGGTCGCATCTGAGGTCGCCCGTGCAGTCGTCGGTAACCAGGCTATAAAATCCGGAAGTACCGTAAAATACAATGGGGCTCAGCGGGGCACTCATAGCCCAGAAAACATCCTTTTCGTCAGCAATTGGCGGCATAAGCATGCCATAGATCAAACTTAGCTCTTCTTTGTACAGACTGACTTCGGAGAGTTCAATCTCCGATTCGAATGCCGGGTTGGCCTTCAGTCTTTCAAGAACCAGTGAGAAAAATGTTTTTTTTACCGTCTCTTCCTGATTTATTTTATTTTCCAGAAAATCAATAAATTTTCCGAAAGAAATTGAAGAGTCAATTTTCTGGAGACCGTATGGTGTGTTTTGTGTTACATCAATAGTGATCGGTTCCATTTAAGATAAATATAGGCCAATAAGCTACCAGATTGACCGGTAGGCTACCGGCAATTAAAATTGGGTGTTTTTTGTCAAACTCCCAACGTTAGATATTGAAATTGAATACTTTTAAACCGATTCGACTTTCTCCTGGGTGACCGACGGTTTAATGATCATCCGGAGCGACTGATCTTTCGTGAAATACGCGATCATCCAGTTGTAGAGCGTTTTCATTCTGTTACGATGGTTGATCAGCGAAATAAGGTGTATGAACAACCACGCAAGCCATGCAATAATTCCTTTGAAATGCAGCTTGGGCGAAGGCAGATCGACCACGGCTTTGGCCCGTCCGATGATCGCCATCGAACCTTTGTCATGATAGCCAAAAGGCTTCAACGGCAGGTGCTCTGAAATGAGTTCAAAGTTCCTGGCCAGGTTTTTACCCTGCTGGATCGCTACCTGTGCTACCTGCGGGTGACCGTTCGGGAAGTTGGGGTCGGTTGTTTGCAGGCTGGCATCGCCAATGGCGTAAATGTTGTATGCGCCCGTCACTTTGTTATAAGCGTCCACGATCAGCCTTCTACCACGCCCGTACGCTTCCGCCGGGATTCCCTCAAATATCTTGCCTGTTACCCCGGCAGCCCATATCAATGTTTTACTTTCAATGGTCTCCCCTTCCGAGAAGAACACTTTATCATCCACAAAATCAACCACGTGCGTGTTGAGCTTTATCTTGACACCCAGTTTGCGAAGAGCTTCATACGTATCTTTCTGCGATTTCACACTCATTGGCGAAAGCAGGGCATCACCGCCGTCGACCAGGTAAATTTCACTTCCCTTGCCAGCAAGTTCGGGATACTCTTTCCTTAAAATACCATTGCGCATTTCTGCAAACATGCCGGATATCTCAACCCCGGTGGGCCCGCCGCCCGCTATGACCACAGTCAGCAGTTTTTTCACTTCTGCCGGGTCTTCTGTCAGCGTTGCCTTTTCCATCTGCATCAGCATCTTATTCCTCATTCCAATCGCATCTTCCAGGGTTTTCATGGGTGTGGCGTTCCTTTTCACATTCTCCATCCCAAAGAAGTTAGTCTCCGCTCCTGTTGCGAAAACCAGAAAATCGTAATCCACTTCACCGTTGTCGAGTACAATCTTGTTCTCGCCGGGGATCACCCGCACCAGCTCTCCCAAACGGAAATGAAGGTTTTCTTTTCCTGAAAAAAGCTTGCGGAACGGATAGCTGATACTGGACGGTTCGAGGAAAGCGGTGGCTACCTGATAAATCAGCGGCGGGAAAAAATTATAGTTATTCTTATCCACCAGCGTTACCTCAAACTTGCTGCTTTTGGCAAGATCAAGCGCCAGGTTTACGCCTGCGAATCCTCCTCCAACGATTACGATTTTCATAATTTTAGTAAATTAATATAGGGGGTTATCTTTTTTAATCAAGAAGAGGGAGGGAAAAAGTACTAAGCCATGCTGTCAGTCATCTTTCCTGACTTTTTGAGATACTTGATATATCCGTATAACACCAATAGAAAAACCACGATCGCGCCAAACAGCGTATTTCTGAACTCGGCGTCCGGTACGATCTGCGGATACCTGAACAACAGGAGCGCAAAAATACCGATCAGCCACACCAGCAACGTATTATATTCTTTAAGCAACCAGCGTTTGTAGTTGAACCGCATACCCCTGAATGTTTCCGAGAGACCATTGAAATTGATCAGCCAGCGATTCACCCGCTTCGTGTAGTTATCGAAATCAGCACCGAACTTGTTACGAAGGAAATTTTCCTCTGCCCGAACGATTGCCTGATAGATAAAAAGGAACAGCGGCATTACAATTACTACATAAAACAACGAGTTGGACAAAATCCCTACACCAAGCAACATCAGTATATTCCCCACATAAAGCGGGTTACGGCAATGCCTGAATATGCCCTCTGTCACCAGCTTGTCGGCGTACACTTTCCTGTCCCTGCCACCGCGGATGATGTAAGCGAGCCCGATCGTGATACCGCGGATGAGCTCTCCGGCAAAGGTGACCAGCAGGCCAAGAATGACCGGGAACAGGTAATATTTTTCTCCAAATTTCTCCGGGCTGAAAAGCATTGGAGAAGGCACAAAAAGTAAGAGGTACAGCATGATGAACAAACCGTTCCTGTATGTAAAAAAGAAATTACCGATCGTGATCATAGTTTTTTATAAGCTATCATTCCTGAAAAATTGTACCATTTGAAAAAGACTTCGCAGTCCGCGAAACCTGCTTCCTTCAACAGGAGCGTATTTTCAGATAACTTATATGGGATTAAAACGTTTTCAAGCGCCTCCCGCTTCTGCGAGATCTCCATTTCACTGTAATGGTTGCGGCGTTTGTAATTGTAATAGTATTTGATAAAATCACGGTTGAAGACGCTGCTTTCTGCCAGCACCTTCTCCACCAGCAGCAGCACGCCGCCGGGGTTCAGACCATTGTAAATATTACGAAGCAACCTCTCCCGGTACAGCGGCCGTACAAATTGAAGTGTCAGGCACAAGATCACCACGGACGCATTTTGGATCGGAAGCTCCTGATGCAGATCACCCGCTATCAGATCGTATGGACGGGCAAAACCGGCCTCTTTTAACTTCAAGTCGCATTTGTCCAGCATTTCCCGTGATTCGTCAATGCCAACGAACCGTATATCAGAGGACATCAGCTTGTCTACCTCGATGAGGGTCGTACCCGTAGAACAACCCAGATCATAAACAAAGCTTCCTTCTTTAACGTGATCAGCCGCTATCTCGGCCAGCATTCGCTGAGTTTCGCCATAGAACGGCACTGATCTGCTTACCATGTCATCAAAAACATTTACCACTGTCGTCCCGAACTTGAAATCGGAAACTTTCATGATTTCATCCTTAAAAACCTGGTCCTGATTGGCATTTCCAACATTCTTCATAAGGTAATAGGTTAGATTGAGTGAGATTTGTCCGAGCGTTTTTCATTTGAGTCAAAGACCCTGTCCCAAATATCTGAACTAACTCCGTAACCTTTACTAGCATCCGAATAATGATGTTGCATATGATGCTTCTTTAGTTTTTTCCAAAACGGGGATTTGAAATTGGCATGATGGAGCGCGTAATGGCTCATATCATAAAAAAGATAGCCAGTCATAAATCCCGAAAAGAATGCAGCAACATGATATTCTCCCATGAATAGTGTAAACAGAAAATAGAAACCGGTCGCCAGCGGAATACTTACCGACGGCGGCATTACCAGCCTCTTGGCATCATTAGGATAATCATGATGCACCCCGTGGAAAATAAAATGAATACGTTCCATCATCTTTCCCTGCGGATTAAAATGAAAAACAAATCGGTGCATGAAATACTCTGTAAAGGTCCAGACAAACAGTCCGCCCAAAACAGTGAGAATAAAATCATACCAGGCGAGGCCCCCGGCGGCCAGTGATTTCCATGAAAAATAAATGATTACCGGAACGAAAATGAAGAGTGGAACACTAAAATGGACTTTGGAAAGCGATTCAAGAAAATTACTCTTAAACATTCTTGAAGATTCCGTTTCGTTGGAGACATAATTTTTAGCCATGTCACGACGGTTTAATACGTTGAATAATGGTTTTACCGGTGGCTGTTTCGGTACCCTTCAGTTCTATGTATAGCACATTGGGCGACCAGAATGTCCCACCGTCGATCCGGATAAAAACCCGGGTAAGGATACATTCCTTTTTATCGATGCTGGCATAAACGTGATATTCATTCTTGCTGTCCCTGCGCAGATACAGGGGCATCTTGGAGTAAGCGACGGACCTGAGCTCATAACTTGCATTACCGGTTGCTTTGGAATTGATCCCATAAGCAAATTTCCGCTGCAGATAGTTGAGCTCCTTCCGGCCTCCTCCTTCCGGATAACGAATCCAGAACATATTAACAGGATTCTTCTCACTTAACCGGCCCTGCTGATCCAGATTAAGCTGATAACAAATTGTATTCGTATTCGGGTCACGCTGAATATAAAAAAGCAATCCGGGGACATTCTTCGGTACCGGGAATTCGTCTGGCTCTGCTACCGTCCCGCTCGACTTTTTGTCCGAAGAATAGCTACCTGAATACGAAACAAGCAATAGGCAAAGTGCCATTAACATGCTGACTGCGTATTTCATAACTGTTGTAAGCTTCTATAAATAAATTGCCTGGGCAATCACTTCTCTGTCACATTCACCATACCTGAGCACCTCCTCCACCATTTCGGCATCGCCTGAAAATGGCCCCGAAGACTGGATCTTCAATGTGGCCATGGCCGCACCAAACTCACCGGCTTCCTGTACTCCTGCTCCTGCTACTTTTTTACTCAGGTACCCCGCCATATAGGTATCGCCACAACCCGTTGCATCTACCACAGCCGATGGCCTGTAAGCTGGTATCTGGAAAAAATGGTTGTCTTTGAAGATCAATGAACCTTTGCTGCCCAACGTAATAATGACTTCTTTCACGCCCAGGCCGGCCAGGTACTGTGCGCCTTCGCGTACATCGCTGGTGCCTGTTACCACTTCCATTTCAAATTCATTGGCTTTGAGAATGGAAACATGCGCCAATGCTTCTTTCTTATCAGCCCAGTCTTTGTACAACACCTTTTTGTCCTTCACATACCTCAGGTATCCCTGAATATCCAGTGAAACGATTCCTTTGGAAGCGAGTGATTTCACTAGATCGACCGTGATATCGTCGGAAAGCAATGGTCCCAGGTGAAAAATTTTGGCGTCGATCGCAGGCATCTGCGCTACCGTGAATGGTGCAGCCTTATGCAGCACATTCTGCTCGCGATGGTCCTGATTGGCACTGTAAATATTTTCGAAGTAAACGGTATAAGGGCTGTTCTGAGAAAAAACCTCTATTTTTTCATCCCGCAAACCGGCCACAATGTGGCTTTCCTCCTCAGCCAATGCGGTAACCAGCATATATTTTAAATCAAACTGCCGGAGTGCCTTGGAAAAATAAAACGAGGTACCGCCGGGCATGTATTTGACAGATTGGGCCGTAACTACCTTATCCAGTGTAATATGCCCTATGGTACAAATGTCGTACATGGTAATTTTTTAATTTAATTTCGTCACTGTGCTTCTTGCCATGACAAAAGTTGACAACTAATCCAGACTTCTTATTGCTTCCGGTGTCTGGTCAAAATCGGTGATCTCAACGTCTGCAACCGAAATTTTCTGCTCGTGGTCAGCGGCATCCTCCCAGCCTTTCACATTGAGCCATAATGCCTTGCAGCCCAATTCTTTTGCAGGAATGATGTCCTTGGAATATGAATCCCCGATCACCACGCATTCGTCAGGAAGAAAGCCGAGCGAATCAATTCCCAGCTGGTAAATTTGCGGATCGGGCTTCCGGACGCCGACCACAGCAGATTCGACCACAGCCTGAAAGTAATGGGCAATGCCAAAATCCTTCAAAACGTTCTGAATGTTTCCATAAAAATTGGAAACCATCACGAGAGGGTAGTTTTGCGAAAGTTTTGCTAAAACCGGCGCAGCTTTTTCAACAGTAGTGCGTGCAAAAAGGTTACATTCAGTCGCAATTGCTTCAATCGCCTCGTCATTTACCTGGTGTCCGTTTTCCTTCAAAAAAGCAAACTGCTGCTCTACTTTCAGGAACAAAACATCATAGAAAACATGATGTGGCTCAATGATCGGTTTGATGGCTAATGCCCGCTCTCCGAATTTATATGCATTTGCGAATGCATCCCTGTCCACATTTACCTGATTATTCTGGTAGCTTTCCCACAAAACATTGGCCCAATGCAGGCCGTTGGTATCTATCGTACCACCGTAATCAAGTAAAATTCCTTTAATCATTTGTACTTCGGCTGTCGGCTGTCGGCCGTCAGACATTTATCGAGTTTCTAAAAAAATCCTAATTCATATATTACTGATCTGACAGCCGACCGCCGAAGCCTACTGCAAAACCACTTCTTCCTCCACTTTCACCTTCTTGCTCATCAACGCCAGACCAATGATGATCCACACTATCTCCCTTATCCTGAGCACTACTCCTATGAAAATTCCCTGGGCAGCCGGTAATCCTACACTTCTCAAAGCCAGCGCAAGTCCTCCCTCGCGGGTACCCAGCTGCATTGGAAAAAAGAAGATCAGGTTGGCAAATAATGACGAACCTGAACTAACGATCAGCGATTGCGACAAGCTCATTTCCATCCCGATAGCGTGTGCTGTAAAGTAAATTTCCAAACAGCCAATTACCCGTGCTACAAATTCGTAGAACAGGGAAGCGTAAAAAACATTTCTGCGCTCGGCGTACAGTACCCGTATCTGCTCGTCTACCTCGTATAGGTTTTCAGCATTCTTCAATGCAAATTCCCGTGCTCTGGTTTTGATAAAAGGTACTTTTTCAAGCAAACGGAAGGTACTTACCGTAAAACCCTTTTTATACACATTAATAAACCAGTACCCAAGCACCAGGCCCGTGATCAGCAGTACTCCGCAACCAGCCAGCATTACATTGCTCAGCGGAACCACCGCTACGATCAGTAAAATAGATGCCAGCCAGAACAATACATGCGAAAACATGTGCATTAAACTGTAAAGCAGCACCGACGACGTTGCTTTTTGTATCCCTAGCGCAGGTTTCAGTTCCAGTATCCGGTAAGGTTCCCCGCCCAGCGCCACAAACGGCGTAATGTAATTGATCGCATAACCCGAAATGGTAAGCCTCAACACCGCCCAGAACGACAGGTTGCTTTCGGGTAACCCGGGCTCGCGAATGATAGCGCGGAAAGCAAATGCATTCAGTATATAAATTAAAAGCCAGCTGCCAATCACCGGAACAAACCAAATACCAGTCCTTCGAACGTTATCCCAAATCACGATCAGCCCCGTGCCATAAATCATATAGCCCAGTGAAATGATGCCAATCGCCATGAAAAGGGCTTTATACGCTTTGGTACCCATTCGTTTTCTCAGTTGAAATCTGCTGATAAAAATAACGGCTCACTTTTTCCTGGTTCACGATCATATACACGAGGATCGGGTTGAGGACGAACATATCAAAGAAAAAATAGATCCACGACTGGTCCAGAAACAGCCACAGGAACAGAAAAAGCACCCGCGTATTGAACTGTACAATGTTGGTATACTTCATCAGCGGCTTGTTTTGAGCCCGGAAATCCGTTACCAATGTCTGCGGTAATCCATTCTTATATTTTCCCCTCACCAAGGCCAGCAACTTTTGCAGATTGGGTGAAAAGCTCTCCTGTAACTTGGTATAGTTCAGATAAGTACGGGCAATGAATTTCATTCCGAAATCCTTCGACCAGCTCAGGCTGTCATACTCTTTTTGCAGCTCCGCGCTATTGTCAAGTTCGCTGCCTGATGTTCCTTTAATAAAGAACAAATGCACATTGCGGTAATAATCTGCCATAGCCGATTGTACCACGTGCGATGCGCCGGCCAGCACACCCGGTACCCATATCCATGCACTCCATCCTTCGTTCTGACTTCTCAAACAGATCGCAATGTGGATCGCGATGAACCAGAAATCCCCGGCCGCTCCGTCCAGTATCCTGCCCAGCCTGCTTTTATCATTCGTCATCCTGGCCAGCTGCCCGTCGGCGCTATCCAGCGAATTGGCAAAAACCAGCAAAAGCATCCCGATCACATTGATCCACAACTCCTGGTAATAGAACAAAATACCCGCCCCTACGCCAAAAAATATGCTGATAATGGTTACCGGGTTAGGCCGCAAACCGATTTTAGCGCAAAACAAGGCAATCTGATAGCCAATCGGGCGATAAAACCAAATGTCGATCTGCTCTTCCGTATCATTGGATTTGAGCGAATTTTCGAATGCGGAAACCTCTTTTTCAGCTTCCTTTTTTACTGTATTTCCAGTGCTGGTTGTGTCCATTAATTGGGGTTTGTAAATTTCTGATATAGCATGCTTGCAATGTGGCCGGCTGCCTGATCCCGGCAAGGCGCGAAACTCGGCCAGTCGTTCAGGTCGATGATACGGAATTGGCCGTCTTTGCCAACAATCGCATCCCCACCGTAAATTTCAATTCCTACCACACCTGCCGCTTCTGTCGCCACATCTTTCAATTTCAACGCGTCAAACGGGTAATAAACCGAGTCACCATTGATGTCCTGGTACTCCGAATACTTGTGATGGTTGTTATCATAGGGATAAAACCAAAAGAAAAACTCAGTACCACGCACCCCGTAAAACTTCACGAGGTCCCCGATCAGGTGTTTGGAAATCACCGCGTCAGGAATGTCACGTAATGCGTATTCTCTCAATATCTCCTTTGCTTCCGCCTTGGAAACCGCGAAGGAAACGTCTTCTTTATGGATCGCATGAAAATCTCCCCGCTTGATCCAGTAACCTTTCCCTGTTATTTTATCAAAAACTTCGTCATCCTGATAGCTGGTCGGTACAATGTAACTTTCCGCTACCGGGATATTATTCAGGTTCAATGCATTGGTAAGGTTCGTCCTGAAACAGTTTTCAATGCCAAATGCGGAGTTCAAAACCTGTGTCCCATTCTTTTCCAAAACCTGCAACTTGCTCACTACTTCCTTTTGACGGGCCATGGTGAACACTTTTTTCGGCGCTACATGCTCCATCGCCAAAAATTCATCCTCGCAGCAAATGATGACCTTACATCCTAGTTTTTCAAGCTCTTTTGCTGTCAGAGAAAAAATCGCATCATCATTACCAATGTGGTTAGGCGAAAACTTTTTATTACGGTGAACGCCCAGTATTTCTAATTCATTCATGTACGCTGACGACCGGCAATACGCTCCGGTCTTTAATAATAATTAGTGTCAATTAGTTGGTTATCATTTCCAAAGCCGCATTCTCAGGTCTCAAAAACAGTTCGGCAGTGCGGATATCGCTCACATGGTCCACATCCACAATTTTAGAAAATGGATATGCCCGGAGCTTTACGCCATTTACCAATAACTGGCGCTGGAAATTCCGCATTCTGCTCAATCCGTCCTCTACGGCCCGGTTTACATTCTCAATGGCTTTTTTCCGCAAACAGTAAATTCCGCCCGAAACGAACGGAGTATGCGTGCTGTTGTCGTCGGTAAAAGCCGTGATCAGGTTGTCTTCATCCACGGTCACGAACAATGGGCTTTCGTCATCAATGAATGACGTAACGGCCATTTGGCCTTCCATTTGCTGGTTTTGTTCAAACTTGGTAATGAACGCGCTGAATTCTTCCTCTTTGAAAACGGTATCCGTGGTAGTCAGGCAAACTGAATCCAGGTCAGGATCTGTCTTCAAAAGTTCGTAAACACTATGCAATGAACTCGGCGTGGATTTTTTGATAATGTCAATCGGCATGGTCTGGCTAAGCTCGGACAAATGTCCTTCCAAACTGGCTGAATCTTCATTGATGATGATCTTGATCCTTTCTGCATTATTGCGCATAAAAATCCCGATCAGCCTGTCTATCAGCATTTCTCCGTAAAGGCTTACCATTGGCTTGGGAAGTTTGAAACCTTCCTTTGCCAATCTGGAACCCTCTCCTGCCGCTATGATTGCATAATTCATATATAATTGGTGTTTTTAACTTCTGTCTTAAAAATCAAGCCTGAACCTCGCCCGGATCCCCCATTCCGAAACATTCGGGTTGTCCAGGTATGTAAAACGTTTGACCAGGTCCACACGGAGCAGCTTGAAAATGTTCGCTATCCCCACGCTACCTTCAATGTATGGCTCCCTCGACAAGGTATAACTGATCGGCTTGCCCTCAGCATCCACAGGAAAGCGGAAAAGTGACGGGTTTAATGCCGGGTTGTTCTCATCCCGCAAGCCACCTACTAGTCCTTTGAAACTGAAAACCTCGCGCAGTTTCAGTTTTTTCAATAATGGTATCTTGTTGAACAAGAAGCCATTCATATAATATTGCACGTCCAGACTGGCGTAGTGATCACTCGCAAATTCCAGGAAGTTCATGAGGTTATACGAATTCAGCTGGTACGCATAGGTCTGGTTGGCGCGGTGGATCGTTAGCAACGGGAACAATATGTTTTTACCAAAAATATAACCGCCCTCCGTCGTCACGTCGACAAAGCCAAACTGTGACAGGTACACGCGTTTCGAGATGTTCAACGCTACATTGTGGTACCGGTTCTGTCCTTCAAAAACCCCTTTCAAGCCTGCATTATAACGTAATGTAAAGATCGGGTACTTGTTGATAATAGGTGTCCTATACAATTTCCCCTGGTAATATTGCTCGTGAGGTGCATAACGCAGCTCGAAATTTGCTTCCGTGTTGCTCAGGCCACCCACATTTTGCAGGGCACTGTCGCTGTCAAAGTTTTCGTACCGTAACACACCTGCCGGGGTTTGTCTCCATTGGGTAAAACCAATTTTATACGAAAGCCGGTTTTCAAATTCACGAACGTATTCCAGTTTATAAATATCATTGTACAGCCAGCGGTTGTTATCACCTCGTTTGAAAGACAGCAAGAAGTTGTCCTCCTGAACAAACTGCAATTCCTGGCCCGGGATCTTGGTATCGCGCTGAAAACTCGCCCGGATATAATTCAGTGGAAAATGGTAAACGGATTTGTTGTTGAATGAATAGGTACCACTCAAAAAGTACTTCCATTTCCGATCCTTGAAGCCATAAGCCGCATAGGTCTCGAAATACACCCGTTTGCTTAAATCCGTCGTGGTCCTTCCTCCAAAACGAAGCCTGAAACCTTCAACCGGGTTGAAGCTGTAAAACGTATTCACCGGCCCGATTTCCACTATTCCAAAGGATTTGTAACCCGACAAGAACAGTGTCGCAATGTCCATTGTACGACGGAACGACGGGATCGTTTGCAGCGTATCCACGTTTTTGTAGATATCCAGCTCCATTCTTTCCAACGGAATGTGTCTTACACCCTTCCAGTAAGATTCTCCCGTTTTGATCTCAGGATTGAATACAATTTCTTCGCGCGGACCACTGTAAACGCTGTCCGGCCGGCTTTGATTGATCAGGTAGTTTTTAAAATTCACTACCCTCTGGCCATAAAAACCTGCATTTTTCTCGCCCAGCGCAAACTCCATTCCCAATGTAGTCTTGATCGGGTGATAGCGTCCGTCGGGGCCTTTTTCATATTCCAGGCGCGCTTCGAGGTCGCGCATGAAATTGAGGTTAATGTCTTTGTTAACTGTCAGATACGCATTTTGAACACCGTAGTTACCGTCCAGGGTAATGAACAGCTTACCTTCGAAAAGCATGTCCGTTTTGTTCCGGGGTACAAATCCGAGTTCTACCAGCCACGGGGTGTTGGTTTTGATCGTATCCCTGATAAAATATTTATAGAAAGTCGGAGCAGTGTTGGCGATCGGGCTCAGCAACAGGTTGGTCGCGATCGAAACGTCGTTTTCGTACAGGTTAATGTCTTCATACAATCTGTTGAAATAGGCGCTCAGACCATCATTGTCAACGAATTTGGCATCAAATTCAGCGCGTCTGTTGGCAAGTACCCATTGTTTTTTGGTATAAGGACTTTTGCGGAAATAAACCTGCGAAAGCTTTTCCTGAATGTAAGCAGGTAAAATATTCTTGCCGCCCATGGCAGTGGAATCCTGGTCTTTGAACAAAAACTGGTAATTCCTGAATATCCTTCTGTCTTTGAAATTGTCGGAAAGGTTACTCAATGCAAACGAAATCTTCTCGTACTGCTCATACTCCACGAATTCATTGCTGGCCATTTTGTTCTGGTCCTTATGCGCAATTACTTCACGGATCAGCTGCACCGCAGGATTATCCTTGTTGCGGTAGCGGCCTCTGCCTTTAATGGTAACCTCTTTCAGCATTGAGGCGTCAACCGACATTTTAATGTTGATGACCTGGCTTTTGCCTGCTTCAATCGGCTTTTCCACACTGAGGTAGCCCACGTAGGTGAACTTGATAGTGCTGTGATTTTCACGTAACGTCATGGCATAACGTCCTTCCGAGTCGGAAGCGGTCCCCATGGTCGTTCCGGGTATCAGAATGGATACGAAAGGCAGCGTCTCACCGGTTTTCGCATCCGTAATAGTTCCTTTGATAGTTGTGGTCTGCGCCATGGCAACCCCGGAACCGATCTGTGACACACAGAGGATCAGGAAGAATTTTAACCATACCGACTTAATTATTGTTTTCATTTTTTGACATCATAACGTGTTTCCTGCTGCCCCTTTAGTTGGTATCATCATTTACGCCGGAACCCCGGTTTATGATCAAAAAGGTCACATTTAATATTAAAGCCATTTATTCTCTTTGTACCAGATCAGGGTTTCCGTAAGCCCTTGTCGCAGATCATATTGCGGCCGGTATTGCAGGTTGTTCCTCGCAGCGTCAATGCTGCAGATCCAGTTGGAAGCTGTTAGTTCTTTCAGCTTCTCTTTGTTTAGTACCGGTGTTGTTGATGAAAATCCATAAACAAAATCCAGAAATACCGCTATCAGTTTTACCAATACCATTGGCAGGTGAGCGCGAAAAACATGCCTTCCGCTGATTTCACTGAAACGGTCGGCCAGCGCATAACGGTCGTAAGCATTTCCGTCGGAGATGTTGTACACCGTCACTTCTTTTTGACTTTCGGTCAATGCAGCCATGGTAGCGGCTACAAGGTCTTTTACATATACAAAACTCAATCGTTGTGGCCCCTTTCCAATGTAGGCGTCCAGCCCTTTGCTCAGTGTTTTGAAAAGCACAAACAAATCCTTTTCGCCGGGACCATACACCGCCGTAGGGCGTATAATGCTCAGCGGCAATCCACTAACGGTTTCCAGATATTGCTCTGCCAACAACTTGCTTCTTCCGTAGTCCGTCACCGGAATGGGTAAGGTACTCTCCGTGATCGGCTGCTCCTCGGCATAAGCCAGGGGACCAATGGCCGCCAAACTGCTCAGGAGCACAAACCGCCTTAGTGGAATATCAGACGACATGGCTGCCTGCGCCAGATTGAGCGAGTATTCGGCATTGACGAGGTTATATGCTGCAGCATTTTTTGCCTTCGTCACACCTGCTGCGTGGATGATGTAGGTATAGCCCCCTTTTTCCAGCAACGATCTTAAAGCTTCTTTTGAACTGAAATCTGTATTCACAAAAACCAGGGCTTCCGGTTCAGCGCTTTTTTGAAGCTCTTTCAGGAAGGTCAGGTCGCTGGAAGGCCTCACCGCTGCA
This sequence comes from Dyadobacter pollutisoli, assembly GCF_026625565.1. NCBI lineage: Bacteria > Pseudomonadati > Bacteroidota > Cytophagia > Cytophagales > Spirosomataceae > Dyadobacter > Dyadobacter pollutisoli. The sequence goes on from NZ_CP112998.1 coordinate 4,161,055, forward strand.
TGTACTTCCATACCTGCTTTGAGCGCGGCCGCTACCAGATGATAACCTATGAACCCACTGGCCCCTGTTATGAATACACGCTCTTTCATATTGGTTTTTCAAACAATCTGTACCGTTTGTACAGCTTACCATTGATCTGTTCAATGGCATGGTTCATCAGGTAATTCTCTTCGAGCATCCATGAACATTCTCCTCCGGTGATCTTGGTACCATATGTGTTTTTGATGATGTGGCCGTACAAACAGGCCTCAATGCCCATTTTGCGGTATCCTTCAATTACACCCAATGTCAGTACACGGATACGGGTAATGTCTTTTTTGCCAAAAAGCAGTTTAAAAATCCCGGTCGGTAACAAACGTCCCCGCTTGATCTTGATCAGGATCTGATTGATATCGGGTATCCCCAACACAAACCCTACCAGCTGTCCGTCCTTTTCGGCAACCAGACAGAAGTTCGGGTCCAGGATCATTTTCAGGTCTTTCGCCAGGTAATCAAACTCCTTTTCTGTCATCGGAACAAAACCGAGGTTTTTATCCCAGGCCTTGTTATATACTTCTCTGATCTTGATCACCTCATTTTTAAAATCTTTGAGATTGATCTTCCGGATAACAATGCCGCTACGTTCCAACCTTCCTTCCAGCGCCTCGATCAATCTGACCGACTTATCATTGGCTGTATTGACATTGATCTCATAAGCCAGCAGGTCCGTCTTCTTGACAAGGCCCGTATTTTCGAGCAACTGCTGATAATAAGGTGCATTGTAACCCATCATCGCCATGGCAGGCCTGTCAAAACCTTCGATCAGCAAACCGCAGGTGTCATTGGTTGACAAATTCACGGGGCCCATTAAGGCGCCCGCGCCGTGTTGCTTTACCCACGAAACAGCCGCTCCTATCAGCAGATTAACCGTTTCCTGATCGTTAATAGTGTCAAAAAAGCCAAAAAAACCGTCATTGCTACCAGTAAAAGCATTGTGGTTCCGATTAAAAATGGCTGCTACCCTCCCTACAATCTTATCCCCGTCATATGCCAAAAAAGTCTGAACCTCCGAATGTTCATAAAATGGATGTTTGCTTGGTGAAAGCATATCCTGCTGCGCTATGAACAATTCCGGAACATAATTTTTATCGTTCTGATAAAGATCATGTGGAAAATCGATGAATAATTTCAGTTCCTTGGCAGAGTTTACGGGGACAATTCGCTTCATAGTTTTTCAGTAACAGCTTCTGGACAGATTTGACGATATATTTTAGCCATTTTGTCAACGGCTTCCTCGATCTGACCGAATGTATGCGTTGCCATTAATGAAAAACGGATCAGGGAATGCTCGGGACGAACGGCCGGTGAAACTACCGGGTTAACAAATACGCCGTCTTCCTGTAACAGCTTGGTCATCAGGAAAGTCTTTTCATTGTCACGGATGTAAACCGGCAAAATCGGACTTTCTGTTTTACCCAAATCGAAACCATTTACGAGCAGCAACTCCTTTGCATATCTTGTATTTGCCCAAAGGCGTTCAATATGATGAGGTTCTGATTCAATGATATCCAATGCAGCCAATGTACTACCTACTGCTGCCGGCGTCATGCTCGCACTGAACATCAGTGAGCGTGCGCGATGTTTCAGATAATCGATCGTTTCAGCGTCACCGGCGATAAATCCGCCCAGCGAGGCCAGCGATTTGCTGAATGTTCCCATGATCAGGTCCGTAGATTCGGTCAAACCGAAATAAGAAGCTGTCCCTGCGCCATTCTTTCCGATCACGCCAAGACTATGAGCGTCGTCGACCAGTACAGAAGCGTCAAATTCTTCTGCAATTGCATTCAGTTCAGGAAGTTTGACAATGTCTCCTTCCATACTGAAAATCCCATCGGTAGCGATCAGCTTCACAGATTCTTCCGGCAAAAGGCTCAGTTTCTTTCTGAGATCCTTCATGTCGTTGTGCGCATATTTGATCACTTTCGAAAAAGAAAGACGGCTACCGTCAATGATAGACGCGTGGTCGCTTTCATCCAGGATCAGGTAATCATTACGGCCCGTCAGGCTGGACAATGCACCCAGATTGGCCTGATAGCCGGTACTGAAAAGGACAGAAGCCTCTTTTCCTGTGTAGGTCGCTAGTCTTCTTTCCAGTTCTTCGTGTATATCTAATGTACCGTTCAGAAAACGTGAACCTGCGCATCCGCTGCCATATTTTTGAATGGCGCGTTGTGATGCTTCAATGATATAAGGATGGGAAGTTAATCCCAGGTATGAATTTGAACCAAACATCAGGACGGGCTTGCCGTTGATGATTACTTCTGTGTCCTGTCCGGACTCTATTGGCCGGAAGTAAGGATAAAGACCTTTTTCTCTTATAATTGCCGCGTCTTTGAACTCGGCGATGCGCTTATTTAATTTTTTACCCATAATAATTAGTGTCAGGATCAAGAGCTCTTTTAGTGGGGTGCCTACCAGGCCTCAGGCAAGGTGCCTGATTAAGAGTGATCAGCAGGATCAGTTGGTGTTGTAGCCTTTCTTTTCCATGGTTAAGTTTTTTAGAAAATCGTGAGTCATGTAAAAAAATGTCATTTTCTTGCTTGTTGAGTCGTTAAAATCCGCCGCAGCTAGGTCTTGCGAGGCCGGGAAAAAGAGGTGTACCCCGGCATGACAGGATTTTATTTTACTGATAACCCGATACCCGCCTCACTAGTTCAAAAAAATGCCCTTCATTTTGTATTTTACCGTTAAAATGAAAAAAAATGTTTTGCCTTATTTCACTAACCGCACCTATAATTGTCAAGTCCTGACCAACTTTAAACTTCAATGACCGGCAAGTTTTCATCAGGCAAAACAGGAGTTTTTTATGTTACCACCACACACATTTCCTAAATTTCCTCTACCACAACACTTTCCCGTACCTTACCGGTGCGTAATCTGAATGCCGTCCATTTTTCGCCCACCCTGTCGACCAAATAGTATGCCATAGGTACCAGATAGATGGTAAGCAGCATCGAACTGGTCAATCCGCCTATTAAAACCCATGCCAGCGAGTTCTTCCATTCCGCCCCTGCACCAGTTGCTGTGGCGATTGGGATCATCCCGATAACCATTGCGATCGTCGTCATCAGGATCGGTCTCAGCCGTTCTTCACCTGCGATCAGGATCGCCTTTCGGAACGGAATACCCTGTGCTTTTTGCTGATTCGCAAAGTCGACGATCAGAATTGCATTTTTAACTACAAGCCCGATCAGCATCAGCATACCCAGCAAGGCGAAAATCCCGATGTTTGAGGATGATAATGCCAGTGCCAGCAATGCTCCTACCACTGCAACAGGAATGGAGAACAATACGACAAACGGATAGATAAAGCTGTCGTAAAGCAGTACCATGATAAAATACACCAGAAGCAACCCTGCCAGCATCGCGAGACCCAGCGATCCGAACCCTTCACTCTGGTTCTTGGCATCTCCTCCCCACGTAAGAATAATGTCTGATGGCAGCGGATGCTGCACCAAACCTGCTTGAATATTGCTCACTAACGTTCCTGAACCAATCCCTAATGTATTAGCGGTTACAGTCACTGATGAACGTCGATTTTTCCGTTCCACGATCGAAGGCCCTGTGCTCAATGTGACGTTTGCAAACTCTGCCAGTCGTACCGGACGCTTGGCCGCCGGACTGTAAAAAGTGATGCTTTTCACATCGTCAGGATTCTTCCGGTCAAAAGCATCCAGCATGATCCGGATGTCATAATCTTCACCGCTGTCGCGGTATTTGGAATCATCATTACCTGCGAATGCGTTCTGCATGGTGGCTCCGACAGTCTGAATATCCAGACCGAGCTTGGCCATTTTTTCGCGATCAATGTCTACCCTCACCTCAGGATTTCCAGCTTCCACCGAGACATTCACATCATTAGCTCCCGGCGTTTGTCTCAGACGGTTCGCCAGATCATTGGCCGCTACCAGGATTTCGTCGAGATTATCGCCGCTAAGGAATATCTCAATAGGGGCAGTTCCGGAATTCACTATACCCACCGCTGCGGAATTAAATTCCACACCTGCGAACTTTTGTTCCAGTTCTTTCCTCACTGCCAACATATAGTCCTCAGTAGGTTGTGCATTCTTTCTTTCCTCCACGGGAACCAGCTCAATGGTAAGCTCAGTACGATTGGTCTCGCCCTGGCCTGAACTGTTCAAGCCGGTACTGGCACCACCTACGTTCGCAAAAATGGTTTTCACTTCCGGTTTTTTCCTCAAATAGTCTTCAATACTTCTCGCATTGAGGTTATTCTGTTGCAGCGAAGCACTTTTATCAAGCTTCATCGTGAGCAGGAACTTGCCCTGGTCACCTTCGGCAACAAACTCGGAACCGATAATTCCAAGGCTCATTACCCAGGCAGTCATCGCGAATATGGCTATCAGTATTCCCGAGAAGGCCAGTTTGTGGCTCAAAACCCATTCCAAACTTCCGTGATACCATTTCGTCAGCTTGGTCAACCCTTTTTCAAACCATAGTAAAAATGCCTGAACAGGATTTTTCGGATCAAGATGCTCGATACGCGCCATCTTGGAGGTCATCCAGGGCGTAAGCGTGAAGCTCACCAGCAAGCTGACCATTGTCGCAAATGCTACCGTCAGCGAGAACTGGCGTAGCAAATCCGCAATCACGGAATTAACCATGGTGATCGGAACAAATACGACTACAATCACCAGTGTAATGGCCAATGCTGCAAAACCGATTTCAGTAACACCGTCTACCGTGGCCGTCCAGCGATCTTTACCCATTTCAAGGTGCCGCTGAATATTTTCCAATATTACAATGGAGTCATCGACCAGAATACCGATTACCAGCGACAATGCGAGCAATGTCATCAGGTTGAGCGAGTAACCCATCACATACATAAACAAGAATGCGGCGATCAATGATGCTGGTACTGAAACCATTACAATGAATGCATTCCGGAAACTATGAAGGAAAAGCAGCATTACCGCCGCTACCAGGATCACCGCAATGATCAGGTCATGGGTAACTGCCTCAACCGATTCCAATGTAAAAATGCTGCTGTCGTATGCAATCCCAAATTTGACCTTGTCCTTTGCATTGGCTTTTTCAATGGCAGCGAGTTTCGCCTGAACCGATTTACTGATCTCCACGGCATTGGCATCGGACTGTTTTTTGATAAACATACCAATCCCGTTGACGCCATTGTACCGGCTGATACTCTCGGCATCGGTGAGCCCATCGGTAATTTCAGCTACGTCGCCTACCCGAATCGGGCTTCCGTTGACAGGCGACGTGATCACCAGGCTACGAATGTCGTCAAGCGAAGCGAATTTACCAGCCAGACGAAGCGTCATATTTTCAGAAGGGCTTTTTACTTTCCCCGTCGGGAAATCCACATTAGCCTGGTTAATGGCTTGTGTTACCTGCAACAGCGACAAGCCGTAAAAGTTGAGCTTATCATTATTCACATTCACACGGATCTCGCGCTGGTCACCACCCACCATATTGATCTCGGCAACGCCCGGGATCTGTTGAAGAACAGGCAGGTACTTGTCTTCTACCTGCTGATAAAACACTTCGTTGGGCAGACTGGATGTGGCCAGCAGCTGCATAATTGGCTGGTCGCTAGGCGATATTTTGGACAAAGAAGGCGTTTCCGCATCGTCCGGCAAGTCACTCAGCATGTTATTTACATCACGCTGCGCATCTTCCAGTGCTTTATCAATGTCGGTACCAGCTTTGAACTGCACGATCACCAGCGAAGCGCTTTCGTATGATTTGGAGGTAACTTCTTCAATATTATCCAGGCCGGACACCGCATCCTCAATCTTCTTGCTGATTTCAGCTTCCACTTCCGTAGGTGCCGCGCCTGGATATAATGTAGTAATGGTGATGGTTGGTACCGAAAACTCGGGTAACAGCACGTAGCTGAGCTGCGTGTAGGAAGCCAATCCGCCGATGAAGAGTATCGCAAAAAGTACGATAATCATCGAAGGACGCTTTAATATGGTTTCAACAAATTTCATAATACTGTCTGTTGGAATAAATTACTGGGCAATGACCGATGTACCATCCTGCAAATTGATCTGTCCGCTCGTAACAACCCTGTCACCTGCTTTCAAACCTTTGGTAATTTCATAGTAATCGTTCGTGGTAGAACCGATCCCTACCGAGCGTAGCACTGCTTTTCCATTCTCCACCACATATAGCTGCGGCTGCTTCGCCGATCCCATAATTGCCTGACGCGGAACGGAAAGTGCCTCACCTTTCACGTCTGTCGAATTGGCGATGGAACCATACATACCTGCTTTCAGCGGATGATTTTGCGAATTGGCCACCGTAATTTCTACCGGGTAATTGTGCGCATCATCACCTTCGGCGGCTACCATCGTCACCCGTCCTTTCAGGTCGGCATCGGGATTTACGTCTGTTTTAATGACAATGGATTTACCTGTACGAAATTCATTAATTGATTTCTCCGGGATGTTAACCACCAGTTTCAATGAAGAAATATCCGTAATCTCCGCCATAGGTGTCCCTATGCTCACTACTGAACCTTTTTCTACCATTTTAGCAGTAATGATCCCTCCAAAAGGCGCAATAATATTGGTGTTCTGGATCTGCTTGTTCAGTTGTTTAATTTGCGCCTGCGTGCTGCGAATACTAAGCTGCGTCCTTTCCAGGTTCACCGCCGGAACTGCATCGCCCTTCACCAGGACTTCATATCTTTTCAGGTCGTTCTGATATCCTTCCAATGTGACTTGCAAAGCTTCCACCTGGTAACGTAGTTGCTCATCGTCCAGCTTGGCGATCAGTTGCCCCGCCTTTACAAATTGCCCCTCCTCGATTGTCAGACGAATGATTTCGCCACCCGCCTGCGGACGGATCTCGACCTTGCGATTAGGTGTAAATGAGCCCAGAAAAGCCGATTCCTGAGATAATTTGCGCATTTCCGCCACCGCTGTTTTAACACCTACTTTCGGGTCCGGGTCGGGAACATAAACTTTCTGTGCTGTCTGCTCTTTGTTGCTCAGCAACTTTGCTGCGGTTAGGCCGATGACGGCGATCACACCGAGAAATATAAAAAGACGTTTCATAATGTGGCTGTTGATAGATAATGATGGTGTTGACTATTTTTGAATTAATGATCCCGTGGCCTTTTTCCATTCCAGTTCCGCTTTGAGCAACTGTACTAATGAAGTCAAATAGTTGCTCTGCGCATCCAGGAGGCTGTTTTCAGATTGAATGACGTCCGTCAGAGAAACAGTACCCTCTTTAAATTGAAGCTGGATCTGTTTATAAACCCGTTCCGCCAGTGCAACCTGATCCTTCTTTGCGTTAATGTTCTTTTGCTCCACCCCGAACTTGTTCCGAGCATTGGCCTCCTCCATTTGAATGGATTCTTTCACCTGCCGCAACTGTACATTCAATTTCTCCTTATCAATCTGGTTCTGGCTTCTTTTGGCCCTTCTTGCAAGTCCATCAAAAACGCTCCAATTAAGCTGCAAACCTGCCCAATAGCCCGGCACATCCTGAAAAGTGGAGTTCTCCCCTGCTTTGGCATAAAAAGCCATATTGGCTACTCCGTAAGCATTTACCGTGGGAATTAATCCTGATTTAATGTTCCTGTCCTGTAATTCGTTCAGGTCTTTTTGCTTTTGTAAAAGCGCCACATCAGTACGCCTTGTTTCATCAAATCCATCCCGGGCCGGCAGCGCAACACCGCTAACGTTTACTACTATACGAATAGAATCCGATTGCGGTGTTCCGGTGTAATATTTCAACAAATTAACCAGCTGACTATAATTGTCTTTTAATGTAGCCAGCTGGGTTTCTGTTGTAGTTCTGTTGATGATAATGCGGTCTACGTCTACTCTCTGGCCCAATTTGTTCTGATAAAGAAGGTTTGAGACTTTATAAAGCTTGTCCAGCGACACCAGGTTACTGTCCAGAAAAGCCATTTGTTGCACCACGGTGACAAGGTTGTAATAAGCGTCTGTTACATTGTAGGCAACGTCTTCTTTTGTCTTCACAGTACTCAATGATGTCAGCTCGCGGTTCAGGTTGGCAGCTTTCAAAGCATATTTAACGGAGGGATTGTACAGGTTCTGAGTTACTTGTGCCGTAGTAGACAAATTGTATGGCAACCCAAAAGCCAATGTGCTGTAAGAACCTTCCGGTCCTCCGAAAGCACTGGCCGGTACGACCTGCCCGGGAATCTTGAAATATCTTTTATAATCACCCGATACATTCACGCTCGGTAACAGGGCAGATTTCACTTCGTCAATCTTAGCATTGGTTTTCAGTTCGTCAAGGCGTGCAGACTGAATGCTGAAATCGTTTTTCATGGCCAGATCAAGCAACTGGCTCAGATTGTAGTCCTGCGCATGCAGGCTTTGCGTGGCTAAAAGGCATAGCACGGCCAGTAAATGAAATTTAAATTTCATAGCAGTAGATCAAATAAATGTTTATTTTAAATGGTTGTTTAAACCCAGGGCAAAAAAAATCGTTGTTAACCGATCACCAAATAATTGCAGATCATTTCTTTAACGTGTTCTTTCTGCGCCTCAGCATGAACTTCAAATTCCTCTTCTGTTAGGTTGAAAAGCTTTTTGTGAATGTGCTTTCCCAAAAATATGAACTCTACATTACACTTAATCAGCGGCAAAATAGTTTCGAGTTGCATAGGCCTCAGTGTTCCGTTTGCAACACCTTCCTCCAACTGTTGTATAAAGTAGGTATTTCGAATCTGATGAAAAAAAGACATATCAGGAAAAAGGCGGTCAGGCTCTTTGTGAATCTCATTCATGATAAAAATGATAAGGTCCGGTTCCTCTTTCATCATCTTGAAATCATTCTCAATCATTTCCGAAATCTTTGCCTTAACGTCAATCTTTTTATTCAGAATATCGACGGTACTTTGAAAATACTCTCCCAGGATGTCCCTGAAAATCTCTAAAAAAAGCTTCTCCTTACTACGGAAATAATAATTGGTCAATGCAATGTTCATGTCGGCCTCCCGCGCAATGTCACGCGACGTGGTCCCATCGAAACCTTTTTTCAGAAAAACCCGCTTCGCCGCTTCCTTGATCTTATCCTCACTCTTTTCTGCTATGCACTTCACTTTGATTACCGATTAGGTTTGTTTTGATCTTCTAAAACAGTTGTTCCAGTATTATCGATTCAAAGGTTGGAAATAAATTTCAAACTCACAAACGTTTTAAATGAATAATTTAAACAATCATTTAAAATGTTCATTTGAGGATAGAAATTATTTAATTTATACAATTCCGTTGCCCCCAATGGAATTGCCACAATGGAATTGCCCCAATAGATTAGTGTCGGTGCCCCGCGTTCTCCTGCGATTGAATGGCCGTAATGATGACCGTATTGAAAATATCCTCAACCGTACAGCCACGGCTCAGATCATTGATTGGCTTATTAAGTCCCTGTAACATAGGCCCAATTGCCAACGCACCCGTTTCACGTTGCAATGCTTTATAAGTGTTGTTACCCGTGTTGAGGTCCGGGAAAATAAACACGCTCGCCCTTCCCGACACGTCAGGATTTGACGATTTTTGACTACCCACCATCGGGTCCACCGCGGCATCGTACTGGATTGGCCCGTCAATCTTAATGTCAGGCCGCTTTTGCCGCACCAATGCAGTGGCTTCTCTCACCCTTTCCACGTCCTCGCCTTCGCCGGACGAGCCCGAAGAATACGATAACATGGCGATCCTCGGCTCTATGCCAAACAGCTTGCTGCTTTCCGCAGAAGAGATCGCTATTTCCGCCAGTTCCTCTGCTGTCGGGTTCGGATTAACGGCGCAATCTCCAAAAACGCTTACCCGCTCCGGCAGGCACATAAAAAATACGGAGGAAACCAGAGAAACGCCAGGCTTGGTCTTAATGAACTGCAATGCCGGCCTGATCGTATGCTGTGTAGTATGCACAGCACCCGAAACCATTCCGTCCGCATGGCCTTTGTACACCATCATGGTACCGAAATACGAAACGTCCGTCATGAGGTCACGGGCCATTTCTTCATTCACATTTTTATATTTCCGAAGCGCATACAATGTCTCCACATAAGAATCATAGTTCTCGGAAGTGGCCGGGTCCACGATTTTGATTGCATTGAGGTCCAGGTTCAAGCCGAGCCTTTTCAGTGATGCCGCGATTTCCACCGGATTTCCGAGCAGCGTCAGGTTCACGATGTTCTGACTGATCAAACGGGCGGCGGCTTTCAAAATCCGGTCGTCGTTACCTTCGGGCAATACAATGTGCTTCTTCTCGCTTTTTGCCCATTTCATGAGCTGGTACTGGAACATATGCGGCGTAATCCCTTCGGACCTGAACGTGATGATCTTGTCGTCAAGCACTTTCATATCCACATATTTCTCAAAAATATCGATGGCGAGCGTGATCTTCTTCTTGTTATCAGCAGAAATCCTTGAATGAATCGCACCTACCCGCGTCGTGGTCTCAAAAGTTCCTTTTTGCACTGAGATGACCGGTACAATGGTTTGAAGACCTTCAATCAACCGCACAATGGGCTCCTCTGGCTCCGTTCCGGCAGTGAGTAAGATACCCGCCACCTTGGGATAATTGGCAGACAGGTTAGCCTGCAACGCACCAATGATGATGTCACCCCGGTCACCTGGTGTAATGATCAGTACATTCTCTTTGATGTGGTTTAAGAAATTCGGGAGCATCATCGCGCCGGTCACAAAATGATCTACCTGGCTGGAAAGAAGGTTTTCACCAAAAAGGACTTTTGCATCCAGCGCATCGGCGATCTCTTTCATTGTTGGACTTTGCAGGTTTTTGTCCCACGGGATCACCGTCAGCATCATATCCTCAGGTAACTGCATGCGCAACAATTCGTGCACATCATCAACCTGTTCCGGTTTCACACGGTTTGCGATGATGCCCAGCACCTGTACCTCTCGGGATTCAAAATTACGGAGTACATTCAGTGCGGAATTAATGATCTGCTCGGTAGACTTATTTTCCCCGTTAATGATCGTCAGAACCGGCGCGCCCAGGTTTTTGGCGATAGCAGCATTGGTTTCAAACTCAAAAGCAACACCTTCACCCAGGAAATCGCTTCCTTCGATAACCGTGAAATCATAAGCTTCTTCCAGCTTTTTGAACTTGCCAATGATCGTATTGATCATTTCCCGCCAATTCTCCGACTCGGACTGCTGCAACACCTCATGTCTGCTGAAAGCGTACGTGTCCTCATAGGCGATTGGAAGAGAAAAGTGGTTGAGGATCGCTTCAATGTGCTTATCCCGGGTTCCGGGCGACTGCTGTGAAATGATAGGCTTGAAAAAACCGATCTTTTTCGTCTTGGCGAGAAGCATATTTACCAGCCCCAAGGCGATCACTGATTTACCGGCATAAGGCTCCGCGGACGCAATAAAAATCGTTTTCGTCATAACCAGCTTTCAGTTAACCTGCAATTATTCAAGCATATTCCAGTCGGCAATGTGCTCGTCCTGCTTTTCCACCAGCCACACGCGGCTTCCGGGGAAATGTTTCAGGTAGGCCTTACTTTTATCGATTCCTGCCACGCTGAATGCAGTCGCCAAAGCATCGGCAACTGTGCCGTCGGGTGAAATCACCGTAGTCCGAACATGGAATAGCAGCCCTATACCTGTCTGTGGATCAACAATATGTGAATATTTCACGCCTTTGTATTCCATAAATCGGTAAGTGGGGCCGGAAGTAGCGAGGGCCACATTTGAAAGCGCCATGGTTTTGAGGGAATCGCTGCCATTGGAAATCGTAATATTCCAGCCTTTGGTACCCGGAGGCGGGTTGGTGAGGACTATTTTTCCACCTGCATCCATCATGGCGGAAGTAATGCCCATGTTTTTCAACACTTTTATGGCTTCTTCGGCAGCATATCCTTTTCCTAATCCGCCAATATCCAGTCGCATGCCTTTTTGGATCAGCAAAACACTTTGCTTGGCACGATCCAGTTGCATTTTGGTATATCCTGTCTTTTGTAAAGCTTCATGGATCTCTTCTTGGGGAGGGAAAATCCCTTTGCGGGTGGCATGTCTCCACATTTGAACGACCGGCCCTAATGTAGCATCAAATGCACCACCTGTTTTTTTGCTAATATCCTGTGAAACAGCAAGTATGTCAAATAAATCTTTACTTACCGGAACCCATTTTCCGCTACCAGACTGAGCCGATAGCAAGTTTATTTCGCTACCGTCGCGGTAGTCACTCAAAATTTCATTTAGTTTTTCAATTCTTTCAAATGCACGCTTGGCAGCAAGGTTGGCCAGTGAGTCACCGGTGGCGTAAAAAACCAGTTTGAAAGGAGAGCCCATCATTCCCTTTTCAAAGCTATAACGCATTTCCTGGCCATCAGAATGAATGGAAAACAGGCAAAACAGCGCAGCAACTTTCAGGGACCTTAAAATAGTATTCATGTTGTAGTCGAAGAAAACGGCCTGAAAATTAACTCATTTTGCCCAATTACAGACCGCAAAGTAAATTATGTTTTGAAATCGGCAAACCCCTTTAATGCAGCGAGGGTATGGATTGTGAATCCATACCCTCGCTTATCTTTTTGATTTTCAGCCGAATACTATCCGTAATAATCCAGCAGATTGTCAGGGTCAGCATGGTGATGATGCGAGGCCATGGCATCCTTTAACATACCCACTCCGATAAACGGCAGGGATATGATGGTTGAAATGATCATTGCAACGAATAGGATCGTTGCAAATAACAGCTTTCCGGAATAATATATAATGTTTGACAGGAAGTTCATAACCGTAATGTTTATATGATATTTTTCATTGACAAAGTTAAATAAATAACCGTACCAGTCAAAAAAATATTATGATTTTATTATATATTTAGATGATTTTTAGATCAATAGCTAACATTCGATAGAAATCAATAGCTAATATTCTATTGTATGATAGTATAATAATTCAATTTATTCTATCGACAATCAAATCTATACTACAATACTATACACGCAAGGTTACAATGAATCGCCTCCTACTAATTATACTTCGGGTCATGTTCGGATCCATCCTCGCAGTGGCCACAGTTATCACCACGATTGTAATGTCTCCTGTTGTGCTGGCGCTGTGGATCTGGAAAAAATTCACAGATTTCCTCACCCAAAAGTGAACTGCTGGTTTCCATACTTTATATATTGCGTTGGAACCGTCTCAGCATATTCATTCCTATGAAAAGAAGAACTTTTATCCGGTTAGGCTCAGCCGCAGGTTTATCATCCATCATCATTCCATTCAGTCAATCTAATTCAAAAGCCGATGCAGCAGGTACCGGTTCAACAGCCACCGGGCCCGATTTATCGGAAATGAGCGTGGCTGAGCTGCAGAGAAAAATGAAAAGCGGAGTGCTGACTTCTCAGGGCATTACCAGCTTCTATCTCGATCAAATCGCCAAACTGGATAAGAAGGGGCCGAAACTGAATGCTGTTATCGAGATAAACCCGGACGCATTGAGCATCGCCGAGGCAATGGACAGGGAGCGAAAAGCAGGAAAAACGAGAGGCCCGATGCACGGCATCCCTATTTTGATCAAAGACAATATTGATACCGCTGATAAAATGCAGACTACCGCCGGTTCACTTGCGTTGGCTGGCAATGTTGCGGGTAATGACGCATTTGTTGTAAAAAAACTCAGAGAGGCCGGAGCAGTAATACTTGGTAAGACCAATTTGAGCGAATGGGCCAACTTCCGTTCCACGCGGGCGTCGAGCGGATGGAGCAGTCGCGGAGGTCAAACGAAGAATCCCTATATACTAGACCGTTCACCCTGCGGTTCCAGTTCGGGATCAGGCGTGGCCGTAGCTGCCAACCTCTGTGCAGTAGCTGTGGGGACCGAAACCAATGGCTCCATTGCCTGCCCCGCGTCGATGAATGGCGTGGTGGGAATTAAGCCTACGGTCGGACTGGTGAGCAGGTCCGGTATCATTCCAATTTCCAAAACACAGGATACGGCGGGTCCATTTGGACGAACTGTCGCAGATGTAGCAGCTTTGCTCGGCGCTATGACTGGCAATGATCCGGCTGATCCGGCAAGACACATTGCTACCTCCCCGATACCTGTTGACTATACCAAATTCCTCGATTCCGCGGCATTGAAAGGCAAAAGGATCGGAGTAGAAAAAAGCATGTTGAAAGTCCACGAAGGTATCGATTCACTTTTGGCCAAGGCAATAGCCCAAATGAAAGCAGCTGGGGCGGTGATCGTGGAAGTGGAATATATGAAAACCCAGGCGCTGGATGGCGCTGAATCAGCATTGCTGCAAATTGAGTTCAAGGACGGCGTGAATAACTATCTGTCACATTCCAATGCAAAGATCAAATCATTGGAAGGCCTGATTGCATTCAACAAAGCAAATGAAGCCAAAACAATGCCTTACTTCAAGCAGGAATTGTTTGAAACTTCGCAAGCAAAAGGAGATTTGAATACCAAAGCATATAAGGATGCATTGAGCAAAATAACCGGTGTCGCCGACTCGCTCAACAAGAAGTTTGAAGACGATAAACTCGATGCGCTCTGCGGCCCTGCCACGGGAGCTTCCTGGTGTATTGACCTCGTTAATGGCGATTTTTGGACGGGATATGGCGCATATGGGCCAGCTGCTATCTCCGGCTTTCCTTCCATTACCCTCCCGATGGGCAAGGTGGATGAGCTCCCTGTCGGCATATCGTTCCTCGGAAAGGCTTACGACGAGCCCGGACTGATCGGCATTGCTTATGCTTACGAGCAGGTTTCCAAAAATCGGGCTGCCCCGAAATTCATTGAGACCGTCGGCAAAAAGTAAATTAACTGACCACTATCGAGCCAGATATACCTCGTAAAAGGAGCCTTTTTGTCCTAAAAACTGATTGGCTTCCTGTTGCGAGTAAATCACCTTGCCCATTTGGTAAAAATCCTCGTACTGATTATAAGGATAGGGCGTGAATTTCACCAGATCGGGGAACAACATATGTGTGATGAGGTTCTCTTTCAATGCGCGTGTAATGTGCGAAACAGGTACAATGAGGCCCAGAAGCAGAAATAACACTACCGGATAGGCCATTTTCATCTTGTACCAGTCAGGCCGCTCTTTAATCCAGACGGAGAACCGGTGCAGAATGAACAAGGAAAGCAATGTCAGTACCGGAGTACTGCCGCGAAGAAACCAGTCGTTCCATTTGCCCATTCTGACCAGTGAAATCATGATCAGCAGCGCGAATAATGCATGAATGAAGCCACTGAAAGCGCTTTTGTGGAGATTGAGCAACAGCACAATTCCATATAGTACCAGCAGGTCTACCACAACCCCGAAAAAGTAATGGAAGGCTATTTCATTCAACGGCTTGAACTGCCAGATAAAGCCTGCAACCACCGAATTTTTCCCTGACAAAAAATAAAAGAATGTTGGAATAAAAAGTAACCCGGGCACCATAATGTCCATCATCGCCCTCGGATGCAGGAAATAACGCAAATCTTTGTGGTAGCGGAACAGTACCAGAATACCAAAGATGATGACGAAAACAATGGATGGGAATATTCCCCAAATAAAAATCGCGGTAACAGCCAGAAAGCTTCTTTCTGGTCTTTTTGCATAAACGTAGTCGTGGAACAGAATGCAGGAAACGATGATGATCGGAATAAGCTGATTGGGCGCCCACTGAGTTTGATACAATACCGGCCAGATCTCGGTGAAAAATGGGGGTACGTGATAGTTGAGACCAATTGCATGAAGCAAAAGCACTTTGGTAATGTGCCCCACACCGCCCAGCGACAGGAAGAATACAAGCGCGAGATAATTTTTACTCGTGAATACAAAAATCCAGCAAAGTCCTATAAATAGCCCAACCGAGGCCCAGAGGTAAAGCGCAATGCCCGAGAGCTCGCCCAGCCCTTTCGAAATAAGCGCCGGTACCAGGAAAAAACCAAAATAGTGGCATGCATACCGGCCATTTTCTTTGAATAAAACGGGCCAGGATTGATTATAGAGTGTATAATATTTGGAGTTATGGGCCCAGAAATCAAAAGCCTGAAAACAGAACCCGCCTATTCCCGAGAATGCGATGATCAGCAGGGAGATCAAAGAAATCTGCATCATTTGCCTGGTGTCCAGATCGGTTTTAAGCGTTTTTTCACGTTCGTAACTCTGGATAAACATGAAAATTAATCCGGCAACCAATAAGATCGAAATAGGCATTCGGAACCAGCCGAGTGAAAAGATAATGTTCGGCAGAAGCAAATAACCTAAACTTAAATTACGCAGTAGAGTTGTTTTCATTTAAAGATGCGGCCTTTTAATGATCGGTTTTGGTTGATGATGGCTAACTTAAAATCTGACAAAATTAATGGATTGATTTGTTATCAAATGTTAAGACAAAAACATATTTCAGAGGGTTGGAAAACGGATACGATTTTAGTGATAAATCAAGTCAGAATGCGGCTTTTTTTCAGAAACCGATCCAGGAGCATTGCCGGGGCGTATATCATTTCAAAAAGCTCCTATGAAATTAATCAGCCTGATTCTTCTGACTTGGTTTTTTAATGAGAGTAGGATTCCCAACTCCACGGTTGATAATCTTGACGTGGCACACTATTCAGGAACCTGGTACTCACTTTCTTCCATTCCGACATCCTACGACAAAGGCAGCCGGGAAACCACCGGAAAATATACCTGGAATAGCTCGGGCGGGTATTTTGATGTAGTGACCTCTTACAAAAAGCCCGGTAGCGAGGAGGTTTTCTCCATTCGTTCGAAAGTATATAAAAATACGGATCACGGCGCAAGGATGAAATGCCAGTTTGTGTGGCCGTTCAAGCTGGATTATTGGGTGATCGAGCTCGCTTCCGACTACTCTTATGCGGTTGTGGGCCATCCCGAGCATAAGCTTCTGTTTATCATGAGCCGCAAGAAAAATATGAACAAAAAGCTGTATTCAGAAATCGTTGCACGATGCCGGGAACGTGGCTATGATGTGGCCAAGCTCACTTCACAGCATCACGGTGAATAATTAAAAAACATTGGCTTTCCAGTATCCACCTGCTCTCTTGTCCTTTTACTGCCAAAGTAAAAAGTACCTTCATGGACAGAAGACAATTTGTAAAAAACAATACTGTAGCCCTTTGTGCATTACCAGTCGCTCATTTGTCAGGAATTTTTCCTGACAAAATCAATGCAGATAAAATGCCGCCCTGGCTGCTGGCCCTCGTCGCTCAAAATGACAAAGGAGTCGAATCGCTGAGGACTTATCAGATCAAAAACGTGCAGGGAGAGACTTATGGCGGGTTAAAGGATGGATTCGACATTCTTAATCCGCACAGTACGGCTGCTTTGGTACAATGGGGCGCGTGTGCATTGTTTTCTCCTTCTTCCAAATTTTACCAGTCTGCGGAATTGCTGGCCGATATGAACCTCGCGACGCTGTACCTCATCCGTACGCAGCACGCCGACGGGACCATTGACCTGCTTTCGACCAATTTCCATTCAACTCCTGATACCGGTTTTATTGTCAAAAGGCTTGCGATGGCTTACACTTTGGTTGAAAAATCGGGTACGCATGGAATTGAGAAGTTTTTATCAAATCTCAAAACTTTTCTGGTCCGCGCGGGTAATGCGCTGAGTGTGGGAGGGATTCATACGCCTAACCATCGCTGGGTAGTTTCTGCCGCGCTGACCAAGCTGAATGAACTTTGGCCTGACCCAAAATATGTTGCCCGGGCCGAGCAATGGCTGGGTGAACACATTGATATCGACAAAGATGGGCAGTACAATGAAAAAAGTACCTTCATTTATTCATCGCTGACAGATCGTTTGCTGATCACAGTTTCAAAGGGGCTGAAAAAACCAGAACCGCTGAATGATGTACGTAAAAACCTGGATATGACCTTGTATTATGTGCATCCCAATGCTGAAATCGTAACGGATGCGTCGGGACGACAGGATAAGGCGATCATTGGTACACTCGAAAATTACTATTATCCTTACCGGTACCTGGCCATTAAAGATCAGAATGGCACTTATGCCGCCATGTGCCGACTGATTGAAAAAACGGCCGCGCCCAAAACAGGCGCCTTTCTGGACTATTTCCTGACCGATGCTACATTGTGGGCCGAACTTCCCGCCGACAAAGCCCTACCTGTTGACTATGTCAAAACATTCCCAAATTCCGGCCTTGTGCGGATACGCAGAAATCAGCGCGACTGTACATTGATCGCCAACAATCCGGTTTGGTTTACTTTTATGAAAGGCAATGCAGTGTTGCAGGGCGTGCGGTTTGCTTCTTCATTTTTTGGAAAAGGACAATTTCAAACTGAGAAACTCGTACAAAACGGCAATACCTGGGAATTGACCCAAAAGCTGGAAGGCCCTTACTTCCAACCCATTGCGAAAGAAGCGATCTCCGCCGACGGCGACTGGGAGAAAATGCCAAAAGCCACCCGCCCTCAAAGCGAGGTACAAAAGCTCGAAACCCGAATCCTGATCCGGGAAACGACCGATGGTATGGAAATCGAAATCACGACCAATGGTACCGAACGTGTTCCGGCTGCATTGGAACTGATATTCAGGCCGGGCGGCGAACTGAAAGGTGTCACCAAAATTGAAAATACGAAAGACTCGTGGCTGCTCAAAGAGGAAACAGGCAGCTACCGTTTTGCAGACGATACTGTTTCATTTGGCCCGGGCCTTGCTTTGCATAAAAACATTGCATTGCGCGGCGCATTACCTGCCATGGAAGCGCCAACGGTATATCTGACAGGTTTTACACCCTTCCGGCACACGATACGTTTTCACTAAAACTAAACGGATAATGCCTGCAAGGCTTTTACGACCTTGTCCATATCGCTCATAGTGTTATAAATGTGTGGCGACATACGGATACCGCCCGTCGGTGCGGCTGCAATGCCGTGTGTTTCGTAAAGCTTTTTAGAAAGTTCTGCCGGTTTCTTTCCGGGAAAACTAATGATCGTAACGCCTCCGCTCAATTCGGGGTACAGCGGCGTGACAAAGCTTGCACCCGGAACTTTGGACTTAATCTGGTCTTTGAGATAGGTATTCAGCTGAACGACACGATTTTCAATGTTCTTTTTACCAATGGTTTGGTGGAAATTCACCGTTTCTACCAAACCGGCTAATGTAGATTCATTACGCTGCCCCAGCATGCAATATTTTTCGTCCACGGTCAATGCACCTTCTTTCCAGCCTGCGCTGATAATGTTCGGCCATAAGTTGCCGGCACTTTCCTTTTTCACATACAGAATGCCATTTTCCAGCGGGCCCATAAACCATTTGTGTGTGCTACCCGTGTAAAAATCACAACCAATGTCTTTTAGGTTCAAGTCCAGGAAACCAAATGACTGCGCTCCGTCCAGCAACGTCAATACATTCTTTTCAGCTGCCAGTTTGCACAATTCTTTCGCAGGAAGCCCGATTCCGCTGGTGTTCGAAATGTGTGAGAAACCCAACAGTTTGGTTTGAGGCGTAATAGCGTCACGGAATGGCTTGATCAGGTCTTCCACTGATTGCGGAGTAGCAGGAACACTTACTTTTTTAACAGTAAATCCATATCGCTTCGCCCGCTGCTCCCACGCACTTCCATTCGAGGGATGATTCTGGTCCCAAAGCAGCACCTCATCGCCCGGTTTCAAGTCCAGGCCATTGACGATAATGTTGTTACTTTCGGAGGTATTTCGGGTAATGCCGATCTCTTCTTTCGCTACTCCTGTAAATCCTGCCAAAAGCTCCACTGCTTTCTTCCGCTTCTCCGAAAATTGCTCCCGATATTGGAATGAGACGTCTTTTTCCAGCCCGTCCAGCATCTTTTTTACCTGTTCATTCACCGCTGCCGGCGGCGGGCATAGATTCGCCGCATTCAGCATAATAAGATTGGGCGGCACCGCAAACTGTTTTCTGATTTGCTCCCAGTACTTTTCATCCGGCGCATCACCCGATGGAGGTGCCACGAATGGCGCATGACTTTCGTTTCCAAAAACAGGCAGTGCAATAGCTGCGAGCGATCCGGCACCCAGCCGTTTCAGGAAATGCCTTCTTTCATTCTGTACTGAGGTTTCTGTTTTCATAGGAGTAACGGGAGTGTTATGAACATTAATTTCTATCAAGCCATTCCAAGATATAGTCGGCGTCTTCGGTCCAGGTAGGTTGTCCCAAAACGTAGTGGTTACGACCGGGGAATTCTTTGTATTCGAGTACGGAACCATTGGCTTTGTAAGCCTTGAAATTCCGGGTATTCAATGAGGCAGGGATAATGTTGTCCTTATCACCGGAAGTGAGCAACAATGGTACGTGTGGTTTTTTGAAATCAACTTTCGCGGCTGAACCCAATCCGCCCCTGCCTACTGTTTTAGATTCCGGGATCGTATTTTCTTCGTATGATTTTATTTGGTCTTCCAGGGACATTCCATTGGTAAATGCATATTGCCAGTCAGCCAGTGACATCAGATAGGTTTTTTTCAAAGAAGAAAACAGTCCCAGCACTTTGTAGCCTGCTTTCAAAAACGAGAATTCATAAGGGATAATGCCTTGCGGAGGTACCGAGTGAATGGCTACACCAGCGGCCGCCAAATCTCTGTTTACCAAAACCTGCGTAATTAATCCGCCCAGTGAATGTCCGATAATGATTGGTTTCTCAGGCAACGATTTTACAAAATTCGCATAATGGTCTATCACCTCAGTCAATGTTAATGCAGCCAGGTCAGTATCATTGGGTTGTCTTTTTCTTAGTTCCGCTGCGGGCGCATCTTTAAATGGCCAGGCCGGTGCGTAAGTAGTATAACCTTTTGCTTCAAAATAGGCTTTCCATGGATTCCAACCGCTGTTACTAACGAATGCTCCTGTTACAAATACGATGGTTTTTGTGTTACTGCTTTTCATGATTTCTATCGTTTAAAAATGAATTTTGTTTCTTGTTATTTGCTTTGAACATGACAAAATTCAGCAGTATCGGAGACAATAAAATTAACCTCGGTTAAGATCGTCATTTACCCATCATTCTTTTTCGGATACGGCTCAATGACGGGGCCTGAATGCCCAAATAAGACGCAATGTGGTACAGTGGAACGTTATTAAAGATGTCGGGATGTTTCCGGATCAGATCCAGGTAGCGCTCTTCGGGCGTCAGGAACATCAGGTCTTCGGCCCTCGTCATGGCTATATTGAAAGCCGTTTCGGCCACTAATCGGCCAAACCTTTCCCATTGATGTGATTTTTGATAAAGTTCTTTCAGGTGATTGATGTGAATGTATAGAATGGTAGAGTCCACCATTGACTCCGTGTAATAGTTGCAGGGAGTTTGTGTCACAAAACTCTTGTAGGAAACTACGACCTGATTTTTGGAAAAGAAGAACACATTCTTTTCCTCGGCGGTATCGTCATTGATATAATAAGTCCTGAAAACCCCGTCCAGAATGAACCCGAGGTGTTTGCAGACATTTTTGTACTCATTATAAAACTCTCCTTTACCGTATTGCTTTCGTTGCCAATAAGGTAATGACAATGCAAAAGCCTCCTCTCCGATCTCCGCAAAATTGTTTAAAGCGTAGCCAAGTATATCAGTTTCAGTCATGAAAAAGGAGATTAGGAACGTATATTCCAAAAATAACCAGTTATGGCACTATTTCCTCATGAATTGGTGCGCCGAAACACAAAACATTTAAAAAATGATAATCCTGATTTGAATCTTACAGATTTACAGCTAAAAAACTCGTTTTCAGCATGATGAATCCAATTTTTATTTGTTAAATTTGATAACCCTCCCCCTACTTTGCAGCTCACGACCTTTAAACTTTAACAGTATGCTGAAAAGGGTTACTCTACTGTTTTTGATACTGACTTCCGGTGTTTGTTTAGCAAACCAGATCCTGATTCCGATGGATCAGACACAGACAAACCACCTGAAAGCATATGGCCTTGCCTATATGCTGCTGAAAGGAGACATTGAAGTAGACTGGCTGCTCAATTATCGCGGCGGCAGCTTCAAGGTTCAATATGCCAAATCCATTGAAAATGAATGTAAGCTACGGGCGATTTCCTACGAAGTGTTATCGGAGGCTGCTAGTTCGCAGATCGTGAGCCAGATCAGCAGCCCGGATGTGAATATGGACGTGGTGAAGTTGTTCAAGGCAGCGAGAATTGCGGTTTATTCTCCGATCAAAATCAGTCCCGCCGAGTTTGAAAATACGGATGCGGTTTTGCTGGTTTTGAAATATGCTGAAATTCCATTTGAAGTCATTTACGACGAAGAAATTCTGAAAGGCGAACTTCCGAAATACGACTGGCTGCATTTGCATCACGAAGATTTCACCGGTCAATTTGGCAAAAACCTGCGTAGGACTACTCAAACTGACATCAAAGCTCAGGAAGCGATTGCTAGCCGGTTTGGTTACACAAAGGTTTCTAAAATGAAGCTGGCGGTTGCAAAGTCTATCAAGGAATTTTGTGCGGGAGGCGGATTTTTATTCGCCATGTGCTCCGGAGCGGAAACTTTTGATATTGCACTGGCAGCGGAAGGTCTCGACATTGTCGATAACCTCGACGGTGACGGCATCGACCCCGACGCACAGTCCAAACTGGATTTCGACAAGACTTTCGCCTTTTACAATTTCAAACTGCAGCTCGACGACTACGAGGGGATGAATTTCTCCGACATCAATTCCTCCGCTGGCAGGTTTCGTGGCTGGGGCGAGAATGATGCATACTTCTCACTTTTCGATTTTTCGGCCAAATGGGACGTGATACCGGCCATGCTGGTTCAAAATCATGAGCATTTGGTACGGGAGTTTTTTGGACAAACGACTGCCTTTTCTAAGTACACCGTCAAGCCTAGCGTGTTGGTCATGGGTACCAGCAGTTCCTCCGATCGCTACATTTATGGCGAGCTCGGCCGGGGTCAATGGACATTCTACGGAGGCCACGACCCGGAAGGTCGCGGAGGCGGAGGCCGCAGAATGCCAACTGACCTGAATCTCTACCCCAATTCCCCCGGCTACCGGCTGATTTTGAATAATGTATTATTTCCTTCGGCGAGGAAGAAGAAACGGAAAACGTAAATCAAGACTTTCATTTTACTCTTTTGTCGTTTTTCGGTAGCTTTACCTGAAACAGCAGCACTATGTCGACTACAATCAAGGATATCAATCAACTGGATCTCAACGGGACCTACACCTACGCTGACTACCTTCTCTGGCGTCTGGAAGAGCGTTTAGAACTCATCAAAGGGAAAATCTTTAAGATGTCACCGGCACCTAATGTCCGGCATCAGAAAATTTCAGGAAAGTTACATTTGGAGATGGGCATGTTTTTTAAAAATCATTACTGCCAGGTTTTCTATGCTCCTTTTGATGTACGGTTACACAAGAAAAATAGCCAGTCCTCAGATACCAAAATTTACACTGTAGTTCAGCCGGACCTTTGCGTGATCTGTGATGAGGGAAAACTAGATGAAAAAGGATGCTTGGGCGCCCCTGATTTGATTGTTGAGATACTTTCTCCCGGCAACTCCCGCAAGGAAATGGACATTAAATTCGAACTATACGAAGAATCAGGAGTACGTGAATACTGGCTTGTTGAGCCAGCGGAAAATGCCGTATTCGCCTATGTATTAAACGAACACGGCACTTATATAGGCCTGAAACCAGCTATTAACATATTACAGTCGGCCATTTTTCCCGACCTCAAAATTGATCTTGAACAGATATTTAAGTAAGATTTCCATTCAAGCCAATTCCATTTCCATTTTAATGTCTGCTCGTTTGAAGTTGTGCCCGGATAATGGTACTTCTACGAAACCCAGCTTTTTATATAGGTTAATGCCAGCCGCCGAGCCTTTTCTGTTCGAGTAAAGAATCACCTTTTTCGCCCCCAGGTCCGCAGCTTTCTGAATAACCGCATTGCCAAGCAGATCACCGATCTTTTTGCCGCGCATGGTTTTGGAAACCGTCATTTTACTCATTTCAACAATTTCTTCGCCACTCCATTTCAGCGCGCAGGTACCCACGGCTTCGTCATTGTACAAAGCCATTAAAATAGCCCCACCGTCTTTCAGGTAGTATTTTTCAGGATCCGACAATGTCTTTTCATCCTCCGGCTCCACTTCGTAAGTCTCTGAGATCCAAGCATAATTGAGATCGTAAAATGCCTTGGCGTGCTCCGGCTTATAATCTACAATGCTGACCGAGGAATCCGTTTCCTCTTGGGTTAAACGAAGGTACCGGTCAAGAAAACCCTCTTTTTTTAGTTGATACTCTGTCTCATCCATAGCTAGTAACAGGTTATTTGCAGTATTCGTAATTTCTTCGGCCGTCTTTTTCATCTTCTCCCAAACCGGCTGCATTTTAGTCACCAGCTTCTGAGCTTTCTCCGTAAGTCTGACCATTCGCTTTCTCTCGTCCTTTGAATCCTTGAAAGACTCCACCAAACCGTTCTTTTCCAGCTCTTTCAGCAAACCGATCGTCGACGGATGCGCGTAACCGATCTCTTCCGAGAGTTCGATAATGCTCAGCGAAGTTTTGACATGCAATGCATAAATCACAGGAAACCATTTGGGCTCAAAATCGATATCATTTGCCTTATAAATCAAAACTCCCTCTTTCCGAAACTGGTCACTCAACCGCTGTAATCGCGTAGAAATAGCCAATCCGCCCAGCTCATTAAAAATATTCATAACGCCATTTTGAATTAATGTTCAATTATACGTAGTTTCCTACTTAAATACAAATGATCAATCAAACTTTGTTTCAAAAAGGCTGGCCATCCCCGATTAGTTCTTACTTAATAAATATTCCTCCACTTTTTTATCGATCGCATTCTTGCCTTGATCATAACCTACCTGCCTGGCAATAAGGTTATGATTGGAATCAAAAAGAAGCCATACAGGAATGGATTGAAGATTATATTTCTTGTCGAGTTTGGTAAATGAAGAATCACGATTGGCTATAAATTGACTCCACGGCATATTCTCCTGGCCCAAAGCTTTTTTCCAGGCCTCTTCCTTTGCGTCAATTGAAATGCTGGAAATGTTGAGTTTATCTTTATGCTTTGAATAAAGCGACTTCACCTGAGGGATTTCCTGTCGGCATGGACCACACCAGCTTGCCCAGAAAACGACCAGATTGTATTTGTATTTATCGTTCAAAATACTCGATGCGAGCGAATTATCGGGCTTTTTCAATAAAATATCCTCAGGAAACATACTGCCAGTCTTATTCTGAAACCGCACATAATTGTTAATGCTTTGAAAGTCAGCCGTGCGCACGACGGAACTATCAAAAAGAGAAATCAAAGCCGCCAGTTCGTTATCCTTGAATGACTGTTTCGCCCAGTCCAGCTGATTTATCAAATCAATTGAATATGGATATTTTTTTACAAGCGAAGCATTATAGTTTTTCTTTTCCAAAGTCTGCTCAGGATTGGCTTTGAAAGACAAATGTCTGAATGCGACTTCTGTTTGCTTATTGGGTTTGTCGACAAGGAAACTAAATATCTCCCTACCTTTAATATGGACGGACGTATCCCTCTTTAAACGCATTATCCCTTTATCCGCATAAAAATTACTTTCATAGGTTTTCCTGAAATAAGGATTTTTGTAACCGATAAGTTGGTAAGGTTGCCTGGGATTTTGAGTAGCATACAGAATGCTGCTGCGAAAAGGAATAAAGTTGTCAGCAGGTTTTATTTCAAGTTTAAACTTGCCATCCTTCACAAAGGTAGAATCCACAAATTCTCGGGTATCGGCATTGCCCAGGTACAGTTTCTTCCCTTCAAGCGTCGAACGCGAATCTCCTATATCTCCGGTGATGATGATGGTATCAGGCTCGCTCGTGGACAGACAGGAGAAAGTGCTGAATGTAACGAGAACTGAGAATAAGGTGACGGCGCATTTATGCAGCCTGAGCGTGATGATTGATACGTCTTTCATTTGTAGTTGAGATTATTGAATAATTAATTATTTCAATAAATAGTATACCTTCTCAAATATAAACGAAAGAACTAAATGTTTCTAAATTTTATATAAAATTAAATTATATATAACCCACAATCAACTTCCCGGCCCGCTGAGAAGCGCCCGGGCCGCCTACCAGCTTTTGCAAAGTAGCGTAGTCATTGAGTTGAACCGTATGTTTTGCTCCGCCGGGGATAATTTGTTTCAGCTCTTCCACGAGTAATTTTTCATTCAAATTATCCTGGATCAGCTCTCTGACGGCCTCTTTTTCAAGGATCAGATTGACTAACGAAATGTAGGGTACCCGGATAAGGCGTTTGGCGACAGCGTACGAAAATCCGCTCGTTTTGTAACAAACTACCTCAGGGACATTGAAAAGCGCGGTTTCCAAAGTGGCAGTACCGGACGTTACCAATGCAGCTTGCGCCACTGACAGCAAGTTATACGTGCTTTCGTAAACGATAGTAGCCCGATCCGAGGAACTATATTGCCCATATAAAGCCGAAGGCAGGTTACTAACACCGGCAATAACAAACTGATGGTCAGGAAAATGGGGTTGTACAGTCAACATCAGGTCCAGCATCCCGGTGATTTCCTGCTTCCGGCTACCAGGCAGCAGCGCGATGATCGGTCTGTCGTCCAGGTTATTCTTCTTTTTAAAATCAGGATCAGGCTTGAATGCGGCGATGGCGTCCATTAAAGGATTACCGACATAGTCAACCTTATAGTCGTACTTTTTATAAAAATCGATTTCAAATGGAAAGATCACGAACATGTGATCGACATTCTTTTTGATCTTCCAAGCCCGTTTCTGGTTCCAGGCCCACACTTTTGGAGAAATGTAATAGAAAACTTTCAGGCCCTTTGCTTTGGCGAATGCCGCAATGCGAAGGTTAAATCCGGGATAATCAATGAGTACCAGTGCGTCCGGCTGGTAAGCAAGTATATCTGCTTTGCACTTTTTTAGAAATCCGGAAATCTTGCGCAGGTTAAGCGCTACTTCCAGGAACCCCATGAAAGCAGTATCCTTATAATGTGTTACCAGTTCCAGCCCCTCCGCCTTCATCATATCACCGCCCCATCCCCTGAAATCCGCATTCGGGTCGCTTTCTCTAATTCCCTTGATCAGGTTAGAGCCATGCAAATCTCCTGAACGTTCTCCGGCAATGAGGTAGTATTTCATTTTTATTCGCCGTAGTATTCTACGAAATTCTTGGGGGTTTCTACAAGTTTAATGTAATGCAGTTTTGCATTGGGCGCTGCGCTCGAAACCGCAGGAGCTAGAATATTCCAGATCTCCATTACAAAAATCTCGCAGGAAGCCATTTTGCCACGCATGAAGTCCACATCCAGGTTCAGGTTTTTATGATCAACCTTGTCTACCACTTCGTTTTTAATGATATCTCCCAGCACTTTCAAATCAATCACAAAACCGGTATCAACATCCGGTTTCCCTTTAACCGTAACAATCAGCTCAAAATTATGTCCGTGCCAGTTGTTATTGGCACATGGCCCGAAAACTTCCTGGTTTTTCTCTTCTGACCAAGCCGGATTGAAAAGCCGGTGGGCCGCATTGAAATGCTCTTTTCTCGTGACGTAAATCATAAATCTTCCTCGCACTTAATAAATAGGATACAAAATTACATCTTGTATCCGTAGTTTTGCAGTTCAACAAGCGGATAACTAAAAAAAATCCAATTTCAGGATAAAATTTAAGAGTAGATTGGCCACTAAGTGTACTCTTATCTGGCATTCTTTTTACAGTTTAACATATAATCTCTCCCATGATTATCGTAACAGGTGCAGCCGGATTCATTGGCAGCGGACTTATTAGCCGCCTCAATCAAGATGGTTTTAAAAACATTATTGCAGTTGATGATTTTTCGAAAATTGATAAAGCGGAAAATCTGGAAGGAAAAACGATCAAGGAAAAAGTAGAAAGGGATACTCTTTTTGAATGGCTTGATCAAAACAACCGGGATGTGGAATTCATCTTTCACATTGGTGCCAGGACGGACACGACGGAGTTTGACAAAGAAATATTCGATGAGCTCAATGTCAATTATTCCAAGCAGATCTGGGAAAAGTGTGTAGCCTATCAAATTCCCCTTGTATATGCATCGTCGGCTGCCACTTACGGCCTCGGCGAGCATGGATATGATGATAATGAATCTACATTATCGCAGCTGAAACCTCTGAACCCATACGGCGATTCTAAAAATGAATTCGACATCTGGGCATTGCAGCAGGAAAAGAAACCTTTCTTCTGGGCCGGATTGAAATTCTTCAACGTATACGGGCCGAATGAATATCACAAAGGCAGAATGGCTTCCGTTATTTTCCATGCTTACAACCAGATTAAGGCGACTGAGAAAATGAAACTTTTCCGGTCACACAACCCTGATTTTAAGGATGGCGAACAAATGCGTGATTTTATTTATGTGAAGGACCTGATCGATGTATGTATCTTTTTCATGCACCACCGCAAGAACTCAGGCATATATAACCTGGGTAGCGGGCGCGCAAGAACATTCAAAGACCTGGTGACCAATACCTTCATCGCGATGGGCAAAACGCCTGATATTTCTTTCGTTGATACGCCTGTCGACATTCGAGACAAGTACCAGTATTTTACACAGGCCAACATGAGCAAACTCCGCTCGATAGGCTTCACAAAGCCATTTACTTCCCTCGAAGACGGTGTGGCCGATTACGTGAAGAACTACCTCAGCTCAGGCTCATATTTATAAGATTTTTTATTCTTCAAAACCCCTGCTACGGATTGAAAACAGCTCAATCCGTAGCAGGGGTTTTGATTGCTATGGCGGATTTGTCCGCAATTTTCTGTATTTTTGACCCTCTGATTAAACTCAATCCCACATCTCTGTGTTACAATAACGACGAAACACAGTGTGATACAAATACGACTATGAGCAAAGAAGATGAATTGTTGGAGGAAATCACCAGTTCGGAATACAAATACGGCTTTGTAACTGATATTGAAGCAGATGAAGCCCCGATGGGGTTGAATGATGATATTATCAGGTTCATTTCAGCCAAAAAAAATGAACCAGAATGGATGCTTGCGTGGCGTTTGAAAGCATACCATTTGTGGCTTACCATGAGTGAACCCAAGTGGCCAAACGTGCACTACCCTAAAATCGATTTTCAGGCGATCAAATATTACTCTGCGCCTAAAAAGAAAAAGCAAGTTGATAGCCTGGATGACATTGATCCGGAATTGCGCGATACATTTGAGCGTTTGGGAATTTCTCTCAACGAACAAAAAAGACTGTCAGGTGTTGCCATTGCAGTAGATGCTGTCATGGATTCAGAGTCGGTTTTCACAACTTTTAAAGAGTCTCTGAAAGAAAAAGGTATCATTTTCTGCTCCATCAGCGAAGCAATCCGCGAACATCCCGATTTGGTAAAAAAATACCTGGGATCAGTTGTTCCTCCAAAAGATAACTATTACGCCGCCTTGAACTCAGCAGTGTTTTCAGACGGTTCTTTTGTATACATTCCAAAAGGCGTTCGCTGCCCGATGGAGCTTTCGACTTACTTCCGTATCAATGCGGCGGGAACGGGTCAGTTTGAGCGGACATTGATTATCGGTGACGCCGACAGCCACGTGAGTTATCTGGAAGGATGTACCGCTCCGATGCGTGACGAAAACCAGTTGCATGCTGCTGTCGTAGAGATTTTCGCACATGAAAACGCGAATGTTAAATATTCAACGGTACAAAACTGGTACCCTGGTGATAAAGAAGGCAAAGGCGGAATTTACAATTTCGTGACCAAACGCGGTCTTTGTGACGGCGCTGGTTCCAAAATCTCCTGGACACAGGTTGAAACCGGTTCTGCCATTACCTGGAAATACCCATCGGTCATTCTGAAAGGTGATAATTCCATCGGCGAGTTCTATTCAGTTGCTGTTACCAATAATATGCAGCAGGCTGATACCGGTACCAAAATGATCCATATCGGAAAGAACACCAAAAGCCGTATCGTTTCCAAAGGTATTTCTGCTGGAAAAAGTCAGAACTCATACCGCGGTCTGGTTCAGGTTTTCAAAAAAGCCGACAAAGCGAGAAACTTCTCCCAATGCGATTCACTGTTGCTGGGCGACAAGTGTGGCGCGCATACTTTCCCATACATTGAAGTAAGCAACCCTTCGGCCACGGTCGAGCACGAGGCGACGACTTCTAAAATCGGGGAAGACATTCTTTTCTATTGCAACCAACGTGGTATCCCAACTGAACAGGCAGTTGCGCTGATCGTAAATGGATACGCCAAAGAGGTGCTTAACCAGCTTCCAATGGAGTTTGCAGTAGAGGCCCAGAAATTACTGGAAATCAGTCTGGAAGGTAGCGTTGGTTGAAAAACCTCCCGGTACTTTTTGCAGCTTAATATCACAAAAGCCTTTGATTCGTCAAAGGCTTTTTGTATTTTATTGATTCTAAAATATGTTCCATCAACGATAACCCTTCATGACTCACGTTCCACAGCTAATCATTGACCTTTCTTTAATACTCTCGATGGCGGGTATCATTACCCTCATTTTCAAGAAATTGAAACAGCCCATCGTGTTGGGATACATTTTGGCCGGATTACTTGTTGGACCTAATTTTCATTTGTTCCCCACCATTACCGACATCAAAACCATTGAGATATGGGCGGAGATAGGTGTTATTTTTCTGCTGTTTAACCTGGGTTTGGAGTTCAGTTTCAAAAAGCTGGTCAAAGTCGGAAACACTGCGGCCATTACCGGCCTTTTTGAAGTAAGTATGATGCTGATGACCGGTTTTATAACAGGCCAATTATTAGGGTGGAGCAAAACAGATAGTCTCTTTCTCGGAGGAATTATAGCCATTTCTTCAACTACAATCATTTTCCGTGCTTTCGACGAGTTGGGGATCAAAACCCAGAAATTCACACGGGTCGTCCTCGGCATTCTCGTCATAGAAGATCTGACGGCCGTTTTGTTAATGGTATTATTGTCGACATTGTCGATCAGCCAGCAGTTTGCGGGATTTGAACTCCTTCAATCTATTTTAAAACTCTTCTTTTTTCTTACACTCTGGTTTTTGGGAGGCATTTTCGTCTTCCCGACATTGCTACGGCGCTACCGGAAGTTGATGAATGACGAAAGTGTATTAATCACATCCGTGGCGCTTTGCTTCGGAATGGTATTCTTTGTCACCAAGGCAGGATTTTCCGCGGCGCTGGGCGCATTTATTATGGGTTCGATATTGGCCGAAACAACACACGCTGAAAAGATTGAGCATTTATTAAAACCGGTGAAAGACCTGTTCGGCGCCGTGTTCTTTATCTCAGTAGGGATGCTGATCAATCCCGGATTACTGCTGGAATACGCAGTTCCGACAGCGATTTTAGTACTTGTTGTGATTATTGGCAAAACCACTTTCGTGACGCTGGGAGCCGTTATTTCAGGCCAGCCATTAAGAAAATCTTTACAATCGGGAATGAGCCTTTCGCAAATCGGCGAATTTTCTTTCATCATTGCCAATCTCGGTTTGTCATTAAAAGTGACCAGCGGGTTCCTCTATCCAATCGCCGTCGGTGTTTCCGTGATCACGACCTTTGCTACGCCCTATATGATGAAAGCCTCAGAACCGCTGTACGAATGGCTCGACAAGCGATTACCGGAGAAATGGCGACTCTACCTGAACCGGTACAGTACCAGTACGGAAACCATCGCACAAACCACTCACTGGAAGGAAATACTACAATCTTACGCGCAAACCGTCGTACTGAACTCTGTGGTGGTGATTGGAATAATTCTGGCGGCGTCGCGTCAGTTAGCCGAACAGCTCCATACCCGCGTGCCGGAGACATTCATTACCAACTCGGTACTGTTTGGCATTACATTCCTACTGATTTCCCCTTTTCTGTGGGCGCTGATCTTCAAAAGGTCAAATCGCAAAGCTTATTCATTCATCTGGCTTAGCAGAAAATACAGTCGCGGGCCCTTGCTCCTACTGGAACTATCGCGGGTTTTGATCGCCATTTTGCTCATGGGTTTTCTGCTAAATTCCTTTTTCGCAACACCCACAGCCCTCAGTGTAGGCGGGGGAATAATGGTACTGGGATTTGCGATTTTTTATCAAAGGCTGCAACAGTTCTATAATCGCATTGAAGACAGGTTTTTACAAAATCTCAATGCAAGACAACTGGAAGGCAGCGGCAAGTCTAAAAAGATATTACTACCCTGGGACGCACACTTTGCCTTCCTGGAAGTAAGTGCAGACTCTTCACTAATCGGCAAGAGTTTGCAGGAGTTAAAAATCCGGGAGAACTTCGGTATCAATGTCGTACTGATCGAACGTGGCAGCAAAACCATTCACCTGCCCCGGCCGACGGAAGTGCTCTATCCCTGCGACCGCATTGAGGTAATCGGGACCGATGAACAGCTCGACATTTTTCGTGGGCACGTGGAGGTGAGTACCAACGGGGACGTGTACATGGCGCACGAAGACAGCATTGTCCTCGAACGCGTGGAAGTTAGAAATGAATATAATATCCGAGGTAAAACGATCCGCAACAGCCAGATTCGTGAAAAAACACATGGTATGATCGTTGGCCTGGAACGCAATGGAGAGCGTATTCTGAACCCCGATTCGTCCATGATCATTGAAAATCAGGACGTGCTTTGGATCGCGGGCGACCGTGACCTGATTAAGGAGTTTATGAGCAACAAAACCGCCAATAGTGACGAGGAAGTCCCGGTTGTTATTTGAGCAAGCCTTGCAAGCCACCAGTATGCACAGCCACAATGGTTGAACCGGCTTCGAAATATCCTTTTTCAATCTGATCGAATAAGCCGTAGAACATTTTGGCGGTATAAACCTGTTCAAGCTGAATGTCAAAACGGTCTTTGAAGCTGTCCATGAAATCGGTTAGTTCGGTATTCCATTTCGCATAACCACCAAAATGATATTCCGTGAAAAGTTTCAGGTTACCTTTTTGTTCAGAATGGATCAAAAGATCCTGAATATCCGTTTCCAGGAATTCGCCACCCTTCAATGCAGAGAATGCGAGTACATTGGCGCCGGCGGAAAGTAGTCCGGCCGCAGTACCACCTGTGCCGGCAGCAACCGCAAAAAAATCCGGTGGCGATTCCAGCTGTTCGCCAGCTTCTGTAACCATTTCGGCAACACCCTTCAATCCAAGCTCTGAAGTACCACCTTCCGGGATAAGAAAAGGGTGTTCCAGCTTTTGCACGAGTTTATTTAAATACGACAACGAGTTTCTATGCTTATATTCTTCCCTGGAAACAAATTGCAGCTTCATATTTTGTTCTCTGCAAAACCGCAATGTCGGTGTGTCATTTTCAGCAAACTCCACTCCTCTTACCACACCTATCGTCTCAAAACCCATCGCATTGCCCGCTGCCGCAGTAGCATACAAATGGTTGGAATAAGCCCCACCGAATGTGAGAATGGCCTTTTGCTCCGTCGCTTTTGCTTCCAGCAGATTGTATTTCAGCTTCCTCCATTTATTACCTGAAACAACGGGATGGATCAGGTCCTCCCTTTTAACATATACACTGACTTGCGCCTTTTCAAAGATTGGATCGGAAAGTTTCTGTAAAGGGGTGGGTAAGGAAGGATGAAGGAAATCCATCAATTTTAATAATTTTGCTCTTAGTAAATACAGAATGGAAATGTCCGAAGATAACATTGAAATTACCTCCGAAGAGGATGATTTATTTGAACATTATCGAATCGTTGCCGATAAGGGTCAGGGCCTGGTCAGGTTGGACAAATATCTGAACCTTCATGTGGCCAATGCTTCCCGGACAAAAATACAAAACGGAATTGAAGCAGAAGCCGTAAAAGTAAATGGGCTTCCTACAAAAGCCAGTTACAAGGTTAAGCCGCTGGATGTGATTACACTCTCCCTCCCGGAACCTCCGCGTGACACCGAAATAATTCCCGAAAATATCCCGCTGGAGATCGTTTACGAAGACGAAGTATTGTTGATCGTAAACAAGCCTACCGGAATGGTCGTACATCCTGCATTTGGAAACTGGACCGGCACATTGATCAATGCACTGGTGTACCATTTCCAGCAGCTTCCCACTGGCAGAAACGGTGAAGGAAGGCCAGGTCTCGTTCACCGGATCGACAAGGATACTTCTGGCCTGCTGGTGATCGCCAAGACTGAATTTGCTATGTCGTTTCTTGCCAAACAGTTTTCCGATCACACCATCGAGAGAACGTACAATGCATTGATCTGGGGAGAACCGAAAGAGGAGAAAGGTACCATTACCGGGAATGTCGGACGGAGCGTCCGCGACCGGCGTGTGATGGACGTTTTCCCGGACGGAAGCCAGGGAAAACATGCTGTCACGCATTATGAAGTCATCAAGCCGCTGCGTTATGTTTCTTTGGTCAAATGCAATCTCGAAACCGGGCGTACGCATCAGATACGCGCGCACATGAAACATATCGGGCATCCGATCTTCAATGATACTACTTATGGCGGTGATAAAATCCTGAGGGGAGTATCCAACGGAAGCTATAAAGCAATGGTCGAAAACTGTTTCAGTATGTTGCCTGGACAGGCATTACACGCCAAATCACTCGGCTTTACACACCCTACAACCAGGCAATGGATCCAGTTTGACACCGATTTACCTGAAAATTTTCGAGCGATTATAGAAAAGTGGGAAAACTATGTAAACTATCAGTAGGAAATAGTATATTTTAAGTTTGTTAGTACTTTAAAGATAAAATTAGAATTTATGACAGTCTCAACCCGGCAAGGAACAATAGAAGACATACCTGCCATTTTTGAATTGGTAAAAGAGTTGGCGATTTATGAAAGAGCTTTAAATCAGGTCACGAACAATGTCGAAAAAATGACCCGTGATTATAATGAAAAGCTATACGATTTCTTTGTCGCCGAGTCCGATTCAAAGATCATTGGTCTGTCCCTTTATTATTACCGGTATTCGACCTGGAAGGGCAAGAGATTGTACATGGAAGACATTATTGTAACAGAATCAATGCGGGGTAATGGCATTGGGAAGATCCTGTTTGACGCCACAGTAGCAGCTGCCAAACAAACCGGATGTACAGGTATGCTCTGGCAGGTACTGGATTGGAATACATCAGCGGTAGGCTTTTACCGTAAATACGGCACTAATTTCGATAATGAATGGATTAACTGCAGCCTGGACTTTTAAGATAGCAAATCGGGCCTTCTTTCCCGTGTTCTTTTCAGAGACTGTTCATATCGCCACTCTTCGATTTTAGCTTCGTGCCCCGACATGAGGATGTCAGGCACCTTGCTTCCTTCATAATCCGCAGGCCTGGTATATACCGGCGGTGCGAGCAGGTTGTCCTGAAATGAATCGGTTAATGCAGATGTTTCGTCATTGAGCACGCCCGGAAGTAGCCGTATAATAGCGTCTGAGAGAACAGCTGCAGCGAGCTCGCCACCTGACAATACATAATCGCCTATGCTCACTTCCTTGGTAACAAAAAGGTCTCTCACACGCTGGTCCACTCCTTTGTAATGCCCGCAGAGCATGATCAGATTACCTTTTAATGATAACTGATTTACCATTCTTTGCTGCATGAGCTCACCGTCAGGCGTGAGGTATATAACCTCGTCGTAGTGCCTTTCAGCTTGTAATTTTCTGATACAGCCAGCGATCGGTTCTATTTGCAGTACCATTCCCGCACCTCCGCCGAACGCGTAGTCATCAATGGTACGATGCTTGTTAGTGGAGTAGTCGCGGATATCGTGTACTACCACTTCCACATAACCTCCCTGCTGCGCACGTTTCAGGATTGAATGTGCAAAGAAGCTATCCAGCAGGTTAGGAACGCAGGTTAAAATATCAATCCGCATCGTCAGGAATGTTTTCAGCGTCAGAGGTATTATCGAGATATACTTCCAGCAGGCCTTCCGGTAAATTAACCAGCAGTTGCTTTTGTTCCTTATCAGCTTTTAAAACAATGTCTTCCGCGGTAGGGATCAGAATTTCTGCACCCTGATAATCCATTGCTATCAGATCCTGTCCGTTAAGAGAGTACACCTCCCGAACAATCCCTAATTCACCTTGATTTTGATCAATTACTTTGAAACCTTTGATCTCGTGGTAGTAAAACTCCTCCTCGCCTAGCTCCTCCAATTCGTCCAATGACAGGTAAAGCGAGCTACCGACAAGTGCCTGCGCCTTTTCAATGGTATTAACATCCTCAAAGCTAACAATAGCGTTGCCCTGTTTCTGAATATTAAAATTGTCGATAAAATAAGGAACCAGTTCGCCTTTGATTTCCACATATACCGAATCCAGTTCTTCATAATCCTCCGGATAGTCTACATCCATGAAAATTACGACATTGCCGGTGGTCCCGTGCGTGCGAACAATATAGCCCAGTAAGTAACAGTTATCCTGTGTCACCGTTAAGAAAAATATTTAGGATGAATATAAAACAGTATGAGTCTGTACGGAAAACCGACAGACCCATAAAGAATGTATTTTGACTTGTAATTATTCAGCTGACTCTTCTGCCGGTGCTTCTGCACCATCAGTAGTATCAACTGCATCAGATACTTCGTCTGTAACCTCTGCTTCTGCGGTTTCAGCAACAACAACTTCCTCAACAGGAGGTGCGTTCTTCTTAGCAATAGCTTCTGCACGTGTCTGGTTAACTTTACGTTCAGCTTCCAGCTTAGCACTTCTCTCAGTTTCTTTCTTTTGAGACAATGAATCGGCAGCAGTAGCTTTACGATCTGTTTTAGATCCTTTCCACTCTTCAAAACGTGCATCAGCAACTTCCTGAGTAATTGCACCTTTGATTACGCCTACTTGCAAGTGTTTTTTCAACATTACACCTTCATGTTGCAAAATAGAACGGGCTGTATCTGTTGGCTGAGCTCCTTTAAGCAACCAGTCAACTGCCTTATCCGATTCCAAAACGATGAAAGCAGGGTTGGTACCTGGGTTGTAGATACCCAATTTTTCGATGAAGCGACCATCACGTGGTGCTCTGGCATCTGCGACTACGATATCATAAATCGCTTTCTTTTTGCGTCCACGACGCGCTAACCTAATTTTAACTGCCATTATTGAATTTGTTATGTTGGGAACTCGTCCCTCGTTTAAACAGGGTGCAAAGGTAATTTAAATTCTCGGCTTTTAAATAGTATTGCACAAAAAAAGGGAAGGTAACGAGTACCTTCCCTTTCAATTTTCTGCAACTACTAGCGGCGGAAACCAGCCGGGTAAGTAGAGCGGATTGTGTTATTTGGAAGAATTTTGATCTCAACACGACGGTTAGACTGCAATCCTTCAACTGTTGTATTTTCTGCGATCGGGCGATACTCACCATAGTATTCTACAATGATACGGCTTGGATCAGTTAAGCCTCCACGTACCAGGAATCTCTTGGCGGCATCAACACGACGACGTGAAAGTGCAACGTTGTAGCTGTCAGAAGCACGGGCATCCGTGTGACCAACCAGAACGATGCGGCAGTTTGTACGCATGTTCAACAACTCAACCACTTTGCTTAATGTTTCTTTCGAAGGATTGCGGATGATCGCTTTGTCAGTATCGAATTCGATGTTGCTGAATAAAGCTTCGCATTCGTCTTTCGGCAGGTTGTTTTTGATCGCGTCTCTGATAATTTTATCAAGATCCATTGCAACACCACCACCTGAAACTACGCTTCCGATTGGTGTGTTAGGCTCTTTATCGAATAGATCCGCAACTCCGTCACCATCAGAATCCGTGTAAAGACGTGGGTCAACTGCTTTTGGCATGTTAGCTTTTGCGATTGAATCCGCATCATCCATAGTAGGATTGTAAGGAACAGGGATCAAAGCTTGTGGATTAGCCCAACGAAGGTGGTAACGTCCGCTTGCTGCATCGTACTTGCCTTTTTTAGCCATTACTGCGTTTTTACCCAATTTGTAGGTCAATGCAATTGTAGCCATTCCGTAAGCATCATTGTTTGATTCTCCTTTTGCAAACGTCCAGATTCCTGCTTGAAGATCATAGTCGCTTAATCCACCAACTGTTGCATCCAATTTCTCAGTATTCACAAAGTTATGTGTGTAATCGATACCCAAGTCGAAACGTGGAGTCAACTCATAATGCACTGAAAGACCAGTCGGGATAACCCATTCACGTGTGTAAGTGGAACCGTTACGTTCCCATTTACCAGCAGTTTTCGAGCTGGCATCAGTGTTAGTAGAAAAATGTTTAAGCGGGCCGTTTTTGGTTACGTTGGTATAGTCAACATCTGTGTGATAGTAGATGATACCACCTCCCAAATGTGCGTCAACTTTCCATCTACGCATTTTTTTGTATCCAAAAAGGAGACGGTTAAGATTGGCTGTACCGTCCAAAGTCACCTGCACGAATGAAGGGCTGTTGAAGGTAGCATTGTAAGTATCGTTGGATATTGAACTGATATGTCCGTTTTTCGAGCCTTGAAGGCGACCATTGTACCCTACAATCTGAACGCCGAAAATAGGTGACAACTGCTTATTTACGGAAAGTCCCCATGCGCCGGTCAACTTCTCATTGTCTCCGCGTTTCCAGCCGCTGTACTGAGTCAAATCTCCGAAGAATTTGGTAATCCCGCCGTATCCTGTGATGGACCAGGTGTTCATTTTATTGGGTCCTTCATACGTCCGGTTTTGAGCAAACGTATTCAAACTCAGTAGGGACAAACAAATTAAAGCAACGTAAAGATTCTTTTTCTTCATGGGAAACACCAGTTATGTGATTCAATATTCACTATTTAATTAACAAAAAATCAGAAAAAGGATAAGCCTGTAAGCCGGGTTCTGTTTCCTTCATTGAAACTCAATAAAAGACTCCTACCATTTATCCAGGATTCCGGTCACCCGAAACCTCTAACGATCTACCCGTGTCATTGTTCCGAAGAACGGGGACGAGTAACCCCACTTAATAACACCTATTTGATCTTTCAGCCCGTAAGGTTTACCTTGCCTCACCGGTTGCCCGGGGAGCGGTGGGCTCTTACTCCACCATTTCACCCTTACCTTCACATATAAAAAACATGCCAAGGCGGTATCATTTCTGTGGCACTTGCTGTCAACCGGTCGTCTCCATCCGATTGCCTTCCCGTTAGGAAGTACGGCACTCTGTGCTGCCCGGACTTTCCTCCCCGGCCAAATACCGCGGCGGTAGGACAGCTTATTCCCTTCCTCTGACCACAAAGCTAAGAAATACTTTCTTTCGATCAGCAGTCAATATACCACAAAAAGTAAAAAAATATGGTAACGACACAGATTATTGTGCAAATTTTCTTTTAAATTCCTTTCAATCCGCCCACTTTCAAATTGACCTTTCCGTGCGCAAATACAACAGAATAAAGGTGTTTTGGAGTGAGGTAAACTTTGTCCGGCGTGATATCTGAAAGCGTTCCTTTAATCACAACTCCCTCTGTGACTTTGTAGTTACTTAATGCTTTCTGTATCGTCTTCTTGGCCTCGTCGATTTGCTGACCAACGGGAAAAACCATTTTTTTCTCCATCATTCTGCTGAACTGTCCCTGCAATAACCAACCGGCCGTACGCACTATACTATTCCTCGTATCCAGATCATAGTCCAGTCCTTTCAACGATAGCTGCTGAGACACAGGATCGTAGTAAGGTATGCCTTTCAGATAAATAAAGCCATTAATATTTCCTTTCAGGCCAGCCTTAATTACCATCCGGTCGTTTTGCCCGTACATTTCAATGGACGTTACCTCCACATTGTACTGCCCGCTC
Source organism: Dyadobacter pollutisoli (assembly GCF_026625565.1). Classification (NCBI taxonomy): domain Bacteria; kingdom Pseudomonadati; phylum Bacteroidota; class Cytophagia; order Cytophagales; family Spirosomataceae; genus Dyadobacter; species Dyadobacter pollutisoli. The sequence goes on from NZ_CP112998.1 coordinate 4,200,810, forward strand.
AAAAAGGAGAACTTCTCTCCTGCAAACTTCGCAGTGGCCAATCTTGCTGCGTCTTCATACGAGACCACACTGATCAACCCGACTTTAAAGTCTTCATTGATTTTGTCAACTATCTTCAAATCAGGCAGTTTATATACAGCCGGTATCGCAGGTTTGGTCGCGGAAGTGATGGTTTGCGTGTATCCCTGGATACCGATTACTGAGCGCAGAATGTTGTTTTTAGCCAAAAGCGGCGTCATCACGATAGCCGTGGGAACAATTACCAGCCAGGTATCAAACTCTTTCGCAAGCATAACCGGCTGACGGGCAATACCCCACGCAAGCTCCACATTCTTTTTCAGTTCAAGATTGCTGGCTACCTGTTCGTCGATGGCTTCCGTGATTTTGTCAAAATTCTTGTTCAGCAGGCGGCTCGCCATACTTTTAATGGGGATGTTAATTCCTGCAACTTTGATGTTCGGGTCGGTGATCCAGTCGTAACTATCCACATAAGTCTCCGATTTGATCTGCCAGTTGGGCGAAATCCCGATTTTGGAAATAAGACGTATTTTGATCGAAAACTCAGTATCCTTGTACCCCGACATCTTTATTCCGAGTGGGCTGATGTTGTAACCTGCACTTACCCAAATCTTTAAGGGAACTTCGAACAAAAATGACGAGTCAATAGCCACAACACGGATCGGGCTGATCTTCCAGACTTTCGCTTTCAGATTGTCCTGCCCCTCATCTTCATAGCTGTTATCTTCATAAATCAGGCCCTTTATTTTCGCATTGATCTGATTTTCAATCTCCGAGACGGGAATTTCGACCGGGACATTCAGTGACGATAAATGCTTTTCATTCTGAATTTCTTTATCGGAATACTTATATTCTTCCATAGGTGCCTGGGGAGAGGTTTTTTTGGGAGTACATTGCCATTGGCCGCAAATAATGAATGCTAACACCAATGGATACAAGCATTTAACGGGTCTGTTACTTGATTTTGACGAGGGTTGCACCGTATCCGAATTTTTCTTTTTGAGCGTCTTTAAAATATTGAACATGCTGATTTTTGCCAAGCCGACGGTGAAGCTCGTTCTTCAAAGCCCCGCTTCCCGCCCCGTGGATAAAGGTTATCTCCTCCATTCCATTTGCAATCGCCATTTCCAGGCTGCTTTCAAACGTTTCTAACTGGGTTTTTAATATAGCATCATTCGATAGCTTACCCGAATCCTGGGTAAGTTTACCAATGTGCAGGTCCACAACTTGTTCTGGCTTCTCCAATGTGACTTGTTCAGGTTTCGCCCCACCCAACATACTGGCCCTGAGGTCGGCAGAAAGGTTCTCACTGGTAGCAACCGTTTCCTTTTTCAGGTTCTCGTCATCCAGCTGATACACAAATGCCTCTTTATCCAACACTGGCGCCTTGCCTTTATTCTTGTAAAATGATTGGGCCCTGCATTTGATTTTCTTGGTTAACGGCTGCGGCAACAAATGGTTTCCTTCCCTGAAATACAGCAGTTTAAGTTCAAATACCGGCCAGCTTTCAAAATCCTTCATCAATACTTCCGTCAATTTCTGCGAAGTCCGTGGTTGCAGCACGCCTGCCCCCAGTCCCAAACTTACCTGTTCCGTCAGCGAAATGGCTGTAAAGGGCAAAATCCAGTCGGTATTGTTGATAATGTGCAACGTCAGAGCCCGGTCATTGATTGATACAAAAGCAATGTAAATCCCTTTTTCAGCGAATGGCGCTTGTCTTGAAACAATGATATCACTCTGAGAACCAAGCTTCTTAGAATCCGGCTGTTTTACCAGCCGCTGGGACTCTACCGGTGAAATGGTAACAATTTCATTACGAAGCACCGGAATCCTGAAACCATCTTCTATCTCAATTTCTACAATATTGCCTGGCAAAAAAGCATAAATAACACCTTCTTCGCGGCCATGCACCAATCTTACTTTATCTCCAATATTCATAAATTCACTTAGTTAAACTATCCTTCTCAGTCCTGCTGCCACTTGATTTCTTTCTAAAAGAACGCTCTTAAAAATAGAATGGCTTAAAATCAATCCCTTTTTTACTAAAAACCAGCGCGGGTGCCGGAATTTTCAGGGAGTTAGCTAAAAACCCTATCGTACGAACAAACTTACTCTTGCTTTTGATCTTCGTCAGGTCAATATCCAGTGACAAATAATACTGACGATAAGGTCGGTAACCCATTTCTATACTTTTATTTCGCTCCGCAGATACCATGTCGTGAATCCCGTAACCTACCGAAAAACACAGCCATGCCGGCCAGTTACTGCCTCTAAAAAACGACTTCGGACTCGCTGACAGCCAGTAAGTTTGCCCGTTATAGTCTTTCAGCCAGCTTTCATAACGATTGCTCCCCAGCAGCTCCGGCCGCACCTTGGACAACGAAGTGTAATGAAACGAATACTTGGGCTGTATCCGCACCTCATCCCACAATGCTACCTGCCCCAGATACAATGCGGAACCCGTAATATTAGCGATCATATCGCCCGGAGAAAACCCGTAGTCAGGAGAAAAACCATCCAGGATTTCGATAGGTGTTTGAAAAATGATCCCGGAAATTGCCCCGTAAACAAGCATCTGTCTTTTTGAAATACCAGTTTTTTTATAAATGGCCGCAGTATGTCGTGCGATCTGGTATGATGTGTAAACGTGCCCCATTTTGTCCATTTGGAGCCACTCACCTGTGTCGTCTTTAATGGTGAAATGGGTAAGTTTGTTTTTGTACCAGGACTTACTCAGCCCGTAAATGCTACCCAGGTACAATGCCGACTGCGCAGCAAATATCCCGCGAAGCATTTTGTAATTGGGATGGACTTGTGAAATTGAGTCTTTGGGAGCAGGCAAAACTTGCAGTGAGTCTTGCTGGGCAAACAGATTATTACTTTGGGCAAAGCCCAATATCAGGAGAAATTGTACCAAAAATACCGACAATGGATTACTGACAATGCTTTTTTTACTAATATCCACCATGGTATTTTCTTAATCCCCACTCTGTTCCAAGTAGCAAAACCAGCAGGAAAAACAACCATTTCAGGTAAATCAGCTCTACCATATCTTCGGAGCTGTCAAGCCGGTCGGCGGGACGATTGTCTTTTAATTTTTGAATAAAGTTTGCGAAAGAAGCCGGGGTAATAAATGCTCCACCCGAACGCCCCGCCAGTTCACGAAGCATACCAAAATCAGCGGTAGTATTGTTCAGCTCCACATCAACGTTTCTGATCACAAACTGTCCGCTGGCCTTTTCCTGACCATTTCGTAATGCAGCAGACGCAGAATAACGGTACACTCCTTCTGCCAGGCCGGTCACATTAAATCTTGGCGATTCCTTGGTATGAGTATATGTAAATTGTTTCGTCCTACCCTTCTCATCGGTCACATCCAGCTTCACTTCCTGACCATAAATCGGTTCGTAAATATCATTATAAATCTCCGTCTGGAACACGACCTGTTCGCCGCCTTCGAATTCGTTCCTCACCGGATAAACCCTGAACTTACGCTTGTCTTCACGAACAGAAAGGACCTGAATCAGCTTTTGGAACAGGTTATCGACCACTTCCTGCTTGCTGGTTTGTGCAAATTCCTCTTGTCTCCATTGCCATATTCCTTCACCCGCCAGTACCGCAATCTTCTGCTCCCCGCTGGTATTGAGCACCAGCAAAGGTTTATTGGTATTCAATGTCCCTACTTTTTGATACAAAATCGTTTCAGTACCTGACGACACATTATACTCGCCGAATGGTACCGACAATGGCGGCAGGCGTTCGAGTAATTTTAGACTTTCGGTATCGAAATTGAGCTGCTGGAATGAAGGATTGTACCTCGCCGTAACCTTATCTACCTGACTATTAGCTGCGTTAATTATCAATGATCTGTTCAGTGAATTGGCGAGAGGTACTGCCGACTGGTTTCCCAGAATATAGAATGTAGGTGTTTTGGAATCAATAAATTTTCGCACCTGCGCATTGCCCAGCCCCAGCAAATTGGGTATCTGATGCAGAATCACCAGGTCGTAAGGCTTGGTACTGGCAGGTGGCGTGTTGGAAATCGAAAGAATATTGATATCCAGCTCATAATTATCATTGGCTTCGATCAGGCTTCTGATACTTTTAATGTCCGGATGTGGCGCCAGCGCCATCAGTAATATTTTTTGTCTGCCGTCGATAATATCAATGTAAACATCCTTACGGTTGTTCCTGCCCGAAGTCTCACCAGCTACTGCACCCAGTTCAAGTGTGTAATGCTGTACTCCTTTCTGCGTGGACGACGCCTTGAAATCAAATGCTTTAAAAAAGGTTGGTTTGTCGATCAGCACAGTCTGGCTTTCAATCACGCGACCATTTTGTTTCAGCGAAATAGTCGTTGCTTTTCCGGCGAGACCATTAGCCACAATTTCTGTACGGATCGGAAATTCATTACCCAAATAAGCAATGCGGTTACTGATCACGTCCTTGATCCTGATGTCGAGATCAGGCACAGAATCGCCCACAGCCAATGCATTGACACGAAAAGGATAACGGTTATAGGAAGGAGAAATGCCTTGATTAACAATTCCGTCAGAAAGTAAAACAACGTCTGTGAGATTACGGCCTTCAAAATTGCTCCTCACATTTTGCAGCATTCCCGACAAGTCGGTTTTATTTTCATTGAAACTGACAGAATCAGGATTCGCAGACTTTGCAGCTTTATCCAGCGTTTCGAGACTTATTTCAAATCCTGAGGCCGCGAGATCGGCAGACGCGTCCGCGATTTGTTTCATTAAATCCTTACCATATTTCCCTACCGATTCAGAATTATCGATCGCGAAAACGATCTTGGCTTTGTCTACGGAAGTTTCGGTTTTACGGACCAGCGGGCTCAGCAACAAAAAACAGATCAATGCTACCGTAATTCCCCGAAAAGCGGCCAGCATGTAGTTTAATCTTTTGGTCCAGGAAGCTTCCGGTTGATACAAGAAAAACGCGTATGCGGCCCCTGCTATCAGGCAGAAAATGATAAACCAGTAAGGGGTTTGAAAAATCAGTTCGGACCGCATGTCTTAAAATATCAATAGCTGGCAACGTTACAATATACAATGAAACTGCCAGCTATTCACTAACGAAGAAAGAGACTATGTTAACATACCACCGTCCACCTGAATAACCTGTCCGGTAATGTAACGTGACAGATCAGATGCAAGGAAAACGCAGGCATCAGCCACTTCTTCCGGTTGTCCGCCCCTCTTCATTGGTATCGACTGTTTCCAGTCATCTACTGCTTTGGAGTCTACGGCGTCGGTCATTTCAGTTTCTATAAAACCCGGTGCCACTGCATTGGAGCGAATATTACGCGAACCCAGTTCGAGCGCAATGGACTTCGTAAAACCAATGATACCCGCTTTGGAAGCCGCATAATTGGACTGGCCCGCATTTCCGCGGATACCTACTACCGACGTAATATTGATGATAGAACCGCTTTTGGCGCGGATCATACTTTTGGTAGCGGCTTTGGTCAGGTTAAAAACCGATTTCAGGTTGATGTTAATGACAGTATCCCATTGTTCCTCACTCATGCGCATCAGCAGACCGTCTCGCGTTACACCGGCATTGTTGATCAACACGTCAAGCTTGCCAAAATCAGCGATCACATCCGTCACCAGCTGATCAGCAGCCTGAAAGTCAGAAGCATCTGAACGATAACCTTTTGCTCGCACACCAAAGGATTCCAGTTCTTTGGCAAGGGCTTCTCCTTTTTCAACGCTTGAAAGATATGTAAATGCTACATCAGCACCTTCTTCGGCCAAACGCAATGCGATAGAGCGGCCAATGCCTCTTGAAGCCCCTGTTACCAATGCAACCTTGTTTTCTACTATTTTCATAAATGGGTAAAAATCTGTCAAAATATATACTGCCGGCAAAAATAGGATATTGACCAGAGACCGGCAAAAAACAAAGTACAGAAACTTGCAGTGGTACTTTATTCTGAAAAGAAGTAATATTGACAAACTCTACTATCACAATCACTTAATTTACACCTACATGAACACTATTGCAGCACAAAAAACCTCTGGTGCGTTTATCGCGGCTTCCTGGATCGCGCTTGGCGTCGGAATGCTCGGCTTTATTATTGGACTTTGGAGGTCGGAAATGTTACTAAGCGAAAAGGGCTACTATTTCACTGTTTTAATGTACGGCCTGTTTGCAGCCGTCTCTGTTCAAAAAAGCGTCCGGGACAGGCTGGAAGGCATCCCTGTTACCGGCATTTATTATGGTATCAGCTGGTTTTCCACGATCCTGGCGATCGTACTTTTAGCAGTTGGATTATGGAATGCAGCATTGCTCCCTAGTGAAAAAGGGTTTTATGCTTTTGCTTATTTACTTGGGATTTTTGGCGCTATTGCCGTGCAGAAAAACACAAGGGATTCTCAAATTTTTGAAACCCCCGGAAATTAACGCAAACCTTAAAGACTTGAATGCTGTTAAACCATTACGCTTAATTTTTTCTAATAAAATATATTGTAATGGCAGAATCAAATAAAGTTGCGCTCATTACCGGGGGCTCCAAAGGAATCGGGTATGGTATAGCAGAAGTCCTGATCAGCGAGGGAATACTTGTCGCCATCACCAGCAGGTCGCAAGAAAGCGCTGATCAGGCCGCTGCTTCACTCAATAAAATCAAGGAAGGCTACGCAATCGGAATTGAATCGGACGTGAGAAATCTGCAGTCGCAGGAAGCTGCGGTTGAACAGGTGATCTCCAAATGGGGGCGCCTGGATTATTTCATTGCCAATGCGGGAGTAGGACATTTCGCCCCTATCCAGGAGCTGACTGCGGAACAATGGAATGAAACGATCGATATTAACCTTACTGGTGTATTTTTCAGCGCAAAAGCTTCGTTGGCAGCGCTTACTGAATCCAAAGGCTATTTTATCAACATTGCAAGCCTTGCAGGAACCAATTTCTTCCCGAACGGCACTGCTTATAATGCAAGCAAATTCGGCCTGGTAGGTTTTTCGCAGGCCATGATGATGGACGTACGAAGTGCCGGTATCAAAGTGACCACGATCATGCCCGGTTCAGTAGCAACGGAGTTCAATAATCATCATCCTTCGGAAAAAGATGCATGGAAAATCCAGCCGGAAGACATCGGCCAAATCGTTTCCGACCTCATCAAGTTACCAGCCCGAACATTACCAAGCAAAATTGAAGTAAGGCCATCAATACCCAAATAGCCCGTCACTTTAGTGGCGGGGCGGGTAGCGCCGCGCACCCGTCATTTAATGGCAGATTGCATTGCCCCGCCCGTCATTTAATGGCGGATTGCATCGCCCCGCCCGTCATTTTAATGGCGGGTATCACCGTACCCGCCATTAAACCTTATACCATCTGGGAAACATATAATAGGTCAGTACCAGCAGAGTTCCCCCAATCAGCAGCAGCGGTATTTTGTATAATATCAAAATGGTGAGACCTACAAAGCAGAGCAAAATCGTTTGCATGGAGTCTTCCAGCAATCCCTCTTTTTTGTAAAAAAATGAATGAAGTACAGTCAATACCGATAGTCCGAGTCCAAACAACTGGCAGATTTCAAAAAAAGTCAGTGAGCCATTTCGCAAGACGGCCAATGTTTCGGGTAATATGATGATTGCGTGCAATGTCAAAACTCTTCCAAACCGCTGCAAATTCGAAACCGGCATAGTCCTCCCCCACAGCCACACCTGGCTCTCCCATTTATAAAGCTCAAAGGAAATTCCAAGGTTCAAAGAGTACGCAAGCAGCAGGCCAACTGCCGGTAGCCGCAAGTCATAGGCATCGGTGGTATAATAGAGCATCGTACCCGTAGCAACGAGGATAGCACCCGCCTTGCCTGCCAGCAATGTCACCCCTCTTTCTCTGAAAAGCCATTCAATAGACCAGTATGCCCAGTTTCGTGGTCTTGGAAAAGGCCAGCGGAATATGAATTTGCTATTTTTGGCAACATATAATACAGGCTTCCTGATCCGCCATTCGCCTGCAATCATTACGAATGCAATCATGATCAGATACAGTGGCAAAACTGGCCACAAACGGTCAGAAACCTTGTCCTGAATTGAAATAGAAGTCAGGTACACGCCGTAGTAAAGGATCGGCTGCAGGAAACCCAGGGACATCATTAAAAATCTAAAAAAGCGTCTTGACGTGCTCCATAACCTGGTATGGTAAACAAATGTATATTCCGGCTGCTTCCAAAGCCGGGTCAAAAATTGTACACATAATAAGGTATACGCCAGCCAGATCGCCGACAGATACGCGAAACCGTAAGTACCCGTCAGGAAAAACACTGCAAATGCATGGTGTTCCGCTCCGCTCAGAAATCCAAACAAAATACCCATCAAAACGAAGAACAGCCCAGCTCTTTGACTGAAAAACGCCGTCACGGTCGAAAGCATCAGCGTTTTCATGCTACCGGAAATTCAATGAGTGTCTTATTTTTCAATGCAAAAGTCTGTGTCACCTCTAAGCCTTCTTGTTGAAAAGTTTGATGCGAAGAGAGCAGAAACGTAACGCCGGCGGCATAGTAAGTTTTGATGAGGTCAAATAACGCCGCCCGCGCTTCCATATCAATTGTAATGAGCGGTTCGTCGAGAATGATGACCGAGGGCTTACCCAGAAAAGCCACGGCAAGCGACACCTTTTTGACCATTCCGCTGGAACAGCTGCCGAAAGTGTTGTTCAAATACTGAATACCCAATGCATTGATCAGGCTTTCCGCCTGACCGGCAGGGCTTCTTTTTGCTTCCGCAACAAATGCGATAAGGTCGGCGGGAGTTAAAAATGAGGGGTATAATGGTTCAGCTTCTCCGAGATTAAGGCCTAATCGGTATCCAACAGGGTTTTTCCGCAAGTCATATTGGTTATCAAGCATAACCGTTCCCTGATAGGGTAACATTCCCGCAAGTGTCCTGAAAAGGGTGGATTTACCAGCACCATTTTCGCCCTGAATCCAGTAAATACCGTGATTGATTTCCCATGAAGCAATGTCCAGAACCTCGTGGTCCCCGTAATGCTGCTTCAAACCTTCAATTTTTAAAACCATAGACAAAAATATGGAAGAAACTTTAATATGAAATCCAAAAAGTATAACTATTAAATAAAACATTATAACACTCAATTCTTAAAAGGCAGATAATCCGTTTCCCTGTTTTACTATCCGGCAAAATATTCCTATTTTCATTTGACACGTTGCATAGTAAATGTATATTTGAAGAATTTTTAATTTTATAAATGATATTTTTAAAATTTTATAATTAACCGTTCATGAAATCCAATCGCCGTTCCTTTCTGCGCCTGTCAGCCATAGCACTTCCATTTACAAGGATCAATACCATGTTTGGTAAAACCACTGTAAATAAGCCGCTTCTCATTTCAACCTGGGACAGCGGCCAGATTGCCAACGGTGCCGCCTGGCCAGTATTGGAAAAAGGTGGTACTGCGCTGGATGCGGTGGAGCAGGCAGCCATAGCCATTGAAAACGACATCAACTGCTGTGTAGGCCTGGGCGGAAATCCTGACCGTGACGGCCATGTGACCCTCGATGCCTGCATTATGGACGACAAAGCCAATTGTGGGGCGGTAGCATTTATGGAGAGGATCAAGCACCCTGTCTCGGTGGCGAGAAAGCTCATGGAAACAACCCCGCACGTGTTTCTGGCCGGTGTGGGAGCGCAACAGTTTGCACTAGCCAACGGCTTCAAGCTTGAATCGGACAAACTGTCCCCGGATGCAGAGAAATCATATAAAGAATGGCTAAAAAAAGCAGAATACAAGCCCGTTATCAACATTGAACATCAGCAATCTCACCCAAAAGGACACGGCCCGTTTGCGCCTGCGCGATTGGAAGACGGCTCGTTCAACCATGATACCATGGGTACATTGGCGCTGGATGCGAAGGGAAACCTGTCGGGAATGTGTACGACCAGTGGTATGGGTTTCAAAATGCGTGGCAGGGTCGGAGATTCCCCAATCATTGGTGCAGGGCTTTTTGTAGATAATGAAATAGGCGCTGCTACCTCGTCAGGGCAAGGTGAAGAAGTGATCAGGGTTTGCGGAACGCACCTGGTAGTGGAGTTTATGCGCTCCGGACTTTCGCCGGAAGAAGCTTGCAAGAAAGCGGTAGAACGAATTGTAAAACCTAATCCCGAGCGTGCCAAAACGTTCCAGGTTGGCTTCATAGCAGTCAACAAGCAAGGTGAAGTAGGCGCATATTCTGTTCAGAAAGGCTTCAATTATACGGTTACCGAGAAGGGCGGTAAAGGTGTAGTGATTAATGCAAAAAGTTATTTTGCCTGAAAGATCCGAGAATCGGACAGGTTGTTTTATCCAATAAAAAATGAATCTAAAACCCACAATTTTTCTTCTGGCCGGTCTGCTATCTGCCAGCTTTGCGAATGCGCAACAGCATTCGGAACAAGACCATTCCAAATACATCGCCCCCACCGACCCGCTGGTACAGCAGAAACTGAGCAAATGGCAGGACGTAAAATTCGGCCTCCTCATGCACTGGGGAACGTATAGCCAGTGGGGGATCGTAGAATCTTGGTCCCTATGCCCGGAAGACGAGGGCTGGTGCGAGCGCAGAGGACCGCATTCACATGACTGGTTTGAATACAAAAAAGCTTACGAGGACATTGCCAAGACATTCAACCCCGTCAAATTTAACCCTGAAAGATGGGCGCAGGCAGCGAAAGGCGCTGGCATGAAATATGTGGTTTTCACGACGAAGCACCACGACGGATTTTCAATGTTCGATTCCAAATACACGGATTACAAAATCACGAACACGCCATTTAAGTCCAATCCCAAAAGTAATGTGACCAAGGAAGTACTGGCCGCATTCCGCAACCAGGGCTTTATGACAGGTACTTATTTCTCCAAACCCGACTGGCATACCGACTCCTACTGGTGGCCTTACTTCCCACCAAAAGACCGCAATGTGTCCTACGACCCTAAAAAGCGGCCTGAGATTTGGAACAAGTTCAAGGATTTCACTTATAATCAGATTGAGGAATTAATGTCCGATTACGGCTCCGTGGACATTCTCTGGCTGGACGGTGGCTGGGTTCGCCCATTCAGCTCCATTGATCCCAATATCAGCTGGCAGAAAAACATTCCTTATGATCAGGACATTGACATGGCACGTATCGCTAAAATGGCGAGGTCGCATCAGCCTGGCCTGCTCGTGGTGGACCGCACCGTGACCGGAGAGTTTGAAAATTATGTAACGCCCGAGCAATCCATTCCCGATCACTATATGTCGATTCCCTGGGAGTCGTGTATTACCATGGGTGATTCCTGGTCTTACATCCCGAAAGAAAACTTCAAATCTACCCAGAAACTGGTTCATACCCTGGTCGACATCGTTGCCAAAGGTGGTAACCTGCTGCTGAATGTAGCTCCCGGCCCGGACGGAGAGTGGCATGAGGAGGCTTATCAGCGACTGGAAGAAATAGGCAAATGGATGAATGTCAATGGAGAAGGTATTTATGAAACCAAGCCCTTGGCACCTTACCGCCAGGGCAAATGGGCGTATACCAAAAAAGGAGCTACTACTTACGCTTTCTACCTTGCTGATGCCGCGGAAAAACTGCCAGCCAGCCTTAAACCGGAAGGTCTGAACCTGCCTGCCAATGCGAAAATCCATTTTGCAGGAAACAAAAAAGCATTGAAAGTGAAAGAAGGAGCCATTGAAGTCCCAGCGAAAACAGTAGCAGAAATTGGCTCGCAGCCGGCTTACTTGTTTGTGATCAACTAGGATTTGGGCGGAAATGACTTATACATATCACCCCGGCTTAGTACTCTTAACAAAGTAACGTCAGGGTGAATGTATTCTATTCCGATGCGCCAATCACCCACCCGGATCCGGTAGTAATGTTCGCCGCTCTTTTGCCCTTCCATTTTTTTGCAATCGACGCCGGAAGTTTCCAGGCTTTGGGCGTTTTCCAATTTCTCTATGACTTCAAAAACCCTTTTCTGTACATTTTTATGGGCGCCTTTGAGGTCTTTCTGAAAACGTTTAACATAAAGAACTACCATCCGAGCTCTTTCCTAAGGTCTGAAACCGGAAAACGGGGTTCGTCTTTTTCAGCACGCATTAATTCAAGCATAAAAAAGTCCTCTAATTTTTCATTCTCAATGATGCGCAAAATTTGTATCATCTCGGACTCACTCCAATTACCGCGTTGCTTTTTGACGCTGAACGTAGGGGCCGGAATTCCTATCTGTTCTGCCAGAAACGCATTTTTATAACCGGACTTGTTAATTAGTACAGCCATATTTTTTTTAAGCTCAATGTAGTTTTCGACAATGTTCAGCATATCGATTGTGATTTCATTATTAAGTATTTTTCAATTCAAATTTATAACTTTAAATTAAGATTTTTGTTACGTTTTTTTCTGAATTTCTGAATCTAGCCGCTGCCAAATTTTAAATGAACATGCTGATTGAACATACTTCAAAAAAATTAGTGATCTGTACCAAAAAAAACGATCTTCACTATTTATTAGATCTTACATGAGCCACCCTTATCTGTTTCATCAGAAACCGCATTATAAAATGATAAAAAAAATAACCTGCCTGTTTTTCTTTGCTACGTCTGCTGTATTCGCCCAAACCCCACCAAAACCTTACGGCGCATTGCCCGCACCCAGGCAGGTAGCATGGCACGAAACGGAAGTTTATGGCCTCATACACTTTACTCCTACCACTTTTGAAAACAAGGAATGGGGCTACGGAGACGCTGACCCGAAGACATTCAATCCGACAGACTTTAATGCGGAACAAATTGTACTGGCAGCGAAAGCAGGTGGGCTCAGAGGTGTCGTTTTGGTGGCAAAACACCATGACGGATTTGCGCTCTGGCCAACAAAAACAACCGAGTATAACATTTCAAAAAGCCCATTTCGTGACGGAAAAGGCGATCTTGTGAAAGAAGTTGCCGACGCGGCGAGAAAGCACGGACTCAAATTCGGAGTATATTGCTCTCCCTGGGACCGTAATAATGCCAAATACGGCACGCCCGAATACCTGGCCATTTACCGCGAACAGTTGAAAGAACTTTATACCAATTACGGGGAATTGTTTATGTCCTGGCACGATGGCGCCAACGGAGGCGACGGCTACTACGGAGGCACCAGAGAAAAACGCTCGATCGATAACACTACCTACTATCAATGGGATTCAACCTGGACGAACCTGACACGTAAATTGCAGCCGACAGCTAACATTTTCAGCGATATCGGCTGGGACGTGCGCTGGGCTGGCAATGAGGACGGAAGCGTGAACGAAACATCCTGGGCGACATTAACGCCAAAACCTTCGGAAGGCCAGAATGTGGCAGTTCCAGGCCAGGCCAATGCTACTGAAAATCCCGGCGGTACACGAAACGGGAAGTTCTGGATCCCTGCCGAATGTGACGTTCCATTGCGGAAAGGCTGGTTTTATCACCCTACCGAGAAACCTAAGACACCCGAAAAACTTTTTGACCTGTACCTGAAAAGCGTTGGTCGCGGTGCAGCGCTGGATCTTGGTCTCGCGCCCGATACACGCGGTCAGCTGCACGAGGATGATGTGGCTGCGCTTAAAGCATTTGGCGACCACATTAAGCAGACTTTCGCTACTAACCTTGCCGCAAAAGGAGGTTCAAAAGCAGTGAATGTGCGTGGTTATAATTCTGTTTACAGTGCCAAAAACATTCTCGACGGAAGACCGGAAACTTACTGGGCGACGGACGACGATTTCAAAACGCCGGAAGTAACCATTGATATGAGCCAGCCAATTACATTCGACATTATCAGCATTCAGGAATTCATTAAACTGGGCCAGCGGATCGAAGAATTTGCGATAGACGCATGGCAGGGAACTGAATGGAAGGAAATCCATAAAGGTACCAGCATTGGCGCCAAGCGGCTTGTGAAGCTGGCAGCTCCTGTCACATCCGCCAAAGTGAGACTACGGATCACAAAATCTCCCGTGAGCGTGGCAATCAGTGAATTTGGTCTTTATAAGGACTCGGAGTAGCACACTGAACGTCAATATTTTATGGCAAATGTCCCGCTGGAAAAGAAAGCTTTCCGGCGGGACATTTATCATTTCACAACTTTACACTTTCCTTTACCAACTGCCTTTGGTAAAATAAAACAATAAAATTTTGTTATTCCAATAATATGCCAAACAGTATTTTATTAATGATAGTCAATACCTATTTTTGATTATAGCGGTCATTTTCCCCGTTTTTGCTGCTCTTGGCTCAGTTTACCAAACATACCGATGATGCCATACTTTGGAACTGTTTCCGGAATGGGGATGAGGATGCCTACACGGAGCTGGCCCGCCGCTACTACCGTCCACTGACGCAATATGGGCAGCGGTTTACTCCCAATATGCAGGTGATTGAAGATGCATTGCAAGACTTGCTGGTACATCTCTGGCTGCACCGTGAATCTGTGAATGACACACCGTCGGTCAAGTTCTATTTGATCAAATCATTCAGGAACAGAATCCTGAAGACCATTAAACCGCTGGCCGAAGAGGTGGAACTGACCAACCATTTCGATGACCTGAATACTGAATTTTCACGCGAAGATTCCATGATCCAGGGCGAAAATGACCTGGCATTGAAAAAACAGGTCAGAAACGTAATGGACCAGCTTCCGTCCCGCCAGCAGGAAGTCATTTACCTTCGTTTTTTCCAAAATCTCAAACCGGAAGAAATCGCCGGTCTTCTCTCCATCAATCCCCAGTCGGTCAGTAACCTTATCCAGCGTGCATTGTCAAACCTCCGCGAACTCTGGACCGCTACTACTTCATGTTCCCTCTTCTTTTATTCTTTTTACCAAATGTTGTATTAACATTTAAATAAAATAAAAATTATTCTGCTCCAAGTGAGTATTCAGGCGACATAAAAGGATAATGTAATAAAACAGCATCCGTTCCGCTATGAATCATCGGTTTATCACATCACTTCAACAACTCTTGGAAGACCCTGGATTTATCCAATGGGCAAGAGGCGAGAAACCGGAGGATGATGTCATTTGGAAACAATGGGCGGATCAAAACGAAGAGCGGGTAAAGCTCCTCGAAAAAGCCCGCGAACTGGTGAGCGCCGTCGAGTCCGAAAATCAGGGACTTACCGACGAGCACATTGAGCACAAGATCAGCCAGGCACTTCGCATTGCTAAACAAAAAGAGCTGCACAAAAAGACCCAACAGATCTCCCCCATCCGTCCATTGTTTACGTCCGGCTGGAATGTAGCAGCATCAGTGCTCATTGTACTCGGGCTGGGTTTTGCATTGTTTCGCATTTATAAAAATAACAGGCAGAAGCTTGAACCACCTGTGGCAGCATCTCAGGAAAAACCGGAAACCATCACCGAAATCGTCAACAATGAGCGTGCGCTCAAATATGTGCAGCTGCCCGATGGCAGTTCTGTGGTACTGCACAAGAATAGCAGTGTGAAGTATCCCAAAGAGTTTGCGGCTTCCAAAAGAGAGGTTTTTCTGTCAGGCGAAGCATTTTTCGAGGTTACCAAAAATCCGGAGCAGCCGTTTTTTGTATATGCCAATGAACTCGTGGCCAAAGTACACGGTACCAGTTTCAGTGTGAAGGCCAGGGCCGAGGATGAGCAGGTGATCGTAGCGGTCAAGACTGGCAAGGTGTCGGTATTTACTAAAAAAGACGCGAAGGCAAAACAGTACACCGAGGACAAGGAACTCGCCGCACTCGTTCTGACCCCGAATCAGCAGGCCACATTTGAAAGAAGCCACGACCGCCTCTTCCGCACCATATTAAGCACCGCCATACTGCTCAATATTCCGATCGAAAACCAGGCATTTACTTATTCCGAAACACCGGCGGAAGCAGTTTTCACTACATTGAGCAAAGCATATGGTGTTGATATTGAATTCAATAGAGAAATCATGTCCCAATGCAGCATTACCGCTACTTTGGGCGATGAACCACTTGAAAATAAGTTGAAATGGATCTGTACCATCCTCGAAGCGGAGTACGAGATCACGCCGGAGAAAATAACGATCAAAGGAAATCCATGTAGATAATTATTCACCTAAACCAACCCTATTTGACCTAAAACAACAAAAGGTGAACGATGCGTCAACATCATTCACCTCGTATGTAAATCCCCTCTCTATGCTGGCGCTAAGACTAAATCCCTACGGGGACAAGGGAATTATTTTGCTGATTTTTTATAACCTACAAAACAAACAAAAGTATGAAAAAAACCTTTTACCGGCAGAATTACCTGCTCAAAATTATGAGAATCAGCCTCATACAAATGATGATGATCGTCGGGTTCACGCAGCTGTCCTTTGCCTTCGATGGTTTCGGGCAGGAAGTGCTGAACCGCCGGCTTACGATCAACATTAAGGAACAAAAAATCGGAGCAGCTTTAAACCAGATCGGTAAACTTTCGGGCGTCAATTTCATGTACAGCCCTGAACTGATCCGGTCCCAACGCAAAGTAACTTTCAGCGCAAAAGAAGAGAAGCTGGAAGCTATACTGGATAATTTTCTCACGCCTTTGCAGGTTACCTACGAAGTTTCGGGCAAACAGATCCTTCTGAAAAGAGCATCTTCCAAGCCGTCGACCGCTACTCCTGAAAGCACCGGCTCATCCATTAAAACCATTCAGTCCATCGATACTCCGGTGAAAGGAAAGGTTGTGGACGCTGCGGGCGGCAGTGTTCCGGGAGCGACGATTGTTTTGAAAGGAAGCTCGTCGGTCGGTACTACTACGGACGCAGACGGAGCCTTTTCGCTGAATGTACCCGACGGCAGCACCACGCTGGTTGTGTCATCGATCGGCTTTCTGACGCAGGAAGTTGACATTACCAACAAATCAATGGTGGACGTCACATTGCAATCTGATGTAAAAGCATTGAGCGAGGTGGTAGTTACCGGATACTCGTCTCAATCCAAGAGAGATATTACCGGCGCGGTAAGTACCGTTGACGCTACCGAGCTGACCAAAGTGGCTGCCCCGAACGTTGCCCAGCAGTTGCAGGGACGTGTGGCTGGTGTTACTGTTACTTCCAATAACTCGCCGGGTGGTGAGGCCACTGTACGTATCCGTGGTTTTGGAACGATCAACAACAATGATCCTTTGTACGTGATCGACGGGGTACCGACAAAAGGCGGATTGAACAGCATTAACCCGAACAACATAGAGTCAATGCAGGTTTTGAAGGATGCTTCTTCGGCTTCTATTTATGGTTCAAGGGCGGCGAATGGTGTTATCATTATCACTACCAAAAAAGGAAAAGCAGGTGCTCCGAGATTTGCATTCAATTCAAGAGCGGGTTTGCAGACAGGTAAAGTTGATCTTGACCTGATCAAAGATCCGCAGCAATTCGGTGACCTGCTTTGGACGCAACGCAAAAATGCAGGTGTACTGACTAATGGTAACCCGTCGCATCAGCAATACGGCAATGGTGCCAATGCAGTGGTACCCGACTACATTCTGGCAGGATCGAGCTACGGGTTGTTTGAAGGTGACCCAAAAACCAACCCTTCGCTTTACAACTACAACCGCACAGGTTTTTACCAGATCGTGAAAGCAAATAAAGAAGGTACCGACTGGCACAAGGAAATCCTGCGCCCGGCTGCGATCCAGGAATACAATGTAGGTGCTACTGGTGGGACAGAAAGCGGAAGGTATGCGATCGCATTCAATTACTTCAAGCAGGACGGTGTGTTGATCCACACTTCTTTTAACCGTTATTCATTGCGTTCCAATACTGAATTCTCGTTCAAAAAACGCATCAGGGTTGGTGAAAACCTGGAAGTAAGTTATACGGAAAACAAGGGTTACTATAACAATAACGGAACTTCAAGCTCGGCCAACAACCAGGATGGGAACCCGATCGGAAACGGATACCGTATTCCTTCGATCATCCCGGTGTATGATATCATGGGCAATTTCGCTGCTACGAGAGCGGCGGGACTCGGACCTGCTACCAATCCTGTGGCGCAGCTTTGGAGAACCAGAAAAAACCAGACTAACAACTTCCGCGCATTTGGTAATGCATACCTGGAAGTAGATATCCTGAAAGACCTGACTGCGAAATCGAGCATTGGTATCGACATTACCGCTGCCAACCGCGTAGGTTATACCCTGCTGGATTTGGAAGAAGCCGAAATCGAAGCGGCCAATGCTTTGACTAATGCCAATGCGTACGACATTAACTGGACGTGGTCGAATACATTGAACTACAACAAAACATTGGGCAACATTCATAAACTGGGTGTCCTTTTGGGAACGGAAGCCATTAAAGGTACCGGTCGCGACTTTTCTGCGACCCGTACTACATTCTTCTCCGAAGATCCTCAGTACATGTTCCTTAACTCAGGTACGGCGGGTATCAACAATACGGGCGCTGGCTACGAATGGGCACTTTTCTCCATTTTCGGAAAGGTCAACTACTCATTGCTGGACCGCTACCTGCTTGAAGCTACGGTACGCCGCGATGGTTCTTCAAGATTTGGTCAAAACAACCGGTACGGAACATTCCCAGCATTCAGCGCGGGATGGAGACTTTCGGAAGAAGCATTCCTGAAACCGGTATCGTGGATTGACGACTTGAAAATAAGAGCTGGCTGGGGTCAAACCGGCAACCAGGAAATTGGTAACTACAATGGATTCAGCACTTACCGTTCAAGCCTGAGCCTTTCTTCGTATGCAATCGACGGCTCTAACAATGCGGTACAGCCTGGCTTTGATACCGATGCATTCGGAAACCCGAACGCCAAATGGGAGACTACCACGCAGACCAACGTTGGTTTGGACGCAACATTTCTCAAAGGAATGTTTGGTCTGAACCTGGATTTGTACAACAGGACCACCTCGGACATGCTTTATCAGGTGAGTTTGCCTGCTACTCAGGGTGTCGCCACGATTCCTTATGTCAATGTAGGTGAAATGAATAATAAGGGTATTGATCTTGGGATTGATTTTAACAACAAAGCATTGAATGGTGACCTTACCTATTCAGTAGGCGTCAATTTCTCGACTTACAAAAACGAGGTTAAAAAGCTGAACAACAGCGCAACAGCAGTTCTTTTAGGACCAGCGATCCGTAGCTATACTTGGACGCGTTCAGTAGCCGGAATGCCATTGTACTCATTCTACGGTTTGCAGATCGACGGTATTTACCAAAATCAGGGCGATGTGGATAGCGGACCAAAATATCCTGGTTACGCTGCAATTGGTAAATACAAATACCACGATACGGACGGCGACGGTACCATTACCGATAACGACCGCAAGTTCCTCGGTAACCCGCATCCTGACTTTACCTATGGTATCAACCTGAATGTAGGTTACAAAAACTTTGACCTCTCGGCATTCTTCCAGGGCGTAAAAGGCAATCAGATCATTAACATGGTAAAGCGCTGGGTAGATTTCAACAACCAGGCGGGTAACCGCAGCCTTCGCATGCTGAATGACTCGTGGACTCCGTCAAATCCTGATGCTGTGTTGCCGATCCTGGATGCAAACGATAGCCGCAGCCAGCAGCCTTCGAGCTACTTCATTGAAGACGGCTCCTATTTCAGAATGAAAAACCTGACGCTGGGCTACACATTGCCCTCCACAATGCTGTCGAAAATCGGTTTCGAAAGCGCACGTGTGTACCTGCAGGCCCAAAATCTTTTCACGATCACCAAATACAGCGGTATCGATCCTGAGGTTACGTCGGTTGGCTCCACTCCGGGCAGCACAGTGCTTGGGGTAGATCAGGGAAATTATCCTAATTCCAAAATGTACCAGATCGGTATCAATTTCGGATTCTAAAAACGGGTATAATCAAAAAATCACTTATCTGAGAATCATAAGTTTATAGATATGAAAAAGAGACTATTGGTATTAACAGCATTAGTTTGCATAGGGATGATAACCTCCTGCAGCGATGGGTTTCTGGAAACTACGCCACTGGGTGTGGGAAATGAGCAGTCGCTTTCAAATAAATCCGGGGTAAATGCAGTCTTGATCGGTGCATACAGTTTGCTGGATGGTGTAGGCGCGGGACCAGTAAATACTTCATCCGTGAGCAACTGGATCTACGGCTCCATTGCTTCGGATGATGCTTACAAAGGCAGTGACGTAGGTGACCAGGCTCAGATCACAACCATCGAACGCTACATTCCACAAGCGGATATCGGCGCTTACAATGACAAATGGGTGGCCGTTTATGACGGTGTATCCCGCTCCAACAACGTGATCAAACTGATCGGCCTGACTACTGACATGACTGATGCCGAGAAAGCGCAGGCATTGGGAGAAGCGCGTTTTCTGAGGGCGTGGTACCATTTTGAAGCTAAAAAACTTTGGAATATGGTGCCTTACGTGGACGAAACCGTGACGGATTACATCAACCTGCCGAACGATAAGGATATCTGGCCCAACATCGAGGCCGATTTTCAGTTCGCGATCGACAACCTGTCGGCCACCAAAGCGCAGGTAGGTCGCGCAAGCAAATGGACAGCTAAGGCGGCGATGGCCAAAGTACATATGTACCAGGCGGATTATACTGCGGCAAAACCACTTTTGGAGGACATTATTAAAAATGGCCCTTTTTCACTGGTAAACAGCTTTCACGACAATTTCAGGATTACGACGGAGAACAACAGCGAGTCGATCTTTGAAGTACAAATGTCGGTAGGCGACGGCGGTAGCGGCCAAAACGGAAGCTGGGGAGATAACTATAACTTCCCATACGGCTCCGCTCCCGGCGGTTGCTGCGGATTTTACCAACCTTCTCAAAACCTGGTCAATGCATTTAAAACAGATGCTGCGGGCTTGCCATTACTGGACACTTTCAATGATGTGGATGTAAAAAATGACGAAGGACTTGCTTCCACAGATGCATTCACTCCTTACGAAGGAACATTGGATCCACGATTGGACTGGACCGTTGGACGCAGAGGATTGCCTTTCCTGAACTGGGGAACGCATCCTGGTAAGAACTGGATCAGGGACCAGAGTTTCGGCGGGCCTTATACATTCAAGAAGTTTTTTGCTTACAGTGGCGAAAACGCCGGTGCCGAATCGCCTCGTGCCAATGCTAACAATTACCGCGCCATCCGCCTTGCCGACGTGCTTTTGATGCGTGCAGAAGTAGCTGTGGAAGAGAATGATCTGGCCACTGCGCTAAGCATTGTAAACCAAATCCGGACGCGTGCTGCTAATGTAGTAGTGGCCGGTGCTGACGGCAAACCTGCGGCTAATTATCTTGTAAAACCTTACACTGCGTTTGCTACCCAGGAATATGCTCGGAAAGCCGTTCGTTTCGAGCGTCGCGTGGAGCTGGCGATGGAAGGTCACCGTCACTTTGACCTGGTTCGCTGGGGAGTTGCCGACGTGGTCCTGAATGCCTACCTGACCAAAGAAAGCAAGAAAAGGACTTATCTGACCGGAGCGACTTTCGTAAAAGGGAAAAGTGAGTACTTCCCTATTCCTCAGGCGCAAATTGATATTATGGGAGCCAATATATTGAAACAAAATCAGTAAGAGCAATATCCCGACCGATAATCATAATTATATTCTGTAGTTAATAAAGTGCGACTTCGTTGGGATCGCACTTTTTTTGTGCCACGAATGCACGAATGGACACTAATGCATTCGTGCATTATTCGTGTATTCGTGGCGAAATAATCATCTGAGATAAGTATAGCATTTGGATCAGGATGCCACGAAAGCGTCAAAGCTCGATAAGATCTCGCTGGACAAAGACGCTTCTGTTATTTTCGAAGTCGTCCATTGCCTGGAGAAGGCGCTCCCTGTCAATAGGGCTGCTTAATAAATAGTCAGTAGTATCCATTTCGACAGGCTTCTTCTTTTGAACCCTGCGGCTCAAAAAGTTAAGAATAGACCGTTTGCCTCTGTTTGTTGCCAAAGCTAATCGTAGCATCGTGAATAGTTTTAAATGTTAGTATGTGTCATGAAGTGAGTAATGTATCTCAAATGTAACGAAAAATTTAGATCGTACTGGTACGACACAGCGACCTTATTATCAGTTATTTACCGTTATGATACCGACATTTCACAATAGTAACAATGCCATTCTCCACTTTATATATAAGACGATGCTCATCTGTGATCCGTCTTGACCAATAGCCTGACAAGTTCGAGCGCAGCAGTTCGGGCTTACCTTTTCCTTCAAAAGGGGTTCTTAAACATTCCTTTATAAGATCATTGATCCGTTTTACAATGTTCTTGTCAGTTTTTTGCCACTCCAAATACTCGTCCCAGGCTTCGGTTTGCCAGGCAAGCGTCAAGGCTCAATAAGGTCACGATAAATAATATTTCGACCATTTTTGACATCGTCTATAGCTTTGAGCAGACGATCTCTATTCTCTGGACTACTCATTAAATATTCTGTGGTGTCCATCGGCACAAACCTTTTCTTTTGAGGTTTAAGGTTCCTCAAAAAACTTAAAATGGTGCGTTTGCCTCTGTTTGTTGCCAAAGCTAATCGTAGCATCGTGAATAGTTTTAAATGTTAGTATGTGTCATGAAGTGAGTAATGTATCTCAAATGTAACGAAAAATTCAAAGAACACAGCTCCGCCGCGACGACCCCCGCACAATCAGTTCCGTATTCAGAATCTTCCTTTCATGCAGGTTCAGATCCTCCGAATCAACGAGTTGCAGGATCCATTCCGCGGTAGTCCGTCCGATTTCGAGGGTAGGCTGCCGGACTGTGGTGAGGCCGGGGCCGATGTAGGCCGACTCGGGATTATCACTGAACCCCACTACCCCGAGCTCGTCGGGAATGCTGATTCCTTTTTCCTTAGCGATAAGCATAATTTCAATGGCAGAAGAATCATTGACAGCAAAAACTGCATCAGGCCTGTCAGCCAGGTCCAGCAGATATTGGCCGTAGATCCTCGCCTTTTGCTGTGTTAGCATCCCCTGAATGATCATGTGGTCATCGATGCTCTTGCCGTGCTTTTCCATTGCGGCCTTATAACCCCTCAGCCGCTCCTGGCTCACCTGCAATGTGAGCGGTCCACCGAGGTGGGCGATTCTTTCGTATCCATTTAATATCAAATGCTCCACAGCCAGAAAAGACGCTTCAAAATCATTCACCACTACCTTGGGCACATCAATTTCTTCACATACCCGGTTAAAAAGGATCAGCGGAATCCCACGTTTTTCAAAAACACTGAGGTGATCAAAATTATTGGTTTCCTGCGTCAGCGAGATCAGCAAACCATCGATCCGGTTGGCAAGCATTGCTTTGGTATTAGAAATTTCCACCTGATAGGATTCATTACTCTGCATGATCGTCAGGTTATACCCGGCCTTCGTCAGGATATCATGTGCACCGATAATGACATTGGGGAAAAACGGGTTGTGAAATTCCGGAACGATCATTCCAATGGTATTCGTCTTGCTTTTCACCAGGTTATAGGCCAGCTGATTCGGCTGATAGTCCAGCTGCGTCGCTTTATCGAGTACCGCCTGGCGCGTGTCCGGGCTGATGTCAGCGTGACCATGCAATGCGCGGGATACGGTTGAATTGGAAACACCCAGTGATTTGGCAATGTCGATGATCGTGGTTTGATGTCGTTTTTTCCGAAGCAGAGACTGGGCTGAATCATCTTTTTCTGAACAGGTGAAATAGTAATTGCAGAGTTTACACAGGTAGCGCTGCTTTCCTCTCACATAACCCGCCTTCATAATTCCATCCACTTCCCCGCACTTGACACATTTGATCATTTCAATTGTATTATTTACATAAACAGCCCCCGAAACCTATTTCTTCTCTCCTTTCAGCAATCACTTCACAAAAATATAAAATTCTTATATTAAAAATATATAAAACCATATATCGGTAACGTCTCCGCAAACGTTGCCGATACTTTTTGTCTGAATTCTTGAATTATTAGGCTTTAAATCCTCTTGATTCGAGACTATCGAGCCATTATCTTCAAGTAAAAGTGTCGTTTTGAAGCGCAGAAACGACATTGGAATTACATTACTGAAACAGGTTACCAGTTCTCAAATAACCAAACAATTGTATTATTCCCATTTACCCGTTAATCGATCAAACCCTAATTTTTTGTTTATATGAAGAAAAAAATACATCATTTGTTCTTGCTCCTGGGTATGTGCCTCGGAACAATGCAGACTGTTTTTGCCCAGGGCCAAACTGTGACCGGAAAGGTTACGGACGAAAAAGGAGAAGGTATTCCGGGAGCGAGCGTCACAGTAAAAGGAACACAGGTGGGAACGCTCACCACCGCAGAGGGTACCTACTCGCTGGAAGCACCTGGAAACGGCACATTGGTATTTTCCTTTGTCGGATACCTGAAAGAGGAAATTGCAATCAGCAACCGGTCTTCGGTGAATATTTCACTCAAAACGGACACCAAAGCACTGGAAGAAGTGGTGGTGGTAGGTTACGGAACGCAGCGCAAAGTGGAAACCACCGGTTCCATTGCATCCGTAAAAGCATCTGACCTGGTACAGACACCGGTTGCCAACATCGCACAAGGATTGCAGGCACGTGTAGCAGGTGTGCAGATCAACCAGAACTCTGGCGCGCCAGGCGGAAATATCAGCGTCCGGATCAGGGGAACGAACTCTATCAACGGATCTTCGGAACCGTTGTATGTGATCGACGGAATCCAGATTTCCAATGGCGGCGGCATCACTGACGTGAGCCCGCTGTCGACCATTAACCCCAATGACATTGAATCAGTTGAAGTACTGAAAGACGCTTCAGCCTCAGCTATATATGGAGCAAGAGCCGCCAATGGCGTGGTGTTGATCACGACCAAAAGAGGTAAAAACGGAGCAACCCGCGTCACTTTCGACAGTTACTACGGTACTCAGAAAGTCAACAAAACATTGGATGTACTGAATGCCTCCGAGTTTGCACAACTGGAAAATGAGGTTTTTAAAAATACCTACTACCCTGATCCCGCTTCGCTTGGCGAGGGTGTGAACTGGCAGAGCTACATTTTCCGCAAAGCCCCGATCCAGAACCACCAGCTTTCTGTCAACGGTGGAAACGAAAAGACCCAGTTGGCTTTGTCCCTCAATTATTTTGATCAGGAAGGAACATTCATCGGCTCAGGCTTCAAACGCTACTCTTACCGTCTTAACCTGGATCACCGCCTCAGCAAATCCATTAAAATAGGCACCAGTATTTTGGGCAGTTATTCTGTCAATGATGGTATCCAGACCGGCGGAGAGAACATTGGCGACGGCGGCGCAGTGCTTTCGTCGGTTCTTGGCGCCGCGATTGGTGCACCACCTACATTGAAACCATACCGCGAAGACGGTTCCATTTTTCCTTTCGGAGAGCAGGCGGGCGGTCAGTATCGCGAGGTAGTTAATCCCCTGAATTTTGCTGCGGCTTTGAATAAAAGAGATATTAAAAGAACGCTGGCCAATTTGTATGGAGAAGCCAATCTTTTCGAGGGCCTTACTTATCGGGCTTCCTTCAACATCGACCAGAGAGCTGAGTTGTATGACGGCTATTCTCCCAGATCGATTATCAACAAAAGTGATTTGAATGATAATTCCGGTTCCGGTACCAAAGCCAATGCCAACTACCTGGCTTTACTTCACGAAAGTATCCTGACTTACAGCACTAATTTTGGCAAAAACCATTCATTCAAAGCTACGGCGGTATTTGGAACACAATTGGAACAATCTAATTCCAATACCATGAATGCATCAGGTTTCCCGAATGATGCTACCCAAAACGAGGCAATGCAGCTCGCATTGACCCGTACGGTGAGCAGTGGCAGAAGCAGCCAGCGCCTGGATTCCTACATGGCCCGGGTGAATTATGGCTTCAAAGATAAGTTCTTCCTGGACCTTACTGCCCGTGCCGACGGTTCAAGCAAATTTGGGGCAAATCACAAATACGGTGTTTTCCCTGCGATTTCAGCGGCTTACCGTCTGATCGAGGAGTCTTTTATGAAAGACCTTACCTGGCTGTCCGACCTGAAATTGCGTGGTAGCTTCGGGATAACGGGTAACGCCGGGGGTATCAACCCATATCAGTCGCTTTCGACCGCCGCAGCTACGGGGAGCGATTACCTGATCAACCATACTTATACGACAGGTATCAACCCGACCGGAATTGCAAACCCCGATCTGAGATGGGAGCGTTCGGTACAAAGTAACATTGGTTTGGATATCAGCCTGCTAAACAACCGGGTGAGTGTGATCGCCGACCTTTATCGCAAGAAAACAGATGATCTTCTGTACGTAAAAACACTTCCATTGAGCTCTGGTTATGGTTCAATAACAGGTAATTATGCCTCATTGGAGAACAAAGGACTTGAACTGGCAGTGAACGCGAGAATCCTGAATGGCGCATTGAAATGGGACGTTTCAGCCAATGCAACGATTAACCGAAACAAAGTACTGGACCTCGACGGAGGTGTTACCAACGAACGTTTCGTGACTACTTACACAGTTTTGAAAGTGGGACAACCGCTTGGAATGTTTAAAACCTATGTCTTCGATGGTGTAAACCAGACTGGCGATGCCATTCTCCCGGGTTATGACGGTCGCCTCGGTGGTCATAAAATCAAAGACGTTACCGGCGACGGGCTGATATCGGCTGCTGACCAGGTGATTGTGGGTAATCCAAATCCAAAATTCATTTACGGGTTTTCTACCAATCTGGCATACAAAGGCTTTGACCTTGGCGTCTTTATTTCGGGATCGCAGGGCAATGATATTTATAATGCAAGCCGATTATCATTCGAAAACCCGCTTGGCCAGCGCAATTTGCTGAAAGGTGTGGTAAATCGCTGGTCACCGACAAACCCGAGCAACCAGTACGTGAGCGGTGCGCAGGGCGGAAGGTTACCGATCTCAAACTACGTGGTGGAAGATGGCTCGTACATGCGATGCAAAAACCTGACACTCGGCTACACTTTGCCTAAAATGAAGTGGGTACAGGGAATCAGACTGTACGTAAGTGCAAACAACCTGTTCACGATCACCGATTACAGCGGGTACGATCCTGAGGTGAACACCTATGCCGGTTCCAACACCGTGATTGGCGTCGACAACTTCGTGTATCCTCAATCCAGATCATTCCTTGGCGGAATTCAGGTAACATTCTAAAATCCTCAACGCTGATTTCTTAGCATTCAAAATATGAAAAAGACATTTAAAATAACCGCAAGCTTATGTACCCTGGCAGCGTCCATTATGCTGCCGTCCTGCGAGTTGAACGAAACGATTTACTCGTCCATTTATACCGAAGATTTTTACAAAACTGCCTCTGACGCTGAAAAAGGGCTCGTAGCAGTTTATGGAGCATTGGGTAGCCTGGGCGGTGCGCCAGCACTCACGCTCATCGCCGATTTCAGTGACGACCAAACCTACCCTCGCGGTGTAGTGGGCAGAAACACATTGACATTATTCACTTATGATGTCAATTATACCACCCAGAAAAGCAACAGCCGGGTGTTTGAATCGCCACAGCAGATCTGGCAGGCTTGTTACGGTGGTATCGAAAAGGCCAATTGGGTCATTGCCAAGGTTCCCAATGCGACAATGGATGAAACCCGAAAGAAACAGATCCTCGGCGAAGCATACTTCCTGCGCGCTTTTTATCACTGGTTTTTGACAAAAAACTTCGGTGATATTCCGATCAAGATCACGCCAAGCTATACAGAAGAAGAAGCGTTGACGGCGAAGAGCCCGAAAGCGGATGTGTACAAGCAGATTTATGCCGATCTGGACCTGGCTACTTCGGCAGGATTGCCCTCTTTCCCGTCGGTAGTAAAAGGTCGTGCTTCTAACGAGGCTGCGCTTGCGCTTTATGCCAAAGCCGCATTGTATAATGAAGATTGGGCCAAAGCATTAGAAAAAGCAAAGGCAACTATCGCTACGAATAAGCATGCTCTTTTGCCAAATGTGGTGGATGTTTACCGATATGACAACGAAGATGCTGCCCGTCTCGAAAACATTTTCGCTTACGAGGTTGATCCTGTTTCACCGGGATTGGGCCACCAGTTGGTAGGCTTGTGCGGGCCGGCAGGTAGTGCTGCGCCTGCTTATGCGAGAACTTCTTTTGGGTCAATGTTTGCGTATCAGTCGTTTTTTAACTCCTTCGATCCTGCCGACAAACGCCGCACTTTGCTGGATACCAACTACATTGATAAAGCTGGAAAAATCGTTCCGCAGAAAAGCATCACCCCGATCACAACACAGGGTGTACTGATCAAAAAATACCAGGACCCGGTGTCTACCATTGGTTTGATCCCCAACATTCCTATTCTGAGAATGCCGGATGTATACCTGATCGCTGCCGAAGCAGAAGCACGTTTGAATGGCCCGACCGCCGCCGCTTACGAATACGTGAATATGGTGAGAAACCGCGCCGGGTTACCAAATTTGAAAGCCGGGCTTGCCAAAGACGCATTCATCGAAGCCGTTTTGCAGGAGCGCGCCTGGGAATTTTTTGCAGAAGGTGATCGCTGGTATGACCTTACCCGCACCGGCAAATTCCTGACGGTGATCCCGAAAGCGGTCAACAGCGTGTACCCGGTCCGTAATGTGACACCCAAAAACAAATATTTCCCAATCCCGCAGGACGAAATCAATGCCAATTCGAAATTGGAACAAAACCCAGATTGGAAATGAATTTTGAATTTTGAATGAGTGAATGAGCGAATGAATGAATGAATGAATGAATGTTGTTAGGTACGATGGATGACCATTTTCAGTCAGAACCCCATCGGGGTTCCCTGTTACTAGAAATAATAATACCAATTTAACCGCCGAGCCCCAGCGGGGCTCCCTGTTTATTAATGTTCAAAACACTTCTTTTTTTGATGACACTTGCACTTTTCAATTCTCCGACTTGGGGAATTGAAAAAGTTCGTGAATTCAAAATTGTCGAAAATGATACCTTGACTTATACATTAAAACTGGCACTGGATGAGAGCGGCAGGCCGCAATATTTTTTTAGAAACATTTTCACACCGGTTTGCTATACCAATGAATGCAAACCGGTGCATATTAACTTTTATTGGGACCTGCTTGGCAACTATGTACGATTTGATCTACCCAAAAATAAAGTGCTGACGAAGGTGGATCACGACGAGTTTAAGGAAGAGGATTACGAAAAATTGCAGGATATCCTTGCCCAGCCCAACTCCATTTTCGCCGACCTTAAAATGGAAGACCTGATCGTAAAAGGTACCGAAAGCCTGACCGATTCGGTAGATGCCAAAGCGGGCGCAACACTAAAAACCATTAAAAATCAGGTAATCGACGGGGCGGTGTACACCTGCTATACATTATGGCACATTGCATACGGAAAAGCCGTCCCCGAAATGCAAAAAATCATCGCTGGTTATACGAATGAAAACTTGCTGCACGAATTTCTGACCAGTACCAACCACAATTATCAATACTGGGCAATGGCGAAGGTGACGGACAAAAATGGAATAGTTCAAAAACCATTTGAATCCGACATTGAAAAGGTCATTGGTGGAAAAAACATTTTCACAGCCAGGTATGCCTTGCAACATACAAACGGCCAGTTTTTCACTGGTGAGCAAAGACAAAACTGGCTCTGGAAAACATTCCAAAAATCGTCATACGCGCTACAAACAGCCATTTTAAAGAAACTGACCACT
Source organism: Dyadobacter pollutisoli (assembly GCF_026625565.1). Lineage (NCBI taxonomy): Bacteria > Pseudomonadati > Bacteroidota > Cytophagia > Cytophagales > Spirosomataceae > Dyadobacter > Dyadobacter pollutisoli. The sequence continues at coordinate 4,230,480 of NZ_CP112998.1, forward strand.
ATTCCCTTAACCCCATCATTGAAAAAGAACCTGAAAACGGCCGCTCCTTCATCCAACGAAGAGCAGTCAAGACTAATCAACGCCATACTCACCAATCAATGAAAACATCATCCATTAACCCAGGGCTTAAGCCCTGGGCTATCGCCACCACCCACGACACCCGTACATCCACCGGCGCACCATCCGGACGACATACCGCATCATCATCATCATCATCCATTAACCCAGGGCTTAAGCCCTGGGCTATCGCCACCACCCACGACACCCGTACATCCACCGGCACACCATCCGGACGACATACCGCATCATCGTCATCATCCATTAACCCAGGGCTTAAGCCCTGGGCTATCGCCACCACCCACGACACCCGCGCGTCCACCAGCACACCGCCCGGACGACATACCGCATCATCATCATCATCATCATCATCCATTAACCCAGGGCTTAAGCACTGGGCTATCGCCACCACCCACGACACCCGCGCGTCCACCGGCATACCATCCGGACGACATACCGCATCGTCATCATCATCATCATCATCATCATCATCATCATCATCATCATCATCCATTAACCCAGGGCTTAAGCCCTGGGCTATCGCCACCACCCACGACACCCGTACATCCACCGGCACACCATCCGGACGACATACCGCATCATCATCATCATCATCATCATCATCCATTAACCCAGGGCTTAAGCCCTGGGCTATCGCCACCACCCACGACACCCGTACATCCACCGGCACACCATCCGGACGACATACCGCATCATCATCATCATCATCATCATCATCCATTAACCCAGGGCTTAAGCCCTGGGCTAGGGGATGGGTCGCCATCGTCCTCCTGATGCTCCTGTCTCTCCATGTCTCCGCCCAAAACCACGTCTTCGTGGAAACCGAATCCTTTGAAAATAAAGGTGGCTGGGTGATCGACCAGCAGTCATTTGTGGTAATGGGCTCCTCGTACCTTATGGCCCACGGAATGGGAAGGCCTGTAAAAGATGCCACAACCATCGTTAAATTCCCTAAAAAAGGGAAATACCGCATGTGGGTACGCACCAAAGACTGGGCGCCATTCCCGAAAGGGCCAGGTAAATTCGAAGTAATACTGGATGGCAAAGTTGCCGGACAAGCCTTTGGTTCCAGCGGGTCGGACGAATGGAAGTGGTACGACGGCGGCGAAACGGAAATCAAAAGCGATCAGCTGAGCCTTACATTAAAGGACATGACAGGTTTCAACGGCCGCTGCGACGCAATACTTTTCACCGATGACCTGAAATTTACACCACCAAATAAACTGGAAGAACTGACCACATTCCGCAAAAAACTGCTGAACCTTACCGACAAACCAGCCAATGCAGGTGACTTTGATCTGGTAGTAGTAGGTGGTGGTATCGGGGGAACCTGCGCAGCGATCTCAGCTTCAAGAATGGGCCTGAAAGTGGCTTTGATACAGGACAGACCTGTTTTAGGAGGAAATAACAGCTCGGAGATCAGGGTACATTTAATGGGGGATGTGGATAAAAACCATTATCCAAAACTGGGCCGGATTGTAAGAGAAATGGATAATGGTGATCCAGGCAACGGTAACCCTGATGCCAAAGAATATGGCGACGCGAGGAAAATTGCGATTGTAAAAGCAGAAAAAAACATTTCCCTTTTCCTGAATACCCACGTTTATAAAGTGGAAAAAGAAAACGATATCATTACAGCTGTAATCGGCCGTGACATTGCTACCAACAAGGAACTGCGGTTTGCCGGATCATTCTTTTCCGACTGTACCGGCGATGGTACCATTGGCTACCTGGCTGGCGCTGAGTTCAGGATGGGCCGTGAGAGCAAAGCCGAAACCGGGGAATCGCTAGCGGCCGAAAAAGCAGACGATTTTACATTAGGAACTTCCAATTTGTGGGCTTCACTTGACAGGGACACAGTTTCTTCATTCCCAGAAACACCCTGGGCCATCCAGTTTTCCGACGAATACCATATCGACGAGCCTAAGGCTGACTGGCAATGGGAAACAGGCTTTGGAAACTTTAATACCATTACCGACGCCGAAAAAATCCGCGACCATAACCTCCGCGCCATTTACGGAAACTGGTCTTATCTCAAAAAGAACAAACCTGCCAAATACGCCAAAAAAGAACTGGCTTGGGTGGCTTACATTGGTGGAAAACGCGAGTCTCGGCGCATTATCGGCGACCATATCCTGAACCAGATGGATATTCAGGAGGGCAAATTTTACCCCGATGGTTCAGTAACTGCTACCTGGACCATTGACCTCCATTTCCCCGACGCGAAAAACAGCCGGTACTTTGAAGGCCAGGAGTTTTTTGCGGGTACCAAACACATTAAGGTAGCGCCCTATACTATTCCATATCGCTGCTTATATTCGAAAAATATTCAAAACCTGTTCGTTGCAGGACGGAATATCAGCACCACCCACGTGGCATTCGGAAGCACGCGCGTCATGCGGACTTGTGGCATGATGGGCGAGGTTGTTGGTTTTGCAGCGTATCTGACAACCAAATACAAAACGACTCCACGCGGGGTTTATCAGGATCACCTACCCGAACTAATGGGCATTCTGAAAGGTGAAACTTCGCCTCCGCAGCCGTAATAAGTTTTGTTTAAATCAATGATAATGAATCGATTTGCCGGAGTAGTTTGTTTTTTAATGTCCTGGACGCTGCCTCTTTCCGATGAGGCAGCAACTTTGGAAACACCAATGGTCTCCATTAGCGGAGAGGCACAAGGGACCACTTATCATATCAAATACTTCGATGGCCAAAACCGAAATTTCAAGGTTCAAATTGATTCGATCCTGACAGAATTTGACAAATCACTTTCCAATTACCGGAAAGACTCGGAGATCGCCGAGTTCAACAAGTCCAGTTCACTGACATTCCGGCTACCTTATTTTTATCCTGTTTTAAAAAAATCAGAAGAAATATTTAATGCAACTGACGGCGCTTTTGACCCGACGATCATGCCGCTGGTGGAAGCCTACGGATTTGGCCCTAAAAAGAAAATAGACCCTGAGAATGCTAATGTTGATTCGCTGTTGCAACTGATCGGTTTTCAGAACATTCAGTTTAACAAAACCTCGGTCAGCAAAAAGAAGCCGCACATCAGGCTTGATTTCAATGGAATTGCCCAGGGTTACTCGGTTGACATTATTGGCCATTTTCTTGAAACTAAAAATATAAACCGGTTTATGGTCGAGATAGGTGGCGAGGTGGTTTGCAAAGGAAAAAAGAACGATGGACAGTACTGGGTTGCAGGGATAGAAAATCCGCTGGTTCCCGGCACATTGCATTCATCCATTGTGCTCGCCGACCGCGCCATGACGACGGCTGGAAATTACCGGAATCATTTCAAGAAAAATGGACAGGTTTTCAATCACATTATAAACCCCAAAACCGGGTCGATGGAGCAAAGTTCGGTACTGAGCGTGACGGTGATTGCCAAAGATGCGATCACAGCGGACGGCTACGACACAGCTTTTTTTGTAATGGGCCTGGATGGTATCAAACGATTTTTGACCAAGAGAAAAGATATAGATGTGTACGTTCTATACACCAACGACGAAGGCAAAATGGAGGCTTTTGTGACCGAAGGAATTAAGAATTTTATTAAAGAAACAGCGAATTAAATGCGAATTTCCATAACCCTTTTCCTGAACATTATTTTGCTGGGCAGCGTCTTCGCCCAGAAGAAAATCGTCAATTCGCTATCCAATGACGACATTCAGATTCATTGGCAGCAACAAAATGATAGCTGGCGGATCAACAAGATTTTGGTAAAAAAAGACGGCAAATGGGTGCAGGGACTCACTCCTTCCGGCGAGTACACATTACTCTATTCCGACACCAAAACTTCCGCCGAACCCAAAGAGACATTTGAAAAAATTACAGGCGGCAAATTCCCGGAGGACAACTACCATTACCAGCAGGAACAGTGGAAAGAAAGCACCACCGAGGTTTCATTGAACACAGCCGGCCAGGCTTTTCATTTTCTACCATCATCATTGCAGGCCAAAAATGGAGAACTGGAATTCAAGAAGGAAACCGAGGCGGCTACGGTTGTGGCAAACTGGAAACTCGACCCAAATTTCCCGGGTGACGTGCTGGTTACCATGACATTGACCCCGAAAAAGAAGGGCTATTTTTCACTGGCTACACCCACATTAGCAACTGTACCCACAGAACAAATGGCGTGGATATCGGTACCGGGCTACTTTCAAAGTAACTTTTTACAGAAAAATTTCGCGCTCGCATATGCATACGGACATGGCGCACCCGCCCGCCCGGTTGTTTACCGCGAACGTTGCGCCACCACGCTGAGCCCGCTGGTGAGTACCAAAAACGGCATCACATTGTCAGTCATTCCGGAGCCAGGGCTGGCGAGAGATCCGTGGGCGAAAGACAAAATCACGCAAACGGACTGGTTTTTAGGTTTGTCGCACATGAACCGTAAAGCCCAGCTTTCTCCTACCCTTTATTACCCGGTGTTGGGTGAACCAAAGTCGGAGCGTAATGCCGGAGAAACGATCAGCTACTCATTCCGGTACAGCCTTATTGCAGGCGACTGGTTCCAGGCTGCGAAGCATGCTGCTAATGATATTTACAAATTCCGCGAGACGCTGGCACTTCGGCAAAGCAAACAATCGCTGACCGACCGCATTGAAAAAATGCACCATTACCTCACCGATCCGGCAACTTCGATGTGGAACATTGAGGAGTTTGAAGGGAAAAAGATTGGTGCTCAATCCTATCTCGGTGGAGTGGTAGGCTCCAATAAAGACGCAATGAAAAACGCGGATTACGGTGCAATGTGGATGCTGGCCAATGCTACCAACGATCCCGAACTGAAAGAAAAAGTATTGCCCCCCGCACTCAATTTCAAACTGGTACAGCAAGAAACTGATAAAGGATTTTTTGACGGTGCCATTGAGGGTCAGTATTATTTGGCCAAAAGCAAAAAATTCGTCGAAGAATGGGGCGAGGTGGTGGAACCTATCGCACTGACTTACTATGTGTTACTCGACATGGGGAATATGCTTTTGTTTGATGCTAATAATACCGAGCTCAAAAACAGGCTGCGCCTTGGTGCGGATAAATTGCTTAACTGGCAGCGTGCAGACGGCAGCTGGGCAGTGGCTTACGACCGCAAAACGGAACAAGAACTTTTCAAAGATATCAAAGATGTAAGACCGACTTTCTACGGAATGATCGTGGCTTACCGACTTTTGAAAGATGAAAAATACCTGAAAGCGGCGCAAAAAGGCGCGGATTGGTTTATCAAAAATGCAGTTGAAACCGGCGCATTTCTGGGCGTTTGTGGCGATGCACGCTACGCTCCCGACTTTGCGACTGGCCAGTCAGCGCAGGCGTTGCTTGACCTTTATGATTTGACCAAAAACAAAAAGTACCAGGACGCAGCCATCACCTGCGCGAAAATTTACACCACTTCCATCTATACCCACCCCATCGCCAATCACAATGCTAAATCGGTGAATGGCGTCGCGAGGGAAGACTGGGAGATCAGTCAGACCGGGCTTAGCTTTGAACATGGCGGCATTTTCGGTTCTGCTACACGCCATGGCCCTATCCAGCTGGCCAGCCATGCGGGAATGTTTATCAGGATGTCGCAGCTGACCAACGAACCCATTTTTGCCGATATGGCGCGCTCGGCGGCGATTGGACGGGATGCATTTGTAGACAGCAAAACGAGTGTGGCTTCCTACTATTGGAATGCGATGAACCGCGGCGCCGGCCCCTACCCGCATCATGCGTGGTGGCAGATCGGCTGGATCACCGATTATTTGCTTTCAGAAGTAGCATTGCGATCTGCTGGAAAAGTGGAGTTCCCGAGAGGCTTTGTAACACCCAAAGTTGGTCCGCATCAAACCTATGGCTTCGAGGCGGGGAAGGTGTACGGAGAAAAAGCTAATCTGGTCATTCGCGAAGGATTTGTAGCGGGTATTCAGCCGACGGTAGACTGCATTTTGGCTGAGAATACCTCCAAAAATGAAGCGTACGTCATCCTTTTGAACAACCGTGCACAGCCTTCCAACGGGAAACTAACATTTGATCCTGACAAATGGGCTGCTGGTAAAAAGGTCAAAAATATTGCCAAAACTGTTTCGGGAGAAGCTATCAGCACTGCTTCGTATCAATTGCCTGGATTTGGAATGGAGGTATACACTGTGCGGTTTGAGTAAGGTTTTTAGTAAAAAATATTGAGTAATTATTTCAAAAAATGATTCGCATTAGCATTGGGATATTCATTCTGTTTAGTGTTTTCGCCAGCCAATTTACTTTGGCAGACGGAATAAAAATGCCCTGGTTTTTTAGCGATAATATGGTGTTACAACGTCAGAAACCTATTCATTTTTGGGGAACGGCTGCGCCGAAATCTACATTCACCATTGATTTTAATGGAGAAAAGAAAAAGGTAAAAGCAGAGCCGGGCGGCAACTGGAAAGTAACTTTTTCAGCACGGGAAGCCGGCGGACCTTATGAGATCAATGTGGTTTCGGATAGCTCATTTTCTTTCAAAAACGTAATGATCGGGGATGTCTGGCTTTGTTCCGGGCAATCGAATATGGAATGGCCGGTAAGCAAGGTATTTAATGCTTCCTACGAACTCAAAAACGCCGATCTGCCGCAGATCCGGTCTTTTACGGTTGCGAGAGAGATCAGTACCAATCCTCAGAGTAACACAACCAAAGCATTCTGGCAAGTCTCTACTCCTGAAAATGCTGCGGCTTTTTCGGCAGTTGCTTACTTTTTTGCGAAAGAAATTTACAGGACACAACACATTCCAATCGGCATTATCCACTCTTCCTGGGGAGGCACTTTTATCGAGCCCTGGATCGGGCTGCAAAGCATGAATGAGCATCCTGATTTCAAAGAACTGGCCGACAAATTCAATGCTAAATACAAGGGTAACAATGCGCTTGAAATGAGCCAGCAGGCCTATGCTACGGGTTCACAAAAATGGATGGAAAATTTGTGGAAAAGCGACAGCGGTTTTGTTGAAAAGTGGTATTCGCCAGCCTATCAGCCCAAGAATTGGAAAAAACTGATCGCTCCCGACTACTGGGAAAATCACGGCCTGCAAGATTTTGACGGAGTTGTGTGGCTACGCAAAGAAGTGAATGTACCTGCTTCGATGGCTGATAAACCACTCCTTTTGAACCTCGAAACATTGAAAGATTACGACATTACCTATTTCAACGGAACCGAAATCGCACGCGGGACCTGGCAGCCGGGCAGAAGAATTTATACCATCCCAAAAGAATCGGTAAAACAAGGCAAAAACCTGATTTCCATCCGACTTGAAAACTTGTCCGGATTGGGCGGTTTTACCAGTCGGGACGCTACTCAGCTATGGCTTAAAGAACTCTCAGAGTCAGAAAATCCATTGATAATCCCATTGTCTGGTGAGTGGCTTTTCAAGAGCAGTCTGGCTATAAATGCGTACCCTGCCAAACCAGCAGATCCTTCTGAAAACCGAAAAAATCCATCGGTAATTTATAATGCCATGATCGCACCTTTTGCTGATTTGGGGTTAAAAGGGTTTCTCTGGTACCAGGGCGAGGCCAATGCTTCCGATGCTGCCAAGTACAAAAAGTCGCTGCCGCTGCTGATTTCCGATTGGCGAAAACAATTTAACCAGGGAGAATTACCATTTATCATCGCGCAACTGGCAGGTTACGGTGCACTGACTCCCAATCCTGTTGAATCAAACTGGGCTGAACTACGCGAGGCGCAAATGGCGACGCTAGCTGTTCCGCAAACCGGCCTGGCGGTTACCATTGATGTCGGAAATCCTTACGATGTCCACCCGATTTATAAACAGCAGGTCGGCCAACGAATGGCAGCCGAAGCCAGAAGGATTTGCTACGGTGAAAACGGCCTCCAAACCTCTCCATTGTACGAATCGATGCAAATTGAAGGCAATAAGATCCGCTTGAAATTCAAATATGCAACGAATGGATTGAAGCCCAAAGAAGGCGCTTTGAAAGGATTTGCGATTGCGGGAGAAGACAAAAAATTTGTTTGGGCAAAAACCAAAATTGAAGGAAATGAAGTGATCGTTTGGCAGGATGGCATTGATAATCCGAAAACCGTACGCTATGCCTGGTCGGGCAGCCCGGTGGAAAGCAACGGCGCCAATCTTTACAACCAGACGGGCTACCCCGCCTCCCCATTCCGAACCGACAAACCGTAAAGAATAGTACGAAGCGCCGCTAGTAACGATCGCTCATTTGGAATAAAAACATTAAAACTCGAATACAACTAAAAATGCCGACAGCCGACCGCTGAAAGCCGACAGCCAAAATATGAATACCACCATTGATACCATTGTCATTCTCGTCTTTTCCGCATTCGTGATGGGCATTGGGATGTTGTTTGCCAGGACCGGGAGAAATTTGAAGTCATTTTTCGCAGGAGGCGAAGCCGTACCCTGGTTCATCGGCGGATTATCACTTTTCATGAGCTTTTTCTCCGCCGGGACTTTCGTGGCCTGGGGTTCCATTGCGTACAAACATGGCTGGGTAGCGATCACCATTCAATGGACAATGTGCATCGGCGCATTGGTAACAGCACTTTACCTGGCTCCTCGCTGGAAACGGACGGGCGCGTTAACAGCCGCCGAATTCATCCGCGAACGCCTGGGTTTACCTGTTCAAAAGACCTACATTTTCATTTTCACACTCGTCTCTGTTTTTATCAAGGGTTCAGTGCTTTATCCCGTTGCCAGGCTTGTGAGTGCCTCGCTGGACTTGCCGCTGGTACCTTGTACCATTGGTTTGGGATTGTTTATGATCGCCTACACGGCGGTCGGAGGGCTTTGGGCGGTGATGGTGACGGATATTTTACAATTCGTGGTTTTGTCGGCAGCGGTATTCATTTTACTTCCGCTATCATTTGATAAAGTCGGTGGCTGGGAAGGTTTCACGCAACGAATTCCGGGTGATTTTTTCAATCTTTTGAACGGCGAATATACCCTTGGTTTTGTCGCCGCATTTGTCATTTATCACATTTGCTACATAGGCGGCAACTGGACGATGGTACAGAGGTATACCAGTGTGGATAGTGAAAAATCAGCGAAAAAAGTGGCTTTTCTATTTGCCGGATTGTATCTCATCAGCCCCGTGATCTGGATGTTCCCACCGATGATTTACAAGGCCATTAATCCATCACTGACCGGCCTGGATACGGAAAATGCTTATCTCATGATCTGCAAACTGGTGCTGCCTCCCGGCCTGCTCGGGCTCATGCTCACCGGCATGTATTTCTCCACTTCTGCGAGTGCCAATACCGCTTTGAATGTAGTTTCGGCAGTATTTACCAATGATATCTATAAAGGAATGGTGAACCCGAAAGCTTCTGACAAGCAGCTGATCCGTGTCGCGCGTGGCTCCTCCTGGGTATTCGGGCTGGGTATGATCGGGATCGCATTACTTGTGCCTGCCGCGGGTGGGATCGTGGAAGTGGTACTGAGCATTTCAGCCATTTCGGGCGGGCCTTTGCTGGCTCCTCCACTTTGGGCATTGTTTTCAAAACGGCTCACCAGTAAAGTAACATTATGGGTTACGGGTGTTGGCTTGTCCGTCAATTTATTCTTCAAAATATTAGCTCCGATTCTGCTGGATTTCAAGTTATCGCGGGGAATGGAAACCATTGTGGGCGTCGGGTTGCCGTTACTGCTCCTGCTTGCTTACGAGCTGTGGTCACGATCGAATAACCTGACGGCCAATGAGTACCGGGAGTATCTGGTATCCAAAGAACAAAAGAGAATTAATGCACTGGAAGTCAATGAGGGGGAGGCGTTGGAGATCAAACGTCAGAATCGTTTTGGATTGCAGGTGATTGCCGGTGCGCTGCTTTTTACAGCAGTGATGCTTTATATTCTGAGTGTTTTGACGACTTCGGGTGCCGTGATTACGGCAGGGGTGGCGACGGTGGTTCTGATATCCTCATTGATCCCATTTTTGGCATCCAGGAAGGTCAGTGAAGTTTTACCAGTTCAAGAAAATCATCCGCACGCATGACAGATAATTTAGGAAATTCAACCGTTTTGAGAATGTTAAAATGCCGATCTTCTGAAATCAAATGGTCTGCGCTCGCCACTAATGCACAGTCAACATATTTATTGTCGTCTTCATCATTGTGCATCAATCCCCATTCGAAAAAGGTAGTCTGCAGTGTGCAGTTGTCGAGAGATAAAATCAACTTAATGACATTTTCGGCGATTTCAAAAGACGTTTTTTCGGCAATTTTTTCGTGGTATTCAAGCAAAATGTCATTACTGACCACCAATTCAAAGTCGCCCGCTCTGAGCGCATCAAAAATGGGACGGTATTTGGACTTTAAAGGAAGAGAAATCAGCAAAACATTTGTGTCCAGAACTATTTTCATTTGGAAACTTTGCTGCGAAGGTGCTCTGATTTCCAGGTTTCAATGGTCTGATCATTCCAGTCATTTTTGTCCCATAACTGACTCATTTGATTATCAATTTTTTCGGCAAAATAATCAGCCAACATTTTACGAATATCAGCTAATTCCTTTTCGGAAACGCTATACGGATACAACTTCAAAAGTTCGATTTGAAGATTGCTTAGTCGGCTCGGAATGGTCTGGGTTGATGACATCGCTGAAACTGTTTTTACAAAAATAACCTAATTCTCCTGAATTTCTTTAACGCTTTTTATGAACTATAGATTTCAAACATTACTCCTGATTATCGCCTATTGGGCGCCACAAACCACTTTCGCTCAGTATCATATCAAAGATCCGGGGGCGATATCGCTTAATGGGGATTGGTGGTTTGTGCTGGACCCGGCTGAGCTTGGAATTTCAAATCAGTGGTATAAAGAGAACGCGGCTAAGCCCTCCCGACAAGACAAGGTAACTGTACCGCACTGTTTCTCGACAGATGCCCGCTATGAATTTTACACAGGAACAGCCTGGTATCGTAAATTTTTTCCCTGGAAACCAACGTCAGGCAAACGCGTGATCCTGCATTTCGATGCAGCTTATTACAAAACCTACGTTTGGCTGAATGGCCAGAAAGTCGGCGAGCATGAAGGTGGTTACACGCCTTTCAGCTTCGATGCGACTTCTTTCCTCAAAGAAAGTGATAATGAGCTGGTCGTTGCAGTCAATAACAATACCTGGAAAACAAATACCATTCCAGGGGTCAAGGATAATGGAGATGTCGATGATTCCTTTGTAGGCTGGGTCAATTACGGCGGACTGACCCGCCCTGTTTACCTGACAATCGAGCCGGAGGTTTACGCTGAGAATATCAAAATTGAAACAACACCGGACCTTATTAAGAGCTCTGCCAGCATTACCGCCAAAATCCGGGTCAAAAATTCATCTTCAAACGCAGCTACGCCAAAAGTTGACTTTGTTGTTTTTCAAGACAAAAAACCAGTTTTATTACGGTGGAAAACGAGATCTGCTAGTATTCCCGCTGGACAAACTGCCTTCATTGAGGCAGAAGCAACAATTCCAGCCCCACAGGTAAAGCTATGGGACCTTGACCAGCCGAACCTGTACGAACTCAAAGCCACAGTCGGCTCGGACTCGATCGCTTCCCACTTCGGGATACGAAAAATCGAAATCCGCGACACACAGATATTGCTCAACGGAAAGCCATTAAAAGTCGGAGGAGGGAATCGTGTGCTGGATTACCCGGGATTGGGTTCAATGGAGCCGGACTGGCTTGTTGAAAAAGACTTCCGCCTGATGAAAGAGGCTGGTATGGAGTTCCAGCGGCTCACACATTATACTCCCGGTGAATATTTCTATGACCTGGCCGACAAACACGGAATGCTGATCATCACCGAAGCGGGGAACTGGCAACTTACCGGAAAGCAAATGGACGATGATTCCATGCGGAATAAATTCAAATCGCAGTTCAGGGAAATGGCCGAGCGGGATTGGAATCATCCGAGTGTGATGGCATACAGCGTTGGTAATGAATACCTTTCCGATGAGCCTGGTGGTCAGCGCTGGACGAAAGACATGATTGCATTCGCCAGAGAAGTTGATCCCACACGGCTCTACACTTTTGCGACAATGCGCCTGAATGCATTGCCCGCTAAGCCCGAAGATGAGGCCAGTCAGTACGTGGATTTTGTATCAACCAACACCTACGGTGGACACGCCAGGTCCCTCGATCATATCCACAAACTTTATCCCAACAAACCTGTATTTATCAGCGAGTGGGGTACGCGCTCCGACGGAGACAAAGGTGAAGCATACCAGGCGCAACATATCCGGGAAGTTGTGTCCGAGATCCGAAAAAGGCCTTATGTGGCCGGCATTTCATGGTGGACCTATAACGACTACCGCAGTAAATTGTTTGGTACGAATGTGAATGGCTACCGGCCCTGGGGTATAGTTGGTCCGGACCGATCTCACCGCCCTGCTTATGCGGTTCACCAGAGAGAATTATCACCGGTAACCATTGAAAAAGTAAGTTTCACAAAAGGTGACCAGGGGCAACATCAGCTGGTGCTGCGCATCACATCGCGCGCAGATTTCCCTTCACGGACTATCAAGGGATATACGCTTAAAACCGAAAAAACAGGCATTAACCTGCCAAACCTGAACCCCGGAGAAAGCAAGGACATTACGATTCCTGTTCTTGGATTTGATAAAACGATACATATAACAATCTCTAAACCAACCGGTTTTGCAACCCTTGAAACGGAGTTTGAACTGAAATAAGTCTTTGACATCAGTGACGATAGATGATTCTAACAATTCTTGACTATTCCTGACCATTAATGACAATTGACTGGCGATGGTCAATTGTCAACAAAACAGATATGCCATTTTTTTAATGACCTGACCAATGATAAAAGAAGAATCAACACACAAAAGAGAACCAAAAACATTAGCATTAGCATCGGACCTGGTGATTATCGGAGGCGGATTGACCGGTACCTGTGCGGCTGTAACAGCGGCGCGTGCAGGCTTGAAAGTGGTCCTGGTGCAGGACAGGCCGGTTTTAGGCGGTAACTGTTCCAGCGAAGTACGACTGTGGATACTGGGCGCTACTTCGCATATGGGCAACAATAACCGTTGGGCGAGAGAAGGCGGCGTGATCGACGAGATCATGCTGGACAACATTAACCGAAACCCCGACGGTAACCCGCTGATCTTCGACATTGTACTGCTCGAAAAAGTTGTGCAAGAGGCAAACATTACATTGCTTTTGAACACGGCTGTTTACGACCTCGATAAAAAGACAGGGACGGATACCATTGAAACTATATATGCCTTTTGCAGTCAGAATAGTACCAAATATATACTGACTGCACCATTCTTTTGTGACTCTTCGGGAGACGGAATTGTGGGCTTTCTGGCAGGTGCCGCCTTCCGTATGGGAGCAGAGTCTATGGAAGAGTTTGGTGAAAAATTCGCGCCGGACAAGGCTTACGGTGAGCTGCTGGGGCATTCTATGTATTTCTACTCCAAAGATATAGGACGCCCGGTTAAGTTTACTCCACCCTCTTTTGCGTTGCAGGACATTACTGAAATCCCGCGCTATAAAACCTTTAATCCGAAAGATTTCGGCTGCCGGCTATGGTGGCTTGAATACGGAGGCAGGCTGGATACAGTCCACGATACTGAAAAAATTAAGTGGGAGCTCTGGAAAGTTGTGTACGGCGCCTGGAATTACATTAAAAACTCAGGCGCATTTCCTGAGGCTGAGACTATGACATTGGAATGGGTCGGTACTATCCCCGGAAAACGGGAAAGCCGTCGCTTTGAAGGCGATTATCTGGTCAAACAGCAGGACATTGTTGAGCAAAAAAAATTTGACGATACCGTCGCATTCGGAGGATGGAGCCTCGATCTGCATCCGGCCGACGGCGTTTACAGCGACCAGTCGGGCTGTAACCAATGGCATAGCAAAGGGGTTTACAGCATTCCTTACCGCTGTTTTTATAGTAGAAATATCAATAACCTTTTCATTGCGGGCAGGATCATCAGCGCTACACACGTGGCGTTCGCGTCGACACGGGTTATGGCTACAAGCGCGACGGGCGGGCAGGCGGTGGCGGTGGCGGCAGCGATTGCGAAAAAATACAGTTGTACGCCGAGGGAAGTCGGTGAGCTGTATCTGGAAGAACTGCAACTGGAACTGTGGCGTTCGGGACAATATTTGCCTCAGACCAAAATCTCAGATCCTGACAATCTGGTTGAAAAAGCGAACATTACGGCTTCATCCAGCCTGCAACTACACGAATTGCCTGGTTCGGATCACTGGGCAAACATTGAACATTCAGTAGCACAAATGCTTCCAATACACGGAAAAATGCCTGCAATGACAGTATGGGTGGAAGCATCGCAACATACCACTTTGAATGTGGAGCTTCGGAAAAGCAGCAAGGCATTCAATCACACGCCCGATATTACCCTGGAAATGAGAAGCTTTGCACTGGCACCCGGTAAACAGGAAATTCTGCTCGACTGGGCGGAAAATTTTGAAGAGGAATGCTATGCTTTCGTGTGTTTTATTAAAAATGAAAACATCAAAATACAGGCTAGCGAAAAACGTGTGACCGGTATACTGACCGTTTTCAATGCGACGAATCCTGCTGTCTCCAACTATGGAAAACAAGAGCCTGGTGAAGATCTCGGTGTGGATACTTTCGAGTTCTGGTGTCCGCAGCGACGCCCGGAAGGCCGAAACCTGGCTTTTACATTAGCTGAACCCATTCGCCTTTTTGAACCTGAAAATATCCGGAATGGTTTTCATCGTCCGATAGCCAGCCCTAATGCCTGGGTTGCCGCATTTGATGACCAACACCCTGAAATTACGGTGGAATGGAACAGTCCCGTCGGCGTTTCAACCATAGAACTGGTGTTCGATACCGACTTCGACCATCCTATGGAAAACGTAATTTATGTGCATCCCGAAACGGTTATGCCGTTCTGTGCAAACGATGTCGAAATCTTTAATGATCAAAATGAATTGATAGGTAGCATAAAAGAAAATCACCAGACCAAAAGAACAATAAATGTCGCACAGTCCGCAGCAACGCGATATTTGAAAATCAAAGTGACCAATTCCAATCCCAATGTCCCTGCTTCACTGTTCGAAATCCGTGCCTATGCCTGAGTTGTCTCTTACTTTCTTCTTTGAAAATTAACAATTTGGTCTTAAATTTGCGCTCCTTATAGCAAACTACCGTTTGCTATTTTGTTGACTGTTTACTCTATAATAATAGTATACTACATAGACTTTGAAGGAAGCGGCGGACTTTTCACCCTCATCTGATGCCACAAACGACTGGGAATCCCTGCATGTAGCTTACATTGCAAGTGGTGATCCTGAGGAAGATCGGCGTTTGGCCGCTCTTGCGAGAGAGAAAGGCCAGGTAGTTTTTCTGAGAGATTTACCAGAAGAATCCGATTTTCGTTTCAATGCATCCGCAGGATCTGACGCCATTTCAGCCCATGCTTCGGAAGATCCTAAGAATAATACAAAATCTCCGTTGACCTGGGAAACCATTCAGCAAAAAATATGGGCCGCTACCATTCGAAAACGTAGCAGGACAGAAATAGCGGTTAATATATTCTCGGCGATCGCATTGATGATCGTGGGACATTTGTTGTTCACGTTTGTTACTTACGATCGTCTGACAGTTCTCTGGAACGATCTCGAACTGAACGAAAACTTCTTTTATTATGTACTGGGCGGCTTCGTTGCGCAAATGATCGACGGAGCATTGGGTATGGCATACGGGGTTACTGCCTCCACTTTTCTGCTTACCCTGGGCGTACCACCATCCGCTGTGAGCGCCAGCGTTCATACTTCCGAGATATTCACCAGTGGCGTTTCAGGCTATATGCACCTGAAATTCGGCAACGTTAACAGCAAGCTTTTCAAAAAGATTTTGTTCCCGGGTGTCCTTGGTGCCATTGCCGGCGCTTATCTGTTGTCTTCTTTTGAACAATATATTTATATAATTAAGCCTTTGGTGGCAGTTTATACGCTGATACTGGGAATTCTTATTATTCAGAAAGCGTTAAAGAAACGAGTTGAAAAACGGCCGATTACCAAAATAGGCTGGCTGGCAATGGCTGGCGGAACACTGGATTCGATCGGTGGCGGAGGATGGGGACCCATCGTTACTTCTACCCTGATTGCCAGAGGACGCCACCCCAAATACACGATCGGCTCGGTTAACCTGGCCGAATTTTTCGTTTCGCTGGCAAGCTCGGTCACATTCATCAGCATCATCGGATTTTCGCACTGGCAGGTGGTTTTAGGTTTAATATTAGGTGGTATGGTATCCGCCCCCATCGCCGCTAACCTTTCCAGAAGATTGCCTATTAAAACAATGATGATCATGGTTGGTACCATTGTCGTTATTGTGAGTTTGAGAATTATCTATATGGTTTTGAGTAGCTTATAATTCAAGATCTATTTAAAAATAAAGTAAAACAGGCTGACAGCCGAAAGCCGACAACCGAAGTATCTACATCATGAAAAAGCAAACCAAAGCGATACGTACCCAGACACCGAAAACAAAGTATCGTGAGCATTCCACTCCTCTGTTTTTGACCAGCAGCTTCACATTCGAAAGCGCTGAACAGGGAAAAGCCCTTTTTGAGGAAACAGAAGACGGAAACATTTACAGCCGTTTTTCCAATCCTAGTGTTCAGGAATTTGTAGACAAGGTTTGCCTTCTGGAAGATTGCGAAGATGGAGTTGCCACTGCGACTGGTATGGCTGCAGTATTCGCCAGCATGGCTGCTTTGCTGAAAAGTGGAGACCATATCCTGGCTTGTCGTGCGCTTTTTGGCTCGGCACATCAGGTGATCACGCAGATACTGAGCAAATGGGGCATTACCCATACTTACCTGGATGCGGATGCGAGCGAGGCTGATTGGGAAGCTGCGGTGCAGCCCAATACAAAAATGATCTATCTCGAAACTCCTTCCAATCCGGGTCTCGACCTGGTTGATCTGGCGATGATCGGAAGGATTTCAAAAAAGCATAACATTATATTCAACGTAGATAACTGTTTCGCATCACCTGCTTTGCAGAACCCCGCGGATTACGGCGCAGACCTTGTTTTGCATTCAGCAACCAAATTTATGGACGGTCAGGGCCGCGTATTGGGCGGAATTGTAGTGGGTAAGAAAGAGTACATTAAAGAATTGAGATTTTTCTGTCGCCAGACTGGACCGTCTATGTCTCCATTCAATGCATGGGTTTTAAGCAAAAGCCTTGAAACGTTGAGCCTGAGAATGGAGAAACATTCTTCTAACGCATTGCAACTAGCAACGGCTTTGGAAAAACATCCTGACGTAAAACAGGTAAAATATCCGTTCCTGGAATCACATCCGCAATATCATTTGGCCAAACAGCAAATGAGTGCCGGCGGTGCCATTGTTACCATTGAACTGGAAGGTGGTTTTGAAAGAGTGGCAGCGTTTATGGATGCACTTGAAATTGCATCATTGTCGTCCAATCTGGGAGATACCAGAACAATCGTTACCAATCCGAACACGACAACCCACGCGAAACTGAAACCGGAAGAAAAGCAGGCTTTGGGTATTACCGA
This sequence comes from Dyadobacter pollutisoli, assembly GCF_026625565.1. Taxonomy (NCBI): domain Bacteria; kingdom Pseudomonadati; phylum Bacteroidota; class Cytophagia; order Cytophagales; family Spirosomataceae; genus Dyadobacter; species Dyadobacter pollutisoli. The sequence continues at coordinate 4,248,101 of NZ_CP112998.1, forward strand.
AGGCTTGATCAGGATTTCGGTTGGTTTGGAAGACATTGAAGACCTGATCGAAGATTTCACCAACGCCGTAGAAGTGTCTGTGAAAAGTGATATATTAGAGTAACATAAGGCGCTTACCCAATCACCATGAACAACATATCATTATCCTCTTTAAACGCTGCCATTGAAGGCAAAAGTGAGATAGAATCGCTGGCGATACTGGCGGACCTGTTTCCGGGCGAAGTCGTGTTTTCAACCAGCCTTGGCTACGAGGACCAGGTGATCACAGATTTCATTTTAAAGAACAATCTGAACATTACGATCTTCACATTGGATACTGGAAGGCTTTTCAGCGAAACTTATATGACGCTGCAAAAAACCAACAACCGGTACGACACCAAAATAAAGGTTTACTACCCGCAAACAGCCGCCGCAGAAGAGCTGGTAAGCACAAAAGGCCCGCTAAGCTTCTACGATTCGGTTGAAAACAGGAAAGAATGTTGCTTCATCCGTAAGGTAGAACCTCTGAACCGTGCATTGAAAGGCGCTAAAATCTGGGTTACGGGTATCCGGGCAGAGCAGTCCGGAAATCGTCAGGGAATGGAGCGGCTGGAAGTATACGAAGCGCATGACCTGATCAAGTTCCATCCTATCCTTGACTGGTCGTTTGAAGAAGTAAAACATTATGTGAAGTCCAATGGCATTCCTTATAATCCATTGCACGATAAAGGTTTTGTAAGCATTGGTTGCGCACCCTGCACCCGTGCGATCCAGGAAGGTGAGGATTTCAGGGCCGGCCGTTGGTGGTGGGAAGACGAATCGAAAAAGGAATGTGGATTGCATGCCAAGTAGCTATCGGCCGTCGGCTTTCGGCTATCGGCTTTGATTAGAAACGATTACAATTTTTGATAGCCGACTGCTGATAGCCGACGGCAAAATTTTTTGAAGAAAAATTAAATTCAATATGTCAATTTCAGTTAAAGAGGCCTCCGATATCAATATTCGTGAGTTAGGTACCGAACGCAGAACTCCGGATTATCTGGATCAACTGGAAGCCGAGGCCATTTACATTATGCGTGAAGTGGCTGGCCAGTTTGAGCGCCCTGCCTTGTTGTTTTCTGGTGGAAAAGACTCGATTACGCTGGTTCGTCTGGCGCAAAAAGCTTTTGCCCCTGGTAAAATTCCTTTTCCTTTGGTCCATATCGATACAGGACACAATTTTATCGAAGCGATCGAGTACCGCGACGAGCTGGCTGAAAAAACCGAATCGAAGCTGATTGTGAGATATGTGGAGGATACGATTAAAGCAAAAGGACTGAAAGAACAAACCGGTAAAAATGCAAGCCGTAACTGGTTGCAGACCTTTACTTTGTTAGATACCATCGAAGAATTTGAGTTCGATGCCTGCATAGGCGGTGCACGCCGGGATGAGGAAAAAGCCCGTGCTAAGGAGAGAATATTTTCCTTCCGCGACGAATTTGGTCAATGGGACCCGAAACGTCAGCGTCCTGAGCTTTGGAACCTGTTCAATGGTAGGATCCAAAAAGGCGAAAACGTTCGCGTATTCCCGATCTCCAACTGGACTGAGCTCGACGTATGGGCTTACCTTAAAAGAGAAGGCATTACGCTTCCTTCCATTTACTTCGCACATGAGCGTGAGTTGATCTTGAGAGATGGAAAGCTGCTGAACAATACCCCTGTTATTGAAAAAGATCCTGAGGACCAGATCGTAACGCGTCAGGTCCGTTTCCGGACTGTGGGTGACATGACCTGTACCGCAGCGGTTGAATCGAGCGCAGCAACCCTGGACGAAGTTATTGCTGAGATCACTGTTTCGAGGATCAGCGAACGCGGCGAAACCCGTATCGACGACCAGCAAACAGAAGCGGCAATGGAAGACAGGAAAAAGGGGGGATATTTTTGATAGAGTTTAGAAGTTCAGGAGTTTATGAGTTCAAAGTATTTACTCATAAACTGTACTCATAGACTTTAAACTCATAGACTTTAAACTTAACAAGGTGGATTTATTAAGATTTATTACAGCAGGTTCCGTAGATGACGGAAAAAGTACGTTGATCGGACGCTTGCTTTACGATACAAAAAATATTCTGGCGGATCAGATGGAAGCCATTGAGCGCGCCAGCAAAACCCGCAATACAGGTGAAATTGATCTTGCATTGCTGACCGACGGTCTTCGTTCGGAACGCGAGCAGGGCATTACCATTGATGTTGCCTACAAATATTTTCAGACGCCAAACCGTAAGTTTATCAGTATCGATGCGCCGGGACACATTCAGTACACCCGAAACATGGTTACCGGTGCTTCCAATGCGGACCTGGCGATTATCCTCGTGGATGCCCGTCACGGTGTGGTGGAACAAACCCGCAGGCATTCATTGATCGCTTCGATGCTGGGCATTCCCCATGTTATTGTTGCTATCAATAAAATGGATCTTGTTGGCAATTCAGAAGATGCATTCCTGGAGATCGCAAAATCGTACGAGGAGTTGGCTAAAAAGCTTAATATCAAAGATCTGACTATTATTCCGGTAAGTGCTTTGAACGGTGATAACATTGTGGACAGATCTGCAAGCATGAGCTGGTATACCGGCGAAACATTGCTTTCTGTTCTGGAAAATGTGAATGTACTGAAAGACCAGAATCAGGAAGACGGCCGTTTTTCTGTACAATATGTGATCCGTCCGCAAACTGATGAGCTGCACGACTACCGTGGTTATGCGGGTCGCGTTCAGAGCGGAAGCTTCAAAAAAGGTGATCTTGTTAAGGTACTACCGTCTGAAACAGAGTCTAAAATTGCTAAAATCGAATTTGGCGGAAACGAAATTGAAGAGGCGTCTGTTTTAGAATCAGTAACAATTCTGCTGGAAGACGACGTTGACATCAGCCGCGGAGATAGCATTGTTTCACTGAACAATTCTCCGGTTGTGAGTCAGGATATAGAGGCGCTGGTATGCTGGATGGACGACAGAAAGACATTGAAACCAGGTAATAAATATGTACTTCAACATGGCACAGCAAGATCACGCTGTTCCGTCCGTGACATTGAGTACCAGATTGACATCAATTCATACGAAAAACTGGACGAGGTTGAAAGCCTGAAACTGAACGATGTCGCAAGAATCGTTTTGAGAACTGCCCAGCCTATTGCCTACGATCCCTATCAGAAAAACCGCGCAAACGGCGCCGCCATTCTGATCGACGAAACATCAAATGTTACCGTTGGGGCTTGTATGATTGAGTGACATTGTCCCACTTCGGCTCCGCTCAGTGTGACAATGTCATTGCTGTCACACTGAGCGGAGCCGAAGTGGGACAAAATAATATACTATTCCGATAGACGATTAGATTACAAGAAATACCATCATGAGCGAAATTATCATTTCTGACAAAGTATCCGCCGTTGCAAAGCGTGATATCATTGATTTAAACAACAAAATCAATGCCTTTAACTCGGGGGAAACACCGGAAGAAGCCTTCCGTAAGTTTCGTCTGACACGTGGCGTATACGGTCAGCGCCAGCCAGGCGTGCAAATGATCCGTATCAAACTCCCCTACGGACGCATCACTGCCGACCAGCTCGTGCGCATTGCCGATACATCCGACAAATTTGCAACCGGTAACCTGCATGCAACAACGCGCCAGGATATCCAGCTGCATTTTGTAAAGCTTTCGGATTCGCCTCAATTGTGGGCTGACCTGGAAGATGCGGGCATTACATTGAAAGAAGCTTGCGGAAATACTATCCGGAATGTTACGGCATCGTCGGTAGCGGGTATTGACCCTGACGAACCCTTTGATGTAACGCCAATTACCCATTCGATATTTACTTATTTCCTTCGCAATCCTATTAACCAGGATATGGGGCGGAAATTTAAAATAGCGGTTTCTTCTTCCGAAAAAGACTCTGCGTTGGCATTTATCCACGACGTCGGTCTGATCGCCAAAATGGGCGTGAATGAGGTTGGGGAATCAGTAAAAGGTTTCAAAGTGCTGATAGGCGGAGGACTGGGCGCACAGCCTTTTTCAGCCCAGACAGCATTTGAATTCCTGGAAGAAAAAGACGTTATCCCGTTCATTGAAGCGTTACTTCGTGTTTTTGACCGTTACGGGGAGCGCGTACGTCGTCACAAGGCACGTATGAAGTTCCTTTTGAACGACATGGGCCTCGAAGGAATGATGGCCAAAGTGGAGGAAGAACGTACCGCTGTTAAAAACAAAGTCTTCACTATTCCTGAGGATTTGTTTGGCACGAACGAAATCGAATCCATCAATCATGCGCCTCGTCCTTCATTGAGCGAAGCAGAGATTTTGAAGATCGCAGCCGAAAGTATTGATGCTTCCCAACTGGACACTTTTACAAAATGGCTTCGTACCAATACATTTGAACAAAAACAAAAAGGCTGGTACGCAGTTCAGCTGAGGGTATTGCTGGGCGATATGAGCTCGGATACTGCCCGTTCACTGGCTGACATTGTACGTCAATATGCAGCTGACGATATTCGTGTAACAGTGAATCAGGGATACATTCTCCGTTTTGTAAAAGGCGAAGATCTGGTAGCGATCTATCACGAACTGGCAAAATTGGGACTTGTTGCCCCGGGTTTTGACAGTACTATGGACATTACTACCTGCCCCGGAACTGATACCTGTAACCTCGCGATTTCAAGCAGCTACGGAATTACCCGTGTACTGGAAGATGTGATGAGAGACGAGTTTCCGGAAATGATCTACAACCAGGATATCAAAATCAAGATCAGCGGATGTATGAATGGCTGCGGCCAGCATAATGCGTCCAACATTGGTTTCCACGGGAGCTCTATCAAAAACGGCAAGCTGGTACTTCCTGCTTTGCAAGTATTGCTCGGAGGTGGTTTTTCAGGTGATGGCATCGGTTTGATCGGCGATAAGGTGATCAAAGTCCCTACCAAACGCGGACCGGAAGTGTTGCGTACGCTTTTCAATGATTTTGAAACGAATGCATACGATGGTGAGTACTACAATCAATACTATCAGCGCCAAACGAAAAACTACTTCTTCCAATTGCTGAAACCGATCGCCGATCTGTCCACATTACAGGATGACGATTACCGCGACTGGGACCATGATGAATTATTTAAAACCGAGATCGGGGTAGGAGAATGTGCGAGTGTGCTGGTGGATTTGGTTGCTACAACCATTACGGAAGGACAGGAAAAACTGAACCTTGCCAAAGAAAACTACGAATCAGGCATTTGGGCTGATGCTATATATCATGCTTATAATGTACTGATCACAGGTGCAAAAGGTTTGTTGATGACCAAAGATATGACTACTAACACACAGTACGGCATTATCAATGACTTTGAAACACATTTCGGTCAGGAGTTCAAATATGAAACGCCTTCGGAATTTACACTGGCTGACAAAGCAGAAACACCATTCCGTTCTCTTGCTTTCAGTATCAATAAATTTGAACCAACGGAAGCATTCGCGACATACTTTTTGAGCACTGCCGAGCAGTTCCTGGATTTTGTCCGCAACACCCGTGAAGCACAATTAATGGAAACCGGCGAGCCCGTTTTGCAGGAATTGTCATTTGGAAAAGATAGTTAATATGGCAGTCGGCTTTCGGCCGTCGGCAATCGAGCTTAATGCCGAGGGCCGAAAGCCGAAAGCCGAAGTCTCTAAGATATGAAACTGACACTAATTGGTGCAGGTCCGGGTGATCCGGACCTGATCACTTTGAAAGGGATCAAAGCTTTGAAAAAAGCGAAGGTCGTGCTCTACGACTCCCTTGCCCATCCCTCACTTTTGGATTACTGCCCGGACGATTGCGTTAAAATCCTTGTCGGAAAACGATTTGGAAAAACCAGTTGCGGACAGGATGATATCAACGAACTCATCGTTGAAAAAGCACGTCAATACGGCGAGGTGGTACGGCTGAAAGGCGGCGACTCGTTTATTTTCGGACGTGGCTATGAAGAAATCATGTTCGCCGTAGAGCACGGCATTGAGTCAGAAGTGATCCCAGGCATTTCCAGCAGCTATGCGGTACCTGCCCTGGCCGGCATTCCACTAACATCCAGAGGTGTAAGCGAAAGTTTCTGGGTCATTACAGGCACTACCAAAGAACATCAGTTATCCAAAGACCTATATCTGGCAGCGCAGTCTTCCGCTACAGTCGTGATTTTAATGGGGCTGCACAAACTGGAAGAGATCGTTGCGATGTATTCCGGGTTGAATAAAATGGATGAGCCTATCACGATTATCCAAAATGGCACGCTGGAAAACCAGAAACTGGTAACCGGCAAGATCAGCAACATTGTACCGCTCTCGAAAGTAAGTGAAATGGCTTCACCTGCAATCATTGTGATTGGCAAAGTGGCAGCCCTACCCGATCTTTCTTATGAAAAAGTGCAGGAAATGATGCAGAAGCAAACCGGCGTGAATGGATTTGCAGATTAGAGCAGGCCTAGGATCCAGTGCAGGTCAATGATATTTCCCTTGCCTTTGAACTCCAAAAAATAGATAATTCCAGCTAACACTACGTAGCTGATAAATAACCATTTCTTCTTCATTTCGTATTGATCGTGGTGATGGAAATAGTCGTAAACCATCGAAGCAGTAAATCCAAAGATCATTAATACGAAAGATAACAATCCACAATCCTGGCGGTAATGCAGGTACGGATGCAAAGCGGGAGCGCCAAGTACCAGATACATGAGCCACATTCCAAATCCCACCCGGTACAGGTACATGCTCAGGCGGCGGTCGTTCTTGATGTCAAATAATCCTTCCAACACGTTCTTACGTCAATGTTTTGAAACAGTGAATCTAACAAAAATCAAAATGAAATGCTAACATTTTACAAACACATAATATATGTGTATTTTTGTTAAATTTTTATAAATGAAACATAGTATTGTGCAAATCCTGTTCTCAGGATTGAATCAAATTTCCCGCCTCTCCTGGAAGAATGCCTTTAGACTTTCCGATTTCCTTTGCTGGACGCTTTTCAGTGTGTTTGGATACCGCAAAAAAGTGATATGGCAAAACCTAAAAAACAGCTTTCCCGAAAAAAGTGATGCGGAGCTGCATTGCATTGCCAAAGCCTTTCACCTCCATTTTACCGACTTGATCGTCGAGACCATTAAATTTCGGACGGCCAGTCCTGAATGCGTCCGCGAGCGGTTGCAGGGCGACATTAGCGTCATGGATGACTTTTATGACAGTAATACCAACATCATCTATTTAATGGGGCACCGTGGGAACTGGGAACTAGCCAATTTATTCTCCTCCCTTTGTTTTACACACGAATGCATCGTAGTATACAGGCCGCTTCAAAATCTGGCTTCTGACCAATGGTTTATGGATTTGAGAACACGTTTCGGGGCTAAACTTGTGCCCATGGACGGCATTTTCAAAGAACTTCAAAAAACGCGCGAAAAACCGTATGTGGTCGTACTGGCCAACGATCAGTCACCGAACCCGAAAACGGCGTTCTGGACGCACTTTTTACACCAGGATACAGGCGTTTTCCGTGGAGTGGAAACCATCGCCCGGCGATATAACCTTACAGTGTTATATGCTGATTTTGCCAAGGTAGCGGATAAACGCGGATTTTACCATGTCGAGATCTCCACCATCACCAATACACCCAAGGAGATCCGGAATAACGAAATACTGGAAAAGCAGATCCGTATACTCGAACAGAACATTAATATGCAGCCGCACAATTGGCTGTGGAGCCATCGCCGCTGGAAACATAAAAGGCCTGAATGCCTTAAACCGGAACAGACATTGATATAGATGTAGTCTTCAGGAACTATTTCCTTTGCATACTTGGTTTCTTTTTGCAAAGAAATTTACTCGATGAAGACTCTTCCGACCCGACTTCTCCTGGTTATCCTAACAGCAATTTCGAGGCTTTCGTGGAAAAAACTGTATAAGCTTTCAGACCTGTTTCGCTTCCTTATATTTGATCTGGGACATTACCGGAGAAATGTGATCCTTTCCAATCTTCGCAACAGTTTCCCCACTTACAACTCCAATACCATTGAATCGATAGCCCGTGATTACTACCGGAATTTCACGGACATCGTTTTCGAGACCATTAAATTAAGATCAATTTCCAAGGCTGACCTGTTGAACAGATTTGACTTGGAAATGCCGATTCTGGACTACTATTGCAGAAAACAGCAGAGTGTGGTGGTACTCGCCGGGCATTTGGGAAACTGGGAAATGCTTAACTTGTTTGCTTCTGCCAAATTATCCTACCAAATTGTGGTCGTATATCACGAACTCGCCAATGATATCTTCGAAGACTGGTTCAAAAAAGTGCGGACGAGGTTCGGTACTGAAATGGTACCAATGAATGAAGCGATGAGCCGCGCACTGGCACCAAGCGAGAAACCGTTTCTGTTCGTATTGATAAACGACCAGTCGCCAGTCCCGGAAAAAGCATACTGGACCCGGTTCCTGAATCAGGATACCGGAATTTTCAGAGGTGGTGAGCTGATCGCAAAAAGACTGAATGCGCCCGTTTTATATATGGGCATACTAAGAGATGAACTTAAAAGAGGTTTTTATAAGGCCTATTTTAAACTGATAACTGAGAATCCAAAACAAGAACCCGCTAATCGTATTCTGCAAAGCCAGATCGAATACCTGGAAGAAGACATTAAACGGCAACCTGATAACTGGCTGTGGAGCCACCGTCGCTGGAAGCATACCCGGCCGCAGCACCTCCTGCCTTATCAGAAACGTGAAGAAATAAAAAGTGAATAAACCAGTCAAATTCTTAATCCTGCGTTTTTCTTCCATTGGCGACATCGTGCTGACGACGCCGGTGGTCAGGTGCCTGAAACAACAAATGCCGGAAGCTGAAATTCACTATTTTACCAAAAGCAAGTTCGAGTTTCTTCTGAAAGACAATCCATATATAGATAAGGTATGGCTGCTAGAGAAGAATACGGCCGAGTTGCTTTCCATTCTCAAAAAAGAAAAATTCGATTACATCATTGACCTGCACAGGAATATCCGCACGCTACGGATCAAACTGACGCTCGGCGTACCATCATTCAGTTTTGAAAAGCTGAATATGCAGAAGTTTCTCCTGACGCAGTTTAAGGTCAATTACCTGCCCGACGTACACATTGCAGATCGCTGCATGGACACGCTGAAATCGCTTGGGATCACCAATGATGACAAGGGCCTCGACTATTTCATTCCATACAAAGACAATGTAGAGCTCACCTGGCTGCCTCAGACTCATCAAAACGGCTATGTGGCCTATGCGATCGGTGGGCAGCATGGTACCAAGAAGCTCCCTGTGCCAAGAATGATCGAACTCTGCAGGAAAATCAATTACCCGATTATTCTCCTGGGTGGAAAAGAAGACTTCGATGCCGGAGAAGAAGTTCGGACAGCATTGGGCGGTACATTGGTACTGAATTCCTGCGGACAATACAGTTTCAATCAGTCCGCGTCGCTGATCCAGAAGTCATTGATTGTCTTTTCGCACGATACCGGCCTGATGCACGTTGCGGCCGCATTCAAGAAGAAAGTTTACTCCATCTGGGGCAACACGGTACCCGCTTTTGGAATGTATCCCTACAAAACTGCATTTGAAATTCTCGAAAACAAAAACCTGGAATGCCGCCCGTGCTCCAAAATCGGGTACAAGGAATGTCCCAAAAAGCATTTCAAATGTATGAATGACATCTCGTTTGACTTTCTCATTAAAGAACTACCACTGGAAAATTAGTGTTGCTTCTCCTACTATATAAAAGGTTAATCCACAATCTCTGATCAATGACAAAAAAGGTAAACATAGGTCTGGTACAAATGAGCTGTACCGATGATGTTGATGCTAATTTTCAAAAAGCCGTTGTTAAAATCCGTGAAGCTGCGCAGAAAGGCGCAAATGTGATCTGTCTTCAGGAGCTTTTCAAGTCGCTATATTTTTGTGATGTTGAGGACCATGGCAATTTTGCTCTCGCCGAGGTCATTCCCGGGCCTACCACTGATTCACTGGGCGCACTGGCCAAAGAGCTGGGCGTGGTGATCATTGCCTCACTTTTTGAGAAAAGGGCACACGGCCTTTATCACAATACAACCGCCGTCCTCGACGCAGACGGTACTTACCTTGGCAAATACCGCAAAATGCACATCCCGGATGATCCCGGTTACTACGAAAAATTCTACTTCACGCCGGGTGATGCGCCCGTGGGTGACTACCAGGAGCAAGGTGATACGACAGGCTACCGGATATTTGAAACAAAATTTGCCAAAATCGGCGTGCTGATATGCTGGGACCAATGGTACCCGGAGGCTGCTAGAATTACCAGTTTGATGGGTGCAGAAATATTGTTTTACCCGACCGCCATCGGTTGGGATACGAATGAGCAGGACCCATTGATCAATGAGGAGCAGTATGGTGCCTGGCAAACTATTCAGCGCGGCCATGCGGTTGCGAATGGCGTGTATGTAGTATCCGTTAACCGTGTGGGACGTGAGGCCGAGCAACAGTTCTGGGGCGGTTCTTTTATCGCTAATCCGCAGGGAAGGCTACTTTACCTGGCTCCGCACGATGAGGAAGTGACGCATGTAGAGGAACTTGACCTGCAAAAGTTAGATTTTTACAGGACTACCTGGCCTTTCCTGAGAGACCGGAGAATTGACTCTTACAAGCCGATCTTGAAGCGATACATTGACTAGCGTTTCAAACAAAATATAAATATTCTTATTTTTCAACAAAAAAGGACTCGCTCAGCGGTGTCCTTTTTTGTTTTTTGACAATTGACCGAAATTAGGTTTAAAAATCATCATATGTAACCTATATTTTATTTAAAATTGATTTTTTAAGTATATAAATATCTCAATTTTAGACAATTAATTGCAATACTTCGAAAAACAAGTCTATACACCCCATAGAGATTTTGCAGAAACAGGAAATTTGAAACTAATTATAAAATTATTACCAAAACGTTTTATAATAATTCCAAATGACCAATTATTATTGCAAAAAACTTCAATTTTTAGATTTATTCTCTTGCATTTTTTGACATTGTCAGTATATTTGAAATGTCATTAAACGAATGACCGAACTTCTAATCCGATGATATATTCCAGCCGCACATGAATATATCTGACTGTATTGGGAGGAACATTCCAAAAACCTGAGAGCTCGTCTTACGATCTTTCGGCAAGTTCCGCCTCAATACAATATAATTTTTTTAATACAAGTTTCTCGAAACCGTGGACAAACATTTTTGTCGATGTTTGGTGTTTTTGTCCAGACTGAAACTTCGATCACTGTTTGTCCTCGATTAAAGAGGGTATTGCTTTCCGGAAAAGCAGTTTTGCAAGCTTATGGCTGTGTTGTTATGTCCACGCGAAAGTGTGTGCGGCGCACGGCAACGTGGACACCACACAGCCATAACTTTTTCTTCTCATATACACCTAACAACAATTTAACCCTAATTCCCCATGCGTAAAATTCTACTCTTATTATTATGGGTCTGCCTATGTTCTCCGCTCGCTTTCGCGCAAGTGCGTCAGCTAAGCGGCAAGATATTGGCTGCCGAAGATGGCATTGGATTAGCTGGAGCTTCTGTTATTTATAAGGGTACCAATGTAGGTACGAATGCAGACGCGGACGGAAAATTTAGTTTTTCAGTGCCAGGCGATGGCGTTCTGGTTATTTCATACGTTGGATTTTTGATCAAAGAGGTAGCCATTGGCAACCAAACTCAGTTTGACATCAAATTAGATGCTGATACGCGACAACTTGCGGAAGTGGTAGTGACCGCTTTCGGTATTGAGCGGGAGAAAAAAGCATTAGGATATACAGTTCAGGAAGTAAAAGGAAGCGCATTAACGGAATCACGTTCTACCAACGTAGCCAATGCATTGTCTGGTAAAATCGCAGGTGTGAGAGTACAGGCTAACGGTGGCCCGGGTAGTGGCTCCACCATCCAGATCAGGGGCTCATCTTCTGTTTCGGGAAACAACCAGCCATTGATCGTTATTGACGGTGTACCTATGGAACAAACTGCCAGCAAAACACTCGGAGGAGGAATTTCGGAGGTCAACCCTGACAACATTAAAGAAATGTCTGTTCTGAAAGGACCTAACGCAGCAGCGCTTTACGGATCGCGTGCTGCCAATGGTGTTATCCTGATCACCACTAAAAACGGTCAGGGCACAAAAGGACTTGGCGTTGAAATCAACTCTAATATTACATTCGAACGTCCCTGGATCAAGCCGAATTTCCAAAACACATATGGTGGTGGAAACGGTTACAGGACCTGGTATAATGACGGATGGAGTTCATCCATTACCGACGCTGCGCAGATCGCACAATACAGGGCGGTTTACGATGCAAGATATCCGCTTGCCGGATCAGCAGGAACAGATGAAAGCTGGGGAGCTCCAATGGACGGGCGTCTGGTGAGACAGTGGTGGACTGGTGACGATGTTGCACCACTGACTCCTCAGCCTAACAACTGGGACGAATACTGGAATACCGGCCGTACAATCACCAATAGCGTTGCGCTTTCAGGTGGTAACGACAAAGGCTATTTCCGTTTGGGGCTAAGCCGTGTGGACCAGAAAGGAATCATGTACTACAATGATTTCCACCGTAACAACTTCCGCATTAACTCGGGATACAACCTTACCAAAAATATCAGCGTAACCTTATCGGGTGAATATATCAAGTCAGGCTCTGACAACCGCAGCTACTCAGGCGGACAGGAATTTATCTGGTCACACCGCCATGTTTCATGGGATCAATTACGTGATTATGAAAGCTACATGGACGTGCACAATCAAAAAGTGGGCGATACAGATCCACCAAACTGGCAGCACACTTTCTTCACCAACCCGTATTTCTCGCAAAAAAGATTGCCGTCTGGTAACGAAAAAGACCGCCTGCTTGGAAACATTGCTCTGAACTACAAAATCCTTCCATCATTAACCCTGATGCTGCGTAGCGGAACTGACTATTGGAGCGATACCCGTATCAATGTAACTAACTTCCTTCGTGTCCGTAACGGTACACGTACCCCAGGACGCTTTAACGAAGAGGTCTTGCGCAGCCAGGAAACGAACTCAGACTTCATGCTGACCTACAATAAGAACATCACCAGCGACTTCGGTCTCAACATTCAGGTGGGTGGTATCCAGCGTAAGAACTATTACAAGAGAAATTACTTTGCTGTTGGTGAGCTTGTTGTGGACGGTCTTTACAATGCAGGAAACTCCGTCCCTAGCGCCAATACCATCGAAAGTTTGATCCAGAAATCGGAAACGCAGAGCTTGTTCGGAACCGCCAACTTCTCATGGAGAAACGCATTGTTCCTTGACCTGACCGCCAGAAACGACTGGTCGAGCACATTGCCGTCCAATGCAAGATCTTATTTCTACCCTTCTGCTTCTGTAAGTGCGGTGGTGACTGAATTGCTGGATCTGAAAAGCAATGTTCTTTCGTTCGGTAAAATTCGCGCCAGCTATGCACAGGTAGGTAATGATGCGCTTCCTTATCAGCTTGCACAGACATTCGTGTCCAGCGGATCATGGAACGGATCGGTTCCCAAATTTGCCGAAAACATTCAGATCGCAAACTCTAACCTGAAACCTGAGATCACAACCGGTCTTGAAGTAGGTGCTGATGTTCGTTTCTTAAAAGGTAAAATCGGTTTGGATGTTACCTACTACGACCAAACTACAAAAGATCAGATCCTGGGCGTGGAGATCTCCAAAGCGAGCGGCTACAATACACGTATCCTGAATGCCGGTAAAATCACTAACAAGGGGATTGAGGTTACGATCTCGGGTACGCCAATAAAGCTATCCAATGGGTTCAGCTGGGATGTGTCTTTGAACTATGCCCGTAACCGCAACAAGGTAGTTGAACTGGCAGAAGGCCTGACCACCTACACGCTGGCTACGCAAAGAGGTATGTCTTCCGAAGCACGTGTTGGAGAAGCATACGGAACATTTTACGGCGTAGGCTTCCAAAAATCACCTGACGGACAGGTTGTTTACGGTGCAAATGGGTTGCCTGTGACGGTTTCTAACCAAAAATTGGGCAATGTTCAGCCAGACTTTATCGGCGGCATGCTAAACACATTGAACTTCAAAGGATTCTCATTGAGCGCACTGGTTGACGTTCGCATCGGCGGGGACATTTACGACGAAGGAACTGGTACTGCCCGCTGGACAGGCCAATATGCAGAAACTGCATTGGGCCGCGAAGAAGGTGTAATCGGAAAAGGTGTTCGTGAAATGACAGCTGCTGACGGAACCAAATCTTTTGTTCCCAATGACATTATCGTTACTGCCAACCAGCTGTACGGTTACAGCAATCCACGTAACTACCACGAGTCTGCGATTTTCGATGCGAGCTACGTGAAGCTTCGTGAATTGTCACTGGGTTACAGCTTCGCTCCTTCATTCCTGAAAAGAATCAAAATTCAGTCCGCTAAACTTTCAGTTGTAGGACGTAACGTGTGGATGATCTTCAAAAACACACCGCATATCGATCCTGAAATTGATGCAAAAGGAGGAAACTCACAAGGATTCGGTTACGGAGAACTTCCAAGTTCACGCAGCGTAGGTATGAACCTCTCGTTGTCATTCTGATCCAGCTAACCTAATTAACGGACCTTAAAGAACTTCGAAATGAAAAAGATATTTAATCATAAAACCGTTTGGATGACAGCTTTGGCGGGGATTCTGACTGCAACCAGCTGTACCAAAGATTTTGATGAAATGAATACGAGTCCAAACAGCCCGACGGCTATCGGACCGCAATACCTTCTTCCAACAGGAATAGAAACGGCGATCGACCGCTACTGGGGACACCGGACCCGTTTCGAGCGTATCAACATTGATGCCGCTGAACTGTATGTACAGCACCTGACCCGGAATATTTATTCCAATGAAGGTGACGACTACACAGTTTCCCCTGCACTGGTAGCCAACAACTGGAAAGGCTTCTACAACGATTCGCAGCTCAATTTTCAGCGCATTATCCTGCAAACCGGCGAAGGCTCTGCAACTCCTAACAGCAACTACGAAGGTGTAGCATTGGTGATGCGTACCTGGGTGTTCTCACTGCTTACTGATATGTATGGCGCGATTCCTTACACGGAGGCCATCAAAGGAACCGCTGATGCGCCTATTTACACGCCAAAGTATGATCCAATGGATGTGGTATACGCAGGTATGCTGAACGACCTTAAAATGGCCAACGAAAAACTGGTCGTAGGCGGCCCGTCCATCGCAGGAGACATTCTTTACTCAGGTGACATTTTGAAATGGAAAAAATTTGCGAACTCACTGCGCCTGCGTCTTGCGAATCGTCAGGCTGCTAAGAAATCTGCCGAATCAAAAGCGATTATGGCTGAGATACTCGCCGATGCTACTAAGTTCCCGATTTTCACCAGCAATGCAGACAATGCACAACTGAATTGTACCACCGTACTTCCAAGCAATAACGAATGGAACCAGGTGATGAAGCAGGACGGACGGACTGACTGGAATATCAGCAAAACGCTGGCCGACAAAATGAATGCACTGGACGACAGCCGCATCACGGTTTTCGCCAATGCGAATAAGGACGGCAAATACGAAGGACACGCGAACGGGCTTCCTGACGCCATTGCAACTTCCTATCTGGCTACCAGCGCAACTATTGGAAATGCATTCACCAAGCCGGATGCTCCGGAAGTGATCATGACTTTCGCAGAATTGAACTTCATTCTCGCAGAGGCCGCATTGGACGGTGACATCACAGTCGGAACTGCCAAAACCTACTTTGAAACTGGCGTCGCAGCATCTTTTGCACAATACGGCTTAACGCCTTCGGCTTCGTTCCTGACGAAACTTGGCGCGGTAACCCGTGAAAAAGTATTGGAACAAAAATGGGTCTCACTTTTCGCTCAGGGTGTTGAAGCCTGGATCGAATGGCGCAGAACGGGGTTACCTGTATTCCCTGCTCCGGACCCACGTGCGGTATTGCAGAATGGCGGTATCCTCCCAACCCGTTTCCCTTATCCTAACTCGGAGTATTCGCTGAATGCTGATGCTGTAAAAGCAGGAGAAGGACTGAATGGTGGCCCTAATGATATGAAAACCAAGTTGTGGTGGGCTGAAAAGTAGTGGTCGCAATCCTTTCAATTTTATCTAAGAATCCGAGATTATGAAAAATATCAAAACATACTTTCCCGCACTCTGCCTGGCGCTTACCCTGTCTCTGGGACTAGCCTCCTGCAAAGAAGAAGATCCGTTTTTGGACAATAATGTTGCGCCTGTTTTGGTGGATATCGTCGGGGCCGCTTTTGGTGCCCCTATCGCCAGCGAACCAACCGTGGCTTACAAAGCTACCGATACGAAGCTCACACTTTCGGCCAGGCTGCTGGAACTGGACAAGACCAATATTCTTGACCATACCAAAGGCATTGATTCGATTCCGGTACCTAATATTTCGATCAAAATCACGCTGCGTACAGGTACTGTTCTTGGCGAGGTAACATCGAATGCACAAGGACTTGTAACGATTGACAAAACCTGGGCAGAACTGGGTATCGCCGCACCAAAAGCGGGATCGATCAGCAAGATTTCATGGACAGGCAGTTACAAGGGAATTGCTTTCACAAGATTTTCGCAAGTACAAGCTAACTAGTTGAAAAACAGGTCGACTATTTGCAATAGTTGACCTGTTTATTTGTAAATTGTATCTAGACTTTACCCAATAATACTTATCGTCACGTACTTACTAAACATTTGAACAATGAATCAAAAAATTGACCGTCGGAATCTGTTAAAATCCGGTTTAATGGCAATCGGAGGTATGACCTTAGCACCGCAT
This sequence comes from Dyadobacter pollutisoli, assembly GCF_026625565.1. NCBI lineage: Bacteria > Pseudomonadati > Bacteroidota > Cytophagia > Cytophagales > Spirosomataceae > Dyadobacter > Dyadobacter pollutisoli. The sequence continues at coordinate 4,264,959 of NZ_CP112998.1, forward strand.
TTGAGCATGGGAGCTTTCTCAAACTCACCGTTACCATTAGATCCTGAAAGCCGCATTTACCGCAGCCCAATGGTAAGAGAACATTTCTTACCTGCTGATTTCAAAGCTCCTAAAATCATAGCAAAACTGAATGCTAACGAAAACCCATACGGACCTCCAATGTCTGCTCAAAAAGCAGTAGCTGACTCTGTGAAAAACGGTAACCGTTATGCATGGAAAGAAATGTATGACCTGATTGATAAAATTGCCAAAAAAGAAGGTGTAAGCGCTGACCACATTATGATGGGACCAGGTTCATCGGATCTTTTGGAAAAAGTTGCTTTGGTTACATTCATGAAAGGCAAAGGAAACATCGTTTCTGCTGATCCTTGCTACATGTCGCTGGTGCAGGTTGCGAAATCTGTTGGTGCTACCTGGAAGCCCGTTCCATGTACTGCCGACTGGTCGCATGACTTGAAAGCAATGGAAGCTGCGATCGACAGCGAAACCAAATTGGTTTACGTTTGTAACCCTAACAACCCAACCGGCGCTATCACAAAAGGACAGGACCTTCTGGATTTCTGCTCACGCGTTTCGGAAAAAGTACCTGTGTTTGTTGACGAAGCTTACATTGAACTAGCTGTTGGCGCTGACACTCAGAGCATGGTTTCTCTGCTTACTCAGAAGAAAAACGTGATCGTTGCCCGTACTTTCTCTAAAATCATGGGAATGGCTGGTATCCGTGTAGGTTATATGGTGGCCCTTCCATCCTACCTGGAAAGCATCAATCAGATCACCCGCGGTGGAATGGGTATCTCTTATACTTCTATCTTCGCGGCATCTGCCAGTCTTGACGACAAAGATTTTCAAGGCACAACACGTAAACTGAACCACGAAGCGAAACTATACCTTTACGAAAACCTGGACAAAATGGGTTACAAATACATCCCGTCCTACACCAATTTCGTACTATTCCCGATCAGTATCACAGGTAAGGAGTTACTTACTAAAATGACTGCCAAGGGTGTAGCTGTACGCTCATTTGATATCATGAACAAGCCATGGTGCCGCGTGAGTATCGGTACAATGGACGAAATGAAAGCGTTCGTAGGTGCACTGGGCCAGCTGAGCTGATTTTTACAGTTTGTCATTAGTTGTCATTAATGGTCATTTATAGTCATAAGTTGTCAACCCTTGACAATAAATGACTATAAGTGACTACAAATGACCAACCTGACAATGTCTGACTGCTATCCGACAACCCATTTTCACTCCTATTAATAAAATTCCCGGAAGTACTGCCCTCTTTAACATCTTCACGATACCCATTGACCATTCAAATTTTTTTTGATTATGAGTGATGCATTGCAAAAAACCATAACACTATTACTATTGATTTCTCTGGGTCTGCTTCTCAAAAGCAAGTTCAAGAGCAAGGATCAGACAAACGGCATCAAGGAAATCATTTTATCCGTTGCATTGCCGTCCACGATCTTTATCTCTCTGATGAAGATTGATATAGACTCCTCCATGATCATTATCCCACTGGTGACCCTGGTTTTTAACTTTTTAATGTTCTTTTCCGCACCGCTTGCCTTTGCATTATTTGGGATTGAAAAAAACAGTCCGACCGGCAGAACATTGATGATGCTGATCCCATCCCTTGCCCCTGGCTTGTCCTGTTTTCCATTTATTGCTGAGTTTTTGGGTGAGAAAAGTCTTGCTATCGCAGCCCTTGCGGACGTAGGTAACAAGTTTTTTGTGCTCATCTCATTGTACATTCTCGCAATGAATATGTTCCTTAAAAACAGCGATGACAAAGAGACCAAGATGGGCGGAAAGCTGAAAAGCCTTTTTGCCAGCATGTTCCAGGAACCCATTAACATACTGATTTTCCTTGCGATCATTCTCCTCAGCCTAGGCATCAATTATAAAACGCTCCCGTCGGTGGTAACCGATCTTTTTGATAAGACCAGCGCCATGATGACTCCTTTGGTTTTGCTTTTTATCGGACTGGCTGTGCAGCTGAAGGAGGGGAAAAAGCGTATTGTTGCTAGTATACTTTTCTTCCGTGCAGGCATCACAATGCTGATCAGCGCTGGAATGATATATGTACTGAATATCAATGATTTGTCAATGATGTTACTAGCCATTGTAATTCCTTTGAGTGCTGCAAGTTTCTGGCCGCTGGCTCATATTTCAGCGTTTAACCTCAGAGAAGACGCAAAAGCATTGCCGAAAGAAAAGAGAACATTTGACCTGGAACTGGCCGTGTTGCTGCTGGCATTTTCATTGCCATTCTCGACGATCCTGATCCTGGCGATACTTTCCTCTGGTTCCTTTTTTGCACATACCTCCACTTTGGTAACTGCGGGATTGATACTAATTTCGCTGGGCGCTTTGCCAAATGCTTTGAGTAAGGTTTTTGTAAAAATGTCCAAAGCATGATTTTGAAGAATAAACAACCATTTATGCATAAGATCGTCATCACTTCTTTTCTTTCCTTTTTTTCATTGAATTTACTGGCCCAGTCGGAAAGCGCTCCTGATGCGAACATTAAATCGGAAGCAACGATCAAGGTCTCCAAGAAGCAGAAACGATATAAATATTTCTCGGGAACCGCGCCAGTAACCATGGCCGACGGAAGTGTAAAACCGATTGCAGAAGTGAGGGTTGGCGAGCACGTCAAAACCTGCAAGGATGGCAAAAGCACCAGCACGCAGGTAAAGCAGATCGACATTTACAATCAGCCTAACTCGACACTGACAGCCATCTACCTGCGCCCTGCCGAAAACGAAAAACCTCATGCACAAACCATGGTGCCGGCACTCCTCCTGGAAGCAACACCCCACCACCTCGTGCAGACCAAGCGAGGTAAAAAAAGGATGAACAGGCTGTCAAAAAGAGACATTCTTTATCATTATGAACCTTCAACCGGTATTGTTTCGTCCTGGAAAGTGGGTGCGGTAAAGGAAAATGCAAGGAGGATTAACAAAGCCTACAATCTCGAAACCGAAGAAGGCACCTACCTCATTGATAATGTAATGGTGGCCAATAACTGATTTCATATATACTCAACATTCTTCATAGCCCCGTTGCCGGGGCTATTTTTATGTCTTGCCTTTGCCATTCATTACAGCAGGGAAATTGGCTTCCAGGAAAACCTTTACGACCTTTGCATCCTGATCATGATAATGAATACAAAAAATCGTAATTGTGCCTGATATTAACACTTCATTGACCCCGAAAGAACTGGGTTATACATTTCCTGCCGAATGGTTTCCTCACCGCGCTACCTGGCTCACATTCCCGCACAATGACGCTTCCTGGCAAGGTGACCGGCTAGCGAAGATGCGGCCGCAGTATCTTGCTTTCATCAAGGCGATCAGCCAGGGTGAAAATGTAGGGATCATTGCCAATGATGAAAACCTGAAACAATTCATCACGCAGGAGCTTATCCGTACCGGTGTAGATCTTGCGAAAATTGAATTTGTAATAAAACCAACCAATGACGCCTGGTGCCGCGATCACGGGCCTTCATTTGTCATTAATCCCGAAACCCGCCAGAAAATGATCGTGGACTGGGGGCATAATGCGTGGGGCGGAAAATATCCGCCTTATGACGACGATAACAGAACTCCTCAGGCGATAGCCAATTATTTGAATATCCCTGTCGTGATGCCGGGCATTATAATGGAAGGCGGCGCCGTGGAATTCAATGGGGCAGGTTCATTGCTCACAAGCAAATCCTGCTTGCTGAATGTCAACCGCAACCCACATTTGAATCAGGGGCAGATTGAAGAATATTTGTGCAATTACTACGGGATTGAGCAGGTGCTTTGGGTGGAGGGCGGCATAGTAGGCGATGATACCGACGGGCATATCGACGACACGACCCGTTTTATCAATGAAGATACAGTCATTGCCTGTGTGGAAAGTGATCGTAACGACGAGAATTTTGAAATCCTGCAAACCAACCTGGATATGCTGAAAGCCATGAGGCTGGTCAACGGAAAGCAGCTCAATATCATCGAAATACCGATGCCCAAAGCTGTGGTGATCGATGATTTCCGGACGCCGGGCTCTTACGCCAATTTCCTGATCTGCAATGCCGCGGTGATCGTGCCGGTATTCAATAACCCTAATGACGAAATCGCCATTGACATTCTGGAAAAAGCCTTTCCGGGCCGTCAGATTATTCCATTATTGGCGACGGAGATTATCTGGGGACAGGGGAGTTTTCACTGCCTGAGCCAGCAGGAGCCGCTGATTTAGGTAAAAGTTGTCCCGGACTGAATCCGGGGCCATTTTTGCTTAAATATTCCGAAATAGCCGGTCTATCCTACTCTCCCAAACTCTCCCAATCCTGCCGCTCATGCAGGAATACATTATAATCCACAAAACCTCTGATACCATCCGCCCAGCCTTTCTCGCTATGCTGCCAGAAAAGCACATGCGCATCCGAGGCGAGATCGTCCAGGTGCGTACGGGAGTACCCGGCGAGCCAGAGCGGGTAGTCGTCAAAATTGCCAGCAATGTATTTTTTATAAAAATGCTCGTTCACATATATGATCGGCTTCACGCCGTAATGCGCTTCAATAAGTACCAGCCAGTTCCGCACACCTTTGACAATAATTTCGTTCGGCTTCCGTGCGTCGGTTTCCAGGTCCAGTACCGGTGGTAAATCTCCCGGCTCCATTCTCACCTGGCCGATAAAATTTTGCACTTGCCGATCGGACATCACCCGTGGATTATAAAAATGGTATGCACCGCGCCTCATCCCTACCCTCTTGGCTTCACTCCAGTTTCTTTTGAACTGCCTGTCAAGATGCGTGGCACCCTCCGTAGCTTTAATGTATACAAAGTCAATACCAACATTGTCAGAACGCGTACTTTTGAGCTTGTCCCAATTGATCTTTGCATTGTGGTGTGAAACGTCAATACCGTGAACTGCGTAGCGCAGGGGCAGCTTGATACCGAACTTGCTGATGAATTCCCATTGGTTTTCGTCCTTAGTGTCACTCCACCAAATCAGGCCGCCAATGACTATAATCACCGCCGCAATAATTGCCCAGCCTTTTGCAGGAAGTGGTTTGAGGTAACTGGGTTTGCCCGCAAGCGAGCGTACTTTCTTTTTTGCCATACAGCGCAAAAGTACAAAAGATCGGTATTGGAAGTGATGGTGATGCCGATTGTATGCCCGAAGCCGACGCTTGAAAACTCCTATCTTGCTAAATCACAACTTTGTTCTTAATTTACATTAAAAAAAATATGCAATCCATTCTCATTAACCCTAAGAATAAGGAAGAACTAAGACTTCTTTCAGACTTGTTGGCGAAAATGAATATTAATTCTAAGGTTCTTTCAGAAGAAGAGCTGGAAGATATGGGGCTAGCGGTGTTAATGCGTGACACCGACCGTAGCCAAAAGGTATCCCGCCAGGAAATTATGCAAAAGTTGGAAAGTCATTGAAGGTTGAGTTTCTGAGAAAATTCTCCAAAGATTTGGATGATCTCAAAAAACCTTCTGTCAAACTTGCATTAATTACCCTCATCCAATCCTTGGAAGACGCGGATTCTCTCTCAGAAGTAAGTCAAATCAAAAAATTAAAAGGCTTTTCCAACGCCTACCGGATTCGTATCGGTGACTACCGCGTTGGCATATTCGTCGAAAACGATGTAATTGAATTCGCCAGAATTGCCCATCGAAAGGACATTTACAACATTTTCCTTAATTTTTCCGGCCATAACATAGCCGCTCCCAGTATTAAACCATTCATTCCAAAATTTTGCCATTCATGTACTTTGTATAACATAGTACCTAGTATAGCATATATATTTGTCATGTTCAATCAGAACAACAACTGCCAACCTTTAAAAAACATACAGCCATGAAAACTTTCATAAAAGCAATCGCATTAACAGCAGTTCTTACTGCATCTTTCGCCTTCAATACTTTTGCAGACGACAAAGAGTCTAAAAAAGTAAACGGTTTCGCTACCGGGATTTTTGTTTCAAAAACAGGCCGTATTCACGTCAGCGTCGACAAGTATACCAATGCCAATACCGTCATTTTACTGTCGGACATTAAAGGAAACGTGATATACCGCGAAGTAGTCGGCAAAAAAATCGATAAGTTCAGAAAAGCAATGGATGTAAGCGACCTACCGCTTGGAAGTTACACATTGGAGATTTCAAGCAACGGTGAAAAAATTACCAAAGCATTTGAACTGACCGAAAAACAAACCGAGCGCGAGATTACCATCAAGTAACTGCTTAATTGCAAAAAAGGAGACATTGCGCTGACCTGCAATGTCTCCTTTTTTATGTCCTGTCGCTAAAATGGTCTATATAACCACGTTAACTATACGTTTCGGAACCACGATCACCTTCCTGGCCGGGTTACCTTCCATCCATCGCTGAACGGTTTCATTCGCGAGCACTTCTTTTTCAATTTCCGAAGCAGGTGTATCCAATGCAAATGACAACGAAGCCCTTACTTTTCCATTGATCTGGATCGGATATTCAAAGACTGCGTCCACCACATATTGTTGCTCCCATTTCGGGAAATCAGCTTTGGAAACCATTCCTTTTTCATTACCCAATGCATCCCAAAGTTCTTCCGAAATATGAGGCGCATAAGGTGAAAGCAATATGATCAGCTCCTGCAAAACCGCCCTGCTCTGGCATTTCAAACTTCCCAGTTCATTGACACAAACCATGAAAGCACTTACAGCCGTGTTGAATGAGAAGTGTTCAATGTCTTCCTCAATCTTCTTGATCGTCTTATGCAGTATTTTCAGCTCCTCCGGCTTTGCAGCAACATCCTTCACCATCCATTGCCCGGCGTCATTGTAAAACAACCGCCACAGCTTCCTGATAAAGCGATAAGTACCGTCGATTCCATTGGTATTCCATGGCTTTGCCTGATCCAATGGGCCTAAGAACATTTCGTACAACCGCAATGTATCCGCACCGTAACGTTCAACGATATCGTCTGGGTTCACTACATTAAACTTGGATTTGGACATTTTTTCCACTTCCACGCCGCATATATACTTCCCGTCTTCCAGGATAAATTCTGCATTTTCACCTGCAATGTCCGGTCGCGTTGCTTTGAACTTGGCAACATCCAGCACATCGTTCTCCACAATGTTAACGTCAACGTGCAATGCCGACACTTCATACTGCGACCGCAAACCTGCGCTTACGAAGACAGGTTTGCTATAATCGTCTCCTTTTACCCGGTACACAAAATTGCTGCGCCCCTGGATCATTCCCTGGTTGATCAGTTTCTTGAAAGGCTCTTCCTCGGGAACAAAGCCTCTGTCCTTCAAAAACTTGTTCCAAAAACGACTGTAAAGTAAATGTCCTGTCGCGTGTTCGGTGCCGCCGATGTACAAATCCACATCGCGCCAGTATTCGATCGCTTCCTTCGAAGCAAACTCACCCTCATTTTTAGGGTCCATATAGCGGTACCAGTACCAGCTGCTACCAGCCCAGCCCGGCATAGTGCTCAGCTCGTAACCATTCCCTGAGCCGTGCGCCCAATCCTGAGCCCGTCCTAACGGCGGCTCTCCGTTTTCAGTAGGCAAATATTTATCAACCTCAGGCAAATTCAGCGGCAACTCACTTTCCTCTAACAAATAAGGCAATGGCTGTCCGGTGCTGTCATTTTTATAATAAACCGGAACCGGCTCACCCCAATAACGCTGGCGGCTGAAAACCGCGTCACGCAACCGGTAATTGATCTTTCCTTTACCAATACCTTTTTCTTCCAACCATTGGATCAGCACCTTATTAGCCTCGTGGAATGTCAAACCATTGATCATTCCCGAATTGATATAATGTCCTTCCTTGGTAGCGTCCGCCTGGGTTTCAGTTTCTTTTTGAGAATCCAGGATCGGTATGATAGGCAAGTCAAAATGCTTTGCGAAGTTCCAGTCACGTTGATCACCTGATGGCACAGCCATCACAGCTCCTGTTCCGTAACCCGCCAAAACGTAGTCAGCAATGTAAACAGGTACTTTCTCGCCATTAAATGGATTAATAGCAAATGCACCCGTAAATGCTCCCGAAACCGTTTTCACATCCGACATCCGGTCACGCTCCGATTTTTTCTGCGTCATCGCAATGTATGCATCGATATCGGCACGTTGTTCAGGCGTGGTAATGACGTCCACAAGCTCATGCTCGGGCGCAATTACCATAAATGTAACCCCGTAAATCGTGTCCACGCGGGTGGTAAAAACTTCAATATTTCCTTCTTGTCCGTCAATGGCGAATTTCACCAGCGCACCGACCGATCTTCCGATCCAGTTGCGTTGCTGCTCCTTCAATGAGTCGGTCCATTCCACAGTATCCAACCCGTCCAGCAAACGTTGTGCATAGGCATTAATGCGCATCATCCACTGTCGCATCAGTTTTTGAATAACAGGAAAGCCGCCGCGTTCAGAAACACCGTCCTTCACTTCATCATTGGAAAGCACAGAGCCAAGGCCCGGGCACCAGTTGACGGTCGCATCAGCAACGTAGGTCAGCCGGTATTTCAATGTCAATTTATATTGCTCCTCTTCCGACCACGCATTCCATTCCTCGGCCGAAAAAACCGGGGTATCCTCGTCGCGGGGAGCATTGATTTTTTGATTTCCTTCTTTACTGAATTTGTCCGTCAGCGTATCGATGGATTCAGCTTTGTCCGTATCGTTGTTGTACCAGCTGTTGAACAATTCTGCAAAAATCCATTGCGTCCATTTGTAATATCCAGGATCCGACGTCCGCACTTCCCGGTTCCAGTCGTAGCTGAGGCCCAGGTTTTTTAACTGTTCAATGTAGCGGGTAATGTTTTGCTCGGTAGTAATAGCAGGGTGCTGGCCAGTCTGGATCGCGTACTGCTCGGCAGGCAAGCCAAAGCTGTCGAATCCCATTGGATGCAACACATTGAATCCCTTTAATCTTTTATAACGGGAATAAATATCCGAGGCAATGTATCCCAGCGGATGGCCAACATGCAGCCCTGCTCCCGAAGGATACGGAAACATATCCAACACATAATACTTCGGCAAAGCGGATTGGTTGGATACCTGGAAAGTACCGCTGCTCTGCCAGTAATCCTGCCACTTTTTTTCTATTTCCCGATGACTATATTCACTCATATCTTTTGTTCGTAACCCCGGTTTTATGTGTTCCGGCCCTTCATTTTTGTAAATCGACCGCAAAAATAGCTTTTTTTGATTGCATAAAGGTTATTCAACTCCACATTACCTATTTACGTTTTTTAAAACCGGTATTTTGTAGAAACAAATGCCCATTTAAACCGTTATCACTATCCTTTGAACACGGCATGGCTTTTGAATAGCAATGGCAATATCATTACAAATTCATTTTAATTCTGATTGCTATGAAAAACATTATGATTGCGGTTTGTGCGTTACTGATTACGCATGCGGCGACGGCTCAATATGATCCTGCTTTTCGCTTTGGCGTCAAGGCGGGTGCCAATTTATCGAACATCAATGGCAGCAATGACCTGTCTATCGTGCACAGTGGCAATGCTTTCAATTTTAAAGATAACGACAACCGATCGCTGGGTTTTGTGGGAGGTGTGTTTTTCAGATTTGGGAAAACGTTCTACATTCAGCCTGAATTGCTGCTTTCTCAAAAAGGGGGGAAATTCAATGTATATGAGGACGGGGTGCAGAATTCAGACGGAAAAGTAGATGTACGCTTCTCCAATCTGGACGTACCGGTACTTTTCGGTGTACGTGTTGCGCGTTTTTTCAGGATAAATGTAGGCCCGGTTGCTTCACTAAGACTATCTAACAACGGCAAATTAGGTGATTCATTCGACGAAATTGCCGGTGAAAATTCAAATGCAGAATTCAAAAATCGCCTGGCATATGGCTATCAGGCTGGTGTTGGCGTCGACTTTGGAAGGCTGAGTGTGGATGTGCGGTACGAGGGTAATTTTACGGAAATTGCAAAAATCAATTTTGATAATGCAACCACTGCCCACCAATTCGGAAAGAAAGGAAATCTCTTCCAGGCAACATTGGGTTTCGCGATTTTCTGACCTTTCATCGACAGAATCATTTCAAAGGCGGGACCTGCTAGTGAGCGGTTCCGCTTTTTGTTTTCGGTCTTGCCTGTGAATATGGTGGCGATTTCTACTTTTGTGTTTCTTTAACTAAATTGCCTGTACGCAAATCCTCGCATCAGGCTCCCATCGAATAGCAAAGTGGCAATAAATACAGATAATGTAAGGTTGGTTTTTGGTTTAAAACTGAAACAACTCAGGCTTGATAAAGGAATGTCGCTTAGTGAACTTTCCCAGAAATCAGGGTTGTCCATTTCCTATATTAATGAAATAGAAAAAGGAAAAAAGTACCCCAAATCCGACAAAATCCTTGCACTGGCGGCCGCTATGGACGTAGATTATGACACGCTCGTGTCATTAAAACTCAGTAAAAGACTGGAACCCATTTCCGACCTGCTGAGCTCCAATATCCTGACCGAACTACCACTCGAACTTTTTGGAATAGACCCCGCAAACCTTTTGGAGATCCTTTCCGACGCGCCTATGAAGATCAGCGCGTTTGTGGGGACGCTCATTGAAATTGCCCGTAACTATAATATGTCGATCGAGAAATTCTATTTCTCTGCACTCCGTACTTACCAGGAAATGCACGACAATTATTTTGAGGACATTGAAACAGAAGCCGAACGTTTTCTGACTGAAAATCAGGTCGCGCCCGAGCGGTTACTGGATGAAACTTATCTCGCCGAAATACTGAGGACCCGCTATAATTATGTGATTGAGAACATTAATGAAAGGCTTAATCCCGAATTTTCAAGCGTACGTTCCTTAACGATTACCAATAGTTCGGGAAGCCGGTTACTGATCAATATGCACCTGTCCTCCGTACAGCGGGCATTTATTTACGGCCGGGAGATCGGCTATCTTTATCTGAACCTGAAAAACAGGCTGCATACCACTGCATTGGTGGAGGCTGAGTCGTTTGAGCAGCTATTGAACAACTTCAAAGCTTCTTACTTTGCCAGCGCTATTATCATTAAAAGAAGCTTGCTGGTACCGGCGATCGCTGATTTTTTTGCCCAAAAAACCTGGCAGCCTGAGAAATTGATCGACCTGATACACAACTTTAATACTACCCCGGAATCATTCTGCTACCGGCTCAGCAACATTCTGCCGCGCTATTTCGGGATTAACCAGATCTTTTTTTCGCGGTTTAATAATTTCGTCGGACAGAACCTTTTCGATATGACCAAGGAAATGCACATTTCGAGAAAGCATTATCCGCACACGGTCAGGGATGAACATTATTGCCGCAGGTGGGTCGCGCTCACGGTACTCAACGACCTTGCAGAGATCATCCAACACAAAGAACAGCCCCGGATACTTTGTAAAGCGCAAAAATCGACCTACATTGATACACAAGACCAATACCTCGTCATCAGTTTTGCACAACCCATGTCGCCTACCCCGAATCTCAATGTGAGCGTTTCCATGGGCATTTACCTCGACGACCAGACCCGTGAAAAGCTCGCTTTTTTGCAAGATCCGCAGCTACCTTCCCGGGATGTGAACCAGACCTGTGAAAGATGTTCGCTTTTTGATTGCCGTGAACGCATTGCAGCTCCGGTGATTCTTCAGAAAAAGTTTAAAAATGAAGAATTGAGAAAAGCATTACGCAGAATGATCAACTAGTATTATCTGAAACCGGTTGTGTGAATTTTATAAGTGCATGGGGGTTACGGATCAGTTAAATGTCTGTTAACAATGAGAATCAATTTTTCCCAATGAGGTTGAATTAAAAATTTCTTAGAAATTAGTGCAACTAAGTTTACGTTTCTCATCTCACTTATCTTTGTAACTCATTTGAAAAGACTACTATGCCCGGTACTTATGACTTTGAGGATCTACTTTTAAAGCTGTCCACACCGTTTTATCTGTTCCTGATCGGCCTGGAAATCTTTTTGACGTACCGAACTCATAGTGATGCGGAAACGCGGACATCCTACTCTTTCCGTGACAGCCTCACCAATGCGCTTTTAATGCTTGTCAATGGCGGTATTGACCTTTTGTTCCGTGCAGTTTACGTCGGCATACTCATCTGGTTCTACCATTTCTCGATTATCTCCCCAATTGAAAATCCTTATACCTACTGGCTGCTTCTATTTCTGCTGGAAGACCTTGCATTTTACACATTGCATTACGTGGATCATCATTGCAGGCTTTTCTGGGCAGTGCATGTGACGCACCATTCTTCCGAGCATTTCAACCTGACCACCGGTTTCAGGTCGTCGGTCTTTCAGCCATTGTACCGTTTCGTGTATTTCATTCCATTGACATTGATCGGCTTCAATCCGGCCGATATCATCATTATGTACTCGCTGACACAGATTTACGGCATCATCGTGCATACGGAATATATCGGCAAGCTTGGCTGGCTGGAATACATTATGGTCACGCCATCGCACCATCGCGTGCATCACGCCAGTAATGTGCAGTATCTTGACAAAAACATGGGAATGTGCCTGATCATCTGGGACCGCATTTTCGGGACTTTTCAGGAGGAATTGATCTCCGTTCCACCGCAGTACGGATTGACCAAGCCAATTGAAACGTCCGGTCTCAGACACACGGTTTTTCACGAATGGGAGGAAATTGGAAAGGATTTCAGACAACCGGCACCATTAGCTACAAAACTCAAGTACCTGATGAAAGCACCCGGCTGGTCACCCGACGGATCGCGGCAAACCACAAAAGATCTGCAAAACAAATCCCTGCAAAATCCAGCGCCCGAAAGCCGACTGCCGATCGCCGGTCCGCCGACCGCCGAAGTCATTTAAAAGCCTGAATTCCTGTAATTTCTGCGCCTAGAATCAGCAAATGAATATCATGCGTCCCCTCGTAGGTGATAACCGATTCCAGGTTCATCATGTGCCGCATAATGGGATAGTCGCCGGTAATGCCCATCGCACCCAGGATCTGCCGGCATTCTCTCGCCACATTTAATGCAGTCTGGACATTGTTCCGCTTAGCCATTGAAATTTGAGTGGTACTAGCTTTTCCTTCATTCATAAGCACGCCCAGTCTCCACGCAAGTAGCTGTGCCTTGGTAATTTCGGTGAGCATTTCCGCCAGTTTCCGTTGTGTGAGCTGAAAAGCGGCGATCGGTTTATCGAATTGAATCCGCTCTCCCGCGTACTTGACCGCAGTTTCATAGCAGTCCATTGCGGCGCCAATAGCGCCCCAGGCAATGCCATAGCGCGCCTTATCCAAACATTGCAACGGTGCTTTGAGACCGACGCCAAGTGGTAACAGGTTTGCTTCGGGAATGAATACCTGATCAAAAACCAGTTCGCCGGTAGCACTTGCCCGCAGTGACCATTTGCCATGTATTTCAGGCGTTGAAAAACCTTTCATCCCACGTTCCGCAATCAATCCCTGAACCCTGCCATCGTCATTTCTTGCCCACACGACCGCAATGTCTGCGAATGGAGCATTGGAGATCCACATTTTAGAACCGTTCAGGATATACCCACCTGCTGTTTTGGCAATGGTAGTTTTCATGCCGCCGGGATTCGAGCCATGATCAGGTTCTGTTAACCCAAAGCATCCCAGCAGTTCACCGGTAGCAAGTCCCGGAAGATATTTACGTTTTTGCTCCTCAGTACCGAACTGAAATATCGGCCACATAACCAGGGAGCTCTGCACCGAAACCGTAGACCGCATACCCGAATCGCCTCGTTCAATTTCCTGACACATGAGCCCATAACTAATGTAATCCAATCCGCCACCGCCATAGTCCAGCGGTATAGTCGGACCAAACACGCCCAGCTCGCCAAATTTCCTGATCAGATGCAGTGGAAATTCAGCCTTTTGGGCATAGTCTTCGATAATGGGTTTTATTTCCTTGTCGGAGAATTCCTTGATAGTACTGGCGATGAGCCGCTGCTCAGCGGTCAGTAGGTCATTGATATTGAAGAAGTCGGTAGTGAGCATGATATTCGAATGCAGAAAATGAATTCCTTATTTCTTCATTTTCTTTTCCGATAAACGCAGTGCAGTTTCAAGATCCACTGGTACTCCTCTTACAAAATCATTCAATTTCACATCATCAGGTATGGAAGGAACAACGTATCTAGTCGTTTGCATCTTCGTAATCTTGCTTTTCACTTTTCCTTGCAACCCGCGTTCCGATGATCCTAACTTTTCCATTTCTGATAATAAAATAAGATGATAACAATCTGTTCCTGTTACTTTTCGCTATGCATAAGTAACGAATTTCCCGGGATCTTTGACTCATGATGACCAACTTTTTCGGATCGTCAAACATACTTTCAGCCTCTACATTCTCGATCAGATGTTTGTCAACAGATTTCATTAGGTTACCACCGTCCCAATCGAATTTAAGAGGTGCCATTCTTTTGATTTAGTGTGTGTAATGTATCGGCGGTCAAAATTGACACAAGTCGATCAGGCGTACATCAATTTCCCTTTGGGTTTGGGAATTTCTCTTCCCAATGCTTTGGCTGTTTCAATCCATTGATCGATTACAACTTGTACGTTCAACAAAGCCTCATTTTGTGTAGGACCATCCGCCATACAGCCAGGCAGTTCCGGTACTTCGACCACGAATGTACTGTCCTCTTCGCTCCAATACATGATTAACTCGTATTTGCTATTCATAACTTACAAGTTTGTATTTCAAAATAATGCCTCTCACCTGCTTCACCTGATAAGGTTTAGCCTTGCTTCCATCAGGTTGAATATACTAAACCCCAAAAACCTTCTTCACATAAACCATATCAATTTTGTGTGCCTCGACACCATTCATAGTTTTGGGAGATGTTTTTTCAAGACATTGTTCCAATACTAAATGTGGTTTTACATTCAAATCATTCAGCATCTGGGCGAGTCTTGGATAATCGATATCCCCTTCTCCGAAAGTTTCCTGCCAAATTCCCGCTTTCGACTGCCTTAAATGTAGCTCGATAATGCGTTTGCCGTACAATTTGACAATATCAAATAAAGCAACCTGTGAATTTCCAGAACCACGATAAACCCAATGTACATCCAGACAAAGTGAAACATTCGAAGGATTAGTTGCCAGCAGCATATGGTGAAATTCCCGCGCAGCGGCCCGCAGCTCCACGTCATGGGTGTGGTACGCCAGCGACATACCCCGTTTTTTCAACTCTGCCCCCAGCTTGTCCAGGTTTTTAGCCTGCTCGGCCAGTTCAATATCTGATTTATTTTCCCCGCTTCCCCATTTAATAGGATTAGGATTAGTAACAATGATTTTGGTACCAGCCGGTTTTAATGCATCCGCAATGGCCAGTACCGATTCCAATGATTTCGAAGCTTCATCAGCCTGATGCAAAGAGGTATTCACATAAACAGATGGCATGACCAGCTGATGTTTTTTCAATAGTGGCAACAACTTTGTGACTTCCTCGGCATGATTAAATGCAGGCTCGTAAGCTTTGATGCCGGTCGAAGCAAATTCAGTCAATGAAACATCCTGATCGGCTGCCCAGTCGCGACCTTCACGGGCATAAAAAGTGATCCAGGAATATTGGTTGCATGAAACCGGGAAAAGTGCCGCCTGATTTTCGGCCCAGGCTGAGTCGGTAAGTACGGCTGCACCGGCAGCAACTGCGGCAGTATTCAAAAATTGACGGCGGCTTTGTGACATAAGAGTTCGTTTTAGGATCTGGTCATTGTTAGTCACTAAAGATGACGACATTTAAATAATACCCGTGGCTGGCGCATCCAGACTTTCTAAGTCTTGAAGACTTGGAAAGTCTCGTTTCTCTTTACCTTTGCAGCATTAAAGGCTAAATCCCTTTCCAATGCAGCAGACACTTCAACTTGTTCTAGCGCCGGAAATCGCGCTGGATGACGAAAATTTTCGTCAGTTTATCATTAAGAAACTTCGGCTTCGCGAAGGTGACAATCCCATTATCCGCAAAACGCGCCAGTCCATTGATGCCCGCAGCCGTCAGGTCAAGATCAATGTACAGGCAGAAGTTTACGTCAATGAACTCCCACCCGCGCTGACGCAGTTTGAACTACATTATCAGGATGTAACTAATCGCCCGCAGGCGTTGATCGTAGGTTGCGGCCCTGCCGGAATGTTCGCGGCGCTCAGACTTATCGAACTGGGAATCAAGCCAATCCTTTTTGAAAGAGGTAAGGATGTGCGGACCAGAAGACGGGATCTTGCGGCCATTAACAAAGAACATATTGTCAATCCTGAATCCAATTACTGTTTTGGAGAAGGTGGCGCGGGGACTTATTCCGATGGGAAATTGTACACACGTTCCAACAAACGCGGGGATATCCGGCGCATTCTGGAAATTTTTGTGGGGCACGGGGCCAATGAACAGATATTGATTGACACGCACCCTCACATTGGTACCAATAAACTCCCCGTCGTGGTATCCGAAATGAGAGAAAGCATCCTAAAAGCAGGAGGCGAAATTCATTTTGATACCAAGGTTACCGATCTGATCATTAACCAGAATAAAATAAAAGGAGTTGTTACAAACGATAGCAAAGAACACATTGGAATCGGCGTCATACTGGCAACCGGACATTCAGCACGGGACATTTACGAATTGCTGCATGCCAAAAATATCCTGATCGAGAGTAAGTCGTTTGCAATGGGTGTGCGGATCGAACATCCTCAAAATACCATTGACAAGATTCAGTACCATTGCGAAACAGACCGCGGCCCCTATCTTCCTGCTGCGTCGTATAGTTTGGTTACACAA
Source organism: Dyadobacter pollutisoli (assembly GCF_026625565.1). Taxonomy (NCBI): domain Bacteria; kingdom Pseudomonadati; phylum Bacteroidota; class Cytophagia; order Cytophagales; family Spirosomataceae; genus Dyadobacter; species Dyadobacter pollutisoli. The sequence goes on from NZ_CP112998.1 coordinate 4,281,743, forward strand.
ACCCGTTATAAAGGAGTTCAGCGGGGTGTGTTTTCGTTTTGCATGTGTCCGGGCGGCTTCATTGTGCCAGCGGCTACCGAAAACGGAGAGGTAGTAGTAAATGGAATGTCACCCTCCCGGCGCGATTCTCCTTATGCTAACTCTGGAATTGTGGTTTCCATTGAAGAAGAAGACCTTGTTCCATATAAAGAACTGGGACCAATGGCGGGGCTGCAATTGCAAAAGGAAATTGAGCAAGCTGCCTGTAAACTGGCCGGAGCTACCCAAACGGCCCCGGCACAATTGGCAACAGATTTTGTAAAAGGTAAAATTTCAACTCAGCTGCGTGACACTTCCTACCAGCCTGGTTTGCAATCTGTTGATCTGTACGAGGTTTTGCCACCCAACATTGCTTTCCCTTTGCGGGATGCATTAAATGATTTTGGCCAAAAAATGAGAGGATATATGTCGCGCGACGCCCAGCTGATCGGGGTTGAAAGCCGGACTTCATCCCCCATTCGGATACCGAGAGAACGTGACAGCTGCGAACACCCCGAAGTAAAGGGCTTATTCCCGTGTGGCGAAGGTGCTGGCTATGCAGGCGGCATCATGTCAGCCGCAATGGACGGCGAGCGCTGCGCAGAGCAGCTGGTCCGGCTGTGCCGAGCCAGCTAACGACTAGAACTGTTCAGCTTCTTCTTATATTTGCGTAAATCCGGTAATAAAACAAAAGATCTGGTACTTGCAGAAGCACTAGTCGAGAAGAACAGAGATTTGATCATAACAAAATGGCAAGAGTTTCATGGAGATGGTAGTGAGTAACAACAGAGCGCTATGAAAATAGAGAAAATTTGGTTCGACGAAAGCAATATATACATTGTTACTGATAGTGGCCATACTATCGGCAACCCGTTAAAATGGTTCACCAGACTTCATAATGCCTCTGCTAAACAAAGAGAGAACTATGAAATTGGCCCAACAGGCAGCAGTATTCATTGGGAAGAAATTGATGAAGATCTCAGCCTGGAAAGCTTTTTCGACTTCAATAGAGAACTACATTACGCGAAAATCTGATCGATTACCCCGAGGTCAGTACCAGTTGAACAATGCTTATCAATAATTTGCCAATATGGCCGCACTGGAATCCTTTTCCTTATTTGCTTCACAATTAACACAAAAACTGAAATACCCGCTTCCCGGTGAGTCAGCGCACCGGACTATGCAGGCTTCGAGCAAACTGCGCCTGACTTTCAAGCCCAATGCACGTACTCGTAAAAGCGCCGTGCTCATTTTGTTTTATCCCCACAAAAACGAAATCTATTTTCCGCTGATATTGCGCCCGGCCTACGACGGCGTACATTCCGGACAAGTGGCATTCCCTGGTGGCCGCTACGAACCGAGCGACGAAGACCTCATACGGACCGCTTTGAGAGAGGCGCAAGAAGAAATTGGCTTACGGCTGAATGATGTAAAAATCCTCGGAATATTGACCGAGCTATTTATTCCGGCAAGCAATTTCTACGTTTTGCCAGTCATCGCTACCATGCCCTATCGCCCCGACTTTTACCCTGATCCGCGAGAGGTTGAAGACATTTTCGAAATCCGGCTGGAAGAAATTTCGGATGTGAATATCATTGGATCCAGTGACATTCAAGTGCGTGGCGAACAGGTACATGCCCCGCATTATATGGTGCAGGGATACAAAATATGGGGCGCTACGGCCATGATGATCAGTGAACTGCTATCCGTGCTGAATGCATTGGACCCCGATTCTAAAAACTGAAAATTATAGCTTTATTTGCTATATTAGCAGGTAATTCAAATAAATCTTCCGGTTAGCTTCGTCCTGACTGGTTCTTCAAAGAACCTCTCGGTCCTTCAACGAAAACCGGTGAGCATTGATACCTTACAAAATTTACTGAATACTTAAAACCTGGTTCCTCCTTCATTTATGGACGAAAACGGAGCTACGCCTGACGTAGAAGATAGCGGATTGCACGATAAACTGCCCATTTCGGGTTTATATGAAAGTTGGTTTCTTGATTATGCTTCCTATGTAATTCTGGAACGAGCAGTTCCAGCCATTGAAGACGGCCTCAAACCAGTGCAAAGGCGCATTATGCATGCACTGAACGAAATGGACGACGGCCGTTTCAACAAAGTTGCCAATGTCGTAGGTTCTTCCATGCAGTACCACCCGCACGGAGACGCTTCTATCTACGACGCTATTGTCAACATTGGACAAAAAGAGCTCCTTTTCGATACCCAGGGCAACTGGGGAGATATCCGTACGGGTGACGGAGCCGCGGCCGCACGTTACATTGAGGTCCGGCTCTCTCGCTTTTCCAAAGATATTGTTTTTAATGACGACACTACCGAATGGCAGCTCTCCTACGACGGACGCAAGCGTGAGCCGGTAACGCTGCCTGTCAAATTCCCGCTGCTATTGTCGCTCGGGGTCGAGGGGATTGCGGTGGGACTTTCTACCAAAATCCTTCCGCATAATTTTTGCGAGCTGATAGATGCTTCCATCGCATTACTGCAAGGAAAGGACATCACCATTTTTCCCGACTTCCTGACCGGCGGACAGATCGACGTGTCCAACTACAACGACGGCCAGCGAGGAGGTAAAGTAAGGGTACGCGCCAGAATTGAGGAGGAAGACAAGAAAATGCTGGTGATCCGGGACATTCCCTTTGGTACCACCACCACCTCCCTTATCGATTCGATTATTAAGGCCAGCGACGGAGGCAAGATCAAAATCAAGAAGGTGGTGGATAACACCGCCGCAGAAGTGGAAATACAGGTACACCTGGCGCCTGGTGTTTCACCGGACATTACGATGGACGCATTGTATGCATTCACAGAATGTGAGGTGTCCATATCGCCGAATGCTTGTATCATCATCGCTGACAAGCCTCACTTTGTTGGTGTTACCGAAATATTAAAATACAATACCCAGCAAACTGTCCATTTACTCCATCGCGAGCTGGAAATCAAGAGACTGGGACTTCTGGAAAAGATCCTTTACGGTTCTTTGGAGAAGATATTCATTGAAAACCGCATTTACCGCGATATCGAAGAATGTGAAACATTTGAAGCAGTAATCCGCACCATTGACAAAGGTCTGGAACCTTACAAGCCTCAGTTTTACCGAGAAATCACCGATGACGACATTGTTGAGCTGACGGAGATCCGTATCAAGCGTATTTCCAAATATGACGGCTACAAGGCGGATGAGCTGATGCGCAAATGGCAGGAGGAACTGGCCGAAACGGAAGATAACCTTGCTAATATCACCCGTTTTGCGATTGACTACTTCAAAGACCTTTTGAAAAAATATGGCAAAGGCCGTTCGAGAAGAACAGAGATCAGGGCATTCAACCAGATTTCGGCTAATATCGTTGCTGCCAATAACCAGAAACTATATGTAAACCGCGCCGAAGGTTTTGTCGGTTATGGCCTCAAAAAGGATGAGTATGTCATGGACTGCTCGGACATTGACGACATCATCATTTTCAGATCCGACGGTAAATGTCTGGTAACCAAGGTTCAGGACAAAGTTTTCGTCGGTAAAGATATTATATACTGCGCGGTTTTTGTCAAAAACGATGAACGCAAAGTTTACAACCTGGTCTACGTAGACGGAAAAACGGGCGTGTCTTATATTAAACGCTGCCAGATCACAGCTGTTACCCGCGACCGCGAGTACGACCTGACTCAGGGGACGCCGAAATCCAAAATCACCTATTTCACGCCAAACGAAAACGGTGAGGCTGAGATTATTACAGTCAGCCTGACGTCGCAGAGCAAGGCGAAAGTAAAGCAGTTTGACTTCAACTTTGCTGAACTGCTGATCAAAAACCGGAGTGCAATGGGTAACATTCTGACCAAATACCCGGTTAGAAAAATAACCCTGAAACAGGCAGGCCGCTCGACGCTGGGTGGCGTCGATATGTGGTTTGATCCGATCATTGGCCGTTTGAACCGTGATGAAAGAGGTGAATACCTAGGCAACTTCGGGCCTTCGGACAACATTCTGGTGATTTACAAAGAAGGTACTTACGAGCTGACCAACTTTGACCTTACCAACCATTATGTCCCAAATGAAGTCCTGTTAGTGAAGAAGTTTGAGACCAAGCTTCCGATAACGGCGCTGTACTTCGACGGCGCTCAAAAACAGCACTTTATCAAACGATTTAATATAGAGACATCATCGCTGGACAAGAAATTCCTCTTCATCAGCGATTCTAAAAACAGTAAACTGATACTGGCAAGCACCGATAAGCGTCCTCGTCTTGAAATTGTTTATCCAAAAACAGCCCAGAAAGAACAAAGCAGCGACGAAATCCTGGTTGAGGAAATGGTCGATATACGCGGCTGGCGGGCGATCGGGAATAAACTGCCTAATGATAAATTCAAGGAAGTACGGTGGCTACCTTCTTTGCCTGACCCTGTGGAGGAAGTAATCGCCATTCCTGTGGAAGAAGACGCTGGCGAGGAGAATGTCGGTGAACCGGAGGAAAATTTGGAAGACGTTTCCGGGGACACATTACCGGAAAATACTGTTAACTTAACTGAGGAAACAGAAGAGAGTCCGGAAGAAGAGCACATTGAGAAAGAGGAATCGGATGACGAGGAACCTAAAACGGAGGCAAAGTCCAAAAAAGATCCGAAAAAAGGCCCTGATTCCAAAAGCCAGCTTGGGTTGTTTGAATAAGTATTTCTCAGGAATACCTATTCACTTAGCAACAAATAGCGCCGTGATGTGCGTACAGTCTAAAAACCGAAGATCAGAATGTACGCCGGACCGGAATATGACCAGAAGTTGAAAGCATCGATAGGCCACATCAAGGACACGGGTGAAAAAACTGATAAAAATCATATTAGCCTTATTATTTGCCTGCATGGTTTTCATCTTGCTTTGTAACTTCTGGGTTGTTTACTGTACCCGTCAATACAGCTATTTTTCTATCGATAATCTCCCTTCCAATGACGTAGCCCTGGTTTTGGGCACGAGTCGGAATTCAGAAAAAGGAAAAGAAAACCTTTTTTTTAAGTACCGAATGGAAGCTACGGCGAGACTTTTCAAGGAAGGTAAAATAAAATATATTATATTAAGCGGCAATAACGATTCCCAATACTATAATGAACCACTGGACATGCAGCGCGCCTTGTTGAATTTGGGAATACCGGAAAATGTCATGACGCTGGATTACGCCGGCTTCCGGACTTTTGACTCTATTGTCCGCTGCAAACAGGTTTTCAACCAGGACAACTTTACCATTATCTCCCAGAACTTCCACAATGCAAGAGCGCTGTACATTGCTCATAATGAAGGCATAAATGCCATTTCATTTGCAGCGCAAGATGTCCCGGACGGCTACTCCCTGCGAACATTGGTACGCGAGTACCTGGCAAGGCCCAAAGCTGTACTGGATGTTCACATCCTTCGTCCGCCAGCGGATGTTACTTCAAACAATGAGATTCGGAAAAAATGAGAAGCTATATCCTGTTTTCCTTCTTGTTTATTGCAGTAATCAGTTCGTTCAAGACTTTTTCACAGACTACTTACACCATTAAAGGAAAAATCACCGACGCAAGTACCGGCGATCCCATACCATTTGCCAATATTGGTGTAAAAGGAACCTTAGCAGGCACCACCACTAATTTCGACGGCCTATATCAGCTTACATATCCCCCACCGGCTGACTCGATATTGGTGACCTACGTCGGCTACGAAAGCAAAAGCAAGGCAATAGCCCCAAATCTGCCTGACCAAACCATTGATATTCAACTACTACCAGGGACACTACAGCTGAGGGAGGTCAAAATATTTGCAGGGGAAAATCCGGCATATGCGGTCCTCAGAAAAATTGTCGCCAACAAGAAAAGAAACAATGCAGACGACCTGGATGCATATGAATATGTGAGCTACAACAAGATCCAGATCGATATCGACAACCTTTCCGAGAAGTTCAGGAACCGGAAATCGGTCAAAAAAATGACCCATATTGTCGATCAGTATGATGCGGTGAAAGGCGAAAACGGCGAGACGATCATCCCCATTTTTATCTCTGAATCTGTTTCCGACGTTTATTACAGGAAAAATCCGAAGAAGAAAAAGGAGGTTATCAACAAAACCAAAGTTTCCGGTGTGGGGCTTACCGACGGCAGCCTGGTTTCGCAGGTCATTGGTTCCTCATTTCAGCAATACAATTTTTATGGAAACTGGCTCAATGTCCTTGACAAAGACTTCGTATCGCCGATTGCGGACAGCTGGAAACTTTACTACGAATACTACCTTTCCGACAGCCTTTATAATGGCACAAACTACGATTATCACATTGATTTCGAGCCGCGTCAGGAACAAGACCTTGCTTTTACAGGCTCATTCTGGGTCGATGGTACTACATTTGCATTAACCCAAATGGACGCCAGCGTCGGCAAAAGAGCAAACATCAACTTTATTGAAAAAATAAAGATCCAGCAGTCGTACGAGGTTTTTGAAGATGAAAAAACGTGGGTACCGTCCAAAACCAGGGTATTGATCGACGTAGACGAGCCGACGAAGCAGACTGCCGGAATGCTTTTGAAATTCTATTCTGCCAATTCAAAATATAAGCTAAATAGTCCCCGGAACCCCAAATTTTACGATACTGCCATTGAGCTGAAAGAAGACTATAAGGACCATGATTCCACTTTCTGGGTCAAAAGCCGCCCCGAAGCTTTGAGCGCAACCGAAATACTGTCATTCCAGCTGGTCGATTCGTTGAAGGTCTTGCCGGTTGTGAAAACCTACACGGAAATCCTTAACATTTTTGTGAATGGCTACAAGAAAATAGATAAATGGAACATCGATATCGGGCCATATCTGTTTTTATATGCCAATAATGCGATCGAAGGTCACAGGTTCCGTCTCGGTTTTAAGACTGATCCGGGTTTCAGCCGTAAATGGATTTTCAGCGGCTACGGAGCATATGGTACCCGCGATCACGACTTTAAATACGGTGCGGGAATGGATTACATCATTGACCGAAAACCTTGGACGATGGCAGGCGTTTCGTATTCCAAAGACCTGGAAAGGCTTGGCGTATCAGCAGAAACCATTGGGCCAAATACTATTTTCGGCGCTTTTTCAAGGTTTGGCGCGTTTCGCAGACCCTACTGGCAGGAAGACATTTCGGGTTACTTCAAACGGGAGCTGGTGAAAGGTTTAACCGGAAGCGTTCAGTTCAGGCACCGCGATTTCAGACCATTGTTTCCATTTAATTACCGAACTGAACCTTCCCGTGGTGCCGAGTCCCCTGTCCGAAGTTCGTTCGATATCACGGAAATAAACCTGGAAACCCGCCTGGCCAACAAAGAGACTTTTCTGCAAAATGATAATGAACGTATCAGTATGGGTAACGCCAATTCGCCTGCATTTACATTGCGCTATACGCTGGGTCTTAAAAACTTTCTGGGCGGCGATTTCCACTACCACAAGTTTTCCTTTAATGTCAAACAGAGCTTCCGCGCAGGCGTGATCGGACGCACTTACTATAACGTTACCTTCGGATATATCCCTTCCACGCTACCTTACCCGCTGCTGTACACGCCGCTTGGTAACGAATCGTTGTTTTATGTAGACAATGCTTACAATCTCATGCGCTATTTCGAGTTCATCAGCGACCGCTACATTGCCCTGCGTTTGGAGCACAATTTTGAAGGATTTATACTTAACCGTATACCTGCCATCCGCAAGCTGAAATTAAGAATGTTAGCTACCGGCAAGTTATTTTACGGAAGCGTCAGCGATGCGAACATCGCATTGACCAAGACCACGGACGAATCAGGGAATGAAATCCAGACATTCAATCGCCTGAAAGACAGGCCTTATATTGAACTGGGCTATGGAGTGGATAATATTTTCAAAGCGGGTCGCATTGATTTTATACACCGGCTCACCTACCTCGACAATCCGAATGTTACGCCGTTTGCGGTAAAGATTTCGTTCTGGTTTAGCCTCTGAGCCAATTTATATACTTCTCAGATCTTTGGCAGCGTAAGTAAGAAAAACCTGCTGGCCAATTTCAAGATCCAGCCGGTTCCGATAAAAAGCCAGCCTGTCATCTCCATTTATACACCGGATTTCCCAATGATTACCATGAAACCGTATGGCTTCTACCTTGCCCTGCCATTTACTTTTCTCGGGATGCTTGGTAGGCTTGATCTTTTCGGGCCTGATAAAGAAATCTTTGCTTCCATCCTTCCCGGAAAGCCAGTTGATGTCGCCTGTCAGCTCGGCTACGTAGCTATCAACAGGCTGATTATATACTTCCTGTGGTGTTCCCGTTTGAATTATTTTACCATTACGCAATACGGCAATCCGGTCCGACCAGGCCAGGGCATCAGCTGCTTCATGTGTTACAAAAATGCAGCTCATTTTCTGCTGGTTTCGCATGGTTTCAATTGCGTTGCCCAGTACACGCCGGTTGTGGTTATCCAAATGTGCAAAAGGTTCGTCGAGCAGGAGTACATCCGGCTGCTCGGCCAGGGCTTTGGCAATGGCGGTACGTTGTTTTTCACCACCCGACAGCAGCTTCGCCTTCTGATTTCTTACATAATCCAATCCGGCAGTAGTCATCAGTTCGGCTACTTTTTCTTTGCGGTATACCGTTTCGTAAAACCGGAGCGAGTAAGCAATATTCTCTTCAACGGTTTGATTTGGAAAAAGCTCAAATTCCTGATGAATGAGTTTAATAGACTCGTGACCGGGGATCAGCTCGCCGCTTACTGGCTTCAATTCTTCTTCCTTGAAATAAATTTTACCTTGCTCCGCATCCAGGAATCTTCCCAGAATGCGAAGCAAGGTACTCTTACCCGACCCGCTTTCTCCTAAAACCCCCAGCCACTCACCTGCATTGAGCTGTAAATCAATGTCGGAAAGTACAGGATTGTTGCCAAAAGCTTTGGTGACAGATTGAGCGCGCAGGGTAATTTTTGTTTTTTTCATTATCAGGCCCAGCTCACTTTGTTTTCAATGGGCGTGCGGCGGGCAGGTGCTTCCGGCGCATCGTGATAACCCATGAAATATAATCCAAGGCACTTCTGGTTTTCGGGTATGCCTGCGAATTTGGCAAGGAGATCCAGAATCGCAGGGCTGCTCCAATAAGAACCAATCCCATAGGCAGTCGCTGTAAGCCACATATTCTGCACTGCGCATGCCACCGAAGCGGTTTCTTCCCATTCCGGAAGTTTGTCGGGATGCAGTTCTGCGCAAATCAGCACTACAACATTGGATTTAAGGACTTTTTCACCTGCTGCGTCATATCTTGCCTGGGAAAACGATTCCGGAGGCGTTACTGTGCGATATCGTTCCGTGAAAAAGCCAGCCAGTTTGTTCAGGCTTTCGCCTTTGTAAACCACAAAACGCCATGGCTCAGTCAATTTATGGGTTGGGGCGTAATTTGCATTCTCAAGAATCGTCAGCAGGATGTCCTCTGGGATGTCTTTTTCAATGTAGCTGGGTGGGAAAATACTGCGTCTGCTGCGAATGATATGATTTACTACTTCAACTGATTGTTCCATTCTAATGATTTTACTTCTGTTTTGGTCAAAAAACAAAGCTAAGGATTATTGGCCCTTTTTGATAAGATCACCTGGGTTATAAGGAAAATTTACCGTCACCGGGTGTTACTTTGCCGCTAAACAATTATTTTACAGCCTGCCTGATCGAATTAAGCTAAATTGTCCCCGAAATTTACTCCATCCAAAAACCTGAAAACGTATGCTTGTTACTACCACACCGAATATTGAGGGTAAAAAAATCATCAAATACATTGGATTAGTAAACGGCGAGGCCATTATCGGAGCCAATTTCTTCAAGGATTTCCTTGCGGGGATACGTGACGTAGTAGGCGGTCGCTCAGGATCTTACGAGCAGGGCCTGCGTGAGGCCAAGAGCATTGCGATCCGTGAAATGATGGATCAGGCACAACGGCTGGGCGCCAATGCAGTGATCGGAGTGGATATAGACCTTGAGACGATCGGAGGAAGCAGTACGATGCTCATGGTAAGTGCCAACGGTACTGCGGTATGTTATGAATGATACCGCAGCTTTCATTTTTTAGAAAACCTGTCTGGCGATCTGCGAAACATTATCGGACTTGCCCATTGTGTAAAAATGAAGCACGGGTACTCCGTATGCCATCAGCTCCTTACATTGCTGGATCCCCCATTCAACGCCTACCTGACGGACGTCTTTGTCGGAAGCACACTTATTAACCTCATCTACCAGTTCCTTGGGGAATTCCAAATGAAAAATATCGGCCAGAACTGATAACTGCTTCCGCGTAGATAGTGGTTTAAGACCCGGAATGACCGGAACCGTAATACCTTCCGCGCGGCATCTTTCCACAAACTGAAAGTATTTCTGGTTATCGAAAAACATCTGGGTAACTATATAATTGGCGCCCAGCTCTATTTTTCTTTTCAAATGCGCGTAATCGGTGTCAAAGCTCGTTGCATCGAAGTGTTTTTCAGGGTAACCTGCTACACCGATACAAAAATCAGTAGCGTGCATTTCGGTTTCGGCATTGAGCAAAATACCTTTATTCATATTGTCAACCTGAGTGACCAGTTCCGAGGCGTAGGTATGTCCGCCAGCTTTCGGCTTGAAAATGCCGGCAGATTTTTCGGGATCGCCCCGTAGCACAAGCACATTGTCGATCCCGAGGTAATACAGATCGATCAGGACATCTTCGGTTTCGTCTTTGGTGAACCCTCCACAAATCACATGCGGCACCGCGTCCACATGAAACCGCTCCATCAGCCTGGCGCAAATCCCGACAGTACCAGGTCTTTTACGGATCGGTATACGTTCAATCGTCCCATCGCTGGCCACCCTGTCGATCAGCTCCTCTCTATGATAGGTCACATCCACAAACGGAGGTTTGAATTCCATAAGAGGTTCGATTGAATTCAGCAATTCGTTGATATTCTGACCCTTTAAAGGTGGGATAATCTCAATGGAGAACAATGTTTTGCCTTCGGCCCGGCGAATGAACTCGGTAACTTTGGTCATGAAATGGGTTGGTGTGTTCCAAAAGACTACAAATGAACACGATTTAAATATGCTAACCAATTTGTATAGCACAAAAAAATGGCCTACCGCATTACAGTAGGCCATTCCACGTAAACCCTCCTCTATCAGTGTTCGTCAAAAATGTTATGGGGTGTCTGACAGGGCGTCAGTCCCTCAGCAACAATTTGCTTGACTGAATACTAATAACTAAAATTCTGTGCCAAATTATTAAACAAAGTGTTAGAGAACAATTTATATCAAACTTTTTTTATTGAACCGTAGATTAAGTACTACATTTTTCCTGAATGATCCATTAATTTTTGATTCTGTACAGTTACTTATGAACGTTCACTGTTTCCAAATTCAGCAAATCCGGGAATTCATTCCCCAAAAAGTGTAGTAGGCTAGATTTCAGGGCTGAACCTGCCTCGTCATCTCAATATGTTCCAGATTGTCTTCCAGATACATCTCACCTGACTGCTCGAAAAAGAATGATTCATAAAATCTTTTCAGGTACAGCTGCGCACCGATACGTATGATGCTTTTGCCATACAGTTCTTCCAGTTTTTCAATGGATACATTCAAAAGCTCAATGCCCAGGCCCTCCCCTCTTCCTTTTCCCGAAACCGCGATCCTCCCGATCGAGGGATACTCGTAGGATAAACCAGCCGGAACAATCCGTGCGACCGCCATAATGGTATCACCACGGTAACCGCAAACGTGGAGACATTTTTGGTCTTTGTTGTCCAGATCCAGAAAGTTACAATTCTGTTCGACCACAAAAACCTCACATCTTAACCTGAGCAATGCATATAATTCTTCTTTGGAAAGCTCCTCAAACGTTTTGAAACGCCATTCTAATTTTAAATTCATTTAGCCTTTCGTTCTTGTATGGAATATTTTACCTGATATTAGCCGTCTTTTATAAATTTGCATCATAATTACGGACTGCAGGACAATTAAAGTAAAAAAATTAACTACTAATACATTACAAGCATGGGAAGAGCATATGAGTATAGAAAGGCAAGAATGTTTAAACGTTGGGACAAAATGGCCAAAACCTTCACCAGGATTGGAAAAGATATTGTCCTGGCTGTAAAAGGCGGAACTGCCGATCCCAACACAAATGCGAGGCTCAGGGTACTTCTTCAGAACGCACGAGCAGCCAATATGCCCAAGGAAACTGTTGAACGTGCAATAAAAAGAGCTACTTCGAAAGATCAGGACGACTATAAGGAAATGGTATACGAGGGTTACGGCCCACACGGTGTTGCCATTTTGGTTGAAAGTACCACCGATAATCCCACCAGGACCGTTGCCAACGTCAGAAGCTATTTCAATAAGCTTGGTGGCAGCTTAGGAACGATGGGTATGCTGGATTTCATTTTTGACAGAAAATGTATCTTCAAAATAAAAAACAATGGCGGCAAGGACCTGGAAGAACTGGAATTCGAATTGATCGATGTGGGTGGTGAGGAAGTTTTCCTCGATGAAGAAACCAACCTGATCAATATTTACGGCGAATTTTCAGCATTTGGCGCATTGCAGCATTACCTCGAAGATAATGGTTATGAGATCGTTGAGGCTGATTTTGAACGTATCCCCAATGATACCAAGTCACTCAGTGACGAAGAAGTTGCCGAGGTAGAGAAGCTGATCGAGAAAATAGAAGACGACGACGACGTTCAGCGTGTATACCATAACATGGGCTGATCCCTCAGTGCAGGGCCAGTATAGCATGCTGTTTTTTCATAAATTCAAATTTACCGCCCACCTCCTTACCCAGTAGCGAGGCGCCGACGGGCGAAGAAGATGAGACTGCCAAAACGGTCTCATTTTCTATTTTTATAGTACCCAGGCTCACTGCAATAAAAAACCAGCCGGCAGTAGTTTCCAGCAGCGATCCCACTGCACTGCGACTACTGACCTCACTCTGACTAATCCGCTCCAGTATCAATCTTTCCAGCCTTACCTGCTCATACTGGCGTGCATGCATGTTACGATCCAGCTGTCCCATCGACCGCGATGTTTCGTATTTGTCTCCCATTGAGCTTTTCCCCTGGTCATTTGCAGACTCCTGGGCTGCTTCCATTGCATTCCAGGCAACCTGCATACGTTCTTCCAAAAGTGCTTTCAAATAGGTGATTAATACTGACTTGTTCATTGTGCTGGTGCCTGTCGGGATGCTTTATGATGTGACTACAAAGCATCAAAGATAAATGCGCCCTGCTGCATTACCCTGCTTCTACATTAAGAATTCTGTAAAACGCATTCCACTGCTTAATATTTCGCATTAAGCCAACAATAAATACTACGAAAAATATAACTAAATAAACTTCGATATACTTATAACACTTCGAAGGCATCTACTTTTCGTAAATAATTGAAAAATAAGTAGTTAACTAGTAACATTCGTCAAAAAAATACTTATAAAATTAGTATTTACTAAATATTAAATATAAATTTTACCCTGAACACTATCCCTCTTATCATGAGATATTTATACAACACTATCTTCCTTGTCGCATTGCTTGTTTTCTTCGAATGCAACGCACAATCCGTCTACATTAACGAGCTAATGGCTTCCAATTCCAACGCTTATGCTGATCAGAATGGCGAGGACGAGGACTGGATAGAACTTTACAATGCAGGAGTTTCAACTGTTGATCTGGGTGGCTATTATGTATCCGATGATCCTGGTGAGCTGAAAAAATTTCAGCTGCCTTCTGGCACCGGTGAGTATGTGATGACGCCGGGGTCATTCCTGATTCTATGGGCTAGCGGCACCACAGTCCTACCCAGGCACCTGAATTTTAACCTGAGTGGCGACGGAGAGCAATTTTTCCTAATGACACCGGGTGAAGTCATTGTCGATCAGATCACTTTTCCAAAACAGAGGGTAGACATTTCTTATGGCCGAAAAACCAATGGAGGTGCTGAGATCGTCTATTTTTCGCCGTCCTCGCCCAACGCAAGCAATGTTGCCGCCAACTCGTTTACTGGTATTTCTGCCCCGCCGACCATGAGTGCTACCAGCGGTTTTTTTCAAAATCCGTTTACATTGACAATATCGTCCACCGTGCCTGGCTCTGAAATTTTCTATACCACCGACGGCTCCGAACCCGATAAAAACAACATAACAGCGCCCGGCACCGCTTACCAGTTCAAGAACGTGTACCCGCAAGATCCCGGGCAATCCGCCGGACCTACTTTTACGAATTATTACCTGACTATTAAACAAGTCACGCCTGTCAATGTGTCCGTGGTCGACAAATCAACTCAGCCGGATGTTTTCGCCGCTATATCCACCACTAATGATTTTACGCCGACTTACGCCTCTGTGCCTGTCAAACCGGCGTACAAAGGAATGGTGGTGAGAGCGAAAGTGTATGAACCCGGCAAGTTACCCAGCGAGACCATATCCAGATCGTTTTGGTTTACGGCCAACGGACTGCCGAAATCAAGCCTTCCTGTTTTCTCGATCAAAACAAGTCCTGATAATATGTTTGACTATGTGAAAGGAATTGGTGTTGCAGGAAAAGATTTTGTCGATTGGCGAAATAATAACCCTTCTGCCGGTTCCTTTGCTCAGCCTGTGGGCAATTACTACCGAGGCGATGAAATACCCGTCAATGTGGAAATGCTGGTAGACGGCGTGCCGGTCCTCAATCAGGAACTTGGGCTTCGCATTCATGGTGCAGGCTCCCGTACCCACGACAAAAAAAGTTTCAGGCTGTATTCGACGGGCGAAAATGCATCGCAGAGCAATATTGACTACCCCATATTCCCGTCACAGCCTTTCCATACATTTAAAAGGCTTTTGTTAAGAAATTCGGGGAATGACTACGAAAGGATACTTTTCAAAGATGCATACATTCATCAGATCGGTAAAGGTCTCAACATTGAACTACAAGATTACCGACCAGCCGTCACCTATCTGAACGGTGAGTACTGGGGCATTCATAATGTAAGGGAACGACTCGACGAGTACTACTACGCCAGTCACTACGCCCTGGAACCCGACAACATCGAATTCTTTGCAGACCCGGATATTTCAGGTAACACCGGCCATTATGCCGACCTGTCCAATTACATTAAGACCCATGATATGGCGGATGGTACGAACTATAACTATGCCCTTGCACGCATGGATATGGACAATTTCATTGATTATTGTGTACTGGAATTATATTGTGCCAACTGGGACTGGCCCTATGGGAACGTCACCTATTGGCGGCATAAGGTACCTTACAATCCAGCCGCCGGGGCCGGAAAAGATGGACGGTGGAGGTGGGCGTTGTTCGATGTTGATCTGAGCTTTGAAGACCTGGCGGCCGATCAGTTCGGAAAAGCATTGGGCGCACCTGATTTCCTTTTGCAATACTTGTTGCCGAATACAACATTCCGCAATAAACTCATCAACCGGTATGCCGATCTGATCAACTCTTACTTTCAACCTCAGCGCTTGCTGGATCAGATAGCGGTTTGTAAAAGCGCCATCATTAACGAGATCCCCGAGAACATCAAGCGCTGGAACCGGCCTTCGAGCTTTGCCACCTGGGAGGCGAATATTAATCTCATGGTCAATTTTGCGACCAATCGCCCCAGTGTTGCACGCGGTCACATTCAGAATCGATTTAACCTCGTCGATGGCACCCGGGTAATTACTGTGAATGTTTCCAATACGGCACACGGATATGTGAAGGTGAACACCATTGATATTTTGCCAACAACGCCGGGGCTAGCTGCTAATCCCTATCCCTGGAGTGGCACTTACTTCAAAAACGTGTCGATATCGCTCACAGCCATTCCAAAACCCGGATTTAAATTTTTGCAGTGGGAAAATATCACAACAAGTGCCGTGCTGACCACCCCTACCATCGATTTTATTCCTTCATCAGGCTCAAACTACAGGGCTGTTTTTGCTACGGATGTCGCACCTGTGCAGGTTCCTGCGCCTCTGGATGCCAGCGCTTGTGTATACAATTTCAATTCATGGGCGTCAGACGCCGCCTCAGGCACCTTTCCTCCGAATATGGGTTTTGTTTACATGGCAAATGACGATCCCGAACTGGCATCAGCGGTCGTGGGCTTCACCAGCGGTGTTTACAACTTCACGAGCAAAACGAGGATCAATGGCCTTGGCGCCGATGGTATTTCATTTATTAACACTGGCAATGCTGCTGGAAACGTGGGATATCCGGGAATGAAACTCGGAGGTGCTATCCTGGCCCTTAACACAACAGGAAAAACGCAGGTTAGCGTAAAATGGACTGGTGGCACGGTCACCCCCAATTTCCGTCCTTATGCGATAAGGTTACAATATCGACTTTCAGAAACGGGTGCCTTTACGGATGTGCTCAATGCCAGTAGCCAGCCTGTTCAATATTTACGGTCAGCTACGGCAGGGCATTCACAGGTGATCGATTGGGTACAACTCCCCGCAGCAGCCCTGAACCAGCCCTACGTGCAGCTGTTGTGGCGATATTACTGTACAGATGCTACGATCTCCGGTGCCCGCGATGAATTGCGCTTGGACGAGATTTCGATACAATCCTGTACCAACCCGCTACCAGTTTCGCTGGTACGGTTCGATGCCAAAGCAATGGAGGACCAGGTGAATGTGACCTGGGAAACGAGCGATGAGGTGAACAATGATCACTTTGACGTGGAGCGGTCTGCGGATGGCAAAAATTGGAGTCTGATCAAGTCGGTTGCAGGAAATGGTACCAGCCATCAATCCAACCAGTACTGGGTTATGGATGAGCAACCGCTGGGAGGCAGAAGTTATTATCGCCTCAAACAGGTAGACCATGACCAAACCTATACTTACTCCCACATGGTATCAGTAATGCGTCAGGCGTCGAAGGAGCCAATGCTTTATCCTAATCCCGTAAAAAGCATGCTTAGGGTGGCACTCGCGCAGCCCTGCGACGTGACATCTTACATTATTACCGATGCGACTGGTCAGGCACGCAAAAATGGCAAGGCAGCAGGTTGCAATGAGCTGGCTATTCCCGTCGAAAACCTGGGTTCGGGCCTGTATATCATTCAAATCAAAACAAAAGACGGAACATTTGTCAATTTGAAATTCATGAAAGAGTAAAATAATTCTTTCATGCACGAAGCCTCGGATCGTCGGAAGAAAATAGCCAGCTCCCATTCATTACAGCTTGACTATTTTCTTCCTGACAGACTGGCCTGAACTCATTTTCACCTGAATAAAATAATCTCCCTGGCGCAGGCCCGAAATATCCATTAGGTTCGATTTCGTATTTTGCATGACCGCCTTACCTTTCAGATCAAACAAAGTGATTGCTTCTACGACTGCTCCATTGTCCGTTGCTACCTGAATTTGATGCTGTGCCGGGTTTGGGAAAACAAATTCATTGAATTCCTCACTTTCATTCCGAACCGCAATGATCCTCGACATGGTCGATTTTCCATCATAGTCCACTTGTTTCAACTTATAATACGTTACCAGTTTTGCCGGAGCTTCATCAGAAAATGTGTAGGTGTTGTTCTCTTTGCTATCGCCAATCCCTTTGACGTTTCCCACCGCCTCAAACTTGATAGCATCATCACTTCTCTGAATTTCGAAATAATCATTGTTTTCTTCAGACGATGTTACCCATCTCAGCTCGTTTTGTCCGTTGCCATTCCTCTTACCGTTAAAACTCGCCAGAGTCACGGGCAAAGGTGGGCCGGGAAGCGGCGGAGCTTGCGCCATAAACGATTTCGCATTTTGAATAATATTAACTGATGGATTTGTAATCGCATCTCTCCACAACGAAGCCGCCATGGTTTGCCCGGTTACATTAAAGTGCAGGCCGTCATATCTCCCGGCATTACCAATGCTATTCAGGTTTGCACCTCTGAACACATTGGGTATTGTACTAATCAGCGTTTCCTGCGCAGAAGTAATGACAGCATTTACCCCGTTATTGTAGCATGAAGTAGCAATTAGCCACGCAAGATCTGAGTACCCGGATTCGTCGCGTGTCTTTGTTATCACCCGTTCACTCCTGAACCTAAATTCTTCCGCGGTCAATCCTCCATCATTCACCCCATGCATGGACAAAATCGCCCTCAGCCCTGTTCTCGGGACATACGCATTCATCGCATTCCGGATATTGGCATAGGGCATCCGGATACTGTATTCTATAAAACCATGGTCAAAAGGAATGTTATAGGCTGATTTGTAAGTCTGGTCAATGTTGCTACCCCCGAAAGCCGCACTATAAAACAATACCGGGACATTCAGTGCCGAAGGGCTCACAAGTAGATCACCCAGCCTGGACCACAGCCAGGGATACTGCACCATGGGGCCAATACCGCAGGTCTGGCACAATTGCGTGGGTTGTAAAGGGGCCAGATAGTCGGCCGTACCATTCATCAGGTACTCGTTGTAAAGCGGCAGATCCGCATTTGGATTAATCGAATTGACCATATCGCTGCTGGCACCCACCATATCTCCGTCCTGGCCGGCAGCAGCTGCATTGGAATGTCCCACAATGAGGAACACTTCCCCTACACCCACCTTTTCAACCGTAACAGAGCTTCCTACCTGCGAGCCATTTTTTTTGCCCCTTACTTCCAGGTCATATCGACCTCCGACCGCCGTCAGAGAACCGGAAAAAACGTTTCCGCTGGCACTACCTACGATTTCCGTCCAATCGACTGCGGTACCGGGCTCCCCTGTCCGGGTGTTCAGGCGTGCCTCAATCTTATCCACGGCAGAAATGTAAGTTCCGGTGATAAAAACGGTGGCACTACCTGCCTGGTTTCTTTGATAAACCATCCTCGCGGGAGGAAAACTGATACTTAGCTGGCCAAAAAGTGTGCTTGAAGTCAAACAAAACATTAAAATGGTAAAAATTTTCATGCGCATAGAGTGTAAAAATAAAAAGTGAAAAATGAAGACGAAGGCAATACATATCTAACCCTCTCGACGATGGTCGGATTGAGAGTAAATATCAAATTAGTGGTCCTGAAATTTAAAGGCTTGAATGTTAACGTATTAGAGGAGAGTAATGTATTAGTAATACCGGAGTTGACGATACTGTCTATAACAAAATTAATAAAGAGAATAATACTATCATTCAACATGTTACAAATAAATTTCTTTTTTATATTAAACTATACTACAATCGCTATTCAGGCGTTCAATTCCGTTTTCTAATTTTTTCGAATCTCTTCAAGAAGAGGTTTTTTGTTTAGACGCAGAAACTAAAAATTGGTTTCTACCTGATTCTCAATTTTTTTAGGGCTTTATAAACAAGTGATTCGTTTTTAAATCGCAATTGCATTTTCTCGTTGACCGCTTCCTTATTATCTTTGCAAAACTTTCTTGAACATCAGCAATGACAAAACTTTCGGTCCGGCACTTACTTGGAATTAAAAACCTGAACGAGAATGACATTCAAACCATATTAGATACTGCCACCCAGTTCAAGGAAATCATCAACCGGCCCATCAAAAAGGTGCCCTCTCTGAGAGACATTACCATTGCCAACGTCTTTTTCGAAAACTCCACACGGACACGACTTTCTTTTGAACTAGCTGAAAAAAGGCTTTCCGCTGACGTAGTTAACTTTTCTGCCTCCGGGAGCTCGGTCAAAAAGGGAGAAACCTTGCTGGATACGGTCAATAATATCCTGGCCATGAAGGTGGACATGATCGTAATGCGTCATAGCAGCCCAGGAGCACCACATTACTTGTCCACCAGAATTCCGGCGAATGTTGTCAATGCGGGAGATGGAACGCATGAGCACCCTACCCAGGCACTGCTGGATGCGTTTTCAATGCGCGAGAAACTGGGAGATCTTACCGGAAAGAAAATTGCAATTATCGGAGATATTACCCATTCAAGGGTTGCTCTTTCCAATATTTTTTGTCTTCAAAAACTAGGTGCAGAGGTGATGGTTTGCGGACCTTCTACACTAATCCCCAAGCATTTAGGAGAGCTGGGTGTCAAAATCGGCCACAATGTAAAAGAGGCACTCGAATGGTGTGATGTAGCCAATGTGCTACGGATACAGCTGGAACGCCAGCAGATCAAATATTTTCCTTCGCTGAGAGAATATTCGCTTTATTACGGAATCAACAAAGCCATGCTGGACGACCTGAACAAGGAAATTGTGCTGATGCACCCCGGCCCTATCAATCGTGGCGTGGAGCTTTCTTCGGATGCTGCAGATTCCAGCCATTCCATTATCCTGAACCAGGTCGAGAATGGTGTAGCGGTGCGAATGGCGGTACTTTACTTACTTGCGCAGCAATAATATCAGCATCTTACTTCTTTTCTTTTTGTCCCCAGCCTGCCCATATCCCATACTTTTTTAATGAAGTCGGGAGCGTAAGGGACTTTGCATGCGGTATCACCGAGGTTCACTTTCACCTTACCAATCCCGATTCCGACGGTCATAGCTTTGTCGGCAAGTGGCTTGTAATAGGATCCTACTGCGATCACAAATCCGTTCATTACGTATCTCACCCGGTTTGGTGCTACGTGGATCTCTCTTTCAACCCTGTCCAGCAGCCGGTCAATTTCCTTTTCATCAATATTTTCATCCGGCGTCAATGCCATCAGGCAGCCCAGCGTGGACCAGCCAGCATCCGCAACCAACTCCTTGTCTGATTCAATCCATTTACGGGCCATTTCAAATCCGTAATTACTTTCAGCAGCATTCCAGGCGACAGTATATTCACTGATCATATGCCAGGATGCACCTTCAATCCATTCGTCCAGCACTTCCGGAGTAAGCAATGAAGGCTTTGTCATCAATCCCGCCAGGTACATCGCATCCGAATTACCGGTTTTGTACAGTTCGAGCGCTAACTGGTGGTTGTTTTTGTGCTTTTTCAAAATTGGCTTCATATCCCCGATCTTAACGCCATACATGGGTTCCTGACCACCATGATTCCGAAAAGTTTTCAAGGTTTGCTCGCTTCCCAGCGCTGCCAACTGGTTCATGATTTCCTTAACCTGGCCCATGTTTCCTTTTTTTATTTTATTGTCAAAATATAACATTTTTAGATAAAACTTTACCTTTAACCACATCCTTAATATTCAAATCTGATGACTTATACGGAAGGAATGCTCCGCGACGGGGCTCTGAATAATAAAACGATCATTGTAACAGGAGGCGGTACGGGATTAGGAAAATCTATGGCAGCTTATTTTCTTAAACTAGGGGCCAATATCGTCCTGTGCAGCCGCCGCCTCGAAGTGTTGGAAGCGACCGCCCGCGAACTCGAAGTGACTGTTGGCGGAAATGTGCTATGCGTGGCATGTGACGTAAGAAAACCGGAGCAAATCGAAAATGTCATCGCTGGTACCATTGAAAAATTCGGACGTATAGATGGCCTGGTGAACAATTCGGCGGGAAATTTCATAAGCCCTACCGAAAGACTATCCTACAAAGCTGTGGATGTGGTGGTGGACATTGTGCTCCGCGGAACTTACTATTTTACGCTGGCTGTTGGCAAATACTGGATTGAAAACAATATCAAAGGTACGGTTCTCAACATCTCCACCACCTATGCGTGGACGGGCTCTGGCTGGGTAGTACCTTCCGCTATGGCCAAAGCGGGCGTGCTGGCCATGACAAAATCGCTCGCTTTTGAGTGGGCAGACCATGGCATACGCCTCAATGCCATTGCTCCAGGGCCATTCCCTACCAAAGGGGCATGGGAGCGGCTTTTTCCGGAAGAACTATCCAAAAAGTTCTCTTTTGAGAGCCGAATCCCGTTGGAGCGGGTGGGTGATCATCAGGAACTGGCTAACCTAGCGGCCTACTTAATGTCAGATTTTTCGGCGTACATGACCGGCGAAGTGATTACACTGGACGGAGGCGAAGTACTGGCGGCCGGGCAGTTCAATTTCCTGAAAGAAGTAACTGACGATCAGTGGGATTCCATTGAAGAACAGATCAAAACCGCCAACCGGAACAGTAAGAAATCAGAATAAAAATTTTCTTACCGTTTTATTGGGTAATTTTGCCCGTTCGTTCGTTATTTGACAAATGATGAAAACATGTACATGAGAACTACTTTAAGCTTTTACGTCTATATTTTATCGGTGTTGGTGATCGCAGGCTGCGCGTCTTCCAATAAGTCAATGAAGCAACTGCCGGAAGCGCAGGTAAGGCCATCGGAGCAGCAATCTGCACCGATTAACGAGGAACTTTCACTGATTGCCATTCAAAGCAAGTATTTGTTAAAGGACACTACCCAAACGAAAGTTTACCTTTATGTGGATGCTTTCAAAGGTAAAAACCCGATATCGGTTGCCGAATTCACCAAAATCTACAACCTGAACTACGTCATTTATTCAGACTACGGAACGAGGGACAGGCTTGGTTACGGAAATGTCAAACTCGATTCATCCAATGTGTCAAGGGTTGGGGATAAGATCGTCATCGCATACGACATTAAAAGCCCCAACAAAGACTACGGGGTTCTTTTAAGTGAAATCAGTCAGACTGGGACATTGAAAAAAGTATTGAATGACCTCACAATCAAATTCAAAAAACTTTCAGTAAGCCAGACATACGGGCTTTACACCGCTACAAGTGCACAGCCTTTGCAGCGTCATTATGTGAATGCCAACGAAGCGTTCACCCTGAGAAAAGTTGGCGAAGGAAGTGATCAGCTTCATGTATTTTATTACAACCATGATTTTGAGGCAGCAGGTTCACCCATGAACGTTGCGCCAAAAACGATCAGCAAGTCCCTGGAAGTGGATAGCTCATTCACAATTAACACCAACGAGCCGCTTCATTTTGACAAAGAAGGACTTTATAATGTATTCGCTGATACTACTCAGTCGGAAGGATTGGGCATACTGGTTGTAAATGAGCGCTTTCCAAAAGTGACGCGACCACAGCTTTTGCTGGGCCCGCTGCTTTACATGAGTACTAATAACGAGATCAACGAAATTAAAAAGGCAGAGGACTATAAAAAGGCATTGGACAAATACTGGCTCACGCTGATGAATGGCAATGCGCCTTTGGCCCAGCAGTCGATCCGTTCATTTTATAGCCGCGTAGAAGAAGCCAATCAACTTTTTACAACCTATAAAGAAGGTTGGAAAACGGATAAGGGCATGATATATATCGTGTTAGGCCCTCCGGACAAAGTGCAGCGCAGCAAAGATCGCGAGGTTTGGACCTACGATCAGCGAGGTAATGCGCAGAATGTAAATTTTACTTTTAATCGAAGAAACAATCAATTTGTGGATGATCATTATGAACTGGTTCGCTATGCCGAATACCAGCCGATTTGGTATCCAGTAGTAGAAGCATGGAGAAACGGAAGTATACGGTAAGAAAACCCGCCCCAAGACAGTCCCAGGCCGACATGGTTTTTGGTACGCAGTCTGTACTCGAAACAATGCGTTCGGGCAAAGAAATAGAACGACTATTCATTCAGAGAGAGTTTGGTCTTTCAGAAATTGAAAAACTGGCCAAAGAACTTGACATTCCTTTCCAGCGGGTACCGGTTGAAAAACTGAACCGGGTAACTCGCAAGAACCACCAGGGAGTGATTGCATTTGTGTCACCTATTCAATACATGCCATTGCACAACGTGCTTACGCAGGTATTTGAAGAAGGAAAAACGCCATTATTGCTGCTTCTGGACAGGATTACCGATGTACGCAACTTTGGAGCCATCGCCAGGACGGCAGAATGTGCAGGCGTTCAAGCATTGATCGTTCCTACCAAAGGTGGGGCCCAGATCAATGCGGATGCTATGAAGACTTCTTCAGGTGCATTGAACTTCCTGCCTGTTTGCCGTGAGCCAAACTTGTACGAGACATTGCTTTATCTACGAAACAGCGGTCTACAAATCATCGCTTGTACAGAAAAAACAGAGAAATCACTTTACGAGATAGACTTTTCAATTCCCACGGTGATCATCATGGGCTCGGAAGAAGATGGGATTTCACAGGAATTCATTCACCTGGCTGATAGCGGTGCGAAAATTCCGCTGAGTGGTCAGGTTGAATCCCTCAATGTGTCCGTAGCGAGCTCGATCGTACTTTATGAGGCTGTTAGGCAGCGATTAAAAATCTGATATTAAGGATTTTTATTAAAGAAATTGTTTATATTTGCATAACACCTGAACCGGCATTGGATTGCAACTCCTCTAAGCACGTCGGGTGTTTTTTTATTTGGGGGTCTCCCAATGCAGTTTTTCAGTAATCGAATAGAGGAAATACTGTTTTTGGACAGTTACCTGAATATTAAAATAGGCGGTTTCCCCGCCTATTTTCGTTTCGAAATAATGATACCCCAAGACGTGGGATTTTGGATGCGTCTGATAATCTGTAAAACCAAGATGCAAGGCATTGGCCAATGCCTCTTCCAGCCCATCAATGAGTAAATTGATCTTGTCGACATATAGGCAGAATGGCTGGTTAATGCATTCCTTAACGCCAACCATGCTAAACCTAATCTCTGCTCCAAGCTCCTTACGGTATATACCGACACCTTTCGCAACCAAATCCTCCCTTAAACGTTCCTTGGCTATTCGGCGCAAGAGATTCAAATCCATCTGTAAGTTCAGTTGTTAATGAAACAATACAGAGGAACTATTGAGTTAGGTTAACAATGCCTAGCGTTGAATTACAAGCTTAGCGTAATGTCTTATGACTACTGGCGGAAGCTTTTCATAATCCAGCCGCCGCCGACTACATCATCTCCTTCATAAAACACAGCAGCCTGTCCCGGTGCGATACCATTGACGCCGTCGTGGAATTTGGCTACTATTCTATCCGGCTCGGTTTGTTCGATCAATGCTGGCGTCCCATCGTGTTTGTAACGTACTTTCGTTACCGTTTCGAGGGGTTTTTCCAGTGATGCATATTTTTGCAGGTTCAATTTGCCGACGTGCATTCCATCGCGGAACAAGTCCGGCAAGTCTCCGAGAACTACTTCATTCGTTTCTTTTCTGATCTCAGTTACAAAAGCGGGTTTGCCCAAAGCAATTCCCAAACCTTTACGCTGACCTACTGTATAAAATGGGTATCCCTCGTGTTTGCCAACAATGGTACCATCTTCAAAAACGAAATTCCCGCCTGCTACCTCTGCTTCCAGCCCTGGAATACGTCTTTTAAGGAATCCACGGTAGTCATTATCAGGCACAAAGCATATTTCATAGCTTTCCGATTTGTTTACAAGATCGATAAAGCCTCTTTGACGCGCCATATCACGGATTTCGGATTTGTGCAGGTAACCCAAAGGCAGCTTGGTACGGGCCAGGCTTTCCTGAGAAACGCCCCAAAGCACATAACTTTGATCTTTCCAGCTGTCAATGCCTTTGGAAACATAATGGCGGCCGTTGCTAAACTGCATATTGGCGTAATGTCCGGTCGCGATGAATTCGCAATCCAGGCGGTCAGCACGTTTTAACAGCGCGTCCCATTTAATGTGCGTATTGCACAAAACGCAAGGATTTGGCGTGCGGCCTTCGAGGTATTCGCCTGTAAAGTGATCGATTACGTAATCGCCAAACTCTGCACGAATATCCAGAATGTAATGTGGGAAGCCTAGTTCGACGGCAATATTGCGGGCGTCATTGATGGAATCGAGTGAACAGCAGCCGGTTTCTTTTTTGGTACCGCCGCTGCTGGCGTAATCCCAGGTTTTCATGGTCATTCCGATGACCTCGTAACCTTGTTCGTGTAACATAACAGCTGCGAGCGAGCTGTCGATGCCGCCACTCATGGCGACTAAAATGCGTCCGTGTTTACTCATTGCGGTAATCAGCGAAGGTTGAATGCCTTCCGATTTTATTTAAGTTGAAAATCCTGAACAGCAAACATTGACCGTCAGGTTCCGCAAAGGTAGTTAATTATCGCCACTATCACCTTAAAGTACAACAACGCTAAGCATTCACCTGCCTGATCACATTCTTGATATTAAGCTCAATAATGTCTGTCATGCTCTCACATTTATGGTAATGCGGATCGGCGTAATGTTTGAAAAGCCCTTCGCGCAGCTGGTGAATGTTGTCAACAGTTGAAATTTTATCCTTGATAGAAACATCTCTCAACTCTTTTAAACGGTACCTTTCACTTCTTGCCTGGTACATAATAGACGACTGCTCTTCCTGCTGATATTGCAACACCGTTTTGTCCGTCAGGTACTCCATGGCCAGCTCTACGTACGGCCTATTTTCCTTGAAAAATTGTGGCATATACACTTTTATGTTGCCTTCATAGAACTGCTGATCAAAATCAATGGCTCTGAGCCGAAATTGAAAATCATCAAAATCAGGTGTGATCTGCATGACGAAATTGTACGACCGCATATCGCCGAGTAATGTGATCATGCACCGCTCATTGAATTTAACAAACTCTTTTGCAATACGGATCGGATTGTAATCAGTGTGGCGCAAACGCGATCTCGCGAATTCGTCGCCCGGTATCCCTGCTATATGTTCCTCAATGAGTGTTTCTCCATCCACCAGGTAATTGACCTGGTTCGGGGAAAAAATTTCTTCCAGTTCCAGGCCATAAATTCGTGAAGCATCAGCCTTTTTGACATAGAAATAATCATAAATATCATTGAGCCGGTTCACTATCTTGATCCGGAATGGATTGGAATTTCCAAACTTGCAGTAGTCAATACGGTCAATATATTTGTGCTCAACGATCCGAAGGTTACCTGATGCTTTCAACATTGCATAGGCTTTTTTCAGGCCGGAATGCAGCCGATCTATTTCATGGGGCGGGTATAGCGGGCTTTCCCAAAGCGTATCCTTCCCGTTTTTGTCAATCACCGGAAAAGACTCGTAGAAATTGAGCAGATCATGATAACCTACCGGAAGTCGCGCATCCCGCTGGTAAAAACGCAGGTATTTCCGCAACTCCGAGCTGACCGGATAAATAGGTTTCTTTTTTAAAATTTTGACATCCCCCTGTTCCATAAAAGGAAGTTACGCATATTTGGTTTATAGTAGAAAACGGGCGGGCATAAACCTAAAAACAATGGACATGTACGGACTTGTGATTTGTGGAGGCAACAGTGCCCGCATGGGTACCGATAAAAGCACGCTTGTTTATTACGACAAGCCCCAGCACGATCATCTGTACGATCAGCTTTCATTGTTTTGTAAAAAAGTGATCATTTCGTGCAACCAGGAACAATTTGTTTCATTGGAAACTTCGAATGAAAAAATGCCTGATCTCGCTCAATACTCTGGCCACGGGCCTATTTCGGGTATACTGACAGCATTTGACACATTCCCGGAACATGATTTTCTGGTGGCTGGATGCGACTATCCGTTCCTCAGCAAAGACGAACTGAAGTTATTTTTGGCAAAAACTACAAGAGATTCCCGCGCCGCTGCCTTTTATAATCAGGATAACAAATATGAGCCTTTGCTAGCGTGGTATTCCAAAGATGCAGGACCGCTATTAAAGGAGCATTTTAACCGGAATGAATTTTCCCTGCAGCATTTTTTGAAAAAATATGGTGCGGAAAAATATTTACCAAAGCCCGAAAGGGTTGTCACAAGCGTAGACACGCCCGAAGAATTCGAAAGGGTCAAGGCGATTTTGGCCAATGAAAACAACAAGTGAAATGGAAACGACCGCGATAGCATATCAAAAGATCAGAAGGATAGGAAAAGACGGGGCGACGGATTGGGAGGATCATCTGGCTGTGGAAGAACCACTTGAAATTCAGCTATCTTATTATCAATCAAGCAAAAAGATCATTAAAAGCATTTCCGTAACCATGCGGACGCCTGGCCACGATCACGAGCTGGCTGTTGGTTTTTTGTTTACGGAGGGCATCATTACCGGGTGCGAACAGGTTGAGTCTGTGAAAAGCGCCGCTCTCGTAGAAAACAATGTGGTAGTGACCCTATCCGACACATTCACACCGACATTGAATGCGCTTGAACGGAATTTTTATACAACATCCAGCTGCGGTGTCTGCGGGAAAGCCAGTATCGACGCCATTAAAACAGTGTCGGTTTATCAGAGCCAATTTGATGAGATCCGACTGACAAAAGAGGTACTGTTTACATTGAGTGAAAAGATCGCTGGCCAGCAAAATATTTTCGAAAGTACCGGCGGTCTTCACGCTTCCTCGCTTTTTGAGCTAGACGGCAACTTTGTGATGCTCCGGGAAGATGTGGGTAGGCATAATGCATTGGACAAACTGATCGGAGCGGCATTTCTAAATGATGAGCTGCCATTGTCCCAAAATATGCTGTTGCTAAGCGGCCGGGCCAGTTTTGAACTCGTTCAAAAAGCATCGATGGCAGGTATCAGAGTGGTGGCCGCGATTGGCGCCCCTTCCAGCCTGGCGGTGCAGCTTGCAGAAGAAAGCGGCATTACGCTAATTGGCTTTTTAAAAAATGACAGGTTTAATGTTTATACCGGCTTCGGCCGTGTTGAGTAATATGAAAATACGAATTCAGCGTAACTCGGTCAGGTTCAGATTGTCCAAGACCGACGTGGAACAGCTTGGTACAATCGGTTATGTGAAAGAAGCAACGGCATTTGGCACTTCTCATTTTTATTATGCCGTAAAGCAGGACCCAGCCAGCGAAACATTGTCAGCTGAGTTTGCAAACGGAATGATAACTGTATTTGTACCCGCAACATTCACGAAGGACTGGGCCGCAAACAATGTTGTAGGCATTGACGCCAATGTCCCGCTTGACGAACAGGAATCGTTGTATCTGTTGGTTGAAAAAGATTTTAAGTGTCTGGATAATGTCGCCGAAGACCAGTCCGACAATTATGAAAACCCGTCCAAAACCTGCTAGCTATGGCTGACCATCCTCTTCCGGTCCCCGGCTCGGAAAATCCCGAGAAACTTACCGGTCTCAAAAAAGGCAAGATCAAAAAGGTAGCTGCGGGCATTCCGGCAGTCGTTTCCAGCTTCGAGAAAATCGTTGAAGAAGCTGGTTTGCAGCGTGGCATGAAGGCGCTTTTTCATTTGAACAAAAAAGGCGGTTTCGACTGCCCCAGCTGTGCCTGGCCCGACCCGGACGATGAGCGTTCAGGCATCGCCGAATATTGTGAAAATGGCGCGCGCGCAGTCGCGGAGGAAGCTACTACCAAAAAACTGACGACAGAATTTTTCTCTCAGCATTCTGTGCTCGAATTGGCCAAATTGTCTGATTATGAAATAGGTGGCAAAGGTCGTGTGGCTCAACCCATGTTTTTACCGGCTGGCGGCACCCATTATCAACCAATTTCCTGGAATGCAGCATTTGCGAAAATTGGCGTAGAACTGAACCGGTTAGCGTCACCCGATGAAGCTGTTTTCTACACCTCGGGACGCACCAGTAATGAGGCTGCTTTTCTTTATCAGCTTTTTGTAAGAGAATTTGGTACGAATAATCTGCCGGATTGCAGTAATATGTGCCATGAAAGCAGCGGCGTTGCCTTGGGCGAATCGCTGGGGATCGGCAAAGGCTCGGTGACGTTGAATGACTTTTACGAGGCCGAAGTTATTATGATATTGGGGCAAAATCCGGGTACCAATCACCCGAGAATGCTGACAGCGCTGCAAAAAGCCAAGGCCAACGGAGCTACCATTATCTCCATTAACCCGCTACCTGAAACCGGGCTGATGGGTTTTAATAATCCTCAGCTGGTTACCGGCGTTTTGGGGATCAATCCTGCACTCACCGATATCTTCCTGCAGGTCAAAATCAATGGTGATATGGCGCTACTGAAAGCCATTGCATTGCTTTTGGTACGGGAAGAAGAGCATAATCCGGGCAATGTTTTCGATCAGTATTTTATTCAAAAAAATACAGAAGGTTATACTGCTTTTATTGAGCATATCAAGACTTTTAATGACGAGGAACTAGCCAAAACCTGCGGTGTTCCGCTGCCATTGATACAGGAAACTGCGAGGGTACTGGCACGGAAAAGCAAAATTATTGCCTGCTGGGCAATGGGTCTTACGCAGCATAAAAATGCGGTAGATACCATCAAAGAAGTGGTCAATCTGCTGTTATTGAAGGGTAGCATTGGCAAACCAGGGGCCGGTACCTGCCCTGTCAGAGGCCATAGTAATGTGCAGGGCGACCGTACGATGGGTATTTTTGAAAGGCCTTCTGAAAAATTCCTCCATGCGATCGAGCGAAACTTCCATTTCAGTCCTCCCAAAAAACATGGGTACGACGTCGTGGAGTGCATTAAAGCCATGCATGAAGGGAAGGCAAAAGTGTTCATAGCGATGGGTGGAAATTTTCTTTCCGCGACGCCCGACACGCATTTTACCGCAGAGGCGCTGTCCAAATGCAAATTGACCGTGCACGTTTCGACAAAACTAAACCGTAGCCATCTCGTTCACGGTGAAGAAGCCATGATATTGCCCTGCCTGGGCAGGAGCGATATGGATATGCGGGATGGTGAAAACCGGTTTGTTTCCTGTGAAAACTCGATGGGTGTCGTGCAACTTTCCAAAGGTGTGCTGCCGCCAGTTTCGGAACATTTGCTCAGCGAGCCCGAGATCGTGTGCCGGCTGGCGAGCGCGACATTAGGGCGTCGTAGTCAGATTAACTGGGAGCTTTATAGTGAAGATTATGATGTGATCAGGGCTGACATTGAGCGTACTATTCCGGGTTTTGATCGATATAATGAGCGTGTTAGACAGCAGGGAGGATTTTATCTGCCCAATTGCAACCGCGAAGGAACCTTTGACAATGACATTCAAAAAGCGAGATTTAATGTCGCTCCTTTGCAAATTGCGCAGCTGGCGGAAGATGAATTAATGATGATGACCATCCGCAGCCACGACCAGTTCAATACCACCATTTATGGCCTCAACGACCGGTACCGCGGTATTTACAATGAGCGGCGGGTGATATTGATGAACGAAAAAGACATTACAAAAAGGAACCTGAAAAACGGTGACCTGGTGGATTTGCATAATCATTTTGACGGGGTCGCACGCGTTGCGCGCAAGTTTATAGTGGTGGAATACCCGATCCCTGAAACTTGCGCTGCAACCTATTTCCCCGAAACGAATGTACTGGTGCCCATCAACAGTGTTGCCGATAAAAGCAACACGCCTACTTCGAAACAGGTGGTTCTGACATTGACAAGACATGCTCCCTGAAACCAAACTTAACATTGACCTAACAGTGCATAACCCAACTCGCCGTAATTTTCGCCTTTGATCCAAAAGCCCAAATGGGGTAAATCAGAAGGAAAATCATCTTTTTGAGGGGAAGTTTAAATTTTATACAATGAAAAAAATCATTTTATCGATTGCTGTGGGACTCCTTAGCCTGACCACTTTTGAAGGTATGTCACAAAATAAAAACAAGGTAATTGCACACAGAGGCGCATGGAAAAATACCGGGGCGACCGAAAATTCAATCGGTGCGCTGGAACATGCGATCAGGCTGGGTTGCTACGGAAGCGAATTTGATGTGCATATGTCGGCGGATTCGGTTTTGTTTGTACTGCATGATCATTCCATCAAGGGTACGCACATTGAAAAGTCTACTGCTCAGGAGCTTTCGCTGATCAAACTTGATAACGGCGAGGCGCTGCCAACATTGGAAGCCTACCTCAAAGCAGGTTCAAAACAGAAAAAAACACGACTGATACTGGAAATTAAGACTTCTTCTGTCAGCAAAGAAAGATCCCTGGCTTTGGCTACGAAATGTGTAGAAATGGTCAAAAAGCTAAAAGTGGAGAAAATCACAGACTACATTGCATTTGATTTTGATGTATGCCTGAAAGTGAAACAGCTCGCTCCAAAAGCCCATGTGGAGTATTTGAACGGAGATAAAACACCGGACGAAATTGGCGCAGCAGGATTGGATGGTATCGATTATCATTTCAATGTGTTCAAACGCAAGGAAGAGTACATTCCGGCCATGCGTGAGAAAAAACTTACTACCAACGTATGGACGGTCAATGACGAACCGACAATGAAATGGTTCCTCGAAAGGAATGTGGATTACATTACCACCAATGAGCCTGAGCTGCTGCTGAGCATTAGTAAGTAAAATGATATTTGAAATCAAAATAAAACCCGGCCTGAACAGATCAGACCGGGTTTTATTTTGGTTAAGATTTTGAAACCATCAGCCGATTTTGGCCATTTGAAGTTGACCATTGGTCTCTTGCCACGCACGAATCACCTGTGTAAGCTGCTTATACTCAATCAAAAAGCCATCGTGACCGTATAGCGAATCAATTTCCTGAAAAACTGCGTCGGGAATGTGGCGTGCCACAAACTGCTGCTCGGAGAGCGGAAAAAGGAGGTCGGATTTGATACCTAGCACCAATGTTTTGGCTTTCACCAGGCCGAGGGCATGTACGATTCCGCCGCGGTTACGTCCAACATTGTGCGAATCCATGATTTTGGACAAAACCCAATAGGAGTACGCATTGAAACGCTTTACAAATTTATCTCCCTGATACTGCTGATACGAAGAAGCTCTGAAATCATCGATCTGATCAGGATTATCACGGGCCTGGGTAAAATTATAAGTGTCGTAGTTGCGGTACGAAAGCAATGCAATGGACCGCGCGGCACGCATGCCCATGCTACCCGCATCCGCATGATCATCCTTAAATGTAGGGTCAGCTTCGATCGCCATCCGCTGAGACTCATTAAAAGCAATTCCCCAAGGCGAATGCAATGCGTTGGAAGCGATCACGATCAGTTCTTCACAAAGATCGGGCACTTCCACAGCCCATTCGAGTGCCTGCTGACCTCCGAGCGACCCGCCGATACATATTTTTATTTTTTTGATGGCCAGCTCCTGTCGCAAAAGCTCCATGGTACCGACCACATCGCGCACAGTTACGACCGGAAAATCGCGGTAATAAGGTTTTTGCGTTTTGGCATTGATAGAAAGCGGCCCGGTGGAGCCATAAGCGGAGCCGAGTACATTGACACAAATAATGAAGTATTTGGCAGGATTGAAATACTTGTCATCCCCTACCAGTCCGTCCCACCAGTCGGCGGCATTGGAGCTGCCTGTCAGCGCGTGACAGATCCACACGATGTTGCTATCGTCTGCGTTTCTTTCTCCATAAGTAGTGTATGACAGCTCGAAGCCTGAAAGTTCGCCACCCATTTCCAGGGAATAAGCGTACGGGTATTTAAATGTTTTTTGTTCCGCTTGCATAGTGCCAGAGCACAGATTTTTAATGCTAAAAAAATTGCGAGATAAAAGCCATCCGGCTTACGGAAATTTCTAACAGTAAGTTGACACGAATTGAGTTTATATCTCCTAATAACTTAGGTGGGAATTAGCACCTTTCTCCAAATCGGTAGCAGGTTGCCAGAGGTTCATTGAGCCCATTCTCTCGCCTCTTCTTTATAAAATCAATTGTCAGGTAAGTGAAGCAATTGACTTGATGCTGCAATATTAAGCCTGGATGCCTGAAAATGCAAATAAATGCTGAAATTCTATTTCGTCGCCCACCCGGCGGCTTTATCTTTGCCGTTTAACGATTACTATTTCAATGAAAAGCCTTATTTGTTCTGTTTTTTTACTGACGCTGTCCATAACCTCATTTCCCCAAAGTATTAACCCATCTCCTGAAAGGATTCATGCACATATCAGCAAGCTGGCTTCCGACAAAATGAAAGGCCGCGGAACGGGTAGCAAAGAGAATGAGAAAGCGGCCCGATACGTTGCCAGGGAATTTAAAAAGTACCATTTGCAACCCAAAGGTACGGAAGGGTTTTATCAACCATTTACTGCTAAAATCAGACGGATTGTTGTACCGGACAGTGTTCGTAAGGCCAACAATGTGATTGGCTTCCTGGACAACGGAGCTGAATATACCATTGTGATCGGCGCGCACTTTGATCACCTTGGAACGGGTAGCCAAGGCAGTTCCAAAGCTGAAAAGCCAGAAGGGCAGATTCACAACGGTGCCGACGACAATGCTTCGGGCGTGGCCGGGCTGCTGGAACTCGCGAGGTATTTTTCAACTAATAGCGTAAAAGAAGCTTACAACTTTCTCTTCATTGCATTTGGGGCAGAAGAACTCGGGCTCGTAGGGTCACGGTACTTTGTCAACAATCCGACATTGCCTTTGGAAAAGATCAATTTTATGGGTAATATGGATATGATCGGACGATATGACGCCAATCGCGGCGTGGGCATCGGCGGTTTTGGAACGAGCCAAGAATGGCCTGTCATATTCAAAGATGTAAAGAGCGACACCAAATTTTTTACAGACAAGGCCGGCAGCGGCGGCTCAGACCACGGTTCTTTCTATGCCAAACAAATACCTGTCCTTTTCTTTCACACAGGTGGGCACGATGATTACCACAAACCCACAGATGACATTGATAAAATAGACCTAAAAGCGGAGGCAGGCATCCTTGGCATTGAAATTATGCTGATAGAGAATGCTATGAAACTCCCAAAACTGAAATTCACCGAAGTGAAGTAGCATTTAAATTAATGTAAACCTTAAAATAGGCGTTGTTTTGTACGGATATGTTGCCCCCTCTTTCACTTATGCGTCACCCCATATCTCTCCCGAGGAGTTATACGGTACGTTATTTAAGGATGTGCAGAACAGCCACATATTTGTCGATTCCAAAACATTCGCGGACGCCATACCCCTGGAAGACCCGGTTCTGATCATTGAGAGATATCATCAGGAAAAAGATAATCCTGATTTTGATCTCGCATTGTTTGTTCAGCAATATTTCAGGATGCCAGTACATATAGCATCTGGTTTCAGGCCTGACACCAACGTTTCTACTTCCGAACACATTGGAACGTTGTGGTCATTACTGACACGCTACCCCGAAAACCAGGAACGTGGTGGCTCGCTGATACCACTTCCCTTTTCCTATGTAGTACCGGGCGGGCGTTTCAGGGAGATTTATTACTGGGACAGC
The DNA here is from genome assembly GCF_026625565.1 of Dyadobacter pollutisoli. Classification (NCBI taxonomy): domain Bacteria; kingdom Pseudomonadati; phylum Bacteroidota; class Cytophagia; order Cytophagales; family Spirosomataceae; genus Dyadobacter; species Dyadobacter pollutisoli. The sequence continues at coordinate 4,316,663 of NZ_CP112998.1, forward strand.
TATTTCACGATGCTGGGGTTAAAAGAGTCAGGCCGGGTGGATTTGATCGAAAACATGATCAATAACTTCGCTTATCTGATAGACAGTTTTGGTTACGTACCGACAGCGAACCGTACTTACTATCTGAGTCGCTCCCAGCCGCCTTTCTTTTCACTCATGGTGAGGCTATACAGTGAAATGGAAGGTAAAAAAGTGCTGACCCGGTTTCTTCCGCAAATGCAGAAAGAATATGATTATTGGATGGATGATGGCGGTCACGCCGCTGAACCATTTTGCGCACACCGGCGACTGGTACATTTGCCTGACGGCGTACGGCTGAACCGCTACTGGGACGACCGCTGCACGCCACGACCTGAGTCATACCGGGAGGATATTGAACTTGCCGACGAAGCTTTCGAAAAATATGAAGTTGCGCCGGACGCCTTATTCCGGCATATCCGGGCTGCCGCAGAGTCGGGTTGGGATTTTAGCAGCCGCTGGTTTGCCGAAGAGTCTGATTTTGCGTCGATCCATACGACTGATATTATCCCCATTGACCTGAATTGTCTGATGTACCATCTTGAACAAACATTAGCGGAAGCCTATCTGCTCAAAGAAAATCAAGTATGTGCGGACCTCTACAATGAGAAAGCAAATGCAAGGTGTGAGGCGATACAGACTTATTTTTGGGACGAGTCAAAAAACTATTATATGGATTATGACTTTGAAAAGCGGGATTTTACCAAAGCCGTTACACTGGCAGGCGCTTTTCCGCTTTTTTTCAAACTAGCCCCGAAATTACATTCACACTATGTCCGGCGGTATCTCCGTTTAAATTTTATGAAATCAGGAGGATTGCTGACAACCACCGTCCGGACAGGGCAACAATGGGACTCGCCCAATGGCTGGGCGCCTTTGCAATGGATCGTATACAAAGGGTTGAGAAATTATAATTTCCACCTTACCGCTAATCAATTATCCGCTGAATGGCTGGCATTAGTAGATAAGGAATTCAAACATTCCGGCAAAATGCTTGAAAAATATAATGTTTCAGACACCAATCTGATAGCCGGAGGTGGAGAGTATGAAATCCAAGAAGGCTTCGGATGGACAAATGGTGTGTACCTTCGCATGAAAAACAAAAAGAGGTAATTTCCCGAAAAATAATCGCCATAATTTTTAGATCATTCCAATAAATTATATTAAAAATTTCCACAGGCAACTTCTTTTAATAGAGAATATTTTTAATACCTTGGTGTAACCAACCCCATTAGATCCTACATGAAACTATCGATATATCAAATTGACGCTTTTACTGATAAACTGTTTGGCGGAAACCCTGCGGCAATCGTTCCTTTGGCCGAATGGTTACCGGATGAAACGATGCTGAATATTGCTGCTGAGAATAACCTGGCAGAGACTGCATTTTACGTTCCAACAGAATCCGGCTTTCATATACGCTGGTTTACCCCTACGGTTGAAGTAGATCTTTGCGGGCATGCGACCCTGGCCGCAGCTTATGTGATCTTCAATATCGAAAAATATGAAGGGCAGACGATCCTTTTTGAATCAAGGAGCGGCGAACTCATTGTCGACTGCAAGGAGGACTGGCTGACATTGAACTTCCCTGTTGACCTTTACCACATTGCAGTACCACCGCCGGCACTCATGGAAAGCCTCACAGGCACCGATCTCTTGGAGGTTTATAAAGGTAAAACAGATTATTTGGTTGTTCTCGAATCAGAAACTGCGGTCCGTGACCTGGAATTTGACATTATCGTATTGAGTACCATTCCCGCCCGCGGAATTATCGTTACGGCAGCAGGAGACGATGTTGACTTCGTATCCCGCTTTTTTGCGCCACAGTCAGGCATTGACGAAGATCCGGTAACAGGCTCTGCCCACACTACCCTGATCCCTTACTGGGCTGAGAAGCTCGACAAAACAAAATTAACTGCCAAGCAACTCTCCAGAAGAGGTGGGTACCTTAAATGTGAGCTCAGCGGCGACCGTGTTTTCATCGGTGGCCAGGCCAAATTGTACCTGAAAGGAGAAATACTGATCGACTGATCCTTAAGAAACCTGTTATGATTTTACACTAGCAAGCCTCGTTCGCTGGCCTGCGTACAAACCTGCTATAACCAGCACGGTCCCTGCTACGGTATAAACTGTGACAGGCTCCGACATGAGCCACCACGCAAAGAAAAACCCGAAAAGCGGGCATAAAAAGAGCCACAATGAAGCCCGAACGGTGTCAATCCTGAGTAGATAAAACCAGCATATCAACCCTGCGATGGACACGGCGAGAATCAGCCAAAGCACTGATCCCCAGAACACGCCATCCCAGCGGGTCGTCGAAAAATCGCTGAACATGATCGTAACAGGTAGTAAAAATACCCCCCCGAGAAACACCTGCCAACCATTAATTAGCAGGTTGGGAAGTCGCCACGAAACGGTGGCATAGTAGACACTGGCAGCTGAAACAGCTACCATGCTGATTAACAAAAGAGAAATACCGCCAAATGTTGTAACACTGTCTGCAAGCAACGGATAAGTAGCCAGGCCAACTCCCGTCATCCCAAGCACTATTCCCAGCCATTCCTCCGATTTTGGCCGCCTTTTCAGCCACCACGATGAAAGCAGCACGATGATCAGCGGATTGGTGGAAACCGCCAGGCTTCCAATACCCGCGGCAGTATATTTCATGGCGCACACGTAGAGGCCCAAATAAAGCGTTGTATTAAGAAAACCAAAAAGAGCAAGCTGTCTCCATTCTTTTTGATTGGGTAACCGATAAGCCTCCCCCTTGCCAAACAGGTAAGAAAAAGACAGCAACAGTATACCCGCAATAAAGAATCGAACGTTTGCCAGTATTAAAGGAGCAGCTGATTGAACACCAAACTTGGTTGCTACCGAAGCAGAAGACCAAAGAATGGAAAAGAGAATACCAATGCCGATATTTTTCACATTTCAAAAGAATTATGGTTCAAAAATACGCGATGCATTTCGGCTTCCGCCTCCACTTTTCATATTTTTGGGCATGATTTGTAAAAAAAGTACAACATGGCTTCTCGCGGTTCTTCTATTTGCTTTGCATATTCCTTCCTTTTCCCAAAGCAGTCAATGGACATATGATTTCAACAACGGCCTGACCCCGATAGAGAGCGGCGGCCCGTCTCTGAAGCAACTCGGCGAGCCTGGCCAGTACATTAAAGAAAAAATCCCTGGTAGCGAAGATCTTAGCAGAAGCATTTACGTGTTCCAAAAGAACAGCGGTCTCCAATTCAATAACACAGAGGCCAAGGGTTTTCTCAATAAATCTTTTACCATTGAAATTTACTTCAAACTCGATGAGCTGGACAGCTGGAAACGGGTTTTGGATTTCAAAAATCGTAAAAGCGACTATGGAAGCTACATTTATGATGGAAAACTCAATTTTTACGACTACGCCATAGGTGAAAAGGCACCGGTAAAAGCCAACCAGTACGTACACTACGTCTACTCCCGTGACTTCGACACCAAGGTTATTAAAATGTACATCAATGGATTATCCAAGGTAGAATTCAAAGATCCGGGGACCGAAGGCATGCTCGACAATGACCAGGTACTGAATTTCTTCCAGGACGACCTGATCGCCAATCATGAATCGAGTGCTGGCTCCATCGCCCTGATCAGGGTGTATGATCGCGTCATGACGCCAGTATTTATCCGCAGAAGTTACCAAACCATTAGTAAGGCATTCAAAGAACCGGTTGCCAAAGCTGAAAAGGCGCCGGAAAAAGAGGTTACTGAACCAGAAAAGCCTGTAAAAAGAAAGAGCAATATGGCGACGGTAACCGGCAGGGTTTACGACGGCCGGAACCTGAAACCAGTGAATGATGCGGAAGTAATGGTCCGGAAATCCAATAACGATTCCCTGGTCGCCCAAACGAAAACCATTGACGGTATTTACAATTTCGAACTGACACCATACGAATCTTACAGGATTTCTGCACAGGCCAACGGCTTTCAGTCCAAAAGCGTTTCAATAAGAACAACCAATCGTTTTGAAGAAGTAAAATCCCTCATTAGCTTGTCTCCCGAAAGCCATACAACTCCATTATCGACGTTGTATTTCACACAAAGCAATGAAGTTCTTGAAGATGCTGCATTGTCAGGCCTGGACTCAATTGTCGCCTATTTCCAGAAACGGGAAGACCTTAAAATCATCTTGAAAGGGCACACGGACAATACCGGTGATTTTGAGAAAAATCTCGATTTATCCAGAAAACGTGTGGAAACTGTAAAGACTTATCTAACGGGCAAAGGAATTCCTGAAAACAGGATTGAAGGTGCAGGATATGGTCCAGCGCAGCCTAGCAGAATGAACCAGACAGAGGCCCTCAAAAAATCAAACAGAAGGGTTGATGTGTGGGCGGAGCCTATAAAAAGATAAAGCCATCTCATGGAGACGGCTTTATGCTGACTATTCCTAAACCCTTAACCTTTTCTTTTCTTTAATATCTTTATAACTTAAAAGTTAACAAATGAATTCGGCACTTTCACCGTATTTATCTCATTTTGATCAACTGAAAGCGTATTTAAATCAAAATTTCTTACAAAACGAACAACTCGGGCAGTTTCAAGGAGGTTACTTTTCCATTCAAGCGCCTCCGGGCTGTTAATCGTTTCCAGTTTACTTCCTAGTTCCGTAACTGCTGCATTGAATTTATTGATATCCTCTGCACTTGCGACGCGAACCTTAGATGGTGTCTGATTATATAAAGTAACAATATTATTAATAATACTCCAATTTTCCTGCTTAACAAAATCAGGAAATACCTGACCTATATACGAAGTAAATTCAATTTCGGATTCGTTGGAAATTACTGCAATATTATCTTTCTGTTCATCTCCCGAGCCTTTCGCCATAGTTGCCTGAGGCAGAGCGAGAACTAGAATTCCATATATAAATGCAAATATAAAACTATTTCCGTTTGTTTTCATGGTTTTATTCAATTTTTATTTCCGCTAGCGGTGATACAAATGTCCGCATTAGTTTTGAAATTACAAATTGTTTAAAAAACCATAGACAAAATTTTATTTGGAATAAAATAACAAAATGAGCCTATTATTTATTACTTTATATTAATACTTGTAAAATAGCCTCCCTAATATTCCGACTTCTGCTATAAACTCCAAACAAAACATCATCTTGAAATATTTATATTTTCTTTAAAAAGTACAATCATTGGTTATAATTATTCATTGTCGATTGTATCCCCAAAGTACAAAACGAAAGTACCATATCCCCGGCCTTGTCCAAAAATATCGGCAGTTCCGCCATTTCATCATTGGAAAATGCTTTTAGAACATAATCTACTTGCCTGCCGCGGGGAAAATTATTCCCTATTCCAAAGCGTAATCTGGGATAATCGGACGTAGCCAGAAGTTCTTCAATATTTTTGAGACCGTTATGTCCGCCGTGACTTCCTTTCGGCTTGATTCTCAGCGTTCCATATGGTAATTGCAGCTCGTCCACGACCACCAATGTATTCTCCGTCGTAACTTTATATTGATCCATGTAATACTTGATGGCTTTCCCGCTCAGGTTCATGAATGTCGTCGGTTTGATAAAATAAATTTGTCGTCCCTTATACTTCCACTCGGCTACAAATGCGAGCTTTTCAAAGGAAAATTTAAAGTCGTGCTCTGCCGCTAGCCTGTCGAGGACCATAAATCCGACGTTATGCCTGGTAAATGCGTATTCCGGACCAATATTTCCCAATCCGGCAATCAGATATTTCATTTGGTAAAAGTTTTTGATTTCATCTTTGAGCACTTAATTTAGGCTAAAATTCAGGGAAATTACATGATACCCCAAAAACGATTAATACTTAGCAGCCCGTTACTCGAAATCATGACCAGCCGGTTGTGCCAGCAACTCATTGAGAATCACCAGGACTTTTCCAACTCAGTGGTGATGGGCCTGCAGCCAAGAGGAATTTATTTTGCCGAACGCATTATCGCCGAGCTTCGCGAACGCACCGGCAAGGATATTCCCCTGGGTTACCTGGATGCTACTTTTTACAGGGACGATTTCAGAAGACGCGAATCCCCTCTTTTGCCCAATAAAACAAATGTTCCTTTTCTGATCGAAGGAAAGAAAGTGATACTTATTGACGACGTGCTGGCGAGCGGCAGGATGGTACGCGCCGCGCTGGATGCCATGACTGCATTCGGAAGGCCTAAGGCCGTTGAATTAATGGTTCTCATCGACCGCCGGTACAACCGCGAGCTACCGATAGATCCCAATTATGTGGGAATGAATGTAAGCACTGTCGAAAGCCAGCGCGTGCAGGTAGAATGGAAGGAACAGGGATTCGACGCCGACCATATCTGGATGGTCGACTAATGTTACCGGGGACGTGATGCCTCCTCTTTGGTATCGACCTTGCCAATGTCCTCAGTTTTGTAAGTCAGCTTGTTGATATAAAAAACTTCCCGTCCCTGGACAATGGAGGAACTACCGATGCGCTGCATGCCATATGCAAGAAAATACTGGCCGTACCAGGGAGAAAGATAGCCATCTTCATTATTAAGCACCTTATCCTTTTCGGATTTGGCATTGATCTTAAACTTTTCGCTTTCTACTACTACTTTGTCCCTGCTGATCACTTCCGTGTGAATCTCCCCTTCCTGTGGGTAAGCAAGTACGAAATAATCGTCCACGGGCGTTATCTGCACCATTTCCTGCAAGTCGAAGCTGGTCAGATCTTTGATGGTAATGCAATTGTCCCAGATAAATTTGCCGCTACGATCGAACCCGCAAACGATAGCGTGCGTGTAGCGATAACCTTCCAGCGACCTGGACACATACGGCCGCGACATTCCTCCGGCGATGATCGGGCTGGATGACCTTTGATTAGGATAATAAACCTCGGCAACCAGCACGATCTCTTTTTCGGTCTGGATCAGCTCATGTACCAGCAAGCGATATCTAAAGCGATTTTCCTTACCCAGGCTTTTCCGCTTTCCGATCTTCTCAAGCATTCGCTCACGACGTTTCGGTTTCATATAATTAAAAAAATTCTGTAACTCAGAAAACTCAATAAACTGCGGTTCCCGTGGCGTATCATGATCTATATGTGTTACATACAGCCCCTGCGAGTATTGCGTACAGCCGACGGAATAGTTACCGATCAGGTACGAATCATCGGGATTAAGCGGAATGATCTGGCCGGAAATGAAACTGTTTCTTGGATCGCTTAATGAGGTCTTTTTCAGTAGTTTTCCGTCGTAGTTATAAGTTTTTATTTCAAAAACACAATTTTTCTTCCTATAGGCATAAGTGATCACATTAATGTATCCATCAATCTCATTAATGTCAACATTATTCAGCTCTGTGTTTTTTTCAAATAATCCGGGTAAAACGCGGGTTGTGTGATCAAAAAATGAATGCACGATCACGACGGGGCGTGACCGGTAATAACCCGAAACCAACGCTTTACTGCCAATCACTTTAAACTGCTGCACATCCACACCCGACAACAAGCTACCCTTGAATGTATCGATAGAACCATCACTGTAATTTAACTGAAGAAACAAAAAACGATCCGTATCGGGCTCCGCAAAAAGCCAGTAGCCGTTGGTCTCCCCCTTATAAGCCATTACGGGTATGTACCGAAAATCCAGTTTATACCCAGTCCGCCATACCGCCTTCAATGTTGTATCGTACTTCACAAACTGCCACGTTTCGTTCCGGTTAGTCGAATACTCATTACCTCTGATCACGGAAAGAATTCCCTGCTCTCCCAGGCTAAAAACCTCAAATTGCTCGGTAGCGGAAGAGCTTGTCGGAATTTCCAGCCGGTCGGATTGCTGCAACTGGGCCACAGCACTGAACAGGGGAATCAGGCTTAATGACACGGCCAAATAAATCCGGAGACAATGGAGAAAACGGATATTCATAACTTCTTCCTTCAGGGGTGTAACTCTCTTCAATATTTACCCTAATTTTGCATCAAAAAGGATAACATTACTATTAATATTAGAAATAATTTCACTTAAATAAAAACTTGCGGAGATGTATCTTGATTTTTGAGAATACGCTTCCTGTTTACCCCAATTTTCATGACGATTGAAGCCATACTAAAAGAAGATATCCAAAAAGCGATCCAAAAGCATTTCGATATTGCTGCCGGGGAAATCATTTTACAACCGACCAAAAAAGAATTTGAAGGATTTTACACATTCGTTACTTTTCCTTTAACAAAAACCACCCGCAAAGCCCCGGCAGAGATCGGTCAGACCATCGGTAATGAGCTCATTGATGGCTCTGCTATTGTAGACAGGTTCAATGTGGTGCAAGGCTTTCTGAACATAAGCCTGAAAGATAAAACCTGGCTGGAACTGTTTACCAATGTATTCACAGACGAAACTTTCGGGACTATTCCTTCCAACGGGCAATCCGTCATGGTGGAATTTTCTTCTCCTAATACCAATAAACCTTTGCATTTGGGACACTTGCGTAACAACTTCCTGGGCGACGCATTGTCCCGGATATTGAAGGCAAGTGGCTATGATGTGGTTAAAACCTGCCTTGTAAATGACCGTGGTATCCACATTTGCAAATCCATGCTTGCCTACCGTGAGCTGGGCAATGATGAAACGCCAGAATCAAGCGGAATTAAAGGTGATCATTTGGCAGGTAAATATTATGTTCTGTTTGACGTAGAATATAAAAAACAGATCCGTACACTGGTAGAGGAAGGAATGTCGGAAGAAGAGGCTGGCAAAAAGGCCCCGTGGATTCTGGAAGCACAGAAATTATTGCTGCTTTGGGAAAATGGCGATGCTGAAACCGTTGCACTTTGGCAAAAAATGAACAACTGGGTTTATGAAGGTTTCAGCCAGACATACAACAAAATCGGTGTGAGTTTTGACAAGACATATTATGAATCCAATACCTATTTGCTGGGAAAAGACATCATTGAAGAAGGTATTCAAAACAATGTGTTTTATAAAAAAGCCGACAATTCAGTCTGGATCGATCTGACCGAAGAGGGGCTTGATGAAAAACTTGTATTGCGTGGCGATGGTACTTCCGTATACATTACACAGGATCTTGGAACGACAGAATTAAAGAATGGTGATTTTAACAATGATCGCTATTTATGGGTGGTAGGCAATGAGCAGGATTACCATTTCAAAGTTCTTTTCGCGATTTTGAAACGTTTGGGAAGACCTTATGCCGAAGGATGCTATCATATCAGCTATGGCATGGTGGATTTGCCATCAGGTAAAATGAAATCCCGCGAAGGAACGGTCGTTGACGCCGATGATCTGGTAGCACAAATGATCCAGACAGCGTCTGACCGTACCCAGGAATTAGGCAAAATCGACGATTTTAACAGTGACGAAGCCAAACAATTATATAACCAGCTGGCTTTGGGTGCATTAAAATACTTCCTGCTCAAAGTGGACCCTAAGAAAAGAATGCTCTTCAACCCAGAAGAATCCATTGATTTTCAGGGACACACAGGACCATTTATCCAGTACACCTACGCCCGTATCCGCTCGATCATGCGCAAGGCTGAACAGGCAGGAATTATTGCAACCATTCCGGCAGAAACCTATGCTATGCATCAGGCAGAACGTGAGCTGGTATTTGCATTGTCACAGTTCCCGGTGAAGGTAGTTGCAGCGGCTAATGAGTTCGCCCCCAGTATTATATCACTGTATGCATTTGAACTGGCGAAGGTATATAACCAGTTTTATGCAGAGGTTTCGATCTTCTCAGATCCAAACCCGGAAGCTGTCAAATTCAGAGTTGCATTATCTAAGGTAGTTTCGGAAACAATTCACAAGGCTTTGGGGTTATTAGGCATAGAAGTTCCTGAGCGGATGTAGGAATATGAATAGCGTATTGAAATCGTTTTATATATAAATGCGTACTTAACCAATAACCAAAACTTTTATGAGCTTCTTGAAAACAATCTTTATTATGATTTCAACCTTGATTGGCGGTTTATTCGCCGATAAAACCGAGATGGCAGAACGACCATCCGACGCTCCTGTTGCAAAACAATCTCTTTATGATTTTAAAGTGAAATCACTGGTGGGTAACAAAACCATTGACCTGAGTATGTACAAAGGCAAAAAAGTGGTTATCCTCAATGTTGCTTCCAAATGCGGATACACAAAACAGTATGCCGACTGGGAGAAATTCAATAAAGAGCATGGAGACAAAGTAGTCGTTTTGGGCTTTCCTGCTAACAATTTCAATGGCCAGGAGCCAGGTACCAACGAAGAAATCGCGACATTCTGCTCTGCTACTTACGGCGTGACTTTCCCGATGTTTGAAAAAGTTTCTGTATTGGGAGACGATCAGGCGCCAATTTACAAATGGCTTTCGAGCAAAGATCTGAACGGCTGGAATGACAAAGTACCAACCTGGAATTTCTGCAAATACGTTGTGAATGAAAAAGGAGAACTAACCAATTTCTTCGCTTCCAAAATATTACCAACTGATCCTGAATTCCTAAAATCAGTAGGAATCTGAGGAAATAAATTCTTACTTTCAGGCTGCAACAATTTGCAGCCTGAAATATTTCAGCACTACATACACATCACTTACATGAAAGACATTACGGAAGCCAAACGGTACCTCTCCAACGCCAAAGAAATTCTGAGAGAAAAGGCCGTCAAAGAGAATGGCGTTTACAAGGACAGGAAATACGTAAAAATGGCTGGGCACACTGCTTATGCCGGAGTGCTGGTCGCATTGGACAGCGTTTTGGGAGATAAAAAGAAAAAGACCCGAAAAAGTGTTGAGTGGTATCAAAAGGAACTCTCCGGAACTGACAAAAAAATATTGTCTTATTTTCTAGCAGCTTACGACACGTTACATCTGTCAATGAGTTATGATGGAAATCTTAGCGCTGCAGTTTCAAAAGGAGGATTGGAACTGGCAGAGAAAATTATTGATTGGGCTGAGCAAAAATCGCTAGCCTGAATATTTACCTAGAATTTAGTAAGTAATGAATCCCTGGATTGAAGCGGCACGCCCCCGCACATTGCCCCTCGCACTGTCATGCATTTTAATGGGTTGCTTTTTGGCCGCCTCTACTGGTAATTTTAGCTGGGCTGTTGCAGCACTGAGCGTATTGACTACCATTATATTACAGGTACTTTCCAACTTCGCCAACGACTATGGCGACGCAGTAAACGGAAAAGACACAGACTTACGCGAGGGACCACGCCGGGCGGTTCATTCAGGTCATATTACAGCAGCAGTAATGCTGAAAGCCATCGTTGTTTTTTCAATTCTAGCATTAATATCAGGAGTTACATTGCTTACTGTCGCACTACGCGACGCCCCTGCCAATACATTCTGGGTGTTCCTGGGAATCGGGGTAGCCTGTATCATTGCTGCCATCACTTATACTGCCGGAAAACGACCATATGGCTACGTTGGCCTCGGCGACCTGTCGGTACTCATTTTTTTTGGCTGGGTAGGAGTACTAGGCAGCAGTTACCTGCATACCCACATTTGGGACTGGGGCTTGCTTTTACCCGCAACCAGCTGCGGCTTGTTCGCAGTGGGTGTGCTTAATATCAATAACATCAGGGACATTGATTCCGACAAAGCCACCGGCAAGAACTCGATTCCGGTACGACTGGGCCGCGAAAGGGCTGTACGTTATCACTGGGCAATCCTGATCACCGGAATGCTTTGTGTAACGGTCTATACCTTTCAAAATTTTTCAGGTTACACAAGCCTGATTTTCCTGTTTAGTTTTCCACTATTTGTGAAAAATGGATTGGCTATTTCAAGACTTACCAAAGCAAGCGAGCTGGATCCTTATCTTAAACAAATGGCGCTTTCGACATTGTTATTTGTAATTCTGTTTGGAATTGGGGTTGTTCTATAACCATTCTATTTTACTTCGTTGAGGCTTTAATAGCGCCTCCCAGCAGAGCGTAACCTTTTGCATTGGGATGCAGTCCGTCGGAGAAGAGTGATTCGTCGATCTTTCCGTCTTTTTGCAGGAATACTTTGCCGGGATCCGCAAATCCGATATTTGTCTCTCCTGTAAGCTGTACCAGTTTCTCGTTCAATGTCGCTACCCGCTGCTCCTGCTGGCGCCTTGGGTAAATGCCCAGCATCGTGATTTGCGCCTTGGGCTGGTGGTATTTCAATGCGGCAATCAGCAGTTTCCAACCTTCCACAATTTCTTCATCCGTGTTCAGGTGCAGGTTGTTGGTACCGATATTTACAAAGATCTGTTTGGCTGAAAAACCATCCACTTCGCCATGGTTGATCCTCCAAAGCACATTTTCAATGCGGTCCCAGCCATAGCCCAGGTTCCTCGAATTCATACCAAATGTGCTGTTCCAGGAATCCGCGCCATTAGCTCTTGGCCCTTTTGGCAATCCGCCCCAGAAATGTGTAATGGAGTTACCGATTACCACCGTCGCAGGGGGATTCGTTTTATTCAAATCCAGTATCTCTCGATGCCTGTTTTCCCAATCGTAATTATTCAGTTCCCTAAGTTGCGTAATGGGATGGGTGGTGCTAACTATCCCTTTCGGCTCATGCAGGATTTCCCTGATATGCTTTTCGTAGCCTTCTGCATACCGCATCATCCCCAAATCGGTCTGGTGCGTTCCATCGACGGTAGTTTCAATGTCCTGCCCAAAATCTGCTTTGGGAATGAGGCAAATATGATTGATCCCCTGTGCTTTCAGCTGACCGAAACTTTCCCGCAACGCCTCATTCACTTCTACGTAAAAATGTTTGCTCTGGGGATTAATGTCCTCGTCGGTGTAGCCAGCATGCTCAGCGAGGACGATAGGCGTCTCAGGATGCTTTTGCCGCAATGTTACAACCGTATTTACTACGCGCTTTTTGACGTCATCAATGGTCAATTCCAATTTAGAATCGGGCCTGATCGTGAGATTAGGAAGACAATCGAGCACGTATATTTTGGCATCAATTTCCGAAATAAGATCCACCACTTCTTTTTCCAAACGTCCGTTCCCCGAAAAGCCCAGGTTAATGAGCGGATGATCGAGTTTTCTGCCTAAAATCGCAGTCCACGCCATTCCCGGTCGCGAAGCGCAGGCTCCCTGGGCGATCGAAGTTCCGTAAATAACGACCGGCTTGTCAGGTCTAACTGCCAGCGGGGAGAGTGTTGTTCCCTCTGGCGTGCCGATTTCCATCCATTTTACACTATTATATAATGGCAGAAAAAGGCGGTATTCCCTTCCCAGCTTATGGTAACCATCATTGGGTTCGAGATTTTTGAAATGATAAACAATGGTGTCACCAAATGCATACTTTCCCGCGCTCCACCGCCACGCTCCGTCACTAGTAATTCCATATAAATCCACCCCGCTCACGCCTGTCGCGGCCATATGAGGAAGCGCGTGCTTGCCGCCCACAATGTACCTGACCTTGATTTCAGATGAATTAGCACGGAAGCGGATCATTAACCCGGCAGACTGATTGGATAATCCCCAAACCTGGTCTCTTACCTGCTTCTCGGCACGGGCCGGTAGCCGATCATATGGATTTTTCACTTCCTTGGGCCAGGCTTGACCTTCAATGACCGGGAATTGAGCAGTCTGTGGATTCCACCATTTGAACTGGGTGGATTGCGCCTGTGAGATAAATGAGCAGCAGACTGCCGCAAAAAGGAAGTAAATGGTTCTGAATTTCATAAAATAAAATGGACACCTCTGTATCACTACAAAAGTGTCCACCTGGATATTTCTTACTTTGGATCGGCAGATTATTTCACGATCACGCCTTCCGCTACAAATGTCAGTTCGTCCTTCGGATCTTTAATTTTGGCTATTTCTTCTTTGCTCTGGCCCGCATCTTTCGCATAGTGCTGCAAGTGCTCCACCGGAACTGTCTTTTTCTGAGCCTCTCCTTCAAACACTACCGTTTTACCAGCAATGTCTTTTGGAACAAAAAACGCGTAATCTTTAAACACTACCCGCATTGTTTCTCCATTGTCGAGCTTCACTTGCATCCAGCAGCCTTTTACCTGGCAAACAGACTCGACAGTACCGCTCACTTTTGCAGCCATTTCTGTCTTGTCCCCCATTTTAGCAGGAAGCGCGCTGGCCTCAATCGCCTTGTTTTCATTTATTTCTTTACCAAAATTACCTTGGGCCTTGGCAAAAAAAACTGTCAAAATCAGCAGGAGTACTAAAATATTTTTTTTCATAATGTTCAACGTTTAAAAATGTGTTATCAATAGGACAAAAAACTTCGATAAGCTCCTGAATTTACCCCGGTAAACCCATGTTCGTCGGCCATTTCTTCTACACCATCTATTTTTGGTTGAAACACGCATTCTTGTTCAGCGAGATGCATTGTCCCCAAATTTAGTTTCTTAGAAAAATTTTAAACGTCTTTAAAACACACGTCCCATTATCATTTGTTACTAGAGTTCGTCGTTTTGGTGCTCAGTACACTGATTCTAAATGCATGCCGTTAGTGTCCGCATAAAATTGGTACCTCTTTTGCCTACTGTAAAAAACTAAACATCCATCCTCTTCAGGTGCTGATCATCGCAGACTGCACATTCAAATGTACTCGGCACCTACACGTTGTAGAATATTCTGCGTGAATGCCAAGTGCACACGTTTCTCGGTCACAAAAACAGGAGCTCCCTCTTCAGACATAATCACATCAAGTGTCCAGGAAATTCCACGACGCACGAGCATCTCCTTTACCTTGTCTACGCATCGCTCAGAAGCCCCTACTGAACCGTGGAGGATCATCGTCGGTGGCAAAGATGGAACTTTTTTTAATAAAGAAATAGCAGCAAAAGTCAAACGATCGTTGCGTAGTACGAATTCTACATCTCCATATACTAACATCATTGGATAAGACTTTCTAGCCGGAGTGAATATATCTGGTTCGCCAAAGGCACGTCTAATGTCTGAAGAACTAGAACGGGCCGACAGAGATCCGAACCGTCCAGATGCAATGAATATCTCAAAATGAACTTCCATAACTGAATACTAGTTACTCCAAAACCTCCACCCATCCTTTGCAATGATTTCCCTGAGGCGTGTCCACAACATAGAAATACGTCCCATTCGTAATTCCCTTTCCCCAGTCATTTTTATAATCAGCCGACTTAAAAACAGATTTACCCCAGCGATTAAAAATTTCCAGCGAGGACGGCGAAACCGGTACGATAAATGAATCATTTTTACCGTCTCCATTGGGCGTAATCACATTCGTTAGTGTAAATGCAGGCGACACGGTCAGTATTTTTGAAGCAGATAATGAGCAACCGGCAGCATTATATGCAGTAAGTGTGATCGTATAATTTCCCGGAACTTTGTAAGAGTACTCCTTCACATCCGGATCCGTGACAGGATTTCCAGTTCCCAAATCCCACTCATAACGCGTCCCGTTTACGGTTTTATTTTTCATAGAATAGCCAAATGGTTCATTGCACGCGCCGCCGGATTGCACCATTTCAAAATCAGGAGCGTAGGAATTATCCACCTTCACGGTAATTTCTCTAAGTGGCCGGCAGCCGTCGGTATATAGGCCCTCGACCGTGTAGGTAGTTGTTTGGGTTGGTTTTACTGTTACTGACTTTCCGATGGTTTCGGCGAGTCCGGTGGTCGGCAGCCAACGGTATTGTGGCGCTTCCCCTGAGACCGTCAGTACGACAGTAGCTCCCTGGCAAACCTCAGTGTCCGGCATATCCACAAAGTCTGTCTTTTTCTCCACAGCCACTTTTACTTTTTCGGTGACCTTACATCCGCTGGCATTACTGATCTCCACCGAATACTCGGTCGTTTCCTTGACCTTGACATTCGGAGTAGCACTCGTTGCATTATCCAGGCCGGTTACAGGAGTCCATTTATATATAGTACCTCCTGATGCCGAGAGCTTTACAAGTGTATTTTCACAAACGGTCGTATCTCCGGTAATCTTCGCATTCAGTGTTTCCACAATGATTTTCTTTTGGGCTACATCTATCCTTTTACAACTTAGACGGTTATATGCCTTTAAGGTAACGGTGTATTCGCCCGGTTTTGTAAAAATATATTCCGCCTGGTCTTCCTCGCGGGAAATCGTGCTGCCGCTAACCTCCCAGATGTAGTCAATACCGCCTTCGCTGGTGTTCACAAACGACAATGACAATGGTGCGCAACCTCTCAGAACATTTTTATTACTACCGGAGTACACATCAAAATCTGCTTTCAGGCGATCAATGTCAATTTTGAATGCTGCGTTGTTACAGTTCTCACTATTGTTGGTTTTGGACCAGGCTTGGGGAGTTACCGGGAAATGACTGCCTCCGCAGGCACAGGTGGCATGGTAGATCGTCCCGTTTTTATCGAACCGGCTGGTACCTCCATCGACGTGGTCTCCCTGAATGTTTCCATTTCGGCTGCTGCTTCCAAAAAATGTGGCATACAAAAGCGACTTTGCATTTTGTTCCAGAATGGCAATGTAAAAATTGTTGCCATTGGTCGTCGGCTGAATCGCATCGTCGGTAACTACCAGATTAAATGTGCTGCTGGCAACATTATTCCCAGTACCGGTATTGACATTACCACCCCATCCAGCGATATAAATGTTACCGCATTCGCTTACCAGAAAGGCCGTCGGCGAAATATCAGATGTGCCGCGGCCGGAACCTATGACTGTAGAAAAAATGGTTTTGGTCAATGCAGCATCGAGCGCATGAATAAACTGACCGCTTTTGGCATTCTGATAAGTGTCCTCGGTAACCGGATAAGCCCCGTTCGTGAGTCCGTACACATATACATTACTCGCCTGATCGAGGTCAAGCAGGTAAGCGCCTTCCTGCTTATCCGTGCCCAGGTAGGTCATTCCTACCAATTTGTCATTGGCATATCTTGCTACAAATGCATCTTCCGAACCTTTAAGGCTCGCCTGATATGCCGACGCGCTGGTCGGGAGCGTACTACTTTGAGAAATACCGGTGATATAGATTTCGCCCGTCGACGATAGCTTCAGCGAGTAAGCCGCATCCCATTTTTCCCCGCCTACATAAGTACTCCACAACAAGCTGTTCAGACCCGCCGACAGTTTCATGATCACACCATCCTGAGCGCCGAGTAATTTGGCTTGCACAGCGTTTTTTAAAGGAAAATTGGCTGAGTTCGTGGAGGAAACAACGAGCACATTATCGTCTTTATCGACGCCAATTTCTCCTCTGAAACTATCCCCATAATTTTTAATGATCACTTCATCGGTGTTACTGACACCATCATTGCCATTGCCACCCACAAATGTAGAAGCCGTCAATTGCTTGCCGTCGGCACTCAATTTGGATATAAACAAATCGCTTCCATTGGGCAGGTCCAGTCCGGAAATAGGTATGACGCGGGTACCACCGCCAAAAACGGTCTGAAAACCGGTCGTACGGGTCGGGAAGTTTTTAGACGATGTAGTACCAAGGATCAGCAGCTCTTTCTTCGAGCTAACGATCAGGCTGCTCGGAAGATCCGTATTATTCCCTCCCAAAAATGTGGCGTAAATGAGCTGGCTGCCGTCGGGCGTGAATTTCATGATCGAAACGTCGACCAGTCCTTCAAATTTGGTTTGAAATGCGCCGACGGTGACAGGGAAATTGGTACCAAAAACCGTCCCTCCCGAATAGAGGTTACCTTCATCATCATACGTTGCGGTATGCCCCCAGTTATCCGCCGTCGAACCTGAGTACGTGGAGAAAATAAGTTCCGGGTCAATAACCAGCGTTTCCCGGTTGTTATAGCCTTTTGGAAGGGCAAACTGAGCAGTATTATCGGCTGTTAATGTAAATTTTGAAGAGATATCAACAGTTTTCGAATTGACCTGTTGAAAAGAGTAAGGCTCAGCCTCCTTGAATTGCCCAACAGAAGTTTTGATGACAACCTGCCCCGTTTCATTCAGTGAAACCTTCTCAGCACCATTATATTTTAGCTTAATCTGCGTCGGATCGCCACCGGGCTTTACTATGAATTCGTATTTGAGTTTGAACTGATTAAGATAAATGCGGAGATCAATCTTATCGTATAAATTTTCGTAAAGGATTTCCTCAAAACCTTTTACACCACCAGCCCATTTCGCCTCCTCTTTACCTAAAAAGTAGCTGAATTTCGTCTCAATTTCACGTTTCGACGTATGCGTGACATTTGCAATGGCGTTTTGGAACATTACTTCCACACCATGCGCGGCAATGAGATCATTCGCCATTACCGACTCTTTCGCCTCAGCAGAAACCGAAGTTCCTTTCCCGTGGCGCGCCATTACTTTTGACGCATCATATAAAACGTAAACGAGGGATTGGTTTTTGAGAAAGAGAAATCCACCGGGGATTTCGGCGCGGTAGAGAATGTCTTTGTCCCACTGGCCATGGTTTTCGATAAAATACATTCCGCCCGCCAGTGATTTACCGGCTGCACAGAGAAAAATCAGGAACAATACCGCAATGGACCGTAAAGTTTTCTGCATAGCCAGTACTTCTTGTGTTTCTATTTGAACGCAGAAACCGAAATGATATTTTCACAAAATTCATATTCCTGTTTTACATTAGAACCCAGTAAAACAAGCTGATTTTGAGTATAATCCGTAACACGTTCCAGGTACCAGTTGATCCCCTGAACATCCAGGTTCGTCGTGGGTTCGTCCAGAAAAATAATGGGGACATCGGACAAAAAAGCCAGCCCGAGCTTAACCCTTTGTTTCATGCCAGAAGAAAAATGACGGATCGTTTTGCCACTAGCGTGTGCCAACTGTACAAAATCCTCAAAATCACTGAATGACATGCCATTCTTGAACGGCTTGAATTTACTGTGAAATTCAATAAGCTCCCGCAATGTAAACTCCTCAATCAGTTCCAGGTAAGGTGCCGCGATCACAATGTGTTTGTACCAGCGATCCTCTTCAATTTCCTTTCCCGCATGATCCCGATATCGAATTGTACCTTCTGTAACCGGGATAATACCCGTCAATAATTGCAGTAAAGTTGATTTTCCGCTACCATTAGGCCCCACAAAAGTATATTGCTGCCCAGCCAAAAGCTCAAAACTGGCATTCCGGATAATCCATTCCCTGACAAACTTCTTTCCTATATTTTCAACTGTTATTCGCACCTGTCTTAAGCTTTGAATGAGGAAGCACCTGTAAATAAATACATTACTTCGTTGAATAATGATCCGCCACTGCTTTGGCTGTTTTCGCGATCACGAGCTCCGCTTCTTCACTTTTAGCATGCGTGTCTGAAATGTACACTACGATTGCAATGTTCTTCCCATTTGGTAATTTCATAATCCCCACATCATTCAGGCCGCCCATCATCCCGTGCTCGTTCGCGCCGGATGTGCCGGTTTTGTGTGCTACGGTGATATTTGTCGGCAATTCTCCTTTAATGCGTTTTAAGCCCGTCGGTCCGTCGATGAGAATTTTCCAAAGAAAATCGGTGCTCGTTTTTGATAGCTTTTTGCCCTGATAAAAGATATCCAGCAACTGAAGCATTGCGCCCGGCTCGCACCAATTTTTATACTGGGGCTCCCAGCCTGAATGCATTTCTTCTTCATTGGCGACGATCGCGATGTTTTTCACACCCGATCCGTGCACGTAATCATTGACCGCCTTCGTACCACCCGCCAGTCTGAACAAAATGTCACATGCAAT
This sequence comes from Dyadobacter pollutisoli, assembly GCF_026625565.1. NCBI lineage: Bacteria > Pseudomonadati > Bacteroidota > Cytophagia > Cytophagales > Spirosomataceae > Dyadobacter > Dyadobacter pollutisoli. Next base: position 4,336,314 of record NZ_CP112998.1, read on the forward strand.
GTTATCGCTCGTTGAGACGGAATATGCCAGCAGCTCGCCGACGGTTACGTCTACTTCGCCGTCCGGATATTTATCTCGCATTGGACTATGTGTCTTTGCGAAATAATCCTTTTTGGTAATGTGTACTTTTTGATCAAGACTTAGCTTCTTTTTATCAACCAGGTCCAGAACAGCCATCGCGAGCGGAAATTTGAAAACGCTCTGCATCGGAAATTTGTGTTTTTCATTCAGGATCAGTGTTTCGCGACTTTTGAGATCCATTACTGCCACTCCTACCTTTCCGTCGATTCCTTTCGAAATGGTTTCGAGTTTTGTTTTGAGCGCTGCATTTTGTGCAAATACAGAAGTGCTGAACAGAATTGAAAATAACAGGCTGCTAACTGATAAGGCTTTCACTGGCACGCGTTGGTTCATTAATTTTTTCGGCTGAAATGGTTTATTCTTTACTGTTTTTCTTCTCCTTTTCTTCAATAGTAAGCCTCACGAGTTCAATACGGGTATCCTGCATCGACACTACCTGGAATGAAAACGGAGGGATACTGACCGTCTCATTGACGTCCGGCAAGTCGCCGTAGTAATGGATCAGCATACCGGCCAATGTATCGTAATCACCTTCCGGAAGCTCCCAGCCATACTTTTCGTTCAGGTAGTCGAGCTCATGACGGGCGCTGAGTATATAACTGTGATCATCCAGCTGCCTTTCCGTCCAGTCTTCGGTGGAGTCATATTCATCCTGAATTTCACCAAATATCTGCTCCACCACGTCCTCCACACTGACGAGACCCGAGGTACCGCCAAATTCATCAACGACGAGAGCCAGACTTCTTTTTTCTTCCAAAAAGCGTAACATCAAATCATTTGCGGGCATTGCTTCAGGTACGATCAGAATAGGCGTAATGATGTTGCTGATCTCTTTCGGTTTTTTAAAAAGCGACAATGCATGGCAATAACCCAGTACTTCATCTACAGACTCTTTATGAACAATGATCTTGGAATGTCCCGAGGTCAGGAATGCGGTCCGCAGGTCTTCAATACTTGCATTCACATTCACCGCCGAAATTTCGGTCCTCGGTATCATACAATCACGGATACGCAAGTCTTTAAAATCCAGTGCATTGATAAACATTCTTTCTTCAATGCTGTGATCATCAAAATCCGGATCGTCGGCTGAAACAGCGTCGTCACGGAGCGAGGGAGACAATATATTTTCTTTTACAAATGGTTCAACGAGCCAGTACAGGGGTGTTATAAACCATTCGGCAAACCTTACAGGAAATGTTTTCAGGTCCAGAATCTCAGGGAAATTCCGTCCGATTTTGACCCAGCTACTGTAAGAAATCATCCAGGTTACCGCCAGGCCAATGAACATCAGCGCAACCAGCAAGCCTTCCTGAATGCCCGATTGGGCAGATAACATGCCGTAAATCGTCGCCACGCCCATAAAACAACCCAATGCAACCGCCAGCAAACGGATCATCCGGAGTACCCTGCGCCAGTAGAGTGTCTGCACAACCTGATCCGATTTTTCGTGCCGGAGCGAATATCTGTCAATGGAAACATCCAGCAGCACCGATCGGACTGCACCATAATATCCGGCCAGTACAAAAAACACGATGGTAGTTCCCAGTAGGAGCATGTTCATTTTTTCGCGGCTTTACGGGCTTTTGTTTGATGTATTTTCAGTGTCCCCTCCTCCTTCGTTTTGGCCTCGTTAGCTGCTTTTAATCTGTTGAGCTGGAAGACAAGCAGGCAGGAAATACTCAATAGTAATAACCAGTAACTTTCAAAAAGCCCGGCACGCCTGAATTCCAGCACCCATACTGCAAAAAAACCAAAGGCAAGCGCCAGTTGAATGGTCCTGGAAAGTTTGGAATTTTTAATCATTTTCAAAGATACACAGATTGTGTTAAAACGATTATACAAGGATAAATCTTCGTCAATAAGCATAATATACCATACATATTTCCGCCTTTTTCTGTAAAATGGCTAACTTGCAGAGATTGCCACACAGTTCATTTTTTATATCTGAATTGTAAAATTAATTCTTGAAAAAATATTCTTTATTACTATGAGCGAGACCACAAAACGCTTTGCGCCCGGAGTTGTTACCGGTGACGGAGTTAGCGAAATTTTCCGCCATGCCAACGAAAATAACTATGCCCTCCCGGCGGTTAACGTGGTAGGAACCAACTCAGTGAATGCAGTACTGGAAACTGCCAAAGCGGTGAACAGCCCCGTTATCATTCAGTTTTCGAATGGCGGTGCTATATTTTATGCAGGAAAGAGCCTATCCAATGCGAACCAGCAGGCAGCTATCGCTGGCGGTATCTCAGGTGCGATGCACGTACACCAGATGGCAGCACTTTACGGAATTCCCGTAATCCTGCACACTGACCACTGCGCTAAGAAATTGCTTCCATGGATCGACGGTCTTCTGGATGCAGGTGAGCGTTATTTTGATCAGTATGGCAAGCCATTGTACAGCTCTCACATGCTGGATTTGTCAGAAGAACCAATTGAAGAAAATATCGAAATTTCTGCCAAATACTTCGAAAGAATGGCAAAAATCGGCATGACGCTTGAAATTGAACTGGGTGTAACAGGCGGAGAAGAAGACGGCGTTGATAACAGCGACGTGGATAGCTCGAAACTATATACTCAGCCAGAGGAAGTCGCTTATGCTTACGAAGAGTTGTTGAAAATCTCTCCAAACTTCACGATTGCAGCAGCTTTCGGAAACGTTCATGGTGTTTACAAGCCAGGTAACGTGAAATTAGAGCCGAAAATCCTTCGCAACTCACAGAACTTCATCCAGGAAAAATTCGATACTGCTGAGCTACCGGTTAACTTCGTATTCCACGGAGGATCAGGTTCGTCACGCGAAGAAATCCGCGAGGCTATCGAGTACGGAGCGATCAAAATGAACATTGATACTGATATGCAATGGTCAACCTGGGAAGGTATTTTGAAATATTACAAAGAAAAAGAAGGATATCTGCAATCACAATTGGGTAACCCTGAAGGTGCAGATTCTCCAAACAAAAAATATTACGATCCACGTGTATGGTTGCGTAAAGGAGAAGAAAGCATGATCCAACGTTTGAAACTGGCATTCGAAGATTTGAACTGCATTAACCAGCTCGGATAATTTTTTGAATGTTAATAATATAGTAAAAAGCAGCTCCGAAAGAGCTGCTTTTTTTTGTGTATTGACCGTCCCGCTTCTCTGGATTATTTTACCTTTTAATAAATAATGTCACCTGGTGGCACAATGAACTCACCTTTCCTGCTAAGTATCCCATTTCTGTCTAATAACTTGCAACGAAAATACCAAAAACAGTGTCTCCCGACTGATACCGTTTGCAGATAGCCAAATTCAATCAAAGCAATATTTGAAATGGAAAGGTTATACTAATTTCAGTCCCATTGATCGATCATCCCGAAAGGGAAACTCCCTCTTAAAAGTGTTATTAACAATTTAATATTAATCGGTCAATATGTGTGGGATCGCAGGATTTATAGATTACAACCAGGGTTCATCAAAAGAAATTTTAATTAGTATTACCAACGAACTACGCCACAGAGGGCCAGATGCGTCCGGACACCAAATATTTGATCCAGCAGGTGCCCAAATAGGAATTGGGCACCAGCGGCTTTCCGTCATCGATCTGTCAGATGCCGGAAAGCAGCCTATGCAGTTTGGTGACCTATGGATTACATTCAATGGGGAGTTCTATAACTATCTGGAGATCAAAAAAGAGCTTATTGCTGACGGACATCATTTTATCGGCAATTCCGACACGGAGGTAATATTACATGCCTTCTCAAAATGGGGAATTTCCTGCGTCGACAAATTCGTTGGCATGTTTGCTTTTGTAATCTACGATACCAAAACCGGGGTAATATATTGTGTAAGGGACAGGGCTGGAATTAAGCCATTCTACTATTATTGGCATGACGGCCTTTTCTTATTTGCCTCGGAATTAAAGGCATTTCACAAACACCCGGATTTTAAAAAGGAGATCAATTTTAATTCCGTGGCTGCGTTTATGCAATATGGTAACGTACCTACGCCGCACTGCATCTTCAATTATACCTATAAGTTACGCCCCGGGCATTTTCTAAAATTCAATGTCAGCGATAGAATGTTCGACATGCATAAATACTGGGATGTTTACGACACTTATAACAAACCCAAGCTGGACATTTCATTTGAAGAAGCTAAGACCGAGACACAGAAAATACTAAAATCAGCATTTGAATACCGAATGGTTTCGGACGTTCCGGTGGGAGTATTTTTGAGCGGTGGCTATGATAGCACATGCCTCACAGCTATTTTACAAAAAGATCGCACTGAAAAACTAAAAACGTTTACCATTGGCGTGCCGGATATTGGCTTGAATGAATCTGAATATGCTAAAAATATTGCCAATTATATCGGAACGGAACATCATGAATATAACTGTACCCGAAAAGAAGTCCTTGAATTAATTTCCGAGTTGCCGTATCACTATGACGAACCATTTGGTGATCAAAGTGCTATTCCGACGATGCTTTTATGCAAAATGACTGCTGATGAAGTTACCGTGGCTTTAAGTGCAGATGCGGGCGACGAAGTATTTGCAGGTTATAGCAGGTACGGCTATATCATGAAGCATGGTAAAACCCTTAATCGAATTCCGGATTTTGTAAGAAAACAGATTTCAGGAATGATGGGCGTCATCGCGGCAGATCACATACCTGTGATGAGAAATCAATATAATTTTCATAACCGGTATGAGAAACTCAAATCATTGTTAAAGGATCCATCCGCGAAAAATATAATGTTAAGTCTCAACCAGCAATTTGATGAAAAAGAAATCAGAGCATTATTAAACAAAAACATTAACATCAAATCGCTTGAAACAGCTTATTTAAACAATGATCTGTCCGAAGAATTCTATACTCCATTGGCTTATATGATGGCCATAGACTTTCAAACTTTTCTATTGGATGACGTCCTGCAAAAGGTAGACAGGGCATCCATGGCGTACAGCCTGGAAAGTCGTGAGCCTTTTACCGACCACCGCATTATCGAATGGGCCTCCCAGTTACCCGATCACTATAAGTACAATAATGGTGTAAAAAAGTATATACTGAAAGAAATCGTTCACCAGCATATTCCCAAAAAATTGATGGATCGCCCGAAAATGGGTTTTCAAATACCCATTGAAAATTGGTTAAGTACCGATTTAAGAAAACAGGTTTGCTATTACTTAAGCGATAACAAAATAGTCGGTCAGGGTATTTTCAACCCGAATGTTGTGCAGAAACTAAAAGAAAGTTTTTTTTCCGGTAAAAAGGAATACGCACTCAAGATATGGTACCTGCTGATGTTTCAGATGTGGTATGAGAAATGGATGGATTAGTCATAATCCTCTCCCGATGCGCTTGCCCCCAGTTCCTTAGTACTTCTATCACCACTTTCAGCGAGTGGCCGTATTCGGTCAGGTTGTATTCTACGACCACCGGGATAGAGTCGTAAACTCTGCGCTTGACCAGATCGTTGGATTCAAGATCCCTGAGCTCTTTGGAGAGCATTTTGTCGGTGATACCCGGTACTTCTTTGGCGATCTGTGAAAACCGTTTATTGCCAAACATCAATGATATAATGATCGGCAGCTTCCATTTGCCGCTTAATACTTCCAACGCGTCCCTTACCGGCAAAATGCTCTTGGTGCACTCACCCAATGTGTGTTTCCTTTCTTCTGTCTTTTCCATGGCTATCATTTTAAATGTCACTATCCTTTTGTATACTACTTACAAATGTATAGTAAATTATCGTAACTTTGTGACCGTTTAGTAATTGAATACAAAAAAGAAGCGATCATGAGTGAGCTGATAGAGAAATTAAACTGGCGCTACGCCGCCAAAAGAATGACCGGAGAAGTAGTACCTCAAGACAAATTGGATAACATCCTGGAAGCCATCAAACTAGCCCCTTCATCCGCGGGAATGCAGCCATACAATGTCCTGGTCATTGATAAAAAGGAGGTTAAAGAAAAAATCCATAAAATAGCCAACAACCAGCCTCAGATCCTGGAATCATCTCATTTGCTGGTATTTGCGGCCTGGGAAAAAGTTACCGTTGAAAGTCTGGATAAGTATATGAATCTGATCGCGACAACACGTGGCGTAACTGTCGATTCGCTTTCGGCCTTCCATACCAGTATTTCGGGTGGAATTTTGAGCAGATCGGAAGAAGTGAATTTTCAATGGGCAGCCAGACAAGCTTATATCGGCCTTGGCCACGCATTGGTCGCAGCTGCGACTGAACAAATCGACGCCACGCCGATGGAAGGTTTCAATGCTGCTGCATTGGATGAGATTCTTGGTCTTAAAGAGAAAGGGTTAAAAAGCGTAGTGATTATGACATTAGGCTACCGTGACAATGAAAAAGATCCATACGTGAAGGCTAAGAAGGTCAGAAGGCCACATGAAGAATTTTTCATTAACGTGTAATGTTAATCTAAAAAACCGATTTGGACATGAAAATTGAAATATGGAGTGACGTAATGTGCCCGTTTTGCTACATAGGCAAGCGGAAATTTGAAAAAGCTTTGGACCAATTCCCTCAGAAAGACAAAATTCAGGTGGAATGGAAAAGTTTTCAGCTGAACCCGCAAATGAAAACGGAGCCCGGAAAAAGCATTAATGAATATCTGGCAGAAGTAAAAGGCTGGACTCCCGACTACGCCCAACAGATGAATGACCATGTTACCGGTCTCGCCAGGGAGGTAGGCCTGGAATATAATATGGACAAAGCAGTGGTAGCTAATTCATTTGACGCCCACCGTTTCGTACAATTCGCTAAAACCAAAGGACTGGGTGACGCTGTCGAAGAGCAGCTCTTCAAAGCATATTTCACAGATGGGAAAGACACTTCTAACCTGGCTACGTTAGTGGAGCTCGGCGGTGAAATCGGGCTGGATGCAGAGGAATTGAAGAAAGTGCTGGAAGGTACCCGTTTCAGCGATGAGGTAAGAAAAGACATATATGAAGCGCAGCAAGTAGGTGCAAGAGGAGTTCCCTTCTTTGTGCTTGACCGTAAATATGCAGTTTCAGGTGCACAGCAACCCGAAACATTTCTGGGAGCATTGGAACAGTCATTTGGGGAATGGCAAAAAGCGAACCCCGAGCCATTGGTCACATTTGCAGAAGGAGATACCTGCACGACAGACGGCGAATGTAATTAACACAAACCCTGAGCATTAGTAAAACGGAGTATGCCTACCAAAGGGATACTCCGTTTTTGTTTGCCAGGTTCAAAGTGCATCACTGGTACGGTTATATATGTAATCATAAAAAGACGAATCAGTAATTTCGGCTAATTTGTGCTTATTGCAATAACTGACCAAAACCTCTATGCGCTTTACCTTGTTTCTGATACTTTTTGTCGGCCTCCGGCTTTGTTCCATGGCCGGAGGGATCAAGGGACGTATCACTACCAAACAAGGAGAAGCATTACCATATGCTGGCATTGCAGTAAAAGGAACAAGTAACGGAACAATGGCCAATGAAGACGGCGAGTATGAGTTCAGCCTGGCTGCCGGAAGTTACGAGATCATTTTTCAGTATCTCGGTTTCAAAAGTGTGTCACGTAAAATTACAGTCACCGGCGATTTTCAGGAACTGAACGTTACGCTCGAAGAGCAAGCCCTTAATCTTCAGGAAGCAACCGTTGGCAAAGGAAAGGAAGATCCCGCATACAGCATTATGCGCCGGGCCATTGCCAAAGCTCGTTTTCATCAGTTGCAGTTGCGCGGTTACACCGCAAAAGTATACTCCAGAAGTACTGCATTGCCTACCAAAATCCCCTATCTCGTTGAAAGAAGACTAAAAAAGGAAGGCATCCAGGAAGGAAAAGCCATCATTAATGAAAGTGTGGCGGAGATAAAGTACCGCCGACCGAACAGTTACAGCCAGCGCATAGTTTCTACCCGGAATAGTCTTGATAACAGCATTCCATCACCGAACGAATACATTCTCGCCAGTTTGTATAGTCCCGAAATTGCGGGTACTATCTCGCCGCTGTCTCCCAAAGCGCTGGCCTATTACAAATTTGAGTATGAGGGCTATTTTGAGGATCAGGGGCAGTTGGTCAATAAAATAAAGGTAATACCAAAGGCCTACGGCGAGGGGGTTTTCAAAGGCAGCCTCTTCATTCTGGAAGATCGCTGGGCAATCCATAGTTACGATCTTCAGACTACAACGAGTGGGTTAAACATTTCGGCGAAACAGATATTCAGTCCGGTACAAAATGTGTGGATACCTGTCAATCAGCAATTCAGGATCAATGGCAGCTACCTGGGCTTCGCCGGTGAATTCCGTTACCTGGTATCACTGACCTACGAAAAACTCGATATTGACCCGAATCTCAAAGAAGATATCGTGATCAACGACCACAAAAAGGATGACATTGCCAAAGAAAAAACCCGTAAAAAAGATCTCGAAAACCTCATTAAAGATCAGAAAGAGTTTTCTACAAAAAATTTCAGGAAACTGACCAAGGAGTACGAAAAAGACCAGAAAAAAGAGCGAAAAATGGAAAGCGGCAGCGACAGGCTGGTGAGGCAGGATTCCATTGTGATCGACTCCATGGCCAATAAAAGGGATACCACCTACTGGCAGGCCCTGCGTCCCATTCCACTTACTAAGTCCGAAGTTTCGAGTTATGTACTGCAGGACAGCATTAAAGTGATCAAGGATTCTTTGAAAATCAAGTCCAAACCTGATTCTATTTATTTCAAAACGCAGCACCTGATTACGGGTAACACCTATTCGCTGGGAAAACGTAACACATTTTATTTCAAAAGCCCCTTACTATCTGTTAGTTACAACACCGTAGAAGGTAATGCTATCAACCTGATCACGGAATGGCAAAAACGATGGGGTAAGTCTCACTTTTTCAGCGTTCGTCCATTGATCCGGTATTCGGCAGGAAGAAAAAGGGTATATGGCAACCTGGAAACCAATATTGGTAACCATAAATGGAACCTGATGCTGCAGGGTGGCGAAATGGCCAGCCAGTTCAATAACAATGACCCTATTCAACCATTACCCAATAGCATGGCAGCCCGATTTTTTGACCGGAACTTCATGAAGCTTTATCAAAAGCAGTATGCAAAAGTGGAGCATTCGATCAGGAATGTCGCCGATATTCTTAGTTTCAATACCAGTCTTGAATTTCAGCACCGGGAAGAATTATTTAATCAGGAAAGCGCCAAGCCGATCTTTTTCTGGAGACGATACAGCTTCACACCCAACCGGCCTATAAGCAGGGAGTTGGCTGACACCGGCTTTCCTGAGCACAATGCATTATTGCTAGACCTGACGGCAACACTACGCCCGTGGAGACGCTACCTGATCCGAAACGGCGAGAAAAGATATATCCGTAGCAAAGGGCCATCATTCAGTGTAAACTATAACCGCGGAATGGGTTTCGCGGGTGATGTGGATTATTCGCGCCTGCAGGCAACGATCCGCCAGGACCTGAACCTCGGGCCGAGAAGCAATCTGGAATATTTGGTTAATGGAGGCAGCTTTTTGAGTAAAAAACAAATGTACTTTCCGGACTATCGCCACTTCATGGGCAATGAATTCTTTTTTCAATACACGTACCCGCCCGATCAGTTCCGGATGCTGCCATATTATCGTTATAGCACAGCGTCATGGTTTTTTCAGGCCCATGCGACCTGGACGCTCCAACGTTTTGCTCTCACACGCATTCAGGCACTGCGGGTAACAGGCTTGTCGGAGACGCTGCAGCTACATTATCTCCGGGTTCCTTCGATCCGGAATTACACTGAGGCTGTATATGGCATCGATAACATCCTCAGGGTAATCCGGCTGGAAGCAGTTGCACAGTTCCACGGCAGTCATTTCAAAGGCATGGGTTGGCGCTTTGGCACTTCCATCAAATTCGGAAGATAATTACTTCGTTTTTACGGCCTTAAACCGAGGAACTTCTTTAATTATAACAGGGTAAACATTGTTATCAGGGTCAATGTCTGCCATTCTCCGGCTTGGGTCTATCACGATAGCCTCGATATCGGCCGGGTTCTTATCAATAGTGAATGAGTACTGGGGATAAGTCCAGCCCCAGTCCGGCATCAAGGTAGTTTTGGAGTACAATTTTTCTTCTTTTTCGCCCCGCATGATTTCCAACGGAATGTAAAAATTCTCCTGGGTACCGTTTCTGTAACTTACCACTACGTCAAGCGGCATAGGCATTTGGCCAATTCTTTCCAGCACAACTTCCGTTTTACCACCGTTCGAAAACACTTCCTTCACGCCATAGTCAATGGTTTTGGTGGTACCGATAAAATCCTCCCAATACCAGTCCAGTTCCAGTCCTGATTCCTTTTCCATGATCCTTTTGAGATCTGTCGGATTAGGATGCTTGAATTTCCATTCATTAAAATAGCGCTTCATTCCGACGGAAAGTTTGTCTTTCCCGATAATGTAGCCCAGCTGGTTCAGGAATACCGCTCCTTTGGAATAACTGCCCACGCTGTATGCCTTGTTTGTATTGAAATGATCGGCATGGGTGGTAAGCGGTTCTTCCAGCCCGGATTTCACAAGATTACGATAGCTTGTCGTGCTGCTACGCTGCGGATCAGTTCTGGATGGAAACAGCTCGGCCATCACGATGTTTTGCGCATAGGTAGTGAACCCTTCATCCATCCATGAATATTTCGATTCGTTTGTTCCCAGCAACATTTGGAACCAGCTATGGATAGACTCATGCACCGCTACACTAACAAGACCTCCTAAATTTTGACGACCGGAAATGAGCGTAGCCATTGGATATTCCATCCCACCATCACCGCCTTGAATAATGGAATATTGCTTGTAAGGATACCGGCCGAATTTCTCGTTCATACTCTTGAAACTTCGCACTGCAAGAGGCTCCATTTCTTTCCATACATGAGCCAATGTGTCTGTCTGGTAGAAAAAATGCAGGTCCAGGCTATCATCCACTTTGACAATGTCATGCTTGTAATCGCGGTCCGCCGCCCACATGAAATCGTGCACTTCCGGCGCGATAAAATGCCAGGTAAGCTTCTCCCCCGGCTTGTGTTTCACTTCTTTTTCCGTGTATCCGTGTCCTATTTTGTCCGGATTTTGAAGATAACCGGTCGCTGCCACGACATATGACGCGTCCAATGTGATCTTTACATCAAAATCGCCCCAGATCCCATAAAATTCCCTACCTATATATGGATTGGAATGCCAGCCTTCGTAATCATACTCGCACATTTTGGGATACCACTGCCCCATCGAATAATCAATGCCCTCGTTATTATTCCTTCCCATCCTTCTGATCTGGATTGGAACCTGTGCTTCAAACTCCATGTCAAATGTGTGCTGGGATTTGGGAAGGATCTTCTCATTCAGTGTCACTTCGAGAATGGTACCGACAACCTGATATTTCAGGGATTTGCCGTTGTGTTTGAGGGAAATGATTTTTTCATAGCCAATTTCCGTGGGAGACAATTTGGAAATACGGTCTTTCACCCGCGGGTCCGGGTCGCTGATGCTTCTCGAACGAACGTCCATCTGGCTCCCCGGCTGGAATGCGTTCAGATACAAATGGTAAAACACTTTGTGCAGCGTGTCCGGGGAATTATTGGTGTAAACCAGTTTTTGAGTTCCTTTATACTGATGCTTGTCCGCGTCAAACTCCACATTCATCTGGTACTTCACCCGCTGCTGCCAGCGGTCGCTTTGTGCTGATACTTGTAGGACCGTAACGGTCAGCAAGAGCGCTATCAGTTTAAATTTCATTCTAATTTATATAATGGGTTAAAATGTAAAACAACGGTGTTGCCAGACTTGGCTGGCTTTAAAGTCTTAACCTAAAAATGGATTTGATCTATAATTTGGGCATCATTCTCCCCACAAAACCGGCATAGTCTACTTCAAAAGCCCTTTTTCAGCTTTATATTGGGGTTTTATTACAGATCGGCTTTTGGCACATAATTGGTAGCTGGTTCATTATAATAAGTTAAAAAGAACCTTAACATTTGTCAATTATGCTTAGATGGACCGTAATATTTCTGATTGTAGCTATTATTGCCGGCGTACTTGGATTCGGCGGGATAGCTGCGGGAGCAGCAGGAATTGCTAAGATACTTTTCTTTGTTTTCCTGGTGCTGTTTGTATTGAGTTTGATTAGCCGCGGAGTCGGGCGATCCTGACGCACTTGCAAGATCATTATAAAAGAGAAAAGCGGATTTAGGTCCGCTTTTCTCTTTTAACCCCTTATTCCCATTCAATGGTCGCAGGTGGCTTGGAAGAAATGTCATACACGACTCTGTTGACACCCTTCACTTTGTTGATAATGTCGTTCGAAACTTCTGCCAAAAACTCGTATGGTAAATGCGCCCAGTCGGCAGTCATACCGTCAACTGACGTTACTGCTCTGAGTGCGACCACACTTTCGTAAGTTCTTTCGTCACCCATTACACCTACGCTTTGTACGGGCAGAAGCATTACGCCAGCCTGCCAAACGTCTTTGTATAGGTTCCATTTTCTCAAACCACCGATAAAAATAGCGTCTACTTCCTGTAAAATGCTTACTTTTTCAGGAGTAATCTCTCCCAGGATACGGATCGCCAATCCCGGACCAGGGAATGGATGGCGACCTAGGATTTTCTCGTCGATGCCTAACGTCCGTCCTACTGACCTCACCTCGTCTTTGAACAATGTATTCAGTGGCTCAACGATTTTCAGCTTCATAAAGTCAGGCAACCCGCCTACATTATGGTGCGATTTGATTGTTGCAGAAGGCCCTTTAATGCTCACTGATTCAATCACATCCGGGTAAATCGTACCCTGACCCAGCCATTTAACTTCCTCAATTAAATGTGCTTCCTGGTCAAAAATATCGATAAATGATTTCCCGATCGCTTTCCGTTTTGCCTCAGGCTCGCTGATACCCGCCAGGGACTTATAAAAATGCGATTTTGAATCAACACCTTTAATATTAAGCCCCATATCCTGATAAGAAAGAAGTACTTCTTCAAACTCATCTTTACGGAGCAATCCATTATCAACGAAAATACAGTATAGATTAGAACCGATCGCCTGGTGTACCAATGTAGCCGCAACAGTAGAATCCACTCCGCCAGACAACGCCATTACGACACGGTCGTTGCCTAATTTCTGACGTAAATGATTGACTGTTTGCTCAACAAAAGATTCCGCTGTCCAGTCTTGCTTGCAGCCACAAATATTGACTACAAAGTTGTGCATCAGCTTTTTACCTTCTGTGGTATGCGTCACTTCCGGGTGAAACTGAATCCCGTAAGTCAGCTCGTCTTCAATTTTGAATGCAGCAACTTTTACCGATTCGGTAGAAGCAATGATATGAAAGTTATCGGGAGTACGTACGATCGTATCCCCGTGTGACATCCATACCTGAGAAGATTCCGACAAACCAGCGAGCAATGATGAATCAGTATCATCTATTTCCAGACGGGCGCGGCCATATTCACGATGTTGCGAAGGCTTCACATCGCCTCCCAATTCCTGAGCCAAAAGCTGGGCTCCGTAGCAAACGCCCAATAAAGGCACTACTTTACGAAATTGGTCCAGATCAACACGGGGAGCATCAGTATCGCGAACGGAGCAGGGGCTTCCTGATAAAATGACGCCTTTGATATTTGGAGTGAGGTCGGGGAAATTATTGTAAGGGTGGATTTCACAATAAACATTAAGTTCACGAACGCGTCGCGCGATTAATTGAGTATACTGTGAGCCAAAATCTAAAATAAGAATTTGTTCAGTCATATATATATGCTATCTAAAACGCAAAGGTAGGGAGATTGACCCAAACCAAAAAACGAACTTCAATCTTCAGGGAGAACAGTGACGGGACAGAAACCTTAATAATTTTAATTTTTCTAAGTTTAATTTGTACAACTGCCGAGTTGCCCATATCTTTGCCTAAATTTTCAATATATAATTAATATGAATCAAGGAACAGTAAAATTCTTTAATGACTCTAAGGGATACGGGTTTATTAAGGACACAACAACAGGACAGGACTATTTTGTACACATCTCTGGTCTGGTTGACGAAGTTCGCGAAAATGATGACGTTACTTTTGACCTTCAGGAAGGACGTAAAGGCCTTAACGCAATCAATGTTAAGCTTGCCTGATCGGGACTTAATATAGAATTTCGAAAAGCCGCTTCTCACGAAGCGGCTTTTTTGTTGGCCCTTCGTCAATTCACACCACTATTTTACCACTTAAACTTTTTTTTCGCGTTGGTGCAACTTTCTTTATTCCCTTTGTATCTATAAGCCGAAAGAAAGACACACGCTTCCACTTATATAACAGAGAAACCATTTATGTAATCTAAGGTTCTATGTTATACAAAGTACTTATCTTTGCAATGTACCGATAAGGAAAAAATGCCTCCGGTACATTGACCATAATCTATTAGCCATGAAATTTTTAATGAACCTAACTGTAGCATTGCTACTGAGTGGAAGTTTTGCGTTTGCACAAACTCCCGCTGTCACTACCGGAAAAGGAAAGGTATCGGGCGCTATTCTCGATGAAAAGTCACAGCCGTTCCCATTCGTGAACGTGCTTCTTCTCAATGCCAAAGATTCTGTACTCGTAAAAGGCCTCGCCGCTGACGAGAATGGAAAGTTTTTGTTCGACCAGGTTCAAACCGGCAAGTACATGACGCTGGTATCGATGGTAGGATATCAAAAAAGTTACAGCGCGGCTTTTCAGGTTAACGATGACGCGGTGAACCTACCTACCGTCGCGCTCAAAACAGACATCCAATCTCTCAATGAGGTAACCGTTGTAGCTAAGAAGCCTTTCATTGAACAACAGATTGACCGCACGGTTGTTAATGTTGAAAACAGCATTGTTTCCGCTGGTGCTACTGCCCTTGAAGTACTGGAAAGAGCGCCCGGCGTTACCGTGGATCAACAAAACGAGCAACTCAAACTTCGCGGAAAAGAAGGCGTTATCGTCCAGATTGATGGTAAACAAACATTTCTCTCCCAACAAGAGCTGATCACCCTCCTGCGTAACACGCCCAGCGACAACATTGAAAAAATAGAACTGATCACCAACCCTTCGGCCAAATATGACGCCGCCGGTAATTCCGGGATCATCAACATTAAGATGAAACGTAATAAAAATTACGGGACCAACGGGAATGTTAACCTGGGTGGTGCCTGGGCAAAATATGGCCGGGCCAATGCCACTGCGACGATCAATCACCGGGCCGGTAAGATCAGTACATTCATCAATGGAGGCGCATTTTATAACAAAGGCTTCAACAATAATGACATTTACCGGAAGATCCCGTACGAAAATAAAGTAACCATTTTCGATCAGAAAACGGAGCGGACCAACGAATCGCAGTATTATAATGTAAGAGCCGGGCTGGACTATTTTGCAACGGACAAAACTACGGTGGGGGTACTCGTATCAGGATTCTTTAATGACTGGAGCAACCCGTTCGGGCAAACCAATACCCGCATTTTAAATGAAGACCTAAGCCTTCAGAGAACATTCCGTACCAATGTTTTCAATGGCGGCAAAATGACCAACATCAGTACCAATGCCAATTTTAAACATCAGTTCGACGATAAAGGCAAGGAGCTTACTTTCGATGTAGACTATGTTAATTATGGTGGCAAGAAGAACAGTAATTTAAATACCAACTACTTCAAACCGGACGGCTCAGTTGACGGAAATCCCGAGAATGTAAGAAACAACATGCCTTCTGACATCAACATCGGGGTAGCAAAACTGGACTACACGCAGCCATTGTGGAAAGGCAAAATGGAGACCGGCTTGAAAGCAAGTTATGTTACCTCGGACAATGACATGGTTTTTGAAACCAAAACCGATGAATGGGTACTGGATCCGACCCGCTCTAACCGATTTAAATACACTGAAAATGTGAATGCGGCTTATATCAATTACAGCGGCAGCATTTCCAAAAAAGTGAAATACCAGATTGGTGTCCGCGGCGAGCACACACATTCGATCGGTAACTCGGTAACATTGAACCAGAAACGCGACCGGAATTATGTCAACCTTTTCCCTAGCGTATTCCTGTCCAATCAGCTGGATACCAACAACGTGATCAACCTGTCGTACAGCCGCCGGATCGATCGCCCGAACTATCAGTCATTGAACCCATTCGAATTTTATCTGGATCCATATACATTCCAAAAAGGAAATCCGAACCTTAAACCACAGTATACCAACTCATTTCAGCTCGTACACGTTTACAAAAATTTCCTGAACACCACATTGGCATACAGCCGGATCAAGGATATGATCGCCGACGAATTGCCACAACAGATCGCCTCTGAAAATAAAACATTTGTAACATCCGACAACCTGGATAATCAGGATAATGTGAGCCTTACTATCTCATTCCCGATCAAAATCGCCAAGTGGTGGAATGTACAAACCAATTTCACCGGAGTGTACAACCACTACAACTCGATTTACCTCGAAGAAAAACTGGAAATCAAGCAGGCTTCATGGAATATGTATGCAAGCAACCAGTTCACCATCTCCAAAACTTGGTCGGGAGAAATTTCGGGATGGTACAATAGCAGAGCGTTTTACGGTTTATATGCTGCGAAACCGATGGGAATGTTGAATGCAGGACTTCAAAAAACCATCCTGAATAAGAAAGGAACAATACGCCTGAATGTAAACGACATTTTCTGGACCAACAGGTTCCGTGGAAAAGCAATTTACAAAGACATTGATTTCAGTGTCAAATCTCAATGGCCAAGCCGCCAGTTCAGACTGACATTTACATACAATTTTGGAAATCAAAATGTTAAGGGTGCCCGCCAGCGCAATACCGGTTCTGATGATCTTCAGAAACGTGCCAACGGCGGTAGTTAGGTTGGAATCCCGGCCAAACGTGGCCGATATTCATAAATTAGTTAGGTTTGTTATGCAGAAAATCCATCTCGCGCTATGCGGGATGGATTTCTTATTTTAAACAAAACCTGAATGTAACTCCTAAGCTTCCAAAGCTGCAACACCCGGAAGTACTTTTCCTTCCATGTATTCCAACAATGCACCACCGCCTGTCGAAACGTAGCTTACGCGGTCGCCGTAACCTGCATTATTAATAGCAGAAGCTGAATCGCCGCCGCCGATCAATGAGAATGCGTCGTTTTCTTCCGTCACCGCTACCACGGCTTTGGCGATTGCATTGGTTCCTTTTGCAAGGTTAGGGAATTCAAATACGCCCATTGGACCATTCCAAAGCACTGTTTTTGAATTTTTAACGATGTCAGCAAAGATTGCAATAGTTTCAGGACCAATGTCCAGCCCTTGCCATCCGTCAGGTATCTCCCCTGCTTTTACCACTTTCAGCTCAGCGTCATTGCTGAATTTGTCAGCGATAACGGTGTCAACCGGGAGGATCAGGTTAACTCCTTTTTCCTTGGCTTTTTTCACCAGTTCCAAAGTCAGTTCCTGCTTGTCGGCTTCCAGAAGTGATCCGCCAATGCTTCCGCCTTGCGCCTTCGAGAATGTATATGACATACCGCCACCGATAATCAGGTTATCTACCTTATCGATGAGGCGTTCGATGATCAAAATTTTATCGGAGATTTTCGCTCCGCCCATGATTGCAGTAAATGGTCTTTCTGAATGTTCCAGAAGTCTTTCTGCATTATCAAGCTCAGCCTGCATCACATATCCGCAAACTTTATCCGCAAAAAACTTGCCGATCACAGCCGTAGAAGCGTGTGCGCGGTGAGCAGTTCCAAATGCGTCCATTACCCAAACGTCGCCGAGTTTGGAAAGTTTTTCGGCGAACTCTTCGTTACCTTTTTCTTCTTCTTTATAAAAACGAAGATTTTCAAGCAACAAAACTTCACCTGGTTTCAATGCACCCGCCATTTCCGTTGCGCTGTCGCCAATGCAATCGTCTGCGAATTTCACTGTTTTGCCCAATATCAACGACAATGGGTTAACAAGGTGTTTCAAAGAATATTTTTCAGTTGGTCCGTCTTTCGGGCGTCCCAAATGTGACATTAAAATAACGGAACCTCCGTCGTTAAGAATCTTGCTGATTGTGGGAATTGTCGCACGGATACGTGTATCGTCCGTGATCTCAAATTTGTCATTAAGCGGGACATTAAAGTCAACGCGGACCAAGGCTTTTTTGCCTGAAAAATCGTAAGAATCTAATGTTGTCATGGGCAGGTAAAATTGTTTTCCATAGGAAACAAATGTAAACCAATTTCTTTATTAAATACTATATGATTGAGAAAAGGCCGCTTTCATAATAGGTATAATGCAATTTTTGCCTTCAATTTTTCTAAAAAATATCAGTTTAACCAAATTTTAATATCATGTACCCGCCAGTCACCGCCACCGCCTGACTGCCCTATTTTCTTTGCTGAAAGTTGGCAACTTTTCATCCTCCAAAATGATTTATTTGGTAACTTTATCATTAAAACCAATTCACTTCATCCCGTTTTGAGCGACGTACTTCCGAATCCATTCGTGCAGAATTTTGAGCTCCCGCCGGAGTTCCCGACAGATCTTCCACCCAAATATTACCATGATTATTTCGGCTATGTACTGGAATTTGTCAGGAAGCGGTATGCCCATGTGCTGAATGAGAAGGAACTTGCATTTCTGGACGGTTACGACGCACTTTCCGAAGATGCGCAATGTCTTTTTATCCGGTTCAGTAACAGAAGTAAGTCGTTTTTCAGAGTCAATAGCCTCTCCTATTCCGAAATAGCCGACCTCCCGGCAGTCCTGAATGAGCTGCTCGAAAAGGAATTCATTGAGTCGCTTTGTGATGCCCACGAGAGCCGTTTTGCGGAAATCATGGAGCTGTTCACAAAGCCCGAGCATTTGATATTTACTAAAATGCTCGAACCCGAGATCATGCCTTCCAAAAGCATCAAGAAGCCCGATCTCGTGCGCTGGTTGATGTATGAGTACGATTTCAAAACGCTGTGCGAGATTATTTCGCAAACCGAGCCGGTCGTCAAAGTAACATACGAAGTGGAGGTAATGGTGATGAAATTCCTGTTTTTTGGGAACAGGAATGCCGATATGACCGAGTTTGTGATCCGGGACCTTGGCCATGTTCGTTTCCAGTCGTTTGATGAACAGCATTTGTCCATTCAGTTTGAAACCCGGAAGGACATGGACGATACGTTAATGGTCTCGCTGATGAAAGAGACTTTTGACGTGATGAAACACGAGCTGCCTCCCGAAGAAATCTTCGACTGGTTCATGAACTGGCATGCTGCCGACGCCAATGGATTGAGCCAAAAAGCCCAGCCCTCATTTAATTCATTCATTCTGCGGGTGAGCGCGTGGCTCGAACGCAAAAAAATGTTGTCGCAAGCCCTCAGCATTTACCAGCTCACCAACGATGCTCCTGCACGTGAAAGGCGAGTACGACTGCTTTACAATCTAGGTGAAATCGATGAAGCAATTGCGCTTTGTGAAGAGATTTCCGAAAATCCGCAGAATGCCGACGAGCGTTATTTCAGTCTTGATTTTTATGAAAAAATAAAAAACAAAAAGACCCGGGTTATCAAACGTACGACGCAGGCGCTGAAAGCCGCGGAGGCCATTGAAGTACCTGTGATGTACCGGTACCAGGTCGAACTTGGGGCGATACATTACTACCGGGCACAAGGTTACCAGGCTTTTTTTAGTGAAAATGAGCCCTGGCGCGCATTGTTCGGGCTGCTGTTTTGGGACATTATATATGATACCAATGTCAAAACCATTCATAACCCGTTGCAGCGCGTTCCGTCTGACTTTTTCCTGCCTGATTTTTATTACAAAAGATCAGCACAGCTCAAAGAAAGATTGGAGGCAGCTCATTCCAGGGAAATTATAGATGAGCTGGTTAGCAGGACATATGCCGAAAAATATGGCATTACCAATGTACTGGTACCCTGGTACGACGGCGCGCTGGAAAAAGTACTGACCCTGACGTCCCTGCTCATCCCTGAAAAAATCCATGCGATCATGCTGGAAATTGCTTTAAACCTGCGGGAAAACACCCGTGGTTTTCCCGACTTACTGGTTTGGAATGACTCGGAATATGCATTCATAGAGATCAAGTCACCTACCGACCATTTGTCCTCACGGCAATTGCATTGGCAGCACTTTTTTGCGGAGCGTGACGTCCATAGCAGGATTGTGCGGGTCAACTGGATCAAGGAACCCGCTACTCCAATGTAAATTCAGCCACTACCGGCAAATGATCAGAGGCGTATTTTTCGTCAATTACCCTGGTTTCACCGCCTTTTAGTTTGCTACCCTTTTTGGCCATGATAAAATCAATGGTCTTGTTGGGGGCTTCAACCGGGATCGTAGGCTTGCAGTCCGAGCAGGTTCTCGTGAAATATTTATCAAAATAAGCGATCACGGGACTTTCAGGAACTGCATTGAAATCCCCTGCAAGGATCATAGGCAGCTCGTTTTTCCCGAAACTTTCCATGATCTTTTCAGCTTGCAGCAGGCGGTTTGGCTCTTTTAACCCCAAATGCGTACTGGCAAAAATAATTTTTTGCTTCGAAGGCAATGTTACTGTTATTGCTGCAATCGTACGGTTTTCCTCCGGTTTGTCAGCATGAATGGGCAGTGAAGCTCTGGCCGAGTCAATAATAGCATACTTGCTCAAAACGGCCACACCGTAGTCTCCGCCCTGGTGATCAATGGCTTTGGAAAAATAAAATTTCATTCCTGTCAGCGCCGCCAGTTGCTGCGCCTGGTTTTTACCTTTTCCGGAACGTTCAGTGTTCACGTCCACTTCCTGCAACGCCACAAAATCAGGTTTTTCAGCATTAACAACCTTGGCAATTGCTTCAACATCAATTTTATCTCCGGCAGACGGCGGGTTACAATGGTGAATGTTGTACGTCATCACCTTGAAGCGGAATTTCTTAACTGGCTGGTCAGTTCCCGTGTTTGCAAAAACAGAGAAAGAAATCAGGGCAAGCACACTCAAAAGGGTATTTTTCATAAAGAATAAAAGGATTTAGGATAATGAAGAGCCAAAAATAGTGGATAGATTTAAATCCGTTTGCTATCATTACACATCAATTAACTAAGCATAATCAAATGATAAAGAAAATACTGCTAACCGTCGCCTTTCTGGCCGGTTTCGGGATGTCTTTTGCTCAAACCAAGCCCGACGATGTGAAATCCTTCACATTGGCCAACGGGATGAAATTCCTGGTGCTTGAAGACAAATCCATTCCCAATGCGAACATGTACCTGTTTTGGAAAGTTGGTTCCAGAAATGAGGTGCACGGCATTACAGGCCTCTCCCACTTCTTCGAGCATATGATGTTCAATGGTTCCAAAAACTTTGGCCCCAAAGAATTTGACCGTTTTATGGAAGCCAATGGCGGCTCCAACAATGCGTATACTACTGAGAATGTAACGGTTTACACCGACTGGTTTCAAAAAGATGCATTGGAACCGATTTTTAAACTTGAATCTGACCGTATTGCCAGCCTGTCCATTGACCCAAAAATGGTGGAAAGTGAGCGTGGCGTGGTGCTTTCCGAGCGCAGCACTGGTCTGGAAAACAGCAACTACCGGCTCATTGGCGAACTCGTGCAGTCCGTGGCATTTCAGGAGCACCCCTACATGTTTCCGGTGATCGGGTTTGAATCTGACATTAAAAGCTGGACGCAGCAAGACCTGGAAAACTATTTCAAAACCTACTATTCTCCCAATAACGCTACGGTGGTAGTGGTTGGCGATGTGACTTTGGAGCAGGTTAAAAAACTGGCCGATCAGTATATGGCACCCATTCCGGCGCGGGGGCTACCTCCCAAGATCAGGACTGTGGAGCCACCTCAAAACGGCGAAAGAAGGGTTACCACATACAAGGACATTGCCACGCCGAATATCCTGATGGCCTATCACGTCCCGGAAACCAAACACGAGGATTACTACGCGCTGGACCTGTTCAGCAGCCTGCTTACCTCCGGCAACTCTTCCCGATTGACCAAATCACTTGTCATGGATTCAACGCTGGCGACCAATGTATCCAGCTTCACGGATCAGAGTTTTGACCCAAGCCTTTTTGTGATCTACGCCATTGCCGGAAACAATATTACCGCCCCGGACCTGGAAAAAGCGATTGATAATCAGATTGATATGGTTATCAAAGACGGAGTAAAGGACGAGGAACTCCAAAAAGTGAAAAATCAGAAGCTGATGGAATTTTACCGCACGCTCGAAACCATAAACGGCAAAGCCAATAGTCTAGGTAGTTATGATGTGTTTTTTGGGGATTATAAAAAGATGTTCGAGGCACCGGAACTGTATCAAAAAGTGACCGTGGAAGACATCAAGCGGGTTGCAGCCAAGTACTTCACCGATCGCAACCGTACCGTGGGTTATCTATTGCCGGAGAAATCGAAATAGCCTCAACCTTCACAACCGACATTCATTCATAACTTTTGATATATGAAAAAGATACTATTTGTGCTTCTGGGGCTGATAACGCTTTCAGCTTCGGCGCAAAACAATTTTAAGGTACCTGCTTATGAGAAATTCAAACTCAAAAACGGTCTGACCGTTTACCTCATGGAGCAGCACGAAGTTCCGCTGATTAATGTTTCGGCTGTTTTTGACGCAGGTTCAATCAATGATGGTGACCGGTATGGACTTGCCGGTATCACGGCCGACGCGCTGCTTTTTGGTACTGAAAAATACACCAAGCCGCAGATCGAAGAAATGACCGATTTCGTGGGCGCGAGCATTAATACTTACGCTGGCAAAGATGCTGCTGGCATTACGTCCTCATTCGCGGTAAAAGATCAGGAAAAACTCCTCGACATTATCCAGCAGGTACTCATGCACCCGGTGTTTGACCAAACGGAATTTGACAAACACAAACAACGCACTGTTCAGGATCTTGTGAGACAAAAAGAAAGTCCGCGCGCGGTGATCAACAACTATTTGAATGCATTCATGTTCAAAGATTTTCCATATGCTACTCCCGGCGACGGAATTCCCTCGACCATTGAAAAACTTACTGCCGCCGACGCAAAGGCTTTTTATGAAAGTAATTACACGTCGGGACGCGGTGCGATCTCAATTGTAGGCGACTTCAAAGCCGCCGATATGAGGAAAAAAGTGACTGCACTTTTTGGCACCTGGAAAACAGCTCCCTACCGAATGGTAAAACGGGTTGCCCCCAATCTCGATTTTAACAAAAGCCGGGTATTACTGGTTGATAAAGCCGATGCAAGAGAAACTACGTTTGTGATCGGCGGCAAGGGAATCGATTACAACTCTGCCGATTATGTTCCTGTTTTGGTGATCAACACCATTCTTGGCGGCCGTTTCACGTCGTGGCTGAACGATGCGTTACGCGTCAATTCAGGGCTTACTTATGGTGCAAGAAGCAGTTTTGCCCGGTACAAATTCGCCGGAACGTTCGCGATCAGCACATTTACCAAAAACTCGACGACGGTACCAGCCATTGATATGGCTTTGCAAGTACTGGACAGCCTGCACAGGACAGGCATTAATGAGGAAATCCTGTTATCCGCCAAAGCTTACGTGAAAGGTAGCTTCCCGCCTGCGTACGAGTCTGCCGGGGCACTTGCCCGACTGCTTACCGACATGCACGTATATAATTTCGATGAAAATTTCATCAATACATTCCAGGCCAAAGTGGATGGCTTAACCACCGCTCAGGCCAAGGAAATCATTGCAACTTATTTCCCAAAAGACAAACTGCAATTTGTCCTGATCGGGAAAGCCGAGGAGATCCGGGAGCAAGTGAAAAAGTATGGCGAGATGACCGAAAAACAAATCAAGGCGGACGGCTTTTAAGACCAAAAAAACCGGGCAGGAACAGATCCCGCCCGGTTTTCAATTACCCATGCGTAGTTTTACATTACTATAATCCTTTCGGGTTCTGAACAGCCACACTGCCCTCCCCCGCCTTGTTGTAAGCAAGCTCATTGGCAGGTACATCCCAGTAATCCAGGAAGTTGTAATTAATAGTCGCGTTCTTGTTCACCAAACCAGCCTTGTCAACCACTATCGCACCTTTTCTGCCTCCGCCGCTTGCCACATCGTCAATTATTCCCCAGCGCCGGGCGTCGTAAAAGGCAAGGCCCCTGAATGGTAAAACCACCCTTCTCTCACTTCTCAATTCTTCCTTGGCAGCTGCAAGAGCAAGACCTTTACCGGCCACAGCAGCCAGCCCAGCGCCTTGAAGTGTACGTATAGCATCAATAATTTTAAGGCCACCCTCGATGTCCCCTGTGTTGATCAGGGCTTCCGCCAAAGTAAGCTGATTTTCTTCGTAGGTAGTGGCCATGTAAAATTCATATTCTCCCACCTTTTTACTTCCTAACACAACTACCCCGGCCAGCCCTTTGCCACCGTCGATCAAGCCATAGCGGGTATTGAATATATTTCCACGGTCATTGTTACCAATCCATGGATTAGCCTCAATCGCAAAATTATTCTCCAACCTCTTATCGCCAGCTTTGAAATCCTGTATGAGGCGTTCGCTTACTTTGAAATTACTGGTTTTGGTAGTACCCGCAGTAAGTGCCGAAGGCGTGCTTCCCGTAGCTGAAATAAAATCACTGGTTTCGTTGGACCTGGCTGTGAATACATAATCAGTGGCTGAAACACCATCCTTCGCAAGTGCTATAATAGATGCCCATTGCGCCGCAGTCATGTCTTTTACAGGCGTGTTTACCAGGATGTTACGTGCTTTCATGGAGTTGATATTCCTCTTCCACATGTCTGGCGTAAGTATCCCTCCTTTGCCAACCTGAAAGAATGCGGGAATGATCTTTCCGATGATCGCTGAATAATCAGAAACGTTGCTCACAGCGCTCAGTGCTGCCGCTGCCTTGTCAAAATTGGCATTAGACTCCGCAATGATTGCCTCCTTGCTTACAAAAACCCCGTTTGTTCCAACTGCTTCGTCATTAATGATACCAGCATAGTAAACAGACCCGATCCGGGAGTAAGCATAACCTTTCCACCAGTATGCCCATGCCTTCAATGCGTTTTTCTTACTTTCCGCGTCGCCCGTAAATGTGGTAGCGTCCACCAATGCCAGAACGTTATTGGCCCCGCTGTTGAGGCTGTACATATACGCCCACTCGTAGTATAGCGGGTTGTCGCTTGCGTTCGCATTGATGTTGACCTGCCGGAGCATATCCAATTGAAGCGTCGGAGAATTGGGGTTCATCACTTTGGTACCATTATCGAGGACCACGTAATTGGCCACCCCTATTTCGTTCAGCCGCTGGTTAGCCGCTTCCGCACCGATATTGTCGCCCATGATTTCATGATAACCAACAGGATCTCCGAAAAACCCGCCATAAAAACCGCCATACTTTACGGTTAGAAAACCATTGACATAGATAGCGCCCTGAGCGAGGTTGATGAGGCCGGATTCAGAATTAGCGCTTCCGGTTGTAGGCTGATTCGGGTTCTTAACGTCCAACTGATCCTTGCAGGAAAAGGCAAATCCCAGTAGGACCAACATTGACAATATTTTTATCTTTTTCATATTTTAATCTTTTAAAGAATACAATGAATGGTTTTTAGAAGCCGAAATTGAGAGAGACCTGATATGATCTGTAGTTCGGCATACTGCTATGGTCAGTTCCGCGATCCCATGCAGAGTTGTTCGCTCCGGATACGATTTCAGGATCCATACCGGTGTATTTGGTCAAGGTAAACAGGTTACGTCCCGACAATACCAGCTGCAATTTTCTAAATCCTTTGATCTTGGTCACTTTGGCAAAATCGACACCCAGGGAAATATTTCTCAGACGCAGGAAAGAAGCGTCTTCGTAGAAATAATCTTTGGTCCCATTTCTCGTAACAGCCGCATAGACCCCTCTGTAAAACGACGTCCACGCGCCGGTTTCACCGTCAATAGTGAATGGTTTCGAGTAATCTGCATGAATACCGTCGCGATACATCCATTCTTTGGTTTGGTTGTAAAGGTGGCTTCCCTGGATCCAATCCAATTGAAACCCGAAAGTCAGGAAGTTCTTGAAGGTCAAATCATTGATGAACGACATGTTAAACTTTGGATTTGGATCACCAAAGCTGTATTTGTCAGGTGTTACATAAGGAAATTTGGTAGCCTTATCCACCACATATCCATTGCTGGCCAGCGTGTAGTTCCCTTTTTCAGCTTCGGTCAAAAATGGTGTTCCGTCTGGTTTCACTGCATCCAGGCTATGGATCATTTTGTGGCCATAAAGCTGCCCGATTTTTTCATCCTTGCGCAGCACGTAATTGGTACTTCCCGCACTGGAAATAATGACGATCTCCTGGTCGCCTACCACAGAATTTATCTTCGAAGTTTGTTTTGTAAAGTTCGTCGTCAGGTTCCAGGTAAAATTCTTCCCATGGTACATCGCTGCGTTCAACGAAGCCTGCAAGCCGTGCGAGCCTAATGAAAAAGCATTGGTCTTCAAGGTTCCGGAACCGGAAGTTGGGGCCACATCAATGTTCCAGATCGCATTGTCAGTCGTGCGCTTCCAGTAAGTTGCCGACAAACGGACATCATTCAGCCAGTTCCCGCCAGGCATCAGATTGACTGTCAGATCTGTCCCTATTTCAAGTTCTTTGGAAACCTCTACGCTCAGGTCAGGGTTATTTTGATTCGGGTCAAAATAGAAGGCATTACTGGATCCTAAAACCTTCGTTCTCAACGTAACGTAACGATCGAAAGGATTGGGCTGAATACCCGCTTCGCCGTAAGCTGCGCGAAGTTTGAATTCAGGCACAAGGCCGGCAAGGTTACCACCCTTCCAGAAATCAAATGAGGACATCCTCAAATAAACATCGCCTCTTGGAAAAGTGAACGGCTTGGAACCACCGCCAAATGCCGACGAATAATCGCTCCGGAATCCCCCAGCCAGACCAAAAAGTTCGCCATATTCAATTTTTTGGTTAACAAGGTATCCATATGTGATAAACGGCTCAGCGTAGTCCTCAATAACCTTGAAAGAAGTCCCCTGGGTGCTAGTAAACGGCGTGTAAGAGGGCAATCCGGCCGCAGAGGCCGCGTAAAGCGTCTGCTTTTGGTTACGATAGTCAAAAGAAACCTGTGTAGATGTTGTAATAGGAACATTCCAATGGAAGTCGTCCTGGAAATTGGTGTAAAAGAACGCGGTACCCAGAAAGTTCTGGAATGTTTTGGCATAGGTATATTTGTCAATACCACCGGTATTATCTGGGCTGATCGCGGAACCAACCCAGGTCGAAGCCGCGACGGAGTTAGCGTTGTCCGACTGATTCTGTGCGGTGAAGATAAAATCTTCCCTGCGGTAGTTCAGCCCG
Source organism: Dyadobacter pollutisoli (assembly GCF_026625565.1). Classification (NCBI taxonomy): domain Bacteria; kingdom Pseudomonadati; phylum Bacteroidota; class Cytophagia; order Cytophagales; family Spirosomataceae; genus Dyadobacter; species Dyadobacter pollutisoli. The sequence continues at coordinate 4,363,717 of NZ_CP112998.1, forward strand.
TACTTCGCATCCAATTCGAGATACTTATTGACTTTGTAATTAAGATTGAAATTTTGAATGATATCAACCCGCTTATCGTCACTGCTGGAATAATGCTGAGCGTAAATCGGATTACTACCGTTCACACCTGCCGCATCCCCTAATCTGTTGATAGGGCTTCCATCAGGCAGCCTGAAGTCGTAATCAACAAAAGCCCGGCTGTTAAAAATAGAAAATATGTTGTTTCCATTTACCGTGTTTTTGGTGTAAACGAGCTGCGTAGTGCTCCGCAGTCTTAATCCCTTGGCCAGCTGAACACCCAGGTTCGTCGTGAGGTTGCTCCTGTCATTATATCCATTGTTCAGGAAGTTTGACTTCTGATGGTTATTGGACGCAGAAGCGCTGAAATCAAATTTTTCGCTGCCGCCTGACATGGAAACACTGTTATTGTAGGTGTTTGCCGGAACGAAAAATTCTTTGAAATGATCATGATAAGCAAGATTGGCGTTATAAGGCTTATCGGTTTTATTCAATGGGTCCGTACTGTTCCAGATGACATTTTCGGAGTACAAGCCGGTCAGCGGATCAATGGTAATCGGAGCACCTGAGGAGCCAATGATATTATTGTTTGCGTCGGTATTGTAGCCGTGAAACTGGGACTTTGCCATTCCACCTACGTTCAAATAGGTGTTGTTCGTAATCGAAGATGAAAAATCGATATTCAGCACGCCGTTTTTACCTCTTTTGGTAAAAAGCTGGATTACCCCATTTGCACCCTGGGCGCCGTAAATAGAAGCGGAGGCAGCCCCCTGTACAACCTCGATCCTTTCAATAGTATTAAGATCGATCGAGCTAAGGTCCGTCGAAACCATCTGGATACCATCGATCAGGATCATTGGGGACGTTCCGCGGTTCACAGAGTTGATGCCCCTTAGCAAGATATTGACCGACGCACCGGGCGTTCCGTTGCCGCTCGTAATCTGCGCTCCCGGAATTTTACCAACCAGTGCCTGATCGACCGAGGCGGAAGGCGTCTGTGGCAGATTTTTACCAGAAATCGTTTCCACAGAAATCCCCAGCTTGGCTTTGGTAGTAGCCACCCCGCTACCTGTTACGACCACCTCGCTCAAAATCCTCGCGTCGGAAACGAGCTTCACATCAATAACGCTCAAATTCTCAAAAGCGAGTTCCTGAGAGATCATGCCTACAAAGCTAAAAATTAACTTTCCCTTGTCGGGCACACCAATTTTGTACTTCCCATCCATGTCTGTAATCACACCGTTGTTGGTTCCGGCTACCACGATGTTCACCCCTGGGATGGCGGACGCATCGTCCGCGGCGGTGACTGTACCTGTTACGAATTTTTCCTGTGCCCATAGCAATGACGAGCAGGAGCACACCAGCAGGGCGCCCAGCAGTAGAATTTTCTTCATTAGTAAGTAATAGTTAGGTTGGTATCGAGGTCAGCCTCTAAGCAAATATATTCATTTGAAATTTCGATACAAACTACTGTACAAACGGAAATATGGTTACATAATAATCTACAATCATTTTATAAAAAGAAATAATATTTGCATAAACAAGGTTTTATAAAAATGTTATTCTGCCAAATATATTTCGGTAACGCTACCAGCAAATCTTCATTTTGCCGACGATATGTGCCCGCTTTTTGTTTTTAAAAAATATTATTAATTCGCTTGGCAAAGATTCTTGATAATATTCTACAACTCCATTTAAAAATGATTAGCCAAAAACGATCGCTTTTCGGATTTTCCAAGAATTATTGATTTATAAAAATGCTATGCCCTTGTAATCATACAATTAAACCACCAAAATTAACTATACCCGAGAAAAGGGTGATATTAATGCAGCCTATAGAAATATTGTTATTTTAATATAATATCAAATTTAAAGAAGTGCATTTTCATGTATGCAAGCCATAATTTGGCAAAAAAATATAAACGGTATGAATAAACGCCGGAGAATAGCAATGAGTTTTAGGGAAAAATGAACGATTTGTCATATACGTCAAACTTCTTTCGAAGCAGTAGGTTTCACAGTATTGCCTACTTTTGCTGAAAACTTTTATCCAAATTTCTAACAATCGTTTACAATGAAGAAAGTAACGAAGATAGTGTATTTTGCACTTGGCGTTTTAATGTCTTTCGAAAGCTTTGGACAGGGGAAACCTGTTTATACCAAACCCATAGGCCTGCAAGCTTACACATTCCGGGGCAGCTGGGACAAGGGCATTGAGGCGACTCTGGACACGATTAAATCCTTAGGCGTGACAGAAATGGAAGGCGGGCCGATCAAAGGGATGACTACCGAAGAGCTGCGCAAGCAACTCGATAAGCGCGGCATTAAAATGGTATCGATCGGTGCCGATTACAAGATGATCAGTGAAAGCACAGCAGAGACGATCAAAAACTGCAAAATTTTGGGAGCGACTTTTGTAATGGTCCCCTGGATCCCCCATAAAGGTGCATTTGATCTTGCTACTGCAAAACAGGCCGTGGCTGACTTCAATAAAGTTGGCAAAGAATTGAAAGAGGCAGGGATCACCTTCACCTACCACAACCATGGTTATGAATTCGAGCCTTACGAGGACGGTACATTGTTCGACTATCTGGTCAAAAATACAAAGCCTGAATATGTAAGCTTCGAAATGGACGTACTCTGGACAGCTTTCCCGGGACAAGACCCTGCGAAACTGCTATTAAAGTATCCGACACGCTGGAAACTGATGCACTTGAAAGACCTGCGTAAAGGTGTAGAAGGAAACTTGTCGGGCGGTACGCCAACGACCAACGACGTTGCATTGGGAACCGGCTCCATTGACATTCCCGCTGTTTTGAAAGCCGCAAAAAAAGTAGGGATCGTTCACTATTTCATCGAAGATGAAAGTCCTTCGTATCTGAAACAAATCCCTCAGACGATTGCTTTTGTTAAGAGTGTGAAGGAGTAAAACAGAGAGACTTGGCAAGTCCCTTGGCAAGTCTCAGGATAGTTTTATACTTTGCAGAAAAAAGGATTTTATGGAACCAGCATTGTTAAATCAAGTCCCTTCGCTGGATTTGGCCGATTTCACATCAGGAAATCCGGAGCAGAAAGAGCAATTCGTCGCTGATCTTGGGTCGGCATTTACAAATATAGGTTTTGTCGCTATCAAAAATCACGGGCTTAGTGATGCCCTCAGAAATGATCTGTACCACTACGTACAGCAGTTTTTCTCACTTCCCGATGAAATCAAAAAGAAATACGAATTTCCAAACCTGTTTGGCCAACGCGGCTACATTGGTAAAGGCAAGGAAACGGCCAAGGGATTCAAAGTAGCTGACCTGAAAGAGTTTTACCACGTTGGTCAGCCCGAGCCCATTGGCAGTATGCCATCCAATGTATTTCCCGATGAGCTGCCTGATTTCAAAAAATATACACTCGAAGTTTATAACACATTTGAAAGCACCGGAAAAACATTGCTTCGAGCTATCGCCATCTATCTGAACCTTCCTGAAGACTATTTTGAAGATAAAGTAAAAAACGGCGACAGTTTGCTCAGAGCATTGCATTACTTCCCGATCCCCAATCCCGAGCTGGTACCGGAAGGAGCGGTTCGCGCGGCGGCACACGGTGATATCAACCTCATTACCCTGCTTATGGGTGCCAGTGCGGAAGGACTGGAAGTACTGAGACGCGACGGTGAATGGATCGCCATTACGGCATTACCGGACCAGATCGTCGTCAATGTAGGAGATATGCTTGACCGGCTTACCAACCACAAACTCAAATCCACGATTCACCGCGTCGTCAATCCACCGCGGGAAAAGATGGGTACCTCCCGATATTCGATCCCATTCTTCATGCATCCGCGCGCAGACATGGACCTGACCAGCCTGGACAGTTGCGTATCTGCGGAAAATCCGAAACTTTATACCAATATGACTGCCGGCGAGTTTCTGGATGAGCGTTTGAGAGAGTTAGGATTAAAGAAATAAAACGGCAGAACCCACTTGGCCCATCCACCCATTCGCCGCTTTCGTTACATCATTTACCTGATGGATATCCTCTTGCTGTCACTCACAGCGTTTGGCGGTCCGCAGGTACATTTGATGATGATGATAGAAAGGCTCGTGCGAAAAAGGCGATACATCACCGAAGAAGAACTGCTTGAATTACAAGCTCTTTGCCAGGTATTGCCAGGTCCAAGTTCGACGCAAACGGTAACAGCCATTGGCCTGAAAATTGGTGGACAACCACTGGCTTATCTCAGCCTGATCGTATGGTCGCTGCCAGCGATGATACTCATGACGACGGCGGCTATCGGTATCCACTACCTTGAAAGAAATTCCATTTCGCTAGGATTCACCAGGTTTGTCGGCCCGATGGCAGTAGCTTTTTTAATGTACGGAGCATGGGCAATCGCCCGCAAAGTGATTCATAACGCGCAGGGCTGGTCTTTTTTGATCATTTCAACCATGCTTGCCTATTTATATCCATCACCCTACATGACGCCGGTACTGATCATTTCGGGCGGAATTGCCGCTTCTCTCAATTTCAAGAAGCACGAAAAAATGGAGCGTGGCCCGATACGGATTCTCTGGCGGCCCATTATATTCTGGATATCCGTACTGGTAGCTGCTGCCATTATCGGAAAGATCACGAACTCACTGCCGGTGCGGCTTTTCGAAAACTTTTATCGTAACGGAAGCCTGGTTTTTGGCGGCGGGCAGGTACTGATCCCAATCCTTTACAATGAGTTTGTTGGATTTAAGCATTACCTCACCGATCAGGAATTTCTGGCGGGAATGGCCCTGACGCAGGTTGTACCGGGCCCTGTATTTTCAATTGCTACTTTTGTCGGCAGCATTTCACTGCAATCCGAAGGTATCGTCGGGCAAATTATTGGAGGGTTTGTCGCTACCGCCGGGATATTTCTCCCAGGTACATTCTTTATCTTTTTTGCCTACCCTTTTTGGGCCCAGCTCAAAAAATACCGCGGTATCCGCGCCTCGCTGGAAGGAATTCATGCGGCTAGTTGCGGACTTACCATCGCCGCAGCCATTTCACTTTTCCAACCCATGATGACCGACTGGCAACCGCTGCTGACCGTAATCACTACCCTGCTCGTCCTCACCTTCGCCAAAGTCCCCTCCTACCTCATCATTCTCGCAGGCTTGCTGCTAGGATTGATTTTCTGAGCTGCTAAACTGGAACTGGTTTTAATGGCGTTTAACACTCCTACTAAGAAAGAGAAAAATAGGAATGTTATTTAGATGGATCTTCAAATAATATGTTATCAAATGCTTTTTTGATAGTATCATGATATGGGTTCGAATTGCTAATGAAAATTGAGCAATACCCCTCACCACATAGCTCATTGTCGTTCTTAGTTGCTAGATTATTATTAGATTGAAATATTTTGTTATACCATCTGGTGAACAACCTATTTCGGCAAACATCTCTTGCATCATCATTTTCGCATATCATAATAATCGATTTCGAGGGGGACTTAACGAGAGATCCTAACAGTAGAGATAGCACGGTGTCCATGATTCTTTTGTCGTGGCTCTGCCCGAGAATTTTTGAAGCTCGGTTACCTGAATAGTATAAAGCTTCACGTACTTTGCCGTGTGGCTCAAACGTGAAGCTTACTATGTCATTATTGAAGTCCGGGTATTTGCTAAAATAGTCTGGTGAGTTGGTAAAGTAGGCTATGTACTCTATGCCACTATCCGTATAAAATTTATACGAATCCTCGCCTGCACTAACTAGATCATACGGGTTTAACGAATTTGATTCCCCTTGCATGTATGTTTTCTAAGGTTTCTTTCCCCTCGAAGTATCTGGACACCGCTTTTTTGTCGTCTAGCATCTTCTGAAAAAGTGATCCTTTCTTCTTATTTGCGCCATCAGCAGCTTCTGCCACTGGCTCACTTGCTGTTTTGTTCATGGTCTTTTTGGTAATATTGTTTTAGGCGTTGACCTTATACCTATATTCTTGAATCGATTTAAGTTTTATAGGTAACGCTCTTGTATATTTACTTTTGTAAACATACAAATATATAAAATTTGTTTCACATCAGAGAAAGTGTAACGCTTACCAAGGTTCTGACAAGAGTAAACGAAATTTAACCACCACAGAATAGTATACAATTACAAGAATGAAACATTCCTTCCTTTTTCTTCTTTCCGTTATCCTCTTTCATACTTTCAGTTCCAAGGCCCAGATTAGTACACCGCCTAGTTTTTTGCACAGAAATCAGCAATGGGTCGATTCCGTTTTTGCGACACTTACACCGGATGAACGCATTGCGCAGCTGATTATGGTAGCGGCAGTTTCGGATGTAAAAAGGGCTGTAATTGATCCCAAAACGAGTAGTCCGGCGGCTGTTGAGAAACTGATCCGTGAAAATAAAGTAGGGGGTATCGTGTTTTTTCAGGGAGGACCGGTTCCTCAGGCACGCTTGACGAACTACTACCAATCCATTTCCAAAGTACCATTGCTGGTGGCGATGGACGCGGAATTCGGGCTGGCAATGCGCATTGACAGTACGGTAAGGTATCCATATCAGATGACATTGGGTGCGATTCAGGGCAGCAATGATCTGATTTATGAAATGGGTGCCCAGCTTGCCAAACAGGCCAGACGATTGGGAATGCATATCAATTTCGCGCCGGTAGCAGACGTTAACAATAACCCCGATAACCCGGTTATCAGCTTTCGCTCTTTTGGCGAAAACAAATATAAAGTCGCCGATAAAGCGGTTGCTTACATGAAAGGAATGCAGGACAACGGCCTGCTAACCAGCGCAAAACATTTTCCCGGCCACGGCGACACCGGCGTTGACTCACATTATGACCTGCCATTGATTTCTCACAATACTACCAGAATTGACTCGCTCGAATTATATCCGTTCAAGGCCCTGATCAACAATGGCATCAGCGGGATTATGATCGCGCACCTGAGCATTCCCGCTCTTGACAAAACACCTAACCTGCCCTCCACACTCTCCAAACCGATCGTGAGCGACTTGCTGAGAAACCAACTAGGATTCGAAGGGTTGATTTATTCGGATGCAATGAATATGAAAGGGGTTACCAAATATTTCCCCGACGGCAAAGCCGATGCAATGGGCCTGGAAGCGGGAATGGACTTGCTTGAATTTACCGAAGATGTTTCCAAATCGATTGCGGAGATCAAGAAAAGCATTGCGGAGGGAAAGATCAGCCAGGCGGAGATTGACTACCGTTGCAGAAAAGTATTGGAAGCAAAAGCCTGGGCCGGACTTAATCATTATAAACCGGTTGACCTCAACAATCTTTATGAAGACCTGAACCCAAAAGCTGCGGAGTTAAGCAACCGCCTCTTAACGGAAAGAGCGTTGACCATTTTGAAAAACGACAACAATCTATTACCCCTGCGGGAGCTTGATACATTAAAAATCGCATCGGTCTCGATTGGCGCGGATACCATTACCACTTTTCAGAAAACACTCGGCCTGTATACCAGCGTTGATCATTTCTTTATCCCCGCAAAAGCTACGGATGTGCAGATTGCTGACTTGCGCTCCAAATTGAAATCATACAATCTGTTTTTAGTCGGCGTTCATTTGGGAAGTATTTCTCCACGCACGAATTATGGCCTGACTGAGCAGATGAATGCGGTTTTGCAGGAGCTGATTGCTACCAATAAAGCAGTCGTATCCATTTTTGGGAATCCCTACGCACTGAATAAAATCCAGAAACCCGAGGCTGCAAAAGCATTGATCATGTCGTACCAGCTGACACAGTACACACAGGACTTGTCGGCTCAGCTGATTTTCGGGGCGATACCCGCGAAAGGTAAGCTGCCAGTGACGGTGAATGCACAGTTTCCATACAATGCAGGAATTGAAACGCCAGCAATTGGCAGGTTGAAATACACCATTCCCGAAGAGCTGGGGCTGGATTCCAAAGTCATTACTTTCAAAATCGACTCCATTGCCAATGTTACACTGACGCAAAAAGCAACGCCGGGCTGCGTGGTCCAGCTGGCAAAAGATGGCAAGGTATTTTTCCGGAAAGCTTACGGCAAGCATACTTACGAAGGCCCGGAACCAGTCAAGCTGACCGATCTTTATGACCTGGCGTCGGTCACCAAAATTACAGCTTCTACCCTGGCATTGATGAGCCTTTGGGATCAGAAAAAATTTGACCTGGACGCTACCATGAAAGATTATTTACCCGATTTTAAAAACTCGAGCAAAGCTGATCTTCAATGGAGACGCGTACTGACGCACAGCGCAAGGCTGAAAGCATTTATTGTACTCTGGAAAGAAGCGCAAAATCAGGACGGAAGCTGGAAAAAGAAGACTTTCAGTACCAAGGAATCTAAAAGATACCCTACTTCGGTCGTCGGTGATAGTCTGTTTATTTTTAAAAATTATGACAAAACCATTTTCAAATCCATCCGCGATTCGCCATTGAACGAAAAGGAAGGATATGTTTACAGCGATCTATCATTCATCCTTTATCCGCAGATTGTAAAAAGCCTTTCCGGTGAGAATTTTGAAGATTATCTCAAAAACCATTACTACCATAAATTGGGAGCGAATTCACTGACATTCAATCCAAAACGTTTTTATAAACTGGAAGACATTGTACCTACCGAAAGAGACACGTTTTTCAGGATGACGCAGCTTCACGGCCAGGTTCACGATGAAGCCGCTGCGATGCTCGGCGGGCTTAGCGGTCATGCAGGCTTGTTTGGCGATGCCAATGATGTGATGAAAGTGTGGCAAATGTACTTGCAGCAGGGTTACTACGGTGGTCAGCAGTTGCTGAGCAAGGATGCACTCATTGAATTTACGCGTTATCAATATCCTGAGGAAGGCAGTCGTCGGGGAATCGGTTTTGATAAACCTACTTTCAAATATTCAGGCAATGCGCCTAGATACGCCAGTCCGTCGAGTTTCGGGCACACGGGCTACACGGGTATCATGACCTGGGCCGATCCGGCGTGGAAGCTGAATTACGTTTTTCTTTCCAACCGGGTTTACCCGACGAGAGAGAATAACAAGATCTCAGCACTCAATATCCGGACGGCGATTATGGACGTTGTATACCAGGAATTGTTAAAAAAGTAAGATCGATTTCTGAGAAGGAACCCTGATATCTTGCTACATTTGTAACACGCACATTCACTCCAACTATGGCACAACACTATCGGTTTGACAAAGAAAAAGCATCCCGCCGACCGGGAATTACCCCCTTGAAGGATGCTATTGATCAGATGCTGGACAAGTACCGGATCAGAAACCGGTTCGACCAGTCGTATGTCGTGGCACATTGGGACAAGATCATGGGTTCGGCGATTGCTACCCGTACCAAAACGGTTTACATTAAAGAAAGGACGCTTTTTCTTCAGATAGAATCGGCTCCGCTACGTAATGAACTTTTCCGCGCCAAAACCAAAATTGTAGAACTGATCAACCGCGAAATGGGGACAGATCTGGTTGAGGATGTGGTGTTTATTTAGTCAGCCGTGGTATCATTAGTGATAACTTAATAAAATAAAGCAATGACAACGCTATTCATTAATACCGAGGACAAAGCGGTTTTGCAAGCAGTTAGAGCACTTCTTAACGGTTTCAAAGTTCCTTTTGAAGAAGCAAAAGATAAGGAATATGATCCTGAATTTGTTGCGATGGTAAAATTGAGCGAAAAGCAAATGAAGGCTGGCAAGACCGTTAAACTAGAAGCAGGCGCTAATGTATGGGATCTGATATCTTCGAAATAGAATTTACAGAGCTCGCTATTCTGCATTTGCAATTCTGGCATAAATCTGGTCAGAAAAATCTCATTAAAAGATCGGAGAACTTATTCAATCAATAAGGGAAACGCCCACTTCCGGGATCGGTAAACCAGAGCTATTGAAGCATCAGCTTGCTGGAAAATATTCACGCAGAATAAATCAGGAACACCGTATTATTTACGAAATAATAGGCAATACCGTTTACATACTCTCATTAAAGGGACATTACTAGTCCCAGGTTAACAATTATTCATGACGACATTGACGACATCTTCTTCCACGTCCACAAGATATCGTCAATGCTTTGACTTATTTGAATGAACGAAATAAAGCTTCCGCCTTTTCTGAGGCCAGGTGATAAAATAGGGATAATTGCTCCCGCCAGTGTGGTTAAGTATGACGATATCGTGCCTGGTATCAATATCTTCAAAAACAAGTGGGGACTGGAAGTGGTAGAAGGTACCACATTACAAAGTGCATTCAATCAATTTTCGGCTTCGGACGCTGTACGTCTCGCAGACTTGCAGCAGATGCTGGACGATCCTGATATCAAAGCTGTTATCGCCGCACGTGGTGGCTACGGATGCTCCCGGATCGTCGATGGTCTTGATTTTAATGGTTTTTTAAAATCTCCCAAATGGATTATCGGTTTTAGCGATCTTACTGTGATCCTTTCCCGAATTTACCAGCTCGGTTATGCCAGCCTGCACGCTCCTATGGCCAAATCCATTACTACGGAAGGCGCGGAAGAAGCTGCTGAATCATTGAGACAAATGCTTTTTGGCGAACAGCCTGCATATACATTTGCATCTCATTCATTGAACCGTACCGGAAGCACTACCGCCCAGGTTGTAGGCGGAAACCTATGCCTTCTTGCGCATCTGATCGGCTCCGAAACTGAAATCGATACGACAGGCAAGATCCTGTTTATTGAGGATATTAATGAATACCTATACAATCTGGACAGAATGATGATCCAGCTGAAAAGAGCTGGAAAGCTGACCAACCTCGCAGGACTGATTGTAGGACAGTTTACTGATATGAAGGACAATGGTAACCCCTCATTTGGAAAAGATACTTACGAGATCGTTCAAGAGCATGTTGCCGAGTTCAGCTATCCGGTATGTTACAATTTCCCGGTTGGCCACGTAGGTGACAACAGGGCGATGAGCATTGGTATGAAGGCTTCTCTGGAAGTCGGGGATCATGAGGTCAATTTCCGTTTTTTGCCACAAGCTCCTGATATTCAGATTTAACACATGGAAACTTTCAAGGATAAGGTAGTATGGATCACGGGTGCTTCTTCGGGAATCGGGGAGGCTATTGCGCTGGCTTTTGCCAAAGAAGGTGCCAAACTGGTGCTAACTGCCCGCCGCGAGGAGGAATTGATCCGCGTGAAAAAACTAACGGGACTTCCTGACGGTGACGTACTGGTACTCCCCCTGGATGTAACGGAATTTGAGAAAGCCAAACCTGCTGCTGAGCAGGTTATCAGTCATTTTCAAAGGATTGATATCATGGTACACAATGCCGGTGTAAGCCAGCGGTCATACATTCAGGACACAGATCTTGAAGTGTATCAGAGTCTAATGAATGTAAATTTTTACAGTACCGTAGCATTAACGAAAGCCGTTTTACCTTACATGACCAAGCAAAAAAGTGGTCATTTTATTGTGATCAGCAGCGTGGCTGGCAAGATTGGCACCATCATGAGGTCGGGCTATAATGCTGCCAAACATGCCTTGCAGGGATTTTACGATTCTTTGCGCGCTGAGGGTTATAAGGATAATATCAAGGTTACTACGATTTGTCCGGGCTATATCCGTACCAATATTTCGCTGAATGCATTAAATGAATCCGGCGCTAAATTTGGTAAAATGGATGCCAATCAGGCCAAAGGCATTCCTGCCGACGAATGTGCGCGCCAGATCCTGGACGCTGTTAAAAAGGATAAAAAGGAAATCTATATCGGCGGCTTCAAAGAAGTGGCTGCCATATATTTGAAAAGGTTCTTCCCGAGCATGCTTTTCGATCAGGTCAGGAAGAACATTCCCGAATGACATTCGTTCCTATTTACTTTTTGCTTTTTCCAGATAATCTGTTGCCAGCCTGCTGAGTGAGCGAACTCCTAAAACGAGGCTACCTTCGTCTACGTAAAAGTCAGGTGTATGGTGTGGAGCAGCGTCCGCCACATTTTTCCCTTTGCGCATACCACCCAGAAAAAAGAACAAACCGGGTACTTTTTGTTGAAAATAAGAAAAGTCTTCTGCTCCGGTTTTGGCTGGAATCACTTTCACGTTGTCCTTTCCTGCAACATTTTCAATGGTACCGATCATTCTTTCAGTTAGTGGTATATCATTAAACGTCACCGGATACATTACGTTTATTTTCACCTGCGCCGTCGCTCCCGCGCTTTCGGCAATGTGCGTGGAGATATCATTGATCCTTTTGTGAATATAGGTATGCATTCCTTCATCAAACGTGCGTATCGTTCCAATCATTTTTACTGATTCGGGAATGATATTTTCCCTGATACCGCCATTGATTGCTCCAATCGTGACTACCGCCGGTGCCTGGGTGATATTTAAGTTTCTGCTTACAATGGTTTGCAAGGCAGTCACGATCTGAGAAGATGTCACGATCGGATCCACCCCTGACCACGGATAAGCGCCGTGGGTTTGTTTTCCTTTTACATCAATAGTGAAAAAATCTACTGCCGCCATGGTTGCGCCCGGCCTGTATGAAATCTTTCCGACTTCAAGCTGAGAATCAATGTGTAAACCAAAAATGGCTTCAACTTTGGGATTTTCCAGAACACCTTCTTTCACCATAAGCTGTGCACCACCTTCCTCGCCTGCTGGCGCTGCTTCCTCGGCTGGTTGAAAAATAAACTTGATTGTTCCGGGCAACTCGCTTTTCACGGACGCCAGCACCTCCGCCACGCCCATCAGGATCGCAATGTGCGTATCATGCCCACAAGCATGCATTACGCCCGTTTTTTGACCATTATACTCGGTCACTACTGTTGATTTGAATGGTACATCAACCCTTTCCGTCACCGGCAGTCCGTCCATATCAGCTCTAAGTGCCACCACGGGGCCTGGTTTTCCGCCTTTCAGAATACCTACCACACCCGTATGAGCGATGCCGGTCGTAACCTCGATTCCCAGTTTCCTTAAATGATTGGCAACTTTTTCAGAGGTTTTGAACTCCCGGTTGCCGAGTTCGGGATTCTGGTGAAAATCGCGCCGCCATTCCACCAGTTTTTTATCCAGCGTCTGCGCTTTCTGATCTATAGCAGTGTTTATTTTCGACTGGCTGAATGCCTGGGTGGCAGGAAACACTGCCGGTAACAGCAACAGCGCTTTCAATATAGATTTGGAAAAACGAAATGTAGCGTATGCCATGCAGCGTGTTTCTTAAAAGTTAATAATCAGTCCTAGGAATGCATTTACGCAATATAATACAGAATAGCATTCAAGAAACACACAGAGGCCCTATCCTGTGAAAGATAAGGCCTCTGTATTCAATTCAAATTAAGTTTTCCGGTTTCGGCGATCAATGCTCGTCTTCGCGGAAACCGGTACGACGGTAGCCCGCATATTCGTACTGTGTGCCCGGGTCATCCGAAAATTCAAATTTTACATAAATAGAATCCGTTTTATTCCCTCCCGGCGTAGTAGCCATGCCTTTCAGGATCTTACCCTCAACCACCGATACTTTAATGTCGGGATCGTAAGCATTGCTCAAACCAGGAGCAGCTACAAAGGTCAGGCCCGGAAGGCTAACTTTGGCGACGATTTTCGCAGGCCATAATTCATGATCATCCAAAATGAGGTCTGTCTCATTGTTCGCAGCGGTATTTGATGTGGTAATGAGGTTAAAACCCGCACCAATGTCTTCGCCGTCAACCAGCACATTGATCCACCATTCACCTGCCATTGCTTGCAACTTGGTCCCTTCGATAGTGGGTTCACTTCCCAGATCGCAGGCTGACATAGAAAGGCCTGCGATGAGAATAGCTATATATCCTAAAATCTTATTCATTTTTATCTGGTTTTAAAATGATACTTGCTTCAATGTAGTTACGAAGGAATAAATGTTCCATTCGGTAGTCATCACGATTGTTTTAGTTGCAGGGTCAACCGTAAGCGTTTTTGGAGTCACTGGACCACCGAAGCCCAACACTTGCGGAGCACCGCCAAATTTGAAGTCGTTTTTCGGAATACTGTTCGCAGTAACCTCTAGTCCCGGAGCCAGGTACGCATCCCCAAGCGCCCTTCCCAATGCATACCAACCACCAATGGCATCGGATATCTGATAAGTATCGGTAGTACCAGGTTTCTTGCGAATAAGTACATACCTCATATTAGTGTACTGAGCACCAGAAGCACCATTTCTAAAAACAGTTGAGGTGTACAGACCTTCGATCGAGGTTTTCAGGTCACCTGTACAAGCCCTCCATATAACCCGTGATGCATTGGCATCGTAACCATCTTTATTCACGGCACTATAGTTGACGGTGTACCTGTCGGGTGTTGCACCGACCTCGGCAGATGTACCACCGCTGATCATTGGCGAAACACTGGTTGTGATTGGAATGGAGGTCCCATTCTCAGATGCTGTTACCCCGGGATCTGTGAACGCTGTTCCGCACGGCAAGAGTATCAGTTCGTCACCTTTGTAATCAAAATCAGGAAAATAGGTTATTTCCGAAATCCCTTCGGTTACTTTCTCTTCTTCACAGGATAAAGAAAGGGCACCTATAAACGCAACGGCTATATATTTTATAAATCTTTTCATCTGAATATTGATTTGAATTATTTCATCCACCAGACTTTGTCCGTAATGTTCGGCACCTGCGGGGTATTAGGGTTAACGTCGCGTGAGGCCGATGTGAAAGGGATACGCTTCGGAAGCGCACCGCCCGAGGTCACCGCCTGTACTGAGGAAGTCCATTGCCCAGGTACATAACTGTTGCTGGTTACTGGTACCGGCGATTTTTCAGGATACCCAGTCCGTGCCTGATCCCAGAACGACTCATAGCCCTGACGGAACATTGCTACCCATTTTTGAATGATGATGGCTTTCAATTTTGCTTCAGTCGTTCCTGTCGTAGGGTAGGCATACACGCCGCCAGCAGCTATTTTCTTCGGATCGAACGTGATGTTGAACTTGGCATAAGCAGCTTGCACCGCCTTGTCATAAAATGATTTGGCCATCGCTTCATTGCCGGTGCGCAGGTATGCCTCTGCAAGCAGGAAATATACTTCGTCAGTACTAAAAAAGAAGAAGGGATCGGTGGCGGTCATTTTCGCTACACTGGGTATAGTCGGAGCGACTGTTGAGCCATAGTCACCCTGAACCAAGCCGTATTGCCCGCCCGAACCAGGGGTAAAATATGCATTCAATCTATCCAGATCGTTATTTTCATCCAAATAGCTGAACAGCGTTCTGCTTAGTCTCAGGTTAGTACCTGTGTTAAGCTGGCGTACATTGTTTTCGTACAATGGATTGCTACGGTTAGGCTCGTCTACAAACTGGGTGATAGCTGCCGGTCCTTCCAGGAACGCCGTATTAGCATCAAGCATTGCTTTGATCGCTGCAATTGCCTGTGCCGAATTGGCGCTGCTCGTCTGACGAAGATACATTTTCAGTTTCAGCGTATTGACAAACCGTTTCCATTGATCAAGCTGATCGGCCGCACTCAAACTTCCGAAAACAAGGTCGGACGTTACCTGCGTAGACTTTCCATTGTCGAAATCCAGAGCAAGTGCTGCATCCAGTCTTTTCAATAACTCAGCATAAACAGCCGGCCCGTCGTCGTACTTCGGCGCCTTATTAGTTTCTACCTGTAGTGCTTCTGTCAAAGGAATTTTATCAAACCAGTCGGCCAGCATTTGAAAACCGTATGACTGAACAGCCACCGCCTGCAATACCATCAGATTATTTCCTGATTCGGTCGCCTTTTTCTTCACGTCTTCGAAGTCATTCAAGCCTCCGGCGTATAGCTCGGTCCAGGCAGTGTTGTAATCTGCCGCATTCAGGTTATACGCGTCAATGGTCCTGTACTGGGAACTTGCATTGGATTGCGTCCAGTGTTGAGACCAGATTCCGCCGATGATCGCAAAATCGCCGCCTACCGTACCTGCTACCGACGCCTGCGCGGCTGGCAATACGTATTGTGGGGCTACATTGGTTGGGTTATTGGGATCTTCATTAACATCAAGCCAGTCATTGCAAGACCCCAGTGCAAGTGCTGCGAACAGCAATACACTATTTTTAATTATACCTTTCATTTGAAATTGAATTAGAATGATAGATTTAACTGCGCGCCGTACGTTGCGACAGAAGGACCAGATGCAAATTCACCGTAAAGGTTTTTAAGACTGGTACCAAATGTGTTCGCCTCGGGATCGGTAAAGTGGTTTCCTTTTGGTGTCCACAGTACTAGGTTTCTTCCGAAAACGCCTACGGATGCTACACGGACCGGCGATTTGGCCAGGAAGCTTTTTGGCACAGAATAAGTCAATGACACGTTTCTGAGCTTAAAGAAAGTCTTCGGCAACACGTGGTTATACTCGTAGGAAGTGGTACCTCCATAGTAAGTATAAACATCAGCACGTGAGATCGGCGTCGTGTTTTCTGTATAAGTATTATCTGGCTGTTGTACCACCGAACCAGGAATTACCCATGGTTCTCTATCGTTATATTGAGTATTATACGCGTTCCCATTGAAGTAATTCAACCTGGCAGTATAGGAATAAAACACACCGCCGTTACGGTAATCACCATTTGCGCTCAGTTTAAAACCTTTATAGGTCAAGTAAGTTGAAAGTCCCAGCGTATAATTAGGATTGATCGAACCTCTGTAAGTTTCTTCGGTGCTTTGCAATGGCAAGCCCGTTTCAGGGTTCACAACTACATTGCCGTCGGGATCACGCCTCACGTCAGGAGAGTAGATAGCGCCAAGTGGCTTACCAACTACGGCGCGAAGCTTCACATTGTAGCTGCTGTTGAGCAGGATGTTACCCGATCCGCCTTCCAAACCAAGTGACTCTACTTCGTTTTTGATTTTGTTGTAGTTCAGGGTCACGCCCCATTCAAAATCCGCTGTACGAACCGGGATCAGGTTCAATGCGAGTTCCAAACCCTGGTTTCTAACGCTACCCAGGTTCACAGTTTGCGCTGTGGCGCCGGTTGCTGGTTCCAGGTTCAGGCTGATGATCTGGTTTTTGGTCAGTTTATCATAAACGCTAAGATCAAGTCCTACCCTTCTGCCAAAGAAACCAAGTTCAAGACCGGCTTCGAATTCCTGCGAAATTTCAGGTTTCAAATCAAGGTTACCCGGGTTATTGGAAACTTCATAGGCGTTAACACCACCGAATGGGAAGTTGATATTACCAAAACCACCCGCTCTCACACTACCCGGAACATACACGGAATACACCTGATAAGGATCGGCGTCATTACCGGCTGATGCGGCAGCAAAGCGTACCTTAACAAATGGTATCTGTGCAGGAAGCTTGAATGCCTCCGAAAGCACCGCGCTAATGCTCGCGCTTGGATAGAAGTAGGAATTTTTACCTTTTGGCAATGTGCTGCTCCAGTCATTTCTCGCTCCCACTGTCAGGTACAACCAGCTATCGAAACCGAATGTGGCGGAACCATAAACACCGACCAGACGACGCATTGTAGTGGTTGCGAATGTGATCGGGGTTACCGAGCTGTTGGAAAGGCTGTAAAAACCTGGCAAGTCAAGATTGGTCACTTTCGCATAGTTGGTCAGTCCCGATCTTTCATTCAGGTTATGTCCAAGAAATGCCTGAACATCAAAACGGGTTCCGAAGTTATGTTTGAAGTTAAAGATCAGGTCACTGTTGAACTGACGGTTACCTCTCGACAACTGGGCCACACTACCAAATACATTGTTGGCCGTGCTGTTAGGAGTGCCCGGTGTGATCCGGCCCACATTACCCCAGTCTTTCTGGAATGCATCGGAGTAGTCACCACCCACTCTCCATTGAACACCTAAACTTGGCAGCAGTTGATAACCAAACTCGATGTTACCAAAAATACGGTCTTCATCGTAGTTGTTACCTTGGTTGTACAGCGTCCAGTAAGGGTTTTGTGCGTATGGTGTAAAATAATTATCAAGATCCATGAACTTGCCAAAAGGATTATTCGGATCAAGAAATGCTTTTGAATCTACAATAGAATGGTCTCTCGGGATCTGAATGATCTCCTGCCATACCACCTTTCCACCGCCTGCGTCGTCACCTTGTCCGGTTGCTACCGCTTTCTGGTGTTTGTGAACGTAATTGATGTTCGAGTTAACCGAGAATTTGCCCAGCTTTAACCCGCCATTCAGACTTAACGTGTTACGCTTATACGAATCTGCATTGGTTGGTACTACACCGTCCGCCATGGCATTGGAATAAGACACACGGTAATTGGCAGTTTCGGTACCTCCGGAAACAGCAATACTGTTGTTCCATTCGTAACCACGGTCGAAAAAGTCTTTCAGGTTATCTTCCTGTACAGCGAATGGTTTCAACAATTGTGAATTGTCCACCACGTTACCCCACAGCCTGGTTGAGCCGTCCATTTTAGGCCCCCAGGAACCGTTTTCGATCGGGTCAAACAGTCCGCTCCATCCCTGTCCGTAAGTATTTTGCAGGTGAGGAACCCTCAGAATTTGTGATTGGGCAAAAGAACTTGAAAAGTCCACAGTCGTTTTACCTGACTTTCCTCTTTTGGTAGTGATCAGGATCGCACCGTTAGCAGCACGGCTACCATACAAAGCCGACGCTGAAATACCTTTCAAAACGGTGATACTCTCAATTTCGTTTGGGTTGATGTCATTCATCTGGTTACCAAAGTCCATCGACCTGTTGAAGTCATCATTGCTGTTTGCAGCAGTTGTAGATGAAGAATTTCCCCTGTTGTTCATCGGCACACCATCGACTACGTACAATGGCTGGTTATTACCCGTTACAGAGTTAAAACCCCGGATGTTCAAAACTGTTGAAGCTCCCGGCGCTCCCGAAGCAGTAGACACAGATAAACCGGGTACCCGGGCATTCAGGGCATCCAGCGGGCTTGTATTCCTTGCTTCTGTAATAGATGTGTTGGTAATGGTAGCAGTGGAATATCCGAGCGATTTTTTTTCGCGGGAAATACCAAGGGCTGTAACCACTACTTCTCCAAGCTGCTGGGCGTCGGTCACCAGCGTTACATTAATTGTGGTTTTGGAACCTACTACTATACTTTGGCCAAGGTAACCCACGAATGAGTATACCAATGTTGCAGAGGCCGGAGCTGAAATAGAATACTTCCCCTCTGTGTCTGTGCTTACCCCTCTTGTCGTCCCTTTTACTGTAATGTTCACTCCTGGCAGGACACTCCCGTCATCCGCGGTCACGACTCCTGATACCACCTTGTCCTGGGCATAGGTGTGCCACCCAGGCATTAGTAAGGCGATCAAGATCAACAATTGTAGAATCTTTCTCATAGCAATGATTTAGAGTTTGTTTAATAGGATAATTTGATTTTACTGGTTACAAAACTACTGCCGAATTAATAAAATTACAATGCCTGGGGCACCAAGCCCAGAATATAATTTGGTATTAGAATCGTTTTATTGCCAAAAAAATATACAAATACTCAAAAGCACCCCTTAAAGCGTATATTGTAGAAGTTTAGCTTTTATGCCGATTTGTTATTAAAATTTCAACTGTACTACATGATCAATAGAATAATTGTAATCATATTCGACATTTGGTAAATAACCTTATGCCTAGCACCGTGCAATTTTCATACACGTAAGCCTCACAAACCACGATTTAGCCCGTCCAAACCAGCTCGTTTTTTCTCTGCAAAACCTTAAAAATGTTAGAATAATCCTATCATAAGCCATGAATAAAATATTGGATTTGAGGATGATTTAAAAAAATAGCGAAGATTATATAATTTATATTAATTCTTAATAACAGCTACGTATACATATACCGTCAGTTGACTGTAATCATTGATAATCTCAGTAAGTCTTGGAGGGAATACTACGAAAAAGTTAAAGAAAGGAGAGATCTGTTAACAAAAACATAACAAGAGCTGTTTTTTTGGAAGTTTTAAACATTTAAAAAAATCGCAAAAAACGGCCAAATCCTGCTATAAAATTCGCCGAAAACATATACCAAACCAAAGTATATTTTGAAATCTGGCAATTGCATGGTTGTAATGGTTAAACTAATAATTAATTTTGCAACATTATGTTAACATAACAAATCTAACTATTTAATCATTTATGAGGAAGACTCTATTATCCCTACTGGGGTGCTTGGTGCTGTTATGCGCACAAGTCTATGCCCAGGACCGCGCTGTGACCGGTAAGGTCAGCGCTGAAGACGGCTCGGTTTTACCGGGTGTTAACATTTCTTTGAAAGGTACTAATCGGGGTACCACCACAAACGCCCAGGGAGAATACACCATTACAACCGAGTCGGGCGCTACTTTGGTTTTTAGCTTTATTGGTTTCCAGACGAAGGAAATTATTGTGGGTACCCAGTCTACCATAGATGTTTCCCTTACCAATGACATAAGTCTGTTACAAGAAGTTGTTGTAACAGCATTAGGTCAGGAGAAAAAACGAAACGAACTGGTTTATGCTGCGCAGCAGGTTAGCTCGGCATTACTTACGCAGGGCCGCAACACCAACATGATGAATGCCCTTTCCGGTAAAGTAGCAGGTGTGGATATCAAGGCGAGTAACACGATGGGAGGTTCTACCAGCACGATCATCCGTGGTTACAAATCAATCACTGGAAACAACCAGGCTCTTTATGTAATTGATGGCATCCCTGTTTCTAATGCCAACAATAACACTACTGACCAGCAAACTGGTAGAACTGGTGCTGATTATGGTAACGCTGCTGCTGATATCAATCCTGATAACATTCAATCCATTAACGTATTGAAAGGTGCTGCCGCAACTGCCCTTTACGGTTCGCGTGCTGCAAACGGTGTGATTTTGATCACTACCAAACAAGGCCGGAAAAACAGCTTCGACGTAACTGTTAACTCGGGTGTTACCTGGGGTAAAATCGACAAATCAACTTACGTAAAGTATCAAAAAGAATACGGTGCGGGCTACGGTGGCGCTACTGACTTTTACAACGGCAATCTTGGATCAGGCGATGGCAAAATTGCTTCCTTTGATTCGGATGCTTCGTTCGGCCCTAAATTCGACCCTAGCCTGATGGTTTATCAATGGAATGCGATCGACCCTTCATCTCCTTCGTTCCAAAAAATGACGCCTTGGACTGCTGCTCAGAATGGCCCTGACAAATTTTATGAAACAGGTGTTACCTCTAACCAGAGCATTAACATCACCGGTGGTGGCGACAACAGCACTTTTAAAATTGGCTACGCGAGAAATGATGAAAAAGGTGTCCTTCCAAATAGTAAGCTAGGCAAAAACCTTTTCAACTTTTCAGCATCCTACGATCTGTCGAAAAAACTGAGCGTATCTGCAAATGTGAACTATTCACAAATTAAAGGATTGGGCCGTTTCGGAACTGGTTATAGCGGTAAAAACCCTAACCAAGCTTTCCGTCAGTGGTTTCAGACCAATGTTGATGTGCTTGAATTGAAAGATGCATATTTCAGAAATGGGCAGAATGTTACCTGGAACTGGGCAAACCATTCAGGCACAGGCGCCCAGTTTGCAAACAACTATCCGATCTACGCTGACAACCCCTACTGGTCGAGGTACAAAAATTATAACAACGACAGCCGTGACAACTTCTTCGGATATGCTACCGGAACTTACAAAATCGCCTCATGGGTAGACATCACAGGTCGTTTCAGCTATAACGGAACTAGCGATATGCAGGAGGAGAGAATCGCGGTTTTCAGCCAAGCTCCTGGCGCTTACGCACGTTACAACCGCTTATTTAACGAAACTAACCTTGACGTAATCGCTAATTTCAGAAAGGAAATTACAAAGGATATTCACTTCTCGGGTTTGTTGGGTGGTAGCATGAGAAGATCGAAAATGACTTCAATCCGTACACAAACTAACGGTGGACTTGTAGTTCCTAACCTTTACTCTATTGAAAACTCCAAAAACCCGGTTGAAGCACCAGTTGAGCAACTTCAACGCATAGGAGTGGATGGTTTGTACGGACAGGCTTCTTTTGGATACAAAGATCTGGCTAACCTTGAATTAACTGCAAGACAGGATAAATCAACCACGCTTCCTGAATCCAACAACACTTATTTCTATCCATCTGTTGGGGCCAACTTTGTTTTCTCTGAGCTCCCTGCTCTGAAAAACAACTGGTTGAGTGTTGGCAAGATCAGTGCTAACTACGCAGAAGTAGGTAACGACGCACCATTTGGAGCTACAAGGGATATTTATGACAAACCAACAGCAATCGGCTCTGTCCCTTATTTCTCGTTGCCTAATACGAAGAACAACGCTCAACTAAAATCAGAAAGAACTAAAAACCTGGAATTCACCCTTCAAATGGGTTTCTTGCAGGAACGTGCAGGTTTTGATGTTACTTATTATAAAAGTAACACGCTTGATCAGATCCTTCCGGTTGATATTACATCAGCAACAGGTTATACAGCCCGGTACGTAAATTCCGGTGAAGTTCAAAACAAAGGTGTTGAAGTCTCAGCTTTCATCACGCCAATTAAAACTGGTGATTTCGAATGGACGTTAACTGCAAACTTTGCAAGAAATCGCAATGAGGTTTTAAGCCTTTACGGAGACGTACAAAACGTACAAATCGCATCCCTGCAAGGTGGTGTAACATTGAATGCTGCATTTACAAAAGATGCAAACGGAAAAGTTCATGGAATGCCATTCGGTATCATCCGTGGAACAAACTTCGTTTACAACGACGCAGGTCAGAAAATTGTGAAAGCAAACGGAATGTACCAGGCAAGCGCAAGCTCTGCTCAAATCATCGGTAACCCTAACCCGGACTGGATCGGCGGTTTGAACAACACATTAAAATACAAAACTTTGTCTCTTAGCTTCCTGATCGACGTTCGTCACGGTGGAGATATCTGGTCCCTGGATCAATGGTATGGAGAAGGCACTGGTATGTACCCGATCACAGCTGGCCTCAACGACAAAGGAATTCCTAAAAGAGACCCGGTTTCAGCTGGTGGTGGTGTTCTCTACCCAGGTGTACAAGCTGACGGATCTGTAAACACAGTATATGCTGCAAACACAGATGGTGGTGGCGCAACGGCTTACGGTTACCCAGCCAACCCTCCAAGAGCGATGTATATCTACGATGGCAGCTATGTGAAACTGAGAGAAGTTGCATTGACTTTCGGCGTACCTCAGTCACTCGTTTCAAAATTGAGGGCTTTCAAACAAATCGATATCTCACTGATCGGTCGCAACTTGTGGATCATCCACAAAAATATGGATTACCAAGATCCAGAGGATGGTTTGGGTTCAGGACTATCGGCAGGCGCGGGTGGTTACCAGACAGGTGCTTATCCAGCGGTGAAAAATTATGGATTCAATGTTAAATTCCGTTTTTAAAAACAACATGAAAAAATTAATCATATTCTTATTACCAATCGTGTTGCTAGCATCCTGCGTAGATAGCCTGGATGACTATAACATCAATGAGAAGAAGGCGACGACTGTCCCCCCGGTCACCCTTTTTTCCAATGCCCTGAAAGGCTTGGCAGACGTGTTGACTACGCCCAGCGTAAACACAAACAACTACCGCCTATATGTTCAGCACTGGTCTACAACCACTTATTTGGATGAGCCACGTTACAACCTTACCGCGCGTACCATTCCACAAGCTCTGTGGCAGGCAGTTTATCGCGATGTGATTTCCGATTTGAACGAGGCAAAAAGACTTCTTAATGAAGATGCGCTAATTGATCCCAAAGTCAAAGCAAACGAATTGGCACAACTTGAAATCGTCGAAGTTTACAGCTGGTCGGTACTGTTGAACACTTTCGGAAACATTCCTTATTCAGAGGCTTTGAATCCAAGCAATCCGCTTCCAAAATACGATGATGCAAAGACTGTCTACGACGCGATCTTGGTTCGTCTTGACGCGGCATTGGCTTCGATAGATCCGGCTGCGGGTAGCAATTTTGGCGCAGGTGACCTGATCTATAACACTGGAGGAAAATCTGACATGACCAAATGGGTTAAATTCGGAAACTCCCTGAAACTGAAACTGGGAATGATCCTTGCGGATGTCGATGCTGCAAAAGCAAAAACTTTGGTAGCTGCTGCAGCACCAAACGTGTTTACCTCAAATGCGGACAGAGCACGATTCCCATATATCGCCACACCACCAAACTATAATCCAATCGCACAGAACCTTAACATTCTGTATTCAACACGGCAGGATTATGTAGGCGCGTCTACGCTGATCGATCCATTGAATGCATTGAACGATCCTAGAAGGGCTTCATTCTTCACAACAACAGCAGATGGAAAATATGTTGGTGGTAACTACGGTTTTCTCAATACTTATGCAAACTTCTCTCACGTAGGAACAAAAATTATCGAGCCAGCATTGGAAGGTTTGTTAATGGACTACACTGAGGTTGAATTCTATCTTGCAGAAGCTGTTGAAAGAGGCTTTATAACCTCCGGGACTGCTCCTGAACATTACAATGCGGCGATCACTGCTTCGATACTATATTGGGGTGGTACTGCGGCAGATGCAACTACCTATCTGGCGCAGCCAAAAGTTGCTTACACTACTGCAACAGGTGATTTTAAAGAAAAAATCGGTTTCCAGAAATGGATCGCTTTGTACAACCGTGGATGGGAAGCCTGGCTGGAATGGAGAAGGTTGGATTATCCAAAATTACTCCCTCCTTCGGGCGGAAGCGCTCCCGCGGGATTAGCAATTCCAGTAAGGATCATATATCCGATCAACGAACAGACTTTGAACCCAGCTAATCGCGAAGCTGCCGGTACCGCCATCGGTGGTGACCTTGCTACTACCAAACTGTGGTGGGATAAGTTCTGATTTTAATCAAAAGTTATTAGAAAGAGGCGGGATATCCCGCAGCCATGGTCGGAAGAAATTCCGGCCATTTTTTATGTCTTAAAAAGCCGATTCGGGTTTCCGCCGTAATGGATCACGATCAAAGCAATTGCCAAGTGTCTGACCTCCATCGAAAACCTTCGTTTGGCGGTTTTATATCCAATGGTGTTGGCCTTTTTGTACATTAAAATGATCATAGTCGCCATCAGGGTCATGTATAGCATGATCTGTATTCCATTCCTGCCCAAAGAGACCAGATGGCTCACAAAATATTACGGTGCCCATTATCCTTTTCAACATGTCCCATATATCTGCTTCTGGCAAGGCCATATCTTCGCTGGCATAGCCGGGCAGCGGTAAAGACATCAGAATGACACAGCAGCACACCATCAAAAGATAAAACATCTTCTTACCATGCAGCACTTTGGTATAATGGTCGATCCGGGTGGTTGCCGATAAATGGTCGATAAGGGCTTCGGGAGCAAACCCCAACAGATGTTTATATTGATTCTGTGATCCTTAAAAACGGGCATATCCTACTGGTTATCAATAATTAAAGATAGCCAAAAAATCTGCCTGTTAAGATATAATCAATTGATTATCCATTATATAATAAATAAAACTAAACCATTTTAAACAAAAAAAATCGGAAGAATAAATCTTCCGACCGTGACTGGGCAAAACCCGGCATTTTCTGTTTTACTTCTTCCCATATTTGCCCTTATACTTCTCATAAAGCCGTTTCTGCTTATCATCCAGGTCTACTTTCCCGCCTTTGATGAAAACCATTGTCACTACGTTACCACGCATATCCAGTATATCACCTTCGGAAACGATCAGTGAAGCTTGCTTGCCTTTTTCCAGGGTTCCTACTTCCTTTTCTGCTCCTATGATCTCCGCTGCATTTTTGGTAATAAATTGCAAAGCATCTTCGGGAGCAACGTTGCCAAAACCGGAAGAAGTACCGGCCAGAAATGCGAGGTTGCGCGTGCGCCACCATTCATCCGCATAGGTAACCGCGACTTTAACACCAGCTTTATGAAGCAAGCCCGGTAATTCGTAAGGCATATATACATTTTCGTCTGCCCTGTTTGGAAGACGATGCGTAGGGTTCAGGATGACAGGAACATTGTTTTCTTTCAAAAAGCCAGCCACCTTATATGACTCATCCCCTCCTACTATCACCAACTTTTTTACGCCTGCCTCCTTCGCAAATTTGACAGCTTCAATGATGTCTTTGGCATAATCGGCGCGAATGTAAAGATTCGCCGAACCATCAAATAATGGTTTCATAGCTGCCAGACGCAGGTTTACAGGACTTGGATTAGCTGTTTCGGAATAGGCTTTGGCATCCGAAAAGGTAGATTTGAAAAGATCCAGCAATTCCTGACGTTTTTCATTCCTTTTAACCGATACCGTAAAATCATCGTAATTGAAAGTACTCGACAAAAACGGTGGCCAGCTCAGCCATATTCCGTCATCTTTTTTCAAAACGGCGTCCTCCCAGTTCCAGCCGTCGCTGTAAAATACCGACGAAGAGCCCGAAATCGCGCCTCCTTGCGGCACAGACTGCGAAACCAGTATTCCATTGCCACGTAATGTCGGGATCACTTCGGAATCCGTGTTATAAGCGACCAATGCCCTCACATGCGGGTTGATCTGCCCTACTTCATTAAAATCCAATGTGGCGCGTACCGATGCAATTTCCTGCAACCCGACGGTAGTATTAAGCGAAATGATTCCCGGATAAATGTGCTTCTTCTTTACATCAATGACCTCAGATCCATTGTCATTGATAATCCAAGCCGGGCCAATCTGGGTAATGATCCCCTTATCGAAGGCGACAGCACCATTTTCGATTACCTGTCCGTTTCCAATGTGAATGGTGGCACCTGTGAGGATTACCGGTTTTGTCTGAGTTTTGGCGGGTGCCGGGTTTTGCGCGATTGCCCCGGAAATGGCAATTGAAAATTGCAGCAACGTCCAGCCTATTACCGGGATTAATTTATTTTTTATCATAATATCGAATTGACAATCAATGAAATGTAAAATTACTTGGTTCCCTCGTGCTCTGCATGAACGCCCACGATGTCTTCGCAGTGCCACATGCGTGGCTGGGTAGCCTGGGGCTTTTGGGTAGGTTTACCTTCCGCTTTGTCTCCAAGCATTTTTTGAATTAACCTCTCCCGCTCCGTCGCCATTGATTTTTGCTTTTCCTCATCCTTTTTCCGGTCAAAGTAAACAGTACCTTCTACCATTGTAAATTCCGGACGTGCATATACTGACAATGGATTAGTATTCCAGAGTACCAGATCGGCATCTTTGCCTGCTTTAATGCTGCCCATCCGGTGATCCACGTGCAATAGTTTGGCGGGATTCAGCGTCACCATTTTCCAGGCGTCCTCCTCGGGCACTCCACCATACTCCACTGTTTTTGCAGCTTCCTGGTTTAGTCTGCGTGCCATTTCGGCATCATCAGAGTTGATCGCAACCGTAACTCCCTCGTGGTACATTAAGGCTGCATTGTAAGGAATCGCCTCTTTTACCTCCATTTTGTAGGCCCACCAGTCAGCGAATGTTGATCCACCGATTCCTCTTTTGGCCATTCCGTCCGCCAGCTTGTAGCCTTCCAAGATGTGTGTAAATGTATTGATCTTAAATTTCAGCGAATCAGCGACGTGCATCAGCATATTAATCTCCGATTGAACGTATGAATGGCAAGTAATGAATCTTTCGCTGTCCAGGATCTCCACCAGTGCGTCCAGTTCGATATCCCGGCGTGGGGCAACTCCCGGCTGCTTTTTGGAAGCTGCATTGTATTTTTTCCAGGAGTTGGAATACTCTTTCGCACGAATGAAATGGTCGAAATATACTTGCTCCACACCCATTCTGGTTTGGGGAAAACGGGTTCTCACGATATCGCCCCAGTTGGACTGCTTCACGTTTTCACCCAAAGCAAATTTGATCGTCTTTACCTCAGGCAGTAGCATTTCCGACTGGCTGGCACCCCATTTCAGCTTGATCAAGGCACTCTGCCCACCGATTGAATTGGCAGATCCATGCAACAAATGTGATGCTGTTACGCCGCCCGCCAGTTGCCTGTAAATATTAATATCGTCAGGGTTGATGACATCACTCATTCTCACCTCCGCCGAGCTGGTTTGCCCGCCTTCATTGATCGTGAACAGCGCGATGTGCGAATGCTCGTCAATAATGCCGCTGGTAAGGTGTTTGCCCGTTCCATCCACAGTCCGCGTACCCGCGGGGGCCGCTAATCCTTTTCCGATTTTGGTAATTTTACCATTCTGCACGATAACATCCGTATTCTGCAAAATTCCCTCCTTTTCGTTCGTCCATACCGTCGCATTTTTGACGAGTACCGTCTCAGATTTTGGTAATTCTTCGTTTCCAAATCCTACGAAAGGATATACTACCTGGCCTGTTTCCTTCGGTTTCGCAATGGTAGAGTCTTTAACTGCTGCTGGCTGGTATTTCTCCGAAAGTACCGCCGACCAGGGGATAACCGAACCGTCCGGTAACACTCCTTCTCCTGCCAGATCAGCGCCGGTGAGCCAGCCCGTCAAGCGAACTGTTCCTGAGGGTTTATTCTGATATGTCAATGTCAGCAATTCGTTTGACAGGATCGCTTTGGGCGTGATTTTTATCGAATCCTGAACAACAATTTTGTACTCAGGCTTCTCAGGAGAACCTGTGATCTGTATTTTTCCGGCCGGCTCGTTGTTTAAAGACAATGAGTAAGTTCCTCTGATGTCGGGAGCGTTAATTGGGGCTAGCACAAATTTCTTGCCCTGGATCCAGTTTTCATAAATCACGTTGTCCTTACCAAACAGATCCCCTGACGTAATGATAAAATTGGCAAGCAACCCGGTTTTGAGGCTTCCGATCTGGCCCTCCGCTTTGATCAAACTTGCAGGTAAGGTAGTCAATGCTTCCAGTGCTTTTTCTTTCGGCAGACCATATTCAATGGCTGTTTTTAGGTTTTTCCAAAAGTCAGCTTTGTTTTTCAGGCCGGCAGTTGTCAATGCAAAAGGTATATCTGCTTTGGCTACTTCGGAGGTATTTTTAGGTGCCAGTTCCCAATGTTTCAGCTGTGACATGCTTATGACGTCCGCATCCCAGGGATCGCTCACATCGTAAGCGTCGGGAAATTGAAGTGGCAATATTAGCGTAGCTTTTGTTGCTTTTATCTCGTTAATGCGCTGGTACTCATCACCACCACCACGTATAATGTACTGAATACCAAACTCATCCCCTACTTTATCAGCCCGCATGACGCTATATTTATCATTCGTTTCAAAAAAGGAAGGCAGGCTTTTGATCTGATTAAAAGCATCTAGAGACAAGTTGGTCTCTTTGTCGACAGCTTTGGCATACCAGTCGGCATCGTAATAATTCTGACGCAGCAATGCCACTACGCCCATTGTGGACGATGGGTAGGTTTGTGAAGAAGACCCTTTGCTGAATGAAAAATGCGCGGATGCTTTCTTATTCAATAATGCTTTGTTGGCTGGCTCGTCCGTTAATGTCACCAATGCCCCATTCCCTCTCACAATACCGTCGTGCGCGTGGATCAGCACGGTTCCGAAGCCATTTTTACGGAAATCCTCGGCTTTTTTTGCGTCAGGTGTAAATAACAAACTAGCGTCAGTTTCCGGCTGTACGGCCTGGTTCCAGCCGAAAGCGCCTTTTTTATTGGATTCAATCTGAGGCGTCTGTCTTCCTCCCGCCGCTCTTTCCCTCCTTACCTCGGGCAATCCGTAATCGGAGTCCAGGTCAATCAGTGATGGGTAAATGTATTTTCCTTTGAGATCCACCACGACAGTGCCTGCGGGTATTTTAACCTGCTTGCTTACCTCGCGAATGGTCCCGTTCTCAATAAGCATCGTGCCAGCCGTAATGGTAGTTTTGGAATCCACCACTATCGTCGCATTCGTGAAAGCATATCGCCCCGGACGCTCATCGTAAGCTCCGTTTTGCGGAAATGTTCCTTGCGCCTGACAGCATATGCCAATGGTCAGCCCGGTTAGTAAGGTTGATATTTGTTTAAACATATATTGTTAATTTAATTACAATTCAGCATTACAATATACAAGTAAATTTAAAAAGTCAGGGCCGGGCGGATCGATTCAGGAGAAGTTACAATAAGGCAACAGAATTTTCCTGTTCATTCTATTTTTTTGCATCTTGTATCAGGTTTTTGCTTAATCATTTTCTTATGACCTACGATCAATTTAAGGAATCCATTGCTCTCTCTACACCGCCGGAAGGCATTTCTGTGCTACTTAAAGCACTTTGGTATGACGCAAAAGGCGATTGGGAAGCTGCTCACGACATTGCCCAAAGCAGTGAAGGAACCCGTTCTTATGATCGTTTACATGCATATCTACATCGTGTTGAAGGCGACACATGGAATGCAGGATACTGGTACAGACGCGCTGGTTCAGAGACATTTAACGGTTCATTAAAGGAAGAATGGGAAGAGTTAGCCCGTTATTTCTCTGAAAAAATATAAGGTTTTTAGCTTATATCGAACCGATATAAGGCTTTTACCTTATATTTACCGATTATAAGGTAAAAAGCTTATATAGTTATGAAACGATTTCAGGCCGTTATCACCGCTGACATGGTGAATTCCACGGGTTTTGCTCGGGAAGACGCTGCTTTATGGTTAGAAGAACTGATCAGAATACTTCGCGAAAGCCCTACTTTCCAATGGGTTTTAAAACCTGAGATCTATCGTGGCGACAGCTTCCAGGGAGTTTTAAAAAATGTCGGGGACGCCATGCACGTAGCGGTGCTTGCCAGGGCAGCTATGCGATCAAACTCGCCTCATACTGACCTGCGGATTGCAATTGGTATTGGTAAAACCGAACTGGTTACCGATCGTCCGGGAACCTCTGACGGGGAAGCATTCAGGTTATCAGGGCACCTGGCGGACCATATCCGAATGCAAAAGGCACGGATCGGCATTGCCCTACCTGTTTCGTCTGAACCACTAAATGCCACGCTTGATCTGCTGGAAACGGTTATTGAGAATTGGACAACCGCACAAAGTGAAGTGATCGTCGCATTGCTTCAAAACCAAAGTATAAGCCTGATTGCCGAAAGGTTAGGTATTAGTCAGTCGGCAGCAAGCCAACGTGTTGCGGCCTCCAAATGGTGGGCAATTGAAAATTTTTTGGCTACCTTTCCAAAGCATTTAGCACTATACACAAAACGATAAACAGCCATGACTGAATTTTTGCTGCTCCTCCTGGCGCATGTCCTTGTTGATTTCTACTGGCAACCGACTTCGTGGGTAATTGATAAAAAGAAGAAATCGCTACGCTCCAAATACCTCTATTTTCACGTATTACTGGTTATTGCCATTTCCTATATTTTGTTAGGTAAATGGGACAATCCAATGCCCGTTATCGTTCTGGGAATAGCCCACGGCATCATTGATATTGTCAAAATTAAGTTTGATAAAAAAGGCACACTTACCTGGTTCATTGCAGATCAGGCCGCGCATTTAATCACCATTATCATAGCCACTTTGATCATTACCAACAAATTGAATATTGGTTTTGAAACTTTTAAAACCTGGCTTTACACACCAAAAACACTGGCTATACTGTCCGGCGCACTGCTATCCCTTTCGCCAATATCATTCCTGGTCGGAATCCTCACAAAACCGTGGCGGGAAGAGCTCACCAAGCTCGCACCCGACATTGATGATAACCTGGCCAATGCAGGCCGCTGGATAGGAATGTCCGAAAGACTCCTCATTTTTGTATTTGTACTGGTGAGCCAGTTCTCTGCCATTGGCTTTCTGATCGCCGCCAAATCGCTTTTACGATACAATGATAAAACTGCGGGAGGAGAGATTCCGCCAGCCTATATCAGCAAAAAATCGGAGTATGTACTCGTAGGGACACTGATGAGCTATACATGTGCGATTGCAGTCGCATTGGCTGTAAAAATGCTTTATTAAAAAATTCCAGTTCCGGTTAAACCTATCTCCGCTTTTCAACTCTAACCCTGGTATTTAAACTTCTTAACCATGAAGAAAACATTGTTTGCCATATTAATGGCTTTCGTAAGCATGACCGCCTTCGCACAAAGGCAGGAAGCTAATGCCACTCCGGAAAAGCGCGCTGAAAATCAAACCAAGACATTGACCGAAAATCTTAGTCTTTCCGAGGATCAGCAGAAGCAAGTGTATAACCTCAGCCTCGCACGCGCACAGAAAATGCAGGAGCTCAGGGACGCACAAACCCAGGACCGCTCACAAATGCGGGCATCTATGGAAACATTCAACACGGAACTGGCCAAAATCCTGACCGTTGAACAGCAGGAAAAATACAAAACCATGCTGGAAGACCGTCGTGCTAATGGCGGCGGAAGAGGCCCCAGAAACTGACTAAGACTGATCTAAACAAATAAAGAGGGTTGCTATCAAAAACTGACAGCAACCCTCTTTATTTTATTGAAATGACTTAAACAGCCATTTCGGTTTTAAACTCGGAAGTAAAGTGGAAATGTATCGCAGGATTATTCTCCCTGTTCATTCTGATCATCCATTCAGATTCGGCCAGAAACACCGGGTTGCGATCCTTATCATAGGCAATTTGGTTACCTTTCAAACGAACGAACTGGTCCATAGCAGGCTTTTCATCCGCCGTCAGCCAGCATGCCCTCGAAACACTCATAGGAACCCAGCGACATTTTGCGCCATATTCATGTTCAAGACGGTACTGGATTACGTCAAATTGCAGTTCTCCTACCGTTCCCACGATTTTACGATTACCCAAATCTAATGTAAATAACTGGGCAACTCCTTCGTCTGTAAGCTGCTGAATCCCTTTTTCCAACTGCTTGGATTTCATAGGGTCCATATTGATCAATTCTTTGAAGATCTCTGGCGAGAAGCTTGGGATACCTGAAAATTGCAGATTTTCTCCTTCTGTCAATGTATCTCCGATCTTAAAGTTACCGGTATCGTAAAGTCCCACTACATCGCCCGGGAAACCTTCATCCATGACACTTTTATCCGAAGCCATGAATGTAAAGGGGCTCGAAAACCTTACATCCTTGCCTAATCTGACATGTTTGTAAAACTTACCTCTTTCAAATTTCCCCGAACAAATCCGCAAAAATGCGATCCTGTCGCGGTGACGCGGGTCCAGGTTGGCGTGGATTTTGAAAACAAAACCGGTGAATTTTGGCTCCATCGGTGATACCTCGCGTACATCCGTTGGGCGTGGCTGAGGAATGGGTGAAATCTCACAGAAGGTATCCAGCAATTCTTTGATACCGAAGTTATTAATGGCGCTACCGAAGAATACGGGGGCCAGTTGTCCTTTCTGATAAGCTTCTTCTGAAAACACATCATAAACGCCTTCCACCAGTTCAACATCCTCTGTCAGCTGCTCGGCATCCTTTTCTCCCAATAATTCTGCCAGATTTTCATCTTCCAGACTTACTTTCGCGACATCACTTTCGATTTTGGTTTTATTGATTTTAAAGAAATACAGCATTTGTTCGTACAAGCTGTAAACACCTTTAAAATTAGCCCCCATATTGATCGGCCAGGTCAGTGGGCGAACACGGATGCTCAGTTTTGTTTCCAGTTCATCCAGCAATTCGAATGGATTTTGACCTTCTCTGTCCAGCTTGTTGATAAAAACGATCACCGGTGTATTTCTCATTCGGCAAACCTCCATCAAACGCTCGGTTTGTTCCTCTACCCCTTTCACACAGTCGATCACCAGAATAACGCTATCCACAGCAGTCAATGTACGGTATGTATCTTCCGCAAAGTCCTTGTGACCCGGTGTATCCAGAATATTGATCAGCAGATCTTTGTATTCAAAGGTCATGACCGAAGTAGCTACCGAAATACCTCTCTGTTTCTCAATTTCCATGAAATCGGAGGTTGCAGTCTTCTTGATTTTATTGGATTTTACCGCACCCGCCGTCTGAATCGCACCTCCGAAAAGCAGCAGCTTTTCTGTAAGCGTAGTTTTCCCCGCATCCGGGTGACTGATGATAGCGAACGTACGACGCTTCTTTATTTCTTGTAAATTACTCATACCGGGCTGGTATACTCTACCATTTATCTTTCCGGCCGACATCCTAAGCTCTTTTTATTCAGCAGCTTGTGATTTCAACCTATTTGTTACTAAATATCTAAAATTTGCACAAAGATAAGAATAAACAAAAGCCGCCCCTAACCGGGACGGCTCAAAATTATAGCGAAGCAAATGATGTATGCTTAAATCGAATCTCAGTAAAACGAGTGTTTGTAATCTTCAACCGAAGTCATGATCACTTCATGTGCCTCATCTCTGCCGTATACATTGGTAATTTCAATGTGCGCTTTTTCGCCAGGCAAGTTCTTGTAAGTCAAAAAGTAATGCTTCAAACGCTCTACAATTCCCTCAGGAAGTTCGCTCAGGTCTGAAAAACCACCATATACTTCGTCACCTTTCAATACTGCGATAATCTTGTCGTCGGCCTCGCCGCCATCGATCAAACGGATTCCTCCGATTGGTTTGGCAGTACAAAGGATATCTCCGTGAGAAATGATTTTTTCACAAAGCACCAAAATATCAAGAGGGTCACCATCTCCTTCGGTCACATCTCTTCCTGAGCGCTCACGAGCCAATAATGCAATTTTTTCAGCGCAATAGGTCTTTGGAATAAAGCCATAAAGGGCTGGTACAATATTGGAATACTTTTGCGGCCGGTCGATCATCAGATAGCCGGTTGTTTTATCAATTTCGTATTTAACTGTATCAGTAGGAACAATTTCAATAAATGCATTTACAAGTTCTGGCGCATTTTCACCCATTGGAATTCCATGCCAGGGATGTGCTTTGTGTACGTTAGCGATCATTATTTGTGTAATAGGTAATAACTTTTTATGAATAATTTCTTCGTTCAAATTCAAATATCTGTCACATTCCGGCCCGCTCGGAGATGTTGTAGTCCCCGGTTTTTGAAATGGACTGTTTCACAAATAATTCCCCGAGAAACCCCGCCAGGAATAGCTGCGAACCAACCATAATAGCTACCAGTGCCAAAAAGAATAATGGATTTTCAGTAACATTCCGGTAGGGCTGCAAATTGTAAATATTATAGATCTTTTTACCCAGCAACCAAAAAGCTATAATGCTTCCCAGAAAAAACATAAGGGTTCCCAGACTGCCAAATAAATGCATTGGCCTACGCCCAAACTTATTCACAAAGGCAATCGAAAGCAAATCCAGAAAGCCAAAAATGAACCGTTCCAGCCCGAATTTTGTGTAACCGTATTTGCGTGCCCTGTGCTGGACTACTTTCTCTCCTATTTTCGCAAAACCATTCCATTTGGCAATCACCGGAATGTAACGGTGCATTTCGCCGTAAATGGTAATGTTTTTCACCACCTCTTTTCTGTAAGCTTTCAGCCCGCAATTGAAATCATGGAGTGATACGCCGGATATACTTCGTGTAGCCGCATTGAAAATTTTGGTTGGGATAGTCTTCGTAATCGGATCGTATCGCTTTTTCTTCCAGCCTGAGATTAGGTCATAACCGTCCTGGACAATCATACTATACAATTCGGGGATCTCATCGGGGCTATCCTGCAGGTCGGCGTCCATAGTAATGATCACTTCGCCACGCGCCGTCTGAAAACCGGTCTGGAGTGCCGCAGTTTTCCCGTAATTTCTGACAAAACGCAAGCCTTTTATATACGGGTTTTCCTTCGATAATTTGGTGATGACCTCCCAGGAACGGTCTTTGCTACCATCATCAATTAGTAGAATTTCATACGAAAATTCATCCTCCTCCATTACCCTGTCTATCCATTCGCAGAGTTCGGGCAACGACTCTTCTTCATTAAAAAGCGGAATTACAACGGAAATCTGAATAGCTGAATCGGTCATGAATAATGTTCAGTGGTATGCCTGTACCGGCATGGCGGTGCAAAGTTCGTGTTTTTCCTGATCAAAATATTAAATAAAAGTCTTTCAATAATTCTTTAAAAGCCTGGTGGTAAGTCACTCCGTCAGTTTCGTAAATGTACATTACCTCATTAACTTCCAGATTTTGAAGCACTTTCTCTCTTTGAAATGTCATGAGCTGCCTGAATGCTTTTTTCCCCTCATGATGGAACAAAGTAAGTTTGCGGCTTAAAAACCATCCTGTTTTTTCGGCCTTTTCCCTGAAACGGTTTCCTTCATCGACCGGGAAAAGAATATTAAATTTTCCTTCCGGCGTCAGAAGTCTGACAATGGATTCCAGTATCTCCTCAAAATCAAGCGACTTCGCATGATGTGCAATGTTCTTCTTGTCGATGGGAGATAGCAGGTCTGACTGAAAAAACGGTGGGTTGGTGACAATCACATCATACCGGTGATCCGATTCAAACTCCTGCACGGCAGAGTGAAAAAGCTTGATCCGGTCATGAAAAGGGCTTTTTTCTACATTCTCACCAGCCTGATAGAACGCCTCAGCGTCGATCTCCACGGCGTCGATGATCCCGTAAGAATTTCTTTGCGCTACCATGAGCGAAAGTAGTCCCGTACCAGCACCAATATCCAGAATGTGATCAGCATCCTTTACATCTGCCCAGGCGCCGAGCACGCAGGCATCTGTACAAACTTTCATGGCACATTGGTCCTGCTGAACCGTAAATTGTTTGAATTTAAAGTGGGAGTTGCGTGCCATAAGAGTTTCTATTTTCGTCCAAAATCTGCCGGGTTTTCACCCCAGTACTCCGTTTCCCATTTCAGGATTTTATTTTTAAAGGTATTGGTCGCCAGCCACCGCTCCGCACGTTGCAGCATTTCAAAAACAGGTTTGTTCCGCGGCGTCAGGACCAGTTTGGTATTAGCATGTTTTTTTTTGACCCAGCTGATTGCCGTTCTCGAATCGCTATAAATGGGCAAATCACTTTCTTTTTTTTGCAAATAAGCGAGTGCATGCACAATCGCGAGAAACTCTCCGATGTTATTCGTCGCGTCTTTGAATGGGCCTTGCAAAAAAATCCGGTCTCCGGTGGCATAATACATCCCCTGGTACTCCATGTCACCCGAAGCCGTGTTCCAGGCTGCGTCTACTGCAATGCTGTTTTTGATGGGCTTACCAATGTTAGCTGGCGCTTCTTTAAGTATGGCTGGCTTGCTATCCTTCTTCGCAACAAACTCCCAGTAATCACGCTGGATAGCCGCCTCCGCCTCTTCTATTGATTCAAATGACTTGTAACGCGCATCCTCAAAGCCTTTGATCTGTGCTTCGCATTCTTTCCAATCTGTAAAGACCCCCGTTTTCCGCCCCTGCCACACTACGTAGTATTTTGTCTTCTTGGACATGAATTTTTAATGACTGAATTTTGAATGACTGAATGAGTGAATAAATGAATGTATGAGCGAATGAATGAATGGCCGAGTTGCTTGTGCGGTGAGTGAATGGATAAATATTCGCTCATTCACTCATTCAATCATTGAAATGACTCCGCTCCCAAACCTTGCAAAGATTGACGATCACCTCTACCGCTTTCTCCATATCCTGTACCGAAACCCATTCCAATCTTGAATGAAACGCATGTTCGCCAGCGAAGATATTCGGGCAAGGCAGGCCCATAAATGACAGCCGTGAGCCATCGGTACCGCCTCGGATACTACGCAATATCGGATCCAGTCCGGCCATTTTCATAGCATTCAGTGCATGTTCAATCACTTGCGGATGTTGGTCCAATATCTCCTTCATATTCCGGTATTGCTCCTGAACCTTGAACTCCGCCGATGATCCCGGGTAGTTTGTCAGTACCTCGTCAGTGATTTGTTTCAGCAATGCTTCCTTTTCATGAAGGCCGGAAACTGTAAAATCCCTGATGATGAAGCTTAATGTTGCTTTTTCCTGGATACCTTCCATTTGAACAGGATGAATAAAGCCCTGTTTATCCTCCGTACTTTCAGGCGAAAGGCTTCCTTTTGGCAATGCAGCAAGAATGTCCGCCGCGATCTTCAAAGCATTTTCCAGCTTCCCAATTGCATAACCAGGATGCGTACTCACGCCGTGAATGGTGATTTTTACTCCATCAGCAGAAAAGGTTTCGTCCTCCAAAGTACCGATCGCTTCTCCATCCACAGTATAGCCGTAATCGGCTCCCAGTTTGATGAGGTCTACTTTCTCCGTTCCGCGCCCTACTTCTTCGTCGGGCGTAAAAAGGATTTTAATGTCCCCGTGCTTCACAGCAGGATTCGCCATGAGGTACTCAGCAGCGGCCATAATTTCGGCCACGCCGGCTTTGTTATCAGCACCCAGTAATGTGGTACCGCTGGCTGTAACAATGTCGTTTCCGATTTGCTGGTCCAGATCATGCAATTCGCCGATCCTCAAAACCTGATTGGTATCGTCCGGTAATATAATATCGGAGCCATCCCAGTTATGATGAACGATCGGCTTCACATACGCTCCGGAAACATCCGGCGAAGTATCTACGTGAGAGCAAAAGCATATCACGGGGATATCCGTTTTCTCCGAATTCGAAGGAATGGTCGCGTATACATACCCGTGCTCGTCAACGTGCGCATCCGTAACACCCAGCTCCTGCAACTCCACTACCAATTGATTGCTCAGGTTAAGCTGCTTGGCGGTACTGGGGAAACTCTCGGAATTCGGGTCCGATTGCGTATCGATTTGTACGTAGCGCAGAAAACGTTCGAGTACGGAAGTCATATAGTGGTATAGTGAATGGGCAAATGGATATTAACTGATGATGGAAGCCAGGTCTGCTGGCGAGTAATTGATATTTTTCAATGTTTTGTCGTCAGCCGTGCGGTAAACGAGGTATTTCCCGCTGTCTTCCTTGTAGTAGCAATCTGTCCCCTTTGCCTTGTAATGTGCCACTGTTGCCTCAGCTTCGTCAATGGTCAGACATGCTTTGGACATATTGGAGCGCTGTACTTCGTCAAACAGTTCTCTGAATTTTCCTCCTAACCCAAATTCCAGAATAGCCCCGGACAATACATATTGCAGGTCACAAAGCGCGTCTGCCACTTCCACAATGTCTTTTTCAAGGATCGCCACTTCCAGTTCTTTCAACTCCTCAGCCAGCAACGCTACCCGAAGACGGCTTCTTTCTTCCGAAGGGATCGTGGGTGTTTCAAGAATAGGGTGTTTAAATGTTTTATGGAATTCCGCGACTTGATTCAGGCTGTCCAGTTGTTGCATTTCTGTATTGGTTTTTGAAATTTGTATTGAATTATAAATAAATACCTGTCAAAGACTTACATCGACAGATTTGTTTTAAACAGTTTAATGGCAATGGCCAGAAGGATAATACCAAATACTTTACGCAAAATGTCGGTACCACCTTGTCCCAGCTTCTTTTCGAGCCAGTTTGAAGATTTCAGAACCAGATAGACAAAGAACAGGTTCAGCAATATCCCCACCAGAATGTTCTCGATCGCATA
Organism: Dyadobacter pollutisoli; assembly: GCF_026625565.1. Lineage (NCBI taxonomy): Bacteria > Pseudomonadati > Bacteroidota > Cytophagia > Cytophagales > Spirosomataceae > Dyadobacter > Dyadobacter pollutisoli. The sequence goes on from NZ_CP112998.1 coordinate 4,403,010, forward strand.
AGCTGAGCGAAGCGAAAGTAAAGTGGTCATGGTAGCGGCACCGGCAATGATCGGAAAAGCGATCGGGACAATGGAAGCGACTCCCACATCCATATTATCGTGCTTGAAAATATTCCGTCCCAGGATCATTTCCAGTCCCAAAAGAAACAGGATAATGGCACCCGCGATGGCAAAAGAAGCGACATCAACCCCAAAAAGGCTCAATAGTCTCTCTCCCAGAAAAAGAAACAGGATCATGATGAACCCGGCTGCCAATGTGGCCTTTTCGGACTCAATTTTTCCCAGTTTTTTTCTAAAATCCACAATGACCGGTAGCGAACCAAGGACATCGATTACTGAAAAAAGAATAAGTGTAACGGATACTATCTCCTTGAAATTAAACATGACGTTGCCCCCGGCGATTTTTCAGCAAAGTTGCTCAAAACCGTCTGCTTACACAACCTTTCCGGCTGGAAGTGGGTAAATAAGGATACTAGGAACCGTTTCCGGGAAGAAAATTCAGGAATGTATTAAACTGCTTCTTGTACTTTTCCTCGTCGATTTTATAGAAAAATGCTCCTTTTTTTGAATAACCTTTCTGTTTTTCGTCCAGCTTGATCAGCAAATTCGTCGACAGTAGTTTCCGGCTGAAATTACGCTTGTCTAGCTCGGTACCGAAAATAGCTTCGTATAGTTTTTGAAGCTGGGGAATTGTAAATTTTTCCGGAAGCAGCTCAAAACCAACCGGATGCTGCGAGGCTTTATACCTCAAATGCTCAATCGCCATATCCACCATAGAGCCATGATCGAACAGCAATTTCGGCAATTCCTGCATGGAGAACCACTGCGCTTCGTAGTTTTTGGAAATTTTAGAATCGTAATCCTCTACATTAATCAACGCAAAATAAGCCACAGAAACCGTTCTTTCCACGGGGTCACGCCGCGGGCTCCCGAACGTATGAAGCTGTTCAAGATAAATGTCAGTAAGGTTGGTCAGTTCAAAAAGAATGCGGGACGAAGCCCCTTCCAGACTTTCGTCGGGCTGCACCCAGCCGCCCATGAGAGACCATGTATGATGCTCGTCCTCAATGCCTCTTTTGACCAATAAAAGTTTTAATTCCTCGCCGTCAAAACCAAAAATAATCGAGTCCAGGGCGACAAGACATTTAGTTTGGGCCTGGTATTGCTTTAATATATCTAAACGCACAATCTATAATCTGCGGGAGTGAGTAATAATATTTAGTTAGTAAATGCAAACAGTCCCGTTTACTACTCTTTTTCGCTACTGGGATGTCATGCTGACCAGAAATTGCTTCAAAATGTCGATCTCATCCTGAGTGATAGCAGGGAAATTAGCGATCCGGAAACTCGTCTCCTTTTCCTTGCCGTAGCCATTACCCAGTACGATTCCAGCCTGCTTTGCAGCTTTTTTAAGTTCTGCGATCCGTTCTCTGGTTTCTCGCACAGCAATGACAGTATCCGAACGAACCGCTTCATTTTGTACCAAAGCCTGATAACCATTGTCCGCCAAAAACGAATACCATTCAGCCGCCCTCTTTTTAGTCTCATCAGACACTTCCCGGATTGATGCTACCTGCTGCATTACCTTGCCCAACAGATAGATTCCCAATGTGTTGGGTGTATATGGTGTTTGGAATTTGATAAAATTATCCCGGATAAAAAGCAGGCTGTTATAATGTGCATTTTCTCCGATTTCAATGGCGCGTGCAACAGCTTTTGGTGAAACAATCATGACGCCCATTCCCGCGGGAAGTCCGAAGCATTTCTGTACAGATCCGTACCAAACGTCGCAACTTTCCCATGGCAGCACTACGCCGGCCATAGAGGAAGTAGCGTCTATGGCAATGATATTATCGGTTCTTGCCCGTAAAGCATTCAGTACCTGATCAGAAATGACAGTACCGTTGGAAGTTTCATTGTGAGTGAGGCAAATGACTTCATTCGCACTGGAGGTAACTTTTCCAATTTCAGATTCTTCATTCAGTTCAAAAGGCAGGCTTCTTGCACTCCCCGTGAGCTTTTGGGTGTACTCCATCCATTTTTCCCCGAAAGCACCATTGTAAATGTGCAAACTTCCCTCCGAAATCAGCGATTGTGCGATAATTTCCCAACATTCGGTAGCCGACGAAACAAAATATACCTCGTAATCCGCAGGCACATTGAGTTTCGATTTCAGCCCGGAAATTGTTTCTTCGAGCATTTTCATAAATGCCTCACTCCGGTGATTAGCACTGATCACTCCGCTATCGAAAGTTTCATTTACATAATGCTGAACCTCAGGGTAAACTTTGGAGGGACCGGGATAAAACGTGATCATGGCTCATCGGTTTGATTTTAAACAAAAACATCACAGGCTTCGGAGACTGAAACCTCCATCCTGTGATGCTAAATATCGAAGTTTCTAATTTTTATAAAAACCCTTCGCGGATCATTGCTTTCTCTAATTTCCCGCCTAATTCATCGGAAGCTTTCAATAAAGGCAAACGAACGGCCGAGCTGCAAATTCCTTTAATTTCAAGACATTTCTTAATGCCGACCGGGTTGGATTCAATGTAAAGCAGTGTGTCAAATTCAAGGAATGCGAGCTGTAATTTGGCAGCTTCTTTGAAACGACCTTCCAATGCATGCCAGGTAAGTTCACCAAATTCTTTAGGGAATGCATTGGCAATCACGGAGATCACTCCATGCCAGCCTACGCTCACCATGGTTGTAACCAGATTATCGTCGCCAGAAAGCAACAGGAAATCGTCAGGTACTCGTGCTGCAAGTTCCATACTTTGTTCCATGCTGCCGCCTGCGTCTTTGATACCGATGATATTCGGGTGCGCCGCAAGCGCCACAATGGTATCAGGCTTCATGTTCGTCACCGTACGACCTGGTACATTGTATAAAAGCACAGGTACCGGTGAAGCGTCCGCGATAGCCGTGAAATGTGCGATGATACCTTCCTGAGTAGGTTTATTGTAATATGGGCAAACCGACAATATAGCGTCGACTCCATTGAAATCGGTCTCCTTAATGCAATCCAGAACGGACTGGGTATCGTTGCTTCCTATGCCGTAAACTATTGGCAGGGACTTATAGTTGTTCTTGATTGTAAATGCCAGAATTTCACGTTTTTCCTTGGAGTTTACGGTAGGTGATTCCCCTGTGGTTCCCTGAACGACAAGATAGTCCGTTCCTCCTTCTGTCACCAGGTCGATTAATTTTTTCAACCCCTGGTAATCAATCTCATTCTGCTCATCAAAAGGCGTGATCAGCGCTGCTCCCACCCCTTTGAAACGTTGGTCCAATGGCATTATTTACTTATATAATTGGTTAATTTTAAAACACAAAGTTAGCTTTCTGAGCCGTTTTTCTTTACTTATTCTCAATCATTGCTAAAAATTCTTCCTCGGACAGAATGGTAACGCCCAGTTTTCGTGCTTTTTCGAGCTTGGCAGGTCCCATATTTGCACCGGCAAGTAAGTAATTCAGCTTTCCTGACACCCCGCTAAGGACCCGTCCGCCATTCACCTCAATTTTCATTTTCAAATCGTCCCTTTCGAAATTTTCAAAAACACCGGAGATCACAAACGTCTTTCCTTCCAGCATATCGCTTTCCAGCTCCACTGGTTTTTCGTCGCTCTCCATTTGTAGCCCCGCTTTTTCGAGCCGTTCCACCAGATCCTGATTTTCGGGAATGCTGAAATAGGATTCAATACTCAATGCAATGCGGCCACCGATTTCCGGTACCGCCGTCAACTGTTCATAAGTGGCCGTCCGCAATGCCTGAATGGATTTGAAATAGGCAGCAAGTTTTTCTGCAACCGTAGCTCCTACAAACCTGATTCCGAGCGCGAATAGCACATTTTTGAATGGTACCGTTTTTGACAGATCAATACCTTTCAGGATATTTTCAACCGTTTTTTCCCTGAAACTGATGATTTTAGTCTTGCCTGTTTCTTCATTGACAATGGTTTTTTCGAGGCCTAGCAAATTTTCATAGGTAAGGTCATAAAGATCGGCCGGTGTCCGCACCATATTCAGGTCGAAGAGCAATTCAATTTTTCCCTCGCCCAAACTTTCAATGTTCATGGCCTTACGATGAATAAAGTGCTCGATCCTGCCTTTCAGTTGTGGCGGGCAATGGCTGTCATTCGGACAGAAAAAGGCCACTTCTCCTTCATTTCGCTGCAGTTCAGAATTACATTCGGGACAATGTGTTGGAAAAATGATTGGTGTAGTAGGGTATAATTCGCGCTGGCTGACATCTACGCCGGTTATTTTCGGGATAATCTCGCCGCTTTTCTCAACAAAAACCGTATCACCAAGCTGTATACCAAGCCTTTCCAGCTCGTTTGCATTGTGTAATGTGGCCCTTTTCACCCTGGTACCCGAAAGATGCACCCCTTTTACTTTATTATATGGAAGTGCGCGTTCAGTCAGATCACACAAATTGGCGACGGGCGTCACAGCTCCCGTGCGGCCCACCTGATAGTTCACCGACCGCAGGATCGCAGGTTTGTTTTCTGCTTTGTATTTAAATGAAATGGCCCAGCGAGGGCTTTTGGCCGTAAAACCCAGTTCACGCTGCTGCTCAAAGGAATTGACTTTGATCACGATACCATCCGTCGCCAGCGGTAATGTCATCCTTTTATCTTCCCATTCATGAATGTAGGCGATCACCTCATCAATGTTACTAACCTTTTTCCAGCCCGGCGAAACATTAAATCCCCAGGATTTCAGTCCCAACAGGCTTTCTTCATGACTTTTAAAGAATTCTGTGTCAGTCAGAAAAGTATAAACATAGCAATCCAGCGCCCGCCTTGCCGTTTCGCCTGAATCCTGCAATTTGAATGAGCCCGAAGCCGCATTCCGGGGATTGGCATACTGGTTTTCGCCCAGCGTTTCCATTTCTTCATTCAATTTCTGAAAAGAAGTGATGGGCATAAAACCTTCGCCGCGTACTTCAAAAATCGGTGGCTGGTCTTCTGCTTTTACCCGGAGTGGCAAGGAGCGAATGGTCTTCACATTATTGGTAATTTCGTCGCCACGGGTACCGTCGCCGCGGGTTACCCCTCTCACCAGCACGCCATTTTCGTAGGTAAAACTCAATGAAATCCCGTCAAATTTGAGTTCGCAGATGTACTCGTACGGCTCCCCGTCCAATCCCTTCCGCACACGCTCATCGAAATTCCGGAGCTCCTGCTCATTATAAGTGTTATCCAGCGACAACATCGGATAGCGGTGATAAACTGCATTAAAGCTCTTGGTAATGGCGCCGCCAACCCGCTGAGTCGGGGAATCGCCCAATCTGAAATCAGGATACTGATCTTCCAGCGCTTTCAATTCCTTTAACAACTGGTCAAATTCAAAATCCGAAATTTCCGATACGCTATCCTGGTAATATCGGTAGTTGTAATGGTTCAGCTGGTCGGTTAGCTCCTGGATTTTCTGTTCGGGACTCATGGTTATAGCGGCTGCTTTGGTGATTCGGCCCAAATTTAAGATTAATTCCAAATTTTGGGAATAATGTCAAAAATGTGACCGATACCTCCGTTCCACGTATTCTATAATATGTCGATAACCGACTGCGTGTTACAAGCAACTTTTCAACATGATTCTTTTCACAAAATTTGAGTATTTTCGTAAAACAGGTGACACCTATGAAAACTATGGAAGCTGCCATTTGGTACAACCCGGATCTCACACAGATCATCAATGGAGAGGAGATTATGTCTCCTAGCCCAAAAACGCCGCATCAAAAGGCTTCAAGGAAGCTTCAAAGAATTCTGGAAGATCATGCGGAAGCCAAAAACCTGGGAGATGTTTTTAATGCGCCACTTGATGTTATTTTCGAAGATGGCGTGAACTCTCTTCAACCTGATCTTATGTTTATTGCCAGGGAAAACGAGCACATCATTCAGGATTGGATCCGGGGTGTTCCTGACCTTGTGGTAGAAATTATCTCCAAAAGCAATTTTCGCCTGGACACGGTTGTCAAGAAGAAAATTTATGAACGATATGGTGTGAAGGAATTCTGGATCGTGTTCCCTGAGAAGCCTTCGATCGAGATTCATACATTGCTGAACGGGAAGTACGAGCTGTTCGCCACGTTTTCAAATGATGAGCAGGTCCAATCGCCGTTGCTCGACGGCCTTTCTTTTAAAGTTAACGCAATCATATAAATTCGTTAATTTCGGCCAGTTTTATCATTTACTATTGAAATTTCATGGCTGAAATTGCCCCTTCCATATTAGCTGCCGACTTTGCGAATCTGCAGCGCGACGTTGAAATGCTGAACGCCAGTACCGCCGGATATATCCATGTGGACATTATGGACGGTATGTTCGTTCCCAATATTTCGTTCGGTCTACCCGTTTGTGAAGCCATTCACCGCCATGCGCAAAAACCATTGGATGTACATTTAATGATCGAACAGCCGGATCGATATCTCGAAGCATTCAGAAACGCCGGTGCTGCTACGCTTACCGTACATTACGAAGCATGCCCGCATCTGCACCGCACGATTCAGCACATTAAAGAGCTGGGTGCGCTACCGGGCGTCGCTCTCAATCCGCATACACCCGTAGAAGTATTGTCAGAAATCCTGGGTGATGTTTCCCTCGTGCTGATTATGTCTGTCAATCCGGGATTCGGCGGGCAAAAATTCATTGAGAATACCTACAAAAAGATCGCAAAACTGAATGACCTGAGAGAAAAATTCGGGTACACCTTCAAGATTGAGGTCGACGGAGGCGTTAATCTGAACAATGCGCCCGTTCTTGTCCGCGAAGGTGTGGACATATTAGTCGCGGGCAGCTTCGTGTTCAGCTCCGCAGATCCGATCAAAACCATTGAAGATCTGAGGAATAGCTAAGATTTATTCTTTTGATTTAACCCCAAACATGATGATTGTTAAGACATTCGGGCCTACGTTATGAAACTGTCCAGACCATATTTTTACAGTTTTATCTTCGCAGCCTGTCTCGCTGTCCATATTTCTTTTGCTGTCAGTCTCGAAGAAGCTGATGCCAAGTTTCCGCTTAAAATCAGTCCAAACGGTAAGCATATTACCGACAGCCACGGTTCGCCATTTCTGATGGTGGCGGATGTGGCGTGGCAAATGTTGCGTAAGCTGAGTTACACCGAAGCGGTTCAATATATGGATATCCGTAAATCGCAGTCGTTCAATACTTTCCTGGTACAGCTGCTACCTGCATTACCCAATCAGAAAAATTACAACAAAGTCGCCCCATTTCTCGATAATGACCTTTCCAAACCGAATAAGCCCTATTTTGACTATTTTGAAAAGATTATTATAGCTGCGAAAGAGCGAAATCTGGTTGTTGGAATTGTGGTTTCGAGAAAAAGCTGGAACGAAGTATTTGATGCTCAACAAAAAGAAATCTGGAAAAGCTATGGAGCTTATGTAGGGAAAAGGTTTGCAAAATATTCCAACATTATCTGGATCGTCAGCGAAGAAGAGTATCAGAGCGCATTCCAGTTCAAAGCCATTTCCGACGGTATCAGGTCTGAATCTGACGGGCAGATCCTGGCCTCACTCAATACCTGCTCCCCTACGAACATGAACGACGATTCTACCAATCGTTCCGATTTAAAATTTATCATTCCGGATTCAACAGTGACGCCATCGGAATATGCAGCCCTGGCAAACTGGCAAAAGAACTCAGCAGAAGCAGCATTACGCCCCTTTTTGATTGCCAATTCCGAATTCCCCAAAGAGATCACAGACCAGTCGGTACTGATCCGAAATCAGGCATACCAGTCCATTCTGAGCTCTGCGGCAGGGTTTTGCCACATGAGTACCATCAAAAATTTTAATACGACCTGGAAGGCTAACATTACCAAGGACGGGGCCGAGTACATTCACGAACTCGTCAAAATATTGAAAGGAATCCCATGGGAATATATGCAGCCCGACTCCCCTGAGCTACTGGTGGATTCGCTGGACAAGGCTGAAATCGGCATTGTCACTTTGTCCAATAAACGAATGGCCATGCTCTACCTCCCCGACTCCCGACCGGTAAAGCTGAATCTGAGCCATTTGAATGGCACCGACTTCGGTGCTGTCTGGTACAGTCCGAGGACTGGCAGAAGATGGAGCGGCGGGGAATTCAAATCGTCCAACGAAGCTTTGGTTCAGCCACCCGACTCCCAACCCGGCTGGGACTGGATATTGCTGATCGGAACAAAGCAGTAGGTTTGACATTCAGCCATATTCTTAATAATATTACTCTTTATTGAATTGCACGGCCGGCCCTTGGAGCACCCATGAACGTTATTTTTAAAAGTATAGCCACTTTCCTGCTCTACGCATTGCTATCGAGTCATTGCTACGGTCAGGATATTTTGTGGGCAAATAAAGTTCTTGGCTACTCGTCCGAATACCGACCTGCCCAGTACGGCCACACTTACCGCGCCAAACAAATCCTCGGAATCCCCAATAAATTGCCCGATTTCGGTAATAGTCCCTGCGCCTGGTCCCCGGCCGAAGCCGACGGCAGAAATGAAGAATGGATCAAGGTTGGGTTCGAAAAAGCCATTCCCTTAAAACAAGTCGCCATTGCCGAGAACTTCAACCCCGGCGCTATCACCCGTATTTATGCCTACGATGAATCAGGAAAAGAGTATCTGATCCTCGAAGCACCAGCCGCTCAGCAGGTGGTGAAAGGCCGAATGTTACGGGTATTCCCAAAGCAGTCGGATATAGTCGCCAATGCCGTCAAGATCGTACTTCAGCCTGGCAAAGTTTCTGGTTTTAATCAGGTAGATGCGATTGGTATTTCCCCCAGTAGCAAGCCTATCGAGGCAGTTATCAACATAGCAGCCGATGTTCAGTTGAAAACCCAGAAAGAAAACGTTGGAAAAGAAATTAACAGCAAAGGTCAGGAAGTAGCGCCCATTATTTCTCCGGACGGAAAAACCTTGTACTTCACGAGAAGCAATTTTGCAGGCAATGTAGGGTCATACCAAAAGCAGGACGTGTGGTTTTCTACATTGAATGATAAAAATCAATGGACTGAGGCAACTAACATCGGTTCACCGATCAACAATGCGGGGGATAATGCAATTACAAGTATTTCGGCCGACGGAAAAACGATCTATCTCATCAATGTGTATCGCCCGGACGGCTCCATGTATTTTGGACTTTCCCGTTCTTTTAAAACCAAACAGGGATGGAGCTTTCCCAAAGAATATAAGATCACCAACCTGGCTGGCTATGTCGGTAGCATGGAGCTGACGGTTTCGCCTTTCGGTAATGTCATGATTATTTCCGTCCAAAGAAGTGACACGGAGGGAGGAAAGGATCTTTATGTTTCATTTTTACAAAAAGATGATAGCTGGTCGGAGCCCCGGCATCTTGGAAATACCATTAATACCGCGGATTACGAGGGTACGCCGTTTCTTGCACTCGACAACAAGACTTTGTATTTTTCTTCGCAGGGCCATAGTGGCTACGGTGAAGGCGATCTCTTCCTGACACGACGTCTGGACGATACCTGGGTCAACTGGTCCAAACCAGAAAATCTGGGCCCTTCCATTAACACACCACTTTGGGATGCCTACATCAACATTCCGGCAACCGGCGACTATGCTTATTTCAGTGCAAGTGAAAAATCCCTGGGGCAGGAAGACATTTTCCGCATTCGCATGACGCCGGAAATCAAACCTGATCCGGTAGCTGTCATTACCGGAACGATTTATGAGGCTGAAACCAATAAATCCGTCAAATCAGAAATCGTCGCCGACATTAAAAAGAACAATGAGGTTTTTACCAAAGCCATTTTCGACCCTGAAACCGGCGAGTACCGGCTTATTTTACCATTAAAAGAAATATACCGCATTTCAGCGTCTGGCGAAGGTTATTTCCCGGTATCAGAAGATCTGGATCTTTCGGCCGAAACCAGTTTCCGGACGATCAAAAAGAATCTCTACCTGCAACCCATCAAAGCCGGCCAGCAGATCAGGCTGACCAATACCATGTTCTCCCAGAGCAGCGCAGAAGTGATACCTTCTTCTTTTTCCGAACTGGACAGGATCGTTTCGACGATGAATGCCTACCCTACGATGGAAATTTTGCTGGAAGGACACACAGACAATCAGGGAGAAGTCCAAAAAAATGTAAAGCTTTCTGAGGATCGGGTGCAGCAGGTGAAACGGTATCTTTTGTCCAAAGGAATTGACCCGAAAAGAATACAAACCAAAGCTTGGGGTCCTGCCAAACCCATTGCCAGCAACCTGACCGAACAGACCCGCCAAAAAAACCGTAGAGTAGAGTTTACGATTCTTAAAATTTGAAAAACATCCTGTAAAAGGAAATTTGCTTAATTTCGCGGCAACTTGATCATGTTTATCCCGGTTCGCCGCGTGGCGAACAGCAAGCGCAGTCATCAGCCAACATCATCCGTAATGTCTTTAAACCACACAAAAGAAAACCTTCGGTCCCGGCTTATTCTCCTAGCTATATTAGTCGCAGGTTTGGCTTTAAGACTTTATCATCTCGATAAGTTCAGCATATTCTTTGATGAGAAAAGTACCATGGTGATAAGCCAGGGCGTGGTATTGGAAGGTGCTAATCAGAAAGAGGTTTTCTCGACACTTAAATTATCGGACTCCCAATTCTGGAAAACGCCGACACTCGACTACCGGCCTCTAAAAGTACATAGGTCGCTTACATATAGCGAAACCTTCAGTCCACGTGCATTCACCCCGGCCGAATTCTGGGCACCTAAAACACTAGAAGACTACTTTGAAGCTAACAATAGAAGCGACATCGGAAACAGTCCTTTCTACTACCTGATATTGCATTGGTGGATGGAAATTTTCGGCCTTTCTGATTTTTCCGCACGCTCACTGTCCGTCATTTTCAGTGTCTTGATCATTGGTCTTACTTATCTTTTCGGCAAAAGGTTTTTCAATGTTACCACCGGACTGATCGCCGCAGCGATTGTCGCTATCGAGCCATTTTTTATAGCTTACAGTCATCAGGCCCGCAACTACTCGCTTACCTTCTTTCTCACGCTGCTGGCTACTTATTTATTTCTCCAAATCATTGAAAATAAGTCTGATAACAAAAAGACATTCTATTTATACTTGGGATATAGCCTTGCTGCCGGTCTCGGTTTGTTATCGCACTTTCTGACGATCTCCGTTTTAATGGCCCATGCAATTTATGCATTGTTGTTTCTGAGATCTATCAAAGGATGGGTCAGGATGGCTATTTCGGCGGTGTTAGCATTGTCGGGAGTAACGTTGTGGATGCTTTATGGCGGTGGCCAATACACCCTTTATACGCTGAATTACCAAGCCGATCTGTATAAAAGGGTGGCTGAAACCATGCCGTATAATAATCCGTTTGGTATTATTCTACCAGCAACTGCGGCCAATGTCTTCAACAAATCACTGCCCATTTTTACAGATCTCGTCTTTTTCACGAACGGGTTAACCGACGCTCTTGCTGGCAAAAAGAATGTCATCATTGCTCTGTTTACGGGCATTCTTTTGATCGTCTGGTACCGGTTCAAAGACCGGACCAAAACGCCGGATTGGCTTACTCATCGCTTTCCTTACCTGCTGGTTATTCTGAGTTCTGTTTTTTATACCAATCATAAATTGCAGTTTACCATTCTCTCGGTAAGCATTTTTGCCCTTTCTTTTATTCCCGACATTCATGATAAAGCCAATCCGGCTGAGAAAAAAAGACTTTGGATGTGTTACATCATGGGGTTGTTTCCAACCTTATTCCTGATTTTAATGTCGTTCAAAAGCGGGCATACCAATGGGCTTACACAACGTTATTCCGGATTTTCATTTCCCTACGTAATCATCGTTCTGAGCCTGCTTTTGCAATATTACAATACATTAAAAGTTGAATTCAGAGTGTTGATTTTTGTATTTCTGACTGCCCAGTTGTATTTCGTTGGATCAAGGCTCAATGAGTTTTATCAAGACAAATCGGTGAAATACGGTTATTTCGCTACTCCGCGGGTTCCAAATCCTTACTATGAAGCTGCTCAGAAGATCAAAGAGCTCTACCAACCGGGGGATACCATTTTTTATCCGGCACCACGATTCAGGATACTATCAGAAATGGACCGCACTTTCCTGCCTTATTCAGTCCAGGATGCCCAGCTGACTAATTTGTATTTACCAAAAACGGCACAATACATACAGGCCATGGATACCACTCAGACTGAGGTAATATGGATCAAAAAGCCCAACAATCCGGCACCTGTGGAGATCAAGAGATTAAAGGGTCTCAGGTATGGATCGGAGTAACCAATTAGGCGCTGAATCCCGAGCCGACAAATAAGATTTTGTATATTGCATACTCGAAACCGGAGATTTGGCCGTTATTTTGTCAATAATTTCTTACATTGATATACACATTAAGGCATGACTGCAGAAGAAATATTGAATGACCCAAGACAAATAAGCGGAGAACTCCGGCTTAAAATTCTGGGCCTATACCATAAAGCAAATGCCGGGCATATAGGCTGTTCTTTGAGCTGCATTGACCTGATGATCGCAGTTCTTTTCCTTCAAAAAGCCGAAGAAGATACTTTTATCCTTTCGAAAGGACATGCTGCCGCGGCACTTTACGCCTGCCTTAATGTACTGGGTGAAATTACAGACGAAGAACTGAGTACTTTCTACGAGGACGGTACTACGCTTCCGGCCCACCCTGCTCCGCGCCAATATAAAGGAATTCCATTTGCAACGGGCTCATTGGGCCACGGATTGCCGATTGCTACCGGTATCGCTCACGCCGCCAAGGTAAGCGGAGACGGCACCTATTCTTTCGCATTGCTTTCCGACGGAGAAACCAATGAAGGAACAACCTGGGAGGCAGCACATTATGCTATTCAAAACCAGCTGGATAACCTCTTTATGATCGTTGATAAAAATGGTTTGCAAGGTTTTGGGTTTACGGATAAAGTCCTCGGTGAAACTGCCTCGGTTGAAAAATGGAATGCCATCGGTTTTGAAACGGTTGAACTGGACGGTCATGATATTACCTCCATTCATTTGGCAATCAATGAATTAAAGTCTCATAAAAACGGGTTACCCAAAGCGATTATCGCGAACACTGTCAAGGGTAAGGGCGTTTCCTATATGGAAAACAAGCTGGAATGGCATTACTTGCCGATGAACAAGGATCAGTATGAGCAAGCTACAATGGAAGTTAAGGAACGTTATTTTAATGAATTGACGAATGCTTGATCATTTACCGGTTTACCGCGATAAAATAGAAAAATTAAAAGGGCCTGTTTTTGTTTTTGGTGCCAGCGGCTTTATCGGCGCTAATCTTTTCAACGATATTTTCAAAATCCGTAAAGACTGCTATGCTTTGACGCACGATGCGACGAAAGCCTGGCGTCTGAAATTGCTGAATGTTCCTTTTGAGAACATTGTGCATTGCGACATTCTGTCCAATAACTCGGTTCAGGAGGTTTTTGAAAAATACAAACCACAGACCGTATTCAATCTTGCCGCTTACGGCGCTTACAGCAAGCAAAACAATGTCAATCTGACCTACGAAACCAATGTAATAGGGACGGTTAATATTTTGCAGAACTGTACACGAGAAATGGTATACATTCATGCAGGTAGCAGCTCTGAGTATGGCTTTAACTGTACCTCTCCAAAAGAAACGGACCGAGTAGAACCCAACAGCCATTATGCTGTTTCCAAGGTCTCAGCGGCGTATTTGCTGGAATATTATGCCAAGGTTTTCGATCTGAAAACGCTGAATTTACGTTTGTATTCTATTTACGGATATTGGGAAGAGCCGGACAGATTGATACCGAAATTGATTGAAAATGCTCGCAAAAAGCAGCTTCCTTCATTGGTTTCCCCGGATATCAGCCGCGACTTTGTCTTCATTGAAGACTGCGTCGAAGCCTTTCTGGATGCCGCATTGAAAATTGATTCCAGCACTTCTGGGAAATCGTATAACATTGCTACCGGGCGCAAGACGACGATGGGTGACCTGGTTGATACTTCCAGAAAAACCTTTGCAATCACGCAGGAGCCTCTTTGGGGAAGCATGTCCAACCGCAAGTGGGACCTGGCAGAATGGTACGGCGATCCAACCTCTTTCGAAGATGATTTTGGATGGAAAGCGCGTACTTCACTAGAAACAGGTCTTTCAAAATACAGTCATTGGCAGGAAGAAATTAAGTACGAAAGCAGCGTAATCCCAGCCTTCGAAAATCCGAAGCTGAATCCGGTTATTACTGCGATTATTGCTTGTTATAAAGATGCGCAGGCTATTCCTTTTATGTACGAAAGGTTGGTCAAGACATTTAATACACTGAAAGTACGTTACGAGATCATTTTCGTAAACGACAATTCTCCCGACAATCAGGAAGAAGTGATCAATAAAATCTGCGACAAAGATCCGAATGTGGTGGGTATCAGCCATTCCCGTAATTTCGGTTCTCAGTCGGCGTTTTTAAGTGGTATGGAGATCGCCACAGGCGATTGCGTGGTGTTAATGGACGGGGATTTGCAGGACCCACCCGAAATTATTCCTTCGTTTTACGAAAAATGGATGGAGGGTAATGATGTGGTTTATGGCGTGAGGGTACAACGTGAGATGAAGCCGCACATTCACTTTTTTTACAAATCCTTTTACAAAATATTCCAAAGCCTCAGCTACATTCCAATCCCCCGTGATGCAGGCGACTTCTCCATGATTGATCGCAAAGTAGTGAAGGAACTGGTGGATTTACCTGAGACTGAGCAATTCTTACGCGGGTTGCGTGCCTGGGTAGGATTCAAGCAAACGGGTGTCCCTTATGTGAGACCAGAAAGAATGTTCGGGGTTTCGACCAATAACTGGACCAAGAATATCTGGTGGGCGAAGAAAGCCATATTCTCATTCAGTTTTGCACCGTTGGAACTCATGAGCTATGCAGGTTTCGCTTTGACCGGTTTGTCCATTCTGGGCATCTTCTGGCAGATACTTGCGAAACTATTCTTTTTTCCTGATACACCGCAAGGGATCAGTACAGTGATCGTCCTGATCGTATTTTTCGGCGGACTAACCATTCTCGGTATTTCGTTTTTAGGAGAATACATTACCAAGATTTTTGAAGAAACAAAAAAGCGGCCCAAATACATCAGAACCAGGATACGCCGCGGCTCCAAGTCTTACAAAACAGCTGACGAGATCAGGACTTTGGTGAAGCAACTGAGGAAATAAGTAGCATTTTTGCTACCTTTGATAAACACACTATAAATGAAGTCGAGTGAATTGCTCAGGCTGGTGAAAAAATCCGGTTGGGTCGAAATAAGGCAAACAGGAAGTCACAAGATTTTCCAGAACCCGGAAACTGGCGAAACCATTCCCGTTCCTTTTCACGGTGCAAAGGGACTGGCTAGCAGCATCTTGAAAAAAGTTGTCGGCAAATGAAAAAAATAGAGGTAATAATCGAAAAACAGGATGTCAATTTTTTTGCTCGGATAGAGGGTAAAGGAAATTATATGCCTAATGGTTACGGCCTGACGCCAAAAGATGCCTTGAATAATCTGAAAGAAATTATTCTTGACTATCAGGTTAATGAGGGGAAAGACGATAAATTCTGGAAGAAGGTTGATATTAACACGGTCGAATTTGAGTTGCACTACGATCTGCAGGCTTTCTTTGAGGAGCATGATTTTTTAAATATAACGGCGATTGCGAAAAGGAGCGGAATTAATCCGGCGCTTGTAAGACAGTATGCCAGCGGAGTTAAACATCCATCGATAGAACAGTCCAAAAAATTACTGGGCACTATTCATCAATTGGGAGAGCAGTTACAGACCATTTCTCTGCACGCCTGACGTCACTTAGGACAATTCTAACATCGGCTAATAATAGCCTTTTGCGATATTTCAAATGAGAAAAGAATTTTCAAACGCCATGGAACAGTTAGCAATGGAGGACGACTCCATTGTTTTCATAACGGGTGACCTGGGATATAATGCATTGGAAAATCTGCAAGCCAAAATGGGCAAGAGATTTATCAATGCCGGAGTTGCTGAGCAGAATATGATTGGTGTCGCAGCCGGATTTGCTCATAAAGGATACAAGGTTTTTTGCTACAGCATTGCCCCTTTTATCGTTTATCGATGTCTTGAACAATTCCGTAATGATGTGTGCTTCAATAACCTGCCGGTTTTTTTGGTAGGTAATGGAGGTGGTTATGGTTATGGAATTATGGGGAGCAGCCATCATACTATTGAGGACCTGGCATGTTTGAGCGGACAACAGAACGCCAACGTGTGGGTGCCGGCATTTGCTGATGAAGTAGAACCAGTGATACGTCAGATTACGTCGGATGCCAGACCGGCTTATTTACGGCTCGGCGCGGGTAAAACAACACCTGACAATAGTTTTAGTACCGGTTCTTTTAAGGTAATTCACCATTCTAAAAATGCGGAAATAACGGTTTTTGCACTTGGACCGATTGCTAATAATGTTTTGACAGCTTTATCATTGTCTCAGGAATTGGCTTCCAGGGTCAATGTCATTACTGCACTTCATTTTCCATTGCAGATTAATGACGACCTGGCAGATTTGATAGCAAAAGCCCCATCCATTTTGGTAGCGGAAGAGCATATCAGTACCGGCGGACTGGCGCAGCAACTTTCGGTACAGCTTTTGGAAAAAGGGATTTTCCCACGCAGTTTTAAAAGTCTCAAAGCAGAAGGCTATCCGAACAGCCGTTACGGAAGCCAGACTTATCATCAGAAACTTTCAGGCCTTGACCCGGATTCTATTCTGTCCCATATTGGTAAACTAATGATCCCGGCATGACAAAAAAGGCTTTAACCATCATTCTGAGCCTGATTCTATTGCTACCAGTCCTGATTTATTTTACGGTCTGGAATTACTATGCTATCAATATCCCCAAATGGGATGATCATGCGCTGAAAACCTTCATTCTGGAATATGCGCATGCACCAGGCTGGAAGAATAAGATCCTCGCGCTTTATCGACAACATAACGAGCACCGGATCGCACTTACCAGACTTTTTACCTGGATCGATTACTCTGTTTTCGGGGCTCTGAATTTCAAGCATTTGATGCTGGCTGGGAATGTCCTTCTTTTAGGTATCATTCCACTTTGGTATGAAATACTAAGAAAGAACAAGAAACCGCTTTTTGCACTTGTTCCAGTCCCGTTTATCTGGCTTTCACTCGCTTTTTGGGAGAATATGTACTGGGGAATGGCATCTATCCAGAATTTCGGCGTTGTGACTTTGACATTATGGACGATCTATCTTTGTATAAATCCCAAAACAACACCTTTTGTAATATCCATTGTCCTGGCCTTCATCGCAATCTCGACTAGTCCGAATGCTCTATTTGTCCTTCCAATCGGCGCGTTTTTAATTTTTCTGACTCAAAACCGCAAGCGATTTGCGCTATGGGTTATTACCAGCGGTGTATTTATTTTCGGCTACTTTTATGGTTACGCTAAATCGGAGGCTAATCCAGATTCAAAGGCCTCTATCTTTCAGCTTGTAAAGGGTTACATGGCTTTCCTCGGTTCATTCGCCGAATCCATCCCCGTACTAGATCACTTCAAGGTTTGTTTCTTTATCGGCATTGTACTGTTTTTGGTGGCGGTTTCAATCATTTCAGCTACCCTTTTCAGGATTTCAAAAAATAAATACAGTAACAAATTTGAGAAATACACGGACCTCTTTTGTCTCGGAGCGATCCTTTTTATATTGGGGACAGCACTTGTTGTAGTTTATGGAAGAGCAGGTTTTGGTCTGGAAGGGCTCACAGATAGTAAGTATAAAATTTATTCTGTGCTGCTTCTGTTAGTTGCGTATCTATATATAGTCATTCCAATACGCGGTAGCTTTTTGTCTCCCTACATTACGGCCATTGTATTTCTGGCAATCACATTCAATGTATTCAGCTACCATTATCACCTTGTGGATGCCTACAACCTGCGGAAGTATCTGACGACTGCTCAGTTTAATGGAAGTTTTGAGGATAAGACACTTAAAATTCCATCGGACACTACGCTCGCGGCCAATATCGTCGAAAAAACACCTGTTTTCTACGATACCTTACTACCCATGATTGCCGTGGCAGACAGACAAACTTTTGCCGGAAGCTCACGGGGACTTGTCGAACTGTATGATCACACGAGTTTTAATGCAGAGAAAGATTTGCTGAAAGTTTCAAACAGTACTTTTTCGAACCAACGGTTGCAGGATAGCGGCGTATACATTCTACTAAGTTCAGACAAGCGTTTTTACCTATTTCCAGCTAACCGCACGAGAAACAAAAGCCGAAAAGAACTGTTCCTGAAACAATACTATTTCGCACCTGGATTCAATGCTGAAATACCTTTTTCAGAGCTGGAAAAAGGTACGTATAAAGTGGCTATCGTCCGAAAATTAGGAGAGGAAACAGGCATTTTATTCAAAGACAAGACAATTAAAGTCAGTCAAACCACGAAAAATAAAGTGAAGGTAAACTGGTAAATATGAAGAGTACATCACAAGGACATATCATACAGCTTGACGGGGTACGCTTCATTGCAGTTGGACTGGTACTGCTCGACCACCTTTTCGTGGAGATAAATGTTATTCCTTTCGGCGCGCTGGGTGTTACTATCTTCTTTGTACTCAGTGGATTTCTCATTTCCAGGATACTTTTAAAAAGCAAGGAGAAGACCGAGGGAACACCAGGTGGATTTAAGAAATATCTTCGCAAGTTCCTCATTAGAAGAACGATACGAATTTTCCCGGTCTACTATCTGATCATTGTATTACTTTTTGTATTTGACGTTCCGCCCGTCCGTGAAAAACTGGGATGGCTGGCTCTTTATGCGACCAATATCTACATGGCTTCGCACAAAACCTGGCTGGGTTCGGTGGATCATTTGTGGTCGCTGGCAGTGGAAGAGCAAGTTTATCTATTCTTTCCATTCCTGATATTTTTTATCCCAAAGAAAAAGCTAATACCGGTTCTGGGCATGCTCGGAGCGCTGGGTATTGCTTTCCGCTTCATTTATTTCTTCTCTGTCAAAGATTTTGGGGCTGACAACTGGATCGTCACGTATGTAAGTACGCCCGCTTGTTTTGACTCGTTTGCATTGGGAGGGTTAATGGCGTGGTTGCAACTTTACAAGAATGAAACATTTGTCAGGCTTTTCAACAAATCATGGCCTGTGGTGATCGCCATGCTGGGCTGGATATTATTGCAATTCTGGTCAAAATCCTTTGATCAAAAATACAACATCTCTTTTGTCGTTTTAGACAGAACGGTTTCTTCAATTTTTGGATTTTTCCTGATTGGAAGAGCTGTGATGGGTTACAATGGATGGATGGCAAGCTTCCTTGAAAACCCGGTGAGCGTCTATCTCGGCAAGATCAGTTATGGTTTATACCTCTATCACAACTTTGTCTATAACCACTTTCACAGCGGCCCAATGCACCCAACTGTGAGGCTGTTTCGCAAAATTTACCAGTATGTCCCTGATTTAAAAGGGAATATTGCCTTCGAGGCGCTGATCGTTGTTTCGCTCACTATCGCGGTCGCGTCCGTTTCGTGGTACTTTTTCGAGAAACCAATTAATGCATTGAAGGATAAGTACGCTTACTAAATAATCATTTTGCATAGCCCGGTTACAGGCTTTATTTATTAATTTCGCGCAACCATACCAAATAAGATTCTGCATGTCATACCTTCTTAGTATAGTAATGCCCGCATACAATGAACAGGATTGTATAGAAAAGGTAGTATATAATTGGACTAATTTTCTCAAAAATAAATTTCCAAACGACAATACCACACTAATTGTAATCAACGACGGTTCCAAAGACAATACCAAAGTTCTTTTGGATAAATTACAACAGGAGGTTTCCAATCTGACAGTTATCAATCAGAAAAATGGTGGTCATGGCAATGCAGTAGTGAACGGTTACCGCAAAGCTTTGGAACTGGGTTCTCAATATGTTTTTCAAACTGACAGTGACGACCAGTTCGTTTCCGATGATTTTGATAAACTTTGGAACAAGCGCGACCAGTCGCAGTTTATCCTGGGCTACCGGGAAGTACGTCACGACGCAGGCGTCCGGTTGTTTATCACCAAGTTCCTGCGCGGAACAATTTCCACAGTGTATGGTACCTACATTATGGACAGCAATATTCCTTTCCGTTTGATCAAAGGGACATTTTTACAAAAATTAATGAATCAATTACCTGATCCTGAACCATTTGCTCCGAACATTTTTCTTTCGGTGATGGCAAAAAAATCAGGGCAGGAATTATTTGATATCCCCATTACCCACAAAGACAGGGAAACAGGCACGGTTTCAATAGTTAAATGGAATCTGTGGAAAGTTTGTATACGAAGCTTTAAAGAACTGCTGCGGTTTCGCCTAGAACTCAATAAAAAAGTAAAAGCGATCCGTGCTTAAAAAATAGGCTTGTGTCGAAAAAAAATATTATTGTTATCCTGCTGATTGCCATCGTCGCGTCAGCAGGATACTTCCTGTTTAAATGGTCACGCGGTTCTTCTGCCGCCTGGAAATTTATTCCGTCCAATGCGGTTGTGGTTATTACGAGCGAACATTTACAAGATTCGCTTTATCTGGCAACCGACGCTAACCTGGACATCAAACGACTCCCATTACTCGACGTTGCAAGCGACAATTTATCACTGCTCAACCTGCTGACCGCCGACAAAAAGCGGCTTTACAGTTTTCTAAAAGGCAAGGCGCTCTCCTATTCCTACCATCCCCGCACCAGTACAGAATGGGGTGTATTAATGTATATTCCCGTTAATGACGATGAAGCCAAATGGCTTGGTAGCCCGCAGCGAACGAATACCCGGACTCTGCACCATACGTTTCAAGACCATCGCATCACGGACATCATCGACAACAATTCGAGACCGCTTTTCTCCTATCTGGTAAAAGACAACTTTCTGATCCTAAGCTACTATGGCGATCTGATCGAAGACGCAGTGAGGGCATCGTCACTCAACATTGAATCTTTCAGGCTGAGGTCTCATTTTTCGGGTATTGATGATTCTGAGTACGGTACCAGCATTTACCTGCGAAATGATGCCTGGAAATCCGTCATTTCCCCTGAAAATGTGAACGGGATTCTCAAAGAGTTTGCAAAAAATTTTCCTAACCACCAGGATTTTCACATTGAAACGACTAAAAATAAAGGTGACCTGGTTCTAAAATCAGCGGGAACAATAGCTCCTGACTACTACCTCACTGACATTATCAAGGACATTCCCGGTTCACCTTTTGCGGGCCACAAACACATTTCTCAGCAAACTTCCTTTCTCTATCGTTCAGCTGTGGTCGATAAAGCTGCATTTAAAAAGGAGTTTTTGAAATGGCATAAAAAATACAAATCAGAGCCCTGGGATAAGCTTAATTACTACATTTCGGCGGAAAGTAACCTGCTGATAGATAATCTTGGCGCTGAACTGATTTTATGCCAACTCGAAGAAAACAATAGCATCAGCGACGGGAAAATCTTGCTGGCCGAATTCTCTAACTACGACAAAATGAGGCCTGTTCTTCAAAAACTGGCGAGACTTGCCAATCAGGAAAGTAATGTTTCCATCGATCAGTACCAGGGTTATGACATTTATTCTGTTCCAATTCCCGAACTTCCGTCAGGACTTTACGGACCTATGTTTTCCGGGTTTCCGCGAAGCTACATTACTTACGTGCCGCCTTATCTGGTGATCAGCAATAACTCTCAGGTGCTGCAAAATTACATTGTAGACTATGAAAATCAGATTACCTGGAAACAGTCCCCGGAATATGACAGCGTATTGACCAGTGCGGTATCAGAAGCGCAGCTTTCAATGGTCGTTAATTTGCGGAAAGCACAGTCAGGTTCCGGTGGAGAAGGCAGCATAAAATATTCTGACCTGATCGCCAAAATGGAATCTGTAGTTCTGGAATGTCACTACGACGGCGATCAGACGTTCCCTGAAATAACGTTGCGCCCTAAAAAAAGACAAACTTCCAGCAAGGTGTTAAATCGCACTTTCCTGAACATTGACATTGAATGGCCGGACATTTACGATACACAACTGGCAGCTTTACAGAATCCGCTGGACGGAAGCTCCGAGATACTGCTCACAGATAAAGAGAACAACCTCCTAAGAACTAACAATTTACGCGAAGGCAAAACCGAAACTATTGCCAAACTCAACGGCCCGATCATTACTTCTGCTTATAAAGTGGATTTTCTCAACATCGGCAGGCAACAAAGGATTTTCGCGACCAACAGGACCATTTACGCACTCGATGAAGATGATTCGACGACCGTAACCACATTTACGGCTACATTACCTTCTGCAGAGGACATTACCGCATTGTATTCTATTGATGGAGGCGATGACGGAAGTAATCGTTTTGTTATCAAAAATGCCGCAGAGGAGTTATTTATTTGGGAAAATGTCACGAAGCCGATCAAACGGCTAAACCATTCTGTGGCTTTTGAGAACATTCAAAGCCCGGTGGTGAGCCTGAACCAAATTGGCAACCGTGGCTTTATAGTCACTCAGAAAAATGGCAAGATCTATCTTTTAAAAGAAAACGGAACGGTTCGGCAAGGGTTCCCCGTCGACATTCTTACACGGACGGAAAGCGCTTTTACCTGGGCGCAAAATCCCGTTTCGGGCCAGCCTGAGCTAGTTGGTGTAAGCGTTTCCGGAGAATTGGTGAGGATCAGTCTGGATGGAAAAATAACTTCCCGAAAACAGCTACTGAGGCCTGAACCAGGATCACGCTTCCGGACTCTTTTCGACCGGAATTCGCTCGACTGGATTCTGATAAGATCATTAAATTCCAAAACAGCGATCATTACCAAAGAAGGAAAAGATCTTTTTGAAATCAAAGATATCCTTCCCAATTCCGTGATCCAGTACCATTTCTTTGGAGTCGACAACCGGTTTATCACCATTAAATCCGGTAACTATACGACTGTGTTCGATATGAGCGGAAAACGGTTGGGCGATAAAGCAATTCCCTCCGAAATGCCGGTACAGCTCACATACCAGCCAGGATATTCTAAATTGCTTATATTCAGTCGATCGGAGAAAAAGATACAGGTTTGGTCGGTTAAGTTGCGATAACAGCTATGAAGTTTTTGAAATATTTATTCCTGATTTTGGGGTGCCTCATTTGGGCCATTAGTATCAGCCAGCCGCTGTTTTCGCTCGTCGGAAGCTGGCATCTGATCCATGACGGCTACCAGTATGGCGATTTGTTCCGGCTATCTACATTATCCGAATTCAGGGATCCCAGGGTTCAATGTGAGGATTACACTCCCCCAGCCCATGCGCGCCCGGACAAAAAGGTGCATTTGTACGTCATAGGAGATAGTTTCACTGAAAAGCAGCGGGTCAGCAAGAAAGATTTTGTGGTGGACAACTATACTCAGGTTAAATGGGATGATTTTCTCCACATCAAAATCGATACCTCAGAAACCAATATCCTTTTGCTTGAATCTGTGGAAAGACATTTGAGGCAAAAAATGGTAGCGAGGATAAAAGTCCTTATTCCCGACACGGCGACGTTCGTGACAACCACTGAATCCCCAAAAATCCTGCAACAGCTCGACAATGCTTTGAAAGCAAATTTCACTGCCGACCGATTGGACGGATTGCTATTCCAAAATGACATTTTTCTGACCTTGAAGAGCTGGAAGGCAGATTTTAATTACAAAGTCTTTGATCGCGTAAATAAATCAGTAACGCTCGTGAACGACGATCGGGACATGGTGTATTACCTCGACACCGACACGCCTAATGTTACGTCCTCTTTTTCCGAAATCAGGAATACCGAAATTGATACGGTCGTTATGAACCTGAACCGAAGCCGTGATTTTGCCGACTCATTGGGTTTTGACCATGTAATACTGTCGATCATTCCCAACAAAGTGTCCGTTTTGAGTCCCAACTACGGAACCTATAATCGCCTGATCGAAAGGGTTTATGCCCACCCAAATCTTAAACTTCCTTACGTAGATATCCTCGCCGACTATCGTAAAATGGGACGTCATTCTTACCTGAAAGGTGACTCACACTGGACTTGTGACGGCCAGTATTTGTGGCTCAATAAGGTCAACGCATTGATCAATCGGCTCGTCGAACCGGCAACACCTCTGTAACCAGCTACTTTCCTTATTGAACCGGCTGGCTCGTTGCCCGAGGGTAAGCATCGGAAAGACAGCCGCAAATGGGTTTTTCGCCGGTAAGAAAGGAAGTTGTACCATTAGAATTCCTACATTGTAAGCGATTGTATCCTTGCTACGTAATATTTTGCGGCTAAATCGATTCTTATGAAAAAGAAAGCTTCCTACCGGTACGTTACATTCCTGTTTCTTTTCATTTCTGCTGCCGTTCTCGCGCAAACCGGTAAGCTACACCCCGGTTTTGACAAGGCAGAATACACTGAGTTGCTTTACATGCATGTGGAACTTTATGATTCGATGAAAATCGATCCGACGAAACCGAATTCCATTTTACCTAAGCCGGCTCATTTCAAATCGCACTACAAATCACCTATCATGGGACTCGATAACCGCTGGCAGTTGTGGACAAATGACGACAAGTCGGTTGGTGTCCTCAATATCAGGGGTACAACCCAGAACCCGGTCGGCTGGCTCGAAAACTTCTATGCAGCGATGGTACCTGCAAAGGGTGAGCTCAAATTGGCCAATGATTTTACTTTTCAATACCATCTGGCCGATAATCCGAAAGCGGCGGTGCACATTGGCTGGCTGGTGGGTATGGCTTTTCTTGCGAGGGACATTGTCCCGAAAATCGACTCGTGTTACAAGGCCGGCATTAAAGAATTTCTGATTATGGGACATAGCCAGGGTGGCGCAATCACTTTTTTGCTTACATCCCACCTATATTCGCTTCAAAAGCAAAATAAGCTTCCACAAGATATTCGTTTCAAAACTTATGCAAGCGCCAGCCCGAAGGTTGGCAACACTTACTTTGGCTACGAATACGAAAGTATGGTCGACGGCGGCTGGGGTTACAATGTCGTTAACTCGGCTGACTGGGTGCCGGAACTTCCTTTTTCAGTGCAAACAATGGAAGATTTTAACGAGACTAATCCCTTCAAAAATATAGACGGCATCATTAAAAAACAGAAACTGCTCGCCAGGATTGCATTAAAACATGCTTATAAGGGCATGAAAAACCCCGGTGAAAAGGCGCAACGTAACTATCAGAAATACCTGGGCAATTATGCTTCAAAGTACGTCGTAAAGAATCTCCCGGAATTTCAACCGCCGGTTTATTACAACAGTAATCACTATGTCAGGACCGGTCCTACCATTGTTCTTTTAGCCGATGCCGAATATTTCAAACAGTTTGCTAATTCGAATGACAAGGTATTCGTCCACCATTCTGTGGATCCATACCTGTTTTTACTTAAAAAATATAAACACTAAAATTGCCCTATAACTCAGCGATGCGGACACTCCTGCTTACTCTCCTATCATTTTTAACAATTTCTGTTAACGCCCAATATAAAACCCGTTTTGAGATCAGCGGAGGGAAACAAACACCTACTTACGAAGAAGGAATTGCCTTTTATCAGCTATTGGCCAAGAATTTTCCGACCATTCAAATGAAGGAGAAGGGGCTGACGGATAGTGGAAAGCCTTTACATCTTGTTTTATATTCCAAAAACAAACAGTTTGACATTCAAAAGCTGAAAGCGCAGGGCAAAGCGATTTTGTTTATAAACAATGCCATTCACCCAGGCGAGTCGGATGGTGTGGATGCTTCGATGATGCTGCTCAGGGACATTGTTACGAATCCGGCCAAGTTCCCGGAACTGGACAGTATTGTGTTGGCCATTATTCCGTTTTACAACATTGGCGGAGCACTAAACCGGAACAGTACTACCAGGACTAATCAGGATGGGCCGGAGGAATATGGATTTCGGGGTAATGCAAGGAATTATGATCTGAACAGAGACTTTATCAAAAGCGATACGCGTAATGCAAGAAGCTTTGCAGCCATTTTCCATGAGCTGGACCCTGATCTTTTTGCCGATACACACGTCAGCAACGGAGCAGATTACCAGTATGTGATGACATTGGATTATGCGCAAAAAGACAAGCTGGGAGGTTCGCTGGGTGAATTCAATGACAAGGTTTTCCTTCCATACATGTACAAGCATTTGAAAGAGGCCGGTTTTGAGGCAACCCCGTATGTCAATTCCTGGGGTCAGACGCCGGACAAAGGTTTTGTACAATTCCCAGACTGGCCGCGTTACTCCACGGGTTATGCAGCGCTGTTTCACACCATCGGCGTGATGACTGAAACGCATATGCTGAAACCCTACGATCAGCGTGTAAAAGCTACCTATTCCTACCTGCACGGCAATATCCGCTTCCTTGCCACGTACAGGTCCAAACTTTTGAAACTGAGAAAAGAGACGAAAGAGGCTGTAAAATCGCAAGAAAAATTTGCGATAAGCTGGCAGGTCGACAAGGAGAAAAATACGCCGATCGAATTCAAAGGCTATGAACCCGAATATTTGCCCAGTAAGGTGAGTGGAGCGGAAAGATTGCATTACGACCGCACCAAACCATTTACCAGATCCGTCCCATTTTACGATACCTATGTACCGCTGGACGAAGTAACCCGGCCCGAAGCGTACATTATCCCGCAAGGCTGGTATAACATCATCGATCTCCTGAAGCTGAACCAAGTGAATGTGAAGCAACTTGAAAAAGACACTGAAATGAGTGTAGAGACTTACTACATTGAAAAGTACGAATCACCCAAACAGCCATTTGAAGGTCACTATTGGCATACTTCGGTTACTTTGAGAACAGAAAAACAGAAGCTATCTTTCAAAAAAGGGGATTGGTATGTACCTGTTAATCAATGGACGAACAGGTACATTATAGAAACGCTGGAACCCAAAGCTGTCGATTCGTTTTTCAAATGGAATTTCTTCGATACCATTTTGCAGGCAAAAGAACACTACTCGGCCTACGTTTTCGAAGAACTGGCATTGGCATTGCTGGAAAAATCGCCGGAGCTTAAAAAACGGCTCGAAGAAAAAAGGAAATCAGATCCCGAATTTGCCAAAAGTGGAAGTGCCCAGCTTGATTTTATCTACGAAAATTCACCGTACGCCGAGAAGGAATACCTAAGATATCCTGTGTTCAGGGTTTTGAAATAAATTCTGACTGGTTAAAACCGGAACCCAAGGCTGAAATTGAACTCGCCCATAATTTGCATGCCGCTTGTGCTATAATTTCGGAACTTAGAAGTCTCCCTGTCGATGTATCGTGAACCCAGGCCAGCATTCAGGGAGATTTGAAAATGCTGAGTGATCTGAAAATTGACATAATTATTGACAAGCATCCCAAGCCTGAACCTTTTGGCGTTATCGTCCTCGTCTGTATAAATGCCTGTCGTTGGTTCGTAATTAGTATAAGTACTCCGTCTATTGCCCCATCCCATGAAAACTGTGGGCCCGACTGCGTAGGTTACTTTTTTCTGACCAAATGGATAAATTTTAAGTCCTGGTGAGAAATAATACATTTGCGAATTGTTACGACGGCCATCATAGCTATAAAAGTAGCTGTCGGGAAAGATCATTGTGACAGGCAGTATGACGCCGAAATATCTGCGCTTGTCAACAATGGCTTCATAACTTATCCCGAACCCCGGGCCGCTGTCCAATGCTTTGAATGGCGAAAAATTGATAAGGTTTCTTCCAAAATCTTCATCAAGTACCTGCCCGCGTCTCTTTTTACTACTATCCTGAAAACGGTCGTTTATAAAAACGGTCTGGCCATTTCCAAACTCAATCCTGTTTAGTTCGTTTTTGCGTATTACAAAATTAGCACCGTCCGGATCTTT
This sequence comes from Dyadobacter pollutisoli, assembly GCF_026625565.1. NCBI lineage: Bacteria > Pseudomonadati > Bacteroidota > Cytophagia > Cytophagales > Spirosomataceae > Dyadobacter > Dyadobacter pollutisoli. The sequence continues at coordinate 4,430,918 of NZ_CP112998.1, forward strand.
GCTGATTTTGTACAAAACCTTGTCAATTCCCACTTCGGTAACCTTGCCCTCGATGGTCTTACCGTTTCTTTTTACCAGCACGTCCTGTCCATTTACTGAAAGGAATGCGGCTGATAATAAAATAGTTAATGTAATGGCTCTGATCATAATCACTGATGAGTTGATGAATGTAGACGAAAGTTACAAATTCCTGAATACTTTTGCAGAAATGTAACTACTGAACGTTTAAAAATTTAGTTCTGTTATACCCTTGGCTTACAAGGCTTTTTATATGATTCAAGGCTGTTTCTATCAAAACTTTAATATGAATAGCCGATTAAAAACACCAAATGACATTTCAAGATTTAAAACTCATTGAGCCTATTGCTAAGGCTCTGCAAGAAGAAGGATACAATACTCCCACACCTATTCAGGCAAAGGCTATTCCAATTATTTTAGAGCAAAGGGACTTGTTGGGCTGTGCCCAGACCGGTACGGGAAAAACCGCGGCATTTGCCATTCCAATGTTGCAACTCCTTCATGATAATCCTGTTGGCAAATTTGAAAAAAGCCGCATCAGGGCGCTCATACTGACTCCAACGCGCGAACTTGCTATCCAGATCGGAGAAAGTTTTGCGGCATACGGACGTCACACACGTGTAAAACATACCGTAGTTTTCGGAGGTGTAGGTCAAAAACCTCAGACCGACGCATTGCAAAGAGGTGTTGATGTACTGATCGCCACGCCGGGAAGATTACTGGATTTGATCAATCAGGGCTTCATTAAATTGAACCTGCTTGAATTTTTTGTTCTGGATGAAGCGGACCGTATGCTGGACATGGGATTTGTTCACGACGTGAAGAAAATTATCAAATTGCTTCCAGCGAAAAGACAATCCCTGTTTTTCTCAGCCACTATGCCACCGGCCATTGTTACATTGGCAAACACGATACTGAGAAACCCTACGAAAGTGGAGGTTACACCGGTGTCTTCGACAGCTGATACCATCCGCCAATCCGTATTTTTTGTTGATAAATCGGATAAAAATTCTCTGCTGCTGCATATTTTGCAAGACCAAACTATTGCTACTGCATTAGTTTTCACGAGAACGAAGCACGGTGCGGACAAAGTAGTGAAAGTACTGAGAAAAGCTGGCGTAACATCGGAGGCGATTCATGGTAACAAATCACAAAATGCACGTCAGAATGCATTGAAGAACTTCAAAAGCCAGACGACACGTGTTTTAGTTGCTACCGACATTGCTGCCAGAGGTATTGATGTAGATGATCTGACACATGTGATCAATTACGAAATCCCGAATATTCCAGAAACCTACGTCCACAGAATCGGGCGCACAGGCCGTGCAGGAGCAAAAGGAACGGCATTTTCGTTTTGTGACCGGGAAGAAAAAACATTCTTGAAGGATATTCACAAACTGATCGCCAAGAATATTCCGGTAGTTAATGATCATCCTTATGCAGTAAGATAAAGCAAAAACATTACCGATTTCTTCGTTACTGGTCAGCCGTGCTCGGATAACCGGTAACGATTTTGCATTTCAGGACCATGGCAAAAAATACCTATACTGACATTGATTTACAAAAAGCGCAGCAGCTGAGTAAAGAGCCCGGCGCGGTACTCGTGGATGTACGCGAGACCTGGGAATTCGAAGAATTTAATGAGGGCGGGATTAACATTCCGCTGGCAGAAATCAGAGAAAAACGCGATTGGCTAGTCGCTTACCAGACTATCATCGTGATTTGTACCAATGGCGTGAGAAGCAAAGTAGCAGCCATGGATTACTGCCGGGTGCCGGAATGGGCTGCTAAGCAGATTTTCCATGTCAAAGGTGGGATTATTGAGGCAGAGTAGACTTGCCAAGTCTCGAAGACTGGTAAGTCTCAAAGTTATTAAATGTCTAAATTCCCTTCAAAAACCTTCACTGCAGGGCCGATCAGATATATATCACTGAATTCGCCGGGAGCGGTTTCATGGTAAGCAACTTCCAGAGTGCCTCCAATCGTTTCCACAGTAACAGGTCCAGCCCAACCTTTATGCAAGTGCGCTGATAACGCACAAGCCGTCACGCCTGTACCGCACGAAAAGGTTTCATCCTCCACACCGCGCTCATAAGTGCGAACGCTCAGATGATTGTCTTCGATAACCTCTACAAAGTTCACATTGGTACCACCTTTCGGGCCATATACTGAACCGTACCGGATCTCACTGCCAATATTCACTACATCAACCTCCTCTATATGATCCACGTAAGTAATGTAATGTGGAGAACCCGTATTGATAAAGTCGAACTCGTCATATTGTGCCACTTCTTTTACATTCGACATTTTCAAGCGGATAGTATCCCCTGAAACGCTGGCTTCATGCTCCCCGTCAACCGCAATGAACTTAGTACTATCCGAAAACAGTCCGAGATCATTGGCAAACCTGACCACACACCTTCCTCCATTACCACACATGCTACCTTCACCCCCATCGGCATTGAAGTATACCATTTTGAAATCGTAACCTTCAGCATTTTGAAGCAGAATGAGACCATCCGATCCTACGCCGAAGCGGCGATGGCAAATGGATGCGATCAATGCTTTTGAAACGGGGAATGTTTGGCTCCGGTCATCGATCAGTACAAAATCGTTTCCTGTACCCTGGTATTTATAAAATGGAATGCTCATATACTATGCGTGTCAACAACTATGCTACAAAACAACAAAACCCTGCAGGAAAAGATCGCTTGCAGGGTTTTAAAATTTTTGTCCGAAGAATATTTATCTTACTTCGATACTTTAAGCTCTTTAATACGAGCGGCTTTACCCTGACGGCCGCGTAAGAAGAACAGACGGGCACGACGCACCTTACCGCGACGAATCAATTCGATTTTTGCGATACTTGGTGAAAGGATTGGGAAAACACGTTCAACAGCAATGCCGTTTGAGATTTTACGTACAGTGAAAGTTTCACCGCTTGCGCTAAGATTACGACGTTGCATTACCGTACCCTGAAACTGCTGGATACGCTCTTTGTTACCTTCGCGGATCTTAACGTGTACGTTGATCGTGTCGCCTGAAGTAAATTCAGGATACTCGGATTTACGATTTTCAATCGTAGCTTCTACGAGTTTAATAAGTTCGCTCATGACGAATGCTTTTATGGATTAAAAATGATAGCTTGCTTCCAGCGGATGGGGTGACGCCCCTTCATTCAAAACAGCTCTTGCGAAAACGAGTGCAAAGCTAAGATTATTTCCTTGTATGTAAAAGCGTTTTCTGAGTTTATATGCAAAAATTTACAGGAAATTCAGCAGGTTGAAACACTGACTACCAGTTGCTTGGTACGATCATTTTGGTAAAATTTTTATGAAGATCTTCAACGTAGAACAAATCCGTTCACTAGACACCTATACCATTCAAAATGAACCGATTTCATCACTAGATTTGATGGAACGCGCCTCGAATGCATTTATCCGGTGGTTTTGTAATCAGTTTGTGAACACCCGCCCTGTCCGTATATTTTGTGGAAAAGGGAACAACGGAGGGGACGGACTGGCCATTGCGAGAATTTTATCAACTCACAGCTATGATGTAAAAGTGTACATTGCCGAATACAGCGCCAATGCTACCCCGGACTTTCAAAGCAATCTGGAAAGACTTCAAAACCACTTAAAACCCGAAAGCATTCATCGGATAGCAGATTTCCCATCCATTGCTCCAAATGCGATTTGTATCGATGCGCTGCTTGGTTCGGGCCTGTCGCGACCCGTTGAAGGCTTATTGGCAGAAATCATTGGTTCATTGAACAAATTGCCCAATAACCTGGTCTCCGTTGATATTGCAAGCGGTTTGTATGCCGACAAACCAAATGGCAAAGGCGACACCATCATTGAACCCGACTTTACGGTGTCATTCCAGCTTCCCAAACTCGCCTTCATGCTACCCCAAAATGCTACTTATACCGGCGACTGGCATTTGGTGGACATTGGACTAAGTGAAAATTATATCCGCAAAACTCCTACTCCATTACATTATACAGACAAACAAACGGCGGAAGAACTCATTAAGCCCAGGCAGAAATTCTCCCATAAAGGAACATACGGCCATGCACTGCTCATCGCAGGTAGTTTTGGTAAGATGGGCGCGGCCGTACTTTCAGGCAAGGCCTGCCTACGATCGGGAATAGGTTTATTGACCATGCATTCGCCTGGCTGCGGGTACGATATACTACAAATCTCTATTCCCGAAGCAATGGCTGTCATGGATAATAACCATAAAACCATCAGCCAGTTACCCGAACTGGACGCCTATTCGGCCATAGGTATCGGACCAGGGATTGGGCAGGATGAGGCTACTGTTAAAGTAATGGAGCAGCTTCTTGAAACGATAAAAGTGCCTCTGATTATTGACGCGGATGGACTTAATATTTTGTCACAAAATCGCTCTTTACTTGACAAATTACCTGAGAACACCATTTTAACACCTCATCCAAAGGAATTTCAGCGGCTTGCCGGTGAAAGTAAAAATGAATATGAGCGACTAGAACTCGGCAAAGATTTTGCCAGAAAGTATAGGGTTATCATTTGCCTAAAAGGCGCAAACACCGCTGTCATTCTTCCAAATGGCGACATTCATTTCAATTCTACCGGAAATGCCGGAATGGCAACAGGTGGTACCGGTGATGTACTGACAGGCATCATTACTAGTTTATTAGCCCAAAAATACAGTCCCGAGCATGCTGCTATTCTGGGAGTTTACGAGCACGGCCTTGCCGGCGACCGCGCAGCCGAACAAAAAGGCCAAAGCGCCCTGATCGCCTCGGATGTTGTGGATTGTTTAGGCTGGTAGGGCTAATAATTCTTTTACTTCCTGTTACTTATTAGAATTGGAAACGTCTTAATAGAAAGGGAAACTTATGAAAAAGGATGACAAGATATTTTTTGTAAAAACAATTTCACAAAATGTAAATCTGAGTCAATTTGACTGCGATTTCATGGTTGATCTCGACGCGGCAATTCGCCTTTCTGAGAAAAAAGGTAAGATCACCATTCAAGATCTTCCCTTCATTCAACTCAGCAACTGATAAGCCGCGAAAGCTGAAACATACGCCAGCACCGTGAGATAGGCTAGCTGAATTAATGGCCATTTCCAGCCGTGGGTTTCGCGATACACCACCGCGATCGTACTCATACACATCATGGCAAAAACATAAAACATCAGCAATGAATAGCAGACAGCTGGTGTAAACATCTGCCCACCGGTATCCGGGTTTCTCTCCTGAACCAACCTTTGCTTAACAGTAGGCACATCCTCCGAATCGCCGCTGATGCTGTAAATAGTCGCCATAGTTCCTACAAACACTTCCCGCGCGGCAAATGACGCTAATAATGCGATACCAATTTTCCAGTCATATCCCAGTGGCTTGATAACCGGCTCGATAAAGTGCCCGAACTCACCTGCGTAGGAAGTTTCAAGCCGGATAGATGCAACGGCTGCCTCTATTTGTTCCTGTGAAGCATTAGGCATTGCTGCTATCGTCTGCTGCTCCGCTACATCCATATTATCACCGGGGCCATATGAAGCCAGCACCCACAAAATAATGGAGATAGCCATAATCACTTTTCCGGCTTCCAGTACAAATGACTTTACACTTTCATACATCGCAAAACCAACATGTCGCCAGCGCGGCAATTTGTAAGACGGCATTTCCAACATAAAATAGCTGGGCTCTTTTCTCGGAATAAAAAGCGAAAGCAACCAGGCAGACGCCAGTGCTCCGACCAGACCCAGAAAATACAGCCCAAACAATATCAGACCCTGCATACTAAAAATACCAACCATCTCATTTGCAGGAACTATCAGTGCAATGAGGATAGTGTAAATAGGCAAACGGGCAGAGCAACTCATTAAAGGAGTGACCAAAATGGTTAGCAAACGCTCATATCTGCTGCTGATACTTCTTGTGGTCATGATCGCAGGGACTGCACAAGCCACTCCCGAGATAAGCGGGACAACACTCCGTCCATTCAAACCAAAACGTCGCATCAACTTATCCATAATCACCATCACCCGGGCCATATAACCCGACTCTTCCAAAATCGAAACCAATGCGAATAGAATGGCGATCTGAGGGATAAAGACTATAATTCCTGCGATCCCCGCGAGGATGCCATCCGTGATCAAATCATTCAAAACGCCTTCGGGCAAGGTTACTTTTACCCATTCAATGCCCTGTGCGGCTGTTGCGTCCAGCCAGTCGCTGAAAAACGTGGCCCACGCAAAAATCGCTTGAAAAACGAGCAACAACACCAGGGCAAAAATGACATATCCCCAAACCTGATGCAGCAGAATGCTATCCAGTTTTCGCGTCCAGAAAGGCCGTTCTGAGGCTCCTTCTGACTTAACTGCTTTGCTTACAATAGGTTTTATCTTCTCGTAGCGCGCGACCGTTTCTTCGGCAAGGAAATTATTTTCATCAAATCCGTATTTTTCAATTAATGTATCCAGCTTGGCACGGACGGGTTGTTCCAGAAATGAAAAATTGTCATGCTGACAAACATATTGCAGGGCAACGTAATCATTATCAAGTTGATACAAACCCTTCACTTCTTCTATCAACTCCATTTCGTGGCCTTTTGGCTCATAAAAATATTGCATAGCCCGCTTGTTGCTGGACCGCGCCACCTGCCGGACAGCTTCTTTCAAATTGTTAACTCCTTCTCCGGTTCTCGCATTGATCCGAACCACGGGAACATTCAACTGCATCGCTAGCTGAACCGCATTCACTGTCAGATTCATACTCGCAGCCACATCAAGCATGTTCAGGGCAAGTACGGACGGTATGCCCAAATCGCTGATTTCAGTAAAAAGAAGCAGGTTTCTTTGCAGGTTGGAGGCATCGGCAACAACTATTACCACGTCCGGAAAATCAGGATGTTTGGGGTTGGCCAGGATATCCATGACCACGGTTTCGTCCTTCGATTTGGGATAAATACTGTAAGTTCCCGGCAAATCGACCAGGGTTACATTGGAAACTTCCTCTGCATTGATACGGAAAGTACCGGATTTTTTTTCAACTGTTACGCCAGGGAAATTCCCGGTTTTTTGACGCAAACCTGTTAGGTCATTAAATAAGGTGGACTTGCCGGCATTGGGGTTACCTACCAGCGCAACTTTTATATTTACTTGTTTCAATGGAGAGGTTGAAAACGGAACGTACTTTTACTCTAATTCAATCACTGAAGCTTCGTTCAGGCGCAGGGACAAACTGTAGCATCCTCCTACATTGATACAGATAGGATCTCCAAAAGGAGCAATCGCGTCCAGCCGGACCTCACAACCGGGAAGGCAGCCCATTTCAAGCAATTTCAAAGACATTGCCCGGTTATTAAAAGACTTAATAATCCCCTTTTCACCCTTTCTGAGATGAGAAACTGTACGAGCAGACATACGCTCCTTATTTAGATTCAGTTTATTTAAAACACAAATTAAGCACTAACAAACGGTAATTCAAACAATACTCCTGCAATTGTATCAGGCATGATACAAATCAGTCAAAATCGTAACCAATTTATTATTTCCCTCAGGCTTTATGTAGTACTTTTGCAGCACGAATGGTCTGTTATAAAATAAAAACAGGAGTAAAAACAGCGGATTGAATAACATCTTGAACGAGATCAAAACCCTTATCTGGAAAGAAGTAACACTGGAATGGAGGCAAAAATACGCATTAAGCGGAATGCTGCTCTACGTTGTCAGTACCGTTTTTGTGTGTTACCTAAGTTTCAATCTCAGAAGGAACCAACTCACTCCTATCGTCTGGAATACACTTTTCTGGATCATTTTGCTTTTCACCGCGGTTAATGCCATCGCCAAAAGCTTTTCACAGGAACGGTACGGCCGGTTGCTGTACTATTACAACCTGTGCAGTCCGCAGGCGATTATCATTTCCAAAATCATTTACAACTCATTCATTATGTTGTTGTTATCTGCATTTGGATTTATTTTTTACACGTTTGTAATGGGCAATTCGGTTCAGGATATGGGCCTGTTTGTGATCTGTATCGTACTGGCCGCCATCGGGTTTGCCTCGGTATTGACATTGGTAGCAGGCATTGCATCCAAAGCTGACAACAGCGCTACATTAATGGCCGTACTTAGTTTCCCGATCATTCTGCCTATGTTATTGATGACCATCAAACTGTCAAAAAATGCATTGGACGGGCTGGACTGGTCGGTTAGCACGGACGAAATCACCACACTATTATCCATTGACCTCATAGTAATTACGCTCAGCATTCTGCTTTTTCCTTATTTATGGAGAAGCTGATGATTAGGGGCAAGCGAAGTTTATTTTAAAAGTTAAAAGATTCAAAATGAGAAAGATCTGGTGGAAAATCCTCTGCATCGTCATCATATTCTATGTGATCGTGATGGGAATAATGGGACCTGTTCCACGTCTACCTATTATCAATGAAAGTATCCGTAACACCTACTTTCATGTTGCGCTATGGTTTGCCATGACCATACTCCTTTTCACATCCATGATATTTTCCGTCAAATATCTAAACAAGGGACTCATCAAGAATGATGATATCGCAAGCGAGCTTGCCAAATCCGCCATCTTTTTTGGAATACTTGGTTGTCTGACGGGTTCTACCTGGGCCAATTATACTTGGGGTGATCCTTGGCCGAATGATCCAAAATTGAATGGGGCCGCTATCGGAATATTGATTTACCTCGCATACCTTTTACTGAGGAGCTCTTTTGAAGACGAGCAGCGAAAAGCCCGCATTTCGTCGGTTTACAACATTTTCGCCTTCGCTGTATTTATCCCCATCATTTATATACTCCCCCGCCTGACAGACTCACTGCATCCGGGAAGTGGTGGAAACAGCACGTTTGGATCCTACGACATTGACAATGATATTAGAAAAGTTCTATATCCTGCTGTCATCGGCTATGTGTTACTGGGTCTTTGGCTTGCTGAGCTGCGGATCAGGATTAAGAGAATTAACCGCATCCGTGAAGAAGCGATCATTACCGCCGACAGAGCTTAATTGCAAAGGCGGTATTTTTCAGCATCGCAAACATTTCAAATCAAAAATTCGTTAAGATTTTAGTCAATTATTAAAATGAAAAGAATCACCCTTATCCTCTTAACCCTGTTTCTAATATCAGGAAATTTGATGGCTCAGGCGTCAGAAGCGGTACCCATGGCAGACAAGCTACGTGAGGATGGCAAAATATGGGTTGTGGTGGCTGTAATTGCAGTCATTTTTGCTGGAATCGCGGTGAATATGCTTAGGATAGATGCTAAGCTCAGAAAAATTGAAAAGGAACTAAATATCAAGTAGTACCATGAAAAAGATCCAGATATTCGGCCTAGTGATCATCGCAGTTGCCATTGGAATTATTGTTTCAACGGCCGGCGACGCCAGTACCTATGTCGATTTTACGAAAGCAAAGGAAATGGCGCAGGATGGCGACAATGAAAGCATTCACGTCGTTGGTAAATTGAAAAAAGACGTTGCCGGTAGGATCGTAGAAATGGAGTACAAACCCGAGATCGACCCTAACTACTTCGTTTTCACATTGGTAGACAACCAGAATGTGGAACAGAGAGTAATTTATAAAAATACCAAACCACAGGATTTTGACAAATCCGAACAGGTTGTTGTAGTTGGAAAAATGAAAGACGGTGCTTTTTCCGCTGAAAAAATACTAATGAAGTGCCCCTCGAAATACGAGAACGGTAAAATGGAAACCACTGAACATACCGCTACAAAATCATGATTCACAGCACGATTGGAAATACAGGGCACCTGCTGGTAATTGTCGCATTTGTAACCGCTCTCGTGGCAACCTATGCCTATTTCAAAGCTGGAATGGCAGGTGGCACGATTGAAGATACCCTCACTTGGAAGCGTTTTGCAAGGATCGTATTCTATTTTCACGTTGCAGCAGTGCTTGGCGTCGTCTTCTCGCTGTACTGGATCATTGGCAATCATTATTTTGAATACCACTACGCCTGGAAAAATTCGTCCCTGTCGCTCCCGACCGGCTATACCATTTCCAGTTTCTGGCAGGATCAGGAAGGTAGTTTTCTTTTGTGGATCTTCTGGAATGTAATATTGGGTACCGTGCTCATTTTTTCAAATCGGTCGTGGGAAGCACCGGTAATGACCGTTTTTGCATTGGTACAAGCCTTTTTGACCTCCATGATACTGGGTGTAGTCATTCCTGGCCTGGACCTGAAAATTGGTTCTACACCATTCCTTTTGCTGAAAGAAGTAATGCCGGACCTGCCTGTTTACAAGATGGATCCGAATTTTATTCCAAAAGACGGAAATGGTCTAAACCCGTTATTACAAAACTATTGGATGGTAATCCACCCTCCTACGCTATTCCTCGGCTTCGCTACCACGCTGATCCCGTTCTCATTTGCTATTGCAGGTCTTTGGACCAAGAAAATTCAAGAATGGATACGCCCGGCATTGCCATGGGCATTGTTTTCGGCCATGATTCTGGGTATTGGTATTTTGATGGGTGCCTACTGGGCCTACGAAACGCTTAACTTCGGTAGCTACTGGAACTGGGATCCCGTTGAAAACTCATCGATCGTGCCCTGGCTGGTTTTAGTTGCTGCGGTTCATACCATGATCATCGGGCGGAAAAACGCGACAGCATTAAAAACGTCGTTTATACTGACCATTGCCACATTTATACTGATCCTGTACTCGACATTCATGACGAGGAGCGGTGTATTGGGAAATGCCTCTGTACACTCGTTTACGGATTTGGGGCTTTCCGGTCAGTTGCTGATTTACCTGCTGACATTCACCATTGTAGCCATCGGTTTGCTTGTATATCGCTGGAAAAGCCTTCCTAATGATGAAGAAGAGGTTTCGACCTACTCTCAGGAATTCTGGATTTTTATTGGGGCCACATTGCTTTGCCTATCTGGCTTCCAGATTCTGGCAACCACCTCCATTCCGGTTTATAACAAGATCGCCGAAGCATTCGGTACTGTCCTGAACATGGCTTTGCCAGCGGATCAGGTAGCGCATTACAATAAATTCCAGCTGTGGTTTTTCTCACTGATCATCGTTTTGACAGGTATCGGACAGTTTTTCTGGTGGAAAAGAGTTGGTAAAGGCAAGTTGCAGGCATTGTACAATCCTCTGCTGATCGCATTGCTGATTAGCGCGGCGGTCATTACCTTCAAAGGCGTAAAGGACATTCAGTACATCGTGCTGCTGACAACCGCGATCTTTGCTGTGGTGGCCAACGGAACGATTTTGCTCAATATTATTCGCGGAAATTATAACCTTTCTGGCGGGGCGATCACACACATTGGTGTAGCCCTGATGCTGATCGGTATCCTCTTTTCTTCTGCCTATACGAGGGTTGTCTCGATCAATAACTCAGGCTTGATGATTTCCCGCAGCGAGGAATTCACCAGCAACGATAATAAAGAAAATAAGGAGAACATCACGCTTTGGCTGAATAAAGCTGAGAAAATGGGCGACTACATGCTCACCTGGCGTGATGTCCGTGTAGAACCGCGCCACATTCCCGGGTACATTCCAAAAAGCTGGGTGGACATTGTGGAAGGCGATTTTCACGCTGTTGCATTGAAAGACATTGTACTTGACGGCAAGAAATACAATTCGAAAGGCGATACCATCGAGATTTTCCCTGAAAACTTCTACTACGAGATCGAATACCGTGAACCGTCGGGCAGGATTTTCACATTGTTCCCACGAGTGCAGATCAACCCGAGAATGGGCGGCATCGTCTCTTCGCCGGACATTCAGCGCAAAGTGGATAAGGACTTGTACACTTATGTTTCCATGGTTACCAATCCAAATGCAGAACCAGTTTGGAGCCAGACGGAAAATTTCACCGTTAACCTGCGCGACACATTCTTTGTGAATGACTATGTGGCCATTCTGGACAATGTGGTAAGGACTGAACAGGTTGAAGGTGTTACGCTTGGAGCAGGCGACGCGGCAGTAAAAGCCATAATCCGCGTTCTTGACAAGGACAAGGAATTCGTTATTACGCCTTCTTTTGTGATCCGCGACCGCATGGTAGCCCGCAAGCCTGAGGTAAGCAATGAACTGGGCATGCGTATTCAGTTTCAGGAAATCAATCCGCAGACCGGGCAGTTCTCTTTCTCCGTCAACACCACGCAGCGAGATTTTATTGTCATGAAAGCGACCGAAAAACCACTCATTAACATCCTCTGGCTTGGTACTTTCGTGCTGGTCATTGGCTTTATCATGGCTACGGTAAGGCGTTTCAAAGACTTTGTAAAAATGAGAAACAAAGAAAGCCAGCCGGCTGGGCAGCGTAAGGTAAAACCAAAAGTCCAGACTGTCTGACACATCAATTTTCAGTAAAAAGGGATCAATAGCCAGCGCTAATGATCCCTTTTTCATTTCGATACAACCACCAAATAGTAAATAAATTAACCACTAACTAAAGGTTCGTTTGAGTTGCGTATATACATGCCTAATTTAGGATTGTTCCTCTAAAAAACATTCTTAAATCTATACATGAACACTATCACTCAACTCAGCTCCCGGAGAGAATTTCTTCGCCAGTCCGCACTACTAGCCGGCAGCGCCATTGTATCAGCCAATGCATTCGGTAACATTCAAATCGGCAAAAAAACAAAAGTTATCGTTATTGGCGGCGGTTTCGCAGGACTTGCGGCAGCTTACGCACTCCGCAAAAAGAATGTAGACGTAACTGTAATAGAGTCTCGCAACAGGTTGGGTGGCCGGGTGTTTTCACACGTCATTGACCCTGTCCAAAACCTGACCGTGGAACTCGGCGCTGAATGGGTGGGAAATTCTCATACCCGCATTCGTGAGCTATGTGATGAGTTTAAATTAGAGCTGCTCAACAATCAGTTTGACACACATCTTATTTATAAAAATCAATATTCAAAGACCACCGACTGGGACTTCTCGGACGACTGGAAAGGTAAATTCAAGGTACTTTTAAAGCAGTACCAAACCATGACCGACCAGGACAAGCTGCATCTGGATCAAATGGACTGGTGGCGGTATCTGGTGAATAATGGCTGCGAGGGAAAGGACCTCATTCTTCGTGAACTACTCGACAGCACCGATTTTGGAGAAAGTATCAGGCACGTTTCCGCATTCATTGCCCTGGCCACATTTGCTGAAAGCAGTGAGAAAAATGAAATGGACCTCAAAATCAAAAATGGTAATGCCCAGCTTGCCAAAAAACTGGCCGAACAGATTGGTCAGGAGAACATTTTCACCGGTCACAAAGTCACCAAAATTGAACAAAAAGAAAATGTGATTGTCCACTGTGAAAATGGCAAGACTTTCGAAGCCGACAAACTGATCTGCGCGATCCCGACATTTGCCATTAAAAACATTCAATGGGAACCCGGCATGCCTGACGAAAAAACCCGGGCCTTGAATGAGCTGCAATATGCCCGGATCAATAAAAATGCGCTGCTGTTCAATAAGAGGTTCTGGGAAGCTGAAAACTTTGACATGATCACCGATCAGGTACCTCATTATTTCTACCACGCCACTAAAAATCAGCCCTCTGCAAAAGGCGTGCTGATTTCATATACAATCGGCGAAAAGGCCGAACTGATAGCCAATCAAAATGACGAGTGGCGCAAAGAAATGATCCATCAGACGCTTAATCCATTCTTTGGTGACGTGCGCGGCATGCTGCAATCCCAGGCAAATTACTACTGGGGCACCGACAATATTTCACAAGGTGCTTACGCGATGTATGGCATCAATCAATGGCATACCACCAGGCCCGCTTTGCAAAAACCCTTCCTCCACACACACTTCGCCGGCGAACATCTGGCCGACTGGCAGGGATTTATGGAAGGGGCTTTGGTCTCCGGTGAAACGGCGGCCCTGGAAGTAATCGGCGCCTAATACCTGATTTTCAAAAGCGGAAGCCAAGCCTGGTGAAGAAAAAGGCACCATTGCTACCCATTTGAACAGGGTCCCATCCGCCACCAGATTCAGTAAGAGCAGGCAGCGACTTATCCGGATATACATTCAGGATGTTGCTGCCACCCACCGAAATCGAGAAGTTTTTTGTCACCTTGTAATTCAGCGTCAGGTCAGTTTGCATTTTTGGTTTGTAAACATCAATCTCATAGTCCCAGTTAGCCAGCTTGATTTCCCCAAAACGGATCAAGCGAAGCATCAGGCTGAATTTATCCACAGAGTAGTCAAAAGTCAGGTTGATTTTCGAGGGCGGTGCAGATGCCAGTACGAAGCGGCGTTCGCGTTCATCAAAATAAATATCCTCCTTACCAGCCAGCTTAGGGCTGGTATTGACAGGCCCCAGATCCATCCAGTTGAAGTTGGCAGCCAATGTGGTACTAAGCCGTCCTACTCCTACCGGAGCGGAATGCGCAATGATCACGTCCAGGCCTTTCGTAGTGGTATATGACAATGCATTGGTAAAAAACTGCGCCTTTCCTACCCTTAAAGCCTTCAACAAATCACCGATTTCTTCGTCGTCATCGCTAAACTGCCCTGTCAACACGACCCGGTCTTTCACTTTCACGTAATATCCGTCCACGGTAACCGACAGCCGGGACGCAGGCGTAAAAGTAATCCCCAGGCTCGCATTCTGGGAAGTTTCCTGCTTCAATTGCGGGATACCGAGTGCCTTGGTAACCGCACTGTTGTTATTGGCGAGCAGCACCTCCACAGCCTGCCCGTTGACGAAATTGGTGAATGTAGAGTTGAAATATTTTTGCGCAAGCGAAGGCGCCCTGAACCCCGTACTAGCCGATCCGCGGATCGCCAAAGCATCGGTTAACTTGTATCGAAGTCCCAATTTACCATTCAACGTGCTCCCGAAATCGCTGTAATTCTCAAACCTCAACGCAGCATCCACGAGGAACTTTTTGGTAATATCAGCCTCCACGTCCACATAAGCCCCTACATTCGAGCGGTCGTTGTCAGTCACGTCAGCCGGGCTGTACCCCGGAAATCCCTGTGAACCACCCGGATAAGTAGGATCATAATTGTAATAAGAGGCACGTTCACCTGCGAAAATCTTGTATCGCTCCGTCCGGTACTCCGCACCGAAAGCCAGGTTAAGGCCTTGCAAAACGCTCTTGTAGAAACGGGTAACATTCAGGTTGGTCACATTTTGCCCTAATTGAAAACCGCCGGCATCAAAACTGGTTTGAGAAAGCGCTCCGAATGACCGGTTCAATGAGTTTTTGACGCCAAAATGAAATTTATTGAGCCCATAAGTATTACTCAAATCAATGTCCCAGGACTTCCATATCCCCCGCACACCCACGGTTACCGCACGATCTTTGATCTTGCTGGTAATAATCGGATCAAACCCGTTGGGGTAAATAGACGGAATGTTCCGGTCGTCGTCCGGAAAACGCGTCCAGGCGTATGCGTCACCGCTACGCTCATTCAAACCGCCGAAACTATAAACCTGAAAATTGCTTCCCAGAGGAATTTTCGCATTGTAGTAAATAGCCGTATTATTGATTTTAGGATCACCGAATTGCCTCCGGGCCAGGTCAGCCTCACTATCAACCGTATTAGCGCGGTTGGTATGGTCACGGAAGTTGTAGTCTGCCGTTACATTCACAAATCCCTTTTTCGCGATTTTAACACCATAATTCAGATTTACATTGTAATTCAAGCCATCATATTTCTTATCGTCATATCGGTATTTTGCCTTAAAAATACCTGCATTCACATTCGCCGTCAGCTGATTGACGGATTCCTTCAACACGATGTTAATAACCCCCGCAATGGCATCCGAGCCGTATTGAGCGGCGGCACCGTCTCTCAAAATCTCAATTCTTTCAATCGCAGCAGCCGGGATTGCATTCAAATCCGTACCGGTGTTTCCCCTGCCACGTGAGCCGAAAAGGTTCACCAACGCAGATTGATGGCGCCGTTTTCCATTGATCAAAACCAATGTCTGATCAGGCCCAAGGCCACGTAGTGAGGCAGGATCGACGTGATCTGCACCATCTGAACCAGTCTGACGGTTTGAATTAAATGAAGGGGCAGCGAACTGAAGAAGCTGATTTACATCGAGCTGGCCCTGCTTAGTAGTCACTTCCCGAATATCGATCACATCCACTGGCGCCGGAGTGTCCGCAGATGATCTGTTCAAATTTCGTGAGCCGACAACTGTCACCTGGTTAAGGACCGTGGCGTCCGTGAGTGCAAAATCCTGCGTCCCGGCACCATTTATTTCTCTTTCAATTTTGTTGTAACCCACATAAGTAACGACCAGCGTCGCATTGTTAAACCCAACCGTTAATGCATAGTTTCCTCCACCATCCGTGGTTGTTCCATTGTTAGTACCCTTTTCGATTACCGATGCGCCGATCAGTGGCTCCCCTTTTTCATCGGTTACTTTGCCGGTTACTTTAAGGCTTTGAGCAAACGAAATGACGCACGAGAGGGTAAAAATGAGTGTAAAGAAAGCTCTGGTCATAAACCGCCTATTTAGTATTGAATAAAGAATAAAATGCAATAATACATTACTATTCGCGATTTTATCAAAATAATATTTTAAGAAAAATATTTTGCGCCAAATTATATATAAGTTACATATAGATTTTATGGAAATATGACAATTCCATGTAAAAGGTTTTAAAACGATGGTGTAATGCAAGCGTTTGAATCCGTATCTTTACGACGAAAATGCATTATTCTCATTTGCCAATTTCCTCATGATTTCCACCTTAATAAAATCTGCACTCGGTCGTCTCCGGATCGTCGCGTTTCTTGAAGGCGTTTCCTACCTCATTCTTTTGGGCATCGCGATGCCGTTAAAATATATCGTGGGTATTCCTCAGGCGGTCCGAGTCGTCGGAATGGCCCACGGCGTGCTATTCGTTTTGTTTGTCATTTTACTCATTCAGGTGGCTACTGAAAGAAGCTGGACATTCAAAAAATCATTCCTGTCGTTCCTTTCTTCACTGGTTCCGTTCGGTACATTTTATGCCGATGCCAAGTGGTTTAGAAGCTAAATGTGCCTGGTAATTAGTCATTTATAAATTCCTACACCCCAAACCGATCAAGTGCAACGTAATTTTATCCTAACCCCAATCATTTTCTGTTTAATCGTTTTTCAAAGTTTAGCTCAGAAACCCAACGAAAATTATCAATACCACATCCACACCGCCACTTCCCCGCTGACCATTGACGGCGTTGCGGACGACATTGCATGGTCTGCCACGGAAACTGCAAAAGATTTTTTCATGATTACCCCGATGGACACCAGCTTCTCGCGTGCACAGACGGACGTGAAGATGTGCTATGATAAAAACAACCTCTACATCCTGGTTATTAACTACAAACCCATCAAAGGATCGATCATTGTCGAGTCTCTGAAACGCGACTTTGCTTTTGGGAAAAATGATAATTTTCTCCTTTTCATGGACACTTTCGACGATAAGACAAACGGCTTTTCGTTCGGTGCCAATGCGGCTGGCGCTCCCTGGGACGGCCAGCAGGGCGATGGAGGAACTGTTGACCTGAGCTGGGACAATAAATGGGTCAGCTCGGTAAAAAATGATGATGATAAATGGGTTTGGGAGGCTGCTATTCCTTTCAAAAGCATCCGTTATAAGCCGGGTATCACGCGCTGGGGAATTAATTTCAGCCGCCAGGACCTTACTATTTCGGAAAAATCGTCCTGGGCTCCTGTCCCCAGGCAGTTTCCTTCGGCCTCGCTTGCATACACAGGTGTACTTGTTTGGGATGTTCCGCCACCGAATCCAGGGCCCAATATTTCCGTGATCCCATACTTTGCGACCCGCCTGACGAAAGACCATCAAAAGGATACCCCTACCAAATATAAGCCTACCGTTGGAGGTGATGTTAAAATCGGGCTAACCCCTTCGCTGAACCTGGATTTGACGGTAAACCCGGATTTTTCACAGGTTGATGTGGACGTTCAGCAGACGAACCTGGATCGCTTTGAATTGTTTTTCCCGGAGCGTCGTCAGTTTTTTCTCGAAAACGCTGACCTTTTCGCCAACTTCGGGTACGCTACCATTCGGCCTTTTTTCTCCCGTCGCATTGGTTTGGGGGTACCCATTCAGTTTGGCGCACGCATGAGCGGGAAGATCAATAAAAACTGGCGTATCGGTGTGCTGGATGTACAAACGGGTTCTCCCGACAGTTTGACTCCGAGAAATAACTATGCGGTTTTTGCATTGCAGAGACAATTATTGGCCCGTTCCAATGTCCGGTTTATTTTTGTTAATAAAGACGCTACCAACTATTCCCTGGACAGGCACGGTTCTGCTAATCGTTATAACCGTAACATTGGGGCGGAATTCAACCTTGCCAGTTCCAAAAACCTGTGGACGGGCAAGGTAATGTTCCTGAAATCATTCACCCCCGGCAAATCTTCTGACGATTTCACGCACGCGGCTGACCTTAAATTTACCAAAGCAAATTTCTCGTGGCAATGGCAGCACGAGTATGTGGGCAAAAACTATAATGCAGAAGTGGGTTACGTTCCCAATGCTGTCCGCCTGGGATATTACAAGATCAGTCCCAATGTTGCCTATCTTTTCTTTGTCAAATCACCGAAAATCATCAGCCACGGCCCCAAGCTGATCAGTAATGTGTATTGGGATAAAAAATTCGACCTGAGCGACCGCGAGTTTATTCTTTCTTACAACCTGAATTTTATCAACCGGGCCACGGTAGCTGTCTGGGGTTCCAGCAACTATGTACGTCTTTTGCGTCCGTTTGACCCGACTAACCTCGGCGTGGGCACCTTACCTACCGGCAGCGAGCACAACTGGAAAGCAGCCGGGTTTGATATCGTCTCCGGCCCGCAAAACCGTCTTACCTATGCAGCATCCGGGATATTTGGAGGGTATTATCAGAACGGGCACCGCAATAACCTGCGCGCCGAGCTGGGTTACCGCGTACAACCTTACGTAGCGATCACGATGGCTGGTAATTACAATGATATCCGCTTGCCGGAGCCGTGGAAACGCACGCAGCTTTGGTTGGTTGGCCCTCGTGTCGATGTTACATTTACGAACAGTCTGTTCTTTACCACATTCATGCAGTACAACAATCAGGCTGACAACATCAACCTGAATGCGCGTCTGCAATGGCGGTACAAGCCTGCGTCGGACTTATTCATTGTATACACAGACAACTACCTGCCCGAAAATTTCAGGGTCAAAAACCGTGCGATCGTGTTGAAATTCACCTACTGGTGGAACCTGTAAAAGCTCAGTAAAACACCTCGATATTCTTGTTTTTCAGAAGACCCAGCTGCTGATTATACCGTTTTTCAGCATCCTCTTTCAGAAATGGGTTCCCTCTGAGATACAGCTTGTCGAGGCGTTTTATATTAAGCAGCTGCTCCGGAAAATCAGGGAAATTATTGGAAGACAGATCGAGTTCCTGCAAGTTGACAAACGCAGTCAGCTCCGCCGGGAAAGTGGTAAACCAGTTATAGCCAAGATCCATAATTTTGAGCTTTTGCATTTTAACGATTCTTTCCGGAAGCTTGCTTAGGTGGTTATGATGTGCGTAGAACGTATGTACGTTTTTAAGTTTGTCAATTTTTTTTGGTAAGCTTGTCAATTGATTATTTGAGACAGCGAAATGGGTTAGTCTTTTCAGGCGAACAATGGAGTTCGGCAGCTGTTCCAATTTATTGTAATACAAATCCAGCACTTCCAGATTCTTCATTTTTTTAATTCCTTTTGGCAAAACTGCAATGTCAGATTTGTAAAAATTAAGATCGCGCACTTGCTTTAACTTACGAAAACTGCGGCTGGACAAAGCAGACAACGGATTGCCACCAAGCCAAAGTACCGCGAGTTTTTTAGACTCTCGCACCACATTTGGAATGTCATCGAATTTATTTTCTTTCAGATTTAACAATGCCAATGTCTTATTGGGCGAAATCTCAAAACTACTATTCGTTAGTTGGTTTCCCTGTAAATGAAGCTGCGTTAGTTTACTCAGTCGCTGCATATTGATATTCACCGCTTTGAGTTCATTACCCCCTAAATACAACTCTTCCAGATTAGGAAATCTGTAAATAACGTCCGGTAATGTCTTCAATTCCAGTTGGTTCAAATATAGCCGCTTCACTTTCAATGTATCGTGAAATACCAATGCAGATTTCAGATCCACTACCGAACTGTCTCCACGCCGCACCTCGCGGATAACGGGCTGTTTGCCGATGTTTTGGAAGGAGGTTACCGAGAACTTTCTGCCGGGTGATTTGGTCACTTTCCAGTTTTCAAAACCTGCTAGAAAGGCCATTTTTGAATGCTCATCCAATGAATCTTTGTTGTATCCCTCACCTGTCCTTACATCAAAAATGAGGTAGTCGACGCTACCGGATGCATTCAAGTAAAATTGGGTAAAGATCGATATCCCGGGCCTGGGATCTTTTGGGAATGCAGAAGCAACAACCTCACTGAACTTGTTCATTACTTCTTTAACCGCAGCGGTATTCCCCCGCTCATAGTCATTCGCAAGCGCGACATTGTTTACACCTTCTTTCGCAACGTTTTTTACGGATAAAACCCTGATTTGCGCATAGGTGTTATGCAAGCACAAACAGATTAATGCAGATACAATAGCTTTCATGACAAAAAGGTTTTTATGGAAGTACTAACATAACTAAAAGTTTAGTCATATTATTATAGTTACTTACATATTTTCCTTTTGAAATTATTTAAAATTTATAATATCCCGATAATAAGCTACTTACTTCGCTCAATGGTGTACTGTACGAGCTGTTCCAGTGATGTACGGTGGGGTGAATCGGCGAATTCATTCAGTAATACCCGGGCTTCTTCTACGTAGCGCTGCATTACCTCCTGCGCATAACGTAACCCGCCCGAATCTTTCACGAATGCGATAACTTCATTGACTTTTTTGGGTTTGTGGCTTTCGTTGCGGATAATGTTGATAATGCGCCGTTTTTCCAGCCAGGCGGCCTGGTTCAGTGCGTAGATCAGCGGAAGGGTCATTTTTTTCTCCTTGATATCGATGCCCAGGGGCTTTCCGATTTCGTCCTCGCCGTAGTCGAAAAGATCATCTTTGATCTGAAAGGCCATTCCTACTTTCTCTCCAAATGCATGCATTCTTTTCACTACTTCGGCGCCCGCACCTACCGAACTCGCTCCTACCGCACAGCAGGAAGCTATTAGTGACGCCGTTTTTTGTTTAATGATCTGATAGTACACCTCTTCATTAATATCCAGTCTGCGCGCTTTTTCAATTTGAAGCAATTCTCCTTCGCTAAGCTCGCGCACTGCCGTGGATACGATTTTCAAAAGATCAAATTCTTCGTGATCGACGGACAAAAGAAGGCCTCTGGACAACAGGTAATCACCCACCAGAACGGCTATCTTGTTCTTCCACAATGCATTGACTGAAAAGAAACCGCGGCGGTAATTAGAATCGTCCACCACATCGTCGTGAACAAGGGTAGCGGTATGCAGGAGTTCGATAAGCGCCCCTCCTCTGTATGTTGATTCGGAGATATTTCCGCAGACCCCGGCGGAAAGAAACACAAACATGGGACGTAGTTGCTTGCCTTTGCGTCTGACGATGTAATTCATGATCTGGTCCAGCAGCATTACATCGCTCTTCATAAATTGGCGAAACTTTTGCTCAAAAGCCTTCATTTCGTCTGCAATAGGAGCCTGAATATCCTTTATTGAAAGGGTCATATTAATGAACGAGGGCTGATGCTCCCCTCCTGATATTAAAAAGTCGCGGACAGAGTTACCAACGGATGGATTTTAAGAACTCTGAACTCTAATCTTCAAATTTGGAATAAAATCTTCTGTTTATATCAATTTTATTTTGAAAATGTTTAGAATTGAAAAAAAACCCGGAAGGTACAGCGTAGCGGCTGACTTGAACCTATAAAGTACACTTTGGAAAGTTATTGATATGAAAGCACTTGTCCTCGGCGGAGGATCAATGAAGGGCGCTTTTCAGGTGGGCGTGATCCAGGCAGTCCTGGAAAACGGTTTTCAGCCTGAAATGGTCTATGGAATTTCGGTGGGCGCTTTGAACGCTACATTTCTGGCGAACGAAGCCGGCAGACAGATGCAGGAAAACAATGAAATTCAATGGCCCGTGGCGGGGAGGAAATTGCTGGAATTCTGGATCAAAAATATCACTGCACCTCAGGACATATCCATGCTGCGCTCACGCGTCAAGCTGGGGATGAATACATTAATGAGCCGTTTTGACGGGATCGTCGATCCGTTGCCCCTGCATC
This sequence comes from Dyadobacter pollutisoli, assembly GCF_026625565.1. NCBI lineage: Bacteria > Pseudomonadati > Bacteroidota > Cytophagia > Cytophagales > Spirosomataceae > Dyadobacter > Dyadobacter pollutisoli. The sequence continues at coordinate 4,453,211 of NZ_CP112998.1, forward strand.
AGCTGATCAGAAAAAATGTCAACGACGAATATCTGGCCAAAACGCCCATTAAAGTAAAAGTAGGTGCTGTCAACATTGCGACGGGAGAAATGCGGTATGTTAGTCCGCAACAGTCCAATTACCTGGATTTCGTATTTGCCAGCTCATCCATTCCTATGCTGATGCCAGCTGTCGAAATTGAGGATCAGCTGTACCTCGACGGCGGGATCAGGGAGGTGGCACCCGTCAGACAGGCTATTGATGATGGCGCAACCGAAATTGTGCTGATCGCCTGCCACTCTCCTTTGCTTTACCAGCCCGAAGACATCAACACCCGTAACCTGATCACTTTGATTGAAAGAGTGCGTGACATTACCGTCAATCAGATCGTGAACAGCAACATTCTTTGGGCGGAATCCTATGTGGACCGCTCTATTTTACGGGGCAAGCCGATGAAACTTACCGTGATACGCCCCATTGCACCGCTTTTTCTGGATCTGCAGCATTTTAATTCGGATGACATATCGAGACTGATCATTGAGGGCTACCGGGCTGGAATTGAATCGGTTTTAAAGGCTGAAAAGATTCCTGAATAATCGGAAATGCTATGAAAACAAAAACGGTAGTCTTCCACCTTCTCTTCGCCGTGGCAGGAATATCCAACGTCATGGCGCAGTCTGGTGAATGTGTTTTTAATTCCCCGGACAAGTTAAAGGCCTATCTGAAACCTTCCAAACGTGCCACGCCATTGATTATGGCCCACCAGGGAGGTATTGAAGACGGATTTCCCGGCAATAGCATGGCTACTTTTGAACGGACTTATAAAAATGTGCCGTGCGTACTCCTGGAATTTGATGTCAGGATGACGGCAGACAGTCTGCTCATCATTTCCCACGATAACGAGTTGGATATCCGTACCAACGGGAAAGGTTTACTAAGCCAGAAAAAGTGGAAGGAAGTAAGCAAATTGAAACTCAAAGATCCTCACGGCACTATCACAGAGTACCCGATACCTACATTTCAGGAAGCAAAGCAAGCCCATCAGCTCGCGCCTGATCTGATGCTGGCAGTTGGATTTAACAGCAGGGAACACATTGCAGCAGTGGAGCAATCAGGCATTCCTATGAGCAGTCTGGTGGCATTAACGCCCCGGGAGTTGCAGGAGCCTTCGTTTTACAGCAAAATTCATTCATTGAATGTAGTAGCCTCTTTGGGTACCAATGGAAATATCGATACGCTTCAAACAAATGCCTCCCGGCCACTTTACCAAAAGATCTGGGAAAGCGGCGGACCCGATATCATCTGTACCGACAACCCGGTACTTGTTCATAGTATTTTTAGAAAAAAGGAATAGTAAAAAGCAAAGAGCCCGTTCGAATGAACGGGCTCTTTGCTTTTTATACTAACGTGCTATTAGTTAAAAATATAACGGATACCAATCTGCGCCTGCCAAACGTCATTGATCGTTTGCGACTTCACGAATGCATCGCGGACCAGGATTGGCTCGCCATTGACAATCTGAGTACCCATTCTGTAAGAAGGAACACCAGCTGCCGATACACTTGCAAAGTTAAGCGGGTTGGACTGCGTACTGTTTGACGAAGCAGTTACCTGGTTCCCAACACCCCATTTGTTGTTGATCAGGTTACCAACATTGAAAACATCGGCTCTCAGACGAATGATGTTTTTCTTCTGTTTAGCGCCCACTTTAATGTAGAAATCCTGCTCTACCGTCAAGTCAAATCTGGTTAACCATGGATAGGCACCACCATTACGTTCCGCATACTTTCCTTTTCTTTCTGACAAGTAAGGATGGTTATCAATGTATTTCTGGAAAGCTTCCGTTTGCTGCTCGGGAGAGAATGTGTAGGTCTTTTTATTAACCGTGGTAGTCAAAGTCGAGAAAACAATGTCCGAAGCGCTTTTTGGAACAAATAACAAGTCATTGTTTTGACCATCACCATTCATATCGCTTGAACTGATGTAAGAGATCTTGGTTCCGCTGTTAGACACACCGCCCAATGTAAACATCGTCGCTCCTCCGAACTTTCCACCGTATTCTTTGCGATACGAGACGTATCCTACAAAACGGTGACGAAGGTCATTTCCTGAATAGCCAAGATCCAGGTAGTTCAAACCATTCACCCCTGGTACGTTTCCTTCAACTGTACTGGATACTGAAGCAATGTCCTTAGCCTTACCGTAAGTATAACCTACCATTCCACCGAATCCTCTCGTAGCTGGTTTTTCAAGTTTACCAGTGATCGAGTACGAGTAGCCTTTGTTAGTGTTGGTCAACACGTATACATTGGAAATAGATGATTCAACCAGTCGGGCAGTGTTCGCAGCACTTCCTGAAAGACCCGAAGCAGGAAAACGATCACGGCCGTCAGCCCCGCTAAAAGTAGCAGTAGGTGCTTTCAGATTGACATCGATGTAGCGAAGTGCGTTGTAATTTTTGTTAACAATACCTTCCAACGTAGCCACTACACCCCAGCCCAATTGCTGATCGATACCAATATTGCTTTTCCAAACCTGAGGGAATTTCAGGTTTTCATCCGAAGCATTCACCTGATATCCTGACAATTTAGTAGTGGTGGTAGGATTATAACGTGACGGATCCAATGTAAATGGATAAGCTACGGTATTGTTAGCCCCGATGGTCGCTGAGTTGACACCATTGTTACCCAACTGATTCGAGATCAATACGTAAGGAATTCTTGAAAGGAACAAACCTGTTCCACCGCGAACCTGAGTAGTATGATCTCCTTTAACATCCCAGTTGAACCCGATACGTGGTGACAAATAAATGCGAGCCTTTGGTACATTTCCTGTGTTAACAATGTAAGGTTGTCCTTCCGGGTCTCTGAAAGTCTTGGAAGCTACATCTGCATTAAAATACTGCTTAGAAGTATTTGGGATTGTAATGTAGTCCCCGCGAAGACCGGCAGTAACCTTGAAATTGGAAGTAACCTGGAATTCGTCCTGTAAGTAAAGGCTGAACGTCTGAGTCTTGAATACCTGCCAAGGTGGTGCCTGGCCTGGAAGCAATGAGTAACGATAGTTGAAACGAACCAATGTATCAGGAGCAACAGTCAATTCTGGGTTAGCAAGATATGCATTCGCCGCATTCTTGAAATCTTGGATCGATTTGAAAACGTAAACTCCGTTTGAAGTCGGGAAGAACAGGTTATTAGACTTGAAATGCTCGTAAGCCGCTCCCAATGTTACTGTATGCTTGCCTGCAAAATACGTCAGGTTATCAGTAAGGTTGAATGTCGCGTAATCCAGGCGGTTGTTTGGAGTAAATGGATCAGAACCGATAGTTGTGTAGGTAGATCCGTCTTTCTGGATTTCAACAGTCGGGAAGATCGGCGCTTTGTACTTTCTGTCTTCGATTTGTTTGTTAAAAGTTCCGATCAGGTTGTTAGCAAATTTTCCCCCGAAATTTGAATTCAGTTCCGCTACGAATGAACGGGTGTTGTCCTGAATGATATAGCCTGTATTCTGTGGTGAAATCGCTGACAGTGAGTTGGTACGGTTACCAAAACCCGCTGTGTTACTACTGTTGCTCTGGCTGATCAATACATCAGAATCAGAATCGTGGTGTGAGTAACGCAATGTCAGCTTATGCTTGTCGCTGATGTTGTAATCGATACGGGCAAGGAATTTCTTGCTCGTGTTTTCGTTGTTGAAGCCGTCGATCGCACCAATGTCATACTTGAATTTCTCTTTCATGAAAGAACCAAGGTCTTCCAGATCAGCTGCTGTGGTGCGGGAAACGTTGCTTCCGGTTTGGCCGCGGTTCAACACGAAATCAAGTGCCGGGCTGGAACGCTTTACAAATTCACCGTTTACAAAGAAGAAAAGTTTGTTCTTAATGATAGGACCGCCCAATCTAAAACCGGTTGTTTTCTCATTGAACTCATTGATGGTGATCTTGTTACCATCAGGCTTGTTACCTGCAAGGCTTTTGTTCTTGAAGAAGTGGAAAACCGATCCTGAGAATTCATTGGTACCTGAACGTGTTACTGCATTGATACCCGCTCCCGCAAAACCTGACTGACGAACATCATAAGGTGCAATGTTGATCTGAACCTCTTCGATCGCATCCAGGGAAATGGCCGTGGAACCTGTCCGGCCACCTGCCGCTGCTTCATTCCCTAAACCAAAACCGTTGTTGAAAACAGAACCGTCAATCGTAAAGTTATTGTAACGGCTGTCCTGGCCTCCGAATGAGCGGCCATTGCTGTATGCATTGTATTTGGTAATGTCGTTCAGCGTACGTCCAAGCGTAGGAAGGCTGGTGATCAGTCCCTTGTTGAATGTAGTAGCGGCACCGGTACGGTCAGAGCTGAAAATATCGCTTCCTGCGCCCGTGATTACTACTTCGCTCAATTGTGTTCCGCCGTCTTTTAGGTCGAAATTAACGTTGGCTGCTGTTCCCAGGTTGGCGAAAATGTTCTCCTGCGCCTGTTCGCTAAAACCTACGAATGAAACTGTAACTGTGTAAGGCCCGCCTACCCGAACTGCCGGGATGGTATAAAGACCTTGCTCATTGGTAATAGAGCCGTACTTTGAACCGGATGGAACGTGAACAGCTACGACAGTTGCGCCGGGAAGAACTTCTCCTTTGCTGTCGGCTACACGACCGGTGATTGCTGATGAGGTAACCTGCGCCTGTACATTAGGACCCAGTAATGATAATAGAAGTACAACCAGCGCGAGGCCCGCTGCCCTGAAAAGTAAACTTTTCCCGTTCATAAATTTTAGTGATTTGGTTTGTAATATTAGAAGGTTTCATCTGGGGGCGATGAGTAATATTTGATGCAAAAGAATACCTTTTTTATTTCAATAACAAAAATACAAATCCTACTAAAATGCAATACTAATCCGTGTAACTACTTGACCTATTGGAATAATACAGATTAGTGTACCAATACTTCAATATTTTGAATGTTAACAAATTATTAAAATTAATTAATAACCGGCGTACAGGTTTTAAACCGATTTTTGAAGTTTGAAAAAAATTTTTTTCTCTTTTTCTTCCTCATTGGGAGACATTCAGAATAGCGCTTGTTACGATATTGTTAACTTTTTCCAAAGTGATGTTTTTACGGTAACAAAAATAGTACCCACCTTTGCAGCATGAGGAATATGAATACGTCATTAAATCAAGAGAATTATTTCTACTAACAAATTCCGCATCAGCATTTTACATTACATATGCAGCTCAACTTTAAACAAATAGGGGAAACTGGCAAGCCGCTGATTATCCTTCACGGCGTCTTTGGTTTTCTGGATAACTGGCTCACTATCAGCAAATCTATTGCCGACAATGGTTTTAAGGTGTATCTCGTGGATCAACGGCACCACGGCAGGTCACCTCAGGAAGGCCCGCTCAATTTTGCAACATTAGCAGCCGACCTCAAAGAATTTCTGGAACAGCAGCAAATTTCTGACCCTGTTTTGATCGGACATTCAATGGGCGGAAAAACAGTGATGGAATATGCGGTAACTTATCCGGGAAGTTTTGAAAAATTGGTTGTCGTGGATATTGGCCCCAAAGCCTACCCCATTCACCACAGCAAAATATTGAAAGGATTGAATGCAATTCCGGTCGATATCATCGAAAACCGGAACCAAGCTGATGAAATTCTTAGCGAATACGAGCCGATTTTACCGGTAAGACAATTTCTTTTGAAAAATCTTTACCGTAAAGACGAAGGAGGATTCGGCTGGCGGTTCAATCTGCCATTGCTGAGTACCGATATGGCCAATGTAGGTGCGGAAATCAAGTCCAACCAGAAAGTGGAAGCGCCGGTATTATTTATGCGAGGCGAAAAGAGTACTTACATTCTGGATGAAGATCTGGAAGGGATTCTGGACTTGTTCCCCAATGCCCGGCTGGAAACTATTACCGGTGCCGGTCACTGGGTACAGGCGGACCAACCGAAAGCGTTTGTGGCTACCTTACTTGAATTTTTGGGCGCAGCTATCTGACATATTTCCTTTTTTGACTGTTGCAGGACGAAACAATCAGCTGATCGTCGCTTAAACTTATTTCCCAGGTGGGGCAATAAACGCAGTTTACAAGCGCACAAATCGGGTTTGCAGGTAATGCAGCTTGTGGTTTAATGTCCAGCAGCTGGCCATTAATAATAAGCGATTTGGGAGGACAGCAGGCCGGGGTACCGTCGGTATTTAAGATAACCCCGTCCTCCCGGAAAGTAAGCGTATCTGACTGGGCGCTGGCCACCGATTCCCAAACATTTTTGTTATCTAACGAGGTCCTTTCGATTTCAATTAAGCGCCAAGGGCCTTGGATAGTCTTAAAATCCACGTATGACATGACGCCATCCATACTATCCTTCTTGCAGGACAGCAGCACGATCAGGAACAGGGGAATATATAGCAGTCGTTTCATTGTTTTAACTTTGTTCACACATCTATGATCCATTCCCAGCTCATTTGGTTGGAAAAACTTAAAAATTCCTAAAATGAATGACCTTGCATTGTCGCTTTATCTGATCCCTACTATCCTTGCGGAGGAAACCCAACACCAGGTGCTCAGTCCCCAAATCAGGGAGGTGGTTGGTGAGCTGAATGTATTCTTTGTTGAAAATGTACGCACGGCCAGGCGATTCATCAGTAGCCTGAAACTTGGAAAGGTCATTGACGATATCACTTTTATTGAGCTAAATAAAGATACGCCTGAGTCGGTTACTGCGCAGGAACTGAAAAAGCTTACTCAAAATGCGGGGGTTATTTCCGAAGCTGGGAGTCCCGGAGTAGCCGATCCTGGCGCGGTGGCGGTAAATCTGGCGCATCAAATGGGCATACGTGTAGTGCCGCTGGTGGGGCCATCGTCCATTTTGCTGGCATTGATGTCGTCCGGAATGAGCGGCCAGTCCTTCGCTTTTCACGGTTACCTTCCTATTGATAAAGCACTGAGAAAAAAAACGATCCAGTCGCTTGAACGTGAAGCCAGGCAGCGTCAGCAGACCCAGATATTTATGGAAACGCCTTTTCGGAATAATCAGCTCTTGGAGGCTGTACTTGAAACCTGTGCGCCGGACACATTGTTATGTATTGCTTCTAATGTCACAGCAGGTGATGAATTTATCAAAACGATGTCAATTAAAAACTGGAAATCACATTTGCCCGACCTGCACAAAAAGCCTACTATTTTTATAATCGGCTAAAATCATTTCTAAATAACTACAAATCAATCATTTGCAATAACACAAAAAAAAGTATAGTTACTTTCTTTCCAACCAAATATTCTGCAATCCGATCTTGACGGAAAGTGACTAGTTTTTCTAAATGGTTAAAATCAATTCAAGGTCATGAAAAAATGGATAATATGGACAAGTCTGGCTCTTGCCGCAATGGTATCAGCTTGTAATGATGACGGCCTGGACGTGATCACGGTGGTTGACTCCAATTTCGAAACAGGTACCGACAAATGGACGGCCGAATTCGCTGAATATGATACGACGACAGTTGACAGCACATTAACAATGAAGTTTGCTCAATCCAGACTACCAACAGGCCTGGACACGTCACAGCACGCATTCATGATCCAGAGCACGAACCGCAGCGACGATATGTTTATGTATCTGAAGAAAAAGGTGACGGGATTTGTGCCAAATGGTACTTACGCCGTGCAGTTCGATATTAACCTTGCGACCAACTATCCTGCCAGCAGCGTTGGCGCCGGGGGGTCTCCGGGAAGCTCGGTTTATCTCAAAGCAGGTGCTTCGGCAAGCGAGCCAGCGAGAAAACTCGTAAAAAGCTTTTATCAATTTACATTGGATAAGGGACAGCAGTCCGAGGGCGGCACTGATGCGCTGGTACTGGGTGATGTGGCCAGTGGCCGTGAAGACACGAAATATGCATTGGTCAAAAGATCAAATTCCGGCAGGCCATTTACGGTGAAGGCGGCTTCCAATGGCGAGATCTGGCTTTTTGTAGGAACCGATTCCGGCTATGAGGGACTGACCAAACTTTACTACGACAGGATCACGGTGACCATTCATGAGCAACAGATCAATTAATTAACACTTCCTCAGCTTCAAAAAAACGTCGCGGCATCCTTGAATGTAGCGGCGTTTTTGTTTTGAGCGATATTAACAAACGGTTGCAAGACGGATTCCAAAGTGTTTCGTAACTTCGCCACAAAATACAAACAATGCTTTAAATCGTTACCTGAATGGTCCAAATACAGACTTTTGTCTTCAACCCGTTTTCAGAAAATACTTATTTGCTTTCCGACGAGACCGGGGAAGCAATTATCATTGATCCAGGCTGTTATGACCAGTCCGAGTACAAAACACTAACGGACTACATTGCCTCCAACAATCTGACACCAGTTAAGATCATCAACACACATGCCCATATCGACCACGTTTTGGGAATTGCCGCGCTCAAAAGAAAGTACAATATTCCGTTTTACCTGCACCGCCTCGACGAGCCTGTATTAAAAGCTGTGAAAAGCTATGCTTCCAATTACGGGTTTGCTGTTTTCGATGAGCCGGAAATTGACCAGTACCTGAAAGAAGGCGAATCGGTCACTTTTGGAAATACATCATTGAAAATCATTTTTGTCCCGGGCCATGCGCCAGGCCACGTTGCTTTCGTGAACGATGAGCAAAAGTTTGTGATCGGGGGCGACGTACTATTTCATCTATCCATCGGCCGCACAGACCTACCAGGCGGGGATCATGCCACATTGCTTTCGAGCATTCGTACACAACTTTTCACATTACCTGACGACTACCAGGTTTTTCCTGGACATATGCAGTCCACAACCATTGGTTTTGAGAAAAAACACAATCCCTTTTTCAGATAACTCCTATTTTCAGTCCGTAAAACATAACCCTACCTATATGATCCGTCGCAACATTCCGAATGCACTCACTTGTGGAAATCTCCTTTGCGGATGCATTGGCGTTGTCGAAGCGTTTCATAATAACTTGCTATTGTCCTGCGTACTAATCGGCATCGCCCTGATCTTTGATTTTTTTGACGGATTTCTGGCCCGTTTGCTGAAAGTAAGCTCACCCATAGGAAAAGACCTCGACTCACTGGCGGATATGGTCACTTTCGGGTTGCTACCTTCCATTATTCTATATCAGTTGCTGATGCAAAGCATTCCTGACCTTCTCGGGATTTGGAAGGCTTATCCAGCCTTTATCATGGCTATTTTTTCTGCGATCAGGCTGGCGAAGTTCAACAATGACCCGAGACAGAGCGATTCATTTATTGGAGTCCCCACACCGGCCAATGCCATGCTGATCGGTTCTCTGCCACTGATTGTCCATACACAGGACGTATTTTGGAAAGATCTGATCATTAATACGAATAATCTGCTGATACTGACTGTCGTAATGTCCTACCTGCTTGTGATGGAAATGCCGCTCATCGCATTAAAATTCAAGCATTTTCAATGGAAAGGAAATGAAGCGCGGTTCATTCTGATCCTCCTCACAATTGTTTTACTGATTACGCTGAAAATCCTGGCCGTTCCTGCTATTCTAATACTTTATGTCTTGCTTTCAGTGGTTGAAAATCTCAGGAAAAAGAATGAATCAATTGCTAACCAGTAGTTTTTGTTGCAATTTTGTGGTCATTTTTTAAGTACATTGCCTCGTAAGTAAACCATGTAATGAAGTCTGACCGGGATTTCCCAACTATCTCATTACCAATTCATTTTAGTTTAGAAAGTATGACATTGTCGCGAATTACAGGACTAGGATACTATGTTCCTGAGAACGTTGTTACCAATAGTGACCTAACTCAATGGATGGAGACATCCGACGAATGGATTCAGGAAAGAACAGGAATTCGCGAGAGGCGCTATTTTGAATTCGGAAAAGACACCAATTATAGCATGGCCGCTGCGGCTTCCAGGCAAGCCCTCGATCGCGCCGGACTCACTCCCAACGACGTTGACGTCATCGTTTACGCCACCATCACACCCGATTATTTTTTCCCGGGTTCCGCATTTCTGATGCAGCGCGAACTTGGAATGGACGGGAAACCGGTGATCGATATCCGCGAGCAATGCTCAGGCTTCGTTTATGCCTTGTCGATCGCGGATCAATTCATTAAATCCGGCATGTATAAAACTGCGCTGGTGGTGGGTTCGGAGATCCAGTCCACATGGATTGATAAGAGTACTGCGGGACGAAATACCGCGGTTATTTTTGGTGACGGGGCAGGTGCTGCGGTGGTTACCGCCACTGAAGATCCACAACATTGTATATTATCTACACACCTTCACGCAGATGGCCGCTATGCGGAAGAGTTATATGTGCGTGATCCCGGTAGTAGCCGCGCAGGCAGGCCGGTCACGAAAGAAATACTGGAAGAAGGAGGATTTAACGTCTTTATGAACGGGAATGCCGTGTTCAAACACGCAATCGTTCGCTTCGGAGAAGTAATCAATGAGGCCCTGGCTGCCAACGGATACGGCCCCGCAGACCTCGATCTGCTGGTACCACATCAAGCCAATATCCGCATCAGCGATTATGTAAGGCAGCAATTGGGATTATCTGAATCGCAGGTTATCAACAACTTGCAGCGTTTTGGAAACACCACCGCAGCCTCCATTCCGATCGCCCTTTCGGAGGCGTGGGAAAACAAGCAGCTTAAAGACGGCGACCTGTTATGCCTTGCTGCATTTGGAAGCGGGTTTACCTGGGCTTCGGCGCTGATCAGGTGGTAAGCACACGCTAGTACTGCCCGATTGAGAGCAACACAAGTGTGCAAGCTTCGATTGGTACGATATTTTTATTAAGTAAAATGTTTTTAAATTCAGGATTTTCTGTACCAGGGTTAAAGATGACGCGTTTAGGATTAAGCAAAACGATGTAGTCGTAGTATTCGGGCTGGTGACTGGGGTTAATGTACAGGGTAACTGTGTCGACATCCTCCCACTCTATTTTTTCCAGATGAATCTCTTCGCCTAATGCAAACCCTTTTCTGCGACCAAGAAGCAATACGGGATGTCCGTAGTTCCTGAGTTTTTGAGCCGCCAGGTAAGCGTACCTGGATGGATTAGAAGATGCTCCTATGATAAGAGTACGTTTCATACTTTTTGAAATTGGTGAACAATAAGAATCCATGATTCCCACACACTTTAAATAACAGTAAAATATCAAAAAAACGTTTCCCGGGAAGTTTTGGAGTAACATCAGTGTAATAAATCCTTTGAACCTAATATTATATCATAATCAAAATGAATGAGTTAAATGTAAGTCGGAGTTTCTGGAACGAAAAGTGGGCAAAAATTAAATTCGACGAAATCGAGAACGCTCCTCATTACGAAGTATCGAATTACGGCAGGTTGAAAAGTTTTCAGAACAACCCGAAGGAAGGGGTAATTATCAAAGGATCGGTTATTCAGGGTTACAGGTCCCTGAATATCCGTGTGGCAGGGGGAAAAACGATCAACAGGTACGTACATAAGTTAGTAGCCGAGCATTTTGTGGACAAAACCAGCGACGAGCACAACTTCGTGATCCATGTAGATTTTGAGAAACAGAACAACTATTTTGAAAACCTTAAATGGGTTACCAAGGCAGAAATGATCGATCACAACCGTGAAAATCCTGCTTTTATCAACCGGGTCATTCCGAGGCGTACTAAAAATTACAAGCTTACTGAAAGCAAGGTGCGCATCATTAAAAAGCTACTTAAGAATGACAATAACCGATTGAAAATGATCGCCAAACAGTTTGGTATCACGCATACTCAGCTTAACCGGATCCGTTCAGGAGAGAACTGGAAACATGTAACCATTGAAGATTGATTGATTTACTAACTCACTTCTTTTCCGCGGTAGAAACCGTATAACCGCTGCCGTTCGCTCCTTCTTCGTAGTCGACAGATACGCCGATCACATACATCAGGTGACGTTTATCGATAAAGACTTGAATGCCTTCAATGACATAGGTCTGATCAAATTCTGTGGCGGTATCAAAGCCGAGCAGAAAGGTACCGCTGCACGCGCCACCCCGGAGCCCTACCCTTAGACCATAGGTGTCAGGAATCTTATTGGCCTCTAATGTTGTCTTGATTTCGAGCTTGGCTTTCTCCGTTAGCTGGATAGGACTTTCCATATTGTAACCTCAATCTGTATCTTTCGTAACCATGAACACGAATCCCCCGTGCCGTGTTCCATTCGTATTTTAAATAAATAACTGCTTAATCTTGGCAATCCCTTAATTTTGTGCTTCGTTTTAGCATAAAATTACTGTTGTTATATGGAATTCTATTTGTTGCTTACTATCCTTTTGCTTGGAGCTGTTATTGCTGTTGTGATTTATCTGACCATTACAACAGTCGCCGACAAGTTTTTTGAAAAACAAAAACTGGATATCAGGAGCAAAAATATTGAGATCACACTTCCCCTACGTTTGCAGGCCTACGAACGCATGTGCCTCTTCCTGGAACGGATCAGCCCAAGCAATTTGTTGTTGCGCTTGGTCCCTTCCGCCATGAGCGCATTGGAATTGCAACAGATACTACTGCATGAGATCCGGGAAGAATACAATCACAATGTTGCCCAGCAACTATATATGAGTACTATTGCCTGGGAACAGATCAACAATGCCATGAACGAAACGGTAGCGGCTATCAATCAGGCGGCTTTGGAAGTAACGCCCGATGCCCCTCCTGCTGACTTGGCTAAAAAGATTTTCGCACAGGTTATTGATAAGGACGTACAGCCGGTAACCCATGCATTGAAGTTACTAAAAGACGAGATTAGGACATTATTTTAACAACTTCGGCGGTCGGCTTTCGGCTGTCGAATACTTATTTGAATAAAAAATGGTTGACGGCCGAGTGCCGACAGCCGACAGCCATAAAACAATGCTATATCCCAATACATTAGAACAAAAATTAGGTTTTGACAAGCTAAGGGAACGATTAAAGGAAGCTTGCATCAGTCCGCTGGGCCAGGGCTTTGTAGAAAAAATCAAGTTTTCTGAGAACTTTGGCCTGGTGGAAAAACTGGTAAGCCAGACCGCCGAAATGCAACGTATTATGCAAATCGGCGAGAATTTCCCTTCTCAAAACTACATTGACGCTACACCATATCTTCGAAGGGCGTCCATTGAGGGAATGCTCCTCACCCAGCCCGAGTTTTCGGATCTAAAAGTATCCCTGCAAACCATCCGGTTGTGCCTGCGCTTTTTCGAAAGTCAGGAGCCTGAATCCTTTCCTATTTTAGGAGAATATGCCAAAACCATCAGGATCGAAAAGGAGATAACCGACGCCATTGACCGCATTATCGATGATCGCGGGCAAATCCGTGACTCTGCTTCCTCTGAACTTTCAAGGATCAGAAAAAGGCTCATTTCAGAACAAGCCGGCATCAGAAAAAAACTGGATACCATCCTGAAATCCGCCAGAAGCAGCGGCTGGATTGGGGATGATGTGTCGCTGACGATCCGTAATGGGCGAATGGTGATCCCGGTAGCAGCGGAACATAAAAGAAAAGTGCGAGGATTTATCCACGACGAATCGGCGACCGGACAAACCGTTTTTATTGAACCTACCGATGTTTTTGAGTCTAATAATGAGATCCGCGAACTGGAATATGAGGAGCGCAGGGAGATCAACCGGATACTGCTCGAACTGACTGCCAGGCTCCGGCCATTTGTTCCGGATCTTCAAAAAGCATATCAGTTTTTGGGATTAATGGATTTTTTACGGGCAAAGGCGAAACTGGCTGCTGAAATGGGCGCTATCAATCCACCATTCAGCAATCGTCAGTTTATCGAATGGCGTGACGCGCGTCATCCATTGCTGCATTTGTCATTCCAAAAACAAGGCAAAAAAGTAGTTCCGCTTAACATTGAACTCAAAGATAACCAGCGCATTCTGATCGTTTCGGGGCCCAATGCCGGTGGTAAATCGGTGGCGCTCAAAACCGTCGGACTGATCCAGTATATGTTTCAATGCGGATTGCTGGTTCCGGTAGCCGAGGGCTCGTCAATGGGCTTTTTTCAAAATATCTTCATTGATATTGGCGACGAGCAATCATTGGAAAACGACCTGAGTACATATAGCTCCCACCTCACCAACATGCGTCATTTTCTGACGCTGGCGAACAAAAGGACGTTATTCCTGATCGACGAGTTCGGTACTGGAACTGAGCCAGGTCTGGGCGGGGCTATTGCGGAGGCAATTCTCGAAAACCTGACCAAATCGGGCGCATTTGGTGTGATTAATACCCATTATACCAACCTGAAAGTGCTTGCAGACAAAATGGATGGTCTCGTGAATGGTGCAATGCGTTTCGACGGGGAGCATCTGGAACCACTCTATCAGCTTGAAATCGGAAGACCGGGCAGCTCATTTGCTTTCGAAATCGCTTCCAAAATAGGACTGCCGGAAGCCGTCATCAGCAAGGCGAAAGAAAAACTGGGAACTCAGCAGGTTAGTTTTGAAAAACTGCTGAAAGAACTGGACATTGAGCGAAGGGTTTTCGCTGAAAAAAACATTGAAATTGGCGTGAAAGAACGCAAGCTGACCAAACAGCTTTCTGACTACACTTCATTGAAGGAAAAGCTCGAAATCAATGAAAAGAAAATCGTAAACGAGGCCAAGCAAAAAGCCAAGAACCTGATTTCCGACGCTAACCAGCTCATTGAAAATACAATAAGAGAGATAAAGGAAAATAAAGCTGAGAAGGAAAAAACCAAGATCGTTAGGACCGTACTTGAAACTTTTGGCAAGAAAAACCTTGAACTGGAAGTAGTACCTGAACCTGTTACGACGGAAGAAGTTTTCGAACCGGAAGCAGGCGACATTGTTCCCGGAAGCTACGTCAGGATCATTGGGCAAACGGCCATTGGTGAAGTACTGGCTGTAAAAGGCAAGGATGTTGAGATCAGGATCGGTGATCTGAAATCCAATATCAAACTGAACAGGCTGGAAAAAGTATCCAACAAAACTTACAAAGCTGCAACGGGCGAGAAAAAGCTAAAAACCAGCGCGAAGGGTGTTGATCTGAACGAGCGCATGATGAATTTCAGTTTTAACCTCGATATGCGCGGAAAACGTGGGGAAGAAGCTTTGGGACTTGTGGACCAGTTTATGGATAATGCCATTATGCTGGGTTACGACGAACTGCGCATTGTTCACGGCAAAGGGGACGGAATCTTGCGCACGCTCGTACGTAACCATCTGCGCGGGTACACGCAGGTATCAGGCATGCAGGACGAGCATCCGGACCGTGGTGGCGCGGGAGTGACCATTGTAAAGTTGAAGTAAGCGAATGTATAAAAAGAGAGGGAATGACGTTGGTCATTCCCTCTCTTTTTATAAGTCTTGCGGAATATATTAATGTGCTGCTGCTGTCGCTGGCACTCCCTTGCGGTTTCTCATCCAAAAGTACAGAACACCAAACGCGATGATCAATACAACTGGGAACATCACCATTGTACTCAATGTGGCTTGCCCCGCTGCCAGCTCCATTTCATCACCGGTTAGTCCTGCTGCGATTTTCTCAGCTTTGGCGTCATCAAGCCATTTACCGATTACAGGCTGCCAGATCGCAGTTGAGAACATTCCTACGCCACCTACGATTGACATACCCAATGCACCGCTAAGAGGTACATTCTGAGCTACGAAACCAATCATCGTTGGCCAGAATAAACCAACTCCCATTGCGAAGATAACAGCTGCTGCGTAAGCCGTAGGGCCAGTCACTGTGCTGAAAAGGTAGATACCTATCGCCGCGAGTATGGACGATCCCCAAAGTATACCAGTCGCTCCGATCGTAGCAACGATCGGGTGTGCAAAGAATCTGATCAAAGCCATTAATCCGGTTACAAGTGCCAGGATCAACATGGGGCTTGCTCCGCTTTTGCTCATGATCAAGCCAGTCCATTGCTGAGGGCCAAATTCGCTGATCGCAGTAAACGCCATGCACACGAAGATAAATATGAACAATGGAGTTGCCATTGCTTTCAGGTTTTCACCGATTGAAGTAACGCCATCCACGTGTGGTTTCGGAAAAGCTTGTCCCCAGAACAGGTAAGCGTAGATCAAAGTTGGAATGATAATTACCCAGATTTGCGCCTGCCATCCCAGATTTGCATCCGTCATGAATTTAGAAACAAGACTGCCTACCACAATTCCGCCAGGGAACCACATGTGGAAACGGTTCAGCATTTTGTTCATTTGCAAACCCGTATAAGCATCTGCGATCATTGGGTTACAAGCCGCTTCTGTACATCCGTTACCTACACCGATCAGGAATGTAGAGATCAAAAGCCCGGTATATCCGCCTGAATAGATCGTCATTATAATACCAATCGCGTGGCAAACGAATGCTACCTGCATGATCGTTTTTGGCCCAACTGAGTGATAAACAAGCCCTCCGACGATCATCGCCAGGGGAAACCCGAAGAACCACATGGAGTTGATAAAACCCAGCTGCTCAGCTGTAAGATTGAATTCTGTACCCAATTGCGGAAGAATCCCCGCGCGAATACTAAATGAGAATGCGGTGGTTATTAGCGCAAAACAACTGGCATTGAAGAGTCTTCCGCTGTTAACTGTTTGAGTCATGAGACTAAAAGGGTTTAATTATTTGAATTGGATGAATTAAGAACTTATTGGGGGTATCGCTTTTATTTAAGAATTTCACAGAAAAAACAAATTAAGCGCAATTCTACTGCATTTCACAACTCTCAGGCAGTGTTTTTTACGCGTTAAATTTATATTTGTAAGAAGTAAGAGTCCTCTATACTACTCTTTATGTTTGTAAAATCTTTTTAAAACCTTAAACCAACTCGAATGTCACGAAAGATCAGAATGGGTATGGTAGGCGGATCCCTTGATGCATTTATAGGTGGGGTCCATCGCCGTGCAGCGATCATGGATGGAGAAATTGAACTTGTTTGCGGTGCGTTTAGCTCTGATCCCGCCAAGTCAAAAGAAACGGGAAAAGCATTGTATCTCCCTGAAAACCGGGTTTACAATGACTTTGAAGAGATGATTTTAAAAGAGAAACAATTACCTGAGGGAGACAGAATGGACTTCGTGGCGATCGTTACACCTAACCACGTTCACCACGCCCCTACCAAGCTTGCCCTTGAAAACGGATTTCACGTAGTTTGCGATAAACCTATTTGCTTAAATACCGAGGAGGCCGAAGAAATTGCCGCCTTAGTAGAGAAAACAGGGCTTATTTTTTGTCTGACCCATAATTATACCGGCTATCCAATGGTGAAAGAAGCGAAGAGTATGATCGCTTCCGGTGCTCTTGGGGAAATCCGAAAAGTCATCGTAGAATATCCACAGGGCTGGCTTGCTACGCTCGTTGAAGTGACGGGCAACAAACAGGCTGCCTGGCGTACAGACCCCAAACGCTCCGGCGCTGCCGGTGGTTTGGGCGACATTGGAACGCACGCCGAAAATCTTGCGGAATATATTACCGGCCTCAAAATTACCCAGGTATGTGCTGACCTGACGATTTTTGTGGAAGGCCGTCTGCTGGATGACGACGCCAATATTTTGCTTCGTTTTAACAATGGTGCAAAGGGTATCCTGCAAAACAGCCAGATCGCAAATGGAGAAGAAAACGACCTGAATATCAGGGTCTACGGTGAAACGGGTGGTTTGCAATGGAAGCAATTAGACCCTAACACATTGATACACAAAACGAACCATGGTGTGCGTATTATCCGCACCGGTGTAGGTAATCTGTCAAAGGCCGCACAGATCAATACCCGCATTCCTGCCGGTCATCCCGAGGGCTATTTCGAGGCTTTCGCAAACCTGTACCGGAACTTCGCCATTCATCTGAGAGCGCATTGGGAAGGACGTGATGCTGACCCTGTATACGATTTCCCGACCGCAAAAGAGGGCGTGAGAGCGATGAAATTTATCGACGCTGTGATCGCCTCCAATAATTCGGACACCAAGTGGACCGATCTCTGATTTTATCTCTACAATTAAATTCAATGCTTAAACCGCCCCGGCGGATGTTTTTCACCTTTCATTCAATACCCGTTTATGAACAAAATTAAAGTTGGCGTTGTCGGTACAGGTTTCATTGGACCCGCACACATTGAAGCTCTGAGACGTCTTCCTAATGTAGAAGTGGCTGCACTTTGTGAAGTAACCGCTGAACTGGCCAAAGCAAAAGCTGATAGCCTGGGAATTGCCCGTTCCTATACCTTTGATGAGCTTTTGAAACAAGACGATATTCAGGCTATTCACATTTGTACACCCAACTTCCTTCACTACTCGCAGTCAAAAGCTGCTTTGCTGGCTGGAAAGCATGTTATTTGTGAAAAGCCTCTTGCCAAAGACCTGGTGGAAGCAGAAGAGCTAGTTGAACTGGCTGCTAAAACCGGATTGGTGAATGCAGTACACTTTAACCTTCGTTACTATCCTTTGGCACGCCAGATGAAATCGATGCGTGAAAAAGGCGAATTGGGAGAGATCTATTCTTTCATTGGTTCTTACCTGCAAGACTGGCTTTTTTACCAAACCGATTACAACTGGCGTCTTGAGCCAGACAAATCAGGTGATTCCCGCGCGATCGCGGACATTGGTTCTCACTTAATGGATATCCTGGAATACATTACCGGCCTTAAAACTGTGGCGGTAATGGCTGATTTCAATACGGTTCACAAAACCCGTAAAAAGCCCCTTAAAGCGGTTGAAACCTATTCAGGCAAAATGCTGCAACCTGAGGATTACGCGGATGTTCCCATTACAACAGAAGACCATGCGAACGTATTGCTTCGTTTCGATAATGGAAACAAAGGTGTAATTACGGTATCACAGGTTTCTGCAGGACGTAAAAACCGTATGTCCCTGGAAATTTCAGGTTCAAAGAAAACATTTAGCTGGTGCTCCGAATCACCGAATGAAATGTGGATCGGTAACCGCGACAAGGCCAACGAAATCCTGATGCGCGATCCTTCACTTGTGAACGAGGATGTACGTTCTACGATCACATTCCCAGGTGGACATAATGAAGGTTTCCCTGATACTTCGAAACAAATGTTCAAAGAAGTTTACGCTGCGATTGAACAAGGCAAACAACCCGAAAATCCAACATTCCCAACATTCGCCGACGGCTATCGCGAATTGCTCATTTGTGAAAAAATACTAGAAAGTAACAAGGCCCAGGCTTGGGTAACTATTTAATCAATTTTGAATGAGTGAATGAGTGAATGACCGGGCGGCCGGGCAGTGAATTTTTGATGATTTTCTTTAAATAACACACTATATATGAATGATTTTAATGCTAAGGAAGTGTTTGTCAGCGCACTTCGTGATAGGACTAAGACTTTTGTTTTGCGTAGCATTCGCCTGTTTAAGTCCCTTCCCTCCAGTGAAGAGGCGCGAGTTATTGGTAAGCAGTTTTTGAGGTCTTCATCTTCTGTTGGTGCCAATTATCGAGCTGCATGTAGAGCGAGAAGTCAGAGGGAGTTTTTCGCAAAACTTAGTATTACAATCGAAGAAGCGGACGAGTCATTATTCTGGATGGAAATCATTTCGGAAGCTGAACTTCTTCCTATTGAAAAATTACAAAACCTAATGAATGAAGCAACAGAAATAATAAAAATTCTCTCAAAAGCCCGCAAAACCGCCAGCTAACAACCTTACATTCAGTCATTCACTCATTCACTCATTCACTCATTCACTCATTCAGTCATTCAACATTAAAAATATGAAAACTATTAAAGGACCGGGGATATTTCTTGCACAATTTCTTGGAGACGAAGCTCCGTTCAATTCATTGGACACCATTGCAGATTACATGGCTGGACTAGGCTACAAAGGTTTGCAGCTTCCTACCTGGGATCCTCGCGTGATCGACGTGAAGCAAGCAGCTGAATCTCAGACTTATGCTGATGAGCTTAAAGGTAAATTGGCTGACAAAGGACTGGAAATCACTGAACTTGCGTCTCACATTATCGGGCAGCTGGTGGCTTCTCACCCTGTTTACGACGAAATGTATGACGGTTTCGCAGTACCTGAGGTTAGAAAAAACCCAAAGGCACGTGCGGAATGGGCGACACAACATTTGAAATATGTAGCCAAAGCAAGCGCTAATCTTGGACTGAAAGCGAGCGCGACTTTTTCAGGAGCATTGGCTTGGCCATTCCTTTATCCGTGGCCTCAGCGCCCGGCAGGACTGGTTGAAACTGCATTTAAAGAACTGGCTACAAGGTGGAAACCAATTCTGGATGTTTATGACGAAAACGGTGTTGACGTAGCTTACGAACTTCACCCGGGTGAAGATGTTTTCGACGGAAGTACGTTTGAAATGTTCGTAGACTATCTGGGCGGACATACCCGCGCCAATATTAATTACGATCCAAGCCATTTTGTATTGCAGCAGCTGGATTATCTGCAATTCATTGACCTGTACCATGACCGTATCAAAGCATTCCACGTAAAAGATGCCGAGTTTAATCCTACCGGAAAACAAGGTGTGTACAGTGGCTTTGCGGGCTGGGCCGACAGAGCGGGCCGTTTCCGTTCATTAGGTGACGGTCAGGTTGATTTTGGCAGCATTTTCTCAAAATTATCTCAGTACAATTACGATAGCTGGGCGGTTTTGGAATGGGAATGCTGCATCAAATCACCTGTACAAGGAGCTGCGGAAGGTGCGCCATTCATCGAAGGTCACATCATCGAAGTGACTACAAAAGCATTTGACGATTTTGCCGGAACAGGTGCCGATGAGGCATTTAACCGAAAAGTTCTGGGATTATAATTGTCACAATAACAAGTATATTAGAAACCTATCGTACTTATGAACGATAGGTTTTTTTCCATTTAGCTAACCAATTTTAATTTGAAGAATGAGTAATCTCCTTTGTCCTAATTCCCTTAAAAAACTCAGAACATTAAGCATGTTGCTGGTGGCCTGCGCGTGTTTTCAGGCATTTGCGCAAGTCATTACACCTGAAAAACGTGTGCTGGTGTTCTCCAAAACCGCCGGATTTCGTCATAGTTCTATCCCGGCAGGGAGAGCTGCACTGATCAAACTAGGCCAGGAAAAGAGCTTCGCAGTCGATACTACTGAAAACTCTGCCGTTTTTACAGAAAAAAACCTGCAAAAATACAGCGCGGTCATTTTCCTGAATACCACAGGGAATGTCCTTAATGATAAACAACAAGATGCATTTGAGCGTTACATCCAGGCTGGTGGGGGCTATGTGGGAATCCACGCTGCGACGGACACCGAATATGATTGGCCATGGTATAACAAACTGTCAGGCGCGTATTTTGCAAGCCACCCGGGCAATCCTAATGTACAGGAAGGGGAAGCATATGTAGTGAACGATAACCATCCGTCGATGAAGGATTTTCCTAAAAAATGGACGATCAAGGATGAGTTTTATGATTTCAAAAGTTTCAATCCCAAAGTAACGGTTCTTGTCAAAATTGACGAAAAGACCTATAAAGATGGCAAAATGCGTGATAACCACCCGATGTCATGGTACCACGAATACGATGGCGGAAAAGCATTCTACACCAATTTCGGCCATGAGGACGCTACATTCGTTAATCCTGTGTTTGTCAAACATTTGACAGGTGGTCTGGAATATGTAATGGCTTCCAAACTGGATTATTCCAAAGCACGTCCGGAAGAAAACCGCTTCACTAAAAAAGTACTCGCTACCAAACTTGACGAGCCTACTGAACTGGTCGTTCTGGACGATCAGCGCGTTTTGTTTACAGAGCGTAAAGGAAAGCTGAAATTATATAACCCAAAGACCGGTAAGATCAAACTGGTGGGTGAAGTACCGGTTTATACCAAGCAGGAATATGGTTTGATGGGGCTGAACGTTGATCCTAATTTTAAAACCAACAAGCTGATCTACATGTACTATTCGCCACCATCCACGGAGGCTGATACTGCACAACATTTGTCACGTTTCAAATACGACGACGTGAAGGATACGCTTATGCTGGGTACGGAGGAGGTTTTATTGACCGTACCGGTTAAAAGAACAGATTGCTGCCACACAGGCGGTTCTATTGCCTGGGACAGTAAAGGGAATTTGTATTTGTCAACCGGCGATGACGTAAACCCCTTCCAATCAAATGGATACGGCCCTATCGATGAACGTCCGGGTAGAGAAGGCTGGGATGGCCAACATTCCTCTTCAAACACTAACTCACTGAGAGGAAAAGTATTGCGTATTAAACCTCGCTATGGAGACCGTCGTGCCAATATGCCTGGTGGGACCAATTTGTACGACATTCCGGAAGGAAATTTGTTCCCTCCAGGTACCGATAAAACCCGCGCTGAAATTTATGTGATGGGTACCAGAAATCCTTATCGTATCTCAGTGGATCAGCATAATGGCTATCTATATTGGGGCGATGTTGGCCCTGATGCTTCGGAAGACAACCCTAAAAGAGGCCCGAGGGGATACGATGAAGTGAATCAGGCCAGAAAGGCAGGGTACTTTGGTTATCCATTGTTCATCGCCGACAACAAGCCTTACATTGATTTTAACTTCGCAGACAGTACATCGGGGAAACCCTTTGACGCTGCAAAACCGATCAACAATTCGCCGCATAATACCGGCTTGCAAGAATTGCCTCCAGCCCAGCCTGCATATATCTATTATCCGTACGCCGATTCGCCTGATTTCGGCGCGGTCGTAGGCAAAGGCGGACGTAATGCAATGGCAGGCCCTGTTTACTATGCGGCTGATTTTAAGGACGGTAAAGACAAATTCCCTCAGTATTATAATGGCAAATTCTTCGCCTATGACTGGATTCGTGATTACATCAATATTGTAACCATGAATGAGCAGGGAGACCTGATGAACATTGAGCGTTTCTTGCCAAACACTAAGTTCAGTCACCCGATCGATATGCAATTCGCCAACGACGGATCATTGTACACATTGGAATACGGCCCGAATTGGTTCGCACAAAACGACGAAGCGAGCTTGTCGCATATCACCTACAATGCAGGTAATCGCGTTCCCGTAGCAACCGCGTCTGCAACCAACACAACAGGCGCATTGCCGTTAAAAGTCAATTTTTCATCAAAAGGCTCAATGGATTACGATGGCGACGCGATCAAATATGAATGGTCGTTTGGCAAAGGATTGCCTAAAAACACGCTGCCTAACCCAAGCTATACTTATGCCAAAGCAGGCGAGTATACTGCGGTTTTGAAAGTAACAGACAATGCGGGCAACTCCAATACTTCGGAAGTAATCGTCAGGGTTGGTAATGCGATACCAAAGGTTGATGTTGCGATCAAAGGCAATAAAACCTTCTACTGGAACGATAAGCCTGTCAATTATGAAGTAGCAGTAAGCGACAAGGAGGATGGTAGTTTGGCCAATAAAAAAATCCCGGAAGACGAGGTAACATTGACTATCAATTACCTGGAAGGTTTCGATAAAACGCAGCTTGCGCAAGGCCATCAGGCTAATACAGGATTTGAAACAGGCAAGCGTCTGATCGAACTAAGCGACTGTAAAGCTTGTCATTCCAATGACAAAAAGTCAATCGGGCCGGCGTATAGAGAAGTGGCTAAAAAATACGCCAGCGAAAGAAATTCCCTCAAAACATTGACAGATAAAGTTTTAAAAGGCGGTGGTGGAGTTTGGGGCGAACAGGTTATGCCGGGACACCCGCAGCACAAGCCAGAAGAAGTGGAAGATATGGTGAAGTACATTCTTTCGCTTGCAAACGAAAAGGCTGTTGATAAAAAACCGTTGAAAAGCAGTTATGTAACCCAGGCGAAGCAAAAAGACGGTTCTTACATTTTCACGGCCAGCTATACTGACAAGGGCAATGGTAAAATGGGACCTTTGACAGGTTCGAAAACGGTGGCTTTGCGACCAGCTAAAATCAATGCAAACACTTATGATGATGGAAAAGACGTAGCGAAGTTCAAGTTACCAAGCGGCCCTGAAATCGTACTAGGTTCCAAAAACGGCAGCTACATTACTTTTGACGACATTGACCTGACAGGCATTGGCAACATTGAAGTAGCAGCAGGATTCAGAGAAGGCACAACTGCCGGAGGAATTCTCGAAGCCCGTCTTGACTCGCCGACCGGGCCAAAAGTAGGGGAAGTGAAAGTATCATCGGCTGGAACTGTCAGCATTACTGTCAAGGCAGTCGATAGCAATCTGCACAAATTGATTTTTGTATTCAAGAATCCGGAGTCAGGAGGTAAGCCGTTGTTCTCTGTTGAGACGATACAGTTTAATGGTGCGGCAATGTAAAGCGGATTTAGTATAAAATAAAAAAGGGGGCCTCTTGCGAAGTCCCCTTTTTTATTTTTAAGTTATTCTAGAAAAAGCTTTTACTCTGTCACAACCATTTTCTTTGCGCCATTGCTTTTGCCATCTGTAACAAGGTCATAGATGAATACGCCGCTGCGAAAAGTTTTAGCTGAAAGTTTCAATGCAGATTGTCCCCGATCAGTTACCGGGTATGAACCCACTTTTACGCCGTCGGTCGAATAAATGTTAATCACTGCATCTTTTACGGATTGCGGAATAAAAAAGTTAATCGAAGTGCTTTGTGAAAAACCATTAGGTGCATTTTGATCGAGCACGACACCATTTTCGTTCGGTTCATTACCAAGTTTGGCCGCAGGGTTTCCAACTGGCTTTAATGGTCCCGAGGCAATAATGCGTTCCAATTGTTCAAGACGTTTCGACAGTTCAGCAACTTGTCCGCTTATTTCCTGAATTTTAGCTTCTTTTTGTTCGATGATTTCCTGCTGCTCCTTTACGGAGTTGATAATCATGTAGGTGATCGCATTTGCATCGTAGTCAAGATAGTCTGTTTTATTCCCCAGAGAATCAACATAAGTAAAATTGCCAACCGTGTAAGGCGCGATCTTCTGCATTTCCTGCGCAATAATGCCTACAAATTTCTTCTTTGTTGGCATGCCTGCCTGCCCGTTGTAGCTAAACCATACCGGCTTGATTTGTTTCAATGCCTCGAGGCCGTCCTTGTAATCGGAGACATCTTGTTTCAGACGCTGGTCTGAAGCTATAATCCAGGTCGAGGAACCCACCTTGGCAACATCGGAAGAACCTACATGAAGCTTATAAAGGGGTGCCGTGGTGGCAATACCCACATTACTATATGTACTTCCAAGGACGACACTAAAGTCTCTTGTTACGAGTGATCCCACACCTAAAGCCGTCGAGTTTTTAATGCTTGCTGTTCCCGATGCCAGGTAGCCTAGAAACGTATTACCGTGGCCATCAACATTATTATAACCAGCCCTATATCCAAGAAAAACATTTAGTACCCCACTCACGTTTGCTTCACCGGCTCGATTGCCAACGAATGAATTATACTCGCCACTTATATTGGCATATCCACTTTTATGGCCGAAAAAAACATTGTCGCTGCCTTTCTTATTTTCGTGTCCGGCCATAACTCCGACAAAGGAGTTTCTTAACCCTTCATTATTACCGAAGCCGGATCGAGCGCCAATAAAGGTGTTAAAACTTCCAACATCATTTGACTTACCAGAATAGGCTCCCAAGAACGTATTTTCGGTACCTGTTTTAAGGGAGTATGCAGATTTACTTCCCAACGCAGTATTTTGGCTACCGCCGATATTGCTCATACCGGATGCTGCGCCAATAAAGGTATTTTCAATGCCGGTAGTTTGCATCCCTGCAAAACCTCCTACATATGTACCTTCCTGGCCTTGCTTCCCAGCCCCGTCTCCAAGCGATGTTGTCTGAGCACTAAGATTATTGCACACGCCGGCCACTATCATCATAGCACCCGCCAACCTGTAAATTCGTTTCATTACTTTATAGTTTAAATGGATGATTGAAGCGCAATTCGCGCATTCAAATTTTTCATTTAAACCACATTAAAAGAAAAATAACGATTTAAGGGCAGCGGTAATTAACGATCGGTCAAGCTTTTGAGATAGTTATAGCCCATCGGTCATTTCCATAGTAAGTAATTTTTGCGCCACGCGTTTAGTAGTTGAAAGCGGAATAACTAGTAATAAAATATTACGACGCGCAGTATTTTGAGTCGCAAACAACTACTTCGCAAATCCTTCAATACCCAACCCAAATAATGCAAAGTCATATTTCACCGGATCATTTGGATCGACTTGTCTAAGAGAAGCTGTTAGTTCGATTGCTGTTTGCCAGTCAGTGACGGGTCGTTTGATCAGGCCCAGGAGGCGGGCGACGCGGTCTACGTGTACGTCGCATGGACATACGAGTTGGGAGGGTTTAATGGTGTTCCAGATACCGAAATCGACACCGTTGTTGTCGGTCCTGACCATCCAGCGTAGAAACATGTTCAGGCGCTTGCACGATGACTTCCGCACAGGAGTAGCAATGTGCTTTCGGGTTCTGGTCGGAAAGTGTTCTGAATTTGAAAACAGGTCATGAAAGCCGATCAATGCATTTTCAATAGTAATGTCGCCAGGTTTTAAATGGCTGCTGAAAGCAAATTCGAGCGACTCGTGCTGACGATAGTATTGTTGAAAAAAATGAATGAAGTATAGGGTATCTGTCGAATTGAAAGTGCGGTGCTTGAAATTCAGAAATTGCTTCAAATCACTGTCCTGATGATTCATGACAAAATCATAAGGTGCATTATCCATCAAAGCCGACAATTCGAGGCATTTATTAATAATGGTCTTTCGCTGTCCCCAGGCTAGTACTGCTGCCCAGAAACCCATTATTTCAATGTCCTGCTTTTTTGAAAATCGGTGGGGAATGCTGATCGGGTCGAAAGCAATAAAATCCGGGCGGTTGTACTGCGCGGATTTTTCTTCCAGTAACTCAAAGATGTAGGATGAAATCGTAGGAACAGAGATCTCAGTGCTTGGCATGGCTCCCTCCGAACAGGTAAGCCAGTACTCTTGATATACCTGAGAAAAACATGACAATCCCTGAAAAGACGAATGTAAATATGGCGATGAAGGGGTAGAGCAATGTGAACATGATGCTCCACACTTTGTACCCGGGCGTATTTTTCAATGCTGCCCGCTCCTCTTCTCTTTTGGACCTAAACTCTGGTGAATGCTTCATAGTGTTAAATTTCGGGGCGCTACTCTAAATAACTCACTACCGCCCTGAATCGTTTGCTGTTGGGTGATACTTTTTCAAAAGCACGGGATGATAGCTTGATCACAATGTCATCATTAATGCTCGTGTCGGGTATCCTTCCAATAATCCTGACAATGATTTTTTCCTGATTGTATTCGTTCAAGACTTCCACCAAGGCACCGATAGGAGCTGTGCGGTGAAGACCTAGAAACTTGCTCGTACTTTCATCTGTTTCAATGACTTCCGCCAGACCTGATTCAGATTTCTTCTTGCCTTTCACCACTTTTGGCGGAGCAACTTCTTCCACCGGCTTCACTACTTTTTCAGGTACTACGGTTTTGGCCTTTACAGAATCCTTAACTACCGTCGTATTAACTTTGGGAGCAGGAGGGGTCATTGCGGCAGTTGCTTTTTCAGCACCTTTTTCGCTTACGATCAGTTCCTGACCATCTTTTAGATTATCGTCTGTCAGATTATTCCATTTCCGAAGATCGGCCATTAACACGCCATACTTTACCGCAACGCGGTATAAAGTCTGCCCTGGTTCGACTTTGTGTATTCCGTTAGGTGCTATTGAAACCGCCGATCCCGCTGTGGGCGATGATGTGATGGGTGTAGGGACCTGTGTACGAGGCGTATCCACTACTGGTTTCACGTCCTTCACCTCAGCTTTTTGCGCCTCTTTTTTCTCTTCTTTTTTATCCTCTTTCCGGGATTCTTTTTTCGAAACCTTGGGAGTGTAGGGGACACGTATCGTCTGTCCGGACTGGATCTGATCACTCATTCCTGGATTAGCTTCCCGCAGGGCCTGAATCGTGGTTCCATACTGGCGCACCACTGCAAACATTGTCTGTCCCTGATTTACCCTGTGCAGAACAAATATTTTGCCCCCCACTTTTTCGACTCCTACCGAGTCTGCAACATTCGTTCCCTTAGCCCGGGCACTCACCATTCCTGTCAACAAACCTGCCAAAATGGTCAGGCAAAAAATATATTTCATTTATTATGAAAGCGTTAAACTCGAAAACTCATTATTGTTTTTTAGAAATACCAGCGTTGACGATTTCAGCATCATCGTTGAACTGCCCATCCCATCGCGCTTTTCCGTCAGTTTTTCATGCAGCACAAGCTCTTTCCGGTCTGTCAAAATAAGGAGATATTGAACAATTTTATCTTGCTCGTAAATATAATAAGAAAAGATTATATAGGGTCTTTTCTCCAAATAATCAATGCTTAGCGGAATATGCCCGCCGGTTATATCCGTAATGAATGACGATAGCTTGGGATAGTATACATTCCCTTCCTTGTAACGAATAGGCTCGGTTAAAATTATTTCCCCCGACTGTGGTACCGACACTTCTTGCATGGGCATTATTTCCCCGGAAGCTGCCTCACATTGCATGTATTGAAACTGCCCGGCCAATTTTCTGGCAACTTCCAAATGATTTTTGTCCAGCGACTTCACTAGTATGTGATTGGGCAATGCCCACAGAAGTTGGCCTTCACTCCCATCCACAGCAAGCAGATCCGTGGGTTCCGGGATTTCCGGGTATCGGTAATTGTGGAGAAAAATACGCCCGTAAGAAAACGCAGTAAGCGAAGTCCACCAATCCACACCTTCCGGCACACCGTGCCACATCAGTTCTTCCCGGGCCAGATCGACTACTGCAAGTGAAACTACCTTTTCCGAAACGTCGCGTAACTCAATGACCCACTGATTACTATCGGGATCTGCATCGGGGATTACGCGCCAGATATTTTGCGAAAAGGTATATGAAAAAAGTTTTTGCAATATTTTAGCTTTATTTTGAAACAAAATTGAGAACAAGATCTTACAAACAACGACCTCGTGCAAATATTAGGAATAATTCCCGCCCGTTACGCTTCTACCCGTTTTCCAGCCAAAGCATTGGTTGACATTGGTGGCAAAAGTATGATCCAGCGGGTTTATGAACAATCTTCCAAAGCTACGCAACTGGCTCAGGTTATTGTGGCAACAGACGACGAAAGAATCCTGGAACATGTACTGAATTTTGGAGGAAAAGCGGTTATGACATCGCAGGACCACCATAGCGGTACCGACCGGTGCTTTGAAGCGCTGACCAAAACGGAAGGCGAATACCAATATGTGATCAACATTCAAGGGGACGAGCCATTCATTAGCCCGGAGCCTATCGACCGGTTGGCGCAAGTACTTGATGGCAGCACCGAGCTCGCTACATTGGTGAAAGTGATTGATAGTGAAGATATTTTATTCAATGTTAATGTCCCGAAAGCGGTTTTGAATAAAAGAAATGAAGTAATGTATTTTAGCCGCCAGACAATTCCATACCTCAGAAATGTGGAAACAGATGGTTGGCTTTCCTTTCATACTTTTTACAAGCACATCGGCATTTACGCTTACCGCACCGACGTTCTGGCTGAAATCACTAAACTGCCAGTTTCTTCGCTGGAAAAGGCCGAAGCACTTGAACAATTACGCTGGCTGGAAAACGGATATTCAATTAAAGCTGTTATTACTTCTGACGACTCTCACGGAGTGGATACCCCGGATGATCTGGATCGGGTTACAAAGAAATTTCTGCAATAGACCATTCAATTGGTATGGATTTTTAAGGACCAACGACGAACGTATATTACCGTTTTCAATTTCTTAAAAAACGTTAAAAGCGGTATTTTTATACGACTGGTTACGATTGCCTCGTTACGCTAACATTGTTTTATAATTTAATTACCATTGAAAAACCAACCATATGCAATATAACATCCTTTGGGCCGATGATGAAATAGATCTTCTTAAACCACATATTATGTTTCTTACCAACAAGGGTTACAACGTGACGCCAGTCAACAGCGGAGCCGATGCCCTTGACCGTATTGAAAATGACCGTTTCGATATCGTTTTCCTGGATGAAATGATGCCAGGTATGACGGGATTGGAAACTCTGGCCCAGATCAAGCAGCAGCAGCCTAATCTTCCTGTTGTAATGATCACTAAAAGTGAAGAGGAACACATTATGGAAGACGCCATTGGTTCTAAAATCGATGATTACCTCATCAAGCCACTGAATCCCAACCAGATACTACTTTCTGTTAAAAAGATCCTTGATAACAAAAGGCTCGTTACCGAGAAAACCACACTGAGCTACCAGCAGGAATTCCGCAACCTGGCCATGCAATACCAGGACAGAATTGGCCATGAAGAATGGGCTGATATTTATAAAAAACTTATCTATTGGGAACTGGAACTGGAAAACTCCGAAGATCAGGGCATGGCCGAAGTTTTCAGCATGCAGAAAAGCGAAGCGAATGCAAATTTTTGCAAGTTTATTGAAGATGAGTACGAAGATTGGTTGAACGATCCACGATCGGATAAGCCTATCATGTCACATCAGCTAATGAAACAGAAGGTTTTTCCACATCTGAAAGGATCCGACGAACCATTGTTTTTTCTGCTGATCGATAATTTTCGTTATGACCAGTGGAAAATGATCCAGCCGATTCTTCAGGAGTATTTCAACATTGAGGAAGAATCGTCTTATTACTCCATATTACCGACGACTACGGGTTACGCCAGAAACGCTATTTTCTCCGGGCTCATGCCTAGCGAAATGGAACGCAAGCATCCGCAATGGTGGGTTAGCGACGAAAATACACCGGAGGGCGAAGAAGGGCTGAACAACCACGAGCATGATTTCCTTCAAAAGCAGCTTGAAATGAACCATTTCAACATTAAATCGTCGTATCACAAAATCCTGAATACCAATCAGGGTAAGTCGCTGATCGATAATTTCAATAATATGCTGAACAATCAGCTGAATGTGGTGGTGTATAATTTTGTGGATATGCTGTCCCACGCACGTACCGATGTTCAGATGATCAAGGAGCTAGCGCCGGATGAAGCCGCCTACCGCTCGATTACCAAATCATGGTTTCAACATTCGCCCCTGCTCGACTTTATCAAGAAAGTGGCAGAAAAGAAATGCAGGCTGATCCTGACTACCGACCATGGTATGATCCGCGTTCAGAAACCGGTGAAAATCATTGGTTACCGAGAAACGAATACAAACCTGCGTTACAAGCACGGAAAAAACCTGGGATTTGACGACAACCACCTGATGGTATGCCGCAAACCGGAGCGCATATTTTTACCGAAACCTCACGTTTCCACGTCTTATGTGTTCACGAAAGAGGATTATTTCTTTGCTTACCCCAACAATTACAACCAGTATGTGAACCTGTATCGCGATACATTCCAGCATGGCGGGGTATCATTGGAGGAAATGATCATTCCTATTATTGATTTGAAAGCAAAATAAAATTAGACAAGGCACAAAAAAATAGCTCAGATAACTCTGAGCTATTTTTTTGTAACGGTATTTTCAACCTTCGATCACGTTCCCGTTTTCGCATTTAAGTACACGAGCCGGAAATCTTTTAAGAAAATCGTGGTTATGTGTCGCCATTAATATGGCAGTTCCAGCATTATTAATCGTCCTGAAAACCTGCATAATCTGGTCCCCTACTTCCGGGTCCAGGTTACCGGTTGGTTCGTCGGCCAGCAATATTCTAGGCTCATTCAGCATTGCACGGGCAATTACTACCCTTTGCTGCTCTCCTCCCGAAAGTTGATGCGGCATTCTTTTCTGAGCAGTACCCAATCCCACCTGCATCAAAACCTCCGCAATGCGTTTAGAGATTTTCGCCTGCTGTTCCCAGCCGGTCGCTCTTAATACAAAAGCAAGGTTATCCTCAACGGAGCGGTCAGAAAGCAACTGAAAGTCCTGAAAAACAATACCGATACGGCGTCTCAGGTATGGGACATCAGCCCTTTTGATATTATGCAGTTCGTAACCGGCAACTTTGGCAGATCCCGTGTGAAGCCACAAATCAGCATAAAGCGTTTTCAACAGGGAGCTTTTACCACTACCAGTCCGTCCGATCATGTAGACGAACTCGCCGTTTTTTATCTCAAAATGTACATCGTTTAAAACAGGCCGTTCACCCTGATATATATCCGCCCGTTCCAGTACGACTATTGGCTCTGTTGACTCTGTCATAGTAATCTAAAAAGTGCTTTTAAAGCGAGCAAGTTTACGCTATTTTGTCACACTGAGCGCACCGGGCCGCCGGGCGGTCGAAGTGCACATGCACTTCGACCGCGCTCAGTGTGTCAAATATTATGAATTCCCTTTTTTGTAATCAGCAAGGAATTTTTCGAGACCAAGGTCAGTAAGCGGGTGCTTCAGTAACTGCTCCATTGCGCTCAAAGGACCTGTCATCACATCAGCACCAACTTCTGCGCACTGGATAATGTGCATCGGGTGACGAACTGAGGCAGCCAGTACCTGTGTATCAAAACCGTAATTTCTGTAAATCGTAAGGATCTGCTCGATCAAAGCGATACCGTCTGTTGAAATATCATCCAGACGACCAATGAATGGAGAAACGTACGTTGCACCAGCCTTAGCAGCCAAAAGTGCTTGCCCTGCAGAGAAAATCAATGTACAGTTGGTACGTACACCTTTGCTTGAGAAATATTTCAAAGCTTTCACGCCTTCCTTGATCATTGGGATCTTCACTACTATTTTATCGTCGATCTCGATCAACTCTTCTCCTTCACGGATCATTCCAGCCAAATCGATAGAAATTACCTCCGCACTTACATCTCCGTCAACGATATCGCAAATAGCTTTATAATGACGCATGATGTTATCCTTGCCGGTAATTCCTTCCTTAGCCATTAATGACGGGTTAGTAGTAACACCATCTAATATACCAAGTTCGTGTGCCTCCTGAATTTCTTTCAGGTTGGCAGTGTCAATAAAAAATTTCATAACAGGAATTGATTGGTTAGAATATTCCACAAAAGTAGAAAACCCTGGATAAAAGCAAAAAGAAAGAAGAAATTAGAACTGGAAGGGCACAAAAAAAGGCAAACCGAGAATCTCACCGCATCGACCACCTACCCTTGCTTCCGTCAGGACCTGGGGGATTCGGAAGGAGCTGGTAGTTCCGATTTGCCAGGTGCAAAGATAAAGACATTTTATTAACAAAAAGAAAACATTCATTTCGTGTTTCACCTTACTTTTGTGCGAATCAACTAGAAATGAATCAGTATGCCCCGTTTATTTTTTTTTATTTTTCTGTTTTTCCTCTACTCTTGTTCCCAATCTTCTGACGCTTTCCTGAAAAAAGGGAAAGAATTGATGCAGCAGGGAAAAACCCGTGAAGCCATCGAATTCATCAACAAGGCCATTGAAAAAAATACTGCAAATGCGGAAGCATTCAATTTGCGTGGGGTAGCTTACTATGAATTAAAAGAATTCCCCAATGCATTGCTCGACTTTGGTCAGGCCATTAAACTGCAGCCTTCCTCCTACCGCCCCTATTTCAACCGCGCCCTGCTCTACACGGATGAAAATCGTCTCGATTCTGCTTTTGCCGATTACAACAAGTCAGCCACACTTGCACCGGACACCGCCGACGTATTCCTGAACCGCGGTCAGCTGCTGGTACTCATGGAAAAAATTCCGGAGGCGATCACTGACTTTGAAAAAGCTACTAAACTGGACGAAAACAACAAACAAGCCTGGTACAACCTCGGCAACACGTATTACCGGAGTGAGGATTACAAGAAAGCAACGCTCGCATTTCGTCAAACTGTCAAACTGGATGGTCAATATGGTAAGGCATTTTATGGGCTGGGGCTTTCTCAATGGAATGACGGAGAAAAAGATTTAGGCTGCACGAGCTTGAAACAAGCTGTAAATCTGGGCTATCAGGATGCTGCCAATGCGTTGGCGCAATTCTGTAACTAGCATTTGAACAAAAACCAGGGCCGATATCGTTAATAATCATCAGGAAAAGGCTTTTGATATCCTGAAAGACATCCATTCAAACCCCACTAATCATGAGACTCGTTAAAATATTTTTTGGAATCATTTTTGTCATATTCGCGTATCTGCAACTCAATGACCCTGATTCGGGGACGTGGATCGCAATTTATAGCTTTGCCGCGCTGGCCTGCTTCATGAGTATCAGGGAGTTATGGCCTAGCTGGGTATTTTATGTTTTGGCAGCCGGCTACATTATCGGTGGTATTCTGCAATGGCCGCCACAATTTGAAGGTATTTTCTTCGGCGAAACAGCGATGAGAAGCTTAAATATTGAACTTGCCAGAGAATCGCTCGGGCTGGGGATTTGTGCAGTCGTAATGCTGGTACTTGGTAAATGGGGCTGAAATCAGCCTTTTACCCACTGGATTTCTTTCAATGCAAATTCTAAAACGTGCGCCTCCGTGGAAAGTTTGATACAAATTTTTCCCTGTGGCGTCACGTTGGTCACATAACCTGTCACGATCTCATCCTGATACAGGAACCTGACCTCATCCTGATAGCCGTAAAGGTGCTTCAGATAATCCATCCGGATGGACTGCCATTGCGACAAACTCCTCAATTTATTATAAAACGAATCCAGGTATTTCAACAACCGGTGAAATTCCTCGGTTAACAGATACTTAACATCCGTTTCTTTGGCCAAAGACGTAGCATAGCCACCTCCAAATACCAACTGGTTGATATTCAATCCAATACCTATTATCGAAGTTGTGATTTTTGCGCCCTGAATAGCGTTTTCGATCAGTACCCCGCTGATTTTCTTCCCGTTGGCATGAATATCATTCGGCCATTTGATTTTCACATCCTTCACATATTCGTGAGCATAGGCACGCAAAGCCAGCGCGGTCATCTGACTGATCAGAAATTGTTCGGAAATTGGAATAAAATCGGGCGTCAGAATAACAGAAAAAGTGAGATTTTCTCCTGCATTTGCGGTCCATATCGTACCTCTCTGCCCCCTTCCTTGTATTTGATTATCAGTTATGACAACCGTCCCCTCCGCAAACAAACCAGCATGTACTATTTCAGCCGCAATGTCGTTGGTAGAATGACAAGTTGGCAGGTATATAACTTTTTTACCAATTATTAAGGTATCTTGTGTCGAGTTGTACAATTTTTTTGTTTTACTTTAGGGTTTAGAAAAGGAATTAATCTACGCATGAAAGAACGCAAAAATAAAGAACTATCCTCAAAAGATCTCTCGGAGCTGGTAGCAAAAGGAATGACAGAAAAGAAAGGCCTGGACATAACAATTCTTGACCTCAGAAAAGTTAAAAATTCAATAACTGATTTTTTTGTAATTTGTTCGGGTAACTCCGACACCCAGATAGATGCTTTGGCCAATTCGGTTGAAGACGAAGTTTACAAAATGTCCAAAACTGAACCCTGGCAGAAAGAAGGAAAGGCGAATGGAGAATGGATTTTGATTGACTACGTGGACGTGGTTGTCCACATATTCAACAAAGACCGTCGCAAGCATTACGATCTGGAAGAACTTTGGGGAGATGCAGAGGTGACATACCTGGAAGATTCTATGGTATAAAGGACCGGAAGGGTAACATTTGCCCTCCCGGAAATGTTGTTTAATATATTTCCTCTTAATTAATACACAGAATGTCCGAAAACGATAACAAAAGAGGGCCTCTCAGTCCTAAAAGTCCTCAAAAAGGATATCAAGGCTGGATTATAGCCGCTCTGATCGCCACTATACTGGGAATTACTTACCTTAACAGAACATCAACAATACGCGAAACCACTCAGAAGCGTTTCGAAAAAATGATGGCAGATAAGGAAGTGGACAGGGTTACCATTGTAAATGATAAATCGGTGGAAGTTACCCTGAAACCAGAGGCGCTAAAACTTGATAAATACAAAGTTGTTGCAAAAGAAAATAACTACTTCGGAGGTGAGTCTGCATCACATTATCAATTCCAGGTAACATCAGCTGAAACATTCAAGAAGGATTTTGACAAAATGCAGGAAGGTGTTCCTGACGACGACAAAGTGCCTTTTGTAGTGGATACACGTAATGACTGGACCAGTTTCCTTGGAACCTGGGGTTTCTTCATTGTAATGATCCTGGTGATGTACTTCATCCTTGGCAGAATGTCAGGAGGAGTTGGGCCCGGTGGCCAGATCTTCAACATTGGCCGCTCACGGGCTACATTGTTTGATGCTGAGAACAAGGTTAAGATCACTTTTAACGATGTGGCTGGCCTTGATGAAGCCAAAGAAGAAATTAAAGAAATCGTTGAATACCTTCAAAGCCCGGACAAATTCAAGAAGCTGGGTGCGAAAATTCCAAAAGGTGCACTCCTGGTAGGCCCTCCGGGAACAGGTAAAACATTGTTGGCAAAAGCAGTGGCGGGCGAAGCTGGCGTACCATTCTTCTCACTTTCAGGTTCCGATTTCGTGGAAATGTTCGTGGGTGTAGGTGCCGCACGTGTTCGTGACCTTTTCAAGCAAGCCAAAGAAAAAGCGCCTTGTATCATCTTTATTGATGAGATCGATGCCGTTGGTCGCTCCCGTGGCCGCGGCGCAATGCCAGGTTCGAATGACGAACGTGAAAACACATTGAACTCCCTGTTGGTTGAAATGGACGGTTTTGCCACCGATTCAGGCATTATCATCGTAGCTGCAACCAACCGTCCCGACGTACTGGATCCGGCATTGCTTCGTCCAGGCCGTTTTGACCGCCAGATATCCGTTGACAAGCCAGACGTTATTGGTCGTGAAGCTATTTTCAAAGTGCATTTGAAACCATTGAAACTGGCAACAGACGTTAACATTCAAAAACTTTCTTCCCAGACACCGGGTTTTGCGGGTGCAGAGATCGCCAACGTATGTAACGAAGCTGCCCTGATCGCCGCACGCCGTAACCGCGACGAGGTGACCATGCAGGATTTTCAGGATGCAATGGACCGTGTGATCGGTGGTCTTGAAAAGAAAAACAAACTGATCTCTCCAGAAGAGAAAGAGATCGTTGCTTACCATGAAGCTGGTCACGCAGTAGCAGGCTGGTTCCTGGAACACGCTGATCCCTTGGTGAAAGTATCGATTGTTCCCCGTGGTGTAGCTGCACTTGGTTATGCCCAATATCTGCCAAGAGAACAGTATTTGTATCGTACAGAGCAGCTGTTTGACGAAATGTGTATGACACTGGGTGGTCGTGCAGCTGAGGATGTAGTGTTTGGAAAAATTTCGACCGGTGCATTGAGTGACCTTGAAAGAGTAACGAAAGTGGCTTACAGCATGGTGACAATGTATGGTATGAATGAGCGAATCGGAAACATATCTTACTATGACTCCAAACAAAGCGATTACGCATTTACAAAACCATACTCCGAATCAACTTCACAGGCGATTGACGAAGAAGTAAGAAAACTGATTGATCAGGCTTACCAGTTCGTTAAAAACCTTTTAATGGAAAAAAGAGACAAACTCGAAGTACTGGCCAAAGAATTGCTGGAAAAAGAGATTCTTTTCCAAAGTGATCTTGAAAAACTGATCGGTAAGCGTCCTTACGAAAAGGAAACAAGCTATCAGGCATATATTAACCGTCGTTCCAACGAGGAAGCAGCTATCCACGAGGAAGTTGTGAAACAAACTCTGGAAAAAGAGGGTAAAGAAGGAAAAGAAGAAGAAATGGCAGTCGCTGGCAAAGACGTTACCAACGACTAGCCTGGACCGAATTTCATAATAAATAAATTGATAGCCGGACATTAATACTGTCCGGCTATTATTTTTGCGTCACTTACTAAAACCTATATCCAAACCTGCATTGCAATGCCATTCGAGATATTTAAACAACAATTCGGCGAATTAACAGAGTACATTATTCAGGAAGCGTCCACTGGAAACCGGTGCGTCATTGTTCCTGAACTGGGAGGGATTGTTCGTCAGCTCTCCCTGCGCAAAAACCTGACACTTTTTTCTGTCCTTAAAACCCCACCTACCCCGCACGGGCTGGTGCAAGATGCCAAAAGCGCCAGCGAGCTGCTTTTTCCATTTGCAAGCCGCATTCCCGATGGCAAATACAGGTTTCTTGGAAAGCCATATCAGCTTGCAAAAAATGAAACTGGTGGACTGAACGCTATTCATGGCCTGGTTCGTAAAAAGAACTTTCATCTGGAAGAGCAATCCGTTCACGCTGATTATGCTTCATTGAAATTATCATTCACATTGAATGAAACAGAAGGATATCCATTCGAGGTGCATTTTTCGGTTGAATACACGCTACACGCTGACGGAAGATTTACATTGCATTATGAGGCAAGGAACAATGATTCGCAGCCCTGCCCGGTCATGTTCGGCTGGCATCCTTACTTTCAGATAGGCGATGAAATGGCCGATGCATGGAAAGTAAGCATTCCATCCAACGAAATCGTTACCTTTGATTCCAATCAGATCCCGACGGGCAAAGAGCCGTTCTACCTCGAAAAGCCAACTTTGCTTTACAGAAAAGCTTTTGATAACTGTTTCATCGTGGCACCGGAAAGCGGCAATGCAGTTACCGAACTAATCTCTGAAAACCAAAATGTTACATTGCGAATCAGTCAGGAAACAGGTGAAGGTAAGTTCAACTTTCTGGTCTTGTACACACCACCCGCTCGCGATTGTGTAGCCATTGAGCCATTGACAGCAAATGTAGATTCATTCAACTCCGGCGACGGACTGAACATTCTTGCACCTGGGCAAACCATTTCAGGAACAATTACTGTAAACCTGGCTTAGGACTGTTTCTTTTTATACCAGGCCGCTTTGTGCCAAAGAAGCTGCCATTCAGAGAAATACTTCAGATGCTCGAAAATCAGGGCACTTTTGTGTTTGAAACCGTCATGAATGGCCAATCCATGCTTGAAGTACGGCCAGGTAGAATTGGAAGGTAGCCGCGGTGCGGTCTCCCATTGTTTAATCAACGAAGTAACCTCAACAGAAACGATCTGTTGAGGCCATTCCTTTTTCCAGGGAAGGCATAGTGCTTTCAAAATGCCTAAACTCCATGTCAGAAGGCTGTAAATACCTTTCTCCTTCGCCAGCGCCGTAACCTTTTCCCAGTCAGTCAGATGACCGTACCTGAACATATAGGCAGCCAGGTCAGCAATATATTTGAGTTTTTTCCATTGTTCCTTGCCGCCATGGTGAACAAGCAAAATCAAAAACTGATACTCCTTTTGAAACACATTCAGTTCTTTGCCCAGTAACATATATTTCTCGGAATACCGGCTCCATTCATCGGACGGGAATGTGAAAAGCAGCCTGGGATAAGCTATTTCCCAATGTGCTTCCAGGACATTAGTAGAGTCTCCGGTTTCTCTGAGCATTGGAATGTGATAATCAGTTCTGAAAAAACGCTTTCTCATTTTGGGCGTTTCCAGCAAGTATTTGCGGTAATCGTCTGCCAGATAACCTGCTTCGTTTGACAAAACTTCGATGGCTTCTGCAAAATCTTCTTTGGGTATCAGCAAATCAATGTCGCCAAATTCTCTTTGCCCGACGTTGCCGTAAAGCCAGTCGGCCCACACGCTACCTTTATACGCATAGGTAGTAATGTCTTTGGCAGTCAATAGCTTATCGACCCGAACCAGTTCCTGGGCGCACAACATATTTGAGAATGTGATATGCTGGCAGTCATTCGTTAGTTTCTGTTTAAAGTTAACATCTATTCCTCTCTCATGAATGTAAGACAGAAAAACCGGGCGGATTTGATGGTAGTAGAGGAGATTGAACAAGTGCCTCGAATCCATCAGCCGGCGCTCTTCATACTCAATATGCAGACACGATGCGACTAATAAGGAAAGCTCGGGTGCAAGGGATCTATTCATGCATTTGTACATTAACCTCGCTAACGGCCTCATTCACCCATTCTTCCAGTTTTGCAAAACCTTGGGGCCTCCTCTTTCGCCACATATCTGCCGATTTTACACATTGAAAACTTTGCAGAAAATGCCTCTTTAATGATTCATCATTGAGAAGACCAATCGGCAGCGGGAAATTTTTAAGTGTTTCAATCGGAATTTCCGGACCTGAGAGCGCGGACAGCGGCTTTTTATTTCTTGCCTTGTGTAAAAAATAAATCTCTTTCAACTTTACGGGCTTCTGTTGAAACCCTGATTTGGGCTGATATGAGAACTTATTGACACCCTCGCTCACAGGTTGCAGGCTGGCTTTGTCATACTCGAGACCATTCACTGTATTGTCCCAAATTTTGAGTTGTGGGTAGGCAGGAATCACCCAAGCCACTCCTTGCCCGTCAAAACTAATGGCAGTCAGGTCGTCGCTAAGTAGTTTACATCCTGCTTTGATAAAAGCTGCGGCAGTTGTGGACTTTCCGGCACCCGGTGTTCCCATGAAACACCAGGCTTCATCTCCTACCATCACAGAGCTGGCGTGCAGCAGAAAGTACCCACGCTGGAACAAAATAAGCCCCAGTGCTTCACTTACCGTAAACAAACTGATCAGATTTTCGTCTTCTGTTTCGGGAGAGACCAGCAGTAAATTGCCATCAGTTACTTTGAAAGCCGCTATGCCTTTCCAGTATAGAAATAGCTCTTTTCCTTCATTTTGACCAAACGAAGCTTTAACACCCCGGCGATAAATTTGCGTATTTTTTAATGATGGTAGCGTGAAAGTTGCGGCCCGGATGTTGAGATCTGCATTTACGGTACGATCCCCGTCGCTCAGCTCCGGCAATATGATTTCAGAATGGATATTTAAACCGAAGGCTTTATAAAAATACATGTGTGTCGTTTAAAAGTAGGTTAATCCCACACCCAAAGGCGCTGGTAGGAAACGGATGTCGGCCAGTTTCCCATGATAATGGTGCCATTTTTTTCTATCCAGGCATGCGCCTCAAATTTCTTGGCCGGATTAATTTCAACTCCTATTTCAAGTGTTAATGATGGGGCCTTTCGTAACAGATACTTGGTAGCCAGGGCTCTTGGCAAACATAGCAATTCAAATGGAAGTAAATTTGCCGCCGTATCCACCGCCCAGACCGTAATGTCAATCTGATCTTGTGAATACTCATTAATGCGTTGATTACTTGTCAGCTTGTGGAAAAACTTCCGGAATGTTGAAAAAGGTAAAAACGACAATCCCGCTTTGATCCATAGCAAACAGAAGACCGATTTGAGGAAGGTAGTTTTCCCGTAACCGGACAAGCTGTTCCATTTACCGATGTATCTGCTTGCTTTTCCCAACTGTCTATTTAATTTCTTCGACCAATTTTTCCGAAATAAGGTCCTTCAAAAGGCTGTCAATGTCTTCCTTGCAGGTATCCATATCCACATCGTACGTCTGAGTCACTACATCGCAAAGGGAATCAATGGTCTGCGGCCCCTTTTCCAATGTATCCCAGATCAGAACCCCCACTTCATCCAATCCGAAATATGCACCTTTGTTATGATTTAAAATAACTGTTTCACCTGCTACTTTCGAGGAAATCTGGTCTGACGTTAACTGATATTTCATGATAAGAGAATGGGGCTGTACTTACTATAATGTGCTCTTTCCTGACACAAAGTTAAAAATTTTAATCACCCAATCTCAAACTTTATTCCCTGCGCAAGAGGCAAGGCCGTTCCATAGTTGATCGTGTTTGTCTGTCGGCGCATGTATGCTTTCCATGCATCCGACCCTGATTCCCGGCCACCTCCCGTTTCTTTTTCACCTCCAAAAGCACCTCCAATCTCCGCGCCCGAGGTACCTATATTAACATTGGCAATACCACAATCCGATCCCGATTGGGAAAGGAATTGTTCGGATTCGCGCATATTTAACGTAAAAATGGCCGAAGAAAGGCCCTGCGGAACATC
Source organism: Dyadobacter pollutisoli (assembly GCF_026625565.1). Lineage (NCBI taxonomy): Bacteria > Pseudomonadati > Bacteroidota > Cytophagia > Cytophagales > Spirosomataceae > Dyadobacter > Dyadobacter pollutisoli. The sequence goes on from NZ_CP112998.1 coordinate 4,494,989, forward strand.
ATTCTGAATCTCTATTGCCTCGTCGAGATCTCTATATTTGATCAAATACAAAATGGGAGCAAACGTCTCGTGCTGAACAATCGCGTAGCTGTTTGCGACCTCGGCAACACACGGCGCGACGTAACATCCCGACTCATAACCTTCCCCACTCAGGATTTCGGGCATAACAATAAATGTACCACCGGCCTCTTTCACTTTCCGAACGGTTTCCTGATACTGCTTTACAGCCGATTTATCAATCAATGGGCCGACATGGTTGTGAGTTTCTAAGGGATTCCCGATACATAACTGGGCATATGCTTTTACTAATCGCTTTTTCACTTCCTCATATATATCCTCCTGAACAATGATCCGTCGGGTAGAAGTACATCTCTGCCCAGCGGTGCCCACCGCCCCGAATACAATCCCCGGAACCGCCACATTCAGGTCCGCAGAAGGTGTGACGATGATCGCATTGTTACCACCGAGTTCCAGCAAGCTCCGCCCAAGCCTCCGCGCGACTGCCTCTCCCACCGATCTGCCCATTGGAGTACTGCCTGTGGCCGACACCAGTGCGATTTTAGGATCATTGGCCAGCCATTCTCCGCATTCACGTCCACCCGTCAGGATACAGGATACGCCTTCCGGTACCTCATTATTTTTCAACACAGTTTCAATGATATGCTGGCAGGCCAATGCAGTCAAAGGTGTTTTCTCAGACGGTTTCCATACGCACACGTCCCCACAAACCCACGCAAGCATGGCATTCCACGACCACACGGCCACAGGAAAATTAAATGCCGAGATAATACCAACCACCCCGATCGGGTGCCACTGCTCGTACATGCGGTGTTGCGGTCGCTCGCTATGCATGCTCAGCCCGTAAAGCTGACGCGAAAGTCCTACCGCAAAATCGCAGATGTCGATCATCTCCTGCACTTCCCCCAGTCCCTCCTGCAAGCTTTTACCCATTTCGTAGCTTACCAATGTGCCCAGCTCACTCTTGAACTTCCGCAGCTCATCGCCCATCTGTCGTACGATTTCGCCTCTTTTGGGTGCGGGTATCAATTTCCATACCTTGAAAGCCGCGGTCGATTTTTCAATAATCTGCTCGTAGTCACTCCGTTCCGCTGCCGCGACTTCCGCAATTTTTTGGCCGTCAACAGGTGAAAAAGATTCAATAACTGCTCCTTTCCCAGCCCAGTTTATCTGCCCGGTACTAATACCATTATTGACCGGCTTGATCCCCAGCCTGTCCAATATCTCCTTTATATCTGTCATGATTTTAATGCTTTTCCTGAAAACCGGTTAGTCAAAATACCTGCCGTTCTGGGTTTGAAGAAAATCACTGAGAATGATGTCTTCCTGTTTGATAAACCCTTTACCTGGCAACACACCGTCCGCCACCATTTCCACCACCGATGCAATGGAAGCCGCAGTAGTCCAGGAAATCGCGCGCCAATGTTGGCCGTCGATCTGAATGGGGTGATAAGCGCGGTAAAACTCTTCCCTTTCCAGCCTCTTATCCTTCCAGCCTTCCACGACCGCATACACATACACCACATCCTGCTGCACAGGCGGCTTGGCTTCAGTCAATATCTGCTCTACCAGTTCACGTTTGTCTTTGAGGCACAGCTCATACAACATAAACCGCATCAAACTGCAATGCCCCGGATACCTGATGGTTTTGTAGTTCAATGTATCCAGCTTTCCTTCCAGTGTTTCGCACATCGTACCCAGGCCGCCCGAAGTAATAAATGCTTCAAACTCCTGCCCCTCTATATTGATCATTTCGACTCCTTCGAGTGAAGGTACCATCTTGCGGACTCCATTGTGGATCACTTCGGCATCATTAATATACTCGTTCACCACTCCTGCAGGGGACCAGGTGAATGAATAACCCATCAATCCGTTCGGATAGCGCGGCAATGCTCCTACTCTTAATTCAATGTCGCGTAATTTGGTAAAACGCTTCGCCAGGTCCATGCCGACAATGCCGATAAACCCAGGGGCAAGTCCACATTGCGGTGCCAGAACGCTGCGACTGTCTTTGGCCATTTCCCTGATCGCCGAGGTAGTAGCCACATCTTCGGTAAGATCAAAATAGTGAATACCTGCGTCACAAGCCTTTTGAGCGATAGGTAAGTTCAAATTATAAGGCATGCAGGACACCACGGCGTCAAAACCAGCCAGGGCCTGATCGAGAAAACTTTGATCACTAATGTCGCCAGTCACCACCGGAAACGAGAGCGCTACTGCCGGTTGCGCCTTATCCAGGCCGGTAACATCAAATCTTTTGCTGAGCAAAGTGGCTACCAGGGAGCCGACTTTTCCAAGACCTATAACGAGAATTTTTTGCATGTATAGTTATTGATGGTTTTCGTTTGAATATTTGAAGCTGTTTTGAAAGATATGAAAAGAAATTGCAGTTTTTAAAACTTACATGTCATTTTTGTATGATTAAAAAAGGCGACATGCAAATTGCAATAATAGGCGGAGGAGCATCCGGATTCATGGCGGCGATCACAGCTGCTGAAACTTATCCGGATGCCAGGATTACCATTTTTGAAAAGAATAAGACAGTTCTGAACAAAGTCCGGATTTCAGGAGGCGGACGATGCAATGTCACCCATAATCCGTCAGATTTGAGGTTTTTTATCAAAAATTACCCCCGAGGAGAAAAATTGCTTCGTAAACTTTTACACCAATTTGACGCAAATTCAACGGTTAACTGGTTTGAAAAACGAGGCGTGAAATTAAAAACCGAGACCGATGGACGCATGTTCCCAGTGTCCGACTCCTCGCATACCATCATTGAATGTCTTATCAAAACCGCCAAAAATCATCAGATAGCAATCCGTACTTCGACTAATATCAAGTCATTTTCCAAAATACAGAATGATTATACAAACACATTCGCCATTCAGCTCGATGACGAAACCATTCACGCAGACCGCCTTCTGATCGCGACTGGCGGGTACCCAAAAGCAAGCGGTTTTGACTGGTTGCAGGAACATGATCATCACATCATCCCCCCTCTTCCATCTCTTTTTACATTCAATACGCCCGACAACTACCTTCTGCCACTGGCCGGAGTCTCCGTGCAAGACGTGGACGTAAGGATTATGGGTACCAAACATGAATGGCGCGGACCATTGTTAATTACACACTGGGGTTTCAGCGGACCGGCTGTCTTGAAGTTATCAGCCTGGGGAGCGCGCGATCTGGCTGAGAAGGAATACCATTTTATTTGCCGCATTAACTGGGTGCCGGAAATGAATGAGCAGCAAATCAGGGAGGTCTTTATTTTGGAAAAAACCAAAGCACCCAAGCAGCAAATCTCTTCTCACGCGAAGTTTGGGCTACCGTCGCGTCTTTGGAAAACGTTCGCTGAAAAAGCAGAGATCAATGAAGGATTGCGCTGGTCGGAAGCTACCAATAAAGTACTGAACAGACTTGCAGAACTGCTCAGTAACAGCCAGTTTGACGTAAAAGGCAAAACGACTTTTAAGGAAGAATTCGTGACCTGCGGAGGCATTGCATTGACCGACATTGACCCGGACACATTACAAAGCCGCTCCGTTCCCGGGTTGTTTTTTTCAGGGGAAGTACTTGACGTTGATGGCATTACAGGAGGTTTCAATTTCCAGAATGCCTGGACTACCGGGTACATTGCGGGTAAAAATATCGGTGCATAATGCCGGTTACTCGGCCATTGCATCGAAATAGGCCCTGACTTTCCGAGCACGATCCAGTCCTACGAGTTCCGTCAATGTTTCCAGTGAACTTTCACGAATGCCACGCACAGAACCGAAATGTTTCAGCAGTTTGGCGGCAGTTACTTTTCCTACGCCCACTACCCCTTCCATTTCACTGATCAGGCTGCTTTTGCTTCGCTTATCCCGGTGAAAAGTGATGGCAAACCGGTGCGCTTCGTCACGGATCTGCTGGATCAGCTTTAATGATTCCGACTTTTTATCAATGTATAATGGCAGTGAATCTTCCGGGAAATAAATCTCTTCCAGCCTTTTCGCAATGCCAATGATGGGTACTTGTCCGTAAATGCCCAAACTTTTCAATGCATCACACGCCGCACCCAGCTGCCCCTTACCACCGTCAATGACGATCAGGTCAGGAAGCGGCTGATCTTCGGCAATCATTCTCAGGTACCTTCTGCTCACAACTTCATTCATGGAAGCAAAGTCATTGGGCCCGATAACGGTTTTGATATTGAAATGCCGGTAATCCTTTTTAGACGGTTTTCCTTCTTTAAAACACACCATTGCGGCTACCGGATTGGTACCCTGAATGTTGGAGTTGTCGAAACACTCAATATGACGCGGTACTGATTTGAGTTGAAGGTCAGACTTCAATCTGATCAGAATACGGTCCTTTTTCGATGATGTGGCAGACGCCTCTACCTCCCGCCGCTCGGCTTTCTCTCTCCGGAAATACATCACATTTTTCATGGACATATCGAGCAGCTTTTTCTTATCGCCGAGCTGAGGTACGGTAACCGTGAGCCGCATTTCCAGGTCAGGTTTCAGATTAGAGATCAACTCCTTCGCTTCCGAACCATAGGTTGTCCGCATTTCGACAATCATCAAAGCCAGAATTTCCATATCACTCTCATCCAGCTTCTTCTTGACCTCAATGGTCTGTGTAGCCACCATATACCCCTGCTTGATCTTCATAAAGCTTAGGTACGCTGCCTCTTCGTCCGACACGATAGTCAATACATCGATATTACCGATCCGTGGGTTAATGACAGTCGCTTTGCTCTGAAAATTGGAAAGGTGCTCGATTTTGGTTTTCCATGAATGGGCCTTTTCGAAAGCCATTTGTTCGGCCGCCGCTAACATTTTTTCCTTAAAATACTGCTGGGGGGACGACAGGTTACCTTTGAGGATATTGTGAACCTGCTCTATTTCTGCATTGTACTCATCTTCGCTTTGCAAACCTTCGCAAGGTCCCTTGCAGTTTCCAATGTGATATTCGAGGCAAACCTTAAATTTCTTAGCCTCAATATTCGACTTCATCAGCGGTAACTGGCACGACCTGATCTGGTACAATGACTTGAACATATCCAGCAATGTATGCATGGAGCGCAAATTGGCAAATGGGCCGTAGAATGTACCTTTGGTCCGATCCATGTTGCGGGTCGGAAAAACCCTCGGAAACGGTTCATCGGTAACACAGATAAAAGGATAGGTTTTGTCATCCTTCAACAAGATGTTGAACTTGGGCTGCAACTGCTTGATCAACTGGTTTTCCAGCAAAAGAGCGTCCCATTCACTGAGTACAATGGTGTACTCTATCCGCCTGATCTGGCTCACGAGCCGCTTCGTTTTACGGTCGTGCTGATTGTTTTTTAAGAAATAACTGGAAACCCTGTTTCTTAAACTTTTGGCTTTGCCAACATATATAACCTCGCCGGTTTCGTCAAAATAACGGTAAACGCCCGGATCGAAAGGAATTTTAGAAAGTTCTTCTTTGTAATTGAATTCAGACATTGAGTGTAAGTATGCTTGGGGCAATCAATTCTTCCTGTTTGAAAAAAACAACCTCACCAGATGAAAAGTTGCGTCCCTAACCAGCGCGAATGCTTCTTGCTGCGCTTGATCCAGATCCATTGGTCTAGTCAAAACCGAAACAGCGTATGTTATCCCCGCCGAACGTACCTGTTCCGGAGTAATTTGTAATGTTCCACAAACGACTGCCAAAGGTACTTTATAGGTCTGACAGGAATCTGCAAGGCCTTTTACCACTTTCCCGGCCAGCGTTTGCTCGTCTACTTTCCCCTCACCGGTAATGACCAAATCTGAGTTTTCAATGATATCCGTAATGTTGCTTTGCTCCATTACAATGCTGACACCGTCTTTCAATGTTGCATTTAAAAACCACAGGCAGCCAGCGCCGAGGCCACCCGCAGCTCCTGCACCAGGTTCGTCACTAACATCCCTCCCGAGTGTTTCCTTTGCCACTTTGGCCAGGTTTTTCAATCCATTGTCCAGCGTCACGATCATTTCAGGATCGGCTCCTTTTTGAGGACCATAGACAAATGCAGCACCATTAATCCCAAACAATGGATTGGTAACATCACAGGCAACCACAACCGAGACTGATTTTAAACGGGCATCCAGTTGGGACATGTCAATAGAATGGATTGCATTTAGAGAAGCCCCATTGGCGGACAGCAGATTATTACTTTTGTCATAAAACCGACAACCCAATGCAGCTGCCATGCCGATCCCACCTTCCGTAGTCGCGCTGCCTCCAATGCCGAGAATAATTTTGCTAACTCCTTTGTCCAGCGCATCTTTGATCAGTTCACCGGTACCATAAGTACTTGTTAGCAATGGATTACGTTCTGTGGCAGACAAAATGGCGAGGCCGGAAGCGGCAGCCATTTCTATAAAAGCCGTTTGCCTGTCCTCCGACAAACCGTATTCTGCTTCAATCGCGCGGCCCAGCGGATCAGATACTGTTACTTTGACATAGGTTCCATGCGCCTGGCTGGTCAATATCCGGCAAGTGCCTTCGCCGCCGTCGGCCAATGGAATGGATGTCACATTGGCTTCCGGATAAGCCATCAAAATACCTTCTGTAACTGCCTGACAAACATCGGCTGCTTCCAGTGAACCACGGAATTTGTCGGGTGCTACAAGTATATTCAAGGATCTGGCAGAGGTATTCAGTGAAAATTAAAACAACACACCTTCGTCGTCCGAACGGGACGGTGGTACATATGTATCGGTGCTGTCCGTAGCCACGCCGCCACATTCCCTCACATAGTTTTCAGGTTTGTTAAAAGGCCCTTTTCGGTACTGAACAAGCGTTTGATCATTATAAACTTTCTGCATGAACATTCCCCACGCAGGCATAGCAACACGTCCACCCTGCCCGAGTGCAATGGTACGGAAGTGAATGCTGCGATCTTCGCCGCCTACCCAGATCCCGGACACGAGATGTTGCGTCATTCCCATAAACCAGCCATCAGAATAATTGGAAGTTGTACCGGTCTTAGCAGCGATTTCATTGCCTTCGGTCACGCCATACTGGCGCAGACGACCAGCTGTTCCGCCCGGATCTTCCACAGCGCCTCGCATCAGGTACAACATATTGTAAGCCATATTTTCGCTGATCTCCTGATTTTGCTTTTGGAAAAATTCCTGCAAAACATTACCATGACGATCTTCAATTCTCAAAACCGTCATTGGCTCCGTACGGTGTCCGCCATTTGCAAATGAGCAATAGGCTCCCACCATTTCAAAAACAGATACGTCACTAATTCCCAGACAAAGCGACGGTACTTCTTGCAATTTGCTGGTAATACCCAGCTTATGAGCATACTCGACAACAGTTTTAGGCCTTACCATTTTCATCAGGTAAGCACTCACCGTATTCACCGATTTACCTAACGCCTGTCTCAATGACAGTGACTGGTAGGAATATTTGTTATTGGAGTTATGCGGAGACCATCCACCAGGCACACCATCAGAAGGTCCGAAGTATACCGGTGCATCCGTTACGTGATCACAGGTTGTCAAGAAGTTTTTGTCCAGGGCTGACACATATATAAACGGCTTAAAGGTAGAACCCGGCTGTCTCGATCCTTGCTTAACATGATCATATTTGAAATACCTGAAATTGATACCACCTACCCAGGCCTTGATATGGCCGTTTCTTGGATCCATTGACATCATTCCGGCTCTCAGGAAACGCTTATAATAAGCAATGGAATCCATTGGGCTCATCATCATTTCCTTCTCTCCATCCCATGTAAAAACCTTCATTTTGTAAGGTTTACGCATAATTTTCCAAGCTTCCTCTTCCCCTAGATCTCTCTTTAATGATATAAAATGCGGCGATCTTTTAGCCGCCGTCTTGATAAAGCCGGGAATCTCTTTTCCATTCTCATAAGACCACGGATTGCGGCCTTTCCAATGCTCGTCAAACAGCTTTTGTTGCTGCTTCATGTGTTCTTTGAGGGCATCCTCCTGGTACCGTTGCATGCGGGAATCAATGGTGGTGTAAATACGTAACCCGCTGGTGTTCAGGTCATAGTTTGTATCATGCTCTTCATTGTAAACCCTCACCCAGCTTTTCAGGTACCCGCGCATGGATTCCCTGAAATACGGCGCCAGGCCTGTGTTATGGCTGTCAATCGTGAATTCGAGACCTAGTGGTTTCTCTTTATATCTTAAAAAGTCTTCCTCAGGAATGTAATCGTACTTCGTCATTTGGGCCAGTACCGTGTTTCTGCGGTTCAATGCATTGATCGGAAAACGTAGCGGATTGTACAATGTCGGGTTCTGCAGCATTCCTACCAGCAATGCAGCTTCGGTCACATTGAGGTCCCAGGCTTCTTTATTAAAATAGGTTTTGGCAGCAACTTTAATCCCATATGTGTTATTACCAAATGATACCGTGTTGAGATACATCTGCATGATCTCCTGCTTGGTATATTTTCTTTCCAGAACAACGGAGAGTACCCATTCTTTGGTTTTTGCGATTACAATCCTAACCACTGGTATCTTTCCCAATAAGCCTTCAAACTCTTCTGAACGGGTATTGAAAAGGTTCTTTGCAACCTGTTGCGTCAAAGTACTACCACCTCCTGAACTTGAATTTCCGGAGACAACACCTTTAAAAACGCGCAATAAGCTCCGTGGGTCGATACCTGAATGGTTTACAAAACGCGCGTCTTCTGTAGCTACCAGCGCATCGATCAGATTAGGGGAAATCTGGGAGATTTCGATCGGAGTCCTGTTTTCGATAAAATACTTGCCTAGTGACTTGCCATCTTCGCTGATTACCTCGGAGGCTAATTCACTTTTGGGGTTTTCAAGTGTTTTTAAATCCGGCATATCACCGAACAGCCAGAAAAAATTGAAACTTACTGCTACTATGTAAAGTATAGCAAGACCCAGTCCAATTGCAACATATTTCCAAAGGCGGACAATGGTGCGACGATACTTTCCGGGTTGCAATTCAATCATATATGTGGGGTTATTAGGTAGTAAACAAACAAAGATACAATTTCAGGCTATTATCTCTTTCCCATGGAAAGTGAATTAAGTTCCTGCATTTCTTTGAGCCTGGGCAGGTAAATGCTGGAAGGATAGAGTCGAATAAACTCCGTAATGGCTTGCGAGTAAGCCTCTTTGCCTCTGACTTTACCAATCAGGAAAACGCGCAGGAGTGCAAATTTGTCTTCCATTGAACTGCCTTTATATGCGGGAAGATTTTGTTCAATGTCTTCTAATGCTTTGGTAAAGTTACCGTCAGTGTACAATTTATATACCGCCTCATACTCTTTCACCGGATTTCCGGAATTCGCTGAACCAGCCGCATCTGTAGATTTACTAACCAACCTTGCGTAAGTGGAGGTCGGATACTCGCTGAGCAACTTGTCTTTCCAAGCCGATTTGTTTTGATTGTTGTCTTCGTAGCTCAGGTATAACAAATAGTAGATCTCGTCTTTATACTGTGTTTTGGGGAAATCAGCCAGCACACGTTCAAATGTGATGATGGCACGTTGCGATTCTTTCAGGTCGAAACGATATATCTTGCCGAGATTGTACAAAGCATCCTCTTTCTTTTTTTGAGAATCGGCGAACTGCTGATCGGTCAACGGAATATTCTTTTTCAACAGGTCGTGCACTTCCTGCCATTCAGGATCGCCCTTTTTCATTCCTGTCGAAGCTGCGGTTCCCGCCACAGAAGCCGAGCTATCAGCCGCATTATTGCCATTATTACCGGCGATCGATCGTAGTGGGCGGCTGCTTCTTCTCCAATCATCTTCGAGTTGCCTGTTTCCCCAGGTTCTCTTAAACTCTATTTTACCCTGGTTAATCTGCGCCGGATCGTACAATTCCCATCTTCTCTCATTACCGTTGCTTAAAAGGTTAGGTGAGTTGTTTTGGGGATTTGCATTTTGCGCGGCGAGCAATGCTTTTTTGGCTTTCTCTTCTTCTGCCAGCCGCTGTTTTTCTTTTTCTTCAATGATCGCATCGATCTTGTTATCGAGCGCAGCCGGATTCATTCTCGCCAGTTTTTGCAAACTATCCTCGGTAGACACAATGGTATATTGAGAGACGAAGCTATCCAATGCTCTTTTTCGATCTGCTACCAGGCGATATTCGGGAGCCTGTTGCGGCAAGATCGCCAGCGCACTATCATAATATGCTTTGGATTTCTCAAAATTTTCGAGCGATTCGTAGTGAATTCTCGCCAGCTGTAAATAGGTATAAGCCTTTTGTTCGAGGTTCTTTCCTTTCGACGCCGCTGCACCTTTTTGAAGGTAAGCCACAGCTTCGGGAATTTGCTTCCTGTGCTCCGCAAGTAGCCCCATTGTGAAATAAATCCTGTCTTTCAGATCATCATTCTTGCGGTCTCTCAGCATTCTGTCAAAACCAACCGAGCTCAAATCCTTTTTGGGATTCAAAACCACCTCATTTTGCAGCGAGTTCATAGAAGAATAAAAGCCCAGATCATAATCAGGACGGTTTTTACTCACGCTGCGGTAATGTTTGTTAGCCAATGCATACTGCCCGAGCCGGTCGTACATCTGAGCCGCGGCAAAATGTATTCTAGCTGTTTCTATTGATTTTTTCAGCAATGGAAACGTTTCTTCCAGAATAGCGACGGAAGTAAGGTACTCGCCATTTTGCTGATGTAAATATGCTTTTGTGAGATAAAAATCTTTAACTGCTGATTTATTGAGAGGCTGCTGACTCAGATATTCTGCCACGCCGAGCGCATTGGAGTAGTCCTTTCTGACAATGTATGCCCGCATTAAAAGGATCAGCGCATTGTTTTTATCATTCTCGTCGCGGCCGTTGGCATATACGTAACGTAATGCTTCCAGCCCGTCGGCCCACTCCCCGAGGTAAAGTCGCGATTTACCCAAAATAATGTAACTATTATCCAGCCATTTACTATTCTGGTGCTTTTCAGCGACAATGGATGCTTTTTTGATAGCATCCTGTAATTGAGGCTTCACTGGCAGCGAGAGAAGCGAATCCATTGGCAACAAAATCGGCAGCAACTGATTGTAATCCTCCTTGAAAGCCTTCCGCATGGCAAATTCCGCCTCCATCATATCCTGCTCTGCCATGAAATATGCATTGTACCGCGCAGAAATATTATGGAAAGTCGTCGCTCCCGGGCGGCTGCTAAACTGCGAGCAGGCAGCCAGCAAACAGGTAGTAGTGATCAATAATGCTGTTCTGCGGAAATGGGGAGCTAAGCGGTCGGCCACAAAGTTGACGTTAGGGATGTCTTTTTTCTTCTATTCAAGCAAATCTAAAACGGTATTTTGAATAATTACGTATCGAAGATAAGGTCATTTGTAAAATTTGAAGCAATTTTACCTTAATATTCTACACCAATTGCATGAAAAAAGACAATAGTAATCCCGCGAATGCGAATGGTAAATACTCAGGTGATAATTCGCCCTCGCGATTTCTGAAATATTCGGGTATGGCCATGCAAATGCTGGGCACCATCCTGGTCTTTACTTATGGCGGTTACAAATTGGACGAGTGGCAACAAAACAAGCTTCCCGTGTGGACGCTTATCCTGTCTCTTGCTTCCATTGCAGCGTCTCTTTATCTTCTAATCAAAAGTTTTACCAAACAGTAAAACACCACGTAAACCATCCCACATGTTACGCACTTTACTCGCATCTGTTATCCTGGGAATTGTATTTTTCCTTGCTCAGTACTTTCACTACGGTTCTTTCCTGCATCCTTATATATGGTACATTCTGATCTTCTTTTTCGGCTTGTCATTCTTTGCTCACAGGCTGATGGAATTCGGATTAAGAAACAATCGGGAAAAATTTGTCACATTTTACATTTCTACCATTGTTGGCCGCATTGTACTTAGCCTGGTGTTTATAGCGCTGTTTTTATATCAGGGGCTAAGTGATTCATTCCTATTTGTTACCAACTTTTTTGCACTCTATTTATTTTATACATGCTTTGAAATATATGGTTTGTATCGTAACTTGCGCCGCGATTGACAAAGCATAGTATTTCAAGCATTTATGTATACCTATTTGAGACTGTTTTTTACTACTGCCCTAGTTGTGGCAACCTGCCTTTTCAACATTCCTGCACGGGCAGAAGAACCTACCCAGCACACCGCTGAAAAGGTTGTGGAAGGCATTAATGATCAAGAGCATAAAATTGAACATAAGCTTGAAGAGTCGGAAGCGAAGTTCAACATTGGTGAGATGATCATGCACCACATTGCCGATTCCCACGAATGGGAAATGACGCACGGTGTTGTTATCCCTCTACCTGTTATTCTTTATTCTGCTGATCGCGGGCTTGAAGTTTTCTCGTCTTCCAATTTCCATAACGATCACCACGAATACAACGGTTATCATCTCGTTCACGGTGACTCCGAGCAGATTGTACCTGTTGACGAGTCGCGCGTTATCTATGACTTTTCCATTACTAAGAACGTAGCGTCGATGCTGCTGAGCGCGGTCATTCTGATCCTCGTATTCACAAGCATCGCCAGCTGGTATAAAAATAACAAAGGCAAAGCACCGAAAGGATTTCAGTCTGCGATGGAGGTCATTATCCTTTTCATACGCGACGATGTTGTAAAACCGAATGTGGGCCCTAAGTATGAAAAATACCTGCCTTACCTGCTGACATTGTTTTTCTTTATTCTGATCAATAACATTTTAGGATTGCTTCCAGGCTCAGCCAACCTTACCGGAAATATTGCGGTAACCATGACATTGGCTTTACTGACTTTCATTGTCGTTCACCTGAATGCAAATGGTAATTACTACAAACACCTTGTAAGACCAACTGGTGTCCCTCTGCCGCTGTTGATCATCATGATCCCCGTCGAGATTGTAGGTGTGTTCATGAAGCCCTTTTCATTGATGGTCCGGTTATTTGCCAACATGACAGCAGGCCACATTATCCTATTGAGCCTTTTCGGTTTGATATTCATTTTCCAAAGTTTTGCAATCGCACCGGTTATCTCGCTTTTCGCCTTGTTTTTGAACTTTATCGAAATCATGGTAGCATTTATCCAGGCGTTTATTTTTACCCTTTTGTCGTCCATGTACATCGGCAGCGCTATCGAAGAACATAGCCACGCAGACCACGGACATTGATCTGAATCTCTTTTTTATTAATTATATTTTAAAACAAACACAATTATGTTGCTTCAAATTTTGCTTCAGGCTACAGAACAAGGTGGTGCAGGTCTTGCGGTATTCGGTGCTGCTATCGGTGCTGGTCTTGCAGCTATCGGTGCTGGTCTTGGTATTGGTAAAATCGGTGGTAGCGCTGTTGAAGGTATCGCCCGTCAACCAGAAGCTGCCGGTGCTATCCAGACTGCAATGCTTATCATCGCGGCCCTTATTGAAGCGGTAGCGTTGTTCGCGGCGGTAATCTGTCTGCTGATCTCGTTCAAGCTTTAGTAGAAACATTGGACTCAGGTCCTTACTTCTGCTACATTAGGTACGGAGGTAACCAAAAAATCGTCGTGGGAGCATTAGGCTTCCACGAAATTTTAATAAGAAGAGAGCCAGTAAAAGGGTGAAACCTTTATAATCTTACACTCAAAACTCATTTATACTATGTCATTGCTTACTCCAAACCCAGGCCTTATTTTCTGGATGCTGGTGGTATTTTTGCTGGTAGTTTTCATTTTGGCAAAATTCGCGTGGAAACCAATTATTAATGGTCTTAAAGAACGCGAAAACGAAATTCAGGGAGCACTTGATCTTGCAGAAAGAACAAGAGCTGAAATGGTTAAATTGAAGTCTGACAACGAAAAACTGATCGCAGAAGCGAATGCAGTTCGTGATCAGATCCTTCGTGATGCCAAAGATGCTGCTGACCGCACCATCCTTGAATCAAAAGACAAAGCTGCCGTAGAAGCACAAAAAATGATCGAAAGTGCACGTGAAGCCATCCGCAATGAACAGCAGCTTGCAGTGTCCAAGATCAGAAAAGAAGTTGCGACACTTTCATTGGAAATCGCGGAGAAAGTTCTGAACCGCGAATTGAAAGACAAAGAAGCTCAGGAAAAATTGATCGCAGAACTTGCTTCATCTGCGCGTCTTAATTAAAAGGTATTTAAATTTAATTTCCGATGTCAGTAAGCATTGTAGCTGCCAGATATGCAAAATCACTGATCGATCTTGCCAAAGAACAAAATGTTCTGGAAGCTGTTTATCAGGATATGGTTTTGTTCAAAGATACAGCTGATAAAAACAGAGGCCTCATGCTTGCATTGAAAAGCCCTGTTGTACGTCACGAAAAGAAGGCGGGCATTTTAAAGGCACTTTTCGAAAGTCGCGTGAATGCTGTTTCCTACGCCATTTTCAAAATTATTACTAGAAAAAACAGAGAGGCTATTCTGGACGAGATCGCCGCAGAATTCATCAAAGCCTATAATCTTAATCAAGGCATTCAGAAAGCAACTGTGGTAACTACTACCCCGCTTACCGATGCACTTCGCAAACAATTCACTGACATTGTTACCTCGGCAACGGGCAGAACAGTGCAGCTTGCTGAAAAAGTGGATTCAAGCCTGATCGGAGGTTACGTACTTCGTATTGATGATCGCCAAATCGACGCTTCGCTGAAAAGCCGCCTTAATGAACTTAAATTACAGTTAGTAAACTGATATTTTTATCTGCATAATTTGGAAGACCCGGCTGCTATGCGGCCGGGTCTTTTTTTATTGCAGCGAAGTGCTAAACCTTCATCTTGGTCACGTTCTTGAAGCTGATTTCGATTGCTTCCACGGCTGGTATCTTCGCAACGTCCTGCTCTACAAAGAAATGCGTCATTCCCGCTAGCTTACGGTTATCAAAGATCTTCTTGAAATCAATGGATCCCGTTCCTACTTCTGCAAACGATTTGTCAGTTTTGTCCATATCCTTCACGTGCCACAATGGGAAGCGGCCCGGATACTTTTTGAAAAGATCCACCGGGTCCAGACCAGCCTTAACGATCCAGTAAAGATCCAGTTCCAGCTTCACCAGCTTAGGATCGGTACTCGCGATCACATCATAAGGAAGCTGACCGTCCAGTTGCTTGAACTCAAAATCATGGTTGTGATAGCCAAACTGCAAACCTGCCTTTTTGGCTACTTCACCTGATTTATTAAACAGATCAACATACTTCTTATAATCCTCAATGGATTTTCTCTCTCCGTCGGTCAGGTAGGCACAGTTTACATACTTCTGCCCCAATTCCGCCGCGTCGTCTACAGCTCTTTGCCAATCGTTGCTCAATGTACCTTTGGTAGTCTTGTTCTGTACACCAGCGCCATAGTGCCCGCTCACAGGAGCAAGTCCGAGACCATTCAGGATCGCTTTAAGCTCCTTGGCTGTTTTTCCGAAGAACTTGCCATCCGAATATCCGAACAGTTCCACTTCCTTATAACCGATAGCTGCCACTTTTTTCAGCGTACCTTCCAAATCCTTTGAAATGTCGTTTCTGAGGGTATAAAGTTGCAATCCGATTTTAGAAGGAGCCTTCGCAGCCCAGTCCAGCTTCGAGAGCATCGGGGTTGCCAGTGCAAAAGCACTTGCTTTGATAAATGATTTCCGTGAAATCTTTTCGTTGCTATTCATTGGTTTAAATCAAAAAAATAAAAGGTAATTGTTCTATTGAGTAATACTAATTGCGCCTGAGCCGGAAAGTTTTTTCTTAGCCTCCTCGGTCAGTTTCCAGTTTTCCGTGAAATATTCATCCGCCACGATTTTGTCGGCAGATTCTTTAAAAAACAGTAAGTCCTTATATTCCGCCAGTTTCCGGTGCATGACCGGCACAAACGGGAAACCCTGATCCACAGCACCCGTCCACCAGGGTAAACCTGAGCTTACTGCTACATAGCGCTTCTCCATGGGGAAGACATAAAACAATCCGTGCAGTTTGTCAGCCGGATTCAAATGTACAGGAAGTTTGTCTGCATATTTAGCGATCAATGCATTACTTTCTTTTGTCCCAAACAGGACAAGATTGCAGCTTTCAAGGTCACTGGGCCGCACTTCCTTGTCTGACATAATCCGTGGAAAGAACATTACCCTACCCAAAAACGGGCCTCGGTAATGCGACCAGGCCGCCGCCTGATTCGCAATATCCATTCGTCTTTTCAACTCCTCTGCCGAAGGATTATCGGCTGTCCCGTACACATACACGTGACGTGAAGAAAATGCGTCAAAAATGGGTCCTTCTGCCCCTTTCCTTTTGGTCAATCCGGCGGCTGTCTCATTTTTCGAAGCGACTGCCCAGACATTGCCATTTTTAGCAAAAGAAACAGAACTATCGGTTGTGGCAGTCACATTGGAGCCGTCAATTTTAACATTAAACACTTGCCCGCCTTTGAACTTGGGGTGCCCTTTCAGGTTAAGAGTAAATGCGTTCAGGTTTTTCGTTATGATTTCAGCGGTATTTACTTTGATCAATTTCGCATCAATGTCAGCTAGTGTACCTAAGTTTATCTTGTCAAACTGCACCCAGAACGCCTTGTTATACTTGTACTTCTTACTTACAAATTTCACCCGATCGGGATAAGGGTTCCGCTCTGCATGGCCGAACCATTCGAATATAAATTCATTGTCGTAGGCACTCACCCAGCTGTCATGCTTTACATCCACAAACTCCTTGTAACTCACCTCGACGCCAATGTCCTGCAAATGTGCCACCCATTTCTGGGTACCTGCCACCGGAACCACAGGATCCGCATCTCCATGAAAAAAGTGAACAGGAAAATTCAAAGCGTTAGCTGCCAGATCGAATGTACCTGCCGGTGGGGCCGGACAAACAGCTGCTATCGCTGCCCAAATATCCGGACGCGTAAGGCCGATCCACAATGTACCGCCACCGCCCATTGACAAACCTGTCAGATATATTTTGTTTTCATCGATGTTAAAGCGCCTTTTCACGTCGTCCAGCACGTCATAAACATCTTCCTCGGGGATTCCCTGATAACCCGCCGTTCCGCGTGCATAAGGCGACGCAACAATAAAATCGACATCATCCCACTGTGGAAATTCTCTGGTCGCTTCTGCATCAGTTTCACCTTCAGCATTGCTTTTTCCAAAAACCCTGCGAAGCGCAAGACGGTGATTGGAACCCGCACCATGCAGCATCATCACCAGCGGGTACTTTTTGTTTGGATCGTAGTTTTTAGGAAGGTACACACCATAGGGCTGTTCGGTGTCATCAGCATCCGAGAAGAAACTTAGTACCTGAGGTCCGGGAGAGAGTTTTTGCGCTCTTAATTCGGCAAAGTTTACAAACAAGCCAAAAGTGACAAGAAGGAGGACTTTAGACAGATTTATTCCCATGTCGTTATTAGAATTTTCAATGGCTAAATATAAACTAATTCATAACGCCATTGCGATAAAAGTGATATTTCCTTTTTGCTGCAATTTGTTAATAATTGTCAATTCACAAAAAAGAGGCAGACCTTTCGATCCGCCTCTCAGCATTATTATTGCTTTCAGAAACCGCCCAACTAGTTAGCCAGCTCTTCTTCTTTTTTACGAACACTGATCACAAGTTGTTCACTGTTCTCTTCGTGATTGGCAACCAGCACATCGCCTTCGCGCAAATCTCCTTTAAGTATTTCCTCAGCAACGGGATCTTCCAGGTATTTCTGGATCGCCCGGTTCAAAGGACGAGCTCCATACTGTGGATCGTACCCTTTATCCGACAGAAAATCTTTCGCAGCTACGGTCAATTCAATTTCGTATCCTAACCCTTTAACACGGCTAAACAGCTTGCCAAGGGAAATGTCGATAATTCTGTGCAAATCTTCACGTTGCAGTGAGTTGAACACGATCACATCATCTAAACGGTTCAGGAATTCAGGAGAGAATGCTTTACGAAGCGCACTTTGAATGGTGCCTTTCATAATGTCGTCCTGATTTTCGGTTTTCGCTTTGGTAGAGAAACCGATGCCTGATCCGAAATCTTTCAAATCACGCGCGCCGATGTTCGAGGTCATAATGATGATCGTATTTCTGAAATCGACCCTCCGACCCAAACCATCTGTTAAAATACCATCGTCCAAAACTTGCAGCAGGATATTGAAAACATCAGGGTGCGCTTTTTCGATTTCATCTAAAAGTACCACACTGTATGGTTTACGGCGGATTTTTTCAGTTAACTGACCACCTTCTTCGTATCCTACATATCCCGGAGGAGCTCCTACCAAACGAGATACGCTGAATTTCTCCATGTACTCGCTCATGTCAATGCGAACCAGTGAATCATCTTTATCGAAAAGATAGGTAGACAACACTTTCGCAAGCTCCGTTTTACCAACACCAGTCGGTCCAAGGAATATGAAAGAACCAATCGGCTTTTTCGGATCTTTTAACCCTACTCTGGTACGCTGAATCGCTTTTACCAGCTTTTCAATCGGCGGATCCTGACCAATTACTTTGGCTTTCAGCTCGTCGGCCATGTTTAGCAATTTCTTGCCTTCGTCCATGGAAACGTTGGTAACAGGTATCCCCGTCATCATTGCTACTACCTCAGCAACATTGTGCTCGGTAACAGTGTAGCGCTTCTGTTTGGTTTCTTCTTCCCAAGCCAATTTCGCACGGTCAAGTTGATCGATCAATTTCTTCTCACGATCTCTCAGTTGCGCTGCTTCTTCGTATTTCTGGCTTTTAACAACCCTGTTCTTTTCTTGTTTGATATTCTCGATTTGTTCTTCCAAAACCAGAATATCTTCAGGAACAGTGATGTTGCTAATGTGAACCCTTGCTCCTACTTCATCCAATACGTCGATAGCCTTGTCCGGAAGGAAACGATCTGTAATGTAACGTTCGGACAATTTCACCGCGGTACTGATCGACTCGGCAGTGTAGTTCACATGGTGATGATCTTCGTATTTATCCTTGATGTTTTCAAGGATCTGAATGGTTTCTTCAATGGAAGTAGCATCCACCATGACCATTTGGAACCGACGTGCCAAGGCTCCGTCTTTTTCAATGTACTGGCGATATTCGTCCAATGTAGTAGCTCCGATACATTGAATTTCTCCACGGGACAATGCCGGTTTGAACATGTTGGAAGCGTCCAAAGATCCGGATGCGCCACCTGCTCCCACGATTGTATGAAGTTCGTCGATAAATAAAATGACGTCCGGAGACTTTTCCAGTTCATTCATGACGGCTTTCATTCTCTCTTCAAACTGTCCGCGGTATTTCGTTCCGGCAACCAATGAAGCGAGGTCAAGTGTTACCACTCGTTTTCCGAAAAGCACGCGAGACACTTTTTTCTGTACGATCCTCAGGGCAAGTCCTTCTGCGATAGCAGTTTTACCAACACCCGGCTCACCGATCAGAATTGGATTATTTTTCTTACGACGGCTAAGGATCTGGGCAACCCGTTCGATTTCCTTCTCACGTCCAACGATCGGATCAAGCTTGCCAACTTCGGCCATTTTGGTCAAATCTCTGCCAAAGTTATCCAACACAGGCGTGCGGGATTTCTCTGCGCCTTTTGATTCTTTTCCGGATGCGGAGCCTCCTCCTCCTCCAAACATGCCACCTCTTGCTTCATCATCTCCGTCTTCGGTCTCCGGTCCCATATGGGGTCTGGATCCTGATGATTGATATTCTAACATTTCTTTGATGACTTCGTAGTTAACATTAAATTTATGAAGTATCTGGGTGCCAACATTGTCTTCATCCCGCAAAATGGAAAGGAGCAAATGCTCAGTACCGATAAGGGTACTTTTGAATATTTTTGCTTCCAGATAAGTAATTTTCAAAACTTTTTCCGACTGCCTGGTCAGCGGTATATTTTGTAAATTTTTAACATTGTTGGTTGCGGCACCTTTTGTAGCCTGTTCAATAGTCTGACGAACATCGTCCAGGGATACGCCGAGTTTTTTAAGTAAGCCAATCGCCACTCCATCACCCTCACGGATCATTCCAAGTAACAAGTGTTCCGCACCAATGTAATCATGTCCGAGACGGAGGGCCTCTTCCCGGCTCATCGAGATTACCTCTTTCACTCTATTCGAAAATTTTGCTTCCATTGTGTAGCAATAAAAAGTGTTTTAAAATTCTAAACGCTACTTGATCCATCTTTGTTCAAAAATAGCGCTATTGGGACTTACAGGATCTTAACAAAACACTCTTTGCTTCCGGCCCCATATTAAAAAGTAAATCAACAATACTTAGGTTACTCACAAAATCATTCCCGAAGGTCTGGTAATACGGTACTGACTTGTAATATTGATTAGAATTCTGGCTTTTCTTGTTGTTAATAAGCGAGATAGCATTTTCAACGCCAATTTTGCCTTCTAACTCACCTGACAAATTGTACCTTATATCCTTCTTTATACCTACCAATCTAAGACAATTTGTCAATAATTCATAATTCAAATCTACCAGGAAAGGTAATTTCTTCTGATATATCCGGATGAATTCGGGTGCATAAAATTCGTAGAACGGAGATTTTCCGTAGGCGGATTTCAAACAACCCAAGTGACGCCGAGTCCAATCCTGGTTGTAATCAATCAATATATCTTTTGTGGGGCTGGCTGCGTCGTATCCTTTTACAGGTACTGTTAATATGTCAATCTTATTGGTAGTAAGCACGCTGCACCGGTTTCTGTAAGTCTGCTTCACATACCGCTCATCCACATCAATATAAATCCGGTCGTACTGCAATAAACATGTAAAATACTCCAAACAGGGCAGATACTGCAATTCAATCCTTACTTCACTGGACTGACCATTAATACTTACTAATTCTGGCACTATCAAATATGGTAAAGCCTTATGATATTATCAAAAAATTTATAATAATTATTTTCTGTGGTCAGCATTGTTCAAAACCAACTTAGATCATTACAATTTTCGCCTCATAAAAAAACGTTTATGTCACCCAAACCTTCCCTGATTATTTCAAAAGTATCGGAGTCAGCTTTGACAATCGTCGAGGCTACATTACCGCCATAGCCGCCATCGATCACCATGTCTACCTGATGCTGAAATTTCTCGTAGATCAACTCAGGATCAGTGGAGTACTCGATGATCTCGTCATCATCCTTGATTGACGTAGTAACGATAGGATTCCCTAATTCTTTTACGATCAATCTCGGAATAAGGTTGCCCGGCACGCGAATACCAACCGTCTTTTTATTTGTATTGAGCAGTTTTGGTACATTACTCGTTGCATCAAGAATAAAAGTATATGGGCCAGGCAAAACCCTCTTCATGATTTTGAATGCTGCATTACCTACTCTGGCATAGTCCGAAATGTGGCTCAGATCGTAGCAAATGAAGGAAAAGTCATTTTTTTGCGGCTTAATCCCCTTTATCCTGGCTATTTTTTCAACGGCGCGGGAGTTGTAAATATCGCAGCCCAAACCGTAAACAGTGTCAGTAGGGTAAATCACCAAACCACCATCTTTCAGACAATCAACTACCTGACGTATTCTCCTTTCGTCAGGATTTTGCGGGTAAATTTTAATGAATTCAGCGGGCATAGGAACTAAATAGCTTTTTGAGTTAACAATTCTAAAAGCTAAATCCTTCCTGGGTCAGTACTTTTTTTAAGTTTTTGATATAAAACCTGTAAGCAAAATTCAGCGGAAGATGCAGCCTGCACATAAAAACGATCAATTCTGTCTGCCAGCCCGGGTTCTCGATGTAGTTAAGCAATCGTCTAAAACGGATCGCCAGCTCGAACTCCTGAGCATACAGACATTTCCTGATAAATGTACGGATTCGTGCCGCTAAAAGATCAAATTCCTGCTGATCGCGATTGAGATCGTAAGCCTTATTGCAAACCGCATAGTAAGAAGCCAGTATACCGCTTCCTTTTTGATAAACTTTGGTAGAAAGTGAAGATGGGTGGATCCTTTTTTTTGTCAGGATATCGTCCAGATAAAAGTATTTGAAGAGAACAGAAGAGCGTATCCAGAAGTCGAAATCCTCAAACAGCAAGCTCTCATCGTAGCCGCCCATTTGATTGAGCGCCGCTGTCCGCATCATCATGGTAGGCGTGCAGATGAAATATTTTTCGAGGATATTTTTGTAGACATCGCCTGAGGGAACAGGCGCCAGTGCTTTTTCATTGCCATCGACCGCGTAGTGATTATGCAGCCGTGAGCCTTTCTGATCAATGTAAATGGCATTTGAAAACACCACTGCAAATTCCTCCGGTAATTTTTCAAAAGCCTCAACTTGCTTTTCGATCCGGTCGGCCATCATGATATCGTCTCCTGAGAGATCGATCATGTATTTGCCATTGGCAATGTTGAGTCCCTGGTTAAATGCTTTACACAAGCCGTAATTGGTATTATTTCTGATGATCTGAAATGCGGGGGCTGATGCTTTAAATCGCTCAATTAGCGAAAGCGTACTGTCGGTGCTGGCATTGTCGACTACAATGAGCTGAATGTAGGGATATGTCTGATAAAATACCGAAGTAAGAGTCTCCTCTATGTATTTTTCCTGATTATATGTGGTCAGGATCACAGTAACCAATGGCTTTTCCAATGCTTTCATTTCAACACGCAGTAACGCGAATTCCAATCTCACGACGGCGATCGTAGTTAATTTGTACGCCGTAAGTCACAAAGCTAGGAACAATAAAATGAAGTTACCGAGATTGTTATTTAGCGGTAAGTTACCTCTTGGTCACCTTTTTAATCCTCGTTGCAGCCATAATACTGGCATTGATTTCAAAACCCAGAATGATTACGAATGCAAGCAGATAGAGCCAGATCATTAGTGCGATCATGGTACCGATCGACCCGTAAAGCTTGTTGTAGGAGCTGAATCTGGACAGATAAAACGAAAACCCGTAGGTCGCCGCCAATATCAGAATGGAGGCCACAATGGAGCCTGCATTAACAAAAGCGTGCTGCCTGCCGTGCGATGGGGCGAATCGGTAAATAATGGAGATCGTCAACATCAATGACCCGAAACTGACCAGATAACGGGTAATGTTCAGCAAGGTAATGAGCCAGTTATCTTTCAAAATATGCCAGTCGCTGACCAGGTTCATAACACCGTCGCCGACGATCAGCAGAATGACGGAAAGGAAAAGTACTGCGATCAGAAGCAATGTCAGTAAAATGGCTATTCCCCGTATCTGAAGAAATCCACGTGTCTCGTGATCTTCGTAAACCATGTCGAACGAACGCATTAATGACATCATTCCGTTGGTGGAAGCGATCATGGCAAATATAAAACCGAGCGACAACACGCCTTTCCGCGGCCTGCTGACAATGTCGATGATGGTTTGATCCGCATCCTCATAAATTCCTCTCGGAATATTTTCTCTCAGCAATTCCATGATCTGTTTATCCAGATTCTCGATCGGAATATACGGGATGAGTGTAAAAAGGAAGATAATGGCCGGAAATGAGGCCAATGTAAGGCTGTACGCAACTGCCGAAGCCCGCTGGTCGATATCATATTTGCGGTTACTCTTGACCAGATTGATCAGGATGTCATACAAAGAGACAGTTCCTTTGAGCAGCATGGTTTGCTGTAACCAAATGATAATTCGCTTGATATGGCGGTTTTTCAACAGTTTTTCAAGCATAGTGTGTCCTTTTGGGTTACTCCTTGATTTCAAAATGCGGTTTCAGCTTGTTGAGCAATTTTTCCGGCGCCATACACAACTTTCCGTTGTCGCGACGCTGAAAAACCAATGTAGTTTCGCCGGTATTGAGCAAAACATCATTCTGGTTGCGGATTTCGTAATGAAAAACCACCCGGATACCCGGCATATCGTGCAATGTTACCTTGATACTCAATTCGTCATCATACCGGGCAGGTTTCAGGTACCGGGAACGGTTTTCATAAACCGGCATCATCACACCTTCGTCCTCCATCACTTTGTAATGAAAATCGAGGCTTCTCAATGCCTCTACCCTTCCTATTTCGTAGTACCGTGCGTAATTTCCGTAATACACGTATCCCATCTGGTCAGTATCGGCATAACGCACCCTGACTCCCTTCACTTCGTAGCTAAACATGCTTATTTCATGATTTTAAGCCGGTTCAACTCCGCCTGGTATAGCCGGGCGTTGGCGAGGTGATCCGTATAATTAGTAGCAAAAGCATGGTAACCCGAAAGGTCCGCTTTGGCACACATATAAATATAATCGTGCTTGTCGTAGTTGAGTACTGCGTCCAGCGAATTAAAATCAGCAACCCGGATCGGGCCGGGAGGCAGGCCGGTATTGACGTAGGTATTGTACGGGGATTTAGTTAAAAGATGCCCGTTTAATATCCGTTTGATCCCAAAATCTTGTAAAGCAAACTTGATAGTAGGATCAGCCTGCAAAGGCATATTAGCATGCAAACGGTTGATATACAAACCGGCTACTCTTGGGCGCTCGTCTACTTTCTGAGCTTGCTCTTCCTCTACAATTGATGCGAGAATGGAAACCTGAACAGGTGTCAGCCCAATCGCTTTCGCTTTGGCGACCTTTTCGTCAGTCCAGAATTTTTTGTACTCACTATGCATTCTGTCCAGGAACTTTTCAGTACCCGTCGTCCAGAAGATCTCATAGGTATTCGGCAAGAACATGGAAACAATGGTGAGCGTATCCAAACCGTACTTATTACATACTTCCGGGCTGTCCAATGCTTTTCTGAAATTTTCTTCACCAAACTCAAAACGGCTTCCGATCCGTTTGATCAGGTCTTCTTTCAGCCGGATATTGTTGAATGTTAGTTTCACCGCATCCTGATCACCTGATATCAGCTTTTTAATGGCCGTATAATTGTTAGTCTTCGGCTTGATAACATACCGCCCGGGCTTCACTTTTTCGGTGTATTTCAAAAGTTTGGCCAAAAACTGAAAGGAAATGTGATCATTGATCACATCATGTTTGTTCAATGTGTCTAAAACTGTTTTGTAAGTGGCACCTTCCGGTATCAGCAACACAAAACTGGCATCAGTATCGGCCTGCAGATTAGGCGTTTTAAAGATCTGCCAGAAATAAAATGAGAATGTTGTTGCCAGAATTGCGATGGTGACGAACAACCCTACTTTGAAATTACGCGACATATTTTTTTGGCTGTCAGCTTTCGGCGGTAGGCCGTCGGCTTTTTTGTTATAAATTTATTTCAAATGGTATGCCAAATCGTTTGGCTAGTTCATCGAGTGATACAACTACCGGTTCCAGCAAAGAAATTCCATGAACCCCGCGCTCCGCTTCCATTTCACGTTCAGGGTCGCCGGGAATGATTACTTTATGACCTTCCACAGCCCTGGCGCCGCGAAATGCACGAATCCATTTATCCATATCATCTTTGAATTCATCCGCAGGCCGGAAACCGTCAACACGCATCGCACCCAAAAAATGCCCGGTACCGAGTCCCACACCTTGCTGCGCGGTCATGAAACCAGCCGTAGCGAAAGGTGGTACCCACGGGCCAAAGTTAGCGCCGGAAAGCACACCCGAAAAAATATCCACAATAGCGCCCAGCCCGTAGCCTTTGTGGCTTCCATGCTCCCGGTCCGACCCGAGTGGCAGCAAACCTCCCCCACTCTTTACCGCATTGGCATCGGTAGTAGCATTGCCTTCTGCATCCTGCGCCCAGCCCAATGGAGCGGGCAAACCTTTGCGCTGCAATATTTCGAATTTACCATAGGCAACGGCCGTCGAAGCGAAATCAGCCACAAATGCAGGCTCTTCATTCGCCGGCACTGCCACTGCTATCGGGTTGGTGCCTAGCAATTTATCCAAAGAAAAAGTAGGGGTAACCAGCGGGGCAGCATTCGTCATGGTCCATCCGATCATATCTTTTTCCAGCGCCAGCATCGCATGATAGCCCGCAATACCAAAATGGTTAGAATTCCGGACCGATACCCAGCCTGAACCAACCTTTTCCGCTTTTTCCATTGCAATTTCCATGGCTTTGGGTGCTACCACCAGCCCCAGCCCACGGTCACCGTCCACGACAGCTGTGCTGGGTGTTTCGTACACAACCTTTACCTCAGGATTAGGATTAAGCCTTCCATGGTCGTACAAGCGCACATAACCCGCCAACCGGGCGATTCCGTGAGAATCAACCCCGCGCAGATCGGCACTGACTAATACTTCGGAAGCCAGTCGGGCCTCTTCGGGTGAACATCCTATCGCAAGAAAAACCTCCTCGGTAAAATGTTTTAAATAACTGGCCTGATACATATACGTTAAATGAATGAACTTCTTTTTAATTTTACCGGGTATTGTAAAAGTCAGGCTTTTAAACCTCGGTTTTTTTGCAAATATCCTAATTCAATCGGCATCGTCCAATAATTCGCATGGAGGATCTGAATTTTCCCACCGGTCGCAGCAACAGTCCGGTCGTTGATTAGCCACAAAATAAAAAGCAACTGTCCTGCAAATCAGCCTGGCACATAACGGGCTACATATTCAATGGAAATAAAAAACTTCTTCTTTAAAAGAATCATCAGTTATTTTATCCGGGGACTTGTTCTGGTGGCTCCTCTTTACGCAACGGCACTGATCATCTGGACCGGCGTTGAGTACCTCGACAACATTCTCCCGATCGATATCCCCATTTCGAACGAGCAATCAGTGTATTTGCCCGGCCTTGGCGTGTTGATCATCATACTCGGAATCGTACTGCTTGGCTTTCTGTTTTCGACCATTATTCCACAATCTTTCTTCAAATTCACGGAAAGCATCATGCGGCGGCTTCCGCTGGTAAGCCTGATCTACTACTCTATCAAAGACCTGATCCTCGCTTTTGTTGGTGATAAAAAGAAATTCAATCAGCCGGTGCTGGTGACGATGTACAAGGAAACTGACATTAAAAAAATCGGTTTTATCACGCAAACGGATCTCAGCCACTTGAAAATCGCAGACCATGTAGCCGTTTACATGCCCCTCTCCTACTCCCTGTCCGGCGAATTATTCATTGTGCCTACCGAACATGTGACATTGCTCGAAGCGAAGTCGACCGACGTGATGAAAATGCTGGTATCCGGAGGTGTTTCTGTCAAAGTTTCAAAAGAGGAAACCCCTGAGGAGGAGGAAATTTAATGTATTTTTAAGGAGCAACATTGCAACACTTTTGCCCGTTTAAAAGAATGATTCCCTATATTTGAACCATTCTTTTTATTATATGAGACAACTACTTCCAATTGTCCTTTTGCTCCTGCTAGGGAATCAGCGGGCCTGGTCTCAGGATCACTACGACCCAAAAAAAGCCCTTACCAGTGAAGAACTTTTTATAAAACAGGGCGGTACCAACAGAGTTATAGCCACGCCAGGCCAGAAATACCTCGTTCTTGACGCATCTCCGGTCATCGGAGGCTTCCATCGTTACCGGTTTTTCCCGGGAGATAATATCAAGTTCAGAATGCACGATGAAACGATCCGCTTCAATGAAACCATTGCCAATGTAACCGATTCTTCTTTCAGCATTGCGGTCATCAACGAGGCTGTCGGACGAATGGATTATCAGGAGATTTTGCTGAAAGACATCCGGCTTATGAAAGTTTCCAAACGCATTCCTTTTATCACACAGCTAGCACCCATTTTACCTCTTGCGGGAGTGATCTACATCGGAGCAGACTTTTTTAACAAAGGCGTTGACAATAAAAGATATACGACTGATACTTCTTCTCTCATTGTGGGTGGCGCACTGATGGCCGCCGGATATATCTGTTATAAGCTTACTTTTTCTTCCCTGAAAATCAATGGCAGGAATAAGTTGAAAGTGCTTGA
This sequence comes from Dyadobacter pollutisoli, assembly GCF_026625565.1. Classification (NCBI taxonomy): domain Bacteria; kingdom Pseudomonadati; phylum Bacteroidota; class Cytophagia; order Cytophagales; family Spirosomataceae; genus Dyadobacter; species Dyadobacter pollutisoli. Next base: position 4,522,703 of record NZ_CP112998.1, read on the forward strand.
AACTTATTGAAATCTTAGTTTTAATTCTGAATTTTTTAAAGTGAAATCCATTCTTGTCAATCCCCCGCAGCAACCTATAAGGGCAGTCATCCAATTAGCAGCTTCCAAAAGTGAATGTAACCGTGCCTTGATCATTAATGCCCTTACTGGCTTTAAATCAGAGCTTTCCAACATTTCGGAGGCACGCGATTCGCAAACTATGCAGCGATTGCTTAATTCCCAGGACCACATTGCGGACGTGATTGATGCGGGTACTACCATGCGGTTTCTGACTGCCTATTTTGCAGTTACTAATCAGTCCAAAATCATGACGGGAACGCCCCGCATGTGTGAGCGGCCGATCGGAATACTCGTGGATGCATTGCGCGTACTGGGCGCGGACATTACATACGAAAAAGTAGAGGGTTACCCGCCATTGAAACTGAACGGATTTACATATTCAGGTACGAATGAAATTACTATGCGCGGTGACGTCAGCAGCCAATACATTTCTGCATTGCTATTGATCGCACCGGAACTGCCCGGCGGGATTACTATTAAGCTGGAAGGCGAAGTGGGTTCAAAGCCTTATATCGAAATGACATTGAACCAAATGGCATATTTTGGTATCGACTACAAAGCGGATTGGCAGACCAATACCATTCAAATACCACCATTTAAGTATCAACCCAAGCCGTACGCCATTGAATCCGACTGGTCAGGTGCCAGCTACTGGTATAGCATAGTGGCATTGGCAGAAGAAGCCGAAGTTGAATTGCTGGGCTTGAAAAAAGACTCATTGCAGGGTGATAGCGCCATCGTAGATATCATGCGGCACCTGGGGGTAGAGAGCGTATTCACCGACGGTGGTGTGCTGTTGACCAAAATTCCTGATGCCCCGTCCATTGGCTGGGATTTCACCGATTGCCCTGATTTGGCACAAACAGTAGCAGTTTGCTGTGCCGTGAAAAACATCCGTCTTTCCATGACCGGTGTCGAGAGTTTGAAAATCAAAGAAACCGACCGGATTTTTGCTTTACAGGAAGAACTTAGAAAACTGGGTGCTGAGCTTAAAGAGATTGAAAAGGATCATTTATATGAAGTTGCGGTAAATAAAGACGCCGTACTGACCACACCTCCTTCTATTCATACGTACGACGACCATCGTATGGCAATGGCTTTCGCGCCGGCAGGTATGGTGAGCCCGATCATTATCGAGGAACCTGGGGTAGTCGTAAAATCTTATCCGGGCTACTGGAACGACCTTGCAAAAGTTACATCCTGGGAAGAAATATAATCCCCGGATTTCATCAACACGCTGATTTTATGGAGAATGTGTTTTCGTTTTTAGGATCTGTTCCTGTTTGGGTTTACATCATCCTAGCGCTTGCGTTCATTGCACTCAGGGACATTTTGCAGCGAAAGCATACCATTCGGCATAACTTTCCGCTGGTGGGACATTTCCGGTATATGATCGAGCGGATCGGACCTGAGCTTCGCCAGTACATTGTTGCCAATAACCGCGAAGAGCTTCCGTTTAACCGTCGGCAGCGCTCCTGGATTTATGCTTCTTCCAAAAAAGAAAACAACTACCAGGGATTTGGCACAGACCAAAATATGCAGGAACCGGGCTACGTCCTGATCAAACCTGCCATGCTGCCATTCAAGCTGGATTCTACGCATAATCATCACGTCAAAAATGGTAATGACCCCCATCATTATACCATTCCTTCTGCCAAAATAATAGGCGAATACCATCAGCGCAAGCGCCCATATCGCCCCCGTTCTGTGGTGAATGTGAGCGCAATGAGCTTCGGTTCGCTGTCTTCCCGCGCCATTGAATCGCTGAACAAAGGCTCTTACCAGTTTGGCAATTACCATAATACCGGCGAAGGCGGATTGTCGCCCTACCATAAGTTCGGTGCCGATGTGGTTTTCAATATGGGTACTTCTTACTTCGGTGTACGTGATCCGGAGGGAAACTTCATGATGGAGAAACTGGTCAAAATGACCCAGAACAATCCAAGTGTGCGAATGATCGAGCTGAAACTTTCGCAGGGTGCAAAACCCGGAAAAGGCGGCGTACTGCCCGCCAGCAAAATCACCGCTGAAATCGCAGAAATACGTCAGGTACCGATGGGTGTGGACATTGTGTCGCCACCTTATCACAGCGCATTCTCGGACGTTCGCGGAATGATCAATTTTATTGAGCAAATGGCCGCAACTACCGGACTACCGATTGGGATAAAATCAGCGGTAGGTAAAACGGATATGTGGGAAGAACTAGCCGATCTGATGGTGGAAACCGGCAAAGGCCCTGATTTTATTACCATCGACGGTGGTGAGGGCGGTACCGGTGCCGCGCCCCCTTCATTTGCAGACCATGTATCGTTACCATTGGTTTTTGCATTCAGTACGGTTTACAAGATTTTCCAAAAACGAAACCTCAATGATAAGATCACATTCATTGCCTCAGGAAAACTCGGGCTACCGGCTCAGGCTGTCATGGCATTTTCAATGGGTGCAGATATTATCAATGTAGCGCGGGAAGCAATGATGTCCATAGGCTGCATTCAGGCCCAGTCTTGCCATACCAATCGCTGCCCCACCGGAATTGCTACCAATAATAAATGGCTCGAATCCGGCATTGATCCTACGCTTAAAAGTGAGCGTTTCAGTAATTATATGACCACGATGGCCAAAGAAATCATTGAAATCACACATGCAAGCGGCTATGAACATCCTTGCCAGTTTGGCATGAATGATGTTGATATTTCGATGGGCGATAACAACAGGACCATTCCGTTGGCCGATAATTATGGCTACTTGAAAACAATCGTACCTTACCCAGGCATTAAAACCTTGCTGGAATGCCCGCATCTGGGCGGCCGGAAAATCCCCGGCGAAAAAGTTGCCTGACAATTACCTAACACACTATGAAATCACATGCTATCGAAAAAACACGCCCTATGCCTCTTGGTACCTTTCCTAATTACTTCCTGCTCCGATCCTGATCAACCAATTAGCAGATCAGGAAGAGATTACTTCCCGCTCGAATCAGGCCAGTATTCGGAATTTAATGTGGAAAAAACTCGGTTCACAGCCGATGGACAGGTTAGCACAAAGCATTACTACATTCGCCAGCTGACCGGCAAGTCTTTTGCGCAATCGAATGGACAGCTCACATTTCCCCTATCCTATGATCATCAAAATCCCGACCACAGTTGGTCCACGGATTCTGCGTCGGTAACATGGCAGACTCTTTCTCAGGCATTTGCACAAGAAAGCGGCCAGCCGGTCATTAAAATTACTTCTCCCCTTTACGACGGCATGTCCTGGAATGCCAATGCGTATAACCAGGCAGGCACACGTCTTTGTAATGTAAAAGACATTGGAAAACCCTGCCGGAATGGTGCATTGTATTTCCCGAATACTGTTACTATCGTCAGGCAGGATGATTCCACACTTTTGTCAAGAAATAAGTATATTGAAATATATGCGCAGAACGTTGGTCTCATACGGCGTGAGCGGATCACCTTACAATATTGCTATACACCCGATTGCGTTGGAAAAGGAATCATCAGTTCGGGCTCCAAGGAAGTGATTATCATTCAAAAATTCGGAAAACAATGATCAGATCTTTATTATACTTCATCATTTTCACGCTCGCTGCCCAACCTTTTTGTCAGGCGCAAAGTAATCCCAGATACCTCGTTTTATACAAGGACAAGGCCAATTCTCCTTTTTCCATTGATAAGCCAACTGCTTTTCTATCGCAACGTTCGGTAACCCGTAGGAACCGGCAGAACATTCCCATCCAAACGCAGGACTTGCCTGTGAACCCTGACTATGTGGCGGCGGTGAAGCAAACCGGTGCCAGGATCATTTATTCCTCCCGCTGGTTCAATGGTTCGGTGGTAGAAGCCTCGGCAACACAACTTACTGCGATTAAAAAACTCGCTTTTTACAAAGGCATTGAACTGAACTTACCGATCGCGAACCTCACTTCCAAAACACCGGGAATAGAGCGAGTAGTGGCTGTGAAAGACAAGTTCGAAGCTAACGAAGACCTTAACTACGGCGGCATGAATGCGCAGCTAGCACTCATGGAAGTGCCTGAACTGCACAAAAAGGGATTTCACGGCGAAAATATGCTCATTGCCGTCCTTGACAATGGGTTTAACAATGGTAACATCGTCCCTTTTCTGAAACATTTGAAAGATGAGAACAGGGTCGTCGATACACATGATTTTGTTTCGCGGGACAGTGACGTTTACGCCGACGGCTCTCACGGTCTGGCTGTACTGTCGACCATTGCTGCCAATCAGCCGACTGTCATGATAGGAGCTGCATTTAAAGCCTCCTTTGCACTGTACCGTACCGAAAATGACTTAGCCGAGACTCCCTACGAAGAGGTAACCTGGCTGCTGGCAGCGGAACGTGCTGACAGCGTCGGCGCTGATATCATTAACTCTTCCCTAGGCTACACCACTTTTGAGGGAGAATTTGATACGGACGAATACAATCACACTTATGCCGATATGGATGGAAAAACCACGATTGTGAGCCGCGCAGCACGTTTTGCGACACGCAGCGGAATGATCGTCACCAATTCGGCTGGTAATGATGGTAACAAAAGCTGGCACTTCATTGGCGCTCCGGCAGACGTTGATTCGGTATTCACCGTTGGCGCCAGTAACTACGATCGCTCCTACGCCGCATTAAGTTCAGTAGGCCCCAATGCAGCAGGAATTCAAAAACCCGACGTAGCAGCCGTGGGTGCGGGAACCATTGTTGGAAATACTTCCGGTAACGTTTCGGGAGGTAGTGGTACCTCTTTTTCTTCTCCACTCATTGCAGGCGTGTCGGCGCTATTCTGGCAGGCACATCCTGAGCTGACTGCGCAACAGATCATTTATGTATTAAAAAAATCAGGACACCAGGCTTCGGCACCGGATAATCTGCTGGGCTACGGCGTGCCAAACCTGACCAAAGCAGAGGAAATATTTGTAGCAGAGTTCAAACCATTGGGTACAGAAAATGAATTACTGACATCAATCGTTCTGGCTCCCAATCCGGTTCAAAATGAAGTCAGGCTGACTATTCCTCAAACATTGGTAGGACAAAATGCTGAACTGACGTTGCTCGGAATAAATGGAAAAGCATTGAATGCGTCTCAGTCCCGGCTTACCAGGAACCATTCGATACCGACAGGCAATATTCCGTCGGGCCTATACCTGATCAACATTAAGGTAGCCAGCCAGGAAAGGACATTGAAATTTATAAAGCGCTGACCTTCCGCACCATTCGCATAATCGATTCAGAATCGTGAAAGTTTTCCACTTCGGTTAAAGGAATCCATTTCACGTCTTTGGACTCCGCATTCATTGTGATGGATTGATCATTGCCAGCAGCGAACACAAAGCGGATGTCATAATGATAATGTGCCGGAATTTCCTTTCGTTCCGGGATCAAATGTACATCCACGTCGTAGATACCGGGTTTCAACAATTGCAGATCTTCCACACCTGTCTCCTCCCACACTTCCTTCCTTGCTACATCCTCTACTGCCGGGTCTCCGTCACAATGTCCGCCCGGCTGAAACCATTTATCCAACTTGCTATGGTGCATCAGCAAAACCGCACTTTTGTCGGCAGACAGCACCCATCCCGACGCTGTAATGTGCCCTTTCAGTAAACTTCTTTCGAAACAATCCGGGTTCTCGTTCACAAAATGAATGGTATCCTGCCACATTTCTTCTTCCATTCCGGGTTCTGGCTGATAGGAGTTGAGCAGGGAAAGCAAACTGTTTCTTTTCATGTAGGCTATGTAATATTTTCATTCTAATTTCACCACAAGTTTAATACTTCAAGAAATAAACCACCTTATTCAAAATGAAAAAGTATCTATTATCTGTTTCCATCGCCGCTTTGCTGGTTACCCAATCCATGGGCCAGCGCACGCCGCAACCAAGTCCGGCAGCTGGGGTTATGCAGACTATTGGTGTCACTGATTTTACAGTTAAATATTCCCGGCCATTCATCAAAGGACGTAAAGTGTTCGCCGACAGCTCCGTTTTGGCACCCTACAACCAGATCTGGCGTACCGGAGCCAATGCTGCAACCACATTCGAAGCCAGTACTGAGTTTTCATTCGGTGGCAGGAAGGTTCCAGCTGGTAAGTATGCATTGTTCACCATTCCATCCGGCGCCGCCTGGACGGTGATGTTGAATAAAAATTATGAGCAGGGAGCAGAAGGTTACAAGGAATCCGATGATCTGGCCAAGATCATGGTAGTACCTACATCGAACCAGTTCAACGAAGCATTCAAGATTGAGATTGAACCGGTGAATGACAGCACTGCTTACCTTAATATTTCATGGTCGTCTGTTAATATCCCCATTCCACTTGCGGTTAGCACAGAAAGCCTGACATTGAATGCATTGAACAAAGCAGTTGCAGAAAAACCCGAAGATGTAGCAGTATTGCAAAGCACAGCAGGATATTTACTGTCAAAAGGCAAAGATTTACAAATTGCATTAGGCCTGGCTGACAAAGCGATTGGCTTGAAAGAATCATTCTCAAACTTGTGGATCAAAGCGCAGATCCTTAGCAAACTAGGCAAAGTAAACGAAGCTATTCCGGTTGCGCAAAAGGCGTTGACAGTAGGCGCCGCATCGGGCGATGGTGCATTTGCGTCATTCTACAAAGGTCAAATCGAGAAAGGGTTGGCAGATTTGCAATCCAAAGCGACACCAGTGAAAGAAGTTGTGTCGGCAGTAAAAGGAAAGAAGAAAAAGAAATGATCGTTTGCAGGTCGCGGATGGTGCAATTGTTACATCCCTGACGGGATTTGAAAATCATCAACATTCGTTTTTTCTACCGAGGTTGCGTCGCTACGCGACTTTACACCGTGCCAAGTCAATGCCGTTAGGCATGTAACCGCGGTAGCAAAAAGATTTTCACAAATATTCAAAATGCCGTCAGGTATGTAACAAACATCCCCTGACGGCATTTTATCTAAAAAATCTCGGAACACTCCATCCGTTGCGGACGGCCAGGATCCTGATCACGATGATGACGAGCGACGCTGTAATAAAGGCGACATTTCGTTCTGCTCCCAATTTATCCAATAACAAATAACTGCACGCTCCCGCAAAACACGCCGTTGCATATACTTCCTTCCGGTAAATGATCGGAATCTCATTGGTCATTACATCCCGTATTACCCCACCCATAGTCGCTGTAAAAACGCCCATAATCACTGCAATTTCAGGTCTGACACCTAAATGCAATGCTTTTTCAGTCCCGACGATCGTAAAAAGGGCGATACCAAAAGTGTCAAACAGGAACAAGGTCTTGCGGAGACGTAACAGGTATTTGTAAAATACGAATGTGACCAGAATACCGGCCATAATCGCATAAACAATGGTAATGTCGCTGATCCAAACCAGCGGGTAGCTATCAAGCAAAATATCCCTTAATGTACCTCCGCCAATGGACGAAATGAATGCGGTAAAACTGGCACCAAACCAATCCTGATGCTTTTGGTCTTTCACGGCAAGCGCGCCGGAAATTGCAAAAGCAAAGGTTCCAATGATCTCTAAAATATACTGAATGCTCATTCCTATGAATCCCTAAACCGCTACCGGCGCTTTAATGCCAGGCCAGGGATTATAATTTTGAAGTTCAAAATCTTCGAATTTGAAATCAAACACACTTTTTACATCAGGATTGATAGCCATTTGAGGCAGGTCTCTCGGCTCGCGGCTGAGTTGCAACTCTACCTGATCCAAATGGTTGAGATAAATATGCGTATCGCCGCCTGTCCATACAAAATCTCCCAGATCAAGCTCGCATTCCTGCGCGATCATCATGGTCAGCAGGGCATAGCTTGCGATGTTGAATGGTACTCCCAGAAAAACATCGGCACTACGCTGGTAAAGCTGGCACGACAGTTTGCCTCTTGTTTCGCCAGCATCGGTGTCGGGAGGCGCGACGTAAAACTGGAACAATGCATGACATGGCTGCAATTTCATTTCCGACAATTCGGAAGGATTCCAGGCGGAAACAATGATCCTGCGCGAATCAGGGGAGTTTTTCAGCTGTTTCAGGATTTCCTGCAACTGATCGACAGACTTACCATTGGCTCCCTCCCAGCTGCGCCATTGTTTGCCGTAAACCGGTCCGAGGTCGCCATTTTCATCGGCCCATTCGTCCCATATGGAAACACCATTGTCTTTCAAATACTTGATATTCGTATCACCCTGTAAAAACCATAGCAGCTCATAGATTATTGACTTGGTATGCACCTTTTTAGTGGTTACCAGCGGAAAGCCATCCTTTAAATTAAACCGCATTTGGTAGCCAAAAACACTAATGGTACCAGTTCCGGTCCGGTCTGTTTTGCGGACACCATTTTGAAGAATGTGGCGTAATAAATCGTGATATTGCTGCATTGGAAATTTGAATTGACACTTTTATTGATTCTGAACTAAGCAGCCGTTATTTCAACACTGTAAGTAATGGTTGCCAGCGCTTCCATTTGGGCAGTAGCTGAGCAATACTTTTCCATTGACAATGCGATCGCGCGATTGATCTTGTTCTCATCCAGCTGATTACCGGTAAATTTGAACAGCAAATGGATCTTACGGAATGGTTTCCTCATGGTATCCGCTTCCTGCTCGCGGTCGCCTTCCGTAATGATGCGAAAATCTGTAATATCCTGACGTTGTTTCTTCAAAATCAGCACCACATCAATAGCGCTGCAACTTGCCAGGCCCATTAATAATAACTCCATTGGTCTCACACCCAGGTTACTTCCGCCAATGTCAGGCGAGCCGTCGGTATGTACTTTTACTTCTGATGAACCGCTGCCTTCAAAGTGGAAGGCGTCGTTTACGCGGACTAATTCTACTTTCATAATTTGCTACTCGGGTTATCCGGACGGATCTTCCATCCATGATTTTGATCGTCTTTATCTCTTAAGGATTTGGACAGAATCAAAGTTCAAATATACTGGATCATTAGCGAATCGGCTATTTACCTTAATAATTTAAAAACTACTATAATCCTTGTATATTCGTTTTTATTAAAAGTTTAATACTTCATTGAGATGCTAAAACTATGCGCTGGCATAATGTTATGTCTGGTTTTATGTACAGGTTGTAAAAAGGAAGCCGAGAAAGAGCCTGTTGTGAAGGAACCTGAGCTTACCGAAAAGAGCCTCGTTGGAACCTATAAAGGCTATAAATTTTTCAACAAGTCGTACAAAGATTCGCTGGCTGTAACCATGAAAGTAGAATGGGTTTCAGACCAAAAAATGAACATTGAAGAAATAACGCCTTTCAACCACGTTAAGCAAATAGAACTGACCGGCTTCAATTTCACTTACGACCGGGGAGTGGGCGAAGATGATTGCGGAAGAATAACAATGACTGGCACCGGCAACTTTAAAGGTACCAGCCTGTACGTGATCGAAACCATTAAATGTACCAGGACTGAGAGGCCTGATAAGTATGTGGAATACAAGGTCACAAAGACCCAGTAAGCGTTACCCGGTAAGCGTTACCCGGTAAGCGTTACCCGATAAACCGACAGAATGATGTGGAAAGAAGAGGATAACAAACTAAAAAAAAGCTTCACTTTTAAAGATTTTAAGAAAGCTTTTGCATTTATGACCGAAGTCGCAGAAACGGTTGACAAAATGGACCATCATCCTTTTTGGACCAATATGTACAACAAGGTCACTTTTGAATTGAACACCCACGATGCGGGGGATATTGTAACCGAAAAAGATAAGAAGCTGGCGGCGGCGATTGATGCAATTTTTGAAAAGAGCAAATAACTGCCTCCCATATTTTAGTGCCCTAAAGAATTTAAATGAAACTTTACATAGTACCCACGCCCATTGGCAACCTGGAAGATATCACACTCCGAGCTATCAATGTGTTGAAGAGTGTGGATGTGGTTTTGGCTGAGGATACCCGCACCTCAGGTACATTGCTCAAACATCTTGGGATCTCCAAACCCATGCATAGTTACCACATTCACAATGAGCATCAGACCGTTACCCGGGTTGTTGAACGTATTTTAAAGGGCGAAAGCATGGCCCTCGTTTCGGATGCAGGAACACCTGCCGTTTCGGATCCGGGTTTTTTGCTGGTGAGGGAATGTATCAAACAGGGCGTTGCCGTTGAATGTCTCCCCGGCCCTACCGCTTTTGTCCCCGCATTGGTCAACTCAGGCCTCCCGAGCGACCGCTTTACATTTGAAGGTTTTTTACCCCATAAAAAGGGTCGCCAAACTCGTCTTCAAAACCTGGTAGAAGAAGAACGTACGATGATTTTTTACGAATCTCCTCATCGGCTGATCAAGGCTTTACAGCAGTTTGCAGAGTTTTTTGGCGCCGACCGGCAGGTTTGTGTTTCCAGGGAACTGTCGAAGATTTATGAAGAGAATGTCAGGGGAACGGTTCAGGAAGTAATAGCCTACTTTTCCGAAAAAACAGTTAAAGGGGAGATTGTCATCGTCCTGGCCGGTAAGGCCGAAGAGAAAAAGAAATCTGAAAAATATGCGGACGAAGATCCCGAATAATATGAACCCGAACTATCGCCAGTCTTTTAAAAGCCTAACAATTGCCGTTCTCTTTTTTTTGGGCCTTAGTTTGACGGCATCTGCCCAGTTTGCCACATTGAGCCCCCACGCAAAGGTAAGCCTGGTCACTTTTGGGCCTGGGGAGGAGTTATATTCAGGATTCGGGCATAGCACGATCTGGATTTCCGATCCTATGTTGGGGCTCGACAATGCTTACAGTTATGGCACTTTTAGTTTCGAGTCGGGCAATTTTTATATCAAATTTCTGCGCGGGACGCTTCCGTACAAGATCTCAGTAGAGCCGATGGCGCTTCTTATACCTTTTTACAGATCAGAAAACCGGTCTGTTTCCGAGCAGGTTTTAAATCTTTCGCAGGCACAAAAACAGAAGCTTTACAACTATCTGGAAACTAACTACCTGCCTCAAAATCGCTTATATCAATATAAATTTTTCTACGACAACTGTGCGACCCGGTTGGTGGATGCCCTGAAAGCGGCAAGCGGCGATAGCCTAATTTATACGGGGTATACCAAAGAAAAACTAAGTTTCAGGCAATGGATTGACAGATATGCTTTTAAACAAAATCCCTGGGCCGACTTTGGAATGGACCTGGCGATTGGTGCGCAGGCTGATGAAATTGCGACTGCTGAACAAGCCACTTTTTTACCGGACAATCTGGCTACTGCATTCGCTGACGCAAAAATTAAAACCGCATCGGGTATTATGCCTCTGGTTGTTGCAAAGCACGATTTGTTTACCGCTGAACCTATCATATACAAAGGCATATTTACGCCAACAGTCACATTCTGGACGTTAGCAGTGCTGGTCTTGACATTAACTTATTGGCAGACAAAAAAAGAGATCGTCAACTTTACTTTGGACAAGATACTGTTTTCTGTTGTCGGGCTTGCCGGCTGGATTTTAGTGGTTCTCTGGGCGATCAGGAACGATGGCACTACCCAATGGAACTATGATATTCTATGGGCCTTTCCATTGTGGATGCCGCTGATTTTCTTCTTTTCCGAGAAGAAGAAACCTTACTGGTTCCAGTTCTTGTTAATATTTTACGGATTTCTCTTACTTTGCGCAACAGGCAATGTGTTGAAACATAATTATGTAGTGATCCCTATCATCTTAACATTGATCATCAGGGTTTACTACATTAATAATTCACTTTCTAAAATTCCCGAAAAAGGATAAATATAGTATGGATCTTGAACTGCTGACACAACAAACCATTGAAATTGTAAGGCAGGCTTCTTCATTTATTCAACAGGAAGCTGCACTTTTTTCCCGTGATAAAATCGAGTACAAAGACCTGAATAACCTGGTTTCTTATGTCGATAAAGAGGCTGAAAAACTGCTGGTTGCGGGATTAAGCCAAATTCTCCCGGAAGCAAGTTACATTACAGAAGAAGGTACAACGGGTCAGGAGCCGGATCCTGAGGCATTGAACTGGATCATCGATCCGCTCGACGGGACTACCAATTTTATTCACGGCATACCTGTGTATTGCGTGAGCGTAGGGCTCGCCAGAGGCAAAGAATTGCTGCTCGGCGTTATCCACGAGCCTAGCCTGAACGAAATGTTTTATGCCTGGCAGGGAGGCGGGGCCTGGTGCAATGGCAAGAGTATCAAGGTTTCCAATGTGCCGCTTTTGCAGGACAGCCTGATCGCCACAGGGTTCCCTTACTATAAATTCGAAAAGCAAAAACGGTATATGTACATTCTCGAACTGCTGATGCAAAAAACGCACGGTATCCGCAGAATGGGCGCCGCAGCAGTGGATCTGGCTTACGTCGCAGCAGGTCGTTTCGACGGATTTTATGAATATAATCTCAATTCCTGGGATATGGCGGCCGGCGTATTGATGATCAAAGAGGCAGGCGGCACCGTAACTGATTTCAATGGTGACGACAACTATCTTTTCGGCGGAGATATCATCGCAGCTTCCGGTGCTCACAAGGAACTGGTAGAAGTAATCAGGGGAAATTTTTAAAACCTCTCAAGTATCGCGCCAGCAACTCATTCGGCCATTCACTCATTCACTCATTCAAAATTAAATGGACTCAGACCAACTTCGTTATCCTATCGGCAAATTTCAAGCCCAGGACAGCTATACCCCGACGGAAGTAAAATCGAATATTCAGATCATCAGTGCCCTACCTTCTAAATTCATCAATTTGCTGGGTGCCTGGGACGACGACAAACTGAATACACCATATCGCCCGGACGGCTGGACAGTAAGGCAGTTGGTTCATCATGTGGCGGATAGTCACATCAATGCCTACACACGGTGCAGGCTGGCGATGACTGAGGACAATCCGACGATTAAGCCTTATGAGGAACAATTATGGGCTGAGTTGCCGGATGCCAAAATGGCACAGGTAGAATTATCTATTCAGTTGCTGCGCTATGTGCATTTACGCTGGGTTTTGTTGTTGAACTCAATGGATGAAAACGATCTGGCCAGAACATATGTGCATCCCGCTACCGGCCGTGTAACCCGTTTGGATGAAGTGATCGCGAGTTATGCGTGGCATAGCGAGCACCATTACCAGCATGCTTACAGGCTGGCGGCCAGGAACAATTGGCAATCGTAAAGTGTTTTTAAGCTATGCCAGTTCAAGAGATCATTATTTTCCTCCTTTTCGCCGCCGCAGCCGGATACATTGGCTGGCGCATATGGAAAACATTCGATAGCCGCAACAGCGGCGGATGTGCAAAAGGATGCGGCTGCGCCGCAGACAAGGCGGCATCGGATGCAAAAATGGGATAATTAACAAACAGGAAGCCCCTCCGGGGCTTTTCACATCAAAAAACGGATTGCTACAAACAGAAAACCGCTCTGCGGTTTGATAAATGCCAGAGGCATTACCTGTTTGTAGCAATCCGTTTTTAATTATTTTTTTGCCCCGGAGGGGCTACCTGTTTTTTTACAATGCCCCCTTCTTAATATCCTCAACCACGGCAGGGTCAAGCAGAGTGGAAATATCTCCAAGATTGTTGAAATCGCCTTCCGATATCTTTCTCAAAATCCGGCGCATAATTTTTCCTGAACGGGTTTTTGGCAAGCCTGTTACAAACTGCACTTTGTCAGGCTTCGCAATTGGGCCAATAATACTGGAAACCGTGGCAGCAATGTCCTTTCTGAACATTTCAGCATCATCTGGTTCCTTCTCCACAATGACGTAAGCATAAATGCCTTGTCCTTTGATATCATGCGCATAACCTACCACCGCTGATTCTACCACGCCTAAATGCATATTAATCGCATTCTCCACTTCCGCAGTCCCTATCCGGTGACCTGACACATTGAGTACGTCGTCAACACGGCCGGTAATGCGGTAGTAGCCATCCTCATCACGCAAACAGCCGTCTCCGGTGAAGTACATACCCGGGTAAGTTGAAAAATAGGTCTGTTTGGCACGCTCATGATCTCCATAAGTAGTGCGGATAATGCCGGGCCATGGGAATTTCACGCAAAGGTTTCCGGTCACATCGTTACCTTCCAATTCCTTGCCATTTTCATCTACCAATACCGGCTGGATGCCTGGTAGCGGCAGAGTGGCGAATGTTGGTTTTTCAGGCGTTATGCCTGCCAGCGGAGAAATCATGATCCCACCCGTTTCAGTCTGCCACCAGGTATCTACCAATGGACAATGGTCAGCACCGATGTTGGTTTTATACCAATGCCAGGCTTCTTCATTGATAGGCTCTCCCACAGATCCCAGTTTTTTCAGGGACGAAAGATCATATTTTTTAACAGGATCTAACCCGAAGCTCATCAGCGAACGGATAGCGGTAGGCGCTGTATAAATGGTGTCTACTTTATGTTTTTCAACGATCTGCCAGAAACGGCCAGCGTCCGGGTAAGTCGGTACGCCTTCGAAAATGATCGAGGTCGCCCCGTAGCACAACGGTCCGTAAACAATGTAGCTGTGGCCGGTGATCCAGCCGATATCTGCTGTACAAAAATGAATTTCGCCGGGCTCGTACTGAAACACATTCGCGAAAGTGTAGGTCGCGTAGATCATGTAGCCACCGCACGTGTGCACAACACCTTTTGGTTTCCCTGTCGATCCCGAAGTGTAAAGGATAAATAACGTATCCTCAGCGTCCATTGGCTCAGCCGGACAAACGGAATCCACATGTTTCACTTCCTCTTCCCACCACAAGTCGCGCCCTTTGATCATGGAAACCGGTGTGCGGGTACGTGTCATCACGATCACGTTTTTCACCGTGGTACATTGCACCAAAGCCTCATCCACAGTCGCTTTCATCGGTATTACCTTCGAACCGCGGAAGGCTCCGTCGGAAGTGATGACCATATTGCATTCGGCATCATTGATACGGTCGGCAATGGATTTGGCAGAAAACCCTCCGAAAACCACCGAATGGATCGCCCCGATGCGTGCGCAGGCAAGTACGGCCACGGTAAGTTCAGGTACCATCGGCAGATATATACAAATCCTGTCGCCTTTTTTAACCCCGTGCTTTTTAAGCACATTGGCAAAACGGCAGACTCTGTCGTACAAAACACGATAGGTGATGGTGACCGCCTGGTCTTCGGGATCATTTGGCTCCCAGATAATTGCCTTCTGATCGCCTTTATCCGCCAAATGACGGTCCAATGCATTTTCGGTGATGTTCATCACCCCGCCTTCAAACCATTTTACATTCGCTTCATGAAAGTCCCAGCTCAGAACTTTTTTCCACGGTTTACGCCACTGAAATTGTTGGGCCACTTCCGCCCAGAAACCTTCGGGATCGTCTACACTTTGTTTGTAGGCAACCTGATACTCTTCAAAGGTCTTAATTCTCATGATAAATAAAGGTTAAACTTAGGGAAATAGGATATTGGCTGACAATTTATAATTTTCATTTGGTTAGTCCTACTTAATACAAAACAGAAAATTAACCCCATCTGATCCATATTGCTGATACTCAATACATAAGACCAAAAGATGAATTGTCCTCAATCTGATAATCTTTCTATTATACTTTTCCGCGTGGCCCGGCTGTGACTCCAAACCAAAATGCCGTACTTTCGGGACTTGAAACAGTGTGTCTAAGTTTTGTTATGAATGAGCCATTGAACAGGCAGGAGAATTTGGAAAATGGTTTTTCGGAACCGGAAATTGAATTTATCCAAAAACATAAACATGAAAATGCCGGTCAGCTTATATTGAAAGCAGGCCAGTTCAAAGGTTTTGACGTAAAAAAACTGGCTGCACAGATCCTCTCCCGCCAAAAGGCCGTAAAAAAACTTCGGGAATGGTACGCAAACACCAAACTGATTTTCCCGTCCGCATTGTCCGTAGAGCAATGCTCTTCCGAAGCAACGGCGAAGTACAAGGCCAGCCTGGTTTCGGGACAGCAGCTTACTGACATTACTGGTGGCATGGGCGTGGACATTTACTACATGAGCAGGAATTTTGCCAGCGCCGACTACTATGAACAACAGCAAGAAGTAGCGAAAACTGCGTGGTTCAATTTCCAAAAACTGGGCGCTGATCACATTACCGTACATTCCGGCGACTCGCTCGAAGCACTTCGCAATAACGCAAAACCGTCCGACTGGATCTACACTGATCCTGCCCGCCGCGATGCTAACAAAGATAAAGTAGTGCTACTTTCCGACTGCACGCCTGACATTCCCTCGAACCTTTCTCTTTTGTTTCAAAACGCGCCAAAAGTCCTGGTAAAAACGTCTCCATTACTTGATATCGAACTGGCTGCCAAAGAATTAACAAACCTGACAGAGGTACACACCGTCGGTTATGAGCAGGAATGTAAGGAGCTGCTCTTTGTACTGGACAGGAATACTTCCGGTGGAGATTTTAAGATAAAAATTCGAGTAGTTGATGCGGCTGGCGATATATTACATCAGCTGGATTTTGACAGGGAAACGGAACGGAACGCGATTGCGACTTACTCAGATCCTCTCTCCTATTTATATGAACCGCATGCGGCAGTACTGAAAGCCGGCGCGTTCAAAAGCATTTGTAGCATTTATGATGTGAATAAACTGGCTGTTAACAGTCAGTTGTATACCTCCAATGAGCCGGTTGCTGGCTTTCCGGGCAGGTCATTTAAAATTATCGCTATCTGTAAACCGGATATGAAAGAGATAACGAAGTACATTAACGGCGACAAGGCCAACCTGACGACAAGAAATTTTCCTGCAAAACCTGAGGAGCTAAGAAAAAAGTGGAAGCTGAAAGAGGGTGGCGACTTTTATCTTTTCGCCACCACCCTTTCCGACAATTCCAAAGCAGTAATCGTTACTGCCAAATATTAATTCGCTAGGAATTTCTCTTCAAATACCTTTTCAGAAAAGCCTATCAGCAATGCATTGCCAGCTTCATCTTCAATGAGTGGTCTTTTGACGACCGAGCTGTGGGATATCATCAGTTTGGCTGCTGATTTTTCGTCCGTCACTGCCGCCTTTTCTTCGTCACTAAGCTCCTTCCAGGTAGTGGAAGCCTTATTTACCACTTTATCCCAGGGAAGCGTTTTGAACCATTTATCGATCGTTTCCTCGCCCAGACCGTCTTTTCTGTAATCGTGAAACTTGTATGCGATCTGATTTTTATCAAGCCAGGTGCGTGTTTTCTTGATTGTGTCACAATTGGGTATTCCGTAAACCGTCAACATAAAAATGAATTACTCTAAAAAATAAATACTTAAACTTCGGAAGCAACAGGCTCGTCTATCACGAGATCTGAATTGTGCATTTTCTCGTCATCCAGTTCTCCCTCCCAGCGTGCAATCACCGCCGTAGCCAGGCAGTTTCCTGTCACGTTCACCGATGTACGGGCCATATCCATCAATTCATCGATACCCATAATGAGCAGTACCGGCCATTCGGGCATTCCAAAATTAGCAATAGCACCCAACAGGATCACCAATGTCGCTCTTGGAATACCGGCAACGCCTTTACTGGTCAACATTAACAATAAAACCATGGTAAGTTGCTGTCCGATCGACATTTCTGTCCCGGTGGCCTGCGCCACAAAAACTGTTGCGAGGGCCAGGTAAAGCGTTGAACCGTCGAGGTTGAAACTATAACCGGTGGGCATTACAAACGACACGATCTGGCGGGGCACGCCAAATTTCTCCATTTTCTCCATCGCTTTCGGCAATGCGGATTCGGAACTTGTAGTGGCGAAAGCAATGGATACAGGTTCAAAAATGGCTTTTGCGAATTTAATCACCGGGATTCTGGCGAACATCGCGATAGGTACAAAAACGATCAGGATGAAAACGATCAATGCGCAGTACAATGTTGCAAGCAGCAATGCCAGGTTTCTAAGCACATCAATACCCATGTGCCCCACCGTTTCAGCGATCGCAGCACCCACACCGATCGGAGCGAAGTACATGATGATCTTGGTAAATTTGAACATGACCTCAGCCAGCAGCTCCACACCATGCACGAACTTCTCCTTTTTCGCAGCAGGCAATAATGCAAGGCTAATCCCGAACAATACGCTGAATACTACGATCTGTAACACTTCACCATGGTAAATGGATTTGGCTACGTTTTCCGGAAATGAATGCAGTACAATGTCCTGCCATGTTTGCTCGGCCACTTTCGGTAGCGTGGCATTCAGTGTTGCAGGAGCAATGATCCCGACGCCGGGTTTGAACCAGTTAGCAAAAAACAGACCGATTATCAATGCAAAAGTAGTCACCACTTCAAAGTACAGCAGCGACTTCCAACCCATGCGGCCCACTTGTTTCAGATCCGAATGACCGGCGATACCGGTCACCAATGTCGCGAAAAGTAACGGGGCGATGACCGTCTTGATCATTTGCAAGAAGATCTGCCGCAAAAAGTGCAGCTCCGTCCCCATTTTCGGGTAATCATAACCGATTTCCGTTCCTACCAGCATGGAAATCAGGATGGAAGTAGTCAGGTTTTTTTTCAGGATTGCATAAACGACCAGCCCGGCCAATGCAAGCCAGCGCAATGTGATCAGAATATTATCGGATAAGGGAAGAATATCATAGGAACTTAATACGGTGGCTATCGCAGCAATGGTAACCAGGGCAATGTTGATAATGGTAATCTTGCTCTTCATACAGAAAGTTGAAATGAGGAATTAGTTTGAACGGTAAACTTATAAAAAATCAATTTAAAGCCAACTACACCAACAGCCGCAATTAAGTCAAATTGCAAAATTTATTATATGTTTTGAATATTTTTATTTAATGATTGTATTAAATATATGATAGTTTATAAAATAAATATCTGTTTAACGGCAAATTGTACAACGAAACCTGGACCAGTATTTTTAAAAAAAATCCTTTGTTTCAGTTCCTAAAATTGATATGTTCGAAAACTGCATTTCCTCATCATAATCTCAATGACCATGAATCGAATACTTGTCCCGATCGACTTTTCTGAGAATGCCGAACGAGCCCTTGCTGCTGCAAAAATTATAGCGGAGAAAGAATCTACTGAATTGCTGATACTCCACGCATACCAACCCTACATTGCCGACGTAAATATAACGCCCGGGAACGTTTTACCGGGAATAGGAGGATCAGATTTTCTGTCGCTTACTACGGAACTGGAAGACGAGTTCCGCAAAAGACTGGAGGGATATGCCGACAAGCTGGTAGAAGAAGGATATCGTGCACAGGCTGTGTGGATGATAGGCAGCGTGCAGTCGTCCGTGGAGGAAGCCGTAGAAGAGCACCAGCCATCTTTGGTAGTGATCGGCAGAACGGGTTCTGGCGGATTTCTGGACAAACTGATCGGTACCTCGGCCACTCATATCGCTCTTCATGCGCAATGCCCGGTGCTGGTGATCCCACCGCAGGCCAATCCCGCCAAATTCCAAAAAGTCGTGTATGCTACGCAGTTTGAATACGACGAAACCGACATTCTCAAAGAGGTATTTGTGTTGATGAACCATTTGGGGAGCAGTCTTACATTGCTTAAAATCAAGTCGGACAGCCAGCCCGACATTCAGCCAGACAACCAGTACATTGCTGAGATCAAGGCTGAATTTGATATCAAAGAAGGAGATATCGTGATCCGCGAGGACCGGCATGTGCTGGACGGCATTGAAGCATATTGCGACGAAGTGAATGCTGACTTGCTCATTATGTCTTCCAGGGAGAGATCGTTTATCGAGGAATTTCTGATCAACCCGAGCGTAACCAGGAAACTGATCGTGGATACGCACGTCCCATTGCTTGTTTTCCATCTTAAGTGATCAGTCATTGAGCAGGACAGAACATAGTCATCACGCCAAGCCGACGGAGCTGGATCCGGTCATCAAAAGGTCGAGACGTTACAAAAAACGTAACCTGCTGACCTCTCCGGGCACATTGACGTACATTGGGCCTGACATTGAGCTAAAAACCAAGATCAGGCGGATACAGTTTAATGATCATTTGTTCAGGAATGAGCCGGTCAAATCGTTGAGTGAATGCAGACCCGCCGAAAACGGGGAACCGGTGATCACCTGGCTGGATGTGGACGGTATTCACGAAACCGGGCTGATTGAAAAGCTGGGGAAATTGTACGATCTGCATCCGCTGCTGCTGGAAGACATCGTCAACACGGAGCACAAGCCCAAGCTGGAAATCTATGATGATGGCTATCTGTTTTTGACATTAAAAATGCTTCATGTTGAAACCGAATCGCCTATTTGTATTACCTCAGAGCATGTGAGCTTCGTTTTGGGCGAAAAGTACCTGTTGTCCTTTCAGGAAGAACTTACGGATGACATTTTTACTCCGGTACTGAACAGATTGGAGGCGTCCGTGGGAAAAACCAGGAGAAACGGCCCCGACTATCTGCTTTTTGCACTGATGGACGTCGTCGTTGACAACTACTTCATCGTTTTGGAAAAATTGGGCGACAGCCTCGACTATACCGAAGATCAGGTGATCCGCGGCTCAGAAGATTTGTCATTAAAAGAGTTATATGCCCTTAAACGTGAGCTGACCATGGCCCGCAGGCAGATCTGGCCCCTACGCGACATGATCAACCAGCTGATCCGGGAGGACAATGCACTCATTGAAAAAGAGGCAATTCCATACTACCGTGACCTGTACGACCACATAATGCAGGTGCTGGACACCATTGATTCCTACCGCGAATTACTCGCCAGCTTGGCGGACGTACATCTGTCGACCATTAGCAACAGAATGAATTCAGTCATGAAAACGCTGACGGTTTTTTCAGCCATTTTCATGCCTCTGACATTCATAGTGGGCGTTTACGGGATGAACTTTGATTATATGCCAGAGCTGAAAATGAGGTACGGATACTTTTATGTCTGGGGGCTGATGGCGGTGGTGACGGTAGGGATGATATTTTATTTCAAGTCTAAAAAATGGACGTAGGTTTGATACCTTTGTGCTTTGAACAAAAGTATTAGAATGAGCCTTACCGGAAATAACGCACAGGGAATAACTACAAAAGCTGCTTACATTTTAACCGACAGCCGCCAGGTTTCCTTTCCTGAACAAAGTATATTTTTTGCCATCAAAGGAGTAAGACACGATGGCCACCAGTTTGTTCCCGAGTTATACGAAAGCGGTGTCAGGGAGTTTGTAGTGGAGGAAGCATCCTTCTCCGAAGCACTTCGTACACTCACTTCACAATGGGACGACGCCCAAATATGGGTGGTTCCGTCCGCAATCCGTGCATTACAAAAGCTAGTCTCAGAAAAACGGCGCCAGTTTGATATTCCGGTGGTTGGTATTGCCGGAAGTAATGGAAAAACGATCGTAAAAGAATGGCTCGTACAACTCACTGCTCCTGGAAAAAGGGTCGTAGCTAGCCCGAAAAGCTATAATTCACAGATAGGAGTTCCGCTCTCCGTCTGGAACCTGAGTAAGGAACATAACTTGGGGATTTTTGAAGCAGGTATCTCCCAGGCTCATGAAATGGAGCATCTGCAACCGGTCATGCAGCCTAGTATCGGCATATTTACCAATATTGGCCCGGCACATGATGATGGTTTCCGCAGTCGCAAGCAAAAGATCACCGAGAAGCTGCGTTTATTTACCAAGGTCAGAAAACTCATTTATAGAAAAGACTACAAAGACATTGACGAAGAGGTCAGTCTGATCCTTCGGCCGGTGAATCCGTTTCTGGAAGTGATCAGCTGGGGTAGCGGCCATTCAGGAGCATCCATTCAAGTTGTTTACGACCTTCAAAAAGATAAAACGTTTATCGATTTCAAAGGTAAATTCGGCGAGCATACATTTGAAACGTCGTTTCGGGATGATGCTTCGCTGGAAAACCTTACCCACTGCATTGTATTTCTGCTCGATTTCGGACTTTCTCACAGCACCATTCAGGAAAGGATTTTTCACCTGAAACCAGTGTCCATGAGATTGGAACTGAAAGAAGGGATCAACCATTGCTATATCATCGACGATGCCTATAACAATGATGTTCAGGGACTTTCGATGGCCCTTAACTTTCTGGGGCAACAGGAACAGCGTCAAAAGAAGACAGTAATACTTTCGGACGTACTGCAAACAGGACAAACTCCCGCTGAGCTTTACGGGCTGGTCGCTAAATTGCTAAAAGAAAAAGCGATCGATGAAGTCATTGGGATAGGCCCGGAAATAAGCAGCCAGGCTGGATTGTTCGAGCTTCCTAATCAGCATTTCTTCCCGGATACGGACACATTTTTAAGTGATTTTCCTTTCAATACATTGTCAGACAGCCTGGTACTGGTAAAAGGCGCGAGACCATTTTCTTTTGAAAAAATCGTCCACCGGTTGCAGCAAAAAGCACACGGCACAGTCCTGGAAATCAACCTGGACGCCTTGGCGCATAATCTGAACTACTACCGGTCCAAAGTAGGCTCCGGCACGAAGATCATGGCCATGGTAAAAGCATTTGCATATGGCAGTGGCAGCTCGGAAGTGGCGTCATTGCTGCAATACCACCGCGTCGACTACCTGGGTGTGGCTTATGCGGACGAAGGCGTGGCACTCCGCCAATATGGTATCAATCTGCCTTGTATGGTCATGAATGCTACAGTTCCTGCATTTGACCTGCTCATTCAGTACAAACTTGAACCGGAAATTTACAGTCGTCGCATCTTGCTGGATTGGATCAATTACATTAAAAAAATCAATGACCCGTCCGAAATCCCATCTGTGCATTTAAAACTTGATACCGGAATGCACCGCCTGGGTTTTGTGAAGGATGATTATGAATGGCTGATCGGGCAGTTGCAGAGTCACCCGGCCGTGAAAGTCGCCAGTATTTTTTCCCATTTGGTTGGCGCTGATGAAGGTGTTCACAACGAATTTTCAAAACATCAGTACCAGCAATTTGAGGAAGGTGCCGCGCTGCTGGAAGATGCTTTGGGCTACAAAACGATCAAACACATTCTGAATTCAGCCGGAATTGTACGTTTCCCCGACTATAAGCTGGATATGGTAAGGCTCGGGATCGGGCTCTACGGTGTCGAAGCGACCGGGCAGGAGCAACGTGCGTTGCAGTCGGTGGGCACATTGAAAACCATTATCTCGCAGATCAAATATCTTTCGTCGGGCGAAACCGTGGGATACAGCCGAAAAGGCCACATTGAGCACGATTCAGCGATTGCGACCCTGGCGATTGGCTATGCCGACGGTTACGATCGCGGGCTTGGCAACGGTACCGGACAGGTGCTGGTGAACGGAACATTGTGCCCTACCATCGGGAATATTTGTATGGATATGACCATGATCGATGTGACCAGTGCCCGGGCAGAAGAAGGGGACGAAGTTATTGTTTTCGGCAAAGAAGTACCCATTACTGAGCTAGCCAAAAGCATTAACACCATCCCCTATGAGTTGCTGACCGGCATCGGTGACCGGGTCAAACGAGTTTTTTATAAGGAGTAACCTTAGGAAGGTTCCGTTTCCGCCTGCATTTCCGCGTCAGAAACCTCTGGTTCTGCCGGTTCTGCTGGCTTTTCTTTTTTGTCTTCTTCTACAAACAGGTGCGTAGCCATTACCTCGTCCAGGGTCACGTCATAAAACGCCTGATGTACATTCAATGGCTCCGAACCTTCCAGCTCGCATTTAATGTAAGTACCGTCTTCCTGCATTTCGTAGGAATTCACATTATCCATCAAGCTGTAGTAAAGAATATGGATAGCCTCCTGCTTCACCCGCGGATCGACCAGTTTGAAAAGTGACTCGATACGTTTGTCAAAGCTGCGGACCATCGCATCGGCGCTGCCGCCGTATACCAGCGGATTGCCGTCCTGGTGGAAATAGAATATCCTCGAATGTTCCAAAAAGTCCCCTACCAGCGAACGTACGGTGATATTTTCGCTCAATCCTACACGTTGAGGCCGCAGGCAGCACATTCCACGAACGATCAGCTTGATCGGTACGCCTGCTTCCGAAGCCTTGTACAGTTCCAGAATGGTATCCCTGTCTTCCAGTGAGTTGATCTTAATACAAATACCGCTTTTCAGACCTGCTTTCGCATTCTCTGCTTCCTGCTGGATCAGCTCGATCAGTTTCGCACGCATATAACGCGGGGCGGTGATCAGGTTCTGGTATTCCGACGGGATCGAGTGGCCGGTAATGACATTGAAAAACTCTGAAATATCATGGGTATACTCCTCATTCGAAGTTAACAAACCTGTATCCGTATAGAGTCTGGAGGTATCCTCATTGTAGTTACCGCTTGATAAATGCGCATAACGCAGCACCCGGTTTCCTTCATTTCTGACGATAAGTAACAGTTTCGTATGGGTTTTCAACAAACCAATACCGTAAATGACAAAACAACCTGCCTTTTGGAGACGTTGTGCTTCCTTAATGTTATTTTCCTCGTCGAAACGTGCCTTTACCTCGAATAAAACGGCTACGTGCTTGCCGTTTTCAGCGGCATGCAAAAGTGCCTCGGTAACCCTGGAATCCTTCGCTAACCGGTAAATGGTCAGTTTAATGGATAGCACTTTGGGGTCTTCTGCGGCTTGCTCCAACAATTGCAGAACAGGTTCAAAGTTGTTGTATGGGTGGTGCAGCAGAATGTCGCGCTCACGCATTACTTCGAAAATATCGGGTATACGTTCCCTATCCATCCCGAGCGGCGGTACCGGCGGATGTATTGTTGGTATCTGGTCTTTGAATTCAGGATGTTTGATTATGCTCCAGAATGCGGTATAGTCAATCAATCCGTCTATTGGGAACACATTGTAATCATCAATTTCCCAACGCTTTTTGATCAGGTTCAGCAAGTCCGGATTGGTATCCTGTTCAATGTAAACCTGCACCACACGGCCCAGACGCCTGCTTTTTATTTTCTGTTTAATCTCATCAATAAAATCAGCCTCAATATCATCACTTTCTTCCAATGTAAAATCACCGTTTCTGAGGATACGGAATAAATTGGTCGAAACAATGTCGACATTCCGGTAAAGCTTGTTTATATGAGCTCGAACGATCATTTCAATGGGGAGAAACAATAACTCATCCTCCCGCTCGATGACGTAAAACCGGGGCAAGTTAAGCGGTAGCTGCACAAAAGAAAGCTTTCTATCCTCTTCCGAAGTCGTGCCTTTAACCTGCGTGATCACACCCAGAATCAGCACTTTGGCAAGCAGCACCGGGAAAGCATGCGTATAGTCAAACAGCATTGGCGTCAGCATAGGATACACTGTCCGTTCAAAGTATTGCTCTACCGCGCCTTTTTCGTCTTCTTCTACTTCATCAATTCCTACGATCCGAAATCCATGCTTTGAAAATAATGGCAATAACTGGTTTTTGTAACAATCATTCTGGCGACGAACAAAATCATGCAACTCGCGCATCAAAACCTTTCTGAAAGGAATTTCGCGCAGGCCGGAATAATCCAGCCGTTCTTTTCCAAAGTCGAGATAATTATAAAGACTTCCCACACGAATGGATAAAAACTCGTCCAGGTTGGAGGAGGTAATAGCCAAAAATTTGAGCCGGTCGAAGAGATTCCTATCCTCATTGGTTGCCTGGTCCAACACCCGGTCATTGAATTTCAACCAGCTCAGGTCGCGGCTGATCAGGTCGCTTTGCTGAACCAGTGTATTGGCTTTTTCCGAAGAGCTTACCACTTTGCTGTCATCCGCCGGAGCTTGTTCCTTTGGACTTTTGAAGAAAGCAAAAAGATTAGTGAGTTTGCCTCTTTTTTCATTGCTATATATGGGGTCAGTGGAACCTGGCATAAGGAATTCTTTAAATTGCTACTTTGCTAAATGGGACTAAAAATTCAACGAATCTAAACAATCTATTGTTTTCGGGTGTATGAACTTTCTGTTATTTTTTGTACTAAAAAAGAAACGGATGGCTGAAATTGACAGCCATCCGTTTCCAATCAAAATATCGGAGCTAGCGGCTACACATCAACGCGCGCATACTTAGCATTCTTCTCAATAAAATCGCGCCTGGGTGCTACTTCATCACCCATCAGCATGGAAAATAAATGATCTGCTTCCGCTGCTGACTCTACTGAAACCTGTTTCAGGCTGCGACGGTCCGGGTTCATGGTTGTTTCCCACAATTGTTCCGCATTCATTTCTCCCAAACCCTTGTAACGCTGCACATGCACGGAATCTTCACGACCGCCACCAATGGCCCTTACCGCTTCCTCACGCTGCAATTCAGTCCAGCAGTACCTTTCTTCTTTACCTTTTTTCACGAGGTACAAAGGTGGCTGGGCAATGTAGATGTAGCCATGATCGATCAGGATCTTCATATACCGGAAGAAGAATGTGAGGATCAGCGTACGAATGTGACTACCATCGATATCGGCATCGGTCATGATCACGATTTTGTGATACCTCAGCTTATCAATGTTCAATGCGCGTTCGTCACCGTCTTTACCGATCTGCACACCCATTGCGGTGAACATATTCTTGATCTCTTCATTTTCGTAAATGCGGTATTCCTGTGCTTTTTCAACGTTCAGGATCTTACCTCGAAGCGGCAGGATTGCCTGATAAGCCCTGTTACGGCCTTGCTTGGCAGTTCCACCCGCCGAGTCCCCTTCGACCAGGTACAATTCGCAAACGTTAGGGTCTGTTTCAGAGCAGTCGGAAAGTTTTCCCGGAAGTCCCGTACCTGTCAATATATTCTTACGCTGCACCATTTCACGGGCCTTTTTGGCCGCAATACGCGCTTTCGCAGCAAGGATCACTTTGTCAATGATTACCCTGGCTTCTTTCGGGTGCTCATCCAGATAAGTATCGAGCATTTCTGCCACTACCTGACTTACGACCCCGGTTACCTCTGAGTTACCCAGTTTGGTTTTTGTCTGACCCTCAAACTGAGGCTCCTGCACTTTGATCGAGATAACGGCAGTCAAACCTTCACGGAAATCGTCCCCGCTGATCTCAATTTTTTCTTTCGCAAGAACACCCGATTTTTCAGCGTAGTTTTTTAGTGTCCGGGTTAATGCAGCCCTGAAACCAGAAACGTGCGTTCCACCTTCAATGGTGTTGATATTGTTTACATATGAGAATACATTCTCGCTGTACGAGGTATTGTACATCATGGCCACTTCTACGGGAACAGTTCCTTTCAAGGTCTCCATGTGGATAGGCTCAGGGATCAATGGCTGGCGGGTTGCATCCAGATAGGTCACAAACTCGTTCAGACCAATTTCAGAATAGAATTCCTCTCCTCTGAACTTGCCGTCTTCATCCTCTTCGCGCTTATCTTCCAGCGTGATCCGGATTCTTTTGTTCAAATAGGATAATTCCCTGAGACGGGTAGCCACAGTTTCGTATTTGAATTCTGTCACCGAGAAAATCGTAGCATCCGGTAAAAAATGGATGAATGTTCCGGTTTTTTCAGACTCGCCAATAACGCGTGCAGCGTACAAAGGCTTGCCTTCGCTGAACTCTTGTTCAAATATTTTACCCTCGCGGTGAATCTCAGCACGCAGGTGTATAGAAAGTGCGTTAACGCAGGAAACCCCTACCCCGTGCAAACCGCCTGAAACCTTGTATGTGTCTTTATCAAATTTACCCCCTGCGTGCAGTACGGTCAGTACTACCTCCAATGCAGATCTTTTCTCTTTGGGGTGCATTCCGGTTGGAATACCGCGGCCATTATCCTGAACAGTAATGGAATTATTTTTTTCTATCGTAACATTGATGGTATCGCAATAGCCGGCCATCGCCTCATCAATGGAATTATCAACAACCTCCCAAATCAGATGGTGAACCCCCTTAAAACCAGTGTCACCAATATACATGGCCGGACGCTTGCGAACTGCCTCTAAACCTTCAAGAACCTGGATATTTTCGGCTGAATAACTATTTACTTCAATCACTGTTTCGTTTGACATATAGTTTGTTTTACACTTGGATAAAAAGAACCATTTTCAGGCTTTTTAAGCACGTAAAGATACGATTTTTTTCGCAGAAATCCAGGTTCCTGGCACGATTTAATGCCACTAAAACCCCTGATAGAAATATTAAATAACCAATATTCGGGTACAGGAGGTTATTTGGGAATAAATCCCTCCAAAGAAAAAATTACCCTAGCGAAGCGCAAGTTTGCCACCGGTAACAATTAATGATTTTCCGAGCCGGTAAAACCTTTTGCCACCGTTATTTTTTACATCGATAATACCAAGTTCATAGGAGCTTTCGGGGAGATCATCATTCCTGATAAACGTATTAAAGCCTTTTTTGTAGTATGTCAGCTTGGTCAGGATTTCCTTTCTGGCAGCTATTTTGGCATTAGCACCCATCATATGGATTTGTCCCGTTTTTGTATCTTTTAAAACCAGAAAACGATCGTCTAGCAGGCCTTTGCGGTCAGGGAAAACATTATCGGCGACAAAAAAATAAGTGAGATCTTCCACGCCTTCACGTACCAAACGCTGCACCTGCCAGTTTTCCAGGTAAGTTTGCTGCCCGTCAGTGACCGCTGCGCTGGCAATAAACATAGAATCGAGCTGTGATTTGGTCGCAACAGGCTGTGGTACTTTGAAAAACCCTTTTTCGTAAGCGGGTAACAGGTAGAAATTAGCATTCCTGACAATTGTTTTTTCGACCGAGAACATATTACGGTTCGTCTGCCAGTTGTAGACATCGGCCAGGTAGGTTGTCCTCTTTGTCGCAACCACACCGGTGTACGCATAATGCGAATAAGCCCAGTAAAATATGCTTAGCGCGGTAATGGTATACAGCACCGCCATCTTGCGGAATATCGTCGTGTAGTCCAGTAAAAGGATGTAGAACATGACGGTAGACAGGCACGCATAAATCTGGAACCGGCTCGCAATGGTACTGCCCGCCCAGGAACGGAACAGCGCAATGACTGTGCTGGTAATAAAAATAAACGCAAAAAGCGTAAGCAGCTCCACAGTACCCGGCTTCACTGTGACAGGCTTGTTGAAATATATCGCAGAAACCTTCACTGTGATGAAAATCATAAAACCAATGATCACCGCACCCCACAGCGCCGACCACACCACTGGATTGCTCCACAATGACATGCTCGACCCGATAAAACCAAAAAGGGAGGAAATGAAACTGATCAAATCCTTGGGCAATTTGCCCGCCTGCCCTGATTCATATCCAGCCAGGTAAATGCCCAGACAGATCACCATAAAAAGAGCGGTTAGCCCGGCCTTTTTAAAGTCTTTCAGACACAGGAAATAGAAGACAATGGCGGGAAATGACAAAACCCCGTTGCCGTGCGTGAAAGTCGCCAGAAAACAACATAGCATAGCCACGTAAAAGGCCCATTTACTACGCCGCGACACCAGAATAATGGCCGTAACAGTGAATGCAGTCAGATAAGAATGCTGCATTCCGTTCAAAGCCCAGCCCGAAATCTCATGATAAAGCGGGTGGAAGAACAAAAATGGCGCTGGCAGAAAATAGTATAAAGGAAGTTTCGTTTTGCGGAACTGGAGGTATAGGAAATAGAAGATATAAGTGACATTCAGTAACACCAGGACAATGTACAGCCTGAAATTGAGCGTGCCGGTGATACTATACTCAACGAGGGATATAAACCTTGGAATGACTGCCTTATGATCGTTAAACGTCCGAAAAAGCTCCTTAACCAGTCCCACGAAGCCAAGTCCGCCCTGAGAAACTGTCTCGATGAACTGGATCAGCAAAAAATCGTCTTGAAAAGGAAAATTGACGGAGAAGTAAAAATTGTAAACGAAGTATATGAAAATGACAAAACTGATGGCAATACCGGCAAGAATTCGAAGCATATCGGATTGTTTTATTTCAATCGCGAAGTTAAAACAATAGCCGTACTCTTGCTAACCGAATAAACATTTCGCCCTCCCTAAAACAAAAAGGACAGGAGCCGGCCCTGTCCTTTTGCTTCAATATATCCATTCAATATCCTACATCTTTTCCAAAGGGTGCTCTTTCAGCAGCTGATCTGGGGAGTAGAAATCCTTCTTGCTTTCTGTCGCTGCCCGCACCGCCTTCACTTTTTCCGGCATGATCGCAGGCCCTTTATTTCCGAATGAATTTCTCACGTAAGTAAGCACCGCAGCCACTTCTTCATCCTTCAATAACCCTGCAAAAGGTGTCATCGGTACCTGGCCAGGATATTTTTGTCCGTTTACCTCAATAGGGCCCAGCAATCCTTTTAGTGCCAGCTTAATCAAACGTTCATCATTGCCCAAAACCCAGTTGGTACCAGTCAGCGGTGGAAACCCGGAAGCTGCCAAACCTTTACCGTCGGGCTGGTGGCAGGTTGAACAGTATCCTTCCTTCGCGTAGATCTGCCGTCCCATGTTGAACAATATCAGCTCCTTGCCTTTCAGACTGGTTGTTGCAACCGTTTGTTTTTCTTTCTTCACATTCTGGCCGTTCAAGTGGGCAACCGCAGTTTCATGCGCATGGATCATCCAGTCATCTAGTGGCATTTTCTTGGCTTCCGCTAATATCGGTAAACCTTTTTCTTTACCTATCCACGAAGCGGCTACAATAGCCACCAGTCTCACGCGGCTATTTTCATCTTTTACCGCCTGCATCAGCAGGTCAGCCTGGTCGGGCACCTGGTGGCCGGTGTAACGCAACACCTGCACGGCAGCTGCTCTCACGTGGTAATCCTTCGCTTTCAATACTTGCTTCAAAAGCTTCTGATCCACTTTATTCAAGCCCCAGCTTACCCACAATCCTTCCAGCAGATGATGCTCGTAACGTGGGTCGCTTTTATCCAGACTAGCAGTCCAGGCAGTCAATTTCGGCAAAACTTTCGCAGCGTCAAGTCCTCTCAGCTCGCGTCTGGTTCTGTATCGTGAGCGGTATTCAGGTAATTTGAGGTTTTCCAAAAGCACGTCAATACTCGCTCCCGCCACTTTTGCAGGCGTTACCAGCGGTCTCGAAGGGTAGGTAACGCGGTAAACCCTTCCGTGCGAATGGTCACGCAATGGGTCACGTGCATTGTGCTGCATGTGCCCGATCAGGATATTGTGCCAGTCGATCACGTATAGCGAGCCGTCCGGTGCGAATTCCATATCCACAGGACGGAAGTTTCTGTCTTCACTTACAATCAGGTCCTGGCGGTGATGACTTTTGTAGCCAGTACCGTCGTCGGTCAATGTATGTTCTTTGGTCCCTAAGAAACCAATGGTATTATTAATCAAAAAGTCTCCCTGAAGATCGTCAGGAAAATGACGGCTCGAAACGAACTCCAAACCAGAGGTCGGTCTTACCAGGTGCGCTCTCTCGATCAGCTGAACTGACTTGTGGTTCGCTTCTCCATACCTTGGCAAAACAGAACCAGGTAGCATCCACCGCACATCCGGGCTGGACGTTTCAGCGAAGAACGGCTGTCCCCAATCGTCAAATGCAATACCCCAGGGGTTAGGAATGGAAAGCTGGGCAGTACGTTCCAGCTTTTTGCGCTGTGGCGTATACCTGTAAAAACCACCGTTCGTTGCACGTACCGGTCCGTAAGAAGTTTCGACATTGGTATGTAAAAACACCCCTTCGCCGGAGTAAATAGCTCCCGAAGGGTCCACGGTGAATGCGTGGCTATTATGATGGGTATCATGGTCATCAAACCCGCTCAGCAGAATTTCCACTTTATCGGCCTTGTCATCACCATTGGTATCTGTAAACAGTTTGAGGTTAGTTCCCTGCGAAACGTAAACACCTTCTGCCGCTATTTCAAACCCAAGCGGAAGGTGCAGTCCGTCGGCAAAAACCGTTTGCTTGTCCGCCTTACCGTCATTATTAGTATCTTCCAGAATGATGATCTTGTCATCTGGTTTTGAATCACCCGGCTTGTAATGCGGGTAACTTGGCATTGTCGCGATCCACAGCCTGCCTTTGTTGTCAAAGGACATTTGCATTGGTTTGGCAAGATCTTTAAACTCTTCTTCCGACGCAAAAAGCTCAATTTTATAACCCTCGGGCACTTTTAGCTTTTTAAGGGCATCGTTACCATACAGATATTCAAGGCTTCCGTTTTTCTCAGGATTGAAATTCGTTTTAACAGGAGGCAATGGCGTCGTGTTCTTATCCGCAGCCGCAAGGTCCATTTTCTCTCCTTTCGAAGCCGCCAGCCATACTGCTTTGTCGCGGATGTCAGTCATTTCCCTGATCTTCTGGATTTCAGCAGGATAGTTATCAGGGCCAAACGGGTTGTAGCGGCGTCCATAAACGTGTACACCATTTGGAATTTTGATGTCATTATGCCACATCCAGTTTTTTTCCATTACCGCATCGTGGACAAGCTGGCGGTTCTTTTCAGCTTTCGGTGCTGCTTTTCCAAAAACCTGATCAGCTAGCAGTACGCCCAGTTTTTTATAACCTTCCTCATTCAGCTGCGAACCATCAATGGTCAGATCTTCCTTTGTTTCAGCATACCATTTTTGAGAAGGCGTGAAAGCATCCACGTACAGCACATTGTTCTTTTCCGAAACTTCCTTCATTGCTTTGGCATACAAAAGGATATTCTCGTTCTCTTTTTTACCATTGGGAAGATCAAATTTTGCGGATAGGTCCTCAAAAGCGATCGGAGAAATGATGGCAAGCTGGGGAGCCGTAGTACCATTGTATTTCTGGCTCAATGTGTATTTGATAAATGCATCAAGCTCTGCTTTGTAGTTTTCAAGTCCCGCTTTTCCTTCGAAAGACTCATTGTATCCGAAAAAAGCGAGGATCACATCCGCTTTGTGCCTGGTAAGCCATTCGTCAGGATAGTCGAAATGTCCCTCACTTTGAGAAGGATTGGCGAGCTCGGTCTGGAACTTTTCAGCTCCCGGAAATGCCCAGGGTGTATTACGGCTGGCATGTGGCCTGAATCCGGGGGTATCGCCGCCATCGCACATATTGCGGATGTACAACATATCCTCTGGATACCTTACCTGCATTTCAGTTTCGAAATTGTCGTAATTCATCATTCTTGACCCCAGGTTGTTACCCAGCAGAATGATGTGCGAGCCTTTTTTAACATCAATGGACGCGGACTGATTGAATTTGAAAGCACTGAAGCCAATGATGGCCAATACAAATGCTAGGA
This sequence comes from Dyadobacter pollutisoli, assembly GCF_026625565.1. Taxonomy (NCBI): domain Bacteria; kingdom Pseudomonadati; phylum Bacteroidota; class Cytophagia; order Cytophagales; family Spirosomataceae; genus Dyadobacter; species Dyadobacter pollutisoli. The sequence continues at coordinate 4,555,767 of NZ_CP112998.1, forward strand.
GCGAAACGGAGACGCTGATTTTCCTGGGTTTAGACATTGATCGGTAATCTTGTAGTTAGATTTAGGAAATATGGGGTATTTATTTTGCCTCGCGGTAAGGAACCTGAATGTCAAGCTTGCCTTTCCATTCTTTGGGAACCTTTTTGCCAAGCTCCCAGTGAATAGCATTGACAACCAGTCGCTGGAATGGTTCAAGCCTGAAATCTTCGGGATGGCCGAGCGTGGTCATGAACACTTTACCTCCAAAAGAATTAGTACCCGTCCAGGCGACAGGGTTTTCAATAGCCTCCTTGTCAGGATTCACCGATTTGCCCATTAGCAACCAGGTTGAGCCTTTGGTAGGATAGTCCGGCAAAACGCGGTACAACCATGAACGGGCATGAAAAGGGCCTTTTACTCCTGTCAAAATAGGATTATTGGCTTGCTCGGGAATGACGGTCACGTCGGTACTGCTGTTGTGTCCGTAATGCGTGTGTTTCGCCGCTCCGCCCCAGCCCGGAGGCGAATTCAATGCAAATTCACCGAATGCGTTCCATTTCTCGCTTTCGTGTCCTTTTGGGAAATTAAATGCGTGGGTGGTTGTGCGGAAGCCCATTACCGGCTTTCCAGTTTTAAGGTATGCTTCAATGAGTGCCAGCTGATCGGGAGGCAGTTGTCTCCAGCGCAGGTAAAAAACAGCCAGATCTGCATCCTTCAATGCTTCCAGGCCCGGAATATTTTTTTCACTGTTGTGGTCGGGATATGCTTTCAGTACGATGGTTTTCATACCGTAATTTTTTTCCAGTTCAGCCGCAATGATCGGCAGAGTTTCCTCTCCGCTGTATTCATGGTCACCCGTCACGAAAACCACCAATGGCTTTTTGTTTTTGGATTGTGCTTTTGCCTGGCCGGTGAATGTGAGGCCAATAACCGCCAGTACGAGCAAGGAAACGCAGAATTGCTTTAAATTCATCTTACAATTTTTAAGGTTCAATCTTAGTGAGTTTAGAATATAAGTGGAAGACTGTTTCATCCTACTTTTCCCTTACTTTTTCATAAGACAATTCAGACGGTATCTATAAAAATCGCACCCCTACTGTCAGCGACACCCTGGACAGGTCTACGCTGTTATCCTTTGACAAACGGAGAACTTCGGTATTGATTTCAGTTTCTCTTTTCAGCCGGTATACCGCGCCCATCATGGCTGAGCCGGTAAGGTTAAGCGCAAATTTATTCGTCAAACGGTGCTCAATTCCAACACTGAACCCCCAGCCCATTGTTTTGCCGGTAAATGTAAATTGCTCCGCCCCCGCCACCGTTTTATTTTGATACGGTTGATATCCAAGAAGAAAGGACGCTAAAACAGTGCTCTTATTATTTTCGAGAAATGTGCGGTGGATCAATGAGCCGCTGAAATGCTGAACGGTTACATCCTCGCTCAGATCTTTGTCATCTCCTGCCTTGCTCTGGTAACGTTCGTATTTGAGGCCAAACCCTACCCTTTTCCATTTAAAATAAGAGACTTCCCCGCCAAATGCGATACCCGATTTCAGATTTTTAATGTAGTTTTTGTTCGAAGCATTCAGCCTTCTTCCCGACCTGAATAAGCGGTATCCGTAGCCCCCGTTCAACCCGAAGCTCCATTTGGGAAATACCTCTTCCTGATGAGCCTCTTCCGGCTCCTTTCTCCATTCGACCTGCGCACTCAGCGGCAGCCACGATAGGCAAAAAATGAGCAACAAGAAGGGAAAATATTTATTCATTGGTTGAAAAACGACGGATTTTACCAGATTTCAAAACTACTAACTTCGAGGCAAAATCACCTTTCTCAAACTATATATTTGTCAAATAACTGGCTTAATTCCTTCTTTTTTAAGCTTTTCAATCACAAACTGCCCGATTGCCCTGCCTTGTACCTGGCCGTTTTCAATGGCGTCGCGGTAGTGGATGCCTCTTTTTTCAATCAGACGTTAGCGATCAAGATATTCCTTTAATTCTTCTTTTAGTCGGTAATAGTATTTTATTTTTTGATTCAATATAAAATCCTTATCGGAAGAAGTGTTCATCTTCAAAGGTGGATCAAAATTCTTATCAACTACTTTTATAGTGATTACATCCCCCATACCCAAGAGCTTGTTTGACCATTCCAAGCTGTCGTTTGTAACTGAATTAAGTCCTCCTATTACAATACCTATCTCTTGTGTCTCTTCATCCTTGCGCATAATTGAACTAAGGATACATGTTATAACATAATGTTGCGTATCGATACCCGCAGTACATAAATGTTCGGAATTTAATTCAACTTCAAATCCGTAATTAAGCATAGTGTATTTTAAAAAAATTGATTATACGTTAAACTAACAATTGCCCTATTTAGAAAAATCGAATCCCTTCCGACGCTCTTTAACATATAGGACGAATCAGCTGAAAGCAATTTTTCGATCTCTGTCTTGGTTCGATTTCTGGAATTGAGAGTTTTAACCGGTCCTTTCAAATCATTTTCAGTTTCAGCATATCCTTCTCTCATGTAGGAGATGGAAATAGCTTGATCTACTATTGAAAATGCACTAAATACAATGATGATCAACAAAAGTAGCAGGCAAACAAAAAAAGAGATTTTCCACTTCTTCATATCTAGGTCAAACAAGTGCCGAAAGCTATGAAAATACGCTTTGATCCAAAATTCTTCCGGAAAAAGTTTCCATGAGGCATGCCTCATTTATCCGGTGGAAATCAATAGGAGTTGAAGAAAAATAAAACTATATTATCTCAAATAACTGGCTTAATTCCTTCTTTTTTAAGCTTTTCAATCACAAACTGCCCGATTGCCCTGCCTTGTACCTGGCCGTTTTCAATGGCGTCGCGGTAGTGGATGCCTCCGTATAAACGCGAAATGGCCGCCTCCTCGGCTGCTTGTCTGAATGATTTGAAATCCCGGGTTGGCAAATCGAATATCACTTCTGTGTCGTCCCGGAATGTAAAATTGTCGCCAAGCAGGTAGGTCAGCGTCTCCGATACCGCGGTTGAAATCACGCTATGCCCGCTGGTGTACTCAGGAAAAGGCGGCGTTTGCAAAAGAGGCTGCCATTTGGGATCCATGTACCTGTTGATCACGGTTTCGGGCCTGATACGGTTGCTGCGGTATTTTTCGTCCCAGCAACTGATGAACGCATCCATCAATGTTGCCGCTACCAATGCATGCACCATTATTCCTTTGTCCAGGTCCAAATTCGCCCGGGCAGTAGCAATCCCGGTAATGTTCATCCAGTGCCCGCCCGGACTGATTTTCTTAAAACCGATCGACATATGCCCCGAAGTGTTGATCGCAAACGGGTTACAGTCCCAGTATGATGCTATAAAGCGTTCTTTCTCTGTCAGTCGTTTGCCAACTTGGTACACTTCGGTCGCCAGCTTATAAAATTCACTAGTCGAATCTTTGCTAAACTCCACCGGAGGCTTTGGCACAAACTGGTTACACGAATCGATGAGCATCGGGCGGATCGTTTTCCAATGCGGCTCGATGCCTTCCATATATCCCGGTGGGGTCGGGTACCAGTAGCTATCCCCTTTTGTAGGACGATATCTTAGCCTGGTACTGAGTTTAAGGTATCCGTCAGTGGCTGCATTTGCGGCGATTTTTTTTGCCACTTCCTGCGCCACAGCCACCGCCTGGTCAATGGTTCTCTGCGTGTGTCCTTCCCGCAGCAGCGCTATGATCAGTTTTTTCTGATCCTCTTCCAACATATATCCCGATGGCAGTATCAGTCTCCCCGTTTCCAGTATGCAGTAAAGCGCCGCCATTTGGTAATCATAACCAGTGGCAGCTTCTATTTTAATGGGTTCAATGCTCTTGATAAATGAGGTCGGGGCCACGATCTGCTTGTTGTTCTGAGCGACGATCTCGTATGCTCCCATCATGCAATAAGTATAAAAACGGCTCGCCGCAGGCGGATTCACGACGTCGTGGATCATGACCATTGTCACCGAAAAGACGGCAGGCTGCAAATGCTTACGCAGCTCGTCTTTTGCACTAGCAATGCCGCCAAATTGACTCAAAAACAATATAATCAGTAAAAACCTACGCATTAATTTTCTTTGTTTTCATAAAACTGAAGCGACTCATTAAACGCCCCGATCACTATAACCCGCTCCTTGTTAATGGTCACATCGACTGCCGATTTCACGTCGCCCGACACCGATAAACCTGATATCGGCTGGTCCATATATTTGAACCCGCCTTTTCCGTCGCCGGTCAGCAGGCATCCGTAGTTCGCATCCATACTTCCCAGTTTCAAACGGTTATCCGCCTTATTTCCCAACAGCAGCAGATCCTTTTTACCATCATGATTAAAATCCTGGACAAGTATGTTAGTAACTGGCGCAAACTGCGCCTGCACAGGCAAAACATTCCTTTCAAACTGACCTCCTTTGTTCAAAAAGCAGACCGTACGGGTCTCATTCATTTCCAGTTTGGCTGCCTTGCTAAGATCCTCGGGTGAAAACATTTCCTTGATCGATGCATTTGCGTAGTCTTTGTAGTAAGGAAATTTCTTACGCATTGGATAAATCTGATCATTCAGCTCGTCGCGGCTTACGAATGGGTACGATTTCCCTTGCACATAAAAGCAGAAAAACGGGTCAATGGAGCCATTTTTGTCAAAATCCGCGAAGTACAATTCCGCAGGCTGTTCTTTTGAAGCCTTGATCTGCGAGTTAAGTCCCAGATTTCCCGCTAGCAGGTCGGGTTTTCCGTCGCCGTCCAGGTCTTCTATTTTCAATGAGGCCCACATTCCGCTCTCTTCATTTTTGAAATATTTCGCAGTTTGATCTTCAAAATCCTTTCCATTGTAAGAAAAGACCTTGATCGGCATCATTTCTCCACAGATCACCAGCTCCACGCTGCCATCACCATTGAGATCCGCCCATTGTGCGTCGGTCACCATTCCCACTTTGAAAAACGGTGATTCCTTTACCGAAAAAATGCCTTTTCCGTCATTAATAAGCAGATACGAAACCGGTGCTTCGGGATAGCGGCCAGGGATAATGCGCCCTCCCACGAAGAGGTCCGCATCACCGTCTTTGTCAAAATCAAATGGACGTACACAGGACTTGCTGCTCGCTTTTAAATTAGGCGTGGAGAGTACCGACAGGTTCAGCTTTCCTTTTCCGTCATTCAGATAAATTTCGTCCTGCAATGAAACAGTATTGGGTTCAAACATCGAATAACCTCCTTTACCGATGTAGAGATCGTCGAAACCATCGCCATTTGCATCAAAGAAGACAGCAGCTGTCGCCGCGGAAATACTTTCATCCCCTACCGCAAAATCAGGCATTTCAGCGAATGTGCCATTATTTTTTTGCAACCAGATCTCCGCCTTCTTGTTTTGGTCCCCGCTTACAAAAATATCGTCCAGCCCATCTTTGTTCACATCACCCTTCGCTACGATCGGGCCGGTCTGCGAGTACATCGACAACATGAGCGGCTGTCTTTTAAAATCATTTTCATTAAAACCCTCGTGCCGGTACGCAATAACACTTTGTTGCTTTTTAAAAACAGGATTCATTTCAAAAGACATCGTGTTTTTCTCTGCCTGCTTTTTATCCTTTTTTTCAATGGTCAGCAATTGATTGGCTTTTACCTGCCGTAGCGTTTCCTCGGTACCATCCGGCCATACCACTTGTACAGAATCTGCTACCGTTTCCTTTCCCAGGCCAAAATGCAGCCTCAGCGGCATGCAGGACAGGTATCCCCGGTTAGGGTTCAATTCCTGATATTGTAATTTACCTTTGTTAAAAACCGAAATTTTGGCCCCGACGCTGTTCCGGTTAACCGACTTTTCTTTTAGTTTGAGTTGCAGCCACGAGCCGCCGTTTTGCTCTCGGCCCATGTTTTGGTACACAAATGCGGGGTCATTGATATTGCTCACCACCAGGTCCAGGTCCCCATCATTGTCAAGGTCGGCATAAACGGCACCGCTGGAAATGGATGGCTCCTGCATACCCCATACGTCCTGCATTTTGGTAAAAGTAAGATCCTGATTATTGCGGAAAATATAGCTAGCCAGCTTGGTAGAAGGCATGGCTTTGATCAGGTCCATCAGCTGCACGGGTTCCTTGTCCACTGCTCTCCTGACCTTGTAGTCGCCCCAGTATTTGAGAAAATCCTTGTTAGTATAATCCCTCAGATACCCATTGGACACGAAGAGGTCTTTATAACCGTCGTTGTCAAAATCTGCAAAAAGCGGGCTCCAACTCCAATCCGTGTTGGAAACGCCGGCGAACTGCGCGATCTCGCTGAATGTACCGTCGCCATTGTTCAACTGCAGCATGTTCCGCATGTATTGCTTGTGCAGGTCCTGGCTCGTCATGAGTTCAAACGACTCATAGTTTTCCTGAAGTTGCAATAATTTCTGACGCTGGTTATCCTCCGGAAGCATGTCGAGCGACATGACATCGGGAAGTCCGTCGTTATTGAAATCGGCAATGTCGATACCCATTGAAAACTGGGCGAGGTGCCGGAAATATTGTTTGGTAACATCCGTGAATGTCCCGTTTTTGTTGTTGATGTAAAGGTAATCGGGCTCGTTGTAGTCGTTTGTAACATATATATCTTGCCAGCCGTCCAGATTCACATCGGCAATGGCCATTCCCAACCCGAATGTGAGCGGATACTGATGAATACCGGACTTTTGGGTTACTTCTACAAAATGATTTTTCTGATTTTCAAATAGTTTGTTTCCTGCCAGCGCATCCGTTTCCTGCCTGAACTTGGCCAGTTCCATATTGTCGATTTTCTTGACACTATGGTTGAGCAGCATCATATCCAGATCACCGTCATTGTCGTAGTCAAAAAAAGCCGCCTGGGTGCTGTAACTGATATTGTCCAGCCCGTATTCCTTAGCCTGGTCTATAAATTTGAGATTACCCTGATTGATGAACAGTTGATTCTTACGTTTTGCGTCCTCGACTTTGCCTGAGTAGCAAATGTGGATATCGAGCAGCCCGTCGCCATTCACGTCGGCCATGGTCACCCCGGTTTTCCACCCTCCTTTTCTGCCTTCAATTTCCTTTCCGGCTGAGCTGGTAATGTCTTTGAATTTCATCTCCTTTCCTTTTTCCGCCCCAAGGTTCAGGTACAGCTTATTGGAACCCATATTCGAGGTCAGGAAAATATCATCGAAACCATCATTGTTGAGATCGCCTATCGCAACACCTCCGCCATTGTAAAAATATTCGTAGGACATCACATTCTGCTTTTCGTCCTCATTGATGACATTACTGAAATCAATGCCGGTTTGTTTGGCAGGAAGCAACTTAAAAAGCTGCTGGCTTCTGACAACGGACAGCTGAAATGTCAGAAAAAGGAGCAATAGTAAAGAAAGGCGGCGGTTCCGGATAGTCATTAATGTACTGATGCCGAGTTAAGAAAAGGAAGATTTACTTATAAATTAAAAAAACTTCAACCGAAAGTTGAAGTTAAAACTTAGTCCACTCATTTTGTTGAAAGCAGTAAGAAAATTTACGTTTCTTACTGCTTTCGTTTATGCTATTTTATTTGTCCCAGCAAAAAAAATTGGGATGGCTCAGCACCATCCCAATTCAAAGACATCCGCACTTTTAATATTTAAAAGTTTGCAACTTTACCCGTATCCCACCATAGGCGGGTAGCGATATCGTCTTTCGCGCCAGCACCCATTTTTGTCACAGCATCTGCAACGGCGGCAGTGTTACCGGTTCTCTCGGCATTTACAAATGGCATCCTTTTGATCCACTCTGTTGCCGGAATAGCGCCCCAGTCGCCATTACTGTCATTTTTGGCCACATGTGGTATTTTAGGATAGCCAGTGCGCCTGAAATCGACCCATGCCTCCTGCGTATTGGTGAAGGTGTTCAGGTATTTCTGAGTAATGATCTTTTCCAGCTTCAGCTCGTCAGAATCTGCGTTGTTCCATGCCACTGTAATGGTGGAGGCAGTAGTGAAATTGTTACGGGCGTCGATCGGGTCTACATAACTGATTGGCTTGCTCGTAGCGTCGGCAAGATAGGCATCTACGCCACCCGCACCCCAATCGGCGAAGGAGAGTTTGATACCTTCTTCGTAGTTGGTTTTGGGGTCGCCCGCACCAGCCCAGCCTCTAAGTCCGGCCTCTGCTTTAAGGAAGGCCACTTCCGCTGCCGTGAAGTTTCTTCTGGTCTGCACTGTCTGGAAATCTTCGCTCACTTTTGAGAAAGGCACATGATCCGCTTTTGCTTTAATGTAAGCACCATTCCGAACGCCTTTGTATGGCATCGTCGGGTGATCAGCGTACAATGCAGCATTAGTCATTGGAGCAAAATATTTGGATATGCGGCCATCTTTTAAGCCGACCAAAAACGATTCCATTACAGCTCCCATACGGGTATCATCCCATTCGTAACAGATCTGAGCAACTGGTATCTTGTTACCATTCAATGAGTTGACAAAATTATCAGCATTGGTGGTTATTAGGCCGGCAGGATCGGCCAGGGCTTTTTCCCCCTCGGCCTTAGCCATTGCCGGATCCACCTTTGAAAGGCGCATAGCCAATCTCAGGCGTAGCGAGTTTACTACTTTCTGCCACCGAGGAATGCTGCCTCCATAAAGAGATGGGTCGAATTTTTTGTACCCCGAATACTCTTTGTTGGCGTTAAAGTCAGTCTGGATAGAATCCAGCTGCTTAAAGAAAAGCGGATACAGATCCGACTCCTTGTCGTACGGAATTGAATTAGCGGAAGAACCGTATTGGGAATAAATTACCGGCCCGTGTACACCCGTCAATTTGGACACAGCGAAAACACGGATCAATTTAGCCCAGGTCGCAAACATTGGCAAATTGTTGTCTTTTGCCAGCTGAATTACCTGCTTCGAAGGCGACATCACGCTGCCATATACCCGGTTCCAGTAGGTATTCCATCGGATATAGTAAGTCGTATTGTTCACATTCCCCACGAAGTCCGTCGGCGTGCCCATATAGCCCATCCAGTTGTCGGAACATAGATCCTCTTCGATCTGGTGACCGTTCAAGTTGAAGATCATGTTGGAAAATGGAGAGCCTACAAGATTAAAATCTTGTTTAAGTACTTCATCCGAAATTTGATTCGGGTTCTGGTTTGTCTCTATAAAATTATCGGTACACGCCGCGAACGCAATCACGGATACCAGTGCTATAATTATTTTTTTCATGTCAATGATTTTAAAGCTTTTAGAATGAAAACTTCAGGTTCAGCCCATAAGATCTTGTAGATGGCAAACCAAACACGTCAGTGGACGTCATAGAGTTGTTGGTGCTCATAGCTTGCTCAGGATCGAAAGGTGCTTTTTTATAGAAGAAGAATAAGTTCCTTCCTACGAAAGAGATTGAGGCGTCCTTAAATACCGGGTTTGTGCCTTTGCTCTTGAAATTGTAGCCTATCACAAACTGTCCTAACCTGACGTTTGTTCTTGAGTACACATAAGGTTCCATGATCTTATTTCTGTCGCCGATGGCAGAATAATAGGTATACGGAGCAATGGAAGTAACCGCTGCGCCTTCGGGCGTAACCGCGTTTATGGGAACTGATCCTGCATCTCTTGCCTCCGCAGACCTTTCACTCACACCATAAGAATCTAGGAATGCCTCTGTCTTTGAAAACGCAACGCCACCGAATTTACCATTAACCAGGACGCTGGCGAAGAAGTTACGGTAAGTCAGATTGTTGGTCCATCCCAGCAAAAGCTTAGGATTTACGTTACCTACAATTGTTTGTGTCGCCGCCTTGGTTGGGACACCATTTTTATCCAAAATAATTTGTCCAGCGTCATTGCGGGCGAATTTGTAAATGTAGACATCATTGAAAGACCCGCCTGCTTTGATGATCGACGCAAAACCCTCATTGTCGCCACCTACCTGATAGTTAGGATTTGACGCGATCAATTCTACTATCTTGTTTTTGTTCTGTGAGGCATTGATCGCAGTAGTCCAGCTGAAATGATCTGTACGGAATGGTTCTGCAGTAAGAGTTAGCTCAAACCCACTGTTTTCGATCCTTCCCGCATTGACATAGTAAGTTGTATATCCCGAACCCGAAGGTGCTGCCAGTGAAAGGAACTGATTGGTGCTGGCGCCGCTGTAATAGGTAAAGTCAAGCCCTAACTTGTTGTGAAAGAACTTGGATTCCAGACCGTACTCGTTGGCTACAATTTTTTCAGGTTTCAAGTTTGTAAAGGGCACCTGCGTGGGTCTGTTGATACCACCTATACCGGATGGACCACCAGCACCGCCGATAGTACTCAAGGGAAGCACCCGGTTATAAGGTACTTCGTTTGCTGTTTGCGAAAACGAAGCCCTCACTTTCAATAACGATATGGCCTTGGGCAAATCAAGCATCTGGCTAATCACGGCAGACCCTCCAATAGATGGGTAAAAGTAGGACTGATTACCGGTAAGAGCCAAGGTGGACGCCCAGTCATTACGTCCTGCGAGATCCAGAAACAGGAAGTCCTTATAACCAAGAGATAAGTTGGCAAAAGCACCTTGCTTTATGGTATTGCTATAATCCGGATGATTATTGAAAATTACGTTGTAAGGCATATTCGCAAACGTAAATACGTTGGGATACTGCAACGATACCGTACCATTGTTCACGGTCATTCCATCGAAGTATTTGTTTTTCTGATAACTAAGACCAGCCAGCGCAGTTAAACTGAAATCGCCCAGGCTCTTGTTATAGGTAAGGATACCATCCGTGTATATGGACTGATCTGTGTATTTTGCGTAGGCCCATGTACCGTTCGGGCTGACACTTACAGAGTTACCACCCGCTGCGTAGCGCTTATCATCCAAAACATTATTGTAATCGATGTTGGCTCTTACGTCAAATCTGAGATTCTCAACGATATCATACGAAAGTTTCACATTGGCAATAAGCCTTTTGTAAGACTGCAATTTTGGATCCTTGTTAAGTTCCCAGTAAGGATTGTTCTGCTTTTCTTCTGTCGAATACCAGTTCATCTTATCCATATTCCTGGCCTCGTTGAATACCGCGTAGTTATCTTTATAGTTGTTGAAGTCGCGGTCTCTGGCGAATAAATACAGACCCGTCAGCGGGTTGTTATAATAACCTGCACCCGGGCGGTTTTTGGATACTTCAGAAGATAGGATCACACCAGAGCTGATCGTCATCTTGTCATTCAGCATTTTGGTGCTTTGTCTGAACGAAAAGTTATTTTTCCGGTAGGTATTAGTTGGCATGACACCGTTGGAAGAAATATTCGCGTAAGAGAAATATACGCTCGTCTTAGCATTCCCGCCAGTGATTCCCACCGAGTTGGTAAAGGTGGTACCAGTCCGAAAGAAGTCCTCGATATAATCCTTCTGATAATTGTCCGATTTAACCTCTGGAGTTCCTACTGGCGTCCAGCTATAATCACCACCCACAGTTCCATAACGATACTGAAATTTAGGAAGACCGGATACTTTTTCCAGGACTGCACTGGAATTGAAATCAACAGACAATTTGCCTTCCTTGCCTTTTTTAGTTGTGATTAAGATGACACCATTGGCACCTTGGCTACCATAAAGTATAGAAGCATTTGCCCCCCTCAATATGCTGATACTTTCGATATCAGCAGGGTTAATAGCAGAAAGACCGTCACCACCATCTGTTCCACCATAAGAACCTGGTTGCGCACCTTTGTTATTGACCATGGGAATACCGTCGATTACGTAAAGAGCCTCACTTGATCCCTGCAACGATTTATTACCCCTAAGGACTGCCCTGGTGGAACCGCCTGCACCTGAGCTACTCACTTTTATATCAATACCAGCGGCCTTACCATTTAAGGCATCAACAAAGTTGGTATTGGCAGCTTGCCGCAATTCCTTCCCTCCGATTTGCTGCGTTGCATAAGTTAGGGCTTTCTTGTCTCTCTGGATACCCAAAGCTGTTACGACAACTTCTTCAAGATTGGCCGCATCCGGCACCATTTTCACATCCAACGAGCTGCGACTACCCACACTTAGCTCTTGCTTTAGATAACCAATAGAACTAAACACAAGGACATCCCCGTCCTTTACAGCAGTTAGTGAGTAATTACCTTCTGCATCCGCATTGGTTCCTCTTGTGGAACCTTTCACCGTCACTGAAACACCAGGCAGACCCTGGTCTTTTTCGTCCGTCACTTTACCGGTCACTGTTCTGTCCTGGGCGAAGACTGATAAGGAGGTTAAAAGCAAAACAAGCACGAGCGGGATCATTCCCTTCCCTAAGGCTCTAAGTAGCTTTTCTTTCATAACTTAATAAATTAGTAAATTAATAATTGGTTAAATTTGGTATAGGCCGAATAATTGCCACGCAACGGTCCAGATAGAACAAATATCTTAAAATATTTGATAATTAAATAATTTTAAGAACAACTGGGTTTATTTATAACTTTTTAATATACGTCAGTGATTAAACGTCTTATATAAACTGAAAGCACCTTCAGCATCTGTGTTTGTTCCGCGCGTCGTACCTTTAATCAGGATGTTGGCACCTGGCAATCCCGAGCCATTTTCATCAGTGACCTTACCGGTAATCTGCCGGTCCTGGGCCTCTGCTGTGCAAATGAAAAATGCTACTTGCACCAGTGTAAGTAGCATTAACCGTAAAGTTTTTCTCATAGGTAAAAGATGGGTTTATTGAATATTCATGAAATTTAAATCTAATTCGGAAACATTGCAATTTATTTTGAGAATTTTAATTGTACTAAACTAATATTCTGAATTTATAAGCCATCAAAGCACTAAAAGTCCGATACAAGACCGTATAAGAAATTTTATTTGTCTAAATTACATTTAAAGAAATCAATAATATTTCGCTGCGTGCTCGAAACACCAATTAACATTTGGCCTTCTTCAAATTGTTTTGCTTGGCAGCACAGGGATTGAACATATTTTGTGTAACCGCAATGAAAGAGGTGCGAAACTGCTCCAAACCCGCGGGTCCCGCAGATGAGAACTAGTATTATTGTAAGATAGAGGTTCGAAGGGTATGCAGTCGTTATTCGTATTTACGCCATATTCCGAGGATCGCGCCGGTAATTGCGTACACGAGCACACTCACACCTCCGTCGATCAGCGAGAGCAGTAGCGGCCGCATGGAGAACATATCTTTGACGATGGTTTCAAACAAAACGAACACCACACCAAAGAGCAGGCCGGTTAGAAAACCGACGAGTAAAGATTTAACAGGGATTTTGGTAAAGACCCACGCCATCGTGTAGGCCATGAAGGAAGCGGAAACAATGCTGGCCAGGTAGGGTACCGGACTGGTAGCGGCTTTGATCTGCTCCATTGTGAAGCCATTTAAAGCCATCCATTTTTCTGAAAAAGCACTATACCACAAGGCTGGTATTACTTGCCCAATCACCACACATACAAGCACGGCCCAAAGATTGACAGATTGTTTTCTCATGTTTTGAGTGTTTTATTCAGTCATCGAAAGGAACTCCCTAGATTCAAATATAAGGTTTAAAAATTAATTGTGCTTTTTATTTAGACGATATAACAAAATCTATATTGCGCTTCAAACCTTCATATTTAGTACGTTTTACAGGGGAACGTCTGAAAATTTCACGAAAAATTTCTTCCGTAATTTCCTGCCAGTCATTGTTGGTAAAGCCTGCCAAACTTTCCGGCAATGCAAACTCACTGGTTGTGTGTGGTTTGGAAAAGCGGTTCCAGGGACACACGTCCTGACAGATGTCACAGCCGAATATCCAGTTGCCAAACTTGCCCTGAACCTCCTGCGGGATCGAATCCTTTAATTCAATGGTATAGTAACTGATGCATTTACTGCCGTCCACGACAAAGGGCTCCGTAATGGCATCGGTCGGGCAGGCGTCGATACAGCGCGTACAGGTTCCGCAGTAATCCTGCACCGCGCCATCATAGGCAAGATCGAGATCGCAGATGATTTCTCCTATAAAAAAGAAGCTGCCCATGTCGCGGTTCAGGAGGTTGGAATGTTTCCCGATCCAGCCCAATCCGCTTTTTGCGGCCCACACTTTGTCCATGACCGGTGCAGAGTCGACGAAAATCCGGCCGCTCACCTCCCCAATCTCTCCCTGAACGGCTAGCAATAAAGAGGCCAGCTTTTCCTTTAGTATATAATGGTAGTCTGTTCCGTAAGCGTACTTGGAAAGTTTGAGGTCGTCTTCTCCCTCGGGAAGTCTTTTTTCGGGATAATAATTGAGTAAAACAGAGATCACGCTTTTCGCACCATCGACGAGCTTCCGGGGATCGAGCCGCTTTTCGAAATGGTTGGCCATATAGCCCATAGCCCCGTGTTGGTTACGGTTCAGCCAGTTTTCAAGCCTCGGCGCCTCGTTTTCGAGGAATTCCGCCTTTGAAATACCGCAAAAATCAAAACCATTTTCAATGGCCTTCGCCTTGATAAACTGACTCCTTTCCTGCCTTACGATATCATCTGTAGTCATATTGCAAAGTTACGAAATGCTTGTAAAATGCCATCTTGTCAGTATTTTAGGCCTGGCAAAATAATTTAGAGGGTAAATGGCTATTGCAAAAGGTACATTACCAAAGAGAATTATGCCGGAAAATACAGACTTCAACATAGATCAAGACAAAAATTACGAAATGAACGAGGAACAAGCCCCATTGGAAACTGACAATCTGGTAAATGAAGAGCATACCGAAACTTCCAATTCTGTGCCACTCGACAACGCAGGCCAGGAGATTACTGGTGCGGCACCCGCCGGTGAGGCGCCCTCGGGTGAGGCGCCCGTAGCCGAAACTAACCCATTAGATGCTGCCAAAATTGAAATTGCTGAACTGAAAGACAAGTATCTGCGCCTATATGCCGATTTTGAAAATTTCCGCAGACGCACAGCGAAAGAAAAACTGGAAATGATATCCGGTGCAAGCGCCGACATGGTCAAAGTTATCCTGCCTATCGTGGACGATTTTGAACGTGCCAAGGTTTCTTTCGACTCATCAACTGAGATTGACGCGCTGAAAGAAGGCGTTGACCTGATTTACACCAAGCTTTTTAAAACCCTCGAATCCAAAGGCCTGAAAGCCATGGAGTCAAAAGGAGAAACTTTTGATGCTGAAATTCACGAGTCTATCGCGCAGTTCCCTGCTCCTTCCGAAGATCTCAAAGGAAAAGTGATCGATGAGATTGAAAAAGGGTACTACCTGAACGATAAAGTGATTCGCTACGCAAAAGTGATCGTTGGCGCCTAACATTACGCTGGCCGCGGAACAAGATATATTAGCAATTTAAAATGGCAAAGAAAAGAGATTATTACGAAATCCTTGGGGTAGATCGCGGCGCAGCTGCTGACGACATTAAGAAGGCTTACCGCAAGCTGGCAATCAAGTTTCACCCGGATAAAAATCCTGACGATCCTACTGCTGAAGACAAGTTTAAAGAAGCAGCGGAGGCTTACAGTATCCTGAGTGACGAAAACAAACGCCAGCGATATGATCAGTTTGGTCATGCAGGTGTGGGTGGTGCGTCGGGAGCAGGTGCTGGCGGGTTCAGTGGCGGAGGGTTCTCAATGGACGATATTTTCTCTCAGTTTGGAGATATTTTCGGAGATAGCAGTCCTTTCGGAGACATTTTCGGACGTCAGGGCGGTGGAAACGGACGCCGGGTACGTAAAGGTTCCGACCTCAGGATCAAACTGAAACTGAACCTGGAAGAGGTTGCCAACGGCGTTGAAAAGAAAATAAAAGTCAAAAGACACGTTACCTGTAATACCTGCGGTGGAAACGGCGCGAAACATGGTACTTCGCTGACCAACTGTAATTCCTGTAACGGGACTGGGCAGGTTCGGAAAGTAGTGAGCACTATGCTAGGCCAGATGGTGTCGACAAGTACTTGCCCTACCTGTAATGGTGATGGTAAGATCATCAGCGAGCGTTGCGATTCTTGTGCGGGAGAAGGAAGACTGTTACAGGACGACCTGATCACGTTGAACATTCCGGGCGGTGTTGCGGAAGGCATGCAGCTTTCGATGTCGGGCAAAGGTAATGTACCAACCCGTGGTGGCGTGGCTGGCGACCTGCTGATCGTCATTGAAGAAGAAGAGGACGCATTGCTGAAACGTGACGGGAACAATGTGGTATTCGATATGCACCTGAGCTTCATTGATGCAACACTGGGCACTTCGGTTGAAATCCCGACCATTGACGGTAAAGCGAGGATCAATATTGAATCGGGTACGCAGGCTGGAAAGATACTTCGCCTGAAAGGAAAAGGTATCAAGGACCTGAACGGCTACGGAAAAGGTGATCAGCTGGTCCACATTAATGTATGGACACCTCAGCAATTATCATCCGACGAACGTGAAACGCTCGAATCACTGAGACATTCTCCTAATTTTCAGCCTAAGCCAGGCAAGAATGAAAAAGGATTTTTCGATAAAATGAAGGATTTCTTCCATTGAAATTCCGGATCGTATAAATATTGACAAAGGCCGTTGCATTCGTGGAACGGCCTTTTATTTGCTCCCGAAATCGCATACCTTAATATTATAGTAATCCGGGGGGCGAACCAATTCGTCCCGCGACAGCATTATGATACTAATATGTATTTCTTGTTATCATATCAATAAACTGAAATCACACAACCATGATAAAACCCATTCTATTATCCATTGCCCTACTCTACGCTCCAATGCTCTTTTCACAGTCTGCTGCCCCTGCTGAACTCACTTTTGCGACTTATAATGTCAGTATGGAGGCTGAGAACTATGTTCCGAGAGGTACCAAAGGTATCTCTGAACAGGTTTTGGTCAAAGAACTTGCTTCGGGCACCAATCAGCAGATCCGCAACATTGCCCGCATTATCAAGACTGTCCGGCCGGATGTGATACTGCTCAATGAATTTGACTATGTAAAAGACCCGCAAGCCGGCGTTTTGCAATTTGTAAAAGCATACCTGAAAGACGATTCTGACGGTTCAAAAGGCATTGACTACCCTTATTACTACTACTCCACAGTGAACACCGGCCAGCCAAGCCCATACGACCTGGACAACAATGGCAAAGCCGAGCAGTTCGGCGCAGATGCCTGGGGTTTTGGAAACTATCCGGGACAATACGGAATGGTACTTTTATCGCGCTACCCTATTGATGTCAACAATGTGCGGACATTTCAAAATTTCAAATGGAAGGACATGCCTGGCGCATTGAAAACCACTAAACCAGACGGAACCGATTGGTATCAGCCAGAAGCCTGGGCAAAGTTTCCGTTATCCTCCAAATCACATTGGGACATTCCGGTACAGGCCGGAGGCAAGATCATCCATATACTCGCAAGCCACCCTACCCCTCCTACTTTCGACGGTGCCGAAGACCGTAACGGCAAGCGCAATCATGATGAGATAAGATTCTGGCGGGACTACATCAGCACGAATACCAGTACTTACATTTATGACGATAAGGGCCACAAAGGCGGCCTCAAAGCCAATGCCAACTTTGTAATCATGGGTGACCAGAATGCATCTCCTGACGAAGGCAATGCACTTACTGCCGGAATAAGATCATTACTGAGCCATCCTGCGGTTAATAATGATATGCCCCCGTCGAGCAAAGGCGGAGCAGAACATACCAGTGCCAATGCATTTGCCAAGAATCACACTGCTTTCTGGAGAATGCGTGCAGACTATGTCCTACCTTCCAGAAAAGGCTTCAAAATCATCGATAGCGGCGTTTTCTGGCCACCGAAAGGTGAACCGATGGCGGAGTTGGTGGAGAAGCGGGAGTCTAGTTCAGATCACCGGTTGGTTTGGGTGAAGGTGAAAGTAGATTAATTGAAAATTATAAAACGAAAACGGGGAAATGGTCAGACCATTTCCCCGTTTTCGTTTTATAATTTGTCATCCTGAGCGCAGCGGCGGCCGCTGCGCTCAGACAATTATTACTGAGCTGCGCCACTGCCATACATATTAAACGCCGCCAGGTGTTTTTGGAACATGGCTTCGTATTTCTTAGCGGCTGCTTCCTGTTTTGCTTCGCGGCATTCCTGCACGATGATCTGCATGATGTATAGGTACACATTGCTGTCGCGACGCTTGGTAGTGCCATTGTCTTTTGCCCAGGTAAGTACTTCATCTGCACGCGTAGCCATGGTTTCGGCAATTTCCAGTGCTCTTTTTGTTTCTCCAAGATCAAACAATGGCCCTATGAAGTTGGCCGAGAACTGATCGTAAGGAATGCTCTTGTCTGGCATCGTCGCTAATGACTTATCAATCGCCTTCTTAGCCTCGTCTTTACGACCATCAGCAATCAACTGACCGGCCAAACGAAGAAACGCGATGCGTGCAGTAGCCACCGGAGAGCCCAGGTATGTATTGTCGTAATACGTGTTTGGATTATCCAGGTCACGCCAGAACATTTTGGTCATCAGGTTCTTGTACATCACATCCGCATTTACGTAACCGTCGCTTGCACCAGGTACTTTTACCGGTAACAAACGATATGCATAACCTTCCAGCTGCATGTATTCTTTCAGATTCAGGTAGCTTGAACCGCCCAGTGTCGACGAGAAATAGATCGGACGCTTCCAGTCATTGGTAGCAATGATATCCAGCATGATCAGGTCTGATTTGTACAAATCACCTTTCCCGATTGTCCAGCTGATAGAGTCGCTCACAAATGGAAGCAAGTCGCTTTTGATGATATTCATCTTTTTAACCGCCTCTGCATTCACAGGTAGGAAAAGAACAGACGACGGCAAGATGGAAGTCATATCGCCGCTGGTCAATGGAACCTGGATCGCTTTGTTTTCTTGCTTCACCAATCCCATGTATTCTTTCAGGTTGATACCGTCCTTCACACTTGGAATTTCATAAAACGGCACAATGTCGTTTTTACCGAAAGCATAATTGTTTTTATCCAAAGAAATCGGAAGCGCTTCTGACAAATACGTTTTACGTTTCATCTGGTCAATGTACCAGTCGGTGCCGAGCAAGCTGAGGTTACACACGCGCACATCGGTACGGAAGCCTTCCACTTCCTGAACATACCACAAGGGGAATGTATCATTATCGCCGCCTGTAAACAAGATCGCATTGGGCGCGCATGAATTCAACAGGTTTTTGGCAAAATCAACTGAATGATAACGGTGGTCACGGTTATGGTTATCCCAGCCTTTTACCCCCATAATAACAGGTACTACCAGGCAAATACCGGTCGCAACACCTGCACGGGCTGTTGCGCTCTGAACAAATTTGCTGATCGCATCGGCAATGGCGATCACCCCAAAACCAATCCAGATACAGAAAATATAGAAAGAACCCACATAAATGTAATCCCTTTCACGAGGCTCTGTCGGCGGTGAGTTAAGGTATACTACCAGGGCAACGCCGGTCAGCACGAATAACAGTCCAAGAACCAGCAAATCGCGTTTTTGACGGAAATAAACAATTACCAATCCAAACAAACCGAGAATGAACGGCAGCATGAAGTAGTTATCGTGCGCCTTGTTGTTAGCGATAGGCGCGGGATATTTTTTGGCAACGTCCCACGGCAGCATATTTCCTGCTCCTTCCTCATCACTTTCACGGCCTACAAAATTCCATAGGAAATACCGCCAGTACATATGCCCGATCTGATACGAGAACATGAAGGACAGGTTATGTGCCATATTAGGTTTCTGCCCCTCTGCCAAACCGGTCATTTGCTGATAAAGCTGCGGGTGACCGGGCTGCGTGCTGTACATACGAGGCAAAAGCATGCTGCTGCCTGGCTCATATTCATACTCAGGACGGTAATCGTAGATCGCATACTTACCATCCTGCTTCCGGTACATTGGCGCACCGCGCTTCTGGCTTACCGGACGGGACACGAACGATGGACCATACAATAACGGACGGCTACCATATTGCTCCCTTTTCAGGTAAGAAACGAAGCTCAGGACATCATTAGGGTTGTTTTCGTTGATCGGCGGATTGTATTCAGCACGTACCAAAACCATCAGGTAACTCGCGTAACCGATCAGGACGAAAGCCAATGAAAGCAAGCCTGTATTGAGTAAAACATTAGCCTTTTTGTGAGAATAACGAATTCCCCAGATAAGCGCCCCAATGAATATAATGATAAAGAAAATCACCCCGGACTTGTAAGGAAGCCCCAGTGAATTCACGAAAAATATCTCAAACTTACCCGCAATGCTTGGCAACCCTGGAATGATACCAGAGTTGATAATCCCCAGAATCACTAAGCCACCTATAAATGCCAAAATACCTCCAAATACGCTGGGTTTTGGGTATTTTTTGAAATAATAAACCAATGCAAGCGCCGGAATCGTAACCAGGTTCAATAAGTGGACACCGATAGATAGGCCGACCAGGTAGGCGATGAAAATTAACCAGCGGTTTTCGGCAGCAGGATCTTCCACTCGTTCCCATTTGAACACTGCCCAGATCACAATAGCTGTAAAGAAAGACGACATACCGTAAACCTCCGCTTCCACGGCCGAAAACCAGAATGAGTCGGACCATGTGTAAGCCAAAGCACCGACGATGCCGGAACCCAATAACAGGACTATATCGCCCTGAGTAAGCTCTTCTTCGGTTTTAGAAATCAGTTTGCGAGCCAGCAATGTGATCGTCCAGAATAGGAAAAGGATCGTAAATGCGCTGCTCATGACCGAAACCATGTTGATCCAGTAAGCCACATTGGTGAGGTCACCGAATGCAAAAAGTGAGAATATCCGGCCTATTAAAAGGAAAAATGGTGCTCCCGGAGGGTGAGGCACCTGTAATTTGAATGCACAAGCTATAAATTCTCCGCAATCCCAAAAACTTGCGGTCCGCTCGACCGTAAGTGAGTATGTGACTAATGCGATTGCGAAAACTATCCAACCCGTAAGGTTGTTGGAACGGTTGAAACGGGTCATCTGAAAGACGGTAAATTTGAAAAAGTTATATGCACGATCCGCAAAGATGGCAACTCTTATTGAGCAGTTTTATCAATGGTCGGCCAAAATTAGCAAATTTACCACAACAGCAAGATTTTCCGTCTCTTAAAAAACGTTAAAGAAGTGGCTAGCGGCGGTCAATGGTCACTTATAAAATATCCATTTAGCCAGTTCCTTATAGCTTACTTTCTTACCATACATTAATATCCCAACCCTGTAAATCCGAGCTGCAAGCCATGTTGTGCCCATAAAACCAAGCACAAGCAACACCATTGACAAGGCGATTTCCCAGGCAGGCACACCAAAAGGTATTCGCACCATCATAATAATCGGTGAGGTAAATGGTATGATCGACGTCCAAAATGCGAGGGTACCGTCAGGATCGCGCAGTACAAATTGGGCAAATACAAATGAAAAGATGATGGGTAACGTAATCGGAAGCATAAATTGCTGCGTATCCGCATCATTGTCCACCGCAGCCCCGACGGCGCCGAAAAGTGCGCTGTAAAGAAGGTACCCGCCCAGATAATAGAACAGAAAACATCCTACAATAAGTGGAATGTTGAGGCTACCAACAGCTCCTAACACCTCAGATATAGGATTTTCAACGTTACCTCCCGGCATTCCCTGAGTTGGCATCCCAGGACGTATTTCCTGAGACATTTGAACAGGATCTTTGGACATCCTGCTGCTGAAAATCGCCGACGTCGCACTGGTGAGGGCGGTAGTGAGCAAAATCCACAGGATAAACTGCGTCAGACCAACCAAAGCCACTCCGATGATTTTGCCGAGCATCAGTTGAAAAGGCTTGACAGACGAAATAATGACCTCGACGATCCGGCTGGTCTTTTCTTCCGTAATACCCCGCATTACCTGCGTTCCGTAAATAAAAACCGACATATAGATCAGGAAAGCACAGATTCCGCCGATCACCGTCGCCGCACCGGAACTACTGGTTTTTTCTCCCTCTTCATTCAGACTAATCGTTTCTGAACTGACATTAACACGTGAATCTTCCAGAATTTTGTGCGTAATACCTGCCTCCGAAAGTTTGATATCCTCAATTTGCTTTTCGATAACCTTCTCAATTTCCGATTTCAGGTCAAGGCTTACGTTTTTGGCAGCATAAATCCGGACACTTTTGGGCTCCTTGATCACATTGGCTGGAATATATACCAATGCATTAACATCACTATTTTTGAAACCGGCTTTGGCAGAATCAATGCTGGTGGAGATGTAAGTGAATTTCAATGTCTCGGAATCCTTGAATTCATTCCGAAATAAACCGCTCTCATCGAGCACCTGCACCGTTTTTGCATCCACAGAGCCCAATGCCACCCAGATCACCGCGGCATAAAATCCGACAAATAACAAAGGCGCGAGCAAAGTCATGATCAGAAAGGATTTTTTCTTGACCCTGACCATGTATTCTCTTTTGATCACCAAAAATATATTACGCATTTTAAAGAAATTTAAATGTTGGAACGTCCCTTACGCTTCTGGAACCTCATTGACTGAACGCATAAAAATGTCACTCATACTAGGAATGTTCTCCCCGAAAGCCCTGATTTCTACTTTGGAAACCAGGTTCAGCAGCAGCGCATTGGGACTGGCACCTTCTCCGAGATGGATATTGGCGCGATAGTACCCGTCTTCCAGCTCCTTTTCTTCCAGAATACCATAAATCGGGTCAAGTTCGTCGATATGTCCCTTGTATTCGACAAAATAAGTATGCGTCTTGAATTGTTCCTTGATCAGCTTTTTGGGACCATCGAGCACTTTTTTGGCTTTATGAATCAATGCAATGTTATCGCAAAGCTCCTCCACGGTTTCCATCCTGTGGGTCGAAAATATGATAGTACTGCCCTTTTGCTTCAATTCCAGGATCTCATCGCGGATCAGATTGGCATTGATAGGGTCAAATCCTGAAAACGGTTCGTCGAGAATGATCAGGTCGGGCTCGTGAAGCACGGTGGACACAAACTGGACCTTTTGCTGCATTCCTTTCGAAAGATCGGACACACTTTTGTCCCACCAGGTTTTAATGTCAAATTTGACAAACCAGGTTTTCAGTTTATCCATCGCCTCTTTTTGGGACAATCCTTTGAGCTGGGCGAGATATAGCAACTGCTCCCCCACTTTCATTTTTTTATAAAGCCCCCTTTCCTCCGGCAAATAGCCGATCCTGGAAATGTGACTGGAATTCAAAAGCTGGCCGTCAAACAAAATCTCTCCTTTGTCTGGCCCGGTGATCTGGTTGATGATCCTGATGAGTGAGGTTTTTCCGGCACCGTTTGGGCCTAGCAAACCGAAAATACTGCCTTTGGGAATTGAAATACTTACATCGTCGAGGGCAATGTGGTTGGAATACTCTTTTGTAACATTCCGGACTTCTATAATATTCATAGGGATGAAGGATCGGTGAATATGCACCAAATATGCAAAGTATAAGCGGCTCGATTAAAGTTACAAGTATGAAAGCGTAATTTGACGGATTAATGGTAAAAATAAAAAGCGGGCGGATATCCGCTCGCTTTTTTCAATAAAACTAATGTAGGAATGTCTCCTAGATGTATTTTTCCCGAATCTGGAACAAAACCCAAAAGCCGATCAGACCGCTGATAATGAAACCCACGATTTGAAATTGGATCAGGTTACTTACCAAGCCGACCAGTACTGCATAATACAACAGGTTCCAGCCAGCTCTCTTACGTGCTTTCAATGGAGTGAAGGCCATCAGGTACATGATCAATGTGATCACACCCAGGGCAACGCCCACGTAAAAAGTAGCTCCCAGGCCCGCAGCAGCTCCGCCCATTCCAAAGATCGCTCCACCCAAACCGAATGCGGTAAGCAAGGCAAAAATACCAAGGACAGAAAAGAACAGCATAATGTATGGGCCGTACTTCACTAAAAACTCCTTCACTTCCTCAGAGAAGGGGGGAAACTTTTGAAGAAAAATGGGTTCCAGTTCTTTTTCAAGAAGTAGTTTTGATTCCATAAAGAGGGATGTTTAAGCTGAAAGTCAATTATTTATTTGATAAATCTAAAAATAATTTTTTGATTCAGACGTCAAATTTTCTCCCTCCTGCCCGATTTGTTTATTAATCGGTTCTCCTCCCCTTTTTAGTCTGGGAAATTATGCTCTTTCGGCCGATTAATCCTCTGGATATGGGACAAATACAAACCCCGAGAAATCGCCCAGCAGCGCAAAAAGGCAGCAGAATTCGTCCGGATTTTTGTAGTTCTCGGTGAATAACAAAACCGATTCTTCACCAATGAGCTTGCGGTCCACAAACTCCTGCATATAAGATGCCCGATAAGAATAAAGGTTCGTCAATTCCGTCCTATCAATCAGCATCGCACCAAGTTCCAGGTCGTTATTAGTCACGACAAAAATCGGGTTTTCTGAAAATCCCCTTTTTCTGATCTGGTACGACGCTTCTTTCAGCTGGTCAGCAACTTTGATAAAATCCTGCGATATGTAACCCATCAGCTTTTGATTCAATTCCGGAGAATTGGCATCATCCATCAAGGTATTTTCATTACTATTATTAATCATATACTTCGGCCTTCGGCAGTCAGCCATCGGCTATTTATTTTAGTTTTTTGGTCAAAATATCAATGATAGTCAATCAATGATCGGCGTTCAGTATCGCAAAAAAGCCGACTGCCGATAGCCGATAGCCGACTGCCCCAATCACATTCTCGCCGCAAGCAGCAACGTCAGATCCTTGTACCGCATATTAAAGCTACGTGCGATGTGCGAATTGGTGAGCGTGCCTTTGTGACAATACACTCCCTTCATAAACCACCGATTCGCGTAAATCATTTCCTCAATACCTCCAATTGTTCCTGTTTGTAATAAAAACGGCAAAAATACATTGCTCAGGGCAGTACTGGCCGTGTGCGCAACCCTCGAAGGAATGTTGGGAACACAATAGTGGATCACATCATTGTATTTGAATGTCGGGTTCTTGTGGGAAGTCATCCTCGAAGTTTCAAACGATCCTCCCTGATCGATACTTACATCAATGATCACAGAACCCGGCTTCATTTTTGACACCATTTCACGCGTTACCACCAATGGACTGATCCCGTTTTCGGCACGCATCGTGCCTATGACCACGTCAGCCCTTGCAATAGCCTCGGCCAATGTGTCGGAATCGATAATAGAAGTATATAAATTCTGCCCGATCGAATATTTAAGCCTCTGCAAACGGTAAATATGTTTGTCAAAAACTTTAATGTCAGCACCGACGCTGATTGCCGCGCGGGTTGCGTACTCCGCAACAGTACCAGCACCGAGAATGACGATTTTCGTTGGCGGTACACCGGTGATCCCTCCGAGGATAATGCCTCGTCCGCCATTGGGTGTCGACAAATATTCGGCGGCGATCAATAACACGGTACTCCCGGCGATTTCGCCCATAGCCCTAATAATGGGCTTTCCTCCTACCTTGTCCTCGATCAGCTCGTAACCTATACCAGTAATTTTATGCTCATTCAGTTTTTCAAAATATTGCTTTTCCAATGCTGGCAAATTCAATGCCGAGATCAGGGTCGTACCAGACTTAATGTAGCTAAATTCCTCTTCGACCAGCGGTTCCACTTTGAGAATTAAATTGGCCTGATAAACCTCCTTGGCACTCTGGACTATTTTTGCACCCGCCTCGCTGTATTCATGATCAGAAAGGTTAGAGCCTTTTCCCGCATCCTTTTCCACCCATACCTCATGCCCGTTCCTGACCAGGATACCTACCGCGTCCGGGGTGAGGGCAATGCGGTTTTCCTGCAAAGAAACCTCCCTCGGCAAGCCTATATGCAACGAATTTTGATCTTTTTTAACAGCCAGTAACGATTCTTGCGGATATAGTACCGATTGCTTGGCCAGCTCTTCGAAACCGGTAATCTGAGGTTGCGCCATGGAATAGCAAAAAAATGAAAGTGAAAACGTAATTAACTGCCAGTAACCTCTTATACCTTTTTTACTTCTAATATTCTCATACCACTTTCGTCGGCCGATAAATGCAGCATCAAATACTGCATTGGCCACAAGGACTCAATTTTTCCCGGCCACTCCACAAAACAAAAGCTACCTGAATCAAAATATTCTTCCACTCCCATATCCAGCGCTTCGGCCTCATCCTTAATCCTGTAAAAATCAAAGTGATAGATTACTTCTCTATCCGATTCATACTCATTGACCAGCGAAAAAGTGGGACTCTGAACATGGGTTGTGACGCCCAAATGTCGGCAAAGCGCTTTGATCAGTGTTGTTTTCCCGGCCCCCATGTGCCCTTCAAACAACCAAACCGGCCTGTCTTTACCAATTTGGAGCAGTTGAGACGAAACCGCTTGCAGCTCATCCAGCTCTTTAAAATGTATGGTGGTAGGCTCTGCGATCATGTTACAAAAATACACAATTTGGAAAAACTCACTGCAATTTTATCCATTCGCTCTCCCTGTCCCGGCGTTAAAAAATAAAACCGGAAGCCTGTATGAAGCTCCCGGTTTCTATCGATCAGTGAATCAGCGCACTACACTTTCCATTCTTTACGCATCTCGCGACCGAGCAGTTTATTTGCCTCTTTATCGTCAAATTTCTCCTTCTCCGCGTCCCATTTGAGTGAGCGCTGCAACTGGTAGGTAATGTTACCAATATTGCAAACCGACGCCGTCCGATGCCCTGTTTCCACATCACAAATGGGCGGTTTCCTTGTCTTTATCGCGTTTAAAAAATCTTTATAATGATTCGTACTGACATACACCTTATAATCCCCTTCCTGAAAAACCTTGTCTTTCAATGGTTCGGGAGTGGTACGCAACTCGCCTCGTGCCACAAAAACTTCTCCATCTGATCCCACAAAATGGCAATGCGGTTTCCCTTCCATCGGCCGGTGAATGACCTCTACGCCGTTGGCATATTTGTAAACCAATCCCTTCCCCGGTTCCGAATAAATGAGTTCCGTTGGGCCGCTGCTGTCCATACCCAGGCCCCACTGGGCGATATCGAACATATGTGCACCCCAGTCAGTCATTCCGCCCCCGCCAAACTCCGTATAATCGCGCCACTTTGGCCAGAATGTGGCATCCATAGCTGGTGCCAGCACATTGTTATAGGGCCGGCTCGTGACATTAGGTCCCATCCACATATCCCAGTTTAACCCGGAAGGAGCAGCTTCCTGCTGCAAGTCCCATACTTTCGGTGGCCCACCCACATTCACATATACTTTTTGAATCTTACCAATAGCACCGCTACGTACCAGCTGCACAGCCTGTGTGAATTCTTTGGATGAACGCTGCATACTTCCCGTCTGAAAAACGCGATTATTTTTCCGGGTAGCATCCACCATTGCTCGTCCTTCCTTTACGGTCAGCGATAACGGCTTTTCGCAGTAAATGTCTTTACCCGCCTGCGCCGCTCTAACTGCCATCGCAGCATGCCAGTGATCGGGCGATGCGATTACGACGGCATCAATGTCTTTTCGCGAAAGCAGCTCGCGGAAATCAGTGATCCCTACTGCGGATTTATAATTATTTTGGCCCAGCTTTTCGGCATACCATTTGTTTGTGACATTCAAAAATGAGTCCAGTTTGACGGCATATACATCCGAAGCAGCTACGATCTGGGTTTCCATAGTATCCAGGAAACGATTGCGCAACCCGCTGCTCTGACGGCCGCATCCGATAAAACCCAGAGCAACCTTGTCACTCGGCGCAGTATAACCTTTACCCAAAACATGCCTTGGAACAATCATAAAAGAAGAAACGACCGCTCCTGCTTTCAGGAAATCCCGACGTTGCATACGTTCAACATTCATATAATTTGAAAGAAAAGTCCAACAAAATTTTAACAAAAAAGATGAAAACTCATGTTTCTACTGAATTAGATCGTATATCTGCATTCTCGTTTCTAATTACCATGCAAACCTTGTAAGCTGGTGATTTTAAATGCTCCTAAACACTTAAAATATGCTACGAATTTCACTGTTTCTGTCCGTCATTTTCATCGGCAGTGCTGCTGCTCAGGTCACACAGCGTAATATTTTGTCCAAACAGTATTCTCCGGAAACCATCGCGCAGGCTTTGGTCCCAAGGGAAAACTGGGCACCCTACCCCAAAACGCCCGAAGAATGGAAAAAGCAGGTCGATCAAAAAGACTTGGACGCTATCATTCAGAGCGGCGAAGAGGCGCTGGCTAAGCCGATACCCGCCGTTACGGCTTCGTTGCTGCTTGATTACGTCCGTAGCGGTGACCGAGAAAGGCACAGTACCGCCTCTTTTGGGCGAAGAAACCAGCTGATGAGCCTGATTTTGGCTGAAAGTATCGAAGGAAAAGGCAGGTTCACCGAAGCAATCGTCAATCTGGTCTGGGCGATTTGTGAGGAAACTTATTGGGGCGTACCGGCGCATTTGGGCGTTCAAAAAGCAAAGAATGGCCTGCCCGACGCAGAAGATCCCACGGTAGATCTGTTTACAGCTGAAACCGCCGGCGTACTCGCATTGACGGACTATTTTATTGGCGAACAGCTCGACAAGATTTCCCCACTCATTCGCCGCAGGATTTATCAGGAAACTACTAGAAAGGTTTTCGAACCCATCAAACAAACCAACCGATACGGATACCTGAGCAAGACGAGCCCTGTCAACAACTGGAATCCGTGGATCGTTTCCAACCTGCTCATTGCGGATCTTTTATTGGAACAGGATAGCAAGAAAAGAATCGACTACGCCTACAATTATATGGTATTCCTTGATTCCTATTTCAACAGCCTGGGCGATGATGGCGGCTGCGACGAAGGTCCCAGTTACTGGTTCGCAGCAGGGGCCAGTGCTTACGACTGTCTTGAAATTCTGGAAAAAGCGACGAATGGCAAGGTTAATGTATACAAAGACCCGCTCATTCAGAAAATGGCAGCCTATGTTTATAAGGTTCACATTGCAGATGATTACTTCGTCAATTTTGCAGACGCTGATCCCAAGTTGAAACCTGACGGATTGATGCTGTACCGGTTTGGTAAAGCTGTGGGAGATCCCGATCTGGTGTCTTTTGGAGAATGGGCATATGAAAAATTCGGCAGCGGAATAGGCAACGGTGGATTTCACAGACCTAGAAAAGTCGAAAATTTATTGACCATTAAAAAGATCACAGGCGAACCAAAAAAACAATTTGACCCTGTCAAAAATGCATGGTTGTCAGACATTGAAGTCATGACCGCCCGATCTTCCAATGGTCTGTACCTGGCTACACATGCTGGCCACAATGCTGAAAGTCACAATCATAATGATGTTGGTGATTTCATTGTCTATGCTGACGGTGAGCCCATTATCATTGATGCGGGACGGGGAAATTATACGGCACGCACGTTTTCATCTAAGCGTTATGAGCTTTGGTTTACGCAGTCGCAGTACCATAATTTGCCCATTATCAATGATTATGGTCAATCGGCAGGGCGGAATTTTAATGCAAAAAATGTAAAAAGCATTGCTACTGATAAAGAAGTTTCATTGGCTATGGACATTGCACCTTCATATCCCAAGGAAGCGGGCATTATCTCCTGGAACAGGCTCGTGAAGCTTAGCAAACCCAAAAACCTGATCGAAATCTCGGATGATTATGCATTGAACCAGGCACCGGATTCATTGAAACAGATATTCATGACGATTTGCGATGTAAACCTCGAAACACCTGGAAAAATCATTTTTACTTCTGCCGGTAAAAAAACGGTCTCACTCACTTATGATCCTAAACTCTGGGTTGTAACCAAAGAATTTCCGTCGACCGAAGGCATGGAGTACAACAGTTTCAAAACCAAGTGGGACAGCCACCCGGTACAGAGAATTGTTCTACGCAGTAAAGCATTAAAACAGAAAGGAAAATACGTTTTTGTGATCTCAAAGTCTTAACTATGTCCATTCAGATTTCCCGCCGCAATTTCCTGATCAACACAGCCTTAGCCGGAAGCGCCATTCCAATGCTGACCCATGAAGCTTTTGCAAAAAGTCAGACTGCATTGGCCGATACGCCAAAGATCAATATTTTTTCAAAACACCTGCAATTCCTGAATTACCGGGATATGGCGGAAGTTGCGAAAGAGCTTGGCTTTGATGGTATTGACCTTACAGTTCGTCCAAAAGGTCATGTACTTCCCGAAAAAGTAGATTCCGACCTTCCTATGGCCGTCGAAGCGATGAAAAAAGTAGGTTTTACGCCACTGATGTTCTGTACCGCGGTGGAAGACGCGGGTAATCCTCTTGATAAAAATGTGTTGGAAACAGCGGCTAAGCTGGGTTTCAAATACTACCGGATGAACTGGTACAAATACAACGAGCAGAAAAGCATTCCTGAACTTTTGACCGACTACCAGTCGAAAATGGCAGGATTAAGTCAATTGAACAGTAAAATAGGGCTTACCGGCTGCTACCAAAACCATTCGGGCCGAATGGTAGGCGCTTCGATGTTTGAGATCTGGAATATCCTTCAGAAGGCTGATACCAAAACAATGGGAGCGCAGTACGACATTCGCCACGCGACGGTGGAAGGCGGGCTTTCGTGGCAAACCGGTTTTAATCTGATCCGTCCATACATTAAAACCATTGTTCTCAAAGATTTTATTTGGGAGAAAAATAATGCTGGAAAATGGGCCGTGAAAAGCGTCCCGCTGGGCGAAGGAATGGTCGATTTCAAAACCTATTTTAAGTTAATAAAAGAGTTCAAAATCGATGTACCGGTATGTTTGCACCTCGAATATCCACTAGGCGGGGCCGATCAGGGTGCTGATAAGATTACTGTTGATAAAAAAGTGGTCTTTGATGCTATGAAACGTGATTTGCAACGGGTGAAGGAATTGTGGGCGGAAGCTTAAACCGTATCTATCAACCTGCTATCGATGAAGTCAGTACCGATTATCCTTTCCGGAATTTTTCTGATCCTTACCGGCTTTTTGCTTTTTCCGGACCCGGGAGATACCTCCTGGCCGGAATACAATGGTGACGGCGCCAGAAGTCATTACTCTCCGCTCACCCAGATCAGCAAGGAGAATGTAGAACAACTGAAAGTCGCCTGGACTTACGCGTCTGGCGGCGCAGATACAATCGGCAACCGAAGCCAGATCCAATGTAACCCGATCATTATCAAAGGCATTCTTTACGGAGTGTCAGCCGGTACGCAGGCTTTCGCCATTAACGCGGCCACAGGGAAGGAAATATGGAAAACCAGCCTGACAGACAATGGCGGAACCACCAGTCGCGGGCTTACCTACTGGGAACAGGGCTCTGATAAAAGGATTTTCTTCGGTGCGAGAAAATGGCTGTACGCATTGAATGCTACTACCGGCGAACTCATTGAATCTTTTGGAGAAAAAGGGCGGATCAACCTGAAAACCGACATAGAACGTCCCGGAGCCGATGACTACATTACTTCGAATACGCCTAATACCATTTTCAAAAACCTGATCATCGTCGGTACCCGCGTCGCAGAATCCGAGACCGCTCTCCTGGGTGATGTACGCGCATACAATGTGCTCACAGGCAAGCTGGCGTGGACATTCCACACGATACCTGCGCTCGGAGAATACGGCTACAACACATGGCAAGCGCAGCCCGCGCGCAAGAACTTTGGTGGTGCCAATGCCTGGGCCGGTATGGCGATTGATCGCGGTCGTGGCATCGTTTACATTCCGACCGGATCTGCGGCCTATGACTTTTATGGCGGCAACCGGCCGGGAAACAACCTGTTTGCTAATTGCCTTATTGCATTGGATGCTGCAACCGGCAAACGTCTTTGGCATTTTCAACTGGTACATCACGACATTTGGGACCGCGACCCTCCCGCCCCGCCGAATCTGGTAACAGTGACGCATCAGGGAAAACAGGTTGATGCCGTAGTGCAGATTACCAAGCAGGGCTATGTTTTTGTATTTGACAGGGTTACCGGAAAACCATTGTTCCCGATCAAGGAAACGGCCTTTGTAATGGATGCCATGCTCGGTGAAAAACCCAGTCGTACCCAGCCGATACCGACCTTACCTTTACCTTTTACCCGGCAAACTTTTCATGAAAAGAACTTCAATTCATTTGTAGCGGATCGGGATTCGCTGGCTGGCTTATTAAGCAAAGCAAAAACTGGCAGTGCTTACATTCCCATTACCGGCGATATGACGATATTTTATCCCGGAACAGACGGCGGCGCGCAATGGGGAGGTGCTGCTACGGACCAGGAAGGCATATTATATGTACCCGCGAAGGAAATCCCGGTTTATACATCATTGGTAAAAAAGGAAGTGATTTCAGATAAAAAAGGAGTTACAGGTGCAAATTTGTACCAATTAAACTGCGCCGCCTGCCACGGAGCTGACAAAATGGGCAACCACGATGGCTCGTATCCATCTCTGGCCAATGTTGACAAAAGATTAAAAACAGAGCAGGTACACGCCATTTTGCAAAAAGGAAAAGGTATGATGCCTTCGTTTTCACATATTTCAGAGGCCGAGAGGAAGGCCATTGTCGATTTTCTTTTCAATAAAAATGATAACAATGCATTGGTAGCAACCAAAAACGGAACAGTCCCTTACCAACATACCGGCTACAATCGTTGGTACGACAAAAATGGTTATCCGGTGAGTCAGCCGCCTTGGGGCACGCTTACTGCTGTGGATTTGAATACCGGCCAACGTCGCTGGCAGATACCTTTGGGAGAATACAAAGCGCTCATTGACAAAGGAATACCTCCTACCGGCACTGACAATTACGGTGGTCCGCTGGTAACAGCCAGCAACCTGATATTTATAGCCGCCAGCAGGGACGAACAGTTTCGCGCCATTGAAAAAGAAACCGGAAAGATCCTCTGGACAGCCACATTACCCGCTGCCGGATACGCTTCTCCAAGTACCTATTCAGTGAATGGTCGTCAATATATCGTCATAGCATGTGGTGGCGGGAAGCTCAATACCAGGTCTGGCGACAAGTTTGTTGCATTTGCGCTGCCTTAGCTTTTTTGTCTAGTTCCAGAAAATAGTTACTAGCTCTTCATACAATCTAAACTTCTCGTCTTGTGTGATAATCACCAGGTTTTCCGCAATGGCCTGAGCGATAATCATCCTGTCAAAAGGATCACTATGGTATTGAGGAAGATTTTCGAGAACCTGGCAATGGCCAATATCAAAAGGCAGAACCTGAAATGAATTTTGTAGGGCGGATAAATAGAAGTCGCTAATGGAACCGGTCAGATTGAGCTTGCCAAGGCCTTTTTTGATAGTCATTTCCCAGTAGGTAGCTTGACTTATATAGAGCTTTGTACTTGGAGAATTGAGCTCAGCGAGAACCGTCTGAGATAGTTTTGTGTCGTTTTCCGAATGCCAAAGTAATATGTGTGTGTCAATGAGGTAGTTTGGTATTTTTGGAGAAGCCTGGTGGGATAAAATCGTCAAAATCTTCGGAAACATAGTTAACCATCCCCTTTCCCCATCCTGCCCTTCTTAACCCTGCTTCTTCTCTTGCACCGTTCAGCAGATCATTAACCATATCAATGATCTCATCGTTTTCAAGACTAATAATTTTTCCGATAAGATCAATTTTCTTTTCCTCCGTTGTCATGGCGAAAGCATTTAGTATTAGTCAAATATAATGTCATTAATTCAAATCTCAAATAGTAAACAACGGCATAAAACCAAAACTAGCTATTGGGCGTATGCCGTCAAAAGTTAACTTTGCCACAAAGACTAAATTTAAAACTATGCCTTCAAAAATTCTCAATGTCGGGTTAATTGCTTTCGGATTGTCCGGACGATATTTTCATTCTCCGTTTCTGAGTACCAATCCCGGTTTCAAGATCAAAACGGTTGTTGAAAGAAGTAAAAATGAAGCACAGGAGTTCGATCCGTCGATCGGCAACGCGAGATCGGTAGAGGAACTGCTAAGCGATGAGGAGATTGATGTAGTGTTCATTTGTTCGCCCAATGCAAGCCACTTTTCCTATGCTATGGACGCGCTGGAAAACGGCAAACATGTTGTGATCGAAAAGCCATTCGCAGCGACAGAAGCGGAGGCTAAACAATTAGTGGAGCTTGCAAAGCAAAAAGGCCTTGTTTTGACCGCGTATCAGAACCGTCGCTGGGATTCTGACTTCTTGACCATTAAAAAACTGATCGCAGAAGATAAACTCGGAGATATTGTTGAGTACGAATGCCGCTACGACCGTTTCAGGCCTGTGGTACCAACCGAATCTTGGAAAGAAAAAAAGGTTGATGTTGGTGGAAACCTGTATAACCTCGGCCCTCACCTGATCGACCAGGCGTTGGTATTGTTTGGCGAACCGAAAACCGTTACCGCGGAAGTGCGTTCAGTGAGACCAAATAGTGAAATCGATGACTATTTTGACGTAAGACTGGGTTATGACAACAAGCTTATCATTCTGAAATCCAGCCTGATGGTTTACGAAAATCATTTGCGTTACCAGATTCACGGCTCAAAAGGATCTTTCATCAAAGGCGGATTGGACCCTCAGGAAGAAACTTTGCGTAAAAATGTCCTGCCAAACGTAAAGCCGTGGGGTGTTGAACCGGAAGATCGCTGGGGAAAATTGTCGAGCGAGGAGTACACTGGTATTATTGAAAGCGAGGCCGGTGACTACGCGCCATTTTATCAGAACGTATATGATGCCATCGTGAATGGTGCCGAGCTAGCAGTAAAGCCGGAAGAAATCCTCCGCACTACCCGGGTTATCGACCTGGCCTTCCAGAGCAGCAACGAAAAGAAGGTAATGACTTATTAACAAGAACCTCATAGAATGCAAAAGGCAGTCCCACAACGGAACTGCCTTTTTTTCATACTAATAACGTTGAAATGATATGCTCAATTACTTAATTACAGCAGTAACCTGACGTTTTGTTTCAGTTGAGATTACGAATGGTTTTGAAGAAATTTCGTTACCATTGTTGATAATGAAGCTGTAGTTACCGTCAGCAAGGTTCGATAGATCGAAGATTTTAGAGTAGTTCTCAGATTTTGGAAGAGAAGTGCTGTAAACGATGTCTCCGTTGAAATCCTTGATAGTCAGAGAAGATCTCTCTTTTACGTTGTCAAGCGTCAATTTGAATTTCAATTCGCTTGAAGAAACCAGTTCAATTGATGAATTGTTTTCTTTCACTTTATCATTAGCGATAGAAAAATTAGCAGCTGATACTCCCACCAAAACTGCGATTGTCAAGATAGTTTTTTTCATTTTATTTTGAATGTTTAATGTCTGAATTAATTTAACCAATTGTACTTTTTAGATATTTACTTAATCAGTACTTTAAGTTCTTTCAAACTAGTGCTTCGGTTACCCTTTTGCTCCGTTTGATGATTCAAATTTACTCAACATTCTAAATACAAGTCAATAAGCAACTATTCGGCTGTTTAAAGTTCTTTTTGTTGTTATCTATTAATATTAGAATAGTTATATCATTATAACAATAGTACAACAAGTCGTTTGAAATTTGACACATAGATTAAAATAGTACAATTGCATAGATATTGTACTTTACTAATAAATACCATTGATAAGGCCTTATTGTCAATAAAAATGAATTTTTACTTAAAGTATTTTCGCCTGCCCGCCGTCTAATAACCTGTTACTAATCATCTAACTTTCAATTTGGCGCAAAAGAAACCAAATATCATTCAAACGGTCACTTCCTATAGTAAGCAGTTGCTGGGTTTTATCAGGCAGCGCGTGAACACGGATGAGGATGCGGAAGATATTCTTCAGGATGTTTGGTTTCAACTGAGCAGCGTACCTGAAATTGAAGCAATTGAGCAAATCGGGAGCTGGCTTTACAGAGTAGCACGCAACCGGATCATCGACAAATACCGGAAGCAGAAGCCCGATTCACTGGAAGATTACGGCTATGAGGATGAGGACGGCGAATTTTATTTTAAGGACATTCTGCTCGCCGATGACGGTACGCCCGAGACGGTATATATGAAAGAGCTGTTTTGGGAGCAACTGGGCATTGCCCTGGAAGAGCTGCCCGAAAATCAACGTCAGGTATTTGTTTGGAATGAACTGGAAGATCAAACTTTCCAGGAAATCGCTGACCGTACCGGTGAAAACATTAAAACACTCATTTCCCGTAAACGTTATGCAGTTCGGCATTTGCGCGAGCGACTGGAAACATTGTATCAGGAATTTGTAAATTATTAAATTTGTCAATCATGAACCACCCACATAGATACAAAATGCGTTTTGCGATGCCCGTTTTTGCGGTATTAGCCGCATTGGCGCTGGGAGCGATCGTCCGGTTCTTATGGAATGCTATTTTGCCCGCCCTGCTGAATGTCAATCCGATATCTTACTGGCAGTCGGTGGGCTTGCTTGTATTGTGCAGGATCCTTTTCGGAAATTTTGGAGGATCGAAAGGTGGTGGACCAAGACGCTGGGGAAATTGGGAAAAATTCAAAGACAACGATTTTGGAGATCAACCCTTCGGACCACAATGGCGAAACAAGTGGCGTGAAATGAGCGCCGAAGACCGTATCAAATTTCGGCAGCAAATGCGCAACCGATGCGGAAAGCCTCCTGAGGATGAGTGATATTGGATGAGCCCGGCCACAAGCCGGGCTTTTCTATTTTTTTCCAAATCCATTAAAGTAATTCTCCAACTGATACGTCGATAATACTGTACATCAAAACTTAAAAGCCATGTTCGCATCAGTTTTAAAAGTAATCTTCGCCGGAATCCTGGGTGGGTTCCTGTTGTTTGCAATTCCATTCCTGCTTTTTAAAGCATTGTTCTTCTTCCTGTTTGTGGGTCTCATTTTTCGTCTTTTTGCCAGAAGGAGATGGGGAGGCCGCTGGCGACATTATCATCGTCACTATGATCGTTATGCCCACTATAATGATTTTGGACAAAAGGAAGGCCTAAGAGATCATTATAACCAAAATCCACAAAAAATATAAGCCATGAAAAGAAGCACCCGAATGCTGCTGGGTATCAGCGTAGCTGTTATTACCGCAGCAAGCCTCCATTTGACAGTGGGAGAACGATTTCATCAGCGCATGTCCCGGCACTACGGAAAATCAAGTTGCGCCCATCAATGGAAGCAGCGCTCCGACAATCATGAAAGGCATCATGCCAAGCCGGAAGACTTTCCTGATAAGGATTCTCAAAAATTTTAAACTTCAAAACAAAAACAACCATGTGCAATAACAGATATGGAAACCGTGGGTATGGAATGCGCCACGAACATTTCAGCAGGTCATTTGGCCCAAACAGGGAGTATAAGGTTCCCGTCAACATTGTGAAAAGCGAAACCAGTTACGAACTGCTTGTTTTCGCTCCGGACAGAGCGAAGGAGGATTTCAGGATCAGCGTGAAGGGTCACGAACTGACTGTTTCATACGAATTGAAACAAGAAGGTGAAGAAAACCGGAACTGGATACGCCATGAATTCAGCAAAACATCATTTGAAAGAACTTTCATGATCGATCAGACAGTGGATACTGAAAACATACAAGCCGAGTATCAGAATGGTATCCTTCATTTAACGCTTCCCATCATTCCCGGTTCCGAAAAGCCTTCTCAGGAAATAAGGATTAATTAACGGAGATAAAAGAAGAAAGCCTCTGCACAATTCGGGTGCAGAGGCTTTTCTAGACTACAAACGCTTAACAAATATTGGTTATATTAACCAAACTATTTATATGCCGGATCCTGAGTCAGTGTTGGTACACCAGCTTTATAGGAACGGTCAATGGCTTCCTGAGGAATTGGGAAATACTCATTTTTACCCTTTGTAAAAACAGCTCCCTTTTTATAAACTCTTTTGCTAGACTCTACAGTAACATATTTATTCAATGTTTCAGCTGCAATTCCCCACCTCTGAAGATCGAAGAACCTGTGTCCCTCCATCGCATATTCAAGGCGCGATTCAAACCTTACTGCCTTGCGAGCTGTCTCCGCGTCGGCCCATGCCTGGTCGTACGTCTTAATCACATAGTTAGCAGCCGGCTCGTTCAAGACGGTATAGTCATCCCGCGACTTGCTTCCCTGCACCGCTTTTTTAACAAACCCAGCTGGATTAGCTGCACGGGTACGAATCTGATTGACAAGCTTTCTTGCACTCTCCAAATTGCCAAGCTCCACTTCGCATTCAGCAAGCCACAACAACACCATTCCATAACGCATGATCCGGTAGTTGTTGCTTGACAGGTTCCCCCAGCCATTAATACCAAAACCCGCTTTTTCGGAAATGTGTTTTTTAGGTGAATAAGGTCCTGCATAAGTCTGGTCACGGATAAAGTCGCTACCATGTATCTTGAAATCTTTGAACAAAATGCCACGGCGACCAACAGTCTGATCCAAACGTGGATCCAATGGGCCCGTTTCAGGGACAAAAGGATCTGTGTACTTCAATCCCTGGTCGTTCTTAACATCGGTATCATTGAAAGTATCTAATAGAGGAAGGCCCGTAGCAGACGTTCTGAATGCATTTACAAGATTTTGAGAAGGCTGGTAAAATCCGCAGCAACCCCATGGATCAATGTATGGGTGAGCCAAACCTACACCTGCATCGGCAGCATCGCCCGAGGCACTTGAAACTGCATACTGAATTTCAAAAATAGATTCAACATTGTTACGCGTCGCGATCAGGAAGTTGTCTTCGAACTTAGGTGCAAGCGAAAACTTGCCCGAAGCAATGATCTGCTCCAACACTGGTTTAGCTTTTTGCAAAACAGCGGTATTGGCAACTCCCGTAGTAACATTCCAGCCCTGGTACATGTAGGTTTTGGCAAGAAACGCCAATGCAGCCCATTTGGTTGGACGTCCAACCTGCGACTGAGTTTCCGGAAGACCTTCCGACGCAGCTTTGAAATCCGCCTCGATCAACGGCCAAACATCTTTGTCGTTAGGAATTTTTGTACTTTCGAGGTCATCCAGCTTGTAAACGTTTTCGTCGATATAGGGAATCGTCTTCCACATTTTCTTTGCCTCAAAATGGAAAAGCCCGCGCAGGAACCGTGCTTCCGCAATGATCTGTTTCCGTCTGGTGTCGCCTACTTCTTTAACTTCTGACAATGTATTGATCACATCATTGGTTCTGGCAATACCTTTATAAAGTCCACGCCATTTGTTTTTGATGTGGTTGTTGGTTGGCTGGAAGTCATACTTTTCAATGAACGACTGCTCCGGCTGGTCACCCGCATCCGTTCCTTTGTAAGAATCGTCTGAGGCCAATCCTCCAAACACCCAGCTCTGGATATCATTGTTCCAGGCATCTTGGCCGTCGAGTCCTTGCCCGTCGATCATAGCGTAAGCTCCAATCAGCAAACCTTCTACCCCACTTGGAGTTTTGAGTGCCGTAGGGCTGTACTGCCCTTGTGGGTCTTTGGATAAAAATGAGTCCTTACAAGCGGATACAATCCCGATCGCCAGTCCCACTGAAAGCAAATATTTTAAAATTTTCGTATTCATATATTTGAATATTTTTAGGGTCAACTACAATAACCGGTTATCAGAAAGAAACATTTAGACCCAACAGGAACGTCCGGGACACTGGCATATAACCTCCGTCAAAGCCAAGGGTATTATCTGCACCTGTCTGAATTTCAGGGTTAAGACCTGAATACTTGCTGATAGTCAGCATGTTTTGACCCTGTACATACACCTGTGCATTACTAAATCCGATTTTCGAAGCAACTGTTTTTGGCAATGTGAAAGTCAGCTGGACATTTTTCAGACGGAAGTAGGTACCCTTTTCCACAAAATAACTGGACGGGCGGCTACTGATCTGGTCATCTGCATCCATAATGGGCACAGTACCTTCTTTGTGATCAGGCTGCCATGCATCGTAAAGTGCGCGTTTCGCTCTGTTACCCTGGAATGTATTGAAATCCGTGAAGTAACGCAGGTAGTTGAAGATTTCGTTACCAACCACACCGTTACCGAAAATAGTCAGATCAAAGGCTTTGTAACCCAGGTTCAGGTTAACGCCGTATACAAAGTCAGGGTGTGGATTACCGATCACAGTACGGTCATCATCAGTGATTTTTCCATCATTATTGATATCGGCGATTTTGAATTTACCAGCCTTATTATAAGATCCGTAAGGAGCCCATGCTTTGGCTTCTTCGTCGGACTGGAACAGACCCAAAACTTTGTATCCGTAGTAAGACGAAATTGGGAGACCTGCCTGAGTAAGTGTTACAGCAGGAACGCGTGAGCCAGAACCGAAATATTTGGTAGCATCACTTTCATCCAGTTTATCAACTGTGTTACGGTACATGGAGTAGTTAACAGATACCCCGTAACGGAAATCACCTTTCATCAATGTATTACGATAGCCGATACCAAGGTCAATACCTTTGTTGGTCATCGCACCTACGTTGAATGACGGTGCATTTGCGTCACCCGCTGTAAAGGTGATCGGCGTCGAGAACAACATGTCTGCTGTTTTTCTGTTCCAGAAATCAATTTCCAATGTTAACGCGTCATTCAGGAATGTTGCATCCAAACCAAGGTTATTGGAAGTTGTTGTTTCCCATTTAGCTTTTGGGTTACCAAATGACGAAGCATCATATCCGATAGTAGGCTGGCTGCCTGAGCCGTCGATCGGGTAACCTGCATGGTAAATATCAGCGCGGTATGTTGTAAATGCGTTGTAATCCCCGATTTTCTGGTTACCTGTTTTACCCCATCCGTAACGGAGTTTCATGTCGTTGATAAAACTGATCCCTTTCATAAAACCCTCCTCCGAAAGCCTCCATCCCGCACTGAATGCAGGGAATAGCGCGCTTCTGGAAGCTTGTTGGAAACGTGATGAAGCATCATTTCTCAAAATAAATTGGAACAGGTACTTATCAGCATAACCGTAGTTGATTTTACCGAATTGCGAGTAAAGGCTGTAATCCCTGTTCACACCACCATAGTTGGTTGCTTTCGTAGCATCCCCCAGGTTCAGGTAATTGATAATAGATGGAATTTCAAATGCATAGCCTGAACGGGACGCACCAAACTCCTCAGCAAATTCCCGGATAGATTCTATACCGATGTAAGCATCCACTTTGTGATTGGTCCCGAAGTTCCTTGAATAGCTCAATGTATTTGACCAGACCCACTGGTACGAGTAGTAGTCGGTAGATGTAGATCCGTTGTTGAAGCTACCTTCCACGTATTCAGGGTTGGCGCGGCCGATATAACGTCCTCTCTGGCTAACCCCGTCAATACCAAGACTGGTTTTAATGGTCAGGTTAGGAATGATATCAAACTCTCCGTACACATTACCAAATGCCCGCAGACGATAAGTTGTGTTGTCTTTTTCGCGGTATAATGTTGCGTATGGGTTAGAGTTGTTACCAAGGTTGGCTCCGCGTGAACCTGCGAAGTTTCCTGCAATGTCATAAATAGGCAGCAAAGGATGGTGTTTGTAGCTACCAGATACAGCATTTTGTTCCTGGTTGTTACCAAATCCTCCTTTTCTGTTGTCAAATGATACGGCAAGGTTTTCACCAACTCTCAATCGTTTTCCCAGTGCAGAAAACTCGGTGTTGGCGCGGATCGTGTAACGGTCATAACCGATGAATTTCACTACCCCATCCTGGCTGAAATAACCGATAGAAAGTGCGTAACGGCTGTTTTCAGTTCCGCCGGTTGCCGAAAGCTGATAGTTCTGGATCGGAGCAGTGGTAGTCAGCTCTTTCCACCAGTTGGTGTCGGCTGCTTTGGTTATCGCATAAATGTTACCCGGCACCAGTGAGTATTTGGCCGGATCAACATCCGGCGTACCGTTTTTACCTTTACTTGGGAATACATAGTCAGGGACGGTTATTTCACCGTTGGGGCCAAATGTATACTGACCATGAGACGGTGTTTTACCAGCATACTTGTCTGCCAGGTACAGGTACGTGCCCAATTCCTTTGCGTTCAATGCTTCCGCATCCTTGTAAGTTTTTTGAGTACCGTAGTAAGCATTGAAGGAAATAACCGGCTTACCTATTTTTCCTCTTTTAGTGGTAATGATGACTACCCCGTTTGCCGCACGAGAACCGTAAATTG
Organism: Dyadobacter pollutisoli; assembly: GCF_026625565.1. Lineage (NCBI taxonomy): Bacteria > Pseudomonadati > Bacteroidota > Cytophagia > Cytophagales > Spirosomataceae > Dyadobacter > Dyadobacter pollutisoli. Next base: position 4,597,714 of record NZ_CP112998.1, read on the forward strand.
ATGCAGATGATGCATCCTTCAGGATCTGAATGGTTTCAATGTCATTAGGGTTAAGGTTACCCTGATTCTCGGTTGGGACGCCGTCGATAATGAACAAAGGATCGTTATTACCAATGGTACCGAATCCCCGTATACGTACGGTTGCATTTCCACCCGGTGTTGCATCATTTACGATGTTCAACCCGGACGCGCGGCCTTGCAGCTGCTGGGCAAATGTGGTAGCCGGAACCGATTGAAGGTCTTTCGCATTGACAGTGGTTACCGAACCAGTAATGTCTCTTTTGGACTGCGAGCCATAGCCAGTTACAATTACCTCTTCCAATGCGCTTACATCACTGGCCAGGGTTACGTCAATAACGGTCCTGTTTCCTATGGCGACCTCTTTTGCAGAGTAGCCGATGAATGAAATAACAATGGTTTGAGCACTGGAGGGCACTTTAATGGTGTACTTTCCATCAGCATCAGTAGTGACACCGATTGTCGTGGAACCTTTCAAAGTAACCGAAGCACCGGGCAAGCTTGAACCTGTTGACTCATCCGAAATCTTCCCCGAGATCGTAATATCCTGGGAAAATGCATTTTGACATAAGAGAAACAGTAACATACTAAACATAAGCCTGCTTCCCAGGAGAAGGTAATTTTGTTTCATCGTATCTAGTTAGGTTAATATTAGTTATACATCTCAAAACTATAATTTTTCATCATCAAATAATCTAATAAACAGTCTATATATTCTACAAAATATACATTTGTATTTTTTCAATTTAAAATATCAATTTTTATTGTACTATTTCAATAAAAATTGACTTAAATCATACTGCTTTTAACTTAATTTTAATGTGATTTTTTAAAGTGTCAATATTACAAATATCACATTTTTAGCATTTTATAGTAAATATATGGTTACAAAATGTCAATATCCGATATAAAATAACCCTGGTTTTGAGCTATCAAATGACCTAAAAACATTAATATATAAATAAAAATATAGTTACATAATAACTGTAAAAAGTTATAATTGTAAAATTGACATATCATTGTTGATAACGGAATAATTATATTTATTATGTCTGATCAGAGGCACAAAAAAAAGGCCTGAATAGTTTGTTCTATTCAGGCCACCGGTAAATGCTTATGCATCAAAAAATAAGTCAGGTCCGTTATTTAATTTGCCTTTTCCGTCCTTTTGAATCGAATATTATGGCCCCCCGCAAATATCCTGGCAAGAACAGCGTGTGCGAGGACTGAGATAGGAACGATGAGCCGTAGCTAACTTCTTCCCTTCTACTTTTCCCATTTTTGAACTGAAGTGTCACCGTTGTCTCATTTGGCAAAAGTGCAACCTGTCTTACTTCGCTGATACTCTGATGAAATCTTAAAGAATCGCGGTTTTGCGAAGTAACCGTCAGCCATCTGTTTCCTGGTGCAGCGAGCCTCACAAGGCCTTTCGCATTACCTGATGTGGAATAACCGCTTTGTGCCAGCGTCAAAGGTTGGAAGTTGCCTTTACCATTACCTTTTAAAACCAACCCATAAAATGCATCATACCTCCCCACAGACACTTCTGACCCATAGTCATTACCTGAAATCATAACATCCAGGTTACCGTCCTGATCGAAATCGTCGGCTATCATGCCGAATATTGGTGCAAACTGTGCCTGAATCGGCAATTCGTGAATCATAAACTTACCATTCCCCTGGTTTTCAACATAGCTACTGCGCATCCAGGTTGCCGAAACATGCAAGGCGTCCTTTAACTCCTCCGGTTTCAATATGTCGCTTAATCCTGATTCGGCAAACTTTCCGTATTCCTGGAACCGCTGACGTACCTGAATAATCTGCTTGCCCATATCGTCACGGGTATTGTATGGAAATTCCTTGTAAGTGTTGTCCAAAGCCTCGTAAAACACCGTCGGAATCGCATCAAAGTAACCGTCATTGTTGAAATCCTTGGCATACATACTCACTGGTCGGGTTTCAGAAGCCCTGCTCAATGAATTCACACCCAGGTTTCCAGCCACATAGTCCATATCTCCATCATTATCGAAATCCCCCGAAAGCAAGCTACTCCACCAACCTTTCCGATTTTCAAGCCCTGAATTAATCCTCGCAAATTTACCACCGGTGTTTTTAAAGAAAGTAAGCGGCATCCATTCCCCTGCCACCAGCAGGTCCACCCATCCGTCATTGTCAAAATCGGTCCACAAGGCATCGCAAACCAAACCAATGTTAGCAAGCTCGGGCGCAACGCTGGTAGTCACGTCGGAGAAACGGGGAGCATTGTTTTTGGTATCATTCCGCAACACGTAACTGGAAACCGGTTTGGGATATACGCCTGACTCCACCCTACCCCCAATAAAAAGGTCCAGATCACCATCCTTATCATAATCAACCGCTCTCACACAGGAGCCATTGACCAGAAACTGTGGCAATGCGGAGGGATCTGCATTGAATTTTCCACTACCATCATTGATATAAAGCATATTCTTAAGACCATTGGATCCCGCCTTGATCTCGTAACTTCCACTCACGATATAGAGGTCCAGGTCTTTATCATTATCCGCGTCAAAAAGCAGTACGCCCATATCTTCCGTTTCTTTAACCAACCCTTCGGCTCCGGGGAGCAAGTCAGAAACTTTAAACTGGCCATTGGATTGCTGCAACAAAAAGCGCCCTTTATGCATGTAGGCTCCTCCCACAAACACATCATCCAGTCCGTCACCATTCACGTCGCCGGCTGCCAGTGCCGGTCCAAACTGGGACATTTTATGGGGTATCAGTTTTTGAAGGTTGAAATCGATCACATCCGTCTCCTCGTGGCGGTAGGGAACATTTAGCAAGGCAGTAATATCGTTAAAAAGTGTGCTATCAGTGACATTGTCATCGTCTGGCTGAGCCGACATATCCGTAGCATTCTTTTCAAAAACTGTCAAAACTTTGTTACCCTGAATGTTTTTCAATATCTGTGTTTTTCCGCCTGGCCAGGTAATTTTCAACTGATCAACTTGCCTTACTTTACCCAAACCAAAATGCACGATAGGTTCCACAGAAGATAAATAGCCGCGATATGGTGAGTTTTCCGTAATCTGTTTTTGACCATTTGCATAGGTAATTTCTGCAATGGCCCCAATACCGGCTTTGTTGTAACGCTCACCTTTAAACGCAACCCTCAAATAGTTGCTTTCGTTCGGCAGCAGCTGAATACTGTTATTACGGCAGACAAACGCTGAATCATTGATATTATTAACAACATAGTCGAGGTCACCATCATTGTCCAGATCCGCATAGGCAGCCCCATTAGAAAAGCTGGCCAACTCGATTCCCCACTCTTTTGTAACATCTTCGAAGCCCAGGTTACCTCTATTCCTGAACGCAAAATTGGTCAGTTTCACCGCCGGAATGTAATCCAGCATCATCATTGGCTCCATAACACTCGACACTTCATTGCGGTAAGCGACAAAATCAAGGTCGGTAATGTCGCGAGGGAAACCGTTGGTAATGATAATATCCCTTAACCCGTCATTGTCAAAATCCGTGACCATCGGCGTCCAGCTCCAGTCCGTTTCCGCGACACCGCTCAACAATCCTATTTCGCTGAAAACCGGATCTTTACCATTCTTTGTCTGACTCCCGAGATTAAGTTGCAGTGTGTTACGGGCAACCTGGTATTGATAGCCAAACAACTCATTGTTCTGATAAGTAACATAGCTGTTTGAAGGCGTCATCATTTTCTTTCGCCGGTTGGTCGCCGGCATCATATCCACCGCCAAAACATCCACCAAGCCATCATTATTGATATCGGCTACGTCGTTCCCCATGGCGGAATGCGAGGTATGCTTAAAGTAAGTTGACGCCTTGTCGGCAAACGTTCCATTGCCATTGTTGATATACATCAGGTCATTGGTCAGATAATCATTCGTCACATATATATCTTTCCAGCCGTCCTGGTTAATATCTGTCACATTGACCCCCAAACCGTAACCTTCGATCAGGATTCCTGCTTCCTTCGATACATTGGTAAAAACCGGATGATTTAGCTTGGTGTTCCAGTCATTTCGGTAAAGCCTGTCCGTCCTTTTCGACGAACCATCGACGATCTTTTTGTGATATTTATTTGGAAAATTATTGTCGTCCATTTCATTCACCACCAAAAACAAATCCAGGTCACCATCATTGTCATAGTCGAGGAATGCTGCATTGGTGGTATGGGTAGTATCCGCAATTCCGTATTCCTTACCCATTTCCTTGAAGACCGGAACCTTGTTTTTATCAAGGCCCTGATTGACATAAAGCATGTTTTCACGCTCCCGCGCAACTTTTCGCACCGACGAACAAACGTAAATATCCAACAAGTTATCGTTATTGATATCGATCAACGCCACGCCGGTTGACCATTTGCTTTTGCCCTCAACTCCCGCCGTCCTGGTGACATCTTCAAACTTAAAATCTCCCTTATTGAGATACAGTTTGTTCTCTACCGTGTTTCCCGTAAAATATACATCCGGAAGGCTATCATTGTTAAAATCCCCTAGCGCGACTCCGCCACCGTTGTACACATATTCAAACGACAGAATGTTCATCGTGTCATTTTCTGCAATGCGATTGGAAAATTGAATACCCGTCTCCCCACTATCCAGCTGGGTAAAAGTTTTCAGTTTCTTTTTGCAGGATGTCAGTAACAGCAAAATCAAAAGTGCCGGATACAAATACTTTGAAGACATTAGATTGATGCAATGAAATGGTGGAATTGGGATACTCCGAAATTAACAAAAGGAGATGGCAAATTAATGCCACCTCCCCTTTTAGTTTCAAAGATTGTTATCAATAGCCTGGGTTCTGTACCAATATTTCTTTGCCAAGCAAGTCAATTTGCTCTTGTGGCAATGGAAGGAACTCGTTTTTGTTCGGTGTAAATTTAGCACCTCCCAAAGCTCCGCTCAGCTTTTTGCCTTCGTAGCTCAGGTATGCATTCACGACCTGATCGGCAATTCCCCAGCGTACAAGGTCAAAGAACCTGTGACCTTCTCCTGAAAGTTCGAGCTTCCGTTCGAAGCGTACGATAGTGCGCGCAGCCTCTTTGCTTGCAAATGCGGTCTTGTAAATACCGATCACATAATTTGCGGCATTAGCATTTCCTTTTTTAACAAAGCTCTCAGGGTTGGAAGCACGGGTCCGGACAATATTCACATATTCCCTTGCCTTTTCCAATGATCCTACTTCGATCTCAGCTTCTGCTGCCATTAAAAGTACGTCAGCAAATCTGATGATATTTACATTGATAGCTGTGTAACCCGGCGTCCATGAGCTGTTGTCCTGCAATGATCCAATGTCCGCCTTGTAGTAAGCATATTTCTTTGGAGAATATGGCCCTGCATTGGATTGGTTACGAATCCAGTCGTTTCCTGGGTGATCGATCCAGTCAAGGAAAGGAAGGCCACGACGACCAATGGAGTGATCAAGACGAGGGTCAACAGGACCTGCATCCGGTGTAAACGGATCGCTGGATTTCAAGCCCATATCTGTTTTCAACTCTTTACCAGCTGTGTTGTAGGAACCATCCAGCAATGGAAGGCCGTCAGCATCAGTCCGGAAAGAGTTACCCAATTCAAAGCTTGGCGCAAAAAAACCGCAGCAGTTACCAGGACCGTTCGGGCCGGTGTTGTATGGCCAGTTAAGGTCAAATTCTGGGTTTGCATTGTTGACACTTCCGGTATTGGCGGCCGCCTGAATAGCAAAAACAGATTCTGCATTGTTGTCATTTGCTGATTTGAAAGCATCCTGGAATTTTGGAACCAGGCCGTATTTCTTTCCATTGGTGGTTTTACCATTTGCAATGATCAGATCGTAAAGTGCCTTTGCCTCGGTAAACTTCTTTTGATACATGTATGCCTTTGCAAGATAAGCAGCAGCAGCCCATTTGTTTGTCCGACCCGCAGCACCCTGTGTTTCAGGGAGGTTGTCGTAAGCATATTTCAAGTCAGCTTCTATTAAAGGCCACAATTCCACGGTATTTGGAACAGTCTCGATTCCGGTACCATAGTCCTTCGTTTCGTCAACGTAAGGTGTATTGTTAAATCCTCTTTTCAGCTCGAAATAATAATGACCTCTAAGAAAACGGGCCTCACCGGCTATTCTCTTTTTGTCATCTTCTGAAACATCAGCCTGTGCAACTCCGATCAGCTTCATAACCAGGTTGGCGCGGGCTACCCCTTCATATAACCCCTTCCATTTGTCAAGGATCACACCTTGTGTGGTCTGATACTCAAAACGTTGAATCGGGTTGATATCACTAAAATCACCCGGGTCCGTTCCTTTGTTGGCATCACCACCGCGGATACTTCCCCATACCCAGTTACTCGCACTGGCCATACGGTTGGCCCGTCCATTGAGCTGACCATACACTGATACCAGCACACCTTCAATCCCTTTTTTGGTTGAAAGCTGTCCTTCATCAAGTTGGCCGGTAGCGGGAATTTCTAAAAAACTTTCTTTACAGGAGTATCCGATCAGCATCAGTGCCACCAAAACTGCTAACCCTCCTTTTGATATTATTTTTTTCATTTGATTCATTTTTTTATCAAAATCTGTCTAAACCGATATTGTGAAATAAGCGCTCTGTTTCTTCGATTTTAGAAACCTAAATTGATACCCAATGTGTAGCTTCTTGTAATCGGGTAGTTACCCACGTCGATTCCGAAGTTTGTATCCGCGTTTCCGCCAACACCTGGATCAAGACCTTTGTACTTTGTTGCAGTGAACAAGTTGTTGGTCGAAGCAAAGACGCGCAATTTCGACATGCGTAGTTTGTTCAATATGTTGCCTGGCAATGTGTAGCCAAGTGTTATATTTTGCATACGGAAGAATGTTCCGTCCTCCACATAGAAAGAGTTTGATTGCGTATTGGTACTGAAATTAGAAGTGCTTTCGAAGATCGGCGTCGATGTGTTCGTGTTGGTTGGCAACCACGAATCTTTTACGCGGTCACTAACCGCAGCTCCTGTAAATGATGGATAGAAATCTGTAAACCATTTTGAAAGGTTGAAGATCTTGTTTCCAACCGATGTATACATGTAAGTTTCAAGATCAAATCCTTTGTAAGTGAATTTGAGGTTAATACCACCTGTAAACTTCGGAACGGGGCTTCCCAGATAAGTTCTGTCATCCGCATTGATCACACCGTCTTTGTTGATATCCTCATAACGGAAACGGCCCGGGCCTGCACCATCCTGATCAGGAGCAGCATCTACTTCCGCTCTGTCCTTGAAAAGACCAGCCACTTTGTAACCGTAGAATGAAGAAATTGAGTATCCGATCTGGTTTCTGATTGGCTTAATACCACGGAAATCAGGGTTAACGGTCAGGTAGTTGATACCCGGCGCAAGAGACTCAATGTTGTTTTTAATGATACCTGCAGTGAAATTCACCTCGTAACCCAAGTCGTTGGTAATGCGGCCACGATTGATGATTTGCAGGTCAATTCCTTTGTTTGACATTTTACCTACGTTAACCGAAGGCGCAGCAGCATTGTATCCCGCGGTTGCAGTCACAGGAACCTGGAACAAAAGATCCTTGGTATCTTTTTGCCAAAAGTCAATGATGATATCCAGTTTTCCTTTCAGGAAAGTACCGTCAATACCAATGTTTTTCGTGATACTAGTTTCCCATTTTGCGCTTCTGTTACCGATACGTGTACGGTAGTAACCTTCCAAAGCACTTGAATTGGTCCCGTTAAGGTCATAGGATGAGTCTCCAAGACTAGCACCAAATAAACTGTACTGGTTGTTCGGATCCACGTTGTTTGAGTTACCCATCAAACCGTAGCCCCCTCTAAGTTTCAGCTCGGTGATGAAAGGAATGCTTTTCATGAAGTTTTCAGAAGAAATCCTCCATGCCGCAGAGAACGCCGGGAACACCCCGTAACGATTGTTTGCTCCAAAACGTGAAGAACCATCGCGACGAACAACCCCTGTCAGGATATACTTGTCGTTGAATGTGTAGTTAGCACGGGCAAATAGCGAATAAAAGGTAACCCCTTTGTAAAAATTGCTATTCACAACCCGCGAACTAACATTCGTCATGTTGATATAGTTGATATCTGTCGAAAACGGATTCAGACCGGAAGAAGATTGATTTTTACCGAAACCTGTATTTAACGCCTCCTGTCCAATGATCACGTCCAGGTTATGTAGTCCCATTTGTTTCTTGAAGTTCAGCGTATTGGTCAGTGTCCAGCTGAAACGGTGGCCAGAACCTTCGTTATACCCAAATGCTGAATTGTTCTCAGAGTTTTCATACTGTAACCTGCTGAAACCGCGGTTGGCAAAATTAGCGTACTGAGCACCAACGCTGGAACGCAACATCAATCCTGGGATGATATCCAGTTCAGCGTAGAAGTTACCGAAACCATTTCCTGCGAAGCCTGCATTATTTTTAAGACCGTCTCTGCTGGCAACCGGGTTACGGGGGTTGTTGAAACCTTTTGCAGCTGTTCCGGCATATCCTCCAAATTCATCATAAATAGGGATGATAGAAGGCATACGGAATGCCGAAAGGATATCATTTTCATCGGCAGCAACACCTTGTCCACCTGCTGCACCACCCTGTCCGAGTACCTGTAGATAAGTAAACTGTGCGTTTTGCCCGATTCTGAGGTTTTTCAAGACGTCAAACTCTGTATTAACACGGAAAGCATAGCGTTTGAAACCGTTGTTCAGCAAGATACCTTTTTGGTCCTGCACACTGAAACCTGCGTAGAAACGGCTGGCGTCACCACCACCTGAGAAGCCCAGGGAGTGTCTCTGCAACGGCGCGTTCCGGGTAATGGCATCATACCAGTCGGTTCCTTGCTTATTGGCCTTAACTACCTGGTAAATGGATCCCTGGCTTGGATCTATGTTGTATTTCAATTTCTCTGCCGCCAGATCTACCGAGCCCACAACACCGGTTTTTCCACCTACGTTGATATAATCAGGCAAAACTGGCTTGTCGCCTGAACCATATTGTCCGCTGGCAATATTGTTAAACTTAGGAAGTGAATCTCCCTGAAACGCGTTGTTTCTGATTGCCTGCCAGGTCCAGTCGGCCTGTTCCTGAGGCGTTAACATGGTTTGTCCTTTACCAGGCGTTGTTACCCCGAAAAGGCCATCATAAGTAACGCTCAATTTTTTAGCTTTTTTCGTTCCTTTCTTTGTGGTATAAACAATTACACCGTTCGCAGCTCTCGCTCCATAGATAGAAGCCGCCGCCGCATCTTTAAGAACTGTTGTAGTTTCAATGTCGTCAGGGTTCAGGAAATCTGTTGACCCCGTTGGCACCCCATCCACAACATATAATGGTTCGTTACCACCAAATGCGCCAAAACCCCTTACACGGATCTGGCTGGTAGTTCCCGGCTGACCATTTGTAATAACAGTCACACCCGCTACACGTCCCTGTAATTGCTGTTCAACGTTTCCGGAAGGTGTCGCAGTCAAATCTTTCGACTTTACTGTTGAAACCGCCCCGGTTGTTTCCCGGCGACTATCAATGGTGTAACCCGTTACAATGACTTCTTCAAGCGCCGACACGTCATCTTCCATCTGGATGTTGACAACGCTTTGGTTTCCAACGACCACTTCTTTGGTTTTGTAACCTACAAAGCTGATCACCAATGTAGTAGCATTTCCCACGTTGATCGAAAACGCTCCGTCGCCGTCTGTGTTTGTTCCCGTCTGAGTTCCTTTCAAGACAACCGTGGCACCCGGAATGCCGGTACCTGTCATGTCTGTGATTTTTCCTGTTACCTTACGCTCCTGTGCAAACAATGAGAGTGCTGCGAAACTTAGCATGAAGCAGAAAAAGATACTCCGGGCGGAGTTCTTGTAGATTCTTTTCATAATTTCCTGTTAGGTTAATATTTTATTAAGCTAGCAAATCTATTATTATTTACACAAATAATTGTCTGATTTTGGTTTATATTTTCATTTTTTGACGGAATAGTATCATAAATGGATAAAATAATGTCACCAATACACTCTATTTCGGCTATGTTCTCCTTGTTTCGCAAGGTTTATTTGAAGTAGATTTATTGTAGGATATTATTATGTAAGGTAATTAATGCATTTCACCATTCTCTATGAATCTCCTCAGGCGCGTTTTGGCTCCCATTTATTTCCCGCTCCTGTTCAGCTTACCGTTTTGCTTCATGGCTTGCTCAGGTAACATTGATGAACGGGCCCGCGAAGTGGGAAAACCTTTGGTCACCAAGTACTGCGGGAACTGCCACGTAGTACCTGATCCTGGTTTGCTTGATAAAAAAACCTGGATCACCAGCGTGATTCCGGCGATGGCCGAACAACTTGGAATAGAGGTTTTGCAGGACAACTTTTACCTCCACGGAAAGCAGTCTGTGATTTCACATGCTGATTGGTCCAAAATCCTGAAATATTATGAAACACTGGCTCCTGATACATTACTTGCCAGCAAAACAGACTCCAAACTCCGCAACGACTGGGCAGTTTTCAGCCTCTTAAAACCCAAGGAACAACCTGACCTGATCAGTAGTACTATGCTGGTTGCCATTGATACCGCGACGAAAAATATCGTTACCAGCAACTCCGAAAAACCTGGCCTGTACCGGTTCGATAATGATTTCCATCCAAAGGGAATGACGCCATTACAATCTGTAGCGATTGACATTTACTTTCCACCCAAAGCTACCGAACCCGACATTGTGACGTGTATGGGCGGCATGCGTGCGCTTGATGGTACCCTCGGGCAGATCACGGCGATTGATAAAAAACGACAACAAAAGCCGCGAATGTTATCCTCAGAAATGATCCGGCCCATCCAAAGTACGCCCATCGATTTTAATAACGATGGACTGATGGACTACGCTGTCTCCGCTTTCGGGCATAACCGTGGCGGCCTATACCTGTTGAAACAGCTATCCGACCATACCTTTCAGAAAGTGCCCGTTCGGGAAATACCAGGTGCAACGATGTCCCATATACGCGATTTCAATAGGGATGGCTGGCCTGACATTATAACCCTTTTTGCACATGGTGACGAAGGGATCTGGGTATTTCTCAACGACCGAAAAGGTGGCTTCACGGCCAGGAATCTGCTGAGATTCCCTCCCGTTTATGGATCAAGCAGCTTTCAGTTGGCTGACATGAATCATGATGGCAAGGAGGATATCGTCTACACCGCCGGCGACAACAGCGACTATTCCCGAATTTTGAAGCCATACCACGGACTGTACATTTTCATACAATCCGGTAATTTTGAGTTCAGACAAAGCTTCTTTTATCCCATCAATGGTTGTACCAAAGCAATGGTTTCTGACTTTGACAAAGACGGCGATATCGACATAGCCACCATCGCTTTTTTCCCTGATCTGAAAAATAAACCCGAGGAGACTTTCACATACTTTGAACAAAACAATGCTGATAAGACTTTCAGAGCCAATGCTGTACCTGTTCACCGCGACGGACGGTGGATCTGCATGGACGTCAATGATTTTGACGGGGACGGCGATGATGACATTATTTTGGGAAATTACTCAAAAGGTTTTCTCAATCAGGAGCATGTGCAACCCAGCTGGAATGTACACCTGCCTTTTATCGTTTTGAAAAATAAGACCATTCAACCCTGATCCTATTCATCCCGCTTCCAATCCGCAGGCAGTAATGATGAAAAGCGGTCATTACCCAGATCTCCGGCAATTTCAAAACCCATCGGCATTACCACCCAGCCTTGCGGTGTCACCACCATATAGCCCTGCGGTAAAGTGATTTGTGTATACGCGTAACCCATATCCGAGTATGGCGAGCGACCTCTTTTGTTCATATTGAAAACTTCCAGCTGCGTCATGGACACTACCAAACGCTCCGTTTCCAGCTCGCCGGGACGTACCAGTCGCATACCGCGCACCGCCTCAATGCGGTTGTGAACATGGTTGCTCAGCATATTCAACCCATTCGTGCTGCGGACGGACTTGAACATTCGCATTGAATCCGGGATGACCTGATAAACCTTGAACCCCTGCTCCTGTAGGCTATCCGAAACCATACTCGCGATCAAATGTTTCAGCGACCCCTGATATGCGACCTTTTGATTGGCCCGCCATAGTTTCTTCTGCGCATTATCCTTCGGCACCAGCAATTCAAAACGGGTACTGCCTCCGTAATAAACCTTGCCATTGAAATAATCGAAATCGTCCAGATCCTGGTGAATGCGGTAGCCCAATGCATAGTTTTCGATGATGAGGGGCTTGGTAGTTTGAGCACCCAAATGACCGTCATCGTCTTCTGAAATGCGCAATACTTCCGGGTTCATGATCTTGCACAGCTTACTGAACTTGCTGTTACCCAACAATTCCCTGGTGATTATTTTCAAATGTTTTTCACGCTTTTTGTTCTTTCTGGCATAAACGGTTACGCCCTGCAGCTCCATGCCTTCTTTCAATTTGAACAAAACGGTTTTTACGCCGGGCTGCTCAAATCGCAATGTCTGCTTCACCGTTTCGTAGCCCAGAAACGACACCGCCATTTCAAGGTTACCAACTGTCAGATTGGTGAGTTTATAGTTTCCATTCTCGTCAGCATTCGTCCCGATCGTTGAATTGTTGACAAAAACATTCGCAAATGGTAGCGGTTTGCCGGTTTTTTCATCCGTTACCTTTCCTGTCAATGTAACTGTTCCCGCCTGTTGTGCAAAACTGTGGGTCAATGCAAACAGCTGTATCAAAGCAATGAGCAGGGATCTAACGAAGAATGTATGGTTGCAAAAATTCAAAATCGGGTACATGTAAGGTTTCAGCGCTTTTCATTCCAAAGATAAATGAGGAGTTTGTAAACTACTGAATATGTACCACGATTGTTGAAAACATTTCGGCCCATGACGGGCCGAAATGTTTATGGTTTGGTTTTTAATGTCACATTCTTCTGCGAGGACGCCAGGCCATTATTCCCGATGGCTTCGGCAAAGATCACCAATGTCGTGTTTTTAGATTTTGGCGCGGTAACCGGAATCTTCATTACATAATTTCGAAGTTCCGTGTCATACTTCTGGGTACCTGCGGGAGTTGTGCTCACCAGCGTCTGCGCACCTGATGTGGTCGCCGCCGAGTATATCTTAAACTCTTTCAAAGGAATTTCAGAGGTATACTCGATATTGACCATAACCGTTGTCATTGAATCGACTGTGATGCCTGGCTGCAAGACTCCCGCGGCCGAAAACACCTTTTTATCGCCCAGCCACAGTACCGAGATTTGCGGCACCTTACCATTACTCACCAATAGATCCTCAAATAGATCCGGTTCTTTATAACAGCCGGTCAATACAAATGCGGCTGAGAGAATGGCGAAAATCACTTTCATGTATTTCTTCATTTTGCTAAAATTTAAGTCAATGGATTGAATTTCAACTGCTACTTATTCAGCAACCACATCGGTGTCTCAGGATCTTTCTGATTCGCCTGCACCGTTTTGGAATTCCGGGTGATCTCTGAATCGGGGTACCTCATGCGCTGGATCCGTTTTCCACCCAAGTCAGGATTAACATTGGTCGGCATTGGAAAATCCAGATAATCGTATTTCCTGATGTCCGTCCAGATGTCCCCGATCAGCAGCATCGATTTGAATTTCTCAGTAATAATGTGTTTCAACGTCAGTTTCGACGCACTCACATTCACCACGGGAGCTTTCAGGTAAGTTTCAATATCAGCGTCGGCCACACCCACTTTTTTCATATTGGAAGTGATGAGTTCAAGGTATGCCGCATAGGCGTCAGCATTGGAAGCGCCTGCCAGCAGAAATTTGGCCTCGGCTTCAATCGCCTTCGTCTCCGAATAAGTCATCATTACCAGCGGCGACTGAATGTTCGAATGCCACGCTTTCGCAGTCAGATCCACCGTGGAGCCACTTCCCGAACCAGGTATCACGCCGGAGTATACGGTCTGGTTATTTTTCAATGATATTACCTTTGAAATACGCGGATCCTGAATTCCCTGGACGGCACCATTCATCAAATCGACAAAAGTGTTGGTAAAAGTGACTGACAAATTGCTCGTCGTGTTCGGTATCGCCACGCGGCTATACCAGGGGCTCAGGTTTTTGGAATTGTATTGCAGCTGAAAATCGTCAGCATTACTTTTCATCCCGTTTTGCAAAGCAGTAATCGCTGCCTGGGCAGCCTGTTGCGGATTTTTATTAGATAAATGCATCGCATAACGTGCCTTCAATGAGTATGCGAGCTTCATCCACTTAGCTGTATCACCATTGTAGATCAGGTCATCGGCGGCTGGTTTGGTACCTGTGTTTTTGGCCAGTTCTGTAATCGCTTCATCCAGCAGCTTTTGAATGGTGGCATATATCTGCTCCTGCGTATCATAGGCGGGTGAAAAGTTCTTCTGATCGGCCTGCGAATAAGGCACATTCTCCCAGTTTACGGTCGCCAAACCGAGGTTATAAGCCATCAGCGTTTTGGCAATACCTACATAAGCCGAAGCACTTTCAGCCTGTCCTTTTTGCAAAATAACATTGAGCTGTGGAAAAACATACAGGTACAGGTTCGACCAGCCGATCGTGTTGTCCGTCTCAGCGTAAGTGTCGGTACCGTTGGCACCAATGGCATTTCCGAGCTGCTGCGCATACTGGCAGGCAACATAGGCTTGCTGATAACTTGCCTCAGCAGTGTAAAATTGGGCCGTTGGCAGCAATTCCTGCATCGTGGCATCGCCTTTCAATGTTGAATCCACATTCACATCCAGGAAGTTGTTGCAGCCCGACAATGTAATCAGTGCGCCGACCAGCAGCAATGAGAATATTTGTTTGATATTTTTCATAGGATCTTAAAAATTAGCTGTTACACCCAACTGGAAACTTTTGGTGGCAGGGTTATTCCTGCCCACGAACCCAATCAGGTTGGTACCTGACCCGAACGTGAGCGCCTCGGGGTCATAACCTCTGAATGGTGTGTTCAGGAATAGGTTTGTTCCTGTAAAGCTGAACCTGACGCCTCCTGCAAAAACTGATTTTCCGATCAGGCTCTGCGGTAAAGCATAGTTCAAACTAACCGTGCGCAACCTGAACCAGGAACCATCCTGAATGTTGAACTCGGCAGAATTACCGAGATACCTCGCCGTGGAGGGATTGTAAAAAGCGTCATCCAGCACGACTGCCTTGGTATTGGGCACATAAGTAACCTTCCCGTCAGCTGAGTTCTGCTCGGTTACTCCTTTAAAAACAACCTGTTCGTAACGCTTTTCCGTGATTTTAATGGAGCCGGCGCGGAATGCATTTCTTTCTCCCAGATCCACGACATCGCCGCCCTGCCTCCATTCCAGCAAGAATGACAGGCCCAGACCTTTGTAATTAAAGGTATTGGTAAGCCCCGCCGTCCAATCAGGCAGCGCGTTGCCATACTGAGTAGTAACCAGGCTTGTAAGCGGATAACCATTGGACTGTATAATCATCTGTCCGTCCGGTGCCCGCAGATAGTCGAGTCCCCACAAGTCGCCCACTTTGCTTCCCTCCCGCACTTTCAGCACGCCGCGGCTGCCATTGTCGAAGTAGGAAATCTCTTCCAGTTCGTCCGGCATTTCAATTACCCTACCCGACATTTTGGTAAAATTGAGAGACATGTCCCAATTGAATTTGCCGGTTTGCACGGGTTTGACCGAAACCAGTAATTCAACACCTTTATTCCTGATCAGCCCAATATTGGTATAATAAAATGAATACCCCGATACGTTCGAAACCGGTGCCCGGACGATCTGATCCTTGCTGTCCATTGTAAAATAGGTCGCATCCACCATCACGCGGTTTCTGAAAAAACGCAGTTCGGTACCGAATTCCATAGAGGTAGTTCTTTCCGGTTTCAGATCATCGGCGGCAGTAGTAGAGCGCCGGACGTAGCCCGGTACCGTGTTACCAAAAGGAAAATTATCGGCCAGCTCATAATAAGCGCCTATCACATACGGATCCGTGCCCTTTCCCACCTGCGCCCATGATGCACGAAGCTTGCCGTAGGTCAGGACATTGTTCTTCGGAAGATTTTCGGTGAAAATATATCCCAGGCTGAATGAGGGATAAAAGAATGAATTACTGGCCACAGGCAATGTTGAAACCATATCATTCCGGCCGGTAATGTTCAGGTACAACATATCTTTGTAACTCAGCTTGGCATCACCAAAAAAGCTTACAATGCGGTATTGAAGCGGTGAATAAAAACGCTTTTGCTGGTTTCGATAGCTGCTGATTTCGTCCGTAAAAGGTGCTTTCCATCCTTCGCCACGTTCGTAGTAGCTGTTCGGACGTTTGCTATCGACCACAGAATTCCCAACCATCAGCGAGCCTGTCCAGTTTTCATTAAACTGCTTGCTGGCAGTCACATACAAATTGGAATTGACCTCGCGGTAATTGATCGATTCTTTGATCAAAAACCCTTTCACGGCCGTACCAACATCAAAAGTACTGTCCACCTGGCGCTTTCGGTGCTCGTTGAATGCATCGTAGGTGAGCTGGTATTTCGCTGTCAACCAGTCCGTGATCTGGTAGTTTAATGTGAGATCGGCAATGTACCTGTTGACTTTATCAATCCTGGGGCTCTTTTCCACGAGATAACGCGGGTTGTCGGTGAAGCCGGGGAGCAGGTTTTTATAAGAACCGTCGGGATTCAGGTAATCATTTACGTCATAGGTATTAGGCCAATAGGACAATGCGCTGAAAATCGATTTATCTCCGGCAGGAGGCCGTTTTCCACCAGACCTGATGTAGTTAAATGACCCGGAAGCAGAGAATTTTTTGGTAAAATTATAAGTACCGGCAATTTTACCCGACGTCCTCGCAAAATCGGTGGTCGGCACAATTCCCTGTTGATAATTATGACCTACCGAAAAATAAATGTTACCTTTTTCTGTTCCTTTGGTCAATGTGATATTGTTGTTGGTCCGAAAGCCTGTTTGGTAAAATCCCCGAAAGTTGTCGTAGATCTTATCCGTTGTATTGTCAATGATCGACGGGCCAAATGACTGGTAGGGTGTCCTTTGTCTGATTTCCGTGGGCGAAATAAACTCTCCGAACCGTCCCTGAACAAAGCGCGTCTGAATGTCAGGAGATTTCCCCAGCACATCAACTCCGCTTGATGCTGAGACTGATACATTCAGCTTCCCGGATTTACCGCGCTTGGTAGTGATGATAATCGCTCCATTGGACGCTCGCAGTCCATACAATGCCGTCGCCGCGGGGCCTTTCAGCACGGAAATACTTTCAATGTCATCAGGATTAATGTCGGCTGCACGGTTGGTATTCGCAAATTGCTCCGACGCGCCGGGAGAGGCTGTTCCAGCGCTGGGAAGCGGGTTTCCGGCGGTGGTAGCATTGCTGATAATAATGCCATCGATGACAAACAGCGGCTGGTTATCCGCGCTTCCACTCAATGATGTGATCCCGCGCAGAATAATGTTGACACCCGCTCCCGGTGCGCCACCAGAGCCTGTGATGACCGCACCCGCAACCTTTCCCTGTAATGCCCCAATCATGTTGGGATTGCCCGAATTCCGGATCTCATCGGACTTAATAGACTGTACTGAGTAACCAATCGCACGCTTTTCCTGCGTCTGTCCCAATGCAGTCACAACCACCTCGTCCAGCACCGACACGTCGGACTGCATGGTCACATTCATGACTTTCTGGCTGGTCACATTCATTTCCACCCTTTTGAAACCTATAAAACTAAAAACCAATGTTCCGCCAGGAGTGACCGAAATACTGTACTCGCCTTTTTCATTCGTAGAGGTACCCTGCGAGGTGCCTTTAACACTCACACTGACGCCGGGAATCTCCGATCCGTTCTGATCCGTGACCTTTCCGGTTACGACAGCGTTCTGCGCTTTTGCATTCCAAAAAATCGTCAAAGTGAGCAAGACGACCCATAACTTGTTGTGAAGTAGTTTGTTCATCATCATTAGTTAGGTAAGATTAAAATGAATTTTACAATGTAAATTGCAATTTTTCTACAAAAAGTAATACAAATACTACTCTATTAATTAACTTGGAGTAACATAATCGATACCATTTTTTCAAATTGCAACCCTACCCTATTTAGAATACGAAAGGTCAAAAAAGTAACATTACTAGAAAAATAGTTTGTTAACTACAAAAATAGTTATATGTTTGTCACATGGAACTGGACAAGCTTACTAACAAAGAAGAAGAGGTGATGCAGGTGCTTTGGAATTTGCAAAGTGCTTTTGTAAAAGATATGCTCCCGCTTTTTACCGAACCGAAACTGCACTACAATACGCTCTCGACCATTATCCGGAACTTGGAAGAGAAGGGTTATGTGGACCATCGACAATTTGGAAATACCTATGAATATTTTCCAATTGTGAGCCGTGAAGACTACCAGAATCACTTTGTGCTCAACAAGGTGGTCGGAAATTACTTTAACGACTCTTACAAGGACCTGGTGGCCTATTTTGCCAAAAATGAAAAAGTAAGTCCTGATGATTTGCGCGAAATCATCAGGATGATTGAAGAAGGAGAGTAATGAATTGATGTTTCACCATTAAATCAAAACCTTATGTTGTTCCTATATCTCATGAAGGTCAGTTTGTTACTGGCTGTTTTGACGCTAGGTTATCGCTGGCTGATCCAGTTCGAGACATTTTCGAAACTCAATCGTGCATTACTCTGGCTGAATGTCCTTGCCGCCTGGTCGTTACCGCTTATTCCGCTTGCCGACTGGGGCCCGGTAGAGGTACAGGCCGAATTTCACCAGACAATCCCAAAGATCGCAAAGGTGGTTCCGGTGGTAAAACAGGAGATTTCGTCATTCAATCCTGCACCTTCTTTCATCAACAGCCATCATTTACCGCAATGGAATATCATGGATGCGCTGACTCTCATCTACCTGGCAGGTGTTGCCATAATGTTAGCGATTTTCCTTTTTCAAGTGGGCCGTTTAATACGCCTGCTATGGAAATCTCCTTCTCAAAAATCAGCGGATGGCGTGATATTCACTCAGGATGAGCGCAATACTTCGCCCTATTCATTTTTCCGTTGGGTAATTTACAATCCTCATAATCATTCGAAAAGCACATTACAGCATATTCTTGCACACGAAACTGAACACGTATTGCAGTGGCACAGTCTGGATCTTCTGCTTGCCGAATTGCAGCGCATTGCATTGTGGTTCAATCCGTTCGCATGGTTTCATCAGCGACTTGTTCAGGCCAATCTGGAATATCTGGCCGACCGCGGCGTGCTGGATCGCGGTTGTGAGAAAAAAGAATATCAGTTCGATTTGCTGAGAACGGTTCTTCAAAACAGGGAGCTGCCATTAACCAATTCATTTGCCCAGTCACTTTTGAAAAAACGCATCCGGATGATGAACAAAAAACCGTCACATTACTTTGCCTGGGGCAAATACGGCTTACTGATCGGGATACTATATTTATCCTCCGCATTCGTAGCACCTTATACGGTGAAGGTTGCTGAATTTCTGCCTCCTTTGGTTGGGGTGGTGTTTGAAGAAGATAATACCTCAATACCTGAGGTCAATGTGGAAGAACACAAAGAAGAGTCAAAGAAAATAAAGAAAGAAATTCCGATTGAAAACAAGGTCGACTCTACTTTCATCGAACCGGGAAAGCCAAAAGTTAAAGGTATATTAATCAAAAATGACACACTATATTGGGCTATTACACCTTTAACGACCTGGGACCAGATCAACGCAATGAAAGGCGAGATGAGAAAATTCGGCTACGATATGATCATCAACAAGTTACAATACGATCCCTTGCAGAGCTTTATCACTTCCCTTTCTGTACATATTAAAGACAACGGCGGCTCGGGCACAGGCGGCACTGGTGACGACGACTCCACCCCAATGGAGGGCTACTCTGGCTACGTATCAAAAGGGGGATTGGGAATGGGGCAACGTCCACCGGCGCCATTGAAGACCGAAATGGAAACAGATTATCAGAATGCACTAGGCATTAAGAAGTCAAAAGACGTCGAGTTCTTTGAACACGAACTTGTCAGCCGAATCGGGCCTAATTCGGGAGGCTCGGTAGGGCCGGCGGTGCTCAGCAGCGATAGAAACAAACAGTTGCTGGAAAGAGAAGGCTTCGGAAAATCGGAGCAAAACACATTGCTCTTTACCGATAAGCATGCAAATGCAGAATATTACATCAACACGATGCCTTCAAACCGAGATGAAGCGAGTAAAATAACCATAGATAAAATCAAAAAGGTTGCTTTCAGGGAGGACAACCAGCACAAAACTTACTTTATTATCTATACCAAATAACAGAAGGCGGCCCTAACAAGCCGCCTTCGCATTTTACTACTTATATAAAAGGCATTATTTCAATCCCAACTCCTCACCAATCGCCTTTACTTTCTCTTTCAAATCAGCATACACTTTATCGAAATCCTCGTTTTTCTCCAATGCTGCGCGTACACCGACGTAGAACTTGATCTTCGGTTCGGTACCGGATGGACGGCAGGTAAATTTCGTTCCGTCTTCCGTGAAGAACTGCAACACATTCGAAGGCTCGATACCCATTTCGCCGGAAGGAATAGAATGCGAGGTGCCAGTTGTAAAATCAACAGTGCTCAATGCTTTGTAATCGTCCATCCTAATTACCGGCGAACCTGCCAATGTTTTCGGAGGATTAGCCCTGAAATCAGCCATCATTTGCTGAATTTCATCAGCACCCGACTTGCCTTTTTTGGTCAGAGAAATCAAACCTTCGTAATAGAAACCAAACTGTTTGTAGATTTCCATTAACATATCGAAGAGGCTCAACCCTTTGTCTTTTGCATAAGCAGTAAGCTCGGCGATCATCGCGCAGGACGCAATTGCATCCTTGTCACGAACTGCATCTCCGATCAGGTAGCCGTAGCTTTCTTCACCACCACCAATAAATTGTTCGATACCTTCTTTCTCGCGGATTACCTGTGCAATGTATTTGAATCCGGTAAGGGTATTGTAACATTTCACATCATAGGCAGCCGCCATTTTGTCGATAAGGTCCGTGGTCACGATCGTTTTGCAAACAAACTGTGTTCCAGTCAGTTTTCCCGCATCCTTCCACGCATTTAGCAGATAGTAAATGAGCACGCTGGCTGTTTGGTTACCATTCAGTAGCTGAATTTCGCCATGATGGTTTTTTACGGCGATACCTACACGGTCGGCGTCAGGATCGGTTCCCATTACCAGGTCTGCGTCGATTCCCTTCGCTTTTTCTACCGCTTTCGACATTGCCTCGCTTTCCTCAGGGTTTGGATAGACCACCGTCGGAAACTGACCATTACCTTTTGGCTCGGCCTGCTCTTCAATGACAGTTACTGCCTCAAAACCCATTTTAGCAAGTAAAGCAGGAACGAGCGTTACACCAGTTCCGTGAAGTGGGGTATAAACTATTTTCAGGCCTTTCTGACGCTCCAATGCACCTTTTGAAATGGAAAGCGACAAAATGTGATCCATGTATTTTTCGTCTACCTCTGCTCCGATTTTGATGATCTTTGAAGCATCACCGTCAAATTTCACCTGGTCAATCGATTCAATGGCATTGACTTCCGTGATGATGTTAGTATCGTGGGGAGCTACCACCTGAGAACCGTCGTCCCAATATGCTTTGTAGCCATTATATTCTTTTGGATTGTGGGAAGCAGTCACTACAACACCACTTTTGCAGCCCAGCAAACGGATCGCGAAAGAAAGCTCAGGCGTAGGCCGCAATGCTTCAAAAAGATAAACTGTAATGCCATTTGCTGAAAAAATATCTGCGATGATTTTCGCAAATTCATCCGATTTAATACGGCTGTCGTAAGCAATTGCTACTTTTTTGTCTTCGTTTGGAAACGCTTTATTGAGGTAATTGGCGAGCCCCTGAGTGGCAGTACCCACTGTGTAGCGGTTCATCCGGTTGGACCCGATCCCGATCAATCCTCTTAATCCGCCTGTTCCAAACTCTAAATCTTTATAAAATGCATCCGTTAATTCCGTGTCGTTCCCTTCATCAATGAGTTGTTGAATGGATTGTTTTGTATCGATATCATAATCACCGTTGAGCCAGCTGCTCACTTTGGTCATCACATTCGGTTCCAATTTTGCAGTCATAATTGAGTTAAATAGAATTGATTATAGAAATTAAATTTAAAGCGAATCCCTTTTCGATATATACATCTGACAATCAGAAATTTATACCAAAAAGGGACTAAGGATTATCTCAAAACTCCGTTAGTATCATAAATGTAAATATATGCCGGAATTATTTACTTATTTCCAGCTCTTCTTTCTCGGTTTGCTTAAATGTTTCCTTCGCAGTCTTATGGATCAGTTCCGCTACCAGGCCAGTCCAGCCAGTTTGATGGCTAGCCCCGCATCCGCGTCCATTGTCTCCGTGGAAATATTCGTAAAACAACACGTGATCGTTGAAATTCGGGTCCTTCTGCATTTTAACATCGTGACCGTACACCGCCCTGTTGCCTTCGGTATCTTTTTTGAAAATATCAATCAGACGGCACGCAATCGCCATGGCCGCATCTTTAATAGTTGCCAGGTTCCCTGAATTTGTCGGATACTCAACCATAAAATCCTCTCCATAGTAGGCGTGGAACTTCATCAGTGAGTCAAAAATGAGGTAGTTCAGCGGGAACCAGATCGGGCCGCGCCAGTTCGAATTCCCTCCCATGATATCCGTCAATGCTTCCGCAGGAGTATAATCCACCTGCAACACCTCTCCATTGATATAAAACTTGTACGGATTCTCTTCGTGGTACTTGGACAATGCGCGAACGCCGTAGTCCGACAAAAATTCGCTTTCATCCAGCATCCGTTTCAGGATCATTTTCATCCGGTGGCCACGCAGGATTGATAACAGCCTGTTTTCTCCTTTTCCTGACTCGAACCACCGCGAGATCAAGCGCGCCAGATCGGGCCTGTTTGCAAGCACCCATTCCACACGCCGCTTGAACACCGGCATTTTGTCAAGATTCTGAGGATCAAGAATTTCCACAGCAAACAATGGTATCAGCCCCACAATAGACCGCACTTTTAACAGAATGCTTTGCCCGTTCGGGATGTGAATGACGTCGTAATAAAACTGGTCTTCCTCGTCCCAAAGACTAATCGAAGAGTTTTTCCCGCCGATCGATTCCATGGCGCCGGCAATGTGCAGAAAGTGCTCGAAAAACTTGGACGCCATATCCTGATAAACCGGATGCACCAACGCAATTTCAACCGAAATGCGCAGCATATTCAGCGTATACATCGCCATCCAGCCCGTAGCGTCGGCCTGTTGCAGCTTCCCACCAAAAGGCATCGGGGTAGACCGGTCAAAAACACCGATATTATCCAGACCGAGGAAGCCTCCACTGAAAATGTTGTTACCCGTATCGTCTTTCTGATTAACCCACCAGGTGAAGTTCAGCAGCAGTTTATGGAATATTTTTTCAAGGAATTCAATGTCCCCTACCCCATTGTTCTGCTCCCTGTCAATCTCATAGACTTTCCACGTAGCCCAGCCATGTACCGGCGGGTTTACGTCTGAAAAATTCCATTCGTAAGCGGGTATCTGCCCGTTGGGGTGCATATAATACTCGCGCAGGAGGATTTCAAGCTGTCTTTTTGCAAAATCAGCATCAACCCTCGCCAGCGGAACGCAGTGAAAAGCCAAGTCCCACGCGGCAAACCACGGGTACTCCCATTTGTCCGGCATGGAGATAATGTTGGCTGCGTACAGATGCTTCCAACCCGAATTGCGTCCCCACTTTCGTCCCTGATTGGGTCCTGGTTGCGCAGGATCGCCTTTCAGCCATTCGTAGACATTATAGTAGTAAAACTGCTTGCTCCAAAGCATCCCGGCATAAGCCTGGCGTTGAATGGAACGCAAATCAGCGTCAGCTACATCCCTTTGCAAATCGTCATAAAACTCATCGGCTTCTCTGATCCTTTTGGCAAAAAGATCTTCAAAACCGCCAAAAGGCTCCGAAATAGAATGATTTACAAAACGCATTCTAAAAGTAGCGCTTTCGCCAGCTTTAATGGTCTTGGTAAATCTTGCAGAAGCTTTGGTACCGATGTTGTTGGGATTAACCGTAGCTGATTTTTTGCCACTAACCACGTAATCGTTGATCCCGTCTTTGGGATATGCAGTATTATTGGCAGTACCGTACAGTTTCTTAAAATTTGTCTCATTTTCACAAAACAAAAGCTCATCGGCCCCGTCCAGATATAAATTATACTTGCCGTGCTTACGATGGGTTACCTCAATGAGACGGTTGGAAATACCGTTCATGATCGGCTTGTAATTGAATGCTTCGTAACCCCACGACCAGGTATTACGGAACATGATCGTAGGCAAGACTGTGATCGGAGCATCTTTCGGACCACGGTTAAAAACCGTGACTTTCATCATAATGTCCTCCTCGTCCGCCTTGGCATGTTCAATGAAAATATCGAAGTATTCGTCGTTATCGAACACACCCGTGTCCATGATTTCGTACTCGGGATCCTGTTTCCCGCGCCGCCCGTTTTCCTGCCGAAGCTTGTCATACGGGAAGGGGTTCTGAGGATATTTGTATAACATTTTGGTGTAAGAATGTGTCGGCGTACTATCCAGATAGTAGTACATTTCCTTCACATCCTCCCCATGATTTGACTCGCGGTTGGTCAATCCAAAGATCCTTTCTTTCAGAATTTTGTCATTATGGTTCCAAAATCCAAAGGAGAGGCATATGTGTTGCTTATTGTCCGAAAACCCGCCAATGCCGTCCTCACCCCATCGATACGCCTTGCAAAGCGCCATCTCATGGGTGATATAGTTCCAGGCATCACCGTTGCCGCTATAATCTTCTCGAACCGTTCCCCACTGGCGTTCAGACAAATAAGGTCCCCACTTTTTCCATCCCCTATTATCCTTTTGAAGGCTTAATCTTACTTTCTCAGCGCCGTGTGCCATTAATATATCAATTTTCGAAAGGAATGAATTTCACTGTAAATCAACACAATTTAAAAAACCGGCTTTCAAAAACACCATAAACCGGGATAAAATTAAAAAATTTTAAAATGCCGAAAAGACGACCTCCACCCGTTAATAGTAATAATCTGAGAACCTCTATTTCCAAAAAAGCGCTAGTTTATTGCCGGGCTTAGGATTGAATCAAGATTTGAATGTACCTCCACCTGATAGTTAACTTCTCCCGCATAAAAAGCAGTAGTAGGTGCTGCCTTAGCCGATGTTTCGGAAAGTAAAGGATGCCTTTCGGTATGCAGCAAAGCTTCCACGTCTGACACGTATTCCTTGAACATCAAAGGGTTAGTCAACTTATAAAACTTCCCATCAGCTCCCTTCAATACGGGCACCGGCTTTATCTTGCCTTCTGCATTCAATTGACCATATTTCAGTCGCGCCGCAACATACTCTTCATCGGATTCGCCGAAGACGATTAGCTCGGATGGCTTCTCGGTAGTTCTGTTGAGGTTGATTTGATTATCCAGTGAATCGAGAAGCCTTCTTTGCTCCCAGGTATTTTTGCCGGAACGGATCCGCTCACGGATAGACTGGCGTATCAGGTAAGTCAGTGCCTGGGTAACGTTCAGGCCAATCTCTGCCATTTGTTTAAAAATGAAGGAGGTAGGTGACATGCCCGGAATGGTATTCGGGTCGTGCAGCAGAATGGTGCCGTCACCGGTCAAAAACCCATCGATCCGCACGCAGACATCGATACCAAGTTGCTGAAAAACCTGTGCGATAACCTGCTGTATTTCCTGGTTTTTTTCAAGTGTTGTATCAACCGGAATCCTTTTGCGGCTAGCACCCGGTTTATATTTTGCATTAAAATCAAAAACCTTTACCATTTTGATCACTTCGCTCGGAGGCAATGCTAATGGCTTTCCATCACTGAGCTGAATACAACCGCAGGAGAATTCCTGTCCGTCGATAAATTCTTCAATTAAAACCTGATCCTCTCCATTGGAACTACTGATAAACGCGTGCTCCTGGCCGCTGGCGAAATATTCGTCCAGTTTAGCGATCAGATTAGCAGGATGGTAAACTGTTTCACCGGAGAAAACAACAGGAAAACCTATCCCCTCGTCCAGATTAGCTATTTTTTGGCCCCATGCCTGTTTTTCTGGCCTATCCAATGAATTCCAGATATTGGCATCGAGTTCGATCTGGAAAAAGCATTGGTTTACAGCGGCAATGAATTCTTCAAGAGAATCCTCCTTCACAATGGCTACCCCGATTGACGAACCCTGGTGCGGGGCTTTAATAACCAGTGGCAGGCCGAGATGTTTTTTAAGTACCTGAAAAAGAATAGGATATTCGCGGGGAACCCACTGACTAAAACGTAACGTCCAGCTTTTCTTCTGCTGACCATTCACCAGTGCGATCATTTCATTTTGCAATATTTTGTCAATACCAACTGCGGAACCCATTAGCCCTGGGCCACTGTATGGAATTCTGTACCATTCCAGCAATCCCTGTATAGCGCCATCTTCACAGTCAGGACCATGCATGGCGAGGAACGCAAATTCGAAATGTTGCTTAAATTCTGACGGAGCCAGCAACTTCCCTATTTCAGCTGGCAGCGGTTGATCTGCCAACTCGGGAAAAGATTCGATATATGTCTTGAAACCGTTGAGCTGAGCGCTTTTCAATGGATAAAACTCTCTGATCTCAGCGGAATACATTAACTCTTTTTCCAAAAGTATAAAACGACCGAAGCTGTCCACAAAGACCGGCACGGGCTCGAAAAGGGACTTATCCAGATACTCAAAAGCAGTCTTGCCACCCGCAAATGAAATTTCCCTTTCACGGGAGGGACCACCAAAAAAAATTCCGATACGCATATTTAGATATCCTGATTAATGCATTTAGATCATAGCTGCAATATAAGGTACTAATTGAGATGAATCAATTTCTGTCAGAGTTGCGGCGGAATTTTAAACACAAAAAGCAGCCTTCATAACCGAAGACTGCTTTTTATCTAAATAAATATAAGTTTCAGACCGTATCAGGCCAGCTCCGGAACATTCACGGAAACCACTTTACTAACATTCGGTACCGCTTTACGGATTGATTCTTCCAGGCCTGCCCGGAATGTCATTGCGCTCATCGGGCAGCTTTGGCATGATCCCTGCAATTCCAGTTTGACAACCATATCGTCCGTTAATTCAACTAATTTCACGTCACCGCCGTCTGCAAGCAAATAAGGACGTACCGATTCGAGTGCCTGCTCGATTAGCTCTATTGTTTTTTCTTTTGAATCCATTGTTAAAAAATCTATTTGCTAATATGCAAGATTATATTCTAAAAATCAAATCATTAATAGACTCTGCCTAAACCTGTATTTCTACCGGAAGGGTTTTTTCTCTGGTTGCGTTGCGGATCGCCACCTGCTGGGCAAGCGATTCGGCAGCATCCCGGAATGCATCGTTCACAATCGGGTTCGTGTCCATAACAGCCGGACGACCTTCATCTCCCGCCTCCCTGATCCCCTGCACCAGAGGTATCTGACCGATCAACGGCACATTAAACTTATCGGCTAGCAATTGCCCTCCACCTTTTCCAAAGATATGGTATTGATGATCCGGCAATTCCTCAGGCGTAAACCAGGCCATATTCTCAATGATGCCCAAAATAGGGACGTTGATCTGCGGCTGACGGAACATAGACAATCCTTTAATTGCATCGGCCAGGGCCACTTTTTGGGGTGTAGTCACAATTACAGCCCCTGTTACCGGCACGGTTTGCACCAAAGTAAGGTGAATGTCGCTGGTTCCCGGAGGCAGGTCTATCAAAAGGTAATCCAGATCGCCCCAATCGGTATCGCCAAAGAACTGTTTCAATGCCTGGCTTGCCATCGGCCCTCTCCATACCACCGCGCTGTCGGGCGGCGTGAGAAAGCCTATGGATATCATTTTGATCCCGTACTGATGGATCGGATTTATATAGTTTTTGCCATTTTTCGGTGTAATGGTCGGCTGCATGTTTTCAGCTCCGAACATGACCGGTATCGACGGCCCTGAAATATCTGCATCAATAATTCCCACTTTCGCGCCTGAGCGGTGCAATGCCATTGCCAGGTTTGCAGTTACCGTCGACTTCCCTACCCCTCCTTTTCCTGACGAAATCGCAATTACATTCTTAACTCCCGGGATCATAGGGCCGCTATCCCGCGTGGAAGTAACATTGGCAGTAAGCTTGATAATCACTTCCACATCGGGACTCAGATGCTCATGAATAGCTGCTTCACAATTCCTTCTGATCAATTCTTTCAGCGGGCAGGCCGGTGTGGTCAACACCACTGTAAAACGCACCTGATTAACCCCAATCTCAATATCCTGGATCATCCCCAGCGTCACCAGATCCTTTTTCAGGTCAGGCTCCTCCACGGTACTTAATGCCTGTAAAACTTTTTCTTTATTGATTGTAAATTCTCCCATTATACTGGTTACGTACTTTGTCTTAATACTGTTCAACAACAAATGTCCTCAATGAGTTTGTTAGGAAACCGGAAATTCTCTGATTCTCTTTTCAATTTCTTCCAATTCGGCGGACACGTCCATATTTCGCGAAAGTGCATTCAGCTTGCTCCATAATGATTTCAGTAGTTTCAGCTGGCTTTTCGTAAATCCGTGCAATGGCCGGTGATGGATCGTTTGCTTCACAGCGTCCCATTCTTTCATGAATGCCTGCATTTCGGTATCAATAAAAGCTGCTTCAAAACCATTGAAAATATATTGTTCCGCAATCTTATTCGGATGTATCATATCTTCCTCATAAAACCGGTAATCGCGCAGCTCGTCGATCATGATCTCATAGGAAGGGAAGTATTCGACCTGCTTGTACTTTTCGCTAAGCTTATGACATACCAGCCGCAATGTTGACTTACTTACCTGGTTCAATGGTAATGTATCTCGCGTATGGCGCACGGGACTCACCGTCATAACGATCCGAAGATCCCTTTTGAAAGTCTGCAATTTCTGGATCAATTGCTCCCAGGCAATGCTGATCTGGTCGGGATGAAGCAATTCCTTTACAAATTTCTCTCCCGGAAGTTTATGACAATTGCCGATGATCTGGTTGGTCTGGCGATGGCGGTAGGCGTAGGCAGTACCAAAAGTAATGACCAGCACATCGGCTTGTTTTAAAAACTGCTTAATGTTAGCTAGCTTGTCTGTCAGGCTTGCTTCCAGCTCATTTTTATCCTGACTCCATTGCGATGAGTGAAAGTCATGATGCAGCCATATCTGGTCCTGATTCTGCAAATACAATGCCGGATTAGGAGCTTTTTCTTCGAGGGCAGCATCTAATATTTTGCTGATGGCCAATGGATTAAAAACAGTACCCAGCGGATTATTAAGTACTTCAAATTTATAGCCGCCAAGTTGGGTACCCAATACCTCCGCAAAGCACGAACCGATGGTCATTATTTTGGAGTGGTGGCTGATCTTCCATTCCGACGGCGTGATACTGACTTCGGTACTTAGCTTAATCTCCTTCATTCATCTGCAAATATGTCTTCTGCAAAATTAGCAGTATTTGTTCTACCCAGCACTCTGCCAATTTCTTCTGTCCCGGAAAAACACTATGTTTGATTCAAATTACACACACTTATCCTCCAAAATGAACGAAAGTTCCTACCCATTCGCGCTGTCGCGTCAAGAATTGCGATATGAATTTGTCAGTGTTAGTGCGGACAAAGAAGTAAAGAAGGTTGTTGTATTAAGTCAGACAGACGAAAACGAGATTTATAATCTGGCGTTATTTGACCTGCTAGACAATGACGAGCTTGGCTCTCCATCGAAAAAAGATGCGAACGATCTAGCCAAAATTAATACAACAGTCTCCTGCATTGTGAGTGACTTTTTAGAAAAAAATCCACGTTGCAGTGTAGTTCGTCTGCACAACGAACCTCCTCGGCAGCTAGTCAGAGATGAAATTGTGCAAAAGGAATTGGACGAGATGAATGAATTGTTAAGAAAAACAGATTTATCAAACCTATTTAATCGTCATTCAAATAAATGAACAGGCAAGAATTGATACTATCAGCAGTCCTAGTTTTGTCTAATTTTTTTGTGTGCTGTTCTCAACCATCCAGCCCACCAACTCCGTCCAGCAAGAAAACCTACGAATTCGGCACTAACCCGTCCTGGCAAGACGAATTCGATACTCCCGGAAAGCCTGACCCTACCAAATGGGGCTACGACCTCGGTGATCATGGCTGGGGCAATCACGAACTGGAAGATTACACGGACAAAATCGCTAATGCCAAAGTAGAGGGCGGAAACCTCGTTATCACTGCCATTAAAGAAAAATCCGGAAAACTGGATCACAGTTCTGCCCGTTTGGTATCAAAAGGGAAAGGGGATTTTTTGTATGGAAAGTTTGAGATCAGGGCCAAACTGCCGAAAGGACGAGGCACCTGGCCAGCTATATGGATGCTAGCCAGCGAAAATGGATACGGTAATAAAGGCTGGCCTGATAATGGTGAAATCGACATTATGGAGCATGTTGGCTTCGATCACGGTAAAGTCCATGGCAATGTCCATACCAAAGCTTTTAACCATACCATTGGAACCAACAAGGGAAATAATGTTATGGTCGACCAGGTCTCAGAGGAATTTCACACCTACTCCTGCGAGTGGACACCCGATGCCATTTCCATTCTGGTGGATGGTAAATCCTATTTTACATTCAAGAAAGAAGCCGGTTATCAATGGCAGCAATGGCCGTTCGACAAACCTTTTCATTTTATTTTAAATATAGCTGTCGGAGGTGACTGGGGAGGGCAAAAAGGCGTGGATGACAGCATTTTCCCTCAAAAAATGGAGGTCGATTACGTCCGTGTTTACCCGCTTGTCGAGAAAAAGTAACTTTGAAATTCCAGTGCATGGAAGTATCTTGCACCATGGATCATTTCGTTGTTTCGGCCAGGAAGTATCGTCCCGTCACCTTTGATTCGGTGGTTGGCCAATCACACATCACTACCACATTAAAAAACGCAATTCGCACCAATCACCTCGCGCAAGCCTTTCTTTTTTGCGGTCCGAGGGGTGTAGGAAAAACTACATGTGCGCGGATTTTAGCCAAAACAATTAACTGCCAGAACCTCGGCGATGATGTAGAAGCTTGCGGCGAATGTGAATCCTGTGTCAGCTTTCAAAACAATGCGTCTTTCAATATCCACGAACTGGATGCTGCTTCCAATAACTCGGTGGAAGATATCCGTAACCTGATCGATCAGGTTCGCTATCCACCCCAGACTGGAAAATACAAAATCTACATCATTGATGAGGTTCATATGCTTTCTCAGGCCGCATTCAATGCATTCCTGAAAACATTGGAAGAACCGCCGGGCTATGCCATTTTCATTTTGGCAACTACGGAAAAACATAAGATCCTGCCTACTATCCTTTCGCGCTGCCAGATCTTTGACTTTAACAGGATACAGCCAAAAGATATCGCATATCATCTGGCTGATATCGCAAAAAAAGAAGGCATTGAAACTGAAAAAGAAGCACTGGAACTGATCGGGCAAAAAGCGGACGGAGGACTTCGTGACGCGCTTTCAATGTTCGATTTGAATGTTACTTTTTCAACTAATAATCACCTTACCTATGCAGCAGTACTCGAAAACCTGCATATCCTGGACTATGATTATTACTTCAAAATCACCGATGCATTGACTGCCGGCAGTATAGCGCGGTCTTTGGTTTTGTTTGACGAGATCTTGCGAAAAGGTTTTGACGGACATTTGTTTGTGGTAGGGCTGTTGGAACATTTCAGGAATTTGCTGGTGGGTAAAGACCCTGTTACTGTGACGCTTTTGCAGGTTTCGGAGTCTGCCGAGCGTAAATACCAGGAACAGTCTGCGATGGCCGATATGAGTTTCCTGCTCTCTGCGCTTAGTATCGCGAGCCAATGTGATATCAATTACAAATCAGCCAAAAACCAGCGACTGCATGTGGAGCTTTGCCTCATGAAGCTCGCCAATTTACCGCACGTTCTTCAACTTAATTCACTTGCAGCCGTTGATGAAACGGCAAAAAAAAAAGTTGAGCCACAGCAACAGCCATTAAATTCGCAGCCTTCTGTTCCGGCAATACCGCCAACGAACGGCGCTCCAACCAATGGAAGCTCTTACGCACCGCCGCCACAGCCAGTAGCAACTCCAGCTGTACCGTCACGACTGAAAAGCACGATTCCGCTCACTGCCACCACTCCCATTACCAGCCAACCGGTTAAGGAAACCGTTGCGGCTCAAACTGACTATGCTGCCGTAGCAGCCGGCAGTAATGTCAAAAAGGAGGCATTGACCTTTGAAACACTTCAAAGGCTTTGGTATGAATTTGCAGAAAAGAGACAGCAAGCCGGAAACTCGACCACCGAGGAAATTACACTAAGGAGAGAGTTCAAACTGGAAGGTACCACCATTGAAATAGCGCTTGACAACACGCACCAGCTGGAAGCAGTCCAGAACATGCGTTATGATCTGCTGGGTTTTCTGAAAAGCCGGATCGATGCTCCCAGGCTGGACATTAACCCCCGTGTAGCGCCCCAGGAGGTAAACCGGCTACCCTATACTCCTGCCGAAAAATTCAATTATATGGCTGAAAAGAACCCCTATCTGCTGGAATTGAAGCAGGCACTGGGCCTTGACGTAGATTTCTAACGGTTTTTCGCCGCTTCCAGAAATTGATGGTTAAGATGCAAAACCTGCGGGATCAAAGCAGCGGTTTCGTCATTGGTAATGATAAAATCTGCGATCTGCTTTCTCGACTCGTCCGACGCTTGCCTTTTGATAATCGATCTGATTTCCAACTCACTACGATTGTCTCTTTGCAGAATACGCTTGATCCTCAGATCTTCCGGCGCGTGAACCACCACGACGTAATCCAGTGAATTCCCCTGCCCGGCCGCGTTCATAATGGCCGCTTCTTTCAACACATATGGAGAGTCTGCATGTTCCGAAACCCAATGCTGGGTATCTCTCATGACCACTGGATGGATAATGGCATTCAGCTTTTTTAAGAGCTTTTCGTCTTTGAAAACCACGGAGGCAACAAACGAAGTATTATACATTCCTGACGAATCATACGATTCCGGCCCGAGTAAATCCGTTACCTTTTCTCTGATCTCAGGTTCATGATTGGTAAGCCATTTGGCACGGGAATCGGCGTGATAAACAGGAATTTCAAGGCAGGAAAATACCTGGCAGACTATGCTCTTGCCGGAACCAATACCGCCGGTAACTCCTATCTGAAGTGGAAGTGACATGGTTTCGGGGAAAGATGGTTATTGAGGAGCAGCATTTAAATACTGCGCAACTTCAAAACTGACATATACGTCCCGATGACTCACCTCCACCAATGGAGATACGGGCAATGGAATCGGTAGGCTTTCGTCGAAATTATTCTGGATTTTTGGAACAGGAATTGAAATGCGAATGGTATCGGGATAGGTGCGGATCAGTGAAACCGGCCCGTCCACCGAGATCAGCGACGGAGACACATTGATGATGCTTGATATCACGTACCCGTCCCGAATATTGATACCGGCGCTATCCACCCTGATAGGGATGATCTTCCTGATCTTGCGCTCGAAATTTAACTCAAACGTATCTGCAATGACATAGTTGACATGCAGGTTAGGGAAAAGTTCTGTAATTTGGTCCGTCAGGGCCGTTGAATTGATAAAGCTAGCTTCATTGGGATTCAACACCTTGTATACTACCGGATTAGCATTGAAATTCAGCCATGACTTTTGAAGTAAAGTCCAACCATCACCCGATACATTTACTGAAATTCTCTTGGGCAAAGGCTGCATGGGAACGAATGCGGAATTATCGTACTCAATTTCCAGCGGGTAATTAAGCTTGATTGAATAATTATCCTTATTCAACACATTCATCAACCAAAAAAAAGAGGCTGCCAGGATGCATACGAAAAAAGTTTTGATCCTGTTCTGGCCTGACGGTACGTTACTCACAGCAAATTAAAATGGGCATACATCCGAAAATGTATGCTGTTCATAAATTATTTATTCATTACTAAACAGCGATCTCAAAGCAACGAACAAATATTCATTACGAGAATTTATCCTGCAATAGTACGCGAGATGGCTGATTTGTCAACTGTTAACTTTACTCCTTTATCCAGTTCCAACGTAACTGTTGTCTCTTCTACTGTATAAATCCGGGCGTGGATTCCTCCAATCGTTACCACCTGATCGCCTTTTTTGAGGTTACCAAGCAATTCTTTCTGATCTTTTTGCTTTTTCTGCTGCGGGCGTATCATGAAAAAATAAAACACCCCGATTATCCCGACCCACATCACGACCTGATAAATCATACCTTGTGAGCCGCCTGCTGCTGCTTGTGCTAATAAAGAAAAATTCATTGTAAGAGATAGATTAGAAAGTTTATTTTGTTGGTGCGGAATTGACAACTCCTTTGAGCCTTAGCTCCGAATAAGCAGGTTCCGTATTGGCATACACCGTAATGGTTTTTACCTGGGGACCCGACTTGTGTTTGCTGTCAAAACGGACTTTGATACTTGATGTCTCTTTGGGACCAATTGGCTCCTTGGGCCATTCCGGCGTTGTACAGCCGCAGGAAGAAGTGATATTGTTCAGGATCAGCGGATATTCTCCATCATTGCGAAATTTGAAACTGTGCTCCACAATAGCTCCTTCCTGAATGGTTCCAAAATCGAACGATGAGCTATCGATCAAAGCAAAAACAGGCATTTTTGAATCTGCCTGTTCCGCTTCGCTTTTATCTTCTTTTTTGGAACAACCGGAAAAAACCAATGCGATTCCTAACAAAACACAAATGGATATTTTTTTCATATCGGTAATTAATTGGCCTGACCTTTGATTTGAGCCATCAAACGGTCCACATCTTCGAGCAGCTTTTCAGCTTTTTCGCGGGCGTCATTCACAACCCGCTCGCCTTCGGTTCTGGCGAGACTATCCGGCTGGTCTTTTTTATCAACCATATCCTGGATCACGCCTTCCAATTTCTCCCTGTATTTCGACAATCTGTAAGTCAGCTGGGTGCGAAGAACTTCCCCTTTGTCGGGTGCATAAAGAATCCCCAATGCAGCGCCGGTGACACAACCTGTCAGGAATGCGATTAAACTATTACTGGTTTTACTCATGAGTTTTTAAGTTTTAGCTGTTGCTGCGGCTATCAGCCTTTTTGATATTGGTAAGCCCTCAAAAATTATTCCATGCGGTAAAACCTGTATAACTTTCGAAAGCCGTTATTTATTATCTATCAATCCGCGGCCGCTCTTTCTGATCACCCCTTCTTTCGAAAGCTTCACAGAAAGCACGTCCAGGACGCCATTTACAAACTTACCACTTTTTGGGGTACTGTACCTTTTTGCTATTTCAATAAACTCGTTAATTGTTACTTTAACGGGAATGCCCGGGAAATGGATCAGTTCCGCCAACGCAGTTTTCAATATAATCAGATCCACGAGCGCAACCCTTTCCAGCTCCCAGTTTTTAAGCTGATCATCCAGATATAGATCGTATTTATCACTTTCAGCTACCACGATCCGGCATAGTTCTTCTACAAAGAACCGGTCTTCTTCCCAATCTTTGGTCAAAGGCGCCAACTGAAAAGTAGCGCTATTGTCTGCTGATTTCAACGTTTTGATGGCTAGACTACGGATCAGTTCACTATGATCACTCCAATATAGGTCACGCTGTTCAAAATAATCAAGCGGAACTTCGTGCTTTAAGATAACCTGTCTTAAAATATATTGAACGATAGCCTGATCTTCCTCAGGGGTATGTGAGGTTTCCTTGCAATAAGCTTCGTACTGCGCATCTTTCCTCAATGCTTCACGATAAGTTTTCCTGACAAGGTTCATTTCATTGGACCAGTTGATACCGTTCCTGATAATTTCCTCTTCCAGGTTTTTATCTTCGATCAGCACCCTCACAACTCTGTTGGTGTCCAAGCCAGAGTCTTTTGGAAAAGGCGATTCAGGATCGTCATATCTTCTTTCGCGGTCAATTTTGGCCTGATGCGCCAGTTCAATGATCATTGAAAGAACACGTACAAAATCAACATGGATCGATTCAGTCTCATTCAATACCCTCCTTACCATTTTCTCTCCATCCGTAGCTGTCTGGCGGCTGTATGCCTGAAATGCACTGCGTGCAACTTTCAAAACCTGCTCCGGAAGTTCCTCATCCTCATTGGGTTTTCCGTTTTTAATCAATTCGTCGAGCGTCATTCCAGCCAGACGTTTCATCCCTGCTAACTTCTGCCGGTTTTGAGGTTCCATGGAGTTCAGATCCGGCGCAAAAGCCTCATCAATGTGATCTAGTGCGAGCAAACGATTGGCATCTGCTGTCAACTGTCTTGCATAAAGCGCCTGGACCGCCTTGGTTCTTAATAATCTTCTATTCAGCATAAGCCGGAATACTAATTGGATAAAAGGTACAGTAAATCAAAGAACGTTTTTGCATGTATAGCAAGGTTATTCATTTAGCATACCCCGCATTTGTGTTTTAAAATTGACCGCAAAATTAGACTATTTTGTTTAGAATCGAAAAAATGAAACACCGCCTTTTAATTTTGCAACGTTTTAAATGAATAGGATGTTGGTTTAGGATAGTCCCGCATCTGTTTGAAATCTCCGGTCTAAAAGTTTTATCGAGTGAAAGCATTAAAGTACCTCAACCAGTACTTATGGAAATACAAATGGTATCTCATCCTGGGAACCATTTTTACCATTATTTCTAACCTTTTTGGAATAATCCCTGCCCAGCTGGTGCGTTACGCCCTTGATCTGGTGATCGAAACCCTCGATATTTACTATCTTTTCAATGGGGCTTCGCTTCAAAGCGGGATGTATGACATTTTTGCTTTCAGCATCCTGCTGTATGGTTTGCTCATTCTGCTGATGGCATTATTGAAGGGAATTTTTCTGTTCCTCGTCCGGCAGACCATCATTGTCATGTCCCGGCACATTGAATTTGAACTCAAAAACGACATATACCAACATTACCAGACGCTACCTGCGAGTTTTTTCAGACGCCACAACACCGGTGATTTAATGGCCCGGATATCCGAAGACGTCAGCAATGTGAGGATATACCTGGGGCCTGCGCTCATGTACGGCATTAACCTGATCGTGCTTTTCATTCTGGTAATTTCCTACATGGCATCTGTCAGCACCAAACTGACTTTTTATGTGCTACTCCCGTTGCCTGTGCTTTCGATCAGCGTTTATGTCGTCAATAGTATGATCATGAAACGTTCTCAGGAGATTCAAAAGCAACTTTCAGGACTTTCGACGTATGTACAGGAAGCTTTTTCAGGGATCAGGGTGATCAAATCTTTTGTTCAGGAAGATCATTCTTTTTCCAATTTCCAGAAAGAGGCAGAAACTTTTAAGACCAAATCCCTCGGCCTCACCAAAGTTGACGCATTCTTTTACCCTGTTATACTACTGCTCATTGGTTTGAGCAATATTCTGATCATTTATGTAGGTGGCCAGGAAATCATTAATGGCAGACTGACGCCGGGCAATATCACTGAGTTCATTCTATATGTCAATATTCTTACGTGGCCAGTGATGGCATTGGGCTGGACTACCAGCCAGATCCAGCGCGCTGCTTCGTCGCAAACAAGGATCAATGAATTTTTGAATGAAAAGACAACATTGGTTTCGGAGAAAAACCTTGTCAAACCGCTGGAAGGGGCTATCACATTTCAGAATGTCGGCTTTATCTACCCTGATTCAGGAATTCAGGCGCTGCAACATTTTGATCTGAAAGTAAATCCGGGAGAATCGGTTGCGATATTGGGAACGACCGGTTCCGGCAAAAGCACGCTGGCGCATCTGCTATGCCGTTTATATGATCCAACAGAAGGTCAGATTCTCATTGACAACATTCCGATGAAGGATTACGATGTGCATGCATACCGTCGCCAGATTGGTTATGTGCCTCAGGATGTCTTCCTTTTTTCAGATTCGATCCAAAACAATGTCCGTTTCGGAACCGTCGATATGCCTTTCGAAAGAATCGAACAAGCAGTAAAAGACGCAGATCTTTATAATAACATCATTGATTTCCCACAAGGCTACGAAACCATGCTGGGAGAAAGGGGGATTACATTGTCAGGAGGACAAAAGCAGCGCCTTTCCATTGCCAGAGCCATCGCACGTGACCCCAAAATACTGGTACTCGACGACTGCCTCTCGGCTGTGGACACCAATACGGAAAACATTATCCTCAATAATATGAAACGGATTATGGATCAGCGTACTTCGGTGATCATTTCGCACCGCGTTTCTTCTGCCAAGCTTGCCGACAAAATCGTGGTTCTGGATGAAGGAAGAATAGTTGAGCAAGGCACACATTCAGAATTGATGGCCGCCAATGGCGCTTATAAAGAGCTTTACGAGAAGCAGTTGATTGCCGAGGAGGTTTAGGAAAATCACATTGGACGAAAAGTTGAGATTTTTAGGTAACTTCACTACTCATTGCAATAGAAATATTCTAAATATAGGTTTATGCTGCAAACCGTAACCATTGACATTATAAATGATAAGGCACTAAATCTGTTAATGGATTTAGAACGCTTGAAACTTATCCGTTTGCGTAGAGAAATTACAGATCCTCGTTCCAGCAATAAAAATTTAAAAACCAGATATAAGGGATCCATGTCTAAACAGCCACTTCAAGAGATTGATAATCAATTGAAGGACCTACGAAACGAATGGGAGTAAAATATCTCTGGGATACCAATACTGTCATCTATTATTTGCAGCAACAGTTCTCCACAAATGCTGACAAGTTAATGGATGAGATTGTTGAAGATTACACCATTATCATTTCTGCAATCACTGAAATTGAATTGTATTGCTGGAAAACTCCTACCGATAGCGACTTAAAAATTCTTCATTCATTTGTTGAAGATGCGCTGGTTATTGAATTGGAAAGAGACATTAAAATCAAAACGGCTGAGGTGCGCAAAGAATACCGAATCAAACTCCCTGACGCGATTATTGCGGCTACTGCATTGGTCTATAATTTGACTTTAATTACAAGCAATAAAAAAGATTTTATAGGAATCGCTAATTTATCGCTACTAGACCCCTACGAAGCCTAACCTATCAATTTAAGCCTCACTTCACCAGTTTCTTCACTTCCGCGCGCAACTCCTTCATCTCCTGATGCAAACTATGCAGGCTAACCTGCTGGGTATCGGCTTCCAGATCGAATGTTAATTTGCTATTGACCAGCCACACCTCCCGGATTTCGTTACGATCGATACGAATTGGTGCGTACTCGGGATTAGTGGAAATAAGGTTAATATAAGTTGAGTGCGTTTCTTTCTGCACTCTTTTGACCAGGATACTGTCCACGGTAACAATCACATACATGCGTTTATCGCTGAGGTTTTCCCAGTCATCCACAGCCTTACCTACGATCCATTCACCTGAATGAAGTACCGGCAACATGCTATCTCCTTCCACCTGAAACCCCCTGAACGTAGCATTGCGGTACTCCGGTAATGGAATACTGAAAGCCGGCTGACTTTCAAACCATTGTGCGTCGCCGATATTATTGGGATAACCAGCTGCTGCTTTGGCACTTACCAGCACAATATTTTCATGGCCCGTATTATCAACAGTCACAATTTTGGGGTTGATCGAAAGCTTCTCAGCGTGCAGGTATTTCTGAGTGCTATCACCAAAAAGCCACAATGGGTTAATATGGTACTTTTTCAGAAGCTCTTTCACAACCTGACCCGGGATACGCGTGCGGCCTCGTTCAATGTCAGCCGTCGTGGCACTAATACCAAGCTCATCCGCAAATGCGGACTGGGTCAGATTCAATTCTTCCCTTATTTGCTTAAAACGTCTGAACTCCTCGTCAATGGGCATAGCTGACTGGTCAAATCAAAAAATCACATAACTTCTTAACAGAGTCAAATATACAAAATATTTTGGAATATTTCCTTTTATATCATGGATATGATCCATATATTTGGAATAAATCCATAAATTTGTAAAAATTCCAAACCGAGTGAAACGCCAAGTGGAGCGCACGATACTACATATGGACCTTGATACATTTTTTGTATCTGTCGAGCGAAAGCACGATGACCGCCTCAGGGGCATCCCCGTACTCGTAGGCGGTACAGGGGACCGCGGGGTGGTGGCTGCCTGCAGTTATGAAACCAGGCCCTACGGTATACATTCAGGCATGCCGATGAAAATGGCCCGGATGCTGTGTCCGCAAGCGACCGTCATACGCGGGGAAGCGGGGATTTATTCGAAGGAGTCTAAAACAGTTTCCGAGATCATTAAAGAAGCTGTTCCGGTTTTTGAGAAGGCAAGTATTGATGAATTCTATGCCGATCTGTCGGGAATGGAAAAATTTCATAACAGCTACCATCTGGCGACGGAACTCAGGGAGCGCATTAAGAAAGAAAGCGGCCTGCCGATTTCCTTTGGCTTGTCAACTAGTAAAGTGGTTTCAAAAGTAGCTACTGGAGAAGCCAAACCCGATAATCAGAAAAAGATAGACGCGGGAACAGAAAAGACATTTCTCGCCCCGATGCTGGTACAGAAAATCCCAATGATGGGCGACAAAACGAGCAAAGTCCTGTATGATATGGGCGTGAAGTATGTCAAAACCATACAAGAAATGCCCGTTGAAATGATGACGCAAATCCTCGGCAAGAACGGCACATTACTTTGGAACAGGGCCAATGGTCTGGACGACTCGCCTATTGTTCCTTTTCACGAGAGAAAATCTATTTCCAATGAAAGGACATTTGGGAAAGACACGGGTGATGTGCAGCGAATGAGGGAGATGATCAGGGCAATGGGGGAAAATCTAGCTTATCAGCTCAGGACCGGAAATAAATTAACGTCATGCGTCTCTGTCAAGATCCGTTATTCCGACTTTAACACGGTATCAAAACAGGTTAAAATCGCCTATACATCAGCAGATCACATTTTGATCCCACAGATTGAGCGGCTATTTGATCAGCTTCATAACCGGCGAATGATGGTGCGGCTGGTCGGGGTCAATTTCAGTGATCTCGTAACGGGTAACTATCAGATTAACCTGTTCGATGACTCAGAGGAGCGGCTTAACCTGTATATGGCCATGGATTACATAAGGAACCGCTATGGAACAGACAACCGTGGCAACTCGATTTTGAGCTGGGGCACAACGCTGGGTATTCCGAATATCGCCAGTATGGGTAACCCCTTCAACGGAGATCCCCCCATTATCCCGGCACACCGGAATGCGTAGCGATGGTAACTATGCTACATCGTATTGTAAAGTCTTGATATTACTCAATTCTCCAAAAATCAGATGCTGCTCTTCTTCCAGATCGAAATCATCCTGCAAGCCAAGCCAAAACTTCGGAGTTGTTCCGAAATATTTACTGAATCGCAAGGCAGTATCCGCGGTTATTCTTCTGCGGCCTTTTACAATTTCACTTATTCTTGTCTGGGGAATAGCAGTCTCTTTTGCCAGTTTATATGCCGAGATCCCCATTGGATTCAAAAACTCTTCCAAAAGGATTTCGCCGGGATGAATGTTTTTTAATTTTTCCATTGAATTAACAGTAAAGTTCTTTCGAATTTCTGAAAGTTTCCAACACCATGCTACTCAACTGTCACTCTTTTTTTAGTCTGCGATATGGGATGATCCCGGAGGAAGAGTTGCTTAAAATGAGCAAGGAGAACGGCTACGGCTGTGCCGCGCTGACCGACATTAACAACACATCCGGCTGTCTGAATTTTATCAGAATGGCGCCGAAGCATGACATTAAGCCCATTGTCGGCATTGATTTCCGAAACGGCATTGAGCAGCAGTTTGTAGGAATAGCCAAAAACAATGCCGGATTCCAGGAGTTGAATGCGTTCCTGTCCAAACATTTACATACAAAAGAAGACTTCCCGGACGAAGCCCCCGCCCTCGAAAATGCCTTCTTTATTTATCCTTTTGAAAAACTCGTCAGAACCCGCAAACAAACATTCCTCCCCAACGAATACATCGGAATTTCTACCAGGGATTTGAACAGAGTACAGTTTTCTCCACTTTTCAAGCATCAGGACAAGCTTGTCATTTTGCAGCCTGTAAGTTTTCGCAATAAAAAGGACTTCAATGCACACCGGTTGTTACGGGCGGTCGATGAAAGCACATTGCTAAGTAAGCTTAATGCGTCTCACACGGCGCAGGAAACTGAGCAAATACTCCCCTCAAACGTTCTCAGATATCATTTCAAAGATTTTGACCCCATCATTTATAATACTGAAAAGTTAATGGCCGAATGTCATATCAATTTCAGTTTTGGCGACGACAAGGAGCATCAGAATTTGCGGGTATTTGGTAAAAGTAAAAAAGATGATTACCAACTGATCCGTAAACTCAGCTACGAGGGCATTGGACACAGGTACGGAGATAGTGTCAATGACATTATTTTTGACAGGATTTCCATGGAGCTGGACCTCATCGAAAGGCAAAACTTCATTCCCTTTTTCCTGGTTAATCACAGCATTACCAGTTACGCCCGCCACAAAGGCTATTACTATGTTGGGCGTGGAAGTGGTGCGAACAGTATCATTGCCTACCTGCTGAATATTACCAATGTAGATCCCATCGAGCTGGACCTGTACTTTGAGCGGTTCATGAATTTGTATCGTAAAAATCCACCCGATTTTGATATCGATTTTTCCTGGCGCGACCGCGAAGACGTAACTCAATACATTTTCGATACTTTCGGAAAGAACGGGCAGGCGTCGTTACTAGCTACTTACAGCACATTCCAGCACAGCGCGGCGGTGCGGGAGCTGGGGAAAGTATTTGGCTTGCCTGCTTACGAGATCGAAGCATTGAGCGAGGGTAAGTACGATCCGAACAAGCTGGACCAGTTTTCCGCGCTAGTCATCAAGTATGCCAAATATTTGCAGGATAACAATCAGCCCAACCATCTGAGCATTCACGCCGGTGGAATATTGATCTCCGAAAAACCCATTCATCACTTTACCGCCACTGACCTTCCTCCCAAAGGCTTCCCAACCACCCAATTTGACATGGTCATTGCCGAAGATGTGGGCCTGAACAAGTATGACATTCTTGGTCAAAGGGGATTAGCGAAGATCAAGGAGACATTGGAAGTGATCCGCTACAACCGTCCGGACGCCCCGGCCTTTGATATTGACAATGTCAAAAAATTCAAGACTGACCCGAAAATCAACAACCTGATCAAAGAGGCGCAATGCATTGGCTGTTTTTATGTGGAATCTCCCGCCATGCGAATGTTGCTTAAAAAGCTCGAAGTAGACAATTACCTGGGTTTGGTCGCGGCCAGTTCCATTATCAGACCGGGCGTTGCCAAGAGCGGGATGATGCGGGAATACATTTTGCGGCATCAGAACATTGAAAAAAGAGAGGATGCGCACCCCAAATTAATGGAGCTGATGCCTGAGACTTACGGTATCATGGTGTACCAGGAAGATGTGATTAAAGTAGCACATTACTTTGCCAAACTGACATTGGGAGAAGCTGATGTAATTCGGCGTGGCATGAGCGGTAAATTTCGTGGTCGCGATGAATTTGAGAGGGTTAAGAAAAAATATTTCAAAAATTGCGAAGAGCTGGGTTACGACAAGCAAATGACCCAGGACATCTGGAATCAGATCGCAAGCTTTGCCGGTTACGCATTTGCAAAAGGCCATTCTGCATCCTACGCGGTGGAAAGTTATCAGACACTTTTCCTCAAAGCCTACTATCCGCTGGAATACATGGTGGCTGTTTTGAACAATGGTGGCGGGTTTTACGGACCTGAGTTATATGTACACGAGGCGAGAATGCTGGGCGCAAATGTACTGGCGCCTTGTGTCAACCACAGCGCCGGCGAAACCACCATTGAGGGAAAGGACATTTATCTGGGAATGCAGTTTCTGAATGAAATTGAAGAGAAAACCATCGACAAAATCCTGATAGCCAGGCAGCAGGACGGGGCATTTACGTCGCTGGGCAATTTTCTCGACCGTGTTTCTATTTCCATTGAACAACTGACCATTCTGATACGCATTAATGCATTTCGTTTTACCGGCATTGATAAAAAAACATTGCTTTGGAAGGCTCATTTCTGGATTAATAAAACACCTAAGGTGCCGCAGAAACAGTTGTTTCATACCGAAATGAAGGATTTTGAGCTACCCGTTTTTCATTCTTCCGCTATCGATGATGCGTACGACCAGATCGAGCTACTGGGTTTTGCGCTTTGCAGCCCTTTTTACCTTTTAAAACATGAGTTGCCCAA
The DNA here is from genome assembly GCF_026625565.1 of Dyadobacter pollutisoli. NCBI lineage: Bacteria > Pseudomonadati > Bacteroidota > Cytophagia > Cytophagales > Spirosomataceae > Dyadobacter > Dyadobacter pollutisoli. Next base: position 4,642,050 of record NZ_CP112998.1, read on the forward strand.
AAGTGTGATGTCGAAGGACTTGCACAACTATATTGACTGTGAAGTGGTACAATATGGTTATTTAGTCGCGATCAAAAATACCCGGACTGCGAGAGGAGAAACGATGTATTTTGGTACATTTCTGGATCAGGAGGGGCAGTTTATTGACACTGTTCACTTCCCGCCGGTTGCGTCAAAGTTCAAATTTTCAGGAAAAGGGGTATACAAGATCTTCGGCAAAGTAATGGACGAATTCGGATTTCTGAGTATCGAAGTCATTGAAATGACCCGAATGGATTCAGCGGTAAGATAGTGTCATTGTACTTGTTTCCTCGGCCATAGTACATACAAAACCTCAAACAGAAGCCAGACCAACAATAAATTACGCAAATTCAACACTAGCACCATCGAAATGTGGCGGGCTATGAGGTAATGATATTCGCCGGGAAAAATAAATACCGTCAGCATTAGAGCGGCCGTAAAAATGAGAAAGATCCGACTGTTGCAAAAGGGAATAATCGGCAATAGCCAAACCATATATTGCGGTGATAAAACTTTATTCAATAGCAGGAAAAGCAGGAGCTGCGCTGCAAATGCGTGAACAAGACTTAAAACAGGGACTTTTCTTTCGTTTAATTTTTGCTCACGGAACGCCCAGCCGATAAAAATGATCAACGCAGCAAAACAAAGCGGTGTAATGATCTTGACGAAAAACAAAAGCTCATCGGTCCAGGGCGTGACCAAATGCATAGCACCAAAACTGTGCTTGACCTCCACAGAGCCTATACCAAACTGATAAAGCAACAAAAGCAAACCTCCTAAAAAACTTTCCAAATGAATTCCCCTTGATTGATGATATTTCAAAAAATCACGGATTCCATTTTCTTCCATCAAAAAGAAAGCGAGAAACGATATCAACACGATGAATAAACCGCCTGAAAGACTAAGTAAGGCAACATTGTAGCGTCGATTGATCAGATAAAACAGGCCGATAACCGGTAAAAAAATAATGGTGTAAAGCTTCGCACCAATGGAAGTCACAAGAGATGCCCCGGAAAAGAAAGGCTTTAACAGGACGGAATAAATAGTAAAAATGGTTAGAAAAGCAGGAAATGGATCAAACCGATAAAGGAAAATAGGCAACGAGAAAATCAGAATAACGGCGTACTTGTACACTGCGATCTTCTTATGCAACCCGACGGTCTTGTATATAAGTAATCCGATTGCAAGGCCTAAGAACAGGTTTTGAACAACTAACCAAAAAGGATAAGTTGCAAAACTGCCTCCCGTTAAACCATTCAGGATCTGCGGAATGACAATGGGGATCAATGCAAAAAACGGGTATTCCAGCTTGAAATCTCTAAAAGGCACTTTACCTTCCAGTAAATTCACGGCTGTACTGTAATATAACGTGAGATCAGATTGATGACTGGCAAAGCGTCCATACAAATAGTAGGATTCCACTAGTATATACACGAAAACGCATAAAATCAATGCGCAGTTTTGCCGCGAAAGCCGGACGGAAATAATATCCCTGAGAACACCACTTACAAAAACCATTTAACCGTTGTTAGATTTCAAATTAAAAAATTAAAAAGGTAACAATCTGGTGATCAGAAATTTAAATGAGTGGGTTTTGTATATTATTCTCCAAAATTTACAATAAATAAGTCAACAAACTACCTTAACACAGGTATTTGTATTAAAATGAGCGGTAAAAAAATAGTTGTTCAATTTCCGGTTGCTGCATCCTGACACCTGCGGGTATTTTTGTAGAAAAAAGAATATGCTTACTACTGAAATGATGTATCAGGCCCTGGTTGAAAAGAACGTTTCTTACGAAGGAACATTTATCGCGGCCGTGAAAACTACCGGCATCTTTTGTCGACCGACTTGCACAGCCCGCAAACCAAAAGCTGAAAATGTTGAGTTTTTCAAAACAACCAAGGAAGCCATTCTACACGGATACCGACCCTGTAAAGTATGTAACCCCTTGGAAAAGATGGGAGAAACGCCGCATTACATTTCAGATATCCTAAAAGAGATCAATGCTGACCCTTCCCTCAAATTCAAAGACTGGAACCTGTTGCAAAGAGGGATTGAGCCAAGCAAAATCCGGAGGTGGTTTCTCAAAAATCACGGGATCACATTTCATGCCTACCAGCGGATGTTCAGGATCAATTCGGCCTTCAAGAAAATACAAAACGGCGAATCGGTCACTTCTGCCGCTTTCGACGCAGGTTATGAGTCGCTCAGCGGCTTTAATGATTCGTTCAAATCCATATTTGGGGTATCTCCCGTGCATAGCAAAAGCAAGCAGATCATTAACATTGTCCGTCTGGAAACGCCGCTCGGGACAATGTATGCCTGCGCCGTGGAGGAAGGAATTTGCCTTCTTGAATTTACAGACCGAAAAATGCTCGAAACGGAGTTCAAATATTTATCTAAAAAGCTTAACGCGGTCATCATTCAGGGCGCCAACCGCCACTTTGACACATTGAAAGCCCAGCTTGACGAGTACTTTGAGGGAAAACGCAAACATTTTACAGTTCCGCTCTTTACACCCGGTACCGATTTCCAGCAGATGGTTTGGCAGGAATTACGCAACATTCCTTTCGGAGCCACCCGTTCCTATAAGCAGCAATCCATTGCTTTGGACAAACCGGACGCCGTGCGCGCCGTCGCCAATGCGAATGGTATGAACAAGATTTCAATCCTGATCCCTTGCCATCGCGTAATTGGCGAGAATGGAATGCTCACGGGCTACGGGGGCGGACTATGGAGAAAACAATGGCTTCTGGATCACGAGAAAAACAACTGCTAAGCAATTCATAGTGCCTCAAAAATAATTCCAAAAGTACTTTTTCGTTCTTAATCAGTTTTGTTGGTCTGCGTCCGATCACCACGCAATCATTGAATAATTGATTAGAAAAACAATGAAAAAGCGCACTTGCCTTCTCTTATTATTCGTCTGCACTTTGTCATGCACCAGGGAATCCGGCTCCATTACCGGCAGCTGGGTAACCGATATGCCGGATCAGCCTCAACACAAACAGGGCTTTACACTCAAAGCTGACGGAAACGCGGTAGCTATCAACCTGGGTGAGGTGAATTATGAAAACTGGGAAAAACAGGGCGATAGGCTGATCATCTATGGGAATAGCGGCACTGACGATCAGAAGAGAATTGCCGATACGCTCAAAATCATTTCAGTTGCAGACAGCACATTGATTCTCGAAAGAAATGGTGAAAAATTCTCCTATTCTAAAACCGTTTCTCCTGATAAATTGATTACCGATTTCGAAATTTATGAATGCTTCGCTTACAAGGCCAAAAAAGATTCGGCATTCATGCATATCAATGTCGCCGACAGCATTGTGACGGGTGAACTCGTTTATTTGTTTTTTGAAAAGGATAAAAATCAGGGAAAAATTAATGGCGTAATGCGAGGAGATACCTTGTTGGCGACGTACACATTTGTCGCTGAGGGAACAGAGTCTACCAGAGAGGTCGCATTCTTAAAAAAAGGGAGTGCCTGGCAGGAAGGTTTTGGCACTGTCATTGATCAAAACGGACAGATGATTTTCAAAGACCGATCGAAGCTGAATTTCAGAAAAAGCTTTTCTTTCAAAGGCGTAAAATGTCCTGAAATGATTGAGTAGTTTTCATTTAGCCTGTTAAAACATTTTGCAATCGCAATCTTTAACTATATATTTCGCCCTCCTGAATTTATCAAAATTAAAATAAGAAAAATGAAAAAGGCATTTATAGCGATATGCTTTGCCGGATTGGGAATATGTTTTGCGACCCCTCTTTCAGCACAAAACCTAAGTACTCAAAAAGTCCCTCTTGATCCCGATGTAAAAATGGGAAGACTCAAAAATGGGATTACTTATTATATCAAAAAGAACGCAGAGCCGAAAAATCGCGCAGAACTGAGGCTTGCTGTGAAAGCAGGTTCGGTGCTGGAAAATGATAATCAGCAGGGATTGGCCCACTTCATGGAGCACATGAATTTCAATGGGACCACCAATTTCCCTAAAAATGAATTAGTCAATTTCCTGCAAAAGATCGGAGTAAGATTCGGGGCTGACCTGAATGCATATACTGGTTTTGATGAAACCGTGTACATGCTGCCAATCCCAACGGATTCGGCCGGATTATTGGACAAAGGGATCCAGGTGCTGGAAGATTGGGCGCATGGTGCATTGCTTGATCCATCCGAAATAGATAAAGAAAGAGGCGTTGTTTTGGAAGAGTCACGCATGGGCCGTGGCGCGCAGCAAAGAATGCGGGATAAATTCCTGAAAGTGATCCTGAATAATTCAAGGTATGCAGAGCGTTTGCCGATTGGGAAAGACAGCATCTTGAAATCTTTCAAACCCGAAACGATCGCCTCTTTTTATAGAGACTGGTACCGCCCCGACCTGATGGCGGTGATCGCCGTGGGGGATTTTGATGTTGCCAAAGTGGAGGCTACTATCATTCAAAAGTTCAGTTCAATTGCTCCTCCGGCCAACCCCAAAAAACGGATCAGATATGACATTCCGTTGGACGGTTCTACCAAAGTAGCCATTGTGACGGACCCGGAATATCCTCAAAATTTAATCCAGCTTATTTATAAACAGCCCAATAGCAAAGAAAAAACTTTGCAGGATGTAAGAAACAATTTTAGTCAGGAACTGTACAATTCCATGATGGGCCAGCGGATGCAGGAGCTGACGCAAAAGGCAAATCCTCCATTTCTCTATGGCGGAAGTGAGTATGGCGACTTCCTAGGCAACCTGGATTCTTATACTTCGGTTGCTTTGGCGAAAGATGCAGGTTCTATGAAAACAGCATTAACTGCATTGTTGGAAGAGAATGCCCGTGTTCAGAAATTCGGTTTTACGCAACCAGAATTGGATCGTGCGAAGAAGGATTTTTTCAACGCCATCGAACAGTATTATAAGGAAAGAGATAAGACCAAATCGGGTAATCATGTACAGGAATACCTGAATCACTTTCTGCACGACAAGCCTTACATGGGGGCAGCAGCATATTTTGAATTTGTTAAAAAACACCTGGATGGTGTCACGCTGGTCGAAATCAATGCGCTTGCTAAAAAATATATTACAGACAAGAACAGGGCCGTGGTAGTAATGGGCCCTGAGAAAAGCAAAGATGCGCTTCCAACAGAGGCTGAAATACGCAAGCTCCTCGCCGAGGCGGGGAAGGATGTAACGGCCTATGTGGATGACGTCGTTGATTCTCCGCTACTCCCTACTGAGCCCAAAGCGGGAAAAATAACGGGAGAAAAGAAGCTTGAAAAACTGGGTACCACCGAACTTACACTGTCGAATGGTGTGAAAGTGCTGCTTAAACCGACTGATTTCAAAAACGACGAAATCCTGATCAAGGCGACTGCCAAAGGAGGATATTCGCTTTTCCCGGACGAAAGGGAGACGGGGATATTCACAAGTTACCTGATCCAGTCGGGCGGTGTGGGGCCTTACAATCAGACGCAACTGCAAAAATTCCTTGCCGGAAAAACCGCGAATGCCGGGCCTTATGTGAGTGAATTGACCGAGGGAATTGGTGGTAATACCAATCCAAAAGACCTGGAAACAACATTGCAGCTGATCTACGCCTATTTCACAGAACCAAGAAAAGATGCTGACGTAGTAACTGGTATTTTGGCGAATCAAAAAGCATATCTGGAAAATATGCAGAAGACATTAACACCCGAAAAAGTGTACTCCGACTCGCTGAATGCCGTACTAACGAGCTACAATCCGAAGCGTAAACCATTGAAACCGGAAAGCGTAGACAAAGTAAATCTGGACCGCGCGGTGGCTATTTACAAGGATCGTTTCTCAGATGCTTCCGACTTTGTCTTTACCATTGTGGGTGCATTCAAAATAGAGGATATTAAACCTTTGATTGAAAAATACCTGGGTGGCTTACCGTCAACAGACCGGGATGACACATTCAGACACCCATCGATTTTCCCTCCGAAAGGACGGATAGAGAAGACCATTTATAAGGGATTGGAACCGAAAAGCCGTGTTACACTCGTTTCAAGCGGTGAGTACGAGTATAGCCCTGAAAACAATATTCAAATCGAAGCATTGCAAGAGGTACTACAGATCAAGTTGATCGAGTCATTGCGTGAAGAAGAAAGCGGCGTTTACGGCGTGGGAGTTTCGGAGAGTACCGACAAATTTCCGACGGGACATTACCGGTTTAGTGTTGGCTTTGGCTGCGCGCCGGAGAATGTGGACAAGCTCGTTAAGCGCACTCAGGAAGAAATCGCTAAGATTAAGCAGAACGGAGCCGATCCGAAAGACATTGAAAAATTTGTGGCTGAAACCCAGCGTAAAACAGAAACTGCATTAAAAACTAACAACTTCTGGCTCGACTACCTGGACGACAATACATTCCTTGGCGACGACCTGGACGAAGTTTTCCTGCAAGATAAACTCCTAAAATCCGTGACCGTAGAAAGCACAAAAGCCGCCGCACAAAAGTACTTCAACGATGATAACTTCATCAAGGTTGTGCTGATGCCAGAGAAGAAATGAACCCGTGCACCCAGTAACCCAGGGCTTAAGCCCTGGGCTGGTCGCCATGCACCATGCACCATGCACCATGCACCATGCACCATGCACCATGCACCATGCACCATGCACCATGCACCATGCACCATGCACCATGCACCCAAGGCTAAAGCCTTGGGCTATATGACATGTGGGACCCACGACACCAACCCAGGGCTTTAGCCTTGGGTTCTCCCCGTGCTATACATGCCAGGCTTTAGCCAAAGTCCTCCTCCGTATATCCCAGCTCTTCCAAAAAGATCTTATGCTCTTCCTGAGAAAATTGCTTCCGATGATGAACAGCCTGATTGTCAATGTATCTCCTGACAATATCAAGCTTGTCATCGCAGACGGAGGATGCAAAATATTTGACACACCATTCCAAGCCGCCATTAACCAATCCAACTTTATTTGCCCAAAAAGCACTTTCCCCTTTCAGCAGCTGCATCTGCTTTGAAATGCTATTCTCGCTTTTGAGCAACATTAGCACGTGAATGTGATCTACATGACCATTTATCCGATCAATGAAAATATCCTTTGACCTTGCATTCGTTTTAATGTGTGCACAAACCTCTCGCAAGATTCGCTCTTCAAGAATAGGTTGCCTGTATTTTGTACTCCAAACAGCGTGTACCCAAATTTTCACATAAGACATATGAATTAGCTTTACAGTGAATCTATAAACTATCTATGTCTTAGACGTTGCGAATTGCAAAAGGTATCGGATGTGTAGTAGAGTCGTGCAGAGCTTCGGCTAAAGCCGTCCCGGAGGTGCCGCACATCGTATAGCCCAGGGCTTAAGCCCTGGGTTCCTGGGTTCCTGGGTTCCTGGGTTCCTGGATCCATGGGTGATGGGAGCGGTACGAAGGCAAATATCATTTCAGCTTCCGAAGCCCTTGTACCAAAAATTCCAGCCCATTCAGCCGGATCTCATACATGGTGCTGAGCAACATCCCTAGTTTTCCCGCGGGGAAGCCTTGCGTTTGAAACCATTCTAGGTAGGATACTGGTAGATCGGCGATGATCCAGTCCTTATATTTGCCAAAAGGCATTTTATAGCGAATCAGTTCTTTGAGCATTTCTGAATCCGGTTGTGGGAGTTCCTGCATGATTTTTAATGTTATTCTTCGTTCCCCGCCCGCAACTTCATGATCAGGTCAGTTTTCATATCAAACAGCTCTTTTTCCAGCCCTACGGGATAGGTATGCGGGTTGACAAAACGTTTGATACCTTTGTAAAAATGGGACAGCTGCTCCTGCACACGCTTCCTCGTCTCATAAATGGACGGCAAGGTATAGATCAGTTGGCCTTTGGCAAATATTGGAACAAGTAAATCTTCAAACTGGGTGGATTCTGCAAAGGACCGGTTTTTAGTAAAATCATAAGGATCCACCATCGTCGCCTTGCCCATCAGAGGTGTTTCAATGTTGAAAATCATATCCGAAACAAAACCCTTCGAGTCCTTAAACCGGCGCACCTGTTGAATTCCCGGCGTGGAAACCTTGATCGCTTGCTCAGATAATTTCAGTTTGTAATCCCATTCTCCCGAGTCAGCCTTAATGGCTGCTAACTTAAAAACCCCTCCCAGGGCTGGCTGATCAAAGGCTGTGACCAGCTTTGTTCCGATTCCCCAAATATCGATTTTCGAGCCCTGGATCTTCAAACTATCCATAATATATTCGTCCAGATCATTGCTGGCAACAATATTTGTACTCTCAAACCCAGCCTCGTCCAGCAGCTTTCTGGCCTCGATACTCAAATAAGCAAGATCCCCCGAGTCCAGCCGTATCCCGCCGAGCTCATAACCGCGCTTACGCAGCTGCTGCCCAGCTTTGATTGCATGCCGCACGCCGTTCAACGAATTGTAAGTATCCACCAGCAAGGTCACATTGTTGGGCATGAACCGCGCATAGGCTTCAAATGCTTCCAGCTCGCTATCGAATGACATAACCCAGCTGTGCGCATGTGTCCCTTTGACAGGAATGCCGTACAACTTCCCCGCCAGCACATTGGAAGTAGCGTCGAAGCCTCCTATGTATGCGGCGCGACTCGCTGTAACGCCCCCGTCCGGGCCTTGTGCCCGACGCAAGCCAAATTCCAGCAAAGCGTCATCCTGCGCTATCAGCCGCATTCTCGCGGCTTTCGTCGCAACCAACGATTGAAAATTAATGAGGTTCAAAAGCGGTGTTTCCAGTAGCTGACATTGAAGAATAGGCCCCTGAATCCTTAGTAGTGGCTCATTAGGAAACACCACGGTACCTTCCGGGATCGCATGAATGCTGCATTGTAACTCCATCGTCCGAAGATATTCCAGAAACCCGGGTTCAAATAATTTTTGCCCGTCATTCCCGGTCAATGTCCTTATGTAATCAAGGTCTTCTTCACTGAACCGGTATTCGTTCAAATAGTCAATAACACTGTTTAAGCCGCAGGTAACGGTAAAACCTCCCTGAAAAGGATGCTTTCTGAAATACAGGTTGAAGACCGCCTCCTGCTCCGCTTTTCCAGCTTTCCAGTAGCCATAAGCCATTGTAAGCTGATACAGGTCGGTTAAAAGGCTTAGTGAAGTGTCGTACAATTCATTGATCATGCGTGCATTGGAATTATTGAGGCGACTAATTAATTAAAAAGTTAGATTTTTTCAATCTAAACATAAAAAAGGGCTGTTTCTCGCGAAACAACCCTTTTTTATCTATAATCAAATGTTAAATGGCTTCCAGAATTCGCTCGATAGCCACCTGATAGCCGATTTTTTCTTTCAATTCACTAATCGAAACGCGTTCCTGCTCCATCGTGTCGCGGTGACGAATGGTAACGGTATCGTCTTCCATGGTCTGGTAATCCACCACCACGCAGAATGGTGTTCCGATCAGGTCCTGGCGCGTATAACGCTTTCCAATCGCCGCACCGTCATCGTAAGTGGTGCGGAATGACGATTTCAGTGAGTTAGCAATGATTTGCGCCTTTTCGGCCAGGCCGTCTTTCTTCACCAATGGCAACACGGCTACCTTAAAAGGCGCCAATGCAGGGTGCAGTTTCAGATATGTACGTTCTTTGGTATTGTCACCCTCTCCCACCGTCTCCACAGTATAAGCATTGCAGAATGTTGCAAGAAAAAGTCTGTCGGCGCCTACCGAAGTTTCCACCACATAAGGAATGTAGTTACCGTAAGGCTTGCCGTTTTCGTCCAGGTCGGAGTCAAAGTACTGCTGCTTTTTCTTCGACAACTCCTGATGGTTTCTGAGGTCAAAATCGGTTCTTGAATGGATACCTTCCATTTCGCGGAAGCCAAAAGGAAACTGATACTCAATGTCCACGGCTGCATTGGCATAATGTGCCAGTTTTTCGTGGTCATGAAACTTCAATTTTTCGGCAGGCAGCCCGATCGCTTTGTGAAACTTCATACGCGCCTCTTTCCATGATTCATACCAGGCCATTTCAGTACCAGGACGAATGAAAAATTGCATTTCCATTTGTTCAAACTCCCGCATACGGAAGGTAAACTGGCGCGCCACGATTTCATTGCGGAATGCTTTGCCGATCTGCGCGATACCGAAAGGAATCTTCATCCTTCCGCTTTTCTGCACATTCAGGAAATTAACAAATATACCCTGTGCCGTTTCCGGACGCAGGTAAATAAGGTTCGATTCCTCCGCAACTGATCCTACCTGCGTGCTGAACATCAGGTTAAACTGACGAACCTCCGTCCAATTAGTGGTGCCTGATACAGGACATTTAATATTTTCTGCAATGATCAGCTCGCGCACTCCTGCCAGATCTTCCGCACTTAGCAACCGACCCATTTCAGCAAGTAATGCCTGCGCTTTTTCAGGCTGGCCGTCCGCTTCGTATTGTTCCGCCTTGCCTTCCAGCAACTGGTCCGCCCGGTAGCGTTTTTTTGAATCCTTGTTATCGATCATCGGATCATTAAATCCATCCACGTGACCGGAAGCTTTCCAAGTGAGCGGATGCATAAAAATCGCAGCATCGATACCAACTATATTGTCGTGCAGCTGCGTCATTGCCTTCCACCAAGCTGCTTTCAGGTTATTTTTCAATTCCACACCGTTCTGACCATAGTCGTAAACGGCTTGCAATCCATCATATATTTCAGAAGAGGGGAACACAAAACCGTATTCCTTGGCATGCCCAACAATGTCTTGTAAAGAAGTAGCAGGTGCTTGGTTCATTCTATTCGTTTAAAATCAATAAAAAAAATGACTATTAAATCCATCAAAATCATGAATTTGGCAAAATTAGGGATTTTGACGGCAATGTAGGACGAAGCAAACAAATTTTAGAAGAGTAAGCCCGCACGCTACATTGTTGGACTACCATTCGTTTTAACATTTAATATCGGATTGTTCATGACAAGCAGGCTGTCGTATTTGTCGGGAAGCGTTCCAAAACCATCGAGTTGGTCAAAGGTAACTTTGTCGTCGATTAACATTTGCAGCATTGCTTCATCGAAATCTATATATTGCCTGGACCAGCCGCTTCCCGGATCACTACACAGGGTTAGCATCTTTGTCCCCGGTGCATAGTTAATGATGAACCGGTCATGCTTTTTCGCAATCACTTCATAAACCTCCTTGTCCTTCTTGCTAGCAGAATAATGCTCATATAATGTAGCAATCGCGCCGTCGCGTTCCAATTTCAAGTCTTTGCTTGAAACATATAGCGTGTCAATTTGAGGATGCGATACTTCAACGCAACCTGCCATTACAAATAATAGAAATGTTAGCAACCACGCATTCGAGCCTTTCATAATATTATAAGTTAAATTGAGTAAATATCTTCCAAATTAAGCACTTATATCAATTCGAAAGCTCGCCAATGTAACCAATTAAGAAAATAAGTAACCCGTCCAACACTGAACAGGACTGTCCAATAGCGAACACTTTGTCAAATAAAAAGTTGCATAAAAAACTGATTATCAGCACATAAAATACAATGGCACATAATTTTATTAATTGAACCAGACTTATTCTTAAAATAACCTGACTATGCTACTTAACTACCTTAAAATATCGTTTCGGAATTTTTTGAACCATAGACTGTTCAGCGGATTAAATATTATTGGCCTAGCAATCGGTATGGCTGCCGTGTGGCTTATGGCGCTGTATGTCGCCGACGAATTGAGTTATGATCGTTTCCACAGCAAATCAGACCGTATTTTCAGGGTGGTGCACGAAGCCAAATGGCCGACAGGAAGCTTTAAACTGGCGCCAACTTCTGCGCCGTATGCCCCCGCTCTGCAAAACGATTATCCCGAAATTGAAAAAACAGTACGGATCCATCCCGAGGGCGGCGGAAAAATTGCTTTCAAAGAAAAGACGATCGATGCCAATAACATTTACTTTTCCGATGCCGGAATTTTCGACATATTCTCCTATCCATTCTTATATGGTGACCCAAAATCTGCATTAAAGGGTGCTCAAAAAATAGTACTGACCAAAACACTGGCTGAAAAGCTGTTCGGCAATGCATCCAATGCAGTGGGACAGACTGTACTGTTCTCAAATAATTATCCCAATACCGTTTCAGGCGTCATTGCCGACGCACCTGCAAACTCCCACCTGCATTTCAGTGCACTACGCTCCCTACCTGAAAACTATTCTGGCGGCTGGCAGCAATCGGAGCTTTACACCTATGTTTTGTTAAAAAAAGGGGTTGACTATCAAAAGTTTGAGAAAAAACTAGCTGGCTTTTTTCCAAAATATCTGAAAAAAGAAATAGGTAATGTGGATTACAAACTAATTTTGCAACCACTAACTTCGATCCACCTCTATTCGCATCTCGACTACGAGATCGGCGCTAATGGTAACATCAATACCATCTATATTTTTTCAGTTGTTGCCGCATTGATCCTCATCATTGCCTGCATCAACTACATCAATCTCTACACCGCCCGCTCCATGAAGCGCGTTCGCGAGGTAGGTGTGAGGAAAGCGATCGGCTCGCAGCGTTTTCAGTTAATAGGACAGTTCCTGACCGAGTCATTTTTAATGACCCTCCTCTCAGGATTTGTAGGAGTTTTGATGGTCAAAATCGCATTACCATTCTTTAACGAACTGGCCGAAAAATCATTGACCATCAATTACAGTGGCTGGTCTACCGCCTTGGTTGCCGCAGCTTTTATAGTATTGATCGGGCTGGTAAGTGGCTTTTATCCGGCATTGATGCTGTCGGGATATCGTCCGGTTTCTGCTCTGAAAGGACAAATGGGAAGCCAGGCCGGTGGCATCCGGTTTCGTCAGTCACTCGTTGTTTTTCAGTTTGCAGCAACCGTTATTATGATCGCCTGCTCCGGCATTGTTTATCGCCAACTGGATTATGTGAACCACAAAAACCTTGGTTTTAACAAAGATCAGGTGCTGACCTTCCATATCGACAAGAACGAGCCCAGAAATCAGATTCGGGCCATTAAGGAAAAACTGACGCAAAGTTCACTGATAGAAAGCGTGGCAGCGGCAAGTAATCCTCTGGGAAACAACTATATGGGCGCTACCGGACTGCTTATTGAAACGGAAACCGGTGAAATGCCAAGTTCGACACAGATCATTCAGAAGTTTTCGGCTGATGGTGATTATTTGAAAACATTGGAAATCAAATTGTTGCAGGGAAGAAATTTCAAGGACGATTCTCCCGCTGATCTGTTCGGTGCCGTGCTTGTAAACGAAGCAATGGTCAAAAAACAGGGCTGGAAAAATCCAATAGGCAAAAGAGTTCAGTACTTCATTGATGATAAGGGTACTACCAAAGAAGCAAAAGTGATCGGGGTCGTTAAAGATTTCCATACGTATTCTCTTCAACATAAGATTGAGCCGCTGCTGATCCAGCTCCCGGAAGCGTCGGATAAAGACAATGTGTATGTGCGGATCCAGCCTGAGAAAACAAAAGAAGCGCTGGCGTTCATCAGTGCTGCCTACAAACAATTTGATCCCGAAGCAAAACTTGACTTTCACTTTCTGGATGAAAATTTTTCAAAACAATATCAATCGGAAGAGAGACAGGGACGCGTGCTGCTTTCCTTTGCAATACTTGCCGTGCTGATCGCCTGCCTGGGTCTATTCGGACTGGCTGCATTTGCAGCAGAAGCCCGCACGAAGGAAATAGGAGTGAGAAAAGTGCTTGGTGCCAGTGTTCAAAATGTGGTAGTACTGCTATCAGGAGATTTCGTAAAACTGGTACTCGTCGCCATCATCATTGGTATCCCCGTTGCGGCCTACGCCATGAACAAATGGCTGCAAAACTTCGAATACCGCGCCGGGTTATCCTGGTGGATATTTGCATCGGCAGGATTGATCGCCATCATTATTGCAGTCGCTACCGTCAGTTTCCAGGCATTGAAGGCCGCGATCATGAATCCAGTGAAGTCGCTGCGGACAGAATAAAAGCTTTCGGCTTTCGGCTTTCGGCTTTCGGCTTTCGGCTTTCGGAAAAAAGTGATAGCTGGTAGTATATTACTGATGATCTATATAAGTTCAAAAATATAAATGGCCGACAGCTGATTGCCCGACGGCTGACAGCCCTACACATGTTCTCAAACTACTTCAAAATCGCCATTCGCAGCCTTTGGAAGCATAAAATGTTTTCATTGATCAATGTCTTTGGCCTTGGCCTGGCTATGGCATTTTGCCTCATGCAGCTCATTCAGGTCCAAAGCAGTTTCGAAAAAGACTCCTTCCATCCCTACCCCGACCGTACTTACCGGATCCTGACGGACGCGACGAGTAGCGATGGCGAGCTTTTTTCACTCGCCTCTACACCCTTGCCGCTGGGTGAAAAACTGGGGAATGAGCAAAGTGTGATCGAAAAGTCAGTGCGGGTCAACCGGAACTTTGGCGGCAAGCTGAGCAATGGTATTAAGTCCCTGCGAATGGATGGTTTGTACGCAGATCCGTCTTATTTCGATGTTTTTGGATTTAAACTTGAAAAAGGCAAACCGGCCATTGAACCAAGAACCGTAGTACTGACCCACGAGGCTGCCGAGCGGTTTTTTGGCAATGCCGATCCCGTTGGAAAAATATTGATTCACGACGATTTCGGGCCCTTTACCATTACTGGTGTTTTCAAACCATTGGGTAAGTTTCAGACGCATTTCAAATCGGATATGGTGCTATCGATGGCTACATTTCCATTGCTGAATGTGGGCTTAGACAAGGATAACTGGCTGGATTACAATTCTTACACTTATGTATTGTTAGCCAAAGGAAACCAGCAAGCCGATCTGGACAGGGCACTCGCTACGATCACAAAAGAGAATAAAAAGACGGTCGATTTTAAGGACATTAAAGGACATTCGTTCCGCAGTCAAAAACTGAGCGACATTTCACCTGACTTCGAGAACCTGCGCAACAATCCGTATGTGGAACCGATCTGGAAGATAGGTGTCAGTCTGCTAATCCCCCTCATTATCATACTTCTTGCCGGATTCAATTATATAAATCTCACGCTCACCCGGTCGCTGAGCCGTGCCCGCGAGGTGGGCGTACGTAAGGTGGCGGGTGCCAAACGCTGGCAGTTGATCGGGCAGTTTTTAACAGAAACAACCGTCATTGCCTTTCTAGCATTGACATTGGGATACTTCGGACTCGTTCTGATGCGAACTTACATTCACGTGCGCTGGCTGACCTGGGAAGTGAACGATACCCGCCTGCTGTGGATCATTTTCATTGGTTTTACCCTGTTCACAGGTTTTCTCGCTGGCATCCTCCCGGCAAGGATTCTGTCTTCCTATCAGCCCGTGCAAATCCTGAAAGGAGAACTCACGCCCGTTGGTGTCGGCAAGTTTGGTTTCAGAAAGGTATTGACCATCATTCAGTTTGTGGTCGCGCTGGTATTTATGACCGGAATTGGGATTATGAATAGTCAGTTCGAATACATGGCTACTGACAATCAGAATTTTAACCGAAAAAACATACTGAACGTGCCGCTTGCTCCGGGTAGCGATTACAAACTGCTCACGAATGAGATGCTGAAACAAGCTGGTGTCGAGCGTGTTGGCCTGGCTTCGGCCACTTTCAACGAATTTGCAGGAAAGGTCAAGCTCGATAAAATTGATTCCAAAAATAAAGATCTTACTGCCAGGGATGCATTTATCTATGCGGTAGACGCCCATTTCATTGAGAATATGAAACTGGTCTTTCTGGCTGGCCAAAATATGCCGGCTACTGCCGATACCTCCGTTCATTTTGTTGTTTTAAATCAAAAAGCCGTCAAATCACTTGGCTGGACGAATCCGCAGGACATTGTCGGGCAAACCATCCTGCTGAATGCAACCAAAGTCATTGTTTCAGGCGTCGTAAAGGATTTTTGCATTATGCGCTACGAATTGCCGGTTTCCTCGCTGGTACTTGCTTTTGATCCGAGAGAAATAAAGGTAATGTCCCTGCAAATTGCGGAAGGTGCTGATCAGGAGAGAGTAACAGCTTCACTTTCAAAAGTATGGAAGCGATATTACCCCCGCGAATCATTTGTGTATTCATGGTATGAAAAGCAGTTGTATGACGACTACGCTGAAAGTGGCGACAAACAGATCACAAGCCTGTTAGTACTCATCGTGTTTGTTATCGCTGCAATGGGGCTGCTCGGAATGGTTACGTACAGCACGGAAAAACGTACGAAAGAGGTGGGCATAAGGAAGGTAATGGGTGCTAGTGTCGCCCAGATCATGCGGCTCTTGTCGGGATCTTTTGTAAAAATCATCCTCATCGCCGCTATCATTGCCTTACCGATCGGCTACGGTCTCGGTGCATTGTTTTTGAACATTTTCACCTACCACGCCAAGCTTGGGCCGGGCGTGTTCCTTACCTGCCTGGGAGCACTGTCACTTATCGGCTTGCTCACCATCGGTATCAAGACTTACAAAACGGCGATCACCAATCCCGCCGAAACACTAAAAACTGATTAATACTGCTCATTTGCAATAAGTTAAAAATAGTTAAACAGCATGTCAGCCCAAATCAGCATTACGATTTTTGGCTAGTTTTATGGCATGCTCCACAACTACTTCAAAATCGCCTGGCGGAATTTACTAAAACGTAAATTTTATACGCTGGTAACTATTTTCGGGCTCTCAGTCGGGATGACCTTCACCTTTCTCATGATGAGCTATGTTTCCGGCGAGCTGAATGTGAACCGGGACCTTCGCAAAGCGGACAACCAGGTGATCATCCGCAGCAAATGGAAAAACCCGGATATGGGTGTGGACATTGCTACGCTTGGCCCATTGGCAAAAACTTTAAAACAGGATTATCCCAACCTGGTTGCCAATTACTACCGCTACGACGGCATTACCGTGGCAGTTTCCAAAGGCGACAAACATTTCCGCGAAGATGTACAAACGGGCGATTCCACATTGCTGGCCATGTACGGATTTCCACTACTGCATGGCGACGCTCGTACCGCCATGAATGCGCCCAATACCATTGCGATCACAGAAAGTAAGGCCATCAAATATTTTGGCAAAACCGATGTCATTGGTCAGACTTTGACATTGCATAATTTCATGGGAGGTAGGCAAGAGTACCTGATTACCGCCGTTTTGAAAAACTTATCCAATAATTCCGTCACGCATTTACTACCCAATCAGGCAGAGATCTTTATTCCGTTCAGCAGTTTGGAAGGCCGGAAAGGCTCGGAGGACAATTGGAATTTCCCTTATATGGTCAGCTATATTGAACTGCAAGACGGCGTTTTAATCGAAGACCTTAAAAAACCTGTCGAACAAATGATGCAGACGCATGCTAACGAGGCAATGCGGGCCAATTTGCAGGTTTATTTTACGCCATTGAAAACCTATTACCGCGAAGCTAATAATGGTCTGGTCGATAAAATGATACTGACTCTTTCGGGTATTACCGCATTTATTCTGCTGATGGCGATTGTGAATTTTATCAATATTTCAATTGGTAATTCATCTTCCCGGTTGAAGGAAATTGGTGTAAGGAAAGTTTTGGGGAGCTTGAAACGGCAATTGATCGGACAATTCCTGGCAGAATCTTTTTTGCTCTCATTACTCGCAATGGTTTTATCAATTGGCTTTTACGAGCTATTCAGGCCATTTTTCGCCGACCTTCTTGATAAACCCATCCATTCCGTACTGATGCTACTTCCCTACTCGCTGCTGATCCCCGTGATCTGCGCACTGGTGACGGGGATGCTGGCAGGAATATACCCAGCATTTGTGCTATCATCCATTCCGTCGGTCGATTCGATGAAAGGAACATTGAAATCGGTTCGTGAGAATGTCTACTTCCGACGCCTGCTGATCAGCTCGCAATTCAGCATTGCCCTCTTCGTATTTGCCGGGGCAGCCATCGTCACGAGGCAGGTAAATTATTTTTTCAACAAAGATCTGGGTTACCAAAAAGAGTCACTCATTTCAGTCGGCGTCCCCCGCGACTGGACTCCCGCGGGCCTGGCAAAAATGGAATCGATCAGGAATGAATTGTCGGGACTGAAAGAAATAAGCGGGGCGAGCCTATCCTACGAAATCCCGAATGGCAATTATGGTGGACATTTTGGAGTATACAAGCCTGGACAGGATTCAGTGCAAGCCATTCACACGCAGTTTCTGGGAACAGATGAAAATTACGCCAATACCTATGGGATCAAGATGCTTGCGGGCGTATTTTTCCAAAACAAAAACAGTACCTATCAACCTGACAGGATCGTGCTCAATGAGGCTGCAATAAAAGGATTGGGGTATGCCAGCCCGGGCGAAGCAATAGGCCAGCAAGTACGGGTTCACAATTTGCCCAATGCGCTGACTATTGCAGGCGTTACCGGAAACTTTCATTTCGAATCAATGCATCAGGCGATCAAACCATTGGCATTTGTACACATTCGGGGTTCCAATTCTTACCGGTACCTGTCATTCAGGATTTCTCCGTCCAACCTGGGAGAGTCGATGGCTGCCATTGAAAGCAAATGGAGGCAATTAATGCCGGATGCGCCATTTGAGTTTTCATTTATGGACGAAACGCTTCAAAAGCTATATCAGTCCGAGATGCAGTTAAAAAAGGCTTCTCAGGCAGCTACCGTGCTTTCGATTGTGATTGTGCTTTTGGGGATTTTAGGAATGGTATCCCTGAATGTCGCGCGCAGGACGCGTGAGGTAGGCATACGCAAAGTTTTGGGAGCGTCGGGTATGAGCGTCGTCGCGCTTTTCCTGAAAGAATTCTTGCTGGTGATGATTTTCGCGGTGGCAGTAGCGTTTCCGATGGCCTTTTTTTTGATGAAAAAGTGGCTGCAAATCTACGCCTACCGCATTGATATTGGCTGGACTACCTTCGCCGAGATCGGTTTCGCATTCGCCATCCTGATCACAGCCCTGGTATGTCTCCAAACTTACAAAGCGGCGTTAATGAATCCTGTGGGGAGTTTGAAGAGTGATTAGGTAATTATCAACTCAGCCGCACCGAAAACAAATCTTTGGAGCGGCTATAAATCCAGCAGACTACAATGATGGTGAGCACCCCTCCCATCATGACGGAAGGTACAGTACCAAATGCTTTTGCCATCACGCCGGATTCGAATGCACCGAGCTCGTTGGAAGAGCTTACAAACATTCCATTCACCGCCGCAACACGGCCGCGCATTTCATCGGGAGGGTAAATTTGCAGGATCGTTTGCCGGACAATGACACTTACACTGTCGAAAACACCAGTTGCAAACAATGCGGCGCAGGATAACAGGAAGCTGGTCGAAACTGCAAAAACAATCGTAAAAATCCCAAAACCAGCCACCGCAATCAACATGTTACGCCATGCATTGTGTGTTGGCGGATAGTACGCCATCGCAAACATCGTCAGCAACGAACCAATGGACGGTGAGGCCCGTAACAAGCCCAACCCTTCCGGCCCTACCTTTAAAATATCCTCTGCAAAAACAGGTAAAAGTGCTACTACCCCGCCAAAAAGGACAGAAAAAAGATCAAGAGAAATCGCATAGAGTACGATCCTGGTTTTGAACACAAACCTGAAACCTTCTTTCAGACTTTCCAGGATCGGCGTTGATATCTTCGGAAATTCTGGCCGTGTTTTGATCATGCTAAGTAATATCCAGCAGATGACAAAACTAAAAATAACGATCAGCAGCGTATTTGTAAGCCCCAAAAAAGCATATAAAAAACCGGCAATCGCTGGCCCCGTAATCGATCCTGCCTGCCAGAAAGAGCTGCTCCACGTCGACGAATTATGATAAATAGCCCGTGGAACCAGAAAAGGCTTTAAAGAACTGGAAGCCGGAGAGTAAAATCCTTTGGCAAAACCGATCAATGCAAAAACCGAATAGATCACCAGCAGGTGCTGCGACTGGGTGAGCGCATTGTAAATCACCGGCTGAAAAGCTGTGTATAGGATCACAGAGCCCAATAAAATGACCACCAGACTAATGTGCATAATGGAAATCTTATTCTTCTGGTCGGCAATGTACCCTCCGAAAATGGAGGTAATAATGAATGGTACCACCTCGGCCAGACCAATCAGCCCGAGAGCGAGCGGATCATGTGTCATTTTATACAATTCATAGCCGACAATCACCTCCTGAATAAGGATAGTCGCCGAAAAAAGAAAAGTATTGGATATGAAAAACCTGAAATCGGAGTAGCGTAGTGCAGCGTAGGGATCTTGTGAAGATACTGTTTTCAAATCAGTAATTGTGGTGTTCAAAAAGGTAACACGATTGCTGTGCCATTATGTTCTGCTTTAATTAAAAATTAATATAAATTGTTGATACGATATCATTTGAAAGTATTAAAGAGTCAAAATCAATCTTTTACATTTCATTTACAATGTTTTACAGGCCTTTTACTGGCGCTTTTGGTTGTATTCATACTTTTGGAAGAGTTCACAATTACTACCAAAACCAATGTCATGATACAAAACATAATCAACAAGATCTTTCCGACGCTGGTACTGATTCTTTCGTTATCAGCCTCCGTCGCATTACCTCGGGAGGTTACTGAAAAGTATCCTAATAATTCTGTCCTTTTGAATGGGGTGGCTGTCGAGTTTACGCAGCTTTCTTCGATCAACAGAGGCGTAATTTCGCTGGTAAAAGGCAATCCTCAGGCAATGGTCAAGACTAATGTTCCTTTCAAAGTGTATCTGAAAAGACAAGGAAAACTGATTGATGGGGATTCGTACGCGTATCACTATGCAATGCTGCAATACGAGATCGCCAATATATTGAAATTCGCACAAGCCGGAGACGATATCATCATTGATCCCGTTGACAAAAAAAATGACCAGGCCGGCCCCAAGGTGATCCACGTAACCCCTATCCAGCTGGTTCCGCAGTTCAATTGGTTTTTCACTCCGAATAAAAAAGGCGACGGTTGCTGAAAGCCAGTAACCATTTCGATAAATTTGTTTGGCCGCACATCCCTTTATTTTGTTTCAAATGATCCATTCAGCATCACCGGTTTTCAAGACGATCCTCAGAAATATTTGTTTTCTGTTTGCGGTGATGTGTTTGCCAGGCAATCGCTCGGTTGCCAATAACGAGTCCGTGCGTTTCGCGGAGAAGGCGAATCTGGCGTTGCGGCGTACTGCTCATCACTTGCTGATCGCCAACGGGGATACATTATCGGCCATTCCGCCAGTGAAACAACTGGATGCCAATACATTTTCGATCCGAATGGAGCATGTACTGGATTATGCGAAGCTGCCGGGTCTTTTACAGGAATCCCTTAAAATGCAAGACATTACCTCGGGGTACAATGTCGCGGTGCTGGATTGCGACAAAGGCGAATTACGGCTTGGCTATAATTTTCTTGAACTCAAACAAAAAGATGGCGTTGCATGCCAGAAACGCAAGAATGAAGGACAATGCTACCAGTTACAGGTGAGCTTTATTCCTCAGAAACAGGAAGCAAATAGCGGCGGGCAGAACTGGTTCATGTTATCTCTGGGAGGTGCGCTGGCAGGACTCGGCCTCGTGGCATGGAATAAGTCGCGGCATCGAAAAATCACAGAACCGACACAGGAAGCATTGATTTCACCCAAACTGGAATTCAGTAAATCCTACCTGGACATACAAAATCAAACATTGGTTTCCGGTAACATTGTTCAACAGCTGACGTTCCGCGAAACCAAACTTCTCGGTCTTTTTGCACGCCACACCAACCAAGTTCTGGAAAGGGATATGATCCTGAAATCGGTGTGGGAGGATGAAGGTGTGACCGTGGGCCGGAGTATTGATGTGTTTGTGTCCCGGCTCAGAAAAATGCTCGCCAATGATCCTCATGTGAAAATTACCGCCATTCACGGCGTCGGCTACAAAATGGAAGTTCATTCCTGACCCTATGTTCAAAACTTTCCTGAAAATTGCCGGTCGCCATTTGTGGCAGGCCAGGTTATATGCATGCATTAACATTACCGGTCTCGCCCTCGGCACAATCTGTGTACTGCTGGCAGCGCTTTTCATTACGGACGAGCTGAGATTTGATAATTTCCACAGCAAGAGCCCTAATCTCTACCGCATCACGACCACATTTTTGAATGAAGGCAAAATCGTCACCACCGGCGGTACCGGACAAGTGCAGGGGCCTGCATTCCAAGCTCAGGTACCCGAAGTGCGCCACTATACCCGCGTCATGGGCGGCGACATTCATGGCAACGTCCGGGCTGACGACAAGGCTTTCAAACTCAGGCTGCTATTTGTGGACGATTCATTCTTCGATGTTTTTAGTTTCAAAATCAAAACAGGCGATAAACATTCAGCGCTGAAAAACGTAAACTCGGTCGTCGTCACTGAAAAAACTGCATTGAAATTCTTTAACCGTACCGACGTCGTGGGCAGGTTTTTACAAATGGATGCAGATCCGTCGGCGATACGATTGGGCAAACCATTGGTTATTAGCGCAGTAGTTGAAGATCCGCCTATTAATTCGTCAATTCAGTTTGACATGCTGTTTCCTTTCAGCTTTATGAAGCTGTCATTTGACGATACGAGCTGGCTGAATGCATACCTGGGCACATTTGTGGTTTTGAACCCCAAAGCCGATCCCGATGCTGTTGTCAAAAAATTTAACCAGATTCATCAAATCAATGCAAAAGATCAATTATCGGCACACATAAAAGCTACCGGCGAAACCAGAAACGTTTCCTACGGCTTGCAAAACATCACTGACATTCACCTTAATCCGCAGGAGATCTCAAACCAAAACCGTGAATCCGGGGTGATCAATGGAAGCAAACCGGTTTACTCCTACATTTTCCTGGGTATTGCTATTTTCATATTGCTCATGGCGAGCATTAATTTTATCAATATCAACATTGCCAATTCCCTCAAAAGAGCGAAAGAAGTAGGCATCCGAAAATCAACCGGGAGCAGCCAGATTCAGATCCTTTTTCAGTTTTTGGGAGAGTCCGCCATTCTTTGCTTTTTTACATTAATACTGGCAACATTAGTCACGTTTGCGCTGTTACCCGTCTTTAACGAACTGGCAGGCAAGCAAATAACCTGGCAGCAACTGATTCAGCCAGGATTAGCCTTCTGGATTTTAGGAATATTGATTTTCAACACATTGGCCTCCGGGCTTTATCCAGCCTATCTTCTGTCAGGGCTGAGTCCGGTGCAGGTCCTATACAAAAAAGCAAAACTTTCGGGGCAGAATGTGCTCGGCCGCGGGCTGGTGGCATTTCAATTTGTGATCGCCATTCTTTTGGGCATTGCTACCTTGGTTTTTTACAAACAAATGCATTTCATTCAGTCCAGATATTTGGGATACAACCCTGAACTGATCGTAAAAATGAACATTTCGGGTGTGAGAGACACGCATCAGATCAATGCGGAATTCAGGAGTGAGCTGAGCAATCATTCCCTGATCAATCAATTATCACTCATCGGTGAATTTGGCTTTCGCGAAACGAAGGTGAATGATCTCAACATCCTGAGCAATTATCGGAGTATTGACCAGCATTATCTCTCCATGCTTGAAATCAGCTTAAAAGAAGGCCGGAATTTTTCCTCGCACTATCCTTCCGATCAAACACATTCAGTGCTCGTCAATGAGGCTTTTATCAAAGCCGCCAATCTTTCCAACCCTATTGGCAGGCAATTGAGGCCCGATAACTATTTTGGCGAAAATAATTTCACGATCGTCGGTATCATGAAAGACTTCCATTACAGTTCTTTAAAGGAGCGTATCCGTCCTATGATCATGCTGATGAGCGAACAATATGGCGGAGACGAAATTTGGGTCAAGATCAATCAGAACAAGCAAAAAAAAGCATTGAGCCTTCTTGAAAAAACTTTTAGAAAGATCCTTCCGTATGCTGCCTTCGAGTACACATTCCTGAATGAACAAAACGCGCTGGAGTATGAGCAGGAGTTACGATGGAAGAAAATAATCACCTATGCCACAGGATTATCTGTGCTGATTTGCAGTCTGGGGTTATTCGGGCTGGCGCATCTCGCAACGGCACAGCGCACGCGTGAAACCGGTATCCGGGTCGTACTGGGCGCAACTATTTTGGACATTGCCCTTCTTTTTTCGAAGGATTTTATGAAACCGATCCTGCTCGCAATTGTACTCGCATGTCCTGTCGGCTACTACCTGATGAGCATTTGGTTGGCCGGTTTTGCATACAAGATCAGCATTCCGTCCATAACAATGATCCTGCCAGGTTCTTTGGCCGTTCTGATCGCCCTGATAACGGTTTGCTCACAGGGAATCAAGGCTACAATGGCTGATCCGGTTCATTCTCTCGGTTCGGAATAAGGTCAGAAATGCGTTCAAAATCCGGTCATTTTTCATCGTCCGATACCGTACACATTTTGTACGATTTCGAACGATTAGGCTTTCAGAATAAAATTTAAAAATATGTAAATCAATAACTTAACCTTTTGGCAAGGCTTTTTAAAATAGGATTGGCATAAGAGACGCCGGTATAGGCATTTGCTTTTGAAATAGCTTGTCTGTAATTATACCTGAAATCTCAAACCCAAAAATTTTTATGATTAAGTTAGAAAAGATATCAAAGTATTACCCGGCAGGTTTTGGCAAGACTTACGTTTTGCGCCACATTGATTTACATATTAAGGAAGGTGAGTTTGTTTCGATCATGGGGCCATCAGGTTCAGGCAAATCCACACTCCTGCATATCCTTGGGTTACTCGAAGAACCATCGGAAGGAGAATATCTTTTCCTGGATGAGCCAGTTCAGAAATTATCCGAGAAAAAACGGACTGAGTTGCACCGTCACCACATTGGTTTTGTATTCCAGGCCTATCACCTGATCGACGAACTGACGGTTTATGAAAACATTGAAACACCATTGTTGTACAAAGGGACTTCGGGATCGGAGCGCAAAAGCAGGGTAGCAGAATTGCTGGACAGATTTAATATGGTAGCGAAAAAAGACCTTTTCCCGCACCAGCTTTCCGGAGGACAGCAGCAGCTGGTAGGTGTTGCCCGGGCCATTGTCCACAACCCAAAAGTAATTTTCGCAGATGAACCAACAGGTAACCTGCATTCAGAACAAGCCATTGAAATTATGGAACTATTCCAAAAATTGAACCAGGAAGACAAAGTCACCATAGTCCAGGTAACCCATTCAGAACTAAATGCCGGTTATGGAAACCGGGTGGTTCGATTGAAGGACGGATGGTTAGCCTAACATCATAATTATCTATTAGCCATGAAACGTTTTTTATTACTTTTTTGCCTTTTACCATTCCTCAGCCAGGCACAGGCTACCCTGACATTGGCAGAATGCGTTGACCTTTTGGTCAAGAACAACCTGACTTATCAGCAGGGAAGCCTCCAAGCCGAAGCAGCCCAGGCACAATTGCGGCAAACCAAATCGCAGATCCTTCCTCAGATCTACATCGGAGCCGATCAAAGTTTGAATATTGGTAGAAGTATTGACCAGTATACCAACGAGTATATAGATCAGGTTTATAGCTACAATGCGCTGGGAACAGGACTTAACATACCTATTTTTCAAGGTTTCAAATTACAGAACCAGATTCGTCAGGGCGTATTGCTGAAAGAGTCGGCAATGGAAAACAGGACTGCCGTGCTGAACCAGCAGACAGTGCTTTTGATGCAAGGATATGTGAATGTACTGGCAACCAAAGCATTGCTGGAAGCTGCCGATCAGCAGGTTGAGTCCTCCAAACAGCAGGTGGACCGTGTCGGAAAGCAGGTCAATGCAGGTACCGTTGGCTCAAACTTGCTTTATGAGATCAAGGCACAGCTTGCTAATGACGTTTTTGCCAAAGTGACCGCTTTGAATAACTATCGCACGGCTAGGCTGGCATTGTTTCAAAGAATCAACATCGCCCCTGATGACCAGGTGGAATTTGAAGCGCTGGCCCCGAAAGATACGACGGTTACTGCGGCAAATGCGATCGAAATTTACGAGGATGCACAAAAGACTTTTCCTGAAATTAAAAGTGCCGAACTATATCGTCAGAGCTTTTCTTATCAGGTAAAATCCATTAAAGCCGCCAACTATCCGTCGCTGAGCCTGGGAGCCAACGTACGCGCATTTTACGCATCAACCAATGCGAACCTCGATTATTTCAAGCAATTGAATGCAACCCGCAACGGCTCTTTAAGCCTCAGCCTGAATATTCCGATCATGGGCCGCTGGGTTACCCGCCCTCGGGTGGAGCTGGCGAAAGTTCAGGAACGGCAGGCACAAAACTCACTGGATGTAACCAACCAGCTCCTGCGACAAGCGATTGAACTGGCAGTACTCAACCTGAATGCATTATCGGACAAGTATTCAGCTGCCCAAGGCCAGGTAGAGTCGCTGACCGCGAGTTTCGCAGTAATAGAAAGTAAGCTCAATGCAGGCATCGCAAACTCTTATGAATATTCGCTGGCCAAAGCGAACCTGGCCAAAGCCCAGGGCAACGCGATCCAGGCAAAATATGATTTCTTAATGCAACAAAGACTTTTACAATACTATCGTCAGGGTAACTGGCAGGGGGTATTCTAGGCAGCTGTCGGCCATCGGCTTTCAGCGGTCGGCTTCTTATAAAAAATTTAATGTGCTGAAAATGCTGACGGCCGAGAGCCGAAAGCTGACAGCCATCAAGACTGTTAGGTTAAATTTGGTATCGGTAATTTTTAGAGGCAGTCCTATTCGGGCTGCCTCTTTTTTATGTTTTTTGTTAAATAAAGCTAAATAATGATACGGTTACATAAAGATTATTACCTTGCTTTTCATAACTAAAAACAACGGTCATGAAAAAACTTTTTCTAATGTTTCTGCTGGGCGGAGTCTGCCTGGCAGGCTCAGTTAATGCCCAGCTTCAAAAAGGTACGAGGTATTGGGGAGCCACTGTTACCGGTAACGGAGATCACAGTAAGTATGACTATCCGCAAAATACAGAGTGGAAAGGACATGTGCTCAACGTGACGCCTTCAGTTCAAACCGGGTGGTTTATCGATGACAATAAAATGTTCGGATTAAGGCTGAGCCCTTCTCTGAGCTGGTCTCGAAATAAAAATGATGGACCGGCTGGCGAATATAAGTCGGGCAGCAATATCATGGCGATTAATCTGGCACCATTTCTCAGACACTACAAATCTTTGAGTCCCAAGTGGGCTATCTATCTCCATTCAGCCGTCAATCTTGCTTATTTAAGATCAAAAAGCTTCAATAACGACGATAAAACCTTCGAGAATGGCTATTCGGGAGGGGTCTATCTGAACCCTGGCGTGTCTTTCTGGGTAACACCACGGTTTTCTTTGGAATCGGATATCAATGTTCTTTCACTCAATCTCGCTTATACTCATTTTAACGATAATAATTCTTTCAATTTCAATACCGGAATTACCTCTTCCATTTCTCAATATTTTGGAATTCGTGCGTCGTGGTATCTACAACCTAAATGAACCTGGTCATGAAAAAGATATTTTTATTTACTCTTCTTATACTCGCAATATCAAATAGCGCTGTTTTTGCCCAGATGGATGGCAAACGATTTATTTCCGGTTCGTTATCTGTCGGACTGGGTGCCACTAATCCCAAGCATAGCCCCTCTTCAAACAGTTACGGATATAACTTTGATATCGGTTTAGGAAAATTCAAAACGAATACCCGGGCTTCCGGCTGGAATTTGAGCACGTCTTTAACTGGCGGAAAGCAGTATGTGGGTGCAACACTCGAACCGAGAACGGTAGAGGGGATCAATGGAATAGGTGTGGGAGTGGGTCATTTCTGGCACTACTACAAACATTTCAATGAGAAGTTTGGCGTTTTTGGCGGCCCCCAGGTGAACGTGAATTACAACTATGGCAAAACCACCAATGTCCAATCGGATGGAACAACAGCGGAAATATATGAGATTAAACAGAACTCAATTTCTCTCTCACTAGGCCTCGAAGCAGGCGCTTATTACAAATTGAATGAGAGGTGGTGGCTGCTCGCCAGCCTCGGATTTTCGCAGCCGTTCGCAGCAAAATATACGCTGGAAAACACAGTCAAATTACCTGATTCAGATCAGCTAACGAGGCATAACTTCACCTATGGGTTTTATCCCGCTATTAATTTCCCTAGTGTAGGAGTGGGCCTGAGATACTTTTTCAAGGATTAAGTAAATGTCGTTTTCGTGAAATAATTGCGGTTTTTACATTAAAAACACAGTGGATATACCTTATATGGCATATCCACTTTTTGTTAGAATGAAAAAATATTACTTGGTTCTCTTCATTGCCGGGCTCACAGCCTGCCAAAAAACCAATACTAACAATATCGCTGCTCCGTGGGAGCCGGACTACAAACTTAACCGGTCCGAGAGCTCGATTGTAGCTTTTGAAAAAAAAGATGCTGAAAAAATGCCGGCGCCGGGTGGTATCGTTTTTACGGGAAGCTCATCTTTCACCAAATGGCAGTCCGCAGCCGAAGATCTTGCCCCGCTCCCGATCATTAACCGTGGCTTTGGCGGCTCTACATTACCCGAGGTGATTTACTATGCTGATCGCACCATTACCAAATACAAGCCGAAAACTGTTGTTATTTATTGTGAAAATGACATGTTCGGCTCCAAACCGAAAACACCCGAGCAGGTAAGGGACGCATATGTAACACTCGTGAAAAAAATCCGGGAAAAACTGCCTGATGTGCTGATTTATGGTGTGTCGCTAAAACCCTCTCCTTCTCGCTGGGCAAAAAAAGATGACGTCATCAAGGCGAACAAATTGATTCAGGATTATATCAAAACCGACAAGAATCATCAGTACATAGATGTGTGGCCTGTAATGTTAAAAAATGGTCGCCCGGACGGCAGTATTTTTCTTAGCGACAGCCTGCATATGAACGGTGAGGGGTATAAGCGGTGGACAAAGGTTTTCAAACCGATACTGGAAAAAACCGTGTAAAGCTATCCTGTTCTGCACTGCTTTTACAAACATTTTAAAAGAACGAATAAGGGTATAGGTTTTAACGTAAAGTCACTATATATTGACCGCAAAAATACATTTCCGGGTAAAAAAGTGATATAGCATTCTAATAATGAAAGTAACAGCGGTTTTTGACATTGGCAGGACCAATAAAAAGTATGTACTTTTTGACGAAAAGTATCAGATCTTGGAAGAATTCTCCGAATCACTTCCTGAGACCACGGACGAGGATGGCTTTCCGAGCGAAGATTGCGAGCTGCTGACCAAATGGGTTCAGGACCGGTGGAACGCATTACTTAAGAATCCGAAATATGATATTAAGGCCGTCAATGTAGCAGGTTATGGCGCGAGTCTGGTTCACCTGGATGCCGCCAACAAGCCGCTCACGCCGCTTTATTCTTACCTGAAACCGTTCCCTGAGGATTTATCCAAACAGTTTTACAGCACATACGGAGATCCTACGAGAATTTCGCTTCAAACCGGCTCGCCCAACATGGGTATGCTCAACTCCGGCATGCAGCTGTACTGGCTGAAATATACCAGGCCGGAAATTTATCAGCAGATCGTTACTACCCTGCATTTGCCCCAATACATTCTTTACCTGCTTACCGGCAGAAAAGTGAGTGATTACACCTCATTAGGCTGCCATACCGCATTATGGAGCTTCGAAATGTGGGATTACCACGAGTGGGTAAAAACCGAAGGAATTCATAAGAAACTTGCGCCTGTACTGGCGTCGTCTTCATTCATTTATCGTCACGAAGACAAAGGCATTCAGTCAGGTTTCGGCCTTCACGACAGCTCATCTGCGCTCATTCCTTACCGAATGGCGGTTAAAAAGCCTTTTGTGCTTTTGTCCACTGGTACCTGGTGCATCAATTTCAACTCGTTTGCTTCCAAGCCGCTGACGTCTTATCAGCTGGAACGTGACTGCATGAACTACCTGACGCCGGAAGGTAGCGGCGTTACTGCTTCGCGCTTATTTTTGGGCCGCGAGCACGATTATCAGGTCGCACGGATAGCTGAGTATTTCCGCATTGAAGGTGATTTTTACAAAAAAGTAGTATTCAATGACGATATCCTGAAAGCGGATACACCACCATTCTACACGGCTTGTATGACCGGCAACGGGCCTTTCCCGGAAGCCAACACGCAGGAATGGCAAATCAGTGCTTTCAGCTCGGCCGAAGCAGCATATCACCATTTGATCAAAGGTTTGACGGAGCTACTTTTTGTTTCGCTCGACCTGGTAGGAGTTAATGATGTTCAGGCGATTTATATTGACGGTGGGTTTGCAAGAAATGAAATTTTCACCAGGCTGATCGCCCGCAGATATCCTAAACACAAGGTTTATGCGACAGATCTGCCATATGCGACGTCCCTGGGCGCTGCGCTGCACGTGACACGCCCACAGACATTTGATTTTTCATCGGAGATAAGAGAAATCGCTCCCTAACCCTAGCTGATCCTGCTCCAGTTTGTTTCCTCTTTACGCAAATTCTCCAAATGGGCGCGTATGGGCTGATTGACAGACTGGAGCAAATCGGGGTCTTCGGTTAAAATAGCTTCCGCCGACTGCCTCGCAGCTTTCAATATCTCTCCGTCCTGCGCCAGGTTCGCCACCAAAAGATCGACCAGACCGCTTTGCTGCGTTCCTGAGATGTCGCCCGGCCCCCTCAATTGTAAATCTACCTCGGCTATCTCAAACCCGTCATTGGTTCGGCACATCGTTTCAATGCGTAATTTGGTCTCCTTGCTGATCTTGTAATCCGTAATGAGGATACAGTAGGATTGCTCGGCACCACGTCCTACCCTGCCCCGTAACTGGTGTAGTTGCGATAATCCAAAGCGCTCAGCGTTTTCAATCACCATTACCGAGGCGTTGGGCACATTCACTCCTACTTCTATCACGGTCGTCGCTACCATAATTTTGGTTTCACCACGCACAAAACGGCCCATTTCATAGTCTTTATCCTGCGATTTCATTTTACCGTGCAGAATGCTGAGCGGCACATCGGGAAAAGCTCTCGCAACACTTTCGTAGCCATCCATAAGATCTTTGAGGTCCATTTTCTCAGATTCCTCAATCAATGGGTAAACCATATAAATCTGTCGTCCCTTGGCAATTTCTTCTTTCAAAAAACCAAAAACCGATAACCTGTGCGCATCATAGCGATGGACAGTTTTTATGGGCTTTCGTCCTGCCGGCAATTCATTAATCGCCGAAATGTCCAGGTCGCCGTAAAGCGTCATGGCCAATGTCCTGGGTATGGGAGTAGCGGTCATTACCAGCATATGCGGGCTGATACGAGGGTTTTTGGCCCATAGCTTGGCACGTTGAGCGACACCAAACCTATGCTGCTCATCGATGATGCAAAGTCCCAGATTTTTGAACTGTACAATGTCTTCAATCAACGCATGTGTGCCGACAATGATGTGTAAAGAGCCATCCAGCAGCTGCTTATGAATTATTTCACGTTCTTTCTTTTTCGTGGAACCGGTGAGTTTTCCAATGGTCACCCCCAAAAGGTCAGCGAACTTTTTTAAGCCCTGATAATGCTGGTCTGTAAGTATTTCTGTCGGCGCCATTAAACAGGCCTGTGCATCGTTGTCCAGCGCGAAAAGCGTTGCAATGAACGCCACAATGGTTTTTCCAGAACCTACATCGCCCTGCAAGAGCCGGTTCATTTGCTTGCCGGTTTTGAGGTCTTCGTGAATTTCGTGCAGTACCCGGATTTGTGCATTGGTAAGCGTAAATGGCAAATGCTTGTCATAGAACTCTTTGACCAATGCCGCTTTACTAAACACCAGGCCTGGAAATTCAGTCTTATGCAGCAACTTGTTTTTAATCAGCCGGAACTGATTATAAAACAGCTCTTCAAATTTCAGCCTGCGTTGCGATTGGTGAAGGCCTTGCTGATTTTGGGGCAAATGGAAGTTCCAAAGTGCATCTGCTTTTGAAACCAGCCGGTATTTCTGGACCAGGTTTTCGGGAAGTGTTTCCTTGATGTATGGCCGGGATATTTCCAGCAAGCTCTTCATGATTCTGCTCAGCGCACGGCTATCCAGAAATTTCTTGCGCAACTTTTCAGTGAGCGGGTAGATCGGTTGCCAAAAACCGCCTTGTTCATTTTCCGCAGTAACCAGGTCAATATCAGGATGCGTAATGCTCCATCTCCCTCCAAACGCAACTGGTTTTCCGTATACAATGTACTCAGTATTAGCCCTGAGGTTCTTTTCATACCAGGCAACACTCTGAAACCACACGAGCTCGATCAGGCCGGTACCGTCTGTAAAATAACCTACCAGTCTTTTTTTATGGCCTTCGCCAATCGTAGTCCATTCCCTGAGCCGTCCACGGATTTGGGCCGCAGGCATTTGCTCATTGAGCGTATTGATCTTGTGAAAAACAGAGCGGTCTTCGTGCCGGAATGGATAATGCTGAATAAGATCTCCAAATGTAAATATCCCTAGCTCCTGATTCAGCAAAGCGGCTTTTTGAGGCCCTACTCCTTTCAGGAATTCAATTTTAGTGTCAAAAAAACGGGTCCGTACAGATGGGTTTGTTTCTGAAGTCATCGCTCAAATATAGCTTGAAATCACTAAAACAACGATTGTGGGTACTACATATGTTAATCTAAGTTAACGGGCGAGTATAGGTCTTGGTTCACAACTTTTGAATTACGTATTTCGTTAAATTTTAAATTATCTATTCAACCAAACCAATTACTAAATTCTTATTTTTTTATGAAAACAACATTTTTATCGCTTTTCCTGACCCTTATCGCATTTACCTGGGCTTCTGCACAAAGCCCCCGGATTACTGCTGATGGCAAAAACGTAAGTATTTCTTATGGTCAGCCATCTAAAAAAGGGCGTGTTCTTTTTGGAAAAGCAGGCAGCGGAAGTCTTGAACCTTATGGAAAAGTTTGGCGGATCGGTGCAAATGAAGCCACAGAGATTACTTTTAAAAAGGATGGTATGTTTGGCGGCAAGGCCGTAAAAGCGGGAACTTATACACTTTTTGCATTACCTACCGAAAAAGACTGGACTATCATCCTGAACAGCGAACTGAAACAATGGGGAGCTTACAAATACGAGGAGATAAAAGCAAAAGACGTATTAAAAGTGACTGTTCCCAACAAAACATATCCACAATCAGAAGAGAAACTTACCTTCACGGTAAAAGACACCTCTCTTGACTTTCAATGGGACAAAGTAGGGTTCTCGGTTCCTTTGAAGTTTTAATTACCTGTAACACAAAGCCTTTTGCCATCTCAAACGACTTTGTCATTAAACCTTTTGTCACAAGGAGCGGAGTCGAAATGCAGTACAATGCTACATTTCGACTCCGCTCCTTTGTGACAAGTCAAGTCGCCAGGTCAATGTGACAAGTTGCTTCTCTCAATGCGACAAGCTATCTACAAATTCTGCCGGATCATATTTTCAAGTACCTGCAAGTGTTCCGTAAAAGCCTTGTGCCCCTCATCAGTGGCTTTATAGATTGTCAGAGGCTTTCTGCCCAGGAACTGCTTTTGAAATTCAACGTATTTTATTTCTTCGAGGGCCTTCAAATGTGAAGCCAGGTTACCATCTGTGAGCTGCAAAAGATCTTTCAGTTCATTAAAACTGAGAGAATCGTTCACCACTAACACGGACATTAGCCCGAGCCTGATCTTACTTTCAAAAACTTTATTAAACTTTTCTAACCATTCCATTATACCAGCCCCGTTGCCAGGTCTTTAACCCAATTTATTGATCGGCATCCAATAGGAGCATCGCATCGCGGTTCCGCAGCCACACGGCCTGATCACGCAGGTTATTCGCCTGCATGGTGAGGACGGATGACACGATGCCGGTGCCTACTGACACCCAAAAGAATTTTTTAAGATTGTCCCGGTTACCTGAGATCAGCGAAATGATGGATCCTGCTGAGCCAGCTACTGAAATAACCAAGCCAATGCTTCTCATCCGCCTGGACTTTACATAAAGCTGCAGCCCGCCTTCTGAGATCATAAACTCCCGGCGCAATGCCTTTTGACCGGTATAAATAACATTGTTTTTTACGAAACTACTGCCACCACGCATGTAAATAGTCTCTTTATCATACCATCTTTTAGCTTTGCTGAGTGTACTGTCGCCCGGGATCTGCGCATGGCTATTGATTGACACCAATAAGAATATCAATCCAACGATACTTTTAGCACCTGTTTTCCCCACAGAAAGTTTCTCCCTGTCGTAGCGGTTATACATTGTCAGTCCATAGATAATGTGCAACACACCAAACCCAAATGCCCAGAAAAGAAGGGAATAACCGGTCAGGAACAATGCAATGCAGCCAATACCGATTTCTGACAAACCGAGAAAAAACACTTCGGGATACGTAAACCGGCTCGCATTGACCAATGCCAGACCATAGAAAATAAGGGTAACCGGAAAAACAAGCCAGATAATGCCGTAATAAAGCATCGCAATGCAGAACACCCCACCCGTGGCGAGCGGTATCAGCATGCTGACCAGCAGTCGTTTGGAGCTTCCGTTCCAAAGCGTGAGACCGCGTTTCTTTCCCTTGCGAACGGTCATGATAATACCAACTGCGAGTGATAGAAATAAGACACAGATGCCATCAAGCAACAGAAACTGAATGATGCCCTGGCGGGAATGTCCTGCATAAGTGCCGAAAGGGATCAGAATATCAGCCAGCCAGTCCGTTTTAAACCGCACATACGCTACGCTTGCCCCGATGAGTGCAAACACGCCTGCGAAAACGCCGCTCAGTCCGCTGAGCGATAAAAATTTTGAAGACCGCTCCATCAGGTTGCGGATTTCATTCAAGGTATGCAGAGAATCCTGACTAGGGTTCATAAATCAGTTTTGGAAAAAGTCCTTACGGGGAAATTAGAAAAACAGCAACACTTTTGGAATAAAAATGACCCCACCCACAATGACCGCTGAAATGGCGAGTATCAACACGCCGGCCGCAGCCGTGTCCTTTACTATCTTGATCACAGGATGATAGTCGGCGGAGACCAGATCTGCAAGCTTCTCAATGGCCGTATTGAATGCCTCAGCAGACCACACCAGCGCGATCTGAATCACGATCAATAACCATTCAACCGGGGATATTTTGAAAAAGACGCCTGCTATAATTACTACTATGCAAGCCATCAGGTGAATGCGGGCATTGTTCTCGTAGCGGAACAAATTGTAAATACCCACTCCGGCATAGCGGAAACTGCGCAGAGCCTTAGGAATATTTATGGGTCCGTTCATTTTGTTTCAGTTCAGCGAAAATATGGAACGCAAAGTACAACAACATCAGCACGAACGAAAACGTGAATGTGTGTCTTATAGCCAGCGGATCTCTCAAACTGGCAAAAATACCCCGGGCCAGTGCACCAGGCTGCGTTACAATGTCCCAGCTGTTCCACCTTCCGTAGCGGCCCAGGAATACGCCAAACCCACTCATAAACATCGCTATTAAGATGGTAGCCCAGGCTAACCTTTCGTTCCAGCGTTGTGTGATGATCCGGTGCACAATGCGGATGCTGTAAAGACCGGTCAGAAATCCGGCTACGGAGAAGGTAAAGATCATGATTGCGTCAAACCAGATCATATTTTCTGGCACTCCCCTCAAATGTTTGAGATCGGTGATGATATAAGGTGCGTTAGGAAAGAACAGCAGCCATATCACAAGATAAATCATTAATAATCCGAAAGGAACCTGACGTTTCACTTCCTGCTCCCAGACCCATTTAATAAAAACCAATGGCACCCAGGCCAAGAACAAATTCCAGGCGAGAAAAATAAAATGCCAGTCACGAAGCCCGATCCTAAGTGCAAGCAATACCATTGCCGCCCCTGAAACAAATGCAAGAAGCGCTACTTTTTGGTTGTTTTGAAGGTAACGTACCAGTTTTTCCAATGTCATATCTGTTTTTGATAAAGTACTTTGAATTACAAAGTAAATAAATCAAAAGGACTTCTTCAAAAAGAATTTGGGCAGCTCGACGATATGTAGGGATTTACTTTTTGCTGTTTTCTTCAAAGGCCTTCATCATAGCCCATTCACGCCCGGCAGTCTTTGCTTTGAAAGTTTCCAGGCAGCCTCTGTCTTGCAGCGTAATGTAGCAGGTCTTGCCGTTGCGGCCGCCGAAACAGATATTGGATACTTTTTTGCCAATCGTTTGAATCGTCTGGATTACCTTGCCTTCTGGTGAAAGTACTGCTACCTCACCTTTTCCATGCCTGGCTATATACAGGTTTCCATGTATATCGACACGCATTCCGTCCATCCCACCGTCTTCAAACTTGTGCAAGAGCTTTTTATTGGATAATGTCCCGTCGGGGGCAAGGTCAAAAACCCATACGTTTCGTTGCACGCTTTCGTTGACATAGAGCTTTTTCTCGTCGGGACTTACGTCTATTCCGTTGGTAGTACCCATCTTTTCAGCCACTAGCCGGGTCTTGCCGTCGGGAGAAACGTGCCAAATCTGCCCGGTACCGTCTTTCCAGTTAGGATCCGAGCAAAAAATGTGACCAGAAGCGGTAATAGCCAGGTCATTAGGCTGGTCCATTTTGGGCTCATTGGCAAATACACTTACATCCTTCGTGATGAGATTTACTTTCAGAACGTTGTGCCCGGTAAAGTCAGCCACGTAGAATGTGTTCTTATCCGCAAAACGAATACCATTACCTGTGCTGCCTTTGGGAAGTGTCACGAAAAAACTTGCATTACCTTTGCCGTTCATAATGGCGATAGTACCGTCCCGGGCGAAGTTCACAGCATACACATTCCCATCACTATCCACTGCCGGCCCTTCACAGTTACTTGTAAATTCGCCTTCACTGGAAAATTTCTTACTTTTTGTCTGAGCGAAAGCAATTTGGGTCAATAGCAAAAAAACAGAGACGAGGAGCGTAAGAGTTTTATTCATAAATATTTCTCAATCAAATAATTACTAGTTTTTCCATTTAATTGCGCAGCCAACCGGTTTGGTAATGGTGGTTACCACCGGTTTCCCTCCTATCAGGTTAGAGACAGCTTCTTCGGCATACAGCTTGGTTACACCAGCCGGATCCTGCGGATTATCGTCGATCATACCGATATAACGTACTGTAAATTTGGCCCCGCTTTTTTGCAATACATAAGCTTGCGGTGTACGGGCAGCACCAAATGCTTTGGCAGTCTGCTGCGAATCGTCCACAAGGTAAGGATAGCCATAGCTTTTGGCAGAAGCACGTTCCTTCATTTTTTCGAATGTATCGTCCTGATGCGTTCCGGGATCACTCGGATTGACGGCAATCACCGGAAATCCCTGTGATGCGAATTTACCATTCAGTGCGATGATACGGTCTTCATATGCTTTTGCAAAAGGACAATGGTTGCTTGTAAAAATCACGATCACACCCTTGACATTGTTAAAATCGTTGAGGGAAACCATATTTCCGTCGGTATTTTTCAACCGGAAGTTTGCTACCGCGTCCCCGATCTGGTAACCCGCCGCATTTTGTCCTGCAACAGCATTTTTCGACTCCCTCAGATCAGCTGAGAAAGATTGGGGCGCCAGCACCACGCACAGAACCATTGAAACCCACAGACAAATTTTCATTTTTTTGCTTTTAGTAATCATTCTATGGTTAGACGTAATCTATCAATAAAAGTAACAAACCGGACTGTTAAAGTTTGTTAAGACAATCAATAAACCATTACTGACTAAACGTTATGATGGCGACATAATATATAAAGGTAATGCTTCGGCCCGCTTTAACTATCCAGGGGCAAATAATTATGCCAAAGACGTGAACATCGGTATGAAGACAACGACACGGGCTCTTACCCTGTGGCAGCGCCTTATTTTTTTTAAACGTCAAAAATACTGATCACCAAACCGAATATTAGCAGGTAAAGCATTGTTATTCTGCATTTATGTATCTATCTTTGCACCTCATTTTCGAATTCGTTATATCATAATTTATTAACATGTACGCAATCGTAGAAATCGCAGGTCAGCAATTTAAGGTTGAAAAGGGTCTCGAAATCTTCACGCATAGGCTTGAAGGTGACGTGAACGCTGCTCTTGTGTTTGACAAAGTCCTTCTCGTTGATAACGAAGGCACGGTACAGGTAGGTCTTCCAACAGTAGCAGGAGCTTCTGTTAAGGCAACTGTCCTTGAACACCTTAAAGGTGAAAAAGTAATCGTCTTCAAGAAAAAGAGACGTAAAGGTTACAAGGTTAAAAATGGCCACCGCCAATACTTGACTAAGATCAGCATCGACGAAATCGTTGCCTAACCATTTTCACTTTTGACAATCCGTCAGGAAAGTCAATGTCAGTTTAATTAAGAAATTATAATTAATAGTTAAGATATCATGGCACATAAGAAAGGTGTAGGTAGCTCAAGAAACGGACGTGAATCAGAAAGCAAACGTCTTGGAGTAAAATTATTCGGTGGTCAGCTTGCCAAAGCAGGTAATATTTTGGTTCGTCAACGCGGAACAAAACACAATCCTGGTAAAAACGTTGGTATCGGCCGTGACCATACTTTATTTGCATTGGTTGAAGGCAATGTAGTATTCCGCAAGACTCGTGAGAACAAGTCTTTTGTACACATTGAACCAATCGCAGTTGCAGCAGCCGCTACGGCAGCATCCACTGCGGCAGAAGCATAGTAAGTCATTGAGATTTTCGTTACAGAGATTTCAGGAACCCGTCAGACAAATCGTCTAACGGGTTTTTTATTGTGTTATAAATGCAGGTTGTTCAAACCAAAAGTCAACTTTGCTTGTTTCACAAAAGAGTAAGTTTTACGCAATCCAACTGATTATCCATTAAGATGCTAACACGTCCCGTTTTTGTATATACAGAATTAAGTCCCAATCCCAATTCAATGAAGTTTGTACTGAACTTCGAATTGGTACCTGATGGCCTTTCATTTGATTATCCGTCGCAGCAAGCGGCTATGGAGGAAGGAAGCGCTTCTCCGCTGGCATCTGATCTTTTCCAGTTTCCGCATGTAAAAAGAGTATTTATCGCCAGCAATTTCATCACGATCACCAAAGATGATGCCATTGCATGGGAGGAGGTTCTGCGTGATACCAAGCAATTTATCAAGATCTATTTTGAAGAAAATCATCCGGTTTTCGAGGAAACCACGATTGAAAAAAATACTGTAATCGTTGATTCAAGAGATTCTGACACCGTTCAAAAAATTAAAGCCGCACTGGACCAGTACGTTCGGCCTGCGGTCGAATCAGATGGTGGTGCTATCAACTTCCATTCTTTCAATGAAGATTCCGGAGTCGTGAAAGTGTTGCTGCAAGGTTCCTGCAGCGGCTGCCCGTCATCTACATTGACATTGAAAGCAGGCATCGAAAACCTCCTGACACGCATGGTACCCGATGTAAAACAGGTAGTAGCAGAAGGAGTCTGACTGACTTATTGATATTTGTGGAAACCCTGTCTGGTAGGCAGGGTTTCTTTTTTTAATGTGTTTTGTTAGTTTCGGAGCATGAAGCAACTGCTGCATCAATTTTTAGATCGGATCGAAGACCTTCAATCAAAAGGTGACCGGTATTTCCCGAAAGGCATATTTCCGGCGCAAAGAGTCAATCCTCTGATTGGCTACAAAAGGCAGGACACTACCGTCTTTTTTTCAGCAATTACTTGCTTCACACTTCAATCCATTAAGAAAAATATTGGCCAAGATCTCGGCGAACAGATTGACAGGATTTGCGCAGATGTTATTGATAACTATCCCGCATTTCAGAATAAGGATGGTCTGAAAACCTACAATTTCTGGAAGACGCGTCCTTCATTACATTTTCCCAATGGTCATCTATTTCGTCATTTTGAACATTTTCGCATACCGGACGATGTCGACGATACCGCTTTCGTGTACCTGACCTCTAACCCTGGCCACGAAGAATTGCTGTGGCTGAAAGACAAGCTTGCATTGCACGCCAACGGTTCGAAACAATGGATCAGAAATACGTATCCCGAATATCAGCCGCTCAGGGCCTACTCCACCTGGTTTGGTAAAAATATGTACATCGAGTTCGATGTAAGTGTGCTGAGCAATCTGATGTACTGCATATTGCATCACAACTTGCCGCTCAATGAACATGACAACGCCAGTTTGACCTATATCAGATCTGTCATTGCAACAGGTCGTTATATGGATGCACCTTTTCGCTGTGCACATCAATACCCCAGAACACCGCTGATCATTTACCATGTTACCAGGCTTATCGCCGCCTTTGACCCTGAGGAATTAAAACCGGTCCGTGACAAACTGATCGCGGATACAGTTCAATTGCTGAGCCGGACCAGTAGTCCAATGGATCGGGTGATTTTAGCAGGTTCCCTGAGCAGGCTTGGGGTTAAAACTGAAAGGATTCCTGTTGAAAATTTTACAGTTCAGGATTTTAAGGGCTTTTATTTTTTTATCGCCGGCCTGCTGACGGCTTATGAAAATCCCCTACTTTACCGTTTGTCTGTCCATCCGCTGTTTCATATGCATTGGGTATGCGAGGCGCATTGCTGGACCTTGCTGGCCGAATATGAGGCGTTATGGCAATCCTCATTGAACAGATAATGTTATATTGACTATTCAAATCCCAGCAGATCAACATGTCTGACTCGACCATATCATTGCGTGTAAGAGAAATTATCAGGGAAAGTGATGATACCAAGACTTTTATTTTTGAAAGAACCGACGGAAACCCTTTTCTCTATAAAGCAGGCCAGTTCCTCACGTTCATTATCCCAATGCACGGGCATGAAGTCCGGCGCTCCTATTCGATGAGCTCGGCCCCAGGTGTGGACGTGTTTCCTGCGATCACCGTCAAGCGCGTTCCAAACGGCGAAATTTCCCGCTTCTGGATCGATACTGTTCGTGAGAACGATACTTTTACAGCATTACCCCCTTCCGGTCGTTTTGTATTGGAAGCAAGCACTGGACAACCAAGGGATATTGTTCTGGTGGGGGCTGGAAGCGGCATTACACCTTTGTTTTCTATTTTAAAGCAGGCGCTTACTCTGGAACAGGAAAACCACGTCACGCTTATTTATGCGAGCAGGAACGTAAGGAACACATTGTTTCACGAGCAAATCATTGCCTGGCAAAAACGTTTTCCCGAAAGGCTGCAGGTGATACACATTCACAGCCAGCCCTCCGACGAATGGAATGGTATCCGCGGCAGGATCAACAATACACGGCTCGAACAACTGGTTAACAAATCGCTGAGATACGACCGGCAACACGCCCGTTTCTTTATTTGCGGGCCGTTTGACCTGATGCGGTCAGCTGAAATCACACTACATTTCATGGGCTTTTCGGATGCTCAAATCCGGAAAGAGAATTTTGTCATCACCGCTCCGCCACCACCTCCACCGATATCCTACCCTCACGAAATCACCCTGCAATACCGCGACAAAACGTACGGATTAATGGTACCTGCGCATACAACCATATTGGATGCCGCGCTAGCGGCAGGCATACAGTTACCATACAGCTGCAAGGGAGGACGTTGCTCCACATGCGCGGGAGTCTGCACAAGCGGGTCGGTACATATGAGCGTGAATGAGGTGCTTACGGACAGGGATTTGCGCGAAGGCTGGATACTCACCTGCTCTGCTTATCCGGACGGCGACAATGTAACAATCCGTGTCGGACAATAAAAAAGCGTACGAAATGTGATTTCGTACGCCGGACGGGATTTAGGATTAGAAAAATTCCGCTAAGAATTTCAGAAAAGGTTAAGGGCTAGGTAATTTCTTGAAATCCAATGTGGATTTGTAAAGAGTTTACTAATGTCTTTGATCTGAAAGGCAAATAATATTTTCTTTCAGATCTTAATTACAAAATTAATTGTAAAATTCGATAATCCTACTAAAATTTGAAAAAGTGTTCGAGCACACACTAGATTATGTACTTCGGGTTCGTACACGTTTTCATCGGCAATAGTCAATTTTGATCAAGTAAAACTAAGCTGTTCTCTGGACAATCTCAAATTTATTATAAAAATAATTTGAAAAATATTGTT
The DNA here is from genome assembly GCF_026625565.1 of Dyadobacter pollutisoli. Lineage (NCBI taxonomy): Bacteria > Pseudomonadati > Bacteroidota > Cytophagia > Cytophagales > Spirosomataceae > Dyadobacter > Dyadobacter pollutisoli. The sequence goes on from NZ_CP112998.1 coordinate 4,684,030, forward strand.
CATTATGGTCTGGTTTAACTAAGAGGGCTTATATGTCCCTTGTTCATGATTAGTTATTAGCTTTGCTGGCTTTTTAATCAAAAGTTCTCTGAATCTAAGTTAAGTGTGAAAAAGAAAATAGTCAGAATTAAAGATATTGCGGAAAAGGCCCAAACTTCTAAAGGGACCGTTGACCGTGTTTTGCATAATCGTGGAAGAGTGGCGGATGATGTCCGTGAAAGAATCCTTGCTATTATCAAGGAACTGAATTATGAGCCTAATTTCATTGCTCAGTCACTGAAATCACAGCGGACGTTTAATCTTGCTGTTCTCATGCCGGATCCTGGACTGGATTCTTATTGGGTAGCACCGAAAACGGGCTTTGAAAAGGCCGAAAAGGAACTGCGCCAATACGGGATTTACATTACTCCTTTTATATTTAACCCGCACGAAGAACATTCTTTTATCGCCAAAGCGCAGGAAGTTACCCGCGAACATCCTGATGGACTGCTCATTGCACCAGTCTTCTACAAGCAGGCACTTCCCTTTTTCAAAGAATGGGCCGAGCTAAACATCCCATATGTGCTTTTTAACACCCAAATAGAGCACGTAGCGCCACTATGTTATATCGGACAGGACTCTTACCGGAGCGGCTCGCTTGCGGCCAAGATACTTAGTTTTGGACTGCAATCGTCAGGGAGTGTGCTGGTGGCGCACATTAATGAGGATATTTCGAACTCGGCGCATTTGATCACCAAAGAAAACGGGTTCAGGGATTATTTCGAAAATAGCGAAAGAGGGACTGCATTTAATATCGTCAGCAAGGAAATTAATTATCCCGAGGGCGAAACGATTGACGATCAGCTGGATCAGATACTAGCGGAGTTCAGTGATCTGAGCGCTGTTTATGTGACCAATTCCAGAGCTTTTGAAGTGGCTTCCTATCTTGAAAAAAACAACATAACCCATATTAAACTGGTTGGTTATGACCTACTGGAACCTAACCTGAACTATCTGAATAAGGAGATCATTAGCTTTCTGATCAATCAAAATCCGCTGGGACAAGGATATTGGGGCATTCACCAGCTCGCAAACCATCTTGTTTTCAAGAAAGAGATCCCGCCTATCAAATTCCTTCCGCTGGACATTATTACCAGGGAAAATTTGGATTACTATCTTGATCCACAGAAGTAGCGTTCGGTCGATTAACAGTCAGGTGTGGTCATTTATTGTCAGGTGTGGTCATGATGGTCATTTATTTTTTTTAATACGATGAATGACAATTCATGACCAAAAATGACAATACATGACTATAAGTGACTTTTCGGTACGCCTACAAGTCCCCGAACTGACTGTACATCTCTTTCAGTTTGGGTTCTGTTTCTTTGGCGCGTATATCTTTTCGCAAGGCCGAAACTCCCTGAATATCGGTCAAAAGGCCCAATGCCTGAAATGCGCCGAATCTCACAAAATAGGATGGGCTTTCTCTTGCCAGACCTTCCAGCACCGGTATACTTTTGCGTTGAATATCTTGTTTTGACTTGATAAGGTACTTTCCGAAAACCTGTAAGAAGTTGTATTTCTCTGTCGGTTTCATCGACTTCATTTTTTCCAGAAACCATTCAAAACGTTCCGGCTGGGCAAGTCCTGCGTAGTAGTTACCAACAGAGGTTACAATGGCGTCATTGGGAGAATTTTCAAACTGAGCCGCGATCTCATTGGCATCATTGGGTTGCCCCATCAGGTATTTTTCAATGGCAACCGACACCACCTGGTATGAACTGTCCGTTAATGCTTCTCTAAAAATAGGGTCGCTGTTGTTGTCCCCGAACGAAGCCAGCGTAATGATCGCCTCCGACCTTACCTGCGGATGCGGATCCAGACGCGCGTGGCTCTGGATTATTTTCTCGATATCTGCAAACCCTTCACCAGCATACTCGCCAAAATTACTGATCGCCATTTGTCTCAGTTTCCAGAAAGGATCGTCCATGGCTTTCACCAGTATATTCTTGACCGTACTGTCGGCAAGGCTACCTTCTAACTGCGAAAGAGCCTCGTATTTATGCAGAAAACGGTCCGCATTCAGATACTGAAATTCCATTTCGATCCGGTTCTTCTCATGCTCCACCACGCCAAGTAGTTGCGCATCGGAATCGAAAATAACCAGATCGGGTTTTTTAGCGGCGGGGAATTCCAGGGTTTGGTTTACTTTGTCCACGAGCACTTCATACTGGCTCTTTTTCCCGCTCACCCATACATCGACTTTCAATGGCAGCCGGTATACCGTTGTGGCAGTTGTGTCCTGCGTTTGTTTGATTTTGAGTAAAACCTTCCCCGAAGGCGCAATATACTCTTGCTGAATTTTCAAGGAAGGATGTCCAGGCCGGTGAAACCATTGATCAAAAAACCAGTTAAGATCCTGCCCGGTAATTTTCTCGAAGGCCATTCTCAGGTCATCGATTTCAGCTGTGCCAAAGGCGTGCGTTTTAAGGTAATATTGTAAGGCCGCGAAGAACGCGTCATCTCCTACATAAGACCTTAACATATGAAGGATACGCCCACCTTTTGCGTAAGAATGGCTATCGAACATATTCTCGCGGTCCTTGTAAAAATAGCGGATCATCGGAACCTGCTTGGTTTCAGACTCTGCCAGATATTGCTTCATTTCCTGCAAATTACCCCAGTCAGCCTCGTACTTTCCGTCATTGTACTCGCTCCACAGATATTCCGAATAATTGGCAAATGACTCATTCAATGGCAGCTGGCCCCATTCTTCGGCGGTAACATAGTCGCCAAACCAATGATGCGCCAACTCATGCGCAATCACCGCATCGGAGTTCCCGTCGACCAGCGATCTCGTGTCATTCTGCACTCCCTCCTCATGTACAGTAGCGGTCGTGTTTTCCATGGCTCCCGCTACAAAATCCCTTACAACGATCTGTGCGTACTTTTCCCAGGGAAACTCCATTCCGAAAATGTTAGAAAAGAAACCTATCATTTCCGGCGTCCTTCCAAAAATCGCGTGCGCATCCACTCCGTACTTCGGCTCGACGTAGTAACTCAATTCGAGACCATTGGGCATCATATCCTTGGCCACAGCAAAATCACCAACCGCCAGCATCGCCAGGTAGGGCGCGTGGGGAAGCGATTGTTTCCAATGGTCAATGCGAGTGCCTTTTTTACCCTCCTCCTGCCCTACCAGCAGTCCGTTTGACAATGTCTTGTAGGTACTGTCGACAGTAATGTAAAAGTCCTGTGTAAATTTCTGGTTAGGTGCATCAATGGTCGGGAACCAGCATGAACTACCCTCCGTTTCGCCTTGTGTCCAGATCTGCCGAGGCTTTCCCTCATCCATTCCATCGGCATTGATAAAGTATAGTCCCTTGTCCGACTGGCTGTCGTCCGGCTTGTCGCGAGATACATTATTGGGGCGAGCGACGTAGTCGATCTTGATAAAAAGCGTGTCTTTTCTCGAATAGTTCTGTCCAAGTTTTACAATGAGCTTACGCTTGTCATAAGTGTATTCCAGTTTTTTCTTAACCTTACCTGTGATTTCCTCTGTCGTCAGAACACCGTAATCTCTAACTGTATCAAGCAATGCCACACCTTTGATCTCGAACCCTTTTGCATCGAGTTCCAACGTATTCTGCGGATAAAAATGAGATTTGAATTTCAGGACAGCGGAAGCGGGTACCTGCTGTTTTACCCAGTCAAACTGTACATCAAGACGGGTATAGAGAATGTCACTTTTCTTGGTCCTTTCGGGTCTGTACGGTCCCTTTGGGGTGACGGTCCCGGGGTTTCTGCGAAACAATGTATCTGCCTTGGCACCATTTACTGATGCATAGGACTGTAAAGGTAAAAGTAGTGTAACTCCAAAAAATGTAAAGATCAATCGGTTCAAAAAACGTTTTTTTGTGTTACCGGTCATATCTGCTTTCAGATTGAATGCTAGGAAGTAAATCAAAGTAATTGAGTTGGTATAGCGTTATTTTCGTCTCTTAAATCATGTTAAACACGTAGTATCTGCCCCGCCTGTGCTGCCCTTCTCGCCGGCACGTACGATACAACCATAGTAATGATAACGACGATAATGCCTGTAAAAAGTATGTCCCCCCATATTAATTTAACGGGATAATCCTCGACGAGGGACGTTGTCATACCCATAGAAACAAGGCCATATGTCATTTGCAGCCAGCATATCAGAATACCTCCGCCCAAGCCAACTATAGCGCCTGAAAGCGCCACAATCGCCCCCTCAGCCAAAAATATCCGCCGGATCAACGCTGGTGTCGCGCCCAATGCATAAAGCATCTCAACATCCTTTTTCTTTTCAATCGCCAGCATACTCAGCGAAAAGAAGATGTTGGTGGCTGCTACTAAAATAATCAAAGATAAGGTCACTGCGACAAATAGTTTTTCAAACCGGATGGCACGTAAAAGGTCAGCATTGAGCGAATCCCTGTCTTTCACTACGAATTGCTCCCCCAGTTTTTTCGCCAATGCCTTACTGACCTGCTGTTCGTCAAAGCCGGGGCCGATCCTGATTTCCAATGCAGAACGATCTCCCTGGTATTGCATCAGCGACGCTACCTGTGCCAGCGGGGCGATCACGTAGTCGTCATAACGGGGCTCTATAAAAAATATTCCTCCCGGCCTGAGCGACACCTGGTTGAATGCTTCTGAGGAGGTCAGGTTCAGCGTTTTGCTCCCCGTTTTTGGATATAGCAATTCCAGCGGCGTAATAATGTCTTCCAAGGATATCGACAAGGCATTTCTAACGCCTTCCGCAATCACCGCATATGGCGTGCCGCCGTTACCATGAAGTTTCAATGAACCTTCAATGAGCGCCGTATCCAGCTGGCCCTGTTGCTCGAAGGTATTATCAACCCCTTTCAGTCGTACGATCGTTTGCTGGCTTCCGTATCTTGCCAAGGCATTATCCTCAATGACTTCCGTTATCAGCTTCACGCCGTCGGTAGATCTGATCTGTCCGAGAAGCGATTCCGTAACCTTAAATCTTTTACCTTCGGCAGGCGATATTTTTACGTCAGCGTCAAACGTTTTGAAAATCCTGCGGTTCAGGTCCTCCATACCGTTAAAAACCGATAGTACCACCACCATTGCCATCGTTCCTACGGCCACACCCGCCATAGCGATGCGGGCGATGATGCTGATGAAACTGCGCTTATTACGTGAAAAAAAGTAGCGTACGGCGATCCGGTAAGAGAGGTGCATGAGCGAACGTGCTTGAATCAGTTATTCTCGTCTTCCTCGTCCGGCTGAGCTGGCGGAATAACCAGGTCTGAAAACAACAGATCCATTTTAGCCGCATACTCTGCGGTATCATCGATATAAAATTGCAGGTGAGGCACAATGCGCAACTGATGACGCACCCTTTCCGCTAGCTTTTGACGTATGAAACGCGTATTGTCCTTAATGGTTTCCAGTAAAAACCCTTTATTCTTGTCCGGTAAAAAACTCAGATATGCTCTTGCGATGCTAAGATCCGGTGTAACGCGAACGGCAGTGATGGTAACAAATGATCCGCTGGTTAAATGCTGTGCATCTTTCTGAAAAATCTCTCCCAGGTCCTTTTGTATCTGCCGCCCTACTTTTTGTTGTCTTTTCGATTCCATATTATTGATCATTATCCGGAGGGACCCGTTGCTATCTTGTTTCGGCCTGTCCCGCCACGCAAGTTAGGATTATGTAAACTTACATTTCCTAAGTCATTCTCCCACTCCTTTAAATAAGTACAAATATCCATACTTATTTTGTTTTTGTAGAATTCGGAGTTGTAATTTCGTGAAAGTTATTCCCACAAGATACATAATCCACATACTTCTTGCTTAGTTTTTTTCGCGTCAACGCACGGTATCAGACCATCAGTTTAGTAGTATTTTTCCTGCTGCTGCGGCTGCCGTTTTTCCTGGGTGGTGCGCCGCTGCTTATCCCTGAGCTAAGCTGGATGCTGGTGGGTGAGCAGATGGGCCGCGGCTTTATGCTGTACCGCGATGTTTGGGATAATGTCAGCCCGTTTTCGGGACTTACCTACTGGCTCATCGATAGCATTTTCGGTCGGACACAATGGGTTTACCAGCTTGCTGCAATGGCCGTGTCCATTATTCAGCTGCTTTATTTCAACTACGTTATCCATTCCCGGGAGGTTTTTCCCGAGAGGACTTTCCTGCCCGGTGCATTGTATGCATTGTTTCTGAATATATCATTTGACATGGGCACATTGTCGCCTATGCTGCTTGCCAGCACCTTTCTATTATTTGCATTTGGTTCAATGGTGAAAATACTGGTCAGGCGGGAAGTCACCACGCAGGTTTTTGAAATGGGCCTTTACATTGGTATTGCCACGCTTTTTTATCTGCCAGCCTCATTATTCATGATCTGGGCATTTCTCGCCTTGCTGTTTTACACAGGTTCCACATTCCGTCACCATTTGCTGGGCTTATTTGGTTCGATCTTCCCGCTGCTCATGGTCGTACTTTTCTTTTATCTCAATAATGGTATAGAAAGCCTGAACAGGAACCTGCTGACTTCCGTGTTTCAGGTAAAACAATATAACCTCAATGATTTTTCGTCCCTATTGGCCTCATTACTACTCCCGCTCGGGTTTGGGATCATGGGTTTCATGCGGATTTTCACTACGCTCCGTTTTGTCAATTACCAGACCAGGATTCAGCAGGTAATGGCGCTTTGGTTCATTGTAGCTGTGTTTACAATCCCGCTGATGCAGTTTCTGGCACCGATGCAGTTTGTGATTTTTGTACCTCCGGCTGCATTCTTCGCGACGCATTATTTTCAAAGTTTCAAAAAGAACAGCTGGGCTGATGAGCTGCAATTTACATTGATGGGCGCGGTGATTTTATTGATCCAATATCAGGGATTGAGAGGGATTATTCCAGGAATATCAATGGGCAAACTGGAAAACCTGCGAGCCAAACCAGCAGCACTTCCGGAGCACATCCGCAACAAGCGGTTACTCGTGCTCGGCCAGCATTCAGGAGAGTATATCAACAATTTTACTGCCACGCCCTACCTCAACTGGGAACTGGCGAGTTACGATTTACGCAACCTGGATAACTTTGACAGCATTATTCACGTGTATGACAATTTCAGAAAAGATCCGCCTGAATTTGTTGTAGATAAGGTAAATATAATGCCGAAACTCCTCAACAGGGTTCCGGCATTGAAAAAACAATATGAGCTAAGCCCGTGGAAAGGTATTTACCAGCGGATCGATTAGCAGGAGATTTTGTCGACACGCGTCTGATGCCTGCCACCCTCAAATTCTGTACTTAAAAAAGCGCCCACAGCCGCCAGCGCCGTTTCCAGCTCGATAAAACGTACCGGCAGACAGATCACATTCGCGTCATTATGTTGGCGCGCGAGAGATGCCAAAGGCAGGTCCCAAACCAATGCGGCACGGATTCCCTGATGCTTATTGGCCGTAATGCAAACACCCTGCCCGCTTCCGCAAAGCAACACGCCTTTTTCGAATTCCTTATTTTCAACACCGCTCGCTACCGGATGCGCAAAGTCAGCATAATCGGCTGAGTCGGCACTGTACGTCCCAAAATCCTTTACTTCAAACCCGTTCGCTGTTAGCCAGTTGATAACCGGTTCTTTATAGGGAAACCCTGCGTGGTCAGAGCCAATAGCAATTTTTCTCATTACTTTTTTGTTAATTGTAATCTGCCGTTGTCTGAAATAGCAGCAGATAAAGTTAAAAGTTTCTATTTTTAATGATACTGGTACAAAGTTACTATTATCTGATTCAACAACTAAATTGAATTCCTAAATATGAGTGAAGAAGTAAAACCAACAAATGCTGAGTTGATTGATGTGTCCCTCCTGAATCCGGCGGTTCCCGAAGATGAAAAACGGATTAAAGAAGCATTTGAAGACAGAAACTGGAATGAGATAAAGAGTGCCGACTCCTGGGTCATATTTAAAGTAATGGCCGAATTCGTAGAAGGATTCGACAAACTCGCCAAAATCGGCCCCTGCGTTTCCCTGTTCGGCTCCGCCAGGACGACTCCTGACAATCCGCATTATAAAACCGCGGAAGAAATTGCCGCCAAACTCGTAAGGCATGGATACGGCGTCATCACAGGTGGTGGCCCGGGTATTATGGAGGCCGGCAACAAGGGTGCATTCGAGCAGGGCGGAAAGTCCGTGGGGCTCAACATCAAGCTGCCGTTTGAGCAGCACAGCAACATTTACATTGATCACGATAAGAGCATCAACTTTGATTTTTTCTTCGTGAGAAAGGTCATGTTTGTAAAATACTCACAGGGATTTGTGGTAATGCCCGGTGGTTTTGGAACACTGGATGAGCTTTTCGAAGCAATGACATTGATCCAGACAAAAAAAATCGGTCGCTTCCCCATTGTGCTAGTTGGCAGCAGCTACTGGTTAGGGTTACTCGACTGGATCAAGAGTACCATGCTGATTGAGCAGAACATTAATCCTGAAGACCTCAAACTGATCAGCGTGGTCGATACACCGGACGAGGCTGTGAAGGTCATTGACAACTTCTATTCGAAGTATTTGCTGAAACCGAATTTCTAGGTAAAAGTGGAGCCATACTTGTATCAAAACGACAAGTACGGCTCTAACTTTTTGATCGTAGCGTCATCTGCTACTCTTACTTTTTTCAAATCGTCAATGGTTTGGAATGCCCCGTGCTGATTCCGGTAGTTGATGATGATCGTTGCTATCTTTTTGTTTCTCAAATAGCTGTGTGCCGTCAATTCTTCCAGGGTAGCAGTGTTGACATTCAACTTCTTGACTCCGCTAGTCACTTTTGCGTAGCGGTTCAGTTCGGACAATGCAACGGAATCGAGGCCAAAGATTTCGGTGTACTGCGCTGTTGAATGAAACCCTCCTAATGCGTCGCGGAATTTGAGAATGCGCAACGAAAGCTTGGTACCAATGCCCCGAAGCCGCACTAGCTGGGTAGTGTCGGCAGTATTAATATCAAATGCAACCAAAGCCGGTTTCACAGGTTTGGAATAAGTCTCCCTGGCCGGATAAGATCTTTCTACCCGCTGAATTGATGGATTTCCAGCGTCTTCCGGGCGTTTTGCCGAAGGGCTCGTCAGTACAATGTGCGGTTCAAGCCTTTGATAAATGGCGGAAGGAAAATCGTAAATGTTCAACAGATCTTCCTTTTTTCGAAATCTCCCACCTTTGCTACGAAACTTGTCGATCCTTTTTGCAAGGAACGCGGGAATACCTAACTCCTCCATTTGATCCACCGACACCTGATTAGGGTCAAAGTCAAACAACCTGACAGGCCGGGCAACTTTCGGTTTATACTTTTGGGGATAGAACTTCTGTTTTTTGAATTTCTGCTGATTTTCTTTTTCCAGTAAATTTGCGAGACTATCCAGCATTTTCATTGAAGGAGGTTCCGATCGTAATGGCATTAGAGGCAATACCCATCTCCTGAAAATGAATGGCGTCCACACCATCAAAAAACATAACAAAATAAGTACCAGGGCTCCCCTGGCCTCTTTTCTCGATATCCCAAAGTAGTCCTGTAACTGCTGGACAATTTTTCTGTACATGCGCCGGATTGAAAACATTTCTCCTTTTGACGCAAGTGTTGCTCTTTGGTTTCGGTTTTGGACAAAAAAAGAAGGCGGACAACAGAAGCACCAGCTCCGTTCCCGCCCTCTCCGGCATTCATATTGGTTCTATTGGTTCACATAAACACTTCCGCTGCTTGCCGAAAGTGTTACAGGAACGCCGCCACCATTCATTTTACCACGTACAAAGTCCTTTTCAGCTTCTCCGTCGAAGTTTTTAAGCGGGATAGACACCCTGTTCCCTTTCAGGTTCAGGTCTACGCCTTTGTCCAGCGGCATCGTTACCCGCACGCTGCCCGCCGAGCTCGAAAGCTCCACGTACTTGCCCAGGCTTTTCAGCTCTACTTCAATACTTCCGGCACTTGTGTTGGCTTTCAGGCTTCCCGAAACATTGGCCAACCGCACCGATCCACCCGATGTACCCGCATTCAAGGCTCCTCTGATGTTGTCACCCCTAACGCTTCCACCGCTTGTATGCGCCTCAATTTCACCATCCAGGCTATTCAGCTCAATGCTGCCGCCCGAAGTTTTCAGTTCAATTTTGCCTTTCAATGCCTCGGCTTTAATGCTGCCGCCGCTGGTGTGAAGATTGATATCGTTCCTGCAATTGGTAACATTGATGCTTCCCCCCGAAGTACGTCCCTGGATCATACCGTCCAGATCATCGATTTTCAGGCTTCCTCCGCTGGTAGTGAAGTTTTGCTCACCTGTCAGCGATGCGATTTTGATACTACCGCCACTCGTTTTCAGGTTAGTAGCCACATTTCTTGGTGTAAATACTTTGAAACCAATGGAAACATTCTTGTCGTTGTTCCATTTGACATTGTTTTTTCTCTTCGCAGTCGCCACAACCCTATCTCCCTCAGTACCGATCAGAATGTCGTAATCTTCCAGTCTGTCTTCGACTTCTTCTTTGGAAAGTTCCTTTTTGCCATTCCAGTTGTTGTTAGGCCTCACATACATTTCCACTTTGAAACCACCACTTTGGCCGCCGGTCACGGAGATCGAGCCACCGGAAGTTTCAACTGTTAGTTCTTTCAAAGAAGCAGACGTGAAATTTTTGGTAACATAAGGTTTGTCCTCATCTGACTGTGCGCTACACGCCACACTGGCGAAAAGGGTACACATTATCAGAAGTAGTTGTTTCTTTTTCATGATTCGTCGATTTGTTTGGATAATGATGTAGAAATCCGGGGAGAAGTTGCACCAGACTTTTCAAAATTCTCGGTAGCGTTCCAAAAAAGTACACCTGCGACAGATGTGCAGGTGCAGGCGATTATTGATGAAGCTGAGTTGATCCTTATTATTCAGAAAAAGAAGCCAGAAGCATTCTTAATCTGGGAGTTTTATTTTTTATGTATTTCAATGATTTTGACTTCGTTGTAGGTCGCTTTGGTACCCCAGCCGCATTGAACCGTTCCCTTATTGCCGGTATAGCTGTATTTCAAATGCACGTCCGTAAAGCTGTAACTGCTTTCTTGTTTTCCCAAAACGGCATCGATCTTTAATTTGGATGCTTCATTTGGAATAAAGTAATAGGAAGTGTCTTTGCTAACGACTGCAAAATGCCAGGCACATCCGTCCGCCGCCAGCATATTAGTCCAGGTAGCATCCGTTTCAAGGACCTCCTCGTCCAATACTTTACTTTCGTCATGGCAGCCGATCCAGGCTAGCAAGCCAAATAAAACAATCAAAATTTTCATATTTCAATTTCTTTTAGGTTAATACAAAGATGCATCTTGTCCTAAAATGGTTGGAACGTTTAGCAGGTTTTTGCCTCTTTCAGGAACCCTGCAAACCATTTCCCCGAATCTTTCACAACTCTTTCCTGACTTTTAAAATCTACAAACACCAGGCCAAACCGTGCTGAATAACCCTCTGCCCATTCAAAATTATCCATCAATGTCCAGGCAAAGTATCCTTTCACATTCACGCCGTCCTGTTTCGCTTTGAGAATAGCTGCCAGGTAACTTTGGAAAAAAACTACTCTTTTGGTATCTGAAACATCGTTTTCGAAAAAAACATCTTCAAATGCAGCCCCGTTTTCCGACACAATGATCTCTTTGATCCCCTTGTATTTTTCAAATTGTTTCAGGATCTGATACATCCCATCAGGATTGACTTCCCAGCCCATCGCCGTAGTAGGAACGTTACGCAACTTGGCAGGGACTTCTTTCAGCCAAACTACGGGTGCGAGGTATGAATGCTTGACGACCACACTGAAATAATTCTGCAGACCAATAAAATCGAAGTCGAATTTCAGCTTTTCTGCATCTCCTTCGAGCATATAGGCGTTGATGTTTTTCAAAAAAGGAAAAGCATCTGAGGGGTATCCCAACCCGAGCGCAGGTTCAATAAAAAGCCGGTTCATCAGCGCATCCGCACGTTTTGCCGCGCTCACGTCCCGCGCGCTCTCGCTGAAAGCGTGTACATAGGAACAGGAAATCGCGGTACCAATGTAAGAGTTGGCAACATTGTCCCTAATGATCCGGCCACCCTCAGCCTGGCAAAGGGCAAGGTGATGCACCACCGGTAAAAAATTCCATATCCCTTTTTTACCCGGCGCGTGCAGGCCCGTCGTGTAGCCTAGCCCGGCCACAGCCATTGGCTCATTGAGCACGATCCAGGAGCGCACCCGGTCGCCAAATGCCGTCGTACATATCCTGGTATAGTCGGCAAACCATTCTACTACTTTTCTGTTTTTCCAGCCGCCCAAAACTTCCAGCGCCTGAGGCAAATCCCAATGATACAATGTAATCCATGGCTCAATATCCAGCGATAAACATTTATCAATGAGCTTGTTGTAAAAATCAATGCCTTTTTGATTTACCTTCCCGAAACCATCAGGGAGAATGCGCGACCAGGAAATCGAAAACCGGAATTGTTTAAAACCCAACGACTGAACAAGTTCCAGATCCTCTTCATAGCGATGGTAAAAGTCACAGGCGAGTGTTGCCTGATCCCTGTTTTTGATTTTGCCGCTCTGCCTAGCAAACACATCCCAGTTGCAATCAGCCCTACCATCCTCATTCACAGCGCCTTCTATCTGGTAAGCGGCAGTAGCAACTCCCCAGCGGAAGTCACTTCCAAAATCCTCCTTTGAAATGATCGACTCGGTGTCAATCTGATCTGTCCCGGCACTTGCAGGCTGGGTAGCAATGCTTTCTATCTCTGTCAAAACGCTTAATTTGATCTTTCCCGCAGAAAGTTATGAACATATTAGCAAAGAAAAACCCTTCTCCTGCAATTATGCAGAGGAAGGGTTTTAAAAAATCGCATTTACAAAGAACCGCTGGAACCTACCTTACGATCAGGATCTTGCGGGTAAGCGTACCGTTATTGATTTTCACAAAATACGTTCCCTGCGCCAGTTTCGTCAGGTCAATTTCGTTCCCGGAATCAGGACGGGTGTTCATCACCATTACGCCACTCTGGCTGTAAATTTTAACATTGGCAATTTGCATGTTGCCGTTCAGCTTGATACGGTCAGCCGTTGGGTTTGGATAAATAGTCATTTGCTCCTCACCATTGAAATTCAGGCTCTTAATGCTGCTATATGCAAATGTTCCGTCGATATCAACCATTTTCAGTCTGTACAGGTTGGTGGTAAAAGGACTAGTGTGCGTATAGTGATAAGGAACCAACACCTTGCTTTCACCCTGTGCCTGGACCGTGGTAAGGATTGACCATACTTTGCCATCCTGACTATGCTGAACATCAAAATGATCGGAATTACTTTCAGTGGTTGTAGACCATGTGATCGATGCTGTTGAACCTTCTTTCCGCGCATCAAATGCGGCGAGTGTTACCGGAAGCGGGGAGCCTGAGAATGTCAGGCAGAATCCGTCAACGGCCAGGTAATCCTCTGATCCCGAACCTTTAATACGTGCGATTGTCGAACCCGTAGGTATCACACCTGCCAATGTATATTTCTGTAAACCCCATGGATCTGACTCTACCAGCTTATCAATCTGCTGAGTGAGCGTACCCAAAACCTTGTTGGAACCGTCCAGGAATATGATTTCGACTTTCTGATCTCTGTTTTGCTTCACCGCTCCCCAAAAATTCAGATTGATGGTACTTCCGTAAGTCGACAATATTGTCACATCCTGTGAGAACGAACCTGCTCCGGCAAGAATCAGACTTTTTGATCCGCAGTTTGCAATGATCGGGTCTGCAAAAACATTTCCCGTCGTGCTCCAGCTATCTGTTCCGGTCTCGAAACTGCCGTTTGCGATCTTATTACCGGTACATTCTTCACAGGTTACTGGCGGAGGAGAGGTAATGCTCATACATACCACGTCAATTTTGAAATAATCACCTGTTGAAGAAGCCGTGATACGAACCTTGGCGGCACCCAGCGGAGCAGTCCCTGACAATGTATATTGCTGCAATTTATGCGTCTCAGTCACTTTGTAATCCATCTCCACCGTGTTATTGATATCCTCAGGGATCGGGACCAGTACTCCGGCAGCGGTATAGAATTCAAGTTTGAACTTGTGTGTTTTCGAAATATCGTGCGTTCCGCCGTAAACAGTCAGGTTTACTTTGCTACCCTGAACCAGATTAACTTCCTGATAAATAGAACCGGCACCTGTGATCAAGCCATTTTTACTACCGCAAATGCTATATGCCTCGTCAGAACCAAAATTAGTACCGTCCGTTTTAGTCCAGTTGTCGGTACCCGATTCGAAACTGCCATTTTTAAGCGCATTTTCAGCATCCTTGCAACCGCAATCTACCGGAGGAACTGTGGTAATAGTCATACAGGCCACATCCACTTTGAAGTAATTACCATTGGAAGTCGCAGAGAAACGAACCTTCACAGCACCCGCAGGAGCAGTTGCCGACAAGGTATACTGTTGCAGTTTGTGGTATTCAGTCACCTTGTAATTCATGTCCACAGACTTATTGTTGTTGGGACTTGTAATGATCTGACCTGAACTGTTGTAAAAATCAAGCTTGAACTTGTGAGAGAAACCTGTGTCGTGCGTACCACCGTAAACAGTAAGGTCTACTTTGCTGCCTGCTGACAGGTTTATTTCCTGATAAATAGAGCCAGATCCATCGATCAGACCATTTTTCGCACCGCACTCGCTGTATTTCGTGTCTGTGTAAAAGTTGGTATTACTTGATTTGGACCAATCACCCGTTCCTGATTCAAAACTGCCGTTTTTCAATGCATTCGTTGCATCCGGGCAGCCGCAGTCAGTCGGAGCCGGTGGCGTAACGCTCATACAAGCCACATCTATTTTGAAATAGTCGCCAGTTGACGTGGCAGAAAAGCGAACCTTCGTAGCTCCTGCGGGAGCAGTACTTGACAAACTGAATTGTTTCAGGTCGTGGTTATCGGTCACCTTGTAGTTCATATCTACCGATACATTATGATCACCGTCGATCTTTTGTCCCGAACTATTATAGAAGGTAAGCTTGAACAAATGCGTTTTACTGAGATCATGCGTTCCACCATATACGGTAAGATCTACAATGCTTCCTGCAACCAGCGTGACATCCTGATAAATTGACCCTGCGCCTGTGATCAACCCATTTTTTTCCCCGCAAACATCATATGCATTGTCTGTGCCAAAATTGGTGCCGTCCGCTTTGCTCCAATTATCGGTACCAGATTCAAAACTTCCATTTTTCAATGCATTGCTAGCGTCGGAGCAGCCGCAATCTGTGACGGCGCTGAACGCCTGCCGACTGATGGCCAGGTTTAGTAAGAGTAAGGAAATGAGTAAGGTAAAATTTTTCATAACATAATTGATTTGTAACTAATTAGCTTGATAAGAAAGTCAGTATAATGTACTTACAAAGTTATGTTTTGGATCGGTTCAAAATATGATTTTTTTTATATTACATATGAGTTTCAACTACGTTTAAACTAATTTTACAAGTATTTCGATCCGTATTATAAAAAGTACTTCTATACAAAAAATAAGTAAAATATCTCAAATTCACTACTTTACATGTAATCAATTCGAGTATCATGCATAAGTAATAAACGGGCACATTGAAAATTAGTAATATAACTATTTGAATACGATGTCTGGCGGACACGCACTTTTACTCCCTCCTGATTTAGCGGGGAGATGCCCCCGTAAAAGGTGGGGTGCCCGTTTTTAGCTTAGCTGATTTTACATGTAACTTTCCTATACTTACTTTATTAAAAAAATTTGTTAATAAAGTACCATAGCCGTTATAGAACTGATTCTATAAGCCTGGCATCTGGAAGATGGTGAAGATGAAAGGGTAAGCGATAAGCCTCTTGCATTCAGTGAGGCCTGATTTTGTGGATATGCCTAAATAGTCACTGAAGAATTTCGACAAAATTATTTTTTGCCAAAAGGGTGACTTCTACAAGTTTTATGCTGGACCAAAAGATGTAACAGTAGTTTTATACCTGTAATACAGGATTTTAAACATATAGTATTTGGAATTACCGGGACATACTACGCATGGTCATATGGCGACAAGGATCAACAGCAGAATAAAAGATGGGCAATTAAGCAAATAGCAGACTAATAGGTCGCATATCGTGTAGAATAATCGATGATATGCAAATTTACTTGTACAAGTAAAATCGGGAGTAAATGGTTTCAGGCGAACCGCAATGTTGAGTTCCGAATTGCAAATACATCTCGTAATTCTTGCAATGCCTTGCGTATCCTTGATTTGACGGTTCCGAGGGGTAAATTCAATTTTTCGGACACCTCTTCGTGGGTATAACCTTGGAAATAAACCATATCTATCACCACTTTTCGTTCCGGCAGCAACATCTCAACAATGTCCCTGACGTCCATCAGAGCTGGTACCGGATTGAAGACCGCCACATTGGAAAGTTCCTTTTCTGTGACAGAGTCCAACTTCACTACCTTGTCGATCTTTACTTCTACCCGCAGTTTATCGATGGCTGTGTTGCGTGCGATGTTCAGTATCCATGTAAATAACGTACCTTTTTCGCCGTTATAACTTGCAATATTCTTCCAGATTTTAAGAAACGAGTCCTGCAACACATCGGCGGCCCTCTCTTCATCCTTCACGATTTTGAGGATAATGCCATACAAAGCGGGCGAATAATTATCATACAAATACTCAAACCCCTCGCGGCTGTTGCTCCGGAGAAGCAGTATTAATTCCTGCTGACTATATGTACACTTTTTGGGCATCATGTTGGGATTACGACTGATCATATCAGTACATAATAATTCTGTACCACCCTCACTTTACAATCAATATGTGTATTTTACGCATCAAATCGGGATAGATAACCTGTAAATTATATATGTCATGCCTTCAAAAAATATCGCTCAATTAGTGCTCGTTCTATTGTTATACTCCTGCACTTCAAAAACCAGTCAAAACAGCGAAAAAGTGGGATTTGACCGTATTGCGAAGGAGTATGTAAAACTTGGACTCACCATCGGCCGGTACGACGGTGACTTTGTAGACGCCTACTACGGCCCCGATTCCCTAAAACCAACCACAAAAGCAGGCACTGTCTTCCCCAAAGATAGCTTCCTGATGAAAATAAAGGAATTAAAAAGTGCATTGGCGGATCTGGCTGGTAAAACAGCCAATGATACAATCAAAGACAGGGCAGGCTGGATGACGTCCCAGCTGACCGCATTCGAAAGACGGGTTCTCATTTTTTCAGGCGAATCCGCTCCGTTTGATACCGAGTCGAAGGAACTGTTTGACGCAGTGGCGCCAGTGTATTCTGAAAGCCATTTCCAATCATTGATCGCGCGACTCGACAGTATTCTCCCTGGGCAGGGACCTTTGCCGGATCGTTTTCAGAAAATGGCTTCGCGATTTCTCATCCCTAAAAACAAGATTGATACCCTCTTCAAAACTGCGATCGCTGAAGCGAGAAAGAGAACGCTGGAGCACTATAAAATGCCCGCTCAGGAGAATTTTCAGCTGGAATATGTGACAGACAAACCCTGGTCGGGATATAACTGGTACAAAGGCAATTACAAAAGCCTGATCCAGATCAATATCAGTCAGCCGATCTTCATTGAAAGAGCCATTGATCTGGCCTGCCATGAGGGATATCCTGGTCATCACGTTTACAATGCTTTGCTGGAAAAGAATCTTTATCATGACAAAGGTTGGACTGAAATTTCGCTGTATCCACTATTTAGTCCACAATCGCTAATCGCGGAAGGCAGCGCTAATTTTGGCATATCTCTTGCGTTTCCAGGCGATGAGCAGAAGCAGTTTTGCAAGAATGTACTTATGCCGCTGGCAGGACTGGATACCACCGGCACCAATGCCTATTTTGAGGCTTTGGAAATCAGGTCCGAACTGAACTATGCCAGAAATGAAGTGGCGAGAGGCCTGTTGAGCAATAAAATGAGTGGGCCAGAAGCGATCAGATGGCTTACGGACTATTGCCTGCTCACTGAAAAGGGTGCAACTATTTATTTCAATTTCATCAAAAAATACCGCAGCTACGTCATCAATTACAACTACGGCCAGGATCTGATCAAAAACTATATCCGGTCAAAAGGCGGCACAGAAGCCAACCCGGCCCTTCGCTGGAAATTATTCGAGGAACTATTAAGTAATCAGGTCAAAGCAAGTGACCTTTTAGTGAAAACTGAGTAATGTATATATGCATGCTCTTTGCGACATCTTTGTGTGTAAACTTTCCAGTTGCCAAAATCCCCTAGGGATGCAATATCGGTAGTAGCAAAATGTGTCAAGAAGTTCGCAAGTGCCGTTGGTACGCAAGGTTGCATGCCTACGGCATTTGAATTTTGGTCGTTGTTGATTTTCTGCCGCGTTGCGGCCACCAATATTACGTCCCGACGGGACTTGACCGAGATGCATTTGAAAATCAATGTGGTGAAGTAAATACTAGGCCAATCCCTCGGTTCTTCCGTCAGTTCGGGCTATATTGAGATTCCTAAATCACTTCCTTTACTGATCTTGAAAAATTTTAACTTACTCCAAGAAAAAAGCAGATTCCAACGCAAATACCTGCCCAAGCTACCCATAGCGGCCGTTTTCACACTTGCTGTATCGATTTTAAGTTTTGCACAAAGTATTGCACAGCCGCCAGCTCCGCCCAAAAGTTACACCTGCTACCAGACTGACAAAAAAATCAACATTGACGGAAAGCTCAATGAGGGGCCCTGGAAAAAAGCAGAATGGACGAGTTCTTTTGTGGACATTGAAGGCGACAAAAAGCCTCGGCCATTACAGGAAACGAAAGTAAAAATGCTCTGGGACAAGGAGTATCTCTACATCGCCACCGTCATTGAAGAAGAGCATATCTGGGCATACCAGGACAAAAAAGACCAGATCGTTTACCTGGAAAATGATTTTGAAGTTTTTATCGACCCCGACGGCGATACCGACAACTACTACGAGCTGGAAATCAATGCGATCAATAACACATTTGACCTTTTCCTGCCCAAATCTTACCGCCGTGGCGGTCGCGCGCAACTAAAATGGAACATTAAGAACCTGAAATCAGCGGTTACTATTGACGGCACCCTCAACAATGGCAAAGACAAGGATAAGCGTTGGACACTGGAAATTGCCATTCCTTTCGAGTCCTTGTCGACCGATCAGGTCAAAGCCATCATCCCTGAAAACAACTCTGAATGGAGAATCAATTTTTCGCGGGTAAACTGGCAGCACACGATCGGCGAAGACGGGAAGTACGCACGAAAAAGGAATCCTGAAACCAACAAAATCATCCCGGAATATAACTGGGTATGGTCCCCGCAAGGCATTATCAACATGCATTATCCCGAGTACTGGGGGTATCTGCATTTCAGTACTCAAAAACCGGGCAGGACAAAGACTGACGACACTGTTAAAAACAACTGACAAGCTCCGCACATGAAAAAGTTATATTACACCATTCTTTTCGCCCTGACCGCCGGGATTTTGTATGCCCAGCCACTCGCTATTGACAAAACTTCCGTCGATAAAAAGCTGACTGCGAAGCTTGAAGAAGCATTGGCCGGCTTTCATGGGGAGGTCGGAGTTTATGTACGTAATCTCAAAACAAACCGGGTTGCTGCCGTCCATGCAGACACTATTTTCCCAACCGCCAGCATGGTGAAAGTGCCGATCATGTGTGGGCTTTTTGACAAGATCAATAAGGGAGAGATCAAATTTGACCAGGAACTCGTTTACCGCGACTCGTTGAAGTATGACAATGGCGTGGTAGGTTCATTTAAGGACAGTACTAAAATTGCACTACCCAAAATCGTCCATCTCATGATCTCGCTGAGCGACAATACCGGTAGCTTGTGGTTGCAGGCCATGGCCGGCGGTGGCGCGACGATCAACCAATGGCTGGAAAGCAATGGATTTGCAAGTACGAGAGTGAATTCGAGGACACCGGGCAGAAAAGACGGGCAAGCGAAATACGGCTGGGGCCAGACTACACCCCGCGAAATGGCGGAACTGGTCGCTATGATCCGCAACGGAAAAGCCATTAGTCCGGCAATCAGTGAGCGAATGTACCGGTACATGGGCATGCAGTTCTGGGACGGCGAGGCGATTTCGCAGATACCGCCTTACATTAAAACAGCAGCAAAAAGCGGCGCTGTCAACCAGGCTAAGTCCGAGGCACTGGTCGTTCACGCGCCGCATGGCGATTATGTATTGTGCATTGCAACCAAAAACCAACAGGACCAGACCTGGCAAAAACAGAATGAAGGTTATGTCCTCATTCGAAAAGTTTCTGCCATAATCTGGAACCATTTCGAACCGAAAAGCAAGTGGAAACCTGCCGAAGGTTCGGACAATTTCTGGTTTTGAGTAGGTAGTAAAATTTATGCAATCGCTTCCCGGAGAAGGTTCCTGCTTTCTTTCTTTACAAATGTGATGGGTACAAACTCGTCCGTAGGCGCGCCAATATAGTAAACAGTCCACTCAGGATCATGGTGGGACAGCATCTCGCTGATACAGTCGGCACGGTGAGCAACCGGATTGGTACAGTCCTCCCAATAAAAAAGCTCAACACGATAAAACAAGTTTTGTTTAATTCCATTGATCGTTACTTCAACTTTAATCTCCTGCTTGCCTTGAAGCGGCGGGATCGGGATCGCAATGTGGCTCATGATTGACTATGGTTTAGGCCGTCGGCTTTCTGCAATCAGCTTTCGGCTATTGTTTTTTATTTATACAAAAATTGAATACTTTTTAAATGGCTGTCGGCAATTGTCTTTTTATAAAAACTGAATACTTCCTATGTAGTGACAGCCGATGGCCGAAGGCCGCCCCTACTCACTCCTCAGCGAATTCACTGGATTGGTCAATGCGGCCTTAATACTCTGAAAACTTACTGTTAAAATCGTGACTGTAATGGTCAGAAGACCCGCCAAAGCAAAAATCCACCAGGCAATGTCTGTCTTGAATGCAAAATCCTGCAACCATTTGTTCATTGCATACCAGGACAATGGACTTGCAATGACAAGCGACACCACAACCAGTATCACAAAATCCCTGGACAACAATTGCACAATGCTGTTCACCGACGCACCGAGTACTTTCCTGACGCCGATCTCTTTGGTACGCTGCTGGGTCACGATGGAAACCAGGCCATACAATCCCAGACAGGAAATCAGCACCGCCATACCTGCGAAATAGCCGATCAGCTTGCTCAACCGCTGCTCGGTAGCATAAGCCGCGGCAATGCTCTGATCCAAGAATTCATAGTCAAATCCTTTCTCGGGGAAATACTTGTCCCATTCCGCACCGACATAAGCCAGTGTTTTATCCATTTCACGTGGTGAAAGTTTGATCGATACCTGCGTAAACATGGGTTGGGCAATATCCATCACCATGCCCTGAATTGGGTTTTGTAGCGACAGATTGTGAAAATCCTTCAATACCCCGATAATCCTTCCCTGCTTCCCTTCCAGGTTAATGGATTTCCCGATTGCATCTTGTGCGGATTTCCATTCCAATTGTTTCACGCCCGTTTCATTGATCAAAAACGCCGCCGACTTGTCGGTAGCATGACTTTCTGAAAAATCCCTGCCAGCCGCTAGTTGGAGGCCATAGGTTTTTACAAAATTGAAATCGACGCCCACGGTACCAATGAAAAGATTAGCCTCCCTCGTTTTTCCCTCGGGGACAATGTTGCGCTGAACCGCTCCCGCGCCCATTTGCCGGGTAGAAAATGTAACTTCTTTCACACTCGGGTTTTTAAGCAGGATATCCCTGAATGTTTTCAGTTTCATATAGGAACTGTCGTTGGGCGTTGCGAAAAGGTTTGTAATTTTCTCGCTGCGGAGACTTGCCGTGAGGATATGGTCTTTGTCAAAACCCATCGGCTTCTCCATCAAAAATTGCAGTTGCCTGAATGCCACCATTGCACCTATAATGAGCATAATAGAAGCGATAAACTGAAAGCCAAGCAGCACTTGCCGAAGCCCTCCACCTCTTGCCTTACCACTTACAAAGCTTCCTTTTAATTTAGCGATCGGCTGGAAACGGGCGACAAAAAATGCCGGGTAACTTCCTGATAACAGCCCTGCGACAAGAGCGACTGCAACAAAAACGAATACCAGACCCGGGTTTTCCACGAGATACGAAAATGTCAGATTTTTATCCGTGAGATCGTTCAGTACCGGGATCAACAACGCGATCAAAACGATGGCTAAAACCAGTGCAATGCTGCTCAGTAACATGGATTCACCCAGAAACTGAAAAACGATCTGTGCCTTTTCGCTCCCCAATGTCTTTCGGATCCCTACTTCCCTCGCCCTTTTCAGCGACCTGGCAGTGGATAGATTGATGAAGTTGATGCAGGCAATGAGCAATGTCATCAGTCCAATACCGAGAAACACGTAAATATAGGTGCGGCTGCCGGTCGGTTCCGGGTTATTTTCAACGTCAGCATTGAGATGAATGTCGGCCAGTGGTTGCAGCTTGTATTCAATTCCCTTGCTCACATTGGGATCAGCATAGGTAGCCAAAAACTTGGGCAGTCTCGCGTTCACACTTTCGGCGGTTTTCCCGGGACGGAGCAGAACATAAGTTGCCGAATGTGTGATCACCCAGTTTTTAGGAATATTACTCCTGACCAGTTCGCTTTCGGTCGCATACATGGTCTGGTAGTCCGACAGCAGGTCTATTTTAATGTGCGAATTGTCGGGTAGTTCTTTGATAACACCTGTAACTTTTAGCGGATGTTTTCCTTCGTACAGCAGCGTTTTTCCGAGCGCATTCTTTGTTCCAAAATACTTTTGGGCGATCTGATCAGTAATAACTACCGAAAATTTCTGTTTCAATGCGGTCCTGGCATCGCCTTCGATAAATTGAAAGGAAAAGATCTGCGGTAATGTAGAGTCAGCAAAAAAGAAACGCTCCTCATCAAATTTGACAGGCCGGGGATCGGTACTATTAGGTATTTCAATGGTCGCGTTGCTCCTGTATACGCGCGCGGATTTTTCTATTTCTGAAAAAAAGTCAGGCAGTAAAGGCGACGCAACTGCCGGAGTAAGACCAATAAACCGGGTGAAGCCAGCAAACTTGGGCATATAATTGAGTCTGTAAATCCGGTCGTACTTCGCATGAAATTGATCATAACTCAGCTCGTGCCGGACAAAAACCATGATCAGGAAACAGCACGTCAGCCCTATCGTCAGTCCAAGAATGTTGATCAATGAAAAACTCTTGTGACGGAACAAGTTACGCCGGGCGATTTTCAGGTAGTTTCGAAACATAGGTTTATATGGCTATCGGCTTTCGGCAGTCAGCTCTCGGCCTTTTTTATTATTTTTTAATAAAATATATTTTCAAATAAAGAATGTCGAAAGCCGAAGTTTGAAAGCCGACAGCCGACCGCCTATTCCGCTCTTAATGACTTCACCGGATTCGTCATCGCGGCTTTGATACTCTGAAAACTGATTGTGAGCAATGCTACGACAATGGCCAGTAATCCAGCCGTCACAAAAACCCACCATTCAATGTCAATCCGGTAGGCAAAATCCGCCAGCCAGGTGTTCACCGCCCACCACGAAATAGGCGTTGCGATAATGATCGATACAATTACCAGTTTGACAAAGTCTTTCGAAAGCAGCGCCACGATGCCGGCCACAGAAGCGCCCATGACCTTTCGCACCCCGATTTCCTTGATTCTCCTTTCGGCAGAATAAGAAGCCAGTCCAAACAGCCCCAGACAGGATACGAAAATGGCGAGGCCAGCCAGAATGCCCACAATTTCGCTCACCTGGCTATCGGCCCGGTACATATCCGCGAAATGTTCGTCCAGGAAAGAATACGTGAAAGTTTGTTCCGGCACCAACTTGCCCCACACAGCCTGAATGGCTGCAATGGATTGCTTTGCATCTTTTCCTTTGATCCTCACGGACATTTCCTGATAACCCCAGTCCTTTTGGTTAAACAGGCATAATGTTTCGATCTTATGATGCAACGAGTTGAAATTGAAATCCCTGGCGACGCCGACGATCGTTCCCGACGAATCCATTCCGGAAAACCCGAAATGCTTCCCTATCAGCGTTTCCAATGTGAGCTTGGGCTGATCCTTTAACAGTTCTTTCGCCAATGATTCATTGATAATATACGCCTTCGCATTGTCCGACGCATCGGATGTAAAATTCCGGCCGGCGACCAGTTTGATTTTATATAATGAAAGATAATCCGGATCCACGACCACCTGCGACGAAGCGATCTCTTTGGCTGGCCCATCTCCGTGAAACGTCACGCCCGTCTGATGGAAATTGTTTCCTAACCGCTGCTGCGAACCAGTTACTGCTTCTACAAATGAGCTGGAAAGTAGCTCCTGCTTGATCGCCTGGTACTTAGGCCCTGATTTGGAATCCAGCGGTATGATCACCACCTGTTCTTTGACAAAACCGGGGTCCTTTTTCTGCATAAAACGCAGCTGTTTGACAGCAAAAGCAGTACCGATAATCAGAAACACAGCACTCGAAAACTGGGCGATCACCAATGCATTCCTGAAATTGCTCTTACTGTTTTGCAATGTGCCTTTCAATACTTTAATGGGCTGAAAAGCAGACAGGAACGCGGCGGGATAAAGTCCTGAAAAAATACCGATAATGACCGTTCCTCCCAAAATACCCAACAGCAAAGCAGGATTGGTAAAAAAAGCAAAGGTCAGCTCTCTCTGACTTAGCTGGTTAACGGCCGGCAGCAGCAATTTGACCAACAACACCGCCAGTACCAAAGCAATCATGGACAGTAAAACGGACTCGCCAATAAACTGTCCAGCCAGCTGAAACCGCTGTGCCCCAATGGATTTGCGGATACCGACTTCCTTAGCCCTTCCCGTCGAGCGGGCTGTGGAGAGGTTCATAAAATTGACGCAGGCAATGACCAGGACAATGATCCCAATAACTGAAAATATGTAGGTATAACTGCGGTCGAACTTTTGAAAATTGATATAGTCATGCGTAATGTCGGCCGACTGCGCGTGCACATCCGCAAGCGGCTGCAAGAACAGTTCATAAAATTTCCAGCCACCTTCTTTCATATGCCGTTTCAGATAGGCAGGAAACTTCTTTTCCAATGCTCCAACGTCCGCATCTTTGCCCAAGTCAAGATAGGTAATGAGCCAGTTGCCGCCCCAGTTGTTCATATTGTCGGGACCGGTGATGGTACTGAACGAAAACAGGCCGTCGAACTGCAAATGTGAGTTGGCGGGCACATCTTCCATGATCCCCGTCACCTTGAAAGTGAGTGTATCATTGCCATAATGAATGATTGACTTACCGATCGGATCGACGCTGCCGAACATACTGGCTGCACTGCTTTTGGAAAGCACAGCGGTATTGGGCTCTTTCAGCACATTAGCCTTTTCTCCCTCTATCAGCTCATAATCAAACATTTGAAGAAAATTAGGATCAACCCACAGTGCTTTGGGTAGTTCTATTTTCTTTTCCTGATAAGTAAGAGAAACTTTATTAAATGATGTGAGACGGGTATAATCGCGGATCTCGGGAAATTCCTCTTTTAACGTCGGGCCCATTGGAAACATGGACAGTGCCACTTTCTGAGGCGCCACCATACCTTCAAATTTCTGCACTTCATCGAGTCTGTACAGATTTTTGGTATGCATTTTATCAAAGCTCCTTTCGAAAAATACGAAGAGCATGATCATAATACAGGAAGCCATACCAATAGCAAGACCGACAATATTGATGGCTGAAAAAATCTTGTTTTTCCAGATATTACGGAAGGCAATTTTGAGGTAATTTTTGAGCATAGCAGAGTTTAAAAAACTCTCTGCAATAAAGTTATGCCAAGCTAACCAAACTACTATATATCAATTAATTACAATGAACAAATCACTTCAAATTGTCCGAAAACGAACAATTTTGTTCACGGATGAACAATGTGAATTTCAGGTTACATGGCGGGGGTCACCACGCCTTTTTCAAACCGATGTAGCCGCCATTATTTTTGGTGAAGATATCGCCTTTATCCATGGCCCATTGAACCATTACGACGGTGTTGCCCATAAACGCCAGCCTGTATTCGGCAGCGAATAAGGATGAAAATTGCCCGCGTACAGGATTGTATTCCGCGCCAGGTGTTCCGAAATTGCGGCTGTAGGAAGTTCTCAAAGTCAACGACAAAGCTTTCCCCAACCTTCCCTGCGCGCCCAGGTACCACATATTCACCCGATTATTTGGAAAGTAGCGTCCATTACCCTGTTTCGTGGGATCCATATCTTTCCCCGGAACAATGAATGGCGTGCCCACCGTTCGGCCACGGTACGACCAGCCCTCTGTGTATTGTGAATGATTGAAATAGTTATCAGCCCCCTGGAATTTACTTCCGGTAATATAAAATTGTGACCCCGACTGATCCTTCGTTGACAGGAATTCAAGCGTAATGTTGGTCAGCAGGATGCCGGAGCGCCGGCTTGTATTTTTCAGCTTGAAATTAACACCATAAAGTCCGTCCGGAATATTTTTGAACAGCATACTGGACACGTCTTCGAAAGGGTGTTGATGGTAAACGAACAGCTTATACGCACCGGCTTTTGTTTCAAAACCAAAATCGTAGCTTCCCAAATGGTTACCGAGCCGGTAACTATCGAATGAGCTGTATCCATTCTTCTTATACCAGTTTTTGGAAGTGTAGGCCAGCACTACATTGGGATAAAATTTCCAGGAAGAAGGTAACTCACCATTTAAAGCCAGCTCAGGATGTTGTTTCAAATACTCACCATGGCCAGCCCACATCACATTATGGTTCAGCCCAAAGTAGAATTTACTGGTTGAGGTCGGTTTCCCCAGTCTGAAATAGAGAAATTTCTGATGCAGCCGTACTCCATCCAGGTAGTCGGTGTGAAACCATCCATGCGCAAAACCGGCGTGTATCGCGAGAAAATTCCGGGTCAATTTCAATGGTGTGAAACCAATGGTACCGATCTGGATCTTGGGCATTGGCAATGCATTACCTGAACCGGAATAAAAGCCCGACGACAAGGTAGAATCACCGAGCCCCATCACCTCTTTCCGTCTGCCAAGGTAAATTTCGGTCATTTTGAACCGGACACTTGCATTCGCTTCTGGCAACAGCAGCGAGTAACGGCTGGACTTATTATAGGTCAGTACCGGACTGACGGCTACTCTCCAGTCAAGCTTTTTGGGACGATTGGACAGGCTGTCGAAAAAAAGATAATTTCTGCGAAAATAACCCTGTAAAACACCGGAAGTAGACTCGTTGGGAACAATCCCGAACCGATTAGTACGCAACCAGAAAGGTGTATCATCATTGGTAGACACATACGCTCCGGCTTCGAGACCTGCTTCCAGATTAGAAACCAGAGCGTTTTTTTGTCCATAGAGTTGTCCCGAAATGAATAGCAGGACGTAAATTGTAGTGTGGGTAAATATTTTCTGCAATGGCATGATTTATTGATGAGGAATATCCTGCAAGATAAATAGCCTTTGAGAAATATTTTTCCGGCACGTATGATTTAATGTAACTGACTGTTGGCGGTCGGCTTTCAGCTTTCGGCAGTCGGCCTTTTTTTGAGTTTTTAGAAAAAGGTTTATCACAATAACAAAAAAGCCGAAAGCCGACGGCTGACAGCCGATCGCCGCAATCACTCGCTTCGCAGACTTTTCACAGGATCCAGTAATGCGGCCCTGATCGCCTGATAACTGACAGTCAACAATGTCACAATCAATGCTCCTAATCCTGTCGCGGCGAAGATCCACCAGGAAAGCTCGTCATGATAGGCGTAATTTTGCAGCCAGCCATTCATGAAGTACCAGGCGACCGGCCCGGCGATCACGCAGGATATGATGATCAGCACGACAAAGTCAGTCGACAGCATTTGCCATAAGTTGGCGACAGATGCACCCAACACTTTGCGGATCCCGATTTCTTTAACTCGTTGCTCAGCCACAAAAGAGGCCAGACCAAACAAGCCCAGGCAGGAAATGAACACTGCCAGTACGGCGAAGAAAACTGTCAGCTTGCCTATCCGCTCCTCTTCTCCGAATTTTTTGGCATATTGTTGATCTACGAAATCGTAAACAAATGGACTGCTCGGATTATATTTTGCGAAAACCTCCTGCACTTTGCCCAGTGATTCACTCGTACTTTTATCAGGTGCGAGGCTGATATTAATGACGCTCACATTCTTATAATTCAACAGAAAAAAGGACGGATTGGTAGGTGAGAATGGATTTTCCTTGATCATATTTTGCGTCACACCGATCACTTTATAGGGTCTGCCGTTCCAGGTAACAAAAGATTCCAGTGGTTTTTTGAAACCCATGAGCTTGACGGCAGACTCATTGATAATGATAGCTGCCGAATCAGCTGAGAATGCTCTTGAAAAATCCCTTCCCTGCGCCATTTTCCAGCCGATCGTTTTTCCGAAGTCGTGTGTCACAAAATTGCTCATGATTAATGGCTGCGTGCCATGCGCTTTCCCCTCCCACGAAACATTGGTAGTACCGCCGTACTGGACAGTGACGGAACCATAAGACTCCGACATTTCGCGCACGCCGCCCGTGTTCAGCAGATCATTGCGTAGGGCGTCGTAATGTCCGTAAAGCTCCGGCGTGTTCATGCTCACCTCAATTAATCCGTTACGCGAGTATCCTACCGGGCGGTTCTTGGCAAACTGGATCTGGCGGAACACCACAATGGTACCGATGATCAATGTAACGGATACTGTGAACTGCAAAACCACCAGTACCTGTCGCGGAATCGCTGCGAAACGACCGGCGCGAACGGTTCCTTTCAGTACTTTTAACGGCTGGAAAGACGATAGATAAATCGCTGGATAGCTTCCGGAAATGACACCGGTGATCAGACTGAATCCAACTCCGACGACCCAAAACAATGGATTAGACCACGGTATCGAAATATTTTTCTCGGCGACTTCATTGAAAAATGATAACGCGAGGGACGACAGCAACAATGAAATGACAAAAGAAAGCGCCACCACCAGCATGGATTCGCTGAAAAACTGATTGACCAGCTGGCCTCGCATGGAGCCTATCGCTTTTCTGATACCGACTTCTTTGGCCCGTTTTTCGGAACGTGCCGTGCTCAGGTTCATGAAATTGATACAGGCCAGCAGCAATACAAAAAAGCCAATGGTACCAAACAGCCAGACAAACTCAATCAGCCCTCCAACCTGCTTTCCATCCTTGAAGTCAGACCGCAAATGCCAGTCGCGCATGGGGTGCAGAAAAAACTCAGGCTTATACCCCGGCGGGTCCGCGCGGTTGACGCGGATATCCCTGATCTTGCCCGACACCAGCTCAAAGTCGGCGCCGTCTTTGAGCTGAGTGTAAATCTGAAAGTTATTTTCATCCCATTGATCCTGCGAACGCTTTGCCCCGGCGTCCATGGCGATCAGCAGCCGCCAGGGAGTCAGGAAATGGGCTTCTTTAAACGAGCTGTTTTCAGGAAAATCCTCATAAACGCCCGTAACCCTGACGGTCTGTTTGTTGTCAATTTTGATCAGTTTATTAATTGGATTTTCATTTCCAAAAAAAGCCTTGGCCAATGATCCGGACAACAGAATGGAGTTGACCTCATTGAGGCCAGCCCTGGTGCCTGCCAGCATTTTCACCGACATAATATCGGCAAAAGCAGGTTCAACCGCATTACCGGTTTTTGAAAATTTCTTCTCGCCGGACACTAAAATGTGTGTCCGTTCTTTGGATAAACTAACCGACTCGAATTCCGCATACTTGCTGCGAAGCTCTTCCGCCAGCGGGATCGGCATCACATCATACATAGCTTTTTCCACATCAAACTTGACAAACTGCCTCACCTGGGCGACCCTGTCATAGTTTTTGTGGCTTTTATCAAATGACAATTCATCGAAAACCCATAGTCCGATCAATGTCGCGACGGCCATCCCGACGGACAACCCTCCTATGTTAATGGCCGAATACCCCTTATTTTTCAAAAGGATCCGAAAAGCGATTTTAAAGTAATTTCTGATCATATTCATGGCTGTCGGCTGTCGGCCTGTTTTAGGGGTTGAGAAAAAATTCGTAAATAACTTCGGCTGTCAGCCTTCGGCAGTCGGCTTTTTTAAGTTTGAGAAAAAATTTCAATAACAAATCGGTTGAATAAATGGTCAATCGCCGACGGCCGATTGCCGACAGCCGAAGTATCCTAGTCACTCTTCAAACTCTCCACCGGATTCATCAATGCCGCTTTGACGCTATGAAAGCTAACTGTGAGCAATGCTATACCGGCTGCAACCAAGGCGGAAATGGCAAAAATCCACCATTCAATGTCGATGCGGAATGCGAAGTCCTGCAACCACTTATCCATAAAATAATAAGCTGCGGGACTTGCGATGACAATGGCGATGAGCACCAGCCGCAGGAAATCTTTGGACAATAAACCTGTGATACTCATCACCGACGCGCCCAATACCTTGCGCACACCAATCTCTTTCGTCCGTTGCTCAATGGAGAAAACCGCCAGACCGAACAGCCCGAGGCAGGAAAGAAACACGGACAACAATGCAAACAGGGAAGTCAGGCGTGAGGTCAATTCCTCTCTTTGGTAAAAACGGGCGATTTCATCGTCGTAAAAGCTATGCTGAAATACCTGATCGGGGAATTGTTTTGACCATACCCTTTCAATATCCTGAATGGTACCGGGGCCCAAATGTGCCAGTTTGACGCCGGCTTGCCTGTATCGTTTCAGCATTGAAAAAATTACGGTCGGCTCAATTTCGGTGTACAGATCCGAGTTATTGAAATCGGAGAGCACGCCTACTATCACGCCGGTTTTATCGGCATCCCCGACGAGCAACCGTCGGTTCAATGCTTCGTCCGGCGATTTCAGGCCCAACGCTTTGACTAGCTTTTGGTTAATCAGCAGTTCACGCAATGTGTCAGAGGCGGCCAGATTCCGTCCTGCTACCAATTTTAATCCATAAGTTTTGACATAGTTGTTATCTGCGACCCTGGATCTGGCTACGAATTTTTCCCAGTCCCGGTTCTCAAATTTAATACTGCCTCCGCTGCCCAGCTGGGCGGAAGGCGGCGTCCTGAAAAAAGAAACGGAAGCCACATCCTTCAACCGCATCACCTCATTTGTGAATGTTGCGATCTTACCGGATTCCGCGTCAGGAAGATTGATATGCACAACCAGGTCCTTATCCACACCCAGGTCTTTGTTTTTGAGATACCGGGATTGAAGAATAATGACCATTGAAACCGCGATCATGACAAATGAGATCGCAAATTGGACAACCACCAGGCCTTTTCTGATAGGAAAATGCCCGTTCACATGCTGCCCTGCCAAACCCTTGATCGCGAGCAGCGGGTTGAAATTCGATATCATGACCGCAGGATAAAACCCGGCCATGGCGACCACGAAAACCAGCAAAATGAGAATGAATATCACAAATCCAATGTCCGTGAGGTCGCTGCTTTGAATGTGTATGCCAAGCCAATCGGTGAGTAGCATAGCCATCATACCCGCCAGCGCAATGGCCAAAACAAATGCTATGATAGTAAAAAGGGCTGTTTCCTGAATAAATAGCCAGAAAACCTGCGCCTGCGAAACACCCAGCACTTTTCGCACGCCCACTTCTTTTCCTCTTTTAAAAGCCTGCGCTGTGGAAAGATTAATAAAATTGAAACAGGCAATCAAAACAAGTAATAACCCGACTGAGCCCAGCATAATGATCGTCGAGTACTTGATTTTTCCGCCGTAGTCAACATTAAAATGGACATCGGCCAGCCCTTGCAAATGATAATGAAACACTTTGCTGTCAGCGCCGTAGTATCTTTTCGAAAAGGCTGGCATTTGCTTTTCGAACGCCGCCCTATCCTCAGCGGAACGCAGGGTAATGTACGTTTCGCGACCACTGTCGATCCAGCCCCAGTCCTGGTAACCGTATTCCGGGACCAGTTTTTTCAATGTAGGAAGTGACACGAAGATGTCCTTTTTAAAATCCGTCAGCTCCGGGTAGTCCTTCACAATTCCTGCTACTACTACATTTTCCTGGTTATTGACCCTGATATACTGTCCTACCGGATTACTTTTTCCAAAATATTTCCGTGCATAGCGTTCCGTCAGCACGGCTGTATTGGGCGCATTCAAAACAGCCGCATTGCCACTCAGCCATTGATAATCGAATATTTTAAAAAAATCAGGGTTAGTAAAAGCCGCGTTCTCCTTTTCGAGAAACTTCTTCGGGTTTGTATTTCCGATCGCTATGGTCAGCTCCTTTTGGGCGAGGTAGCTGGCACTTTCCACGTCGCCATACTCTTTTTTAAGCGTTTCATGAAGCAGGTATGCCGATCCCTTTTCTTTTTCAACGGAGCCGTCTTCCAGATGCAGATCCACCACCACACGATAGGTTCGCGCTGCATTCCGGTGGTAACGGTCTACCCCAAGATGATAAGAAACCAGCTGAAAAATAATGATCGCCCCCGCCATCCCAATAGCGAGCCCTGAAATATTGATACCCGAATAAACCTTGTTTTTAAGAAGGTTGCGGAAGGAGAGTTTAAGAGAGTTTCGAAGCATAAGGGAAGTATTTGGCTTTCGGCAGTCGGCTATCGACTGTCGTTTTTTTTATATTATAAAAGTCAAAGCCGACGGCCGATTGCTGATAGCCGACGGCCCCAATCACTCACTTCTCAAACTCTTCACCGGGTTCATCAATGCTGCCCTGATCGCCTGGTAACTGACCGTCAATAACGTAATCAGTATCGCTCCGACGGCGGCAGATACGAATATCCACCATGAAATATTGGTCCGGTACTCGTATTTGAGCAGCCAGCCATTGAGAAAATAATAAGCCACGGGTGCCGAAATAACACAGGATATCACTACTAAAACCACGAAGTCACCCGATAACAATGCCCACAGGTTCGCTACCGAAGCTCCCAGCACTTTCCTAACGCCGATCTCCTTGGTACGCTGCTCGGCCGTGAAAGAAGCAAGCCCGAACAAGCCCAGGCAGCTGATCACGATGGCGAGGATCGCGAACGTGGACGCCAGCGTGGCGATACGTTCCTCGGTTGCAAATTTGGCCGCATACTGTTCATCCGAAAATTTGTAATCGAATGGACTGCCTGGATTGATCGTTTTGAAAACCGCTTCCACTTTATGCAAAGATTCCCTGGCTGGTAATGCAGGGTTCAATTTGATATTGATAAAATTAGCCCAATCATAGTTCACCATGAACAGTGTAGGATAAGCCGGTTTAAATGGAGAATCCATCACCATATCCCTGATCACCCCAACCACGGTATAAGGCGTGTCGTTCCATTTCACCGTCTTGCCAATGATGTCGGACGGATGTTTCATTTTCATGTATTTAAGGGCAGATTCGTTCAGTACCATGCCGGAAGAATCCGTAGAAAATTGTCTTGAAAAATCCCTGCCTGCTACAAACTGCCAGCCAACCGTTTTTCCAAAATCATGCGTCACAGCGATGGTACCAAAGGTCTCCTTGAAGTTAGGATCCTTGCCTTCCCATTGAAATCCACCATTGGAAGAATTTACATCGGTAGTAGGAGAGGATGAAGTTGACATTTCGATAACGGCCCCGGTTTTCAGCAGGCTTTCCCGTAGTACATTATAGTGACTGTACAACTCAGGCGTGTTTATATTCACCGTGATCAGCCCGTTACGGTCGTAGCCGATCGGCCTGTTCTTGGCATGTTGTATTTGCTTAAAAACAATGATAGTCCCGATAATCAATGTCACAGAAACTGTAAACTGCAAAACGACGAGCACTTTCCTGGGGATAGCGGCGTACCGGCCCACGCGCGCCACACCTTTCAAAACTTTCACCGGTTGAAATGCCGACAGATAGAATGCCGGATAACTTCCCGAAATCATCCCGGTAACCAGAGAAAAAGCAATCCCAGCCAGCCAGAACCATGGACTTGTCCACAAAATGCTCATTTGCTTGTCCGCAACTTCATTGAAAACCGGCAGCAGTACCACGACCAGCAGCAGCGACAACACAAACGCCAATGCTGCTACCATCATGGATTCGCTCAGAAACTGGTTGATCAGCTGGCTGCGCATGGAACCGATCGCTTTGCGGATACCCACTTCTTTTGCCCGCTTTTCGGACCGCGCGGTGCTCAGGTTCATAAAGTTGATCGATGCCAGCAGCAATACGAAAATGCCTATTATTCCAAAAAGCCATACATACTGAATGCGGCCATCAAGGTTACCATTTTTGTCCCATCCCGAATACAAATGCCATCGGCTCATGGGCAACAAATATACCTGAGGCTTGAAGAAAGCCGTTTCCGGGGCATGCTTCAGTTTAATGTCCTTGATTTTGTTCGAAACATTTTCAAAGTCAGCCTTGTCACTGATCTGAGCCAATACCTGCCAGGAATTATTGTTCCATTCCGCATTGTCGATGGCTTTTTTCACCCAATCCTGCGTGTTCACGTAAAGATCCCAGGGCACGATGAAGCTGAGGTCGCGGAATTCGGTATTGTATGGAAGGTCTTCATAAACGCCCGTAACGCGGACATCATGTTTATTATCCAGTTTGATGATCTTGTCCATCGGCTCGGTGGCACCAAAAAGCGCTTTGGCAACCGAGGCCGACAGCATAACCGACGCCTGGTCTTTTAACCCCGCCCGCGTTCCTTTCAACATTTTCAGCGAAAACATTTCAGGCGCTTCGGCACTCAGGTAGTTGCCCTTCCGGGTGAATTTGTTGCTACCATTGGCCAGAATGTGCTCCCCATTAAAGGACGACATGATCACATATTTGAAATCATCCTTATACTGGGCCCGCAACTCATTTCCCATCGGCGCGGGCATGTACTCTCCATGAAAGATCTGTCCTTCGAAATTGCCGGTCTGCATTACTTTCGCAATCCGGTCATAATTTTGATGGTACTTATCAAAAGCAAACTCGTCGTGGATCCAGAGGCCAATCATGATCGCAACGGCCATTCCCATCGCAAGACCTCCAATGTTGATCGCGGAATAACCTTTATTCTTGTAAAGGTTTCGAAAGGCGATTGTTAGATAGTTTTTGAACATAGCTTGTAGGATGTGTTATTCACTTTTTAAACTCCTCACTGGATTCATTAATGCCGATCTTATACTTTGGTAACTCACTGTCAATAAAGCTATCCCAATAGCAAGCAGCCCTGCCGCGACAAAGACCCACCATTCTATTCCTATTTTGTATTCAAAATTCCGAAGCCACTGGTTTAGGCCAAACCAGGTAATAGGTATGCCAATTACGATTGCGATCATTACCAGTTTTAAGAAATCTTTTGAAAGAAGTGCTACGATACCGGCCACCGATGCGCCCAGTACTTTTCGAACTCCTATTTCCTTCGTTCGCTGGTTGGCGGTGAAGGTAATGAGACCAAATAATCCCAGGCAGGCTATAAAAATGGAGATCGCCGCAAAAATCCGGAATGCGTCAAAAACCAGTTTTTCAACAATATAACCTTTGGCCAAAGACTCATTCAGAAATGCGTACTGATAAACGTCTTGCGGAAATTGCTGCTTCCAGTTGCCTTCGATCGTTTGAAGCGCCTTGGGCAAATCCAGACTATGATCCCCAGGAGCAGCTTGTAACCTGATATGAATTTGTTCAAAAAATCCTGTATTCCAGCACATCAGCACACACGGCACAATGGGCTGCTGAAGTGACACATTATGAAAGTCTTTGACGACTCCCAAAATCGGTGCCTCACCCTCACTGATCGTCACCACTTTCCCGATTGCTGTTTCAGGAGTAAGTCCCAGGTTTTTGACCATGGTTTCATTCACTACAAAACCATTGAACGCGGAACCATCGGGTACAATGTTGGAAGTCGAAAACCAGCGACCGGCGATGGTTTGGAGACCAAAAAGCGACTGATATTTTAAATCAACGACTTTCATTTCCGCCTGCCGGTTCATTTGGCTGGATTCAGATTTTAGTCGAAAATCGGTACCAAAATAATTTTCAGTGATCGGAGCGCCGGACGAAAAACTCACCTCTTTGATGGCTGGGTCGCGTAGTAGTTGCTGTCTGAAAACCTCCAATTTGGCCTGTACCTGATTACGCGGACCATTGACGGTGATCACGGCATCCCTCGCAAAACCAAGGTCTTTGTTCATGAAAAAATCCATTTGTCGCGAAGCAACAAACGTACCCGCCAACAATCCGTAGGTAATGCAAAACTGAAATACGATCAATCCCTGACGAAGCGAAAACCGCTGATGCTGAGCATTACCAGCATTTTTCAATGCCTTCACGGGTTGAAACCTGGCCAGCAAAGTAGCAGGATAAAAACCCGCGAACAATGCTACCACCAGGACGAGCACCGCGCAAAAAATCCAAACCGCTGCGTCCGGGCGAAGATCCAGATTAATAATGCTCAGGGATGCATTGATCCAGTTTAGCAGAAAACCCAGCGCCCAAACCGAAATAATGCCTGCCAAAATCGCTACCACCAGCGTTTCTCCAATAAACTGCCCAAAAAGCTGCGTTTGCGTACTGCCAACTGCTTTGCGAACGCCCACTTCTTTATTCCGACGACTAGCCTGGGCGGTTGTAAGGTTGATAAAATTGAATGAAGCGATCAGAATCAGAAAAATGGCCAGGCTTCCCAACACCCACAACATTTGACGACTCACATGATAGCCGCCCAGAAAGTCTTCGTAGAGCGTATTGGTATGAATATCGGCAAGCGGTTGCAGGAAATAACTCACCCGCATGTTATCCTCTGCATTCATGTATTTCTTCTTCAATGCTGCCAATCGCGGCTCAAATCCTTTCGGATCAGTGCCGGCAGGTAATGTGATATAGATAGTTCCCTCGTAATTTCCCGACCAGTTACCAGCCTGATACCGGTTATTATTTTTGAAAAACTGATAGTTAACCAGCATTTCAAACAGCAAATTGGTGTTATATGGCGGGTTTCTGATGATACCGGATACCACCAGCGGGTCTGAATTATTGAGTGTTAAAGTCTTGCCAATCAGCTCTTCATAATGTCCTTCGAATTCGGCAAAGTAGCGGTCAGCAAGTTTCTGGGTCAGTACCACGGCATTGGTTTGCTCAAAAGCCGTTTTGGCATTTCCGGCGAGCCAAATTCCACCAGGGACAGCCTTGCCGAAGTCAAAAGTTTGGAGGTAGTACTGATCGGCGAACATCAGTCGGTTTTCTTCAAAACGGCTGACATTACCTTTGCTGTCCACTGAACTGATAATGCGGGTTAGCGGGCCGGCGGTTTGTGTAACCTGCACACCCGGCACATCATGCCGGATCGCTTCTGCCAATGGATATGCCGTAGTAGGCCAATGCTGTACGCCGTCGGCTTGGCTGCTATGCTCGACGATGCGATAGGTATTTTCACTTTGGGTATGAAAACCGTCAAAACTCATCTCATAGCGCACAAAAATGTAAATGATTAGGCAGCTCGTCATACCCAGCGCCAGACCAAGCACATTGATAGCAGTGTGTGTTTTGTCCGACATTAGCCGCCGGAATGCAATTTTTAGATAGTTCGTGAACATAGCTATTGGGCAGTCGGCCGTCAGCTTTCGGCAGTCGGCCTTTTTTAAATGATTATTATAATCTTCCTGAATAACAAAACCAACAGCCGATGTTTGACAGCCGACAGCCGAAAGCCATTTTACTCGCTTTTTAGAATTTTAACCGGATCACTTAATGCCGCCTTAATTGCCTGATAACCTACTGTGGCAACTGCGAGCATGATGATGGATACGCCTGACAGAATGAACACATTCAGCCCGATGGTGACGTGGTACGAGAATTCATTCAGCCACAGGTTCATCGCCCAGGATATCAAAGGAAAAGCGATTACCATGGCGATCAGTACCAGTTTGAGAAAATCAGTTGATAATAGAACCGCGACATTACCGACCGTTGCGCCTACTACTTTACGGATACCTATCTCTTTTTGTCGACGTTGCGCGGTAAATGCGGCCAGACCGAACAAGCCGAGGCACGAGATCAAAATGGCCAGTCCGGCAAAGTACCTCGACAACTCGCTGATCCGTCGCTCGGATGCATACATCGCATTATAATTTTCGTCTAAAAACTTGTATTCGAATGCATTGCCTTTGTGATAAGCCTGAAATGTCTTTTCGATTTGCGCAATAGTCTGTGGTTTAGCTCCCGCCTGGATTTTCACCATAATGTTGGGCATAACCGGGTATACCTGAAAAAAGCAGGGTTTTACGCGTTCGTAAAGTGATTCAAAATTAAAATCCTTTACTACGCCGACGATTTGTCTGTCCATTCCCCAGAACCTGACGATCTTGCCAACCGGATCTTTCAGCCCCATGCTTTTGATGGCCGATTCATTGAAAATAATCTCGTTACTGGCATTCTGATTTTGTGAGAAGCCCCTTCCTTCCTTGATTTTTATTCCAACCGTTTCAATAAAATTGAACCCCACTTCCAGATTTGCGAAATCAATGTCTTTGCCCGGCGGCCTTCCCGGCCATTCAAAACCCGAAATACCGCCGTGGTCACCAGTAAGGTTATGACTAAAACTCGATGCTTTCACGACCCCTGGCAGGTTTTTCACTTCATTAAGAAACGATTCGGAGGATGCGAGGCTTGCCGAATCCATCTTCATTGGAATTTCAAAATGAATGATATTGTCACGGCTGTAACCGAGGTTTTTGGTTTGAATGTATTCGATCTGCCGGTAAACGACGAGGACGGAAACAATGAAAATCACTGAAACGGCAAACTGAAACACCACGAGTCCCTTCCTGAAAAATAGCTCCCCAGCCGATGTTTTAAGGGAGCCTTTTAATACCGAAATAGTGTTGAACCCTGAGAGATAAAGCGCGGGATAGCTGCCGGCAATGAGTCCGGTCAGCAGTGTGATGCCGAAAGTCGATAGAATGATCTGGCTATCAAAGGCAAGATTGATCTGCTTTCCGGTAATTTGATTGAACTGGGGCAACAGAATGACCAGCAGAAAAATGGCGACGAAAAGTGACAGAAAAGCCATCATTACCGATTCGCCCAGGTACTGGATCACAAGCGACCGGCGGTATGCCCCGATGGCTTTTTTGATACCCACTTCCTTCATTCTGCCCGATGCTTTCGCTGTGGACAAATTCATAAAATTGATGCAGGCGATCACCAGAATAAATAATGCGATGATCGAGAAAAGCCTTACATAAGCGATCCTTCCACCAGCCTGTACGCCATTTTCAAACTGACCATGTAGGTATTTGTCTGAATATTTGATCGCTAACAGCTGGACTTTGCTCCCTTTGTCTTTCGTAGCAAGGTAGTTTTTGATCTTCCCATTAAAGTGATCTACATCCGTTTCCTCTTTCAAGATGACGAAAGTACTCGGATCGCTGTTGCCCCAGGATTTCATGCTCGGGCGCTTTTCCACGAAAAGATCAAAATTGAAAAGCACATCAAATTGCTCAACCGCATTGGCTGGATTCCCTTCAAAAATAGCTCCAATGTTATAGTTACTGGTAAATTCGCCGTGATCCCAGGCAATAGTTTTGCCTATGACATTGTCTGTGGTATGAAACAATTTCAGGGCCAGCTCCTTCGAAATACCAATGGTTTGATTGTCCCGAAACAACACATTCTCGTCCCCATCCAGCACCGGGCAGGTAAAGACATTGAAATAATCCTTGCTGATAAACTGGCCGCCCACTTTAATGTGAATATCACCAAAGGAAACCAGGCCTTTGTTACCAAACCAGGAGGCAGGCGCTACCGTTACCGCGTGCTCAACCTCCGGCATTTCGGTCGCCAGCGCATTTGCGAGCAGTCCGGCAGTATGGTTAATGGTCTTCACGCCGTCTTCACCGGGATGATTGGCCATTACCTGATAAAGCTGCGCCTCTTTGGCATTGTAATGATCAATGTGAAGCTCATCATTTACCCAAAGATAAATCAATAGCGTACAGGTCAGGCCCGTCGACAAACCGACCAGGTTCAGGAGCGTGAACTGGCGCTCCTTCACAAGGTTGCGCCACGCGATTTTGAAATAGTTTTTGAGCATGATTTTAAGAGCTATCGGCCGTCGGCTTTCAGCAGTCGGCTTTTATTTTTTTGTTTTTTTGTATTACAAATTCATACTCTACTCAAAAGAAGCCGACAGCCGACGTCTGACCGCCGACAGCCGCCCTCACTCACTCTTCAAACTTTTCACCGGATTGACCAATGCTGCTTTCACACTTTGGAAACTGACTGTCAGCAAGGCAATAGCAACCGCC
Organism: Dyadobacter pollutisoli; assembly: GCF_026625565.1. Lineage (NCBI taxonomy): Bacteria > Pseudomonadati > Bacteroidota > Cytophagia > Cytophagales > Spirosomataceae > Dyadobacter > Dyadobacter pollutisoli. The sequence continues at coordinate 4,724,313 of NZ_CP112998.1, forward strand.
AACACGCCAGCGAGCACGAAAACCCACCATTGAATGTCAATCTTATAGGCAAAATCCGCCAGCCACTGGTTCATACCATACCATGCAACTGGCGTGGCGATCACTATGGCGACGACTACGATACGCAAAAAATCGCCTGATAAGAGAGCGACAATGCTCATTACCGACGCTCCAAGTACTTTCCGCACACCAATTTCCTTAGTGCGCTGGATGGTAGTAAATGCCGCCAGGCCAAACAACCCGAGGCAGGCGATCACAACCGCCAGGCTCGCGAAAATGCCAAACAGCTTTCCAACCCGCTGCTCGGACTGGTACATTTTATCAAACCGTTCGTTCAAAAATGAATACGAGAATGGACTGTCCGTTTCTAATTTCCAGGTTTTTTCAATGGTTTTGATCAGAGCGGGGAAATCATTGGTACGAATTCTCAGCGCCATTTGATAATGGTCGCCACCGTACATCATCACCAGCGGGGCGATCTGTTCGTGCAGCGATCTGAAATGAAAATTCCGCGTCACGCCCACCACTGTATACGTGCGCTTACTATCCGGGCTCCCGTTACCCACCGTGCGTATGCGCTGACCGATCGCATTTTTCCAGCCAAACTTTTTAACCGCAGCTTCATTGACCAGCACCGCCGCGCTGTCGGAGCCGAACGATCGGGAGAAATTACGCCCGGCTGCAATTTTGATTCCCAATGTTGCCAGATAGTCATCGTCAATATAATAGGTACCAAACCGGTAAGGAGAAACCGTGTTGTCGGCACTCTCCGGCAAGAAACCGTCCGTACCATTGTTGGAGTTTCCGGCTGGCAGATAGCCCGCTAATGTTACATTGACAACCTGTGACAGCTTGCCCAGTTGCTCCTTGAATGTCTTTGATTTATCTCCCAAAAGGTGGGTGTCTTGCAGGATTAGCACCTGTTCCTTATCAAAACCCAGTTTTTTATTCTGAATAAAACGCAGCTGCTGGAATACCACAATGGTACCAATGATCATTCCAATGGAGACTACAAACTGAATGGTTACCAGCGAATTACGCAACCACCCACTGCGCATGCCGGATTGTATTCTTCCTTTTAAAACCACTATCGGTTTAAATGACGACAGGAAAAAAGCGGGGTAACTGCCTGTTAATAACCCGACGAAAAGGCAGCCGGCCAAAGCGAGCGAGATCATTTTTATATTCAGAATGGAATGCAGATCAAACTGCTTTCCGGCCAGTTCATTAAAGCTGGGCAGTACCAATATTACCAGCGCAAATGCTGCCAAAAGAGCTAGTAGCGTGAGCAGTATGGATTCTGTTAGAAACTGACGGATAAGCTGTTGCTGAACCGAGCCCAACACTTTGCGGATACCCACTTCCTTAGCACGACTGGCCGAGCCCGCCGTGGAGAGGTTCATAAAATTGATACAGGCAATGAGCAGAATGAATGCAGCAATGGCCGAAAATATATACACATATTTGACCGAGCCATTCGGTTCGAGCTCTCCTTCCAGATTGGATTTGAGGTGAATGTCGGTAATGGGTTGAAATTGAAAACCAAAGCGGTCACCTTTTTTCAAATATTCCTCATAGGTCATCCCGAGAAACTCCTTTATTTCCGGCCCAATGTATTTCTTCGTGATGGTCGAACTCTGAGCTGCGAGCTGTTCAACGGGATAGCCTTTTTTGAGCAGCAGGTAAGTGTGCGCGCCGCTAGAAAGCCACTTTTCACCAAGCTTGACAGAACTCATTGAACCGAAAATATCGAAATGAAAATGAGAGCTGGAAGGTACGTTCTGACAAACTCCTGTAATGCGGAACAGTCCCCGGTTGCCCAGCGTCAGGCTTTTGCCAATCGGGTCTGCATTTCCAAAATACTTTTGCGCAATTGCTTCGGTAATGACCAAAGTGTTAGGCTCTTTCAGCATCGTGGCCGGGTTTCCTTTTACAACAGGAATAGAAAAAACCTGAAAGAAATTAGAGTCCGCAAATGCTACATGCTCCTCTTTAAACCGCTCCTGATCATTTTTTACCAGGAACGTGCCCTCGGTAGTGACACGTGTAAATGCTTCAACACCAGGGTAATCTCTGGCAACAGATGGGCCTGCCGGAGCCGGGGCTACTGCAATGTTGATTTCAGTGCCACCGATCTTCCCGTGCATGGTGATGCGGAAAATACGGTCAGCACGCTCATTATATCGGTCGTAATTGAGCTCGTGCTGGACGTACAGGAGAATGAGCATACACGTGGCCAGGCCAATAGCAAGGCCAAAAATATTGATAGCCGCAAACGCCTTCTTATTCCAAAGGGTGCGCCAGGCGATTTTAAAGTAGTTTCTTAGCATGATCTTAGGGAACTGTCAGCTTTATCGAATTGACAGTATTAAATGCATACCAGAAATTTATATCATTGATTTTAAGTAAGTTACAATAAACAAAAAAAATTAGCTGTCCGAAATCGAACAGCTAACGTAATGATTTGCAGGAAAACTTGGAAGTGATAAACCTTTGACTAATTGTCGTTATAATTAAGCGTATTACCATATACTACACTGTCGTCTTGCAAAATGGCGTATGCGCGGTAATTAATTCGATTCGTGCATATCTGCGGACCTGCATTGCTCTTTGGTCCGGCCACAAATGGCAGGGCAACGATTACTCTGATATTGTCGGCCACAGTCGGATTAACGACGAAAGTTCTGCCATCGTTAACCGCGCTGAATACCACACCGTATTCTTTCACAGGGATGGTGCCCACATCAGTAACTTCCACCGTGTAGGTCAAGCTACATTTTGCATTTTGACCGCCACTAAACGGCAGGGTTTTCAACTGCGGAGGAACGCCCGGAACTACGTGATCCTGACAGGAATAGCTAAAAAGGAACAGGGACAGCACAACGAGTGCGAGAATAGAAAAACGTTTTTGCATGAGTATAGATTTTAGTTTCGGCGGCAACAGATTATCTACAAATTTTACAAAGAAATCTACCAAAAATCAAATATTATTTTCAGTAATCTATTAAGCGGCCAGAAACGCTTCCGTTACTCGTTTTTCAAAGATTTCACAGGGTTCATTAAGGCAGCCTTGATACTCTGAAAACTGATGGTCACCACTGCAATAACGATAGCCAATAAACTCGCATACAAATAGATAGTAATCGGAATTTGAATGCGATATGGAAAATCCTGCAACCATTTATCCATCAGAAAATAGGCCGCCGGAATAGCCAGCACAATGGCGATGAGAACCAGTTTGATGAAGTCCCCGGACAGCAATGCAACGATCCCGGCGACAGACGAACCCAGCACTTTACGTATCCCTATTTCCTTCGTACGGGTTTCGGCGGTGAAGGTTACCAGCCCAAAAAGTCCCATACAGGCGATGAAAATTGCAAGCCCGGTAAATACAGAGAACATTTTCGACATTCGGATCTCTGTTTTGAATGTGGCATTAAAGGCGTCGTCAAGGAAATAATATTCGAATGGTTTTTCCTTGTCATACTTTTTGAAGATCGTCTCAATGGTCGCCACTTTGTCTTTGATATCGGCCTTTGGGTCCAGCCTGACGTACATAACTGCTTTGGACCCGCCGGGGCGCTTCAAAATATTGGTCGTGTCGTTGACCACCTGGACGCCCATTGCTTTCATCCCGCTCTGCACGGAAGTGAAGTGAAAATCTTTCAGAACGCCGCCAATTTTTCCCGCGATCTGCATGTCCTGGCCCACGGGATCACCTTTAATTCCCAGCTCCTTTACGGCAGTTTCATTCAGCAGCCAGTAATTCGTGCTTTTAAATGACGCCGGTACCGGCATCGATTTCCATTTAAGACCGAGGGTTTCTACGAAGCGGCCGTCGACCAGCATACTGACGATACCGACATCTTTTTTATTAGTTTCATTTTTCAAAAAGAACATGTTATAGCCCTTGAAAAGCCCCACATCACAAAAAGTATAGTTTTGGATTCCGGCTTGCTGGCTGATTTCTTCCCGCAAAGGGAAATAGTTACCAGCGATCGATTGCGTCAATGGCACGGCCAGTACCTGGTCTTTATGTAGGCCCAGCTTTTTGTTCTGCATAAATGTCAGCTGGTCTTTCACGACAAGACTACTGATGATCAATGCGATGGAAACGGTGAATTGGAATACCATAAAAAATCTCCTTACACCGGCACCACTTCTCTTGCCGCCCAGCCGCCCTTTCAATACTTCCAATGGAGCAAATCCCGACAACACCAGCGCAGGATAACTCCCGGCGACGAGTACGGTCAACACCAGCAAAGCGATCAGGAATGCAAGGAAATTAGGTGATACCAGAAACGAAGCGTCAATATGAAGATCCAGCAGATCATAAAACGGCTGATGCAGAAATCGCACCAGAACAAATGCCAGTGCAAACGCCAGCGTACAAAGCAACACAGACTCTGCGTAAAACTGCCTCACAAGCCCGCTACGTCCGGCACCAATGACCTTGCGTACGCCTACTTCCTTCGCACGCAGGGTAGAGCGAGCGGTAGTAAGGCTCATGTAATTGAACAATGCGAGGAACAGGATCAATGCTGCGACGCCTGTAAACACAGTAATGAGCTTATTGTTTCCTCCGTCAACCGAATTGTTACCCAAATGAATGCTGCTCAGCCCTTCCAGGATGTACCTGGACTTGCTTCCAAATGCATCCAGCTTTCCTCCCTCTTTTTTGTTAAGGTTACGTTCAGCAATACTGGCAGATTTTTCCGAATCGAGCAGCAGATAAATGTTGAATATGCCGCCCGAGATCCAGTTGTTCTTTTCCTGTTGTCCTAGTTGTGGATAAGTTGACAAGGAGGCAAGGAAATCGGGATTGAATGTGGAGTTCGAAGGCGCATTTTTCATAACGCCTGTAATCTGTAAAGGATGCTTACCCTGGTAGGACAAAATTTTGCCGATGGGATCAATATTACCGAAATACTTGCTGGCTGCGCGCTCTGAAATGACCATAGTAAAAGGCTTGTCCAGCGCCTGCGCTGGATTTCCTTCTTTTAATGTAAAGGAAAAGATCTTTAAAAAGGATGGATCAGCGAACATAAAATTCTCCTCGAAAAACAGCCCTTTTTCAGGACTTTTCATCACAATCTTGTCGTAGGTTGGCAGTATCCTCACAAAATCCTTGATCCGGGCATCGGAATTTTTGAAGACAAGCGCTTTGTCAGAGGAAAACGATGGCATCTGCAACTCATTATCGCCCATTTTCACTTTGCCCAGCACCCTATAAATCCGCTGATGATTTGCATGGAACTTGTCATAGCTGTATTCGTGCATCACGAACATCAGGATCAGGACTGAAACAGCCATTCCCAGCCCCAGGCCGAAAATGTTGATCACGGAATAGGTCTTGCTCTTTGCAAGATTCCGAATGGCGACTTTGAGATAGTTTGTTATCATTGGCTATCGGCCTTCGGCGGTCAGCTGTCGGCGTTTTAATAATTTAAAACTCAATTCAAAGAAAAAACAAAAGCCGACGGCCGAATACCGACAACCGATCGCCGTCCCTACTCACTTCTCAACGACTTCACAGGATTCATCAATGCGGCTTTGATACTTTGGAAACTTACGGTGGCAAATGCAATGATAACGGCCATACCAGCGCCAGCGGCAAACATCCACCAACTGATCGCGACTTTATATTCGAATTCCTGCAACCATTGGTCCATCACATACCAGGCGACGGGCGAAGCCAGTACAATGGCCACAAGTACCAGTACCAGAAAATCTTTGGACAGCAACCCCACGATATCCGCCACCGAAGCACCAAGTACTTTCCTCACTCCTATTTCCTTCATACGCTGCTGGGCCATAAATGTGGCAAGGCCGAAAAGTCCAAGACATGCGATGAAGATGGAAAGACCTGCGAAAATCTGGTACAACAATGTAATCTGCTTTTCTTGTTTATAAAACTCTTCAATGCTTTCATCGAAAAATTTACCCTGGATCGCTACTTCGGGAAACACATTTGCATAAGCTTTTTCAATGCTTTCTACGGCTCTGGAAATGTTAGCGGTGCGTATTTTGATACCTCCTAGCCAGTAATATTGCGCCAACGGAGAAATCATGATCGGCTTGCTGGCCTCACGGGCAGAGTTGGCTTTAAAATCCTTTACAACGCCCACAATGGGTTGCCATTTGCCGCCTCCAAGCCTGATGTTCATCCCAACGGCCTGCTGCGGATCCTTGATACCCACTTTGGCCAGAAGTGTTTCATTCACTACGCAAGCACCGGTTGAATCACCTCTTTCGTAAGCTTTACCCGCTATGAACTGCAAGCCAAAAGTTTTGAAATAATCCTCGTCAGCAAATTTGTTGAAAACCTGAAAATCCTCATCTTTCCCCCGGTTGCCAAAAGCGAAGTTACCCGACCAGTTATTATCCGAAGACGGCACATCCGAGGAGAAACTAACAGACTGAATGTCCGGGTTTTGCAGCAGTTCATTTTTGAATGACTCGAACCTGCTGGTATAAGCATCATCGAGATTGACCGAATAAACGCCTTCTTTTGTAAAGCCCAGATCGAGCTTGCTTACAAAATTCATTTGCGTAATAGTAACAATGGTTCCGACAACCAATATTTGCGAAACACCGAACTGTATGACAATCAGCAACTTTTGCAGCGAAACTCCTCCAAATGACCGGTTGGCCACTTTGCTCTTAATAGCTTCGATAGGCTGGAAACCCGACATGACAATGGCCGGATAGAAGCCTGCAATAAAGCTGACCAAAAGCGATAATGCCAGGACAAACAGCCACAACCCCGGATTGTTTATGACCGGCAGTTCAGGCGGGACATGTGAGATCAGGCCGAGTAAAGGCATACTTAACACCGCAAGTACCACGCCAATGGAGACAGAACCAATCACGATCAGGAATGTTTCGCTCAGAAACTGGCTGATGAGTTCAGGACGACCGCTGCCCAAAACCTTCCTGACACCAACTTCCCGGGAGCGACGGGCCGACTGTACTGTTGCGAGGTTGATAAAATTGATACACGCCATCGAAATGATCAGAACGCCGATCACCACCAGCGTCCAAAGCACACTTCTGCTGATACTATGCCCGGTGAAATTGTTAAGCCTTGCGTCGTAATGTTGTTCTGATAAAGGAGTCAGGAAATGCGAAACTTTGGAATTGCTTCTTTCATCCTTATAATGTTTTTTAAGGAAACCCGGAAACTGATTTTCAATGGTTTTTACAGAGACATTCTTCGGTAAAAGAACAAAAAGCTGATCATTGCTGCTGGTACTGCCCCAGTTATCAAAACCGCCCCAGCCGAACGATAAAGGTTGTTTTCGCTTGCTTTCGTAGGAAACCACTATATCAACTGGGAAATCTGTGTTCAGCGGCGGGTTTTCGAGGATGCCACCTACTTTCATGACCGTTTTGTTATTGATTTTCAGATACTGGCCCACCGCATCCTGCCATTTACCAAAGTATTTTTCGGCTTTTCTTTGGGACAGCACAACTACATTCGGCTCTTTCAAAACTGATTTTGAACCGGTTAACCACGCATAGTCGAACAGATCGAAAAACTCCGGAACCGTAGCTATTCCTTCATCTTCCTCCTTAAATTTTTTATCAGTTGCCTGACTATCCGCGTTTTTTCCCAGTACCGTCACCTGCGGATCAATGGTACCGTAAACTGGTACAATGGTACCAAGCTGCGGGATATCCACTTTCAGGGCAGCCTCGTAAGGCAGCGGGCTGCCTGGTGTGTAATCTATCTGTCCGTTTGGATATTCCGTCTTTTTGGCGATCCGGTATATCTGGTCGTAGTTTTTGTGAAATTTATCAAACCCCGATTCATACGTATAAACAACATACAAAAGCAAACACGCGGCCACGCTCACGGAAAGACCCAGAACATTGAGAATGGTGTAGTTGCGATAACGGAGCAAAGTCCGGGAAGCGATTTTGAGATGGTTTTTAAACATAATAATTTAGCTTTCGGCTTCCGGCAGTCAGCCGTCAGCCTTTTTTATCGATTTACCAAAAAACACTTTCTAAATAAATGCCGATGTTCGACGGCCGAAAGCCGACGTTTGACAGCCATCTCATTCGCTCCGTAACGACTTAATCGGGTTTGTCAATGCCGTTTTCAGGCTTTGCGCACATATGGTCAGCAGCGTGAGGGCGAGCAGCAGCAGCGGTGGCACCACGAACACAGCAATACCCAGGCCCATGTGAAAAGCATAGTTGTCCAGCCAGGCATTGGCGGTGAAATAAATGACCGGGATCGCTATTACCGATGCAATGCATACCAGTTGCACAAAGTCTCTGGAAATCAGCACCAACAATCCACTGACAGAAGCTCCGAGCACTTTCCGTATTCCTATTTCCTTGGTCCTTAGCCTGATGACGAAACTCGACAAACCCAGAAGCCCCATGCAGGCAACGATGATGGCCAGCACGGCAAACAGGCCAAATATGTTGCCTAGCCTGCTGTCGGCCTGGTATTGTCTGTTGAAATACTCATCAAGAAAAAAATACTCGAACGGATTTCCGGTGAACGCCTTTTTATAGAGCGCTTCAATGTCTGCGATTCCCTTTGCCGCGTCGGCACCTTTGAGATTGACTGAAATGTATTTCCATTCGGTTTTTGACGGGTAGTAGAACAGGATCGGGTCAAATTTCTCTTTCAATGACCTCTGGTGAAAATTTTTCACTACTCCCAAAATTTTGCAATGAATGTCGTCCTGCCCCAGCGTGAATTTGATATCCTGATTGACAGCTTCTTCAGCGGATTTGTATCCCAGTGATTTGACGATTTCTTCATTAATGAGCACCTTGGTATTACCGTTCGCTTCCATTTTAGAACGATCATTCAATTCAAAATTCTTCCCGGCTACAAGTTCAATGTGATAGGTTGGGACAAAGCTCTCATCGATCTCCATCAGGTAGGTAGCATAGTTCTGCTTTTTGTCCTGATTGGCCCTTCTCACACCATTCCGGTATCTGATCATATTCCCCGGAATATCGGACGTGGCGGTGGCATTGAGGATGGAGGATATATTGCTGACCTCGGATTTGAAATAGGAATATTTTTCAAAAATCGTCGTATCCGAAATAACTGGTGCTTTGACAATGAGTACCTGATCCTTTTTATAGCCCAGGTTACCATTTCGCATATAATTGAACTGTTTGAAAACCACAAACGTAGACGCTATCAGGATAATGGAGAGTGCAAACTGGAACGACACCAGCACCCGTCTCAGCGAAATACCTGATTTGGATTGCACCATGAGGCCCTTCAATACTTTGGCCGGCAAAAATGACGACAATACAAAAGCCGGATAAGCTCCTACCAGCAAAGCTCCTGAAACAAATACCAGCACAACAGTGATCCAGAACACAGGCTCGCCTCCCAAACCTGTCGAAAAGAAACCGGTACTGATTTCCTTTCCAATAAAATGATTGAAAAAGGGAGCAAAAACGGTAATGATGGCCACCGCAAGAATAAGTGCCAGGAAATTGATAATGAACGATTCGAGAAGGAATTGCGTCACCAGCTGCTGCTTGACCGCGCCCACCACTTTCCTCAGCCCCACTTCCTTGGCCCGCTCCATTGATTTGGCCGTGGATAAGTTGATGTAGTTGATCCAGGCGATGAACAGGATAAATACACCGATGATCGCCAGAAAGTAAATTTCCTTCTGACTTCCATTGGCCTCGGCTTCTTTCAGATAATTGGATTTCAGGTGAATGTCGGTCAGGGGCTGCAAATGAAAAGTAGACCGAAAGTTCAGCTCCTTCATGATTTTTCCGAGGTACTTTTCGGTGAATGCGGGGAATTTGGCTTCGAGTTTTTTAACATCGGTACCCGGGGCGAGTACCACGTAATTATAAAATTCCGGCCAGGTCCATTCCGTAAATCCCCAGTTGTGGCCCACCGTTTCGAAGGACAGCAACATATCGAATTTAATGTGGGAGCTTTCGGGGATATCGGCAAAAACACCGGTCACTTTCATCGGCATCCGGCCATTCAGTTTCAACACTTTACCAATGGCCTCCTGGTTTCCAAAATACTTTTTTGCGGTGGTGGCAGAAACAACCAATGAGTTCGCGGCTGCCAGGCAAGTCTTTTTATCTCCTGAAATCAACGGATACGAAAATACATTGAAAAATGAGGCATCTGCAATGTAAATGCTGCCCTCATTGAATGTCCGCGGCTCGCCTTTTCCCTGTTCATAAGACATTGTCGAGGCATTCATGAACAGCGAGACGCCTACCAGCCGGGTGTAGTCGACCACCTCGGGGAAGTCAGCTTTCATCGCGGGACCCAGCGCCGGGTGGTTGGCGGCTGTGGTCGGCACGTCGCTCATGCTACCCGAGTAAGAGATCGGGACGCGGTAAATATTTTCCGCATTTTTGTTAAACCTGTCGTAGCTTTTCTCGAAGTAAACGTATTGAAATACAAAAAAACAGGCAGCCATTCCCAGGGCCAGTCCAAAGATATTAATGGCTGAAAACGCCTTGTTCCTCCAAAGGTTCCGTCGGGCGATTTTGAAATAGTTTGAGAACATATGGGCTTCGCGCTATCGGCCTTCGGCAATCAGCTGTCGGCCTTTTTTATAACTAAGAAAAACTCTATTTCCAAAAAAAGCTGACGGCCGATGTTTGAAGGCCGACAGCCGCCCCTACTCACTTTTTAAAGACTTCACCGGGTTCATTAATGCTGCTTTGATACTTTGGAAACTGATCGTGAATAATGCGATTGCGATGGCCGCCAGTCCCACTATTGCAAATGTCCAGGGACTCATTTCAACTTGGTAAGCAAAGTCTGCGAGCCATTTATCCATAGCATACCAAGCGGCTGGCGTGGCGATGGCTATTGCAATGAGCATTAGTTTTACAAAATCCCTGGAAAGCAACATCACAATGCTGGCAACAGAGGCGCCCAGGACTTTTCTTACTCCGATTTCCTTCGTCCGTTGCTCCGAAATGAATGCGATCAATGCGAATAACCCAAGGCATGATATCAAAATGGCAATACCCGAAAACACTGCCAGAATAGAAGAGACACGCGTTTCAGCCTTGTACATTTCGTCAAATTCCTGATCCAGAAAATGATACTCGAAGGGGCGCATCGGGAAGTTTTCTTTCCAGCTCTTTTTCAGCAATTCAATGGCTTGCGTCGATTCATTACCAGCAATTTTTACCATTACTTTTCCAAAATAATTGTATTCAGGAATGATGGCAATGGGACTTATTTTTTCGTGTAGTGATCTGAAATGGAAGTCTTTGGCAACCGCTTTCACTGCTCCTTCCCGACCATTCATATTCACCATTTTTCCAATGGCCGTTGCTGTTGTCCAACCTAGTGCTTTTACGGCAGACTCATTGAGGATAAAGGCATATTTACGTAATGCAAAAGAATCGGCAGTCGCTTGCAAAATATCGGTGCTATTGAAATTTTGCCCGTCCAGGAGCTGCATGCCTAGCGTTGGCACAAAGTCCTTTTCCACCGGAATGGCGGTAATGTTCATCTGGAAATTCTGCGGTTTGTCGCTGGCAGTGATGGTATAACCGCCCTGCACATTTACCGGAGAATCGTAGGAGGCAGTCACAGACTTAACGATCGGACTGTTGAGCAGCTCGTTTTTCATTGCTTCCAGCTTCGTGGCCGAAATTCCGGATCCGACATCCATTACAATGATTTGCGAGGGATTAAGCCCGAGATTTTTGTTTTGAATAAAACGAAGCTGCTGATTTGCAACGATCGTCCCGATGATAAAAAGGATTGAAATAGTAAACTGAAAAACGACCAGTGCGCTGCGCAAACCGCTTCCACTATTCGCGGCAAGCACTTTTCCTTTCAAAACCTTGATTGGCTCAAAACCTGAAAGCACCGCTGCCGGATAAAGCCCGGACAACAATGTTACGCCAATGGCCAATGCAAGCAGCAACAAGATCACAGAAGCGGATGGCCAGATACTGAACCCAAGCGTGTTTCCGGAAATGTTACTGATAATTGGGAAGCCAAAAAATGCGATGATAAGCCCTACTAAAATGGCCGTGACTGTGATCAGGCCGCATTCAAAAAGATACTGACGAAAAACCTGTGTCCTGGCAGCGCCCATTACTTTGCGTACGCCTACCTCACGCGCCCGGACTGCGGAACGTGCTGTGACCAGATTAATGAAATTAATGCAGGCAATGATCAGGATGAGTAGCCCGACGCCGGAGAGAATGTAAACGTATTTGTAATTGCCGGAAGCCTCCATACCAGCAGAAACATTGGAATAGAGGTGAATACGGTTAAATGCTTCCAGGCTCAGTCTCACTTTAGTGGACGGATCTTGTGGGTTATTCAGGTTTTTGGAAACGAATTGATCCACTTTCCCCTGTAAAGTTTCCACTTTTGCCTGCGGTTGCAACAACAGGTAGGTGTAGTCGTTTGCGGAATCAAATGCCTCCGTTTTTGAGCGGGGCAATGTACTGTAACTTCCGAGCCAGTTGAATTTTATGTGTGAGTAGGAAGGAATATCGGCAATCACGCCTGTCACTTGCATCGTGAGCTTTTCATTCATGGTCACCGACTTCCCGATCGCACTTTCTGCGCCAAAATATTTACGGGCAGTCGTTTCGTCAATCACCACCGAATTGGGCTGGGCCAATGCCGTTGCCTGATCACCTTCGATAAATTCGGTTGGAAAAATCTTAAAGAATGATGCATCAGCAAAAAGTACCTTTTTTTCGTTGAACAGTGCGTCGTTATATTTTACGGCAACCGCTCCCCCGCCGCTGTAAGGATAAATGCGGACCGCTTCTTTGACTTCACCGAATTCCCGGGCAAAAGCAGGTGCCACCGCCGTTGGCGTCACTGCCACATTAACCGGCTCGCTATCACCTGATTGGTAAAATAAATTAACCCTGACAATGTGCTCCCCATTCGTTTGAAAGCGGTCATAGCGGACTTCATGAAGCACATAAGTGGCCAGCAAAAGAAAGCAGCCGATCCCCAGTGAAAGTCCTGTAATACTGACAAACGAGTTGGTTTTGTACTTCCAGAGGTTTCGAACAGCGATTTTAAAATAATTTTTTAGCATGTGTTTTGACATAGTTTATATGTTACTCACTTTTTAAAGACTTCACCGGGTTCATTAATGCTGCCTTGATACTCTGGAAACTGATCGTGAATAATGCGATCACAATCGATATCAGTGCTGCCGATGCAAAAACCCACCATTTAATCTCGGTATGATATGCAAAATCCTGCAACCAGCTATTCATGGCATACCAGGCAATGGGCGAGGCAATGACGATCGCAACGAGGACCAGTTTGAGAAAATCATTGGAAAGCAAAATCACGAGACTGGCAACCGACGCGCCAAGCACCTTGCGAACCCCTATTTCCTTGGTCCTGATCTCGGCCATAAACATGGACAGACCTAACAAGCCAAGGCACGATATGAAAATAGCAATGCCTGCAAATATTCCAAAAAGCAGCTGCTGAGTTTGTTCCCGCGCATACAGCTGTCCGAATTTCTGATCCAGGAATTCGTAAGCGAATGGGCGGTCGGGAAAATGATTTTGCCATACAGATTCGATGTGCGCCAGCGCTTCTTTAATGTTGCCACCCGAAATATGTATAGACATCCAGCCCATGCGGCCCGGCTGGGCAAACATGGCAATAGGCGCTACTTTTTGGTGTAATGATTCAAAGTGGTAGTCTTTGGTAACGCCAATAATCTGTCCGCGGATGTCCCCATAGCCAAACCTGTTTCCTACGGCATACGCAGGATTTTTCCAGCCCAAAAGTTTGACCGCAGTTTCATTGAGGACAAACCCACCCGTTTTATCTGTTGAAAAAGCACGTGAGAAATTCCTTCCCGCAGCCATTTCGATCTCATAGGCAGGGATAAAATCTTCATCCACCGATAATGACTTGATAGTGATATCGGTTGGCGCCATGGAATCTCCTTTCATAACATAGGCATCCCAGGAATCCAGTAACCTGCCCGAAGGAATCCGCGAGGAGCGGCCTACTTCGATAATGTTGCTATTGGCTTTCAGTTGTTGCTTAATGCTTTCATAGTTGATCGTAGAATCATTTCCGGCAGATAGCAGCACAACCTGGTCTTTGGAATAACCCAGTTTGTAATTTTTAATGTAACGCATTTGGTTATACACCACCGCAGTACTGATGATGAGCGCGACAGCAATGGCAAATTGGGTCACTACGAGCACCTGACGCAGGTTTCCATTCTTCAATGCAGAGGCGATCTTACCTTTGAAAACGCTCAGCGGCTGAAACGACGTCATGAAAAATGCAGGATAACTTCCTGCTATCAGCCCGGTAAACAATGTGATACCTACCACGATGGAAAGGAACACAGGATCCATCAGGGATTGGAATGAAAGCTGTTTTTGGGTAAAATCATTCATGAAAGGCAGACATACGATCACCAGCACGATTGCAAAAAGCAGGGAAACCGAAACCAGCAAAATGGATTCGCTCAAAAACTGCCGGATCAATTGATGACGCACCGCGCCTATCACTTTCCTCATGCCTACTTCCTTGGCCCGGGTTGCCGAACGCGCCGTGGCCAGGTTCATATAGTTGATGCAGGCAATAATGAGTATAAAAATCGCAATGGCTGAAAAAAGGTATACGTATTGTATATCACCATTAGCCTCAATTTCGGAATCAAGATGTGAATGCAGGTGAATGTCCGTCAGCTTCATCAGGTTCAATACTGAGTAAGTTGAGGCTTTGGGATCAATATGACGGTTCTGGAATGCAGGAAATGCTTTGACCAGTTTTTGCACGTCGTAATTTTTAGGCAGCAGCAGGAATGTTGAGAATGAGTTGTTCCCCCAGTTGGTTCTCAATCCTTCGGCTCCGTAAACGCGGTTGTCATTCAATGTCGAAAATGAGACCAGAAAATTGGGATGAAAATGTGATTGTGCCGGAAGCGGCTCAAAAACGCCGGTAATGGTGTAGTCAAACTGGTTATCCAGCCGCACGGTTTTACCGATCGGGCTTTCTTTGCCAAAATATTTTTCTGCCATCGGCCGCGAGAACATAATGGAAAATGGATTTTCCAAAGCTTTGTCCGGGTTGCCCTGCGTGACATCAAAAGTGAATACTTTGAACACATTGGCTTCGGCAGCGAACATGTTTTCTTCATTGAATATCTTCTCGCCGTGCTTCACGAGTGCATCCACTTCCAACAACCTCACTACCTGCTCTACCTCCGGAAAGTCCTGTTTCACGAGCGGGCCAAAAGGTGGCGCTGCGTGTCCCAGACGCAATGATTCGGTACCGTCTTTGGAAAGAAACGTTCTTGCCAGTCTGTAAATCCTGTCCGCATTCGCATGGTGACGGTCATAGCTCAGCTCATCTTTCACGTAGAGGGATAACAGCAGAAAACAGGCAAGCCCAATGGCTACACCTGCTATATTAATGAAGCTGAACGACTTGTGTTTCAACAGGTTTCGCAGCGCGATTTTAAGATAGTTTCTCAGCATAAAAATTGAGTTGTTCAGGGTTTTGGTTAACAAATTTGTGCCATTGACACAAAAAGCTAATAATCAACAATTTAACGCATTTATAATGTCCGATAACGGACATTCTTGTTCAGCGTTGTACGTAAAAAAGACTTGGCAAGTCTTTGAGACTTGCTAAGTCTATCTAGGGGTGGTTATCGTTTGCTAATTTCCGCTTTGTACATCGTCGTTCCTGATACCTCTCTGGTTTTTCTTAATAGCAGCTTTCAGACGGCCAAATTTGTAGTTCAAGCTCAGATTGAATGACCGGAAGTAATCCCTTCGATAATCAGTCTGGCTGAAATCCGGCCCCGACGTCTCCCGCCGGAAGTTTCTGAATTTGGTAAATGGGTTATTGGCTGCGGCCGAGAATGTTAATTTATCCTTGATCACGTCTTTGCTCACACTGAAGGCACAGCTGGTCATGGCATTACTGCTTCCCTGTAAATTAACATTGGGCCCATTCAGGTTCAGATTCGCATTCACTTTCCAGTCTTTAACCAGCCGGTAACCCGTGGATACCGAAACTTGCGACATAATGCCTTGATTCGTCACTGGAATGTTGTTTACAATTCCTTTCACTTTTCCATGGGCGGCTCTGGCATTCAGGCTGAAATTCCATTTTTTCGTGATCGGATAATTGACATTTAGCATGAGCATAATGAGACGCGCCGTACCGGTGTTCTCAAACGAATTCCGTGTGATGTTCGTTTCCGGGTCATAAACTGCCACTTGGAAGATAAGGTCACGAAAAGCTGTAACGCCAGTCCCAATATTGATAGATGCTTTTTTATTCAGGCTGTAAGTCAATTGAACGTCGTTAACAAATGCAGGTCGCAAGTTTGGATTCCCGGTTCTTTCGAAATTTGGGTTGGAGCGGTCGATAAATGGATTTAGCTGCCAGATTCCAGGGCGCTGGATACGCTGCGAGTAACCCAGGTTCAATGCATTGTTATTCTTGAATTTACGGTTGATAGACATCGACGGGATCACGTTGAAATAGTTTTGCTTTACCTTTGAATCGGTAGAAATAAAGTCCGCGTCGACGACCGTTTGTTCAATGCGTACACCTCCTTTAAAAGACCAGTTTTTTAGGCTATATTGATAGGTATTGTAAACACCGAAGACGTTTTGAGTATTGTTGTACTTGTTGCTCATCCCGGGACTGATCTGATACCCGTTTGTCTCAGGATTAAAAACATCATATCGAAAATCACTGCGATTATCTCGCATAATGCCTTTTAAACCGGCCTCAATCGTCAGTTTTTTGACTGGATACACGATATCCACCTGAAAAGTCTGTTCCGAAAAACTTTGTGAATTGATCTGGCGGTAATCGGGCAGCCCGAAGTTGACCTGCTCCGAGATCGAGAGGTTACTGTTTTGCTTATTGTTATACCCAAAATAGCGATAAGAGAATGTCAGGAGCCTATTTTTATCCGCTTTTGAAGTCCGCTGAAAGTTGAGTGCTGCATCCATTCCGTTTCCATCCCCCCGGTTGTTGTTGTCAACCCGATATGCTTCCAGGATTTCACTGCTCCGGTTCAATCGGGACGTCTGATAACCTGAACCTTCTGACTTACTGCCATTGATATTGAACTGCGCACTCAACAGGTTCAGCGTATCAATTTCGTAGCTGATTTCATAACCTATATAACCGTTTTTGTTGGCTGATTTCGCAAATCCATTCTGATTCGTATTGGTTAGAGATTCCCCGAAAGTACTCCTACTCACTCTATTCAATGTTGATGGCGTGTTGTACTGGCTTCCACCGGCCATGGCAGTCATTCCTATTTTCCCCAATTTGGCCGACACCGATCCGCCAAAACCAGGCCCGCCGATTGGAAACCGCTCGCTGACATTGATCGTACCATTGTAGCCGTTATCCACTTTTTTGTTGGTAATAATGTTGATAATCCCAGCCAACCCCTCCGCATCATATTTGGCAGGTGGCGTTGTGATCACCTCGATCCGCTCAATCGACGACGCCGGCATGCTGCGCAACACTTCCTTATAACTTCTTTCGACCATACTGGACGGCTTGCCATTAATCAGGATCTTGAAATCCGCATTGCCTTTCAGATAAACATTATCGTCAGCGTCTAGGGACAGAAATGGCACTTTCCGCATCATTTCCAATACGCTGTAAACTTTACTCTCGGGATCCGCCTGCAAGTCGTAGGTGATCCGGTCCACCTCCTGTTTTACAATAGGTTTGACTGTGGTCACGGTTACTTCTTTTAGGCCTGTAACGCTCGGACTGATAGATATTGAGCCAAGATCAATGCTCTTTTTGGTACTGTCCGAAAGGTCCGCTATCACCGTTTTTGTCTGGTAACCTACCCCAACAATGACGATCGAATATTTCAGTGGTTTCAGGTTTTTAAACACAAACGATCCATCGGTTTTGGTAAAATCAGCCTTGATCGCCGTGGTTTTATCAGTCATCAGATTGACAGTGATGTAGTCAAGCGCTTTCTTGTTTGAAGAATCGGCAACAATGCCGGATATCCGGCTACCAGTGTTGATAGTCTGTCCAAAAGACACGCGGCTCATGCACATGAGTCCGGAGAAGAGAATAGAAATGAAAATTAGGAGTAATGTTTTCATGGTGAACATTTTGAGTTGGCTAGTAGATGCAAAAGGCATAGGAATTCCGGTAAGAGATTGCGGCTCTTTTAAATACGTCGTTAAAATGGTGGCTTGCTTTTCCTTACTTCATGGGCATGGTATCACAGTTAGAAATCAAACTGACGATACAAATGTATTCTAAGGTACTTTGTGATGCAAGGTACTAGGCGAGATTATTTTTACTAAATGATGAACGGCTAATATTTCATTTGACCGGTAAAGACATTCAACATGAAGCAGAAAATCAGTCAGTTAGTTGATCATTTTCCGTTCAATAAGAAAATTCAGGATCAGACTTATTCCGCCCAGGAGAAAGACCATTGACAAATAGGCGGTGCCTTTGTTAAAATCATAATATTTTTCCAGCGTATCGCCCAGCAGGATACCCGAGCCAATACCCACGAAAAGCATCCCGAACTTTAATGTCGGATAGGTAGAAAAATTCTTGTCTGTAAAAATGGATGCATCTGCACCTTTCTCGATGAGGGCTATACGTTCCCGGTGGCGCGTCATCAGGAAAACATAAATGATTCCGAAAATTCCGGCAAATGCGCCCAGTGATATTACTACTCCGTTCATGATTGTTTTGTTTTAATGTTACCCATTTGACAGGAAACACCGTCGCACGGTTACAGATTTTTTGAAAAATATTAAACAAAAAAAATATCGCCCGAACTGTAACCGATCACCCAGCATTCCTGTCTT
The DNA here is from genome assembly GCF_026625565.1 of Dyadobacter pollutisoli. NCBI lineage: Bacteria > Pseudomonadati > Bacteroidota > Cytophagia > Cytophagales > Spirosomataceae > Dyadobacter > Dyadobacter pollutisoli. The sequence goes on from NZ_CP112998.1 coordinate 4,743,150, forward strand.
ATCAGAAGATGAGTAACTTGAATGCATGAAGAATCCGGGGGATCAGATCCATATTGAGAAAGTAAAAAAAGGAGACCTGGGTTCCTTCACTTTTCTTGTTGACAAATACAAAAATATGGCGTACACCATTGCTTTCAAGATCTTGGGCAATGCGGAAGACGCCGAAGATGTGGCGCAGGAAAGTTTTGTCAAGGCTTTTCTTCAGATCAATGCGTTCCAGGGGAAATCGAAATTTTCAACCTGGCTATACACCATTGTTTACAGGACTTCTGTTTCTAAATTGCAGCAGGACAAGTTTCAGTTTCTTTCTATTGATGAAGAAATAAGTGAAAATTACAATGATGACCATTCAACTCCTCAAATTGAACAACTACAAGCCACTGAAAGAGATAAATTTGTAAAGGACGCGATCCAGAAGCTGCCAAAAATAGAGTCGCTGCTGATTACGTTGTATTATATGAATGAAAATTCGGTAGAGGAGATCGGCGAAATTACTGGCTTGTCTGCGGCCAACATCAAAGTAAAGCTGTTCAGGGCCAGGAAGGTTTTGGGAAAAGAACTACAATTTTTGTTATAACGCGGAGCATGGAAATGGAGGACCATAACGAAGAGAATTTCAGAAAACTGCTGCGAAGGACTGCAATAGATAAGCCTCGCGTAGATTTTACTGAAAATGTAATGAAGAAAGTCAGCGCGGAGTGGCAGCACATTACTGCTACTGAGGACGCTGCATTGAAAATGCTGGTTAAAAGTACGAGTCTTGAAAAGCCATCCGCTGCATTTACGGATCAGGTTTTACGTGCATTGCCAGCCCCTTCCCCTGCGATCAGGTACCAACCTATTATTCCGAAAAAAGCATGGTATTGGATAGCTGCGACGGTGTCAATGGTCATTGCAGCTTGTTTTTACTTTCCGGGTAGTACGTCGGAACAAACTCCGAAGGTCATTAGCTTCATTGAAAAGACTACAAGCTCGACCCACATTATTTCTGACAAAATGGCCAATGTACCGCAGCATTACTCGCTGATTATTATTGGGTTGGCGGCATTGATGTTGTTTGATTATTTTCTTCGCTTAAAGGAAACAAAACTTGCCAAATCGTAAAGATTTGGCAAGTTCCCCGGTAAGTTTAATCAGCGTTGCGATTTATCCTTTACGATTGTAACGACGATTGTCAAACTGGCTACCGTGTTGTTGGTAAGCGAATAAACGCTGACGTTGGGCAGGAGTCAACACAGCAAGGATCTCTTTTTGCTTTTCCTGTTCCAGACGCTTAACGCCCTGATATGTGCTATATCTTCTGTTGGACGATGTCAGGCGATCATAATGGTTCTCGATCTTCTTGATTTTATTCTCTTGCTTACGCGACAGTTTCACGATTTCATCCAGCTTATTGATCTTGAATTCCTCAAAAGCATTGTCAGCTCTGGAATTGGCTGTGGCTGGTACTTCCTGACGATTATAACGTTGTGCGAAGCTGTTACCTACTGTTAATGTAACTATGGTTGCGATGGCTAAGATGGTCTTTCTCATGGTTTCTAAAATGTTTAAATTGTTTGTTTATGTAGGTTAGAGGGCCTTTTTTGACAAACGTTTAATTCACTTAAAACCCAATCTGCGAACCAGGTCTTTCACCAGACAGTATGGTAGTTTTCATCGACGAGTGGTTACTTTTCGGGTTTTTAAATTTGAAAGGAAAAACTTTGATAGCACCGGGGGGTATTTGGTCAAACTGAGCGGAGTCGAAGTACATGCACTTCGACTCCACTCAGTTTGACCAAAAAACAGGGTAACAAAAAAAGGTTGATAATAAATATCCTATTCGCTCCTAAGCGATTTCACTGGATTCATCAGTGCAGCTTTAATCGCCTGAAAACTTACAGTCAACAGTGTGATCAAAATGGCCGTCACCGCTGAAACCGCGAATACTACCCAGCTCAGCTCAATGTGATACTCGTATTTTTTCAGCCAGTCGTTGAGGAAATATAATGCGATGGGCGAGGCGATCGCACAAGAGAGGATCACCAGGTATACAAATTCCTTGGATAACATGGCCCACATTTGCGCCACACTGGCACCCAACGCTTTGCGGATCCCGATTTCCTTTGTGCGTTGCTCGGCCGTATAAGCCGCCAGACCGAACAAGCCCAGACATGAAATAAAGATCGCCAGAACCGCGAAAACACGCGCCAGCTTACCAATCCTCTCCTCAGTCCTGAATTTGGTTTCATATTCCTCATCCGCAAATTTGAACTCGAAAGGTGAATCCGGATCATGTTTGCGAAATACAGCTTCTACTTTTTTCAACGCTTTATCTACCTCAGTACCCGGCGTCAGTTTTATATTGATCAGGTTGGCCCACTCATAATCCATTAAAAACACCGTCGGCACCGCAGGCTCATAAGGAGATTGCATGACCATATCTTTGATCACACCCACTACCTGACGAGGTTTCCCATTGAAACGGATCGTTTTACCCACAATGTCCTTGATCCCTGTCAATTTGACGGCTGATTCATTTAAAACAAAAGCTGCGGTATCTGTTGAAAATTGTCTTGAAAAGTCACGACCCTGAATAATTTTCCAGCCAATGGTCTTCCCAAAATCATGCGTAACTGCGATCGTCCCGAACAACGGTAGCGAACCGGCTTCCATTCCCTCCCATTCAAAGCCGATCTGATTGGAATAAATGCCGGTAGTAGGACTCGACGACTGGCTCATTTCGTATACCACACCCGTTTTCAAAAGATCGTCTCGCAAGGGATAATATTTTCCATAGATGTTTGGAGAAATATCGATTTGCAACAAACCCTGCCGGTCGTAGCCTACGGGCCGGTTTTTAGCATGTTGGATCTGCTGGAATACGATGATCGTGCCGATAATGAGCGTAATGGAGACTGTAAACTGCATGACCACCATTACTTTTCTCGGCGTAGCGGCCCACTTGCCAAGCTTGAATGTTCCTTTCAAAACTGCCAGCGGATTAAAGGAAGACAGATAGAACGCCGGATAGCTTCCCGAAATGAGGCCTGTAAATAATGAAAAGACGATCAATATGAGCCAGAAAAGCGGATATTCATATGGAAACCCGACTTTTTTACCCGAAAGCTCATTGAATGCAGGCAATGTAAGTGCAACCAGCAAAATCGCGAGTATCAGCGCAAATGCTACTACCAGAAACGATTCGCTCAGGAATTGAAATACCAGCTGGCTTCTCAGTGAACCGATCGACTTGCGGATACCAACTTCTTTCGCACGCTTTTCGGACCGCGCGGTGCTGAGGTTCATAAAATTGATACACGCCAAAAGCAGCACAAACACGCCAATAATGCTGAAAAGCCAAACAAACTGAATTCCGCCGCCCACATTTTTACCGTCCTTGAAATCGGAATACAAATGCCACCGGCTCATTGGATGCAGGAAATAGCGTGGATTGTCTGTTTTAGAAAACGCATGCGGCATTTCAACATCGCGTATTTTCAATGATACTTTTTCAATGTCCGCGTGATCGGCGACCTGTGCATAAAATTGAAAAGAATGGTTGCCCCATTGCGTTTGGGCATCTTTCACCCAATTTTCAGAAAGCAGGTAGTCATTCCAGGTGAGCAACATACTCAGTTCATTGAATTCAGAATTGAAAGGAATGTCCTCATATACGCCGGTCACTTTTACATCCTTTTTAATATCGAGTTTAAGTGTTTTGTTCAGTGCCTCCTCATTGCCGAACAATGCTTTTGCGACAGTTTCTGAAATAACAACCGAGCCGGTCTCTTTCAACGCTGTTTTCAGGTCCCCGCTGATCATTCTCAACGACAGCATTTCAGGAAAAGCTGGCTGGGCAAACATCCCGGATTTGTTGATCTTCTTATCACCATTGGCCAGCAAATGCCCATAATTCCACGAGGCCATCGACGTATTCTTGAAGTCCGCCGAATACTTTGTACCCATTTCCATCACGGACGGAAGTGATACGGCCCTGCCGCTGCCTGTTTGTCCGTTGAATGTCTGATTAATGTAAGCCTGCGTGAGCCGGTCGTAGTTTTTATGGTATTTGTTAAAGGAAAGTTCATCCCACACCCAGAGACCGATCAGCATTGCCACGGCAATTCCGACTGCTAGGCCGGCGATGTTAATAAATGAATAGACTTTGTTCTTGAAGAGATTACGAAGTGCGATAACGAAATAGTTCTTGATCATGACGGGGTTGGGTTTTTGCTGTTAGCGATTAGCTTTTAGCTTTTTATAAATGTTTCTTTGGTATCGTTTATCTTATTCTATTAAAAATAGCTAACGGCTAAAAGCTAGTAGCAAAAAAACTACTCACTTCTCAGCGCCTTTACCGGATTCACCAATGCTGCTTTTATACTCTGGAAACTGACGGTTATTAATGCAATTACGATGGCAAAAATACCTGCCGCAACGTATAGCCACCAGCTGATATTCACCTTGTAAGTAAAGTCTTGCTGCCATTCATTCATGAAATACCAGGCGATCGGCGAGGCGATGATGAGGGCAACCAGAACCAGTTTTACAAAGTCCACCGAGAAGAGACTGAAAATATTGAATGCCGTTGCACCGATCGCCTTACGAATTCCCATTTCTTTTGTACGGGATTCTGCCATGAACGCCACAACCCCATACAAACCCAGACATCCGATGAAAATAGCAATGGCGGATAGGATTTTAAATAAGTCGAAAAGCTTTTCTTCTTTCTCGTAGAAACTGTTTAATGTTTCATCTAAAAACGAATATTTGAAAAGGAAATCGGGAAAAGATGCTGTCCACGCTTTTTCCACCTTTTCGATTAATGCAGGGCTCGATCCCGCCGCCAACTTGATTCCAAGTGTTCTATAGTTGCCCCGGTCCGTAGTCAAAACACATGGGATAATTTCGCGGTGCAGACTATAAGTATTGAAATTTTTGACAACCCCAACAATTGGCAGCTTAACGCCGGATCCGCCGATCGCCATTCGTTTTCCAATGACTTCTTCCGGCTTTTTGAATCCAAGCTTCTTCACGAATGCTTCATTGATCACAAATTCCCGCATGGTATCGGCGGGCAGGTACATGCGTCCGGCAATGAGCTGCAACCCGTAAGTTTTGACATAAGCGGTATCAGCGGGCCGCATTACCACCTCGAAATCAAGCATTTCAGCATCATTCTCAAATTTAAAACCAGTTTGCCAATTGCTTCTAGACATTGGAGTGAAGGCGCTGAAACTCATATCCTTAATACCTGGTTCCGATTTAAGTTTCGCGTACAAAGTTTCAAGCTGCCCCGGGCCTTGTCCCGGAATGTGCATGCTGACAATCGCATCTTTTTCGAAACCCAGATCCATCGTCCGGAAAAACTTCATCTGGCTGTATGCGATCAAAGTTCCCAGCAATACAACCTGTGAAATAGTGAATTGAAGTACGATCAAACCGCGTCGCAGGTTGGACTGGCCGCTTCCAGTGGTTCGCATCTTACCTTTTAATGCAAGAATAGGCTGATAACCCGATACCACCAATGCAGGATATGCACCGGAAAGTACCGTGGTCACGATCGCAAGTACAAGCAGGAATACCAGAATGATGGGGTCAGCGACGAATACAATGCCTTTTGACTGAATATTCAATATCTCGGCGACAGAGGGAAGTGCAATTTGGGCAAGTATCAATGCGAATACGACGGATACGATTGTTAAAATTCCGGTTTCAGAAAAATACTGTCGGAGCAGCTGCCCGCGTGTGCTTCCCAGGACTTTCCTCACTCCCACTTCCCGGGCCCGTCGCAAAGCCTGTGCAGTAGCCAGATTAATGAAATTGACACAGGCTGTTACGAGAATAAAAACGCCAATCAGTACCATTGCCCAAATCATTCCTTTGCTGATGGTGCGTCCGGCATAGTTCGGCGTACGATTATCAAAATGAATATCATCAACCGGCTGTAATACCAATTCCAATTCCGCTGCATCCTTAGGGGCCCGGTATTTCTTACTCATTATAGCCAGGTTTTGCTCCATTCGTTCCTTACTGAGCGATTCTGGTAAACGTATATACATTTGTCCACCTCCGTAGGTACTGACCCAATCGTCCCAGTTCGTAAATGAACCGTAATCTTTCAAAGACGAGAACGAAAGCATTGTATTGAACGGAAAGCTGGTGGTCGGCAGCGGGTCTTTGATCAAGCCGGTTACCAGGAAATCCCTATGATTGGATACCCGGATAGTTTTGCCCATCGGGTCAGCGTCTCCAAAGTATTTTTTCGCCTGGGTTTCCGACAGAACGACGGTGCCTGGATTTTTCAATGAAGTTGCCGGCGACCCTTTCAGCCAGGTGTAGGTAAAAAGTTTGAAATATTCAGGAGCAATAAACGATACGGAGTAAAACGGCTCGGAGAACTTTTTACGGCTCGCACCTTCTCCGATTGTCACTAGCGTTTCCCGCATCGCATAGGTACAGGCTATCAGATCTTTAACCTCCGGATAATCGCTTTTTATCGCTGCAAGAGCGGGCAACGGCATGCCTGCATTATAGCCTTTGTCACCGTCTGCCTTGTTATGCTGTACAATACGAAATACGCGTTCGACTTCTTTGTGCTGCCGGTCAAAACTCAGTTCATATCGAACGGTAAAAAAAATGAGCAGGCAGCAGGCTAGCCCCAGTGTGAGCCCGGTGATATTAATGACCGTAAAATTCCAGTTGCGCCTGAGGTTCCTAAATGAAGTGATAAGGTAATTTTTGATCATGGCTGGTTAGATTGGTTCTGGCATTCAACATCACTACCTAAAACTCATACCAACCATACATATTCTTGAATTTCAATTAATTACAAATTAAATTCATAAATCTGCTGTTCGCTTTCGGACACGGATGTACGGCTTTGAACAGGGTGCAATAGATCACGAAACCTACTTCAGGCCGGCAAAACCACTTTTTCGTATAAATTGATCTTTTCCAGCATCAGGTTCGTGTAGTTACCATCGTCCGACCGGGCATACATCGGAATGAACTTCGCACCATATACGAGCTCGTCCTGAGTGTAAGAAGTACGCTGTTGAACGGTATTGGAAAAATGGTCGTCAAATGCCTTGATCGTGATCATCAGTTCAATCTTACAATCGATAAAATCCTGCTCTGTATAATCGCGGAGCGGGCTTTTGTCGTCCAGCGGATGAACGATGGTCCAGCTGAGGGCCAGGGAATTAATGTGATTTATTTCCAATGGCAATGGATAAAATTTCGTCACTGTTTTTCCGTCCTCCTCCACGTGTACGGCAAGGGTAACCTGCGCGTCAGCATCTGTGAGGTGGTTATTTTTGTAGGTAGCAAGCCGCAACATAAGTGCCCTACCTCCTTTAAACGGAGCCACCAACAGGCTGGGACTAAACCTGATATAAGCCTTGGGTCTCGAAAAACGAGCGTAGAACATACCCGTTACCAATGCAAAAGACATGATACCGATAAAAGATTCGAGCGAAGCTACCACATTAGTCACAAAACCTACGGGGCTAATGTGGCCGTAGCCGACCGTAGTGAGGGTTTGTGAACTGAAAAAGAAGGCCTGCAAAAAATCCTGGATGAAATCTCCCTCCGCGTGCGTACCATTGAGGTGATCGATACCAATGAGATAGTAAAATGCGGCAAAGGATAAATTGAGACAGGTATATATGGCAAAAACGGTCAGCGTGAACACAACATGGTTCATGTGGAGCAGCGAATGATAAATGCTGACACGCTCGTACAACGGCACCCCGCTTTTCCGAAGATTGATCCGCCCGTCTTTGTTCGTCAGCCTGCCCCCCTCCGCACTACTATTAGGGCTGAAACCGGTATTATCAATCGCATTACTTTGCGGTGCTTTGGGAGATTGGTTGGTCATAACAGGGCCGGCCGTTATTTTTAGTTTCTAAATCCCAGATTGAATATATTTCGTTAGGTCAAATTTTTCAACCCAGGCCGGAATGTTTGATCCCGTAACTACTTCAATCTCGGTATTCGTAACACTTACAAAAGTGAACAAAGAAAATATTGATAAATTTCGTTTCAAAAGCGGCAGCGTATTTTTATACATTTCTTCAATGATTCCCGGCGCTACCAGATGCCCTCCATTTTCGAATCTCGCCTTAGCTCGCAGCAAGCAAAGATTTACATTCTCAGTAAAAAATAAGATCAGATGTACCCTGACATGTTTATCAGAAACTACAAGCGACCGAAGATATTCATAATGAGACTTATATCCCAGGTTCAGTTCCAGAGCAAAGTCTACTTTCTCCTTAATACAACCGTTTATGAATTGATTGGCCTTTTGTGAAGCGAGCTGAGAATAGTCTAACAAACCCTCTTTTTTGTATTGTTGCGCAGCCAGATCGTGATCGACGATCGGAATATCTGTCGGAACCAGCTCCCTGCCATAGGTACTCTTGCCAATTCCAGGAGGCCCCGCTATCAGATATATAATCATTGAACTGCTTCTACTCTTCCGTCCGGGTACTCCGCTACCGGCGTTCCATCTTTTCCAAAATAGACCAACGGCTGCCCTATCGAAAATAGATACTCCTTAGCTCTCTCGTAGGATTTCCTTTTCCACTCTCTAAGCTCAGAAGCATTCATTTTACCGGGACTTTTAACCATAATTCCGGTTTTACTTGCGACATCGTTCATATAGTTATGCAAAAAAGCAACATTTTACGACTTTTTTTACTCAAAAGCACTTTGACAAATATAATCCTGTCAACATGAAAATCCTACACGAGCATATCTGGCCCAGTTTCAAATGCAAAATTAAAAATCCCTGCAACTCACATCGCAGGGATTCAGATACTATTTCAAATCGTCAGCTGACAATTACTCACTCTTCAATGACTTCACCGGGTTCATTAGCGCTGCTTTGATGCTTTGGAAACTTACTGTAACGACGGCGATCAGGACGGCGGCGAGGCCGACGAGAATGAATACCATCGGACTGATTTCAATGCGGTAGGGATAGTTATCGAGCCACTTTTGCATGGCGTACCAGGCTAGTGGCGTGGCGATGACGATCGCGATGAGCACGAGTTTGACAAAATCCCTGGACAACACGAATACCAGATTGGATATGCTCGCACCCAGCACTTTACGAACACCAATTTCCTTGGTACGCTGCTCCATGACGATCAATGCGACGGCGAACAAGCCCAGACAGGACAACACAATCGCCACTCCCGAAGCAAGGCTGAAAACCTGCGACAGTCTCTCCTCTTCCTTGTACCAGGCATTGGTATTTTCATCCACAAATGATCCGATGAATTCCGATTCCGGCGCAATTTCTTTCCAAACGCCTTTCAGCTTATCCATCGAAACTGCCAGGCTCTGCGGCGTCACCCTTACAAATATGTACCCGAGCGGCTCAGAATGTGAGAGATACATCGTGATCGCTTTCTTTTCGTTTTTGGATGAATAAAGGTTGAAATCAGGTATCAGCCCAATAATCTGATACTTCACTCCAGCCGTATCTGTTTGGAAAAATTTGCCTACCGGCTCTTTTTCGCCGATCAGTTTGGCCATGCTTTCAGTGATGATAACCCTGTCCAAAGTATCGCTCTGATAGGTCGGGCTAAATTCACGACCCGCCAACAATTTGATATTCAGCGTTTTGATATAATCATAGTCAATGTGAAGCCAGTCAGAGGATATTTCTTTTTCTTTATAAGTAAATCCGACCACACTCCTGGACGAACTTCTGTCCAGTCCCATACCCAGGTTTACACCGCTGCCGGTAATACCCAAAATCTGGGGATCTCCTTCCAGCTTGCTGCGCAGCCTTTGCAACGCCTGCTGGCTATTGACCTTGTTCCCAACCGGGATACTGATCACCTGTTCTTTCTGATAACCCAACGGTTCCTTTCGCAAATGATCCACTTGCTGAACGGCAATGATGGTACAGCAAATCAACAAACTCGACAATGTAAACTGCGCAATGATCAGCGAATTACGAAGCAGCCCGGGTTTCTTTAGCGACACTTTCCCTTTCAAAACTTCCACCGCATTAAACTTCGACATTTGCCAGGCCGGATATCCACCCGCGATCGATGTCACGAGCAGGAACAGGCTCACCAAAAGTGCTATTTTGTCTGGCTCCAGTATGTAATCCAGACTTAGTTTTCCTTTGAATGTAGCATTAAAGGAGGGCAGCAGCAGGACAGTAAGCACAATTCCGGCCAAAAAGCCGAGAAAGCAAATGACTCCCGCCTCTCCCCAGATCTGTAAAAACAGCTGGTTTTTTAATGCTCCCAGCGACTTGCGTACACCTACTTCCCGCGCCCGGATGAATGATCTTGCAACATTGAGATTAATGAAATTGATACAGGCGATCAGCAATATAAAAAAGCCGATGCCCATTAATGCGTAAACCAATGCGATTGGCGCGCTGCCGCCACCGGCCAATGCCGTATCGAAGTGAATGCTTTCGAAATTTTGCAACCTGATGGCAAAAATATCTCCCCGTTCGTCAGGTTTGGCGCCCTTCCTTTTAAGCGATGCAATGCTTTCGCTGAAATACTTCCGGGTGAATGGTTTAAGGCGTTTTTCAAATGCAAGCTGATCGGTACCGGGCTTTAATTTCAGATAGACGCTGTGTGAATGAGCATCCCACTGGTCTTTCTGGTCCTGATATCCGCCGGCATTTTCACTTCTTACAAACGCGTCAAACTTGATCGTCGAATTGTCAGGAAAGTCTGCCAGTACCCCAGTCACGACATACTGCTTTTTTGCTGCATCCAGTCCCACCTGAACCTGCTTTCCCATTGGGTCTTCGTTGCCAAATACGGCTTTGGCCATATTCTCACTGATAACAATGCTGCTCAGATCCTGCAACGCCACCTCCCGATTGCCTTTAACAAGTGGGAAAGAGAATATTTTCAGAAAATCCGGGTCAGTAAATTTGATACCCTTATCAAAATATTTGCCCTTGTATTCCACCACATCGCTACCATTTACAATCCTGGTGATTCCCTCAATTTCAGGGAATTCCGCCTTCAATGCAGGCGTGATCGGAAAAGGCATAGACCCTGCTTTTCCTGCTTTTTCCGGATCATTGGCAGCAAAATAAACCTGATAAATCCGATCCTTGTCGGCATGGAAATTATCAAAAGACAGCGCAAAATAGGCCGTCAGGAACAGAAAGACGCTGATACTGAATGCGACCGACAGTCCGACAATGTTGATAAAAGCATATCCTTTACTTTTCCAGATGTTCCGGAAAGCGATTTTAATGTAGTTTCTGAACATGATTTCAAATTTGGTATATGGCTACTCGCTTTTTAAAGATTTTACCGGATTGGTAATAGCGGCTTTGATCGCCTGGGTACTCACGGTAAGCATCGCGATTACGACAGCCAATCCACCAGCCAGTACAAACATCCACCATTGAATGCTGATTTTATACGCAAAGTCGTCCAGCCACTTGTTCATCAGGTACCAGGTCAGCGGGGTTGCCAGTACAATGGACACCACCACCAATTTGATAAAATCACCGGATAGCAACTTGACAATACTGCCCACAGAAGCCCCAAGTACCTTTCTGACACCAATTTCCTTGATCCGTTGCTGTGCTGCAAATGCCGCCAGACCAAACAAACCGAGGCAGGAAATCAGGATGGAAATGACTGTAAATGAATTGACGATGCGGGAAGTACGGGCGTCGGCAGTGTAGTTCCGTTGAAAATCCTCGTCCAGAAAGCTATATGAGAATGGTTCGTCCGGTACCATGGATTTCCATTTTGTTTCCAAAAACGGAAGGACTTTGCTCACTTCATTGGTGTTGACATGGGCAATGATGTAGTTGAAGTCATTACCAAAAGAGGGGAAAAGTGCATAAGGCTCAATGACCTTGTGTAAGCCCTCGAAATGAAAATCTTTTACTACACCTACAATTTCAATACCCTGTGATTTGCCTTCATCCATGTTGAAATTGAGCTTGGAGCCGACGGCTTTGTCGAGTGGTATGCCAAATTTCCTGATGGTAGCTTCATTAACGACCATTTTAAAACTGGAATCGCCTGGAAATTCTGCCGAAAGCATTCGGCCGGCGGCCATTTCGAATCCCATCGTTTTCATGAAATCCGGCGCAACCCAATTTGTTTTAACAATTGCCCCTTCATCCATAGTCTGATCCGGTCGATAGACCGACATGTCACTTGGATTTTTAATGCCGGGATAGTAGGAAGTACCGGAAGCAGCCATTATCTGATTGTTCTGCAAAATCTCATTCCGAAGCGAAGCATAGGATTTACGCGCCTGATCGCTGCGCAAAGGGATTACAATCTGCTGATCCTTCGTAAAACCAAGGGGCTGATCGCGCATGAACCTGATCTGTCCCTGGATAACCATAGTTGCCACCACCAGTCCAATAGAAATCACAAACTGAAATACCACGAGCCCGCGTCTTAAAGCAGTTGCCGAAACGGAATTGACAAATTTACCTTTGATAACATCAAGCGGGCTGAAAACTGACAAATAAAATGCAGGATAACTGCCTGAAAGCAAGCCTGTCAGCAATGCAAGAATAATAAAAGAGGCAATGATTTCAGGCTGCAATAAATTAGAGATCAGTAAGGTTTTATCCGAGATCTGATTGAAGAATGGCAAAAACAATACCACCATTATCAATGCAAAAATCAAAGCCAGAAATGCAAGAACCATCGATTCGCCCAAAAACTGGCCTATTAACCCGCTTTTCCCAGCTCCCATTACCTTCCGGATTCCTACTTCCGCCGCTCGTTTCGCGGATCTTGCAGTTGCCAGGTTCATAAAATTGATGCAGGCAATCAGCAAAGTAAACAGTGCAATGGATGCCAGTACGTACAAATAAGTAGTGCTCGTAGTGGGTGTGATGATATCCGTAATCTTACTGAACAAATGGATATCTTTTACCGGCAGCAATGTCATGTGTTTTGCATAACCGGCTGCTTTGATGTCTTTGCCCGCATACTTATCGACAAATGCAGGTAATTTTTGATTAAACTTTTCAGGGTCCGTCCCCGGTTTTACCCTGATGTAGGTGTAAAACATGTTGTTGTTCGAAAAATCCTGATTGGGTTGTCGTAAATAATTTCCAACCCAGCCCGATTTCATTGGGAGAAAGAAACGAGCGTCAAAATGAGAGCGGGCACTTTCGTCGCGATAAACACCCGTAACCTTGAAGTTCTCAGCGTTTCCGTCTGTTCCGCCGATATTGATAACTTTATCAATTGGTGAAACATTGCCAAACAATTTGCTGGCAACATCTTCCGACAAAACTACGGAATGCGGGTCATTGAGAGCGGTTTTCGGGTCACCTTCCACAAAATGGTAGGAAAACATATCAAAAAATGTAGAATCGACGTGACAACCCTTTGTCTCAAAGATTGATTTTACTGTTTTCCCCGAGTTTTCAACTTTGAGCAATGTCTTGTTTTCAAGGAAATTCATCCATGCCCGGGTAACCTGAACCACTTCCGGGAACTCCTGTTTTAGGGCCTGAGCGTATGGAGACGGAGCCCTGGGGTTATCCATTTTCTCGCCACTGAACCTGACATTTTCACTCCTCACCAGGTACAGTTCATTGGCATGCTCCTGGTGTCTGTCAAAGGACATTTCGCTTAAAATGTAAAGCAGCAGCAGCATACAGCAGGTCATTCCTACCGACAGTCCAAACACATTAATAGCGGAAAACAGCTTGCTTTTCAGCAGGTTCCGCCAGGCGATTTTTAAGTAATTTCTAATCATGGCTTACAGGTCGGCAACATTCTTTGCAAAGGCTCAGAAGCTCACAGACGAATAATTATACCAAGCCGACACACACTCTAATAAATACCTCAAAATCAATAAATTACATTCGTTATACAAACAAAAAAGTGTCCGGTTTCGGACACTTTTGTTCGGTATTGGGCGGCAGTCAGCCGTCAGCTATCGGCGGTCAATGGTCAGTCGGCAGAGCTCAGCAAAAAAGGCCGACGGCCGAAAGCTGACTGCCGAAAGCCCCTACTCATTCCTCAAACTCTTCACCGGATCCATTAGTGCAGCTTTGATGCTTTGTACGCCGACAGTCAATGCGGTCAGGATCAGCGCGGATAACCCTACTGTCGCGTAGATGTACCACGATATGGTAATGTGATATTGAAAATCACTGAGGTACTTGCTGACCAATGTGTAGGCAATGGGCGTACCGACCACAACGGAAATGAGCACGAGCACGACAAATTCCCTGGACAATAGCACCGTTATACCATAAACGCTGGCACCTAGCACCTTGCGAATTCCTACTTCTTTGGTACGTTGGTTTGCCGCCAGGCTGATCAGCCCGAATATCCCTGCAAATGCGATGACAATAGACAGTACCGTCACGAAATCGGCCATTTTCAAAAGTCCATCGAGGTGATTGTACTGCCGGCTCACTTCCTCCGAGAGATAAAAGTAGCTGAACGGTTTTTTGGCCGGGATCGATTTGGTCTTTGTTTCAAGATCAGCCAGGATCGATTTGGCCTGCTCTATATCATTGAATTTAATGCTCAGATAAGAGTTGAGCGAAGTTTTGCCTTCGTACCAATGCAGTAACGGCTCTATTTTCTCACGCATTTCCTGATAATGGAAGTCCTTCGTTACACCGATCACGGTGTATACGTCAGGATTATTCTTTTGCCTTAACCGCTTGCCAACAGCCGATTTCCATCCCATTGCTTTCATCGCCGCCTCGTTGATGATCACAGGTTTGTTTTCTCCGTCCTTATCCAGCTCGTCCGAAAAATCCCTTCCCTCAATCATTTTTATGCCAAATGTTTCGGCATACCTCGGGCCTGCCCCCACATGTCGGAAACGTACTTCCTGATCACTCTGGCCCTCAGGCTGATAAATATTATAATTAATCCAATATTTGGTCGGTACCACGCCGGAAGTTGCAATGCTTTTTACATTCGAGTTTTGTTGCAGATCATTCAATATGCCTTTAAATTGGCTCACAGCACTTTCCTCATCCTTGTATTGAAGATCCGACTGTACCACCACAACATTCTCCTTCTCGAAACCGGGATTGGAATACCGCATGAAAGCGATCTGCTTGTGGACGCTGATCGCACCGATCATAAGCACAAATGATACAACAAACTGCACCACGATCAGGCCACTTCTTGTCCAGCCGTTGGATTTCGGCTTATTGGATAATTTGCCATTGATCGTGTCCCGCAGATCCAGCTTATTGAGATACATCGCCGGATAGGTTCCTGCCACAAATGCAATGATGAGAATGATCGTCACGAGCGTCACTACCGTCGGATAATCTTGCGACCAGTCGACGACGAGCTGCATTCTACCTTTTCTGAATTCATTGAACTGCGGCACTAAATACCATATCGCCAAAACCACTGAAAGACAAAGTGATCCAACGAGCACAATACCCGACTCTGTCCAGAACTGGATCAAGAGCTGTCGCAAGGTTGAGCCTGTTACCTTGCGTACCGCCACTTCTTTGGCACGTGTAAAAGATACTGCCGTGTTGAGGTTTAGCAGATTAATGCTGATAATTAATAAAATAAATACGACAATGGTCCCGGCTCCATAGATCATTCCTTTGAAACCCGGATTCTCGTAGTGAATAAAATCTTTGAAAGGCGTGAGATGGATTTTACGGTCTTTAACTTCTGCTGCAAAATGCGTTTTAACAAATGCCGGAAATTGCTTTTCAAGCTTCTGTACATCGGCTCCTTTCCTGACTTTTACATACACCGACGCGAATGTATTGAACCAGTCGGCATTCTCCATAAATCCCGGATTGGCTTCCAGATTCGCAATGGGCATCAACACATCAAACTGAATGGATGAATTGCTGGGAATTGCTTCCAGAACACCAGTGACGGTAACCGCCGTAGTATCATTGACCGTAATCGTTTCACCGACCGGGTTTCTTTTCCCAAAAAGCGCCTCCGAAACCTGCTCGCTGAGTACAATGGATTCCTTCCTTTTCAGTGCAGTTTTCCGGTCGCCATATTTGAGTTTGAAGGAAAAAATATCGAAAAAACTGTTTTCTACATATTTCGTATCCTTCTGCAAATCCTTCCCTTTGTAGTTCATCCAGGCGTTATTCCAGCCTTGAACATGGGTACCGGCCTCTATTTCAGGATAAGTTTTCAGCAGCTGGCCCAGGATCGGGTAAACGGTTTTATTGTACCGACCGTCTTTGGCTTCCGTTTGCAAATAGTAGATCTGGTCGTTGTCCTGGTGGAAAGTATCAAACGTGATCCCTCGTTGAATGAACAGGATCAGCACACCGGCGCTCCCCAGCCCCAGCGAAAGTCCGATGACATTGATCGCCGTAAATAAGCGATTCTTCCACAACGTACGGAAAGCGATTTTGAAGTAGTTTCGGAACATAGTAGCTATCGGCTTTCGGCAGTCAGCCGTCGGCCTTTTTTTATATTAATTATTATAAGTCTCTTCATCCAAAGAAAGCCGACAGCCGATGTCTGACAGCCGACAGCCAATCACAGCCATCTGTTATTCTATCTTCAACGACTTCACAGGATTCGCCAATGCCGCCCTGATGCTCTGGTAACTGATCGTAAAAATAGCAATCACAATCGCCGCGATGCCTGCCAGTGCGAAAAGGTACCAGCTTAGGTCAATGCGGTACTGGAAACCTTCCAGCCATTTATTCATAAAATAATACCCTACCGGCGATGCAACGATGATCGAGATCACTACCAGGACGATAAAATCCTTCGTCAGCAATGAAACGATAGTCGAAACCGAGGCGCCAAGCACTTTGCGGATACCTATTTCCTTCACTCGCCGCTCAGCTGTGAACGTCGCGAGACCAAAGAGACCCAGGCAGGAAATCAGTATGGCTACCAAAGTAAATGTATTGAACAATGAGGCCGTGCGTTCTTCGCTGCTGTAAAGCCTGTCGTAAGTTTCATCCAGGAATTTATAATCCAGCGCATAGTTGGGTATCATTTCATTCCATACCTTTTCCACGGTCCTGATTGCCTGCGCCTCTTTTCCCGGCAATGCTTTTACATAAATACCCGAGCTCCATTTGCTGTCTGTGAACAACACCAGCGGCGCAATTTTTTCACGAAGGCTATTGAAATGAAAGTCCTTTACAACACCGATCACCACTCCTTTCTTGCCTTGAAAATCAAAACGCTGGCCCAGTACCGGCTTGTGTAGATTGAGCTTTTTAACCGCAGTTTCGTTTAATATCACATTCTGTTTGTCGGCAATGCTGTTCGGCGCAAACCAACGGCCCGACGCCATTTTGAGGCTGAACATCTTTTGAAAATTGTCCTCTACTGCGATTTGCGAAACAGTGGGATTGAAATCTTTCGGGCGGCCGTTCCAGTCGTAGGAACCTGTGGTACTGCTGTTGATTTGGATAATGCTCTGGCTCGCAATCGTCACGTCTCCAATATTGGACTCGCTCAGCAGTCTTTCTTTGAAAACCGAAGCTTCCACCTTGGGTACCATACCCCACGGAAGGCGGAAAGTAAATGTATGTCCCTTGTCGAAACCGAGCTCTTTTTCTCTGATAAATTTCATTTGCTGAAACACCACCAAAGTAGATATCAGAAACACAACCGTTACTGTAAATTGCAAAACCACCAAACCCTTTCGGAAACCTGCATTGGTTGAACCCAGCACATTACTACCTCTCAGCGCTTCAAAAGGCTTGAATGACGACAACAACAACGACGGATAAACACCTGTGAGAACAATAGCGGTCAAGGTAGTACCCACCAGCACATACCAAAGCGACGCGCTGGTGAGCGAAAATGTAAATACTTTACCGGTAAGCTCGTTGAATGCAGGTAAAAGTACATAAACGAGTGTCAAAGCCAATGCGAATGCGCTGAGGCAGGTAATGATAGATTCGACCATAAACTGGCTGAAAAGATGCGCATGCTTCGCACCCAGCAGCTTTTTAACCCCTACTTCTTTCAGCCGGATACTCGCCCGCGCCGTGGTCAGATTGATGTAATTAATGCAGGCCACCAGCAAGATTACCAAAGCCAGGCCGAAGAAAATATAGATGGTCCTCTTATCGCCTTTATTCTGCCCCGCTCCCTGGATGTCGGCATTGAAATGCATATGTGTCAGCGCCTCAGCTTCCAGCATGGTGTCGGTACCGGGGTTACCTTTATCATCTCTTTTGTAATTGGCGATGATCGCAGAAAGCTTTTTGGAAACCTTATCACGATCTGCGCCTTTGCTCGTTACAATGAATGTCTCGTAGTTGAACTGGTTCCAGCTGTTGTCATTTTCAAAATTCTTGGGATTGGCCCAATGAGCGGCTAATGGCAGTATCAGGTCGTACTGGAAGCTCGAATTGGCCGGGTTATTTTTAAATACACCTGCTACTATATAATCCAGTGTATCAATTTTAAGGACTTTCCCGACGGCATTGGGCGTCCCGAAAAATTGCTCAGCCCTTGCTTCTGCCATCACGATATTTCTTACACCAGACGCAAACTGCGCCGCAGAGCCATCTATGAATTGGTAGTCAAACACGGAAAACCAATTGGAATCAACGTAAATGGCATTGTCGCCCACTATTTTCCGGTCACCGATCCTGATAGGCAGGCTGCTTGCAAAATTCTTCCGGGTCACCATTTCAATTTCAGGAACCGTTTTGGCATACTGCGCAAGCAGCAACGGCGTATTCGACCAATGCCACGTTTCCTCCTTGCTTACTTTCAAATGCGTCACTACACGACTGATCCGGTCCGTTTTTTGATGATAGGTGTCAAAGCTCAGCTCGTTTTTGACCCATAGCAAAATAAAAATCGCGGTAACCATTCCACCAGTCAACCCGATCACATTGATCGTCGTAAAAAGCCGGGAGGCTAAAAGATTTCTGAATGCAATTTTGATGTGATTTTTGAGCATAGTCTGGGAGACTTCGGCCGTCGGCAGTCGGCTTTCGGCGTTTTAAATAATTTATAATATATTTTTCATCCAAAAAAAGCCGAAGTCTGACGGCCGACAGCCGATGTTAGTCAGTTCGCAATGATCGCACCGGATTCAGCATGGCTGTTTTGATACTCTGGTAACCGACAGTCAGAATGGCTACGCAAATGGCCAGGAGACCGGCGATGGCAAAGTACCACCACGAAATATCGATCCGGTAAGGGAAGTTTTCCAGCCAGATATTAACCGCATAGTAAGCCAGCGGCATTGCAATGACGATCGCCAGCAACACCAGTTTGATAAAATCAGCAGACAGTAATGCAGTAATGCTCGCTACCGACGCGCCCAGTACCTTCCGGATACCGATTTCTTTCACCCGCGTTTCCGCATTGAAAGTCGCCAGGCCAAACAAGCCAATGCATGAAACGAAGATGGACAAAATGGCGGCCAATGTGATCATTTCCTTCCATTTAGCTTCCTTTTCATATCTTTTCAAATTGGTAACATCTTCGAATTTGTACTCAAAAGGAAGGAATTTAACATTTCTCCGGAAAATCGCTTCCACCGCCTTGATCGTCGCCGGAATGTCCTTCGTGTCCAGTTTGGCATAAACAGTCCCGCGTCCGTAACCTGGATCCTGCGTCAAAAGCAACGGCTTGATCGTGTCTTTCAAAGAAGCGTAATGATAGTTTTTAATGACACCTATCACATTCATCTTCGCATTTTTCCACTCAAAATCAACCACTTTCCCCACCGGGTCTTTCCAGCCCGCTTCCTTTACAAATGCCTCATTCACGATCACGGATTGGGTAGGATCGGAAGGAAAAAGCTTAGAAAAATTGCGTCCTTTTACGATCGGAATTTGTAGTGTCGAAAGAAAGCCGTCGTCCACACCGATGTACCCGAAACCGATCTCCTTGCCATCGACTTTTGCGCCAGTACCATTATAATTGCCATTCCAGGCTGCTACCGAAGCGATACCAGGCACAGTACTAAGCTCGCTTTTCACCACATCCAGCTTTTTTTCACCGTCACGGCCACGCCCCAGGCTGAAACTGAGCAGATTTTTGTCATTATATCCCAAATCTTTGTCCGTCAAATATTTAAACTGCGAATAAATCACAATGGTACCGATCACGAGGCAAACGGATAATGCAAACTGAAATACCACCAAACCTTTGGTCAGATAATTTTTGTTGGTAAGCCGCGTACGGTTGTATAAAGTCTGAACCGGACTGAAACCCGACAACACCAATGCCGGATAAAATCCGGCGACGAATCCCGTCACAAAAAACAGTGCAATGTATCCCGAAACCAGGCCGCTGTCGAGCAGGTAAGAAAGCGCGAGTTGCTTGTTAGCCAGCTCATTGAATGTCGGAAGTACTAGTTGTGTCAGTAAAATTGCGAGTGAAAATGCAATGAATGACAGCAGGAAAGATTCACCTAAAAACTGAGCTACCAGCTGTTTCCGTTCGCTTCCTATCACTTTACGCACACCAATTTCCTTCGCTCTTTTCAACGATCGTGCGACAGTGAGGTTTACGAAATTGATGCAGGCGATGAGCAGGATAAAAATGGCAATTCCTGAAAGTACGTAAGAATAAATAGGACTGCTGCCTTTGTCCAAACCATTGCGCAGGTCACTGAGCTCGCTGTCGAGATGTACGTCCAGAAATGGCTGCAAATCAAATTTGATTTTTTGGTTAAAGTCCTTGATCCTGCCAATCTCGTCCGCCGATTTGGTAGCAAAAACCGCATTGATCTTCGGAACAACCGCGCGATAATCGGCCTTTGCATTCAATAGAACAAATGTGTTCATATAAAAGCCCAGCCATTCCTTATCCGTCCACCCCCGGGCCTCCTGAAATTTGAAAGGGAGCACCGCGTCAAATTGAACCGATGAATTTTGCGGACATTGTTTCGCTACACCCGACACAATGAACGACTCGAAAGTTGTATCAATTTTGAGTTCAATGCTCTTGCCGACGGCATTAGTCGTATTGAAATATTTTTGGGCCAGTTTTTCCGACAACACAATGGAACGAAGATCGGACAAAACCGTCTTGGGGTCGCCCGAAAGCAGCGGCATGGAGAATACTGTGAAGAAGTTATCATCCGCAAAAAGCACATTTTCGTACAGCAGCTCATTGTCTTTTTTAGTCACAAATGAACTGCTTTGGGCCCTCACAATTTCCTTGATTTCAGGGATTTCTTCTTTAAATGTGGGACCGTGGATCGCATTGGTACTGCCAATCGTGCGCGTTTCCCGCGGATCAGACATGGTCACCTTGATCCTGTACAACTGATCTTTATTTTCCTGGAAACGGTCAAAACTGACTTCGTCCTTCGTATAAAGCACGATCAGCATGCAGCAGGTGAGGCCCAGCGACAGGCCGGCAATGTTGATCAGCGAGAAAACCTTGTTTCTCGTCAGATTCCGAACGGCGATTTTGAAATAGTTTTGGAACATAGCTAATGGCTGTCGGCTTTCAGCAATCGGCTGTCGGCCTTTATAGTTTAAGAAAAAATCGTTTCAATCAATCATCAGGGACCAGGCACTTAATTTTTCGTTAGCCGAAAGCCGAAGTCTGACAGCCGATAGCCGACAGCCGACAGCCGCCCCTACTCACTCTTCAAACTCTTCACCGGGTTCATCAGCGCCGCTTTGATGGCCTGGAAGCTGACGGTTGCCAATGCGATCAGCAATGAACCTGTGCAAGAGACTATAAATACCCACCAGGGAATTGTAGAACGATACTCGTAATGATTTAACCAGGTATCCATCAGGTACCACGTTACTGGCGTCGCAACCAGGCAGGAAATCAATATAGAACCGGCAAAATCTTTGGTTAGCAAGCTCCAAAGCCTGAGTGAGGATGCACCAAGTACTTTGCGGATGCCGATTTCCTTAGTTCGCTGTTCAATGATGAAAGATACCATCCCAAAAAGACCGAGACAGCTAATAAAAATCGCCAGAAAAGCTGATAACCGGGCCAAACTCGCGATGCGTTCTTCGCTATGGAATTTCCCCTGATATTCTTGATCCGCCAGTTTGTAATCCAATGTAGCCTCCGGTGCATATTTCCTAAAAACTGCCTCCACTCCGGTAATAGTCCTGACAAAATCTGCATTCGGATTCACCCTTAAAAGCAAAAAATTTGGCGCGTAGGTCATGAAATAAATGGTCTGTTTCACCGGCGCAAAAGGTGATTCCATTACCATGTCTTTTACTACTCCTACGATGTGATAGACATCATCATTGAAAGTATCGTCCTTCCATCTGATCGTCTGACCAATCGGATCCTTGATGCCCATGTATTTGACAGCGGCCTCATTCAGGATAACTGCATTGGAATCAGACGAAAACGATCTTGCAAAATCTCTGCCTTCACGTATTTGCCAGCCAACCGTCTTTCCGTAGTCATGTGATGCTGCAATGACGGCAAAACTTTCTCGGAGCCCCGGATCTTTGCCAGACCATAAAAAACCACTGGCATTGGAACGAACATCAGTTACCATTCCGGAAGATTGTGCCACATTGACAATAGCGGGAGAACGCAACAGTTCATTGGTGAGCGCGTCCAGCGACCCGTGAAAATTTGCCATTCTGATGTTTACTAACCTCTCCCGATCATAACCTACATTTCTATCCCTGCCAAACTGGATTTGCCTTAGTACAATCCATGTTCCGGTGATCAGCATAATCGATAATGAAAACTGAATGACTACCAGAAGCCGGCGTGGAAAACCATTGGAATGGCCTGAAAAAAACGACCCCGATTGAAGAGCTTTAACAGGCTTGAAGGAGGAAAGATAGAATGCAGGATAAATACCTGCTACAACGGCAGTTACAATACAAATAACGAAGCTACCGATCCAGAATAACGGCTGGGCCGCAAGGTCATTCCCGGACAGAAAGACCATTTTTTTGCCCGAAAAACCATTAAAAGCAGGTAGCGCAAGTTCAACAAAGACCAGTGCCAGCAGAAACGAGAAAACGACCATCATCATCGACTCGCACAAAAATTGGAAAATCAGCTGGCTGCGAAAAGAACCTACGGCTTTGCGTACACCAACTTCTCGTGCCCTTTTCTGTGAACGGGCGGTACTCAGATTCATGAAATTAATGCAGGCAAGGATCAGCACAAAAACACCAATAACACTGAACAACCTGACATAGGTAATAAAGCCTCCGGTATTTAACCCATTCTCCCACTTTGAATACAGATGCCATTTGTGCATAGGATGTAAAATAATGCCTGGCTTCAAAATGGCCTCCGTCTTGATATCACCAACCCGGTTGAGCATGGTGTTCTTTATTTTGCCCGAGACCGCCCCTATCGTTGTTTTTGGAGAAACCTGAACCAGTATTTCAAACGTTTTTAGCGACCAGTTGCTTGTGGCTTCCTGCATCCATTTCCTTTTTTTTACCGAAACAAAAAGATCCCATGGCCCGATAAATGAAAGGTCGCTAAACTGGGAATTATTGGGAAAATCTTTAAAAACACCCGCAATCTGGGCCTTCATTTCGCCATCGATCGTGAGGAGTTTTCCTGTTGGAGAAGTCTCGCCAAACATGGCTCTTGCGGCTGATTCAGATATAATTATGGAAGATTGATCATTTAAAAAGGAACGCTTACCGGATAGCATTTCGGGTGCCAATATTTCAGCTCCCTCGGGCTCCATAAATCTGCCCCGCTTCCTGAATCTGTTCTTTCCTACCAGAAGGTCATAGTCAGATGTGTCCCAGGAAAGTGCCACGTGCTCAAAATCGTCGGGATAGCTTTTTCGCAATTCTTCGGATAGCGGAAAGGGCATGTTGGGTGATGTAACTATCTCACCGTTTTGTACCGATTGCAGCATAACACGGGCTACACTCTCCGAATTTGGGCTGCCGTGATCAAAAGAAATTTCGTCCCATACCCACAATGAAACCAGCATAGCAACGGCCATTCCAATGCCAAGTCCGAGGATATTGACAAAGGAAAAGACCTTCGAGTTAATCAGGCTGCGCCACGCGATTTTGATGTAGTTTTGGAACATAGCTAATGGCTGTCGGCTTTCAGCAATCGGCTGTCGGCCTTTTTTTAGAGTTAGGAATAATCTTGTTATATCTCAAAAATCAGGTACATAGCATTGTCTTGATAGCCAACTGCCGAAAGCCGAAGTCTGACAGCCGATAGCCGACCGCCAACAACCGACAGCCGACCGCCGCCCCTACTCACTCTTCAAACTCTTCACCGGGTTCATCAGCGCCGCTTTGATGGCCTGGAAACTGACGGTAAACAATGCAATGAGCAATGCCGCGACTCCTGCTACGACGAAATACCACCATTCAATGTCGATGCGGTAGGCGTATTTTTCGAGCCAGCCTCTGAGAAAGTACCAGGCAATGGGGAACGCAATAAAGGCAGCAAGCGCGACCAGTTTTACAAAATCCATGGAAAGCATCCCTACAACATTGGCAATGCTGGCACCCAGCACTTTACGCACTCCGATCTCCTTCGTACGCTGCTCCGCGGTGAATGCTGCCAGACCAAACAGGCCCAGGCAGGAAATGAAAATCGCCAGAAAAGCGAAGTAATTGGAAAGTTTGCTGACTACGTTTTCAGCTTTGTACAAATTGCCAAATTCTTCGTCTGCAAAATGGTACTTAAACGGTATACCCGGGCTGTATCGCTTGAATAGTTTCTCGATATTTTCAATAGCCTGACTCGTACGCCCAGCCTCTGTCCTGATCAGCGCCGCACCCCAGGTATCCTGTTTCGGTTGCAGGCTGACGATCAGCGGTTCGATAGCGACATGTAGTGAGCCAATATGAAAATCCTTCATTAAACCTATGATCTTGCCCTTTTTGCCCCACATGGTCAACTCTTTTCCTACCGGATCTTTGTAGCCGATCTTTTTAGCGGCAGCTTCATTGATCAGGTAATTGGAAGTGTCAGTACCAAACTCCGGACTAAAATCACGGCCGTCCAAGAGCTTGATGCCCATTGTTTTGACAAAATCATAACCCGACGGATTTACATTAAAGAGCAATTGCTGGGTAGTATCCTTACCTGGCCACCGCACACCCTGGGTAGAGCTGCCATAATTCATCGGATTGGCCTGGGAGCTGGACACGGATTTAATGCCGGGCTCGTTTTCCAGCGCTTGCTTGAAAGACGCAAAATTCTTCGCCATCCCTCTTTCAATGTCACTGATATACAGCAGGTTTTCACGCGCAAAACCGAGGTTCTTGCTTTGAATGTACTGGATCTGGTTGTACACCACGATCATAGAGAGAATCAGTAATATCGACAAGCCAAACTGAAACACGACCAGTCCCTGACGGAAATAAGCCGCACTGGGCTTGAATTTCAATGCACCTTTCAGCACGACCACCGGATTCAGCGAGGACATAAACAATGCAGGGTAACTTCCGGCTACGAGGCCCGTTGCAGTTGCCAATGCCAAAAGCAGCAAAAGCAAAGACGGGTCGAGAAAATCGAGTGCCAGTTTTTTCTCCGTCAGTGCGTTAAATGAAGGCAGTAAAACTACTACCAGCACAACGGCAAAGAAAAGTGCCAGCAATGTGATCAGAATGGATTCTCCCATAAACTGGGTGATCAGACTGCTGCGGTAAGCTCCTACCACTTTTCGCAATCCTACTTCTTTCGCGCGCTTCACCGAGCGGGCTGTCGCCAGGTTCATAAAGTTGATACAGGCAATGATCAGGATGAAAACGGCGACAATGGTAAACATTCGTACATATTCAATCCGTCCCCCGTTCTGCTTGCCGGCTTCCCAGTTGGAATAAAGATAGGACTCGCCGTAGTTGATCAAAAACAGCTCAACATTGCTGTCCTTATTTTTTGTTTTGATATAATTTTTAATCTTGGCATTGACCTTTTCAACGGATGTATTGCCAGCGAGCATTACCACGCAGCGCGGACCATTGTTGCCCCATTCCTGCGACCATTTATTATTTTTTTGCCAACGGTCGTAGCTCATCAGAAAATCGAATGTCATCGATGAGTAGGGCGAAATTTCTTTGAGTATCCCGGTAACGATCACATCGTCTTTGTTATCAACCCGGATCGTTTTGCCCATTGGATCCTGGCCTTTGAAATACTTGTTGACCAGCTTTTGCGAAATCACCACGCCGTCCGGGCGTTTCAATGCGGTCTTTGGGTCGCCCTGGCTTAGATCAAACGAAAACATCGAAAGAAAATCACCCTGGGCATAGCGTCCTTTTTCGTTATCCAACACATTGCCCACGGTGAACACCGGCGATTCTTCCCAAAGCAACTGGCTGGCCATCTGAATTTCAGGAATGTCCTTGACAATATTTTCGGCCAAGATACCGGGCGTAGAAGAGAATGTATTGACCGCACCAGAATAGTACTGGTTCTCCATGACCGAAAAAAGCCGCGTATCATTCTTGTGATAGCGATCCATTCTGACTTCATCCTGCACCCAAAGCATAATGAGCAGGCTGCAGGCCATTCCCAGCGCGAGGCCAAGGATGTTGATCAGGCTGAATGTTTTGTTTTTCAACAAATTCCGCCATGCGATTTTGAAGTAGTTTTTGAACATGAGTTAGTAGGGCTGTCGGCTTTCAGCGATCGGCTGTCGCCTATTTTGGAGTTATATTTTTTTGCTAAGAAGTTATGAAAATCATAGTGCCTACAAGCAATTCTGAGCTGCTTAACCTGCCGGACAAACTGATCGGCAAACAGATAGAAGTTATCGCATTTGAGATTGAAAACCCGGTCTCTGCTTTCGAAACCACCTTACCATCATCAATCCCTTCATTTGAATTAAAAGCCGACCGCCGATTGCCGACAGCCGAAGTCAACTATTCGCTCCTCAACGACTTCACCGGATTCATCAGTGCTGCTTTGATACTTTGGAAGCTTACGGTCAGCAAGGCGATTGTGATAGCGAGTGCCCCGGCTGCGACGAACATCCACCAGGCAAGATCTACATGATAGGCAAAGTCGTTGAGCCATTGGTTCATCCCGAACCAGGAAATAGGAATACCAATCACAATGGCAATGATGATGAGCCTCAAAAATTCTTTCGAAAGCAGTGTAACAATGTTGGCTACGCTTGCTCCGAGCACCTTCCTCACGCCGATTTCCTTTGTCCTGCGTTCAGCGGTGTAGGCGGACAACCCGAACAAACCAAGACAGCCAATAATGATCGAAATGACAGCGAAAGTGATAAAAATCTTCCCTACCCGCTCTTCACTGCGATAAACCTGATTAAAGTCTTCGTCCATGAACCGGTAACTGAACGGTTGCCCCGGTGCCATTTTCTTCCAAAGCTGTTCAACCTGACCGACGGTTTGCGCCACATTGCCGCCACTTAACTTGAAAACCACATTCCCATTGCTTCGGTAAAGCACCAAACTCAGCGCGCCGATATTTTTCTTCAGAGATTCAAAATGGAAGTTCTTTACTACACCAATGATTGTGTAAGTCACTTTTTGGGTCAAAGCTGCGTCTTCATATCCGAATATTCGTTTTCCAACCGGATCAGCATATCCCAGCACTTTTGCAGCTGCTTCATTGATGACAATGCCCGCAGAATCGGACGGAAATTCTTCTTGGAAAGGACGTCCGTTGGCTATTTGTAAACCCATTGTTTTTACAAAATCATAGTCAACGGCCCATTTCTGCATATTAATGCCTTTGTCCTGCTCCATTTGCCCAACCGGGAAAAATGTATGGTCAGTGCGGGACGATGGCGTAGGCAGAAAGCTCGTCACAGTAGCGCTTTCCACATTTGGAATCCGCATAACCTGCTCCTTGAATGATTTAACCTGATTATTGAGCGCATAGGCATCGTTCACGATCAGCATTTGATCTTTGTTGAAGCCTAGCTTTTTGGTCTGGATAAAATTCAACTGACGATAGATCACGCCGGTGCCTACAATGAGCATTACTGAAATCACAAATTGAAAAACAACGAGCCCATTACGCAGATAGCCTCCCTTTCCTTGGAGTTCCACGCTGTTCTTTAAAACTTTTAGCGGCTTGAAAGCGGAAAGGAAAAACGCAGGATAACTCCCTGCCAGCATTCCCACGGCACCACCCGTTAACAACAAAGCAGCCCAGAACCAAACCTTTTGTATTGGAAAACTAACCTGCTTACCGGCCAGATTATTGAAATACGGAAGCGCTGCATAAGCCAGAATAACTGCCAGTGCGAGTGAAAAGAAACTCAGCATCACTGATTCCGTGAGAAACTGGCTGACGAGAGAAGAACGCTCGGAACCCAAAGCTTTGCGCACACCAACCTCCTTTGCCCGGTTCGCAGAGCGCGCCGTCGCGAGGTTCATAAAGTTTACGCAGGCAATGGTCAGCAGGAATAAGGCTACGACCGCAAAAATATATACGTACTGAATATTACCGTTGACATTGATCTCAGAGGTACGGTCTGAATGCAAATGTATATCGGTAAGCGGAATGAGTGTGTAGCGCAAATAACTTCCCGATTTGCGGACCTCATCCAGCGAGGCACCCAAAAAGCTGACCAGCCATTTTGCAGTATACTTTTGCAGGACTGTTTCAAAATTCTTTTCGAACTGTACAGGATCAACGCCCTCTCTAAATAAAAGATATGTATTAAAATTGTGGCTTCCCCATCCTCCCAGCCTGCTTTCCTCAGTAGAACTCATGGAAAGCAACATATTCATATCACGCAAATGCGATTGCGCCGGAATGTCCTGCATGACACCGGTAACGGTATATGTTTGAGAATTATCAACGATCAGCGCTTTACCGATCGGATTTTCTGCCCCGAAATATTTGGCAGCATCGGTTTCTGAAATGACAACCGTGTGAGGATCTTTTAATGCTTTTTCTGCATCCCCCATTAACATTGGAACGGAGAATACTTTAAAAAAAGTGGAGTCAGCGTAAACAACATGCTCTTCTTTGAGGTTTTCTGCTGCTTCCGCCCTGCGTACCAGCTGGCTGCCATTTTCCCGCAGCCGCACAACCTGTTCAATCTGAGGATAATCTTTCTTCAATGTAAATGCAAGCGGGTCAGGTGCTACCGCAAGCGACATATCTGCTCCGCCGAAGCGTATATCTGCATTGATCCGGTAAATACGTTCCGCGTGACCAAAAGACTTGTCATAGCTGAGCTCATCGATGACATACAACGTGATCAGCAAGCAACTTGCCAGTCCCAATGCAAGGCCGAAAATATTCAGAAACGAATAAAACTTATGATTGCGCAGGTTTCTCCACGCAATCTTCAAATAGTTTTGCAGCATAATTTTACATTTCTATCCCTTTGCCAGGAAGCTCTATTTCGTTCTCGAATTTCTCGATGATACGTTGGCGCTCGCTTTCCGATTTGTCGGAAGCGTCTACTGTTTTTTCGTAAAT
Source organism: Dyadobacter pollutisoli (assembly GCF_026625565.1). Classification (NCBI taxonomy): domain Bacteria; kingdom Pseudomonadati; phylum Bacteroidota; class Cytophagia; order Cytophagales; family Spirosomataceae; genus Dyadobacter; species Dyadobacter pollutisoli. The sequence goes on from NZ_CP112998.1 coordinate 4,772,435, forward strand.
GTATTCCTCGTTGTTTTTCATAAACCGGTATTTCAGGAACATCTCGCCTGAATCCGGATTATATCTGACATGCTTTGTAAATCCTTTGGGATCTGTACTTTCTGTCAAGTCCTCATTGGGGTCCTTATGAATCATCATGACCGAATTCGATCCGTTGGATGAGTACACCACCGGTTCGGGCGACGATTTCACATGCTCAACGCCAGGTACTGGCTTCGGAGCGGAACGTGGTTTCGGAGGTTCGGGAAGATCCATATTACCTGCCTCAATGGAATCCAGGACTTTATCCCGCAATGCCATTCGCTCCTCGCTGGAAAGCTCCTCTACATTGAAAGATTTATCATAATTAATTTCCTTTCCGTCGATAGTGCCAGTCACGCGAATGGATAATGTTTTACCATCATCGTCAATGCTTCTGCTCAGATGATTTCTTTTCTGGGCAATCGCCAGCGTACTGACACCAGCGAGTAAAATGGTAAGGAGTTTTTTCATGGTTAGATTTGGTATTTGGCATAGCGCCTTTTAAACATGCACCTTTTCGGTCACGATCTTTCCGTCAAACAGGTTGACGATCCTATGGGCGAAACCTGCATCGTATGGTGAGTGAGTTACCATCAGAATGGTCGTCCCCGCTGCATTCAACTGGCTTAACAGGTTCATTACTTCTTCTCCGTTTTTAGAGTCAAGGTTACCTGTAGGCTCATCCGCGAGAATAGTTTTGGGTGTAGCTACTACCGCCCGTGCGATGGCCGTACGCTGCTGCTGTCCCCCGGATAACTGCTGTGGAAAGTGGTTGCGGCGGTGCATCATGTTCATGCGGGTAAGCGCTGCTTCTACTTTTTCCTTGCGTTCAGCAGGAGGTGTTTTCAGGTACAACAGTGGAAGCTCAACGTTTTCATAAACAGTTAGTTCGTCGATGAGGTTAAAGCTCTGAAACACAAAACCAATGTTACCTTTACGGATTTGCGCCCGCTGACGTTCCGACATTTTCGCTACCTCCGTGCCATAAAATTCGTAGGAACCTTCGCTTGGATTATCCAGCAGGCCGAGGATGTTGAGCAATGTGGATTTTCCGCAACCGGAAGGACCCATTATTGCGACGAACTCGCCGTCTCTTACATCCATGTCTATCCCGTTCAGGGCAGTGGTTTCTACCTCTTCCGTAGAAAAGATCTTATGCAGGTTGTTAATCTTAATCATTGGGTTTTCTTTGGCTATCGGCTTTCAGCTGTCGGCTGTCGGCCAGGTTGTGATTGATTATTTACTTTCTAATAGAGTTTATTACGGCGATCGGCTGTCGGCTGTCGACCCTTGAAAGCCGATTGCCGACGGCCGACAGCCTTTTTAGAATTCCAACACCTCATTATCCCCGAAGTTCTCATATGAGCTGGTGATTACTTTTTCACCTGGTTGCAAACCTTCCAGTACTTCGAAATATTCAGGATTTTTGCGACCTAATGTGATTTTGCGTTTCGATGCGCGTTTTTCGCCGTCGCCTACTACATATACCCAGTTTCCACCGGTTTCGGAGAAGAACCCACCGACAGGCAGCAATGTCGCTTGTGAAGGTTGTCCCAATTGCAGGCGGATCGGTGCTGACTGGCCTCTTTTGATCAATTCAGGAGCTCCTTTATCGAATTGCATATCTACTTCAAAACGACCGCTCAGTACCTCAGGATAGATTTTGATAATTTTCAATCCGTAGTCTTTTCCATTGAATTCCATGGAGCCCTGCAAGCCTGCAAAAATCCTTGAAATGTAGTGCTCGTCGACGCTGACGCGCATTTTGAACCCATTCAAATCATCGATCTGGCCAATGTTCTGGCCCTGGTTGATGTTAGAACCCACTTCCACGTTCATGGAAGAAAGCAAACCGGACACAGGCGCTTTCACAGACAGGTTTTCCAGTGTTTGTCTCCACAGATTTACGTTTTTCTGAGTACTGGCCAATGTTCCTTCCAGTTGTGTGATCTGCATTTTAGAGTTTTCCTCCTGGTATTTCTGAGATTCAACTTCAATGTCGCGTTGCTTGGTAAGGCGCTCAAACTCCCTTTTTGTTTTCAGATAATCTGCATCCGGGATGACCTTGTCCTTATATAGTTTTGTATTACGCTCATGCGCATCTCTCGCCTGATCAATCTGAAAATCCAGTTCACTTAATGTCTTTTGAAGATTAAATCGTGCGATTCTAAGACTCTGGCGCGTATTTTGAAGATCGTTAACCAATCGGCTGGCTTCTGTTTCTGATTGCAGGAAGCTCAGTTTCAGGTTTTGGTTTTCCAGTTTCAATAACACATCTCCCTGTTTCACCATGTTACCGCCTTCGATCAGTTTTTCAGTAACATATCCTCCTACGATCGCATCCAGCTGAATGGTTTTCAATGGCTGAACCACACCGGTTACCACGATAAACTCATCGAACTTGCCTTGCTTCACCGTAGAGATTGTCAGTTTATCCTGTTCTACATTCAGTTTGCTGCGTTTATCGGCAAAAAAGAATTGATATACCAGAAAAGCAACCAAAAGGGTGCTGCCGGCGATGATACCGATCCGCTGGGTAGTCCAGAATTTCTTGGGTTTAATTTTGTCCATAGACGACGATCCTCCGGAAAATCCGTTGTTGGTGCTTGTTGAGTTAGGTGTTTTAACTTCCATTATATGCTAGTGATTGAGATTCGATAGTTGAACTTTCCTACTCATTATCCAATCACTATGCCAAAGAAACCAAACCGATATAATATATTGAAAATCAATGCAATTGAATAATTTCTGCCAGTTTCCAATGTCCGTTATCGGACATTTTTGTTCGGCGGCGGACAAGAATATTTATGCCCTTTTTCAGGTAAAATAGTTACTTTTTGATTTGTTATGAAATAAAATTCAAATTGCATCCGCTATCTTACCAAACAATTCAGAATAGAGCCTATAATCGCAGAAATTTACCCCTTTTGCGCACCACAAGAAAACAGCCATGCAACTCTCCGAAGCCAAAATCCTGATCATAGACGATGATGTAGATGTGCTAAGCGCAGCCAAACTTTTGCTCAAAAGACATGCAAAAGTCGTCGACATTGAAAAAAACCCACAGAAATTACCTTTTCTGGTCACCAATGGTGATTACAACCTGATCCTGCTAGACATGAACTTCACCCGCGACGTGAATAGCGGACGGGAAGGTTTTCACTGGCTCGACCGTATCCTGGACATTAATCCCGCCGCGAAAGTGATCATGATCACCGCTTACGGCGACATTGAAATGGCGATCAGGGCGATCAAGGCAGGGGCTATTGATTTTGTATTAAAGCCCTGGGAAAATGATAAACTGCTCGCTACCATTGCAGTAGCACTCGAAGGCGGAAAAGATAAAGTCGCTCCCATAGCAGAAGAAAAATCAAAAGACGACGGTAAGAAAAGCAAGTCTGCCTCTGATACCATTGTTGCTACGAGTGAGATCATGCGCCAGGTACTCGGAACCGCTGAACGTGTTGCAGCTACCGATGCCAATGTGCTGGTACTCGGTGAAAATGGTACCGGTAAAACGCAGCTCGCCAAGCATATACACCAGCACTCCAAGCGTGCCGACAAACCTTTTGTGGTGGTCGACCTCGGTGCATTGAGCGAGACATTATTTGAAAGCGAGCTTTTTGGTCACGTGAAGGGCGCATTTACGGATGCAAAAGAAGACCGCGCCGGGAGATTTGAAGAAGCAAAAGGCGGAACCATATTCCTGGACGAGATCGGAAACCTTACATTGGCATTGCAAGCCAAGTTACTGACCGTTATCCAGGAACGCCGGGTAACCCGCGTGGGCTCCAACAAGCCCATTGCCCTGGATGTGCGCTTGATTTGCGCGACTAATATGAACATTGAGAAAATGGTGACGGAGAAAGTTTTTCGTCAGGATCTTTTGTACAGGATCAATACCATTGAGCTTGACCTGCCGGCACTACGCGACCGTCCCGAGGATATTGGTGCCCTGGCCGACTACTATTTGAAACAATACGCCAAAAAATACAACCGCCCGGTTAATGATATCAGCAATGCATTGATCAAAAAGATGCAGCAATATAACTGGCCCGGTAACATTCGCGAATTGCAGCACGCCATTGAACGCGCCGTAATTCTTTCGCAGGAAAAAACATTGCAGCCCGACGACCTTTTCCTGAAAAGTTCCGCCGGACAACCTACCACCGCCACCGGTTTTGACCTGGAAGACATGGAGAAGACCATGATCGTGAAGGCAATGAAACGCTTCAATGGCAACATTACCGATGCAGCGCGCGAACTTGGCCTGAGCCGGGCCGCACTTTACCGCCGAATGGAAAAGTACGGGCTGTAACTGGCATGTTTTTTGGACTAGCAGGAGCGATAGTATTCGATATAAATCAATTTGTTCCGGTAATGACCAAATATATTCCGTTCTTCTGCCTCATTTTTTGCTGTAACTCTTTATTTGCCCAGGAAAGTAAAATTGTCCCCGTACATTTAAAAAACGTCAAAACCAGTCAGGGTTTCTGGCACGACCGGCTCCAATCCGCTCAGAATGTGACCATTCCGCATGCGTTACAACAATGCGAGGAGTCCGGCCGGATTAATAACTTCGCGGTGGCGGGAGGACTCAAAAAAGGGAAATTCGAAGGCGTCCGTTTCAATGATTCGGACGTTTTCAAAGTAGTGGAGGGAGCCTCGTATGTGCTTCAAAATCATTACGATCCAAAGCTGGATCATTACCTGGACAGCCTGATCACCCTTTTTGCAGCAGCCCAGGAACCCGACGGCTACCTCTACACGCTCCGTACGATCAACAAAGACACGACCGGCTCCTTCGACTGGATCGCCGGCCCTTACCGGTATTCTTTCGAAAATGGCAGCCATGAGCTCTACAATGTGGGGCACCTTTATGAAGCAGCTGTTGCACACTACGAAGCTACCGGCAAAAAGAATTTATTGAATGTCGCCATCAAAAACGCGGACCATCTCGTCAAAACCATTGGCCCTAAACCAGGTCAATTGGTAGTGGTTCCAGGTCACGAAGAAATCGAAATTGCATTAATCAGACTTTACCGAACAACCGGCAAAAAAGAGTACCTCAATCTGTCCCGTTTTTTTATCGACATGCGTGGTCGCTCCGACAAACGCACCCTGTTTTTGGACGAACACAAGCTTGGCCCTTCCTATTTTCAGGACCAGGTACCGTTTGTTCGCCAGCGCGAGGCGGTCGGCCATGCGGTACGTGCGCAATACCTGTACACGGCCGTCGCTGATATGCTGACGCTCGAAAACAATCCCCAATACGAGACTGCCATTCACGCGATCTGGGATGATGCTACTCATAAAAAGCAATACATTACCGGCGGCGTGGGTGCGCGGGAAGACGGCGAGGCGTTTGACAAAGCTTACATCCTGCCCAATGACAATGCGTACGCGGAAACCTGTGCTGCCATTGCAAATATGCTTTGGAATCATAAAATGTACCTTTCCACGGGTGAAGCCAAGTATATGGATGTTTTTGAACGTGTGCTTTATAATGGCTTTTTAGGCGGAATGTCGGTCAATGGTGATAAGTATTTTTATGTTAATCCAATGGCTTCCAATGGTGTGAATGATTTCAAAAGTGGTCATGGCGCAGAGCGGCAGTCATGGTTCGGAACGGCCTGCTGCCCCACCAATGTATCGCGTTTCCTTCCTTCCATGCCGGGTTACATTTACGCGACGCGTGGTAACGAGCTCGTCGTGAACCTGTTCGCTGATAATGAGGCTAATCTGACAGTTGGCAATGTACCGGTCAAATTGACCCAGCAGACCAACTATCCATGGGAGGGAAATATCAAAATCACTGTTTACCCGGAAAAGCCAGCCACTTTTCCACTATCCATCCGCATTCCGGGTTGGGCTACCGGCGAGGCCATTCCCGGTAATTTGTACACTTATCAGGACAAACTTTCCAAGCCGGTCACATTATTGATCAATGGAAAGAAAAGCGATGCTACCATTGAAAAAGGCTATCTCAAAATTACCCGCCCCTGGAAAAAGGGTGACCTAGTAGAACTGACGCTCGATATGCCTGTTCGCAAAGTTGTGTCAAACGAAAATGTTAAAACGAATCAGGGTAAGGTCGCCATTGAGCGCGGCCCTGTACTTTACTGTGCGGAAGGGCACGACAATGGTGGCAAGGCACTTTCGATCCGCATTTCGGGAACACAGTCCTTTGTTCCGCAGTATCAAAAAGACATGCTCGGCGGTATCAATGTGCTTAAAACAAACGAAGGGAACATCACATTGATCCCCTATTACGCCTGGGCAAACCGCGGTGCGAATGAAATGACGATTTGGTTTGATGCCAGGTAACGGTTATTTCGATAAATTCTTCTGAACCGTTTCCAGGTCCTTCAATTCACCATTGACGATGATATTGACGTCACTGTTTTTGAACACCTCATTCTCGGAAACTAGTTTACTTTTGAAATATAATGTAAATGGAAGCGACTTGCCTTTGGCGATCAACTGGCCTGTCGCTTTCAAAATTTTACCCATATCGATCGCTAATGGTATGTCGTAAATTTCATGGCTTTTCCCTTTGATTTTGGTAGTACCCTTCACACTTCCCTCCGCCAGCCGCTTCTGCTTGCCCAGATCCACCACATAAGAAGGATCTTCAAACTGTACCGGAAACGGATTTTGGTTTGAAAATTTGAGTTTTAGCACCACCTGAGACTTCGACAGTCTGAATTTGGTCATATCATAATCCACAATTTCCACTTTCGGAAGCCGGTATAGCGGCAACCTTTTGTCCATGTCCAGCACAATGGTATCTTTTCCCAGAAATGGCTTGGCCAGATGGAACCGGCCTTCGAAATGATAATTGGCGCTATCCTCTCCTTTTGCAGCTTCCGAGTCTCCCTCGGCTTTCAGCTTCTTAATTTTCAGCTGCGATGGAAGCTCCACCACAGTGCTATCCCTTGCTTCCAGTCTCAGCAGCTCGGCATGTTTATTCTCTATAATGGTCACGCCGTTCATTTTCACCAGGTAACTAAAATCTTCAATATCCAGTCCGAAGGGCAGCGGATTGTCGACCAGTAACTTCAACGACAGGTCAATGGTGCTGTCGGTAATGTTGCTGATACGCCCGATCCCCATCTCGACCCTGGGTTTCAGTCCTGACGCCGGATTTGCATTATCGCCTTTGTACTTTTTGAAAAAATACCAGCCAGCACCAACAATCGAAATTAAGACCAGAAGGGTTATTACAGTTTTAGGAAACCTGTTGCCGCGCATATCGAATGATTTAATATGATGAAATCGATAATCTTCTGTTAAAAAAATCATTCCCTATATTCTTCATACCCATTCCATAGTTTACCCCGCTTCCACATAAAACAAACTGTTCGTAAACGTATATGTGGACATTAGTCTTCATTCCAGACAACCAATCTGCAACGACAGCCAATTTTGATTTTGGTATGGTTTTTAAACCGGAATTGTGAAGAATGATAGGTTTCATTCGATTTTAAAACCATTTACCTTTTAATCAACGACTAACTATGAAAGCGACCAAAAGCAAAACTGCCACCCGACAAATTACGGATACAGATAGTGAAAAACTGAAAGAACTATTTATAGACGGGCTTAAAGACATTTACTGGGCAGAAAAGAATCTGACAAAAGCATTGCCCAAAATGGCTAAAAACGCAACTTCCGAAGAATTGAAATCCGCTTTCGATATGCATACTACTGAAACAGAAGAACATGTAAGCAGATTGGAGGAGATTTTCGGGATGGTTGGTGAAAAAGCACAAGCAAAAAAATGTGCTGCTATGGAAGGACTGATTGAAGAAGCAAACGAGATCATCAGCAGTACTGATAAAGGAACTATGGTGCGCGACTGCGGACTGATTATGGCCGCCCAAAAAGTAGAACATTACGAAATTGCCTCTTATGGAACGCTGCGAAACATCGCCCGCACTCTCGGCCACACCGACGTTGCGGACCTGCTGCAACAAACACTTGACCAGGAAGGCGAAACGGATCATAAGCTGACCGAGCTGGCTGAAACGTATGTGAACGAGGAAGCAAACGCAGAGTAATCGCGCCGCATTCGAAGCAAAAAGAGCTGGTCGACAAATTGTCAACCAGCTCTTTACATTTCACGATATTCAATCTATCCAACCAGATTCAGCTTCCCATGATCGCCTCCCTCGGGTGTCGTTCCGGTCAGCACAGCCTTGATCATAGAGAAAAATACGACCATCTTGGACGAAGTACTGTCCCAATAGGCCGCCTCATCGGTGGTCACTTTCAGTACCACCAGATTAGGGTCGTCCTTACCTTCCGGGAACCACGCCTTCGACATAGGGTTCCACAGTTCTTCTTTTCTCGCTTCACTTTCTACAATGGCCGCGTTTCCCGAAACACTAATATATGTATTGCTCTTTGGGTCGGAGTAAATAAGCGTTACCGGCTCCCGGCGGTTTGTTTCATCACCAATTTCCGTATTCCGGCTGGTAAAAAACCATACATTCCCGTCAGTATCTATTTCGAGCGTAGTCATCGGCCTGGACTCTATTTTTCCGTCGCTGTAAGTGGTATACATGCAAAACCGGATGTCTTCGGCCAATGATTTCAGTTTTTTTATGGCTTCTCTGTCTTCAAAATCCTTTTCCATAACTGTTGTATTTTACATCTTTTGAAACAATCATTTTCAAAAGATCCTTACAACAACCGTTCCAAAGTCGTGAAGCGTCAGCTACGCATCAATTTCTCGTACTCACGCTCAGCCAATTGTTTTTCGTCAAGGTTTCCGTAAGCTGTGAAATAATGCGTGGCCAGTCCGATTCCCCAACCAATCATTGGAAACACAGGCCACGGGAAAATATCATTGCCTGTGAATGGAAATGTTGAAACCAGGTAAATCAGCCACAAACCTCCATTCACGATCAGGTAAGTGCGTAGGTGCATGACGAAAGCAGCTCGTTTTTTAGCTTTTCTCCAAACGAATTCATTGCGTAGCGGTTCCATGATTTTAGGCTTTTTTGGTTCAGAACATTTTTTTTGAATCAGTAACCGACTGTCCGTCAGTTACTGAATATTCAAATATATATTGACTTTGATCATGGAGCCTGCTGATTCCGATGGAGTTAATAATTATTCCGATGAAGCATCAAAATATGGTGACGAACCGAACATCAAATTTTAGAATTCGAGGCGGTAGTTCAGGATTGGAAGCAAACCGGTTTGGGTAATGAGTTTCACACGGTCATTTTTCCTGTCATAGTGCTGGTCATGCGCATTCAAACGATTGGTCACATTTTGTATATCCAGGGAAATCGTGGAAGTAGTGCGCTTCTTATTTTTGGTATAGCTTACCCGGAGATCGGTGCGGAAGTAATGTGGCAATTGTTGCGAGTAGCTGCGCGTCCAATCCCTCTCGGTTTTACCGGTTTCTCTCGATTTCGCAAGATCAATCGGAGTCGTACGGTTACCCCCTGAGGCCAGCAACTTGACATTTGCTGCGAAAATATTGGTCTTGTTTTTCCCGACTTTCCATTCCTTCCCAGCCAGCACATTCTGCACATACTGACCATTAAACCGGCTGTCACGCTCAATCCCATCACGTCCTGTGTATTTGGACTGATAAAGCGAAGTAGTACTCATCAGGTAAAAACCGCCGGTCAATGCTTTCTCCACGGTCAGCTCCACACCATAGCTCCGTCCTTTTCCGTCGCTGGTCAGCGAATCGCTGACGAAACCGCTGATCTCGTTGATTTGTGAATTGTGTAGCAGGAAAGGCGTCGTCGTGTTCGCAGGCCCGATCGGCACATTATAATGATGCTGATAGTAAGTTTCACCCAAAATGCGCCAGCTCGAAGTCGGTCGAAATTCATAGCCTAGTACCAAATGCGCCGATTTCATTAGTTTGAGGTTTTTATTGAGCAGATCAGTCTTACCATCCGGTACCTTCACCTGAGCAAAATAGGTAGAGATCGACTCGGTTTTACTATGCAAACCTGCCCCGAAACTAATGGTAGATTTCGGCGCAACCGACCATTTCATTCCAAGTCTGGGTTCAATGGAATACTGATTGTTCAGCCCCAAAAGCATTCCGTGCACGCCTCCATTCACGGTTACGGTAGGCGATAAACGCGACTTCCACTGCGCATATCCCTGGAACAGCTGTGTGTTCCCTTTCTGGTCAACGTTGACCTGGAATGGCCCATCCTCATTGTCCCTGTCGAACAGGTTAAAATCAAGATGGTTTATAATGACACCCAGCCTTAAAGTATTTCTAGCATTCACTTTGTAGTTATAGAGCGAGGAAAGCCGGAGTGCCTGGTTGACGAAATTTTGCTGGTATGTCGCTTTCAGATCTTTGTCATAGAAATCCCCGCTCTGGCTCGTGGCTGAGTAGGAAACGATGTTCTCCATGTAAGAACGGTTGTTGATATATCTCAAATAATTGACTCCGATAATACCGCGATTGGACTTAAATTTCTCCTTAAAATCATCGTCATCCACTGTTGAAGTGCTCAATCCACCCATTCCCCAGACGGTAACCACCACTTTCTCGTCGTAAGGGATATATACCTTAAAAGCACCATCCTGAAAATCGATCGAAGCATCGCCGTTGAGATTAACCCCAATCTTATTAAGAACAGAGAGGGTAGAATAGCGATAGTTAGCCAGATAAGAAGCTCCGCCTTTCGGGCCAATGGGACCTTCCGCGGCGAAATCGAGTCCAAGGATTCCGGCTTGCAATGCATATTCCCGCTTTTCATTGTTTCCTTTCCTTAGTTTTAAATCAAATACACCCGAAGTCGCATTACCATATTCCGCCGGGAAAGCACCGGTGAGAAAGTCCGAATTACCAAGCACATTGGCACTTAGCGCACTTATCCCTCCTCCACTGGAACCTTCCTGGGCAAAATGGTTCGGATTAGGAATCTCTACTCCTTCCATCCTCCACAGCATTCCTTTGGGACTGTTTCCGCGGATAATGATCTGGTTACTGCCGTCATCATTGGTAGCAACGCCGGCAAATGACAAAGCCATCCGGGCAGGATCATTGACAGCGGCTGCGAACCGCTTGGTCTGGTCCACCGTAAATGAGCGGCCACTCACACTAACCATATCATTGAGTGGGGCGCCATTTTCCTTTTGTGCTTTGATAACCACCTCATTCAATGACCGAAATGATTCCGTGAGTTTAACATTTAGTTCCACCTCCTTTCCTGAGCCAACATTGATTTCCTGAAGAAAAGCATCGTCGTAACCCACGCTGGTGATTTTGAACGAATGACGACCGATCGCTAGATTTTCGATACGAAAATTCCCTTCGGTGTCCGTAGCAGCACCCATTATCGGATTGACGGAAGTGACGATAACATTGGCGCCAATGACAGGCTGCTGAGATTCAGTGTCGACGATTCGGCCTTTGACAGTTTGCGTAGGTTGCTGAGCATGAGCCAGGGCGCACCACGCCCCGGCCATTAATGTGAAGAAAAATTTTTTCATAGCTGTTGTTTTCAATTCTGACAACTCAGCTACGGCTTACCCTAATTTTGGTTTGAAAAATTATTTTCTTGTTATACCTGCCACATGACACTCTGTAAGAAATCCATTAAATGTAATCTTGGAACCCTAAAATCGGATCATCAAAACCATCCTGAATCTCAATAAGTCCTTTTGCCAACCCTGCAACCCTTTTGCTTGATTTGACCCGGGATTTAGGTTTGAGTGAATCAATGAATTTTGACACCTCAGCTTTTTGATGCTGGGGTAACCCGGACAATTTGGTGTATAGTTTCAGATCTGTCATAACAAGCTGGCTTTTAACAAATTTACAAAAAAGATCCTGATCAAAGAGCTTGCGTGAAAGCGGCCCGCATTACTCTTACTTGTTTAGACGTAGCTTTGACGAGGTGGTCACATACTACCCCTATAAAATTTGCATCGGCATCGGAGCATACGAATGATTGAGTGGCCCAGAGCCCTGACCTGTTTTGACGTCCTTACCAGCTTCAATCGCGCCGGAAATGTACTCTTTGGCAAAAATGATCGCTTCCGTGAGAGAACTTCCTTTTGCAACCCACGTTGCGATCGCGGACGATAATGTGCAGCCTGTACCATGTACATTGGTGCTGTCGATGTAGTCGGATTCCAGCGTAAGCGTATCCTGGCCGCGCTGCGCAAAAACGTCAAATAATGTTTCCCCTACCAGATGCCCGCCTTTGAGCAATACCGCTTTGCAGCCGTTCCGTATCATCTCCGAGGCTGCTTCTTTCATTTTTTCCAAAGAATCGATTTTGCCTGACATCAAAATCTCCCCTTCGTCCAGGTTAGGCGTGATCAGGTCTGCAAGAGGAAATAACTCACTCCATAACACCTCAATGGTCTCTTCACGAATGAGCTTTGAACCGCTGGTGGACACCATAACCGGGTCAAAAATTACAAACCGGGGTTTAAAACGCGCCAATACTCCGGCGATAACCAGCGCAGCCTCGGCGGTATTGATCATCCCGATCTTGACTGCATCAATGGTAATGTCTTCAAAAACGGCTTCGAGTTGCTCTTGTAAAAATATGGACGGAACAGGGTGAATCGCCCTGACACCGCGCGTGTTCTGGGCTGTTAATGCTGTAATCGCGGAGGTACCGTATGCTCCTAAGGCTGCGATAGTTTTGAGGTCGGCCTGAATACCGGCACCGCCGCCACTGTCTGAGCCTGCTATGGTTAGTATGGTGGGATATCGGTTCATGTAGAGCGTTCTATAATTTTCACAAAAGGATTTCACCGAAGGAAAGAAGCGGCGAATGTAGTAGTTTTGGGTGGTTATTAAAAAAATACACTCACCTGATAATGATTAAAGCAGCCATATTTGACATGGACGGGTTACTGATCGATTCGGAACCCATGTGGACAGAAGCCGCCCGTGAAGTAATGCAAAAAGTCAATTTTGAGATTACAGAAGCATTAAAACTGCAAACCACGGGACTATCCATTAAGCTCTTCCTTGATTTCTGCCACCAGATCCAGCCGTGGAATACGCCTAGCTTCGAGGAACTGGAAAGCGCAATCCTCGAAAAAGCCCACCATACCATTCTTGCCAACGCGGAGGCAATGCCCGGCGCCATTGCCCTTGTAAAAGAGTTGAAATCGCAGGGACTCAAACTGGCGGTGGCGTCGGCTTCGCACATGGAGCTGATTGAAGGCGTACTGCGCAGATTGGAAATTATTGATTACTTTGACACCTGGCATTCAGGCGAACTGGAAGAATTCACCAAACCACACCCGGCAGTATATCTGACGACCGCAGTCAAATTGGGCGTACTGCCGGAAGAATGCGTTGCTTTTGAAGATTCACACGCGGGACTTCGCGCTGCGCACGCGGCCGGAATGGTTACGATTTCAGTACCTGCAATGGAAGTATTCCATGATCCAAAATTTAATCTGGCTCATTATAAGATCAATTCTTTGGAGAAATTCATTTTGAGTGAAATGTCGGGTGTTCCGCAGAATGTCCTGGACAACTAAAAACCTTCCACCTTATTTCGTTAGCTTTTAATGATCGGACTTCGGCACTTCAGTATTATGATCATGATCAGGATAATAATCATTGTCCTGAGTGTCATTGCCCTGGCATGGCTTGCTTCCAAACATACGAACGAAATACTGGTGTATGTGCTGGGGGCTATTTTCATATTCATTCAAGCCTCGCTGCTCTATCAGTATGTCACGAATGTAAACCGGAAGCTTACCTATTTTCTTGAATCGGTCCGCTACTCGGACTTTACGATCAATTTCCGGTCGGACAATAAAATGGGCAGGACATTTAAGGAGCTGAACCAGCAGTTTAATGAGGTTCTGCATGCTTTCCGCCAAGCGAGGGCCGAAAAAGAGGCTAACCTTCAATATCTGAACACGATCGTCCAGCACATTGGTACCGGGCTGATCACTTTTGATAACAATGGACAGGTAAACCTGATCAACAATGCCGCTTTGCGGATGCTTGGCATTTACCGGCTGCATCAGCTTAGCGAACTGAAAGACAAGCACCCCCGTCTCTACGAACTACTTTCCCATCTCGATAGCGGCGTCCGGGAACTATACCGAACCCCTTCCGACCAGCCGCTGGCGTTGCAGGGGGCGGCTATTCAGCTTCGGGGAATGTGGGTAAGGATAGTCGTTTTACAGAATATTCAAACGGAATTACAGCAGCAGGAGGTGGAATCCTGGCAAAACCTGACGCGCGTTCTGCGTCACGAGATCATGAATTCGATGACGCCGATCGTTTCACTCGTCGGTACCATGCGCCTGATTGTAAATGAGGATATTGAAAAGTCTACCAGCGACCAGGAAGCGGTGAATGACTTGAAAGAAGCATTGTCCACGCTGGAAAAACGCAGCAAAGGCATGATGCAGTTTGTGAATGCATACCGTGATTTTACGACACTTCCCAAGCCGGTATTTGCGAACCTTAGCGTCGCCGAGCTTTTGCAGGAAGTTTTGCAATTATTACAAACCGACCTTACGCAATCGGGCGTGCTTTGGAAACTTTCTATCAAGCCCGAAACGCTGATCGTGAAGGCCGATGGAAGCCAGATCCAACAAGTACTGATCAACCTGATCAAGAATGCATCCGAATCGTTCTCTTCGCAAACCAACCGGCTGATCACGTTAACCGCCTATCAGACCGACAATGTTGTGATTGAGGTAGAAGACAATGGCGATGGCATTGAACCTGAGGCCATTGAAAATATATTTATTCCTTTTTATACCACCAAAAAAACCGGTTCAGGTATCGGATTAAGCCTCTCCCGCCAGATTTTACAACAGCACAACGGCCAGCTCAATGTTTCCTCAGAAGTAGGAAAAGGCACGGTTTTTACATTGATTATTTGAGACGGGGTCGCCTAGACTTGGCAAGTCTGACAGACTTACCAAGTCTTGTTAAGTCCAGGCGACTCCATCTTCCTTCCAACCTTTTCAATCAGAGAATTGTCTTTGGCTAAACTATAATCGAAAAACCGCTATGAAAAGGTATTTTTTGTTTGTACTGACTATCGCCGGTATCGTTTCTTGTAAAAGCTCCGGCGTCGATAAAAAGGAAGAGGGTATCAAGTACAAGGAAACCGTTACTCTGAATGATGTTCCAAAAGCCACATTGACTTTTTTTGGACTTCAAGACAGCCGCTGCCCCGAGAATGTACAATGTGTGTGGGCAGGTAATGCGACGGTTGATTTATTGCTATCGGGTGTAACTACCGAAGGCGGAGTGAATGAACACGTTAAAATGTGCCTGGGACAATGTGATCAAAAATTTAAAGAAGCAGATACATTAGACAAGAAGTTCGCAGGAGAAGATTACCGGTTGATATTGAACGCTGTGAAGCCTTATCCAAAAGTTGATTCTACCAGAAAGATTGAGGACACTTACATTCTCTTGAAAATCGAGAAAAAGTAAAAAGCAAGACAAATACAGTTTTTGTCACAAAGAGCGCACGGGGCCGCCCGGCGGTCGAAGTGCATGCACAATACAAAGGGATTGTTCCTAGTCAGCAACGACCTTCGACTGCGATCAGGCTGACAATGCTTATTAGCTACGCCAGTTTGCTCTTCCTGTAACCGTAGCTGAAATAAATCACCAGCCCGATCGCCAGCCAGATCACAAATATCAGCCAGTTGGACGAACCTAGTTCCGTCATTAAATAAAGGTTCGTCAGGATTCCTGCTACCGGCAATGTTGAGAAGTTATATTTGAAACTCATTACAGAAAGCGTCGCCCAGGTTATCCAAAAGACAATGGTGAGCAGCTTATGCTCAATAATTTCCATACCCGACAACCCCTTCCATTCCGCGATCGCTTCCTGACCATAAGTCAAAAGCCCTGCGATAGCTACTAAAAAGAGTATCCCCACAATGTATTTCCCATTCAAATAAGGAACCCGGAATTTAGATTGGGCTGAGATACCTTTGTGATCCAGATAAAGGATGCCGCCGCATACGAGAATAAATGCAAAGAAGGTTCCCACACTCGTCAGATCCACAAAAAAGTCCATCTTGAAAAACAGTGCCGGTATCCCCACGACGAAACCAGTAACAATGGTGGCAAATGAAGGAGTCTGATATTTCGGGTGAATTTTGGCAAAGCGTTTCCATAAAAGACCGTCACGGCTCATCGTCATCCAGATCCGCGGCTGCCCTAGCTGATACACCAGTAAGGCACTCGTAATCGCGATCACCGAGCTCACAGAAATGATCCCAGCCATAAAATCAAGGCCATTCTTTTCAAAAACAAATGCTAGCGGATCGCTCACTTTCAGTTCTGAATAATTGACCATTCCGGTCAGTACCAATGTAATGAGCACATATAATACGGTACATATCACAAGACAGTAGATCATGGCTTTGGGCATATCGCGCTGCGGGTTTTTACATTCCTCAGCGGTAGTGGATATCGAGTCAAAACCGATGAATGCGAAGAAAACGGATGCTACACCGCCCATTACCCCTTTAATCCCATTGGGCGCAAATGGGGACCAGTTTTCAGGTTTTACATAAAATGCCCCGGCAAAAATCACCAACAAAACAACGCCGATTTTCAGCACAACCATGATGTTACTTGCCGTCCGCGATTCACGGATACCGATATATACCAATGCCGTAATGAGCAATGTGACCAATCCTGCGGGCAGGTTCAGCATAATGTGAAAATCTCCGATCATCGGTGCCGTTTCGTAAGCCGCAGCTGCAAACTTTTCGTAGGTACTCATTTCAGCCGCCCCCGCACTTTGCAATTTTGCAAATGCTTCCGACGCAGTTTCCAGGTTAACAGTAAGCCAGCCCGGAAGCACAATTCCGAATCCACGAAGCATGCCAGTAAAGTATTCCGACCAGGAAATGGCCACTACCATATTGGAAACGGCATATTCCAGGATCAGCGACCAGCCAATGATCCAGGCAAACAACTCTCCGAACGCCACATACGCATACGTGTACGCACTCCCGGAAACGGGAACGGTACTCGCAAACTGCGCGTAGGATAGCGCTGTGAAAACGCAGGCAATCGCTGTGAAAATGAAAAGTAACGATACCGCCGGGCCACCATTGTAACTGGCAACCCCAATGGTACTGAAAATCCCCGCCCCTACTATCGCCGCTATTCCCAAAGAAACCAGGTCCCGGACACCGAGTATTTTGGCTAGCCCGCCGTGCTCATTTGAATGGGCGTCTTTGAGAATTTGTTCAACCGTCTTTTTTCGAAATAGAGAAGAATTTTGTTTCATGCAGGAGCTGATTGGCAGGTATCAGTATGTAATAAGTTTGGCTAAAATAACGATATTCTAAACTCATCGCCGCATCCGTTGAAAATTTGTTCACTGAATGCCAAAAATTCCATAGAAAATTCTTGGTTAAGAAATCAAACGGTCCAAGATTGTGTTATCGACCTGACTTACCACCGTTCCTACTCCACTACCTCGTATGAAATTATTTACTTCTTTGGTTGTTTTTATTTGCCTTTCTGTCCAAACTATTTATGGACAAAGCATCAATGCGTACACCACCGCGCAGGCGCACTCCCATAATGACTATGAGCGAAAAAGAGCCCTTATGGATGCTTACGAGCAACAATTTGGTTCTGTCGAGGCGGATATATTCCTGGTTAACGACTCACTTTTTGTTGCCCATAATCTGAAAGACATTAAACCTGAACGAACTTTCCATGCATTGTATCTGGGCCCGATTTTAGAGCTTGTACAGAAAAACGACGGCAACATTTACGCTCAGAAAGACGCTCCTCTGCAATTGCTGATTGACTTAAAAACCTCAGGAGAAGAAACACTTGCTGCGCTGATCAGAGAATTGGAACCGCACCGGAAGGTACTCGCACCTACTGGCACCATCAAAATAGTAGTGAGCGGAAATGTGCCTGATCCCGCATTATTTGAGAAATACCCCGCCTACATTTATTTTGACGGCCGCCCGGAGGTCTCTTATACCCCGGCACAGCTGGCCCATATTGGTTTGATCAGCCAGGCGTTTCAAAAATATTCAGGCTGGAATGGCGAGGGACCGCTTCCTGAAAAAGAAAGAAAGAACATTCAAAAGATGATTACTCAGACACATAACCTTGGAAAAAAGGTGCGGATTTGGGCGACGCCGGATAATATCAATTCCTGGAAAACCATGATGGCACTGGGCGTCGACTACCTGAATACCGATAAGGTAAGAGAAATGGGCGACTACCTTCGTACTGCACCGAGATAGTAAATCGAAATAAAATACCGACAAAATTTAATTTTTAGATAGTATCAAATAGCATTCGGATAGTTATAGACTATATTGTATTGTTTTAGAATAAGTCAAACCATCCTTCATGTCTGCTGAACAAACCGCTGCGCTCAAAAAAGTTTTAAAACCTATACATCTTTGGGCCATCGCGGTCGGATTGGTTATCTCCGGTGAATATTTTGGATGGAATTATGGCTGGGGCGTTTCTGGCACCATTGGTTTTCTCATCGCCACGGTCGTAGTCACGATCATGTATGTGACATTCATTTTCAGTTTCACAGAACTCACAACGTCGATTCCACAAGCTGGGGGGCCATTTTCATATGCATATCGGGCATTTGGCTGGTGGGGCGGGCTTATAGCAGGTTACGCCACATTGGTGGAGTTTCTGGTCACGCCTCCTGCGATTGCATTTGCACTCGGGAGTTACTCGCATTTTCTGTATCCTTCATTGCAGGTGCTCGACGTGGCATTCGCCTGCTACGTGATCTTCATTCTCATTAACTTATTGGGGATCAAAGAGTCAGCATTATTTTCATTGATAGTCACTTTACTCGCGGTGGTGGAGCTTCTGATCTACATTGGTATTGTCGCGCCCCATTTTTCATACAGTACATTTGTCGCAGAACCGATGCCATTTGGCTGGGCCGGTGTTTTTGCAGCGTTGCCTTTTGCGATCTGGTTTTACCTTGCTATCGAAGGTGTGGCGATGGTTGCCGAAGAAGTAGAAGATCCCAAGCGTACGATTTCATTGGGCTACATTTACGGCATTTTAACCCTGGTAGTACTGGCAATGGCCGTCATGATCTTTACAGGCGGAGTTGCTCCATGGCGCCAGCTCAGTGAAATTGACTACCCTCTGCCGGCAGCATTAGGCATTGTGCTTGGCCGCGACAACAGCCTCACGCAACTTTTTGCCAGTCTCGGCCTTTTCGGGCTGATCGCTTCTTTTCACGGGACCGTCATCGGCTATTCGCGGCAGATTTTCGCATTGGCGCGAAGTGGTTACCTTCCTTCTTTTTTGGGGAATGTGAATGTACGTTTTCAAACTCCGCACTGGGCGCTCATCGCTGGCGGGCTTGTCGGGTGTCTTGCTCTTCTATTGGGTACTACCGATCAGGTGATCATTCTTGCAGCTTTGGGGGCCGTGGTGATGTACATGATCAGTATGGTCGCGTTGTTTGTTCTTCGGAGTAAAGAACCTCAATTGGAACGCCCGTTTTCAGTACCATTTTATCCCTATTTTCCGGGGGTAGCACTGGTTTTATCAGGCATATGTCTTGTCGCCATCGTGTACTACAATGCGCTGCTCAGCTTGTGGTTTTTTGCAGGACTGGCAGTGGTAGCTGCATTCTTTACCCTCACGGGACGGCATAAGTCGCTGTAAATTGATTTTGGATTAATCAGAAAAACAAAGTGAGGCTTAGCCTGGCGAAGAATGGAGTACCCGGTGTGAAATGGATTTCTTCCACGGGCTCGCTTTCATTTTGCAGCCTGCTTTCGGTGTTGAATTGGGTTTCCTTCCATTTCGTATTCAAAAGGTTTTGAACCGAAAGACCGACATTGTACTTCTTTTTGGCATAGTTAACCTGCATATCGCCCACGAAATACCCTTTTGCGACAATCGAATTATCCTCGTTCGCAGGCCGGTTAGCCATGTAACGGTAACGAAGCGAACCACTTAGTCCATTCGGCATTTGCAATGATAGCCCACCCGTAGAAGTAAACAATGGAGCCAGCGGCAGGTAATTCATCCCCTCCAATGTACCGATCGCACGCGGCTTGGCAGTACTCACATCTACATCGGCATACAATGTCTTGGTCAGCTGGTACCTCACTGAAAGATCCAGCCCCTGCCTTTTCGACTTGCCGCTAGGCTCGATCACCCCGGCGTCGCCCACATATACAAACTCCTGCTGCAGCCAGAGATACCAGGCGGCGGCATTGATAAACATCTTAGGAAAAGGCTTGAAAATTACTCCAAAGTCAGAGCCATAAGCACCGGGCAAAATTTGCTTGCCACCTTGCGGCACCACTACCCGGGTATCATTGGAGTGAAACCCTTTTCCGGAGTTCAGGTATAGCTGCAGTCGCTGATTGAATGTGTAATAAAAATTCAGTTTAGGCGAAATGATGGCATCAGTGGCGTGTTTTTTAACAACTGGCTGAATCAGGAAGTCCTGATATTGGTTCCTGAAATAGTCGAGCCGCAGTCCTGCATTGATGGTAAAGCGGTCGGTAAGCTGGATCAATTCATCGGCGTACACAGCCGCATTCAGTTCATTAATGTTGCCTAGTTGATACGGATCGAGTGTTTCTGACCTGTTTTTGGTATGTGACAATTCCGTATTTCGGGTCAGATCGTGCCTGTACTGTGCTCCCACCGTGGTAGTCCAGCTGGTTTTGCCCAGGTAAGTTTGTTTCGAAATACTACCATTATAGCCAAACAGGTTACGTCTTTCTTTCTGGCGGATCTGGTCCCCATTCAATGAGTCTTCAAGAAAAAACGTAAAATTGGAATACAGCTCAAAATTATAATTGCTGTAAAACACCTGATTTTTAATCACATAATTGGAAGGCGTGACGGTGACGAACTGTACATTGAAATTGGTACGGCTTGTTTCGCCTCCCTCAGTAGGGTCCACCGAACCATAGAACCCGATCGCCCCCGACTCGTAAGCACGGTCCGGGATCTGGCCGGAGTGGTTCCATTTGCTCCAAAACGTGGAACCTGTGAGCGTAAGATTGGTGTTAGGTGCCACGTGACCGTGAAACTTGCCGATGACGTTCAGCCGGTTGAAATCCTGAGGGTTGTCGAAATAAGAATTGGTAAATGAATACTCCGAAGCAATGTAGGCAGCCTGGTTTTTATCCTTCCCTTTTTGCCCCAGCAGATCAATCCCCGCCACTGCCCGGTACGAATCGTATTGACCTGCTTCCAGTTTTACGAATGATTTTTCCAATGCGTCCTTCGTCCTGAAATCGACCCAGCCAGCGGTTGTAAAGTTGCCTTTTTCAGCATTATACGGGCCTTTTTTAAAATCAACACCTTGTACCAGCTCAGGAATCACAAAGTGCAGATCGGCGTAACCTTGGCCGTGAGCGTGGGAGACCATATTAACCGGCATTCCATCCACAGTCAGCCGGATGTCGGTACCGTGATCGAGATCAAAGCCGCGCAAAAATATCTGCTCTGCTTTTCCGCCGCCAGCATGCTGTCCAATGAAAAGGCCCGGTACCATTCGCAGAATTTCCTGAGAATTGGTAATGGGCCTCAACTTAATGTCCAGACTACTGATCAGCTGCTGGTCGTGCGCACGCTGTGAAGAAACCAAAACTTCGCTTAGTTCTACGTTGGCACTAGTTAGCAGTGTTTTGATAAATTCCGTCTTGTCGTTTTGAACTGAAACTTCCAGTACCTGCGGCTGGAAACTGACGTGCGATAGCTCAATTTTGTATTTTGAAGCTACCAATCCTTCAAATCTGTACTGACCTAGTTCATTGGTGAGCGTCGCTTTCCCCAGTCCGGAGAGCTGGACGGTAACATCCTTCAAAGGTATATTTGTCGCCTGATCATATACCACCCCAGAAATGCTTCCAAGGTGGGCATATGCACTCATACTGATCAGGAACAGACAGAACGGAAGTAAAAATCTTTTCATTTCAATATAGGGCAAGGTACATTGTCATTGACCAAAAAATGATCAGAGTACAAATTTAGGGTTTGTTTTCTTAGCCTGTGCAAGCAACTTTTCACCTTGTGTTTTGTTGCCCATTGCCAGTTCTATGGCACCGGCGACTTGTAACAATTCAGGGTCTTTACTTCCAGTACTCAATGCCACTTTCATATGTTGCTGAGCCTTGTCGTTATTTTTTTCCTTAAAATAAGCGTGTGCAAGTGCGTGGTTAACATCTATGTTTTTAGGCCTTTTTGCATATTCTTTCAATCCGTAAACGACGGCTGAATCCAGCTGACCGGTTTTAATGTAAAGTTTGCAAAGTTCAAGGTCTACGGCATGTCCTGAGGCTGCGTCTTCGTCCAGCATTTTCACTACCTCTTTGTATTTGGCATTGGCCTTATCTGTATTACCCTGCAATGCATATATATCGGCCATTTCTTCATGAAAAGAAAATTCGGGCATGATCTTCGCCGCTTTTTCAAGCTCTGCCAATGCCTTGTCATATTCCTTTCTGGCTTTGAAAATCTGCGCCTGACCACGCAAAGCAAAAGCATAACTTGGACGCATACTTAGTATTTCCTGATATTGGATTTCAGCCTCTTTCAGCTGACCAGTGGTTTCGTATAAATGTCCCAATGTGTTTTTACTCCAGCATTGTGGCTCGGAGCCGGGTAGGCCTGCTTGAACGGCCAGTTTCATTGCAGAAATCGCACCAGGATAGTTCCCATAAATTTCGCGCAGGTAAGAAGCACGTGAGTATGCTTCCAATGATGGTTTCAATTCCTGCATTTTGTCGGACATCGCCACGGCCTCGTCGTAGTTGCCTAGTTCGACGTTCGCGTCTACCAGTACCCCGTAAACGTAAGCATTATTGGGATTGATCTGTCTTGCTTTTTCGGCCAGCTCTCTGGCTTCCCCAAACTGGTGCTGCGACATTTTCACAGACGCTTTGAAAGTAGTGGCTTCAAAGTTTTTTGGTTCAATGGCTAGTACACCATCGAGGATTTTCAGCACGGCAGGATAATAGTAAGGGTGCTCTCCCGTAATCCTGGCCTCTGCCAGATATATCACCACGACCTGCAAACGAGGTTTTACATCGGTGGGGTTCTCTTTGATCTTCGATTTTAGCTCTTCGACCTTTTGTTTGGTCTTTTGCCATTCAACAGCTGTGGCCAGCTCGCCGTGCCTTTCAAACAGAGCCGGAATGTCGGTACTGGCAGTGTTGGTCTGAGGCGTTTCAGTTTTCTTTTTGTCGGTACATCCTAGCTGGGCAAATACCAAAATTACGATGCAAAGGGTAGTGATAGTTTTCATGATAAAATTTAGAGACATGCCATGAAATGAGACAATTGTGGAATCTTAAAGAAGGCCGGAGATCAATGTGTTACCAGTTCTCTCCGGCCTTTTTGTTGACTAAGGTAATTTATTTACGAAGAATTTTAACCGTGTATTTGCTGTCAGCAGTTGTCACTCTCAGGTAATAAATACCTGACGGACCGCCCAGTTTCACAGCACGACGTTCGGAAGCAGTGGCTTTTGCGATCACCTGCTGGCCGTATACCTGTCCTTTGCTGTTGGCGAGGTCAAGCTGAACTCTTTTGCCAACCGCACCTCTGATCTCGATCATCACTTCGTCATTGGTAGTAGGATTTCCCATGATCACCGCTGACAATGGAACAGGCTGTGTTTCAGCTTCTGCCACTCCCTGCCGCCAGGTCATACCGCATTTGGCGCGGAAATCGAACATCATTGTCGCCTCCGAAGAAGGATCATTGATATATCGTACTTTGGCCCAAAGAACGCCGCTGCTGTTACCGTCTTTGAAAAGTTCCGATTCAACCATCCGATTTACGCTGGTACCCCAGCCTCCGTTCACAACGCCAGCTGCAGAGAATTCCACTGCTTTGGCAGGATCTCCACCCGAGCGCTCGAATGTGAAGCTACCGGTTACGCAGTTGAAGTTCGTGATGGCTACTGCCAATGGTTGCTCAGTTACAGGTCCGGGCCCTTCGTAGCTTGGTCCGCGGAAGCCAGGCCATGGATTTTGCAGATAAGGGAAATTGGCTTTCAATGTTGTGTCATTTTTGGTAACCCCTGCATTGAATGTCAACACACTCAGCAAGTTTGGCGTTACAGGGCTTGCCGTTACACCAGGAGTGAAATCGTCATACCATAAACCAATGGCCGCCAATACTACCCCACCCACTGCTTGCAATTCAATGGTAGTCACATCATCTTCCAGGCGGCGACCGTTAGGGAAGCCATCCATGTTAGGTATCCATTGCAAATCCTTGTTGCCATTGTAAGCAGGGTCTGTCAGTCCCAGTGCAGCAGCCTGAACCAGTCCTAATGAACTGAATTTAGGATCGTTACGAGGTGTTGCAGGAACAGCCATGTTCAGGCGCAGCCAGTCGCCCAATGTAGGCAGGAAGTTATGGATAAACGGTTTCCCAGCCGCCAACGGGTTACCCTCTTTGCCGGTAGCAAGCTGATAAGGAGGCAGGTTAGGAACACCTGTGTAGAAAATTGGCAGGATATCCACAGCGCGGGGGCTGGTCGCATCCGGTAGTAACACACTTCCAAAAGCCGCTTCGGAAAGCGCGGTGCCGTCCAATGCTGCATTACCTTTTAAGCCGTACAAACCTGCTTTGCCATTACGGAAGTCGAACGATCCCAGTGATTTGCTTTGAATGCGCAACGGGGCAAGGCCTGGTACTGCTGTTCCAAACTGAGAGTCGTCCATATACAATGCCAACTCTGGGTTAGTGAAGTATTTGGCAAATTGAAGGTCATTAGCTGGTGAAGTTGCATTCCATTTGTCTTTCATGCCAATTGGAATCACCGCTTCGTTGGTCAATGGCATACCTAGCCGTGAAACCTGTACCCAGTCACCGTCATAGCCTACATCGGCACCACTATATAATGTAGTGATTTTTTTACGGCTTGATGAAGCGTAAACACCGATTACATAGTCTGGATCAAGGATAGTTGATGCCTGCGCAACTGTTTGGTGGCTTTTTTGCAAAGTAGCAACCGGTACTTCGATCACGATAGAATGGCAGTTGAATTTCGCCACACCGTCCCTGGCGCCTGTTTTGCGTACATTTCCAAGATCAAATATCCCACCCAGGTCCACAAAGAATGGATCGTCAACCGGGCCGCAGAAGATTTTTTCCCCGGTACTGGCTGTCATGATTGATTTCGTAACCAATGCATCGTAGCTAGAACCCAAACCTACCGTTTTGTTATCAATGGACCGTGGACCAATGTGCGGAGGAGGAACTGTACCGCCTGAAACAATGGTAGTAAAGCTCTGTCCACCGTCGGTACTGCGTTCGCAGGTGTAGGTAGTTTTGAGATTTTCTTTGCCCAAACGGATCAGGAAAAACGTCGACGGATCTTCATTCATTTTTTTGAATGTGAAACGGTAAACGATGTCCGCGCCGGGTGTGGCTGCATTGTTATCTACATGTACTTCGTAACGGATGTTTTCTCCGAAAGAGTACCAGTTCGGGCCACCTGCCGGGTGCTCAAATGGTATGTAGTTAGCGACAAGGACGATATTTTCCTTGTTTACAGGGCTTTTGAAGGCATAAACGTCGGTGTTATCTGCCAGCGGATCAGTTGAGATTAACGGGGCTTCACGGTGCGAGGAAGCTACCGATTGACCGGACCCGATACAAATCGCGGCCAGTATCCCGATCAGATATAAAAGATTTTTCATATTACACTATTGTTATAAAGTGATGGGATCAGAATCGGGCTTTTTCAGGATAGTCATACCCTCTCCAAGGATTGGCGAGATATGGGAACGCACCTTTCAAAGCTGCATCGTTCTTGGTCGGCCCCGAGGTAAATGTCAAAACGTTAAGTAGCTGCTGTGAAACGGGTGCCTGAGCGGTCGCATCATCATAGAACAGACCTACAGCCGCCAACACGATACCGGAAACTGCCTGCAGTTCAATGGTAGTTACGTCGTCTTCCAGCCGTCGGCCATTAGGGAAGCCGTCCATATTAGGTATCCATTGCAGATCCGCATTAGCATTGTAAGCAGGATCGGTAATACCGAGAACTGCTGCCTGAACTAATCCCAATGAACTAAATTTAGGATCATTACGCGGCGTAGCAGGCACTGCCATGTTCAGCCTCAGCATATCGCCCAATGTAGGCAGGAAGTTGTGAATGAATGGCTTACCTTTTGCCAGCGGATTGTTCATTTTGCCTGTTGCAAGCTGGTAAGGGATCAGGTTTGGAACACCTGTGTAGAATATTGGCAACAGATCGACAGCGCGAGGGCTCATGTTGTCGGGAAGCAGAACTCCCCCGAAGGCAGCCTCCGCCAAAGCGGTACCATCCAATGCTGCATTACCTTTCAAACCAAACAGCCCTGGTTTGCCGTTTCGAAAATCAAATGCTCCCAGAGATTTAGATTGGATACGGAGCGCGTTCATGGACGGCACTGCAGTACCAAACTGAGAATCGTCCATATACAGGGCCAACTCAGGATTGGTAAAATATTTGGCAAATTGAAGATCGTTTCCTCCATAAGGTGTCATGGAGTTCCATTTGTCTTTCATACCCAATGGAATCACAGCTTCGTTGGTCAATGGCATTCCCAGGCGTGAAACCTGAACATATTTGCCATCATAACCTACATCTCCGCCGCCATAAAGCGTTTTGATCATCTGACGGCTGGCCGAAGCCCACACACCGATTACAAAATCAGGATCAAGGATCGTAGAAGCCTGGCCTACATTCTTTCCGTCTTTTTGTAAAAGGTTAATCGGTACCTTGATAGCAATGGTATGCACATTGAAACGGGCAAGGCCATCTTTCGGAGCATTGGTCGTGTTGCCTTCCGGACGGAAGTTACCCACGTCGAAAGCACCTGCCAGGTCTACAAAGAAAGGATCGTCAACCGGTCCGCAGAACACTTTTTCTCCACTTGATGCAGTAGCAATCGCTTTGTCAACCAGTGAATTGTAGTCTGGTGCTTCCAGTCCAACCGTTTTACCTTCGATAGAACGTGGCCCGATGTTGTTTGGCGGTACTACACCGTTCCAGATAATGGTTGTGAACGATTGCCCCCCGTCGGTACTCTTTTCACATTTGTAAGTCGTTTTGAGGTTTTGCTTACCTAAACGGATGTTGAAAAAAGTGGTAGGATCTTCATTTGTGCTTGAAAAAGTGAAGCGATAGGTAATATCGTCACCAGCCGTTGAGGTTTTGTTCTTAATGTGTATTTCATAACGCACATTAGGACCGAAATTGAAGTAATTCGGCCCACCTTCCGGAGATTCAAAAGGAATGTAATTCGCAATAATCGTAATGGAATTAGGATCATCCGGACTTTTAAACGCATACAAATCCGTATTGTCAGCCAACGGATCATTGGAAATTAAAGGTGCCTCCCTGTGACTGGAGGCGTAGCTGCCTAAGGAGCAGAGCAGCGTTGCTAAGCTCAGGACACCATTCCTGAGCCTGCTGAGACCCAAACTAGAAATTTGCATGAGGTAGAAGTTTAAACTATTTGAAATGGAATTAGATTGAAATGAATTCTGTAAACTGAATGAAATTGATCGCTTCTTTGTATCCTTTTCGCCCGACACAAAGCCTGTTAAAGACACACCGAAAACTCAATTTTCAACAAGCACTCGCAATATTATCGTGAAGGTAGGGACGGAACCGAAGCCCGTGATTGACAGACATACGCGGTAAAACCGCAATAAGATCAAATGGGAAGAAAGAAATGTGAAATCTTTTTAAATGCAGGTCTGTATAAATTTTTTCACAAAAAGTTATACATTTATCATTAAAGCAATCAAGCGTTTCTCCCCTGCATAACAAACATTTTGAAATCCGGACAAACCCTCAATAACTTACTGTATATCAGATTTTTAATGTAAACAGCCTCTCCTATAAGTCCGATCCGGACGATTAACTAGTACTAAAAAATGTAGCAACATGTAATTAATTCGTATATTATCATGCATTTGATGCGTGTCGGAATGCGACTACTCATGTTTTTTGAATTCGTAAATCCCTGTTAATCTCTTATCCAAGCGCATAAGGGTTGAATACTTAAATTCTAAGATGAATATTCTAATTGTTGAGGACGACTTTATTATCGCAAAACATCTTCAGTTTTTACTCAACGGATTTGGCTATGAGGCCAATGATGTTGCTTCGGATTATACATCCGCAACAGAAATCCTGAACAGCAAAGTATTTCATCTGGCGCTGCTGGATATCAATTTAAACGGGTACCAGACGGGGATCGATCTGGCGCATTACATCCGGGAGAATTTCAAGATCCCTTTTCTTTTCCTTTCCAGCCACGACGATATAGCAGTCGTAAATGCAGCCCTGGCAGCGGCACCACACGCATTCCTGCAAAAGCCATTTCAGAAGATTACCGTCTATACAGCAGTTAAGCTTGCATTAAAAAATTATCGGCTCGCCGCACTTGCCGGAGAAAGCGACATTGTGGAGAAGGAAGACACTACGGTCATCAAGGATGCATTGTTCATTAAGGAAAAGCATATGTTCACGAAAATACTGCTCGCGGACATCCTATATATAAGGAGCGACGACAACTACCTCGAATTACATACCGGCAAGAAGAAATACACTATCAGGGAAACGCTGAAAAACATGCTTCAGCAGCTGCCTGCAAACTTTTTCTTCCGCGTTCACAAGTCTTTCATCATCAACCTCAATGCGATCACGGCGATTGACTATGTGCACGTGATGATCAACGATATTGAGATACCGATCACGAACGATAACCGCAACGATTTGCTGAGCAGGATCAAAACATTCTCCTGAAAAGTACCTCTTTCAACTGCCTTTTTTCATCACCTTCACTTTTGCCAACTTCACCCCCAAAAAGTTGGATTTCACCACATTGATTTGTCAGGCATTACGCTACGAACTAATTTTATAACACGTAATACCCTCTTCTATTATATATATTCTACCCCGATTAGGTGCCTGGGTTACATTAAAAAATAATTAAAAAAATTTTGCAGCTCAGGCATCCTTTTTACTCAAAAAAACGTAACTAACATTGGAATAGACATTTTTGCATAAATATTTGCATTATGCACACATTGTTTTTCATTTCAAACCTAAACTAAATTTTACCATCAGTTTTTTAATTAAATATCGTTGAGAATAATTAAACATCCCCGGGAAGCTATCCCTGGGATGTTTTGTGTTATAATGATTTGAAATATTGGCACTTACGGATAAATCAAGTATTTCTTCCTCATTGCTTTATAGTAGGATAATTCCGGCTCCCAGCTTTTTCTGATCTCCGCTTCGGATACCCCGGCTATAATCTGCTTTTTCAAATTTTCAGTTCCTGCCAATTTATCAATATCCCCCATTTGCTTGCTTTGCGTCCTGTCGAAAAACCGTGCCTTGTCGGGATAGGCATTGTACATCTCAATCAGCCATTTAAGATGTATCTGGCCCGCTTTTTCAATGTGCTTCATATCATACTTGCGCAGATCCAGCCCGTAGCATTCCGTATCCTGGTGCAATGGTGTTTCACTCATGCCTTTGATGCTTTTCGGAGTGAACGAAAAATCGTACTTGCCTTTCAGTAAAGGGGCTCCCAGTACCGTAAAAGGCATATAAGTTCCCCGCCCCTGGCTCACAATCGTACCTTCGAACATACATATATGCGGATACAACATCACCGACTGCTGCGTATTCAGGTTGGGTGACGGCATGACCGGCAATGTGTACGGCGTAGTATGGGTGTAATTTGCTACTTTAATGATTTTAAGCTTGCACTGCATTTTGTTGGGCAGCCAGCCTTCCCCGTTGATCATTTGAGCAAATTCTGCGATCGTCAGTCCATGCGAAATGGGTATCTTGTACATGCCGATGCCTGAGTGCAGGTGATCTTCCAGCACCGGGCCGTCTACCAGATAGCCGTTTGGATTAGGCCGGTCGAGGATCAGCATTTCCTTGTTGCTTTCGGCACAAGCCTCCATCACGTGACCCAATGTGTTGATATAGGTATAAAACCTCGCACCGACATCCTGAATGTCGAAGATCATCAGGTCGATAGCGGCCATTTGCTCCTTAGTAGGCTTTTTTTGTTTTCCGTAAAGCGAAATGGCGGGAATACCTGTTTTCGGATCGACGCTGTCACTCACTTTATCGCCATTGCTGGCAGTTCCCCTGAAACCATGTTCCGGTCCGAAAATGGTAACAATGTTAACACCCAGGGCTACCAGGCTGTCTACAATAGGTTTGTTTCCGATAATCGACGTCTGGTTCACGAGGATACCTACCTTTTTACCTTTCAAATAGCGGACATACTCCCCGATCTGATCAGCGCCTGTTACCGGCTTTTTTTCTGCAGCAATACCATGGGGCGAATTCAGCGAGTCGCCTTCCGTTATGGTCGGGCCTTTCTGTGAAGTGGAATTGACGCAATTGCTATTCAGGGATAGCATTGCGGTAAGGCTCAGGGCAAACAAAAAGGTTTTCATCAGGATCAGGATTAGCTAGCTAAAATAGTTTTTAATTGCCACGGATGCACGAATTGGCACGAATATTCGTGTCAATTCGTGCATCCGTGGCAATATCTAATTAAAATAACTTCATCTGCCCGCCTCTCATAAATTGCGTAGTATCCAACGCCGGCATCTCCCGGTCTTTAAAATATTTCCTGCACGCCATATCATGAAGCTGCCTGATGTGCTCGGCAAAATTCCCTTCACCTACCATTCTGATGCCGAAACGTGAATCGTTAACAGCACCACCGTGACATTCCTTGATCTGGTTCAGCACTTTGGCTGCACGATCGGGAAAGTGATGATTGATCCATTCATCGAAAAGTGTTGCAATGGCTCCGTTGAGCCGTACCACGGTATAATGTGCCCAATATGCCCCGTTTTCAGCTGCCGCCTGCACCAGAGCAGGGATTTCGTGATCATTAAGTCCCGGAATAATCGGCGCAGTCATGACACCCATCGGAATCCCGGCTTCATGTAATGTTTTTACTACCTGCAACCTTCTTTTTCCGGTTACAGTTCTGGGTTCCAATGCAATCCGCAAGTCTTCGTTCAATGAGGTGATAGATACGGCAGCGTGTACCAGGTTAAGCTTCGCCATCTTTTCCAGGATGTCTATATCCCTTAAAATCAGTGCATTTTTGGTCAGCAAACTCACCGGGTTCCGGTACCTCAGGCAAATCTCCAGCAGCTGTCTCGTGAGCCGGTATTTCTTTTCACCAGGCTGATAGCAATCCGTGTTACCGGAAATGTGAATCCCCTTGGGTACCCATTTTTTGGAATTAAAGAGCTTTTCCAGCAGCTGCGGAGCATTTTTCTTGACAATAATCTTGGTCTCAAAATCCAGTCCGGCAGAGTATCCCCAGTACTCATGAGAGTTTCGGGCATAGCAGTAAATGCAGCCGTGCTCGCAGCCTCGATAGGGATTGATGGAATGAAAGTCAGGGAGATCCGGACTGTCGGATACGCTTAGCAGTGTTTTGGATTCTTCTTCAATAAACTGTGTCCTAGGATTTACTTCGGGGTCTTCCCATTGATGCCAGTCTTCGGATGTGTACTCGATCTCGTTTTTGAAGAACTTGTTGCGAGGATTAATCGCAGCGCCCCTCCCTCTTGCCCGGTTGTCCATTTGTTGATGATGTTCATTTGTTGATGATGTTTTTTGATAATGAAGAATGTAGTGTGTGAAAAAAGACTTGGCAGGTTTCCAAAACCTACCAAGTCTTGCTGTTTACTTAATATATCTGAAATCTTCGTCGCCTTTCAATGAAAGCAGGACGTCGTACATCAGTTGGATTACGTTTTTCACGTCTTCTTTGTGTACCATTTCAACGGTAGTGTGCATGTATTTCAATGGCAGGGAAATCAATGCCGACGCGATACCTTCCGTCGAATATGCGAACGAGTCAGTATCCGTTCCGGTAGAGCGGCTTACTGCCTGGCGCTGAAAAGGAATTTTTTTCTCGTCAGCGACGCGGATCAGCAAGTCGCGTACATTGTTTTGCACCGCCGGGCCGTAGCAAATCACAGGACCGTTACCACTTTTCAGATCGCCTTGCTCTTTTTTATTGTACATAGGCGATTGTGTATCATGCGTGACATCGGTAACAATCGCCAGGTTGGGCTTCAACCTTCGCGAGATCATTTCCGCCCCGCGAAGGCCTATCTCTTCCTGAACCGCATTCACCACATATAATGTAAACGGTAGACGAACATTGTTTTCATGCAACATTCTTGCTACCTCCGCAATCATGTAGCCGCCCATGCGGTTGTCCAGCGCACGGCCGAGGTAATACTTATCATTCAGTTCATCGAGACCATCCGCAAAAGTCGCGACGGTACCTACGTGGATGCCCATTTCGAGTACTTCGTCTTTTTTTGTAGCGCCCACGTCGATAAACAGTTCATGCACTTTTGGAACCTGATCTTTGGCTACGTCACGCACGTGGATAGCCGGCCAGCCAAACACACCTTTGACAACTCCTTTTGCGGTATGCAGATTAACCCGCATCGATGGTGCAATGGCTGCATCCGAGCCACCATTACGGCGAACGTGAATATAGCCGTCATCTGAAATGTAGTTGACAAACCACGAAATTTCATCAGAATGCGCCTCAATGACCACTTTATAGTCCTGCCCGGGCCCAATAACGCCCACGGCTGTACCGTACACGTCTATAATTTCTTCTTCAATATATGGCTTGATGTAGTCCAGCCATATCTGCTGACCTGTGGACTCAAACCCGGTCGGCGAGGCATTGTTCAAATACTTATAAAGAAACTCTCTGCTCTGATCTGACATACTGTTTATTTAAATTACTTAATATCGATTGACGCTGTTTTGCAATTTATTTCCTTTTATAAATACTTCCAAAATGCCCAGAAAGTCCTTGTTTTTAAATAGTCAAGATCCCCCTGGTTCTGGTAAGCTTCCTTTTCAAAAGAGATATGAAGATAGGCTAAATAATGCTTTCTGTACCGGGCAAGCCTGATTAAATATTCGGTCAGATACCATATGTAAAAGAGGATCAGTCCTAGTTCCAGCTGTTGCTTCAAATGGATCCGTTCATGGTTTAACAGAAAGCGGTCGGGGGATTTATGCCTTAAAAGAATGAATGGAAAAAAGGCCATACCCTCTACCCAAAGGAAAGAAACGTTTAGTAAAAAACCTTTGAATTTCATTTTGGAGGCCGTCGGCTTCCTGCTTTCGGCTGGTTTATTTTTCTAGGTCAATTTTAAATAAAAATGTTGGATTGTGAAATGGCATATCCATCGACAATCCAACATCTTATAACAAACTCAGTAACACTATTCGCTGAACCTGCTTATATCCAGTACCTCAAATTCCATCATACCCGCCGGAACTTTGATCTCTGTTGTCTCTCCTACTTTTTTGCCCAGCAGCCCCTTGCCGATCGGCGAGCCTACCGAGATTTTGCCTGCTTTCAAATCCGCCTCTTCCTCCGACACCAGTGTGTAGGTGACTTCCATTCCATTCTTACGGTTTTTGATCTTCACTTTGGAAAGAACAGCAACCTGCGAGGTATCAATTGACGACTCATCGATCACCCGGGCGTTTGACATAATTTCTTCCAGCTTGGCAATTTTCATTTCGTGCATTCCCTGCGCATCTTTCGCCGCATCATACTCTGCATTTTCACTCAAATCCCCTTTATCCCGCGCTTCGGCAATCTGCTTTGCAATCTCCGTGCGGCCCTTGGTTTTCATATCATTCAGCTCATTCTTCAGCTTATTTAATCCTTCTTCCGTATAGTATGAAATCTTAGCCATGACCCTAGTTTAGTTTATAAGTCTTACAATTTTTGAATTTTTACAAAAAAAAAGAACGGCTCTAAGACCGCTCTACAAGAGTAACACACTCGTAGCAGGAGGTTAGAAAACCTTGTCTTTTCGGTTGATATATGATTTTGTCTTCACCATAATTTTCTGTTAAGAACGACAAAAATAACAATATTTGTAAATGGTAACACGATTTTTATCCAAAAGGGACCACATGTATGTCAAAACCATTGAGAATAATTTTTATGGGCACGCCCGAATTCGCGGCCCCAAGTTTACAAAGCCTGGTAGAGCATCATTCTAATGTAGTGGCCGTCGTTACCGTACCGGATAAACCTGCCGGACGGGGCCAGAAACAAACGAAATCACCCGTAAAAATCTATGCCGAAGAGCAGGGCATTCCGGTTCTTCAGCCTGAGAAGTTAAAGAATCCTGAATTTTTGCAGGAACTAAGAGCCTTGAATGCTGACTTGCAGGTCGTAGTTGCGTTTCGGATGTTGCCAGAGGTGGTTTGGAGTATGCCAGCAAAGGGCACGTTCAATTTACATAGCTCTCTTTTGCCGCAATACCGTGGTGCGGCGCCGATTAACTGGGCAGTGATCAATGGCGAAACCGAGACGGGAGTGACCACATTCTTCATAGAAAAGGACATTGACACCGGAAAGATCATTTTTCAGGAAAAAGAAAGCATTCATCCCGACGACGATGCGGGTTCATTATATGAGCGGCTTATGGCACTTGGCGCACAGCTCGTTGTAAAAACGGTGGATGCGATAACCGAAGGCAACTACCCACAAGAGCCGCAGGAGGAGCCCGAAAATATCAAATCAGCTCCCAAGATCTTCCGCGAAACCTGCGAGATAGACTGGAACCGTCCCGCGCAAGATATTCACAACTTTGTCCGCGGATTATCCCCCTACCCGGCCGCGTGGACAACATTGAATGGCTTATCCTGCAAGATATTTAAAACAAAACCCGTGGAATTCACCAGCGATGGCAACCCCGGAGATTTTTCAACAGACCACAAATCCTACCTCTATTTCCGTACATCCGACGGCTGGCTTTCAATCGAAACCCTGCAACTGGAAGGTAAAAAACGAATGGATATCGGGGATTTTCTGAGGGGGAATCGGTTGTAGGGTTGTGGGAAAGGTTACATGCCTGACGGCATTTCGGAAAATGGGTTGTAATGCTACGATGCTACCGAGATTGCATGCCTAACGGCATTTCGAAACTGTCGAGTAGCGTAGCGATGCAATATTGTTAAAAATCGAGTTACGGACTTAGGACTGTCATAAGGTGCATGCCTGACTGCATTTTGAACAATACAAAATCGCGTAGCGATGTAACCTTGGTAGCAAAAATAACATTGCAGATCCGCCAAGAATCCCGTTAGGGATGTAACTATATTGCAAAAGAATTTCTATACACATAAACACTATCAATCATGCCAAATACCCATTCGGAGATTCATCTTCATTTTGTATTTACGCCAAAATTTCGTGCAGCATTGATCACTCCCGACTGGGAGATACGTCTCCATAAGTACATCACCGGTATTGTTCAAAAGAATGATCACAAAATGCTGGCAATAAATGGAACGGAAGATCATATTCACATGCTAATTGGCTATCGACCGGCACAATCAATTCCCAGCCTGATTCAAGACGTAAAGGCTGATTCGTCTCAATGGATTAATAATAACAAATTTTGCCCGACCAGATTCGAATGGCAGTCAGGGTATGGAGCATTCTCTTATTCCAAATCTCAAATTCCGGGAGTTATTCGATACATTCAAAATCAGAAGGAACACCACGGGAAAATCAAATTTTTGGATGAGTACAAACTCCTTCTAGACGAATTTGAAATTGGATATAATGAGAAATACATCTTTAAAATACCGGAATGAGGTCGTAAAAGGGTTACATGCTTAACGGCATTTTTAAAAATAAATCGCGTAGCGATGTCACCTCGGTAGCAAAAAAACAATTGGCGCAATAATGAAAATCCCGTCAGGGATGCAACAACATGCACCACATCACCAACATACATTTACTAACAATATCGAACTAACCAATTCAATGCTTATATCAATTATAGTTGCGGTTTCTGAAAATGGTGCTATTGGGAAGGATAATCAGCTGCTTTGGCGGCTGCCTGATGACCTCAAACGGTTTAAGCAGCTGACTTTGAACCACCCGATGATCATGGGTAGAAAAACTTTTGAATCCATTGGCAAGGCACTACCCGGCCGGACTTCCATTATCGTTACCCGAAACCCTGATTTCAAATTTGAAGGTGTGCTTACTGCCGGTTCTTTGGAAGAGGCTATCTCAAAAGCGCGGGAACTGGAAGATCAGGAAGCATTTGTTGTCGGTGGTGGCGAATTGTACAAATTGGCTGAGCCTCTCGCCGATCGCTTATATATCACCGAAGTGGATACCGTCATCGAAGGTGACACTTTCTTTGATA
The DNA here is from genome assembly GCF_026625565.1 of Dyadobacter pollutisoli. Classification (NCBI taxonomy): domain Bacteria; kingdom Pseudomonadati; phylum Bacteroidota; class Cytophagia; order Cytophagales; family Spirosomataceae; genus Dyadobacter; species Dyadobacter pollutisoli. The sequence goes on from NZ_CP112998.1 coordinate 4,808,706, forward strand.
TTGCAGAGCCAGCCGCCTGGATTGAATCAGAACGCACTGTTCATGAGGCTGATGATCGGCATAAATTCAAATTTGAATTCGTAAATTATATTAAGAAAGCGGATTTATAAGTAATTTTGTTGTCACGTAACCCATAGTGACCGTATTAAGAATGCAAGTAGAAGTTGAAACCCTTAGTATAGAATTAACCACGATCTCATCTGATAAACGACCGGTGTTCATTACCGGGAATTTTTGCAAATGGCTTCCTGACCTCGAAGAGTTCAGAATGACAATGGTCAGTCCAGGAGAATATCAGTACCAGTTCCCCGAAGATCTGGAACTCCCCAGTCCCCTGGAATATAAATACACGCGTGGTGGCTGGGACCAGGTGGAGCTGGATCGTTTTGGCAGACCGTATGGAAACAGGGTCATTACCAAACTCGAAGGCGTGATACAGGACAATGTCACCCGATGGCAAAAAGACATTACCAAAAAAGTTGACTACTCTCCTATCGTCGAGGTGCTTTCGGAAGCATTCGAAATACCGCAATTGAACAGGACCCGCCGCATTCATGTGCTTTTGCCACATGATTACCATGACAGGCCCGACCAGCATTATCCGGTACATTATATGACCGATGCGCAAAACCTGTTCGGCGAGGGATCGGAGTACGGAAACTGGAAGATAGATAAGAGCCTTACCAAACTTGCCAAAGAAGGCAAGGCCAATGTGATCATCGTAGCCATAGAGCATGGCGGCGAGGACCGTATCCATGAGCTGTCTCCTTATGACAATCCCAAATTAGGAAAAGGACTCGGAGCATCGTTCCTGCGCTTTATAACGGATACACTGAAGCCACATGTCGACGCAAAATACAGGACAAAGGCGGACCGATTGAATACCGGAATCGGAGGAAGCTCAGTGGGCGGCCTGCTGAGCGTTTACGCAGCTTTAATGTTCCCGCATATATTTGGAAGACTGATGATTTTCTCTCCTTCCCTATGGATTTCGCAGCGCGTCTATTTCGACACGATTCATTTCTTCGAGCCTTTCGAGACACGCATTTATCTATACGCGGGAGGAAAAGAAGGCGCCAACATGATGCCTAACTTTACAAGATTCCACGAAATGCTTGAAAATCAACGGTTCGGATATAATCGTGTCAAGATCCAGGCATCTATAGATCCGAAGGGTGAGCATAGTGAAAAGCAATGGAGTAAAGAATTCCCCATTGCACTGAAATGGCTTTATTCTGAATAAAATAAAAAAAGAGGAGAACAATTTCTCCTCTTTTTGTTTGTAGCTCTTACAATATATATTGACTCAAATCCCGGTTCTTCACCAGGTGCGAGAGTTTTTCCGAAACCAATTCTGCGGTGACGACAATGTGGCTGTCCGAGCCGATAACGTCGGGAATGTCGAACATAAAGTCGTTGAGCAGCAAGCTCATCACCGTTTGCAGGCGCCTTGCGCCGATATTCTCCACTTCACTGTTTACTTCGAAAGCAATCTTGGCGATTTCCCGAAGCGCGCCATCTTCAAATTCCAGCTCCACACCTTCCGATGCCATCATCGCCTCGTATTGCTTGGTTAATGCATTTTTGGGCGTCTTCAGTATTTGGTAAAAATCAGATTCTGTCAGGCTGTTCAGTTCAACCCGGATCGGGAAACGCCCTTGTAACTCGGGGATCAGATCCGACGGTTTGGAAACATGGAAAGCACCTGCCGCCACAAAAAGAATGTGATCGGTGTGGATCACACCATGCTTCGTATTCACCGCACTACCCTCCACGATAGGAAGTAAGTCCCGCTGCACACCTTCGCGGCTTACATCAGGGCCACCTCCGCCGCCGGAGCGGCTCGATGCTACCTTGTCAATTTCATCAATGAAGATAATGCCCAGGTTTTCGGCCTTCCTAATCGCCTCAATCTTCACTTCATCCATATCAATCAGCTTGGAAGCTTCTTCGTCCAGCAGGATTTTTCTGGCTTCTTCTACCGTTACCTTGCGTTTTTTACCACGACGCGGCATCATATTACCGATCATTTCCTGAATGTTCATCATAGAAACGTCGTCAACCGCACCGCCGATCATACCCACATTCGGGGCCTGATTTTGTTGCACTTCAATGTCAATCTTGCGGCTGTCCAGCTCTCCGTTTCTTATTTTTTCACGAAAACGCTCCCTGGTACGTTGGTTCAGTTCACCGTCATCATCAGGCATAACGTCGGAAGTACCGTTATCAGATTTTACTTTTGCAGCCCCCGCACCATGGATCGGTGGAATGAGCGCGTCCAGAATGATATCCTCAACAGCCTGCTCAGCCTTGATTTTTACCTCTTCTTTCTTTTGCGTCCTGACCATTCCCACGGCTTGCTCTACCAGATCGCGAACCATGCTCTCTACGTCCCGGCCTACATACCCGACTTCTGTGAATTTCGACGCTTCTACTTTCACAAACGGCGCATCGGCGATCTTGGCCAGCCGGCGTGCTATCTCGGTTTTACCCACACCGGTAGCACCGATCATTAATATATTGTTGGGAATAATTTCCCGCTGTATATCCTCAGGGCTATTCATTCGCCTCCACCGGTTGCGCAAAGCAATGGCGACATTGCGTTTCGCGTCATTTTGTCCGATGATGTATTGGTCAAGCTCGAAAACGATCTGACGCGGGGTTAGGCGGTTTAAGTGTTCAGTCATTGTGTTTTTATATCGATACGTAACTCAGATGTTATTTTTATGCCGGGAGACATACTGGCCTGTAGCAGCTATTGGTAGCCGCGGCCGGTTTTGTTCAAGTATACTCCCGTTTCAGTTTTAACGTCGTAAAGAACTATGCCCGTACAAAATGTCATGTTTAAGTCAAGAAGCCGCAAATCTTTTCTCCCGATACTTTATGTTACATGACCTTGCATTACTTTTGTTACACTATCTCTTTTCTGATTCAATATAAAGAATTGTCCTTAACATGAAAAAAATCCTTTATTGCCTTTTCGTACTGTTTATAACCACACCTCTTCTCTACGGACAATCCACTGCCAATACCAATCTGGTGGATCTCGTGAATCCGCTGATGGGAACCCAATCTAAGTTCAGCCTCTCTTCCGGTAACACTTACCCTGCCATCGCATTGCCTTGGGGGATGAACTTCTGGATGCCGCAAACCGGCAAAATGGGTGATGGATGGAGTTATATGTACGATGCCGAGAAAATCAGAGGCTTCAAACAAACACACCAGCCAAGCCCCTGGATCAATGACTATGGTCAGTTCTCTATCCTGCCGATCACCGGAAAACTGAAAATTGATGAGGAAAGCCGTGCAAGCTGGTTTTCGCACAAAGCGGAGGTAGCCAAGCCACATTACTATAAGGTGTACCTCGCAGATTATGATGTAACCACGGAAATAGCGCCCACAGAACGCGCTGCACAATTCCGCTTTACATTCCCGAAGGCGGACAGCTCTTTTGTACTTGTTGATGCTTTCGACAGAGGATCTTATGTGAAAGTTATTCCTTCCGAACGTAAGATCATTGGTTATACAACCAAAAACAGTGGCGGTGTGCCTTCCAATTTCAAAAACTACTTCGTTCTCGTTTTTGACAAAGCATTTACATTCTCATCTGCTTTTCATGGCAAGACATTGGCAAAAGATACATTGGAGCTGAAAGCCGGCCATGCAGGAGCGGTCGTAGGTTTCAAAACCAAAAAAGGTGAACAGGTTGGCCTGAAAGTAGCTTCATCTTTTATCAGCCCTGAGCAGGCGGAATTGAACCTGCAACGTGAACTAGGGAATGATTCTTTTGATGTAACCAAAGAAAAAGGTCACAAAGCATGGAATGACGAGCTTTCGCGCATTAAAGTAGAAGGTGACAATATCGACCAGATCCGCACATTTTACTCATGCCTCTACCGTGTGCTGTTGTTCCCAAGAAAGTTTTATGAATTCGACAAAGCGAACAAAGTAGTACATTACAGCCCGTATAATGGCGAGGTTCGTCCGGGTTATATGTTCACAGACAATGGTTTTTGGGACACATTTCGTGCGGTTTTCCCATTCTTTACATTAATGTACCCTACCCTGAATTCGCATATCATGGAAGGCCTCGCAAACGCGTATGATGAAAGCGGCTTCCTTCCTGAATGGGCAAGTCCTGGTCACCGCGATTGCATGATCGGTTCCAACTCTGCATCGCTGATCGCTGATTCGTATGTGAAAGGTGTTCGTGGTTATGATATCAATAAATTATACGACGCGATCATTAAAAACACTGAAAATGCAGGCCCGGTCAGTTCTGTTGGGCGATTTGGTCATGAATATTACAATGAACTGGGTTATGTTCCTTACGACGTTAAAGTGAATGAGAACGTAGCGAGGACTTTGGAATATGCCTACGCCGATTTTTGTATTTCCCAATTGGGTAAATCATTGAAAAAACCCCAAAAGGAGATCGATCTGTACCTCAAAAGAAGCCAGAATTATCACAACGTTTTCGACCCTGAAAGTAAGTGGATGCGTGGTAAAAACAAGGATGGCAAGTTTCAGTCACCATTCAATCCATTCAAATGGGGGGATGCATTTACAGAAGGAAACAGCATTCACTATACCTGGTCGGTGTTCCAGGACGTGAAAGGATTGATCGGTTTAATGGGCGGAAGGGAAGCATTTGTTCAGAAACTGGATACTGTTTTCACATTGCCTCCGATCTTCGACGACAGCTACTATGGCTTCCCGATTCACGAGATCCGCGAAATGCAGATCATGAACATGGGTAACTACGCACACGGAAACCAGCCGATCCAGCACATGATCTACTTATATAACTACGCCGGCGCTCCTGACAAAGCTCAGTACTGGCTGCGTCAGGTAATGGGTAAGTTGTACCAGGCTTCTCCGGACGGCTACTGCGGTGATGAAGACAATGGTCAGACTTCGGCCTGGTATGTATTCTCTTCACTTGGTTTTTACCCGGTAACACCTGGTACTACTCAGTATGTGATAGGCTCACCCCTATTCAAAAAGGCGACGATGACCATGGAAGACGGCAAGAAGTTTACGATCCAGGCCCCCGCCACCAGCGATGCCAATATGTACATTCAGGGTGCGACATTGAATGGGAAACCCTACGGAAATACATTCCTGGAACATGCTGATATACAAAAAGGCGGAACCGTGCAGTTCAACATGGCCAGCAAACCTTCCAAAGTGTGGGGTACCAAGCCCGAGGCAGCACCGTTTTCGTTGACGAAATAAGGTCGGCGGTCGCCGGTCGGCGGTCGGCGGTCGGCGGTCGGCGGTCGGCGGTCGGCGGTCGGCGGTCGGCGGTCGGCGGTCGGCGGTAAAAAATCTCTTTGCTCATTAAAAGTTCACAAAAACTAAAAAAAAACGCCGAAAGCTGACAGCCGACGGCCGATAGCCAACCAAACTATGCTCTACCGCAAAATAGGAACCAATGCCAATCCTCAACAAAAAGACCTTGAACTGTCCGTCATTACATTCGGCGCCTGGGCAGCCGGTGGCTGGATGTGGGGCGGTACCGAAAGAAGCCAGGCTGTAAAAGCCATTCAGGAATCGTTTCATGCGGGCGTGACTTCCATTGATACCGCTCCGGTTTATGGACAGGGACTCAGTGAAGAGATCGTCGGCGAAGCGATCAAAGACCTGCCCCGTGATCAGGTTCAGATACTGACCAAGTATGGCATGCGCTGGGACCTTGAAAAAGGTGACTTTGCCATGCATAGCAAAAACAATGAAGGCCAGGACATTAACATTTACAAATACGCGGCCAAAGACAGCATTATCAAAGAATGCGAACAAAGCCTGACGCGACTGGGTACTGATTACATTGACCTGTACCAGATCCATTGGCATGACAAAACCACTCCTATTGAAGAAACAATGGAGGCAGTTTCTCTGCTGATCGATCAGGGAAAAGTGCGGTATGCGGGGGTTTGTAACTACAATGCAGAACTAATGCGGGAAGCTGCCAAATACATTCATTTGGTTTCAGATCAGGTTCCATATAGCATGGTAAAACGTGATATTGAAGCGGAACTTGTGCCTTACTGCATTGAAAATGACAAGGCTATACTCGCTTACAGCCCATTGGAACGCGGGTTATTGACCGGTAAAATGAAGCCCGGTTACAAGTTTGGCGCAGACGATCACCGCGCTTCCATTCATTTTTATAAAGATGAAAATCTTGTGAAGGTCAATGCCTTTCTGGACCAGATCAGGCCGCTGGCTGAGGAGAAAAATGCGACACTAGGACAACTCGTTTTGCGATGGACGGTGGAACAGCCGGGCATTACCATCGCATTGGTAGGTGCCAGGGATGCAGAACAGGCGCTCCAAAACGCCGCCGCAATCGATATCAGCCTGAATAAGGAAGAAATCGATTTCATTACCGGACATTTGAATGAATTGAAATTAGTTAAATAGGAAATCCAAAAATCGCACAGTTATTCACCTTAATCTATGAGCAAAAACATTCCTTTACTAAAAAAATACCTCCCGCTTGCGTTTGGAGGTCTGTTGCTAACCGCTTCGATCGGTTTGATGAGCAATAGCGGTATCACCAGTGAGACCCGTGCCGATCAAAAATTGACTGAGGCGAATTTAAAAGTAGATACTGTCGCTACCGGCCTGACGATGCCATGGGCCTCGGCTTTACTGCCAAATGGCGATCTTCTGGTTACCGAACGCGGCGGCAAGCTGCGGTTGGTAAAGAACGGTAAGCTCGACCCGCAGGAAATTACAGGTATCCCGGAGGTGCTTTACAAAGGACAAGGAGGCTTACTGGACATTAACCTGCACCCCGACTACAAAAAGAACGGCTGGATCTACATCAGCTACTCGTCACCGAAAGCGGCAGGAGAAGAAGGAGATGACGGCGGTGCGAATACTGCATTGATGCGTGCCAAACTGAAAGACCATGCTTTGACAGACATTCAGCAGCTGTTTAAGGCTATTCCAAATGTAAAAGCCAATGTACATTATGGAGGCCGCATTGTGTTTGACAAAAAAGGATATGTGTTCCTCTCACTTGGAGAGCGCGGGCAGAAAGAAAACTCGCAGAATCTGGGTCGCGACCAGGGTAAAGTGGTGCGCCTGCATGAAGATGGCAAGATCCCTACTGACAACCCTTTTGTGAAAACAGAAGGCGCCAGACCAGAAATCTGGACGTACGGACACCGCAACCCACAGGGAATGATCATCCACCCGACTACGGGCGTGATCTGGGAACATGAGCATGGTCCACAAGGCGGTGATGAGCTGAATATCATTGAAAAAGGTAAAAACTACGGCTGGCCGCTGATCACTTTTGGCATTGATTATGATAATAGCATCATTTCAAAAGACACCGCACGCGCTGGTCTCGAACAACCAGTTGTGTACTGGAAACCATCCATCGCACCATGCGGAATCACTTTCCTGACAGGTGACAAGTTTAAGGACTGGAAAGGTGATCTGCTGGTAGGTTCATTGAAATTTATGTACCTGCAGCATTTGGTTGTGAAGGGTAACAAGGTGTTGAGCCGTGAGATCATTTTCGACAAAATCGGTCGTGTGCGGGATGTACGTCAGGGTTGGGATGGTAATGTATATGTGGTTCTTGAAAACTCAGGTAAAGTAGTACGTATCAGCCCAAAAAGCTAGTTGGCGCGAAGCTCCCGCTTCGTGCCGATTATTCTCAGGCCTCTGGCCGGCTCTCGTAAAATCCAGATGGTCGGAGGCCTAAAAATACTGGATACGAAGCAGAGCTTCGCACCAACTTTTAGTAGCACGCATCAGCCAAAAAAATGAATAAATTAAAATAATGAAACCTTTAATATCTATACTTGCTGCATTCATCTTTTGCTCGGCAGTTTTCCCACAACAGGACGATGAACTGGCAAAAAGCATTGAGCGCGGAAAAATGGTGTATTCCGAAAACTGCATTACCTGCCATATGGGCGGTGGTGAGGGTATTCCTGCAACATTTCCTCCACTTGCCAAAGCAGATTATTTTGACAAAAACCCTGAAAACGCCATTAAAGCAGTCAAATTCGGTTTGATTGGCAAAATTAAAGTGAATGGTGTTGACTATGATAACATGATGCCAAATCCAGGATTGGGTAATGATGAAATCGCGGACCTAGTCAATTACATCATGAATTCGTGGGGCAATACGTCCGAAAAAAAGATGGTCACCGAGAAAATGGTGGAGGATTTAAAAGAGAAAAAGTAGATTGAGATATCTTTTCAAGAGCCGCGTGGTCGAAAGCCACGCGGCTCTTCTGTTTTGAAATTGATCGAAAACTCAGATTATAAGCCATTTGAAATTCACTATTTGAAATAAATCTAAATAAAAACTTGTATGGCAAGAATTGCGCTTCCATATTTGTCGCCGGAACAATTATTTAGACCAATTTCAAATAAAAAATGAAAAAACTTTATATTTTCATCCTATTTCTGCTTTCGGCGAGTAGTGCTTTTGCGCAGACCGGCAGGATAACAGGCCAAATACTGAGCTCGGATGGACAACCCGCTGAACAAGTTTCCGTAGGTTTGAAAGGAAGCTCAAAAGGAGCAATTTCAGACGCACAGGGGAAATTTAACATTGAAAAGGTTAAAATAGGAACACATTCGCTACTGGTCAGCTACGTCGGATTGGCTACTCAGGAAAAACAAGTTGAAGTTGTTGCAGGAGAAACCACTAATGTATTATTTACGCTTTCGGAAAGCGCGAACCAGTTGGAAGAGGTAATTGTAAAGAGCGGCAACCTTTATAAATCAGATCAGGTTTCGTCGAGTTTAAAATTAATGACACCAATTCTTGAAACTCCGCAAAATATTCAGGTTGTTACTTCACAAATACTAGCCGACCAGCAGATTATCAGCATGAGTGACGGACTGATCCGCAATGTGAGCGGTGCTACCCGCCTGGAACACTGGGGTGATATGTATGCGAATATTTCAATGCGTGGCTCTCAAATACAGGCTTTCCGCAACGGTTTCAATGTAGTAAGCTCCTATTGGGGACCATTGACAGAGGATATGAGTTTTGTGGATCACATTGAATTCGTGAAAGGCCCGGCAGGTTTCATGCTTGCAAACGGCGATCCAAGCGGTTTGTACAATGTAGTTACCAAGAAACCAACCGGACAAAACAAAGGTGAGGCGTCATTTACGACAGGAAGTTTCGGACTTTACCGTGCTGCCCTTGATCTGGACGGCAAGCTGAACAAGACTGGAAAATTGCTTTATCGTCTTAATCTGGCAGGTCAAAACAAGGGTTCTTTCCGCCCGTTTGAATATAATAACCGATACAGCGTTGCCCCGGTAGTGTCTTACCAACTGGACGACAAGACCAAATTGACCGCGGAATACACGATGCAGTACGCGAAAATGTCGGATGTAGGCTCGTATTACGTGTTCTCGCCAGAGGGTTACGCATCATTGCCACGCGAGTTTACGACATTATCCCCGGGGCTTCCTCCTAACAAAATGAAGGACCAGAGCATTTACCTAAACCTTCAACACCAGATTAATGAAGACTGGAAACTGACTGCGCAGGTGGCTTATCTCAACTATCAGCAAAAAGGCAGCAGCATGTGGCCAAACACCGTGAATCCTAACGGGACGTTGATCCGGGCGGTTGGTATCTGGGATGCAAAAAGCGAAATGACATTGGCGCAGGCATTTATCAATGGTAAAGTAACAACTGGTAATGTCACGCACAAAATCCTGGGTGGTATCGACGTTGGTACCAAAGAATACTTCGCCGACTGGTCGCAATCGCACAATCTCGATACATTAGGCCATGAATTTGACCCGAAAAACCCTTACTACTCTACTCCTGTTAACGGTTATCCGGTGTTCGACCGCACGCTGAACCTTGAAGCAAGAGCTGTTAATGGCGGTGGCACGATTGACCAGAAATATACCGGGCTTTACGTACAGGATGAGATCGGGCTTTTGGATAATAAAATCCGTCTTACATTGGCTGGTCGCTATACCAAAGTGAGTCAGTCTGCGTACGGTGGCGAGGCTCAGAAAGCGAATCATTTTACGCCTCGTGTGGGATTAAGCGTTTCGATTGATAAAAATACGTCTGTGTACGCATTGTACGATCAGGCATTTTTGCCGCAGTCGGGCAGACTTGCGGGTGGTGCGAGCGCGAAACCAATTACCGGTAACAACACCGAGCTTGGTGTAAAAAGAGATTGGGCAGACGGACGCTGGAACACAACGATTTCTATCTACCGTATTTTGAAAGAAAATGAGCTGACCTCTGATCCTAATAGTCCCCCAAATGCAGGACTAAGCATTGTATTAGGTCAAAAAAGAGCACAGGGAGTTGAATTTGACCTTCGCGGTACCATCGTGAATGGTCTGAACCTAACTGCAAACTACGCTTACACGAACTCAGAAGTAACGAAGGTTACCGAAGGTGTGACCGATGTGAAGGTGGGCGATGTGATTCCAGGTTATGCAAAACATGTCGTGAACAGTTGGCTTAGCTACAAGATCCAGAATGGCGTGCTGAAAGGGACAGGAATCTACGCTGGTTTTACCTACCTTGGCGACCGTGCTACTTCCAATTGGAGCAATTCAAACAGCAGTCTGAATCTTCCTAACTCATTCAAATTGGACGGTGGGGTTTTCTGGGAAAAAGACAAAATGAAATTGACATTGAATGTGTTCAATATCCTGGACAAATACATTTACAGCGGAGGATATTACGAGTGGCTGAATGCCTACTACTGGCAAGCTGATCCTCCAAGAAATTACAGATTAAGCCTTACTTATAAGTTTTAAACAAGGTTAGAAATAAAAAGTCCCGGTTTCATGATAAAACCGGGACTTTTTTATTGAGCCATCATCAACTGAGCTCCCTTTATGAATTTTTCACTCAAAGCATGATACTCTTTATGTACGCTGGCCTTAGCATCGAACTCCTGCCCAACGGTTGTAAATGCCGTTAATTCTGAAAATTCCTTATTCACGCCCAAGGCCTTCAACCCCATCATCGCTGCGCCTACCGCACCGGTTTCCACAGTTTCATTCAGCATCACTTTTTTACCAAAAATATCAGACAGCATCTGCACCCACACAGGGCTGCGGGCAAAACCGCCATTAGCATAAATCGTATCGATGTTCTGCATTTCCATCAGGATCTTGCCAATGCTGTACAGATTCAACAGAATGCCTTCCATGACAGCCCTCGCAAAATGTGGGCGCGTATGCTGAATGTCCAGCCCCGAAAAGCCTCCACGCACCGTCGAGCTCCACAGCGGTGCGCGCTCTCCCAGCAGGTAAGGATAGAAAATGAGCCCGTCAGATCCGGGCTTTATTTTCGATGCTTCTTTGAAAACAGTATCGTATTCCTCTTTTGGAAAAAAAGTGTTCATTAACCATTCAAAAATGACGGCACCATTGTTCGACGGTCCGCCGACAATGTAGGTTTTCTCGTCCAGCACGTAGCAAAAAGTCTGCATAAGCGGATCGGAATAGGGCTTATCAGAACAAATACGGACAGCAGCACTGGTACCAATCGTGACGGCCATAGAACCGGTCCTGATGGCACCGCTACCCAGATTTGCAAGACAACCGTCGCTGGCGCCCATGATCAGCGAAGTACCTTCGGGAAGTCCGGCCGGATTATTGGCAGGAAGCTTTTCAATGTGGTAAGGTGAAACCGCGTCTGAAAGCTTTTCAGATTTCAAACCCAGTTTTTTCAATGTGTAAGCGTCCCACTTCAGTTCGCGGATATTGAACATTCCGGTCGCGGAAGCAATGGAGTAATCTACCACAAACTTTCCGGTGAGGCGGAAAACGACATATTCCTTAATACCTACAAAACGGCTCGTACTCTTATAAATCTCAGGCTCGTTCTGTTTCAGCCACATTAGCTTGCACACCGGCGTCATCGCGTGGATCGGTGTACCATTGTGATCGTATATTTTCTTACCGATCTGAGACGAACGCAACTTGATCGCAATGTCAGAACTCCGGTTATCCGCCCAGATAATCAGGTTTGTGAGCTGCTTTCCCGCTTTATCTAATGCCAATACGCCGTGCATGGCGGCACTGAAGCTGATACCCAGCAGTTCTCCTTTGTTTTTGCAAAAATCAGTAACGATTTTGATCGTTTTGCAGGTCGCCTCGTAAATCTCGTCCGCATCTTGCTCGCTCCAATCGGGCTGAGGATGCTGCATTTCATAACCTTCACTATGCGAGGTCAGGATGGCGCCTGAAACCGAGTCGAAAGCAACTGATTTAACGTTTGTTGTGCCGATATCACAACCAATTATATAGGGCATTTGCAATTGTTTTAGTAGCATTAACACGGGCTTTCAAAAGCCAGTGCGGTGCATGAGTTCACCAAAACAAATGTATGGATTCGTCGTCAGAAAATGTCACAAAGCGGTCGCCATCCTAAGCGTTTTGGTGGCCACTGTGAATGACTTGACAAATTTGTGTTCGCCATCAGTCAGTTCAAATGTATAAATGCCGTCTTTCATGGTCGACAGATCGAAGTACTTGTGATACTTTTTATAAACAAGTGTCTTCTCTGCAAAAAGTATGTTCTTCTCTTCATCCTTGATCCTCACCAGCACGCGATCGGTTTTGGGATATTTGTAACTCATCTCAAACTGCATGGGTTTGACCTGTATGATAAAGAAATCAGAGAAGTAAGCTTCGGAGTCGTTTATTTGAACCGTCTGGGCGCTTGCACCAGCACAGGCCATCACGGCCAGGAAAAGAATTGTGTAAAAGCATTTCATTATTTCTTGAATTTAGGAGTGAAAATTTTTCAGCTACAATGTGATAGTTGAAAAATTATATTTTATTAAAATACGATTTAAAGATATATTGTATTGAAATGAGAATCAATAACCAAATATAACCCTGTATTAAAGTTATTTAAATAACAATCGTAAATCTTTGAATGGTAACATGAATATTCTCTTCTCTATGCACATTATTCAAATAATACAATTCGACCCTATTTTACGATCAAAATACCTCCAAAAGTGGCTATAACAGCATTTCCGCAAAAAAAACTACCGGGTTACTGAAACTTGACCTGTATTTATTATTTTCGCAGAATAAACGACTAAGATTAATCCATTCCGAAATGTCTGATACATCACATACCGAATCTACTTCACTGTCAAGCGGGGTTTACATTGCAGTTTTTTTAATTCTATTTGCAATTCTTGCAGTGTTTGGTGACCTGTTTATTTTTATTCTGGGAACAATAGGTCTTGTGGTGACCTTCGCAGCATTTTATAGAGATAAAAGCCACGACGCAGACCATCACTGATTGTGAATGCGACGGCTATCAGTTTTGATGCCGTGCCAGCATGAAGATTTAACGAACGGCCAGTTCTGGGATAGCATGAATTGCTTTCCACGAGAGCTCGCCGTTTTCTTTGTTTATTACCCACGATTCCTCGTAAACCCGTGTATCTTCCAGATCGAGGTACTCGGCATGTAAGGCTTCTTCTTTTAATACCAGCCGTACAAACCCATTATATCCGAGAGAATGCCTTCTGATTGTAGTGCGGATCCGGGTATCGTACAAATCAATTTTGGAAAGCTCGCCGGCATCAGGCATACCCGTTTCTACCGGCAATCCGCCGTGACCAATACAACGCCCGAAAGCCTGCAATCCTTTTCCATTGCTCGCTGCATTGTAGACAACCAGGCGATGATCATGCCCCCAAAACCATACAACCGGGCGTTTGAAGGTACCCATCAGTTTCAGAAGCTGCTCTCCGGGACGAGCGTATTCCTCCCGAAACGCCGAAATGTAGGGATGATGGCTTAGTATGACAATGCCACGCGTGTCCGTCGGATCACCCAGCCGCACCACATCACGCAGCCAGTCGACCTGCTCCTTGCGGAGATGACAGTCAGGAGGAGAAAGAATCTCGACAAATGGCCGTCCGACCGAGGTATAACCGGTATCGATTCCGATAATCCGCCAATGTTCGTTTTCCAGGCAGAAAAACCCCGCCTGCTGGGTCTTTTTCACTTCTCCATCCAGCGCGTACATCGCGGGCAGCAGGTGTTGAAAGAATGCATTGCCATTGGAATACATCTCATGATTGCCGGAAAGCGCCAGACTGCCCGACGCCCCATAGTACCACGAAGCATAAGGAGCTGTAAAATTTTCCTCTATTTCTTTCGGGCTGCCTACGAAGTAAATGTCGCCCATATGTATCGTGTAGTCAGGCGCGTACTTCGCGACCAGGTGCGCAACCTTGTCGGATTCAGCCGTATCGCTCGCCCAGTCCGAAAGCAATGCTACGCTTAATTCTTCGCGGGAAGGGATAGAAGACTGCATCTTAAAAACGCCCGAGTCACCATTTCGCGGATAGGCCTGATACGGATGTCTGGGCCCGAAACGGCTCCGAATGTAATGCCAGGCAAAGCCGAACAAATTGGTTTTAAAAAACTCCGATATGACATTGGTAACATTGGAAGTTTCCCTCACATGTTTCTCATACAGTTCCTGCTGGGTTTTGGCGTGATTCTCTGCTTCACTATGTCCAAGATCCAGGTATTTCTCAGCACGTTCCTTGGAAGACTCCGGCATTGGGCGACGATAATGTTGATGACAAGTTGTTTTGAGGTAAATAAAATAATAACCTGATGAACCACAATCATTGTCCCGATAATTTCTTCAAACTAAAAAACAAAAATATGTAACCATTTGACGGACTGGCGTTACCAATTATTTTGCCTGACAGTTGACAATAGCATTCCTTAGAACTACCTTTCGTTGAAATTTCACGACCACCAAAAACAAAAATCGAATGAAACGACTGACCATTACCTGTATGATGCTTTTTGCGGTAACTTCCGCATTTGCACAGACCTCACTTTCCAAGCAAATCGCTGATTGGGAGAGAGCTAAGACATTTACGAAGGAATATCTGGACGCTATGCCTGACGATGGTTATGCGTTCAAACCGACACCTGAGATCCGCTCTTTTGCACAACAAATGGATCACCTTGCTGACGCTAACTTCGCCTTTATTTCAGGAGCTACCGGTAAAAAAAGTCCTTTCGAAGGATCTGCTGAAAAAATGGCGGACCAGTCGAAAGCGACGGTATCAAAAGTAGTAATGGATAGCTACGATTTCGCTATCGCCTCGCTGAAAGGAATGACAGATGCGGATATGGCCAAGGACGTAAAAGTTTTTGGAATGGATATGAAAACTGGCGTAGCGTTTGAGAAAGCATTCGAACACCAGACACACCACAGAGGACAAGCAACGGTTTACATCCGCCTTAAAGGTGTGAAACCACCTCAGGAAAAATTATTCTAAAAATAAAAAAAGGGACTTTAACCAAATCACGGTGAAGTCCCTTTTTTATTTCCCCAAACTTTTTAAGCCTTGGCTTTCGATTTAAGATTATAAAGACTGAGAGCCAGAAAGCTATATATCTTCATAACAAATGGCGGTATGATGAAGTCTCTGATCACTTCTTTTCGCCTTTCACCGGAAGGCTCCGCCATCGACAGGTACTTCAATGCATACTTCACTCTCGGCCAGTATGTTTTACCGTATTCCCTCGAAAAAAGTAATTTGTAATAATAGGTAGCAATGTTCTTTTTGAGCGTTTCGTTGTACTTGTAATCCAGCTCTTTATTGATATTGGAATACAACTGGATCCTGTTGAACAAAAAGTCGGCGCCGTAATGGTTGTCCGCAAAGCTTGCCCCGCCCCTGTTTTTACGATATACAGACATTACCTCATCAATGTATCCGATCGGCCCACGCGTAGCGAACATAATGTTGCGGGGAATGTCGCCGCTTGTGGAAAGGTTTGTCCATTCCGGGTCAGGGTTTCTAGCAAAGTCTTCCCTTCTGAACATCAGACTGGACGTGGCGATAAAACAAAGCTCGTCCTCTCCTATTAGGTCATCAACCGTAAATTCCCTTTTTGTAAGCGTATTAACCAGATATGGCGGCGCTGCGTTGTCGTCAAAAATTACGCGTGCGTTATGAAAACAAGCGGAGTAATGTGGATTTGCATCCATCATTTCTACCTGTTTTTGCAGTTTGTCATTAGTAAGAAGGTAATCATCACCGTCAAACTGGGCGATATACTCACCTTTGGCGGCTGCAAATGTGGCTAGCGCGTTGAATTTCCCGTTCAGTCCCATATTTTTAGGATGAAGCAAAAGCCTGATCTGATCCGGGAAACGTTGTTGGTAGTCCTTTAAAATCGAAACTGTACTGTCTTTTGAGCAGTCATCTCCTACGACGATTTCAAAAGGAAATGTAGTTTGCTGCATCAATAGGGAGTCCAGCATTTTAGCTACAAACTTTTCGTGGTTATAGGTGACTACACACACACTCACTTTTATCATAATCACTAATTCTTGATGGAAGCTTTTCCGCTCTTGACAAATTTAAATCATTTATTGCCAATATCTGAATCCGGCTATTATCCGGCAGCATTTGTTTCGAACCTTACTTTTTACCCAAGTTAGATAACTCTATTGTAACGAAATAAATTCTCCTGAAAGTGATTAAAAAGTCATAAACATCTACATTTGAAAAATCATCAGCATTAATCACAGCCACATGGCGGAACAGAATATATTAGTAAAACAGCCCCTATTTCGCTCCCCGTCCATTTTTCGGGACATTCCCGGCCTCATCGCAGCGGAAAGTACACGACATGGCGGGGTAAGTACAGCGCCCTATCATTCGCTCAATCTCGGAGGCTCCACGCAAGACAGTCCTGAGCATGTAGTTGAGAATAACCGACGTTTTTTTGAAGCTTTAAGTGTACCATTAAATCATGTTGCCAAATCCCACCAGGTACATGGAACGGAGATACTTACGGTACGCATACCCGGCAGGTTTGAAGGCTACGACGCATTGATCACCAATGTTCCTCATGTGCAGCTCGCCGTAACCGTGGCCGATTGTACTCCTATTTTGATCTATGACACTTTCGGCAAGGCTATGGCAGCCATACATGCCGGCTGGCGCGGAACAGCCGGACAAATCGCCCGAAAAACGGTTGAAGCAATGGAAAAAGAATTCGGAACAAAGCCGGAAAACTGCCTGGCTTACATTGGTACCTGTATCGACGAATGCTCTTTCGAGGTAGGTGAAGACGTAGCTCAGTATTTTGATTCGGTACACAAGCGCTGGGATGCCGGAAAAGAGAAGTTTTTTGTAGACCTGAAACTCGCGAACAAAGATCAGCTGCTTGTGCTTGGCTTGAAACCGGAAAATATTGAAGTATCGGAATATTCGACGATATTGCACAATGCCGATTACTTTTCTTACCGTCACGAGAAAGGCCTGACAGGCAGAATGCTGGCGACGATCGGATTGGTCACCATTTAAAACACATTTAGCATAAAAGTAAAAGATTCAACCCTGATGAGTTGAATCTTTCACTTTTATCAGAAGAGGACTAAGCCCCTTCGTTAGAAACTTCTTTTTTAACTGCCTCAGCCGATACTTTGGCGGCTGGCTTGGCAGGAGTTTTAGCTGCAGCTGGTTTCGCAACGCTAGCCTCTTTTCCTACTGTTGGCTTAGTGGGAGGAACAACCGGTGGCTTCGATGAAGCGGAAGCAACCAGCGCTGCGATTTTTTCAGCTTTGCCTTTTTTGCTGTCCTTTTTGTCTTTCGACTTTGCTTTTAGCTTTTTCTCCGCATTCTTCGCCTCTTTCGCTTTCTTTTTGAGCGTTTCCTTTTCGAACTTGGCTACCTTTTTCGCCAATTTCTCAGCAGCCCTCTCGATTGATTTTTTTATTTTTTTCGACCCTGCGGAGATTGCGTCAATTTTTCCGGTAAGCGTCTCAGCAATTTCGGTCGATAACTTCTTTGTAGCGGATTTCATAAGCTGATATGTAAATATATTTAGAACCTGCAAATACTGTCTATTAAATCAGAAAGACCAAATTTTCCGTGTTATATTTCTGTTAAGTTTTTCCTGACATAGTCCCATAACACGATTCCTGCGGACACAGACACATTAAAGGAATGCTTGGTCCCGAACTGTGGGATTTCAACGCATCCGTCAGATATCTTAATAACATCGTCACTCACTCCTTCTACTTCATTTCCAAACACAAATGCGTGTGGAACACCGGGTTTGGGGTCAAAATTCTGCAATAAAACACTTCCTTCCACTTGCTCGACACACCATATGCGATAACCCTCCGCCCTCAGTTGTTCCACTGCCTCCAATGTATCAGCGCTTTTTTCCCACTCAACCGAGAGTTCAGCGCCGAGCGCACTCCTTGTGATTTCGCGATGCGGAGGCTCCTGGGTATATCCGCACAGCACTATTTTTTTTGCCCTGAAAGCATCAGCCGTCCTGAAAAACGAACCTACATTGTTCAGGCTGCGAATGTTATCAAGCACAACTACAAACGGAAATTTATCAGATCCCTTAAATTCCTCGACCGTCAGACGACCCATTTCCTCAACACCCAGTTTCCGCATTAATTATTTTTTCTTTTTAAAAATCATACTGTACCAGCATATACGCTGACGTCATTCAAAAGTAAATAAAAAATCCCTGCACCAGTCTGGGTACAGGGATTTTCCTCATAGTTCAGTTTCTCTATTTGATCTTGGTGATCAGCTCTACAATATTTTTGACGCCCAGTTTCTCAAAAATCCTGGCTTTGTAAGTACTAACGGTCGAAAGTTGCAGATTTAGTTTTTCAGCAATTTTAGCGGTCCCTAAGCCCTCCTTCAAAAGATTCATAACGTCCGTTTCACGTGGTGAAAGGCTTACGATCGGATCCGGAAGATATTCTTTTGGATTGATAAGGCGATTGATATTCATTTGCTGCATATCTTCGCTCATATACTTTTTATTGTTCAAAACACTCATTACGGCCGTTTTGAACTCTTCTTCCGGCGCATCCTTAGACAAGTAGCCGTCCGCACCAGCCTGCAGGTACATGAGGCCATATAGCTGCTCGTCATAGCTTGAGAACATTAATATTCTTATTCCAGGACATTTCAACCGGATGGTTTCAACCATTTTCGTGGTATTTCCGCCAGGTATGTTAATATCGAGTATCAACAGATCATATGACTTAACTTCAAGCTCCTGAAGTATCTTATCGAAATCGTCTACATCAGAAATGGTTGATTCCGGAATTAAAGACTTGAGGAGGTGTTTGGTGCCGATGCGCACCACTGCGTGGTCTTCAGCAATAAGTATGTGTTTCATGTATTGGATGGGTTCTAATAAATATAAAAGATCTGGGTGTCAAAGTTAAATTAAACAATCAACTTTCTGTAACGGATTGCCTCTTTCTTCAAGATCCTGATTACCAACCAGAACAATATCGTACATCCAATTTGAACTGTTTGATGAATTAACAAAAATAGTAATCAGCATTGTATTAAACATAAAAAATATCAAATTAGTATATCAATTATTTAACATTTGGCGTCATTCTAGTCGATTAATCCAAATTTCTGAATTTTAAGAGGTTACAATTCGGTGCAAACCGGTAAACTTCCAGCACTATCTATCACACACAGAGTACTGAATCTGAATGGCATAAC
Organism: Dyadobacter pollutisoli; assembly: GCF_026625565.1. Taxonomy (NCBI): domain Bacteria; kingdom Pseudomonadati; phylum Bacteroidota; class Cytophagia; order Cytophagales; family Spirosomataceae; genus Dyadobacter; species Dyadobacter pollutisoli. The sequence goes on from NZ_CP112998.1 coordinate 4,828,253, forward strand.
GAGAATCTTTACGTTCGAGTAGTCGTTCAACCCGGAGCAAAATGCCCGGAACCGGGTTTCCAGCCGTTTCTCTATCTGACCTGCGCACATTTGCTCACGCAGACGACGGAAACTGTCTTTTTCTTTGCAATGTACAGGAAAACACAGAATAGCGCTGTGGCAATATTTCAATGTGCTCCTACCCCTTTAGGAGAATGGATTTCACCTCCCCGTGCGCCATTCGGAGGCATTCAATGCGCTCCCGACTGCACTGAAGAAGAAATTGGGTTTCTGTTATCGTGTATCAAAGAATTCGTTTGTCAACAATCCGGCAAGTCGCTAAGCATTAAAACCGCCCCATCGTGCTACCAGCCCGAAATGCATGGTTTACTTAGAAATTGCTTCGAAGCAGCCGCTTTTCACAGGTCGGAAACCTTTACCAGTCACTTTATCCCGGTTGATTCAAATGAATTTGCCAGGAAAATCTGTCCGGCGGAAAGAAGAAGATTGAATAAATGCATTAGAACGGGGTATAGCGTACATTCGGGTAAATGCCTGAACCTGGATGAAGCTTATCGTTTTCTAATACACTGCAGAGAACAGGCTGGCTATACGTTGCCACTATCTCTCTGTCAAATGCGCGAACTCGCCGGTCTGTTTCCTGAAAGAATGTTACTATTTAGCGTTTTCGATAATGCCGCCCTTATCGCACTTTCCGTGACTATTAAGGTTACCGACGATACCCTGTACAACTTCCTAATGGCTGACCTTATTGAATACCGGAAATACAGTCCGGTAGTTTTGCTCATAGAAACCATTTACAACTTCTGTCAGCGAACGGGCGTACGCATCATTGACCTGGGCATTTCACTCGACAAAAATGGAGATCCAAAACCAACGTTGAGCAGGTTTAAGAAAAATATTGGCGGGCAGGAATGTGAAAAGATTAGTTACCAACTTAGACTATGAGGCAATTATCGATCAGATTCCGAGGCAATTCCCGTCCCTATAAAATACGCTGGTACAAGTTTCGATTCCAACAATAGGTGCCATTCCAATAAAATCGAGTCTCCGGAAGCCTCTTTCTTTAAGATATTCCTTGGCCTTGCTATACCATTCCCGTTCTGAATTATCAAGGATCAGTACCCCATCGGCGGTAAGGTAATCCACCGCAAAATTAGCGCATTTGACCCTGTTACGACCATCCACAATAATGATATTATAGTGCTCTCCTGTGGACTGGACTGCTTTTACATAAGCGTCGCCCAATGGCTTGTCCAGCACCTTTGCATTGGAAGGAAGTTTCGGACTAATAAGTTTGATCCATTCAGTGTCATGCTCCACGGCCGTAATGTGATGCACCTGTGCCGCGTACCAGCGTGTAGAATTCCCCGAACCGTACTCAAAAACAACAAATTCAGGTTTGATCCTCGGTTTCAAAAAAAGTATAAAAGGATAAGTGTACCAAGGCAGAGGATCGCCATTGAGATCCACAGACTGTTTGGTATGATAGCTTCTAAACCAGCCATATTGCTTCAAAGCCCCGCCCATATATAATTGTACACTGCCGCCTAATCCGGTCCTATTGAGCAGATTCCATGCGCTAGTCTTTATTTTCCTCAGTATCATTCAGCAGCCTGTTTGTCTTATTTGTCACAAACGTACGAATTAATGTATTTTTCTCTCAAAATTGCAACGATCCGTTCCGCTGCTTTCCCGTCCCAACCTGCCGGTATCGTTCCTTTTTTACAGTTTCCTGCAAATATTTCCGTAGCCAGCAAACTCACGGATTCTGCGTCCGCGTTCTTCAACAGAAAGTTCGTTCCTACTTCAAAGGTCACAGGCCTTTCCGTATTTTCTCTTAATGTAATGCAGGGGACATTCAAATAAGTGGTTTCCTCCTGAATACCGCCAGAATCGGTGACTACTAATGCAGCATTTTTTGTCAGGTTAAGAAATTCAAGGTAGCCCTGTGGTTCCAAGATTTTTAGATTTTGGACATTTTCAAACTCATTTTTCAAACCGTTTATTTCAATGTTTTTCCAGGTTCGTGGATGAATAGGAAACACCACTGTTTTCAGCAAAGCAAGCCTTTTTACTATTTTCAAAATCCTTTGCAGACCCGCTTTCCCGTCAACATTAGCTGGCCGGTGCATTGTCATGAGCACATAGGATGCCGCATTCACTCCAAGATTTTTCAGTATCGGCGAACGGTCGATTGCATCTTTATAGTATTCCAAAGAGTCGATCATTACGTTACCGGTGAAGTGAATTTCATTATCAGCGACATTCTCTCTCAGCAGGTTATCCACCGCGGCTTGTTCTGTTACAAACAAATGATCCGAAACAGCGTCAGTCAGTATCCGGTTAATTTCCTCCGGCATACTCCTGTCGCCACTTCTCAACCCCGCTTCCACGTGCGCCAAGGGTACATTCATTTTGACCGACACCAAAGTACAGGCCAATGTAGAATTAACATCGCCTACTACCAGCACCAGGTCAGGCCTTTCGCTGATCAGGACTTTTTCAAATTCAACCATGATCTGAGCCGTTTGCTGCGTTTGGGTACCAGCCGCTACGCCAAGAAAGAAATCAGGTTTTGGTAAATCGAGCTGATCAAAAAAGATTCCGGACATAACGGAATCATAATGCTGCCCGGTGTGGACAATTTTCGAGATCATGTCGGGATACTGCGAGAAGGCGCGATGTAATGGCGCAATTTTGACAAAGTTAGGCCTGGCGCCTACAATATTCAGAACTTTCAAGTGTGTGTGGTTTAATTGTTGGAACAAATATAGAAGAAGCAAGGCAGATAACTAATCGCTCGCCTTCGCTAGGGTATCTAACCGTTTTTGTCTTATTTCGCCTTGTTAATAACCAAGAAAAACCTCAATGGGGATTATAGTACGTCAGGGATTCAAGAGCTCCATTGTTTCCTACATTGGAGTAGTCATCGGAATTTTCAATATCCTGATCCTCTACAATCAATATATGACCCAGGAGCAACTGGGTTTGTACGCTTCTACTCTGCTAACCTTCCCCGTTATCTACATGTCATTTGCCTTGCTGGGCGTTCCGTCAGTCGCGGTACGGTTTCACAGCAGGTTTCAGGACCATGAGTCGCGCAGGCAGCTTTTTACATTTATTATCATAACACCGCTCGTGGGCTTAGCCGCTTTTGCCGGCCTGTACCTACTTTTTAAGCCGCTTTACATAAAGGTTTACCTTGACCATTCTCCGATGCTGGTCAAGTACTATTACATTTTTATTCCTCTAACGGTAGGTATGGTTTATCTGCTGGCGCTGGAATCCTACTCCCGGATCAATCTGAGGATTGCGGTACCTTCTCTCATTCGAGAAGTGGGCCTCCGCCTGGCCAACAGTCTATTTGTGATCCTTTTTGGATACAAAGTCATCACATTCGATACCATGGTCAGCCTTACAGTAGCCAGTTACGGGCTTGCCATTATCGCAATGCTGATCTATTTATACTTTCAAAAAAGGCTTTATACTTCGCTCGATTTCGGCTTTATCAGGCACCCGGCTTTCAAAGAAATGTACCGTTATGGCCTTTGGGTTTTGCTCGGCGGGGCCAGTGCTGCATTGCTTCCGCATATCGAAAAAGTCCTGCTGCCCGCTTTTGAAGGCGGGCTCGGAAGTACCGCTATTTTCGACATTGCCTCCCGCATTGCCCTTGTCATTTCAATTCCCAGAAACAGCATTGTGATGATCAGCGCACCGATTATCTCCGAAGCTTATGCACGGAATGATATTGCGCACATTGATACCATTTATAAAAAATCGTCCCTCAATCTGTTCATTATCGGCACCTTCCTCTTCCTCGGAATTTGGTCCAATATCGATGCGATTTTCAGTATTATTCCCAAATCTGACATTTATTCACAAGGCAAATGGGTGGTGCTAATGGTCGGGGTTTCCCGCATCGCCGACATGGCCACGGGTCTTAATTCCGAGATCCTGACGAATTCCAAATTTTATCGGTACGACATTGTTTTCATGCTTTTTTTCACCGTACTCATTTTACTGAGTAGCCAATTTCTGATTCCGGTTTACGGTTACAATGGTGCCGCCGCCGCCGCATTATTTTCAACGGTTACTTATAATGTAGTGAAACTGTTTTTTATCCGTAAAAAAATGGGAATCCAGCCGTTCACCCAGGGCACTTTGAAAGTCATCGCATTGGCAATCCTGGTCTATACGATCGTTTATTTCATCCCATATCCCGCCTCAGTCAGAAGTTTACCCGCGACATTACTGGACATGGCGATCCGATCCATTACCGTAGCTGTCATTTTCGGAGGCGGAATACTAGCCTGGAATGTTTCAGAGGATATTTCCACAGGATTCAGGGCAGGATGGTCGTTCGTCAGATCCACTGTTTTCAAAGCAAAATAATGTTATTAAAAAAATCGAAAGTGGCCTTCGCTGGCAGCACATTATTTTTGCCATTTCAACTTTTGCTATCTTTGAAAAATTAAGTTTCATCCATTTCAATGAAACTGATCAATCCCAAGCATTCAAAATGTCATTTACTCAGAGAATAATCGCCGGCCTGTTCAAACAACCGCGTAGTCTTTTTCAACTCACTACCTACGACCGTACAAAACCGGTTAAAGTCGTGGTAGGCTCCATGTACTCGCTTTATAAAGGCTGGATACATACTGATATTGAGACACTTAATCTTCTGGTAAAAAGTGATTGGGAAAATTATTTTCCTGAAAATTCAATCGACAAAATCCTCGCGGAACACGTCTGGGAACATTTGACGCCGGAGCAAGGCAAGCTTGCTTTTCAACACTGCTATACTTACCTCAAACCCGGCGGATTTCTTCGTGTAGCAGTACCGGATGGCTTTAATCCAAGCGAGGAGTACATTAACTATGTCAAACCCGGTGGAACTGGAAATGGCGCCGACGACCATAAACTCCTGTATAACTATCAGATCATGTCCGGTTTTCTGACAGAAATCGGTTTTAAAGTAAAGCTTCTGGAATATTTCGATGAAAATGGCCAGTTTCACAAAGCTCCCTGGAATCCCGAAGACGGTATGATCAGGAGATCGGCCGATCATGATGAGCGTAACAAGGATGGCAAATTGGGCTATACATCCTTAATTATTGACGCCTATAAAAGCTAAAAATGAGCTCCTCAGGTACTCTTGCCCCCATTGTTTTATTCTGTTACAATCGCCCCTGGCATTTACGTCAGACCATCGAATCGTTACAGCTCAACACCCTTGCGGCAGAAAGTGACCTGATCATCTATTCCGACGGACCCAAGCAAGCGTCGGACGGAAAGCTGATCGAAGAAATCAGAAGCTATCTTTTCGGCATTGAAGGCTTTAAAAGTAAAAAAATCATTGCTTCTGAGACCAATACCGGACTTGCCGCGTCGGTGATCAAAGGCGTAACGGCTACATTGGAGCAGTATAAAAAAATAATCGTCCTGGAAGACGATATGCTGAGTACGCCCGATTTTCTTTCGTTTATGAATGAGGCTTTGGATGCTTACGAGTCGCGCCGGGACATATTTTCAGTTACCGCATATAGTCCTCCCATTTCCATACCGGCACATTACAAGCACGATTTGTTCATCGCTCCCCGCGCCAGCTCCTGGGGCTGGGGTACCTGGCTCGATAAATGGCGGCTGGCCGATTGGGACGTGCGTGATTTCGATACATTAAAAAGAGAAAAAGCGGCGATCAATGCTTTCACCAAAGGCGGCGAAGATCTGTGGCCGATGTTGGTCAAGCAGCAACGCGGGATTATCGATTCCTGGGCCATTCGATGGACTTATGCTCAGTTCAAAAACAATGCGTACGGCATCTATCCGGTTCATTCCAAAATAAAAAATATTGGTACGGACGGAAGCGGTACTAACTTTACCTTCAAAACAGGTTACTACGGCAAGGAAATGAGCCTCGAAAAAGTGGCCATTGATCCTGACATTAAACCTGATCATGCGGTCATTGAATCGTTTCATGACTACTATCACCTGCCCATTCAATTAAAAATAAAAAACTGGATCAAGTACCAGATCTGATTTAATACTGAGTAATATGTACTGGCTGCGCTACCTGTTAAAAGAACCTTACAATTCCCTCCGGACATCGGCAAACCGGGAATTTATGAGCCTATTGCTCCGGTATGGCAACAGTCGCAGGCACACTCGCACGCAGGTAACGTTTGGCAATTTCCAGCTCGAAGTCCCCGATACCATGTCGTTTTTGTGGCAGCACAAGGAAATCTTCGCGGACGATTTTTATTATTTTGAAACGCCGAACTCACAGCCCGTCATATTTGACTGCGGTGCCAATGTGGGCATGAGCGTTTTATATTTCAAAAAACTTTACCCTCAGGCCCGGGTAATAGCCTTTGAAGCCGAACCTGAAATCGCTGCGCTACTCGCTAAGAACCTGAAAGCAAACGCAGTAAATGGTGTCGAGATCATTGATAAGGCAGTCTGGATCGATGAAGACGGCATCTGGTTTGGCAGCGAAGCCGCTGACTCTTCCTCCATTTATTCCACAGCAGAAAAGAAAAAAATAGCCTCTGTCCGTCTCAAAGACTTTCTTATAAAAGAAAAACAGATTGATTTTCTCAAAATAGACATTGAGGGAGCCGAAACACAGGTACTGGCCGACTGCCGGGATGCGCTTAGTCATGTTCAAAATCTCTTCGTCGAATTTCACTCTTACATTGGAAATCCCCAGGGCCTGGCGGATGTGATGCAAATCTTTGAAGAAAGCGGTTTCCGGTATTACATTGACAGCAACCAGCACCGGCTGAAACCATTTACCAACCATCGTTATCGCGGCAACGATGTCATGGACCTGCAACTCAACATTTTCGGCTGGCGCGAATAAATAAGCGTCTACAATCTGGAATCAACACTTTCTTTGGGCAAGATTGATTTCAGGTCAAAAATAACCGAATCGGTTTTTACAAAATCCTTGAAATCCAAAGTCTGAAAAACATCATGGGCGACAGTCAGTAAAACCGCCTCATAACGGCCTGCCGGTTTGGGAATCAATGAAATTCCGTACTCAGTCGATACCTGCTCCGCGGACGCCCAGGGATCGTATACTTCCACATTCATACCAAAATCTTTCAGCTCCCGATACACATCAGTAACCCTGGTATTGCGGATATCAGGGCAGTTTTCTTTAAATGTGATCCCCAGGATCAGCACTTTGGAGCCTTCAATTTTATGGCCTTTTCTGATCAGCAGCTTCACTAGTTTGTTAGCCACAAAAATGCCCATTGTGTCATTCACCCTCCTGCCAGATAATATTACCTGAGGATAATATCCCAGCGATTCAGCCTTGTACGCCAGATAGTACGGGTCTACCCCAATACAATGTCCGCCTACCAGTCCAGGCTTGTATTTCAAAAAATTCCATTTGGTACCAGCTGCCTCCAGCACTTCGGTGGTGTCGATATCCATCCGGTCAAAAATCAGGGCCAGCTCATTCACGAATGATATATTGATATCCCTCTGCGCATTTTCGATGGCTTTCGACGCCTCTGCCACCTTAATACTGGATGCCAAATGCGTTCCCGCCTCCACTACTGAGGCATATAACTCATCCACAAATCGGGCAGCTTCCGGCGTCGATCCCGATGTCACTTTTTTGATCCTGGTGAAGGTATTGATCTTGTCCCCTGGATTGATCCGCTCAGGAGAATAGCCGCAAAAGAAGTCCTTATTGTATTCCAGGCCACTTTCCGCTTCCAGTACCGGCACACAATCATCTTCGGTGCAGCCGGGATATACGGTGGATTCGTACACGACGACATCGCCTTTTTTGAGTATCCTACCGATTGTCCTGCTTGCGTCCAGAAGTGGAACGAGGTTGGGTTTTTTATAACTATCTATCGGTGTCGGAACTGTAACGATGAAAACAGTACATGAGGATAATAACTGTGCATCCGTTGTAAAATCAAGGCCTGGCGAATTAAGCAGAATTTGTTCGGAAACTTCACGGGTTTTGTCATACCCCTGTTTCAGTTCATCAATCCGCTTTTTATTAATGTCAAAACCCAATACAGGATATTTCTGACTGAATGCCACGGCGAGCGGCAGTCCTACATAACCAAGTCCAATAACGGCAATTCTATGATCTGATAAGGGTAACATTTAAGCGTGCATGTTTTAATGACTCATAAAACTATGCATATTTAATCCTACCAAAAAATTATAAATCCTCACGTGACCAATGTGCTATTTGTACGTATTCCTATAAAGGCATTACAAATTTGACGAATCATCGCTATGGATTTATTGGTTATTCAAGACAAAGTTTTTACAATTCGAGGATACCGGGTAATGCTCGATTTCGACCTCGCTGAAATGTACGAAATAGAAACCAAGGTTTTAAAACAGGCAGTGCGAAGAAATTCAGATCGCTTCCCAAACGATTTCATGTTCGAGTTGACTAACGAAGAGTATAGATTTCTAAGGTCACAAACTGTGACCTTAGACGGCAGGGGAAATTACAGCAAGTATCTCCCATTCGCTTTCACGGAGCAAGGCGTCGCTATGCTTTCAAGTGTATTGAAAAGCAAAAAAGCGCTCACAGTCAACATCATGATTATGCGTGCTTTTGTACTGATACGCCAATATTATCTTGATTCGAACGACCTGCGGGAGCGAATAGATAAACTGGAAAGCGAGATGAAAGTCAAATTCAATGATATTCATCAGGCGCTTAATTATCTGCTTGAACCTCCGCAGTCCGAAAGGAAATCGATTGGTTTTAAACAAAATGATGACTAGCCGACCCGATTATCTGGCGTAAGGATTAGGCGGAAAAACGTGGATCTGGAATCCTTCCTTCCGCATGGCAGCCATTACTTGTTCCGATGGCATTTTCTTGAAAATAACCGCACAAAGTAACTGCGATGGCATAAACGAGAACCTCGTCAGGAAGTCGTGAAAGGCTAGTTTGCGTTTTATTTTTCTGAAAGCCCCGGAAGAATCGTCCGCTTTTTCTTTGCTGTACGAAGGGTGGTAGTAGTTATTATTGATCCCTTTAAAAGCCACCATCGGAAGTCCCATACCATTGGCCAATTTATCCATTTCTCGCTCAGAAAGCTTGAAAACGTAGTTTCCAACCTCCTCGAATGAGTACCTGTTTTTCCAGTACTTCTGTAAAAGCGTTGTATCGAAACGGTCAAAAATATTTCTCAATGCAAGTAAAAAAGGCATTTTTGAGATGGGGTCATGCGGCTCTACTAAAATGATTGCTTCTTTCGCTACCCGCAGCATTTCATAAACGCCCAGATACGGCCTCGGAAAATGATGGTACGCCTCTTTGCAAAAAACGTAATCGTAGCTATTGTCATCGAAAGTCAGTTTTTCAACATTTTCAACCGAATATTTGTCAAGAAAACCACGTGACTGCGACAGGGGTAAAAAAGTACCGGAAATGTCAGTTGCCGTCACGTCAAGGCCTTTTCGGTAAAAATGATTAGCATCAAATCCGTAGCCGTCTCCCACCGTCAGCCACGACTTTTGCTCCCTAACAAAAGGGTCGGTAAGCCGGAGCATCCGCTGATGGATCCAGTGATTGATGGTATTATGCTTTTCATCATACTCCCACAATTCAATGGCCTTATCTTTCGCCTCTTTGGTAGCATACTGTACCTCATACCACTCAGAATGCGCCTCGTGGCTCCGCTTTTCGTTAGACATTGTTAACCGATTACTTGTTTTTGGGATAAAGATACTTTTAACGAATAAAAATTATTTAACCACAGAACTATTTAATTTTACCCGCCTGAATTTTCAGGGCTGCCGGAACATCGTAATCAATAAGCAATTCGCATGGTACTTCACCTGAGTACTTTTCATTTGGAAGGAGGAGCCGGCGTTGCGGCAACAAGATTGCACAGAGCTTTGCAAAAGTCGGGAACGGAGTCGCGGATGCTGGTACCCACATTACAAAATCCCGAAGAAAATGTAGCTGCATTGGCGAAAAACAGCTGGGAATCGAAAAAAGCCTGGGGCCGGTTTGTTGCCGAGCGTTTATATTTCTTTCCGCAAGAAAGAGATAGTTCGGTGAGATTTGCTTTTTCCCCGGCCGAAATTGGTGCGGATATCAGCAACCATCCGCTGGTTCGGCAGGCTGATATTTTACATTTACATTGGATCAATTTCGGGTTTCTATCGCTATCATCGCTGGAAAAACTTTTTTCGCTAGGCAAGCCGGTCGTTTGGACATTGCATGATATGTGGACTTTCACGGGCGGCTGCCATTACAGCAGAGGTTGCAACCATTATCTTTCCCATTGCCAATATTGCCCCTATCTTGCCAAACCGGAACAGTACGACATTTCCTTTTCGCAGTTTGAAAGAAAAATAAGCATTTACGAAAAGGCAAAAATGGCGCTCATATCGCCAAGCCGCTGGCTGGACCAGATCGTAAAAAACGCCGCATTGACCCGGAGTAACTATTCTGACAGCATCCCTAACTGCATTGATACGACTCTTTTTGCTCCGTCGGACAAAATGTTGATCAGAAAAAAAATACTTTTGCCGACAGATAAAAAACTCATCTTATTTGCCGGTGCCAATACCCAGGACCCACGCAAGGGATTTTCCTATTTTAAAGATTCATTGAAACTTTTGCCTGATGAAGTGGAAATACTGGTTTTAGGGAAAGCCAATCCGGCCGTTTTTGATTCATTTCCCGCTCCTGTTCATTATTTAGGCAAAATAACCCGGCAGGAAGACATGGCAGACGCATACAATGCGGCAGATATGATTGTGGTACCGTCGCTGGAAGACAACTTGCCCAACACCATTATGGAAGCGATGGCCTGCGGAACACCCGCGGTAGGGTTCGCTACCGGGGGCATACCCGAAATGATCGATCATAAAGTCAATGGTTTTGTCTCCGAATTGAAGTCCTCGGATTCGCTGGCGGAAGGTATTAACTGGATTTTAAATAATAATTCCAATGGACTTGTCTCGGCAAATGCACGTACAAAAGTCCTCAACACCTACTCCGAAAACATCGTCGCAAATCAGTATCAAAACTTGTACAAGTCGTTATTGTCCGAATGAATAAGCAACCGATACTTACGATCATTACGATTACCTACAATGCAGAACGTTTTCTCGGCAGGACATTAGAAAGCGTGCAAAAAGCGCTGCAAGGCGTAAATGACACCTCGTTACTCGAATATCTGATCATTGACGGTAATTCAAAGGACAATACACTCGCTATTGCCAACCAGTACCAATCATTTATTACCCGCATTGTTTCCGAACCCGATAAAGGCTTGTACGATGCCATGAACAAGGGGCAGGCGCTTGCAACCGGAAAATATATCTGGTTCCTGAATGCTGGCGACGAAATTTACGATAGCCACGTCCTGTCCACATTGCTTCCTCTGCTAGAAACCAATGCAGATGTGTATTATAGCGATGCCATGTTTGTGAAAGCCGATGGGAGTGAGGTTGGGTTAAGAAGCCTTTTTACGCCCCATAAGCTTCCAGATCATTTGAAATGGCAGGATTTTGCATTGGGTATGAAGGTATGCCACCAGGCTTTTATAGCGAAAAAAGACATTGCCCCAAAGTACGATATCGACAACCTAAGCGCGGACATTGAATGGGAAATCATCTGTTTGAAAAATGCTGCGCAGGTAACCCATCTTCCCATCTTACTCTGCAAATATCTGCTTGGAGGAATATCAGTCAAAAGCCACCGTCGCTCCCTGCTTGACCGCTTCCGGGTACTTCAAAAGCATTTTGGACTACTACCTGCATTGTATAACCACTTGCTAATCTTCTGGCGCGGCTTCTGGTTCGCACGAAAGAATGGAAAATACTGGTAATTCATACTAATGCAAAATATTATATTTAATCACACAATACTTATAACATTTACCACAAGACAAAATTAAAATATTCGTAATTAAATTTGGTTGACATCTGTATAATCATATATTTGTTTTTACAGTAATGTGACTCAACCAAATCTAACTATTATGAGAAGAATTTTGCTCTTGTCAATTCTGACATGGGTGGGAGCTTGCGCGGCCGTTATCGGTCAAAGCTTGCAGATCACCGGAAAAATCACAACAAACGATGACGGCTCTCCCCTCCCCGGGGCCTCTGTCCAACTAAAAGGATCAACAACAGGAACACAATCTGACGCTGAGGGCAATTACGCTATCAATGTTCCATCCTCTTCATCTATCCTTGTTTTTAGCTTTGTAGGAATGACCGCGCAGGAGATCACGGTAGGAAGCCAAAGCGTAATTGACGTTAAATTGGTAAGTGACACCCGCAGTTTGAGCGAGGTAGTCGTGACCGGGTTTGGTTCGCAGATCAAGCGGGACCTTACCGGTAACATTGCGCAGGTAAAAGGCACGGAAATTCAGAATATGCCGGTTGCCAGCGTGGATGCTGCATTACAGGGCCGTGCGGCGGGGGTGTATGTGAATGGTGGCTCCGGAAAGCTGGGTCAGGCGATCAATGTACGTGTGCGCGGAAACTCGTCCATCAGTGCGAGCAGCCAGCCATTGTACGTGGTGGACGGTATGCCCATTACTACTTCCGACCTAAGCAACAGCGGTGGCGGTCCCACAAACCCGCTGGCGGACATCAATTCCAATGATATTGAATCCATTGAAATACTAAAAGATGCTTCCGCAGGAGCAATTTACGGTTCCCGGGCGGCGAATGGTGTGGTGCTGATCACTACCAAGCGAGGAAAAGCTGGTAAAACCAATGTAAGCATCAACTATCAGATCGGATCATCGGAAGCGACCAGACGCGTACGCTTTTTGAATGCTGACGAGTATGTCAAATTTTACACGATGGCGGCAAATAACCGCGACCGTATCGACGGTGTCGACCCGGCAGATCCTGATTCCTACACCACTTACATGCTTGGCAACCTGGATTATTACAGCTTAGGAACATTCAACACGCCTGATCAGAAAAATTATTCGTGGCAGGATGAAGCTTTTCGTAAAGCACCCATGCAGCAGCTTGATTTTCAGCTGAATGGCGGAAGTGAAAAGACCAAATTCTTCCTGTCAGGCCAATATATGGATCAAAAAGGAACATTGGTAGGCAACAAACTGAACCGTGTTTCCGCAAGAATGAACCTGGATCATCAGGCTTACAAATGGTTACAAATTGGTTTATCAATGGGCCTTGCACGGACTGTAAACCAGCGATTGCCGGGTGATAATGCATTTTCAAACCCACTACAAATGGCTGCATTAACTCCCCTGACTCCTTTTACTGATCCTGAAACAGGCTTGCCTACCGGCACACCTCCTGGTGATGTGAACGTGCCGTTGTATTTCAACCCATTGATTTCGATTGCGTATGCCAACTTTACGGCAACATCTTTCCGCAACCTGACGAATGCATATGCTCAGATCAGCTTTACACCTGAACTGAAATTCCGCAGTGAGCTGGGTATCGATTTGTTGAACCAAAACGAAGAAGGCTATTACCAAAGCCAAAACGTACGTAACATCAGCACAGCAGGCAATGGCTTAGGAAGTAACTATGGCACTTTCGTGACCAATTACAATACCAACAACTTCTTTTCCTATAACAAAACGCTTGGTTCTCATGGCATTGCAGCCACATTGGGAATGTCGTATCAGCAGTCTCAAAACAAGCTGAGCTTCATTGAAGGAACGCAATTCCCTTCTGATTCTTACAAAAAAATCGCCAGTGCTGCGACCAAGTCAGACGGTAGCTCTTCGGAAACCAACTATCGGTTCCTGTCTTACTTTTTAAGACTCAACTACAAGTTTTCTGACAAATACCTGCTCTCGGCCAGTGCCAGGATAGATGGTTCGTCACGATTTGGTGCCAATTCACGCTACGGTTTCTTCCCTTCCGTATCGCTGGGCTGGGTTTTGACAGAAGAAGGCTTCCTGAAAAACAACAACACTTTGAGCTTTCTTAAACTCCGGGGCAGCTACGGTTCAACTGGTAACTCCGAAATTGGCGACTTCCCTCAATTGGGTTTATTCGCAGGTGACGCGGGTTATGCAGGCGCAGCGGGGCAACGTCCGTCTCAGATCGGAAACCCTGATTTGAAGTGGGAAACAACCAAGCAAGCCGACTTTGGTATTGATTTCGGGTTGTTCAACAACCGTATCAACGGTGAACTGGACTATTACGTAAAAAAGACCAACGGACTTTTGCTTGAAGTAAACGTCCCTGCAACGTCAGGGTTTTCTATTCAGGTTGCCAATGTAGGAAAGCTCGAAAATAAGGGTTTTGAATTTGTGTTGAATACTCAAAACATTGTGGGAGCTTTCAAATGGAACACTTCGTTCAACATTGCGAACAACAAAAACAAGGTTACTGACATTCAGGGACAGATCATTGAGGGTGGCATCCGCAGCATGAGCCGGGTAATGGAAGGCCAGCCGGTTGGCGTTTTCTACACTGTTGAATATGCCGGCGTTGATCCAGCCAATGGGAATGCACTTTTTTACAAGAATACGACTGGTACCGACGGAGCTATTGACCGGACAACGGTAACTAACAATGGCTATAACTCTGCCAAACGGGTTGTGGCTGGTAATCCAAACCCGAAATTTGTCGGCGGTATTACCAACACATTCTCTTACAAGGGTTTTGACCTGAATGTATTCTTCAATGGCGTAGCAGGAAACAAAATCAACTTCTACGGTGTGGGCCAGTATTCTTCGGCAAACGGAATCTATGAAGATAACCAGACGGCTGACCAAATGAATGCATGGACTGCTGAAAATCCAAACACAGACGTTCCGGAAGCGCGCTTTTATCGCGGAAATGGTAACCAGGCGTCGTCCCGCTACATTTTTGATGGTTCTTACCTTCGTCTTCGTTCGCTCACATTGGGTTACAACCTGCCTGCAAGCCTGATCAGCCGCATCAAAATGGACCGTGTCAGACTCTACGTTTCAGCATTGAACCTGGCGACATTTACCAATTACAAAGGCTGGGACCCCGAGGTGAATACGGATGACCTTAGTGCCAAAGACATGAAGTTCGCGCTGGGTAATGATTTTTACACTGCTCCCCAGCCAAGAACAGTGCTCGTTGGTATCAATATCGGTTTCTAAAACATCAGGCTAATTAATTAAAGAACTATGAAAAAGAAAGTATATATATATGCATGGGCTTTGTCAGCAGGACTGTTTCTGGCAACCGGATGCGACAGTAAACTGGACGTTAAACCCACACAAAGTATAGACGAGAATGCGGCTTTGAGCACTTCCAAGGACGTTGAAGTAACATTGATCGGCTGTTACGACGGCTTACAGGACATTGATGTTTACGGCGGCGCGTTTCAGTTTGCATCAGAACTTTTGGGAAATGACGGCGAGCTGGGTTTTGGAGGTACATTTCAGAACATGCTTGAAATGTACAACAAGGAAATTACCACAGCCAACGCAACAGCCCTTTCTACATGGAGAGATTCTTACGTAACGATCAACCGCTGCAACAACGTTCTATCAGCCCTCGATATCGTGGATGAGGACAAACGTGCACGCATTGAAGGTGAAGCACGCTTTATTCGCGGTTCTTTGTATTTCGACCTGGTGAGATTGTATGCAAAGGCTTGGGGAGACGGCGACAATGGGTCAAACCCGGGAGTACCTTTGGTCTTGAAACCAACAAGAGGGGTGACAGACGCTGACAAGATCCCCAGAAACTCAGTGGCAGAAGTTTACACGCAGGTCCTCGCAGACCTTACTGCTGCGAAATCTCTTTTGCCCGAGACCAATACCAATTATGCCAATAAATATGCCGCGTCGGCGCAGCTATCCAGGGTATATCTGATGCAATCCAATTTCGCATTGGCACGTGATGAAGCCAATACAGTGATCGAGTCAGGTGAGTTTTCTCTGGTACCTGAGTTCGGGTCGTTGTTTTTTACCTTCCTGAACAATGGCGGATCCAATCCGGATGAGTATATTTTCTCGATGATCGTAACCCAGCAGGACGGTGTGAACGAAATGAATACTTTCTTCGGAACTACCATCACTTCGATACCTGGCACAGCTGGCCGTGGCGATATTCGTGTACTGCCCAAGCACCGCGCGCTTTATGAGACCGGTGATGCAAGAGGCGCATTTTTTGTAAGTACCAATAATACTTTTACCCAAAAACACCTGGATAAATTTGGTAATGTGCTCCAATTCCGCCTGGCAGAAATGTACTTGACACGCGCCGAGACCAATTTCAGACTGGGAACCGTGATCGGTGCCGCTCCGCTGGCTGACTTAAATATGATCCGTACCAGGGCCGGCTTGAAAGCAGCAACAGCGGTTACATTGGCATCCATTCAGAAAGAGCGTCATTTGGAACTCGCTTTTGAAGGCCATGCACTACACGATGCAAAGCGCAACAAGCAGAGCGTAGGGGCATTAGCATTCAACTCTCCGAAACTGATCCTGCCGATCCCGCAACGCGAGATAGATGTCAACAAACAGCTGGTTCAAAACGAAGGCTACAACTAGTCAGCCAGTAATCAATAAAAAAATGCCACACCTTGACGGGTGTGGCATTTTTTTATATGCTTTGCAGCGAACTTATTGCCAGCTGATCCACGCCTTCGCGTCCTTGGCACTCACCATATCATAAGTAGTTTCAGAAGTCTGGACGAGGTAAAAACCGCTTGGATCGTATAAAAGGTTAGCGGTGTTCGCTGCTGGCCCTGTCGTAGGTGCAGGCCCTAGTGTTCCGTATTCCGTAAAAATAACCCTTCCATCAGCCGGAAATGTAGGCCTTCTTGGAGCGTGCGCATATTCCAGGCTCAGTGAATTATCTGCATAAAAAACTGGCCCCAAAAGATCATAATTTGCATTGACGCCCGGCTGATAAATGTAAAATGCATATTGCGCTCCTTCAAAAGTCAGGTCTTTCACTCCAAACGCATCATCCACCCCGTTCACGTGAAATCCATCAGCTGTACGCCAGTCACCGCCCGACTCGATCGGATCCTGCCACCATCTTTTGGAGGCGGCCAAATCCACCGACAGTGGTTTTATAGCGCTCACAACTACACCCGAGGCACCGCCAGCAGATAGCCCAAGTGACAATGTATTGGCATTCCAGGTGATGTTACTGAACCCTGTTATGGTCCGTGAACCATTCACCAGCGGCGAAGTAAATGTCACCCCGTCGGAAGTATAGTAGTAATTGGTTGTAAACGTCCTGCCTACGCTTCCTTCCAGCCAGGTTAGTTTCATTACCCTTTCGGTCTGGTTGGCAGTTATTTCGTAAGTAACGCCTCCAAGCGTAATTCTTTTGAAATAAGCAATGTACTTGGCAATATTGTTGAACAACAATCCCTTTGCCAGATCCCCCGCTGCGTACGCGGTCGCCTGCGCTTGTGTAGCCTTGGTAAGCACCATTCTGCTTTGGTTCTTTCTTCCGATCAATGCAATTCGGTCGGCTTTCACCGAGTCGGGAAAAATGCTGAATTCAAAATCAGATTTCAATCCCTCGCCGCGTTCACCGCCATTCACTTCCTCGTCCGGATCCGAAAGCACGTGCAGGTAGGAATAGGTATCGAAAATCAATGCTGGCGTCTGAACTGCTTTTAAACGGTAGCTGCTTTCCTTGGATTTGGCAGCTGATGCGTCCGAAAAGTCGGAGTACATGACTACCCTGTTCTTATCATCGAATTTAAAATAAAAACCAAAACTGCCGCCGCCATTTGGATAAATCACAGCGTTCCAGCCGTAGGGAGCTTCTACCAGCTGTTTTTCATAAGACGCGAGTGCAGCATTAAGACGTGCGTCTGCCGTTTCTTCAAAAACCGTATCATCACTGTTTTCGCAAGAAACGAAAGCAGTTGCCAGAAAAAGCAGGTATAAAATGGATTTTTTCATCTAATAATTAAAATAGTTTGTTCATAGATCCTCTAACCCGTTTTTGTAGGCTGTAAAAATCTATTTTCCAGGTATTTTTATAATAAGCCACGATGATCGCCTCTTTTTGCCTCAATGACGCCTGAGCCTGGGCTTTCGTCACACCTCTCGGGCTGGTACCTTCGGGGATCGAGTTTACAATTTTATCAAAACCCGCCCGCCCCTCAGTCAGCATCATCGCGATCATTTCTACGAAGTCCTCATCGAAATTCAGAGAACTGTAAGCTGTCACGAAACCGTCACGCCTCGCATCCGTATCTGACCAGTTGATCCAGTTACCACCCTGATACAGCGACTTGGTAACGTTTTTATATTCAACAGGATACAAAACTGTCTGGTGCAGAATATGACCAAATTCATGGTGTATCGTGTGCAAAAACCAGTCTTTGACGAAGGCAGAGTCACGGGAGGCATTGTAGCCCTCCATACCCTTGATCTTGAACAAGTTTACACCGTATAAAACCACCTTACGGCCGCCCTCGGCAGTACCCAGCGTAATGGAGCCTTCGGCATTATATTCGTTACTTCCTGATAGAATAAAGAATTTCGGCGAATACTTATTATAGAAAACCTTCCCAGCTTCCTCCACGTAGGGAATCGTCCAAGCCTTTTTAATGGTGCTCAACAGCGGTACTACCTGCGCTTCATCAGGTGGAACGAGCGTTTTAGTAATGTTGGCAAACTCAAACTGGTCCCATTTATACTTCGCCGAAATATTGTATGGTGTAGTGAGGCTGTCCAGAATCCATTTATCAACCGGCCCCTGTACCCAGGTATCGCCACCAAGTCCGGGAATGTCGTCCACTTCCCCAATCGCGTCTTCCTTGCACGCACTCAGCGTCACACTCATCATGAGCGTCGCAAAGAAAATCTTTGAAAATGGTTTTATATTCATCTCTGTCGCTATTTTCTAATTTTTTACCTGCTATTCTGTTCTATACCTGATAATGTGGCCGACTGTGGAATCTGAAGAATCCTGCGCGGATCATTCGCCGGAACTGAAATGACCGATCCTGTGAAGGTTTCATGCTGAACCGGAAGGGCGTAACGCTGAATATCGAACCATCTCATTCCTTCTTGTACAAACTCAACCCGCTTGAATGCTAAAAGCGTGCTGATAATACCATTTCTCAAATTGGCGGTACCGAAATAACTCCTGATGCTACTCGCCGTGACCACTTGCGTGGCAGATTTATAATTGCTTACACGCTTGCTAACGAACACATTGAGGTCGGCCAGGGCAGCTGTGGTATTGTTCAGATAGGCATTAGCTTCAATTTTATTGAACAAAACCTCTTCGGCCGTAAATACGGGCAACATGACATAAGGCTGCCCGATTTCCGCATTCACCGACTCTCTTACAAAGTACTCATTCAGTTTTGGGATCAGATAATTATTATCCCCCTGCGTATATAACGGATACGCCCAGCTGGCCCCGCCCGCGATAATGTTCTCCGAATCTGAAATTTCCTGCCATTTACGGAAGTTCATGCCGTATCGGTACTGCGCCACATACCTTCCGTATGTCGACGAAGTTTCAATGAGCAGCAAGTTGGCATTCTGGTTTGCCCTCGAATAAGTGTTGTAAAGCTCAGCAGGCGACAAGCTTGAATAAGTCGTATTCCAGGGTCTGAGGTTCTCGCCGATATTACCTCCCGGAAAAGCCTCGTTACAATACTGCAATACCTTGTTATAATCCTTCTTGACCAGGTAAAACCGCGATGCAAAGGCATTGGCAGCAGCCCGGTTAAAATGGTATTTGGGAATGGTGTAAGAGCCGTCGCTAATGAGCGGCAAGCCTTCCAGCAAGTCCTTTTCAATCATTTCGTACACATATGCGACTGTTTTCCTTTCGTATTTCTTGATAACCACCGTTTCTGGCTCAGTCACGTAAGGTATACCCGGATCGGAGTTAGGTTGTTGCGGATCAAAAAACTTGCTGAAATAATTAACGAGCATAAAGTGTGCATAAGCTCTCGCCAGCAGTGCTTCCCCTCTCTGCGCAGTATATTGCGACGGGTCGGCGGATTTACTGATAATTTCCAACGCCTGGTTAGCTACGGAAATAGCCCGGTAGCATTCCGCCCAGTATTGGTCAGGTGAATCCTGTTCATCTACGGTTGCCTCCACCACTTCAAATTGAAACGAAAAACGGTTCGTTTTGTCATCCTGCCCGGTGCCTTTATCTCCGACATTATCGCTCATTGCCTCCGAAAACACCACATAACCTCCCTGAGGATAGGCCGTTGTAAGCAATTGCGAAACCTGTTTCGGAGTGTTGATCGTGGCACGTGTGCTATCTGGCTCTTTGGAAAGAAAATCTTCGCAGCCTGCCAATGCAAGAAAAGGTATGATCAGAAGTATCCTTTTTAAAATCAATGTCTTACTCATATATATCAATTCATAAAATCATCCGGTACCTAAATCATTTCAAACTTTCACCACTTACAATGTAAGCTTTATCGCCACCGTAAACTGCTTCTGTATCGGCTGCGCTACACCACCTGAATTAAAAAACTCCGGATCCTGTCCTTTCAACTTCTTGTCGGCGTAGATCAGCCACGGGTTAATAGACGAAACCTGGATGCTTGCTGCCTTGAAGCCGTATTTTGCAGCAATAGGAAGCGGCACCTTATAAGCGAGCGAAACTGATTTCAACCTCACAAAGTCTCCTTTTGCAACGCGTTCGGTAGAGTAATTGTAAATGTTGTAAGGATAAGTACCTACCAGATATTGCTGTTCCAGCTGATCGGCAATGGATGGTACTTTCGTGATATTTTCGTCACCCGGGATCACCCATCTGTCCAAAAATTCCTTCGGCATCGCATCCAGATCGCTGAATGAGCCCTTATACAATGGATTTAAACGAATTTTGTTTCCCGCCTGATAGGTTAAAAACACATTCAGGGACAACTCCTTATAAGTAAGTGTATTGTTGAACCCGCCAGTAAAAGGAGGATCAACCGGCCCTTCATATTTGAGGTAGCTGATGTTCTGATCTTGCAAATAAACGTCCGAACTTACCTCACCTTTCTCATTCAGGAATATCGGAACACCGGTTTTGGGATTGAGTGACCGGTAATCAATGGAAAAAAGGCTTCGTACCGGCCTGCCCTGTACATTAGCTCCTTCTGCTTTCACAAGATCAAAAATACCAGGGTTGTTGTCCACATTAGTGATCAATGTACGGGCATATCCTACTGTAATCCTGGAACGGAAATCCCAGTCACGCGTTTTGAAAAGAACACCGTCCAATGAAAAGTCAACACCGTGCGACTGCATGTCTGCATAGTTGGCCACCTTGTAGATCTGCCCTCCAATCCCTGAAGTCTTGATTTCATCGATCAGGTCAAAGCTGTTTCTAATGTAACCATCGACCGTCAGGTTGATTCTATTCGCCAGAAACCCAAGGTCCAGCCCCACATTACCACTGTACAGTTTCTCCCAGGTAAGCTCCGTATTTTCAAGCGAAGTAAGCTGTATCGCGGATTCTTTTTCGTCCACGACCGGCCTTCTGGTAATGATACTTTGAAACAATGCTGCTGTATTCGTAGCCGGGCCGGTATCCGCCGAAAGTCCGTAACTCGCACGCAGCCTTCCCATACTCAGCCACTTAAATCTTTTTACTAAATTTTCACGGTCAAAATTCCAAGACCCTGCCACTGTATACGTTGGCAGCCAGCGGGCGTTGGCCGATTTACCAAAACCATTGGAACCATCGTAGCGAATGTATCCGGTGAAGTTGTATTTATCGTCCAACGTATAACCAGCACTTCCATAAAATGCGGCAAAACGTTCGTAATCCATCCGCATACCATAATATTGGAAATTACTTTCAATGGTCTGTTTCAAGATCCTGTAATCCACGAAAGGTGTTCCTCCCTGCTCATACTGAAATCCGTAACCTGTATTGTTTGAATTCTTACGGTTTGTATACTTAATTTCCTGACCGGCCAAAAGATCTATAACATGCCTGTCATTGAATTTTTTGTTATACCTCAGGTTGTTACGAATGTTGTAAAACAGCAGCTGATCCTCATTTGTATTATAAAACCCTCCGCTGGGCAGCACGATCACAGGATATGCATTAGGTACGTCCGGATCTGTATAAAGGTATTTGTTTGCCAATGCGATTGTGGAATTACCTGCCGCTCTGTATGCATTAGCCATATTACTGTTTTCCGTAATGGTATGCTCACGTCCCGTTTGAATGTACCGCATTGCGCCCAGGAAATCGTAGGTCAGGTGATCGGTAATTTTGTAGGAAAAATTACCCTGTAACTTGATATCCGCTAATGTGAGGTTGATCTTATTGTTTTCCAGCTCAGTAAGGATATTGAACGGGGCAAAATTCCTCCTGAAATATTCCCGGTCGCCATTTTCGTCAAAAGCTGTCAGTGTTCGGCTCGTATTGAGTGCGTAGCTAAATGGATTAATATCAAAATCCCTGTCAAACTTACCTTCTACCGGGTTACTACGTCTGCTCAGAGAGCCGGGAGCCTGCTGGCGCCGCACCGAGGCAAGAGTCGAAATACCCATGCTGATCTTGTCGGATATCTGGTACGTGTTTTTGAAGTTCAGCGTATACCTTTTAACCTTATCGGCAACGGTCCATCCATTATCATCCAGGTAACTGGCCGATACGTAAGAGTTTGATTTGTCAGTACCGAAGGAAACACTCAAAGAGTGTTCGTGAATAAAATTTTGCTTAAAAAGTACATCAAACCAGTTAGTATTCGCTTTGGCATACCTTAGAAGGAAATCTTTCTTAGCCTCCTGCGTGTTAGGGATCTCAAAATTGCCCTCCTCATCGCCATTTAAAGAGTTGTAATACTTACCGTAAACCCCATAATCAGGTTTAGACAAAATGTTAGAGGTGAGATAGCCTTTTCGTTCCAATTCGCCGAGAACAGACATTTGCTGAGCCGAATTCATGATGTTAAAGTTCCGGTAGGAAGGGGTGAGCTGGGTGCTGAAGTTTCCTGAATAAGTAATGACTGGCTTGCCGCTTTTACCTTTTTTAGTCGTGATCACAATCACACCATTCATTGCACGGGCACCATATAATGCCGCCGCGGCCGCATCTTTTAGGATATCAAACGTTTCAATGTCATTCGGGTTCAACCCGGCAACTGCAGATCCCAATAGAGTAGTAGGGTCGCCGCTGGACAGCTGATCGTTGGAAATATTCACAATGTCCTCCTGCACAACCCCGTCGATCACCCATAATGGCTTATTGTCCCCGTTCAGCGAAGTAGCACCCCGAATCCTGATCTTCGGTGCTGCTCCAAATGTTCCCGACACGTTCTGGATCGAAACACCGGCGGCCCGTCCTTCAAGCATTCGGCTCACATCCGGAAGACCGTCAATTTTCACATCGTCCGTTTTCAGCGTAACGGCTGATCCGGTAAATTTATCCTTGTCAATCTGCTGAAAACCAGTAACAACCACATCCTGCAATCCTACCGCATCTTCCACGAGCACAATACTCAGGCTGCGGCCAGCTTTTATTTCTTTGGGCAGAAATCCTATCATGGTAATGACCAGCGTCGCTCCATCGTTCACGCCCTGCAACAGGAATTCTCCTTTCTCATTGGTTACCGTCCCCTTCTGAGTCCCCTTCACCCGCACTGTGGAACCGATCAAAATCTCGCCGGTACTGCTTTTAACAACACCTTTAACGTCAATATCCGCTGAATAAGCAGAAGAGGGAGAGGTAAAACCGGATAAAAAGGTAAAAACAAGGAGTAATACTAACAGCCGACTCAGGCCACTGATCCGATAGAAAACATCCATATATGTAAGTATAAGTCTAACTCTAAATTAATGGGTGTCCGCCGAGGCGGGTTTAGTTGTTAATGCTCTCAATAATACACATTATCACAGAAAAAAACGAAAAGATTATGGCACTAACGGTTACAAATCTTTTAAAAGTCTTTAACTGTAAATAAAAAACAGGAAGTCACTGAATGACTATAATACGCAGGAAAACCGAATGATGTGGAGGAGGTGCTGATAAACTTTGGCAATTATCTTAAATAAAACAAATTAGGCCGCATTTTATTGTTTTCCCGCTGAGTGATTTTAGCCTTTTTTACAAAGCTTCATTAATATCTTTTTTCTTTTCGGTCAATACGGCGGTAATCCGGTTCAATTCATCGACTTTATGGGCAAAGTCTCCCTTTAACATATCCCTGACCGCTTTCAGCTGCTCCATCGCCGTATCCAGGTTGTCGGGTAGTGCGTCGCCCAATACTTCTTTGAGCCGTTTGGCAAATGTCGGGGACATTCCGTTTGTAGAGATCGCGACTTTAAGGTTCCCTTTTCGTACGACTGAAGAAAGGTAAAAATCGCAAATGGCCGGTGTATCGGCGACATTGGTGAGGATATGCCTGGTTCTGGCAATTGCTGCTATTCTTTTGTTTTCTTCTTTGTCGTTGGTGGCCACAATAACGAGGTCCTTTTCATCCAGATCATCGTCATTGAATTTCCTTTCAATTAGATTTATTCGTGAATTCTGGCTGGCCAAATCCAGTATTTCCTGTCTGATTTCCGGCGAAACAAGGGTCACCCTGGCTTCGGGTGAATTATCAAGAACAGCGGTTATTTTTTCCAAACCTACATAGCCACCTCCAACGATCAGTGTATGCAGGTTTTCAAGTTTGAGGAATATCGGGAACAAGTTATTCATATCTCAAATTTACAGGAAATATCACACATTAGGTTGGGGAAGCAACCCTTTTATAACTATTCCAACAATTACACTTTCACTATGTGCTTCTTTCCCCGTACCTTTGCACCATGATCGCGATTACGAACCTCAGTTATTTTCTCGGCGACCGAGCACTTTATGATAGTGCGTCGCTCCATATAAAGCCCAAACAAAAAATTGGTCTTATTGGTCTTAACGGTACCGGTAAGTCGACGCTACTCCGTATGATTAACGGGGAATTCCAGCCGGACGGTGGAAATATTTCCAAAGCAGGAGATTGCACAATAGGGTTTCTGAACCAGGATTTACTTTCCTACCAGAGTGATGACTCGATCCTTTCCGTTGCGATGCAAGCATTTGAACGTCAGAATGTTTTGCAAATTCAAATGGACAAGATCCTCCATGATATGGAGCATAATTATACGGATGCATTGGTCGACCGACTGGCCAGGGTTCAGGACGAATTCGAAGCATTGGACGGTTATTCCATTCAATCCAAAGCCGAAGCTATTCTTGAAGGTTTAGGATTCGTAACGGACGATTTGCACAGACCATTGCGGTTGTTTTCCGGGGGATGGAGAATGCGTGTGATGTTGGCGAAACTGCTTTTGCAAAAGCCGTCATTGCTCATGCTCGATGAGCCTACCAACCACTTGGACTTACCATCCATTCAATGGGTTGAAAAATATGTACAGAGCTATGAAGGAGCTGTTATCGTGGTTTCTCACGACAGGCAATTTCTTGACAATACGATTGATACCACTGTGGAAGTTTCAGGCGGAAAGTTGAATTACTACGCAGGAAATTACTCCTACTATCTGGAGGAAAAAGAGGAACGCAATGAAATTCAGCGCGGTGCTTATGAAAATCAGCAAGCCAAGATCCGCCAGACCGAGCGTTTTATTGAACGTTTCAAAGCCAAAGCAACCAAATCCCGCCAGGTACAGAGCCGTGTAAAAGCGCTGGACAGAATGGATGTAGTGGACCAGGTGATTGATGAAAATGCAAAAGTTCATTTCCGTTTCCAGTTTACTACCCAGCCCGGAAGGCACGTTTTTCAACTTGAAGATGCTTCCAAGGCTTATGGAGAAAAGGTTATTCTTCAAGGTACCAATATTAGCATGGAGCGTGGAGATAAAATTGCGCTGATCGGTGCTAACGGTCGCGGAAAGTCTACGGTTCTTCGCGTAGTAGCAGGTACCGAACCCATTGAAGGAAAAAGAAGACTGGGACATAATGTATCGTTTACATTCTACGCTCAGCATCAGCTCGAATCCCTGAATGTACAGCATAACCTCATCGAGGAGCTGAAATATGCCAACCCAAACAAAACGGAAACAGAGTTGCGTACCGTTTTGGGTTGTTTTCTTTTCAGCGGCGACGATGTATTCAAGAAAATCAAGGTCCTTTCCGGAGGTGAAAAATCACGGGTAGCGTTGGCCAAAGTACTACTTTCACAAGCTAACTTCCTGTTGCTCGATGAGCCTACCAACCACTTGGACATGCAGTCTGTCAATATCCTGATACAGGCTTTGCAGCAGTATGAAGGTAGTTACATTGTAGTATCCCACGACCGGTATTTTGTTGAAAATATTGCAAACAAAATATGGTACATTGAAGATCACGAGATTAAAGAATACCCTGGTACTTACGAGGAGTACGAAGTGTGGGTGGAAGAACGCGGCTTACAATCTGCCGTAAGTGATAAAGCGGTTGTCAGCAGCGCACCTCCGCAGAAAAATGCCACGCTGGCTTCTAACAATGGTCCTGCACAGAAAAGTAATGGAAAATCAGTTTCCAATGAAGATGCGCAGAAAATAAAAAAGGTTCAGAAGCAGATTGAGGAACTGGAAAATACCATTAATGGTCTTGAAATAAGAAAAACAGAGACGGAAGCTAAACTGGCCGATCCAAAAATCTACAACGACAATGCAGCTTTGACCGAGCTGAACAAGTTTTATGCGGACATTAAACAAAAGCTGAATAGCACCACCGAATCGTGGGAAAACCTGATGCTGGAAGTAGACGAGTTGTCGGGAAAGTAAATATGAAGTCAGCGTAAAAAGGGAAATCGGTTCGATTTCCCTTTTTTTTGTTTTTACTATTAACTCAAATCTTTGGTCTTCGCATAAATATCGCTCAGCTTTAATTTCAAATCAAAATTTGCGGAAGTGATATATTCTTCGATGCTGTGGGCTTCTGACGCTAGAAACCACATTCCATCTTCATTTTTAGCCCAGACTTCTGCAGAGATTGACAATGAATCAATCATAATATATTCTTTCAAAGTCGGTATACCTCTATAGAAATGAAATTTTTCACCTCTGTCATATCCACTGGTTGTCTTAGATAACACTTCAATGAGTGCAGTAGGGTTCATAATTGTATCCGCCTGATCATCTAATAATTCTGGCTTCCCACAAAGAATAAGTAAGTCCGGATAAGTATATAATCCAGTTTGAGGAATATGCAGGCGCATATCACTGGAAAAGCTTTGGCAAGATTTGTCTTTAAAAAATACGCCGATTTCAATAGACAAGTTTTCTTTTATCCGATTGTGATCGTAGCTCGCCCCAGCCATTGCAAATATCTCTCCCCGATAATATTCGCTTTTGTACTCGGCCTCTCTTTCCAGTTCCAGATATTCTTTTTCTGAATACATTTTGATAGTTTGTGCTGTCATTTGATTAGTGTAAGTTAAAAAATAGTTGCTAACGCGCAAAACACGTTTCTCTATTCAGACGTACCTTACACTGAAAAGTAACGTTATCGTTTAAAATCTTGTCATGCGTTTATCAGTCATTTTACTCTTCCTGATCTCCTGTTTTTATCAGACAAATGCGCAACAGCAAAATCTGCGTCTGGAAGATTTTATATATAATGAAAAAATCAGGACCGTGCTGTTGTATCCAGCCCTGGAAAATCCGGAAAATCCTACGCGGTTGCTTACCCCACCCATAAAACCTTTGAATGGCACGTCTCCCCTAGTTCTTGAATTTGATGATCTATCAGGACAGTTTGAGGGCTACCGTGCCAAAATAGTGCATTGCAATGCCGATTGGAGCAAATCAAATCTGAATGACATTGAATTTACATTTGAATTCAATGAGTATCCCATCAATTCCTACGAGCAGTCGTTCAGTACCAAGGTGCCGTACTTTCACTACCGCTTGGAACTTCCGAGACTGAAACTTTCCGGTAATTATGTGGTGTATGTGTACTCAGACCGCGACAGAAAACCAGTCCTGAGCCGCAGATTTATGCTTTATGAAAACAGGGTGAACATCAACGCGCAGGCCAGATTTTCGCAAGGTATTCAGCAACAATTCAGCGATCAGCAGATTGATTTTACGGTCGACTATAAAGGTTATCCGCTCAATGCTCCGCAAACTGATTTAAAAGTCGTTCTGCGAAAAAATTTTCGCTTTGATCAACTCAAAACGGGATTCAAGCCGACCAATGTTAAACCTTTTGATCAGGTGCTCGAATACACTTTTTTCGATCTTGAAAACACCTTTCCGGGAGGCAATGAGTTCAGGTATTTCGATAGCAGGACATTGTCGGCAAGAGGGTATGGTATTAATGAAATGGAAAGATCTGATGAATTTACCCGGCTGCTTTTATTCCCTGACAAGGCGAGGGTAGGCTCTTACATTCAAATTGATGATTTCAATGGCCAGTACATTGTGGATCAGCGGGAGTCCGGTCGCGGGAGTATCGAGGCAGATTACACGCCGGTATTATTTACCCTACGGTCGGAAGAAGAACCTGGTGCCACATTCTATGTCAATGGTGCATTTAATTTATGGCAGCTCAATGATCGAAATCGCATGACCTACAATGCCATTGCAAAGGCCTACGAGGCAGAGATTATGATTAAACAGGGTGTCATCAATTACAATTATACAATGGTAAATGGTGCCGGCAAAAAACCCGATGAGGCCTACATTGAAGGCAATTACGGAGCTACCGAGAATGATTACGACATCCTGATTTACCACCGCCCACCTGCCGGAAGATCAGATCTGCTTGTGGGTTACCGGACCGTCGAATGGAACAGAAGGCGCTAAAAAAAGGAGCGACTTATCCGGTCGCTCCTTAATCTTATATTCTTCCGGAAAGATTTACACGTTAAATCGGAAGTGCATAATATCACCATCCGCAACTACATATTCTTTTCCTTCCACTGCCATTTTGCCAACTTCCTTCACGCCAGCTTCCGTTTTATACTGCTCATAATCAGCAATTTTAATAACCTCCGCACGAATGAATCCTTTTTCAAAATCACTATGGATCACACCAGCCGCCTGAGGCGCTTTCCAGCCTTTTACGATTGTCCAGGCGCGGACTTCCTTCACTCCTGCGGTGAAATAAGTGATCAGATTGAGAAGTGCATAAGAAGCTTTGATCAGCTTGCTCAGTCCTGATTCTTTCAGACCATACTCTCCTAAAAACATTTCATGCTCCTCAGGATCCTCGATCTCTGAAATCTGGGATTCGATAGCCGCGCAAAGTACAATTACATCCGCCCCTTCGTGTTTTACTGCTTCACGCAATTTTTCAGAATATTCATTGCCAGAAAGCATTGAACCTTCGTCCACATTGGCAACATAAAGAACCGGCTTTGCTGTCAGCAACTGCAAGTCACCGATTACAGCTTCCTTCGTTTCTTCATCAATCACGACACTACGGGCATTTTTGCCTTCTTCCAGCGTCGATTTATATTTTTTCAGCCATTCCAGTTCGGCTTTTGCTTTTGCATCACCAGCACGCGCACCTTTTTCTGTTTTCTGAATCTTCTTTTCAACAGATTCGAGATCTTTCATTTGTAACTCAATGTCGATGATCTCTTTAT
This sequence comes from Dyadobacter pollutisoli, assembly GCF_026625565.1. NCBI lineage: Bacteria > Pseudomonadati > Bacteroidota > Cytophagia > Cytophagales > Spirosomataceae > Dyadobacter > Dyadobacter pollutisoli. The sequence continues at coordinate 4,857,735 of NZ_CP112998.1, forward strand.
CAAAAACAGGATCTACACGTCCTTCCACGTGAACCACGTTTTCGTCCTGAAAACAGCGAACTACGTGAACAATTGCGTCCACCTCACGAATGTTAGCAAGAAATTTATTTCCTAAGCCTGCTCCCTGGCTGGCACCTTTCACAAGGCCTGCGATATCCACAAACTCAATGATAGTAGGTATTACCTTTTGAGGTTTTACCAAACCGGTAAGTACGTCCAGACGTTCATCTGGAACTGTTACCACACCCACATTGGGCTCTATCGTACAGAAAGGATAATTGGCAGCTTCGGCTTTGCCGGTAGAAATGGCATTAAAAAGAGTGGATTTCCCTACGTTTGGCAATCCCACGATCCCACATTGAAGACTCATATTTGATTGGTATGCAGTTAATAGCAGGCAATTCCCGTGCAAAAGTGCAAAGAACACCTGTCTGCTGAATGATATTTTTTGCAAAATTACCATTTAGCGAGTACAAAAACCAAAAGCCTTCGTAAATGATTGCGAAGGCTTTTATCTTAATGTAAATTTCTTAATCCCACTTAAGGTCAGACTCTCCTACTACATCCACCTCATCGGCTTTGGTCTCAAACTGGGAGAAGTCAACTTCCGGCATCAACTCTGTCTTCACGTGATCCACCGCATCTTTCAAAGCATCTACGAACTTATCGAAGTCTTCTTTGTATAAAAACATTTTATGTTTTTCATACGTGAACCCGTCTCCCTGCGGATGACGACGGCTCTCTGTGATGGTAAGATAATAATCGTTGGATCGCGTTGAGCGAACATCGAAGAAGTAAGTCCGTTTTCCTGCCCTGACCCTTTTGGAGTAGATTTGCTCTCTGTCTTCCACTATGTTTAGTTTTAAATAGGTTTTCAAACGCTAAAATATAAAGTTTATTGCTGCTAACAAAAAAACCGGGACATATTAGCGATTTGTTAGCATTGGGCTTCTTTTTTACAAACAATTTGCACTTTAACGTCAACTTTTGTTCGTTTTTATAATTTTTCTATTACTTTTGAAATTCGTGGGTTTCCATTTTTACCGGATTCTCTTAGCGAATGAATATGAAATAGGGCTTTATTACCTTATTATGTTTCACCTAAATCCAGAGATATGACTTATCATCGGATTCTGATTCTCATCATGTTAGCTTTCGCCACGCAACCAGACACCTTCGCTCAGGTTAAGCTTGGCAAAACAGAAACCGGAAATGCTTCTTACTATTCCACCAGGTTTCACGGCAGAAAGACCTCTTTCGGCGAAGTACATAAAAGTACAGAACTGATTGCAGCGCACAGAAGTTATCCGCTTAATACGATGCTTGAAGTAACGAATCTTGAAAATGATGAAAAAGTAATCGTCAGGGTTAATGACCGCGGCCCATTCTCCAGAAACCGCGTGGTAGATTTAAGTAAAGAAGCGGCCAGGCTTTTAGGTATCATTGCAAAAGGCGTGGCCAATGTGTCAATCAGAGTTGTTGGAATGGAGGGAATGGTCTTGCTGGGTTCCAGCGAAGAAATTGACCCCAAATCCGGAAAAGTAATATCGATGCGAACCAAGAGATAATTTTCAGGGATAAATGAGTAACCGACAACTGGATCTGGCAAAAGTAAGGGAGTTCGGTAACCTGGAATTTCTTGCCAAACAACTGGTTGAAGGTTTTATTACTGGTCTGCACAAGTCGCCTTTCCACGGCTTTTCGGTCGAGTTTGCGGAACATCAGCTCTACAATACCGGAGAATCCACCCGAAATATAGATTGGAAGGTTTTTGCCAAAACGGATCGCCTTTATGTGAAACGTTACGAGGAAGAAACCAACCTCCGCTGCCATATCCTCCTGGATACCTCTTCTTCCATGTACTATCCGGAAGAAAACTTTGGCAAAATGACTTTTAGCGTCATGGCGGCTGCCAGCCTCACCTACCTTCTGCAGCGACAAAAAGATGCAGTAAGCTTATGTACATTCTCCGAAAGCATTGAAATACAGACTGCGGTCAAATCGACGCCATCGCATGTTCATAAGATCATGCTGGAACTGGAAAACCAGTTGCAGGCTAAGAGGCCTCTCTTAAAAACATCTGTTTCAGAAGTACTCCACCAAATTGCCGAAAAGATTCATAAGCGTTCGCTGGTTGTCATTTTCAGCGACATGTTTGATAACCTGGAAGAGGCCGAGAAGATTTTTTCAGCTCTACAGCATTTGCGACATAATCTGCATGAAGTACTGTTATTCCATGTGACCGACCGCCGGACTGAAGAAGATTTTGCTTTTGAAAACCGTCCTTACGAATTTATCGATCTCGAAACCGGCGACAGGATAAAGGTTCAGCCTGATCAGGTGCGGGAGTCTTACAAGGAATTTGTAGGCGATTTTTATCAAAAACTGAAACTAAAATGTGGTCAGTATAAGATCGATTTCATAGAAGCCGACATCGCCAAAGGTTTTGACCCCATTCTATTGGCCTATTTAGTAAAACACTCGAAAATGAGGTAATTTTTTAAGAAATTTGATGTGAGATCCCTCTATCAGGCCTCGCACATCACGTTATGAAAAATTGGCTCACGGCTATCTCGCGTCTACTCGTTATCATTATTCTGTTCAATGGCTGCAAATCCGCAGAGAAATCACTTAAAAAAGGAGATTTTGACGATTCGGTATTACGTTCAGCCGATAGGCTAAAAAGCTCTCCCAGCCAATCCTCGTCCATGGAAACGCTCAAACAAGCGTATCCACTTGCCGTCGAGCAGCATTTGAATGACATTAAGCAGTTTCAGTCTTCCGATGATATTTTTAAATGGGAGCCGCAACTAGACACCTACGTTAAACTGAACCGGCTTTTTAATGTTGTTTCGCAATGTCCGGCTTGTATCAAAATAATTGCTCCCAAAAACTTCGAAAAAGAAGAAAAAATCGCTCGCCATAATGCCGCCAATGTAAGGTATAAGGAAGGCTCTGGTTTATTAAAAATAGGTGACCGGGAAAATGCACGGAAGGCTTACGAGCATTTTGAAAAAGTGAATGCTATTCTGCCTGATTTCAATGACGTACAAAAGAAGATGGACCTGTCATATGAAATCGCTTCATTCAAAGTGGTTGTAGAACAGGTACTGGTGACTTCTAAAACCTACCAGCTGAGTAATGAGTACTTTCAGGACCGTGTGAATGAATATCTTCAGACTAACAAAAGGCTGAACAAATTTGTCCGGTTCTATATGCCTAACGAAGCTGCCGAACTGAAACTTCAACCCGATCATGTAATTACTTTGCAGTTCGACGACTTTGTGGTTGGCCAAACCTTGATCGAAAGGAACACTGAAAATCTGATTAGCAAGGACAGCGTCAAAGTTGGGGAAAAGTTTGTTGGACGCTCTAAAATTCCGGTATTTGGGAAGGTGACGGCCAAATTTACTCAAAGTCGTAAAACAGTACTTTCCGCGGGATTACTGGATATGCAAATCACGGATTTCAGGACCAAAAGAATTGTAAATCAGGAAAAATTCAATGGTGAATATAACTGGATGTGCGAATGGGCGAATTTCAATGGGGACGAGCGTGCGCTTACACCCGCCCAACTTCGCAAATGTAAGAGTCAGGAGCTCTTGCCTCCCGACCCTCAACAACTGTTTATTGAATTCAGCAAGCCTATTTATGAGCGTTTGACCAGCAAGCTGCAGACATATTATGCGAAATATTGAAGAAGCTTTCGGCAATCGGCTGTCGGCCGTCCTTTTTTAAAACTCCCTAGTCATTGAGAAACAAAGACATAAAGAGCTGATCCAGGTGTGCGACCGGAATAATCTCTATTTTTGATTTTTTAAGATCCAGACCTTTGCTGTTATATTTTGAGATGTAGATCTTCTTAAATCCCATCTTTTCAGATTCAGAAATCCGGCTTTCAATTCTATTCACGGCCCTCACCTCTCCCCCTAAACCCACTTCTGCGGCAAAACAAACGGAAGGTGGAATGAATTTATCCTCATAGGACGAGACAAGCGACGCTACGACGGCCAAGTCAATGGCTGGGTCTTCCACTTTCAAACCCCCGGCAACATTCAAAAACACATCCTGGACACCTAGCCTGAAACCTCCCCTTTTTTCCAAAACTGCCAGTAACATCTGCAAACGCTTTGCGTCAAAGCCTGTGCTGCTCCGTTGAGGTGTTCCATAGTTAGCTACACTCACTAATGATTGCATTTCTATTAGCAGCGGACGGTTTCCTTCCATCATTGACCCTATCGCGATGCCACTCACCGGTTCGTCGCGTTGCGAAATCAGGATTTCGGAAGGATTACTCACCTGCCGCAGACCAGTTCCGTGCATTTCGTAGATACCAAGTTCCGAAGTACTCCCAAATCGGTTTTTAATGGTCCTCAAAATCCGGTATGTATTGTGCCGGTCACCCTCGAACTGCAAAACGGTATCTACCATATGCTCCAATACCTTGGGACCGGCCAGTGAACCATCCTTTGTAATGTGCCCGATCAGAAACACGGGTACGCCCATCTCCTTAGCGTATTTCATAAATTCCGCCGTACATTCCCTGACTTGCGACACGCTGCCTGCGCCAGACTCAATGTAGGTGGACTGCATGGTCTGGATAGAATCGATAATGAGGATTTCCGGCTGAAAGTCCTCTATCTGGCGGAAGATGTTCTGAGTATGCGTTTCTGTAAGGATAAAGCAATTATCACTTTTGGCAGACATTCTTTCAGCACGCATCTTGATCTGCTGTTCCGACTCCTCACCTGAAACATATAGTACCTTTTTGTTAGAAAGAGTAAGCCCGATTTGCAGCATTAATGTTGATTTCCCAATTCCTGGCTCTCCTCCGATCAGCACCAAAGAGCCCTGAACAACTCCACCGCCCAAAACGCGGTTAAGTTCCTCATCCAGTGTCTTGATCCTCGGCTCATTTTCGTATTCAATCTCAGCGATAGCCCTCGGCCGGCTTGCCAGGTTGACTGCCTTCCAGGTTACCGCTGTTTTTTTATCTTCTTTTTCAATAACTTCCTGGACAAAAGTATTCCACTCACCGCATGAGGGGCACCTGCCCACCCATTTGGGTGAATTATACCCACATTCCTGACAAAAGTATGCTGTTTTGGCTTTGGCCATAAGGAGAAAAGTCTAATTTGTATTCGCTTATACACTAACAGTATTGGGTTGATAAATATCCAAATATTAGTACGTTTCGACCATAAAATCAAAAAAAATATAGGTAAGGTATAGTTTTTTATCTTTTGGCGTTATTATCCGGTTTTACTTAAAAAATTATATTATCCATGAACATCCTGACAAAAGTAGCTTGTATGTGCATGTTATGCATTTTTGCATTGACATCAGTGCAGGCGCAGAAAAAAGGTTTTGCGTTCGGTATCAAGGGTGGTGTGAATTTGTCGCGCCTGACCATGGGAGATGTATTTACAACACGTTATGACGACAATGGCAATCCTTACCTCGGGTATGATGGTAAGGAAGTGAGGGACAATCTTAAACAAAGTTTTAAAACCAGAACAGGAGCGGTAGGAGGAATTTATGCAAGATTTGGGCGTACATTTTTTATTCAGCCAGAAGTACTGGTCTCTACCAAAGGCGGTTCTTTTCAGATTATTCAGACAAATGAGCAGCAGCCAGTAACCAAAACGGTAGATATCAAGTACAGCAATATCGATGTTCCTTTGTTAGTTGGTTTCAAAGGTGGGCCAATAAGAATTCTTGCCGGCCCGGTCACTTCTTTTCGAATTGGAGATAACCAGAGATTGCGGGATGCCTTCAAATATTACACTTCCGATCTGAACAATGCTATGTCTCAGGCAACATTCGGATACCAGCTCGGTGCCGGGCTTGACTTAGGCAGTTTTAGTTTAGATGTTAGAAAAGAGGGTTCATTTACCAATCTCGCTTCTTTTCAGGTAAATGGCCAACCGGCGGGCGGAGATGCATCAGTAAAGCAAAAGATCAGTTCGTGGCAGGTTACGTTGGGATTGAAGTTGTTTTGAATTAATGAGTGAATGCTCAATTGAATTTTATTCACTCATTCGCTCATCGCACCGGCGACCCGGTCAAAATTCACTCATTGAAATTGCCTAAAAACAAAACAAGCAGCCTTCGATCGAGCGATGGCTGCTGTTTTTATGAATAACCCACTAATTTAATTCACCAAAGTTTTTGCGCTGCAATGACTAAGCGCTGATACGTAGATTTGTGTGATCCAGAAAACCTGTGATCTCTTTGATTTTCCTACGTGATACTACTACTTCTTTGCCGCAAGACAATTTCAACATGCGGTCATCTTCCAGGCGCTCCACTACGTAGTCGGCGTTTACAAGATATGATTTATGAACGCGCATGAAATTATTATTCAATTGCTCAGCTAACGATTTCAATGTTTTTGAAACCAAATATTTCTTTCCGGTATTTGTATAAATGAAAGTGTAGTTTCCTTCCCCTTCTAAAAACGTGATGACATCGGGAGTGAGGAAAATAGTTCTGCCCATGGACTGAACCGAGATAGAAGTGCGACTGTCACTGTAAGTTCTTTCTGACAGGTTGGGGCGAGTAAAGCTTGCAAAAGTTTTCATGGTAACTACGACTAATAATGTGATGATTTGTTGAACCAAAATTAGCACATAGCGTAGTCTCAGAAAAATACGTAGAACTACGTACATTATTTCAACTGATTGAAAATCAACACGTTATTTTTAAACTTTAAATCAAAAGACGTAACTGACCTTAGTAAAATGCGTAATTTTACCTATATCCAAAATAGGCCTTCGCATCGAAATATTTGCTTTGGTGACCGTATTGGACACTTTTGAGCACCTAGGAGCAGCTAACTTTAATTATCTTTGCAAGTATTTTACGGTACCATTTGCACATTTTGACCCGGTACCGATCTGATTTTTTAACACAAAAAGTTTATGAGTACCGAACGGGTAAAGGAATTAGTCGCTGAAATTGAACAAAGCTCGGTTGAAAATAAGGAGCAGCTGGAAGCGTTCAGGCTAAAATATATCAGTAAAAAAGGGGTTGTTACCGAGCTGTTCGACGGCTTGAAAAACATTCCACAGGAAGACAGACGCGCTGTAGGCCAGGAATTAAACATCCTGAAAAATCTAGCCCAAAACCGTTTTCAGGAATTTTCGGCTATTGTAGAAAATGCTGCCGACAACAATCCGGAAATGTTGATCGATCTGACCCTGCCTGTTACGCCCAATCTGCAAGGCAGCTTGCATCCGCTTACCATTGTACGCAGGAGAATTATCGAGATTTTCGAACGAATGGGATTCAATGTTTCCTATGGTCCGGAAATAGAAAAGGACTGGTACAATTTCAGCGCTTTGAATTTTGCAGATAACCACCCGGCCCGCGAAATGCAGGACACCTTCTTTATATCCAAAAGTGAAGGAGAAGTAAAAGATGATGTTTTGCTTCGTACGCATACATCCAACGTACAGGTACGGCTGATGGAAAAACAAAAACTACCGATCAGGTCCATTATGCCTGGAAGAGTATTTCGCAACGAAGCTATTTCAGCCCGTGCGCACTGTGTTTTCCACCAGGTAGAGGGTTTGTATGTTGATAAAAATGTGAGTTTCAAAGATCTTAAAGATACATTATACCACTTTGCAAAAGAGATGTTCGGCAAGGATTCAAAAATCCGTTTACGTCCATCTTACTTTCCTTTTACAGAACCCAGCGCCGAAATTGACGTAACCTGTTTCATATGTGGTGGTAAAGGCTGCAATGTATGCAAGTACAGTGGCTGGGTGGAAATCGCCGGTTCGGGAATGGTAGATCCTAATGTATTGGAGAATTGTGGAATTGATAGCCACGAATATACCGGTTTCGCATTTGGAATGGGTATCGAACGCATCACCATGCTTCGTTACGGAATCAATGATCTCCGGTTATTTACAGAAAACGATGTAAGGTTCCTGCGACAATTCGAAGGCGCCTGATCTGATCGTTGTTATAAAACTAAAAGCTCCATATTTGACCCAAAAAAGGCGAAATACGGAGCTTTTATCATTTAACGGTCAATCTTTAAAATCTGGTTTCTATATAATAAGGTAACATTCTTTTCCATGCCCACCAGTCGTGGGGAATGTCGGGCCCCCAAATATCCAGCTCGTGCGGGACACTTTTAGAATTCAATATCGCTGAAATTTGTCTCGAATACTCCGGTACCTCATATGCTCCCGAACCTGTCACGAAATGAATGTGGCGACTATCTCTATACATCGAAAGATGCCACTCTGCTTTGAGTTGTGGCAAATAATGTACTGGCGAGTTGAAATACACATTATCATCATAATATCCGTCCGTGTACACGCTCAGGTCGTAACATCCGCTCATCGCGATCACACCATGAATGTAGTCGGGGTGTTTGAAAAACAGATTTGCCGCATGCATTGCCCCGAAGGACGCACCACTGGCAATGATCTCGTTGTTTTGGCTGGTGGTGTCTTTAATGAATGGCACCACTTCTTTGATTACGTAGTCATTGAACAGTTGATGTCTTACAGCTTTGTCATAGCCATGCATGTGCGGATTAAGCCAGCTCTCGGCATTAATGCTATTGATGCAATAAACCTTTACCTTCCCGGAATTGATATACGGACTGATACTGTCAATCAGCCCGTTTTGCTCGTATTCAAGATAGTCTGATGCCGCGGTCGGAATCAGTAAAAGTGCGAATCCATAATGTCCGTAGACCGCAACCTCCATATTTTTATTCAGCGCCGGACTAAACCAACCGGTTACTTCACGTTGCATTGCTTTGTCATTTTAGTTGCTGTTGTTGATTAATAAACCCAGGCATGTCCAATATTGGTTTACTCTAAATATTAATAAACCGTTATCATCAACAGCCTGCCAGCAACTGTTAATGACAACTTAATACAAAACCCAGGTGTCCTTTCCGCCACCGCCCTGCGATGAGTTCACTACAAGAGAACCTTTCCGCAACGCAACGCGCGTCAAACCACCCGGAATCACACTAATATCGTCTCCATATAGAATGTATGGACGTAAATCCACGTGTCTTCCCTCCGCATGACCTTCTACCATACAAGGTACTCTTGACAATGAAATAGTAGGTTGCGCAATGTAATTTCTAGGATTATCCCTTATTTTTTCGCGAAACAGCTCATGCTCTTCTTCGGTGGCTTTGGGCCCAATCAGCATTCCATAGCCGCCCGCTTCATTCGCTTCCTTCACCACAAGCTGCGCGATGTTTTCAATCACGTAATTAAAATCTTCTTCCTCTCCGCATATGTAGGTTTTTACATTAGGAATGATTGCTTCCTCACCCAGGTAATATTTAATGATACGCGGTACATATGCGTACACCACTTTATCATCGGCAACGCCAGTACCAGGCGCATTTGCTAATGCTACTCTCCCTTTTTTATAAACCTCAAAAATCCCCGGAATACCAATCAGCGAATCAGGATTAAATGCTTCCGGATCCATAAATGTGTCATCGATACGGCGATAAATCACATCCACGATCTGCAATCCATTGGTCGTGCGCATTTTCACATACCCGTCTGAAACCACCAGATCACGCGCGTCCACGAGTTCTACACCCATTTGTTGGGCAAGATATGAATGTTCAAAATAGGCCGAATTATAGATCCCTGGCGTCAGTACGGCCACGGTCGGATTTGGCCTGTCGGCCAGGTGTTGCAACATTTGAAGCAACCTGGTCGGATAATCGGAAACAGGGCGAACACCGGTACGCGCCAGTACATCCGGGAAAATCTGCTTGGACAACTCTCTGTTTTCCAACATATAAGACACTCCCGACGGACAACGCAGGTTATCTTCCAAAACCATAAAAGTACCGTCATCACCCTTGATCAAGTCAGTACCGGTAATGTGGCACCAGATTCCTTTTGGCGGTTTCAGTCCAATGCAAGGCTTCAAAAAGCATTTACTTGATTCTATCAGTTCGCGCGGTACTACGCCGTCGTTGAGAATATTCTGTTCGTTATAGACATCGTCGATAAACATGTTCAATGCCTTAATACGCTGTTTGAGGCCAGTTTCCAGCCATTCCCACTCAGCATTTGATAGTACGCGTGGAATAATGTCAATCGGCATAATTCGTTCGGTACCTTCCCCCTCAGAATAAACATTGAAAGTGATACCCATAGAAAGCAAAGCACGTTCAGTAGCAAGCTGCCGGTTGGTCAGATCTTCATTTGTAAGGTTTTCAAATTTGTTCTTTAAATGCTCATAACCAGGACGTATTTCTCCTTCCTCAGTGAACATTTCATCGAAGAAATTTTCGCTTTGATAATTTGAAAATGAAAAATTCATACAATACAAAATTTGAATAAGTCTATATCTATAATTTACAGAACAATATATGGTCAATGTTTCACTTTACAAAACAATTATCTATTGCCCGGTATCATTAATTCTGTAATTAAATTATAAATATTACCCCATCCCTTTCGTTTACACTTATCAGCAAGACTTTAAACAATTGACTGACACCTTCAAAACGGGCACATTTCAAAAGCATTCATTGATAAATATTAAAATCATGCCGCTGGTTTGGGTACAATATTATTTTCCCAATCAATAAACATTCGTTGCAAGTCCGTGTACTTACCCTTTTATTTGCACCCTGATATGAATTTCTCATATCGAACGTTTTAAGTCACTATGCGCAAAAGTTGGTTGCTTATACTCGCTGTGTTCCTCGGATTGCCCCATTCGGGTCTGTCTCAGCATATGCCGGGAGTCTCAATGGGTAATTTTGCAGGTACTAATGCGCTTTATCATAATCCTGCATTTGTTGCCGACAGCCGTTATAACTTGTATGTCAACCTGGTAGGCACCCAGTTTTATACCGCCAACAATCACGTCAAATACGAAGCTCCCTACTCATTTCTAAGTTTGATCACCAATACTGTTTCGGACGAGTACCGCAACGAAAGGGGCGTACTGCAGTTTCCCCGCTCCTACCTGGGCGAGAAACTAAATGGCAACAAAAAATACCTCAATGCCGGCGGTGACACGCGCTTGCCCTCGGTCATGTTCAATATGTTCAAAGGCAAAATTGGTGTAGGTATTTCCACAAGGGTAAGGTACATTCTCAATACCACCGGCGTAACGGAGCCACTCGCACGGCTGATCAGTAAAACCACACGGCTGGAAGAATTACAGGGCCCTCTTTTTGAAAACCAATCAGGGCAGCTGCATTTAAATGGCCTCGGAGAAGTGGCTTTTACGGTTGGGGGCACCGTTTTCGACAATGAAACCGATTTCCTGAAAGTGGGTGTGACCGTGAAAAGGCTCATTGGATTGTACAATGCCCACGCAATTATCGAGGCTTCTTCTTACGACATTCGTCCTGACGAAACCTGGGAAAACAAACGGCAGTACATTAATGTCAATGAAATTAATGTACGGTACGCGATGACCCGTGACGAAGGTTTTCAAAACGTTAAACCATCACCAGCCTGGCTGATAGGCGGTGCACCTCCGGGCAGCGGCTGGGGTTTTGATCTGGGTGCGGTTTACGAATATCGGCCCGATATCAACAAATATACCTACACCGAAAAAGGGATACGCAAGCGCGATGCCTCCAAAACCAAATATCTGTATCGTATTGCAGCGTCATTGACTGACATTGGAAGGGTACATTTCAAAAACCCTGCTTACGTATTGCAGCAAGAAATACATACTACAAACAAAGAGCTACGCTACGACGCTTTCCAAAAGCTGAAGGGCTCCGAAGGTATATTCAATGCGATCAATACCTCACTGGACGGCGGCCAACCGATGGCACCCAACTTTTACTCCGTTCTACCCATGGCATTCCAGGCCAGTGTTGATTATAATGTTAAACCCAATGTTTACGTAAGCGGTTTGTGGGTTCAAAACCTAATCTCGCAAAGTGCATTCGGCATGAAAGCAGAATCGTACATTGCAGTCACCCCACGCTATGAACACAAATGGTATGAAATTTCGGTTCCCCTATCATTGATGAACCGCTATCGATCTCCGGCTATAGGCCTTGTGGGTCGTGCGGGACCATTATGGATCGGAACTGACCACCTGACGGGCTTGCTGAACATTGGTAATCCAAAAGCATTTAACCTGTATTTCGGCATTTCCGGCGGACTTTTTCGTCGTCCTCCGGAGTCCCAAAATCAATGCTGGCCACCGGAAGATTCCTGGTTGAGGCGCATTTTTACTAAACGATAATATATTCTCAAACGTTAATAATGGATATGGTATAGTTTTCTTGAAGCTACCAATATCTAAAAATCTGAAAAAATGAGAGAAATAGAGAAAACCAAGGAAGAGTGGCAGCAGGAACTCACTGGACAACAATGCTTTGTCCTTTTTGAAAAGGGAACAGAAAGACCTTTTTCACATCCTTATAATGACAACAAAGAAGAAGGAACTTATGTATGCGCTGCATGCGGAACCCCTTTGTTCGATTCTGAGGCTAAATATGACTCAGGATCAGGCTGGCCAAGTTTCTTTCGGCCGATAGCATCAGGCAATGTGGAGGAGATCGTGGACAAAAGCCACGGCATGACACGTACGGAAGTAGTTTGCAGAACTTGCGGCGGTCATTTGGGGCACGTGTTCAACGACGGGCCAAAACCAACAGGACTAAGATATTGCATGAACGGTGCCGCATTGAAATTCCACAAAGCCGAATAGAATATTTTCGCAAAAGCCGGACCTGGTCATAAGTGTCCGGCTTTTCTTATCTTTGAATTCTTACGAACCTTAACGTTTGATGGAAGTTATCAGATCGTTTTTTAATAAAATAAAAGCCATGTTTCAATTCGTTGGAACACAGCTAGCAACACTCATCAACCGTACTGCTTACAAGCTGACTTCTCTGTTTACAGGCAAGAAACGTGCTGACGATATGTTCCACTCTTACCGTCAGAATAAAAAATCTATCCGGGGCTGGTGGGAAGAAAAAGTAGATGTAAATGCCGCGTATTATCGCCCGGTAGTGCTGATCTGGAAAACATTTGTCTACGGACTTGTGACCTGCGCCATTTATATTTTCTGCGTGGAGACCAATTTCCTTTGGCTCATGGGAAGTATGCCCAGCGTAGAGGATCTTCAAAATCCGAAAGTTGCTCAGTCTTCTGAGATTTACACTGCGGACGGTATTATGATCGGCAAGTTTTACACCGAAAACAGGACGCCGGTCACTTCCAAGATGATCTCCCCGAATTTGGTAAAAGCGCTGATCGCGACCGAGGATGTGAGATTTTACAAACATTCAGGTATAGACTACAAGGCAATGGCCAGCGTAGCAATCGGTATAGCAACCGGCGCTACCGACCGTGGAGGTGGTAGTACCATTACCCAACAGCTGGCTAAAAAGCTATTCAAAACGCGAAAATCAGGTGCGCGCGGCTTGCTGGGCTATGTTCCGGGACTGGGTACATTGATTTACAAAACCAAAGAATGGCTTACCGCTATCAAGCTGGAGAGGAATTTTACCAAAGAAGAAATCCTGACCATGTACTTTAATACGGTCGACTATGGTAACAACACTTACGGGATCAATACCGCAGCACAATCCTATTTCAGTAAGTCTCCCGACAGTCTGAACGTTCAAGAATCCGCTGTGCTCGTAGGTTTGCAAAAAGCAACCACTACCTATAATCCGATCCGTAACATGAAGCGTTCGCTTGAACGACGCAATGTCGTGATCGCGCAAATGCAAAAATACGGTTACCTCAATGCCAAGCAAGCTGATTCGATCAGTGCGCTGCCTATTGAACTGAAAACGAAATTTGAAACTCCCTACGACGGCAATGCCAATTATTTCAAAAACGCAGTTGTCGATTTTGTGAAAAAATGGGGTGATGAGAACGGTTATGATCTATACACTGATGGATTAAAAATTTACACGACCATTGATTCCCGTATGCAAGAGCATGCTGAGGAGGCTATGACGCAAAAAATGAAGCAATTGCAACGCGTGTTTGAAAACCATTGGAACAAACAAAATCCGTGGGTCGACGAACAAGGAAACGAGATTCCCGATTTCCTTGAAAACGTTGTCAAAAGAACCAGCAAGTACAAATCGCTGGCTGCCAAATTCCCGAATCAGCCTGATAGTGTCACCTATTATTTGAACAAAAAGGACACCATGACGGTGTACGACTGGAAGAACAGCAGCCAAATGGACAAATATTGGAGTTCCATGGATTCGCTGGATTACTATAAGAGAATACTACGCGCCGGAATGATGGCCATGAACCCACAAACGGGTCAGATCAAGGCCTGGGTGGGTGGTTTGGATTATAATTACTTCAAGTACGACGCGGTAAAACAAGGAAAACGTCAGCCTGGATCTACATTCAAGCCGTTCGTATACACGACTGCAATCGACGATTCGTCATTCAATATGTCACCCTGTGACCAGATTGAAGACAAACCATTTGAGAAGACATATATGGAGGACGGTGTTGAAAAAGTGTGGAAGCCAAGAAATGCTACCGGGACTTTTTCATATTCAAACATGACATTGAGACGTGCATTGGCACAGTCCATCAACTCGGTTACCGCTGAACTCACTGATCAGGTTGGAGCAGCAAATGTGGCGCGGTATGCCAAGAAAATGGGCATTACTACGCCATTGAGGGGGTTACCCTCGATCGGACTGGGGCCTTTTGATGTTTCGCTCTATGACATGGTGGCCGCTTATAGCGTTTTTGTAAACAACGGAACCTACACACAGCCCATCCTCGTCACGAAAATTGAGGATAGCAATGGCAAGATCATTGAAGAATTTCAGCCCGAGCACAGGCAGGCGATCAGTCCCGAGTCTGCATTCCTGATGGTACAAATGCTGCGTGGCGGCGTGGAAGAACCGGGCGGAACGTCGGGAAGTATCCGTTGGAAATTCGATGTGACACGTAATGGTAATGAGCTGGGTGGCAAAACAGGTACTACATCCAATAACTCGGACGGCTGGTTCATGTGCATTACCCGCGACCTGGTGGTAGGCGCGTGGGTGGGCGGCGATGACCGCAGCATACACTTCCGGACCACTAACCTCGGCGAAGGAGCTAAAACAGCATTACCTATTGTGGGGAGCTTTCTGGAAAAAGTTTACCGTGACAAATCCATTGGCTACGAACCAGGTCCATTCCCGAAACCGAGTTTTAAAATATCCAAGAACTATAACTGCCCAACACAATGGGCACCGAGCGAAAGCGATTCATTGGGCGTAGAAGGCGACAGTATGCCTGTGAAAAGAAATGAGGAGGAGGACTTCCTGATAGGCCCACCACCGATTCCGCTGGATACCGGAAGAAGGAATTAAGATGAGAGAGACTTGCCAAGTCTTTAAGACTTGGTAAGTCTTGTTAAACGTGCCCGATTTTCAAAACTTCCTTGTACTGCATCCGGTAAAGATTCGCATAGAAGCCTTCTTTTTCCAGAAGCTGCTCGTGATTTCCTTCCTCTACGATAGCGCCTTTGTCAACCACAATGATTTTATCAGCCTCCTGAATGGTAGAAAGCCTGTGCGCAATTACAATCGCTGTGCGGCCCTTCATTAATGTTTCAATGGCTTTTTGAATCAGTTCTTCCGTTTCACTGTCCACCGACGAAGTAGCTTCATCCAACACAATGATCTTCGGCTCGTGCACCATTGCACGCACAAAAGAAATGAGCTGCCGCTGCCCTACCGAAAGCGTCGCGCCACGTTCCATAACATTGTAGCTGTATCCGCCCGGCAATCTTTCTATAAAGTCGTGTACTCCAACCATTTTGGCGGCCTCAACGATTTTTTCGTGGGTAATGGTTGAGTCTCCCAGTCTGATGTTATTTTCAATGGTGTCGGAGAACAAAAATACATCTTGCAAAACCACACCGATATGCCTGCGAAGCGCATTCAGTTCAAAATCATGAACCTCTACGCCATCAACATATATATTGCCCTTATTGATATCATAAAAACGTGTCAGCAAATTGATAATCGATGACTTACCGGCTCCGGTAGCTCCGACAAACGCAATCGTTTCACCTTCATTTACCTTGAAATTAATGTCTCGCAACACATATTCCTCTTCATTATAGGCAAACCAAACATTCTTAAATTCAACATTTCCCTTAATGGTTTTTGGATCGAATGTGCCTTCATTGGACGTGTACTCGTCGCTATCGAGTAATTTGAGAATCCTGTCGGTACTGACGATACCCATTTGTAATGTATTGAACCGATCTGCCAGCTGACGGATCGGGCGGAAGAACAGGTTGATAAACATCACAAAGGCAGTAACAGTACCAAAAGTCACTTCTGATTCCAGTATCTGTTTAGACCCATACCACACTACCAGCCCGGTACCAGCCGCCGCAATCACGTCGGCCACCGGGTAATAAACCGAGTAGTAAAGAATGGACCTGATATTGGCATTGCGGTGTACTTTATTGATCTCGCGAAACTTTTTGAATTCAATGTCCTCGCTGCTGAAAATCTGAACGATACCCATTCCGGTGAGATGCTCCTGCACAAATGCATTCAGATTGGAAACCGCGGCCCGCACTTCATTAAAGGAATCCTTGATCTTTTCTTTAAAAACATAAGTACAAAACAACATCAGCGGGATCATCGACAAACTGATGATCGACAACTTCCAGTCTGTATAAAACATAACCGCAATGATCAGCACCAACTGTAAAATATCCCCCGCAATAGCCGCCATACCATCGCTAAACACGTTGGAAAGCGTTTCAACATCGGAAATCGTACGGGTTACCAGCCGGCCGATGGGTGTGTTGTCAAAAAATTTCAATCGCAGACCAATGATCTTTTGATACAGCTGAACCCGGATATCCCTTATAATGTGCTGCCCGAGCCAGCCCGACATATAGGTGTTCCAAAACTGCGCAAGACCTTGAAAAATCGTTACTACGATCATCACTACCAGCATAATCGTCAGCTGACGATAGTTACCGCTCGCGATAGGAGTATCAATGGTGTATTTGATCAAAAGCGGCGTAAGAGGAGCAAGCAACGCATTCAGTAATATGATCCCGATCAGCAGGTAAAACTGCTTTTGATAAGGACGAACGAATGCATATAAACGTCTTAAAGTAGGGAGATCAAATATCTGGCCGCTTTTGGTTTCCTGATTCACCTGGTACGATTGAATTGAAGTTGCTTTTTATGACTGGTAACCTAACCAACAATGTAAAAGTAAAAAATGTCACCCAAGGAGTAAAAATTCTCCGATTACATCGACCATGTCAATTTTCTATACGATACTGGTAGTTTTATTCGTAATATGGCTTTTGAAAAGGTTATTGAATTTGAAAAAGTCGTAGTTCATGGTTTCCGTGCCTGATGCAATACCCGTCCATTCTCTTCCGAAAACGCCTAGCCAGGTTCCGGCATTAAAAATTTTCCGGTTTAAAAACAGCCGGGATTTCCAAAAGGAACCGCTTGTCCCTTTGCCCATTACCCCGTTACCGACCGACACCCCGCACCGCCATACCTACTATGAGATCCTGTTCATCGAGGAAGGACAAGGTTATCACGAAATTGATTTTCATTCCTACAACATTCAGGGAGCTGGTCTACATTTCCTGACGCCCGGACAGGTTCATTTGCTGACCTTTTCGAGTTCTTTTCAAGGTTACATTGTCGCATTTTCGGAAGATTTCTACACTTTTTACAATCCGGTCAATCCGTCGCTGTCTCAGCTGCCATTTTTCCAGCCCGCTCGCCGGCAGCCCATCATTACCCTTGATCCTGCCGAAAAAAAGTATTTCCATAATATCATGGAAAATATGGTATCCGACCATTTGAGCGCAGACATAGACCAGACATTGATCGGCAAATACCTGGGCGTGCTTTTACAAAAATGTTTGTACTTAATTCAGAAAAATGAGCAGCCGACGGAATCCGCGACACATACAGTACCCGAGCTGGTCGGCCGTTTTCAGGAGCTGGTCGAGAAAAATTTCAGGCAAATGCATGAAGTACAGCAATACGCCCACGAACTGTCCGTCTCCCCTGATTATTTAAGTAAAATCATCAAGAAATATCTGGGTACGCCTTCACAGGAATACATTCTGGACAAGCTGCTGCTGGAAGCCAAGCGACTGCTGGTATTCACTAACCTCAGCAGTAAAGAAATTGCCTACCACATTCACCTGGACGACCCGTCCTATTTCAGCAGGATCTTTAAAAAGAAGACTGGCCTGACACCGAACGAATACCGCGATCATGTTCGGAAAAGTACCATTTAATAGCAAATATGTACCTTGCTATACCTTTACTGACTATATATCTTTGTATTATCCAAAAATAAAATGGCTAAATAATACTATTGATATAAATTATGCAGATTCGAAACGATCTTACAGCCGCATCATTACAATCCAAAATTGACAGGTTGTGGCAGCTTTCAGCCGAAAAAATCAACCTCATTTCCAAAGAATACGACAACTCGAAAGGAACGCCCGTATTCACCGTCAACGGGAAATACACCTTGCGCGGATGGACTGAATGGACGCAGGGCTTCCAGTACGGCGCCGAAGTACTTCAATATGACGCAACAGGCGAATCTGCATTTCTTGAAAGTGCCAGAAAAAATACGGTTGCCAGCATGGCTTCCCATGTGGGCCATTTTGGTGTACACGATCACGGCTTTAACAATGTAAGTACTTACGGAAATTTGCTGCGGTTAATGAACGAAGGTCGCATCCCTGAAAACGAATGGGAACGCAACTTTTATGAGATCGCATTGAAAATCTCTGGGGCGGTACAGGCCAAGCGCTGGACCAATGCGAAGAATGGTGAGGGTTACATTCATTCTTTCAACGGACCGCATTCCCTGTTTGTCGACACGATCCGCTCGGTGCGTGCGCTGATGGTTTCGCATTTGCTTGGCCACAGTTTAATGGGCGAGAATGATTTAAAAACGAGTTTGCTGGAACGCGGAACATTACATTCCGTGGCTACTGCGAAATACTCGGTGTATTACGGCGAAGCTCGTGATAGTTACGATTTGTGGGGCAGAACAGCCCATGAAAGTGTTTTCAATACCAATGACGGCAACTATCGCTGCCCCAATTCACAGCAAGGGTTTTCAGGCTTCACAACCTGGACGCGTGGACTGGCCTGGGCAATGGTAGGCTTTGCTGAACAACTTGAAACATTACCGAGCTTTTCAGACGAAGAACTAGCTCCCCTGGGAGGTCGCAGCGAAATAGAAGCTATTTATTTAAAAGCTGCGAAAGCTACCTGCGATTTTTACATTGCCAATACCGCTTCCGATGGCATTCCATACTGGGATACCGGCGCTCCATTGATTCACAAACTGGGGGATTACACGTCGCGTACTTCCGATCCATATAATGAATTTGAACCGATAGATAGCTCAGCAGCAGCTATCGGCGCACAAGGTTTGTTGCGTTTGGGTAAATATTTGAATGACAAAGGTCAGGCTGATCAGGGTAATGTGTACTGGCAAGCAGGCTTGACGGCCGTGGATTCGCTTTTCGAAGAACCATATCTTTCAACAGATCCAACGCACCAGGGATTGATCCTACATTCCATTTATCACCGTCCAAATGGCTGGGATAACATACCGGCTGGCCAGACGATACCATGCGGCGAGTCGAGCATGTGGGGCGACTACCACGCAAGAGAAGTAGCACTTTATCTGCACCGCGTTAATAAAGGGCTGCCTTATTATTCTTATTTGGGGGCTGTGAGGTGATTGTTAAACTGGGATTGGAGTCATTGATCGTCATTTTTTAGTCACTTATTGTCATTTTTAGTCATTAGTGGTCATTGGTAGTTAGTAGTTACCCAATTTATGACCATAAATGACAATACCTGACGATAAATGACAACACCTGACAATAAGTGACTACTGATGACAACACTAAGCATCAATGACGCATAAAAATTAACAGAGATTGGAAAATATAACATTAGACCGTTGCTGCATCCATACCATTACTACCAAGCCGTGGGCTTTGCCGGAGGCGGTGGAAAACTATGCGGCAGCTGGTATCAAAGGGATTAGCGTCTGGCAAAATGCTATTGAGGGAATCGGGCCGCACCGGGCTGGGGAGCTCATTCGCAGGGCCGGGCTTGAAATAGTTTCTTACGTACGGGGCGGGTTTTTCCCCCATACCAGCAGCGCCGGAAGAGCTCAGGCGATTGATCATAACAGAAAGCTACTCGAAGAAGCCGCAGCTTTGGGGGCTCCGATGATCGTCCTGGTTTGCGGTGCGTCACCTGATCAGTCACTGGAAAAATCCAGGGACCAGATTAGGGAAGGGATCGCTGCTATTCTGCCATTAGCTGAAAAATTAGGAGTAAAACTGGCCATTGAACCCCTGCACCCCATGTATGCGGCCGACCGTTCGGCGATCAATACAATGGGCCAGGCGAATGATATGGCGGAATATTTCAAATCTCCATTCGTCGGAGTGGCGGTTGATGTGTACCATTTATGGTGGGATGCCGATTTGGAAAAAGAAATCGCAAGATGCGGTGCAAACGGAAACTTGCTGGCCTATCATGTGTGCGACTGGAAAGTGAACACCATTGACCTGCTCAACGACCGCGGATTGATGGGCGAAGGCTGCATTGATCTAAAAAAGATCAGAGGCTGGGTGGAAGCGACGGGCTTCAATGGATTCTGTGAGGTTGAGATTTTCTCAAACATCCATTGGGCAAAGGATCAGCACCTGTTTCT
This sequence comes from Dyadobacter pollutisoli, assembly GCF_026625565.1. Taxonomy (NCBI): domain Bacteria; kingdom Pseudomonadati; phylum Bacteroidota; class Cytophagia; order Cytophagales; family Spirosomataceae; genus Dyadobacter; species Dyadobacter pollutisoli. The sequence continues at coordinate 4,878,470 of NZ_CP112998.1, forward strand.
GGGAGAAATTACAGACGCTTTTTTAAAAACTGTTTAATCAAAAAATTGCTAAACCGCTAAAAGCTAACAGCTAAAACATGACAACACATACCATTGGCATCATCATGAACGGCGTTACGGGCCGTATGGGTACAAACCAGCATTTACTAAGATCTATCAAGGCTATTATTGAACAAGGTGGCGTAAAGATCTCTTCTGACGAAGTGATTATGCCCGATCCGATATTGGTAGGCCGTAATGAAAGCAAGCTGCAAGCCCTTTGCAAGCAGGCAGGTATTGAAAAATATACAACCGACCTGGATTCCGTTATGTCGGACCCGCATTACCAGATTTATTTTGATGCTCAGGTAACAGGCCGTCGCGCTGCTGCGGTGAAAAAGGCTATTTTGGCTGGAAAACACATTTACTGCGAAAAGCCAACCGGTACTACAACCGAGGAAGCATTGGAACTATATGAACTGGCGACAGCTGCCGGACTTAAAAACGGTGTGGTACAAGACAAACTCTGGCTACCAGGTATGCTGAAACTGAAACGTTTGATGGAGAATGGCTTCTTTGGAAAAATACTTTCTGTTCGCGGCGAATTCGGTTACTGGGTATTTGAAGGGCACAGCATTCCTGCACAGCGCCCTTCCTGGAACTATCGCAAGGAGGACGACGGCGGTATCATTGTAGATATGCTTTGCCACTGGCGTTATGTGCTTGACAACCTTTTTGGAAAAGTAAAAGCGGTTTCCTGCCTTGGAGCGACGCACATTCCGGAGCGTATCGACGAAAACGGCAAGCCTTATGTATGTACCGCGGATGACGCATGCTACGCGACTTTCGAACTGGAAGGCGATGTGATTGCTCAGTTCAACTCTTCATGGACAGTACGCGTGCGTCGCGACGATCTGCTGACGTTGCAGGTGGATGGCACACATGGTTCGGCGGTTGCCGGTCTGCGTGACTGCTACATTCAGCATTATGGCAATACACCAAAACCTGTCTGGAACCCTGATATTCCACAACCAATCCCATTCTTTGACGGCTGGTCCAAGGTACCGGAGCAAGAGATTTTCGACAATGCATTCAAAGCGCAGTGGGAGTTATTCTTGAAGCACATTGTAAAAGACACGCCATTCCCATGGGATCTGAAAGCCGGTGCGCGCGGTGTGCAATTGGCTGAAAAAGGAATTGAAAGCTGGGAGAAGCGGCAATGGGTTAATATTGAGGAATTGTAAATTTTAATAAGACTTGGCAAGTCTTGAAGACTTACCAAGTCTCTCTCTTTTTTCAAAACATGAAAAAAACAGCACTTATTACAGGAGGTAGCCGCGGAATCGGCTTCGGAATCGCCAAAGCACTTGCCAACGAAGGCTATAACCTTGCGATCAATGGCGTCCGGGACGAAGAAGGTGCAGCCGAGGCACTCGACGAACTTCGCCAGCTAGGCGCAGAAGTGCTTTACTGCCAGGGCAACATCGCGGTAGAAAGTGACCGCGAAGCCATTGTAGAAAAAGCTTATTCTGTTTTTGGTCAAATCAATGTGTTGGTGAATAATGCCGGAATTGCTCCACGGCAGCGACTGGACATTCTGGAAACCACCATTGAAAACTATCAGGAAGTGGTGAAAACGAATATGGAGGGACCTTTCTTCCTGACTCAGGCGATAGCGAAACGCATGGCACATGCCAAGGAGAATAATCATGCATTCGATGCGGCCATTATTTTCGTAACCTCTATTTCAGCCACCGTTGCCTCCATTAACCGGGGCGAATATTGTATTTCAAAAGCGGGACTGGCCATGACCAATCTGCTTTTCGCGGTAAGAATGGCTGAATATAATATACCGGTTTTTGAAATTCGTCCGGGTATTATTGCCACTGATATGACTTCCAAAGTACAGGAGAAATACGACAATCTATTCCAAAGCGGTATTGCATTGCAGCCACGCTGGGGCACACCCGAGGATGTAGGCAAAGCAGTAGCATCCCTTACCCGGGGCGATTTCCCCTACTCTACCGGCCAGGTGATCGGCGTAGATGGAGGAATGTTGATTGATAGATTGTAAGGCTTTCGGCCGTCGGCAGTCAAACATCGGCGGTCAGCGGTCAAACACTAGCTTTTTCTCAGAAGGAAGACTATACAGATCATTAAAAAAAGCCGACTGCCGACAGCCGACAGCCGAAGTAACCAACATCATTCATGTCCGAACTTCCTAATTCCCGTCCTTCCCTGCTTTCGCAATTGTTACAAGTGCCGGTCATTGTGGCGGCATTGGGTTATCTGGTCGATATGTACGACCTTTTTCTGTTCAGTGTGGTACGTGTCCCCAGTTTGAAAGCACTGAATGTACCTACTGATCAATTACTTACAGAAGGTATTAATTTGCTCAATTATCAAATGGCAGGAATGCTCATCGGCGGTGTACTATGGGGCATTATTGCCGATAAAAAGGGAAGACTTTCGGTACTTTTTGGTTCCATCATTATGTACTCAGTTGCCAACATTGGTAATGGCTTTGTCACATCGCTGGATCAATATGCTCTTCTGCGCTTTGTTGCAGGCGTAGGTCTTGCGGGAGAGTTGGGCGCGGGGATCACGCTCGTAACCGAAGTACTTCCAAAGGAAATACGTGGGTATGGAACCACATTAGTAGCTACATTGGGCGTATTGGGTGCTATACTGGCATATTTCGTAGCGGACTTGTTCGCATGGAGGATATCCTATTTTGTCGGTGGTGGTATGGGCTTGCTCTTATTGGTGCTTCGTTTCAATGTTTTTGAATCCGGCATGTTCAGGCAGGTGAAAGAAAATACCGTTGACCGGGGAAACATTTTGATGATCCTGACCAATGGCAAACGATTGACAAAATACCTGATGGCCATTCTCGTCGGGCTGCCGATTTGGTTTGTCGTGGGTATCCTCATTACTTTCTCCCCGGAATTCGGCGCAGCCAAAGGAATCGAAGGAATCAATGCGGGGAAGGCAGTAATGCTTGCTTTTTCAGGACAAGTGGCGGGTGACATTGTCAGTGGCTTACTCAGTCAATATCTCAAAAGCCGTAAGAAAGTGATCCGACTGTTCATTGTACTATCCCTTGCCATGGTGGTCGGCTATCTCATGATACCGATGCAGGATTTGTTTTCTTTTTATCTGTTATGCACCTTGCTCGGGTTTTGCAATGGTTACTGGACTTTATTTATTACCATTGCAGCAGAACTTTTCGGCACCAACTTACGGGCAACCGTTGCGACTACCGTCCCGAATTTCGTTCGCGGGGCTACCATCCCGCTCGCGGCATTGTTTGTTAGTTTCAAACCCGATTTGGGTGTAATTCAAAGTGGATTGGTCATTGGAGCGGCAACCTCCCTGGTAGCGTTGCTGGCATTATATTTCCTTGAAGAAACATTTACAAAGGACATGAACTTTGTAGAGAAAGAGTAATAAGTATCGGTTTTAGTTAGGTTTAAAACGGCCGCTGGTTTCAGTGGCCGTTTTTTTTAACACTTATTAACACATTCACAAGCAACATTGCCTTTAAAAACCTACTCTCTTGGTTCAAAGTCGTCTGAAAACAATTTACCGTTCAATTGCTCATGAAAGATATCAACCACTCATTCACTTAAATGTCCACTCCTGTACTTTGTAATACATAGTACCGGAATTCCTGCCACTTTTGTCATGTCCTCAGGGACAAAAAGAAAATAAAAACAATAACAACAGCCATAAAAATAAAATAGCCATGAAAACTTCAGTAAAAACTTTCGCATTTGCATTAGCATTTATCGCATCTACTTTCGCTGCCAACGCAGAAGACAAAGAGAACAAAAAACCATCCAGCTTCGGCACTGGAATCTACCCTACCAAAGACGGTAAAATCAATGTCCTGGTAGACAAAGCCAACCTGGAATCAAGCACTACCTTGTTGCTTAAAAACGAAAATGGTGACGTCGTGTACCGTGAAACGGTTGGCAAAGACAATAAAAAGTTCGGTCGTGTCCTGAACATGGATCAAATGGAAGCAGGTAAATATAAGCTGGACGTGATCAGCGGAGATGAAATCCAGTCTAAATCATTCCAGTTGTCCGAGCAGAAAACGGAACGAGTTTTGTCTGTTAAATAATTAGAAAAAGCAGAGTTTAGCAAGAGCGGCGCCAGTAACGGCGCCGTTTTTTTGTTGTGTCGGCTCAACAAAAATTTTCCGTAGAAATACGGTCTTCAACACGTGATTTTGCCCGTTTCTTCCTGTCAATCAATGCATAACTTTGAGTAACTATTTATCCCTCTAAGCTTATGCGAAATTTGTACATCGATGTCCGGATCGGCAATGTCATAGCCGTTCTTAAGCCACTTTTCTGGCTCCTCCTGATTGAAGTACTTGTCTTCACAATTTTAGCGCTGATTCCTCAGGGCCACGATGTCTATGTTTACCTGCTCGAAGAGGGTTTCTGGACGAACGCGGTTCCAATCATTCTCTTATTTATCGCATTGATTTTCCTGAGTTGCTCGTCGGGGCTTGGCGGAGAAATGATTTTATCACAAAGCGAAACAATCTGGCTGCCTAAATTACCCGAAGATGTGCCTGAAAACCCAGACCAAACAAACGCAGGGTATGGATCCTTCCGAAGCTGGCTTGTCACGTTTCTATGGTATTTTCCTTACCTGTCATTTCTTTTGGGCTTATATAAAGTCATTGCTTTTCAGAAAAAGACCGATTCCGAAGGCTTTGGCAATACTGCGATTTTTCTCACCCTATTTTTTACAGGTCTCGGATTATGGCTAATTTTTAAGGTTAGAAAAGGGATATGGAGGTACATCAGGTATCGATTAGAAAAAATTCACAACGACGACAAAAAAGCCAGCGAATTCATTCAAGATTTCAGAGGAGCCGGTAAAGTCAAGCTCAAAGACTTCAAACCTTTGATCAATATTTTGTGTGTGTTTTTCACATTCTCCGTGTTATTATTTATTGTATTCGCATTCCTACCCAGCAACTTTTACTATTTTATCGGAGCTGCGGCGCTGATGGTATTCGGTCTCGGCACGTGGACCAATGTTTACGTCGCGGTTGAATTGATCGATAAACTGTACAAGGTCAATCCTTTCAGTTTCACCTTCAACGGCAGAGGGTACTCTTTGTCTTTAAAGATGGTTATCTTGATATGGGTGCTAATTTGCTCGTATTTCAACAGCGATCATCCGGTAAATGCATTGGATGGCGCACCACTCAAACCTAATGTTACTCTTGCGGAAAACCTGGACAGGTATCACCGTACTTTTAAGCCCGACGGTACAAAAATCCCTATTGTCTTTGTTGCAGTAGATGGCGGAGCTAGCAGAACTGGCCTTTTTGGGGCTATGATGTTGTCTGTCTTACAAGACAACCTTCCTGATTTCAAAAATCATGTTTTCGCATACAGCGACATATCAGGAGGTACGCTAGGTGCAAATGTATTTTACGCTTTATCCAGAGACGGACTTGTTACACAGGATAAATCAGATACCTGTTTTACCGAACAGTCCCGCCGGTTTTTCAAAAGAGATTTTCTTGCACCGGTAATTGGTACATTCCTTTTTGGTGATGCATTGGGATATTTCTGGCCGGGATATATACCAAAGTTTGATAGAGGGTTAGCTCTGGAAACGGAGTGGCAGGCGGCATGGAAAGATATTATGCCGTTTCTTAAAAATAAAACAGAAAACGCCATGGAGCTGGGCGTGAAAAGAATGTTGGAAATATCCGACACGGCCAAGTATTTTAAACCCGTCATGTTTATTAATTCTCATGAAGTTGAAACAGGAAAGCGGGCCATTTATAGCAATGTACTAATGAATGATACCGTTTTCAGTGCGATCAGCAATTTGAACAATCGAGTTAACAGAGATTTACCTTTCAGTTCGGCCATTCTGTTTAGTGCCCGATTTCCATTGATTTCTCCATCAGTAGCAGTGGAAGTTGACGGAATTAAGAGACATTATGTTGATGGCGGCTATTTCGAATCGTCGGGCACTTTGACACTTTACGAGGCACTGCTCAGCTTGGAAGATTCGCTTAAAAGCAATATGTACGATGTTTTTGTGATCCACCTGGATGGTAGCGAAGAACTTGCAAAAGACGCAAATAAGGGTAATCGCTTTCTAAATGAGCCGCTGGATATCATTACTGGGGCGATCTCTGACCAAAGCGGGCATACTGAATTTGCAACTGAAAATCTAAAAAACTACGTTTCCAGACGATATAAAAAGTCTCATTTCATCACATTAAAAGTTGGCGACAAATTAAAAGATGTTCCGGTAAACTGGGTGCTTTCGAACGGTGCGATCAATAGAGTTTTAAAAAGATGCAAAGACATTTGGGCTACACCAGATTTGGATGAGTTAAAGCAAGCCATTGGATTTTCATTACCAATTAACAAACAATCTCAACGACTGAGAAGATAACCCTAACAGTCTATATGGAATCAAAACTCAAATTTCTTCGGTGGTTTGGCAAGGGTGCCATGATTGTCACCATACTAACTATTGCCCAAATGGCCTGGTTATCGGATCATGGTCAAGCACTTAGGAATAAAGATATCAGCGCAAATGGGATTGGCGATCTGGAACTTGCAACGGATAAGAATATATACAAACTTCTTAATGTCTGGTGCAACAGTACAGCTGTCGAATTACAACCATTCATAGTTAAACTTCTATATGGAGGCCAAACCGATAACGGTCCTCGCAACCTGATTGAAATTGCACGAACAGACATTTACTGGGATTTCCTATTTATCATTTTTTATTCGGCATTGGCTTACATCTTGCTGTCAAAAGCCCTGAGTTTTTGGAGACTAAGCCACCTCAGAATCCTGCTAAACCTGCTTTACAAAAGCAGATATACGTCCCTCGCAGTCCTGAGTGGTAAAAAAATTGGAATTGCGCTGGTATGGGCGGCGACAATAGGAGTTTTGGATGTGCTGGAAAACATTGCGATGTTATATGCCTTGTCAAATTTTGAAGATAATACTGTTACGATTATCCTTCCAATCAGTTTTGCTGCCATCAAATTCACGTTGCTTTTTGCCGGAATCATTTTCATCCTACTCACATTTATTTACTTCTCGATACTATTATTGATCACATCGCCCAAAAACGTAATTGATAGGTTTAAAACCATCGCAACAGAAATTAACGATCCATACAAAAGTTAGCTTCTATAAATTATTACAAAAAAGCATTTTATTCAAAAATGGCTGGTAAGGAAGGTTGAGAATATAAGGAGATAATGCCTTATGATCTCTTTTTCAATCATTTCCAACACTTCCCCACCAAACCAAGCCATCTATGAATTCGCGTCGCGACTTTCTCCAAAAGATCTCACTGGGAATCGGTGCAGCCACATGGGTTGCTGCTGCCGAACCTGTTTCTGCCACAACTCCAAAAATCATCGAGTCCCCAAAAGCCGATAAACAACTCCGCGTTGCATTAATGGGCCTGGGCGGTTATGCAAACATTGTAGCGAGAGGAATGAAAGAATGCAAAACCGCGAAATTGGTGGGGATTGTGACCGGAACTCCTTCCAAAATCCCTGATTGGAAGCAGAAGTATGGAATTGAGGATAAGAATATTTATAATTACGAAAATCTCCACGAAATCAAGAACAATCCTGACATTGATCGCTGCGCAAAAACGTGCGAAAGTATTTATCAACAAATAATCACTCATTACTATGGACTCACGTCGTGATTTTCTTCAAAAAATAGGCCTTGGAATTGGTGCTACTGCATTGGCAGATCTGCCGGCGGCCGCAAAAGAATTGTACTCAGGCCCGAAAGCGGACAAGCAATTACGCGTTGCTATTATGGGACTCGGAAGCTACGGAACTCGCGTTGCCGAAGCGATGAAAGATTGTAAAATGGCCACGCTTGTCGGAGCCGTTTCGGGTACTCCCGCCAAGCTGGAAGACTGGAAAAAGAAATACAACATTCCTGAAAAGAATACCTATAACTACGAGACAGTCAGCCAGATTAAGGACAATCCGGATATTGACATCGTGTACATCACCACACCTAACTCGCTGCATCACAAGCACGTGCTGCAAATTGCTGCGGCTGGCAAACATGTACTTTGTGAAAAACCTGTGGCTGATAATGCCAAGCAAACCCGTGAAATGATTGCAGCTTGCGAGAAGGCAGGGGTGAAGTTTTATATTGGTTACCGCATGCATTTTGAGCCGCATACCCGCGAGCTGATCCGCATGCGTGAGGCGGGCGAGCTGGGCAAGATCATGCATGTGAACAATTATATGGGTTTCAAATCCGGCGATCCCAACCAATGGAGACTCAAAAAAGCTTTGGCGGGTGGGGGCGCAATGATGGATGTGGGAATTTACGCATTGAACGGCGCGCGGTATTGTACTGGCGAAGAGCCGATTTGGGTGACGGCTCAAGAAACCAAAACTGATCCGGTGAAATTCAAGGAAGTAGACGAAACGATCATGTTCCAGCTTGGCTTCCCGAGCGGCGTGGTAGCGAGCTGCGGCACGACTTATAACTTCAATAACTACGAAAGGCTATACGTGATCGGCGAAAAAGGCTTCGTGGAACTCAGTCCCGCATTCGGATACGGCCCGATCAAAGGCCGGACGCACAATGGTCCGATGAACCAACCTGTCATCACACACCAAACCCTCCAAATGGATGGAATTGCGGACATTATCCTCAACGACAAGCCCGATCCGAACGTGAGCGGGGCCGAAGGATTGAAGGATATGATCGTGGTCGACGCCGTTTACGAATCCATCCGCAAAGGCGGAGCGAAGATTATGCTGGCAGGTAAATAGCATTTCACACCACCTTGCGACCGCACCGGCCCTTGGCGCCCCGGGAAGTGCCTGCTCAGGCTTGTGCCAAGGTTCATTTTTTGTGGAGAGTTGAATGGAGAGTTTGTTCCCTTCGTTCCGAATGAAAGATATAGTGCTTTCCTAGCGAGAAGAAAGAGTGGGCAGATTTTGTTCCGAAGGTGGGAATTGAACCATCATTGGCTAAATAGAGTATCCTGATCATTTGCAGAAGAAATAAAAAGCGAAGTCGCACCGCTGAGCATATTTTTCAAAAATATTACTCAAAATCAATTACACCACTTCCGGCGCATGCCAATACATGCCAATAGATGATCTGTCGTGTGCAGATCTTTATTGGCATGAATACTCCGCCAACTTCTGCTACTGAAACTCCTTTTTTACGCGATCGTAAATGGAGTACACCTTGTCAACCAAAAGCTGACATTCTTTGTCACTTAAATGATCGATTGTGTTGCTTACCGCATTGGAAACAACTTTACCTTCGTCACTCAGCTTAGCTCCCTTTTGTTTGATGACACTAAGCACACTCTCCCACTCATTAATAAGCCCCTCAGAAAAATATCTGGGTTCAATGATATTAAAATAAGCGGATTGTGATTTTAACTTTTGCTTGAGGCGGCCCGATTCTCCGGCAACTTTGAGCTCCTCAACTAATTTCGTGAGTTCAATGTAAGCGAAGATGTTTGATTTTTTCATAACGTTGAGATTGGAGGAGTAATTTAGTAATCTGACTGCTAAGATACAGATATGAAACTCCTTTTTTTAATAAATCTTGAAATCTTTACCATATCTTAATATATTCTATTAGAACTGTCCTATTATCCTTTCCAATGAATTCTCATCCGTGTCTGCTGAGCTTAGGCGTACATTCCGATCAAATTATCACCATTTTGCGCATTAAAAGTTCATTAAAAAACCCGTCAGTTGTGACTAACGGGTGACTTTGTTAAATACAAATTGCGTATTCGCTTACCAGCGCTCGATATCTACCTTGCGATGATAGTCCCCCTGCTCATTTCCAAATGGCAGGAATAATACAAGATGACGTAAGCTGTCATCATATTTAGCCGATATATTTTCTATATCCACGCCGTCCGGTATTACGAACGTGTTGATGAAACGAACTGTCTTCCACTGCTCTTCTTCGGAAAGGTTGTCCTGTGAAAAAATGGGCAGCAAATGAAACAGTTTAAGGTTATTGGAATTTCTTTTTCCTTTTACTACCTCTAATTGCAGATCTTCCACCTCAATGCCAGGAATTTTCACAACTACTTCAAAACCCTCCGATCCTCTGTCAAGCTTTATAGCGGGCTCACTCATTCCACCGTTAATGGTATTGATAAAATCAATATTCATTAACATTTCCTGTGGTATTTTTAGTTTGCTTTCCATAGCTATTGCGTTTAAGATTCACAAGTTTCTTGATAAACGAAAAACTACGTGCCAAAGATCATTTTTTGGCAAAATTTGAAAATAAAATATTTAAATCAGTTTACTCAAACTGCTGTAATCAAGCGAATTACCCAAGATTTGAGCAAAATCAAGCGACTACCTTAATCCAAGAACTCTTCAAAGAGCGTCAAAATTGCAGCCTCATTCGCGTAGAAACGACATTTTGTCTTAATCTAGCGACTTAGTGGTGAATTAGCGGTCATTATGCCCCAGATTTCGATCAGGAGCAAGGATATCCCGCACCAACTGCTTCATTTCTTTGGGCTCAGGGAAATGTCCTTCTCTTTTTCTGTCCCAGATTACCTGCTCACCAAGCGTAATAATGTACCTCCCCGCAACTTCCGATGGTACAAGCTGCACGGAATACAAATCCTCAACAAAGGTAGTCAGCAACTCCTGCGCCATCCAGGCCGCCCGCAAAAGCCAGCCGCATTTGGGACAGTATTCGATTGTGATAGTAGGTTTCATAGGTAGAAATGATGGTTCAAAATCATCCGCAATGCAAAGAAATCAAAAAAGCCGTGAAGGATATCCCTCACGGCTTTCGAATGTTAACCTAACCCTTTAATCTTGATGAGAAAGCCTTGATAAGTCTTCCCTAACGCTTTACAAATGTAAGCCGCGCTATCACAGCTTTTTAGAGTGAAAAAACCTGATTTTATGGATAGGTAACCTTACAGTCCATGACTGGTAATACTGCGCGAAGTCATAAGTAGAACTACGTGATTCCCAAATTGATAGCTTAAATACTAATTGATTTGCAGAGAGTTACAGAAAAACCGTTAAATCAATTGAGGACACATTACTTGGTGTTCAAGGAAGATAAATTTAATTTTACTTATAATCGATTTACCAAAATTTTCAAAAAATACCACCATGCCACAGTACAGAGGAACCGAAGGCCAGCTTATTTCAGTAAGGGAAGCAAAAGTATTCACAAAACGTCACCAGAGTAGCAGAGAGGATGTGATTCGCGCTGGTAAAAACTATGTAGAAGCAGAATTTTTCGGCCTGGAAACTTTTCAACAGTTATTAAAAGAATGTGGTGGCAAACCGGTTGGCTTTCGGGTATATTATGGAGTACGGGAAGAAGATCATGAAAACGACGAACCAGTAGTATGTATTGAGGGAGACGGCAAAGGCAAGTCCACACCAAGGCTTATCATTGTACCGGTTGATGCTCAGGGGGTTGATCTTTCAGGCCTAATGAGTGTTGGCGGTCATAAAGATATGCCGGCCGACGGAAAGGTGTTGGTCAATGGCCCGATCTGCCCCCGCAGTTGCTAATATTTAATATCAATCAAATGCTTGAGAATTATGTTTCCTATTTCGAAAGACAACCTTTTGCAAGTACTCCAGTTTTCTTAACCCTCCTGCCGATTTTTTTAATCTGGCAAAGAAAAGCTTACCGGGACAGAACGTTTGCAATTCTGCTCATTTATTTGATTGTTAAGTTCAGCATTGATTTCATTATGTTTGATTGGGCCTCTGTCAGACGTAATACTGTAGTTTTTTACAATCTCAATGTACCGGTGAGGTACATTTTGATAAGTTGGATGTATTACCATAAGCTTGAGACAAAAGCGCACAAGACCTGGATACTTGTCGTAATACCATTTTTTCTCGCGTTTTCGATCTGGGATATGATTGATACCAATCCAACGCTGGGGGATTTGCACAACCACAAAATGGTTTTGTATTCGACGACGGTCGAGAGTCTTTTAATGTTATTCTGGATATTATTATACTTTCGGGACACAATAAGAAGCTTAAAAATCCCGAACTTGCTTACTTATCCTTTTTTCTGGATTTGTTCGGGATTGTTGCTATATTATTCAAGTTTTCTGTTCATTGCCCCGGTCTTGCATTATTCGTCTCAATGGGAGCAATGGTTAGAAATTGGTTTTTTGTACTATGTTCCGTACATCTTTGAGAGTGTAAGCATCATACTTTTTAGTATTGGAATTCTTCAATTCCCAGACAGCCTTTATGCAAAACAATGAAGAACTAAAATTGGCATTACTAATAGCATTAATTGCGATGTTAATGATGGCATTTTTTGTGATCTCATTTGTGATGTATTACCAAAAAAAGAAGTTTGAAGAGGAAAAGAAGATTAACGATATAGAAAAAAACTATAATCGTCTGCTGCTCGATACCGCACTTAATTCGGAAGAGACGGAACGAAGGCGGATCGCGCAGGACCTGCACGACGACATCGGCACCATGCTATCTCTTACTAAATTGAGCCTTAACCAACTGAGCAAACTGGTCAGTAAGTCAGGGGATGAAAAGGAAGACCTGATTATGAAGAAATCACAGTCGCTCGTCGAGGAAACTATTTTACATGTCCGAAGGATTACCCGAGACCTCGTTCCGACCACATTGGAACGCTTTGGATTAATGGAAGCCATCGAGGAATTCATTCATAAACTAGAAGAAGACAATAATCTGGTCATTTCATTTCAGGCCAATACGGAGGAATTTCCCAGACAGGGGCAAAAACTCGAACTTACCCTGTACCGTATCATGCAAGAACTGGTGAATAATGCAATCAAACATGCGAGCTGCTCTAAAATTGACATTTCACTCGAAGTTAATGACAAGCTGATCGGCCTCAGAGTGACTGATAACGGGGTCGGATTTGATCCTGAAAAAATCAAGGAAAACAATCTGGCCGGATTGGGTTTGCTCGGTATTGAAAGCCGCCTTGCTATTGTCAACGGGTTTGTCCAATATGAAAAACCTAAAAAAGGCGGGTCGAGCGCTTTCGCACAAATACCGGTCATGCCGGTTTCTGAGAATAAACCTGAACCATTACATCCATTCCGTCGGGAACGAGTGAATATTTGAAACTTATGAAAACGCTTAAATTAGGGATTGCTGACGATCATGAATTATTCAGAAAAGGATTTATCTCGATGCTGAGCGGCATTCCTGATTTTGAATTCATTCTGGAAGCTGCAAACGGTCAGGAACTGCTGGACAAGCTCCCGGCTAACACACCTGATATCGTTTTTATGGACTTGCAAATGCCGGTAATGGATGGGATACAGGCTACGGAGGCTGCATTCGAGCGCTTTCCAAGCATTAAGGTAATCGTTGTCTCCATGTATAATGAAGATCGTTTCGTAATACATATGCTCGAAAAAGGTGTTCAGGGATACTTATTAAAGGATACCAGTCCGGATGAGGTAGAAAAAGCTATCCGCCGCGTCGATGAAGAAGGCTTTTATTATAATGACTTCGTATCGAAAGCGATGCACCGCAAAATGGTTACCCGGCAGGTCAACAAACACCCTTTCTTTCCCAATGCATGCAATGTAGCCCTGTCTTCCAGAGAGAAAGAAGTACTTCAATTAATTTGCGACGGGCTTTCCACAGCTGAAATAAGCGATAAACTCTTTATCAGCATCAGAACTGTGGAAGGGCACCGTCTGAGGGTTCTGGAAAAAACAGGAACCAAAAGCACAGCTGCCGCCGTAGCATTCGCGTATAAAAATCAGCTGCTCTGATACAGAGCTCCTCCCCTTCTTTTTCATTCTGCTATTGTTCTGGAAACTACTATGATTTTATAGTATCTTTCCCGAAGTAATTTATATTAGGCACCATGAAAATCCTCATTGTTTGCACCAATCACGACATTTACCCAACCAAATCAGGAAAAACCGGGTTATGGCTGAGCGAGCTGACCCACTTTTATGATGTGATGGCCAAAAGAAAGATCTTAATGGATATTGTCAGTCCGCTAGGAGGGAAAATACCCATTGATGAAAGGAGTATGGACCTCAAAGATGACTGCAACGCACGTTACTGGGCTGATACAACATTCAGGGCCAAACTTGAAAATTCACTCACTCCTTCACAGGTTCATCCAGCCGATTACCGGGTCATTTATTTTGCAGGAGGCCACGGAGCGATGTGGGATTTACCAGAAAATATGGAATTACAAGAAATCACGGCCCATATTTATGAAAAAGGAGGAATGGTTTCGGCAGTATGCCACGGCGTCGCCGGGCTATTAAATACCAAACTTTCTGACGGTACCCTATTGATCCAGGATAAGTATCTTACGGGATTTTCCAATGTGGAAGAGGCTTTGGCAAGCTTTGTCAGCGAGGTACCTTTTTATTTGGAAGACAAGTTGAAAGAGCGTGGCGCTCATTACACCAAATCAATGATCCCGTTTATGGAATTCATAGAAATGGACGAGAGATTAATTACAGGCCAAAATCCGAATTCGGCCCGTAAAGTGGCTTCCAAAGCGTTGGAAGAGCTCTTCGAAAAATGATCAGGCCTTGATTTTCAAATCTCCAAAGAGTGCTTTGAATGTAGGCAAGATAACATCCTTCTCCGAAACAATCGGATTTTCAACTCCCCAGTCAATGCCGAGATCGGAGTCGTTCCAAAGTATGCCGGATTCGGAAGCCTTATCGTAAATATTAGTGCATTTATAGCTGAATATGCTGTCTTCAAGAGCAACAAAACCGTGCGCAAAACCCTCCGGAATGTAGGCGATATTGTTAAGGTCACTACGGAGTTCAAAAATTTCGTGCTTCCCAAATGTCGGCGAGTCCGGACGGATATCAACGGCAACATCCAGGACACGACCGGAAATGACGCGCACCAATTTTCCCTGGGCAAAAGGAGTATTTTGAAAATGTAATCCCCGCACCACACCTTTTTTAGAAAATGACTGATTATCCTGCACAAAATTGGTCGGCAGACCTAATTTTAGGAATACCTGCTCATTATAGGATTCAAAAAACATCCCGCGATCATCTTCAAAAATACGTGGGAAAATTTCAACCAAACCAGCAATGGAAGTTTCTCGAATCTGCATGGAAATATTTTTGTATTAGTTGGTGGTGCAAAGTTTAATCTTGGGACAAATTTATGAATCTATTCATAGAGGTTGTAATTTCGGCGCAATATTTACGAAATCATGACTTACGAAGAGCTTTTTCAACAAATTTCCAGTAAAAAATCCTACCTCTGTGTTGGCCTGGATACAGACATCAGAAAAATCCCTGCCCATTTGCTAAAAACGGCCGATCCTGTATTTGAGTTTAACAAACAGATCATCGACGCTACTGTCGATCATTGCGTTTCTTATAAGCCTAACGTTGCGTTTTATGAAGCTCAGGGGGCAAAAGGATGGGAAAGCCTTCAAAA
Organism: Dyadobacter pollutisoli; assembly: GCF_026625565.1. NCBI lineage: Bacteria > Pseudomonadati > Bacteroidota > Cytophagia > Cytophagales > Spirosomataceae > Dyadobacter > Dyadobacter pollutisoli. Next base: position 4,893,927 of record NZ_CP112998.1, read on the forward strand.
GACCATTGAATATATACCGAACACACATTTCACGATTGCAGATGCCAAACGGGGCGATATTGGTAACACTTCGGGGCTATATGCGCGTACTTTTTTTGACCCGGCATCTTCCGGCTTGGATTTCGATTCGGTAACCGTTGCTCCTTACATGGGTAGCGATTCTGTGAAACCATTCCTTGAATTTGAAAATAAATGGGTCATTCTGCTGGCATTGACTTCCAATACAGGCAGCTCTGATTTTCAAAGACTTAATATAGAAGGCTCCGCATTATACGAGCATGTGTTGCGTACCTCACAGACCTGGGCTGGCGCAGACAGGATCATGTACGTAGTGGGTGCGACACAAGCTTCGGAATTCCAAAAAATAAGAAGCATCATTCCTGATCATTTCCTACTGGTTCCGGGTGTCGGCGCGCAGGGCGGTAATCTTGAAGAAGTGTCCCGCTTTGGGATGAATGCACATTGCGGACTGCTTGTCAATGCTTCCAGAAGCATTATTTATGCCGGGAATGGTCTTGATTTCGCTGAAAAAGCGAAGGCAGAAGCATTACTTCTTCAAAATGAGATGGAGATATATCTTGACAAATATTGCAAATAACCAGCCCTTCTTCTACACAAATACTTACCGCAAATTCATTCGTTTTAAATGCAACTTTCCGACCAAAATACCTATTCAGTTCAAGGAATCGATCCGCACTACCTGGTTGAACAATTCGGCAGCCCGCTCTATGTTTACGACGGGACCACGATCCGCCGGAAGGTAACTGAACTTCAACATGCGTTTCCAGGCATCAACATGAAGATCAAATATGCGTGCAAGGCCAATACCAATTTGTCGATACTCAGACTGATGCGTGAAATTGGCGTGGAACTGGACGTGGTTTCGCCAGGCGAACTTGAAATGGGCATGATAGCGGGTTATGAAGGCAGCCAGATTACTTTCACACCCAGCGGCGTGCCGTTTGAAGAAGTAAGAGAGGCCGTTGAAGCGGGAGCGATCGTGAATGTGGATAGTATTCCATTGCTGGAATGGTTTGGACAAACATATGGCAACACCAAACCTTGCCTGATCCGTATTAAACCCAATGTAGCCGCAGGTGGCAATGTAAAAATCATGACAGCCCATGCCGATTCCAAATTCGGGATCTCGGTGCTGCTTTTGGACGAAATCCTGGAAGTTGTAAAAAAATATAACATCAAAATCATTGGCTTGCACCAGCATACCGGATCGGATATCAAGGATGCTGAGCCATTTTTGAAAGTTGCTGACATCCTTTTCGAAACCGCAAAACATTTCCCCGACCTGGAAGTGATTGACCTCGGCGGTGGATTTAAAGTATCCTACCTGCCCGGAGACGCCATTACGGATATGGATTTGCTGGGTAAAAAGATTTCCGAAAGGTTTGAAAAATTCTGCTCCGAATATGGCAGGAAATTGCAGCTATGGTTTGAGCCGGGTAAATTTCTGGTCAGCGAATCAGGTTATCTATTCGTCAAAACGACGGTTGTAAAGGAAGATCCTGCGCGGCATTTCGTTCACGTGGACTCCGGGCTGAATCACCTGATCCGGCCAATGATGTATGGATCTTACCATCATATCCTGAATGTAACGAATCCAACGGGTGAGATTAAACCTTATAATGTAGTGGGGTACATTTGTGAAACGGATACATTTGCCTCCGACCGAAACCTTCCCGAAGTGCGTCCGGGAGATGTATTGGCGTTCCTCAACGCCGGCGCCTACGGATTAACTATGAGTTCGAATTACAATGCGCGTTTCCGTCCGGCGGAAATCCTGATCGACCATGGACAGGCGAAACTGATCCGCAGACGGGAAACATTGGAAGACCTGTTGAAAACACAGATAGAGATTTAGAGAGCATTTACGTATATTTATCACGTAACCACTCATTAAATCTTACTGCAATGAAAATTCTTTGCCTAACGCTATTGCTCGGATTGTGCGCGCTTTTAAATGAGGCGCAGGCACAATCCACCAATATCGCATACGACTCCACATTGGCTAAAAAATTAAATGCGGATGATTATGGGATGAAAAAATACGTGATGGTATTCCTCAAAACAGGCAGCGTGACAGACTTAGGCAAGGCCAAAACGGATAGTCTTTTCGCTGGTCATATGAATAATATGAACAAGCTTGCCGAAGAAGGCAAATTAGTGGTCGCCGGGCCATTCTTCAAAAACGATAAATACCGCGGACTGTTTATTCTGAATGCAGCTTCTCTGGAAGAGGGTAAAAAGATGGTTGAAACTGATCCGGCAGTAAAAGCAAAACTCCTCGAACCTGAAATGCTCATGTGGTACGGTTCCGCCGCACTGGGCGCAACATTGGAAATTCACAAAAAAATTGAGAAGAAGACCATGTAAGCCATCGTCACTTATCAGTTTCATTAGTACCTCTGTAAATCCTCTCCGCTACCTCCATTCATTTCAGAGATGACGCCATTTTGTCGCGAAATTTCTGAAAATGTCGATTTCCATGTCAAAATTTCCGTTTTTAATGTTCGGCATACGATTTTTGGTGCTTTTATAAATCATTAAAAACCAATTATCGCCATGAACTTTAACCAATATACAATCAAGGCGCAGGAGATAATTCAGCACGCGGCCCAAATGGTCCAGGGCAATCAGCAGCAAGCAATTGAAACCGGCCACGTTCTGAAATCGATTTTAGAAGAAGATCCAAACACGATGTTGTTTCTCCTCAATAAATTGAATATCAGTCCTGAAATTTTAGAAAACCGGTTACAAAAAGTGCTGGACGGATATCCACGGGTAACCGGAGGGCAGCCGTACCTGGGCAACGATATGGCCGCGGCCGCAGGAAAGGCACAGAATTACTTGAAAGAATTCGGCGATGAATTCATCAGCATTGAGCTTCTTATATTAGGGATACTGAGCGGAAAAGATTCCACAGCTACCCTGATGAAAGAGGTTGGATTTAAAGAAAAAGAACTGATCAGCGCAATTAAAGAACTCAGAGGAAAAAATAACCCGGTGAAAGATCAAAACGCAGAAGCTAAATACCGGTCATTGGAACGGTACAGCAAAAATTTGAATGAATTGGCCAAGGCCGGAAAAATCGATCCGGTTATTGGTCGGGACGAAGAGATCAGGCGTGTTCTGCAAATTCTGAGCCGCCGTACCAAAAACAATCCTATCCTGTTGGGTGAACCCGGGGTGGGTAAAACGGCTATTGTGGAAGGACTTGCCCAAAGAATTGTTCAGGGGGACGTCCCTGAAAACCTGAAATCAAAAACGATCGTATCCCTGGATATGGGTTTGCTGATCGCTGGTGCAAAGTATAAAGGTGAGTTTGAAGAAAGACTTAAAGCCGTCATCAAAGAAGTAACAGATTCCGATGGCGAGATCGTCCTTTTTATTGACGAGATACACACATTGATTGGTGCAGGTGGAGGCGGCGAAAGCGCAATGGATGCAGCGAACCTGCTGAAACCAGCGCTTGCCCGCGGCGAGTTGCACGCAATTGGGGCGACCACGCTGAAAGAATATCAGAAATACATGGAAAAGGATAAGGCGCTGGAACGCCGTTTCCAGGCTGTAATGGTGGACGAGCCGAACATTCCTGACGCCATCAGTATTTTACGCGGTATCAAAGAAAAATATGAGCTGCACCACGGTGTCCGCATTCAGGACGACGCGGTCATTGCGGCTGTTGAGCTTTCGAACCGTTATATCAGTGACCGTTTCCTTCCTGATAAAGCGATTGACCTCATGGATGAAGCGGCTTCTAAATTGCGCCTGGAAATGGACAGTGTTCCCGAAGAACTGGATGAACTGAACCGCCGGATCATGCAATTGGAAATTGAGCGGGAAGCCATTCGCAGGGAAAACAACAAGGATAAAGAGACCGTACTCAACAAGGAAATTGCCGATCTGAGTGAAGACAGAAATGCATTGAAAGCACAGTGGGAGAATGAAAAGGGCAAGGTAAATGAAGTTCGCACATTGAAGGAGCAAAGCGAACAACTGCGTCTTGAAGCTGAGCAGGCCGAACGTGCTGGCGATTTTGGAAAGGTAGCGGAGATAAGGTACGGACGAATTCCTGAGGTTCAGGGCAAACTGGAAGAACTGCAAAAATCCGAAAATGCCGAAAGCCTGATGCAGGAAGAGATTACGCCAGAAGATATCGCCGAAGTAGTGGCCAAATGGACCGGAATCCCTGTGAGCAAAATGCTTCAGAGCGACCGGGAGAAACTTTTGCAACTGGAAGATCATCTGCACCAACGTGTGGCAGGCCAGGAGGAAGCCATTGAGGTGGTTTCCGACGCCGTTCGCAGGAGCCGTGCCGGATTACAGGATGCGAAACGCCCAATCGGTAGCTTTCTGTTCCTCGGCCCGACGGGTGTTGGTAAAACAGAATTAGCCAAAACGCTGGCTGAGTACCTGTTCAACGACGAAAATGCAATGGTGAGGATCGATATGAGCGAGTATCAGGAACGTCACGCGGTAAGCAGGCTGGTGGGTGCGCCTCCGGGATATGTCGGCTACGATGAAGGTGGCCAGTTGACCGAGGCTGTTCGCAGAAAACCATACAGCGTAATTTTGCTCGATGAGATTGAAAAAGCACACCCGGATGTCTGGAATATATTGTTGCAGGTACTGGACGAAGGTCGGTTAACAGATAATAAAGGCCGTGTGGCTAATTTCAAGAACACGATCATTATCATGACCTCGAACATTGGCAGCCACATTATCCAGGAGAAATTCGCAGAGGATGAAGGCTGGAACCATACATTGGTCGTAGAAGAGGCAAAACAAGCCGTTTTGGATTTGTTGAAAGCTTCGGTAAGACCTGAATTCCTGAACCGGATTGACGAGATTGTTCTTTTTGAGCCATTGTCTCTGAAAAACATCCGCAAGATTGTGGATATCCAGTTCAAAGGAATCCAGAAGATGCTTTTGGAACAGGGGATTACCCTTGACGCAACAGATGAAGCACTAACCAAACTGGGCGAGGACGGATTCGACCCTGCGTATGGTGCCAGACCATTGAAACGGGTTTTACAGAGACGAATCCTAAATGAGCTTTCCAAAGGAATACTCAGCGGACAGGTCGCAAAAGATTCGGTGATCATGATGGAGCTCAATTCAAAAGGCGATCTGATCTTTGAAAATGTAGGAGGCGTGGAAATATAAATCCAGATAAAGTTATAAAACAGGGAGCGGTCGGAAGGCCGCTCTTTTTGTTTCCACATATTGAGAATTTGCGAATTTTAATTCCACACCTGTGGTAAGCTTGCTACGGCCCCCATGGCCCAATTTAACTGGAATCGACGGTCAATTTTTGGCATAATTTTTGTACAATTATTTACCTAAATAATCTAACCCTTATATTATAGTTAAATCCGTGGAACAATCACTAAATTCATTCAAAATTGCAATTCTGGTTGCAGATGGATTTGAGCAAGTTGAAATGATTTGCCCCAGAAAAGTCCTAAATCAGATGGGAACGACTACCCATTTAATTTCTCCCAATAAAGATTTTGTCAGAGGATGGAGCCATTTGGATTGGGGAGAAAAACACAAAGTGGATGTTCCGCTAGAGATGGCGCGTGCAGAATATTATGACGCGCTTTTGCTTCCGGGAGGGGTAATGGGGCTCGATGCTTTACGGATTCATCATAAGGCTGTCGAGTTTGTGAGATCCTTTTTTACTGCCGGAAAGCCGGTAGCCGCCATTTGCCACGGTCCGCAGATTTTGATCGACGCGGATGTAGTAATTGGCAGGACACTAACCTCCTGCTCAGCGATCCGGCACGATCTTGAAAATGCAGGGGCGATCTGGGTTGATCAGGAGGTGGTAACTAACAATGGTTTAATAACAAGCCGTACGACCGACGATTTGTCCGCATTCACAAGTATGATGGTAAGGGAATTTAATCTGGAACTGCATCACTAGCTGTCGGCTAGCACTTGTTACAAGCTATAAAACCAAAAGCATCTCGCGAATGAGATGCTTTTTTTATTTCCGTTTACAATCAAAGTTGTAATATTTGCCTTTCCATGCTGGCTAATTCATTATGACATTCATTTCGCTTCAAGACGTTTTTGTACGTAAATATGACTCAACGGTTTTATCAGAATTTAACTGGAAAATTAAGAAAGGAGAAAACTGGGCTATCATTGGCCCCAATGGTTCCGGTAAAACACTGCTCCTTGATGTCATTGCTGGCAAATGGCCCATTGCCTCCGGAAAAATAACTTACGATTGGACAGAACCGCTGCGCGATACCATTGAACTGGCCTCTAATGATTATTCTTTCAACAGGATTGTGAGCGCCGGTGCCGAATATTACCAGCAGCGTTTTCATGCATATGAATCCGAGCGGGCCCCTACCGTCCGCGCGATACTGACCGATCAGCTCAAACCTGTCGGTACCGTTGATGAAAAATCGGTAAGTTTGAAGCCTTCCAAAGTGAGCGAAGAAGCGCTTTCCGAAGTGAGTGAATTGCTGTCCATTACGCATTTGCTGGACCATCCTTTCGTAACGCTTTCCAATGGTGAAACGCGTCGGATGCTATTGGCGAAATCGCTTTTGAAGAAACCAAAGATACTCCTGCTCGACAATGCATTTAGTGGCCTGGATGTACATTCGCGAGAGGTATTGCGAAACGCCCTGGCCGCCTTATCGAAGCAAGGCGTAGCGATTATCATGGCTACCACCGCTACTGAAATGCCTTCATGTATTACCAACGTATTGGAACTAAATGAAGGGAAAGTTGAAAAGCAATCGCGTATCGCTGATTTCAAAGCCAAACTGGACACTGCTCATTTACCAAAGCCCGATCCTATCAAACTCGAACACTTCGGGCATCCCGAGTTTACGAATTTCGAGTACGCGCTGGATTTGCGTAATACCAAAGTGAAATATCATGACCAGCTGATCCTGGACAATGTGAACTGGAAGATTGCAAAAGGCGAAAAATGGGCGTTATCAGGTGCAAATGGTTCCGGAAAATCAACCTTACTCAGCATTATCACGGCCGACAATCCACAAAGGTTTGCCAACGACTTTGATCTTTTTGACCGGAAACGGGGCGGAATTGGCGCTTCCATCTGGGATATCAAACAAAAGATAGGCCATGTTTCTCCCGAGCTGCATCTTTACTTCCCACGAAACACGACTGTTTTCAAAACCATTGCTTCCGGCTTTTTCGATGCAACCGGTGTGTTTTTCAAAAAACTGACCGATGTTCAAATCGAAAGGGTACATGAAGTTTCGGAACTTTTGCATGTGCATCATTTGATCGAGAAAGACTTTTCACAACTTTCAAAAGGACAGCAGCGAATGGTATTACTGGCCCGCGCATTAGTCAAAAACCCGCCGCTACTCATCCTCGACGAACCATGCCAGGGGCTGGACAGTGAGGCCATTGAATATTTCAAAGCAGTAGTAGACGCCATTTGCGCAACCCCGGAAAGAACACTCATTTACGTCTCCCATTATCCGCAGGAGATACCGAGCTGTGTGACGCATTTTTTAAAATTGGAGAAAGGGGTTGTGATTGAGAGCCTTTAGGATTGCAGTTCATTTCAATAGTAAGCAAATTATTGCGGGATTTAAAACCGCAAATGTTACATCCCTACGGGATTTAATATTCTGCTAAATCCATATTTTTCTACTGAGGTTGCATCGCTACGCGATTAAGCCGTCGTTCAATTTGTACCGCAAAATGCCGTCAGGCATGTAACCTCGGTAGAAAAACGTTAGATATGACATTTTTGAAATCCCGTAGGGATGTAACAATTTGGTGGGCGTGATTTGATATTATTAGCAAAAACCGAGGTTGCATCGCTACGCGATTAAGCCATCGTTCAATTTGTACCGCAAAATGCCGTCAGGCATGCAACCTCGGTAGAAAAACGTTAGATATGACATTTTTGAAATCCCGTAGGGATGTAACAATTTGGGGGGCGTGATTTGATATTATTAGGCAAAAACCAAGGTGGTGTCAAGGTGGTGTCGCTACGCGATTTGGCTTACGGTTCAATTTGTACCGTAAAATGCCGTCAGGCATGTAACCTCGGTAGAAAACCACAGCATGAGATGGATTTTTAAATCCCGTAGGGATGTAACATACCCCTACGCGTGTCCTCGCTACCATCCACCACGTATGCCTAATCCGTCAACCCCTCCATAAACTCAATAACCAACGCTATTTCCTTTGGCGTCAGGTTCAATTTATCGGCCGCGAATGTTTGATTATGCACTTCCAGTCCTAACCCCGCGCCGCCGCCTTCGTTGTAAAATTCCATTACTTCCTGCAAAGTATTGAATGCACCATTGTGCATGTAGGGTGCCGTTTTTGCAATATTCCGGACAGTACTGGTTTTAAATGCATTCTTCCATTGCGGAAACTGATTGTGAACGCCCCTTCCAAGATCTTGATCAGGCAATGGATGTTTCAGATCTGCACTGGCAGTTACACCCAGCACTTCCGACTCGGTACGCTGATAATCCGGTGGCACCGTGCCATTGAAAAGAGGCATAAAATGACAGGTACCACATTTCGCCTTTCCCATAAACAGATTAAAACCATTTACCTGGCCATCAGTCAAAGCCTTTTTATCACCACGCATATATTTGTCAAAAGGTGAATTGAAAGGATTTAATGACCGTACAAATACCGCCAGCGAATTCTGAATGTAAACAGGTTGAGTGGAGTCCAGCTCGGGATATGCTTTGGAAAACAAGTTTTTATAATCATTGTCCGAGCTGATCAGCTTTGCAATATCTTCCACGGAACCGTGCATTTCGTTCTTATTATGAATTACATCCGCTGCCTGGTCTTCGAGCGACGGCGAACGCAGGTCGTAAAACAATGCCTGCTGCAAAGCTGCATACATGATGGTGGGCGCATTCCTTTTCAGATTTTCATTACCAAATCCTTTGCTCGTTTTCAAACCATCCGTAAATGCCAACTGAGGTTGATGACAGGAACCGCAGCTGGTTTGGCCATTGCCTGAAACGCGTGGATCGTAAAACAATTTCTCTCCCAATGCAATCCGGTCAGCCGTGGAACTAAACTTCGTATTGGAAAGCAACGCCTCAGGATCAAATGCTTTTTTATCAAACAATGTAGCAGCATCTCCCCTCAAAAGTCTGTGGTCTTTGACGAATGCAATCCCTGCGAGTTTCTGATTTTGGTGAAGGGACAGACACAACGGATTAATGTAGTCCACAATGAATGAGGCCCGATTAAAGTCATTAAAACTTTTACTATTTTTCAAAAAATCAATGGCTGCATTGGAGAGGTTCGTCAGCTTCTGATACTCCGGCAAAAGTTCTTTGTAAGCATCAGCATAACGCTGAAACGATTCCACTACTACCTTACTTTCAGCAATGGAATTCCCCGAAGCCGGTGTATCAAAACCTGAGATACCGAGTGTGGTCAGGCGGAACATTTCGAGACGCAAAGCATCCATTACCTGAGAATCCGTAAGCTGAATGTCCTTCCATAGTGACTGAATCCGCTTCACATTCACCTGTGTTTTACGGGTATGGCGGATCAATTCTTCTTCTTCGATCGGCTCGTCGATGTAGACCAGTTCCTCAATTACCTGGTAGCCTCCCGGCTCAAACACAGCATTTTCCTCATCCTCAATTTCATCCAGCGGGGCGCCATTGACCAGCCTGACCGTAGTAGGAAAGAAGTATTCCGCAAAAGCTTCCGTTTTCTTGTACTGCAAACGAACGCTCAGAAATTTATCCCGCAATACTTCTGGCTTTTGTCTGGATTTGGCCAATTCTAAAAGCTCGTCGTTCATTAATATCAACGAATCCAAATCCTCATTGAACTGGCTATACAACTGATCCTTCGGGCTCTTTTTAGGCTGACAATAACTCAATATCAATACGCAAATGAATGCCGGAACAGTGCGCAAAAACTTTCTCATGGTATAATAAAACAAGGAAGGCCCTCCGGAAAAGGCCTTCCAATGTGGTGTAGCAGTAATTTGTTACTTTTTGATCCCTTGAACAATGACCGTCTGGCCACCTTCCTTGTTGGTAGAAATGCCACTTCCGTCGGCTCCTTTATATTTATCGTCCTGCCAGGTATGCGGATGCAGGTTGATCATAAATGTTTCCGGAATGCCTACTACGTCCGAAATATCGATCATCGCGCCGTACTCCCATGTGCTCAGCGAGTTGTTACCCACCGAGTTGTACTTCGCATTGAACAGCGCGTCGTCGCGACGGTGGTGCATTTGAAGCATTGCTTTACTTTCTTTTGTGGCAATGCTGTACTGCCATATTGTTCCGTCGTGATCATTGTTTTTATAGAACGAATCACCGTCTTCCTGTACGTAAACATAGTTTTCAGTCACACAAATGTTGTCCGGGTTCACTATAAAGCTACCTGGCTTGTCTTCACCGTCCATGATAATCTGCAACTTACCGATCAATGGATTAGCAGCATCAAATTTCAGGTTGTACACACGTCCCCACATATTTTTGCCGGCTACCGGAGTCACTTTATCAGCCTGGCTCACACCTGTTGCTGTAAAGTAAATGTCACGACCTGCACCATTGCCTCCTTTTTTATAATCGATATCCTCAACGCGTGCAAACTGGATCATTTTCTTATCCACGGTCTGCGCCTGCAATTGCGTACCGGTACTCGTTTTTACATCATCAAAAGGAACAAATTCAACATCATAAACCTGGCCTTTCACCATATCAGTTTCCACACTTTCCTGATTTGTCCGGCGGAGCGCGTACAATTTACCATTGTTCAGGTCGCCTACCACGTCCGAAACGTAAGCTACAAGCTGACCATTGGTATCATCTTCACCGATGATAATCACAGTTTTACCAGGGAAAGCATCCTTCGGAAGCGGGACCGCATTTTCAGCATTCCATTTACCAAATGCGCTGACGGTTCTGGTTTTGTTCTTTTTGTCAGCAGGAGCAAATGGATCGATAGCATGTGTCATTGACTCCGAGTTACTTTCACCGGCTGTCAGGAAAACAGGCCCGAAACCGTGCTCCTGAGGTGTGGCCAACGTAGCCGAGCACAAGCGCCATTGCCCGCCCTCCGCGTCCACAATGTACTCTCCTTTAATGGGTTTCAATTCTTTATCCAAATAAACCCTTGATACCGAAAAGAGAATTTCATGGTTGTTGATCATCACATAACCCTCTCCATTCGGGTTTTTCACGAATGCACCACCGTCAGGCTGGGCACCGTAAATGAAATCCGGAGAGTCCTGCAATTTGTCGTCCGAGCTAATCAACGTAGTGATTTTCAGGTCTTCAAAGCCAGGTAATGTCCTGATCAATGAAGGGTTAACCGATCTGTTGATTAATTTCGCAGAAGTTACAGGCGGCTCATGGTCTTTAATGCAGCTGGTAAAAGTCATCGAACCGCAAATCAACACGGCCGCGGCTGTCTTTTGAATGATAGAATAATGTTTGTTCATGGTGAGATAGTTTTGAAAGGTTACAAAGCTAACCCTGCCGTCTTTCACCCATTTTACCTCATCATTAAGCAATTGTGAACAAAAGATAATCCGAATATGATGTCTGTAAAATGCCTGTCGGATATTTTACATGAATTTGGTTTATATTATAAACTAGTTTACATTTGAAAAATTATTATTCAAATCAACTCTCTTTACAAATGAAAAACTTATTACTGATCTGCATCTTGCTTGGCAGTGTCTCTCCGGCTAATGCTCAGGAAACCTCAAATCCAGCCATTGAAAAATTGGCCTTTCTGGAAGGTAAATGGACCGGCCCCGCCTGGATTTCGTTGGGGCCAAACAATTCGAAAACATTGACTCAAAAGGAAGATGTTCAGCTCATGCTCAACAAAAACGTACTGCACGTGGAAGGTATCGGCTCCGAAAACGGCAAGGTACTTTTTCACGCTTTGGGGATTATTTCATATAATAAACAGACGGAAAAGTATAACTTCCGTGCATACCGGGAGACTGGCCTGAGTGTGGACGCCTATTTTATTCCAAAAGGTGAGAAATGGATTGAATGGGGCTTTGATATCGGCAATGGAGCGAAGGTGAAATACAACATCCGGATCAACGAAAAGGGGCAATGGCACGAGGTCGGTGAGTTCAGCCCGGACGGTAACAAATGGTACAAGAACTTTGAAATGACATTGGACAAAACAATATAACCCAGTAATCCCTACTCTCGAAAACGATGGAAACCGAACGCCCCATGACAGAAAAAGAAAGTTTTCTGGTCATTCACCAAATGATAACTGCCACCAAAAAGGGCATTAACGAAGATGGGTACCTATATCTGTTGTGGGGCTGGCTGGTCCTTTTCGCCAGTCTCGGACATTACATACTGATGACTTTCACCGATTTCAAATATCCGTTCATTACCTGGATGAGCATGCCCGTGGCTGGTGTCATTGCAGGAATATATTTCAGTAGCAGGTCAAAAAAAAGGCGGGTTAGAACTTACGTCGATGAGTTTATGTCCTACCTCTGGGGCGGGTTCCTGATTTCGATTATGGTTATGCTTCTGGTGATGCCAAAGGTCGGAATGGACAAAGTGTACCCGGTTTTGATATTGTTTTACGGGATTGGCACCTTTGCTTCCGGCGGTGCATTGCGTTTTCGTCCGCTTATCATCGGCGGCGCGCTCAACTGGCCTGTTGCCCTGGTCGCATTCTTTGCTCCTTTCCCGCAGCAGCTGCTTTTATTGGGACTAGCGGTTATTTGCAGCTATATTGTGCCCGGCTATCTATTGAGGGCGAATTTTAAAAGACAAAATGTTTGAAGAACTTGATCCATTGCTTCACCAGCAACTGCGATTGGCGATTATATCCTTACTGATGAATGTTCGGGAGGCTGAATTTACTTATATCAAAGAAAAAACGGGGGCAACGGCTGGTAATCTCAGTGTACAGATCTCGAAACTGAAAGATGCCGGATACATTGATGTTCAAAAAAGCTTCAAAGAAAACTATCCCCAAACCATGTGCAAGATTGCCGAAAAAGGCATTGCTGCATTTGAAAACTACGTAAAAGCGCTGGAAAAGTACATCAACATAACCAAGTAGGTGACTATCTACTTCTGAATTTTACTCACAGGCTCTTTCACAAACCCATTCTTCAAATTCATCACAACAGATAGCGAACTGCTTCCAAAACCCGGAACATACTGCGCCCGACCGTAGCCTACTTCAAACCTTTTAATCCTCAGCCATGCCCCGAACGAAAATCCGGCCAATGCTCCTCTGTTCGTAAGCCTTAATTCCTGTCTCCGCAAATGATCGTACCCGAGCAGGATCCGAAAATTTGGATGTATCAATGCCTCAGCTCCCAACGAAAGATGCCGGCCCAGCTTTTCGGCAACACCAATTTTTCGGGGGATCCTTTTTCCATTGATATCATATTTAAAAAACAGGTTGGGATCATTGTAAACCATATCAAATTGGTTGAGATGATGTACCGTCACGGAGACACGGATAGGCATATATTCCGGTTTGAATGTCAGCCCTAACCGCACGTCCAAAGGCAGCACCGGGTCATTGGCGCCATTGTAATTTTGCTTCAAAAACCCCAGATTTTTAACTACAAAGCCAGCTGTAAAATCCTTTTTCGGATGCTTGAAAACCCCGCCCCAGTCCAAAGCCAGCCCCCAAATATTGTAGGCCTCCACAGATGCTCCGGCCAACTTCAATGTACCGCCCAAAGTGAAATCGCCGATCGTATGTCCGTAACCCGCCGACAAACCATAATCAGCCGCCCTGAACTCCCCGATCACATTTCCAATGTCGTCGGTTTCCACCATTGTGCCGTAATTGAGATACTGCAAACCCACGGCCCACACGCCCGTTGATTTTTTGAGACCATGTGCATATGCCGCGTTAACAAACCTGGTATCAGCCAGATAAGGCATCATATTCACCGATACGTTATTGATTTTGGAAGAGTCCAGCAACGCTGGGTTTTGAAGAAATAATGCAGGATCATTACCGGGTAAGGTAAGGTGATTGGCTCCTATCGCGGTGCTTTTTGCCTGTGTCGGCAGTTGTAGAAAATCCAGTTTGCTTCTCCCGCCGGTAGCCTGCGCCAGTACAAACCCCTGACATCCAAACAGAAGCGCTGCCCACAAATAAACACACATTCCAATCGGCCTCATAAGAATGCAATAATTTCCCGAATCAGTAAAATGACGCTATATTTATAATCTGTACAAAAACAAATGTAACCATATCGTCCGTATTACATGGAATCAGTATCTGCCGCGACTTCAAAAAAAGAACTTTTAGATCAAAAAAACGCAGAAGCCGATTTAGGCGGTGGTGAAAAAAGAATACAGGCACAGCATGACAAAGGAAAATTAACCGCCCGCGAACGCATAGCCGTATTGCTCGACGAAGGTTCATTTGAAGAAATTGGCAAGTTTGTCATGCACCGGAGCAAAGACTTCGGACTCGATAAGGAACATTACCTCGGCGATGGCGTGGTAACCGGTTATGGCAAGATGAATGGCCGCCTGATATACATTTTCGCACAGGACTTCACCGTTTTCGGTGGCTCACTTTCTGAAACTCACGCCGAAAAAATATGCAAGATTATGGACCTCGCCATGAAAAACGGTGCCCCATTGATCGGTTTGAATGATTCGGGCGGTGCCCGGATTCAAGAGGGCGTACTTTCACTCGCTGGGTACGCTGATATCTTTTATAAAAACACATTGGCCAGCGGTGTCATTCCGCAGATATCGGCGGTAATGGGGCCGTGCGCGGGAGGAGCGGTTTACTCCCCTGCTATTACTGATTTTATATTAATGGTTGAAAACACGAGCTATATGTTCGTGACAGGGCCTAATGTGGTCAAAACCGTGACGCATGAGGAAGTGACTTCCGAAGAACTCGGCGGGGCGATGACACATGCTACCAAATCCGGCGTCACCCATTTTGTTTCGCCTAACGAGGTAGAATGCCTTTTGGCCATCAAAAAATTACTGAGCTACGTCCCGCAAAACTGCGAAAACGATGCGCCAAGATATCCATATACCATTGGAAACGAGCTGCGGCCAGCATTAAATACCATTATCCCCGACAGCGCCAATCAGCCGTATGATATGCGCGACGTGATTTCAGAATTAACTGATACAGATAGTTTCTTTGAAGTACATGAGCATTTTGCAGATAATATCGTCGTCGGTTTTGCGCGCATTGCAGGCCGGAGCATTGGTATCGTTGCCAATCAGCCCGCGGTCCTGGCTGGTGTCCTCGACATTCATGCCAGCCAGAAAGCAGCCAGATTTGTGCGTTTTTGTGATTGCTTCAACATTCCGTTGCTGGTATTGGAAGATGTACCCGGTTTCCTGCCCGGTACCGATCAGGAGTGGAACGCGATCATTACCAATGGAGCGAAGTTGCTCTATGCATTTTGCGAAGCGACGGTTCCGCGCATTACCGTCATTACCCGCAAAGCTTACGGTGGCGCGTACGATGTGATGAACTCCAAGCACATTGGCGCCGATATGAATTTTGCCTGGCCTAGTGCAGAAATCGCTGTGATGGGTGCCAGCGGCGCTGCCGAAATCATTTTTAAAAGGGAAATTGCGCAGGCTGAAAACCCGAAAGAAAAGCTTCAGGAGAAAATTGAAGACTATACCGAAAAATTTACCAATCCTTATCGCGCGGCACATCGCGGCTATATCGACGAGGTGATTTATCCGGAGCAAACCCGTGAAAAACTGATCAGGGCTTTTGAAATGCTCGAAAACAAGGTAGACGTTCTGCCGCGCAAAAAGCATGGCAATATCCCGCTTTGATCAACCATTGATTTTATAGGAATGTGAGAGGAAATGATAGGCATTATTTGGTAATTTTCAATTAATGTTCACGAACACACGGCTTGTTTTGCTACATTCTAAATATTGTCATAATTTCACAACTGCTTACGAAGCCTGATCAACGTAGAATGGTATATCAAATCGCAGTCGGCTATCGGCAGTCGGCAATCAAGGGGTATTCTTGACCATAATTTAGTTTACATCGTCAATTCGATGGCCGACAGCCGACTGCCAATAGCTTTCTAAAATCTCGTATTTATATTCAATAACAATTTTCCTAAATATCCTTAACCAATGAAAGAAAAGAAAGGCACCTCTGCGTCCAGGAGAAAGTTCATCAAGGGCTCACTGGCAACGCTGGCCACATTTTCAATTGTACCGCGTCATGTCCTCGGTAAAGGCTATATCGCTCCCAGCGACCAGTTGACCAAGGCTATCGTAGGAACCGGCTCCATGGGCCGCGGACACATTCCTTATGCAGGTACCAAAGTTGTAGCGCTTTGTGACGTGGACAAAAAGCATTTGGACATTGCCGCAGGCATGGTGGACAAGGGTGTAAAGACCTTTTCGGATTACCGTGAACTGATCCAGCTTCCCGAGGTGGATATCGTCCACGTGGCGACTCCCCCGCACTGGCACGGGATTATTGCCGCAGATGCTGCCCGCGCTGGAAAGGATGTTTGGTGTGAAAAACCAATGACCCGTACCATTGGAGAAGGCAAGCGTTTGGTAGAAGCCGTGCAGCAGCATGGCAGAATATTCCGTCTCAATACCTGGTTCAGGTTTGAAGATAATTTTTACGGAATGAAAACGACCGTAAAACCCATTAAAAAATTGGTTCAGAGCGGCCTGCTTGGCTGGCCTTTGAAAGTGACGGTGAGCAAGCATACCGGTTTCGACTGGAAATTTTATTGGGTTGGCAAAACCAATAATACTCCCCAGCCCGTTCCCGCAGAACTGGACTACGAAATGTGGCTCGGCCCTGCTCCCTACAAGCCATACAGCGAGCACCGTGTTCACCAGACTTTCCGCGGATATTGGGATTACGATGGCGGCGGGCTTGGCGATATGGGCCAGCATTACATTGACCCTATTCAATATTTCCTTGGTAAAGACGATACCAGTCCCGTTAGTGTTGAAATTGACGCTCCACAGCAGCATACCGAAGCCGTAGGCACGTGGAGACGCATTACCTACACCTATGCGGACGGTTGCCAGATCGTACTCGACGGCGAAGCCAAAGATGAAAAGGTAGCATACATTGAGGGACCAAAAGGAAAGCTTTATCAGAATTTCAAATCCGACATTCCTGATCTTGAAAAGAAACTGGCTGCTTTCCCAGACCCGGAGCCACAGGTAACTGACTTTGTGGATGCTGTTAAAAACCGCAAAAAGTTTGCCCTTAATGAAGAAAACGGTCACCGCTCCTGCACGATCGTCAACATGGGACTTGCTGCGTTGCGACTGGGACGTTCATTGAAATTTGACCCTGAAAAACAGGAGTTCATTGACGATGAAGGCGCGAACCGTCTGATCAACCAGCCCATGCGTGGTCCCTGGACGATGTAGAGAACATCCTATTCATTAAACCGAACCCAAAAAAGCTAACCGCTAAAAGCTGTGTGCTACTAGCTACAACCCAAATGAAAAGAAAATTATATACCATACTGGCCCTCTGCCTGATCGTAATGCAGGTAACGGCCCAGACAGACAACTCGCTGACCGCAAAGGTGACGGGACTATTGTCAAAATTCCCTTCGCAGAATGAAGCCGCATTAAAAAAGAACATGGAAGAGCTTGCCCAGCTCGGAAAGCCAGGCCTGGTGCAGATCGCTTCCATGCTGACGCCGCTTGGTAAAGGAGACAACACCAAAATCCAGTATGCATTAGGCGGTTTTACCTACTATGCGTCCCAGGCAGGCAAAGAATCATTGCGTCAGGAAGCGGCCGAGGCTTATGGAGAGGCACTATCAAAAGTAAATGACCCGGACAGCAAAAATTTCCTTATTTATCAGATTCAAACTGTTGGTAAAGACGAGTCTGTCAATGTTTTGAAATCCTATCTGACGGACGAAAGACTGGCAGGGCCAGCTTCAAGGGCTTTGGCACGAATAGGTTCACAAGCTGCCGGAGCAGCGTTGTTACAAGCATTGAGCGGAGCTTCGGGCACCAGCCAGATCGCCATTACGGAAGCATTGGGAGGAAGCCGTTACAAAGAAGCAGCAGCCACCATTGAAAAAACGGCAACCAGCGCTGACCTGAATTTGCGTAAAGTAAGCTTGTACGCTCTTTCCGAAATCGGGGTTCCTTCTTCTGAGCCTATTCTAGCAGCCGCAGCTCAAAAAGTAGCTTACAGCTACGATGAAGCTGATGCTACCGCGGTTTACATTAAATATCTCGCACGACTTGCAGAAAATGGAAGTGCTCCCGCAGCAGAAAAGGCAGCATTGGCATTGATCAAAAATACACCGGACGCCAAGCAAAGCGCTACCCGCTCGTCTGCATTGAAAGTTTACTCTGACATTAAAAAGCGTGAATCCGTTCCGGTACTAGTGAGTGCATTGCAAAGTACGGATGCTCAATACCGGGCGGCGGCTTTGAAACTGGGCCAGAAATACCTGATGGCCGATGGTACCACGCCCTGGCTGAATGCATTGAAAAAGGCAAAGCCGGAAGTACAGGCCGAGATCATTACAATGCTGGGCCGCGCTGAATCGAAAGATGCATTGCCGGTTGTTCTGAAATCATTGAATGCAAAAGATCCGAAAGTAAAGAAGGCGGCTATCTGGGCTGCTGGTAAAATTGGCCAGGAAGCTAGTGTTGCAGGTTTGCTATCGGTTTTGAAAACAGGAACTGCCGAGGACATTGCGACTGTTAAAAGCAGCTTGTTGACTATCAAAAGCGACAAACTCGTGGATCAGCTTGCGACAGCATTGCCAGGTTTGCCAGCTACTGCTCAGCCAGCTGTTATAGATGTGCTGGCGGCAAGAGCTGCTAGTTCTAAACTATCGGTGGTATCTGCGCTTTTGAAAAGTACAAATCCTGAGGTGAAAAAGTCGGCATATGATGCATTGAAATCGCTTGCCACGAGCAATGACCTGCCTCAGCTGTTTACATTACTGAATGCCGGTGGAAGCGCTGAGGAAATTACTGCGGTTCAAAGGGCGATCAGTGCAGGAGTGAAAGGCTCCGGCGACATGACAGCGCAAAGCGACCTGATCCTGAAACAAATGCAGGCTTCCCCAGCCGATAAACAAGCGAATTATCTGGCAGTACTGGCCAGTATCGGTGGTAAAAAAGCATTAGCTTCCGTGGTATCGTCGTACGGAAGCGGCGACGCGGGTATTAAAAAGTCAGCGATTCAGTCATTGTCTTCCTGGGCGGACGCCAGCGCGGCCAATGAATTGCTGGCGATTGCGAAGAAAACAGGCGATGCTGATGATTTCAATGCAGCATTGTCGGGATATGTTGCTGCTACCGCTAAGTCTGCGAAGCCAGCAGCTATCAAGGTCATTATGCTGCGCGACGCAATGGCCCTTGCCAAAACCGATGCCCAGAAAGAACTGATCCTGAAAGAACTTCCTAAATACAGAACATTCAATGCATTGCTTTTTGCAGGCAAATATCTTGACAATGCAGGTACTCAACAGGCAGCCGCACAAGCTGTGATGACCATTGCATTGGCCAACAAGAACCTGTACAGTGCTGAAATCCGTGAGTTGCTTACCAAAACTGCCACGGTTTTGAAAGGTCAGGACAGCGACTACCAAAAAGAATCAATCCGCAAACATTTGTCGGAACTACCAACGGGCGAAGGCTTTGTTCCTTTGTTCAATGGAAAAGACCTGTCTGGCTGGAAAGGTTTAGTTGAAAACCCGATAGCCCGCAGCAAAATGAGCCCCGATACTTTGGCTGCAAAACAGAAAAAAGCAGACGAAGCTGCTAACAAAGACTGGTACGCGAAAGACGGAGAACTGGTATTCTCTGGCCACGGCGACAACCTGGCGACCGTGAAGCAGTACGGAGATTTTGAAATGTATGTAGATTGGAAAATCCTGAAAGATGGTGACGCCGGAATTTATCTGCGCGGTACACCGCAGGTACAGATCTGGGATACGTCGCGTGTGAGCGTCGGTGCGCAGGTAGGCTCGGGAGGCCTTTACAACAATCAGAAAAACCCAAGTAAACCTAGCAAACTGGCCGACAACGCAATTGGTGACTGGAATACTTTCCACATTACCATGATCGGCGACCGTGTTTCGGTGGATTTGAATGGTGAAAATGTGGTGGACAATGTGGTTCTGGAAAACTACTGGGACCGTAACCTGCCGATTTTCGCAAAGGAGCAGATCGAGTTACAGGCCCATGGCAACCAGATCAATTACCGGGACATTTACGTTCGTGAAATCCCTCGTCCTGAGTTCACATTACCCGAAGCTGAAAAGAAAGAGGGTTTCAAACTTCTTTTCGACGGTACCAATATGTTTGAATGGGTAGGAAACAAAACTGACTATTTCATCGAAAACGGTGAGCTGGTAGTTGACCCTAAAAAAGGTGGAAAAGGCAACCTTTACACCAAAGATGAGTTCAGTGATTTCGATTTCCGTTTTGAATTCCAGCTTACGCCTGGCGCCAACAATGGATTAGGGATCAGAACGCCGATGGAAGGAGATGCTGCTTATGTAGGAACCGAAATCCAGATCCTGGACAATGACGCGGATATCTACAAAGACCTGCACGAATACCAGTACCACGGCTCGGCTTACGGCATTATTCCTGCCAAGAGAGGATTTTTGAAACCCCTTGGTGAATGGAATTATGAAGAGGTACGCGTTCAGGGATCCAAAATAAAAGTTACGCTGAACGGAACGGTAATCCTGGATGGTGACCTGGCAGAAGCAAGCAAAAACGGCACAGTGGACCATAAGGAACATCCCGGACTGAGCCGCACAACCGGACACCTTGGATTTTTGGGACACGGATCGGAACTGAAATTCAGGAACATCCGGATCAATGATCTGACGAAAACTGTGGAAGCGCCGGTGGTTACTACCAAGAAAAAATCGAAGAAAAAGAAGTGATCAGAAGCCGGTAATTACATCAAATAGTGAATGAAAAAAATTTGATATGAAACCGGATTAAAATAGTAAAAAAAATTAAAAAATGCCCGGCTTAATCAGTTTGGGCATTTTTATTTAGCTTTGATTTAATGATCGGGAAATATCCTGTATCTGATCTGTTCCAAACTCGACCTTTATGAAAATCAAGCACATTTTATTTTCAACGTTATTATCAACTTTTAGCCTGGCAACTGTTCAGGCGCAGCATACATTAACCCAGTCCTGGTCTACGGAGGCTTCGTTGCCAATTCCCGAATCTGTATTGTACAGCGCTCCAAATAAAGTGCTTTATGTGGCCCTGATTGACGGAAAACCAGGCGAAAAAGACGGAAAAGGCGGCATTGCAAAGGTAGCATTGGACGGTAAGGTTATTGCCAACGATTGGGTGACCGGCCTCAACGCTCCGAAAGGGATGGGGATCATGGGTTCGAAACTATACGTGGCCGACGTTACCGACGTGGTAGAAATTGACATAAAATCAGGTAAAATCCTGAAAAAACATGAAGTGGAAGGCTCAAAATTCTTAAATGACCTTACTATTGATTCCAAAGGCAATATTTATGTTTCTGATTCAGACACGAAAAAGGTACATTTGATTAAGGACGGTAAAGTTTCTACTTATTTTGAAGACCTCACCCGCCCGAACGGATTGCTGGCAGTAGGATCGGATCTGCTGATCGCGGACAGTGGAACATTGAAAAAATTGAGTGCAACCAAGGAAGTTACCGTTCTTGCTGAGGGTATGGATAAAAGTACCGACGGCATAGAACAGGTAAAACCAGGCGAGTACATTGTTTCTTGCTGGGCTGGGCACGTTTACTATATCAAAGCGGACGGAACAACGGAAAAACTGCTGGATACCAGCGCCGATAAGACAAACTCTGCGGATATAGGCTATGATTCGGTTAAAAAAATCGTCTATGTGCCTACTTTCATGAAGAACAGTGTTGTAGCTTATCAGCTAAAATAAATATCTTTATAACCTAAAAATCAATTAAACACAGGCGTTTCCATGGACATTTTTGTTGGGAGTCTTTCTTTTAAGTTAAAGGAAAGCGAACTGCGTGAAGCTTTCGAAAAATTCGGCACAGTGAGCTCCGCGAAAATTATCATTGACAAGATTACACGTCAAAGCAAAGGTTTCGGGTTTGTAGAGATGCCTGATGAAGATGAGGCAAAACTGGCCATTAGTCAATTGAACGGAGCAGAAATGTATGGAAGACCGTTGGTGGTGAATGAGTCTCAGAAGAAGGAAGCTGGCGCAGCCCCGAGAGGCGACTTCAAAAAAGAAGGAGGATTTAGCAGACCAAGACCTTCCGACAGCGGAAGTAGCGACAGACCAAGCGGCGCCGGATCAACCGGTGGCAGCTCAGGAAGTGGTTACAGCGGAGGTGGCGGATATAGCGGTGGCGGAGGTTACAGCGGCGGGGGTGGCGGTGGATATAGTGGTGGAGGCGGTGGCGACCGTTACAAAAGCAGCGGAGGTGACCGTGGACATGGTGGCGATCGCGGTGGAAAACCAAGATCTGACGATCGTTTCGGAAAAGGAGGAGGGGACTATAAGAAAGGTGGAGGTGGCTCCAAAAATTACAGCCGCCGCGCCGATGACGATGACGACGATTTATATTAAAATAGGAAATGCCTGCAAGCGAATACTTGCAGGCATTTTTTTTATTTCCTGAATCAGCAAGCAATGGTCAGGAATGACTTCATGCAGTCGCCTTGATTTTATTGTCTTTGAAAAATAATACAAAAAGAACCAGTACGACCGCTGCGATTCCCGCAGGGACCATCCAGATGCTCGTCCAGTTTTTCACATTGTCAACAGTATAAATATCAGCCACCACACCGGCCAACCACGATCCTATACCCATTCCGATACCATAAGTGGCAATTGAAATAAGCCCCTGTGCAGAAGATCTGTACTTCTCGCCAGCCTTGCTATCGGTATAAATCTGGCCTGTAACAAAGAAGAAATCATAGCAAACGCCATGCAGAACAATTGCAAGATACAGCAACCATTCGCTGGAAGCGTCGCCGTAACCGAAGCCGATAAAACGTACGATCCATGCAATAAGACCCACTACCAGCATCCATTTCACACCAAAACGACTGAAAGCAAAGGGAATAAGAAGCATAAATACCACTTCGGATGCCTGACCAAGCGACATCTTGTTTTCCACATTGGTCATGCCCGAATCGGTCAGAGAAGGGTTCGCCATCGCATAGTAGAATGACAAAGGAATGCAGATCAGCAGAGATGAAATAAAGAAAATTGCGAATGACCTGTCCTTAAACAATTTGAACGCATCCAGACCAAGAATGTCCGCAAAAGTGGTGTTAGAGCTAGGTTTCGGAGGCGTATTAGGCAAGAAGAAAGAATAAACACCCAGGAATGCAGCAGAAAACATGGAGATCTTAAAGATCATCACATTATCTCCGAAGCCATAATAACCAATGATGTTCGTCACCACGATCCAGGCCACCGTACCCATTACCCGGATAGCAGGAAAATCCTTTTCGGAATCCGTCACCTGCTGCATGGCGATGGATGTGGTAAGAGACATTGTCGGCGCGAATGTGATACAGTAAAGCAGGATCACCCAGAAGAATGTATCCGCATCCTTAACCCCGGACAAAACGTACAATATGACCGCTCCCGCCAGGCTAAGCACACCCAGAACTTTCTGTGCTGCGAAGTAACGATCGGCGATCATACCCACAAAGAATGGCGCAATGATCATTGCAATCGAGAATGCTGCATAAGCGTTTCCTACCTGCGTACCGGTGGCACCGAGCTCGGTGAACATGTATTTACTCATTTGCCCATACCATGATCCCCACACAAAATAGAGGAGGAACATCATAGCCATCAACTGAAAACGCGTCGAATTTTTCATAAAAGGTTATAGGAGATTGGATTTAAAATTTAGTTGGATATTCATAGGATTAGTTCTTCACAATTTTCTGAAACTCATTCAATTTCAACAAAGCTTCTATCGGCGAAAGCGTGTTCACGTCCACCAGCGTAAGTTTCTCTTTCAGCTCTTCCATACGAGGATCGGCAGGCTCGAAAATACTGAGCTGGAAGTTGTTCTTGGGAATTTCTTTCACGCGCTTCTTGTGCTCATGGGCAACATGGTCTTTTTCCAGATGCTGCATGATCTCGCTGGCCCGCAACACGATGGGTTGGGGCATTCCGGCGATTTGCGCCACATGAATACCGAAACTGTGCGCACTGCCTCCCGGTTTTAGTTTTCGCAGGAAAATGACCCTGTTATCCACTTCCTTGACAGCCACATTGAAATTTTTGATTCTTGGAAAATCGTCTGCCAGCTGGTTCAGTTCGTGATAATGGGTTGCAAAAAGCGTTTTTGGTTTGTGGCCCGGCTGGCTGTGCAGGTACTCGGCAATGGCCCAGGCAATGGATACACCGTCATAGGTACTCGTACCACGCCCGATTTCGTCCATGAGTACCAGGCTGCGGTCGCTCAGGTTGTTCAAAATGCTGGCGGTTTCAGTCATTTCTACCATGAACGTACTTTCTCCACGGCTGAGGTTGTCGCTGGCCCCTACCCTTGTAAATATTTTATCAACAAGGCCAATAGAAGCCGATTTCGCAGGAACATAGCAGCCCATTTGCGCCATCAGTACGATCAGCGCAGTTTGCCTCAGCAATGCAGACTTACCTGCCATGTTAGGCCCTGTGATGATAATGATCTGCTGGGTTGCATCGTCCAGGTAAAGGTCATTGGGCACGTAGCTCTCGCCTAGCGGCAGCTGCTGCTCGATCACCGGATGTCGCCCATCCTTGATATCAAGCTCTTTGCCTTCGGTAATGACCGGTTTAATGTATTTATTTTTTCGCGCCGTGGTAGCAAATGAACTCAGTGCGTCCAATGTTGAAATGACCAGCGCATTTTGCTGAATTGTGCCGACATATTCCGCGGCAGTCATCATGATTTCGCTAAAAATCCGGAATTCGATCGTAGAAATCTTGTCTTCCGCATTCAATATTTTCTCCTCGTATTCTTTAAGCTCAGGCGTAATGTAGCGCTCGGCGTTCACCAGTGTCTGCTTTCTGATCCAGTCAGTCGGCACTTTATTTTGATGTGCATGCGTTACTTCCAGGTAGTACCCGAAGACTTTATTATAGGCAATTTTCAATGAACCGATACCGGTACGCTCGATTTCCCTGTTTTGAAGTTTCAAAAGAAAATCTTTTCCTTCATAAGAAATCGCATGCAGCTCATCGAGTTCTGCATTCACACCGCTCTTGATCATACGTCCCTGGTTAGAGAGTACAGGAGCGTCTTCACGGAGTTCAGTTTCTATTTTTTCAACCAGAAAATCACATGGATTAAGCTGGTCTGCATATTTTTTCAGGATAGCGAGCGCCGGGTTCAAGCCTTTTTTGGCGGACTCTTTCTTTCCGGATTTCGTTTCTTCTTCCTCCAAAAGCTTTGATAACAGATCCTGGATGGGATCTATTTGTTTCAAAGATTTTTTAAGCTGTACCAGTTCACGAGGATTGATCCGTCTCACAGCAACTTTGGAAATAAGGCGTTCCAGATCTCCGATTTGCTTCAAATACTGAATAACCGAATCGTGCAGATCCTCATTTTTCAGGAAATGCTCCACGGTATTGAGGCGTTCTTCAATCGGCAGCTTTTCTTTGAGGGGCAGTACCATCCATTTGCGCAAAAGCCTCGCGCCCATTGGTGTGACTGTTTGATCCAGAATCTGTATCAACGGCACGCCACCTTCCTGCTGCGGATACACCAGTTCCAGATTTCTTACAGTAAATCGGTCCAGCCAAACGTATTTTTCTTCTTCCAGACGTGTAATACGACCGATATGCGCAATTTCCTTATGTTCTGTTTCGTGCAGATAGTGTAGGATCACGCCGGCAGCGATGATACCCATCGGCAGTGCCTCTATTCCGTACCCTTTTAATGTAGTGGTTTGAAAATGAGTGGTAAGCCGCTCATAACCATAGTCATATCCAAAACACCAGTCTTCCAGCTGGTAAGTATGGTACTTCCCGCCAAAAAGCTGATTGAATTCCTGTCTGTGTTTTTTGCAAAATAAAACTTCCGCAGGACCGAATCCCTGCAGCATTTTATCTACATACGCAGCATTACCCTGCGAAGTCATGAATTCACCCGTCGAAATATCCAGGAAAGCAATCCCGTATAAATCGTCCGGGCCAACATGAACTGCTGCCAGGTAATTGTTTTTACGGATATCCAGCACATTATCATTGTACGAAACGCCGGGCGTCACCAGCTCGGTCACTCCACGTTTGACAATGCCTTTTGCTGTGGCAGGATCTTCTAATTGGTCGCAAATCGCCACACGTTCACCAGCCCGGACCAGTTTGGGAAGATAGTTATCAAGAGAATGATGTGGAAAACCGGCCAGCTCCTCATGCGCACCGCCATTGTTCCGACGGGTGAGGACTATGCCTAAAATTTTGGAAGCCCTGATTGCGTCTTCTCCAAATGTCTCGTAGAAATCACCCACCCTGAAAAGCAGCAATGCTCCCGGGTACTTAGCCTTAATCTCGTTGTATTGCTTGTTAAGTGGGGTTTCCTTATGTGCCTTTGCCAATTATTAGCCTAATTTTAAGAACAGGTTATGTACAAAATTAACCCTTCTCTCCGGTTTGGCAAGACCGCGGTGCTCTTTTGTGGGATCAATCGTAAAAGCGCCTTGCTTCTTTGGCTGTAACTTCCCATACGTCCCCTGGATTAGGGAAATTTCCACTTTTGTCGGCCAAAGAAATTTTCCCGATCGACCAGCGGGCAAGTCTCAGTGTGGGGAAACCGACAGCAGCCGTCATTCGCCTTACCTGGCGGTTTTTGCCTTCATGCAGGGTAAGCGATACCCAGGATGTAGGTATATTTTTTCGGAAACGAATGGGCGGGTCTCTGTCCGGAAGCACAGGTTCTGCAATGGACATTACTTTGGCCGGGAGAGTCTGGTATTGCTTGCCATTAATGGATATTGCCACGCCCGAGCTCAGGGACTCGCATGCTTCTGAGGTAACATTTCCTTCTACCTGGACGTAATATGTTCTGGTATGTCGGTTTCTCGGTTCGAGCAATTTTGTTTTTAGAAAATTGTCATTGGTTAAAAGCAGCAAACCTTCGCTGTCCGCGTCCAGGCGGCCAACGGGATAAATGTCTTTGGGAAAATCAAAATCCAGGTCTGCCAGCGTAGCATGATCGCCTTCACGACTAAACTGCGAAAGCATGCCAAAAGGCTTATAAATGAGAAAGTAACGAAACAATGGAAAAGATTTATTAGGAAGCGAAAGAATGAGAAATCATTTGATCACCGCTCCAAGATTCAATGTAAAACCAGGAAGTACGCTCTCTCCTGAAAGCATTACCTGTAGAGATTCATGTATAACAACTGACTTATCAGCGTTGTAAACATATACTTTGCTTTCAAATCTGTCGATCAGCCATCCTAGTTGACTACCATTTGCAATGTATTCCAACATTTTGTCCAGCAGATATTTCAGACCATCTGATTTAGAACGAATTTCGATTACAAAATCGGGACAGATCGGTGCAAATCCTTCTTTCTGATCTTGGGAAAGCATATCCCAGCGTTCCTGTCTGACCCAGGACACATCCGGAGAACGAACCGCTCCATTAGGTAATGTAAAGCCAGTAGAAGAGTCGAAAACTTCGCCGAGGCCGTTTTCTTTATTCCAAATTCCGACTTCCATCGAAACTTTCAAATTAAAATTTCCCGTAAAAGATCCTGTTGGAGACATAAGTATAATATTTCCTTGCGAGTCCCTTTCGAACTCTAGTGTGTCGTTCATTTGGCAAAACTGAAAGAATTCCTCCTCACTCATCAGGTCGCCCATCTTCAAAGTTACCGGCATTGGCATATCCATAACTACGCGTTTTTGATCCTTGCTTTTATCAAAAATACAAAATTTACTCTATTTCCAGCCATACCGGACAGTGGTCCGAATGCACGGCATCATTGTATTGCCTGCTGGCCACGATACGGTCTTTAATTGTATTGGACACAGAAATGTAATCGATCCGCCAGCCTTTATTATTAGCCCGCGCCCCAGCCCGGTACGTCCACCACGAATACTCGCGCAGATCAGGGTTTTTATATCGGAAAGCATCAGTATAACCATTCTCAAACCATTTCGACATCCACGCCCTTTCCTCAGGTAAAAAACCCGATGACTTCTTGTTGCGTACCGGATCATGAATGTCAATTTCAGTGTGGGCAATGTTGTAGTCACCGCAAATGATCAGGTTCGGTCGCTCTTTGCGGAGCTCGTCTACCCAATCATAAAAGTCGGCCAGGAAAGTCATTTTTACAGACTGGCGGATCTCTCCGCTGGTACCGGACGGGAAATAGCAATTCAGTAAGGTAATGTCGCCAAAATCCGCTCTCAGGACTCTGCCTTCCGTATCATATGCCGGAATAGAGCAACCCGCAATCACCTGATCAGGCTTAATCTTCGAAAAAATGGCGACACCGCTGTACCCCTTTTTGACAGCCGCGTGCCAGCCGATGAGTTCATAACCCAATGCTTCGAAGCCGGAAAGATCGACTACGTCGGGTGTGGCCTTTACTTCCTGAAAACACAGAATGTCGACAGACTTTGAGCTGAGCCATTCCAATAATCCGTTTTTTAATGCTGCCCGGATTCCGTTCAGATTGTAAGTGAGTATTTGCATAAATGATGACGGTAGGGTTTCTCCTAGTAAAATAAAACCTGCTTGCCGGTGGATAATGACTGCCATTTTCCTGGCTGCTGTGGATCGGGCGACATGATCCAGGCGTCATATTTACCGGCGGGCAACTTTGTTTTATAAAGCGAGTACTGATAATTGTTACTATAATAAGTGGCTGTCTTCAAAAAATTCTGGGGCGAGTTTGCTACCGGCACAGCTGGCAGTACAATCGTATATTGTTTCGAAGCCAGCACAAAATAAGAAGGCTCAAAATTCTCGTCCTCGGGAGTTACTTGAAATTTGAAGTACTTGGCTGGAAGATTGTTTTCTCCATTGCGATACTGAAATTTTGCATCAAATTCACCCTTAAATGGTTCGCCCGGTTTACCCGTTTCCGCAATCAGCTTTTGGTGATCAGGGATTGAATAATTCTGATAAAAATCACTCAGCCCGGTCCGTTCCAGGTTTTTGATCAGGTCACGCATTCGGGTCGGGTGGTTCCAAAACGGGATGTCGCTAAATTTTTCTCCTACTGTTAAGAAGGTCTTGTAGTTGTTCCAATAATAACTGTCTATTGCGAGCTCGTCGTGTAGTTTCCTGATTTGAAAAATAGATAAATAATAGCTGACAAAATTCAGGCTCAGAAAAGCAAGCATGCCGATACCCGCAACAATTCTTTTCAAACTCTTAAAATCTTTCACCAAGATGACCAAACAAACATAGGTAGTCGCCAATAACGCGACTCCGAATGTCATGTAACGTCTGGAAAACACATTTCCTCCGTACATCAGGTAGTTGTTGATCGGCCTGCTGATCACGAACATAGCTCCCGTTCCCATCGCAAACATCAATGCACCCCACAAGAACCAGTCGCTCCATACCAGTTTCTTTTTGACCAAAATCCTGAATACCCAGCCGGCAAAAAGCAACCCCATTCCCGCGCCGAGTATCACACACCAGATCAGGTCGCGGTAAAAGCTTGAAACGAGTGGATGCCTGACGTCGAGATACAGTGCATTCCCCCAAAAACCGAAAACAGATATCAGATTAAAAATAGGATGTACCCACACTTTTTCACCGGGTGAGGACACAAACTCATAGTCGAAAAGAAAGTAAAAAAGAATGATAGCCACCATGGCGATCACCCACCAAAGCAGCAGCCTGAACCGTTTTTGGAACAATAATATGACCACTCCAATAATGAGGGTAAGTAAGCCGCTACCGCTCGTAAATGTGGTAAACAAAGCCGCAATCAGCCCCAAGTACCAGCCTTTCTGG
The DNA here is from genome assembly GCF_026625565.1 of Dyadobacter pollutisoli. NCBI lineage: Bacteria > Pseudomonadati > Bacteroidota > Cytophagia > Cytophagales > Spirosomataceae > Dyadobacter > Dyadobacter pollutisoli. The sequence continues at coordinate 4,923,879 of NZ_CP112998.1, forward strand.
TCTCCTCTACCCAGTCCGTACGCCGATAAAAAGGCAAAGAATATCAGTGGTGTATTTTGCAAAGCCGCTATTCCCCAATACGCATTTTCGAAGTAAATGAGGTTGAACAGCATGTAGGGTACCGGGATAAAATAGTACCACGAAATGTTCTCTTTTTTGAACGAAAGAAACAGTAGGTATAGAATTCCTAAGAGAAACAGGTTACCCAGGAAAATCTGGACTTTAATGTTCACTGTTCCTGTGAAGAATATCATCAGCAACATTACGATCCTTTCGAAAGCAAATCGGTGCTGATTAACCTGTTCAAAAAGACTCTTGACCACGCTCAGAAAGTCGGGAGCGTGCTGCAAGTCGTAAATGGTTTCAAGGAGATTGAAGTCGTCGGTAAGCGGAATATTGAGTACGTAAGCGTCAAGAAGCAGATAAAAATAGACTATCGGAACGATGATCAGCGCAAGTCCCGACCACTTCCTGACTACCTCCAAATTTTTGAAGAAAAAAGTGGCGCCAAAAAGCAGAAGCAGGACGACTACCAGCCCGAAATATTCAAGTAAATGAGGGTTTTCTAAAAATATCTTCAAAATAGCGCGTTGTACTTGTTATCAATGTAGGGGTGTCGGGAGCTCAACGTGAGCCCGGTCAGCGTGACCCGGAAATCATTTGGCTTGTTATTTCTTTTTCGAATGTAATGTAGCCAGGGTAGTTAATTTGCTTTCCGGCCACGTCGAGCGTTGGTCTGACTTTAACTGTAAATTTCGTTGGCTTTGCATCTGACCGGCCTGTTAACGACAAAATCATATTCACAAACTGATCGCGCGTGTTGTTGTCGTTGAGCAGCTGGTATGCATTTGCTTTCAGTCTTACCGGCACGCGTGTACTTCCGGTTCCGGGTAAAACTTCGATCAACTGGCTCAGATATCCATTAAAAATTTCACTGTCCGAGAGTAACACTTTATATTCCAACTGGTTGATAGCCGCGCGTTTTTTGGTCGGGTTGGTAATGTCGACATTTACTCGCAAATCGAGCGGTACATTTTTCCGCAAAAGCCCCATCGCCAATCCCGGGTACCTGGCTAAATCGAGGTCGCCGAAACCTCTGATATTTTTGAATTCTCTTACGTCAATTCCGGCGAGGTAAACGCTGTCGACGGAAGCAATATCATATTTGCAATCTCCGAAAGTTTTAGCTTCCGAAACCTGGCGGCCTACTCCACAGCCTGCTAAAACGCCCATTACCAGGAAGATTGCAACAAAACAAATGTTCTTTTTCATTCTAAAATGTATTTTTCGCAAGTTAAACAGTAGGTATCAGAACGCATACACGGATCGGGGATTATTACTTTAAGGTTTTATTTTTTTGCAAGCATTCACCCAAGCTTCTACATTTGCAGACTTTATTAAACAACCAATAAAAATTATGGCGAGCTGGTATTTAGGAAAAATTCGGTATCAAAAGGAGGATGAAGCAGGAAGCCTGAAAACAATCAATGAAGTGTATCTCGTGGACGCAGTTTCATACACTGAATCCGAGGCAAGATTATACAAACAGATCGTGACCGGCGCCAGCGATTTCAGCGTGAGCAGTATCACAAAGTTTCGCCTGGCGGACCTGTTCGCGTATGAAGAGGGAGAGCAATGGTTTAAAGCGAAGGTGATCTATTTTTCAGTAGACGAAAAAAGTGGAAAAGAGAAGAAGATCGTGAATTACATGCTGGTAAATGCCGAGGGTATCCAACAGGCGCTGGACCGGATCAATGAGAGCATGCGCAATTTCCTGATCCCTTACGAAACCACTGATATTACACTTACACCTATCCTGGATGTGTTCCCATATACAGCCGAGGAGGAAGAACCAGCCATACCGGCAAACATGCGACCATTGTCGGAAGTAATGACCGAACGTTCAGAAGCTGAAAGTGCTTAAATGAAACATAGGGCAGCATCATTTTAATGCTGCTCCATGTTTTTATCAATCGTTGACTTTTATTTTCTGATATCCTTTTGTGATGGCAGTGAATGGATCACGGCCAAAGCTGGTCAGCTTCAAAACAGCGTCTTTTGCATTCAATTCTGTGATCAGCTCATTGGAAGGAAGCAGGTACATGTAGTCAAATGAGACTGGCAGGCTCACGGTACCTTCTACAAATTCAATTCCATAAAGCGCATAAACGCTAAATGGAGTTTTGGCAAGCCACAGTTTATCCTTGGTTTCAGAAGTAGCGTAGCTAAGGTCGTACTCGGCACTTTCCAACTCAAAATCCTGTCGTTTGTTTCCGGTTGGGACACAGTAAGTAATAAAATCCTCTTTTTGCTGTGTTTTCGTTTCAGCATCAGGCTTGAATTCCTTCACCAGTTCGGTAACCTTTATTTTCTTCCCTTTATCATCAACTCCGCAATAAATGTACTTGCCGTCGGGAAACCCTATAATAAAATCATACGTATTCCCTTTTGGACCAAAACTGCTTTCCTTCCTGAAACACATGGCACCGGTCACCGGATCCACGTGGATTTTCAATGTTCCTTTTGTCTTATCAGCCTTGTTTTCATAGTCAAAAACAAGAGAATGGCTGAAATAATACTGACCAATTGCAGGTTTCCATTGAACAGTACGTTGCTTGTCCACAGCAATTTTTTTCACGCCTTGCGCGCCAGCCCAGGTTGCAGGAAGCAACATGGTAAGCACTATCACTAAATTCAGGTAACTTCTCATCTTCATCGGTTTTAATGGCCGCAATCTAGAAAGAGACACCTTAAAAACCATATTTGAATTACATTTTAACAAATTCAACACGTCTGTTATTTGCCTTTCCTTCTGCCGTTGTATTCGCCGACGCGGGCTCGCTTTCACCCTTTCCGTCTGTTTCCAATCTGGCACTTTCTATTCCAAAATCTCTCGCCAATGCTGCTTTAACCGCCTCTGAACGCTTTTTGGATAAAGATAAATTGCCTGCATCCTCACCGTCAGAATCAGTATGACCAATGATTTTGACCTTAATACCTGCATTTTCAGTGAGTACATTCGCTATTTCTTTCAGCACACCAAAAGACTCGGGTTTGATTGTGGCTGAATTGACATCAAACAAAATACCCGTTGTCGAAAACTTCCCTTCGGTGATCAATTTGCTACGGGTATCGGGTGCACCTACAGCCAGTCTCAAATTACTGATAAAGTAACGGTCTGAGCCCTCGTAACCGTGAGTTGAAAAGCCAATGAAGTTATACTTTCTCTCCGTATTAAACGCCCGGGGCAAATCCCAGACCTTGAAATCGTCCACATACAACCTGAATCGTGCTTTCTGCCTCCAAATGGACACTTTTACTACATTATGTTCGGGTGTGTGAAATGCAGGAAAGCTCTTGTCATTTTTCATCAGCGACGCACCTGGTTCGTCTGTAAAAACATTAAAAAACGACATTCCTTCTGTTCCGCCTGCATTATAGGGATGAAGACCGATCTCCATTCCATTGGCCTTATCACCGTCGTACCATTTCCATTTTGTGAAATCTTTGGAAGCATTCGCAACTTCGGCAATGATGGTTCTCAGAAATCCCGTGTAAAAACTGAATTCAGAAGTAGTTGCTAAATTGAATTCTAATGTAAAATTCTCCGGCAAACCACTTACAAACTCCGGATAAAACACGCCTTCGGGGCCCAGCATCAACCATTTCCCTTCCGTTCCTTCGATACTCACCACCTCGCCAGCCGAATTGGTATTCCATTTCGCCGGAAAGTCTCCCACAGCATCTTGTGAAAAATCTTCGACCGCCACGATCTTTTCCCCGGGTATAAAATCGAATTTGCTGTAAGATTTCAACGTCGCTTTTTCTGGTTTGGCTGCAACCGTCTCATTTCCCGACGACGCTGCCTGGTCATTCTCCGACCCTGTTTTACCCGGTTCCTTTGTAGCTGTACCGTTATTTGCTTCGTCCTTTTTTTCTTTCTTTTTGAAAAGATTACCAATCCCCTGTTCAAGAGAATCAAAGCCTTTGTCAACCGCCTGATCCACCTTTCTGTTGGCCCTGTACTCTGCCTGCCTTTCCACTACCCTACCCGGATCATTGATACGAATCTGGGCAAATGTAATGACTGAAAAAGTCGTCAATAAAAATGTAATGCATACTTTTTTCTGTAAATTTTTCATATCCGGTGTGTTTAATAGATGACCACATTGACGTCACAAATCTATATAATAAACTGACCAATAAAAGGTTAGAGCGCACCACATGATGATGTGATATTAACGAAAATCATTTAACAGGAACATTGTAAATTGCAGCCCAATTGCAGCAATTCCATGAATCCCCAATTCGAGCAAAAATCCATTAACCTGCGGCCTGGAAGGCGTGTATATTTTTCATCTGATTACCACCTCGGCGTGCCTTCCCTGCCCAAGAGCCGGGAACGGGAAAAGTTGATCGTGCGCTGGCTGGAATCCATTCAGCACGACGCCCAAACCATTTTCCTGGTCGGCGATATTTTTGATTTCTGGTTTGAATACAAGAAGGCTGTACCCCGCGGTTTCGTACGGCTGTTGGGAAAACTGGCGGAACTATCGGACAAAGGAATTGAACTGATCATTTTCACAGGAAATCACGACATGTGGATGTCCGGCTACCTGACTGACGAAATTGGGGCGGCTATTTACCGAAATCCGGTGAATTTTACATTCAATACTAATGGGGGATCAAAAACAATTCTGATCGGTCACGGCGACGGCCTTGGTCCAGGCGACAATACTTACAAGTTTCTGAAAAAAGTCTTTGAAAATAAATTTTTCCAAACCATTTTCCGGATTGTCCACCCCGATGTGGGCATGTGGATCGCAATGGAATGGTCGAAAAGAAGCAGGATTGCTAATGTCAATAAAGGCGAAGAGCGTTTTCTGGGAGAAGATAATGAATGGCTATTCCAGTATTGCCGCGAAATTGAGGCGCAGCAGCATCACGATTATTACATCTTTGGACACCGGCACCTGGTGCTGAATATGGAAGTCAACGCCAATTCCAGGTACATTAACCTCGGAGAATGGGTAAGTCAGCAGCATTATGCTGTGTTTGACGGAGAAACAGTACAATTATTGAAATTTGCCGCTATACAAGAGGATCAGCAAAACGGTTAGTTACCGCCGTTTTTCTTGGTATCGTTATCCACCGGCACAGGTGCTAAGAAGTCCTGCTTGGTGATGTTTTCCCGGGGAGCGGCATTCAGCTCTTTCCGCCAGTCCTTTTGTTTCAAATCACCATTTTTCACCGATTTGATAAACTTAGCCCATGCAAACGGGTTCAGGAATGGAAAGGTAGTAGCAAAACCTTTGTTTGCCGCGGACTCCCGGCCAAAAAGTAGCTGGTCCATGGAATACCGGTAATTCGTCTGTGCATTGTTGGGCACCTGCGCTGCCATTCTGTTGATATAGTCAGGATCGGTACTTTTTGCCAATGCGTCACGATCCGCCTGATCAGGCAATTTTAAAGCTAAGAATGCTCTCTTAAACTCTTCCTCGGTCGAATATGGATAAATGGTAACACCGGAAAGAGTTACTACATCCTCCCTCAAAGCCACAATCGCAGAATAAATGTCCGCATTGTAGTTTCTTGGCACAATGTGATATTGCTTTTTAAACCCAACGTAGCTGAACACGATACTATCGCCGGGAAATACCGGGATCGTAAATGACCCATCGCCTTTCGCCAATGTTCCCCTACCTGCATTCACAATGAAAATAGTGGCACCAGGGAGCCTCTCGGTCGTTTTCCCACCGACTACAACCCCGGAAAATATAATTGCCTTCTGTTCACCCTGAGCATATAAATCCCGGACACCCAATATTCCCGCAAGTGCTAAGAAAAAAATTAAAAAACTCCGTTTCATTCGTTCCAGATTATGCTTCAAGACCCTTATCAATTTTCAATCCGGCCTGCGAAGATTAAGTTTAGCAAGATTATTAATACCTATTTACCTTTCAATACATTCATTGAGAGCAACATATAAAAATCTGTTCCCAAATTACAAACGACCCACGGACCCGGGCATTGCCTGTACTTTACTATAAAGCTGTTTACGTCAGGAAAATAACTTTAAAAACGTAACTATAAATGGCGCCGACAGTAGCAACCCATCAAAACGGTCCAAAAAACCACCGTGGCCAGGGATGCTGCTTCCAGAGTCTTTTATGGCAATACTGCGTTTAAATAAAGATTCAACGAGGTCGCCATAAGTTCCTACCACCACAATGATCGCTCCGATGCAATACCATTTCCACGGTTCGAAGGTACGGAAATAATACCCCAGGGCAAACGCAATGACTGCTGCAAAAACCGCGCTACCCATCGCTCCCTCCCAGGATTTCTTTGGTGAAATGCGTTCAAACAGCTTCCTTTTGCCAAATTTTGTCCCGGCAAAGTAACCGCCGATGTCCGAAGCCCACAGTAATAAAAGACTTCCGAGGACGATTTCATAATTATATTTCCCGCCACGCATCGCCATTACGATGATCAATGCAAATGGTAAGGCCACGTAGATAATCCCCAAAAAAGTAAACCCGATATTGGTAAAAGGCTTCAGATCATTCTTCTTATACAGCTTGATGAAGAAGATCATGGACAGCAAAGGACTGATAATGAAATAGTTTTCGAATGCCACGATCTCTTGTTCTATCAGATACGCAAGTAACATCATTACTGTGCCACAAAAGGTACCATAATATGTTAAAGGCTGGTTTCCGTCCAATCCGAGCAATTTATAAAACTCCAATTGGGTCAGCGAGCTGATCGCGCAGAAAAGCAGTAGAAATGTCCAGTCACTGTAAAGGATACAACTAATGATGACGAATACTCCGGCAAGCCCGGTGATAGTCCGTTGCTGTAGGTTATTCAGATTGTTTAAGCGCTTCTTCATTAGTTAGTATTGTTTGGGCCTGAGACAGGTCGCTTGCGGGCACATGGACTTCACACATTCCAAAAATCGGGTAGCTGCTGTCCTGTTTATTCACAATTACAGCTGCAATTCCGTTTTGTTCCAATATTTCCCGCGCTATTTCGGCGCGGATCATTTGCCCGCTCTGATACGCTTTGGCCCAATTCTCGTCCATTCCTATTTTTCTTTGATTATTATTAAAATTAATGTTCCGTCCTTACTTGCACTTTCCGTGTGGAGCCGGCCTGCCATATTGATCTCAAAATCCCAATTGTAAGGAATAATGATGATATAATCAGTATTCCCGGCAGTGTTTTCGTTTCTTCAATGTTGGTTTTCACGACACCAATGTTGTGGAGGTACATCATCACGAGGACAAATCCATTATTGACAAAATGTGCCAGCACCGAAACCCACAAATTACCTGTCCAATAATACAGGTACCCAAACAAGGCACCCAGCATCATTCTCGGAATAAAACCGTAGAATTGAAAATGTATCGCACTAAAAATAGCGGCCGATACCCAGATCGCCAGATGTATCTTGCCCCAATGCTGCGATAATTTGGTTTGAATGATCCCTCTGAAAAGAACCTCTTCACCCAATGCAGGCAGCAATGTAACCACAAATAACGCAATCAGTAGTTGTGAAAACTGTGTATAGCCAGTCAGAAACTCGGTCATAACCGACAGCTGGTCCTCTTTCTCCCGCATCCACATTTCAAGTCCCGACAACGCCTCAGGCAGTTTCATTGCGGCATTCCATTCAATGAATTTACTATTGACCGGGATAAATATCAGAACCAGAAAAATAGCTTCAATCCACACTCTCAGCGGCTGCTTTTGGTCCGAACTAAAATGACTTATGTTGCTTCTTTCGATGTAAAACCAGTATAGAAGCGAAGGTAACAGGTACGAGAAGAAATGGACAGTCCCTTGGAGGATCATCAGTGCGTACCAGCCGTTCGGCACTTTGTCTGGGTCAGAAATGAGCAGGTTTAGCATACCTGAAACACTGTCGGCGTCGGAGGAAGTAAAAATCGCGAGGATCATTACAGCCAAAATATTACCCACAGCCATTCCAATGAGCACAAAGCCAATCAATACTAATAAGCTGCCCCATGTGCCAGGTACTCGGGAATCCACCAGATTCGGGTTACTATTTTGCATAATTGGTGTAAATTTACAGTTTATTATCAATTTAAAAATACGGAGTTAACAAGTAAAACATGACCGCCGGGGTTAAAACCTGCATTAAATTGACTTGAAAGCTTCTCTGCATTTGAAATGGTTAAGATTGGAAATATAGAACTGGGAGATTTTCCGTTGCTGCTGGCACCAATGGAAGACGTGAGCGATCCGCCTTTCCGCGCTGTTTGTAAAGAAAACGGTGCAGACCTGATGTATACCGAATTTGTTTCTTCCGAAGGATTGATCCGGGACGCAGCGAAAAGCGTCCAAAAACTGGATATTTTTGAATATGAAAGACCTGTCGGGATACAGCTCTTTGGAAGCGACGTGGAGACGATGGGTTCCTGCGCGGAGATCGCGTCACGCGTTAATCCCGACCTTATAGATATCAATTATGGCTGTCCTGTGAAAAATGTAGCTTGCCGTGGTGCAGGTGCCGCATTGTTGCAGGATGTCCCCAAAATGGTAAGGATGACGGAGGCGGTTATCAAATCCACCCACTTGCCGGTGACCGTTAAGACACGTCTTGGCTGGGACGAGAGTACTAAAAACGTACAGGAAGTTGCGGAACGGTTGCAGGACATTGGCATTAAGGCGCTTTCTGTTCATGGCCGTACTCGTGTTCAGATGTACAAAGGTGATGCAGACTGGTCCCTGATCGCCAAAATCAAAGAAAATCCCAGGATCACCATTCCTATTTTTGGCAATGGCGATGTGGACACACCGGAAAAAGCATTGGAATACAAAAACAGGTTTGGCGTGGACGGCATCATGATCGGCCGCGCCACGATCGGTAATCCGTGGATATTCAATGAGATCAAGCATTTTATGAAAACCGGCGAAAGGCTCGCGCCTCCTACCATGGAGCAGCGCGTGGATGTTTGCAGGAGGCACCTTGAATTCTCGATCCGCTGGAAAGGGCCGGTTGCCGGTGTTTTTGAAATGCGCAGACATTATACCAATTATTTCAAGGGGTTAGACCATTTCAAACCATACAGAATGCGATTGGTGGAAGCCATGACATTTGAGGATTTGAATTTTATTCTTAAAGAAATCACCAACGATTATAGTGAAGCTGTATGCTAAAAATAGCTGTTGCAGATTCTGCCGATTCTGTTGAAACTTCGGGAGCCAAAGACACTTTTGATATTCATCAGAAAAAAGAAGAATGGTTCATTGGCGAGGATCTGTTTGACGGCGATGTGGTAGCCATTGGTCAAAACCGGTTTCACATTATCTGGAAAAACAAATCCTATAATGTAGAAGTTATCGATCAGAATACCGCTGAAAAAACGGCCCACTTGCTCATTAATGGACAGCATTACCATACCAAATCGAAGGATCGCCTTGATCTTTTGCTGGAAGGAATGGGGCTACATAATAGTGCAACCCACAAGCTGAACAACATTAAAGCACCTATGCCGGGATTGATCCAGTCGGTAGCCGTTTCGGAAGGCGACATGATCAATAAAGGGGATACATTACTTGTGCTCGTGGCCATGAAAATGGAAAACGTGATCAAGTCGTCGGGAAGCGGTGTTGTGAAATCATTAAAGGTATCATCCGGTGAAATTGTTGAAAAAAATCAGGTATTGCTGGAGTTTCAATAAATTACTTGTTAATCTGAGCTTCCTACGCTTATTTTTACGGTCGAAAACACCTACATCACCATCATGCCGGAACCAAAATATAAACGTTTACTACTTAAACTGAGCGGAGAAGCGCTTAACGGAGGCGACAAAGGTCAGGTTATTGACTTTAACATCCTTGATAATTACGCCAGAGAAATCAAAAGAATTTCGGATGTAGGCGTTCAGATTGCAATAGTTATTGGAGGAGGAAATATTTTCAGAGGCGCATCAGTTGAAAAATCCGGTATCGATCGCGTTCAAGGCGACCATATGGGAATGCTTGCTACTGTAATCAACGGTATGGCGATCCAGAGCTCCCTCGAAAAACACGGAATGAACACCCGATTGATGTCTGCCATTAAAATGGAGCAGGTTTGCGAACCATTGATCCGTCGCAGGGCAATCCGTCATCTTGAAAAAGGACGTGTGGTTATTTTCGGTGCGGGAACTGGTAACCCTTATTTTACAACAGATACTACTGCCGGATTACGGGCGATTGAATCAGAATCCGAGGTGGTTTTAAAAGGTACACGTGTCGACGGAGTTTATACGGCCGACCCTGAAAAAGACCCGCTGGCAGTAAAATATTCTCAACTTACATTTGATGAAGCATTGTCCAAGAACCTTAAAATCATGGACCTTACCGCATTCACACTTTGCAAGGAAAATAATGTCCCGATTATCGTTTTCGATATGAATAAGGCGGGCAACCTTTATGATCTCGTAATGGGAGAAGAAGTGGGAACGCTGATATCGAATTAGTAGCAATACAATATCTTATTTTAAAACAATGGAAGAAATAGAATTATATCTGGAAGACGCCAAAGACACCATGGAAGGCGCAATCAAACACCTTATCATTGAATTAGGTAAAATCCGCGCCGGAAAAGCATCGCCGCAGATGCTGGAAGGTCTTCAGATCGATTACTACGGATCAATGACCCCTTTGCAAAATGTGGCTACAATTAACACGCCCGATGCAAGGACCATTGCTGTCAAACCCTTTGAAAGAAAAATAATCAATGATATTGAAAAGGCGATCCGTAACGGCAATCTGGGCTTTTCGCCATCGAATGACGGTGAAATGATCCGGATATCGGTTCCGCCACTGAATGAAGAACGCAGGAAAGAGCTGGCTAAACGTGCTAAAAACGAAATCGAAACGGCGAAGATCAACATTCGCAACATTCGTCAGGATGCGAACAATTCGCTCCGTAAACTGACCAAGGAAGGTGTTGCAGAGGATTTGGTAAAAATAAGCGAAGATCGTGTTCAAAAATTGACCGACGGCTTTATTTCGAAAGTAGAACAAATATATTCTGCCAAAGAAAAAGAGATTATGGAAGTTTAGAATTTCCGGTTTTCTTATAAATAGAACAGCCCGCAAATTGAAATTTGCGGGCTGTTCTATTTATAAATCTCTATTACTTGTTATCACTGAATCCTTCAAAACCTCTGTGATTAGACTCTTCATACAGCCTTTCGGTAGGCAAGCTACGGAAGTAGTCATAAGTGATTTTTAAGCCTTCCTGACGTGAAACCTTTGGTTCCCAGCCCAGGATTTCCTTGGCTTTTGTAATGTCAGGCTGGCGTTGTTTCGGATCATCCTGCGGAAGAGGCTTGTAAATAACCTTCTGATCTGTTCCCGTCAGTTTGATAATTTCTTCAGCAAACTCTCCGATTGTAATTTCAGAAGGATTACCAATGTTGACAGGCAATTCGTAATCGCTCATCAAAAGGCGGTAAATACCTTCTACCAGATCGTCCACATAGCAGAATGCACGCGTCTGCGATCCATCACCGAAAACGGTAATATCTTCACCGCGCAATGCCTGTCCGATGAATGCAGGGAGTACACGTCCGTCATTGAGGCGCATTCTCGGTCCGTAGGTGTTAAAGATCCTTACTATTCTTGTTTCCAGGTTATGGTAGCGATGATATGCCATTGTGATCGCTTCCTGGTAACGTTTCGCTTCATCGTAGCAACCTCTCGGTCCGATCGGGTTCACGTGTCCCCAATAGTCTTCCGTTTGCGGATGAACGAGCGGGTCACCATAAACTTCCGAAGTGGAAGCGATGATGAAACGTGCATTTTTTACGCGTGCAAGACCAAGCAGGTTGTGTGTTCCCATGGCACCTACTTTGAGCGTCTGAATTGGAATTTTCAGATAATCGATCGGGCTGGCTGGTGAGGCAAAATGCATGATATAATCAAGCTCGCCGGGCACATGCACAAATTTGGTAACATCATGATGATTGAACTCAAAGTTCGGATTGGGCATCAGGTGCTCAATATTGCGCATGTCGCCAGTAATCAGGTTATCCATCCCGATCACATACATGCCTTCTTTTAAAAACCGTTCGCAAAGGTGCGAACCTAAGAACCCCGCTGCTCCGGTAATTAGTACACGTTTCATTAACTATGAGATTGGTTAGACAATATTTTCAATTTTCTCAGGCTGGAATCACTTTTTCCCTACCAATACTGTAATAGGTATAGCCCATTTCCTTCATTTGTTCTAGTTCATACAGGTTTCTTCCGTCAAAAATTACTTTATTTTTGAGCAACTTACCCATTTTCTCAAACTCAGGAGTACGGAACTGAGGCCATTCAGTGAAGATCATCAGGGCGTCAGCATCATCCAAAGCTGCGTAAGGCGTATGGCAGAAAGTAACTTTATCTCCTAATATACCCTTTACATTGTTCATTGCTTCGGGATCGTATACCGTCACTTTTGCACCTGCTTCGAGCAAGAAATTGATATTTTCAAGGGCGGGAGCTTCACGGATATCATCCGTATAAGGTTTGAATGCAAGACCCCACACAGCGATCGTTTTTCCTTTCAGGCTACCTTCGAAGTAAGTTTCAACCATCGGAAGCAGTTTTTTCTTCTGATCATCATTGACATCCATTACTGATTGGAGAATGCGGAAGTCGTAGTTGTAGTCTCTGGAGGTTTTAGCCAAAGCCTGTACGTCTTTTGGGAAACAGCTTCCACCGTATCCGATACCTGCAAAAAGGAACCTTTTACCAATGCGACTGTCCGTTCCGATACCACGACGGATATCGTCCACATTGGCACCTACTTTTTCGCAAAGGTTGGCAATTTCGTTCATGAACGTGATTTTCATCGCCAGAAAAGAGTTCGCCGCATACTTGGTCATTTCTGCGGAGCGCTCATCCATGAATATGACAGGGTTACCCTGTCTCACCAATGGCGCATACAATTTCTCCATTACCTTCTTAGCTTTTTCAGAAGAGGTCCCCACCACAACGCGGTCAGGCTTCATGAAATCTTCGACGGCAACACCTTCCCTCAAAAATTCAGGGTTAGAAACCACGTCAAAATCCACTTTTGCATTTTTCACGATCGCTGCGTGTACTTTTTCAGCAGTACCCACTGGCACTGTACTTTTATCGATAATCACCGCGTATTGATCCAATATGTATCCAAGATCATCGGCTACTTTAAGGATGTACTTCAAATCCGCTGATCCGTCTTCACCGGGAGGCGTTGGCAATGCAAGGAAAATCACCTGTGCATCTTTAATACCTTCGGCAAGATTCGTAGTAAATACCAGACGACCTTCCGCCACGTTACGGTCAAAAAGCACATCAAGCCCGGGTTCGTAGATAGGTATCTCACCCTTTTGAAGACGTTCTATTTTTCTGACATCAATGTCAACACAAGTAACCTGATTGCCGGTTTCGGCAAAGCAAGTACCAGTCACTAATCCAACATAACCTGTTCCTACAACTGCGATTTTCATAAAATGTGATAATTATTATATAGCTGTTACGGTACTTATTTGCTTACAATAGACGAATTGTACTTTACCAAGTCCATGATATTGGGACTGTTGCAAAAGTAATTTTTTTAAACGAATGTTCACCGCCCCCGCACTTATTTGTTCGTTTGCGGTTAGTGAATTTGTCCATTTCTCAGTAACATTGAATAACACAAATATAATCATCAACCATTATGGACATAGCAAAATCAGATTTAACTCAGAGCCAGCGGGAGGAAACCTGCCATCTGATCAAAGAAACGGTGAGGGATTTTGCAGCACACTATATTAGACCCAATATCAGGGAGTGGGACGAAAAACAGCACTTTCCCAAGGAAGTCTTTCACAAGCTTGGTGATCTTGGGTTAATGGGAATGCTTGTACAGGAACGTTTCGGAGGCTCAGGACTTGGTTATAAAGAGTATGTTACTGCCATTATTGAACTCTCAAAAGTGGACCCGTCAGTTGGACTTTCCATGGCTGCGCACAACTCGTTATGTACCAATCACATTTGTATGTTTGGCAATGAAGACCAGAAGCAAACCTATTTACCGGGCTTGGCGTCCGGCCAGATGGTGGGGGCGTGGGGATTGACCGAACCCAATACCGGCTCCGATGCTGGCAATATGCGTACAGTTGCGGTGAGAGACGGGGACGACTGGGTCATTAATGGATCCAAAAATTTCATTACCAATGGAAAAAGCGGCGATGTAACCGTCCTGATCACCAGAACCGGCGAGCCGGGAGATAAACACGGTGCTACTGCATTTATAATAGAGCAGGGAACACCCGGATATACCAGCGGGAGAAAAGAAGATAAACTGGGCATGCGTGCGTCTGAAACCGTTGAACTGTTATTTCAGGATTGCCGAATTCCGGACCGCCAGCGACTTGGAGAAGTAGGCGATGGCTTTATACAATCATTAAAGGTGCTGGATGGAGGAAGAATATCCATCGCTGCCCTTGGAGTAGGCACGGCGCTTGGCGCCTATGAAGCCGCATTGACCTATTCCAAAGAAAGGAAGCAATTTGGCAAAGCGATCTGTGATTTTCAGGCGATCGCGTTCAAACTTGCCGATATGTATACGGATGTACAAGCCTCAACATTACTTACATTTCATGCCGCTGCTTTGAAGGATGCAGGCGAAAAAGTGACCCTGGCGAGCTCTGTGGCCAAATATCACTCATCCGAAACAGCAGTGCGCGTGGCCAACGAAGCCGTTCAGATATTCGGCGGATACGGTTTTGTGAAAGACTATCCGGTGGAGAAATTCTACCGCGACAGCAAGCTTTGTACCATAGGCGAAGGTACCAGCGAGATCCAAAAAGTGGTTATTTCAAAAGAAATATTGAAAGAATAATATCCCCATATAACCATCCATCCTAACGATAAGCCGACGAGCAAGTTTCCGTCTCGTTGATACTAGAAATATAGGAAGCCAGACAGGTTATGGCTATTTTCGCAATAGACCATAACCTGACTTATTATGACGACTCCTCTTTTGGTACTGCTAGTGCTTGTTGTTCTTACTATCCTGATGACCGTAAAGGTCGTTCCCCAGCAAACTGCGTATATCCTGGAACGACTCGGTAAGTTTTATGCCGTACTGCAACCGGGTATCAACTTTATCATTCCTTTTTTTGACAGGATCGCTTACAAATACACACTCAAAGAAACTGCCATCGATATTCCTGAACAGATATGTATCACCCGCGACAATGTGCAGGTACGTATGGATGGCGTGATTTTTATCCAGGTTATTGATCCAAAAAAAGCTGCTTATGGAATTGCAGACTACACTTTTGCCGTAATACAGCTGGCACAAACTACCATGCGTAGCGAAATCGGAAAACTGGATCTTGACAAAACGTTTGAAGAACGTATGACCATTAACCGTGCGGTGGTAGAATCCATTGATGAGGCGGCTATTGGTTGGGGCGTTAAAGTATTACGGTACGAGATTAAAAACATTACCCCGCCTCAGAGCGTGCTCAATGCTATGGAAAAACAAATGCAGGCTGAGCGGGAACGCCGGGCGGTAATTCTGCAATCAGATGGTGAAAAACAGGCTGCAATCAACGTGGCAGAAGGACAAAAACAAAAAGTGGTACTGGAATCGGAGGGTTTGAGATTGAGACAAATTAATGAAGCCGAAGGCGAAGCCGCCGCATTACGGTCTGTTGCCGAGGCAACTGCAGAAAGTATCAAACTGGTTGCCCAGGCAATTCAACTCGATGGTGGAGCGCAGGCAGTTCAATTGAAAGTCGCAGAAAATTATGTAGAACAATTTGGCAAACTAGCCAAGGCAGGAAATACCCTCATATTACCGGCAAACCTGGCCGATATGGGCTCCCTCATCGCCACAGCCTTAACCGTTGTCAAATCAGAACCGAAGAAATAGTATGGATTTGTCTTTGCCGCAAATATGGCTCATCGTGGGACTGATCATGCTTTTGGCAGAATTAGTCAGTGTTTTACTGGTTTTTGTATTCTTTGCAACCGGTGCATTACTTACCTCTCTTCTTACAGCAATAGGCCTGCTGCCCACTACCGAAAGTCAGATCCTGGCCTTTTCGGCTATCTCACTTATCTCTTTATTAATACTAAGAAAACACGCCCGCAGACTGTTGGAACGAAGGAGTAATCCCGAGTACAGCGAATTTGTGGGTGAAACAGCCATGGTGATCAAGGATATTCCTGGCAATGGCGAAGGCAAAATTTATTACCGCGGCGCGGAATGGAAAGCGCTGTCTTCCAGACACACCACGATTTCAGCAGGAAGCAAAGTTGTGATTATGAAGACCGAGGGGATTACGCTGGTAGTTGAGGAATCGTAAATAGTTGTGATTGATACATTATTGAAAGGTTTGGCGTAGTAATCTCCGACCGCCCAACTCGAGACTACGCCAAACTTCAACAAAACTATGCCGAACAATATCAATCAACAATGAACTTGTAATTACCGTTACTATTCAAACATTACTACTTCTTCAAAGCCTCTTCCACAGCATTTCCCACATTACCACTACCCGGCAAAATATGCAGCAATGAAGAAATCGTCGGAGCAATGTCCGAAACCGAAGTACGGCGTAGCGTTTCTCCTTTCTTAATCCCCCAGCCAAACATCACAAAAGGAACCTGGGTATCGTAATTATAAGGTGTTCCGTGAGAGGTACCAGTCGATGTGCCATAGAACCAGCCTGGTTGCGAAAGAACCTGGATATCACCGCTTCTTTTAGCATTGACATTATTCTTGTACAATTCCAGCTGATACGCATTCAACGGTGCTTTTCCCATGTCCGTCAGATCGATAATATCTGCAATTCCCGGCACTTTCAATGCAGCTTCCCGCACTACGCTGGTAACCTCTGCCACTGTGATCCTTTTCTTTTTCAATAGATCGTGACCCAGATAAAGCTGGTTGTTGTCAGTAGCGATCACATATTTATCTTTTCCGAATGCCTCATTCAATGCATTGGTCACAGAATTTGTCAATACTTTTCTGTCCACAAGTCCGGAAGGCAATTTATGCGCAGCAGCGAAACCGGGAACATCCACAACGCCATGATCCGCTGTGAGGAAAACGGTGTATTCACCTTTGCCAACCCAGGTATCCAAAAAGTTAAACAAATCTGCAAATTCGCGGTCCAGGCGCAGAAAGTCGTCCTGCTGCTCAATGGAGTTAGGCCCTACCCTATGCCCGATTTTATCCGTCGAAGAAAAACTGATCGCTAAAAAATCGGTATCCTTACCCTTTCCCAGATTTTCACCTTTGATAGCTTCGATAGCCATTTCCTTGGTGATCGTATTTCCCCATGGCGTGTCAGTCACCACACCGAATGCATCTCCTGCCAAACCAGCCAGTTCGTAAGGAAAAACTGGTTTTTTCGCGCCTGGCAACTTACCTTCCCAAGCCACATCGTCGGGAGAGCTTTGCGTATAGTTGTCAGCAGTTAACAATAAGTCCCAGCCCTTTTTCAGGTATTCCGAGGGCATTTTCTTTGCGTTGTAATCCTTTGCCCATTGTGGCAGGTCGTCCATATAGTAAGTACTGGTCACCCAATTCCCTGTTTTGGAGTCGAACCAGTAGGCTGCGTTTGCTGCATGTCCTGCGGGCAGGATCGATCCCCTGTCTTTAATGGCGATGCCAATGGTTTTGGAGCGAAAATTGGTAGCAATCCGCAGCTGATCGGTAACCGTACTGGTAAGCATGTTACGCGGCGACATTTTACCAACGGTTGGATTATTGCTGCCTACCGTTTTTACCGTGCTATCATCTGCGCAATAGACGCTCTGCTTGGTGATTCTATCAAACCATTCGTTGCCTACGATACCATTGATAGCAGGAATGGAGCCAGTATAAACAGATGCATGTCCCGGACCTGTAACCGTCAATGCATAACCATAATGATTGTTCCGGCAATTGAAACCTTCATTCATCATACGTTTGAAACCACCTTCCGTATACTGATCATAATAACGGTACAGGTAATCATAACGCATTTGATCTACTACAATGCCAACAACAAGTTTCGGACGGGCTAATGTGGTAGATTTGGGGGTAACTTTTTTAGTCTGAGCATTCACTGAAAGAACTGAAACTAGCAAACAACATGTCCAGAGGGGTAATTTTCTCACGGTTTAGGAATTTAAATAAAACAAAAACAGGCAGGAGATCTGTTAATCCTGCCTGGCAAAACAAATGATACTATTTTTTCAAAGCCTCTTCCACAGGATTACCCACATTGGCGCTCGGTGGCAGAATGTGAAGCAATGCAGATATGGTCGGAGCGATGTCCGCGATGGTAGTACGTCGCAAAGTTTCACCTTTATTGATCCCCCAGCCATATAGCAAGAAAGGTACATGGGTATCATAATTATAAGGAGTACCATGGTCGGTACCTGTGCCGTAAGACGCCGCGAACCAGCCTGGCTGCACGATCAGCTGCAGATCCCCGCTCCTTTTTGCATTGATATTATTCTTGTAAAGTTCAAGCTGATAGGTGTTCAGCGGCGCACGGCCAATGTCTGTCAGGTTGATCACATCAGCAACACCTTCAATGGGCAGCAATGCATTACGAAGTACCTGATAAGCGTCGGCAACACTGATCTTTTTCTCTTTCAGCAATTTGTGATTTAAATAAATCTGATAATTTTCAAAAGCGGAAACATACTCACCTTCGCCAAAGGCATCATTCAGCGATTTCACTACTGACCTCGTCAGTGTCGTAGAGTTCATCAGACCAGCCGGAAGTTTATGGTCTTTCCAAAAAGCTGGTACGTCCATAGCACCGTGATCGGCAGTCAGGAATACAGTATAATTTCCATTCCCTACCCAGCCATCCAGAAACCCGAAAAGCTCTGCGAAATCCATATCCAGTTTCAGGTAATTATCCTCCTGCTCCACCGAATTCGGGCCAAATGCGTGACCAATCCTATCCGGCGATGAAAAGCTCACAGCCAGAAAATCGGTGTCGCTTCCTTTGCCCAGGTTTTCACCTTTGATAGCGGCAATAGCCATTTCTTTGGTCAATGTATTTCCCCACGGCGAAGTAGTGAGCGGCATGTAGGCGTCTCCGGCGGTCCCTGTGATGTCATGCGGGAAAACCGGCTTTTTATCAGCGGGCAGCTTGCCTTCCCAGGTCACGTCGTCGGGCGTGCTCTGCGTGTACTGATCGATGGGAAGTAATGTATTCCAGCCTTTGCCCATAAAGGCAGCAGGCATTTTTTTATTGTTATAATCACTTACCCAGGTGGGTAGCGACTGCATATAATAGGTACTCGTTACGAAATTGCCTGTTTTGGAGTCAAACCAGTAAGCACCGTTAGCGGCATGACCGGCAGGAAGAATCGAAGCCCGGTCCTTAATCGCTACACCAACTGTCTTGGACCTGAAATTGGTCGCTACCCTCAGCTGATCGGTTACAGTACTCGCCAGCAGATTGCGCGGCGACATTTTGCCCACAGTCACATTGCTGCTCCCTACGGTGGCCACAGTGCTGTCATCGGTGCAATACACGTTTTTACCAGCAATGCGATCATACCAGTCATTACCAACGATTCCATTCACCGCCGGCAGCGCACCCGTATATACCGCCGAATGTCCGGCCGCAGTTACTGTCAATGCATAGTGATAGTGATTGTTACGGCAGTTGAAACCATCATTCATCAATCTTTTCAGCCCTCCTTCTTTATACTTATCATAATAGCGGTACAAGTAATCATAGCGCATCTGATCTACTACAATGCCCACTACCAGTTTTGGTCGGGCCAGTTTGGAAGGGTTAGAAGCTGCTTTGGGCTTTGTCTGACCATAAATTGAGGGGCTCAGGATCAATGCGGCCAGCAAAAATTTTATGACCAGGTTGGGTATCAATTTCATTTGTGAAGCTATTGCTGTGATAGAGATTTCCATTTTGAATACTCGGCAAAGATAAAGATGTACTACGTTTAAAAGCAGAAAACCGGCCTGCAATTTGCATCCGGTTTTCTGTTAGTTTAATTCTTACTTACTTTTTCTCGCTTCCGCCCAATGGTGCAGGAGCACCGGCAGCAGGAGCGCCTTTTTTAGCTTTGGCAAAATCCCCGGCCTTCACGATCACCAGCTTGTTGTAATCAATGTATTTGTTGAATGCAGCTTTAATCTGTTCCGGCGTCAGCGACTCGATTTTTTTCTCAAAATCTGCATCCCATTGCATAGTACGGTTCAGGTAAAGATTGTTCGTCAATGTAGTGGCCAGGGAAGCATCCTGAGATCTTGCAACCTGTCGCGACTGCAGGTATCCCGATTTAGCAGCCGCTAATTCTTCGGCCGTAAATCCTTCCTTCAGTGCTTTGTCAATCTCCTCTTTAAATGCTGCTTCCAGTTTTTCTGCATTTTGTGGTGCATAAATAGCGTATGACATGAATGTGCCGTTTTTATCCAGCGAGCTCGCCGAGAACTGAGAACCTACGCCGTAGCTCAATCCTTCTTTCTGACGGATCCTGGTCGCCAACCGCGAGTTCAGGAACCCTCCGCCGAGCATATAGTTGCCCATGATCAGCGCAGGATAATCTGGATCAGTGTCCTGCAATGGCATCCCCAGGCCTGCTACAAACATTGCATTAGCCTTGTCAGGTGTCTCAAGCGATTTATTCTCCGCTTTCACAGGCTGGTATGGCGACGCAATTCTCGTGAATGGCTTAGCGCTTTTCCAGGTACCAAATTCGTCATTCAGTAATTTCTGAATTTGCGCTTTGTCAAAATCTCCTACGACTGTCGCCGACGCATTGTTCGCTCCATAAAAATCTTTATGGAACTCCTTGATCTGCGCAATGGTAGTAGCCTTTATATTCTCCACATCTTCATCGAATGTTCCCACATAACGGATGTCGCTCTTTGGATATGGCGTAACCATACGACGGTACTGGTTGAAAGCAATAGCCTGTGGTTCACTTCTCTGCGACTCAATTCCCGCCAATTCCTCCTGTTTCAGTTTTTCAAATTCATTTTCATCAAATGAAGGTGTCTTCAATACTTCTGCGACAAGCTTTACAACGGCAGGAAGGTTTTCTTTGGTCGTTTCAATGTTCGCACCGGCCGTATTATTGGCCCCGAAGAAACTAACCCTTGCTTTCAGTTTGTCGAACTCATCTTTCAGCTGCTGACGGGTCTTGGTCTTAGTACCTTTATCCAGCATGGAGCCTGTCAGGTCCGAGATAATCGCTTTATTCATGAGGCTTTTCTCGTCGCCGTACCGCAATGTGATTTTCGCAGCTACCACATTACCTCTGGTTGTTTTGGGCAACAATGCAGTTTCAATTGAATTCGCTTTTTCAATGCGCGTAGTGCGGCTTTCCACATTCAGCGGCGACGGATCAAATGCCTCTCCTTCCGCTACCACCGCTTCTCCCTTGTAATTTTTCACGAGGTCTTCTATCTTCGGCGCCTCCGGGATCTCAGCCCGCACCGGATTTGGATCCGGAACGAATGTTCCTAATGTCCGGTTTGATGGTTTGAAGTAATGCTGGCCAACTTTGTAAACGTCGTCCACGGTCACTTTGCGAATGTTGTCACGGAAAAGGAAAGCCAGGCGCCAGTCACCTGTCGCGATCGCTTCGCTGATACTTAGTCCCACGCGCTCCGCGTTACGGAATTCCAGGTCCCAGTTTTTCAGGATCGTTGTTTTGGCCCTTTCTACATCTTCCGCTGATGGTTTCAGGATTGCTACCGAGTCAAGCGTGGCTACAAAAGCCTTTTTTGCCTCATCCAATGACTTTTCTTTCAATACCTCCGCCGCGAACAATACAAAACCAGGGTCGTATAATTGGAAGCTGGCCCCGAACTGCGAAGAAGCCTTTTTGGTATTGACCATATTTTTGTACAACCGACCATTCGGTTCCGCCGTCAGTAACTCAGTAAGAACCTCCATTGCCGGATATTCCGCATGTGAGCCGGGCATAATGTGGTACAGGCCTATCAGCATTTGTACGTCACCTGTCCTTTTCAATTCTACAAAACGCTCTCCGTCCTGCGTTGGCTCTACAGTGTAGGACTTAGGCAGCACACGGGTAGGTTTGGGTATTTTACCAAAGTATTCATTGATCATTGCCAGCACTTTAGGCTCATCAATTTTCCCTGCCACTGTCAAAACAGCATTATCGGGCTGATAGAATTTTTTATAAAAAGCCTGTAAATTATCAATAGGTACCCTTTCAATGTCAGACCGGTTTCCAATGGTGGACTTCCCGTAATTATGCCAAAGAAATGCGCCAGAAATCACACGCTCCATCAGTACCCGGAAAGGGCTGTTCTCTCCCGATTCAAACTCATTACGTACCACACTGAACTCACTATCGAGGTCTTTCTTTGCAATAAACGAGTTGATCATCCTGTCGGATTCCAGGTCAAGTGCCCATTTCAGGTTCTCGTCAGTTGCAGAAAAAGTCTCAAAATAATTGGTACGGTCATACCAGGTGGTGCCGTTCGGCCGCGTGCCGTGCGATGTCAGCTCCTGAGGAATATTGGGGTGCTTTGGCGTCCCTTTAAAAACCATATGTTCCAATAAATGGGCCATACCCGTTTCGCCGTAACCTTCATGACGTGAACCTACCAGGTAAGTCATATTCACGGTAATCGTAGGTTTGGAAGGGTCGGGAAACATCAGCACTTTTAAGCCATTTTCCAGATTATACTCCGTAATCCCCTCCACCGAAGTTACCTTCGTCACACCTTTGGGCAAGTCCTGGGCAAACACCGGAACTGTTAACACGGAAGTTAGCAGCAATCCAAAAATGTTCGCGCTCCGAAACAAATTGGTTCTTTTAGATTTCATGACCATACTAAAATGCATTAGTTTAGATTTATAACCCTTGAAAATAATGTAGATTATCAAATGAAGCAATGACTTAGGGACAAATGGTAAAATAAAAGTAATTGCAACATTTTGTGTACCTTTTCAGGTATAGGTTTTGCAGCAGTCAGGTATATTTCAGCAATACGCAGGAATTCTTGACGACGATTCGCAGTTTTAGTAAATATGACACCCGTTAAAGCAATGACTTTCAGTAAAAACACAGGCGCTTTTGCCGCCATCCTCCTGATCTGTATGCTTCTTGGCTGTGCCGGAGGCATCCCGATCTCCACAAGCACCAAATACCCCATTGAACTGCTTTACGACAACCAGCCATTGGAACGCCCCTATTCTGAAATCGGATTGGTGGAAATTAGCAGCGAGGATTCTCTTACTGCCCGCCAGACGCAGGATAAAAGAATGATGTACCGTGGGAATGATGCTAAAACAAAAGAACTTTTAACCGCCCGGTTGGTAATAAAAGCGCAAAAGATAGGCGCAGACGCTATTATTAATGTCAAATACAAGTACTACACCAGCGTCAAAAGTGAGGGATATATGTTGAGCGGGCTGGCGGTGAGATACCGGGGAGAGTAACACTTCTAACAAACAAAAATTAAAAAACCATGCTTTTTACTGCTGACCTATCTGACATGCCGGTTGAGGCCGAGTCGCGGGTTATTATCCGGTTCCAGGATTGCGATCCATTGATGCATTTAAATAATTCAAAATATTTCGAATACTTTTTCAATGCCCGGGAGGATCAGGTTTCTAAGCTTTATGGTTTCAGTTTTGAAGCAATGTTCCGTGAGCTGCGCACCAGCTGGGTTGTGTACCAGCACCAGATCGCATACGTACGCCCGGCGCTTATCAGCGAATGGGTAAGGATCACTTCCAGGGTGATCTATTACAATGAAGATACGATGGTGACCGAATATTTCATGACCAATGATCACCGGAATGAATTGAAAACCATGCTTTGGACAACTTCAAAGCACATTAGCATTACTACCGGCAAGCGCGTTCCCCATCCGAAGGAAGTGATGGATTATCTGGCCGCAACTTGCGTACCTAACATTGAATTTCCTAATCTGCAATTCAATGACCGCATTCATACCATTAAGCATGGGCTGTCTGAAGGTACTAACGTGTAGATTGCTTTTCTGAGAGTAGTTTTTTGCCACTCGTCGTATCCTGGCGGGTGGAGTCAACCGGGATAAGGTACGGGATTTTCACGACTGGTTTTGGCATTGGCGTAAACCGGTTGAAACTGTGGGTAAACTGCATACTCACACCGCCAGTAGTAAAAGTGCTGGGATATAACCCATTCTGGATGTTACGGTTATAAGCCTTGACCCTCACTGAACCATTGGGATTGAGCCAATACTCGAGCGTCCATTCCCCGAGAAGACTTGCGGCATCGTACTGCGTAGCGCCAGTCTGGCTTTGTGTGCCGGACGTGAAACGTCCATCCCTGGTCACCCGGAAACGGTCATTCAGAAAACGGTATGAGAACCTGAGCTGCAAGTTGTTCAATGCATTCTGATCCAGAGAAAGACCGGACACACCTACTTCCAGATTTTCATTGATCCCCGAAGCCCACCGGCTGATCTGGTTCGAAACCAGTTCGCTGATACTGCTGCCCAGGAAATTCTGGCTTCCTACCGTCGCCAAACTGGTCTCGGGGAGTAATTGATTCACGACGAGCAAACTGCTCACCTGGCGGCTCAGCTCCTGCTCATCCGATTTCAGTTTGTTCTGAAAAGCCTCCAGCTGACCACGGTATGCACTCAATGAAGGATTATCCAGAATTTTAAGATCATAGCGTATCAGCGGCGACATCAGCCGCTCGGACAGCCCTATCGTCACTTCCACAGGATATCTCCGCGACAATGCGTCCCCGCCAGCGCTACCAAGATTACTGGTGTTCGGCAACACGCCGGCCAGCGATACCATTTGTGTATACCCTGCTTTCACGTCCAGCTGCGCACCGTAAGGATCGCCGGACCAAACGATGCGACTGCCGGGTTTAATGTTGAATTTCTTGTTAATGATATTTTGAAGGGTAAAATTGTACTCCCCTCTTTCAATTTCGTAGGTACCGGCCATCGTGAAATCGCCTTTGGTATCAATGTTGAGGTTCAAACGCCCGCTTCCGTTTCCTCTGATAATGTCGCCAGTTTGTCTATCGAAAATAATTTCACAAGTCGCGTCCGGCGTCAGGTTGAAATTGAAATCCATTTTGATGCTGCTCGCCAGCTGGCTGCGGTTCAGTGAATCCGTTGAACTCATAGTCGTGCTATCGACCGGCGCCATTTTACTCACAAACTGAATGTAATCCTGCGTCGCAACCTCAGTCGCTCCATCCAGGGGAATATGAATCCTCGTGCCTTTGTTACTGGTTACATTGGCTTCGATGTTAAGATTATCAATCGGTCCGAAAACAGCGACAGGCCCGGTAACATAAGCCGTACCGTAAAAGGTAGTATTGTCTCTTGCCGTGGTATTCAGGATTTTAAAATTGTGCAGGTCCGCATTGAAACCCAGCGAAAAGTATTTGAAGCCATCATGAAAAACACCTCCTCGCACCGTTGCTGTATTACCATCAGCATCAGTCACCAGGATATTGTTCGCAGTAATTTCACTTTCCGTAAAATTGACCCTGTCGCTGAATGTGAATACAGATTGCAGATAATCGAATTTCATCCTTCCTTTCTCCACCATTAATGACCCTTCCAGCACCGGCGCGTTCACCACACCTTTGATGAGCACCGTACCCTGCGCAGTTCCGCCGACGTCAGAAATCAGCCCCTCTGCAAATGGTTCGAGTGCTTTGAAATCCATCTGATTAAAAATCGCGCGAAGGTTCAAAGTATTTGTTTTCAGTTTCGGACGATAGGATCCCGTCAGATTAAAGACGCGCCTGGCATTTTTGTTAAGCTGGGCGTCAATTTCAAGCTCACTGGTAACCTGGTCCCAGTCTCCGGTCCCCGACAGGTTTCCAAACTCATACTTGCCGTAGCCTAAGCTTTCTATATTGAAATTCGCATCCAGTACCACACTTTTATAAATGTCCTTCATCTTTGCTGAGCCATCCATAATACCGGCCAGCTTCGTGTTTAGTACCGGGTTAAGGCTACCCAATTTAAAATTCCTGATATCCAGCAACAAGCTCTTATCCGGGTCATCCGAAGCCATACCACTCAGGAAAATACGCTGCTTTCCACTGACCAGCCCCACATTCGACATGGTAATGTTCTTGCCGACAATAGATATCAGGCTTTCGGACGGCACGTTCCATTCCTCGTCCAGCAAATTCAGTTTTGAGTTTTTAAAGCCAATGTCCAGCCCGGCAGGCAAGAACCGGATCTCTCCTGCCAGGTTCGCCATATTAGTACTTTTGACCTGATGCACAGCACCGTTAAAATCAATGTGGTCCACGTCCCACGTACCTTCCAATTCGAGTTTTTCAGTCGGTACCAGCACACTCATTTGCTGCTGATCAGAAGTGACCAATATCGACGCCAGTACTTCGGCACTGTTGACAAATTTTGAAGTCGTCACATCCACCTCAGAGTTGACAAACTGATTGGTACCATAGCGCACCGTGTCGGAAATCGCATTTAAAGTCAAAAATGCGGTATTGTCCATTTTAAAAACACCCTCAGCGCGGGCGCCTCTGGACACGTAAATATCCGGGCTCAGGAACGCGAGAAATCGGGACAGATTCCTCGTCTGAACTTCATAGTCAATCTGATATCGGTTTTGAATCGACTGTATCGGCTTTTTGGCATAATACTCAGTACGGTTCGCAGCATTCTCGAAGAAATACAGCTTATACTCTTCCAGTACGCGACTGACATCTTTCCAGGTTTGGGTCGGGAGAAAGTTACCTTCCAACTTTGCGGACAAAAACTCACTTTCAAGATGCAGACTACGCCTGTCCAGCTGCTGCCTTGACGAAAACACCAGCGTATCAATGACCAGGTTACGTTCTTTATTAGTCATCAACAGGTAGGTATTCAACAACTTGGCATCGCCCGTCAGCTCATCGACCGTGTTTCCGGTCACATTCACATTCAATTGGGTCCGCAGTGTGATCTGGTCTTCGGTATAGCCAAGCTCTTTCAAGTTTGCCTTTTCAATGACCCCCTGAAGATCAAATGAATTTTTAGGCTTGGAAAGGTCAAATTCTCCTTCCAGATCTACCACAAAATTGCTGTCCCTCGTGCTAACATGCCCATTGAAATACTGATTTTGTAAATTGCCTTTCAGCCGGATATTACGATAATCGTAGTGTCGGAAACCTATTTTACCAACCAGCGCATTCAAATCAGTGGAAGCATATTGGAGCTCTAAACCCTTCCCGTATATTTTTCCGTCAAAATCAAGCTGTTGCCATGTTTCTTCATTATCAATAAGCTTACCCAGTTCAAATGCAGATGTTTTGACCTCGCCGGAATAGGTTGTCGTTTTCTGGTCCGCGATATGAAAAACAAGGTCGCCAGCCAGCTCTCCCAGCGCCGAAGACGCGGAAGCATTCACAGCAAAATCCTCCAACGTTCCCTTGAATGTACCATCCAGCAATGTCAGCCCGAATTTTTGCATGGTCGGATGCATGTCCCATTCAGGATAGTATTGAACAATGTCGGCCGGATCGACCCTGGACAATGATAGACTGATATCCATTTGAACGCCTTCAATGGTCGGCAAGCCTTTGAAACCAATATTTCCAACCAGCCTGCTTCCTTTTCCAAAATGCAGGTCCGTATTGGAAAGCATAAAATCGTCCACCTTACCATTAAAATCACCCGAAATCCGCCAGGTTTCATGCAGCCTGTCGACATAGCCGGAGAATAACCCAAGATCCCTCGAATCCACATGACTACCGACCAAATGTCCTTTCATCCGGATCTTATGGTTAAAATCACCCAGCTCGCCGGAACGGTTGTAATAGAAAATGACTTCGTCTTTCAGGTGGGAATTCCCGATCCTGGCGTCCAGTTCTTTCAGCTCCATCTTTTTTTGACAGAACAAAAACCGGGTATCCAGGTCGTGCATGTTCAGGCCTGTTTGCTTATCTACCGTTTTCAGGTTTTTGGCTAAAAAAGAAATGGTATCTCCCTGAACCAGGAAATTTTTCAGATCGCCATACAGCTTGTTCAGTTCAAAATGGGAATAGTCGAAAACCCTGGCACCTTTGTCTCTTGCCCGACGCGGATCATCGTACCGGAATGTGCCGTCAATGACTTTTGATTTCCCAATGATAAACGGCGTATTGTTTTCAGGCGCATTGGCCGGTCGGGGAATTGTGGGCCTGGTAAGCTCGTTGATCTTTTCAATAAAACCATCGATGTTCAGCGATCCGGACTCGGGAATGACCACCAGGTGTACATTAGGCTGGAAAATATTTACTTCGTCGAGGTATATTTCCTTTGAAGAATTCTCAATGATGTTGTTGACATTCAAATTCACATCGATCCTGCCAACGTCGATCATGTCTTTTCTGCTGGTATCCTTCACGGAAATTCCTTCCAACGAAACGACATCGAACCACTTGATATTGACTTTTTGAATGGTAATGGGATAACCCAGCTTTCCTGAAATGTTGCTGGTAGCGAGGCGGACGGCCCAGGTCTGGACTGAAGGAAGTTGCAGCGCAATGGTGGCGATCCCAAGCGCAAGCAGCGCGAAGATAATAACCACAATCAGACCATTGCCAAACGCCTTCAGGAATTTTAACATATATAGCTTCGCAGCGGGATACTGCTTATCTTATTGTTAATGCTTAATTTTGCGAATATTTCATCAATATGAACATTCTCGCCATTGAATCGTCTTGCGACGAAACCTCCGCAGCCGTAATAACTAACGGGAAAATCCGCTCCAATGTTGTTGCTACGCAGCTCATTCACACACAATACGGCGGTGTTGTCCCTGAACTTGCCTCGCGGGCTCATCAACAACATATTCTGCCGGTAGTAGATAAAGCATTGAATGATGCAAAAGTAACAAAAAAAGACCTGGAAGCCATTGCTTTTACCAAAGGACCGGGTTTATTGGGCGCTTTGCTGGTTGGCACGTCGTTTGCAAAGTCCATGGCGCTGGGGCTCGACATCCCTTTAATCGAGATCAATCACATGCAGGCCCACGTGCTTGCGCACTTCATCGACGATCCCAAGCCTGCGTTTCCATTCCTTTGTCTGACCGTAAGCGGCGGACACACACAGATCGTGAAAGTGACCAGCCCACTGGAAATGGAGATCATCGGCGAAACGAGGGATGACGCGGTGGGAGAAGCGTTTGATAAAACGGCGAAGCTCATGGACTTACCCTACCCCGGCGGACCATTGATCGATAAATATGCAGCTCTGGGCAACCCTTCCGCTTATCCTTTTCCGCTGCCTGAGATGCCCGGACTTGATTTTTCTTTCAGTGGTATCAAAACTTCGTTTATGTATTTTTTACAAAAACAGGTGAGGGAAAACCCGGATTTTATCGCTCAGAATAAGGAGGACATTTGTGCCAGCATTCAATACACTTTGGTTGATATTTTGTTAAAAAAACTCAAAAAAGCATCCAGAGAAACCGGTATCAAAGAAATTGCAATCGCAGGCGGTGTTTCCGCTAACTCAGGATTACGCAAATCAATTATAGAATTAGGCGAAAAACTGGATTGGAAAGTGTACATTCCTGCCTTTGAATATTGCACAGACAATGCTGCAATGATCGCCATTGCAGCACATTACAAATTTTTAGCAAACGATTTTTGTGATCAAACCGTAAGTCCGCTGGCCAGAATGGAATTTTAAAAGGTATTCACAATATTACCGCCGCGCATGAAGCACTTCCTCCTCTGTTTAATTTGTACATTGTTATTGATGACAACAGGTGAAGCTTGCCGCAGTCAAACGCCGAAAGTTTTGCGCAACGATGTGACCATCCGTCCGGTTGTCAAAATTGAAAATACCGATACCCAGACAAGAATTGTTTACGACCCGTCCGACAAATCTTTTTACACCATCGCCTGGAATGGTGAATTGTACCATTTGAAGCCAGAAGTTTCCGGAAGTTATTCCATTCAGCGGCTTGCTACTGCGGAAGATCATGCCATTAACTATTTGCAGGGCCTTGCATTGCACGAGGGTAGCCTCTACCTGCTGGGCAATGTCGTGCTCAAACAAGGAGTTTCGGGTTACGGCAAGGCTGTAAAGGCAAAAATAACAGCTGATCACAAGCTTATATGGACAGAAATTTTCAGGACCGCTGAGCATGCTTCTTCCAAAACATTGTATGATCACGCATTCAGCGCCATTTGTTTTTCGCCCGATGGGAAGGATATTTTCATCGCCAGCGGCTCCCGGACAGACCACGGCGAAGTGAAGGACAATGATGGTCTTTACCCCAATCTTCGTGAGATAGCGCTCACCAGCGCCATTTTCAAAATTCCTGCATCTACTGAAAATCTTATTTTACCAAATGACTCCTCTGCGCTGGCGCCCTACATTTATGTGAGAGGCGTAAGAAATGCATTCAGTCTGGCTTTTGCTGCGAACGGTGATCTTTTTAGTGTAGAAAATTCCGGTGACCGCGACGATCCTGAGGAAATGAACTGGATCAGGCCGGGAGCACATTACGGCTTTCCCTGGGAAATGGGTGGTAACGATACGCCTATGCAATTTGCCGGGTACAAGCAGGATGATGACAAACTACTTAACCATGCTTACACCGGCTACCAGATCGGAGCCTTTTACGATGACAGCAAATATCCTCCGAAGCCAAAGAACCTGACTTTTCGCAAGCCCATTCAAAATGCCGGGCCCGATGCCGACATGTACAGAGACGCGGTGACTGGAAAGATCATGGACGCCAGTGAGAACGGAAAAACGATCAGTACTTTTACAGCACATCGTTCTCCATTGGGGCTTGTATTTGACACGAAAGAAGGTTTGGGAGGAGAATATAAAGGAAAAGGTTTTGTATTAAACTTTCAGGAAGGAACCGCATCCTACGGCCCTATGCAAGATTCAGGTCGTGACCTGCTCATGCTGGATTTGAAAAAGAATGCAGCCGGGGATGACTACACTCTCCATGCCCATCGTATCGCGATGGATTTCTGGGAGCCAACGGACGCGAAAATTGTCGATAGCAAGCTCTATGTCCTGGAAGGAAGAGGTCAGATCTGGGAGCTTACATTCCCCAAAGAGATTGTCACTTCAACCCAAATCTCACAGCCCGGTTCATTAAAGGCCTATCCTAATCCAAGCCAAAGCAAAATGCAGATTGAAGTTCCAGCGCAGCAACAAGCAGTGGTTATTTCGGTATTGGATATAGCCGGCAAGTTGTTGATCAAAGAAGAGCGAAAGGCGAAAGACGGAAAAACAGAGCTGGACATTTCGACCTTGAAAAGTGGTATCTATATGCTCAAAGTGGAGTCTCAGTCGTTACATTTAGCAACCAAATTTCTGGTAAATCCATGAGGACCAGTATCATTTTTACATTGATTCTCGCGATATCTGCTTCCTGGCTGGCATGTAGCAGCGACAATCCTGTGAAAACTCCCGACCCAATCGCGGAACTGCAAGGATTCAGCCCATTAAGTGGCGGCAAAGGAACATTGATAAAGATTCAGGGTAAAAACTTTGGCACGGTCGTGTCAGATATTTCTGTTAAAATCAATGGCCTTTCTGCCACCATTCAATCTGTCAGGGACAGCGAGATAGCAGCTGTTGTTCCCGACAAATGCGGCCTGGGAGCGATAGATTTAACGGTAAAAGGAAAAGCATTTACGTCCGCTGAGAAATTTCGTTACCAGTATGTTGCGACCACCAGCTTCTTCGCTGGCGGCACAAAAGGATACGCTGACGGCGCTCCCCAAACGGTTAAATTTGAGGGGCCTTACAACATTGTTTACGACAAGGGACTTCTGTATGTCGCCGATCTGGGCAATTGCATGGTCCGTAAAATAGAAGCTGACGGAACCACTTCAACCATTGTAGGTACCCCGCATTCCGGTTTCAAAGACGGCAAAGGTGACCAGGCACTTATGAAATTTCCAATCGGCGTGGACGTTGGCCCGGACGGTATCATATATGTGGCAGACCATCAAAATAACGCAATCAGAAAAATAGCGACCGATGGCACTTTAACTACCATCACGGGCAGTCCTGAACGTGAAGGGCTTTTAGATGGAGACCTGGCAACTGCACAGTTTAAGAGACCCTATGGTGTAAAAATTGACAAATCAGGCACATTATGGGTTTGCGACACAGAAAATGGGGTGATAAGAAAAATCTCCGCGAACGGGCAGGTGACCACTTTTGCGGGAAGCACCCCGGGACATGCCGATGGGAAACTTCGGGAGGCCAAATTTTACTTTCCGGCACACCTGACTTTTGATGAAACAGGCAATGCTTTTGTAGCGGATAAGCATAATCATTGCATTCGCCGGATATCACCGGACGGAATGGTAACTACTTTTGCAGGAACACCGGGCAAGGCTGGATTTATGGACGGAAAGGCTACCGAAGCTATGTTCAATCAACCGAGTAATGTCCAGATTGACAAGCTTGGAAACTTGTATGTGACGGATCTGTACAACCATTGTATCCGGCTCGTCTATCCTGACGGCATGGTCACGACACTAGCAGGCCAGCCGACTGTACCTGGTTATGTGGAGGGAACAGGTAATGTGGCCAGGTTTTGGCATCCGCAGGGCAGTACGCTTGATAAGGATGAAAATCTGTTTGTTACCGATTCCTTCAATAACCGTATCCGTAAACTAACTATTGAGTAAAAAAACGTTTCAAAATGATATTGTCAGAAATATGGGTTTATCCGGTAAAGTCGCTTGGCGGAATCCGGTTAGCCGAGGCCAAAACCGAAGAACGCGGCTTGCAATACGACCGTCGCTGGATGATCATCGACGAAAACGATGTTTTCATTACCCAACGTGTTTTTACCAAAATGGCGCTGATCGACGTTGAGCTGCTTTCTGACGGACTGAGAATTTCCTACCGGCCCGAACCGAAAAACCCAGTCATAGTACCCTATAAACCAGTGTCTTCGAAACCCGTGACCGTTACAGTCTGGGACGATGTGGTGGAAGCAGTTACAGTTTGTGAAGAGGCCGACGCGTGGCTCAGCAGCACATTAAATCAAAATTTGCGGTTGGTGATGATGCCGGATAGTTCATTCCGAAAGGCTGATACAAAATATGCCAAACATGAGGAGAATGTTAGTTTCGCCGATGCATTCCCCTACCTGATCATTTCCCAGGCATCGCTGGATGATCTCAATTCCCGACTAGCGGAACCTATTTCCATGAGGCGTTTCAGGCCGAATTTCGTTGTTACCGGAACCGAAGCTTTTGCAGAAGATCAATGGAAAAACGTCATGATCGGTGATCTGAATTTTGAGATAGTAAAGCCGTGCGCGCGTTGTGTTTTGACTACCATCAATCCTGAAACAGCTGAAAAAGGGTCTGAGCCTCTGAAAACCCTGGCTTCATACAGAAGGGTCAATAACAAGGTCATGTTTGGTCAGAATATGGTTGTAAAGGACATTGGCACTATTAAGGAAGGCGACCAGCTGGTTGTTTACTGAGACATTGCAAACGAAAAAAGCTCCAAATTTTGGAGCTTTTTTCGTTTATCAGATATTTTTCAGATCAGGGCTGAGCCTCTGTATCGGTAGTACCATTGGTCTGGAATGGGCTTTTCATAATTCCTCTTTCCGAGTTACGGATGAAGTTAATGATCTCATCCCTTTCATTGGACGGAGGCAATTCCAGTTCTATTTTTTGAAGAGCCTCAGCATTGTTCAGCCCTTTCATGTAGATGTAGCGGTAAACGTTCTGGATATCAACAATTTTCTCATTGCTATAACCCCTGCGTCTTAGTCCAACCGAATTGATACCTACGTAAGAAATAGGCTCACGTGCGGCTTTCGTAAACGGCGGCACGTCTTTGCGCACCAAAGAAGCTCCTGATACAAATGAATGCGGCCCGATTTTAACAAACTGATGCACAGCACTTAATGCACTCACAATCGCCCAGTCGCCAACGTGAACGTGGCCGGCCATCTGCACATTGTTTCCAATGATGCAATTGTTTCCAACCCGGCAGTCGTGCGCTACGTGGGCGTATGCCATGATCAGGCAGTCGGAACCAACCACTGTTTTCCAATGCTCTTCCGTTCCCCGGCTGATGGTCGCGTACTCACGGATCGTGGTATTGTCACCAATGATCGTGAGCGTATACTCGTTGTTATATTTTAAATCCTGCGGGGTCGCTGAAATAACGACACCAGGAAATATCCGGCAGTTTTTGCCAATGCGTGCACCTGAATTGATAACAGCGTGTGATCCAATCCAAGTCCCTTCACCGATTTCTACGTCGGAGTGGATCATTGCGAATGGTTCGATTTCCACATTCTGAGCGATCTTAGCGTCAGGATGGATATATGCTAATGATTGAGTCATTTTTTCTTTACCAGGCTTGCTATCATGTCCGCTTCACACACCAATTGTCCGGCCACATACCCCCGGCCACTCATTTTGACGATCCCCCTTTTCATCGGGGAGGTGAACTCGCATTTGAAAATAACTGTGTCTCCGGGGAAAACATTGCGCCGGAAGCGGCAGGCATCAATACCGATCAGGTAAGGCCAGTAATTATCCGGGTCAGGTACACTTGTCAGAACCAGGATACCGCCCGTCTGCGCCATTGCTTCCAATTGCAGGACGCCGGGCATTACAGGATTTCCGGGAAAGTGGCCCAGGAAAAACTGTTCGTTGATAGTCACATTCTTCACCCCTACTACGCTATTTTCGTCCAATGCAATGATCTTGTCGATCATTTGGAAAGGATAACGGTGGGCTAGTAACTGTCCGATCTGGTTAATGTCAAAAACTGGGGCTTTGTTAGGATCGTATTGTGGAATATCTCCTTTGCCCGACTTGATTAGCTTCTTGATTTTTTTCGCAAGCGCTACATTAGCTGCGTGCCCGGGCCTCGCTGCCAGGATCTGCGCTTTGATGGGACGACCTACCAGTGCAAGGTCCCCGATCAGATCGAGCAGCTTGTGGCGTGCCATTTCATTCGGGTAATGCAGATCAATGTTGTTCAGCACGCCTCTTGATTTATTGACACTGACTTTCGGCTTATTTAAAAGTTGTGACAAATGATCGAGTTCTCCGTCCTGCACCTCCCTGTCCACGATCACGATCGCGTTAGTCAAATCACCACCTTTGATCAGGTTTTGTCGGTACAAAGCTTCCAGCTCATGCAGAAAAACAAATGTCCGGCACTTGGCGATATCATCTTTGAACAAAGTAATGTCATTCAAAGAAGCATGCTGGCTGCTGATTACGGTAGAATTGTAATCCACCATGACTGTCAACCGGTAATCCGAGAGCGGCAATGCGGCCAGCTCGGTATCTTTTTCTTTATTGATATAATGAACATATTCCGAAACCTCAAAGTAGTTACGATATGCGTTCTGTTCTTCAATTCCGGCATCAAGCAGCGCATCTACAAAATTGATAGAGCTACCGTCCATGATTGGAGGCTCGGGGCCATCCAGCTGGATCAGTACATTATCAATCTGCAAGCCAACCAATGCTGCAAGTGTGTGCTCCACGGTGTGAATCCTGGCGCCATTCTGTTCAATGGTCGTGCCCCGTGAGAGATCTACTACATTATCAACATCTGCATCTACAATGGGTTGGTCAGGTAAATCGACACGCTGAAACTTATATCCATGATTCGCGGGCGCTGGAACAAATGTCATTGTTGCAACTACACCCGTATGTAAACCCACTCCCGTAACGGATACAGACTTAGAAATGGTTTGTTGTTTTTCGTTCATTATATATTATCCTCTTCTACTTAAAGGCGTAATGGGGTATTTTGCGGTTAATTTTCTTCCTGAAAATCGGATATTTCCCTTTTGCTTTCCAGGTCTTTCAGTCTTTCCTCAATAGCAGGAACCCTTCTAACCAGGGCCATCGAACGCAAATGTTCGGTCAAATCCCTTGCCGGCGAGCCTGAAAGCGAAAGGCCTTCTTTTTTTATTGATTTGCCAAGACCACTCTGGGCACCTATTTTGGTATTATTTGCAATCGTTATATGTCCGGTAATCCCAACCTGACCTGCTATAATGCATTGTTCACCTACCGTCGTTGAGCCCGACACTCCTGACTGCGCTGCAATAACGGTATTTTTTCCAATCTCTACATTATGTGCAATCTGTACAAGATTATCAATCTTCACACCTTTCCGGATAATGGTGGAACCCATCGTAGCGCAATCAATGGTTGAATTAGACCCAATGCTCACATCGTCCTCTATCACCACATTACCCAGTTGTGGAATGGTTTTATAAGTTCCGTCAGCCTGTGGGGCAAAGCCGAAACCGTCACCTCCGATCACCGTGTTCGCAAAAATAGTACAGTTTTTACCAATGACCGTATTATCATAAATCCTTACACCCGGGTGGATTACAGAATAATCGCCGATGGTGATATTGTCTCCAAGATATGTATTAGGATAAATTTTAACGCTTTCGCCGATGGAGCAGTTCTTTCCAATATATGAGAATGCTCCGCGATAACAATGCTGCCCTACCTGGCTGTTTTCACCGATAAAACTCGGTTGTTCTACTCCGGTTTTTTCATTGGAAAGACGTTTCTGATACTCTTCCAGCAGAATCGTGAAGGCAGTATAGGCGTTGTTTACATATATAAGGGTGGCGGCAATTTCTTTTTTCGGGGCAAAGTCGTGATTAACAATTACTGCCGACGATTGTGTGGTATAAATAAAGGGTTCGTATTTACTATTGGCCAAAAAAGAAATACACCCCGGACGCCCTTCTTCTATTTTAGCAGCCGAATTAATTGTAATTTTTTCATCTCCAACAATAGTTCCATCAAGCATTTGAGCAATCTCGCTGACAGTAAATTTCATATTTTTTCGGCTAATTTCGGGTAATGTAATTCGAGTAAGTAGTGCAAATTCTTAAAAAAGCTTTTTCTTGTTATGATCCTGACTAACCACGCAAAGATACATTTTTACCCCAACATACATAGTACTTGCGTACAATCTTAGTCAGTGCTTCAATGGTAGGAATGTCGGATGCATCGGCAATGTCGAGTAAGTTCCCATTCTTCATTTTTACACGGATCGGGTCCTGTTCTTTTGCATAGGCCCAATTGGTAGTCTCGCCGGTGACCATAAAATAGGATAACTGATTTTCAGCTATTCCATTGTCCAGAAGCCGATTTCTCAGCGGCGCGAGGATTTCTTCTCCCGGAGGAGCACTATAAAAGCTGATTTTGAACAAATTCCGGTTGAGCAGCATTTCACACAATGTTGAGAGAACAGGATCAGGATGCGACTTCCACCCCTTTACTGATGCCCATACGTCATTATCATCCAAACCGTTGAAGGCCCGCAACAAATCGGGTTGCGTATCGAAATCGGAGAGGGAATATTCATTTTGCAGAAACCTTGCAAAGTCAGGTGTCGCAAACAGCTTTTCTCCGGCAACGGACAGCTCACGGGCACGATGTAATATCTGGGTAAGCATCGCCTGGGCGCTCAGCAGCGTCTTATGCAGGTACACCTGCCAGTACATCAGTCTGCGCGCATGAAGAAAATTCTCAATACTTAACAGCCCTTTTTCCTCCACTACCAGCTGATCTTTACTGATATCCAGCATCTTGATCAGCCGGTCGGCACCTATCGAACCTTCAATAACGCCTGTATAGAAACTATCCCGGTTCAGGTAATCCATCCGGTCCATATCAAGCTGACTGGAAATCATCTGGTGAAAGAAGCGCCTCGGGTAAGTCCCTTCAAACATTTGAATGGCAATATCCAACCTGCCATTCATTTGCCGGTTCAGGTCCTTCATCATCACCAATGTAATGGATTCGTGCGCGACGCCGGTCAGCAAAACGCTTTCCAGAACGTGTGAAAAAGGCCCGTGGCCGAGGTCGTGCAGCAGGATAGCAGCCTGCGCCGCTTCGAGTTCCGGCTCCCAGATCATGTGCCCCTTTTCCTGCAAAGCTTTCAATGCCTGGCTCATGAGGTGCATGGCACCGAGTGCATGGTGAAAGCGGGTATGCAACGCGCCAGGGTATACTATATCCGCAAGTCCGAGTTGTTTGATCCTTCTTAACCGTTGAAAATAGGGGTGATCAACAAGGTCGTAAAGCAGATCAGAGGATATGGATATAAACCCGTAGACCGGATCGTTAATGATTTTCCTTTTATTCAAAGTCTGATTTTTTGCCAAAAGTAATAAACTACCAACGGACAAAAGAACTTATTCTTATCATTATGATTTGGAGATTTGCCGCGATTCACTAATTTTGCACTCCGATCACGCCTTCGGTGCGAGGGCCTATAGCTCACAAAGCGTCTACCCTCAGAACGTCTGCCGATCGCTTAGAGCTACTGAACGTGAAGTAGATATAATAAGGGCCTATAGCTCATTCGGTTAGAGCAACTGACTCATAATCAGTAGGTGCCTGGTTCGATTCCAGGTGGGCCCACATTGAAAATCAAGGACTTAGATAAAAAATCTAAGTCCTTTTTTGTTTTGTTGCAATAAAAGTTGCAATAGTTTTTTGGTAGGGACGTAACGCAATGATTCGAACGCCTTTCGCCGCCAGCGCAGCGATTACTTCCGCATTGACCTTGTCATTAACAAACACACAAACCACTCTGACATCTTCATCCACCGCATTGACAATATGCGGACTTAAAAATGGGTTTCCAGATATTCTATTTCAAAATGAAATTCAGCATTATACCGGTCAAAAAACTGCTTGTCGTAAGGCTTGGCAGAGAAGAAGAGCATTTTCATTCCAAGGCAGGAAGGATGATTTGATTTTGTAAACAAATGAAAAAAAGAATAAGTAAAAGGCTATAAGAGCAATTATTATTTTAAATATCCTTTCTGCTGACACCATAGAAATCTCTATAATAGCTTTAAAACATCCAGCATAGTTTGGTGCGTTGCGTCCAAATTGATCAAACCTCTTCTTGGCCTGTCCAGGTCTAGTGTAATGTAGATGACCAATGAAGTAAGCAAGCAAAACCCTACAATAATGAACCAGTCCAGCTTTCCTTTTCCCACAGATATATAGCCTGCATAAAATGCGCTCGCAATGGACAACGTCATTAACAATATGACCATAGGATCGGGCACCCTGGCCTTTTCACGTGTATTGCAGATCGTTGCGTTATCGAACATATCGTTTAATGCAGGGATCATTGGCTGGGTTTTCAAAAAGTCAGGTGAAGTCCTTGCATGGCCCATCGCAGTTTGCCATAAATTTTTCTCTTGTGCATCTGCCCTGGCGTTAGCTTCATCCATTTTACCGCGATCTCTTCCTGCTTCGTAATAGTCGATGCGCGCATTCAGATAACTTTTGAAGTTCTTTCGCAATGTGGCCCTGAGTGAGTCCGGATAAAGGTCGGCACGCAAAACAGCCGTCCCTATTGCATTGGATTCATTGATTATGGCATCCCTTCTGCTGTCAAACCTGCTTCCGCTCATGCCGAAAGTCACGGCCAGCAAAAATGCCAGCAACCCAAACAATGCAGAGACGATCGTGTTGTTGCCTGCACTTTCCTCATCCTGGCTGTACCTGACTTTCCCAAATTTGAATCCGAGAAAAATGGAAAGCAGCATCAGCGAGAATAAAATCGAGCACAAAATGAATGCATCGGTTCGGTAAATGAATGATTCTTTCATCGCGATCATAATGAAAACCAGGGATAGGGTTTTTCTTG
The DNA here is from genome assembly GCF_026625565.1 of Dyadobacter pollutisoli. NCBI lineage: Bacteria > Pseudomonadati > Bacteroidota > Cytophagia > Cytophagales > Spirosomataceae > Dyadobacter > Dyadobacter pollutisoli. The sequence goes on from NZ_CP112998.1 coordinate 4,963,540, forward strand.
AAAGTAATACGAAAATCGGTTAATAGCACAATTGCACTATTTAAATAATTTTGCTCTGTCCCCAAATCACGATAACGGCAAAAATGTAGTAACAAAAGTTATAAACTATTTCTTGATTACAAATTATTTCTATTTATTTGTTTATCCAAGCTTACCAATTGTTTAATATTTATTAATCACAGAAAATACGTAGGTAGTCAAAACCGCTTCATAGCCTACCAAAATTAAAACTATGAAAAATACAATTTTATTGTCAATTGGTCTGCACTGAGTACGTCACACCTTTTTAAATTTAATAATCCATTCACCTCATCTCCAACTAACTGCGCATGAAACAGCATCTACTTTTCTGGACTCTGATCATTTTAACACTGATCACGACAACAGGCTCACTGAAAGCTCACGCTCAGGACGAGCAAGCCTTCCTGGGAAATTCCAGGTACATTGATCTTTCCGCAGGTGTAGGCCTGTCCCGTCTCCGGGATTTCGCAACTTCTCCTTTGTTTTATGAAGGTATCGCCCATCGGTACGCCGTTTCATTATCCCGAATGAGCGAACGACGCGACATTTCGACGGGTTTCGCATTTCTGACCAGTAATCTCGAAAATGACTACAATGAGCACGCTGCGGAAAGTGCGCTCAAAACCTTATCCGTTCATCATTCCCGGCTCTATCAGATATTTGGCAACGGTTCGGAGCGCTGGAATTTTAAGGCAGGGGGAGAACTGAACGGGACGGCGAATCTGAGAGTTAACCGCTCATTAATGAACAGTGCGGTTGGGATAGAAGCTTTCCCAATCCTGTTCGGAACATTGAAAGCAACGCGCAACATCACAAGACAAAGCAGCAGACGCGGCAAAGAACCGAAGACGAAAAGCCTGTCTTTCAAGCTCAATGCGAGTCTGATAGGCGCCTCGGTCCGTAATGGTTATTCCTATCTCGGCATTGGGCAGATTATCAACAAATCAGGATTCGATGGTTTATTGGGAGACTATCAGGTGAAAGCGTTCGGGGTAAGCTCACTTGCGACGACATTGGATTACACCATTTGGCTCAAAAACAAAAATGGCTGGCGGTTTTCCTATGCCTGGGATGCTTACAAAACGTCAAGGGATTTTGCAGACTTTGAAATGGCAAGTCATACATTCCGCGTAACGCTACTTTTCAACACTAAAAACAACTAACCAAGATGAAGCGAATCATACATTTATCATATATCGTTGTCGGACTACTTTTCTTTTCTTGTGAATCAGCATTGTTTGACGCAGAAAACGAGTCAAAAGATCCGATGAAGAACTTTGATTACCTGTGGACACAATGCGATGAAAAATATGCCTATTTCGATTTGAAAGGCATAAACTGGGATGATGTAAAGGTTCGCTATTCAGCAAAAATTTACGATGGAATGTCGGACGACTCCCTTTTCAAAGTCCTCGGCTCCATGCTGAATGAGCTGAAAGACGACCATACCAACCTGGTTTCCAATTTCAATGTGTCAAGTTATGGAGTGCTGCGCGAAGGAAAGGATAACTTCGACTGGCGCATTGTAGAGGACAATTATCTGCCGCGTCGCTTTTACCAATCCGGCCCTTTCTCACATGATTTTATTGCCAACGGACAAATCGGCTACATTCGTTTTCCGGAATTTTCCGGTACGGTGGACAAGAAAAACATGGATTTCATGCTCGATCGCTACAAAGACACAAAAGGCCTGATCCTCGATCTCCGGGAAAATGGCGGCGGCGCGGTGACGGATGTCTTTGAACTGCTCAGCCGCTTCGTTGAGACGAAAACGCTGCTTTATTATGTCAGACTGAAAAATGGCAAAGGCCATAATGATTTTACCGAACCGCAGGAGGCCTATGTTGAACCTTATGACGGCATTCGATACACGAAGCCAGTAGCCGTTTTGGTTGACAGAGGCACATTCAGCGCAGCTTCATTTACTTCGCTGGCGACAAAAGCGCTTCCTAATGTCTTCCTGGTAGGTGATACAACTGGCGGTGGACTGGGCCTACCCAATGGCGGGCAGCTGCCAAACGGCTGGACTTACCGGTTCTCCATTTCCCAGGGATTGACGCTTGATAAAAACAATTCGTTCGAAAATGGTGTCCCTGCCGACATTCCGGCTTCTTTTGACTGGACCAATTTGAAACGGGACGAGATCATAGATCGTGCCATTGACGAACTGCTTTGAACGTTTGTCAGAAGGCGGTTTGTACATTGCCGGCTGATCAGACATTTTATCAACTAAAAAACATTATGAGGCTGCATATATCCATATTCTCTTTGGCCCTGATTTGGTTTTGCGGATGCGCTCCCGGCAAAAAGGCGGGCGGAAAAATCTCGAAAAGCGATTCGGTTCATGTGTCAATTGACCTCGTTGATGTTAAATACGACCAGGTGAAAGTGACCGTCGATGCTCCCAAGCAAACGGCTTCGACCATTGCCTACCATTTTCCAAAAATCATTCCCGGAACATATGCAATTGCCGATTACGGCCGCTATATAACCGACATTAAGGCATTTGACAAAAAAGGGAAAGAACTTAAAACCTCCCGCACGGACTCAAATACGGTGATGATCGAAGACGCAAAACGGTTGGCCAAGGTCTCCTATCTCGTCAATGATACGTTCGACAATGAAGCTGATAACGGCACATTTACGGAAGAGGGAAAAACCATTTTCTCGCCCGCAGGCACTAACATTGACGCCGGAAAGCAGTTCATGCTGAACATGGCCGGGTTCGTGGGCTACTTCACCAACCAGCTCGAAAAACCTTACCAGATCTCCATATCCCACCCTGCCGGATTATATGGATCAACGGCGCTGATCGACATGGATAACAGCTCGCAATCAGACGTTTTCAACATTTCCCGTTACCCGGATGTGGTCGACAATCCGATTATGTATGCGGCGCCTGATACTTCCAATTTCAATGTCAATGGCATGGAGGTGCTGCTGGGTGTGTATTCCAAAAGCGGTACCGTACGCGCCAGTGACCTGCGTCCGGACTTGGAAAGAATGGTAAGAGCGCAGAAGAAATTTCTCGGGCCCATTAATGATACGAAGAAATATGCAGTGCTCACCTACGTTTCATCCGGCGCTGAAAATGACGCAAAGGGCCTGGGCGCGCTGGAACATAACAACTCCACTGTGGCAGTATTCCGTGATCCGATGCGCAGCAAAGACCTGATCCACGTCATCAGTCACGAGTTTTTTCACACCATTACGCCCCTGAAAGTCCATTCAAAGGAAATCCAGTATTTCGATTTCAACGATCCGAAAATGAGCCAGCACCTTTGGTTTTATGAGGGCGTGACCGAATATTTCTCCAATCTTTTTCAGGTGAACCAAGGCTTGATCAATGACAATCAATTCTATGACTTGATGGCTAAAAAGGTTGAAAACGCACGCAGATATGATGACAAACTGTCTATTACGGAGATGAGCAGCCACGTTTTAGATAGGAAAATGAAGGCACAATATCCCAATGTCTACGAAAAAGGTGCGCTGATCGCCATGTGTGTGGATATTTTGATCAGGGAAGAAAGTAAGGGCGAGCGCGGGTTACTGTGGCTGATGAGCGAGCTTTCTAAAACTTACGGCCCTACCAAGGCATTCGAGGATGCAGAGCTGATCCCAGAGATCACGAAACTGACAAGCGCAACGATTGGTGAGTTTCTCCAAAACCATGTAGTTATAGGTGAACACATTAATTATGAATCATTTACAAAAAGAATGGGTGTTGCGAAAGAAGTGGTTTCCTTTCCTGAACCAATTGTTTTCATGATCGAAGGCACGCCTTACATTAAACTCGACAAGACAAATACACACATTCTGGCCGATTCGGTTGACGGGGCGAACAACTTTTACAATAATCTGGGCATTAAAAACAATGACCGTTTTGTAGAGATAAACGGGTTGAAACTGGATCCGAAAGACCTGAACGGGATCATTTACATGGGCTATGACCTCGAAGAAGGAAGCCCGATCACGGTAAAAGTGAACCGGAATGGCGAGGATATGGAACTGAAAGGAATCGTAAAGCAAAACTATTCCGATGGTGACGGGTTTAGGTTCAAAGACGAGTCTAAACGTGCTTTGAACGAGGCATGGCTAAAAAAGTAACAGTTCATTAACACAAACCTAAATAATCGATCCGCGATGAAGAAAGCGCTAGTAATGACAATCCTGGGCCTGGCCAGTGTGCGGGCGATTGCGCAAAAAGACGCCGTTTCGGCCGCATTGGCCAAATACCAGGTTCAGGAAAACTTGATATTTGATGAAAAGTTGCGTGCCAAACCGGAAGACTATGCTTACGACCTGAAAGAAACAGTTACAACCGAAGGAAGGCAGAAAGTAATCCTGGCAAGCTACGATCCATCAAAAGCCGAAGCCGAGCGCTGGACTGTGATTTCCGCGGACGATCAGGATCCGTCCACAACCGAAATAAAACGCTTCCGAAAAGAGCATGGCAAAGCTGCGGTCCCACCTATGAAAATCGATGAAAGCACCTACAAAATAGAGAAAGAAGAAGGTAATGCCCTAACAATCAGCTACCAATTTGATCCAGCTTCATTGGTCGAAGACAATGCATTCATCAAGGATTTCCGGGTTTATCTGACGGTGAACACACTGATTGGAAAAATCACCAAGGTGGAGACGGTCAATGAAAAACCGTTCAAAATCAAAACCTTCAACGTGCCTACACTAAACACTTACTCTGAACTTGCATGGAGCGAGGCGGATAAACGCTATATGCCCAAAAAGGATAATACTACAATGGTTATTAAGATCTTAGGTCAGAAAGCGACAACTGTAACGATTTTGGAATACTCCAATTTTAAGAAATAAAAAGCGCCGGGTGCTACGCATTCACAAGCCCGCGTATTAGTCAAGAGCAAGCATTTACCTCTTACTATATATCGGCACGAACGTCTCAAACAAGTAATTTCACTATTATTAAATATTAGAAAAATACAAAACAGTTGCAACCTAAACCCAAAAGGATTTTGCAACCATTTGCCAATAAATTGTAACCATTCTGCTTCGATTTTAACAAGTCAGGAATTCGATCAAAAAAATTAGCCATTATAAATTAGTTCTACAAGATTTGGAAATGACCAGTTTAGAGTATCAGGTTGTATTTTTTCAATTTTTGACAAAGGCATATTCAACTTAAATTCGTTAAAAAGGATGAATAAAATAGCTCACTTCTTAGTTGTAGCGTGCTGCGCATTAAAGGCCTGCGCGCCCAAAACTACCGGAACGAACACTGTGTTCAGAGCAAATCCGCTCCCAGACAGCATCAAAACTTTCATCCTGCAGCCGGATGAAATACTTCCTGGAAAATCAGAGTTTCTACGGGAGGTCGTCATGGGCGCCTCGCTACTTTCCAGTAACTGCGGTTACAAAAACCTGATGGACTACGCCACATTCCAATCCCGACAATCGGGTGCCAATTTGATTCAGCTGACTCAGGTTAAAAAACCAGCGATGGGAAACGGCTGCTATCACATCACTGCCAGATTGTACAAGAATCTGGATTCGGCGGCCATCGCTTCAATTGAATCTAATAAAACAGCCGTCAATAAATCGACTCTTCCTTCGGATGCCGACTATGCAATTGTCCATTTCTATCGCCCCAAAGCCTTTGAAGGTGCCATTATATCCTATCAGATCAAGATGGACGACAAAGGTGTAATTGGCAAAGCCTCAGCAGGCTCGCGGTTCGAATACAAAATAACCGAATTTGGCAAACACCGCTTTTTTGGAAAAACCAAAAAACAGGATGCAGTGACATTCAATATTGAAAAAGGCAAAGAATACTACGTCCGCTGCGGCGTTACAAAAGGATCCAGCATCGTAATACCCGACATGTATCTGATGGAAAATTATGTAGCACGTCGCGAATTGGCAGAATTGTAGCAGCAACACATCATCGAATCAATTCAAGGAAAATTCTCTCATTCTTAACTCAACTAACTATGAAACACTTTTTCAATTTTATTTTCTTCTTGCTGCTATCCACACCATTGTTCGCGCAACAGACGGCTAAAAACGATGTTATTCTTCAATTGAACGGCGATGAACTGGCTGGCAAAGTGGTCGAGATTACAGATGATGCCGTGAAATTCTCCTATGCCGGTGAATCGCTCATTTACCCGGTCAAAAAATCAGATATTCTGAAAATAACCTATGCCAGCGGCAGAATTGAAATTTTCAACAAGCCCTCTTTAAGTTCTGCGGCTGCATCCGCACCAGCCAGCGCTTCCGCAGCAGGCGCGTCGGGGCTAGCAGATCATCATAATAAAATCGCCATCCTCCCATTCGCATTCATTAAAGACGGCCAAAAAGCGGCTGATGAACTCAGCAACGTGGTTCAAGGCGCATGTTTCACATTCCTGAGTAAACACGCCGGTGTACTTCAAGTCCTTGACACACGCAATACGAACGCGAGACTGATCAAAGCGGGCGTCACCAGAGAAACACTCCAAGGTTACACGATGGACGATATCTGCAACATTCTGGGCGTCGAATTCATCGTCGACGGAACTGTTTTGTTAAACAAAGCTTCCGAATCGAGCATTGCATCTTCGTCAAACACTGATAAGACCAAATTCAACGACAAAGAGGTAAAAAGTACCGGCTACGCTTCTTCGAGGGCGACAAACTACAATAATTACGAAACCACGATCAATCTGGACGTCTACAACGACAAAGGCAATAACATGTTCAGCCAGTCGCGCAAATCCTTTTTCAAGTCGCAAGATGCTTATCAAAATGCGCTGGAATATGTTTTGAAACGGTCGCCACTGTACAGCAAATAATGCGGCAAACCGATATGAAGCACTTGCGGGACTTTCCGATCTGTAAGTGCCCGTGCGGGAAACATTAATTTAATTTGCGCGTTTCATATCCCAGTGCTTCGGTAAACTTTCTTTCCATCCCTTCGGCGTCGAGCTTATTCTTTTGGTAGCTGAACCGGGTAGCAAATGTTAACAAAAAAGTGTGTTATAAGCAGAAACTTTTATCTTCTTTTCACAAAGAAAATGCGGGCTCCAGAAACAGTCAATGTTAAGTAATAAAATACAATTGTTAACACAAGCGCGTGTTTATTTCTCAACTAATTACAGGTCTATACATGCTTAGCCTAAGCTTAGCATTACGATTCCACCCAAAATCAAAACACTCGCTACGAGCCTTCTTCTCAAATCTTTTTCGTCGAAGACTCGTGAACCCATAAATACACCGAGCAAAATACTGGTTTCCCTGGCTGGCGCTACGACTGTTAATGGTGCATATTTCAACGCCTCCAAAACCAGCATGTAAGCGGCCGGACTCATAACCGCAATGGCGACGATGACCCACTTATGCAACTTGATCTCTCTTTTCAATTCATCTTTCTCAGCACGAATGAAAGGAAATAGCAAGGCGGCACCAAGCAGATTGGTCCCAAAGGTGAGCACTAAGGGGGATATTGTGTAGGATTTTACTGCAATCGCGTCATTAACCGTGTAAAGTGCAATAAACAATCCGGTGAGTACGCCGTAGGTGAGGCCGGCTGTCATTTTCCTGTTTTGCCCTGTCCCGAAGCTCAGTCCGGTAATCACCAGCACACCGGCAATGATGAGAAATAACCCTGAAATCGTTCGTAAATCCGGATGCTCACTCATAAATAAAATGGCTGCAGCAGACGAAAACAATGGCCCCGTTCCCCGCGCAAGCGGATACACGACCGAAAGATCCGCGCTTCTGTAACCCCGCTGCAATACAATGTAATAGGCAAGATGCAAGATCGCACTGCTTAGGGAAAACCATAGTAATGCTTGTGAAATGAGTTGGTTACTCTCACTGAGTTGATACAAGACAACCGGCAAATACACAATGCTACTCGCGGTGTAAACCAACCAAATGAAAGGAGTTTTGCCCCGGGCTTTTTTTGAAAGCAGATTCCAGCAGGCGTGAAGCACCGCAGCAGTTAATACCAGGGCCAAAACACGTAAACTCATTAATGTCCCGATTTGCCGTTAAAGGCCGCATTCACTGGTCTTCCAATCCAGACTTGCGGCTGTTTCAATTTGAAGATCGCAGCGATGGTGGAAGCTGTATCAAAAGTCATAATACTTTCTTTTACTTCGTTGTTTTTGCGAATGCCGGGGCCTTTAATAATCCAGGGAATCTGCATTTCCTGCATCGTAATCGCGCCGTGCCCCTTGTTGATGCCACCGTGGTCGGCTGTAAAAATGATCACTGTTTTCTCCATGATACCAGCTTCCTCAATGCTTTTGATAATGTTACCAATGTAGGCATCTGTCCGTTCAATAGCAGCGTAATAGTCTGGCGTGGCATGCCCGGCATTGTGCCCTACGCTATCCACATCATGCAGATGGATGAAAAGGAAATTCGGCTTTTTCTCCTTGATATAAGAAGTGGCGGCATCTGTGAGTGCCTTGTCACCATTGCAGTTTTGATCTTTGTTCACTGCTTTTTTGGGAAACAAATAACCGATCCCGTCCCATTCATAGATCACACCGATTTCACTCTTGGGTTTTCCCTTTCTTAACAAAGCATAAATGGTCGGGAACATACCATATTCGTCAAGCACGCGTGCAGGCAGATCGGGCGACTGGCTGCCCCATTTCGTATAGCCATGCAGCTCGGGGCCAGCGCCCATCACCATCGAAGCCCAGTTGGGTGCGCTGGACGACGGTAAGACAGTCCGCGCCTGTAAGCTCCACGACCCTTCCTGCATGAGCCTGCGCAGGTTGGGGACTTTGGCATTTTCAAATGCATACGCACCGAAACCATCCGAGCCGATCAGGATTACATGCTCGACTTTTCCCTGGGCAAATGCATTTTGAAGGACAGACAAAAAAAGGTAAGGTATCAGAAAAATTAATCTAGCTAAGTGCTTCATGCTATTGGTAGTTAATGTTATCAAAATAAAAAAAGATATTTACAAATGCTAAACAATTGTAAATAAAGGTTAAAACTCTCAATCTAATGTTGTCTGTGTAGGCTTCACCGGCACAGTATTATTTGGGCCTGTTAGCGCTTGCAGATGATTTTTATTAATCTTGTGTCATGGGAGGATTTTTTATTTTAGAAGTAGGCCGCCGTATTAAACAAAAACGGCTTGACAAGCGGTTGACATTGCAGGAACTGGCCGACAAATCAGGTGTCAGCAAGGGGCTGGTTTCACAGATTGAGAATGGAAGAACGATTCCGTCACTGCCTGTAATGCTTGGGATCATACAATCGCTCGAAATTGAGGTTAGTGAATTTTTTCAAGGACTCAGTCTATTGGAACCCACTATTCTCGTAAACAGGCGAAAAGATTATACGCCATTTGAGAAAGAAGACGCCAAGGGCTTTATGTACAGCCGGATGATGATGCGTAATCTGCCTGCCAGCACCATCGATTTTGCGCTCCTCGAGCTCACTCCTGACTCGCACCGTGAAGAGGTAACAACGGATGCTTATGAATTCATTTATGTAATCAAAGGACAAACTGAATATAGGGTTAATGGGCAGACATTGATTTTAGAGGAAGGTGATTCCTTATTTTTCGATGGTCGTTTGCTTCATGTACCAAAAAACAAGACAGATGAAAGTTGCCTGCTGCTTGTCCTCTACTTTTTTGACCAAAACAGCTAGGTACGCATTGCGATATACGTTGATTTGCTTACCGTGGAAATAGCGCCGGCGGAAACCAGGCAAATAAAAGCAATGATGAGAAAGATATGGGACGTGTTGCCGGTAATGTCGATTACTTTGCCAAGCAGCGGCTCGCCCAGGGCTGCGAAGAGATAGCCGGTCATATTCATTAGGCCAATGCCGGTTCCTGTGCGTTCGTTGCCAAGCATTTCAGGACACAACGTCCAGAAGTTTGCTTGCGGACCGTAAACGAAAAATCCGGCAAGCAACATGAAGAAAGCTTGTAAAGCCATGTTTTCAGCGGGCGAAATAAAGATGATCAGGGCAATTAACGCGCTCGACAGCATTCCAAAACGAATGGATGCAACACGGTTCCTCCCAAAAACCGTATCTGACAAACTCCCAAATGACACGGCACCTGCTGCCATGCCAACAGGAAGCAAAAAGGTCACCCACAAATTATTTGGATTGTCTTTCCAGTTGCCACCAAGATAATGCACAGGGACCCAGAATATGAAGCCGTATCGTGCCATGCTTTCAAAACCAAAAGCAAGCGTTACCCTTAAAAAACTAATGTTTCCCAACACGTCCTTGTAACGCATCTGCCAGCTATCTTCCTTCATTCCAGTCCTGAGCGTCAAATTCTCGTCCGGATTCTCAAACCCAAGATCAGACGGTTTGTCTTTTGCAAAAATCAAAAACAATGTTGCTGTGATCAGCAACAGCAGGACCGGGAGCCTGAAAAGCATCCGCCACTCCATATTTTGTTTCAATATCAGAATCGAGAGCAGGTATGTCACAACAGATGAGAGTCCTGCGGCCATGGTGTAAAAGCCAAAAGCTTTCCCCTTCTCTTCTTTTCCCCACCAGTTGGAAATGATTTTTCCTCCGGGTGCCCATGCCATAGATTGGAAAAATCCGTTCATTGCCCAGAGCACCATGATCCAGTTCAATGACGGCGCAAAGCTGATGGCCACATTGGTACCAATGGATAAATAGGCCCCTAGCGGCATCATGATCCTTGCACTGAAACGATCGGCCAGATTGCCGTTCACGAATTGCCCGATCGCATATCCCATCAACATCGCAAAACTGATCCACCCTATGGTTGCGAAAGGAACATTAAAGTCGGTCACCATTCCCTGCGCTGCCCAACCGAAATTATGTCTGCCTGTATAAAAAAACAAGTAGCAGAACATAGTCAGCAGTAACATCTTCCATTGCTGTTTGCGAAACGTGTCGGTCATATTTTTTTGGTTGGTTAAAAACGAATGCCCACCCTGAGTGGCTTGTATTCAAGCGCATATTCGAAGGCCTGTTGTGCTTCTGCAAGCCCAAACTCTTTGCCCACAATAGTATCAAACGGAAACCGATTGTGGTTGCGTCCTATAAAATCAACTGCGTAAGCGAAATCTTGATAATTATAGTTATGCAACCCTTTGATCGTAACCAGCTTCCTTACCACCTGTTCGGCATCGATCATCACATTGCGTGCGTGAAAAACGGCTCCGATCCAAACCGCCGTGCCTCCGACCGCAAGAGAAGCAAGCCCGGTCTCCATAGCCTCCGGTGCTCCGCTCATGTCAAAGGCAATATCAATGTTTACAGGTCTGCCGGGCTGTATTTCAGCATTATCGGTTAAATTAGGATGTTTCAGCAGAAAAGTAGCGTCAGCGCCAAAATCCAGGGATTGTAACAGTCTGTCACCATTGATATCCGCTGTAAAAACCTCAGAAGCACCAGCGTCCTTACACATTGCTGCACAAACCACGCCCAGTAAACCCAATCCAGTGATCATCACCCGCTTACCTTTGAGCTCTCCCGCCAGCCTTAACGCTCCCGAAACAGTAGCCATTGCACAATTGATCGTAGCGGCAACATCAAGGGGAACGCCGTCCGGAATTTTCAATATTGTCGTGTTTTTTTTCAGAACGCAGTATTCTGCCAGCCCGCCATGAAATGTGTCCAGTTTTGTAACCTGCGCATGTCCGTACTTAAATAGGTCAGGTGCCTTTTGCGGCATTCCGCGCTGCGCCTCAACGGACTGCGGATCCGAAGAAAAAATGCTCCATGTCACCAGATCTCCGGCTCTCAGCGTGTTGCCGTCGTAGTCGTGGCCGGAGTGCCTTTTGCCGACTTCCACGATTTCGCCAACGATTTCGTGGCCCAGAATGGTAGGGGTTTCTTCGTGCCTCAGGCCGCAAAATGTGTGCAGATCACTTCCGCATATGGTGGTGTAGCGGTTTTTGACAAGAATTTCATCAGGGCCGATCGCTGGAAGCTCCCGCTCCACAAGCTCCATTTGACGTCCGGCACCATTAAAGATTAGAACATTAGCTGATTGCATCTATATAACTGGTGAGATAATTTCAATGCAAAGATGCAATCAAAAAGTTTATTTATACTAAACTTATGTTAAATCTACATTAAGCTTCCAATTCGCAGTAACCTGTCCATTCGTTTTAATTTGTCATAAGCTTGTCTGGCCACATTAACCTATTTCAAAAAACGCCAGGCTTCAACGACGGAATCAACGTGCTGCTCTTTGACAATTTCGTCGAATCTTTTTGCTAGATCCGGATGTTCGGCGGCAATGTCAGTGGTTTCATTACGGTCGTTCTTCAAATTGAATATCTGCCAGGCGTTTCCTGGGTTATGCTTTAAGTCCGTTTTTACACCTTTAAAATTACTCATGCGTATGGCCAGTTGACCACCTTTTTCAGGATATTCCCAGTACAAGAAGTCGTGTTTCTTCTGCTTGCTTTTCCTGCCTAATAATTCAGGTAAAAATGAAATTCCGTCCGTTTTTGACAGCGCCTGACCGGTTAGTTCCGCCAGCGTTGCCATTAAATCATACTGAACCGAAATGTGATTGCTTACGCTGTTCGCCTTGATCCTGCCCGGCCAACGCGCAATAAATGGCTCCCGGATGCCGCCTTCATAAACATCCATTTTAAGTCCGCGAAGCCCGCCAACGCTATTAAAGTATTTCGCATTGACCCCGCCGTTGAATGTTGCACCATTGTCGCTGCTGAACATGACAATCGTATTTTCATCCAAGCCAAGCGCTTTGAGCTTTTCCATGATAATGCCCACCTGATCGTCCAGATAGGTGATCATTGCCGCATAAGTTGACAGCGGATATTTTGTTGAGGCATATCCATTTTCACCGTAGTAAGGCTTTTCATAAAAAAGATCGATATACTTTTTCACATATTCATCAGGTGCTTGCAGCGACACGTGCGGGATGGTGTAGGGCATGTATAAAAAGAACGGCCCGCCTTTACTTTTTTCAATGAAGGCCAGCGCCTTCTCCGTCATTTTGGCAGGTGCATAGGCTTTTCCAATATAATATGCGAAATCCGCATCGGTTGCCGTCGCTGGGTCCAGCTTCTTATGCACATTTAGCCAGGGCTGCGGCAATGTGTCCCACTTATCATTTTCCCATAAATGGGACGGGTAAAAGTTATGGGCCTGCTTTTGATCAAGGTAACCGTAATAATAATCGAAGCCTTGCTTGAGAGGCGATCCCTCCGTATTATTCATCCCGAGTCCCCATTTCCCGGTTACTGCCGTCGAGTAACCCTTTTGTTTCAACATTTCGGCGATTGTAAATTCCGTTGCCGGAAGAGGCTTTTGACCACGTTCTTCTTCATCTTTGAACCCGCCAAGCTCCAAGTTGCCGCGAATCGCTGAATGCCCGCCATGTTTGCCGGTCAATAGCATGGCACGTGCTGGTGCACAAACGGGCATGCTCGTATAATGCTGCGTGAACCGTATGCCTTCGCGCGCCATTTTATCCAGATTAGGCGTTTTGATCTTTAATTGACCGTAACAGCCCAGCTCACCATAACCCATATCATCGGCGTATATGTAAATAATATTGGGCAACTGCGTTTTCTGAGCATGCGTAAAAGTGTGGATCATCGAAATGATCATTATGACTAAGGGTAATCGGAGCTGTTGGCTTAGTTTAAACATTGATGTAAGAATGAATGATCCCAATAATACAAAAAAACAACATTTAAACATATGTTTAATATAAGTAAACTTTTATTTTCTAAGTTTGCACCACTATTCCTAAACCTTTCACATAAAACTAATAAAGACGATGATTAGAATGGTAGTTTTTGACATGGCGGGCACGACAGTCAACGAAAATAATGCAGTTTATAAAACCCTTAGAAGTGCCATCAATGAAGCGAACTTCGATTTTTCTTTGGATGAAGTGCTTGAAGCGGGCGCTGGGAAGGAAAAGCTGCAGGCGATCCGTAGTATTCTAATGAAAAGGAATATTGAAGACGAGCAACTGGCAAGCCAGATCTTTGGGCGATTTCTTGTCCTGCTGGATGAAACCTACAGCACTCAAGAAATATATGAACAAGATAATGCTACGAAGCTATTTCATGCATTAAAAGATCGCGACGTATTGGTGGTTTTGAACACGGGATATAATCGTGCGACGGCAGAGACGCTTATCAAAAAGATCGGGTGGAAAAAAGGATCAGATTATGATTTATTGGTTACAGCCTCTGACGTTGCCAACAACCGCCCGTCACCCGACATGATCCTGAATGCAATGCAGCATTTTGGTTTTGAGGATCCTGCCGAAGTGATGAAGGTGGGCGACTCCACAGTGGACGTGATGGAGGGCAAAAACGCGGGCTGCCTGATCAATATCGGCATCACGACCGGAGCGCATACAGCCAGTCAGCTGACCGCAGCTAATCCAGAATATATTGTTCATAATCTGATAGAGCTTTTAGCTATCGTTGCAGAGGAAAATCAGGCGGAAACTGTCTAAAGTCAAAATTGGTATGAGCTTCAAAGCCTTACCGACCGTATGCGCATTGTATTGTAAGTGAAATAGCGGCCTGGTGCCGCTATTGTTGTTTTTAGTCACTAGTAAATAATGTTTAGCATTAGTTAACAAATATTTAATATTACTCTTCATTGTATTTGTAAACTAATTACCTAATATTGAACAAAAGTTTACAAATACTAAAATTTCCTTTCCTGAAACTTAACCTATCAATCTCATGAAGCTTTTTTTACGCTTGTTCATGATGGTGCAAATCTGTTGTCTGGGCAGCATTTGCTCAACCAGTCTCTTCGCCCAGCAACTGAAAGTAAGCGGCGTCGTACGGGACGCGCAACGAAACCCGGTTCCCGGGGTGAACGTGCTGGTTGCCGAAACAACCAATGGTACATCGACCGATGTCAATGGCAACTTTACGTTATCAGTTTCTTCCCTAAACGGCAAATTGATTTTTTCTTCAATCGGCTATGAGCGACAGGAGATTGAGCTCAATGGCAAGTCAGATTTTGAAATCCAGATGATCGAGTCGGCTGCTGTACTGAATGAAGCTGTGGTAGTGGGCTATGGAACGCAGAAAAAAGTGAACCTCACAGGCGCTACCGAGCAGATCGGCAGCGAAATCCTGGAAAACCGTCCTGTTACGCGCATTAGTCAGGCATTGCAGGGCGCAGTGGGTAACCTCAACATTACGACCGGAACTGGCGGTGGCGCCCCTAACGCGACCCAGAGCATTAACATTCGTGGCTACACGGGTCTGGGGACTTCCGGCTCGCCGCTCATCGTCATCGACGGCATCCAGGGAGGCGACCTCAACTCGATCAACCCGTCTGATATTGAATCCATTACGGTTTTAAAAGACGCTGCTTCTTCCGCGATTTACGGATCGAGCGCTCCATACGGGGTCATTTTAGTTAATACCAAACAAGGAAAAAAAGGCAAAGGCGCCAGCATTACCTACAATAATAACCTTTCATTGGCGCAGCCGATCAACCTACCCAAAATGCTGAATTCGCTTGATTTTGCTAACCTGTATAATGAAGCATTTGCCAATGCGGGCCGTGCGCCGATGTTCAGCGACGAGACCATTCAGCGGATCAAAGACTATCAGGCGGGCAAAATCACTACGGAAACCATTCCCAACCCAACGGCTGGAAGCAACGGGTGGCAAACCTGGGGAGCCAGTAATGCAAACAACGATTGGTTTAAAATTTATTTCAAAGATTTCGCATTCAGTCAACAGCATAATATTGGTGTGACTGGCGGTTCAGACAAATCGACTTACTACGTGGGTGGCGGCTATAATTACCGCGGCGGGATGTACAATTTCGGTCACGACACCTACAAACGCTTCAACATCAGGGCTAATATCACGTCCGAACTCAACAAATGGCTTGGGTTCAGTTTCCGAAGTAGCGCCTCACGACAACTTTACGACACGCCAAATCTTTACGGCAGCAAAACGGGTGGCGGAAACGAAGCTTACATGCACCAGATCGCCAGAAAGTTTCCAAGTGTGGCTTTGATCAATCCTGACGGAAATTATTCATCCACCAGCGACGTGCTCCTGCATACGGAAGGCGGCCGAAACAAAACAACAACGGATCAGGTGATGTTGACCGGGGAGTTTAATCTGAAATTTACAAAAGACTGGAGTGCCACGGCCAACTACACATTGGACGGAAGCTTCTACGATTCCCAGGCGCATCAGAAAACATTATATGAGTTCCTGCCCGACGGCAGCAAGGCAGTGATCGGAGGAACATCGCCCAGCTCATTCTCCCGAAGCAACGATCGCAACTTCCACCACATTATCAACGCGTTTACTACCTACGAAAAGCAGCTGGGCGGACATTATGTGAAGCTGCTTGGCGGCTATGTGCGTGATTACACTGCATTCCAAAGCTATTCGGCATCCAATTCCCTGCTTTACTCGGATAATATTCCCTCATTGAATACTTCGTACGGAACTGCACCTTCCATCGGTGACGCGATCCGCAAACTGGCCTCGGAAGGCTTCTTTGGAAGGGTTAATTATAATTTCAAAGAAAAATATCTGCTGGAAGTCAATGGTCGCTATGACGGCTCTTCCCGCTTTTTGAAAGACGTAAGATGGAAATTCTATCCGGGCGTATCGGCAGGCTGGAATATCGACCGGGAAGCATTCTTCGAGCCACTTGCCAAAACGGTCAACGCATTCAAGATCCGTGCATCTTACGGTTCGCTCGGCGACCAATATTTTCTGGATGCAAACGCGCCCAACTGGTATCCGTTCTATCCAAGTCTGAGCATTACGAAGCCCACGTCCACATCCTGGCTATTCGGCTCGGGACAAGAGGCGGCTGTTAACTACCCCACGCTGGTAAATCCAATGCTGACCTGGGTAACAACCACTTCCACGAACATCGGAACTGACATTGCGCTTTTGAACAACCGCCTGACCACTTCATTCGACTGGTATGTGCGCAAAGCAGATGATTTTGCGGGTCCTTCCGAAGCATTACCGGCGATCCTGGGGGCTTCTCCGCCAACTGCCAACAATGCGGCCATTGAAACACGCGGTTTTGAATTGTCAGTCGGCTGGAACGACCACATCGGTGAGGTACGATATGGAATTCGGGCCGTTTTAAGTAACTATTCAGGAAAAGTGATCAAATATCCTAACCCGAACGGGGCACTTTCAAGCTATCATGAAGGACAGAAAATGGGCGAGATCTGGGGTTATAAAACCGTGGGCTTGTTCCAGACAGAGCAGGAAGTGGCAGAGGCGCCTGCCCAAACATTCCTCTCCGCCGCAGCCTGGACACCCGGTGACGTGCGCTACGCAGATCTCAATGGTGACGGTAAAATCGACGCGGGTGCAAGTACACTTGCGAACCCTGGCGACCGGACAGTAATCGGCAACAGTACGCCGCGCTATTCATACAGCTTTACGGGCGATCTCGCTTGGAAAGGTTTTGACTTACAGATTTTCTTGCAGGGAATTGCGAAACGCGATGTTTTTATCAGCTCCAATTACTTCTTCGGTATCGTTGGGAACGAGTGGCAAAGCTCACCCTTCACGATTAATCAGGATCGGTGGACGCCGGAAACGCCCGACGGTTTTTTCCCGAAATACTACATGAGCGACCAGAACTCGAAAAATACACAGACCCAGACAAGATATCTGCAAAATGCTGCTTACCTGCGGATCAAAAACCTGCAACTGGGTTATTCGCTACCGGCATCGGTGATGAAGGCGATCAAACTCCAGCGCATCCGCCTGTATGTAAGCGCCGAGAACCTGGCGACTTTCACCAAGCTTGCCAAAACGCTTGATCCGGAGCTTTCGATCGGGTCGGGGAAAATATATCCGTTGCAGAGAACATTCTCAGCGGGGCTTAATGTGACATTTTAAGACTTCTAAATTCTAACAAAATGAAAAAATATCTCATGCTCATGCTCGCCTGCGCGGGACTGCTGGCCGGCTGCCAGGAAGATTTCCTAGACAGGGCACCTGAAACAAATATCAGCGACGCGGAATACTGGAAGACCGCCAACGATTTGCAGCTGTATGTGAATAATTTTTACACCGCATTTCCTAATCCGATTGGCATTTATAGCCCAGGTGTGTGGGGCTCCGATGCAGACGAGGGCAGTGACAATATGATTTACACAGGTTATAATGCGGCATTGAATGGCGAACGCGTGATTCCTTCATCGGGCGGCGGCTGGGCTTATGGAGATTGGTCTGCATTACGCAGTATCAACTATTTCCTGGCTAATTATGACAAAGCAGAAGAAAGCTGGGAAACTAAAAAACGCTTTGTAGGTGAGGCGCTGTTTTTCCGCACCTATTTCTATTTTTCCAAACTCAAAACCTTCGGCGACCTGCCCTGGGTGAACCAACCACTTGACCCCACATCCGCGGAGCTGAAAAACGCCCGGTTATCACGCGCCGTAATCGTGGATTCTCTGATGAATGATCTCAATAAAGCGATCGATTATCTGCCAACTAAATCAAAAGCGTCTTCGATGCGCATTAACAAGGAAATTGCTCAGCTTTTTCAGGCGCGCATTGCATTATATGAAGGGACTTGGGAAAAATATCACGCGGGTACTGCATTCGGTGTGACTGGTTCGGATGGAGAAAAGTTTTTACAAAAAGCTGCGCAGGTAAGTGAAACATTGATCAAGGGCAACTCCGGTTACCAGTTGCAGCCAACACCGGGCGAAGACGGATACTGGCGGCTATTTAATCAGATTGACTATTCTTCCAACACTGAGGTAATGCTCTGGCGCAAATTTGATATCAACCTAAACGGAGGTCATTACTGGCACCGCTATACCAACACCGGCGCAGGCCGCGGCATGACGAAGGATCTGGTAGACAGCTATTTGTGCACAGATGGAAAACCGATTGAAATCAGCACTCTTTACAAAGGCGATGCAACATTGCAAACTGTAGTCGCTGGCCGTGACCCCCGCCTGGCGCAGACCATGTATGTGGCCGACGGCAAACACATTGTTACCAACAACCGCCCAGGCGGAGCGGCCCCTGCCCTTTTCGAAATCCCATCGTTCTCGGCTGCAAATGAAAACAAGCCTGCGACAGGATACCAGGTCTATAAAGGCCACAACCCGGATTACAACCAGCAGCTCGATCGCGGCACTACAGGTTTTATCCTGTTCCGTTACGCCGAAGCGCTGCTGATTTTTGCCGAAGCAAAGGCGGAACTGGGTGCATTCAGTCAAACGGACGCTGATCTTAGCATTAACTTATTACGAGCACGTGTAGGCATGCCAGCGCTGAAAGTTGAAGCGATTTCTAATGATCCAAAGCCTGAATTTCCGGCCCTTAGCCCGTTAGTTAACGAAGTACGTCGCGAAAGGCGCGTGGAACTAGCCTGCGAAGGTTACCGCCATGACGATCTTTTCCGCTGGGCTGCCGCCGACGAGAAAATCGTGGGTTGGAAACCCAAAGGTGCCGTTCTTGCACAATGGAAAGATCTTGTTCCTGCGGCTCAGCTGGCGACCTACCCGGTGGACGAAAAGGGATATGTTGAGTTTTACAAAAACATTTCCGGCATGAGCAGCGGATATAAATTTAATGTCGGTCGGGACTATCTTGCGCCACTGCCGCAGGATCAACTTGTTTTGAATCCGGATATCAAACAAAATCCGGGCTGGTAATAACAATATTGACATTGATGAAAAGAAGACACTTTATTCAGGCATCCCTGGCCGCCGCGGCAACCGGCGCGCCAGGGTCTGCTGCAAATGCGGAAGCCGCACGCAAAAATAAACCTGCATTAACCGTCGCCCACATTACCGACGTCCACATCAGGCCCAAAGATTTTATTCCTGCACGTTTCAAAAAGAGCCTGGAACATTTGAAAACGTATAAAATGGATTTTGTACTCAACGGAGGCGATTCCATTTTCGCAGCCGATTACAAAGACGTAACCCGTGAATCGATGCTGGCGCAATGGGCTACCTGGGATGATTGCATCAAATCGCTGTCCGGCTTCGAAGTTTACAGCTGTATTGGCAACCATGACCCCTGGTGGCAGGCGCCTTCCAAGGACGACGAAATGTATGGCGTAGCGTATGCAGCCAAACGTGCAGGAATGCCGCACCGGTACTATAGTTTCACAAAAAAGAACTGGCATTTCATCATTCTGGACGGAAATAACCCCGGCGTGAGTCTTGATCCTGAACAAATGACCTGGCTGGAAAAAGAGCTTGAAAACGTACCAGCCGACCATTATGTGCTGCTGATGGGGCACTACCCTATTTTGACAGTTACCGCCGCCTGGGCGGGAGGGCAGCATAAAGATCATGTGGCGCTCAGGAAGCTGTTTTACAAACATAAAGACAAAGTAAAAGTCTGCCTTTCGGGTCATAATCACCTGCTCGACAGCAATGTTTTCAATGATGTGCATTACTTCTGCAATGGCGCGATGAGCGGGTATTGGTGGGAAAAGGGTGACGAGCAGTCAGCTGGCCCCTATTATTACCAGGAAACGGCTCCCGGTTATGCGATTTTAAAATTGTATGAAGACGGCACAGTCGAAAATCATTATCACGAACACAAGTTTTAATTCAATAGAAAAATGAAACGTCGGTCATTTCTGCAAGCTGCTTCGCTTGCTCCCGTATCCCTGGCGGGAATCAATTCTTTGGTCAAACCAAAAGAAGTTCTTCGCTTCGGAATTTGTGCGGATCTGCATTACGATCTGATCCCTGATGCAACGGAGCGACTCGGTGCGTTTGTAACAGCTATGAATGAGCAAAAAGCCGATTTTATCATTCAGATGGGTGATTTTTGCACGCCAAAGGAGATTAACAGACCTATTCTGGAAGTGTGGAATCGTTTCGAAAAATCGAAATACCATGTAATCGGCAACCATGAAACCGATGGCGGGTTTATGCACGCGCAGGTTGTCGATTTCTGGAAAGCCAAAGGTGCATATTACTCTTTCGACGCCAATAATTACCATTTTGTGGTGTTGAATGGAAATGAAAAAAATCCGGCCGGCTACAAAGGTTACCCGCGGTATATTGGTGCGGAACAAAGGGAATGGTTAACCCGGGATTTAAAGGATACCAAACTTCCCGCTATCGTTTTTTGTCACCAGGGACTCGATAATGACGTGGCTGGCATTGAACAAGCCGTCGCCATCAGGCGGATTTTTGAAAAAGCAACCAATGCCTCCGGTGACTCGAAAGTGCGGATGGTTTTCAGCGGACATCATCATCAGGATTATCAGAATGAGATAAACGGCATTCCATACGTACAGATCAACAGCATGTCGTATTACTGGGCGGGGGAGAAAAAGAATACAACAACCTACGATGAAGCGCTGACGAAAAAGTATCCTTACCTGTCTTCCATGCTCCGGTATAAAGACCCGCTCTGGGCGCTGGTAACCATTTTTTCCGACGGCCGCATTGACATTAGCGGAACAACTTCAAAATTTTTGGACCGCTCGCCCGATCAGGCGGGCATAACGGAAGTAGAGAGTATTTATCCCGTTGTGTCGGTGGTTTCGGATCGTCACTATTCGTCGCCAGGAAAGTGATTCAGACAAGATTTAGAAAAAACAAGAGTATAATGACTAGACTTAAAATGTATTTTATGGTGTGCTTACTTGTTGGCAGCACGCCATTTTGCCTTGCACAACAACAGAGCAAAAAAAGTTTAAGACCTCAAAATACAATCCCAATTCTGTCAAGTGATTCAAAAAATGACATCATTGACAAAGCGGCATACGTGGTTCCAACAGCCAACCAATATGCGGCACTGCAAAATGAGTTCATTGCCTTTGTTCATTTCGGGCCAAATACATTTACTAAAATGGAATGGGGCAACGGCATGGAAAATCCAAGCATTTTCAACCTGAAAGAACTGGATACAGATCAATGGTGCACGGCTATGAAAGCTGCCGGGATGAAAATGGTCATATTGACCGTCAAGCATCACGATGGTTTTGTGCTTTGGCAAAGCCGGTACACTGATCACGGAATCATGTCCTCCCCTTTTCAAAATGGCAAAGGGGATATTTTAAGGAATCTGTCTGCGTCGTGCAAGAAAGCAGGCCTGAAACTGGGCATTTATCTGTCTCCGGCAGATCTGTTTCAGATTGAAAATCCGAAAGGCTTGTACGGTAACCTGAGCAAGCCTTCCCGACGCACGATTCCCCGACCAATTACAAACAGACCTTTTACAAGCAAGGTGAAGTTTGATTTTGTAGTGGATGATTATAATGAGTATTTCCTCAATCAACTCTTCGAACTACTGACTGAATATGGCCCGGTTCATGAGGTTTGGTTCGACGGCGCTCATCCGAAAACGAAA
The DNA here is from genome assembly GCF_026625565.1 of Dyadobacter pollutisoli. Lineage (NCBI taxonomy): Bacteria > Pseudomonadati > Bacteroidota > Cytophagia > Cytophagales > Spirosomataceae > Dyadobacter > Dyadobacter pollutisoli. Next base: position 4,985,859 of record NZ_CP112998.1, read on the forward strand.
GGAAACCAGCAATACGATTATCTCGCCTGGCGTAAACTGATCAGGACATTGGCACCGAAGGCGGTGATTTTCGGTCGTGAGGATATCCGGTGGTGCGGCAATGAGGCAGGCCAAACGCGTTCCACAGAATGGAACGTGATCCCGTATCAGGATAATCCCAAACTCATGACGCGTTTTGGAGATCTTACAGCGGAGTCGCTCGGTAGCCGGGAAGATATTTTTAAGGGCAAGTTCTTACATTATCAGCAGGCAGAAACCAACACGTCCATTCGCGAGGGCTGGTTTTACCGAGATGATATTTATCAAAAGGTCCGCAGTGCCGATGATGTGTTCGATATTTATGAGCGCTCGGCAGGAGGAAATTCTACTTTCCTGCTCAACATTCCCCCAAACCGCGAAGGTCGATTTCCAGACCAGGATGTAGCCGTACTTAGTGAAGTGGGCAAACGTATCGCTGCAACTTACGAAAAGAATCTTTTTGCCAATGCTTCCGGGCCCAGACCGCTACTGGATGGCAATGCTGCAACCTTTACATTATTGGATAAAGCTTCCGAAGCGCTCACAATTACACTTCCTAAGCCACAAACCATTAACCGTATTGTTTTGCAGGAGGCGATCGGCACTCATGGAGAAAGAATTGAGAAACACGCCTTGGACGCCTGGATTAACAATCAGTGGACTGAAATTATTACTGCCACCAATGTTGGTTACAAACGAATTTTGCGCTTCCCGGAGGTAACCTCCGCTAAGTTCAGGGTCAGGATTATTGAGTCAAGAAATACGCCTGCGCTCTCCAATGTGACGGCACATTACTACCAGTCAAGCCCGCCGCAGCTTGCCATTTTACGTGACCGAGAGGGATTAGTGCACATTACGCCGCAGCAAAATGATTTCGGATGGAAACCTCATGGTCATAATGCGACAAAAAACATCAATCAAGATCTGGAAATCTATTATACTATGGATGGAAGCAATCCAGGGCCAAATGCACCGCGATATCAAGCGCCATTCCCGACCGAATCACAGACAGTCCGTGCGATAGCAATCAGCAAAAGCCGCCAGGGAAGCATTGCTGAAAGAGCGTTCGGAATTTTGGGAAACAATTGGAAGGTTGTCGGTCAGGACAGTGAAAAGGGCAAACATAAGGCATCTCTGGCATTTGATGCCGACCCGTCCACATATTGGTTAAGCGATAACACCGGCGCAGCACATTTTATCGAAATTGACCTGGGCAAACAACAGGATCTTGCAGGTTTTGCTTACACACCGCCGTCCAAAGATGCGAGCGGTATGATTGAGAGCGGCGTGATCAAGGTCAGTCATGATGGCAAGCGATGGCAGCAAGCTGGGAGCTTCCAATTCGGCAATCTGATCAACGATCCTACCCGACGCGTTTTCCGTTTTGAAAAACCCTCAGCCGCAAGATTCGTTCGGATCGAATCCGGGATTATCGCTGGGCAAAGCGGCTCGGCCGCAATTGCAGAACTAGAGTTTTTCGTTTCTGACTAAGGCGACTCGAATCTTTTCAAAAGAATTATGACCTTCGAAAAATCTAATCGGGAGATTGGTGCAGCCTCTGGCAATACGTCAAATTTAAGTGATGCATTAACATTCATTCGGTTTTAAGTTGTTTCAGAATATTTTCCGCCGCTTTAACTTCGATGCGCCGATCCATTAACTGTGCTTCTGCTTCCTTTACGGTTAGCTCATGTGCCTCCCGCTTCTGTGTTTCAAGTTCCGCGCGCTCAGGATCTTCATAGTAAATGCTATCAACTCTTGCTGTAAGTACTGGGCTAAGCTGCCTGGTAACCCGGAATTTAATATCGCTTTCTTGCAGTCGGTTGCTTTCCTTGTAATTGCTAATGGCCACTGCAATGCTTATAGCCGTTGAAAGCAGCAGGACTGCTGCCGAAATCATGAAGCCTTTCGAGCGAAGGTCGAAATGATGGTGGTGCCTGACTTCCGATGCCTTGGGTACGCTTGCAAATGATTGCTGAACCTGGGAAAATTGTCCTAAGTATTTTTTACGTTTCTTCTTTTTTGATGGATTTGTAATCTGTTGGTCATATTGCTGGACAGGTCGGAGCAAGTCATTAATTATTTTGTCGTCCGGGGGCTGCTGGGAGTAAGTTGCGGGCCGAAATCTTTCTTCTGCAAGGTTGGGCATATATTCTGGCAGCTTTCGAAACTGCTGCACCATCGCCAGCCTGGTTCCGCTGTGGCATATGACGATCAATTCTTCACACTTGACTCATTCTGTTTGGGAAAACGGTAGAGATAAGGCGCTTTGTTGGCGGCACCTGTAAATTTCTTTTTCAGACGTTCCAGCACGTTGAGCTCCAGAACACGTTTTGGAAAGTTATTGGCCGCAAAGGATTTCTCAAGAATCGTTTCATAAAGCTCCTGGACCTCTTTCATCGTAAATGTTTCGGGCAATAAATGAAAGGCCACCCGTTTCCGGTCCAGATCGGCGCGAAGGGACTCAATTGCCTCGTCAACAAGTTGATTATGGTCCATAATCATTTGGGGAATGGCGTTGACAGGGTACCACTCAATTGACTCATCGATTTCATTTTTTTGAGCGACGACATTGTTTAAATCAACCAGCGCATAATAGCCAATTCCTATAAATCGGCGGGTAAACCATTCGTACTCTCTGCGTTTAGTTTCATCGTCTAATGTATTTGGGTTAAGCTCTATGAGCCGATCCAGAAAATTGCGGCTGTTCCGACTCGCTTTCCCCATCGTCTTAAACGACTCCAGGTAGACGTCTTTAATACCAGTTCGATCCTCTAATATTCGCTTGGCCGCTTCGTCTGTGTCCTCATCCTGGTAAACAAATCCGCTGGGTAATGCCCAGAAATCTCCTTGGAAGTGGAGCTTGGGCACAAGTACTTTGAGCTGTTTGTCCTGGTAACCAAAAATGACGCAATGAATGGAGACTTGCTGAATATAGCCTTGCTGACTTATGATATGCATACGTATAAAAAATATTGGTAAAAAGTAAACAAAGGGAACCGTTGCCGCAACGTTTTGCAATGAAAAAAACCAAAGCAACTGCAAACCTAAAAGTTTGAAATCCATAGAAGCAATTGGGACAACCAGATTTTCTGTCGGGCAGGTTCGCAGAGATGCATCTCACAGCCTTAAAAAGGCATCCACATCCCAAAGGTACAGGATCAAAAAAATTATTATCTTTTTTTTTAGATAATAATAAATTTTTCATTTTCCTTTGCTAAACCATTGCATTGGAAGGGTATTATTTTGAACAAAATTTATTATCTATTTTTTTAGATAATAATAAATTATACTTCACTTTGCTCGCGTTTTTCAACTTTCACCCATGCTTTTCTCAACGGGAAAGCTACTAGTCTACTTAACTATATGTCTTATGAAGTGCAGCTTTACTAATGAAATCAGGCTGATCTCACGGCTGGCGCTGGGATTGCTCACTGCGACTATGATGTTCGCAAATTCTGTATTCGCGGATCCCCAAATCCCCGTTTTTCAACATACGAAGAGCGCAGTAGCGGGATTAGTGACCGATGAGGCCGACAAACCGTTGCCGGGAGTGACCATTCAGGTGAAGCGAACTCTGGAAGGGACCGTTACAGACGAACATGGCAAATTCAGCCTGGACGTTGAAGACGGGGCCGTTCTTGTTTTTTCGTTTATTGGTTACACAAAGTTGGAATTGCCGGTTAATGGTCGTTCCAGCCTCGCAGTTCAGATGCAACCTGAATTGAAATCGCTCGATGAGGTGGTTGTGGTGGGCTATGGCACACAACGCAAGTCTGACCTCACCGGGGCTATTTCTTCGGTAAACGTCAAAGATCTGGCCAAAGCGACGCCGATCAACACCACCGAGGCCTTGCAGGGCAGAGCTGCGGGGGTGATGGTTTCCACGAATTCCGGTTCACCCGGTAGTGAAGGTACCATCCGTATCAGGGGCATAGGGACGGTCAATAACAATGACCCTTTGTATATCGTGGATGGCATGTTCGTCAGTAGCATCAACTTTTTAAGTCCATCCGACATTGCCCGGCTGGAAATTTTAAAGGATGCATCGGCCACAGCCATTTACGGGTCGAGGGGAGCCAACGGTGTGGTGCTGATCACGACCCAAAGGGGCGCTGGCGGCAAACCTGTTGTTTCGTTCAATGCGACCACTTCTTTTAGCAAAGTGAGCAATCTGACGCAAACGTTGAATAGGGACCAGTTTCTTGATTATCAGAAAACAGCCTACCTGAACGGTTATCTACGTTCGACGCCGAATGCTGAACCTTCCATTGATCCATTCACAACCAGCAATCCCTTTTTCAACCAGCTCAAAATAGTGAAGGCCCAGTATGACAAAGGTACCTCAACGAACTGGGCCGACGCGTTGTTGAAAACGGCAGTCATTCAAAGCTACGACCTTGGCATCCGTGGTGGTACCGAAACGGCGCGGTATGCGGCAAGCGCAGGTTATTTTGATCAGAAAGGAATTCTGCAGAACAGCGGTTACAGGCGGTATAACTTCCGGCTCAACACTGATTATACGCTCGGTAAGCGGCTGGTCGTGGGTGAAAATTTAAACGTCACATATTCATCTACGTTGGGCAGCGGTGGATTTGCCGAGGGGCGGTCCAATGGTCCAATAGTTCAGATATTGGGGGCCGATCCGCTTTCACCCATTCTTAATCCCAATGCAAATCCCAACGATCCTGACTACCAGTACAATAAGTATGCCTCCTCGGCAACCGGCTCGCCCAATCCGGCAGCCTCGATAGCCCGCATCAACGACCTGAACAATCAGCTAAAAATAGTTGGCAATGTGTATGCCGAACTGGATATATTAAGTGGCCTGAAATTACGCACCAGTTTAGGTTACGATTATAATAGCATTGATAATCCATCCTACAATCCCCGGTTTTTTATCTCTACGCAAGAACAAAACCCGACCAGCGCTGTAACCCAGAACACGAGCTCGTTTTTTGGCCAGCTTTGGGAAAATACACTGACGTACAACACAAAAATTGCGAACCATTCCATCACGGCGCTTGCAGGCTATACCGAAGAGCTTTACCAGGGTAAGTTTACGAACGCCATCCGCCAAGGTACGGCTGACAATGACCCGTCGTTACAAGTACTCAATGCAGCAACCGGCGCAATTTCACTGACCGGCAACAAAACCCATTATGCCAACCAGTCGTATTTTGGCCGGATCAATTATGTGTTTGCCGATAAATACTTGCTTACTGCAACAGTACGGCGGGATGGTTCCTCGAAGTTCTCTTCAGCCAATCAGTGGGGAACATTTCCATCGCTTTCGACTGGATGGCATATCAGTAACGAAAAATTCTTTCAGAAGCTAAATGCTGATTTTATAACTGATCTTAAAATAAGGGCCGGTTGGGGCCGAATTGGTAATCAAAGTTTACCTGGTGGAAACAACAACCCCTACCTGTCGCTGGTGGAGGGTGTCAATAACTACCGCTACATTTTAGGCGATGCGGTGGCCAATGGCAACTACCTGACGTCCCTGGGAACGCCCTCGATCACCTGGGAAACCTCCGAACAAACTAACATCGGATTGGACCTCGGCCTTTTCAGTAACAGGCTGAAAGTTTCAGCCGACTATTTCGTGAAAAATACAAAGAATATGCTGCTTCAGGTAGGGCTACCGACCTATGCCGGATTCCCGGGCATACCCTATACCAATGCGGGTAACATTGAGAACAAAGGCGTTGAGATCGTGATCGGTTACTCAGGAAACGTCGGGAAACTGAATTACAGCCTGTCGGCCAACGCATCCCGGTTCGTTAATAGCGTGATAAGACTGGGGACAGGCAATGCGCCGATTACTATGACCGATATTTATACCAGTCTCAGCGTAAACCGGACAGAAGTCGGCCGGTCGGTGGGTGAATTTTATGGCTGGGTGACCGACGGCATTTTTCAGAATGCAGGTGAAGTTAATGCCTATTCCAAAGAAGGCAAGCTGATCCAGCCCAACGCGCAGCCTGGCGATTTCAGGTTTAAAGACCTTAATAGTGATGGTGTCATTAATGCCAGTGACCGGACCTTTATCGGTAATCCGCTCCCGAAACTTACCTATGGCTTTAACATGAACCTGGCCTATCAGAATTTCGATCTCGCCTTGCTCTTCCAAGGTGCTTACGGAAACAAGCTCTTTAATGTCAATAAAAAGTACTTCAATACATTAACCGGAGTTACTGCCGCCAGTTTAAAAGCATACGAAGCTGCGTGGCGGGGCGAGGGCACATCCGATACCCAGCCCATTATAGCTACCGTAGATCGTAACGACAATTTCAGGGTATCTGACTGGTACGTAGAAGACGGTTCGTACCTGCGACTCAAAAATCTTCAGATCGGGTACAGGCTGGCAGGGAATGGGGTGAAAAAAGTGGGTATCAGCAGCGCCCGGGCCTGGATTGGGGGAACAGACCTATTGACTTTCACAAAGTACAGCGGCAATGATCCGGAAGCAGGGCTGTCAGCCACTCCATTGCAAGGAGGTTGGGAATTTTCGCCCTATCCAAAAATGAAACGATACAGTCTGGGAGTTAACGTCACGTTTTAAGCCCCATTTACTAACCGATAACATCTTTTAATATGAATAAAAATACTTTAAGCACAATGGTCGTGGCCCTTGCGCTGCTTACCGCCACTTCCTGCAAAAAAGATTTGCTGGACAAAGCGCCCTACGGCGTGCAGACTGATGATAGTTTTTTCAAAACAGCCGACGATTTAAATAAGACCTTAACAGCGGCCTACAGTTATCTGAACACTTCCGGTTTTCCGCCTGCCGAAGCAGCATTGTGGGCGATCGGCGACGTTGGTTCCGACGATGCCAACAAAGGTGGAGGGGCTTCAACGAATCAAAATGGTATTTACGACCTGTCGCTCGGTCAGCAGAAATCTACCAACAACATCATCGCCTTGTATTGGTCGAATCTTTACGCTATGATTGCGGCCTGCAACCTGGTGCTCGACAAACAATCCATTGTAACGGGAGATGCCAATGCCATTAAAAAAATCGCCGACCAGGCTAAATTCCTTCGGGCTTACGGTTACTATGGGCTGGTAACCAACTTTGGCGATGTGCCTATGCCACTGACTTACCTTGATCCGGCAAAAGTGACCTTATCGAAGTCATCGAAAGCAGACATATGGGCGCAGATCGAGAAGGATTTAACGGATGCATCCGCCCTGCCCACGAAAAGTCAATGGGGAGCGGCGAACGAGGGCCGCGCCGCATCGGGCGCAGCCCTGGCGCTATTAGGGAAGGCTTACATGTTCCAGAAAAAATATACGCAGGCCGAAACCACATTTAACAAAGTAATGGATGACGGTTCGTATTCCCTGGTGGCCGACTATGGCGAGATTTTCCGTAAAGGATCCGGGGACAACAACAGTCCGGAATCTGTTTTTGATATTAAACACAAAACCAATACCGGCAATTTTCCCGGAGAAGGGTCCTTCATTTTTTACTTCCTAATGCCGGCTGATGTTGCCATCGGGGGCACGGGCTATAACGAAGCCACGGATGACCTGGTGAAAGAGTTTGAGAAAGGCGATCCGAGGGCAATTTATTCGATCTCGTTCAGAGGCGATGTTTACCCCAGTGGCGCCGCTACTTATATTCAAAACAATACGGCATCTGTAAGCGGAAGGTCCAATCGGAAATATTTTGTGGTACCAGCAGAACGGACATCGCCTTTGCTCTTTGACGAAGCAAAAAGTAATCACCTGATCCGGTATGCAGAAGTATTGCTTTTGTATGCAGAAGCTTTAAATGAAAACGGGAAAGCTACGGAAGCCCTAAAATGGGTAAATCTGGTACGCCAGCGTGCCCGTAACACACCCGCCAAGGATCCGCAACGCATCTCGACTACCTATGACCTGACGTATACGGGTACCCTGCTACCGGACGTCACAATCACCGACCAGGCGGGCCTGCGGGCAGCGATCTGGCACGAGCAACGGGTGGAATTGGCCCTTGAAGGGCACCGCAGGGAATACCTCGTGCGCACAGGTAGGCTGGGACGGCGAATGGCGGCCGCCAAAAACATCGCCGTGTCCGACAGCAAATTCGACGTCTTGCCGATCCCGCAGACAGAAATTGATTTATCAAATAATAAAATCATCCAAAATACTGGCTATTGAGTTGTCAGTCGGACTTAAACAATAATCTTATGCGATTTACCAGGCTTCGTTCCATATTGCTTTGTCTGCCAGTCGTTTTTGCCACCGCACTTCAGGCTCAAACCAATTTGCCCCAGTTAAGCAGTGAACTTGCTAAAAAGTTTACGACGAAAGATACCTTGTTTAAAGAGCCCTATGTTGATGTGGACGAGTGGCGCGATGCCCCCGTTCGGCATCGGTACATACATGGAGGGTTTAAAAACACAAACACCCGGTTTTCTTTTTACTTTCCGCCAAAGGAACAGTATCTGGGAAGGTCTTTTCAATACATAACACCTTTTCCTGATAATGAAACCCTCTTGCAGGGAGCAAAAGGAGAGGCCGATAAAATTGGCTTTGCCATCAGCAGTGGGGCCTATTTTATTGAAACGAATGGTGGAGGTAGAGTGGATTTTTACCTGGGGGCAAATCCCCCTGCTTCGCTGCTCAAAGCCAGGATCCAAAAAGTGAGTAAAATAAAGGCAGGTGTATCCGCCGATCAGGCGGTCAGCATGAAATTGATGGTACCAATGTCACCTCAGGACAGGGGTACTGCCGATGCTGCCTGGAAAAGTATTGGCGGCGGGATTTTGCAGGTTCAGATATTTTCCCGGTTGCCGCCAAGATTACGTCGCTGGACAAAACTGGCTCCCGGGTAACAATCAAGACTATCTATACTTTCACCAAGCCAGGTACTTATTTTCCAACGTTACGCGTAGCTTCTCAACGAACCGGTGATGCGAAAACCCCTTATACACGAATCCAAAACCTCGACCGGGTGCGGGTGGTTGTGAAATAACAAAATGATCTTACATCAAGTGAATCTCAGATTTTTCTTTTTAATAAATGTTCTTTCGAAAAAATGAAACATCATATTTTAACCAAATTGTTAACCATCACGATGGTATTATTGGTGCCCGTGTTTGGTTTTTCCCAAAACAACCAGAACTTTTCTATCATTGAAAAGCTCCCCCCGGCTCCAAAACCAGAACCTTTTATTGTCAAAACGATCCCTACACCAAAAAATGTTTTTGAGACAGACCTGGTGAATTACCTGCCTGATGGCAAGCATATCATTTTGGAAGCTCATTTTGTGGGTAAGAAAAAGAGCGACCTGGCTGTGATGAAAGATGATGGCAGTGGTTTCAAATGCCTTACCTGCGATTTAAAGGAAGAAATTGGCGATGAAATGCCCGTGCCTCTGCCAGATGGCAAAACTGTTTACTCGCCCCGTGGTATTCTGGAATGCAGCCCGTCGATCGCGAATTGCAAAGAATCCCGAATACTTCCATTGGAGTATCCAGAGATTCCGGGAGCCAAAATTGTAAGGCGAATAGCTACAAATATGTCGCCGAACGGAAAGCACGTTGCGACAGGATTGGTCACTACGAGAGGATATCTTGTATTGGTAAGCGAATTGACCAGGGTGTCTGATGAAAAAGGCGATCGCTACGAATTACGGAATGCAAAAGTGGTTGCAAGCAGTCCCAATGAGGCAGATTTTGCAGCATTCAGACCTAAAATCGACGGTGCTGGCGAAGTGAAAAGTTTTGCGGATGGTGGCAAATCTCTTATCAACCTTGCGCTGTTTGAAAGTAGTAACTACGATTTGGCAAAGATTGACCTAAGTACCGGTAACATTAGTCGGGTAACGAAGCATTTTAGTTATGATGAAGGCACCTATCCTTCACCGGATGGAAAATGGCTTATATTTCAAACACACCGACATACGCCCCGTATGGATGTGTTCGGGCTAATTCCCCGCCCACTTATCGCAGGCTTGCCACAAGCTGCGGGGGTGTCTTACCAACGCAATGCAGAGTTTGAAGACAACTATAAAGCAACACGTTTTTATGGCCTGACCATGGCTGATAACTACGGAGACCGGGCGCGCTTGCCAGAAGAGGGTTACACGGGAATTAATATCATGACCGATAAAGAAGACGCCAAGCTGTACAACCATCTGGGAAATTTTGCATGGCATCCGTCCAGTACACGGGGTTTTTTCTGGGAGCAAAAAGACCCCGAAACGGTTAAGGAAGGAGAACTCACGGGAAGGCTGAGATTCATAGAATTCACTTCTAGAAAACCAACCAAACCACTTCAAAAGGTATTTCCTGATATGAAATGGGCCACGGACCTGAAAGATTTTAAATGGACAACCGCAACCTACCCTGAACAGGGAACTCTCAAAGGGAAAGTTTCGGGCTATGCCGAGATAAGCACGCTGAAACCCGCCGAAGGATCTTCGGAAGAGCCCCGCAGGGTTATTAAATACGTAGACTTTACCGATGACGGTGAATATATTTTGAATGGCACCGAGTCTTCGACACTTAGAGCAGGAGGCTACGATAAACCTGTATCATGGGACGCTGATATCAAAGTAAGCGGTAAACACACAGGTTTTTTACTGGCAAAAAATGTAAAATTCAGGATTACGAGCATGTCATCGGGTATTATTCAAGCTCAGCTGGATAAGCGCAATATTGAAGTCGATCTGGCAAAAGGGTTGCCTACCGGCGTACCGGATGTGTTAAGGTAGATTATATCGGTTGGGTTCATTCCGTTTCCCATGTACATAAATAGCCAGTATGCCAGGTATCTTTTTTTCGAGACCAGCACATACCTAATCAACATTCTAAATAGTACAGTTCAACCCCCGATGAAAGTAATGTGCTGTAATTTGATTTCATGTAACACTAAAATGAACTACTATTAGGCTAAATCTTAATAGGTGTGATCGCCCAGAGAAAGGTGGCGAGTGTACGGAAAAACCACCGGTTCTGCGAACACTAATAAACGATAAATGGCAGAAAGGCGCGAGGGAAATAGAGCTTTGACAGATTTAACGCTATGAGCAAAGTTGGTGACTTTACCGGAAGCAATACTAATCCCGACTTCACAAACAGTGTCATCCAGGCCAGCTTGTTCTGGGCAATCCTTGTTATTAAAAACTGATAGTATTACCCAATTCAAAAGAAAATGCCCCGGATCGTGGCTGACCGTCCGGGGCATTGCTATGTTTCCGTTGATTTAAACTAGCTGCATTAACGCTTCTTTGCTGAATCCTTTCAGTTCATCTGTGCGATCATCCTTGATTTTTTCAACCCAATGCGGGTCGGCCAGCAGCGGTCTTCCCACAGCGACCAGATCAAAATCTCCTCTGTCCATCCTTCTTACCAGTTCGTCGAGTGAGCTTGGCTCGGAACTCTGTCCTGCAAATGCACCGAAAAAGTCACCCGTCAATCCTACCGAACCCACCGTTATGGTAGCTTTGCCGGTGATTTTTTTGGCCCATCCTGCAAAGTTCAGATCAGAACCTTCAAACTCAGGCTCCCAGAAACGACGCTGTGAACAGTGGAAAATATCAATACCGGCATCGGCCAGTGGTGTAAGCCATTGTTCCAGTTCCTGCTCAGTTTTGGCATGTTTATAGTCGTAAGCCGCCGGTTTGAACTGCGACAGACGCATAATCAGCGCGAAATCGTCACCTACACTTTTCCTCACTTCTTTAATCACTTCCACCGCAAATCGCGTGCGCTCTCCGATGGTTTTGCCTCCATATATATCAGTACGGTTATTAGTTGCTTCCCAAAAAAACTGATCAATCAGATATTGATGCGCACCGTGGATTTCAGCGGTATCGAAGCCAAGCGCTTTCGCATGAGAAGCGGCACGCGCAAACGCAGCAATAGTATCGGCTATGGCGGCATCTGTCATCGCAACTCCGTTTTCAAGACCAGGTCTGTTCAAACTGGATGGTCCCTCGAAAGGTACTGGAGGAGTCCAACCGGAATGATGATTTTCCATAATTCCCTGGTGCCAGATCTGCGGTCCCATTTGTGAGCCCGACTCGTGTACGCCGTCGATTACTTTCTTCCAGCCTGCCAATGCAGCATCGCCGTAAAAATGCGGAATATTCGGATCTGCCGAGGAGGAAGGCCTGTCGATTACGGTACCTTCTGACAGGATCAGACCTACGCCTCCCAGCGCTCTTTTGCTATAATAAGTAGCTACGTCATCGGTAGGAATGCCACCAGGCGAAAATGAGCGGGTCATCGGCGCCATAACAATGCGGTTCTTTATGTTCAATGTTTTCAGGCTGAATGGCCTGAACAAGCTATCGGTATTCATAATTATACTAAAAATTAAATTTCGGAGTGAATGATTTGGCTCAGCTTTTCAAAAGCTTCCTCGTTGCGTTTGTAGTAGGTCCACTGCCCAACCCGCTTGGCGGTCACCAGATTGGTTCTTTGCAGAATAGAAAGATATTCAGAAATCGTACTTTGCGTGAGGCCGCTCTTGACCTGAATTTGCCCCACACAAACACCCAGATTTTCAAAATCCGGGTTGGGCTGGCCGGGAAAATGCTCAGCAGGCGTTTTCAGCCAGTTCAAGATCTGCAACCGCGTCTTGTTAGATAATGCTTTAAATACTTCTACCTGATCCATCATGCAAATATATCGGCTTTTCCCGATATTCCAATATCCCGATGAAAGAATTTGAATGATAGACTGCTAAGGCACGTAGTATTGCAGTGAAGAGTAAAATGCGGGAGTCGGAAGGAAACGTAGTAACATCAAACCGCCCCGCCAGCGTGCAAATGTGCGCTGGCGGGGCGGTGGTTCAAAATGAAAATCAATGTAAGGAAACGGTTTGTGCTTCCAGTTTTTCGATTAATGCTTTCGCAGTCGGCCCGGCAGAAGCGGGATTTTGTCCTGTGATCAGTAACCCGTCTACTTCCACATGCGGGATGAATGGTACCAGCGCCGAATGAAAATCAGCGCCCAGTTCTTTGAGCCGTGTTTCCAGCTTGTAGGGAACATTGTCCGCGCGGAACGTCAGCACCTCTTCCGCATTCGTGAAACTAACGACTTTCCGGCCCGCGAGCAACCCCGGCCTGATCGTCGCAGCGGCGATAAGGGCAGCCGGTCCGTGGCATACCGCAGCTACCGGCCTTCCGGAATCCAGAAACTGTAAAATGATATTTCCACTGGTCGTGTTAACGGCCAGATCCCAGATCGGGCCGTGGCCGCCGGGGTAAAAAACGGCATCGAAAGTTGCCAAGTTCAAGTCTTCCAGCACACGCGTATCTTCGAAAGCCATTTCGGCAATTTTATCATTCAAAAACCTGCGATTGGATGCTGTAATGTTCTCGGTAAGTGTACTCAGCGGGTCTACCGGCGGTTTTCCACCTGCTACACTAGCCAAGACCACACTGTAACCCTGATCGATAAACTCGTAGTAAGGGTCTGTAAATTCTCCCAGCCAGACTCCCGTTTTGCTGTCCGTATTTTCCATATCCTCGTGGGAGGTAAGGATCATTAATATATTTTTCATAACAATAAGTTTGGAAAAAAGAATTGAAAGCCCACGTTGCCAAAATATCATTCCAGCAACAGCAACACCAAATTGAAAGGTTGCCGACCAGTCCTTCCATCCAAGCCGGACCTGGAAGTGCCAAGGGAACATTCTCTGTATCTGCGTGTAGACCGTCGTTACGTGAAGGTTAATACCAATGACGTTCAATGGATTGAGAGTGTGAAGGATTACCTTAAGGTTGTGACTGCCGGGGAATTTTTCGTTTCAAAACAAAAGATAAGCCTCGCCGAAAAGCTACTTCCTTCCGGCAAGTTCATGCGGATCCACCGCTCTTTCATTGTGCAATAAAACGATATCCCTTACCGATCCTCCGAATTTAAGGCACTAATGGCGTTTCCATCATAACGATACACTCCGCTTAGAGTACCAAACCAGATGCTTCCATCATTCGCTTCTGAGATGCCAAAAATCAAATTTTTACAATCTTCGTAGTCCGACATTACGTCCGTTACAGTGGGCTTTTCGTGAGATAATGTCTGTCCGTCAAAACGGGAAAGTGCCCATTTTTCGCTTCCGTTATAAGGAGGTTGTGAACTGGTCCAGATGTTGCCCTTTTTGTCTTCGTAAACATATCCGGTAGGTTGCTGTGAAATATTGGTAAATGTATTGCCGTCATATCTCCAAAGGCCGTCCTCTGCACTTGCCAGCCAGATATTGCCTTTCGTATCCGCAATAATCTTGCGAACATTTAAAAAAGGTTCGCCTTTATAGGTTACTGCGGTAGACTTTTTCCCATCAAAAGTGAATGTATTGCCCCTTGTGCCAAACCAGAATTTTCCTGTTTTGTCTTGAACAATAGAGTTAACAGCATTATCGTAAGGGTCGATACCTGACAATCCTTCGTTCATCTTGTTGTCCTTCACACAAACTGGAAAAAGCCAACATTATTAAGGCACTAATGGTTACGAATTTTGTCATTTGCCCTTAGGAGTTCATGGATTTAAACAAGGCCAATTGTCTGGGATGCTCTACTGACCATTTTGCGGTTTCTAGTAAGCCGAACTTTCAACATCCTCCACCTCTTGGTATGGCATAAATCACATTGCCAGAAACGGATAGATTGAAGACTTTATCCTGAATAGCAGGAAGTAACAGTTGCCATGTTTTTCCCTTGTCGGAAGATCTGTAAATACCTGCCGGGTGACCGCAGAACATGTATTCCCCAACCTCCGTAATTGACGCGGTATAGAGACTTGCCGGAAGGCCAGCATCGATAGGCTGCCAGGTTTTGCCGCCGTCGTATGATGTCCGTACTCTTCTCGTCTCCGTCTCTGTATTGCAAGTGATAGCGGCAAATCCACCTTTGATGCGTTCAATTGCGATGCCCACTCCACCCTCACTGATTACATTGACCCAATTTTCACCATTATCTGTCGACCGGATAATACCGCTCTGGCTGGTCGCTAGCAGCACTCCATCTGACTCCACCACTTTCATTACCCAGCCCCCGTCATAAACCCGCTCCCAGTTTTTTCCTTTGTCATCAGATTTATAAAGACCCCAATCGCAACCGATAAAGGCAGTATCTCCGGTTTCAAAAACGGTGCGAACGCTTTTCCCTTTAAAATCCTGATATATCGGCAGCCATAAGTCCGTTGCATTTACTTTATGTAAAAATTTGCCTCCATAAGTGAATGCCAGCATTCCGGTCTTACCAGCGACAACGCTGCTATGCTCGTCAGGGAAACTCTCCTTTTTCCAAAAAGGAGCCGTAGAGTTTAGTTGACTTTTATATATCCCACTTCCAGCACGAAGATAGATTCCATCATCATTTGCGAGGAAACCATCTCTGGGAATACCATCTTCCTGCAAATCCTCAGACAACCCTTCGCTAATGTCCTGCCATGTCTGTCCTCCATCTGCAGACTTAAAAATGATGTTTGCAGCTCCTGTTTTGTCGCTTTTTTGTTTTTGCTCACTATTCAGGAGCGACGTTGACTGCGGAAACTCTAATTCCTGATCAAAGGGAAATGGGAATTGAAAAAGGACCAAAAAAGCGAGGTGATGGATTTTCATGACTAAAATTGTTTTGGTGAAATAATAGAGTAAAATTGTTTTTAACTTCACATATCCAAATGTAGGCGCCCCGTTGCTGCTCCTTGTAAATCAATTGTAAAAAGAAATGTAAATGCTTGTAAATTCTGCTATTACTGGCTTTTTCACTAACCGGTTGGTGGTGGCACGCGGCATTATCACGGTGATGCTTGTTATTTTCTTTATCACCTCGTCGTTCGCGGAAAATTCCGGCCGCGACCTACGGGCGAAGCAAGCGAACCTCATTATCCGTCAAATTGGTCATCGGATGCTCCTGCAGGCAGGTGACTCAACCTCGCGCGTATTACCCGTTACCGAGATTAAGGAAGGCACGTTTCTGCTCAGGTTCGAAAATGAATTCGTTTTTAACCATGACTCGCTCATGGTGCTGTCACAGAGCTCACTTGCCAAAACACAGTTCCCTTCCGGTTACACCGTTACAGTACATGATTGCATGAAAGGCAACATTGTTTATGGTTTCCAGATAAATAATACCTCGCCAGACATCCTGGCTTGCACGGGCAGAAGTGAGCCCGCAGGTTGTTACACAATCCAATTTGCCTTTCCGGATTTCTATGAGGCCGTAAAACAAAAGGAAGCTGACAGGGATCAACTGGCTGAAACAGTTAAAGTGGATACTCGCGAAGTCAATCCAAAACTCGAAGAATCAAAAACGTCAACCTTGGGCTATGGCATTGACCGGCAGACAGAAAGGCTTAAGTCAGGTAAAGAGGATCCTCAGGAAGTTAATCCAACACTCAAAAAATCCAAAACGTCGACCTTTGATTATCCATTAACAAACGTGGTTTATACCGGCATTCTGGTGTTGCTGGGTGCTACCTTATTGATTTGGCGTTTTTGGAAATTTTTCAAACCGCTACCTGAGCAGAATCAAAACCATGCTATTATAAAAGAGTCAGTTCCGGAATTAGCTGCGCTTGGAAAATTTTTATTTAATGTGAAGGATCAGCGGCTGCTTTTGGAAAGCGAGGTGGTTAGTCTCACAGACAAAGAATGCAAGGTTCTGAAATTGCTCCACAAAAATTTCGGCGAACTGATCCCCCGCGAAACGCTGATGCAAGAAGTCTGGATCAACGAAGGGGTCATCACCGGTCGCAGCCTGGACATGTTCGTGTCGAAACTTCGAAAGAAATTACGCTATGATCCGGAGCTGAGAATAACCAATGTTCATGGGAAGGGGTATAAGCTGGAAATACCTGAACCGCCCGTTTAGACGTGTGTATAACTCGTTGTGATACACCAATATCATAAAAAGGGCACTTACAGCAAAAAATTGTAAGTGCCTTTTATGATATCGAACGGTAATATGTCACGTTTCGCCAGCCCAAATCACTGTGCAAACACAAACCATTTTTGGCTTTTGGCAGGTATGGTCGTTTTTAATGTCATTTTTGAGCCATTCAGCGTCACTTTCTTCGCCTTTCCGTCATTTTCCAAAATACTAACTTCTTTTTGCAATCCGGTATAATACAGATCCAGGTCAATTTCACGGGTAATAGGCTCATTGAGTGGGTTATAGATCATCAACAAACCTTTTTCCTTACCCTGAGGATCGACGTGCATGATGGCGTCATAGTCCCTGCCATCGGGCCTGCGAATATGGATAATGTCGGAGTCCAATACCCTTCGGTGCTTTTTGTAAAAATCAACCCATTTTTTTACCACTGCTTTGGTTTCAGGTGCATCATACAGTTGCGGGCCACGGTAGCATGCCTGGACGCCCGCCCCAAACAAATTGGCCAGTCGTTGCTCATAATGCGGCAGGTGTTCTTTGAGCGGCTCAATCGTTGCTGCCGCTCCACCGCCATGGTACTCAACCAGCGGAACAAACATCCATCCCATCGAAGGCGCTTTCTCCCAGGTACCGTCGTAAATATTCTGCCGCTCAATTATTTCCTGCTGCTCGCGGGGCAGCGACCAGTTGGTTTCCCGGTAGCCCATGGCGATTTTTGTGCCGCCGTTTAAAAAATACCAGTCGGGTATGTTTAGGTAAATGCCCTTCCCCCGGCACCATTGGTAAAACTTCTGTATTTCCCCGAACTGCTTCCACCGCGAATCTTCCAATCCACGGTGACCGGGATGTGTTGTGGAGGCGCAGACATCCCCTGGGTAAGACCCATCATGTTCCAGTAAATCGTGCCCGGTCGTTTCGTAAAAATTGTATAGTTTTTTGAAATAATCCTTGCCCCATTCACTTTCGAGGCATGGCGAATTTCCAAAAGCAGGCTTCTTTCCGGCGGGCATTACCACATCATTTTCCTTGCTAATGGCGCGGCTGGCCAACAAGGAATAACCACCGATCGCGATTCCTTTCGATTTGGCATAATCCTTCAATTCCTTCATGCGCTGCAAGTTTTCCGGAGATGTATTTTCCAGATTAAAGCCGCTTCCGAATGTCATGATCACCATTTCAAAACCCACTTCTGCACATTGGTCGATCGCTGCTTTCACCGGCTGATCTTTTGCGCTACTGACGTGCATGATCACCGGATTTTCGGTCACCCAGGGTGCAATCGTGCGGTACATTTTTCTTTCACTGAGGCCTCTTCTTTCCCTGTCATAACTATCATAAATCAGCTCCCACAGCCGCATACTTTCAAAAGAAGCCCCCGCACCCAATTCCTGCCCCATGCCCGTTTTCGGCATACAAACCAGCAACGAGGGCGTTTGCAAAGCATAATTCACCTGGGTTGTGTAGGACGAATCTACCTTCCATTCCACACAGGCGTTTTGTGCAGCATTGGGGGACATAGAGCCAAATGCAAAATCGCTTTCCGCAAATATCGGAGGCAGTTCCCAGCGTTGCTTATGCTCAACGGCACTCTCTGCTTCTGTTACTGCCAGATGCTCACTTTTGATATTATTGACGACAAACTCCACTTTGCCCTCGTTTTCCACGCTCACCCATTTACTTATCAATGGCAGGCCGTCATAGAGTTCATAGTGCACTTTGACTTTCAGATTGGCAAGAAAATCGAAATTTGTGTCCGCCCCTTTATGTTCGCCTAATAAAAGTAGCTGCTCTATCTTGCCTCTTCCTACTGCGCCGTCTGCACCATTACTTTTCGTTTTCGCGCCACGCGGATCTGTTTTTCCGACCCGGATATGCGTTGGAAAGCCCGTGGCCGCCATTTCAGAGAGGACTTTATAGTTATGACCGTCTTCCGAAACACTACAGATCATTTTACCACCACCCATCGTACCGGCCAGCAGTATTTTCAGAAAATAAGATTTCCCATTGTCAAAACCCTCAAAATCCTCGCTTTTACCATCATGAAATATCCGGAAACGCTTGTTCGCCGGCGACAGATGAAATTTGAAAGATTTGTCGCCTGCAAACTGCAATGCAACACCTGGACCGTACCCACTGCTTACATCCGTCCCAGAATTAAGTTTGCAGATGATCACCCTTGTCTGCTCAGGCAATGCACGTTCTCCAAAAACAACTGCATTGGAAGGCGCCAGTATTTCGCCTGCTTTACCTTCGTTATTAAATGCATTGGACAGAGTATGTGAAGAAACAATATTCCATTCCGGCGATAATTTGATAAAGTCGTCTTTCAATAAAACTTCCCGTTGCGAGTCCTGTGCTCTCAGGTTTTTAAAATTGTTGACCATTGCCTCATCGGCCCGGTAAGTGAATGCCACTTCTATTCCTTTCGGCGGCCAGGCCAGTTGCTGTGATGACCATTCAGTCCTGCGGTTCCATTCAAAACGTTCTTTGATCGGCGAAGAAGTGTAAGATTTTAATTTAAGGCTGTACGGGTCGGCCTTCATGCCAGATATCCATTCCGGCAAAAGATAATTCCCGATCGGCTGGCCGGTAAGCCCGCCCACATTGATCTCCTGCCCATTCACCCAGATCACGGCCTCCGGGGAGACTGCCCTCACCAGTGCCTCATTAGTAATCAGGTTGTCCAACCCAATGGTGGCGCCATTTGGATTGATAGTAAAAGTCCTGGATACCAGTCCATTACTTAGCACCATATGCCCTTCCGGCGTTTTATAGATGGCCGATTTCTGAGCATTGCCGGTGATGAGCCAGTCGGTTTTACTTCGCAACGCCTGCTGGTTATAAACGGGCAGGTTATCCATATTGATTCTTTGCGCCTGGCTGCCTGCGAATGGACACATGGCAACCAAAACTGTTATGATAGCACGGATACTTCTTTTCATTTTACGGGTTCTTGATAAGTCTGTTATTTATTTTCTTTCACCACAATCATAAAACCTTTACCGCCCGGAACATTGACCGAACTCAATGATTGCAGCGGCTGCTCGTCCTGGAAATTTTTGACAAATGGCATTGAGATCGTGCATTTGGCGGAGTCATAACCCAGCGCATCCCAATCTATTAAAACCGAAGTGCTTTGTGCTTCCTTGTGCCAGTTAGCAATAGCGATGACGCTTTCATTCTTCCCCTTAAAAACAGAGGCCACGACATGGTCGTTATTAGTGCCGACAGGGCATTTTTTATCCCAATAGCCAATTAATTCTTTTTCCTTGAAATGGTATTCGTCCCAAAACTTCCATAGTTCATCCGGTGTGTTGCCGGTCCAGCCCGACCTGTTCGTTATGCCGTAAACCATCCCTCGCCAGGGGTTACCTCCGCCTTCCAGCATTTGTCCCGGCAAACCGAACGGCAGACCCGACACTTCCACGAGCCAGTGGTCCGGCGCGCGGTTATAATCCCTTGCCTCTCCGATCCATACGAGATCCAGGAAGGGAAGCAGGTCCATGTAAAGATTAAGGCAACTGGCATAGCCTGCCCAGTTATTGAAATGGTTCCAGCTATGCAGGTCTATTCTGCCTTCGGGACGGTGCTGGTCAATGACTTTCCTCGCCCGCTGCAAAGTAAAGCGGTCCAAGGCTGCGTCGTCGATGTAAATGCCATCGATTTTTAAATTCCGTACCATCCAGTCCAGACCGGCAATGTAAAAATTATTAAGCCTGCTGTTCGGCGTGGTGATCACCGATAAATCAAACGACCCTTTAAACTTGCCCTCACTAACAGGGTTGTACCAGGCCGGGACATACTTTTCTCTCAAATTTTTGACCAGCCATTCATTGGGACCTTTCGGGTGTAGTGCTTCTGTTCGGCTTGCATTACCTGGTCCGGGGAAAAGTACTTCTCCATCCAAACTATAAAAAGGCTGGAATTCAGGAATGTTCTTGGTTAGCTCGCGGGTCGTGTAATATAATTTCAACCGTTTTTTCTGCTCGTGGGCCTTGTCCACCAGCGCTTTCAGTTCACCGGTATTTTCGTCGAGATAAGGGTAGTTTATGAAAGGATAAATATCTTCCGCATGATGGATGTTAATGATATTGGCACCGGCTTTTTCGGCTTTATCCACTTTGCTCATGGCATTTACACCTCCGCCGTGATAATAGCGGTCGCCATATTTCTTTTCATTGTCAATAGTCCTGAAAGGCGTGATCAGCAATTCAAAATCATAGTTTAAAACAGCGCCCACACTCAGGCTCCGGCTGCCGGAATAGGCGCTCACTACTACTTCATTGCCTTTCTGATCCACGTTTACGCCGCCTTTGTTTTCATTTCCCCAGGATGGAGGAAGGCGCAGGGGTTCAAACTTGTAGTAAATATTCACGAGCGGCAGTCTGTAATTCTCCGCTTTCAATTTAAGCCGTAACCCACCATTTACTGATCCCAACCATAAGGCATCCTGATTTTTGGTCGTGTCCCACTGCCAGCGCCACGAGTCCGGACGCAGCCCGCCTTCGCGGTTAAGGCCCATCATGTAGGTGGCTTTTTCCTTTGTCACAGGTACTTCCAGACGGATATCCCTGACTTTTAACGGCTTTAATGCTTTCAACGTCAGCTTGTAATCCACAAACCCATCGTAGGCAAGGCTGCCTGTGCAAAGCAGCTCACATTCCGGCGAGCTGCTTTGTACCGACCAGGCGACATTACCGGCCAGCTCTTTTGTGAATTGTAATTTACCCGGCACGAGCGATATCACTTCGCCATTGTCTTTTTCTATTACAAACCGAAATGCGTCGCCAACGATCGGCTCGCCGTTTTCCGAGATGCGCTGATTAGAGCCGGTAAAAAAGCTGGCTATTTCCGTGGGTAGTCCATTATTACCTACCACGAAGGATCTTCCGAGGATCTGCAAGGTTCTTCCATTCCGGCTTACGGGCTTAAATCCTTTGGTTATTTCACCATCGATTCCGACAGTACTGTTCAACCAGTTCATTCGCGACAATCCTTTTCCCACGTTATAACCGTGATCATCTACTGCGTCACCTGACACCGATAGCTGTATCCGGATACTCTTCTTTTTGTTGTTAACCGATACTGTGGCAGTTCCATCGTAAGTACCTTGTGACACGCCGGAGAGGTCAACCCCAATCCACAGCGCCTGTACTTTTCCTGCACCGATGTTGATCTGTTTCGAAAACGGCTTTCCCAGGTAATCAAGTCCGCCGGCATTGAAACAGGTAATCTGCTTTGATGAGATCGTTTTCCCGTCCTTACTTTTGAGGTCTGAGAACAAGGCTCGCAAGTTCTTAATGTCGCCACTAACAGCCCAGACGCCGATCTGGTATACAAAAAATTCGTCCGGCCGCGCCTTGATTTCAAAGCTGCTTTTGCTAAAATCGGTCGTTAGCCAAGATACTTTCAGCGAGTCGTTCCAATGGATCGGGCTCTCCCTGGTCTCGGCGAAAATATGATAGGGTTGTGTTATTGAACTACCGTAATTTTTTTTGGCGGTTTCAGCCGGGATATATTGTTGCCCGCTTGCGCACAGCGCAATGCCAAGCAACATGCTCAGAAGAATGTATTTCATTTTGGTATGCTATTTTAATAATACAATTCGCCTAACCCGCCTTGGGATAATTGACATCTCTTTTGAGCGTGCACAATGGCTTAGGGTTTTTGCCATCCAGGTCTGTTTTGTAAAGCTTCCAGCTGTCGTCGGTCGTTTCTTCCAGATGAAATTGGTTGGCGGGATTGGCAAGTTCTTTTTTGAGCCAACGCGGGAATGCATTTGCCGCCCGGGCATTTTCCCACGTTTTGATCGCTTTGAAAATAGCTACTTTTTGCGGGCAGCTTTCAACGTCTTTCTGGTTGAGTTGAAGGCTGTAAGTAGAGCCTAATCCCACCGCAATTGCCTCAATGTGCTCGTAATGCGCCACTGTCGATTGTGCTTTGATCGGAAAATTCCCGCCCATACCCGATGGAAAAAAGTTGGCATAAGTTACATCTCTGAGGTCTTTTCCCTGGCTGGTGGCGCTTCCCCACTCCCGGGTTTCGACATCGTACAAGTTTTTCCCGCCACCCACATTCCAAACGCTTTGATAATGCCAGGAGCCCTCTGAAAGCGTAGAACCTGTGAACCGGATATAAGGAACGCCAAGCTCTTTGGCACGGTCGAACATTTTGTGAAAGAAGCGCTTAACGGAATAGTAGCCATGCCCATTGTTGAACAGAAACTCCTGCCCATCGAAATCGTAATAGGCCAGTCCGTTGATCTTACACACTTCGGCATAGTACTGAGCTATTTTATCCTGCAATTGAATGTTGGGGATCAGCCCGTCGTAGCCGTAATTGATCGTGACTTGAAGCTTATAAATGGTATCACCGGCGGAGTGGCTCGCCTCGGTGCTTTTCCAATAGCCTCGTTTTACATTGAGGAGCCGGTATGGCGCCTTCTCGGATACGCCCAAATAATAAATGAGTTCTTTCCCGATCTTTATCATATTAAGATTTTTGGCATGCCCTTCCCAGCTCGCAATCTCGTCCAGATATTTGGGGTCATCGACGAGGATGATCGTGTCACCGGGCGCGATACTTTTGGTTAACAGGCGCTTCTGCTGGTAGCACAAACTATCGCTCGGCACAGGGCTGGCATCTTTCGTGCCTGGCGCCAGTGCAGTGGTGATCGGGGTACGGCCGATGATGATTCCGGATTGCAATGCCAAATCAGAGAACTCCTTATGCGATTTATTTCCCGCCGCCATTTTCAGCGGTTTTCGTTCAAAATTCTTTCCGTCCAGATACCCACCATTGGCACGGTCGGGCCGGATAAAACCCTGATCGTATAAACTAATGGCTTTGAAACCCAAATGCCGGGTATAGGGCACAATACTATCATAAGCCTGCCCGACTGTTATCGCATCCGGGACAAATGCAGCCGGATCTTTTACCCATTTTCCATTGATCGTCGGGTATGGCAAACCTTCGGCCAGCACAATATTTTGCACAACATCGAGCAGCGCAGTACTGTCGGGACTTCCCCAAAGCGCGACCGATGAACCGATAAAATTTACTCCCGGCAAAGGTTGTACGTCAAGATGATTGGGTTTGTTAACAGGCATGTTCGGTATCAGTGAAAAGTACACCTCCCGTTTCGGCGCCCTGTCCCTGGAATTATAGACGATGGAAATCCTGCCTTTCTCATCGATTTGGGCCGCATTACCATACAAAATCCTGTAATAAGGTTCCTTATGCGCATAAAAAGCAACGTCGTTAATACCATCCCCTCCTATCGGGAATACCTGACCCTCGTGCAGATGCGACGGCAGGGGAAATCGCTTTGGATCGGGGCTATGAATGATGTATTGAAAAGGGGCAGCGTCAGCAACGGTTTCGGATGTTCCGCCGAGTGTATTATCGTTCAACGCGAGCATACCGATCGCATAATTGACGGCATCGCTTGTATCTCTGGCTACACCGATGATCTCGCCAAAAAGATTATTGATATTGGTATGATAAGCACCCCATTGTACCTGATCAATACCATTGCGCGGATTAAGCGACTGCAGGGCCAGTTTAAAATACTTTTTATTGACGATCAGCGAAACTGTCGCGATGGAGCCGTTGGCATATTGCAGCCGATACGTGAGTTTCTTCGCGTCAAAAACCGCCTTGGCAGGGTGGTAGTATTTCCCGGTTTTGCTGTCATAAAGGGATAATAGCGGAGAAGGCTTGTCAGCCGGACTGAATTCACGCTGACGAGTCGGTCTACTGACATTCTTCATGCTGGTGATCCACCCATTCTTATTGATATGGATTTTGAAATAGTCGGTGCTGAAATCATGTTGCGCGTAGCAAAACGGGGTCACCTGAAGGGTTACAATACTTAAAACAAGGATCTTGAAAAATCGGAACTGCATTTGAAAATGGGTTTATTCGCACTTTTTTAAAGACTGCCAGCCGTTAACTTCATAAAAAA
Source organism: Dyadobacter pollutisoli (assembly GCF_026625565.1). Classification (NCBI taxonomy): domain Bacteria; kingdom Pseudomonadati; phylum Bacteroidota; class Cytophagia; order Cytophagales; family Spirosomataceae; genus Dyadobacter; species Dyadobacter pollutisoli. The sequence continues at coordinate 5,010,686 of NZ_CP112998.1, forward strand.
GCGATGATAATAATTCCCGTGAATGTACTACCATCGCTTTTAATGATTACAACGTTTTATTGCAATGGGTCGAATGTACCTCCCCAGCTCTTATTTTGCTCGATTTTGCTGCTACGGTCGAGGATCGTTTTGGGAATGCCGAAGAAGGAATACTTTTCCTCATCCAGCATCACAACAGGCTGATAATCACGCACCTCGGTAACAGTGAATTTATTCGCTATGGTATTAATATCGACAATACCTTTTGGCCGGTCGGCTGCTGTACCATTCCACTCTACTCTTAAACCATGGAAATATTTATCCTTGAAGCTGTTAAATGTGGAGGTGAACACCCGCCATCTGCGCAGGTCCCAGAAACGCTGTCCCTCGAACGCGAATTCAACGAAACGCTCGTCCATGATTGCCTTTCTGATCTCCGGAACTGTTACGGCAGCTACGCCATAGTTTGCTTTTGCACCAGCTTCTATACCGGCGCGGTTGCGGATCTTATACATGGCAGCCAATGCTTCCTCTCCTTTACCAACCTCGTTTGCGGCTTCCGCCATGTTCATGAGCACTTCTGCATACCGGATCTCGATCCAGTCTACCTGCCCGTCTTCGACGGTGGTCCTTGTGATATTCCTGTCCAGCATTTTGGCAGGATAAAAACTTGAATGTGAAAACAGGTTTTCACTGTTGTCGGCCCTTGCTTCCTTACCATTGATGCCGGTAGCCGGATTTCCATCCGAATCATAATAGTAAGTCCACATATTTTCTTTTCCAAACATTTCTGCCAGGTACGGATCGGCGCCATTGTAGGCAATGGAGGCATAAAAGCGCTTGTCCCTGTCTTTATGCAAGGTTCTGTAGTCCATCGTAGCCGGGTTGTATTTCGAGCCGTCTTTCATCGGATAGGCATTGACGAGTTCCAGAGAGGGAATGTTATCACCTACCGCGCCGCGTGCGTAGAGCAATGGGCGCATTCCGGCCTGTGAATAACCGTTGGCAAAACCCGGATACTGGAACCTCTTGACCATGATCACTTCCTTGTTCATCTCGTCGGTCCACAGCTCTTTATAGTTTGCATAGAGCCCTTTTCCCTGCGCATCCAGGAATGTCAGTGCTTCTTTGTTTGCATTATAGGCTGCTGTCCAGCGTGCCACATCATTGGTACGGTTAAATTGCGGGCTAGCCCAGTATAAAAGAACCCTGCCTTTGAAAGACATTGCCGCACATTTGTCGATCCTGCCTACCGTGCTTAATGGATCTACCAAAGCAATCGCTTCATCCAGATCTTTGACGATCTGCGTGATACACTCGGACGTTTTGCTCCTGGGAACAAAAATAGCGTCCTTGTTTGCCGGTGCTTCCGGTTTTAGGATCAACTCAACTCCTCCATATGCTTTGACCATCCTGAAATAGGCAAATGCACGCCAGAACAGCGCCTGACCTTTTAATGATTTTTTGATGGCTTCATCAAATGTCGCATTATCAACCTGGGCCAGGAAAATGTTGATCTTCCTGATGTTATCATATGGAAAATCATTGTACGTGTCGGCAGTAAGTGTACCCTTCAGATAATCGCTCAGCCCCGCCGCGTACTCACTGTTGATTACCATGGTTTCGTCCGTACGACGTCCCACCGCAAAACTGGACGGCATAAAGTTTGTGTACATGTCGTTCACATAAGCCTCAGCTACTTTGGGGTTTGTGAGAAGGTCCTCGCTTGCGAGTGCTGCGAGGTTCGTTTTGTCGAGCGGATCGCACCCGGCCAACATCATTAAGCATAATAGGCTTGACAAAAATATATATGTTTTTTTCATATCTCTATTCCTTAGGAAAATGACAAATTGATTAAAACGAGAGGTTCACACCCATTGTGTAGGTCTTCATGGTCGGATATGCATTCATATTGGCGACACTTGGGTCATGAAAATCATATTTTGACAGCGTAAGCAGGTTCGCTCCGGACAAATAGACGCCAACTGCGGACATTCCTATTTTTTTACACAAAATCTTGGGCAGAGAATAATTCAGATTGATGTTCTGGAAGCGTAAAAAACTGCCGTTCTTTAACCAGAAAGTCGATGGCAAATGATCGTTAGTCGCGTCCCAGGTAACTGGCTGCGGATAGGCTGCATTCACATTTTCGGGGCTCCACGAATCGAGCCAGAACGATGGCGGTCTTGCACCGTCGAAAAACCGTCGGCTGTATCCGTCATCGTATAGTTTCGAGCCACCTGTAACGCCTTGAACGAATACATCTATTCCAATGCCTTTCCAGCTAGCTCTCAGGTTTAACCCGAATGTATAAGGGTTAAGAGAATGTTTGCCTTTTAAAACCTGTCTGTCATAATCATCGATCTTTCCATCCGGAACACCCTGCGCTCCATTTACATCCTCGAAATTGATAACGCCTAAAACCGCCGGTTTGCCATAAATAGTGTAGCCGGAAGGCAATGCATCCAGTTGTTCAGTTGTGCGGATGATCCCTGTGGAAACAAGCATTCTGACATAATCGGTCGGGCGTCCGTTCGGGTTATCAACGGCCTGCGCATTCTGCGCCACATCTCTCACTTTCACCTTATTGTTGGAATACGAGAAACTGCCTTTAACACCATAAGTTACATCACCGGCGTTGCCATTGTAACCCAGTTCAAGTTCGTAACCATGGCCATCTACAACTCCGTAATTCTCTGGTGGCATGCTTCCCCCAAAGGATGCGGGCAGTGATGCAATCCGGGTGTCTAGTATATCATAATTATGTCTTTTGAAATACTCCCCAGAAAGGGAAAAACGATCGAACACCTGTGCATCAAAACCTACATTAAGCTCGCTCGTCTTCTCCCAGGTGAGTTTTTCGTTTACAATACCATTATAGCGTACACGTGGCTGAGGCACAGTTCCGAACACATAGTCGCCACTTACGCCATAAGATTCGCTCCATTTCCAACCACCGACCGCATCATTGCCCGCTAAGCCCCACGAGCCCCGCAGTTTCAGAAAATCGATTTGTCTTACCTTGAAAAAATTCTCTTTTGACAACACCCAGCCGGCAGAAACCGAAGGGAAGACTCCCCAGCGATAATCCGGCGCAAACAACATAGATCCGTCACGGCGGGCGGTTACATTGAGGAAGTATTTGTCATCATAGCTATACAGCACGCGGCCAATATAAGAAGCCCGGCCTGTCTCAGCTTCTGAGCCGTCCACATAAGAGTCGGCCCTGGCCGAAGAGGTTGCCCAAAACTGGTCATTTTGAACCAGCGGAAAACCTTCTCTTACACCATAGAAATAGTCGTATTTGCCCTCGCTCTGCTCGTAAACCGCCATGGCGTCTACATTGTGTTTGCCGAACTGCTTAGTGAAGTTCGCACTGAAGTTCAACTGATAACTGTTGGTGGCTTCCTGACTTTTCACAAGCCTTTCCTTGTTCGGATAGGACGATTTAATACTACCTATAATTTCATCGGTATAGATAGCGCCATTAGTCCCCTTTCTTACTACGTCATATAAAGTGGCCTTCAGCTCATGAAGCTTAGAAGTGGTAGCTTCATAATTTGGGCTATATTTTCCGGATACAGATAATCCTTTGACAAACGGTACATTGTAGGTCAGCCCAACCAGCATTGCAATGTTACGTTCCATGCGCGTGACAGACCCGCCTTCCTCCACAAATGCGAGGGGATTACCGATCCAGCCCGGATTGATAAATTTCCCATCCTTCGTTTTAGGCCCGGTGTTGGGTAAATAATAGAGCAACCTGCCCCATAAACCTCCAAAAGTTGGGTTTGTGTCGAAGCCTACAAGATCTTCCTGCATGGCAAACCTCGTTTTTTTGCCCTGGTTATAGGCTACATTGAAGACCCCTGTCAGGTTCTTCGTCAGGTTTACGTCGATATTAGAGCGAAAGTTGTACTTTTTGAAATCCGCATTCTTAATGAAAGCCGACTGATCGAAATAGGATCCGGCAACAAAATACTTCACTTTGTCAGACCCTCCGCTCGCGGAAATGGAATGTCTTTGTAACACCGGATCAATGTAAGCCTGGGTGTACCAGCCCCTTGCCGGATCATTTTTTTCAAAGAAAGCAACTTCCTCCGCGTCATACGAGGGTGCTATACCTCTGCTTGTACGCGCATAGTTGTTGAGCCTCACCATGTCGCGGGCATCCATGTAGTCGGGTATCTTTGATGGGTTATCAAAGCTGTACGAATAGTTGTAATTCAGCTGAAATTTACCAGATGCACCTCTTTTCGTGGTTACAAGCACCACCCCATTGGCTGCACGCGCACCATACACCGCACCCGAAGCGGCATCTTTGAGAACAGTTACATTGTCGACCTCCGAATAGTCCAGGGCATCAAACATTCTCTTGTCGGTGATCACCCCATCGATAACATATAGCGGGTCGTTTCCTGTCGTTTTCCAGGTGTTAACCGACCGGATCCTTATCGCCGGGGCGTAACCAGGCGCACCCGATGCCTGGCTTACATATACACCGCTGAGCCTACCCGCAAGCGAACTCGACAGGTTAGGTACAGGGTTGTTTTTAACATCATCCGATTTCATTGTGGCAATGGCCCCGGTAACGGAAGTTTTCTTCTGCGTGCCATAACCCACCACTACTATTTCTTCCAAAATCTTATCATCCTCCGCCAGTTTAATCTCAAAAACTGTTTTAGCACCAACAGGAATTTCCTGGGATACGTATCCAACATAGCTAAAAACCAGTCTCGCATTCTGATCCGGCACATTCAGCTGGAATTTGCCAGTCTCGTCGGATGTCGTCCCAAGCTGAGCACCCTTCAACAGAATGCTTACGCCAGGAAGACCTTCACCAAGCTCGTTCGTAATTGTCCCCCGCACCGAAATGTCCTTTTGTTCTGTCCGGTTAAGCTTGTCGACAAGCATCCCTTTCATTCTTTTTTCAGCCCCTTCCTGCGAGCCGGCGTAGGTGTTTTCCATGGGCGACGAAATGTCCTGTAGCAACAGCGATTGCGGAGCGGGCAGTGTATTCTCTTTCCTCTTCACCACAATGGTTTTATCTATGATGTTGTAAGTAAGCGACTGATCTTTCAATACCTCATCCATAATCTCCTTCACCGAACCGCTTTGGAGCGATGCGGTGACTTTCCTGGCTTTTTTTACAATTTTATTATCATAAAAAAATTTGTAACCGCTTTGTTGTTCAATCCTGTTAAATACAGTGGAAAGCGTGGCGTCCTTCACAGAAAGGGTAATTTTCTGCGATATGCCGTCAGCTGATACATGAACACAAGCGATCGCCATGAAGAGCACTATCAGTTTCATTATCAAAATCAATTTTAAGAAATAACGGTTGGTTACATACGTTACTTTCCTGTGTAAAATATTTTGCATATTTTTGTTTGGGTTTGAATTGCAAAAATTGTTGTTTTCCTAAAAGCGCAGTTTTCCCCACGGCCCGCTTTGCGGGTTGGGGCAGTTCCAGGCCACCAGCCGTTTCAGGTCCGAACTGAAGCGGCTTTTTCTTGGCCTGGTGTCTCATTGATCACCAGTTTTTTATTTTACCATAGCAAAGGGGTTAAGTAACAGAATCAGGTTTAGTTAGTCACTATTATCTTTTTATTGTCAATTCTGAAATGCACGTCTCCCAATTCCAGTATCCGGAGTACCTTTGAAAGGTTGGTATTCCGTTCGATCTGGCCTACAAATTCATATTCTTTCACGTTGCCTTCGTAGACCACGTCCACGTCATACCACCGCGACAATTGCCTCATTAATTCCGGCAATCCTACATTGTCAAACCTGAAATAGCCTTCCTTCCACGCAATTACATTCCTGGTATTTATTTGATTTACTACGAATGGGCGGATTGCCTGGCCTTCATTTTTCCTGGAACTTATAAGGAGCCGGGCCTGGTCACCTGGTTTGAGCAGCACGCCCTTATCGTCTCCACTGCCCGCATTCAATTTGATACTCCCTTCCAGCAGCGTTGTTTTAATCGCCCCTTCATCGGCATAGCTATTCACATTGAAACGCGTGCCGAGCACTTCAATCACCTGAGTACCAGACTTCACTTTGAAAGGCAGCCGTTTCGAATTCTTTGAAACCTTCGCTACTTCGAAATAGGCTTCACCCATGATTTCCACTACCCTTTCCTCCGCTGAAAAAACGGTGGGAAAACGAATGGACGACGCGGCATTAAGCCAAACCCCTGTTCCGTCAGGAAGTTTGACATGGTACTGCCCGGCCCTGGGCGTGCTGATCGTATTGAACGCCAGATCGCTGGAATTGGCATTCGTATCCTGCTTTTCAAATTTGTAAACGATTTCTCCCTGCCTGGTTTTGATGACGGCACTTTGCCCCTGCTGGGCCAGCTTCCCATTGTCGGCTTCATGAAGCATGATGCTTTGTCCGTTAGCCAATGTCAGTTTTGCCCTATTGTCGCCTGGCACCGCGTCCGTTGCAAGTACAGGATTGTTGACTGGCGGTTGAGTGGTTGCGTCACGTAAGAAATTCAGCCCAATTGTGCCGATAATCACCACGGACGCTGCGGCTGCCGTCCATTTTAACAACGAAATGACACGCGCCCTTTTGCGCAGAACCTTCTCCTGATTCACGGGCAGCGACTCCCATACCGTATCGAGCTGTTTTTCCAGCTGTTCGGCATCCACATTAATGCTTGCGGACTTTGCCCTGTGTAGATACCAGCTTTCCAGCATGGCCATTTCCTGGTCGGTCAGGGTTCCGTCCCTGTATTTCTGTAATAAGTCCCTTGCGAAAGATTCGTCCATTACACTAGTTTTCTGCTTAGTGTATGTAAGACGGCGAGGTCAGGTTGAAGTAGTAGACTATTTGGAAAAAATTATCAGTTTTTTCAATTTCTCAACAAAATGAGGGCAAAAATGAAAGCTACGTCGATCTTATGTCTCAAAATGTGCAGGGCGGAACTGACTTGTTTTTTTACCGTTTTGTCGGATATGTGCAGTTCCTCTGCAATCTGCTTGTACGAGAGATCCGCATTTCTGCTCAACTCGAACACTTCCCGCATTCTCGGTGGCAGCAGGGAAATTTCACTTTCAATGACCTGCGTAAGTTCTTTTTCCAGTATTTGCTGGTCGGTAATGCATTCTCCCTCCTCCATAAACCTGGCTAGCGAGTCGATGTATTTTTGTTCAACTTTTTTGTGTGCCATCACATCAAATATTCGGTTGCGAAGTGCCTTGTACAGGTAAGACGAAAACGATGCAATGTGATTAATGTCATGTCTTTTAGTCCAGATCGTAGTAAACAGGTCCTGCAAGACATCCTTGGCCTCCTCTTCGTTACCCAGCATTCTGAAAGCATGCAAATAGAGCACGCCTTTATAACGGCTATAAATTTCGGAGAATGCCTGGGTATCATCCGTTGCAATCATCCTAGCCAGCTCTAAATCACTATACTGACGGCAAGAACCCATTATTAAAAAAGAGAATTTCGCTTAAAATCTGCACCAAAAGTACCCACTCGCCCGTGACTGTCCGCCCCAAACCAAAAAACAAACAGAGAATTGTACAAATAAAACCAGTTATAAATACATTTACTTATCCCGTATTATCATATACTGATACTGTATTGACAATCTTGGTGCATTATGAAAGGTAAAAGTCGCTCAACGTAAGTCCCACATCGCCAAAGTATCCGCAAGATGTTCCCTGTAATTATAAAGGAACTATGTAGCGCTAATAATGGTGGGTTGATTTCCATACGCCATCACCGCGCATGTTTTCGTATCGACCATTCGATCCCTTGCCGTAATAATTTTCTGTAATTAGGATTTGCAAATGTCTCCGGTCCGTGGCCGAGTTGTATGAAAAGTACTTCACTTCCGCCGAATGGGTTGGTCCAGGCAATGTATTTTGAACTTTGCGGATGTGTAGTGCTGAGCAGAGGCCGGATTGTGGGTTGAGTGCCGAAATTTCCGTACACTTCGTCATATATTTCGAAATCGCTGAGCCCTCTGGTAATAGGATGGTTCCGGTCCTCGATTTTTACCGGAATGACCACGCCGTGTTGGTAAGTGGATCTCAGTGTATCACCATTCACGACCACAGGGTCGGCATAATACCTCCCTCCAAGGATTTCCTGAAACTTATCCCATTTTTGATAAGAAACCATGGCATGATGCAGGAAAATCATTGCCTTACCTTTTTTCAAGAGCTGTAAATAGGCCCGTTTCTGAGGCGCGGTAATCGAGTCGGCCAGGTCATAAAACACCAGGGCGTCGTATTTGTCCACCTCCGGGGAAGCGATGAGTTCGTTGGCTTTCGGCTGCTCTATTTTGTCATAGCTGAAATCACCCAACGAATCCAGCATATTGTAGAACTGCACCTTTTTGAATCCGTGGCCTCCGGTAATGATGAGTAAACGAGACTTATGCTGTGCCTGGATCTTAACCATCTCCAAACGTTCCCCGCGCTTCGTTGGAAAAGAAAACTGGCTGCCGCTAAGCCGTTCCGCCTTCTGTCCGTTTCGCAGCAATTGCACCGAATGTCCAGGCCACGGATTTTCGACGATGCATGGCCGTCCGGCTTCACTCAAAAGTTTCACGAATTTAATTTCCCCTTGTTCCAATTGACTGCTCACCAGGAATGCGCCATACGCCCGCAACTGATTAAAACTGGCGTTTTTGGCTTTGTTCCAGTTTGGAAACACTCTTAATATCCCCTCATAACTTTGCATCATCATTTCGTTGATCGTCAACGGAACGGCCGATAGCGTCTCGATCCCGCCGCCTTCCGCAGTAATCCAGAGGTTTGGCAGCGACTGACGTTTGATCCGGTCGGTGAGCTGGCGCATGATTTCATCGGCGTCATACCCTACCCGCACCGCCGCGGGAAAACAAGTTTCGATTCCGTTACCGAGCGTGTTTGCCCACTCTCCCGGGCCTTTCATTTTGTCTTTCCAGCGGCCAATGTCACCCAGCAGGATGCGGTTGAACGCCGAATCGGTTTTAGGTCCGCATATGCCTGAGGGTAAGATTAATCCGTGGATGGAAACCCTGGCCAGGCCTTCAACGCGGCTGTGCGTCGGGGAAGGGCTGGTTTCCACATTTTTAAGGCTCGGCTGGCCATCGACCTCGCCAATCGTGAACTTGCTCATATGATCCACAATGTGCTGCCACTTCTGAACCCTTGCCGTATCTACTTTCAGAAAAGTGCTTACGTCGATCATGCCTTTGAAAAGCATTTTGACCAATCCGACGGATAATGTGGAATTGAAATCGCCCAAAAGCTGACGCCATTGTCCCTTGTTTTTAAGGTTCGGCATCACCTCGTTATAGTGGTCCATTTGAATGACGTAGCGCCCGTTTTCGAATTTGAGATAATCCTCCCAAAAATTCGCGCATTCGAGCATGTACGGGTACACTTTACGGGCGTAGGCAGCGTCGTATGTACTGTAAAAACGCATCAGCATATTCCCGACGCTGAACACCGCATTGACCTTCTGCCCCAGAAACTTGTATCCTCCGTCGATCGTATTTTCCCTCGACGCATACCGTTTCTCCATCTCATCGGGCGTCAGCGGCCAGCGCGTGGTGACGAGCCCCAGCGGGCCGATCCCGACCGGGTAATAGATCCCGCGAATGCCCAGAAGCGCTTTGGCATGTTCCTTCCCATGTTCCATATAATCGAGCAGGGGCTTATCGAAATTGTCGGTTTCGTCGATGTGGTTAGAGGAATAGGAAGCCCAGTAAGGTGCCTGGTAGTTGTAATTCAAATGATAGTCCCCGCCCCATGCAGCGGAATCCTTGGTAATAAACGGCCCCCAAATCCCCGGGGCAAATTTGTTGCCCCGCGAAGTCGCCCCGAAAAGGTATTGCGACGCATAGTAGTACTTTTCAAGAAACGGGTCCCCTATTTGTACCTCCGACTCCTCCCAAAACCGCTCCCACCAGGCATAATGGTCTTTTCTTAATTGATTTATGGTGGTCTCCGTTGCTGTATTCGCAACTTTAATCGCCTTTTGTTTCCAATCTTTTGCGTCGAAATTGGTATACATCGCGACGACCAAGGTGACTTTGGTATTGGGTTTCAAATCAACATTTCCGGTCTTATCCGGCTTTGCTCCCAGCACTTTTACAGCCATCGCCACATGCGACGGCCATGCCAGCATCGGCGTATTTTCAAATGAACGGGTAACCCAATAAGCATTCCCCTCAACGCCACTAGCATTTACAGAGGTGTTTCCCTCCGCCGCTTTGAGCGCGAAGTTCATGGAGGAGGCCTTGTCCGATTCGAGTTCTACGACAACGGTATTGGCTGTCGCGGAGACCCAGGTATTAACCCGTACCGAGAGATCATTTTTGGCAAACTTTGCAACTATTTCCGCTTTGTCCTGTATTTGCTCGGCATAATAATCAGCACCGGAAAGCGCCGGAATATTCATTTCCAACCAGCCGGGCAGGGCAATGCCGCCGCCCGGATAAACGGGGTATGCCCGCCAGAAATCGTTTTTCCCGAGGTAAAAAACCAGTTTGTCCGGTTTGCCGCCGAGCGTCAAACCAATGTCGCCATTTCCCGCCAACGGCCCGTCCGGTGTTTTGGATGTAGGTACTTTCGCAGGCGGACTTGTGAAGATCGCCTTATAGCGCCCGGCATATATTTGCCGGGCATTCCCGTCTTGGGCATTTCCCTCTCGCAAAAAACAGAGCAGGATAATCGTCAAAAGGCAAATCCGTTGCATCGTTGTGGTCCGAAAAATGTGGTTCATGGGTGATCGAATTTCGCGATGAAGCCACCGCCTTCGGCGAGGTTCAGCCGTATAGTACTGTTCTTGTTGTAGCTTCCTTTTCCAAGCGTGACGCTCGCCGGATTTCCATCAGTATCCCTTACTTCCGAAGCATTGAATGTGCCGTCGCCCAGAAAGGACAGCGAAATGTCCAAACTTTTTGCCACAGCGCCATTCATCACAGCCAAAAACCAGCTCCTCCCGCTCCTGCGAGCATACACCGCCGCCTCCCCGATAGCAGAGCCCGGCAGCACGATCGTCTCGTCCCACACACTCGGAATGCTTTTGATCATTTCCACAGCCGGATTGGCCAGCAAATGCTCCGGACTAGCCGAATAAGTCAGCAAAGGTGCCGAAAAAATGGCAGCGCTGGCGATCTGGTGCGCCCAGGTGGTGTTTTTCCTCCGCTCGCCAAAATGCACGGGCGTGTATTCCGCATGCCCGGTCACGAAGCGGGTAAATGGCAAGGTTACATTGTGCCCGGCTCGGTCTTTCAGCTTACTGGCCTCCATTCCCTTCACAGCTTCGCGGGTCAGCTCGTGGGGCCACGTGCGTTCCCTGCCGGTTGGCTTGTTGGCTCCATGAAAATCCACCATGATTTTCTGTTCCGCCGTTTCCCTGAGGATCGATTCATAGAGGTCAATTTCCTCCTTTGCCTCGTGATCAAAAAAGTCAATTTTCAAGCCGCTGATGCCCAGCTCATCGCAACGCTTGAAAAACGCCTGGCGGACTTTCGCATCCCTAAGCTCCTTGGAATGCTCCCAAAGCCAAATGTGAACGCCTTTTTCACGTGAATAATCCACCAGGGACCGAAGGTCGGCCTCGGGCCATTTTTTCCAAAAACCTTCGAGGATATTGTGTTTAAAACCAAGTTCCGCTGCCTGCCGGGAATATTCCTTCATGGTTTCCAACGTACCCTCGCCGCCTCCATCAAGATACTTCCACACCGCCGGCCCTGGCTGGATCCACTCGGTTTTGATGCCTTTCGGAAAGAGTTTCTGGTCCGGCGGCGGGCAGAGGTTATGCAACAAATCGTTGTTTACCAATGCATTCAACCCGTTGGCGATCATCACTACCCGCCAGGGTGTGGTGACAGTGCCGCTAATGGCAGCTGGCTGGGAAAGCCGGAGTACGTCTTCGGCACTGTACCGCAACTTGTATGGATAAGAAGTGGGCTGGCTTTGAGGTAACCGCAGCACCATTCCCCGGTTGCCGTCGGTTTGCAAGGCCATTCCGCCGTAGTTTTTGAGATCTGCTTCGGTAACCGAAAGATAAACCTGACTCTCGGGCAACCGGAACGTAACCGAAGGGGCCGCCCATTGCCCTGCTTTGACGGTGTCCATGCCTTTCCGGGCATATTCTCCTTCATAATGCATATAGAGGTCATGATACCAGGCAGTGGTGCCGGAAGGTAATTTGAAAACGCTGGACTCGTCGGCAATGCGTTTTGCTTCCGGCTTGCCCGGAACGATGAGCCGGAATGCGGCGCCGTCGTTAAACACCCGCACATCGAGCGTATAATGCATTGCGCCGCTGCTAATATCGATTTTCGAGCCGTTGCAATGGCTTTTCGCTACCGAGTGAACGCCGTTCCAGGGATATTCGTCGTTCACTTTATAATTATCGGCTTTGCCCAATTTCACCTTGCCGGTAATGGCCTCCGCATCCAGCGACATTCTGATCGGCGAAGCTTCGATAACATCCTTGTTATCATAGGAAATGCGGTAATACAGCGAATCGCTCTTTGTAAAAATATGGAACGAAATCTTATTATCAGGACTCTTGACAGACACCTGATCTGCGGCAAATACTCTCCCGGATGCCAGCAGCACCAGCACCATTATTCTTTTTATACACAACATATTTTTCAGTCCTTAATAATTTGCATTTTGTGTCCATACCCCCTTCATAATGTCCATTTGGCCCAGGGGGATGGGCAACAGGCTGGATTTGAATTTCCGTTTGGTTCCCTTGGCATCATAAGCCACTTGTGGAATAACTTTGTCGGCTATCTTCCAGCGTACCAGATCATTGTAGCGCAATCCTTCGAAAGCAAGTTCAACCCTCCGCTCGTTCCGGATCACATCCCGCGTGAGGACTGTTTTGGGCGGCATTCCTACGCCCGGCCTTGCCCTTACATCGTTTAATGCTTTCAATGCATTGGCGTCGCTTCCCTTTCCACTTTCGAACATTGCTTCGGCATACATCAGGAGCAAGTCGGCATAGCGGATTTTTACCATATGCTGCTCGCTAAGCGTTGAGCCGGAGCCATTGTTGATCGCCGGGTTCACCCATTTTTTGAAGGCCATACCGGTATAAGGAATTTGCCCTTCCGCAAGACTTCCGGTTTGCTTAAAACCAGCCGGATTATACGCCCAGGGGTCGCCCGCTTCAAAAATGGTCATCTTTCTGCGGGGATCATTAGGCTCATAAGCATCCCGAAGTTCGGGCGTGGGAAACACCGACATCCGCGCCCCGATCACCTGGTCGAGCGAATGGTAGTCGTCCGGCGCTTTAAACTGGACAGAAAACATGATTTCCCGGTTATTGAGCTGGTTTCCAAAGAATATCCCGGCGTAGTTATCGGCCAGTTTGAATGGGTTGGCAGGATCGCCAATCAGGCTCCATGCCGCATCGGCTGCCTCGCTGAACCGTTCGTTGTTGAGCAATACCCTTGTTTTTAATGCAATCGCCGAACCTTTCACTGCACGCCCGTCCGTATACGCGGTGGCGGGCAGATAGGAAATGGCAAGATCCAGGTCTTTCAGTATCTGTGCTACCACGTCCGTCTTCGGCGCTCTTGGCGTTGCACGGATGTTATCGTCCAGGCTAGCCGGTTCGAGAATCAGTGGCAGGTCACCATAAAGCTGGGCAAGGTCATTGTAATAAAAGGCCCTTAAAAACAATGCTTCCCCTTTCATCCGGTTGCGAACGGCGTCAGTTGTGGCAGTTACCCGGTCGATATTGGCCAGGAAATAATTGCACGCGGCGATTCCCTGAAACCCGATGGTGAACGACTTACTGACGATCCCGGTCGTAGCCGAATTGTGCTCCCCTCTCATCACGACGTCGAACGACTCATAACCGGAAGTATTGGAAGCATTGTCTGACAACGATTCCCAAAAAAGGAAGTTGCCGCTCTGGGCCGGGCCGTTGGAAATGATGGGCTCTTTGAGCTTGGCATAGCAGGCGATCAATGCTTTGTTGGCTTCCGTTTCCGTTTTCCAGAAGTTTTCGGAGTTGGGGCTGCCGAGCGGATTTTTATCTAATGTATCCTTGCAGGCGAATACCGCCGTGATCAATATTAGCAGAAATATATTTTTTAAATATCTGGTTGTCATAGCATTACTGAATTAAAACGTGACTTTAACACCAAATGAATGAATTTTGGCTTGCGGATAAATAGCCGCCCTACCGCTTGCCGCCGCCCGTTCGGGATCTATCCCCTCGAAAAACTTCGTGAATGTGAGCAGGTTATCCCCCGACACGTACAATCTCAGCGTCTGTATTTTCAAGCGGTTGACCAGTTTTGCCGGGAAAGTGTAACCCAGCTGGACGTTCTTCAACCTCAGATAGGAAGCATCTTGCAGCCACCAGTCGGAAACCTGGGTATTAGGCGCGTAGTTTTCGTTAAAAATATGCGGGATCGTGTTAGAGGTCCCTTCACCATCCCAGGCTTTTTCCCAGAATGTAGGCGGCGGGCCAGCCTGCCGGAATGGAGCAATCCCCCACTCTTTAATGTAAATCTTACGCCCTTGTACACCTTGCAGGAAGATTCCAAGGTCAAAGTTTTTATAATCTGCATGGAAGGTCAGTCCGTAGTTGAACTTGGGGAAAGCGCCGCTCACAACCATGCGGTCATCGGTGGTGATCTTCCCATCCGGCACGCCGTTGGGGCCGCTGATGTCGCGGTACTTCATGTCGCCCGGCTTTGGTTTCACTAATGGAGTCGGGCCATTGTCGATTTCTCCCTGGTTTTGGTAAATGCCATCAAAAACGTACATAAAGTAGGAGTTATAGGGCAGCCCTTCCTGGGTTACCGTGCCGTTGCCGTTATTCACTTCGCGGGCTCCGAACTTCACAACCTTGTTTTTATAGGTTTCAAAATTCCCCTGAATCTTGTAACGGAAGTCCTTGACCCTGCTTTGATAACCCAGCGAAAGTTCAACACCTGTATTACTCATTTCCCCCAGATTGACCGTCGGACCGGCAACTCCGATAAAGTCGGGCACCTGCAAAGGTCTCAGGATATTGGTCGTCTTTTTGGAATACCAATCGATACTACCGAACACCGAGGCCCGGAACAACCCGAAATCAATGCCGACGTCGGTTACGGTTGTAGTTTCCCAGGTAATGTTGCGGTTGATGAGGTCGGTTTGCGTCACACCCTGCTGCAATGAGCCGCCAATATTGTACACAACCGGATTGAGTACCTGCTGATACGGATAAGGCATCGATTCGCCGCCCAGCGACCGGTTCACGTTCTGGTTACCCACCTGCCCCCACGAGGCGCGCGCTTTGAGGCTTTCCAGCCAGTGGACCGGTTTCAAAAACTCCTCTTCCGAAATTCTCCACCCAGCCGACGCCGACGGAAAAAAGCCCCATTTATTGCCATCCGGGAAGCGCGACGAGCCGTCGTACCGGAAATTTCCTTCCAGCAGGTATTTTTCTTTGAAATTGTAAGTAGCCCGGCCGAATACCGATCGGAGCGCCCATTCGTACGCCAGTCCGTCAGCCAGCTGCCCACCGGGCGAATAGGCCCCCAGTTCCAGCAAGTCGTTCGAAGGTGCATTCCGTTTGAAAGCCTGCAAGCGGTCATACCGGAAAGTTTCCTGGCTTACCCCAAGCAATGCATTCAGGTTGTGATTTTCACCGATTTTTTTCGTGTAATTTAATGTACCAAAAACCGTGTACTGGACGTCATTTTCGTTGCGGACCGTCAGGTTGTTTTCACCTACTGTCCCATTCCATTGCGTGTTGTACAAATACTGGCCACTAGCGTCGGGCAGGAACATGTAAGCCGGTATACCCACTACATGCACTTTCGTTTGCCTGTTATTAAACTTGACCGCACCTTTAATCTGCGCTTTCAAACCCGGCAAAATATCGAGATCAAGGAACGCCGATGCCAGCGCGTAGTAATTCCTGACATACCTGCCGCCATTTTCAGCCAATGCGACTGGATTTTTGTTACCACCTTCTTGAATGTAAGCTTTGGCCGCATACCGGCCACTGCCATCAGGCAGTTTCGGGGTAAATGTGGGGTGCGCTGCCAATGCGCTCAGAATCTGGTCTTCCGTGGAATTGCCGTCAAACTGGGTATTCAATGCAGTTTCCCTTCGGTCCCCTTTTGAGAAAGCCAGGTTGGTACCAAAGGCCAATTTTTTATTAAGGGTTGTCTTGAAATTGAACTGGGCATCGTACCGCTTGTAGCCCGTCGCGATCAGAATCCCGTCCTGATCAAGAAAGCCCGCTCCGAAATTATAGGTCGTATTTTCCTTGCCACCATTCACGCTCAGGTAATGCTGCTGCACCGGGGATGTGCGAAAAATGGCGTCCATCCAGTCGAAGCTCGGGTACTGGGCAGGATTTGTAACGCTTCCCTGACGGTATTCTTCAATTTGCGCCGGCGTGTAAAGCTGGTTGGTACTCGTTCCTGTGTGTGCAATGGCCTTATTGAGCAGCTCCATAAACTGCACCGAATTCGTGATCCGGTCGTAGACGGAAGTGGCTTTTTGGCTACCGAAATTATAGCTGTAATCGACATTCAATCTTCCAGCCGTACCGGTTTTGGTAGTCACGAGAACAACCCCGTTTGCCGCCCGCGAGCCGTAAATAGCAGCCGACGCAGCATCTTTCAATACGGAAATGCTTTCGATCTGGTTAGGATTGACGTTGTTGAGGTTACCCTCCACCCCATCGATCAATATCAGCGGATCGTTTCCAGCACCACTGAAGGTACCCTGTCCGCGGATTTGAATGCTGGCGTTTTCCGCTCCCGGTTGTCCGGAGTTTTGTGTCACCTGCACGCCTGGCATTCTTCCCTGCAACAGCGAAGTGGTGTTGGGAGCTTGCCGGGTAGTCAGTTCGGAGCCGGTCACATTGCTGACCGCGCCGGTCAGGTTTACCTTTTTCTGGGTGCCATAGCCGACGACTACCACTTCTTCCAATGCCTTTTCGTCCGTCGCCAGCACAACGTCGAGCACTTCGCGCTTGCCCACTTCCAGCTCCTGGGCCACATAGCCCACGAAACTGAATATCAGCACCGCATTATCCTGCTCAATTTCCAGGTTATAGCTGCCATTCTGGTCCGTAATGGTCCCCTGACTGGTCCCTCTGATGATCACACTCACCCCCGGCAGCCCCTGTCCGTCCTTGTCCGTTACCTTACCCCGGATCGGGGCCCTTGTTTTGAGTTCGGGGACTTGTACTTCCCGTTCTGTTAGGATAATGTTCTTGCCTTCCTGCCTGAACAGTAGGTTAGTCCGGTCCAGGATCAGTTCCAGCGTCTTCTGGACCGTCCGCGATTCCCTATGAAGCGTAATATTATCAAAAGGCGACACAGCCTTCGATAAATAAAAGATATTATATCCCGATTCCTGTTGAAGTTTTTGAAGCGCGTCCCGCAGGGAGGACTTCTCCAAACCCATGGTTACATTAGCTTCCCTTATGTCTTGCGCACCGCTCGTCCCCGCCAGAAGCAGCTGGGTTGCCATGATTAGTACGCCGATTCCATAAACGCTGATCTTCATTAAATTGAAAAGATATAGGCACAAAATTCGCTGCCGGTCAGGCATGGTTCTTCTGCCTACGGATATAGGTTTTTTCATATATTTGTATTGTCTAGAAATTTGTACTGCGAATTTTCTATTCAAAAGCTCCCTATCGCTGTCCAAGGCCGGGGAGCTTTTTACTTGATTGCCGTGCAGCTACGGGGCACGGCCGGGATGGATGGATTTCTGTTTCATAAGAATTTAGTTATCAGTCAATTTAACGGCAGCCTTCGCCACTTAACACCAGTTCACCACCGTCCAGGGCATATTTTGTATTGCTGGTTAGGGTCAGTACTTTAAAGACTTCTTCCAGGGTTTCCGTCCCTGAAAACCGGCCTGTAATCAGGCATTTTTGCAACTGCGGATTTTGAAAGGCGATCTTTACGTCATAGCGTTTGGCCAGCATCTCCGCCAACTCTCCGAAAGGTGTCTCCTCGAACACCATATCTGCCTGTACCCAGGCGGTGAGCTCTTGCGATTTTACAGCCTTTTCATCCGCGACGGTCGTATGGGTATTGTAGGTCATCTGCTGGTTCGCCGTCAGTAAGCTCGTGTGTTTCTCTCCGTCATCCACCCGCACCTTACCCCGTGTAACCGTCACCACCACTTCACTTCCAGTAGGCAGTGATTTAATGCTGAATGCAGTACCGAGCACCGTCGTCCTGATTTTCCCCGTCCTGATCACAAACGGACGTGGTTTCTGACCATTCGTATTTATATGCACCACATCAAAATAAGCTTCGCCGGTGAGTGACACTTCCCGGGTTTTGCTGTTAAAATCGCGATCATATTCGATCCGCGTATCGCCGTGCAGCACCACCCGGCTCCCATCCGGCAGCATTACAAACTTCGTCTGCCCTTTTACAGACTGTTGGATGATGGTTTTCGAGACCAAAACGCTGACTTGCGGTTCCCGCTGTTGCTTTACAACAAAGAAGACCCAGCCCGCGCCGATCAGGATAAGGATCGCCGCAGCCACGCGCCAGAAAGCGCCACTCCACAATGGTCGCGACCGCGCTGGCTGGACAGCAATGCGCTTTGCAATATTGTCCTTCATTCTTCCGCGTACATCCGCCAGCTCTTCTTCCGAAAGCTTGGAAAGCTGATCCGGTTTACCCGAAAAAAGCTTATAGTATTTTTCGATCATGTCGACTTCTTCCTCATCGGCACCCCCTCTGAGATACCTCCCGACTATCGACCTGAACTTATTCCTATTTCTGCTTGACATGTTTATAAAACGCTGTTTATTTACCAGTGCAGGAATTCACCAAAAAGTCCCAAGCAAACTTGTGATTTTTTTAAATTTTTTTTTGTGGCAAGGCCGCTGGCGCGCGCAGAGCTATGGCCGAAGCAGTAAAATGAGAAGAGTAAGAAGCTTTCCGATGCTCTCCCGAAGGTTTTGCTGGGAGGTATTAAGCTGGTTTTGCACCGTTTTCCGGGAAATGCCCAGCTGGTCGGCAATTTCCAGTGTGGAGAGCCCTTCCAGGAAGCGTAACCTGAAAATCTCGCGCCGTTTTTCGGGCTGTGTTTCCAGCCAGTCATGAATGCTCGAAAGTAATTCGTCCCTTAGAAAATTGGAATCCGCATCGTCGCTGGAAAGGGCCATATAGTCAAGCGGCTCCTCGAAAGCCGGCAAATTTTTCCGCTTGTGGTAGATCGCAAAAACCTGGTATCTCACCGCGCCGAGCAGGTACCCACGCAGGTTTTCGATATGCCTGCTTTCCCTTTTGTTCCAGAGATCGACAAATACATCCTGCACAATTTCCTCACTATCCGACGAGTCATTGATCCTTTTATAGGCTTCATTGTAGAGTTTTTTCCAGTAGCGCTCATAAATCAGGTCAAATGCCGCCTCCGAGCCATCCGTTAGCATGGTTGCCAGCTCATCGTCCGTCGCGTTCTCGTGGGTATGCATGCCAGGTGTTTCGAGGTAAAGAAACAAAAATAACAAAAAAATAAAGAAGTTATGTCCTAATTTGAGACTCAAAAAAGGCCTTGGGCAGAGAATTTTGAACTAAAATGCCCCAGTATCCCTACCGATTATAGCTATACGCAGGTGTGGGCCAGGACTGGTACTTACTCATGTTCCAGATGGGATGTGTGAAAAAAATGGTCCGGACTTCCTCTATTATTCGAGAAACAGGTCCTCATCCAATAATTGGTTACACCGCTCTCTGTCCAACCGGTACAAATACGGTGCTTTGTTGGCGGCGCCGGTGTATTTCTTTTCCAGGCGTTCGAGGGCGTTGAGGCGCAGAATCCGTTTGGGGAAGTTGTTTTGGGCGAAACGCTTGTCAAAAATGGCCTCATACAGGTCCTGAATTTCCTGCATGGTGAATGTTTCAGGAAGCAGGTTGAATGCAGTCAGTTTTTGGTCGAGCGTGAGGCGGAGTGTTTTTAATGCATTTTTCACGATCTGGTTGTGGTCCATGATCATCTGTGGCAGCTCCTGGATCGGGTACCATTCGATGGAAGCATCAAGATCCGTTTTTTGCGAAACTACCTGATTCATGTCAACCAGGGCGTAATAACCAATGGATATGAAGCGACGCGTAAACCAGTCATAGTCGCGGCGGCTCGATTCTCCCTCGGCTAATGGATTATTAAATATGTCTGCATTCAGTTCGATCATCCGGTCCAAAAAAGCGCGACTGTTCCGATCAGCCTTTCCCATCACTTGAAATTGTTCCAAGTACACGTCCCTGATTCCCGTGCGGGCATAGAGTATGCGCCTGGCCGCGTCGTCGGTGTCTTCTTCCTGATAAACGAACCCGCCGGGCAGCCCCCAGAAATCTCCTTTGAAAGAGAGTTTGGGCACCAACACTTTGAGCTGCCGGTTCTGGTAACCCAGGATGACACATTCAACGGACACCTGTTCGATGTAATTCTTATCACTTACTGATTCCATACTGGTTGTTTTCCCCTGCATATAAGCCTGCCCCGCGTGAATTTCCGACGTCGGGGAGGTCTCAAATATATAGAAATAATGCTTAATATCTACATTGATAGAGAATATGAAGCTTTTGAAAAAAATATTATCTCCCTATGTAGATAATGATAATATTTTTCTTTTACATTTGTGGAGTCAAGTATGATTTATTATTTGTATCCGACTGTAAACCACTTTTAATCAAGCTTTTGTAATAAGTAAATGTAATTGCCTTTTTGCCAGCCTTCATGCGGAAGGTTGCTGATACCGTTTTGCATTTTCGCTATTCCAAACACACTTATACTGCCGGTTATTCTCCCGATAACCAGTGACCTGCTTTGTACACCATAACCATTTTATAGATGAATAAGCATCTCTACTTTTCCTGGCTCAAAAGGGTTTTGAGGCCAATTGTTGGATTTGTTTTCCTGTCCATTATCAGTTACCATGCGGCGTCGGCGCAATCCGCGGTTCGTGGAAAAGTGGTGGATGGGAAAGGTGAAGCGCTGCTGGGTGTCAGTGTGAAAGTGAAGGGTTCCGCCCAGGGAACCGTTACCGATGGATCCGGAAGCTACGAACTGTCGGGACTTACCCCGGCTACGGCACTGGTGTTCAGTTTTATCGGGTTTGTAGGTAAAGAGGTATCGGTTGGTTCTCAGACGGTTATTGATGTGACGCTTACAGAAAGTGCGTCGAACCTCGACGAAGTAATTGTTACCGGGGTTTTCGACAAGCGAAGCCGGATGGAGTCTTCTGTGGCCATATCCGTCCTTTCGTCCAAACTTATTCAGATGCAGGCCCCCTTGAGTGCGGCCGATTTGCTGAGGAATGTGCCGGGTGTGTATGTCAACTCCTCGACAGGTGAAATTCGTAATACTGTGAGTTCCAGGGGCGTAAATGTCGGTGGGAACGATGTGTCAAACGGATATTACTATGTTTCGATGCAGGAAGACGGGCTGCCCGTCACCAATGCAACCTATGGGAATTATGGTCCGGATTATTTTCTGCGTCCCGATCTCACATTGGGTAAACTGGAAGCCGTTCGCGGTGGAACTGCATCGATCCTGGGCAACAATGCGCCGGGAGGGATTTTCAATTACGTTTCCAAAACAGGCGGCCCGTCATTCGAGGCGCAGGCCCGGGCGAAGTTTGGGCTGGAAGGCAATGGGCGTAACCCTTATTACCGGGCGGATGTCAACATTGGCGGCCCGCTGAGCAGGGATAAAACGCTCACTTACAATGCGGGAGGTTTCTGGCGGCAAAACAATGGTGCCCGCTATCCGGGCTATCCGATGAACAATGGAGGGCAGATCAAAGCGAATGTGGTGAAACATCTCAAAACCGGCTCCCTGAAATTGTATGCTAAGTATTTGAATGATCACAATGCCTGGTTTGAACAACTGCCGACGGTCGATTTTAACAATCCGCACCTGGCGCCGGGGATCAAACAAACCAATTCGGTATTGATCCCGCCCGTTTCGGCAGATTATACCATTAACCAAACCGGTGAAAAGGGTAGCTATGATTCCCGCGATAAAATTCATTCGAAAGACCTGTCGGTCGGCTTCAATATCGACCATAGCTTCGGAAAAGGCTGGACGGTAGACAACAAGATCCGCTATTCCTACAAAACTTCCTTTTGGAACACTACTTCGATCCCTTATCCGTTTGCGATCGATAATGTAACCTTTTACGGCGTGAACAACCTGGCGGGCAAATTAGGCACCTATTCGTTTCGTGACCTGGCAACGGGTACTGAGCTGGCCAACGTTACCCAGGGCATCAATTTCGTGAACGGGGCACCAGCAGGTCTTAAATTTACGGTGAACAACAGCAGCCTGCCCGGTGGCGAGGTCCAGAAGAACTCCCTGTTATTCAATCCATTAATTGTTTTTGATAACCGGGTAAAGGAAACCATCGATCAGTTGACGCTGACGAAACGGCTTAGCCACATGAGCTTCACCGGAGGCCTGTATTTTGCGCACGCGACGGTCAAAAGGCTCAATCCGAGCGGGATCGGAAGTATGTATGGGTTAATGCTGAGCCCGCGCCCGCAGCCGACGGCGATTGTCTACACCGATATGCAGGGGAAAACGTACCAGGTCACCAATCCGGACGGCATTACGGGCGGTTCAGGCAGGAGCGTGGCAACCAATATCTTCGACCTGAAGCAGAATCAGTTCGCAGGCTTCTTCGGGCACAACTGGGAGATCACCCCTCAGCTGAACTTAGACTGGGGAATCCGCTTCGAACGTATAAACGTAAGCGGTAGCAATCAGATCGCAGGGGCGACGACTTCGACAGACGGAGGGACGGATAAAAATCCTCTGACCTTGTATGACAATATGGGCGGGGCCGTCAATGCGACTTTACCCTATGACAAAACGGTCAAAACGATATCTTATTCGGCGGGGTTGAACTACAAGCTCAGTGATCACCTGGCCGTTTATGCCCGGTACTCGCGGGGCCGCAAAGCGCCCGATCTGGGTATCTACCTCAATGTGAATGCTTCCAACAATGCTGATTACCTCAACCCAATTGCACAGGGAACGCAGCAATATGAAGCGGGTTTTAAAGCTAAAAAAGACCGGTTTTCACTTTTCGTAACGCCGTTTTACAGTGTCCTCGGCAATGTACCTCAGCAGGCGCTCGGCCAGGAATCGGCGGACGTAACCTCTGTGTATGCTACGGCCGTTCTTTACAACAAGTTTGAAACCAAGGGAATTGAGATCGAGGGGACTTATGGCCTGACGAAAGAATTGAGCGTACGTGCTGTCGCAACGTTCCAGAAATCGACCGCTGTGGACTTCAATACCTGGGTGCTCAACGGGAACGGAAAGGCTGATGATCAGATCAAAAGTTACTCGGGCAATGAAACCGATTTCGCACCCCGCACGATTTTGCGCATTTCGCCCACCTACACCTCGGATAAGTTGTACGGCTCGATCGACTGGTCGTACCTGGGCAAGCGCGCCGGTAACGTAGCGAATGTGTTTTACCTGCCGGGCTTCGACCAGACCAACTTGAACCTGGGCTACAACGTTTCCCGCAAATTGCAGATTCAGGCTAATATCAATAATGTATTCAATCAAAACGGCATTATGGGATGGTCTGCGCCGGGCGGTTTCCCTGCTTCGCTGAACACCCAGGGCTTTACAAAGGCCCAGCTGGAAGGCAATCCCAACGCTGTATTTTTTACACTCAGCTTACCTCCCCGCTCTTATTTTCTGACAGCCACTTACACGTTCTGAACGCCGGTGCCAGCGTATAAACGGCTCAGTATTATTCATTAAACCAATTGTTTCTCAATGAAAAAATCAACTTACTTGACGTGGGTATGCGTTGTGGCCTGTGCGCTGCATTTACCCACGGTCAGCGAAGGGCAAAAAGTGCCCAATCAGGACAAGAATTATGCATTGGTACCAAAGCTTCCGCCACCTCCGAAGCCGGAACCGTTCAAAGTATCGACTATTCCGCTGCCCGAAAGTGTCATAGACGCGGTTTTGGTGAACTATCTGCCCGATGCCAAACACCTGGTGATGGAAGTCACAATGGCAGGTGCAAAGAAATCCAATCTGGCCATTATGAAAGACGATGGCACCGGTTTCAAGTGCCTTACCTGCGATTTGCCGGAGAATATTGGCGGCGAAATGCCGGTGCCGCTTCCGGACGGAAAGCGCATTTACACGCCAACGGGCATTCTGGAATGCAGCCCGTCGGTGCTGGACTGCAAACAGGCCAAAATTCTGCCCCTGGTATATCCGACCGTCCCGGGAGGAAAAACGTTGGCCCGGATCGCCAGCAACATGTCTCAGGATGGGCTCCACGTAGCTTACACGCTGCTGGTGGCCAGGCCTATGCCAAGTGCACTGGTGCTGGTGAGCGAGTTGACGCGCGTCTCGGACGCCAAAGGCGACCACTATGAACTGGCGAAAACAAAAGTGATTTCAGGCGATAAGGTGACCCTGGAAGGCGCGGCGGATTTCAGACCATTCTTTTTTGGAGGCGGCGAGGTGAAGAGCTTTGCCGGAATGGGACAGTATCTGACCACGATCAGTGCATTCGAAGCAGGCAATTTCGATATCGCCAAAATCGACCTGACCAATGGAGACGTAAGCAGGTTCACAAGGCATTTCAGCTATGATGAGGGCGTGTATCCTTCGCCCGATGGCAAATGGGTAATCTTTCAGTCGCACCGGCATACGACGCGGATGGATGCATTCAGCCTTATCCCCCGCCCATTGATCGTAAACAATGCTTTGGCGCCCGGGATTGCGGAATGGAGAAACGAAGAGATCAGTGGGTTCCGGGATGCGAGGCGGTATTATGGCCTTACCATGACCGACCAGTATGGCGACCGTGCCCGCCTACCGGAAGAAGGATATACCGGACAAAATCTGACAACAGCATCGGATAACCTCACCGAATACAACCACTTTGGCAACCTGACCTGGCACCCCAGCAGTACCCGGGGCATTTTCTGGGAGCAAAAAGATCCCAAAAAGGTCAAAACAGGGGAACAAATGGGCCGCCTGCGAATGATCACATTTACATCGAGAAAGCCGACTACCCCGCTCAAAATTGTAACCCCAACCATGGACTGGGCAACCAATCTGGCCGACATTAAGCCATTGGATAACTCAAAGCGCACAGAAGGAAAGTTGGTCGGACTGGTTTCTGGTTATGCCAACATTACCAATCAAAAACCTGCATCAGAGGGTGCGGCATCGGCTGGACCTTCAACTTTCAAAATCGAGTATGTTGATTTTTCCGATGACGGCGCTTATGTATTGAATGGATCGGAAACGATTGTTCCGGCCTCGTTTTATGACGCAATCTGGAACGCCGACATTCAGGTGACGGGCAAACAAAAAGGATATCTTAAAGTCGATGATGTTAAGTTTTATGTCAATAAACGCGGCTCAGGCACCATTAAGGCACAACTCGGAAACCGGAAAATTGAAGTAGATCTCACAAAAGGTCTTCCGACAGGTGTACCGAATGAGCTTCGGTAAGTCAGGTAGATCCTGACGCGTTTTCATTGACCCATTAAAAACATAACCATGCAATTAGCAAACAAAACCATCGTCGTGACCGGAGCAGGCGGAGGTATCGGCCGGGAACTGAGCATCCAATTGGCACAACGCGGGGCAAATGTCGCCGGGGTGGATATTAACCCCGAAACCCTCGGTGAAACGGGCCGGATTATCGGCACGGGGCACGGGCAATTCAAAGGCTTCCAGCTGGACATTACCAATCAGGAAAAGGTAAATGCATTTCCGGCAGAGGTACTCACTCACTTTGGCAATGTCGACGGGATCATCAACAATGCCGGCATTATTCAGCCTTTCCGGCCCGTTCTTGAATTGACGATGGAAGATATTAACCGGGTTATGGCGGTCAATTTTTATGGCACATTATACCTTACCAAAGCCTTTTTGCCCATTCTCCTGCAACGCCCGGAGGCGCACATTGCCAACGTGTCGAGTATGGGCGGCTTTTTGCCGGTTCCCGGACAGACGATCTATGGCGCGGCGAAAGCGGCGGTAAAACTACTCACGGAAGGCCTGTATGCGGAATTGAAGGATACCAACGTCAGGGTAACGGTCATTTTTCCGGGTGCTATTGCGACAAACATCATGCAAAACTCCGGTCTGGCAATGCCCAAGGCTGAGGCAGGCGGAGAAGCGAAGTTCAAACCAATCCCTGCCCGGCTTGCCGCCGGGCAGATCCTTTCCGGCATCGAAAAAAACAAATTTCGTGTGGTGGTAGGACAGGACGCCTGGATGATGGATAAGCTTTCCCGCCTCAATCCCAAATACGCCGCCGATCTGATTCAGCGGAAAATGAGATCCTTGCTGGGGTAACACCTGACTATTAACCACCCGAACAGGGAAGCGGTAGGCGACAAAGAACAAGTTGGTTGTAGTCCGTCAGATTATTAAGAATCTGAGAGATGAAATTTTGAGTGATAGGTTGTTATTTCACGTCTATACTTTTGAGAATGGAAAAGTGCGGACGATGGCGATTGAGCATTAGGGTACAAGTCAATGGAAATGACATTGAGTTTTGAAATTTTGTATCTTACCGAAATTTCAAAAATCACCACACACGAATGAAAACCTCCTTATCTCATCTCCCACAAAACAAGCAAGACCAATTAAAAGCGCTTACCCAAATTGTTCTCGACAAAGTCACGGCCGAAATGATCATTCTCTTTGGCAGCTATGCGCGGGGTGACTGGGTTGAGGATTACCAGGAGAAGTATGAGTATGTAAGTGATTTTGATATTTTGATCGTCACCAAAGACAAAAATTCGGCAAAGCAAGTCAAGAAATCACGTGAACTGGAGGAGGAACTGATGGCCAATGAGGAAATCACGAGGACGAGCATCATCTATCACAGCATTGGTTTTGTAAATGACAAGATCGAGCGGAATTATTACTTCTTTGTGGATATTTTGAAAGAAGGAGTTTTGCTTTTCGATTCCGGGAAATTCACTTTGTCCGAACCTAAAAATCTCAATGCGGCGCAACGGGTGGAAAAATCGACGGAGGAATTTGAACATTGGTTCAAATCTGCAAAGCACTTTTTAGAAGCCTTTGAGATTTTCCTTTCGAAAGGCGAAACTGATCTTGACTATCATAAAATTGCTGCCTTTCAACTTCACCAAGCGACTGAAAGATTTTATGCTGGCATCTTGCTAGTTTTCACTGATTACAAGCCAAGAATTCACGACATTGAGATATTGGGAACTCAGGTCGAGAAACTGAATACCAACTTTGCAACCGTTTTTCCAAGAAAAACAGCCGAAGAAGAGCGACTATTTATCCTTCTCAAAAAAGCGTACATCGATGCGCGTTACAACAGGAACTACATGATTGAAAAAGGGGAATTGGAATACCTTGGCAGTCGGGTTACATTGCTGAAAGATTTGACGGAGCAGGTTTGTAGAGATCGGATTGCACAATTTGCCAATGATCAGTCTGCCGAGTAAAACCATTATTCAAAACTTTCATACAGGCCGCGATTCGGCTAATTATATATCAAACAGGGAGCTGATGCGAATGCACAATGAAGAATCGCATGAACTGGTTACGTGATCTATTTCCTCCGGGCAAGCCATTCAAGATAGCATTTTTTGAGCCACATATCCTCGTCTTTGCGGTATTCGCGCGTAACGACCGTGAAATGATTGCCAGGGTAATAATCAAACCGGATATCCGCGCCGATTTTTTTCATTTCGGCTTCCATCAGCATTGCCGAAATATTCAAAAACGCATTGTCTTCATTTCCAACAGAAACGCGCAGTTTACCGGCCAGATCTTTTTCGAGCCTGGGCCAGTTCCTGATAACATATTGCGTCAGGTCATACCGCTTCCAGTGTTCGAACACCTCCTTGTCGAGCTTACCTGTTGCGGAATTATAAAGTGGTCTGGGCAAGCCATTTTTTCCTTTTGGGCCAAACACGGCATCGAAAGACACATTTTGCTCGCCACGATAAATAATATCCTCTATGCTGTGGGCGATATTCGGGCGGTCGTAAATAACTTCAATGTCGGGTTTCTTACCTATCGTTAATGCGTCTACAAATTCTATCCGGCTGGTGTCCGTGTAAAGGTTTGTTTTCGTAAAACGATGAAAATCCACGGCATCGGGCGCACTTGCGTTACCTCCTGCAAACAGCTGGGGATAATGTGTCAGCAGATAAACCACAGTCCATCCGCCGCTGCTATGACCGCGGATAACCCGGCCGCCATTGGTCCGGAATTTCTGGTCTAACCAGGGGATCATTTCGGTAGCGAAGGCGTCGCCAACCGGCCCGTTGTTGTCGCTGTTCGCATAAGTGCTATGCCCCAATGAACAATCGCCATCCAGAAAGACCTTGATAACAGCCATCGTGTCCAACGGGACAGACGGCATTGTATCGCTGCTGACCGTGCTTGAATAATGATAATGATCGCCTCCAAATCCCCCTACCATGAAATAAACCGGAAATCGCCTGTCCGGTTCCTCATAATACTGACTGGGAAGTATGACTGCTCCCTTCAGTGCAACTGGCTTTTTATGAAACTTGCTGAGCAGCGCTGACGGCGCATTGAGATGCTTCACAAATTTGCTTTCAGTGAAAACGGGCTCGGGGACCAGCTGGTCGCATACCACTGTAAAAATTTCGTCGGGATCATTCAGCCGGATTTTTTGTACTGCGCTGAATACATTCCCCGTGCTTCTTCCAATTACCCGTCCGTCGCGATTGAGGTCCCAAACTACCTGCATATAATATTCCCCGCGTTGCAGCCTGGATAGCAGGGTTGGGTAGGAGAGCGAAGAATCAGAAAATATGATCGGCTCATTTGGCTCAATGTGATCCACCGGCATACGGTAAACCGGCCAGCCCGAGTGGTTCTTCGGTTGCTCATTTTTTGGGGACAAATACAGAATGACATTACCCGAAAAAGGCCCTTTAAATGCTGAGGAGGTGTATGTGACTTTAAATTGCTGCGCAGTAGCCGTTACAAACGGAGCAAATAATAGAAAAATAATGACAATTAATTTCATGGCCAGGTGATGAATATGATCCGTTTGAAACCATAGACGACCACAAAGCCAAAACGTTACAACCAAAAACAAATCACTCGGAGGGCATGCCTGCTTAGGCTAGCGCCCGAACATGTTGGCTGACGTAGGACTGACCCGAAAGAACCGAACTGACACATACTGTCAGATCGTCGGGACCACCACCTTTGATAAGGAGCCCTTTGACACCGCTACGCATCAGCGAACTGGCAAACTTAAACCCTGGATTATGTGCATAATACAAAATGAAAGAAGCCATTGGGTTATTTTTCATCGCCTTTCTCAATGCGCTGCGGTCAATTTCGGGCTGCTCTTCTGAAAGTCCGATGATGATAATGTCAAGGGCGTCCTGCTGTATATCTCTTCCCAGGGACTGAATGCTCCCGGTTTCGAGCGTTTTTACATCTTCAAACTGGCTTTTTAGAATAATCCGGATGCCCGTACGAAAAACAGGGTGATTGTCTATGAGCGCAATATTCATTAGTGGGTTATTTTAATTTCAAATGATAAGTTCAAATAGAAATCTGCTAGTTTACGATATCAGATTGTAAAGATCAAAGTCTGGTACAAATGTATTTTCAAGGCCGTGATCGGGCACAATAAAAAATTGAAATGTGAGCTAAAAATCGTTGCTTACTGATTTAAAAAATTTAATGAAAAAGCAACTAGTTCTATGAACAATTTTCCCGGGCGTCTAAAAAGCAACCTGTACAAGACTAGTCTTCGGCTTATAAATGTTCCAATTTTAACAATAAATAAGAATTTAGCAAGTTAATATCGCTACTCCAAATAGCAAATTAATTCTATGTTCAAACAAAAGCGTAGCTTTAAACAGAAAGGACTTGACATTGCGGCCAAGTCCTTTCTGTTTAAGATAACTATAAAACCTTCCCGGCCGGCGACGCAGGTCAATGTGATGCCAGGGCTGGTCGCTGATAAATTTCAGGTTCCGGCCTGGTTTCAATCCACCAAATCTTGTCCAGTTTCTGGTCGTAGTATCTCGCAAGCTTTCCTTTAAAGAGAAACACCCGTTTTATTTCTGATTTCAATGGTTTGAGATTACTCCCTATCCCATACGTCTGCCGAAAGCCATCAAGAAAATAGGCGTCCTTTTCGAAAGCTGTTGTATCAAATTGATTTGCATCCACTACTTCAAAATTATTTTTAGACAAGTAAGCCGGAGGAGCATCTTTGTGAGTTGGAAAAGTATAGTAGTACATTCTACTGTTCTTGGAATTATACTGGTCGCTATCAATTCTAATTGGAAATAATTCCGCGACTGGCTGCTCCTCAAAGGCTTTATTAATCTCATCGTGTGAGACCTTCTTACCATCCAGGAAAAGCTCGGTTTGCGATTCGTAGCCAACCAATTTTCTTTCCTGGTTAAAATATCCGTTCCCAAACTTGACAATAACCTCACTAGGTTTTGGATATGCCCGTTTAAACGCAAGTATTAGATCATTCTCAACTTTAAATTCCGCGGCTTTCTGTATCAGATAAGCTTTAATGCTCTCTATGTCAGTTTCCTTACCATTCGCGAAGAAATTGTCCCCGTCAGCGAAATATGGAAACTGATTATTTTCATTTCGACCTTTTGGAGTAAGAAAATAGATATAAAAACGGCTTCTATTAACCATATGCCCTTCAAAACTTGCGCCCCCGCCGAACCGATTATATTCCCCCGATCCATTAATGCCATAATACAGCACTGAATCTTTGTAGTTACTCAGGTCAATCTCATAATGATAAAACCCGTCAGCATCACTGTAAATTGTTGCTTTGAACTTCTCACCTATGTCCAACTTCAATGGCATATTTTTCGCGGGCTCTCCCGTTTCACCATCCATTAATATCCCAGCGACGTAAAAGACATTTTCATTTTCTACCTGTTTTCCATCAACCAACGCTTCGATATTATTTCTGCAAGCCAGTATTAAAACACACATTAATGGCAGCACAAACAGGAACCGGATCAGATGTATCCTGGCAGTCTTCATTTTATTCATCATAATAATCCGTTGTTTAAGTGATGAAAAATTAAACTGGTTGGCGATGCGAAACTCGGGTACACCAACCACTTTGAGGAGCAAATACTG
This sequence comes from Dyadobacter pollutisoli, assembly GCF_026625565.1. Classification (NCBI taxonomy): domain Bacteria; kingdom Pseudomonadati; phylum Bacteroidota; class Cytophagia; order Cytophagales; family Spirosomataceae; genus Dyadobacter; species Dyadobacter pollutisoli. The sequence continues at coordinate 5,041,795 of NZ_CP112998.1, forward strand.
ATACTGCTTGATGTCCATACCATTTTCTAATACAGCCCTATCGGCAATGTATTCAAGGTTTTGGCGGATGGCGTAGCGGATCAGCCAGGCAAATGGATTGTACCAATTGAGAATGCACAAAAGCTCACTATACAAAATATCAAAAGTGTGTTTTTGCTTCACATGGATAAATTCGTGCAGCACGATTTCCTTCAAATCCTCCTCACTATGCAATGCCGGATTTATAAAAATGGCGCTGCCGAAAGAAAATGGTACAATATCTTTCTTACTATGATATATCCTGATGTCCTCATCAGATACAAGCTCTGAGCTCCTCAGCATTTGAAGGTAAGAAGCAAAGTGTATCCCCAATCTCGCCAACAGCACCAGTGACCCGGCCAGAAGTACAAACGGTAACAATTCCAGCAAGTTGAAATCCGACTGTGGTATGACAGCGACGACATCGGTAGCAGCCGGATAACCAATCGCAGTTATCGACGGAACCGCCTGTACCATAGTGCTGTTCGCGATTTCCGTTCGTTCAAGCACCTGGTCAACATCAATGAAAGGAATGATAAAAGAAAGTGCGCTATAACCAAGCAAGTACCAGCGGTTCCAGTTGTAAAAAGTATAACGGGCCAAAACAAATTGGTAAAAGAGGCTGGTAACCGTCAGTCCCAGCGATAATTTGACGACATACTCGGTGAATGGGGACATAGTTTTGCCGGTTTGAGCCTACTGATCCTTTTTTTCAATCAATCCTATTATTTCTTTCAGTTCATCCGCGGAAATCTTATTTTTTTCCACAAAAAAACTGACCAGTTCCTTGTAAGAATTCTCAAAATAATCTTTCACCACATTCCCCATAAACTTCTGCTTATAAGCCTCTTCCGTTATAGCCGGAGCATACAAATAGGAGTTCCCGATCAATCGGCTTTGCAGATATCCTTTCTTTTCAAGGTTTTTAATTGTGGAGGCCAATGTCGTGTAGGGCGGAAACGGTTCTTCCAGTGCCTGCATGAAAGATTTGACATTACCCTCCCCTATTTTCCAAACGGCCTGCATGGCCTGTTCTTCCTGTTGTGTTAACTTTTCCATAAATCTACGATCTTTTCGTAAATCTACGAACATTTCGTAATAGTCCAAGTATTCATGCTTTTTTCTTTGACTATCATTGAAAATGGTGTCAGCTGATGCCTTATTTCCAAATAAATCCTTTCTTTAGCCGGACGAAACAACTCATAAGAGAATGAAATTTTTAGCTGCTCTTTTTTCACTGATACTTTTTTGTGCTGGCAATGCTTTTGCCCAGAAGCTGCATCCAGGCCCGGTTGTTACTTACAGAAACCCCGTCATTGCCGGCGATTTTGCTGACCCTTCGGTTATTCGCGTTGGTGACACTTACTATGCTGCCGGAACTTCGTCGGAATGGGGGCCAGCCTATCCTATTTATAGTTCCAAAAACCTGGTTGACTGGGAATATGTAGGGCCGGTATTTGCTGACCTGCCTGCATGGACAATGGGCAGCTACTGGGCGCCGGAGCTGTTCTTTCGCAATGGTACTTTTTACGTTTACTATACCGCCCGGCGGAAATCCGACAAGCAGTCTTTTATTGGTGTAGCCAGCACAAAGGATCTGAAAAAGGGTTTTAAAGACCACGGAGTGATCATTGAATGGACCAAAGAGGCAATTGATGCATTCATCGTAGAGGATAAAGGGAAATTATTCATCACCTGGAAAGCATATGGGCTGGACAAAGATCGGGGCATCGAAATCCTTGGCGCTGAACTTGCACCCGACGGCTTGAAGGTAACTGGCAAGGAATTCAGTCTGCTCAAAGCTGATCCTGCTGGCTGGGAATCCGGTGGCGCGGAAGGGCAGGCCATTTTTAAAAGAGGCAATTACTGGTACATGCTTTACTCGGGAAATGCATGCTGCGGCGACAAATGCGATTATCAGGTAGGGTTCGCGAGAGCCGAAAAGCTGCAAGGGCCCTGGACAAAATATGCAGGAAATCCTGTCCTTTTTGGCGACGACACCTGGAAATGCCCTGGCCACGGAACGGTTGTGGTGACGCCTGACAACCGCTATTTCTATTTGCACCATGCTTACAATGGTATCGATTTCACGTTCGGCGGGCGCCAAGGCATGCTTAGCGAGCTGGTATGGGATGAAACTTCTAAATGGCCGGCCTTCAGGTACGGCAGGACTCCCCCGGCGCAGGCCGAAGCCCCGATGGGTGCCAGTGCGATCGCTAATTTCGACCTGCTGATCAATTATGAAAGAGACACATTGAAAGCACCTTGGGTTTATGATGTCAGTTTTCCAAAACCGAAGTTCGCAGTACAAAACGAATCGCTTCAAATTGAAAATAATAACAAGATCAGCACCGGAAACTTTCTGGGACTAACCATTAAAAAAGGCAACTATACCTTCACAGCGGATGTGGTTGCCAAAAATGATCTGATCCAGAGTATCATTGTTTACGGTGACGCGAACAATGCACTCGGTTATGGCGTACACAGCAACCGCATTGAATTATGGCAGGTGAAAGACGGTGTGCACGAAGTGATCAAAACGCAGGAAATTCCGGAAAAATATAAAGACATCAAACTCAGGCTGCAAAGTCGCTATGGCCGTTTTTACGAGTTCAGCTGGGATGTGAAAGGCCAAAAAATTGACTCGCTGACCAGTTCTGTCCAGATAGAAAAGCCCTGGCTGCCACGTTGGGACAGGGCGCCGAGAATTGGGATTAACGTCTCCGGAAACGGATCCGGCAAAAGCGAGGTCAAAGCAATTCAGATGAAGTACGAGTAGTTTTTTTAATCCAACAGGAGGCCAAACCTCCTGTTGGATTAGCCCATCTCCCGGGGCTAGAAATCCGTTGAAAATGTAATATCCTTATTCGCCTCAATGCCATCTGTCAGCATTTTGATCTTGTAATTTGCATACTGATAAGCATCCGAACCGAGCAACAGGCGCAATGGCGGTTCCGGCAATTGAGCAGTGCTGATCATTACCTCAGCAGCTTTTTGAGGATCGCCGGGCTGGGTGCCTGGAATATCCTGCGCATGCATACGTTTGGTTTCGGCAATGTCGCTGTAATCGGCGATCGGGTTTGCCGCTGTCACAATCGATCCGCCATTCAGGAAATTAGTACGAAAGTAACCCGGTTCGATGATCGTAACATTGATACCAAATGGTTTTACTTCCTGCGCCAACGCTTCGGACAAGCCCTCTACTGCGAACTTGGTACCACAATAAACGCCCCAGCCAGCTCCGGCGATCAGCCCGAAGACAGATGAAATGTTGAGGATATGACCCGATTTTGCCTCACGCATATGCGGCAAAACCGCTCTCGTCACATTCAGCAATCCAAATACGTTCACATCAAAATTCGCCTGTACTTCCTGACTGGATGATTCTTCAATCCCGCCGATTAATCCGTAACCCGCATTATTTACCAGTACATCAATGGTTTTGAATTTCTCGATGGCCTGACTTACTGCTTTTGCAATGCTTTCTTCATTGATCAGATCCATTTGAAGTGGCAGAAATTGATCGGACGTTACATTCACCGCAGCTTTAAGTCCGTCGAGGTTGCGGGCGGTTGCTACCACATTGTAGCCTTGGGATAGGAGTTTTTGGACTAATACCAGACCTAAACCTTGGGAGGTTCCAGTCACAAACCATGTTTTTCTTTGCGTTTCCATATTGATTAATTTTATGGAACAAAGGAAACAGGATTGCCAAAACAGCTCTTTATTCAAATAACAGGCATATTTGTGATTTTCAAATATGGATGGCCGAACCAAATGAATTCCTGAATATAGAAGGTGAAATTTTCTCCTTTCGGTGAAAGAATGTCGTAAAACTGGCCTGTTCTGCAAATCCCAGCGCTCCGCTGATCGACTGAATATCCCAGTCGGTATGTTTCAGTAAAACTTTTGCTTCGTACAACATTCGCTCCTGGATATGCTCCCGGAGCGTTTTGCCGGTCTGGTTTTTCACCAGCGCATTCAAATAATTGGGATGTACATTCAGCTGATCCGCAAATTCAGCAGCCGTCTTCGTCTTCACCAGATCAGAAGGATTCTGTATCTGAAATGCAGATTCCAGTAATGACAGAAATCCGTGTACATAGCTGTAACTTTCTGAAACACCTACATCCGGCAGATTTTTACCAGCCCGTTGCGCCTCCAAAAGAATCAATTGCAGATGCAGAAAGATCGCTTGCTTCTTGTCTTCGTTTGTCCCCCGGTCTTCCCTGAATATGAGTTCAAAATATTGATTGATTTGCTCAGACTGATCATCATTCAGCTGTATTACGGCCTTTTCCGGCTGGAAATAAGTGTACGTCCTGAAAAGATTAAGCATATGTGCCGTATTATCAAAGAAATTGGGATGGATCAGACAGAAGTGCCCCTCGGCATTCGGGCCCGCAGAATGCCAGGAAATGATTTCGTCGGGATGGATGAAAGCGATCATGCCGGGGCCTAACAAGTATTGATATAAACCAATGGTCAGTACACCCGTACCCTCTGTCACATGCATGACTTTGTAAAAATTCCTCCGGTTCGGCGATATGTAAGCGTTCGCAGGATAATCCTTTCGGTTTTTAATGCTAAAATACGTTTCCTCAGGCAGGTAGGGCTCCACTTTCAGTAGCGGCATCTGAAAGTTGGTCTGCTCAAATACTTCTATCTCAAGGCGGGGAATTTTTGATTGCTGCATATCCAAAAATACAAATTGTTTTTTCTATCACCTGAACATTCAGCGCAACGATTTCAAGAATTTACGGGGTGTCTGCAACGGCGGGCGGTGCATTTCTTGTCTATGAGTTTGGAGTTGAGAATCCATGATTTGGCGGTTTCTTTAATTCTAAACTATACGCAATGAATCGTTTACAGCCATTCCTAAACCGGACCAGTCATGAGACATTATTTTCTACTCGCCTTATTTACCGCTATTATCTGCACGGGAAACCTGTTTGCTCAGGGTAAAAAATACAGGCTTGTACAAGAAGGCAAGGGCATTAAGGTCATTGAAGACCACTTCACAGCTTCAACACTACGAACCGCAGCTCACGACATCACGGTTAACATCACACCCAATGCCGCAAGGCCTGAAAGTGCGATTGATGTACACATATATTTTGCGCCCTCCGTTAATATCGAATCCGTTGGGCATATGGTTTTAACTGCGAAACCGGCATGTACGGTGGTTAATTGTAACGACCCCTCCATTACTTCCAGTTATCTATCTTCAAAAATTATTAATAAAACGGCCCGTACTGTCGATTTTACGATCGGTGGCCTCTTACCTTTTAAAGAATACCTTTTTTGGGGCGCGGTATTTGGTTTGGACGGTGACCGGTGTTCAGGTTCAGATTTGGCGTGGATACCATTCAAAACCGCGCCAACACCTGCGCCCAAGCCTGAGAAAATGCTGCTCATAATCAATAAGGAATTCGAAGGCAATGCGCGCCTGAACGCAGCTCTGGACACCTACGAGGACGACATTGCAGCCAGCAACCCAATGCTAACCATTGTTAAATACTACATTGAAGACAACAACCTTCAAAAAGGTGCGCTATACCAGGATATTCGGAGGAGATTCAAAGATGAAAATCTGACCTATCTGTTTTTTCTGGGGAGTAATGCCGCATTGACCGGTTACAGGATCATGCTGGACAATAACGGCGCACCGGTAAACGCATTCGTTCAATTTACTTTCTCATACTATGCACACCCCTTATACACAACGTTCGAATATGACGCGTCGGACGACAGGTTCAAATTTTTTGACCGTCAGGATCTCTGTGCTACCCCTCCCACCGAAGTAAGGCCGGAAGTTTTTCAGCAACAAAATGCGATGGTATCCATGGGTATGATATTGCCCGATGTTAATTTTAATACGGAGCAAAAGATTGACTACCTCGTTAATTATTTCAACAAAGTACATTCATTCCGTAGCGGAAATATTTCGTTTGAGAAAAAAGTGCTCATTACCGATGGTTTCGTGAGTGAGCAAGAGGTGGTCGACCTCGCGGAGATCAATGGTGCCTGGACCTCCGCAGAAGTATTGCAGTACGGCAGGACGAAAGATCCGGATTACTCAGGAGATGACCCGGTCTGGAAGAGTGACTTTATCAACAAGCTGGGAACCAAATCCTATGAGATTTTTTCTCTGACATTACACGGAACCTGGAATTACCATTCGTTCGGGATTTACAATCAGGATATTGCCAACCTGCCGCAACTCAATACCAGACTTATCGATCTGTATTCGTGCAGTGTCGGAGCTTTTAACGGCCCCGATTATCTGGCGGGACGCTACCTCGGCAAGGGTAATGTGCTGAATGTGCATGCATTTAGTGAAAACATAGGCGTATTTACAGAAAGTGGGAAGAGCGGCTTGAAGCAATTGTACAACGACGGCGGCCCCTATCAATATTTGTCCCAGGGGTTTAACATCAGCAATGCATACCGGTACGCGCATTCATACCAGGAAGCCGAGCTTATCCTGGGAGACCCGTTGCTCAAATTGCGTTCAGAGTCTTCATTGCCTGTAACGCTGGAAATTTTCAACGCACAAAAACAGGAAACGCAATCGTGGCTGACCTGGTCGACGTCGCAAGAAGTCAACAGTGACCGGTTTGAGATCGAACATAGCAGCACCGGCAAAAAATGGGACAAGATAGGCTCCGTTATGACCAGCGGAAGCAAACCCGGCAGCCATTCGTATGAGTTTACACACCGGTCACCAGTACCGGGACCAAATCTTTATCGCTTAAAAATGATCGACACAGATGGAACATTCTCTTATTCCAAAATTGAAAATGTATCGTTCCCGAGCGAAAAACTGATCTCGATCTTTCCGAATCCGGTGTCAGAAAAGTTGTATATACCAGTTTCCAAACTACCTGATGTAAAATCCGTGAGCATACTGAATTCGCTAGGGCAGTCTACCCGGAACTTCACCAATGTGTCTGCCGAAGGCCTTGTGTTGACTGGCCTGCAAGCCGGAATTTATACGGTGCGCATTGAAATGAATGATGGCAAAATGGTCACAGAGAAAATTGTTAAAGCCAAATAAGGTTATGGCTGCGGACCAGGCGGAAAATTATTATTACCTATCAGTGTTGAAAAAATCACGCGCGGAGGTGATTACACCTTCGCGCGCTGGTTATGAGCAGCCATTTCAACGGTTTGAATGATCCGTTGCTGGCGGGTTTCAGGTCGTTTTGCGCTCGAAATCCAGTCCAGGATCTGACGTTTTGCAGATTTTGGAAAAGCCTGAAAATGCTTTTCAGCCGCGTCATTTTTGGCAAGCAGCTCTTGCAGGTCCTCAGGAACCACTCCATTCTCCGCGTCAACCAAAGCATCCCAGGTACCGGTCTTTTTGGCTAGATCAATGGTTGCCTGGCCAGCCGGGGTCATCAGTCCCTCTGCGGTCATCCGCTCGACCCGCTCCTTGTTGGTGCTGCTCCATTTGCCTTTTGCTTTTCTCGGTGTAAACATCAGGTAACTGCTCTCCTCGTCACGTTTTAGTGATTTAGAGTCGATCCATCCAAAACAAAGCGCTTCTTCAATGGATTCGGGATAATAGACACTGGTTTTACTGCTTTTTTTGTGATGAATGATCAGCCACACCGCTTTTTCCTTCTGACCATTTCTTTCGAGCCAGTCACGCCATTCTGCACGGGTTTCGGCATGGAGCGCCGGAATATCGTTTTTCGTTTCCATAGTATTCAGCTAGCTTTTAGTTTTGATCATAGTGCACCTCCCTGCTCAGGCATTCTTTCCTTCCAAAATGTCCAGATAGTGCTGGTTGTACATAATTCCTAACACATTACTATCGATAATACCAAACTCATGCTGGTAATCGCCCAGACGGAATTCAATGTATGCCGGGTTTTCGTCGTCGGGACGTTGAAAATAAGGATCGATACCAAACAATTCCGAATACCAAGCCCTTGCAGCTTTCATGTCCGCGCCCCAGAAATTAACCATAGCCATGCCTCTTAATGTTTGTCCGTTAGCCATTTCGTTTGTTGTTTTTTTGATTTAATACAGAGTGCGCTACAAAAATAAAATGCCCGTGTGACAGCCTTATGTCAGGAGTATTTGGAATTAAATTAAAGGTAATTCTCCTCTAAATACTTGGTACCTGCCGTATGATAATTGCGTTTGATTTTATCCCGGATTGAAAGTTATTTCGGTTCCGGTCTTTAATTCAGATGCCTTATGGAAACATTCATTATACACACACTCACCACTATACTTTTTGGAGGAATATTCCTGACGTTAGCCTTTGAATGGATGACTAACGCGGAGCACCGCAAGCTTACCAGGGTGCTCCGTGACGGTCAGGAATGCGAAGCGACCATTCTGAATGTGACTTCAATCAGGCCGACTGTATTCAATATGGCCAATGTGAAAATTACAGCAGAAATAAGGCGAATGGGTGAAAAACCGACTGTTATCCGGTTCAAATATGAGGCGACCTATCCGGAATGGCGAAAATTGCACACCGGCAGGATTGTAACGATTGACGTTAACCCGCATAATTCCAAATCCGTACTGCTGAATAACAACGAGCCTGCCAATGAGAGAAGATACTACGCAGACTTGCATCAACAGCTCGAAACAGCTTTTACAGAATTACCATAATATCTGAATTCGGCTTGTCGCGTTGTTCGAGATATTCCCACGAGACAATATCCTCTTCCGGATAAATGTTACCGGTATCCTCCGGTCCCTCATCCCCGATCGCCTCGACAAATGCTTTTGATCCTTTCTTGTAAATACCTTCCCTCGGAACACCGTTCATATCAGTAAAAAGTACCAGTGCCTGATCATTCGGTAGCTTGCTATGTTTCATGACATTCTTTTTTTGTAATCATTATAAAGGTTAACCGGCAGTTATATTACCAAAAACGTCTGCCCTTCCCGATTTCCTTTCAATTTTCGTTCCAACTTGTTTACTAAGAACATATCCAGAAAATTGGTAAGGAGTATTTTCACCTTGTGGTGCATTCATTATTACTTTCTTCCTCCAAAATTATAATTAGCAAAATTGATAAAGTTGCCCCAGTCGTAGGACGTCATATTATGCTCGCCCTCCCGGTTGTGATACGCCATTTTGGATTTGTAAACAGGCTCATTAATGCCCGGAGGGGTTTTCGGCAACCGCGACTTCACATCGTACAGAGCGTATACTTTCTCTGCATTTTTTAATGCAAGAAATGTGCCTTTCGGATCCGCCCAAAGGTCTTTCGACGCATTGGTAGCATATATTGGCCGCGGCGCAACCAATGCGATCAGCATGTGCTGATCGACCGGCAGTGCGGCTTCGTTATCATTGAATTTTTTATAATTGGTATTAAACCAATGCGGGAATGTGGCATTAATGCGACTGATCCTTTCACCAAACTGCCTTCTGGCCAGCGCTGCACCCGAGTTTCCCGAGCAATTCGTCACACAGGCGGCAAACCTGCGATCCTCGGCGGCCGCCCATAGAGAAGCCTTTCCACCACGGGAATGTCCCACTACAATCACCTTTTTGGAATCAATGTCAGGGTCCTTCTCGAAATAATCCAGTACACGGCTTGCTCCCCAAGCCCAAGCGCCAATCGCTTTCATACCATTGTCCGCTTTCAATTGCTCGGGATACAGTTGCAGCACGCCTTTGACATAAGCTTCCTTATCATCCGGCGCGAGGTCACTCACATGAAATGCAGCAATGGCATAGCCGCTGTCGATCACCATTTCGGCTGGCCAGAACTCACTTTTCTTCTCACGCGTAGGATCTGTATTGTCCTTTCCACGGTTATTGATCAATAAAAAAACGGGTGCGGGTTTTGTAGCATGCGTTGGGACAAACAAAGTCACGTTGATCTGAACGGTTTTGCCGTCTTTGAAAACTTCAATCAATACTTGTTTCAATGTGGCCTTACCATTCATCGTGGGCTGATCATCCGCTGTTTTCGAAAAGTTGATGCCGTCGAATGTCGTTGGCATTTGTCCATAAATGTTGTCCTCAAAAAGCCTCACTATTTCCGGTCTACGCTCTTTTTCCCAGGCTCCCCTGGCACATACCGGTTTGTTATCGATCGTTTTCAGTACGTCCGGCAATGTATAAGCCGGTACTTTCGACTCGTCGTAGTTCTGTGAATGCCCTGCTGAAAGAAAGGAAATCAGGACAATGCCTGTAAGTAGAAACCTGAGCATAAAAGCGGTGATTTATCCGAAAATGTTACCAGATAAACCACGGTCTCTCAATTATTTACTGACTATTTCAAATTTAACTTATCTCCTACCCAACCTTGTGACCAACTCGTGTAGTTTATTTTATTGACAGGAAATCACCTGGCGTATTGTTCAATAACTTAATTATCAAATGGTCATGAAAAGAGAAAAATTAGTCCTGCTAAGCATTGTAATGATGCTGGTCCAGCTTGTAGCCTGCGAGCGGAGCAAAATGGACAATGAATTGCCCACCCCTTCCTCCCTGCGTTCCGGCGAAGACAGCAGTTCCAGCATCACCCGGATAATCACTGAAAAAACCATAGGTATCAAGCAAAAGGAACCCACGAAGTTTACGGTAATCAACCCGGTCAGTCAGTTTGTAAAATGGAGGGTTCAGCCCACAGAAACCGTTATCAACGCGGGAACATACGCAATGATCTATTTTCAAAACCCAGGAAAGTACAGGGTGTTTGCGATAGACAGCATATCTCTTGACACCACTTTTATCGATGTGGAAGTGACTGGAGAGGTGTATGTTGCGCCTAATTACGAGCAAAGCTTCCAGGAAAACGAGCAGCTTTACATTACACCTTTCAGCTCACCTGATTCTGCCAATTTCCTCGCATTCAAAACAGTTACCAAAGGAAATTACAATTGCCTGAACAACCAGCTGATTGCTAGCAGGAACAAAACCGGAGATACCTATCAGCTTGATTTCAAAGGCGTAAGCGTAGGAACGTATTGTCAAACGGGAACAGCAACATCGAAAGCCACTACCTGGATAGACCATGATGTTCCCGAAAATGTGACCAACCAGCTTGAAATTATATTCAATGGCAAAACCTATAAAGGCACCATAAAAAAGACAGGGATAAAATTTGAATTCATCTGGCCTTATGACAGCGGGATTGTCTTTACAACCAAATCGTTATAGTTTGCCTCTTCCATAAAGCCCTCGTAGTTAGCCGTTCTGAGCGGCTAACTACGTTAAAGTAAAAGCTTGGATAATTTAGACCAGATATTAGCGGGTTGCCGGCGCAAAGAACGCCAGAGTCAGGAAAAATTGTACCGCCAATTTTACCCGGTACTGTTTGCTTTATGTAAAAACTTTTTTGAAGAAAAACACGATATCCTCACCGCGATCAACAACGGTATGCTCCGCGTTTTTCAAAATATCGATCAATACGATCCGGCCAGAGGTGAATTTTTTAACTGGATGTACACAACCGTCAGAAATGCTGCGCTGACATTACTCAGAGACCGCAAAACACAACATTTTGATTACGTTGAAATACAGGATTACATGGGTTTTGAGTCCGCAGAAAACCCTTTTGAACAACTTTCAGGTGGAGATATCCATCTATACCTTTTGAAATTACCCGTCGCGACGCGCAGAATATGCGGGCTATATTACCTGGACGGGTTCTCGATCAAGGAAATTGTAGGGGCATTGGGAATCAGTGAAGGCACTGTAAAGTGGCATCTGAGTGAAAGCCGGGCCAAACTTAAAATCATTTTTGAAAAATCCCTCTGAGGAAATCGTGAAAAGGAAAGACAACCATATCAACAAGTATCTCCGTGATGCGCTGCCGGAACCGGAAATCCCGGCGGATGACGCATGGGCGCAAATGAATGGTATGCTGTTTCCGAATTCCGTGGGTACTCCTCAAAGTGTGGCAGGCAAGCTCGCGAAATACGTCTCGCAGTTCAAATGGCCGCTTTTGACCGCACTGGGAGGCATTTCGATATCGCTACTTGTTATTTTCAGCCCGGATTTGAAAACCATTGCGAGCCGGGCGAAAAAAGAAAACCGATCAAATGATACTCTAAAATTCAGTGAGGTAAAACCAGAGAATGCAATCGACGAATACCGCATACCAGAATCAAAAAAAGGTAATGCCCAGCCAAGCCAAGGAGAAGAAAAATACGAGATAGCAAATAAAGCTGACGACAATGATCATTTGGTCTCAGAAGAAAGCCAGGCGGTTCCAACAAATGATCGCACTAACCTAGCAAATGAAGAAGCTGTTACAATCAACAATAAGCACGTCAATGCATCTCCTAGCCATGAAAAAAGGATTTCAAATGTAAATAAGAAGCCAGACTTAAAACCGCAATCCGGTAATGCGGCGGTCATTCATTCAAGTGACAATGGTCAAAATAGAGCGTTAAATTCGTTCAGATCGGGTAAGGCAAGCGGTGCTACAAGTAGCGGAATTGGTAATGGTGGTGCTGAAAGCAATGCTGGTCGCGGTAGCGGCAGTACTGGCAATAATGATGTCGCTTCCGGTCTGGCCAAGGAATACAATGTACCTGGCTCACCGAATGCACCTGTCAACATTCAACCAGTACGTAAAAATCTGACTCACAGCCTACAATCCCTCCCATTTCAATACAAAGCATTCAATGCAGATTTGAGTAAAAAAATAAACGCTCCCAAAACTTCCGCCCCGGCACGAGCTGCTGAAAATAAAAAGACCAGGAACTTACCCGTTCATTTCGGATTGGAATGGAACCTGAACTCACCATTACAGCGGACCGCTTATCTTTTTACCGGCATCGATAGCGTTAGTCGACCAGCCCGCCTGCTTATTCCGGGTATCGTTATCTCCAAAAAGTGGACAAACCATACATTGTCATTCATCTTTTCACCATACCAGCCTTATTTCGGTAATAACAAAAGGGTTCAACAGCTTTCGGACACTATCGCGGGCAATGACTCGGCCAAAATTTACAAGAATACCAATCTGATCAAGGCCAGTGGTATGAACTTCACATTGCAGTATCAGTACCAGGTCATCGGTCCACTTTTGTTGAATGCGGGACTTTCGTACAGCACTTTTTCCAGTGCCTTGATCCGAAAAGAAACTGAAAACAGGTTTGGTAACATTTTGCAGGGACCATTGGAAACCGTCAAAAAATCCGGTGACTTGCGGTCATACCTCAACCCCGGTTTCTTTGCGTTGAAAGCGGGGCTGGCTGTTCGTCCGGCTGTTTGGCAGGGACGCATTCAGGCTGGGTTTAATGTGACTTTGCCTATTTCAAATATCTCACGCTCCGCTGAAAATCCAGTACGAGCATTGAATGGGCAGGTTTATTTAAGGATTATGGTTCGGTGATTTCAGGCCGATTTCAACCACGACACCGGCATATTTTCATCATACTTTCCGAAAATAACCGGAATTTGGCCTTTGTCTTCCGGGCCATATTTGGGTAAAGAGGCTAGATTGAGATACAGATAATCGTAGGCTTCCTTGATCGTCACCAGCTCGTCTTTGTTTTTGTCAGCCTGTCCCTGCAAGCCGTCGACGAGGAATTTGGTAAAATATCCGTGTAAAATTTTCGGATTTTCACCGGCCGACTGGTACGAGCGTGCCGCCATTAAAACCACCAGCCCTGACTCAGGATCTTCAAATGAACGCACTGAAAGCATTCGTTCGTCTTGCCTGGTAACCTCTCTTTGCCGGTTTTTCATACTTCCGGACATACAGGCGTCGGCGAAGCAAAGGCGGGTTTTTGCCCTGCATTTTTTGAATGCTTCTTTGACTTCCCTGTGTTGCAGGCTGGTATTCAGGTTATTGAGATCAATGTCATAAGTAGCAAAAAACCCATTGGCGCCGTGACCCGCGAAGTAAAATATCACCCGGTCATCTGGTCCCGACTTGGCAAAAACTGCGTCGAGCTGTCTCAGAATTTCAGCCTTGCCAGCCTGATTATCGATCAGCAGGGCAATGTTTTCTTCCGGTACCGAACCCCCGGCGGGGCTTTTTAGAAAATCATAAAAAATGTGTGCGTCGTCGTCACAAAACCGGAGGTCGTTCAGCTGGCCCTGCGTTGCGGACTGGGCATCGACACCATTGAGATAATCGGAAATACCTACTACCACGGCGTAGGTTTCGCCCTTGGTTCCGGATGATTTAAACCCTTTCATCCATTTGTACCCGAAATATATCCCGCCGGCTACTACCAGGAAAATCAGAACATTAGCTATATTTTTCATTGTAATGTTTTTTCAAAAAGGTGAAATTGGATCGTTATGAAGAGAATTATTTGCGTGCAGCCTGCTTGAACAGCTCGCTGCCGACTTTTTCCCAGAATGCTCCTGCATTGCTCTTTGGTCTGGTCGATTTGGGTTTCGCAGTAGATTGAAAAGGGCTTACGGAAGCGGTGTAGGCACTGTTTCTCCGGCTGTTCATACTATTCAGCGACTGTTGCGCATTCCAGTTTCCCTGTGCTGCAGCCTGGCCATAATAGTATTTCGCACGGCTTTCATTTACCGGCATACCCAGGCCCATTTGGTACATTCTGCCTAGTTCAAACTGTGCGTAGCTGGAATTGGCGGCGACTGCTTTTTCATACCAGTTTTTGGCAAGGGCATAGTCACGGGTTACGCCGTAGCCGCCCTCCTCGTAAATATATCCCAGGCATTCTGCGGCGCCGACAAGCTGTTTCTGGTCATAGGCATCTTCAAAATATTCCAGTGCCGTCTCAAAATTCTTGCGCGTTCCTTTACCATTGAAATGCAGGCAGGCAATATTGTACTTGGCCCATTCATAGTCATCAGCCCTTTCATAGTAGTCCATTGCTTTTTCATACGAGCCAATCGCTCCACCCCGGCCCCATTGATAAAATGTTCCGAGCAGGTTATTAGTGGTATCGTCCATCGCCAATGTACCCGCGTATTTGTCTAAAACCTGATAGATCTGCTGGTAAGTCTGTAAAGAATCTGCTGGCAGGATTTTGGAGAAAAAGGCCGATTTTGCCCAGGTCAATTCCTTTTTTGCATTGTATTTCCAATAGAAAAAATAAAGAAGACCAATTCCAAAAATGGCCGAAGCAGCGAGTAGTACCATTTTTTTAGACGGAAGCTGAATAGCCGCTTTTTGACTTAACAATTGCTTGCAGCTTTCAATCCTCTCATTTGCATGTCTGTTAGAAGGATCAACCCGTAGAATCTCCTGGTACACTTTTACAGCGTCCCTGAGCGCTTGTTCCTTTTCAAACCCTGACTTGCTTTCGGCCAATTTATAGTACCCGTCAGCTCTCCCGGTCAGTTCTTTTAAATTGGAAAAAGGTTCGTCCATGCGGATTGTATTTTCCTCATCGGCAGGTCTTTTCTGAGTATTTTGAGATACTGACGGGCCCAGTATCGCCAGCAACTCTTCCGCTTTCTGAACGCGTTTGGTATTGTCGGGCAGCAGGCATTTTTTAATAATCGTTCTGAAAGGTTCAGGGATCTGGCTGATTTTGTCCGAAACTTTGCCTTTTACGATGAGCTTGCTCACTTCCAGGTTCCAGCTCTCCTGGCTCATCGACCTGGCTGCGTCAAAAGGCAGGTCACCGACGAACATTTGGTAAGCAATGATCCCCACCGCCCACAGATCCACATTATGCCGGATCTCCCGGTTCTGGATCTGCTCCGGTGCGGCATAGGCAATGGACAGGCCAATGGACGAATTTTCTACCGACCGGGTGTTGGTATCCGCCAGTTTACTCAGCCCGAAATCGGTCACTTTGGGAATCCAATTGTCGCCCTGTTTGTCCATCAGCACATTTTGCGGCTTCATATCACGGTGAATGATGTGGTGCTTGTGCAGATGTCCCACGCCTTTGAGGATACCTTCCAGGATCTGCTGTTTTTGTGCAATAGTTAGGGCGTATTTTTTCAAAACATCGGCCAGATTGCCCTCCTGAAAGAAATTAAGAACAGCAAAGTCATAACGTACAGGCATAAACTGAAACCGGTAACAGTTACCGTACCTGGCTACATTTTCATGCGAATCCAGCTCGTCGACGATCTGTTTTTCGTAAAGCAGGTTAAATTTTTCATGCTTTACCTCAGCTACTTTGATCGCCACAAAACGCTTCTGAACTGTATCGAAAGCTTTATAAACCGAGCCAAAACCTCCTGCACCCAGCAGCGCTTTCTGGTCCTGAGTATCAAACTCATATCGTTTTAAAAATTCCTCGTAAGTCATGATCTTGAATTTTATAGTTCTTTTGAACCTTTATCGAAGAGGGCGCAGAAAGGTCACTGTGCTTTTTTATTTTTTTTCGCTTTCAAACGTTGCTTCGTCGGAACAGCTGCGTGCAATGGTATAAGCGTGTCCTTTTGTGCCTTAACTTGTTCCGTTGTAGGTTTTGCGGGTTTTAATTCCGGTGTCCTTTTTCGAAGCAAAAACACGCCGGTTGATATGATAATTAATGCTACCAGCAGCCACAGATTAATGTTGGATGTCTTTTCCTTCGCCGCGGGATCCGCTTTTACTGTTTTAACATTCGCAGCAATTTCCTCTGCCGGAAGAAGCTCTACCGTCAGCATTTCCACAGTCCTGATCGGTACCAGGTACGCCGTAAAATTATCCTGACTGAATGTCTCGCAACGCTTTCGGATATGCTCCATCCTCGCCTCATCCGAAATGTTCGCGCTGAACATGGACGCGAGCTCATCATCATCGAGACTTTCCAGCACCCCGTCCGAACACAGGAAAAAATAGTCCCCTGATTCCGGTTCCTTAATGTGGTGCACATCGGCCTTCACATCCTTATCCTCCGCCTGCAACGCCCGCATGATCACATTACGACGCGGGTGCGTGCGTGCTTCCGCCTCCGTGATCACCCCCGCCTTCACGAGGTCATTGACGTAACTGTGGTCTTTGGTACACCACACAATCTGGCCGTCGCGTACATGATATACACGGCTGTCGCCCACGTGTGCGATGGTCGCGCCATGCTCGTGCAGGTGCAAAAAAGTGAGCGTAGTAGCCATTCCCCGCGAATCGGGATTATCGGTACAGTACCGTTCCATTTCAGCCCTGGCAAAAGCCACAGCATTTTCCACGGTTAATGTATCGCTGACTGCAATCCTGTTTTTCTGGTAATAATCAGCAATGGCTTTGCACGCAATGTCGCTGGCTATCTCGCCTTTTTCACTGCCTCCTACCCCGTCGCATACCATAAAAAGCGTGTCTTTGGAAGTCGCGCTTCCCAGGGCCGGGTAGAGGTTATCTTCATTATTGGCCCGTTTCCCCAGCCCGTGAATGGCCAGCGGAGGTCCTGTTTGAATTTTCATAAGATCATCAGAAAAGTACGGTTTTGGCAAAATCCGTGTTCAGTACCGTTTCAGTTGCCTTTCGGGCTGTTCCCGCAGCGGCTGCTGTTTTCAGGGTCACTTTTGTTTTTCCCAATTGCATTACTACCCCATCCACGAGCTCCAATGTAGTCCCGCGTTTGAGCGGGTAGGTATCGATGAATGTTGGGTTGGTACAATCAGGGTGATCCGAGACCCAGTACTTGTAACTCCCTTCCTTGCTTTTGACCGCCTCTACCACCAGGTGATGGCGGCTCATGAAACGGTCTTCCGAGCGGATCATGACCTCGCAGGGCTTGCTGACCGAAAACCTGCCGATCACCTGGACACCTGGTTTAAGCGGTAATGTCTGGGATTCTGTGAATTCGTCATGCACTACGATCCAGCCCACCTCGGCCGGTTCGAAAACGAATGTGGACTCCTCCGAGGCTGTGCGCGCTGCAACAGGCAGGTCTATTTTGATCGGGGCGTGGCATCGGACGCAGGAAATCAATGGGTTCTGAGGAGATAATGCCTTTTCATTGACCCTGAGGCGTGCCTGGCACGATGGACAAACGACAATCATACTGCTACCGGATTTAAAAAGTGAAGGCTTATGCGATATCCTCAGGGTTCACCCACTCGTCCGTCCCCTCGAAGTCGTTATCGAAGTCCTCCGCCGTGTACACAATGTCATAGCTATCCGTGTCCATGCTCACGCTGTCGGGTTGTGTAACCGTTTCATCTGTCGCCACATGTTCCGTGGTATCAGTCACGGTTTCGTTCGTAGCATGCTGCTCTTCCGAGCTGGTTTCGTCGATAATGTCCACAACCGTCATGGCACCTTCCTGCGGCACATCAAGACCACCCATTTCATTGAAAACCCAAATATCCCCGAACAAGTCCTTCACTTCATTGGGAAGCGTCGCGTACTCATTGGCATGGCAGGTATGGTACAATTCCCCGTGCCATTCAAAAAGCTGACCCGGACCAGCTTTCTCGCGGGACCATGCAAAGGCCTCTCCAAAACTCATTTCGTCCGGTGCATTCACCACATTGATATGATCCGGTATCAGCGCTACCACCGGTTGCGTAGTTGCCGCTGTATCCTGTACCGGATGATTCTGTGCAGAGTCAGCAGGAACATTGCTGGCTGTGCTGTCTGCTTTTTCTGTGTCTACCAGACCGGGCGTGTTTGAATCGTCTCTTTTGGGCATTTCCTCCGCATAAGAGTCGTAAGCTATCGCCCCTGCTCCCACTGCCAATCCGGCTGCTACGGCTGTACCCACTTTGCTTTTTGCTTTTTTGGCGGCGGCAGGCACGGGTACCAACTCGCTGCCTTCTTCGATCATTTCTGTTTGCTCTGACATGATTTCGAATTTTTAAAGTTTGTGAAAGAACCAGTCTTCCTGACCGTTCTGAAACTTTATCGTGAAGGGGTGTAAAAGGTCACTTTTTTTTTCTAAAAAAATTTCAAAACCATTTCACCTTGCATTTGGGGCACTTTTTAAGGTGTTCGCAATCATTCCAGGTCAGCCAATCATAATCGCGCAGCGGCTGCTGGCATCCCGGACAATTCCACTGCCGTCTCATGTTCTCCTTCCATTTCACGCGCCTGTTTTCCAGATCATAGTGCCTGTTCATCAGCAAAATGATCAGCCTGCCAATGTATGGAATGGCCAGTAGCACGTCCATTTTTTTCTGTATTTCAATGAGGTCTACGCGCTCTTTTTCAAGCACCAGCCACACCGGATGCAGCTCTGAAAACTCATGAATAAAGTCGTCGGGCTTCTTATCAAACCGGAAGATTTTGCCGGGATCAAAAGGGATTTTACCTAAAATAATCTTGCTTCCGGTCGTAAACTGCGTCTTTCTGATGCGCACGCCGTCGACGTAAGTACCATTCGACGAGTCGTTGTCTTCCAGTATCGCCGAATTACCGTCTCCCAATGTCGCCAGGGCGTGATAGCCGCTGACGCTGGGATCGTCCACCACAATGTCATTATCCGGCTTTCGGCCAATGCGTAATTTTTGCGGTTTCATGATAAAAGGAGGTAAAAATTGATCAGGGCTGAATCAATGGCGTGATCTCGTCTGTTTTCCGTATCGGGTAGCTTTTGCTGCCTATCCTCAGCAAATAGGATTGCTTGTCGAGATCGTATTCAATGCTGATCTTCTGCGTTTTTTCGGTGAGCGTGCCGGAGTATAATTCCAAAACATTCGTGAACCGGTAATGAAAGTCGTACTGCTTGCTTCGGATAATGGTAACATCCATCGGTTGGTTGCTCTGCAAAACCGGTTTAAAATCCACCACTTTCCAAGTCAGCATTGGTATCCTGAATGTCTCTGAGCCGCCTTTTACCCGTACTTCCACCCGGTCGCCAATGCTGTCTTTTTCTTTCAAGACTGACCAGGTACCAATGATCATAATGGCTACCGAGGCCGCTACGGCCAAATAAGACCAGTTTCCCCAGCTGACTTTTTTTACATTCTTTTTCTCCTGATCTCCCCCAACCAATTCCCTGACATTTTCCTCTTCTGAGTCATCGTCGTTCCATTCAGCATGAAAAGTATTGAAGAGTTTTTTCAAAGAGTCTTTCTCCGCCTTGCTTCTGATCAGGTTACGGACTGCTTCCTGTGCCTGTACTTCCAGTCTCAGTCCGGAGTCTTCTGACATGTCTTTTTCAAATGAATGCTTTTCACCGTCGCTTAATTCCTGGTCCAGGTAGCGGTCTATGAGTTCGGTCTTACTTTCATTTTCCATGATCAGGTCAACTGTAAAGTTGTTTCAAAACATTTTTGCCCAAAAAGCGGGCTTTGTCCATGCATTTGTTTTTCTGGCTTTTGGCAGAATTGTCGTCCGCAAACCCAAGCTTTGCCGCGATCTGCGACATCGACAGTTTATCGTAGTAAAAAGCCTGTAAAAGCATCATACATTTTTCACCGATCTGCCCCAACACTTTTTCCAATGCTGGCATATAAGGCGAAGTGTCGTCATCTTCCAGTACAGCCGCTTCCAGTTCCTCATCAAACCCCGACGCGACCATCTTCCCCCTTTGCCGCAAACGGTCGATCCATTTGTAATAGCAAATGGAATAGAGGTAAGTCGAAAGCTTGCTGGTCAGTTGGTCCAGCTTGTCTTTTCTGATCTGCAACACCACTTCCATCATCGATTCCTGGTACACATCCTGGGCGTCGTCATTACTACCACTGTTTTTGAGCACCAGATGCAGGATCTTTCCAAAGTTCTCCTTGTAAAAAAGTCCGAGGGCTTTTTCATTACCATTTTTGATGGCCTGAATCAATGGAAAATCCGGAGAACCGATCTCAGTTATCATAGGTAGGTCGCTAAGACGAGGGAAATGTCACTTCGAATTTAAAATATTTTTTTGTTATACGTAATCTTCTGATTACAAAATAATTAAAGGATAATCTGATATAAATTATGGTTACAAAACAACCGTTTATATCAAACTATCCTTTATGTGCCGTCCGACAATGTTTGCCGGACGGACGGTGTATTTCAATACCTCGTTCCGCTATTTCACAAAGCCCGGATTATATTTTTATACCAAATGACACATTAAAACTGCGCCCGTCCGAGCTCCATACACCTGCGCCGGGGTACATGGTCGGGCGTTTGGTGAAGTATTGTTTGTCGGTAATGTTGTTGACGCCCACCCGCAATGTGTAGCTTTTGGAAATGTGCAGCGTAGCATTCAGGTCCAGCAGGCCGTAGCCCGGTACTTTGCCAATGGTACCATTCGCCGAAGGTTCGACGGTATTGAGCGGATTCGCAAAATTGGAACTGACGTAGCTGTACTGGCACGTTACAAACAGCTTTTTGTACAGAAACTGGGCACCGTTCCGCGAGATCCAGGTCGGTACGCCTTCCACTTTGTTTCCGGCTACGCTTTTGTTTTCATTGTTCACCACTGCATTGCCTTTGACATACTCGGCATCAAAGTACGAGGTGGACGTAAAAAAGGACAGCTCGGTAGGTGTGGTGTTATTGTAAGCTTTGAAAGCTGTGTATTCCAGGTATGCCTCCACGCCCCGCGTCCTGCTGTCGCCGGTTACGGTTCTTAAAAGATATGCGGTATTGTTTTCGTCGCGCATCGATACCGTCCCCATCCGGTGATTGATCATCACCTGGAACACGCCGATATCGTATCTGAGGGCGTCCCCGATACTTCCGTTTACGCCCGCTTCCAGGTTATAACCGTATGCATCTTTGAGATTTTTATCCACTCTTTCCAGCACCGATCCCGGAATGATATCCTTGAACACCACCGGTCGGTAGGCCTGCGAAAACCCTGCGTAGGCGCGACTGTTCTCATTAATGTGGTATTGGCTGCTGATTCCCAGTAAAGGAAATTTATGCTTGATCCGGTTAGGAAGGTTCTTCGGGTCGTAGTAACTGATGGTACCCGTCATATCCGTCGAGCCACTTTCAATGCGTATTCCAGGTGATACGGTCAGCTTTGGCGTAATGAAAATCATATTTTCGAGAAACAGGGCCACATTCCCTGTTTTCAGGTACATATCCCTGCCAAATGCCGGATCGGTGAGCGTCAGATCAAAATCGCTGCCAGTGGTGCCTTTGCCCAGTTGCCTGCGGCGCAATTTGTTGTGCATATACTGTACTCCTCCCGCCACAATGTTCCGCACGCCAGCCACCTGATACTCATGCATTACCCGTAGCTCGGACGTGAAGCTTTTGAAATTATCAATGTCCACCTGCCGTGCTTTGTACGAGTTTGTTGCCGGATTAATGGTGTCCGCAACATTCGCGAATGCGTCGAACATCACGCTATTTCTTGCCCCGTAAACACCCGAATTCGTAAATTTTAAATGTGTCGCCGGGCTGATCTTCCAGTCCAGAACAATGGATGGAACATAAATATCAGGATTGAAATAATTACGTGACCGCGTCGACTGCCGTGGGTCGGCCGCGAACATTGCATCAGTCAGCGGGCCTGGGATTTGGTACACGTACGATGACCTACCTAGTTCAGCTTTGATTTTTAGTGATTGATTAAACTCATAGGTCAGGCTCACAAACTGCGATTCCGCGTCAGATTTGGCATTTTTACGATATCCGTTTGAATGTCTTTTCTGATAATAGGCCGAGTAGGTCAGCTTTCCTACCTTGCCGCCTATTGCATTGTAAGAACTGAACAAACCGAATGAGCCGCCGGAATTGATGCTCTCAAAACTGAATGCGCTGGTTGTGTCCGGGCCTTTGGTCACATAGTTGATCATTCCGCCAAACTGCGCACCATATTGTAAAGACGAAGTGCCTCGTACCAGCTCGATCCTTTCGATGGATTCCATGGCCGGGCTGTAATGACTGGCCGGATAGCCGTACATATCGGAATTCGTGATCACACCATTCTGGCGAATGTTGTACTCCCAGGATCTGTGCGGGTCTAAGCCACGTGTAGAAATATTGACCTGGTTGCCGCTGCCGTCCATGTCATAGACGAACACGCCTGGTATTTTTGCAAAGATCTGCCTGCCGGTTTTCTCGGTGATATTGCCGTTTACACCGGCCATTTGTATGGTTTCACTTTTTTTACCTGCCAAAATGTAGGTATTGTGAACGTCCGGCAGGCGCTCCGTCCTGATGACATTCTTGCGTTCCTCAATCGTTACTTCGTCCAGATCAAGGATTTTTTCGTCACTCTGCTTTTCCTTCTTTTCAGTTTGGGCAAACGCATTGGGTAAAAAGGTGACTGACAATAAAATAACGAGGAGTGGAAATGTAAAGGTGGTTTTCATTTATATATGTTTATTAGTAGATTTCCTTACATCTGTGTATCGGGGTGAAAAGTACGCCAGCTATGCCAGAACTCCTGGTAAGCATTGATCCTTTTGAGGTCGGCCCCGGTACCCGATATTCGCCTTCCGAGCAGGTTGAATGAGGAACCATCCGCGAAAAGTGTGTCGTTTCTTACTGACACATCATGCATATTGGCTGATTTATCAAAGGCAAAAAAGCTTTGATTATCAGAGGAAATAACCAGCACGACAGGCAAATTGCCGACTTTATCATTAATGACCCGGTCCTTTTTCAAGCGGTTCCAGTCAAATGCTTTGCTTGCTTTGCCAGCCTGGATGCCTACTACCCACGATTTATCTTTCCAGGAAACAGTGTCTGTCTTGGTCAATGTGGATTTCCCCTTCCCGCTTTCGTAGCGGCTCATGGAATCATATTTGGCTTGATAAATCGGATCTGGCTGCATGATCTTGCTGTCGGGATGTAGTTTCAGCCATTGCGACAGGGACGTTTGCGTACTGGCCATTTCCGGCAGCATTTGTCCTTTCAATGGGCCTGCGATGGCTTCACCATTGGCTTGTCTCCACCAGCTGCCCGTTGTTTCGTCTTCAAACATGGCATTGAAATGATCCATACCTACCAGCCTGAAAGTTTCAGGCTTACCACTCACCGCGGGTTCAAAAACACGACCTGTGCGACAAACGGTGCAGTATGTTACCATGATAGGCGTACCACCGAGCACGTCGCGCACCTGATGATGGTAGCCGATAAACTGGATCGGATATGCTTTGGCCTCTCCATTGGATTCCACTCCGATAATGAGGCGGTCGGTTTTCACCTTGTTAGCGGGCGCGCCGTTGGTAATTACTTCATTGGGTTGATAAAACATGGTATCGGCCGCCATTTCGTAGTTGGTGGCGTAGGTAATGCCCGCCGCGAGTAAAAAAAGCAATGCAGGAATCCATTTCATTTTTCCTTTCAATACCGATACCGTACCGATCAGGATCATTGCCCAAAAGACGATCCGGAAGGCCCAGCGCCAGGTATGCAAAAAATGAGCAATGTCAATGCTGTTCATCTGCTGGCTGCCCGGCATAGGCATAATGAAATACACTTTCGCGATTTCATACAGGATGATACCAATGATACCGAAGTAGAATATTTTTCTCATAAACAGATCACGTTTTTATAGTCAATAAAAAAGAAACGGATTCGCCATGTGGCAAATCCGTTTGCCTAATATATTAACCTATGATAATGCACTTCAAAAAATCATTTGCTCCCTGATGTTACAATGAATGCCACCAAAAACGGGACTGTAAATACCAGCAAGGCATTACCGAACCCTCCCAACACACTCACCATGGAACCAATAAAAAAGACCGCCGTCGCCGTAAAAAACCGGCCGACATTGAAACAAAAACCAGTGGCAGTACCTCTGATATTCACCGGAAACAATTCAGGGATATAGCTTGACAATGCTCCCTGGCTGATCCCGAAACAGAAAGACAACATTGCGGTTTCGATGTAAATAATATTGGAAAAACTACTGTTGGTAATAAACAGCACACAACACATGATGAGGCAAGTGGCAAATGTGGCCATCAATGTTGTTTTCTTGCCAAACTTGTTGATCAGCATTCCCGAGAATACGCCGCCGGTAATACCGCCCACACCCAACAGGATCATGATCAGCCCGCGCTCTTTTTGTCCGTCCTGTCCGGTGGCGAGCAATGTTTGCACCCACGTGGGCAGCCAGGAGAATATTCCCCAAAGTCCAATCAGTACCGATCCGAAAATGATAGATCCTGTGATCAGGTTTACTCTGTTTGTTTTATAAAAAATCCCTTCGCCATTGTCTTTCATGGTTTTGGTATGCTTCCATTTGTCCGATTCCGGTGCGAGCAGAAAAATAAGCAATGCCGCAATTACCGGAATGACGCCGATACCGAAAGCTGTGCGCCAGTTTGAAAAGATCAGGTTGAGGCTTCCTGTTGTCACTATTCCCACGGGAAAGCATACGGCCAGGATACCGAGTATGACGGCCCTGCTACGCTCCTCCCAAATTTCGGAAATGTAAACCGTTGCGATCAGGAGCACGCCGCCAACACCCATTCCGGTTATGAAACGAAAGGCCAGTAATGTGTACCAATCCGGCACGATGGTGACCAGGCAAGTACCAATACCATACAATGCAGTCACCAATGCCAGTGATCTCACCCGGCCAATGCGATCACTGATCACTCCGAAAAGCAATCCGCCGCACATCCAGCCGTACAGGTAAACTGCGCTCACGTAAGCACCTATGTCGCCTAGCTGTGCCTGGGACAATGCCCCACCTTTCAGCTCGGGAATCGCGACAGGCAGGTACACCGACATCAGTGTCGATACGGTCCCGCTCAGCGTATAGCTTACCACGCACAGTGCAAACGCGAGCCATTTTCCGCTCACGCTTTTTGCTTCTACATTGGTTAATTCCAAAGTCTCCATGGTTTCGAAGCTGATTATCTGAATAATTGATCAAAATTGAGACTCACATAATACAGCCCTCCAACTGCCGGGGAGCCGTATGCCTGCACAATGTATTTATTGGTAATGTTCGAACCGCCTATTTTGACAATCGTTTTCAGGCTTGGTATGCGGTAGCTAACCTGCGCATCCACCAGGTTGTAAGCCTGTACTTTTCCAGGGCGCATTTCCGTAAATGTTCCGTACCAGTCGAAAGAGCTCTGCCAGTGCCATGCTACATTAAAGCCAAGCTTGTCAGTCAGTTTTGCATTGCCGAACATGACATTCGTTTTCCATTTCGGCGTGTTAAAAGCCGGAATGTTGTTAGGATCTGCGTTTTTGATATTGAAATCAATGAAGGTCGTATTGACATTCAGCTTGTAATTTTTAGGCAGGGAGTAGGTAACGCCTGCGCTGACACCTTGAATGGAAACTTTGTCGGCAGCATTCGTATATAACTGGAATAACTGTCTGTCAGCTCCCAAAAGCTCGGCGGCAGCGGCAGGGTTGACCGATCCATCTGCTAATAGAATGTTTGATTTCGCACGGGCCACTACGGTATTGATCATAAAATCGGTGTACTGGCTGAAATAGTAATTTACGTCCACCAATACCTTCTTGCTGATCAAGCCTTTGTAACCAATTTCATAACTCTTAACTTTTTCTGATTTGATATAGGGCACATTCGACTTTACGAGTTTGTCTTTGTTGTTCGCAACCGCCTGTGGAAATGGTGTGCCCCTCTGCATGTCAGCACCGAATGCGCTGGCAAATTGTGAGAACGACGCGATCGTAACTGAGTTTTCATAAGCATTCAGGCCTTGTGAATTCACCGGAGCTCCTCCCAGAATGATGATCGGCCCCACGTTCAGCTTAATGTATTGGTCACCAATAGTAGGGTTACGAAATCCTGTCTGGTAGGAAGCGCGGAAATGATGATTTTCTGTCGGAGAAAATACAGCGGAAGCACGCGGCGTGAATCGCCCGTCAAAGTTTTCGTTCTTATCGTACCTGCCAGAGACGGTCAGTTTCAGGTGATCTTTCCACAATGATTTGGAAGCTTGTGCAAAAAATCCGTATTCTCCGTTAGTCAGGTTTTTGTCTTTATCGTCAAAAAGCGTCCCTCCGGTATTGAGATAGTATTTCCGATAATTGCCACCCACCTGAAAGTTGACCACCTTCAAAATTGGGCTGAAATCGTACATACCTTCAATGTGGCGCAGGCTGCATTGGCTCAATATCCCCGCTCCTGCCAGGCCGCGGGTTTGTATCAACCGGTCTTTGGCAGTATTGTAAGCATCAGATCCCGGCAAAATCCTACCCGCGTCGGCAAATGACCGTGCTACCGTGTGATCCTGTTGCGTCACACCAGCCACTATGCCATTGTAAGCGGCTGCATATCTTTCAAACCAGGTCGCATCCGCCTTGTCCGGTGTTACTGTCTTACCGGTCAGATCCTGAACCCAGGTACGGTTAATCTGCTGGCCCAAAGCTCGGGTATTGTAAGAATTGGTGGAATACTCATGATTGGTATAGGCACGCACGTAAAAATTGCT
This sequence comes from Dyadobacter pollutisoli, assembly GCF_026625565.1. Taxonomy (NCBI): domain Bacteria; kingdom Pseudomonadati; phylum Bacteroidota; class Cytophagia; order Cytophagales; family Spirosomataceae; genus Dyadobacter; species Dyadobacter pollutisoli. The sequence goes on from NZ_CP112998.1 coordinate 5,068,943, forward strand.
GCCTTTCAATTCCAGTTTATGCTGTACAAATTTGAAATCATTGATCACAAAACGATTGCTACCTGTGTACTGCGCCGTTCCCTGATTATAATTTCCCTGATAAATCGCTTCCAGTTTGTCAGTAATGCGATAATGCAGCGCGCCACTTAGTTTCAGGCTATACACACCGTAAGTCGCAAGGTCCTTTTCTTCATATCCTGTGCGTGACACGCGGCCAATGTTAGGAAGTGTTTGAGCCACTTCGTCACCGTAAATGTTCAGCTGATTTTTGCCGGGGTTGTTAGGTCCGCGATTGCCAGCAGGAGTATTAGGGTCAATGTCGGTGTAATCATTGGCATACCAGTCAGTACCTTTCAAATACGACGCATTCACTTTGAAAGCCAGCCTATTATTGAATGCTTTGGCATACCGAACGGCAACATCGTACAATGGTTTCGCACCAAGGTCGGTACCGTCACCAATATGGTTGATCCCAAATTTAGTCTGAGCGCTCAGGCCCTGGTATTCAAATGGATTTTTAGTGCGTGTATTAAGCATTCCGTTAAAAGCGATCGGGCCGTACAATGCTGAGGCAGCTCCCGGGATCAGCTCGGCACTTTCCACATCAATATCATGAGGACCGAAAAGATTGCCCATCGCAAAACCCAAACCCGACGGCTGGTTATCCACACCGTCTACCAGTTGCAAAAAGCGGCTGTTACCGGTCGTGTTAAATCCTCTCGTGTTGATTTGTTTATAAGTAAGGCTGCTAGTCACCATATCCAGCGACTTCATATTCACCAATCCGTCGTAGTAGTTCGCGGAAGGAGTCTGCTGAACAGCACGGGAGTCCATTTTTTCAATGCTAACCGGCGAGCGCAAAATATTTTCTTCCACCCGCGAAGCCGATATTACCACCTGGTTTAGTTCCTCAATAGCGGGTACCAGATTAATACGAAGGTTTTCCGCAGAAGCCACTTCTGTTTCCTGACGGGCGTAACCGATCAGCGAAATAACCAATGTTGCGGGTAGTGATGATTTTAATTCAAAAAAGCCTTCGGAATTCGTGATCGTACCGGTATTTTTTCCTTTTACCGAAATGGAAACCCCTGAAACCGGTTTTTGTGAATCCTGGTCATAGATATGGCCGGAAATTTTAGTCGTCTGCGCTACAGCTATCTGCGTGAAGCACATACAAAGCATTAAATAGAGACAGGGTAGATATTTTTTCATATAACGAGTTCAAATACTTAGGAAGGTTGATTTTGTTTCAAATGATCGTAACCATTGGCCAGACGGTTGTAGCCGTTATCGACTAACCTCTGACCAAGGCCTTGATAAAATTCAGGATTGGCAGGCGCAACGGTCGCCATACCGTCTACATAGCGGTTGTATAAGCAAAACAGGGCAGCAATAAGTACAGTATCATGAATTTCCAGGTCAGTAGCGCCATTGACTTTTGCTTCCGCAATGGCTTCGGGCGTCACCGCCCTGCCGCTAACCTGAACTTGTTTAGCGATTTTGAGCAGCGCTTTCATTTTGTCACTCACGGGTGCAGCGTCAATGTCCTGCTTCATGATTTCGCAGGTTTCGGTATTTCCAAGCAGCAAATCCGCAGTCGCGGTATGCGCCGCCGTACAAAACCGGCATTCATTATTATGCGACACGATGGTAGCGATCAGCTCGCGCTCACCAGGCGTCAGCGTCGATTCGCCCCTTAGCAAAAACTGGGTCAGCACACGGATGGGCTGCGCAGTATGCTTGCTATATTCCAGCAAACCGGTAATGCCCGGCAAGTGCCCAGGCAATGGTATATGTGGCATTTGATTGTTCGTTTTTAAAAAGTCACCTGTTAAACTGTCGTCTCCACGGGATATCTCACATAACCGGTAAATGCCATACGCTGACCCATTTCACGATATGCCTCATGGTCTTGCGGAGCCCAGGTTCCGAGTCCGTCCACATAGCGGTCGAACATACAGAAAGCGGCTGCAATCAGCACGGTATCATGAATTTCCTGATCGTCTGCACCTTCTGCGCGTGCAGCTGCCACGTCCTCGTCTGTTACCTGTTTGCCACTTTTCTGCACTTTGGCAGCGATGTTAAGCAAGGCCCGCAGTTTGGGAGTAACGGCTATTTCCCGAAAGCCCTTCTTGATGTCATCGATCAGGGCAAGGTCGCATTCGAGGTGCGCCATCGCGGCAGACGCGTGGGAAGTGTGACAGAAATGGCAATCGTTTAAATGCGAAACGTAAGCTGCGATCAGTTCGCGTTCACCGCTGGTCAATGGAGATTCGCCTCTCAGCAAGGTTTCTGCCAGCAATTGTAAAGGTGCCGCAGTCTCAGGCCGGAAGTTGAACAATCCTACAATTCCCGGAAGTGACTCATCGGGTAATGCTATATGCGCCATTTTTTGGAAAGAATATCTGTTAGTAATTTTTTTGATTCTTTCCCGACCCAATACATACGTTATAAAAATGAAGCACAAATAGCCTCATGTGCAAACACATGATGATGGTCACGAGAAAAGAAAAGAGAATTGACTAAGCCAAATTGGGCGGCGGAGATGGAATAGCAGTATGCGTTTCGGGCAAAACTGAATTAACGGAAGGAAAATGAATGTCATTTGCGGCGGTCCATTCCAGCACGTAAAAAACATGCTTACGGTCCTGCGCCATGTATTCTTTAAGAAAGTTCTTCAAAATCAGAGAATGCGTGTCTTTTTCAGGTGCGTTATTATTTCCGGTCACCTGATCATTGATTTTAGAAGCCAGGTCACTGAACCTTTCGCGCGCACTCTGGTCGTATTCACAACGGACGATCAGCGTGTCATTCACGAGTTGCTGACTTTTCATTTGGTAGAAGCGGCCTTCGTGCTCGATCAAGCCTTGCGCGGGCTGCGGTGCTTCCCAGTTATTCTGATAAGGAACAGCCACAGGCACTTTAATCACAATATCTTCCGTTCCGCTCGATTGCTGAATGAAATCCTTACCCACAGCACTCACCGTCTGCTTCTCTTCCGACAGATAAACTACGGAGTAGCCCACCATGTTGTAAAGCAGCAGCCCAAGAAGCAATATGGATAAAATCCTGCGCAATGTGAAAATATTGAAATTTTAGCCTGAATTATGCAAATGTATAAAAAGCTGTATAAATATGGGGAATTGTGGTTTAAATATTTCAGTGTTAGGCTTAATACCTCATTCATGACCCAGTCACATCTAACTGCGTATAACTGCATACGTTTCATCACTTCAAACCATTACCGTTTAATAAGTCTCATACTACAAATAGTTTTATTTGATTAAACGGTTTTGTATGTTTCCGATAATTAATTATAAAAAATCAACAAACTATGAAACGACGAATAATCCCATGGGCTATTGCCCTTTTTTTTTCTTGCCGCTTTTAGCTGTGAGAAGAACAAACCTGATCCGGAATGCAAGGATGCATCCTGTTGCAGTCCTGATTTGAATGAATATGTAGAATATCTAGTTGACGAGCCTGTGGCACTATCCGGCCCTCCATATTTCTCCAAATACGCACTCCGCTTTTCCAGAGATTTCCCAAGTAATTCTGACGGAAGATATTTAGCCAATCGCTCGGCAATATGCGAAAACTCAATTTACAGAATTGAAGGACTCCCACTAACCTATGGTGATCAAAACGATCCTGATTCGTTTCCATATCGGGTTTCGGGTAAGTTATTGGACTGGGCAGGTGAAAAGATTGTACACCTGCCAGTACTTACACTATACATTGACAAAATTGAAACAATAAAATAATAGACCTTCCGAAACATATGAAATCTTCATTAAGATCTCATCGCAACCTGGTTACATCCAATCGCGTATAACGTAATACGTTTGATCGCTTCCAACCACTACCTTTAAATAAGTCACCTATTACAAATAGTTTATTTGACTAAACGGTTTTGTATGTTTCGGATAATTAATTATAAAAAATCAACAAACCATGAAACGACGAACAATACCCTGGGTTATCGCCCTTTTCTTTCTTGCCGCTTTTAGCTGTGACAAGAACAAGCCGGATCCTGAATGCAAGGATGCATCCTGCTGTCACCCAGAATATAATGAGTATGTGGAATATATTATGGATGAGCCCGCATTATTGATGGGGCCTCCACAATTCTCTAATTGGGCCATAAGGGTCACTACCGGATATCCAACCGGCAGTAATAATGCAAAATCAAATCTTTTGGATATTTGTGAAAGCTCTTTGGATAAAATACAAGGCTTTGTTCCCGAAATTGATACTGCCCAAGGTGTAATATATCGCTATCGGGTTTCAGGTAAAGTACTTTCTGATGTCAAAAATCCCAGGCTAGTGGCCACTCCATTGCTTTCGATAAGTATAGACAAAATTGAAAAAATAAAATAATAAATCTTCCGAAACATATGAAAAGAAATTTAATAATCTATTTGTTCTATATATTATTTTGGAATAGTGGAATTATTTTAGCCCAATCCAAGTATAACGCCCCATATAAACTCCAGAGAGACGACTCCTTCAACGCCCTGTTCAGGGAAATGACAGATAATGGCTGGCTTTTCTTCAAAGATGACCAACCTGCTCATATGTCCCCGGATGCTTTTATAAGGCAGTACGCCAAAAATCTTGGCCTTTCAGACGGCTACCATCTCAAAGCCGTTAAGGAAGACACAGATACGCAAGAGGACATCAAAATCAAAACAAAGCACCAGCTCTTTCGGCTTTATTATAAAAATGTAGCCGTGGAAGGAGGTGAATTTAGTCTTCACTCGGTGCACGACGTTTTGAAAGTGGCCCATGGACGCATTGTTGCGGGGTTGGAAGTGGATGTTTCAAAGCCCATAGATGTCAAAACTGCCCTGGAAACGGCCATGTCGGAGCAAAAACTAACAAGCGATGATTTTGATAAAAAAGAAGCACCGGAAGGGGAACTGGTCCTTACACGGACCGATGAAAATTTCCTTAAGGAAAGTTATGTGCTGGCCTATTCCTTTGAGCTCAAAGGTGAAAAAATAGCTGAGCCATATAAGGTATTTGTGCATGCGCAAACGGGTAAAGTCTTAAAAAAAATCCCGCTGTTTAAGAATTGTTTTGGATCTTCGGCCGTCCAAGGCGAGCCTGTAAAATTGGGTTCAGGTACATCATATAAATTACCTAAACCTGGCATAAGCTCCCCCCTGGTGGCTTCCAACCTGATCCCCAATTATACCCGGTACCTGAACGGACAAGGCAACCTGACCTTTGAAACGGAGCAGGTAGGCGCACAATTCAGGCTCAGCGCTTACAACAACCAGCTGAATACCCGTATTGATGTCAATAATACCGGACAGTGGAGCAATAACCCGGATGTTTTTAACCTGACCAACAATTGGAGTAATGCTAACCGGAATGCCACCACGGCTCATTGGCTTACTCAGAAGACCCATGAAATGTACCAGACGCTGTTTTTAAGAAATGGATATAATGGAAACGGGGCCTATCCACGGGTATTGGTACAATGGGCCCAAGTTAACGCCGTGTGGACCGGGGTTGATATGATCAGATTTGGAAGAGCGCCAAATAACAACAGCCTCGTAACAGTCGATGTTGTGGGTCACGAATATACACACGCAGTGAATGATTATACTGCTAACTTAACATATGAGCGAGAATCCGGAGCCTTGGATGAATCCATTGCGGATATTATGGGAACTACCCTGGAATTCTACTTGCTGGGGCCAAACGCCAATTATGAAATTGCCGAAGATGCGGACCAATTAAGGAGCATGTCGAACCCTTTTCAGGCATTTCATAACTGGGATACTCCCTTTTTCACTTCCCAGCCACAGCCGGATAGCTATCTTGGGCCTGGATGGATGCCCACCAATGATCTCAATAATGATTTTGGAGGTGTTCACACGAACAGCGGCGTCATGAACAAATGGTATTGGTATATGCGTACCGGTGGGCCTACAGGAACACCTTTGGATTATAATAAACCTGCAAGAATTGTACAAAGGGCCCAACAGTATTATTTACAACCTAATTCGGGTTACGGCGACGCAGTAGAGGCAACTAAACAGGCGGCAATAGATATTTATGGAAGTTGCTCAGATGTTGCCAGGCAAGTTTCATACGCATGGACTTTGGTTGGAGGAGGTATTATTCAAAGTACTACTTCCTGCCCCGACTGTAATTTTACCATTGCACCAGTAGCAACTCCTTCTAATACCTCGTGTGGTGCCCCGGTTACGTTAACCGCCAACTGCGTCGGATCAGGATGTAATCACATCAATACCTTTCAATGGACAGGGACAAATGTGGGCCAGAATGGCAAAACCATTTCAATCAATTCTCCAACTACACCAGGTTCGTATACTTACAATGTAAGCACTACGAAACTAGGTTGCTTTTTAAACGTCCAACCTGTAACAGTTACTACTACACAATGCAACCCTCTCTCCGGCTCATGCAGCCCGGAGAACGTTGTTGGCTATGGTAACGCTTCCGAGAACAATACTTATACGGTCTATGTAGGCTCAGCCGGTACCTACACCGTCAAAATAAATTACGCGCGGTGGGAAGCAGCTTCTACAGTCAATGGTAGTGTCAAAGTCAACGGAGGAAGTAACCAATCGCTCGGATTTGCTTATACAGGTGGTTCGGAGAATTATCAGGATGCAAGTTTTAGTGCTTCACTGTTAGCAGGGAACAATACTTTCAAGATTTATGGTGGAGCAGAAGGTTATTTTAAGACAAAAAAGGTTTGCATAGAAGGTACCGTAAGTTGCCCCACTCCAGCCCCAACGCTTAGCGCCAATCCGTCTACCATTAATTCAGGAGGAAGCAGCACGCTTACGGCTTCCAACTGTGGAGGAACGGTAACCTGGTCTCACGGCTTGGGGACCGGCGGCGCGAAAACCGTATCCCCTACAACACCCACTACTTACACAGCAACTTGTACAGCCAATGGCTGTACAAGTAACAGCGCCAGTGTAACGGTTAATGTTAATGGTCCTGTCTCCGGTGCGTGTAGTTCAGAGAATATCGCTGGTTATGGTAATTCTTCCGAAAACTATACTTATACAGTCAATGCAAACCCAGCAGGCACCTACACCGTCAAAATAAATTATGCCCGGTGGGAAGCGGCTTCTACAGTCAATGGCAGTATCAAAGTCAATGGAGGAAGCGACCAATCACTCGGATTTGCATATACCGGTGGGTCGGAGAACTACCAGGATGTAAGTTTTACAGCTTCTCTCGTTCAAGGAAACAATACTTTCAAGATTTATGGTGGCCCAGAGGGTTATTTTAAAACAAAAAAAGTTTGTATTACAACTCCTGGTGGCCGCATTGGCTATGAAGACATGGCCAGCATAAATGAGTCTGAGGATATGACGCTTACCGTATCCCCCAATCCAAACTCAGGTGAATTTGACGTTTCCTTCTATTTGGGAAAAGGCAAAAAGGCCACCCTTTCAGCTTTTGATATACAAGGTAAGTCCGTTTATGAGCACACGATTATGGGCAACGGCAAACATAGTGAAAAGGTCGTCCTACCTGTCAACCTTTCAGGTACTTTCATAGTCAGTTTAAATAAAGGAGAGGGTATTGAAAATAAGAAAACCATAATTATAAAATAAGAAAGAAGCATTCGTAATAAAGAGGCTGCCATTTTGGTGGCTTCTTTGTACATATACCCCCGTCAAACAAAATGCACGAACCCACCGTGAACTCTCTTCCTCATTTTTTCATTCTTTTGAAGAACTCAATTCCTTATCATAATCATTCACCTCATGCCATTCATCAATTTCAATACGAAGAAAGTTGTCAAAATCTGGGATGGAATTTATGGGACACTAGCACATTCTGAAAAACAGACTTTTGGGCATTTTACCATTGATGCCAACACTGTCTTGCCCGTACACAGCCACCCGCACGAGCAATGGTCACACGTACTGGAAGGTGAATTGGAATTTGATATTGACGGCGAAAAAATGCTCCTCACACCCGGGATGACGGCCTACATTCCTTCCAATGCGCCACATTCCGCGGTAGCACATACGCAATGTAAGGTGATCGATTGTTTTACCCCAGCCCGGCAGGATTTTATTGAGTTGGAAAAGCAGGCTCAGTAGTTACAATTTCACGCCGGTATTGCCTCCTTTTTCCATTGAAATATCAATTGGAACATTCGTTTTCCACGCTCCTCGTGTAAAATCGGGAACGTCTACTGAATTGGAGCGATGCGCTACGGACCATTCGCTCAGCGGTCCCACTGAACTCCATGTTGCAGCATCATACACATCCTGATCCAGCGGCAGGCCGTTACGAAGGCAATCGATCGTGCGCCAGTCCATCAGGAAATCCATCCCGCCATGGCCGCCTACCTGCTTGGCCATTTCACCTATTTTTTTGACGATTGGTGGCGTATATTTTGCCTCAATGGCCTTGTACTCTTCCGGAGAAAGCCACTCGTGTCCCTGTGAATAACGCGCTGGTTCCGGGTATTTCAATGCTGCTCCTTTGGTACCACTTACGAGCTGAATGCGGGAATAAGGGCGTGGCGAAGAAACGTCAAACTGCAACATAATCGTCTTGCCCTTTTTTGTGCGGATCGTGGATGTGTTCATCATGCCATTATAGGGTTTCCCTACAAATGGTTTGAACGAGGCATCTTTCTCAGCCAGCTTCACGGCAGTGTCCGCCATCACAAAGTCATTGTTCGACATGGAAACAAGGTAATCCATCACATCGCCGCGGTTAATGTTCATCACCTGGCATATCGGGCCGAGGCCGTGTGTTGGGTACAGGTTACCAGTCCTTTGCGAAAGCTCTTTCAGCTCCCACATTTGGTAAAAGCGCTCTTTATCAAAAACGTATTCTTGCAAATTATGAATGTATGCACCTTCGCAATGCGTTATTTCACCGAAGAATCCCTGTCGGGCCATATTCAATGTAAGCAGCTCTGAAAAGTCGTAGCAGCAGTTTTCGGTCATCATGCAATGCTTTTTCGTCTTTTCCGAAGTCTCCACCAGCTCCCAGCATTCGTCAATGGTCTTGGCAGCAGGCACTTCCACACACACATGCTTGCCATGGTTCATCGAGAAAACTGCCATCGGCGTATGCAATGCCCACGGTGTGACAATGTAAACCAGATCCAGATCCGGCATTTCGCACAACTTTTGCCAGGCATCAGGACTGGTATGAAATCCCTGCGGCTTGTGGCCGGTAGCCGCTGTCATTTTGGTGGCTTCTGCTACTTTTTCAGGTCGCAGGTCGCAAAGCGCTTTGATCTCTACGCCTTCAATTTTGTTCATTCGCTCTACTGCCGCCATCCCCCGGTTGCCCAAACCGATAAACCCTATACGTACAGTGCTGAGCTTCGGAGCCGCATAGTTACACATATTAAATACCTGCGGGCCTCGCTTATCCGGCAGCTGGCCGGGATCGGATGTTCCTGCATAGGCTGATAATGCGCCGCCTGACGCCAGGCCGAGGCCCGTCAATTTTAAAAAATCCCTCCTATCCTGCTTCATATCAACTCAATTGCTGATTTACAATCTTACTGGAAATGGCTTCGCTTAAAAACGACGGCGTGTAACCATTGTCGGCTGCCCATTGAACTGCCGCCAAAATCCGGTCGCGGTAGTCTGGTTGGTAGGCTTCGTAAAACGGATAAAAATATTGCTCGTGCACCAGCAGATCCAGAAATGGCGGTTTATAACCATTCTTTTCGTGCTGATCCAGATGCGGCTTGATCTCTGGCAGCTTCTTGGTATCGATCACAATACTGGCCCTGACAAAAGTGATGTTTTCAGCCGTATCCCGCCAGACAAACCGCTTTTTGATATGTCGCCGCTGCGGCACGGTGAGGTAGTACGAAGCTGAATATTGGTCATCATCTACATTGAAATAGCCTAATTGACCCGTATAACCTGCATCCCGCATTGCCCGTGAACCTTCCACAGTTGCCTCACCCCAGTGAATGGTGGTTACCGAGCCCATTACTTCCTCCCCGGCAAAACGCTTGATTTCGCCCATAATCAGGTCACAATCCTTTTTCACCTGATCATAATCTGCTGCTAAATAAGGCATATCCGGAAATTCTCCCAGGGCATGAAAGCTCAGCCGGAGCCATTCGGAGCTTTGTTTCCATTCTTCCTTATACTGGTCTGTGAAGTCCGACAGATTGAATCCATCGGTCTGGTAAAAAAGGTTTAAATGGATCTTGGTACCAAATCTTGCATTCACATCTTTGAGAAAACCCAGGTAAGGGTTATCAAAAAGCGATTGGCAATTGTCTTTATTTTGCTGAATATCCCTTAAAAACCAAATGTTGTCATCAATGGACAGACGATATCCGCCTGCAAAATTTTTGAGCCAAAAAACCGTGATACTACTTTTATCACCGTTATCCTGATCTTCTACCTCAATGTTGTTTTCGTAGTCGGTCAGACGAATTGTGGCTTCAAAAACTCCGTCGATCAATGTCGCTGCCGTTCCGTTCACTATCAGTGTCGTAGCATCCGGAGCCGAAATCTTAACTTTTACTTCCAGGTACTCGTCCGTCATGACGCCGTCACGGGCATGGAGCATGTCTCCCTCGATGGGGCTTATAAAATGAATGCGGTTCTCTTCCATGGTTTTGGTAAGGGTAGCAGGCGGAAAATCAATAGGTAGCGCGTCCGCCGGAAAGGTCGAATGTAAAGCCGGTGGTGAAACTGTTTTCGTGCGACACAATGAATGCAGCCATGTTTGCGGCTTCCTCCAGTGTTCCACAGCGTTTCATCGGGATTTTGTCAGTCATATATTTCACCTGGCTCTCGGGCATCGCGTCCACCAGGGGCGTACGGATCACGGCCGGGGCAAGGGCATTTACGGTAATTCCGGTTTCGGCGTATTCTTTTCCCTGCACTTTGGTCATTCCAATCACCGCCGCTTTGGAAGCGGAATAAGCGAGCATTCCTGCATTGCCTTCTTTACCGGCAATGGATGCAATGTGTAAAATACGGCCGTAATGGTTGGCCAGCATATAAGGCAGCACGGCTTTGGAAGTATAGTAGCTAGCCATAAAATTGACATCAAACACCTTTTTCAGGTTCATTGTATCGACCTCGTGGCTTTTGATACCCGTAGTTCCGGTAATTCCCGCGCAGTTGATCAGAATGTCTACTTTGCCAAATCGTTCCACAACCCGGGCGACTCCCTTCTCCACCTGCTGTTCATCTGTCACGTCCAGGCCTATCAGTTCCTCCTTGTCCAGATTACCCACAAACTCCTCATTCAAAGCCTTTTCATTCAGGTCGAACAGACCTACACTGGCACCTTCATTCAACAGTTTATGTGCTATCACCAGGCCAAGCCCCGATGCAGCTCCTGTAATAATTGCTACCTGTGTACTGAAACTGCTCATTTTACCAGCTGGGTGTTTAGTCTTCATTAACTTGCCGGTTTTAAAAGTACGTTTTTTACTAATTCTTATCACTCTTTTGACAATGTTGTTTCCAAAGGCTTAATTTCCCAGCTTTCATCGTTGAGCACATCTATCACCCTTTGGTTCAGTTCTTTAATGTAAGCTATCGAAGACGGATCGGGAATGTAGGCTGCTTTGCGTGCAATGCTGTTTTTCAAAATCCCTCTTGCCATCAGGAGTTCCTTTTCAGCGTAGTGGAAAAGCTCCATGTTTTGTAGTGAAAAGAAAATCTGCGGCATGACCTTTTCAAACAAATCGAAGGCTTTCGCGTGCTCACCATTGCTGCGCAGGTTAAATACCCTTTGCAGAATATCCGCGACCGCCAGCCCGGGCATTACTCCGCGAATTCCGATGGGGATCAGTTCCAGCATGTACAAGCCTCCCCAGCCCTCAAAAAGGCCGATTTTACCTTTTGTACTTTGGATAATGTTATCAAACTTGGGTGCACAGAGGGGTTCTTCCAGTTTCAGATATTTGAAATTCGGGTTCTCCTCCATCAGGTTTTTGATAAATTCGACACTGATCGACGACCCGCCGGGATTGAAATCCTGGATCAAAACAGGTGTACTCGGAATTGACTGCAGAAATTCAGAAAGGTATACTTTGAGAGAATCTTCCGGCAAACTGAAAATCCTCGGAACTGCGAGAGAAACCACGTCCGCTCCTGCCTCAACATTGGCTTTCGCCAGTTTGATCGCGATTTTCAAAGAGGGATGGTTGGACTGTGCCACGATTTTGATCCGCCCCGCCGCATGTTCTACCGCTACCCGCACGACCTGCAATTTCTCATCGTCGGTTAGTTTGTAAAATTCACTGGCGTAGGCAGGAAGGCATACCGCTTCAATTCCGCTGGTTATAGCAAAATCAATCAGGCTGCGGAGGGCATCTTCGTCAATCTCCTCGTTTTCAGTGAATGGAGTCGGGATAATGGGTACCACTCCAAGCAGTTCGTTTTCTGAATTCATCATCATCATTATTATTGTTTATTGACTGATTTCAACCAGTTTCTTTTGTTGAGACCTGCTGTCTACAATGGTCAGGATCAATGTACTGGCCAGTACCAGGACACCTCCGATAATGGCCTGGGTCTTCAATGTTTCTCCTAAAACAAAAGCGGCGATCGGCAGCCCCATGAATGTGATCAGGTAGTTGGACAGCGCGACCTGCGTGGCATCCAGGTATTTGAGCACGCTGAAAAACATGATCATAGACAGGAAGTTATGAAACAATGTTAGTGCGATCATTCCCGTCCAGGTTTGCGTCGTGTAATCCGGGATGCGCGAAAACATTTCGGGCTCATAATACCACACCAGCGGCGCCAGCATGATCACCAGAACGAGGTAGGTGTAAAAAACCATCTCCATTTCGGTGTACTTTTCGGCTACCTGCTTGCAGCCCACATTGTAATAAGCATTCCCGATGATCGCCAGGAAAATGAGCAGATTACCCAATGCATAGCGCGAGCTCAAATCCATCTTTTTGATATCGTCCGTCGAGCATAGTAACACGCCGATGATCGCTATCCCAAAGCTGATCCAGCGGATCGTGTTCATTTTTTCTTTTAGCAGGAAAAATGCAAATACTGCTGTGATCACCGGGAGTGCCAAAACCAGTATTGCGGCATTACTGGCCAGCGAATATTGGGTACCGTACGTCATCAAAACCTGCGAAGGAAAAGCGCCCAAAGCACCGAGCTGCACAAAAATCAAAACGTCTTTGATCTTCTTTTTGCCTTTTCTAAAATCCTTGATGACGAATGGGGCGAGAAAAATAGTCGCTAGCAACATCGGTAACCAAACGGTAAAATACGGCCCTACCTGATCCTGCACGAGCTTGATACAGGTAAAATGAAACGACCATATGAGGTTGCAAAGGAATAATATCGTCCAGGACAGAAATGCTTTTTTCATTGCGTTACAAATAAATATTGGCCTGTTTTATATTTTTCAACCGCTGCTAAATCCAATGTAATGCCCAGGCCGTCACCCTGCGGCACCAATGCAGCACCATTCTGAAAATCGATAGGATCCACAATGAGGTCGTCTTCTCTAACCAATTCACCAAAAATATCCGACGGAATAGTGCAATTGATACTCGCCGCGGCAATGTGTAAACCCATCGTTTCCGAAATCCCAAGATCCACCTCCGATCCGCGCCAGCAAGGCTTTCCTTCCAGATGCGCCACCTCGGCCAATAGCACCGAATTGAATGCCGAACCATTGAAATTATAGCCGTCCACCGCGTCAGCTCTAACAAAAGCGATCATATCACGGATATCCTGGGTGTAGGGCAGCGAAATGTGCCGGTACATCGGCACGCCCAAATGCTTTTTGAGATACTGAAACCCTTCAATGTCCTCATGTAAAACAGGATCTTCCAGACCGAGCATCATACTTGGCTCCACACCCTCCATGAGTTTCAATGTCGTTTCCACATCATTCCAGCGCTGGTTCGGGTCCAGTAAAACCTTTATCCCCTCACCGCATTTCCTCCTGATCTCCTCTGTCCACAACCGAACCGGGTCTTCATCGGAACATTTGAATTTGAAAACCTTATGTCCTCTTTGCATTGCCTCAAACGCCTTTTGAGCGGCATCTTCGGGTGTGCGCCTGCCCGTCCAGCCCATGCAATCTACACGCTCGCGGTAGCCTCCGCCCAGCAGCTGGTACACAGGTACCTGCAAGAGTTTACCCACGAGATCCAGCACCGCGCATTCAAAGGCTTCGTAAATCCGCTGATCGTTTACCGGCAGCCTGCGCCAGTTAAGTTTCAAAATATCCTGACCAACAAGCACCTCCATACTTGCTTCGATCAGGTCGGGTGACGCGCTGCGGTAAGTTTCTCCTACTCCTGTCAGACCATTTTGAAGTGTCATTTCAATGATCCATTTGGGCTGATTGGCAAATTCCGTCCAGCTTTCACCAGTCATGAATTTTTTGGCAAAAGCTGTATCCTTGTCCAGTACCATTTCCGAATTGAGACTGCCTGGCTTGGCAGGCACGATCACCTCGGTAGCTTTGATAGATGCGATGGTTGTCATTCTATTCTCCAATATTCTGAGGGTATTTTTCGGCCAGCTTGCGAATGTCGTAGCTGAATTCTATGAATAATTTCTCCCAGGCAGCCGCGCTTTCGTGGGTATATGGGTAAAATCCTTTTGCATTACTTACCCCTTTCGCTCCCGACGCTACCAGGTCTTCCATGAGCGCAGGTGCGTTTTGAGTATTGTCCAGGTCGGGAAACAAATCCTTCATCACAGTCAGGTACGCCGGAATGCCTGTGAGGTCCATGAACCGGAACGGGCCGGCAAATGTGATCCAGTAACCCAGGTCATTACGCAAAGACCGATCGACATCTTCTACCGTCGCATACCCATTTTCCACGAGATTGAATGCCTCCCGAAGCATGGCGTACATGATCCTGTTGGTGATAAAACCCCTGATATCTTTTCTCAAAAGCGATGGTTCCTTGCCCCAGCTCTCGGCCAGTTTTACGATTTGCCATGCATAATCCACATTGGAATCTTTGCCGCAGATCACTTCCATAAACCGCGTAATGTGCGCAGGCTCAGCCCAGTGAATACCTAACATCCGTTCCCGATGCTTTAAGCCATTTTGTAAAACCGATACCGGAATGGCCGATGTATTGCTGCCGATAATGGCTGTCGGCGACAGAACGGTTTCCAATAAATGATAAACCCGCTTCTTTTCCTCCACATCTTCGGTAATGGATTCAATCACGATCTCATGGCCCGCAAGCCCCGCCACATCATCGGTAATGGTGATCCGGGTAATTACATTTTCAGGATTTTCGGTCAACAAACCCTCCTCATACAGTTCAGTCAAAAACCCCAGAATGCGTTTAAGGGCAAGTTTAGCCTCTTCCATGCTTTTGACCAGAGAAGTGACCTCGTGCCCTGCAGCCAGAATACAGGTAGCAATGCTGCTGCCCATTAACCCCAGACCTACCGTACCGATTCGTTGTTTCGCACTCATTTTATCAAAAACTAACTCGTTTATTTCCGCCCATTAACCGATCACCGCGATGGCGTCGATCTCAATCTTGATCCCGTCGGACAGTACCGATTGCACGGTAGTCCTCGCCGGACGGATACCGGTGAAGAATGTGCCATAGGCCACGTCATACCGGTCAAAATCATTGATATCTTCCAAATGAACGGTACATTTCACAATGTCGTCGATGGTACCGCCAGCCGCTTCCACTACCTTTTTTACATGTTCCAGCGTCAGCAATGTCTCTTCCTCGATCGTTCCGTGAATGACTGTACCGGTTTTCAAATCAAGCGGCCCCTGACCACTGATGAATAACATACCGTTTTTCAAAACACCGGCTGAATAAGCGCCGGTGCTCACATTTTTATCGGGGTGTTTTATTTCTTGTTTCATTTTAAAGCTATCGGCCGTCGGCTTTCAGCAGTCGGCTTATTGTTTGATTGTTTGATCATTGAGATATTAAATTAAAAATCAACCACTTACTTGTCAATCTGAGCGCACGGGGCCGCCCGGCGGTCGAAGCGCACATGCACACTGCAAAAAGGCATAGCGCCAAACAAATAACGACCTTCGACCACAGCGGTGGCTGACAAAAGCAACTTCATTATATTACGTGCTAAAAAACAGTTCACTTCTCACTCCGACGGCCGACCGCCGACTGCCGAAGTAATTTCCCCCATCACCCCCCACCCCCCAAACTCCCCCAGAAACTTCACCAACTCCTCCACTGCCTTCCCAAGCAAATGCTCCCCTTTTTCCGCCGTCGCCAGTTGCGGCTCTCCGCTGCTACCGTTGCTGGAAATGAAGGCTGTTTGTTTGAAAAGCGTTACGCCACGATATGGCTCATCATCTTCCCAGGGAATGTATCCGTTACTTTCTGGTCGCAAGGCGCGCTGCGCTTTGTCCATTTTTACTTTTTCGGGAAATAAATGCAGCATCATACTGGTTTCGTACTCACAGGCATGACTTAGCGCGGGGCTTTCCATCGGAGCTTCTCCGGCAAATGGCTTTCCGCCCAGCTCCCAATAGGTGACCAGCGCAATGTTGGGCTGCAATGCCGCGTCAAAATCCTTGCTTAGCACTGCCAGTGCTTGTTTCACCGGGGTAATGTTGCCCCCATGACCATTCAAAAGCACTATTTTCCTGAATCCATTTTGTAATAACGACCCAATCAGATCGACAATAACCTTTGTATAAAGCTCTGGGCGAATGCTGATCGTACCACCGAATGACAAGTGATGATGACTCGACCCGAAAGGTAATGTCGGGCAAAGCAGTACCTGGTCCGGCAATGCTGTTTCTGCCTGACGGGCGATGTATGTTACAATATCCGTGTCCGTAGAAACCGCCATGTGCGGGCCGTGCTGCTCAATCGCTCCCAGTGGAAGCAAAATAACAGCGTCTTTTTGCAGATTAACTGACGGGTAACTCAGATTCGAAAATAACATAGCACACTGGGAAAGGTCGCTGGTTCAAATGTATCAATTAAATTTTTGTAAACAAAAAATATACAAAATAGTTTACAAAATAACCAAGTCAAACCTCCATGAGTTATTTCGTGGGCATGCGAGTGAAAATTCCTTACTAAAAATCAGGCCTGAATAGTGCTTGAAATGATTGATCCGCAACATGTTCCGGCTTGTTCTGAATGCGGTAGTCGATCACTTTCAGAAACAGTTTCTGCCACAAGGCGTACTCTACATCAAACCTCCCCAAAATGGTATTCATGCGGTAAGGCATGTTTTCCGAGAGCCAGGCTTGCTGGTAGGCCGTTTTTAATTCACCATTTTCGTCCATCACGTCGATCAGTAACCCGTGGCAAATGTGTGTGATATCGTATACCACGAAGTCATTTTTCTTCCGCCGCAGCATCGATTCGTCCCAGCGGTCACACATCGTTTTGGCCCAGAGATAGCGGGTAGCGGAGTAAGTCATCAGCCGCGCCGCCACGAGCAGGGAATTGATAAAAGCATTATCCTTTTTATTGCATTTGGCCAGCGCCAGGATCAGTTGGCCTTGTGCTTCTTCGCTGAGCTTGCGGGCGTTACGAAAATCGTCCGAATGCTCATTCGTATTTTTAAGATAATAGGGCAGGAACGGATTCGACCAGCTTTCAATGATGGTCCCACGTGGCATTCCATTGGTATTTTTACCGAGACATTTATCCAGATACACATTGGATTGAGCCAGATAATCAAACGCTTTGTGCATTTCCGCGGCTGCTTCCGGGTACAGAATGGAACTATATGCCACCGTGAATTTCGTCTTGTCGGGTACCTGCCCCTGCCACGCGCCTATGCAGCCATAAGCCATAAATAGCCACGAGGAGCGCACAAACGGTTCCACTGCATCCGTCCAAACGGAATGAATGAAGCCTAATGTATGATTTTTCATGCCTGCTTTCAAACACAGGTCAATGTTGGTGTAGGTATAATCAGCATCGGGGTAAATGTGGCCCCAGCCGGAAACCGCCGGCTGTATAAAAAAATTTTTTTTTCTCTTTGAGTACCGGATTCAGATACCGGTTAATCTCAACAGTATCAGGCTTGTACTCCCAAATCACCGGTATCACGCCTTTCGGCAGTTTTTTCATGATATCAGGATAGTAGTTATTCATATCCGTCCACGCCATAACTGTTTTACCATACTTTTTCAATTCATTCTGAACAAATGTGAGCTGCTGCAGCCACAATTCTTCCGAATTGATTTTGCCGTCCTTATCGTCCGCAATCCTTTTGGTTTCCCAGGTTTCATCAAATCCTACGTGAATGAATGGGCTTGGAAACAGGTCGGTATATTGCTTGATCCAGTCTTTCAAGAGCACATTAGCGCCGGGTTTGCGTGGGTCGAGCTCATGCCCGTACTGCCCTATCGCGAGGTCGGCGTACTTTTCATTTCTTAATAATTCATGCAAATGCCCGTACAAATTCAGGAACGGGACCACGTCCATATGCCGCTCTTTTCCGTAAGCAATGATACTTTTGATCTGCTCCTGCGTGTAGCCCGACTGGTAGGCAACGGTGGGAAACCCTTTTAATTCAATGCTTACTTCATTATAGAAGTAGTATTGGTTGGTTTTCCAAAGCGCCAGAAAATCAATCTGCTTTTTGATCTCCTCCACAGTCGGCAAACCGCCGTGCGCGAAGTCCATCATTACTCCACGAAAAGCCAGTTTGGGCTGATCCGTAACGGTAACACAGGGAATGTAAGCCGCTTTTCCAGTTCCGGTGATCATTTGCCGGATCGTCTGAACCGCATAGTAAAGCCCGGCCGACGTGGTAGCTTCAATCTGTATTTTTTGAGAGGTAATGTTCAGTTTATAATGCTCGCGCTTACTGCCCGGACTGGTTTCGGATACTCCCGGCAATTCGTGACCTTTTTCTTTTACCAAAAACTGAAATGTAGCAGCGGCCTGCGACGAAGCCATCATTGCTTTTTGCCCGGAACGTTCGAGAATAATGGATTTCAATTCATTGAGCGCGAATGCTATGTCTGTCGAAGCATTGGCAGGAATGGCGACTGAGATTTTGGAGAGTGGCAAAGTCCCCGACTGGTACTGAATGGATTCAGGTTCGGGGAATAAAACAGGTTGCTTTTGAGCAAAGACAGGAATTGTAAAAACACAAAAAAAACACAGCTGATGAAGATACCCTCGCATATTCAATGAATTTTTAATCAATATAAGCTTTTAAATAGTTAACATGAACTCGGAATAACGGCTCGATCTTTATCACCAGAGCTCTAAAAAAAGTCCCGTAGGGATGAAATACCAAGATTTCGTCCCTACGGGACTTTTTTTATCACGGCTAATTAAACAATTACAACTACCACCAATCCTTTATTTAATCAAAAACTAGTTTTTGTCCCACCACAGCGGCGTAGCCGCATTGTCCGGCCCGTTCAGTAGCTTCACGGCTTTGGCGACGGCGTCAGCGTTGGTTTGCTTTTCGGTATCCAGGAACGGGATGCGACGGATTCGCTTTCCTTCCGGCAGGTCCGGATTTTCGCTGTGAACAATGGTATAGAGTTCCGGCAGGCCCGATCTGCGTACTTCTGCCCACCCTTCCATGCTGTCTGGGAAAAGCGCCAGCCATTTTTGCTGCGCTACCTGCTTGCGGTTCATATCCGCGGAAGCTGCCCATTTGGCCGGGTAGTCGTTCACCGGCGGAGAATTCTGGCCGTCTTGAGGTGCAATCGGGATAGCGGGATTGCTGATGTACTTGGCGATCACGGCCTGATCCGTAATACCCCATTGCGCCATCGACATTTTGATACCGGTTTCGTACAGGTTTTGCGCATTGTCACCCATATTCCAGCCGTTCAATGCGCCTTCTGCTCTCAAAAAGTAAGCCTCTGCGGCGTGCATGATGTTTTGAGGTGTTGCAAAATTGGCCGTAAAGTTGCCATTGCCGACATTGGTAGCCCAGCGCGAACCCAGATTGGAATTGAATTTTCGGGAATTGATGTCCATTTGTTTTTCAACAACCAGTAATCCGTTTCTTACACCGTCGAATTTGCCGGTGAATGTAGCTGGCTGAAAATAAATCGGCATACGAGGATCGTCGTATCCCTTCATAATGGATTCCATAGAAGAGCTCATCCGAAGCTCATCCCAGGCCACGATCTGCGACAGACCATTCCGTTCGTTATAAACCGTGCTGGATTTGGGCATATAAGCATCATCCGTGATAGCTGTCATCACACCTGCCGCTACTGCTGCTTCGGCTTCCTGCTTAGCGAGCGCCGGATTTACTTTGGAAATACGCAATGCCAGTCTCAGGCGTAAAGTATTGGCAAATTTAGCCCAGGCAGCAGGAGATTGGTTTCCTTTTGTATTGTAAACCAGGTCAAATTTATCGTAAGGAGTAGCAGTACCCGCACTTTTCAGAACTGTCGAAGCGACGTCCAGCTTTTTGAAAAAATCGTAGTAAATAGAATCCTGACGCGTAAATGCAACTGCATCCTTACCATTGGCCGCATCAAAATAAGGTACAGGCCCAAAGTAATCGGTCACGCGATGGAACATCCATACCCACCATACTTTCGCGATCGCATTCTCGGCCAGTTTTTCGTCAGTTTTTTCAATAATGGTTTTCAGCTGAGGCGCGGCGGAAATATACACCGGGTTCCAGGCCGCAGGCATCCATTCCTGCTTGATCACATAGCGGTCTGTCGGAAAAGACATCGCCGCCTGTGAGTAAAACTGAGAGTAAACTCCTGCTACTGTTCCCTCGCCAATTTCAAAATCGTTGGGAGCCAATGTAGTCGTCATCAGCGCATTGGCAAACATATATGGATACTCCGTCGCACTCACCGAACCCAGCTTGGTATTATCCGTATTGATCGAATCAAAATCATCCGTACAGCCGCCTATGCCCACAATTAGCAACAGCAATGAAGCCAGGGACAGGCAATAATATTTATTTATCTTGTAATGCATGACCGTCATTGTTTTAATTAAAATGAAAGTTTAAGGTTCAATCCCATGCTCCTGGTAGCAGGCAGGTTATTGTACTCGATACCCTGGTAGTTACTGTTACCAATGCTGACCTCGGGATCAAAATCAATTTTCCTTTTGCCTATGCCCGGAATGTCCAGAATGGCATCGCCGCGGTAAATGAAGAACAGGTTACGCGCTACAAACGAGATCTTGGCGGTCTTGATGAATGTAGGAAGTCCTTTGAATTCATAACCGAATGTCAGCTCCCGTACACGCACAGCTGTGGCGTCGTATGTGAAAAACTCAGCCCAGGAGTAGTTGTTTTGCGAAACCGTCGTCCAGAATTTCTCTGCATTGATCGCCTTGTTGTTGGCAGTACCTTCCGCTGTCACACCTGGCAAAACCCACGATCCAGCTTCTCTGTACTGGGTAGTGTAGTCGGCATTTCCGAAGTAAGCATTCTGCGCTGCCGAGCCGGAAGTTACTATTCCCCCAAATTTACCATCGATCAAAAGACCCAATGTCCAGTTCTTGTAGGAGAAATTATTGCTGAAACCTGCGGTGAATTTCGGGTTGTAGTTGCCCACTTTTTCAATGGCGTCTGTTTTAATGGGCACACCATTCGCATCCACCAGATATTGTCCGTTCAGCTGCTTCCATTTGTATCCGTACATATCTCCGTAGCTCTGGCCTTCCACTACCAGCGGAGTCGCAGTGCGCACATTGGTACCTGAGCCCAGGTACACGCGAGGCACTCTCGGGTCCAGTTCAATCACTTTATTGCGGTTCAGCGCGTAGTTCAGTCCCATATTCCAGGTAAACTTGTCGCTTCGCAGGATCCTGGCGGAAAGTACCACTTCGACACCCGTGTTCTGAATATTCCCTGCATTGAAATAACGCGAAGCATAGCCCGAAGAGGCCGGGGCGCTCACCGTCAGCAGCTGGTTTTTCGAATTGGTTTTGTAGTAAGTTACGTCAATCCCAAAACGGTTTTCCATAAATCGCCAGTCCGTGCCAAATTCCAATGATTGGGTTAGTTCCGGTTTCAGGTTACCAATGGATTTGGTAGGGCTACTCGAAACAAATCCTCCGAACGATCCCCTACTATACGTATAGGTTTGGTTGATCAGATAAGGATCTGCATCATTACCTACCTTGGTCAGCGACGCACGTACTTTGGCAAGGCTCACCCAGTTTGGCAAGTGTACCATTTCCGACAAAACACCTGAAAGACCGATCGATGGATAAAAGTACGAGTACGGCTCAGGCAATGTGCTCGACCAGTCGTTACGTGCCGTGAGGTCGAGGAACAGATAATCTTTAAACGCAAACTGCGCCGTTCCATAAACTGAATGCAGGTCTCTTTTGCTTGTGCTGGACGTTACGCCCAGGTTTGTCGCAAAGCCCAAATCAAACTTATTCGGGATACCAAGGCCGTCGGCGTAGTTTACTCTCCGTCTCAGGTTTCTCATCAACATCGAACCTCCCAGGTTGTAATTGATCTTGATATCCTTCGTAATGTTGTTCGTTCCGTTCAGCAGGATATCAATGTTGCGTTCACTCACCAGCGCGTTTTCTTCTGCATAATATCCTCCCGGCAGGCGGGCATAGTTGGCTGTATTATTGGAATAACTGTGTGTATTGAAGTCGTTATAGCTATCGGAACTAATCCGTCCCTGAATGTTAAGCCAGTCGGTAAATTTGTATTTGATCGCGATCAGCGAAGTTACCCGGCTTCTGTTTTCCAGGTGTTTGGTATTATAAATCGTCCAGTACGGGTTCATATAAACCGGGTCAGGATTTGTCCAGTATCTCTGGGTTTCAATACCTGTGGAACTGATCGTTTTGTAATCTTTCAAGTCTTCCAGGTTCACCGAGCGTGGGATATGCGAAAGGTTGGCTACTACAAAACCGTCCCCACCAACGCCAGGCTTGTTTTTGATCTTCTGCAGCGTGTAAGTGATCTTAGCATCCACCGATAACTTGCTGGTGATGTTAATGCCCAATCGGCCATTGAATGTGTTACGTGTCAGACTGTTAGTCGGCACGATGCCATTTGCATTGTTATTGGCATAAGAAAAATAGGTCGTCATTTTCTCTGTTCCGCCGCTTACACCAATCGCGTTGTTGGTCGAAATGCCAGTTCTGTAAAAATCCGTGATATTGTCAGGATAGGCTTGCAGTGGTACTGTGTTACCAGCCCAGTCGGTTACGCTCTGGCCGGTGATCGCCGCCCCCCAGCTGCCTGTTCCCAATGCGGAATAAATCCCGCCAGCTCCCTGGCTGTACTGATTTTGCAGATTTGGCGAAGTAAATGCCTTATCGAATGATACGCCTGAATTGACATTGACACTCAATGCGCCGCTTTTGCCTTTTTTGGTCGTGATCATCATAACCCCGTTCGCAGCACGGCTTCCATATAATGCAGCTCCCGCCGCTCCTTTCAGAATGTTAATAGACTCAATATCATCGGGGTTAAGGTTTGCAACCCCATCGCTTCCGCTGTTTCCGCGGTTGTCGTCACCGGAGTCATTTCTTACCTGTCCGGAAATCGTCGAGTTATCTATAGGTACACCGTCGACTACGATCAATGCATTGTTTGTTCCCTGGATAGACCGGTTTCCACGCAGGATAATGCGGGTAGCGCTGCCGGGACCGCTCGAAGAAGGAGTAATTGTCAAACCGGCTACTTTACCGGACAATGTATTCGTGAAGTTTGCATCCCGTACTTCATTAATTTGCTCACTTCCAATTTTTTGCGTCGAATAGGTCAGTGTTTTGGCCGCCCGCTCAATTCCCAGGGCCGTTACAACCACCTCCTGCAAACCTACACTTTCTTCCGAAAGGGTAATGTCGCTGAGGTCGGTACGGCTACCTATTTCAACTTCCAGTGTTTTCATACCGATGTAAGAAATCACCAGCACATTTGCGTTATCCGGCACGGACAGGCTGAATTTTCCATCTTTGTCGGCTATCCCTCCCTGCGTTGACCGCTTAATGATGACCGATGCTCCGGGGATCGGCGCCCCTTTCTGGTCGAGCACGCGGCCCGATACTTTCCTCACCTGTTGCGCACTGGCCGGTTCAAGACCTACGATAATAAGCAAAAGTAGTAACGGAAGAACGAGTGAGCGGCTAAGGAAAAAGTTTTTTATAATCGAGGGATTCAGAGCGTGAAACCTCAATGGGTCTAAAGATTTTTTCATATCCAAAGTTTTCTGAACGATAAATGGGACTAATGGGAAACTCAAAAGGCAAGAAACGACGCAAGTGTTTTCTCATAGGCGGACGATTTTAGTAAGGGCCAGGCGACATTCAACTCCCCGACGTGGAGTTATAAACATTGAGTAAATAATTATCAGGTTATTATGTTAACAAATATATTATTTTTTTGTCAACAAAAAAATTTAGAAAAAATTATTCAATATGATTTACGCGAAACTATAAACGCCCGATCAGGGTTTCCGCGAAAGTCTGTACTGTTGGTTTGTGGGTTACCAAAAATTATTTGGCATGTAAACCAATAAAAAAGCCGGTACCTACGCTGGTACCGGCTCCTCATATAATCTTCTGTAAAAATGGTCGCTACAATTCAGTCTCAGGCCAGGTCCATAGATGCTACCTCGCCGCGGATCAGGTGTTTCAACAAGGCATCTTCCGCCCGCTTCACATCCCTTGCTTTGATACCCGCTACTATTTCGCGATGTTCCTGATCTGTGAGCTCATAATCATCCATATGTGTTTGCGTCTTGCCCAGCTTCTGATGAAACAAGGGAATGTTGCTTGCTTTATATAAATCTACAAGCTTTTCATTTCCAGCACATTCTATCAAAGTCTCATGAAATTTAACGTCAGCCTCACATGCTCCTCCAAAATACCCCCGCTCTACCATAGACGTAAAGTCGTCACATATCCGGTCCAGTTCCTCTATTTGCGGAGCTTCTATCTTTTGGATCAACAGTCGCAATGCGCCTATTTCCAGTATTTCACGTAGCTCCCTGATCTTGTGACTATCTTCAATGGTAAGTGTTTTTACAAAAAAACCACCTTTTTCTCCCTGCACGATCAGCTGTTCACCAAGCAGCCTGGTCAACGCCTCGCGAATAGCCATACGATTAGCATCCAGCTTCTTAGACCATTCATCCTCTTTGAGCCTGGTACCCGACGTAAGCTGATTGGAAAGTATTTTTTTTCTAAGTTCTGTGTATGCTTTATTCGAAAGTGAATCTTCCTTCATTTTTATGTAAACAATAATTCATAATTTAGTAAACCAAAAACATGAATATAAAGGTAAGAAATAATTCAATTTTACTATCACCTCATTTTTGACTTAATTCGTAGTAGAAAGCACCTTCCACCCTTATCAGCGTTATTAAACTAAATACTGTTGCAAAAATTACTCACGCCAATACGAAAACTCTACCCATTCCTCCTGCTCATTGTATTTGTTAATTGCTCCAATCCCGGGCAAATTACAGGGGAAAGTAATGCCGTTAGCATTCGTCAGGAAAATGGGAAATACGCGATCTATCGTGCCGGAAAACCGTTTACAATCAAAGGAGCGGCAGGATTTTCGCATTTCAATGAATTGAAACAAGCCGGTGGCAATACACTCCGGACCTGGGATACCACTCATTTGCAACAGATCCTGGACAGCGCACGGGCCAATGGTATCGCCGTGATCGTCGGTTTGCCGATTCCCAACAATAATGACATTAAGCAGTACCAGGACACTTCCATAGTCCGCGCCCGTTACCAGGCATTACAATCACTGGTGAGAAAGTATAAGGACAGCCCGGCTATCCTCATGTGGTGCCTGGGCAATGAGCTTGACTTTCCTTACAAATTGATTTACAGGCATTTTTACGAAGACTTCAATAATCTGACCAGCATGATCCACCGGGAAGATCCCGGCCACCCCATCACAACGACGGTATTGAATTTTAATCCCAAATACATTGCCAACATCCAGATGCTCTGCGATATTGATGTAATTTCCTTCAATATTTTCAGCAACCTCAAAATCCTCCGAGATGATCTTGCAGGCCTTTCATGGTTCTGGAGAGGCCCCTATCTTTTGCTGGAATGGGGGATCGACGGTCCGTGGACGGGCTCCGAAGAAACTGCCTGGGGTGCATTTATCGAAAATACGAGTAAGAAAAAAGCGGAAGTATATTTGAAACGGTATCAACAGGAAATGCCGGTGGAAGACCCGCGCTTTCTGGGCGCGTGCGTGTTTTTCTGGGGACACAAGCAAGAAACCACCCATACCTGGTTTAGCATATTTGACCAAACGGGCGAAAGCTCCGAAGCCGTCGGGAGTATGCAACACCTGTGGACTGGCAAACCTTCGACCGTACATTATCCCGACATCCAGTACATGCTGCTGAACCAGAAAGGCGCGAGGGACAATATCATTCTCAACCCCGCTACTGCTGCTTCCGCCGAAGTACTCATGTTCACCGGTCATGACGATGTCAAAAGCGTTAAATGGGAGCTATTTAAAGAGGATTGGTATAAGGAAAATCAAATGAACAGCATTAAGAAACTCCGTCCTCTCAACCATTTAATTGAGGCAGGAAATGGTTTACATACAAAATTTGTCTCGCCGTCGGAAGAAGGCCCCTACCGGCTCTTTGCGACTGTTTATGATCATAATGGTCATTTTGCATCCTGTAACACACCTTTTTACGTCGTCAGCAACAAATGAACCACACAATCTACGTCAAACCACCTTCCCGCAGACAGTTGCTGGTCTTGCGGCTCATGATATTTCTGGGTGTGATCGCGATGGGCTATTTTTTGAATGCGATACTATCCCCGGCTGTGAGAGGTTATGCGCCGCTATACTGGATGCTGATCATCGCTTTTGTCTTCACCTGCCTGAAAATACTGCATGAATGGATCCATTACTTTTACATCACAGTACCGAAGACACCGCCATTAACCAAGTCCTATACGGTTGACATTTTTACCACATTTTGCGCTGGCGAACCTTATGAAATGATCTTGGAAACGCTCACAGCGATACAAGCAATCACTTATCCGCATCAAACGTATCTTTGCGACGAAGCTGACGACCCTTACCTGCGCCAGGTATGCCTCGATCTGGGCGTACATCATGTCACACGAACGGACAAACGCGACGCGAAAGCTGGTAATATCAACAACGCCCTGCGTCAGTCGACCGGTGAACTGTGTGTTGTACTTGACCCTGATCACGTCCCTTTTCCGGATTTCCTGGATCCTATTGTTTCACATTTCAATGATCCCAAAATCGGTTATGTTCAGATCGTACAAGCTTATAAAAACAATGATGATGGATTAATTGCCAAGGGCGCCGCACAGCAGACCTATCAGTTTTACGGGCCGATGATGATGACCATGAACAAGTACGGGACAGTTCTTGCCATTGGTGCCAACTGCACATTTCGTCGCACCGCACTGGAATCCATCGGCGGGCACGCGGCCGGGCTCGCGGAGGATATGCACACCTCCATGCAGCTGCACGCGAAGGGTTGGCGATCAATATACGTGCCTGTTATTTTGGCGCGGGGCTTGGTGCCTTCTACCCTTTCGGCCTATTACAAACAACAGTTAAAATGGGCACGGGGTGTGTTTGATTTGCTTGTACATATTTATCCAAAGCTTTTCAGTCAGTTTACATGGCAGCAGAAATTACATTATGCCGTCATTCCGCTACATTATATGTCCGGATTTATTTTTCTGATCAATTTCCTGATCCCTATTTTCTCATTGCTGATGGGCGTGAGCCCCATGCAGATTAATATCGAAGATTTTGGATTGGTAGTATTGCCACTGGTCGCTGCAATTGTCTTGATCCGTCATTTCGTTCAATGGTGGGTAATGGAGGACGAGGAACGGGGATTCCATGTTGTCGGAGGATTACTCATGATCGGTACCTGGTGGATATTCATTTTAGGATTTGTATATACTATTTTTGGCAAAAAAGTACCTTACGTACCTACGCCCAAAGACGGCAATGAAGCCAACAATTGGCCTCTAAACGTCCCCAATATCGCCGTACTGGCATTTTCAGTAGTTGCTATTATCTACGGCCTCTATGCCGACTGGAACCCGTATAACATCATAATGGCTGGTTTTGCAGGCATGAACTGTCTTTTTATGTGTTTCAATATAGCGGCAAGCAGGCAGCAACAGTTTCGCATACTAAGGACCCGCCATAGTTCACTTAATATGACAATGAACTGGATCAAGAACCTGAAAGGCTATTTTTGGATTGCACGTCGCCGGATTTATTCTGGGTTGAGAACTTCCGCACTGTCGTTGGTACTGATTCTGATTAGTATACTCATTTTTATCACACAGTTCAGGGCCAGGGAAGCTGATAGTATTTATCAGGCCATAAAAAATGAGGTCCATGCGAAAAAAGCAAAAGCCAGAATCACTGAAACCGACGTTATAAAACTCACTGCTGCACTGGGACTACCTTATTTGCCTCTGGATACGATGGCGGCCAAGCCCTACCCCCATGCCGTTTTCCCAGAAACAAGAGGTGTCAATTACACGAAAGGACATGAATGGGCGAACCGGTATCCTGCATTTACGCGGCGAGAGCTCGTGCGTGATTTTGTGCAGATGAAACAGCTCGATATCAATACCATTAAGCATTATGGCCCTGGTATTTACGACTATAATATATTGAAGGCCGCCAGAGAAATGGACATGAATGTACATTATGGCTTCTGGATTCCGGATGATATTGATTTTGTAAAGGAACAGGAAAAGCTGTCCGATCTCCACAATGAAATCATCCATGCTGTGGATAACCTGAAAGAAAAGACGAAAATCATTTCCTGGAACATTGGCAATGAAGTTTTACAAAAGATACATGCTGATTCAGCAACCGCTGACAACATTCAGCAACAGAAGGCATATTTGATATGGGTCAAACAGTTAGTGGCAGACATTAAGAAGAAGGATCCGAGCAGACCTGTGACACTGGATATTGGCATGGAGAAAAATTTACCGGAAACAATCGGCCTTTTGCATCGGTACCTGCCGACAATAGACGCGTTCGGGCTTGCGCTGACGGATGAAAAACAAGGGAGCCATATTCCTCAGCATTTACCAGCCCGCTATTTTCTGAGCTACGCCGATGTTTCTCACTATCAGCAGGTATTCAACTCCCATACCGGTGTCTTCATTTCAAACTGGCAGGACGAGCAGACAGAAGGACTAGTCAACTTTGACGGGCTTATCGATTTTGCGGGGCGAAAGAAGTACTCGGTTCAGGAACTGGCACATCTTTGGAAAAACAGCCCGGCTCCTGCGTCGGTACCAAAGGTTAAAATACTCAAACCCGCTGCCGGAATGTTTCCGGGGCATAACCTTGCGTATCACGCCCTTATTCAGAAAAACGGACAGTGGAATCTAGTGGATTCACTTTCCAGGGATCTGCAATTCGAATGGAAACTGATCCGTACAGACGGTTTCAACAACCCGGTCGAAATGCGGCATATTGGAAGCGGGGCCAAGGTAGTACTCAATGTTCCATCGCATCCCTCTATATATCAGCTGTATCTTTTCGTGATCAGGCAATCGGTTGTGGTGGATATTGTCGGATCATCATTAAACACGCCACTGCGCCAGGCGAAACTATAAAACTGACAATCTGCTTAACGGTCCGAAAGCGTTTTAACAAAATGATCAAACGTTTCTTTGCTGATCCCCCAATCGGGCGCAGGGATGTTACCCCACACCTCAGGATTATCGGCCAGATTGAAGTAGCAAGCACCCACAATCTCTTGGTGTTTGCCAATCGTTTTGGCTGCGTTTTCCATCCATTTCTGCTGAAAATCCTCCGGACCTTTCACGCCAAACTCAGTCACAAACATCGGCTTGCGAGTTAACAGCACCCGGTGGATCTTTCGGTCATAAATGGTTT
Organism: Dyadobacter pollutisoli; assembly: GCF_026625565.1. NCBI lineage: Bacteria > Pseudomonadati > Bacteroidota > Cytophagia > Cytophagales > Spirosomataceae > Dyadobacter > Dyadobacter pollutisoli. The sequence continues at coordinate 5,098,771 of NZ_CP112998.1, forward strand.
CAAATGACTCCTGTTTCGTAGGGTCTGTAATATTTTTGTCGGGCAGGCCGTAAATGGCGATGCTGACATAATCCACAACATCCTGGCCAGGCCACCATTCCATCGAGCCCCGGTCACCCGCAGGCCCCCACACTTTTTTGATGTTAGGGGTACCAACTTTTTGTAATGACATAAAATGCCGGAACGCCTTAATGTATAGCACAGGGTCCTGGCTCTGCCACGCGTACCGGTGAATAGGGATCTCCATTTCGTGTGCAAACCGAACGTAAACTGTATGTTTTGCTTCGGCAATGATCCGGAACACCTCATTAAATTCCGGGTCGTAAACACCATTGATCGTGTTGAGCATAACATTGGTATCTTTCCGGATCTTCTTATCCCTCCACGGTTCCACAGTCACAATCGCATCGTGGCCTCTTTGCATAATGGCAGTAAACTCTTCATCGAACTTACCGTCCTGAATGTTTCCCAGATCTATGAAAATGTGTTCTACATGCACTTGCGGCGATTTCAGAAGTAACTGTTTCGGATCATACACACCAACAAGCAGCTTCCTATCTGTATCAGCGGGCCCTTTTAAGGGCGACAATTTCCCAATCGTTCCGTAAATGGTAGCAGCTTCCCTTTCGGTCTCACTGATCGCTTTCGCCAGCTGTTTCTTAACCCCAGAAGCATCCCTGACACTTTCGGAGCCGAGTATAAACAACGGCTTGTCCATAAACCGCACTCTGTGAATTTTCCTTCGAATATCGGTTATTCGATTTTTTTCGGGCGGGAAGGCTGTCGCCAGAAGTTCGGACTTACTCCCGACGGTAATACTCACTATATCGACAGCATCCGCGCCAGGCCAGTATTCTTCTGTACCCGGGTAGCCGGCTGGTCCCCAGACAATGTTTACAGCCGGCGAGACTTTTTTGCAAATTTTTGAAAAATGCCTGAATGCTTCGACATAATCGTGAGGAGCGTGATATTGCCACGAATAATGCTGTACAGGAACCTCCATCTCGGGATTCCAGCGCAGATAAATGTTCTTATTTTCTTTGGGGAATGCTTCACAGAGCGATTCGATCATTTCATCAAGGTCTCCGTCCGCAACTCTGGCGAGCACATTGTCCCCACCCGATTCAACGGTGATCAATACATGTGTCCCTGCTTCCTTAAAAAATTTGTCCCGGATCTCCTGCTGGTCGATGTCTGACCCTAGCTGCAACACGAAATGCCGGATATTTTCTGGTGACTTACCGGAAAGCTTTCCACTTCTGTCATAAATCCCCAACACGGGTTCCGCGAGCGTCCTGTCGGTAATCATGACAGGTGTATGGTATGTATTGAAATAGTGACGATACTTGAAGACTAACCACAAACCAACGGCGATTAACAGGAAGCTTGCGATATAAAAGTTCTTTTTGTTTTTCATAAATGGGCTCCCTGGTTCGCTTGAAAGCCCAAATTAACAAAAACACTTTTCAAAATAATAATAGTGAACGGCCAACAGAGCCTGTAAACGAAAAACCGGGCAGATCAGAAGAAATGTAGCGTTTACATTTTTTCTGATCTGCCCGGTTTGGAAATTGAATGCCTGGCTTTATTTTTTTCCCAAATCATGAGGCGATTTTAAGTGTTACATTAACTCTCTCTCATATTGCAGGCCTATTGCGGCTGCCGGAAAACTGAGAACGCGATTAAATTCGGTGATTGCCTGGTTAACCTGCCGCTGCGAGATGCCGCTGTATTCGAGCATGATCAATTTGGCTTGTTGAACGCTGGACCTTCTCATTTTCCAATATTGTGGATGGTTGGTCCCGATGGCTGTGCGAAAATATTTTTCCTTCGGTTCCTTTATCAAGATTTCGTATTCGGTACTGAGCTGAGGGTTATCATGTAGGAAATACCCTTTGACGACGACTTTGACTTCGCGTCCACTTTTTAGTTGAAAAATTTTCTCGTGAATCATAACGGTTTTGTTTAAGAATTTCAGATCGTTGTCTTGCTGTCGAATTTGAATTGGGCAATGTTGCAAAACTTTTGTGCCAGCCCGTGTGTGCGGGTGTTGGTATTCACAAACTTTGCTTTACAAAACGATTTTTTCTCAAAAAGATTAGCAAACGGTCGATTTTGTTAGCATGCGGTCATTTTCGCTGATTTTCGCGAGCGCAGCAACGCTAATTCCACTGATTCAGAGACAATAAACAAAAAAATCACTCCACAACGTGTCCTACAAACTGGGCCGTATTGTCTAAAATTTTGCCGCCGCGGCGGAAGCCCAAGCCGCAAGCTTCACCGACGAAAAACACCCCAGCCTGGTAGGAATTGCCCGCAGTATCGGTTGGAAATGTCTGGTACTCCTGGTAAATTCTCCGTTGGTTTTCATACTCGCCTTCTACACTTTCAGAAACCTCCCCTCCTTTTTCGAGAATGGAAACATTGGCGCCTTCTCTGCCAAACAGCACCTTGCTGACCGATTTTTTATGGGGTATCGCATACCTTTCAGTCTGCAAAAGCAATGGATGATAGGGGTACAGGTCCCACAGAATTTTGAGAATATATTTAGACTGAAACAACAGGGTATAGGCCGGATTGAGGATCACCGCCTTTCTGCTTTTTACAATGTCGGTCAGCACGGCGCCCAGCTCCGGCTCATCGTCGCCAATGTATTCCCAGGGAACCAGTTTAAACCAAAAATCAAAGCGGGTAAAATTGCCTGTTACCGGATCCTGCATGAAAATCCCCTCATTATTAGAAAACTCCACATCGTCCACAAAGGCAAAATCTGTATCAAATCCAGCATCCTTTGCAGCTTCTGTCAGTACTGCTACGTTGGTATCGTCCTCCGCAGAACCACGCATTGTTGAAAAGAGGATAGATGGGTTGAGATCAGCATTGATCTCTTTGATATACTGAAACTGACTGACCAATGTCTCATAAACGGTGTTGAACTGACTCGAATCGTCCAGGTCGTTCATGCGCAGGTGCGCCCACTGTACCACCGCAGTTTCGGGAATGCAAGTCGCAGTATCTGCATTGAATTCGATCAGCTTAACAGGTTCGTCGTCGATTCCGCCTGCCAGGTCAAACCGCCCGTAAAGATGCGCCTGCCTGTCGTCCTCCCAGGAAAGTTTAATGAGCTCGATCAGGTTTTCGGGTATACCCATTTCTTTGAACAGATCGTGGTCAATGGCGTACTGCCCGGCTTCCACGAGCATATCGTACAATGTATTAGCCGCCTCGTAATACAGGCTGGCCTGTGTTTCGCTGATCACCACCATGTCACTAACCACATAGTCGGTCGTGTCGGTGCCCAGCATCCATTCCCAGCCTGTGTTTTTAAGTACGTGTCCAGGATGCTCCGCAAGAGATTTCAATTTTACCATAATAGTTGTGTTGTTTATCCTCCGCTTCGACCGGATAGCCGTCCAAAAAATCCTTTTCTGCCTCCCGCCGGACGGGTAGTAACGGTACGGGTCGCACGTGAAGCATCGACTTGCCGTACCACGCTTCGCGACCGATCGTAAGTAGCAGGGCTGCTGTAAAAGCCCCGGGACCTTCCGTTGTCGTTGGCGCGGTAGTTGTTCATATAAACATTACCGGGACTTCTTCCCAGAAAATAACCCATTCCGCCATAAAGAAGCATGCTGGATAGTCCGCTATGATGTCCTACATAGGTATGATTTGTCCGAATTTCCTCGTCTATCAATGCCTTGGCGGCCGATGTATTGAGCGAATCGGTGTGTCCGTCGAGGTAGGTTACAATGGCGACGGATTGCTTGGCGTCGACACTTTCTTCGTCGGTTATTTTGAACTCCCCGGGCTTCACTTCTTTAATGTGCGAGCGAATGCCTTTGGAATAACTCGTTTCTTCATAACTGTAAGCTGACTCGTCCTCTTCGGAGGAGCAGGAGCTGATCATGCCACCTGCGGATAAAATCGCGAGGGCCAATGCCCCGCCGATACTGATGTCTTTGGCCTTTTTAATAAAAGAACCTTTTCGTAATTGTGTCATAGCTTTGGGTTTTCTGCTGACGAATATCTAAAAATAATTTCAACAACGTTGGCAGTGAAATGTTATTCGCTTGAGTGGTTAAAATATGGGATTTAAAATCCTTTCCTGTTACAAGCGGTTTTCATTCAAATACTTAAAAAAGAAAGCATAACCACACCTCCCAAAGTGCAAGTTATGCTTTCTATACTTCCGGAGTGTCCGGGCTTAGCTTACGCCTTCTTGGCGATCTTATCCAAAGCCGACACCAGTTTATCGAGATCACTCAGTTTGGTATAAACGTGTGGGGTTACACGCACGCAATGAATATTTTCCCAGTTGATGCCCACCGTATGGATCATATGGTCTTTCATGAGCTTGCTGTCCAGTTCCTCGGGCTTCATCCCTTCGATGCTTACCCCGGCAATGGCGCAGGAATATTCAGGTTTCAGCGAAGTATGGATCTTGACGCCAGGTATTTGTGCCGCTTTTTCAGCCCAGTATTTTTTCAAATAATGCACCCGCTCCTGCTTTCTTTTGGAGCCAATTCCTTCCTGAAAGTTTATGGCCTCTCCGATCGCCTGCTCGATACAGAAACTACGCGTACCCAGTGTTTCAAACTTCCTGATATTGGCGCTTTTCGGTTCACTATTGCAAAGCAATGGCCATATTTTCTCGATTTTATCTTTCTTTACCCACATCATTCCGCTCCCCACCGGCGCACTCAGGAATTTATGAAGGCTTGTTCCGAAGTAGTCACATTCCAGATCAGAGATTTTGTAATCCAGCAGCCCAAAAGTATGCGCGCCGTCGACAACGACCTCAATACCTTTGCTGTGTGCCATCTGGCAAATCTTTTTGACCGGCATGATCTGCCCTACCCAGTTGATAATGTGGGTAACATGGATAATTTTGGTTCTAGGCGTAATGGCATCGGCGTAGGCTTTCACAATCTGCTCGTCGTTTTCTATCGGAAAGTCAAACGATAGTTGTTTGTAAACCAGTCCGTCGCGCATCTGGCGCTGTTTCCACGCCTGGATCATGTTCGGGTAGTCCTGAATGGTACCAATGATCTCGTCGCCTTTTTGCAGCGGCAACCCGAAAATAATTGTGTTCAACGCTTCGGTAGCATTACGGTTGATAGCGATTTCCTCCGCGTCACAGCCAGCCAGCTTCGCCAACCGCTGGCGCAATGGCTCCCGGCCTTTGTCAATGATCCTCCACATATAGTAAGAAGGACCCTGCGCGGCTGCTTTGTTATATTTTTCCAATGCTTCCTGCACCACTAGCGGCGACGGGGAAACACCTCCGTTATTTAAAATAATGATCTCACTTTTGCTTGCCGTATAAGCGTCCTGGATCACCGACCAATATGCCTCATTATCGTCGCTATTGTTGTTCCAAAGCTTTTCAGCCTCCCGGAAATCCTCTGCGTGGAGTTGGTTGAAAAGGCTGTCAATGCCAAAGGCGCCCATACCGAGGGCGGCGCTTTTTCTGAAAAAGGACCGGCGGTTGCTCATAGAAGGTTTGTTATAGGAATAGTAAATGAGTGAGCTACAATTTATTAATTATATGCATCAATCCCAATCATTCAGTCTCCAAAGTACCTTTCACTGTAGCATTTTTAAGCCATTGGTACGTATTGTAAGGCATTGGCAGCCCGTCAGCGTCCAGTTGCAGGTACATGAGGTGCAGATGCGTAGGTGAGCGTTTCTGGTAAGCATTGTAGCCTGACCGTCCCATTTCCGAGATCTTGTCGCCCGCATTGACCCATTGCCCTGGCTGCACTTCCACAATATTGTTGTGGGCGTAGTAAAATAATCCATTGAGGCAGGGGTCGTAAATCCATATCCAGTTTCCACCGCGAAAGTCGCTATCGTATTTCCAGCTTGTCTCGGTGGCGACCACCACACCCGATGTAAACGCCAGAATGTCAACCGGTTTCCAGGTACGGTCATCTATATTATCCTGGTCTTTGTCCCTTACAAACAGGTCATGTGCAGGGTGGCTTCCTTTTGCGTTCATATCAAAAAGGTCGAAACCTTCGTCCCGGTAGCCTTTCCCTTTTCCTCCAATAGATTCCTGCGGAAGGTAACATTTGACCGGATATACAAAATAGGAAGAGTCGATGGCATGGCAGGTATCCTGCTTGAATGCAACGCGAAAGTCCTTCATCACGGCAGCAAAAGCCCTTCTTCCGGAATCGGGCGTGATCACGCAATCCCTTATATCCATCTGGATCTGATGAAAAGTAGCACAGTACTCTGCTATTTTATCGGAAGATTCACTTTTATTAGTCCATGCGGAAATACTGATGATCAATACAATTCCGGCCATTCGTTTCACTGTCATCAACAATGCTTTTGTCTTCCACCCTTTTTCTTTCACCAATCTTATTTTTTGAAGAACGCTTCCTGAGGTTTATGAAATAAATCCTACAAATGTATTTCTTAAACATTAAAAAGACGCCATATTGTTCTTTAATCGAGGAACACTAAATCATTATACAATGCAAAATCGTCGTTTTGGACGTACTGGCTGGCAAATCAGCGAAATAGGTTACGGCATGTGGGGACTTGCAGGATGGACTGGCTCCGACCGCAAAGAGACAGATGACTCACTAAACCTGGCAGTTGAATCCGGTGTGAATTTTTTTGATACGGCCTGGGGATACGGCGAAGGATTGAGTGAGCAGATATTGGGCGACCTCATCAGACGCTACCCGGATCGCAAGCTCTACGCGGCCACCAAAATCCCGCCAAAAAATCGTCAATGGCCTTCCAGATCGGACTCTCCATTAAAAGAGGTTTTCCCGGCTGAATATATTGTTGAATATACCGAGAAAAGCCTTAAAAACCTCGGAACGGATAGCATTGACCTGCTGCAATTCCACGTTTGGGAAGATGCATGGGCACACGAAGATGAATGGAAAGAAGCCATTCAAAAGTTGACCAAAGAAGGAAAAGTCGAACGCTGGGGAATCAGTATCAACCGCTGGGAGCCTAATAATGCATTGGAAACATTGAAAACAGGTTTTATTGACGCAGTACAGGTTATCTACAATGTATTTGACCAAGCGCCTGAGGATCACTTATTTCCTCTTTGCCGTCAGATGGACATTGGCGTAATCGCCCGCGTACCTTTCGACGAAGGCACACTCACCGGCACATTGACGAAGCAAACCACTTTCCCCGCCGACGACTGGCGCTCCACTTATTTCGTGCCCGAAAACCTGAATGCAAGTGTAGACCACGCCGAAGCATTAAGAGCTGACCTGCCGGAAGGAATGACAATGCCGGATCTGGCACTGCGGTTTATCCTGAATAACCCGGACGTGCATACCACCATTCCGGGTATGAGGAAATTACCGCACGTGAAATCCAATGTGACTGCAAGTGATGGGCAGCGGTTGTCTGCTGATTTGGCGGAAACATTGAAGAAACATCGTTGGGATCGTTTTCCGACTAAGTGGTCGCAGTAGGAATACGAAACCCTCTTCATTTAGCAGTGAAGGGGGTTTTTGCTATTTATACAACCTGTTATCCCTAAGTTGGGCGTAGTCTCCGACTACGTCCGAGCGACGTCCGGTCTCCGACCAATTCCCGTACACTGGGCCGTACCAGTCACAGAAATTTCAATTACCTTGGTTGAATTTGTTACTTAGTGTGAAGCTACTCAAATTGTTCCTCCACATTCGCAAGTATCTCGCAGTCGCAATACCCCCCTTTATCTGATAGCCATTGCAAGACAGCCTCAACATTCGTAATATTTGATTTTCCAGAAAGGTTCTAGCCAATGTGGGCTTGTTGTCACATTCTTGTTCTTGTAGTTCTTCGTCCAGATAATTGAATAATTCTTCAAATTTGATCCGGCTTGTTGGGAGGCTAGCTTCAAATGCGTCGCTGGCTTTTTTACGAAGTTCGTTTTTAATTTGCTTACGAATATCTTTCTCACTTTTATTCATTGCTTGTAATCGATTATTCAATTAGTTCCATACACAAGCTGTCTTTGCTGGTTCACATTCTGTCGGAAATATGGGTTTTTAATGGCCTTTTCTTCCAAAAGATCGACCGGTCTTTTGAAAATCGCTTGCAGTGAAAACTTAAAGTCAAAGTAGTTGTCCGCATAGTCCTCAACCTCCATATTAGTGAAGTCAACGATGAGATCAATATCACTTTCGCTATCAAAGTTGTCGCTCAAAACAGAACCGAAAACGTACAGACTCTTGACTTTGTGAGTTTCACAAAGTTTGGTGATTGCAGCTTTATATTTTTCTAGTCTGTCCATCTTATGATGTCGCTTTTACAATTTGTGAAAATCCTCAGGCTTGATTTTTACGATCTCGTCACCCCTCATAATCACAAGCTCAGAATTCTTTTGCCTTTTGAATTCGAGTACGTTTTCCAAAGTCTTTTCAAGGCCGAAAATGATTTTCTTCTTTAACTCAAGGTACTTTTCATCTTTTGTCATAACTGATGTATTACCTACTCCCAATCAACCTCTCCAACCGCCCCATCATCTCATCCTTCTCTTTCAACATCCTTTCATAAAGCGCAATTTTCTCCTCATGAAGTTGAATGAGTTTCTCAATTGGATGAAAAACCGGATTATTATTTACAACAGCTGCATTATCATTGAATGTGCTTGAAATAACTGTAATCGCCTGTTCTTCATCAAAACTCCGAATCGCCTCAGCAGGAATTTTTAGAATGGCCGATACTTGTTCCAATAGGCCAGAATCGATCTTTTCTTTCTGTTCTAGTAAAGATATTTTCTGCTGGTTCCAATCTTCGCCGAGCTCGAATGCAAGAAAATCTTGTTTTATTCCCAACATTTCTCGAAATCGTTTTAAATTTCGACCTTCGTGGACCTTGGAGTTGGAGGTAGTATGTGTCATTCAGAAAGGTTTTTTAGAAAAGGCAATTTATATAAATCCGTCGGTAAGTTGTTTGGTAATTTACACACATTCCGTTGTAATGTACCAATGGCCGGGCACAGGTACATTCAGTTACCTATACAAACTACTATCAACCGAAAACCGTCCCGGCCCGGTCAATAGCAAGGTCACATACACAATCAAAAACGTCAGCGCATGCTCCTTATCATCAAATGGATCATTGGCATGAATAACTAGCAACACCACCAGCATCGTAAATATCAGCGGCAGTAGCGCCGCCCGGCTTACCAGTCCGAGAATAAGCAATATCGAACAGCCAAATTCTGCAAACACGGTGAGGATCAGTGAAAGCTCCTCTCCCAGACCAATCGGATCCGCAAAAGAGTGATCTCCTCCTAAAAATCCTGAAAGTTTCGCATAGCCGTGCCTGAGCATTAGTACCGACATTCCTACTCTTAAAATCAGTATGGCCCAATCCGCAGCTGCCGGGAGTTTTGTGGGTCTTAAAAATTTCTTTAACATAATCAATGGGTTAGCGTTAATAATCACCACTTATCCTAATCCAGAAGCCTCCGTTATCTCATAATTATAATAAGTAACTATCCAGGATAGGCATATAGTTTCATCAATTTTTTAGTTGCAGCAAAATTATAGACTTTTATTTGTCAAGTTTTATTTTTAGGTTTGTCTAAATTAATATTGAGATAAAAATAAAATAATAGTTTGGACGCTATATGAAACTACTCATACTCTTCTTTTTTAGCATATTATGTTTTGATGCTGTTGCCCAGTTTACGCTTTCCGGTAAAATCACACTGGAAGGACAGACTGAATCTGCATTTGGCGCTGCCATTTATATTAATGAATTGAAAATCGGAACTACGGCGGACACCATCGGAAATTATCGCATCACCGGTATTCCAAAGGGCAGCTACACATTAAAGGTGAGCTACATATCAATGCCGACAGTTACTGAGAAGAACGTACGCATTGAACAGAATGTGACGAAGGATTTTGTAATGAAATCAGGTGCTAATTCGCTGGATGAAGTCGTTGTGACCGGTACAATGAAGGAGGTTTCCAAGCTGGACAGCCCGGTGCCTGTCGATATCATTACTGCCAAGTTCATTTACAAAAACCCTGTACCGAGTATTTTTGAAGGCCTGAGTTATGTGAATGGCGTTAGGCCGCAGCTGAATTGCAACGTCTGCAACACCGGCGATATTCACATTAACGGGTTGGAAGGGCCTTATACAATGGTACTGATCGACGGAATGCCGATGGTGAGCGGGCTTTCCACGGTCTACGGACTTTCCGGTATTCCCAACAGCCTCATTGAAAGGGTAGAGATCGTCAAAGGGCCGGCATCGACACTATATGGATCGGAGGCGGTTGGCGGACTGATCAATATCATCACTAAAAACCCGTCCAAAGCACCCATTTTTTCAGCCGACGCATTCAGTACCGCCTGGCGCGACTATAACATTGATCTCGGCGTGAAATTTACACCCGGCGAGCGGACCAGTTCGCTACTTGGTGTCAACTATTTCAACTACCAGAACCCGATCGATAATAACCACGACGGATTTACGGATATGACTTTGCAAAACCGTATTTCCATTTTTAACAAATGGTCGTTCAACCTGAAAAATAATCGCATTGCCAATGTAGCTGCCCGGTACTACTACGAAGATCGCTGGGGCGGTGATATGCGATGGAACAGGTCGTACCGCGGTGGGGACCAGATTTATGGTGAAAGTATTTACACCAAACGCTTTGAGGTTTTGGGGAATTACCAGCTGCCGGTTTCGGAAAAGATCACATTGCAATACTCGTTCAGTTCGCATGATCAGAACTCCGTTTACGGCCACGTACCGTTTATTGCGGATCAAAAGATTGCTTTTGCGCAATTGCTTTGGGACAAAGAAATCGGAAAGCATAATCTGTTGTTTGGATCTCCATTCCGCTACACTTTTTACAATGATAACACCACGGCCACGAGGTATCTGGATGGACAAGACCACCCCGATAAGATATACCTGCCGGGTATTTTTGTTCAGGACGAGATCAAAGCTGGCGCACATTCCGTGTTACTGGGTGCCCGGTACGATTACAACAGCCGCCACGGCAGCATTTTCACCCCCAGGGTCGCATACAAGTACAAGTTCAACCAGACGGATGTTGTAAGGCTGAACATTGGTCGTGGGTTCAGGATCGTGAACCTCTTTACCGAAGATCACGCTGCATTGACCGGATCGCGCCAAGTGATTTTGAAAGAGGCACTTAATCCTGAGCAGAGCTGGAATGCCAATCTCAATTTTGTCAAAAAGATCGTGACAGGCAACTCGTTCATCGGCTTCGATGCTTCCGTTTTTTACACATATTTCACCAATCGCATCCTGCCTGACTACGATACCAATCCTAACCAGATCATATACGACAACCTGGACGGATACGCAGTATCGAAGGGCATAAGTCTCAATCTGGATTTCAACTTTCCATTTCCTTTAAAGATTCTTGCCGGTGGTACTTACATGGAAAATTTCCAGAAAGAAAATGGTGTGCGTTTCAGGCCGGTACTGACCGAAAAGTTCACCGGCGTATGGTCCCTATCCTACGAAATTCAAAAAGCTGGCATTTCCTTTGACTACACGGGCAATATTTATGGCCCGATGCGGCTACCGATCCTGAGCGAGGATGATCCGCGGGCGCGTACTTCGCCCGTATGGTCGCTGCAAAATATTCAGATCACCAAGAAATTTGAAAATGGCTTAGAAATATATGGCGGCGTCAAAAACCTGCTCAACTTCACTCCTCCGGCCAATTCCATTGCCCGCGCGAATGATCCGTTTGATAAGAATGTAAAGTTCGACGACCAGGGACAAGTGATCGCTACACCTGACAATCCATACCGCCTTACCTTCGATCCATCATACGTTTTCGCACCGAACCAGGGCATCAGGGGCTTTCTCGGAATGCGCTATACGTTGAGATAAAATTCCAAAGGTTTGCGTTAAAAAATGTGGTCTGAAATGTTACTATATGATTATTCAAAGATCAAAAACGTATATAATATTGATATTCATTGATTTGAATAATTTTTGATTGTATATTTGTGCCATCAACTTTTTAACACTACTTGATCATGGCATTAACGAAACAATTTGTAAAGAGTAAATCTATCTACAAAGTAACATTTACAGTACCTGCGGAAGCAGCGGCGGAAGCTAAAAAAGTGGCCCTCGTTGGCGAATTCAATGGCTGGAATCCGGAAGAAGCGATCGCATTAAAAAAACAAAAAGACGGTTCTTTCAAAGCAATTCTTGAACTAGGAGCTGGCGAATACCAATTCCGTTACATCCTGAATGACGAGAAATGGGAGAACGACTGGGAAGCTGACAAGTATGTTCCAGCGGGTGTAGACGCGACTGAGAATTCAGTAGTAGTACTTTAAGGGCTGTCTGCGATCGGCTGTCGGCTTTCAAAAAAACAAAAAAACCGGATGTAGTCACCTACTTCCGGTTTTTTGTTTTTATAGCGTTACATTCAAATCAATAGCCAAAAGCCGACGGCCGATGTCTGACAGCCGATAGCCGACCTTAAATTGCGAAGTTATCGCTTTCTACGTATGCCTTAATCAGCGCTTGCTCCCCTTCTTTTCCTTGCTGTGAGTTCCCGTGCTCCATTCCCATGATAAAGGATTTGTTCTCCTTTTTGCTACGGTCGTAAATGTATTTGAAAATATTCTTGTAGTTGATCTCGCCCGTTGTAGGCTCTTTCCGGCCAGGTTCGTCGCCGATCTGGAAGTAATCAATTTCACTCCATGTTTTATCAATGTTGTAGATCAGACGGCCTTCGTTTTTCTGCATGTGGTAAATGTCGTACAGGATTTTGCAAGACTTGCTGTTTACTCCTCTGCATATCTCATAGGTCTGATCGGACGTACGCAGGAACAGGTTTGGGGAATCGCTCAGCGGTTCTAGCACCATTACCAGTCCATGTGGCTCCAAAATTTCTGCTCCGCGGCGCAATGCATCGATAACGTGGCCAGTCTGCACACCTATCGGCAGGTTTCTTTCAAAATCACCTGGTACCACGGTCATCCATTTCGCATTCACGCGTTTGGCGACTTCTACCGCTTTTTTACATCCATTAAGGAAGATATCGATATACTCCTGTTTTCCTGCTGCTAGTGTATTGGCGCCGTTACCTCCTTTATCTACCACAAAAACGCCCATTTGCATGCCCAAACGGGTCATTTCCTTTGCAATCGCTTCCTGCTGCTCCACCGGGCGGCCCATCATCCCGTTATCTTCAATGGCCATAAAACCATTATCAGCCATGAATTTGAGCTGATCAATCACATCCTTTCCGGCACTGTTCTGGAACATGCCGAAATGTGACGCATATTTGAGCTTGAAATTGTTTTTAGCGAATGGTGCTGTTGCGAAAGCTTCCCCTGATGCGATCGCCGCGCCGGCCAAACCAAGTGAAGATTTTACAAAATTTCTGCGGAGCATATTTCTTTACGTTTTGTTTCAAATTGTAAAGATGCTCGTTTATTAAATATACCCCAAAATCCCTCAGGAAACTTAAAATACCTAATTTCCCCGCCGCCTTTTCCGCTTTTCTTTTTTACTTTTCGGCTCTTCGGGTGTTTCAACAACCTTGATCTCTTCCTTAGGTTTTGGAAAATAAGGAGCAAGTTGAGCCTTGATCTCTTCTCTGAAAGCATTCTTTACTCCTTCCAGTGCCGCTTCCTTTACTTCACCGTCCAGACGATCATCGCGCAGCAATTTAACAACAGCCTCTTCACCTGGCCAGCTAGCGCCGAGATACTTGGCAGCATTCTTTCTGACGTTCACCGACTCGTCTACATTCAAAGCTGTCGAACGTAGCAAATAAACCGATTCCGAACTACCAACTGTTTGAATAGAAGCCAGCAAAGCCGATTTCTTCGCATCATTCATTCCGGCAAGTTTTTGGGTAACATAGGATATTCCAGCCTGTTCGAGCAGCAATGCACCTGCATCCCGCCCCACGACCTCGTCCGACTTGTCCAGCGCCAGTTTGAGCAAACGGTCGTTCTCGGTTTCGAGTTCGTACCTGGTCATCAGGTCAATGTAATGCTCGGTACCATATGTTTCGTCCAGCAGCTTGTTCAATGCAGTACGGCCCTGTTGCGAATTGGTTACAAATGACTTATCCAAATGCAGCAAAGCCAGTTTGCTGACTTCGATCCGGTCGGACGAATTTACAGTCAGTACATTCAGCAATGCCTGGGATTTTTCGTAACCAGCATGAAAAAAGTCAAATGCGCGGAAGTAACGAAGCCTGCTTTTGAAGCTCACTGAAGTATCAGCAGCAAGGCCCGTCAGGTATGGAATGGCTTTTCTGGTACGCGCCAGCCATATAATGTCTTTCCCCGCAGGCGTCGCTCCGGGTCGCGCCCCGGCCCTTTCAAGCCAGGCCGGGAATATCCGTTCCCATTGGTCATACGCACCAATGCTCAATGCTTCGACAGACCACCGATCATTTCCTTTGTATTGTTTCGCAAGCTGCAGCCACACATCCAGCGCCTCATAAGTATGATTATGGTTGATCGCCAGCGCACATTCCCGCCGCACCTGAGGGTCGGGATCGGCGGTTAAGCGCTTAATGTATTCGGTAGGGTCACTATTTCTCTGGCGCACGGCCCGCAATGCGGTGATCCTTAAATTCGGGTTCAGTTCTCTAAATGCAATGTCAAGGTTCCGGTAATTAAAGCCCTCGATACGGTTCAGTACCCATAGGGCCCTTGCCCGCAATTTAGGATTTGCATTGTATTGCCTGAAAAGGTCTTCCAGGAACGGCTCAGCCGCCCAGCCATGTTTCACGCACGCATTCCAGGCGAGGTATCGCTGAGACAGGTTGGGGCTTTGGAGCGCCTTCACAGCTTGCTCGGGAATACTAAGGTCAAAAACAGGATTTTTGTACGGTGCTCCCAGCGGCGCGATGCGGAATATCCTGCCACGGCTTTTATCCTTCATTTTGTTAGATCCAATGACGGGATCGTACCAGTCCGACACGATCAGCGAACCGTCCGGCGCTACACACACGTCCGTCGGACGAAACCATTTGTCACGGCTGCCCTCCACGATGGGGAGAATCCCGGTTGATTTGTATCCGGCGCCATCATTCTGTACACTAATTGCGCTAACATAATTTTGCCCCGCATCGGCCAGCAATATCTGGTCCCAATACCTGCGTGGAAGCAGCTCACCTTCATATATAGTCATTCCCATCGGAAAGCCAGAGCCTGTTTCAATCAGATCAGGTACCACGCCAGGGTCATTCTGGTGCCAGTGCCTGCGCGGAATTTCGTCTTCCAGGTTTGTGCGGTTTAGTCGCCAGCTGGCTCCGGTCATTTCATCAATGTATCCAAAATTACCGTTTTCCATCACATAGGAAACCCTGTCGCCTCCATTCCCCGGCTCCTCCTGGTCGGACTGCCACATCGTGCCATAGCTATCCACGGCTACTTCAAACCCATTGCGGAAGTTTTCAGCCATGATTTCAACCTTCGTGAAATCCTGCTCGCATCTAAAAACGACACCTTGCTTAAACTGCCTGAAATCAATCGGCCGCTCATATTTATCCAGCAACGGCCTGTCCTGCCCATCGACAAGCTGCCTGCCTGCATTGCCGAAGTTGAAATAAAATTTACCGTCGGGGCCAAAAACAAAAGCATGGATACCGGCGTCATGCTGTGACCCGCCAATACCTTTGAACAAAATCTCTTTGGTATCAGCCTTATCGTCACCATCGGTATCCGTAAATAGCCAGACGAACGGGCTTTGAGATACCACAGCTTTGTTTCCCATTACCCAGATCCCCAGCGGTGCATTAATTTCCGGTCCCTGGTAAAACACCTTGGTAACATCAGCCTTTCCATCACCGTCTTTGTCTTCCAGGATCAGGATTCGGTCACCCATACCCAGCTCCGATTTTCCATTCACGGCAGGTCGGTAATTGTAAGCCTCGCATACCCACACCCTCCCACGATGGTCGACATCAATGTTGATCGGATTGATCACATTCGGCTCCGAGGCGAACAAAGTTGCTTCCAGACCGTCCGCTACTTTCAGACCAGCAACAGCATTTCTGGAAAACCGTTTTTCAGGTTCCGAAAGCGCAGCATAAACACTATCAGGATTAGTAACTATTAATGTATCAGCAAGTTGACAAAAACCGTAAAGATGGAGAAAGACAGTATTTACGGCAACCAGTAACGCAGATCTCTTAAAATTGAATTGTTTCAAAACAAACTTTGATGATGCAGACTTTTCAAAAAACGTATAAAAATACCTTTTGTTTCCTGAATAACGAAATGAAGCTGAGCAGGTTTTGGAATAAATTTTGAATTCGTTGTTTTGTTATATAACAAAACGAACTACCTTTATGTCACTGATTTTACACATACTATATTTTTTGTGAGAGAAAAATTGAAGCAGCTGATGTCAGAGCATCTAATTAGAAAGGGACAATTGAAAATAACACTTTACAATCTGGAAGCAATAGGCGCACTGACGTCCGATTTGCAAGACCGGATTCTGGATGAGTTAGCCGAGCTGGACAGGTCAGTTGAGAAGCTGAGTGAAATATTGAAAGTAATGGGAGATTAAATAAGTGAAATGAAAAACTTCAAATGGAAAATCTGATCAAAAAATTACTGGAAGCGAACAGCGTTGAACTATACGGAGCGGCCAGCCAGGCTTGCATTGCATATTTCCCCAAAGCCAGCGATGAGGAACAACAGCTTCTGAGAAAAATAATGATTCAAAAAGCTGATGAAATGATGTCTCAGGCAATGGAAACACGGCAGAAAGCCGCAGAATTAATCGCGGAATACGAAAACAAAGACATTAACATTGAAATTGACGGTAAAAAGTACCCCCTGAGCGAGTGGGTTACTATGAAAGAATATTGCCGCCGCTTCGGGTTAAAAAACACAATGATCATTAACAACTGGATCACCCGTGAAATAATACCTAAAGAAAACATTCTGAATATCACCCAGCTGAATAATTTGAGGCTGATTAAGGCGGTACCTTACAAAGGATAATCTCTATTCAGGATATTTCGACGGGTCCAGCCTATTGTCAAAAATTGATAATAATGTGATCTTGTCGGAATCGATCATGAAAAATATCGATGTTTGCGCAGAAGCTACACATCGCCGTATTTCGTTTTGTTTGATGAAAACCGGGAACTGGAGAGGATGATTTTTTACGCGGGTGATTTGAAAATCAATCTCGCTAAGAACACGTAGGGCGATTTTTTCACCCCATTTGACGAACAAATATTCTGTCAGGATTTCGTAGTCAAGAATTGCACGTTCAGTCCATTGAAGCGCCTTACTGTCCGGCATACTTCACGCGCATTTCCGAAATTTTGTCATTCAAACGTAATTTTGCGTTTTCATGGCTATGAACCCGGCCATTTTCCAGATCATTCAAACCTTCCTGAATTCCATAAATTGCAGCATCTGAAAGGCTTTCAAAAACATGCTCTTTCTCGTCAAAACTGAATTTTAACCCCAGTTCTGTCAAAACCTTCCTTAGGATGGACAAGTCTTTTTCTTCTTCAACTTCTACTCTAAGTGTGACCATAGCTTAAATTTAATAAAAAAATACAGTTACCTATTCAAATCTCAGGCTGATTGTTTAAATCTTAGACGCCAGAAATCTGAATAAGTAACTGTATTGTTAAATTATTTTTTTGCTGACGCTACCTGTTATTTCTTCTTCAAATTACTCAAATACTCAACCAAACTAACCAACTCCTCGGTACTCATCGCATCCTGCAAGCCAGCCGGCATCATGGAATCTTTCATTTGTTTGATCGATTTCACTTGTGACATTTTGTACTCCTGAGTAGAGCCGCCCGGGAATTTCAGGATCAGATCTGTTTCTGTTTTGCTTGATACTATTCCCGAAACAGTCGAGCCATCTTTCAATGTCACTTCAAAACCTTCATACCCGAAACCAATTCCTGCGCTTGGTTCAAAAATAGCAGCATACTGCGCTTCCTTCGGCAGTTTACTTCCGATTTCCGAAAGTTTCGGCCCGAAATCCATTCCCTCACCATTCACCTGGTGACAAACCGAGCAATAGGACGTAAAAATTTGTTTTCCTTTCGCAGCATCACCTTTCATTCCAATCAAAACTTTCACCTCGGGATGTTTGCTGGTCGTCGCGGTTGCTCCATCCAGGTATTTGGCGGCTTCCATTTTCACTGACTTTCTCCAAGCCCCTGCCAGCCCTTTTACCGCAGCGGTTTTGAGGTCACCGGTAAGTTTATCCTCTTTTAATAAAACCAGTACCTGATCTTCACCGCTCATTGTTCCGCCCAGCGACTTGGCAGCCACAGTTCGCAGGCCAATTGGATAATCAGCATCCAATACAACTGTTTTCAGGATTTCAAGTGATTCTTTGCTACCCACTCCTCTCAATGCAGTTAGTATGCCTTCGCTTTTCTCCGGATCTCTACTCCTGATAACCGCTTTCACCAGCTCGCCGCCGCCTTGCTTCATCAATTGCGAAGCCGCCGCAGACCCATTTCTGTTGGATGATTGATTGATGGACATATCTAGTAACCGCTCATTTTCAGACGTCAATTCGTATTTGGAAACCAGTTCAAGATAAACCGGCGTGCCGAATGAGGAATCAAGCAGCTTTTTAAGAGCGGCCAATGCTTCCTGATTTTGTTTAACAAACCCCGGATCCAAATGACGCAATGCCAGCTCATTCACCTTATCCTGATCTGCAGCAGTTCCTTTCATGAGTTTCAAAAGCGCCAATGACTTTTCATTCGCAGCGGTATTGAAGTCAAATGCACGGAAATAGCGCAGGCGGCTTTTCAAGTCAACATTAGGATCGCCAGCCAATGACGCAAGCAATGTAACCGACTCTTTGCCACGCGAACGCCAAACAATGTCTTTGCCTGCCTGAGTACCCAGCGGATTCGCTCCTGCTTTTGCTAACCACGCTTTGAAGAATGTATCCCATTGTCCGTCAGCGCCTATCCCCAATGCTTCCAGGTACCAGCGGTCTTTGCCGTCATATTGTTTTGCCAGCTCTGCCCAAAGTGCGGGTGCCTCGGCCGATTTATTGTGATGCAATATCAATGCACATTCCCTGCGAACCTGTGGCTCTGCGTCCTTTACCAACAATTTGATATAACTCGTAATATCAACGTCTTTCAGTTCACCAGCGGCACGCAACGCAGCAATGCGCATGTCCGGGTTGGTATCTTTAATCGCTAGGTCAATAGTCTTTTTACTGGTCGAAGGCCATTTGCTCAACAGCCACATGGCGCGGGCACGCATTCTGTAATTTGCTTTTTTATCATTAAACAGTTTTTCAAGGGCAGGTACCGCTTGTGTCCCCATCTTACTCAATGCAGTCCACGCCAGGTAACGAACCGAAACGTTGGGACTTTGCAATGCTTCAACAGCACCAGCAGCAGTCGTAAAATCTACTTTTGGACTGCGATAAGCAGCATTCGATGGAGCAATGCGATACAAACGGCCACGGTTCTGATCGCCGGCCTGGTGACCTCCCACGCCCGGATCATACCAGTCGGATACGATGAGTGAGCCATCCGGTGCCACGCACACGTCCGACGGCCTGAACCATTGGTCCCTTTTACCATCAACTACATTTACAATCTTGGCTGAATATCCTGCCCCAGCCTTTTGTACCGGATACGACCTTACCACATTGTGTCCTGGCTCGCAGTGGATCATTTGATCCCAGAATTCTTTGGGTAAAAGTCTTCCCTCATACACCACCATACCAGTAGGTGAGCCTGAACCAGTTTGTAGCAAGTTCGGTACCACGCCCGGGTCATTCAAGTGCCAGTGACGATACGGAATGGAGTCTTCTATATTGGTACGGTTTGCACGCCAGCCAGCGCCGGTCAGTTCGTCGGTGTAGCCGTAGTTACCATATTGCATTACATAATTGATGCGCACACCTTTGTTACCATCATCATCATTATCCGACTGCCACATGGTTCCGTAGCTGTCAACGGCCACTTCGTAATTATTTCTGAAATTGTTGCCCAGTACCTCAATGTTCTTGAAATCAGGATCGCAGCGAAAAACCATTCCCTGTCTCAGTTTTTTAAAATCAATCGCCTGACCGTCTTTTCCTATCACCGGATTTCCTTTTCCATCCAATAAATGTCCGCCCTCGTTTCCAAAATTGAAATACAGCTTGCCGTCCGGCCCGAATGTGAATGCATGCATGCCGTGATCGTGCTGCTCGCCTCCTACTCCTTCAAAAAGAACCTCTTTCTTATCTGCTTTCAAATCACCATCCTCATCCGTGAAAAGCCACACATAAGGACTCTGGGAAACGATCACTTTGTTACCCATTACCCAAATTCCTAGCGGCGCATTGATTTCTTTACCCTGATAAAAAACGGTTGTCTTGTCTGACTTACCATCACCATTCGTATCTTCCAGAACCAGTATCCTGTCGCCTTCATTTTTGATAGGGTTGCCAGTGATCGCCGGGCGATAATTATATGCTTCGCACACCCAAACCCTTCCCAAATGGTCCACATCAATGTTAGTAGGATTGGTAAGCGTAGGCTCAGAAGCAAACAATGTTGCTTCCAGACCATCGGTAACCGACAAGCCTGCGACCGCATACTTTGGCGATCTTTTTTGGGCATCAGTAAGATCTTTGTAAAGGCTGTCCAGGGTTGAACTATGGAATGTACTTGGGTTGGAACGCTGGTAGGCAGCGACCATCAAGCCTGCCAATAAGCACCCTGCCGGAAAGAGGAGTAACGATTTTTTTAGGTTCATAGTGAATTATTGAAATTTTTCCAGAAATTAAGTAAATATTTCCTCTCTGGCTTAAACGTGTCAATTTTACAATAAAAATTTTAACTTACGGTATAAGGGCTTACAGATAAACATTTACTATTATGAAGAAGACTTTTTTTTCCCTGATCGCCCTGAGCCTGACGCTGGAAGTGTCGGCACAAAATATTCCTTCGGCAGACGTGCAAATCAAGACAGCGGTTCTTGCTGCTCCGTCTGATAAACAAGCCGGTGCCCAAGTTTACGGGTACGCCGCTGACGGCGCTTTTACAATCATCAGAAACGGTACAAATGATTTTGTCTGCCTAGCCGACGACCCCAAAAAAGAGGATATCAGTGTTTCCTGTTATCAAAAAGACCTGGATGCCTTCATGGAACGAGGCCGTGTGCTGAGTAAGGAGGGGAAAAATGCAAAAGCCATTTTCGACACGCGTGAGAAAGAAGTGAAAGACGGTTCGCTACTAATGCCCAAACAGCCATCTACTTTATATGTGCTATCGGGATCAAAAGACAATTATGACGTCGCTACGGGGGCATTGAAAAACAGCTATCTGCGCTACGTGATCTACATTCCTTTTGCCACCGCCGAAAGTACCGGATTACCGCTCAAACCAGACATGCCCTGGATCATGGACCCGGGAACACACCGCGCACATATTATGATCAACCCTGCCAAACCGTAACCAACCATTCGATAACCATTTCCAGACGGCTGATCATTAACCTCTTCCTGGCAAAATAAATAATCGCAAAATCATAGGATTATTGACGTTTGAAATTTTACTTTGTAATTCAAAGTACTTTTTAAAACCAGAAAGACTCTTATGAAAACATTGCTCCAATCTACCGAAGCGGATCCTGCCGCCGATCATCATTCAAGTAATTACCCGGGCAGTCCCGCGGAAGCGCGGAAACCGTTCGCCATGGACACGGATTACCTCATAGGCCTGATCTGCCTCGCCCTGAGTTTCGGACTATTCATAGTGAGCACCAAAACCAGCAACACTTCCGGCCCTCTCTCCGAAACTTCCTTCCTGTTTTGTTACATGATAGCGATTTTCTACACGCTAAGGATGTCAACCAGAGGCGAAACGTGGCTGTCTTTCTGGAAAGCAAAGAACAAAACGTATCAGCCACATCGGCTGCTACTTTGGCTTATCTGGCTGGTAAGCTGCTTTTCATTCAATATCCCTATGCCTATTTTTAATGAATCAGCTCCCTGGTTGTCTGTGGCTATCGTCGTTTCCGCGGGCGTTTGCATTCTTTTCAACTGGGAAGAATCGCTTCCCAGAGTTTTCAAGAAGATACTATTTCTTTTTTTTGGGATCTCGGCCGTTTTGTGGACGTATTATGCCGTTTACCTGTCTTGGATATATCCCGCAAGCATTTTTGGTCTCATCATTCTCGGGTTTTCAATTCACAGTTTTATTCCGCTCTTCCTTTGCATTACACATTTCCGGATCTTATTTCAAAGATGGGAAATGTACAAAGCGCCGATATTGGCAGGTATTTTACTTCCTATGTTGTTTGCGGCTGGCTACGTGGTTCAATGGAGGCTCATTAGTAAAAAGATCCAGACCATTACCAATTCAGTTGCCACCCAGGACCGTGACGACTTTCCTGCATGGGTGCAGATAGGCCAAAAAATCGACGATAACTGGATTACCAGGCAGGTAATTGCCAATTACCTGGCTTATCAAATGCCTCGAAAGGACCCGAGCTTTGTTCCTGAAACACTCAATTTGGGTTCAAGTGTAAGACACGATCCGTTGGTACTGATCGCTGCATTATTTGCCAAAAAAACTGACCTGAGCCAATCAGAAAGAGTGAAGTTGCTCGAAGTTTTGTACGATGCCCGACATTACACACAGGAAAGATTGTGGTCAGGAGATAATCTAAGGACTGAGAACGTAGTTACCCAAATACGCATCTATCCCGATTTCCGAACTGCTTACACCGAAAAAACGCTCAGTATCGGCAACCATAGCCGATCAAGATGGCGGCAGGAAGAAGCGTTGTACACTTTCTACTTACCAGAAGGATCGGTCGTCAGCTCCCTTTCACTTTGGATCAATGGTAGGGAGGAAAAAGGATATCTGACTACTCAAACCAAGGCGGATTCAGCTTACAAAACCATTGTGGGAGTAGAAAGCCGCGATCCGTCAGTTATTCACTGGCAGGAAGGCAATGCGGTAAAAGTGAGAGTATTTCCCTGCACAAGTAGCGAAAGAAGAAAATTCAAGATTGGCATTACTTCGCCGCTGCAATTGAATGGTAACCGCCTGACCTACGAGAACATTTATTTCAAAGGACCAGCAAGTGATGGCGCCTCAGAAGGTATCCGGCTGGATTTTGCCAAAAATGTCAGCGGGTTAAAAATTCCTTTTGAAATGGAAGAATCGGGCGCAAATCAAATGACCCTGAATAGAACTTACATTCCCTCCTGGGACCTGAGTTTTGACGCCATTCCACTTTCCGACAAAGGTTTTATTTTCAATTCAAAAACGTATCAGATCAAACCATTCCGCGAAATTTCAGAGCCATTTTCTGCCAGGAAAATTTACCTGGACATTAACAATGCCTGGACAAAAACTGAATTTGATTCGGTCTTCAATATGGTAAAAGATAGAGCTGTATTTGTATACGACAATGGAATGATACAACTATCAACCGAAAACAAAAACGCAATTTTCGATAGACTTTCGTCCTGGAATTACTCCCTGTTCCCGGTTCACGCCGTGCGCCGCGACAACAATGCATTGCTGATCACCAAAGAAACCTCCATATCCCCGAATGTGAAGGATCTGCAGCAGAGCCCGTTCGGCGACGCACTCAGAAAAGACTCGCTGACGACCCCATTGAAGACATTCAACATTGGAAATGAATTGTCGCCCTATTTCAAAACGCTTCATGAACTAAGGATTGTCCGTTGTGAAAAGGCCGATATCAGACAAGTTGGAGAAATGCTTACAAGAAACCAGTTCCCGGCGGATCAGGAAAGGGACGCTTCCCATCATCTGGTACGCATTGACAATGCGAAAATGACGATTTCTGAAAGCACGGATTCCTTACCTACGGGCGCGCCCGATCATATAGCGAGGTTGTATGCCTACAATCACATGATGCAGCAGATTGGCACAAAGTATCTCAGTAAAGAATATCTGAAAGATTCCGCGGCCACTTCCGGCCTGCTAAAAGAAGCTGAGCAAGCCAACATTGTTACGCCCATTTCAAGCCTGATTGTGTTAGAAACGGCCCAGGATTACCAACGCTTTGACATTCAAAAAAGCAAAAACAGCCTTGACAATGCTACTCTGAAAAATTCCGGAGCAGTACCTGAGCCTCACGAATGGGCATTGATCATCATTTTTGCATTGCTGGTCTCCTACTACACTTTCCGCAACTATGTACGGTTATAGAAAGGAACATATAGTCTGCATTTTGGGATACATCGCGCTGTTTGCCAGCCTGATAGCAAACAGTTATTTAATCCCGGACGCTACATTCATGATTGGCATATGCCTGCTGCCCTTTATCATGTATGCATTGCCCCGGCATGAAAAAAGCATGCGTTTCTTACCGATAGTCCTGGTGTTTTTTGCTGGCTCATTTTATGTCCGTGAAGTTTCATTCCGGTACCTGACGCTGTTATTTGCAACGCTGTTTGCGATGGAAAGTCTGAGCGGGAAAGTAAGCCCGCTGGTCTTCTGGCTATTGCTGATCATATCGCCTTTGTTCAAATATTTGTCTGAGATATTTACCTTTCCAATCCGGTTACAGCTTAGCAAATGGGCTGGTTTGTTACTGCAGACCGCCCATTTTCCCGCCACGGTCACAGGTAATATCATTCAGGTCAATGGTTCGGATTTCAGTGTGGACCCGGCATGTATGGGTTTGCAAATGACCGGGTTCTCCCTGCTCGCAGGAATATTCTTGCTTGTCCATTTTCAAAAATCGACGGGCAAAGAACTACCCTGGTATCTTAGCACACTAGTGATTGCTATCCTGTTTGGCTTCAATATCGTGAGTAATTTGCTGCGTATCGTTGTCCTGGTCGTTTTCAGCATTGGTCCCGAAAACATATTGCACGACGTCGTGGGAATACTTTGTCTAGTGCTTTATGTGTGGCTACCGGCTTCGTTTTTCGTGAAATATTTTTTTCGGTTTTTCGCGCAACCGGTTATGGAACAAATTTTTGTAAAACAGCCAGGTAAACCCACTACGCTGGCGTTCAATTTTATCATTCTTGCCGGCTGCTGTTTTGTAATTTTTCAAAACAAAAAAATTAACATTGGAGAGACCAAAATCAATGCTTTTGGGCACAGCGAAAAATACGATTCCAGCCAGCTTTCAAATGGGGCCAGCAGATTTAAAAGTGAAAAATCGCTCGTATATCTCAAACCAATTCCAGCTTTCTATTCCACTGATCACAGCCCGTATACCTGCTGGAAGGGCTCAGGTTATGAATTCGCAAATATCCGGGAGGAAAATTTCGCGGGACGGCGCATCTACTTTGGGACTTTAAAGAAGGGAAATGATGTTTTACACACTGCGTGGTGGTTTTCCAATAACAACCACATCACTATCAGTCAAATAGATTGGCGGTGGAAAGTGATTCGCGGAGAACCTGGCTTTCAACTAGTTAATGTCACCGCCGGTGATCAAAAAGATTTAAAACAGGCCATTTCCGAATGGATGCCCCGGATTTGAGGGTAAATTGTGCCTTGAAACGTCTTATTGATGAAAAAGACATTCCATGAGCAAAATATCAGGACTCCTTATCGCTTTGAGCCTTTCCGCTTTATCCTATCAATCCATGGCACAAACCGAAGTCATAAATCTCTGGCCGGACGGCAAAATCCCTAATTTCAAAAGCAGTTCCGTCGAGGAGAAATCGGTTACCGATGCGAGCGGAATATTGCGGATCAGCGGGGTTACCGTACCAACGATCGCTGCATACATTGCACCAAAAGAAACCGCGACAGGCGCAGCCGTGATGATCTGCCCGGGTGGCGGCTACGGAATTCTGGCCGCTTCGCACGAAGGCAGCGACTTTGCCAAATGGTTCAATGATCGTGGAATTTCTGCATTTGTATTGAAGTACCGGTTGCCGAATGAAAAAGCAATGACACATCAGCACGAAGTTCCGTTGATGGATGCCATGCAAGGCATGAAGCTGATTCGCCAGAATGCCGCCAAATGGAACATTGACCTCAATAAAATCGGCGTAATGGGCTTCTCCGCAGGCGGACACCTGGCAGCTACATTGTCGACACATTACAATATGGGCGAAAAAGCCTCTAAGGATGCCAAGCCGGACTTTTCCATTTTGCTATATCCTGTCATTTCTCTCCAACCAAGTATCGCTCATGGAGGGTCACGCGACAATTTGCTCGGCCCTGACAAATCCGAGGAGCTGATCAAATATTACTCCAATGAATTGCAGGTAAGCGACCAGACACCGCCGGCATTTCTGGTGCACGCGATGGACGACACCGGCGTTCCTGTGGAGAACAGTATCCAATATTATCTCGCTTTAAAAAACAAAAAAATACCTGCTGAAATGCATTTGTACCCAAAAGGCGGGCACGGCTACGGCATGCGTACGGAGGGAAAAGGATCATTGGCAAACTGGCCGGCCGCAATGGAAGGGTGGCTTAAATCTCTTGGCTACATGAAGAATTGAAATGAGGTGTGATTTTTATCTCTAAATTTGGACAAAATTTCAATTCGAAGGAGATAATAACGCCTCATGACTGCAATAAACCGCTTTTTAGTTAATCAGAGATCCATATTAATTGTATTTATTGGTGTTGCCCTCTTTGCCAGCCTCCAATCCTATTTCGGCGGACTGAAAACTTTTGTCGAGGGCGGAAGGCTTTATACTACCTACAATAACTATATCATTTTCAAGCAATCCTTCTTCCATTTGATCCATGGGCAGGATTTGTATGCACAGTTTGTCGAAGAGCAGGGTGATCTGTTCAAATACAGCCCTACTTTCGCGTTGCTGTTCGGCTTACTGGCCGTACTTCCCGATGTACTCGGCCTCTCTTTGTGGAATATACTGAATGCGGCAGTACTATTTTTCTCGGTTTATTATCTGCCCAAAATTGATACCCGTACCAAAGGATTGATACTCGTTTTCATGCTGGTAGAGCTTCTTACCTCGGTTCAGAACGAGCAAAGCAATGCATTGATCGCGGGATTACTCCTTTTTACCTTCGGCTTTTTGGAGAGAGGAAAGTACTGGATGGCGTCACTCTGCCTGGTTTCCACGATTTACATCAAATTATTCGGCATCGTAGGCCTTGCACTTTACCTCTTGTATCCGGACAAGTTCAAGCTGACTTACACAACTGCGTTTTGGGTGATTGTTTTCACCATATTTCCATTGCTGGTCGTCGATACAGACCAATTTGTGTTTTTGTATAAAAGCTGGGCTAATTTGCTGGCCAATGATCATTCTATTTCCGACGGGCTGTCTGTGATCGGCTGGCTGAAAACCTGGTTTGGGTGGCAGGTCAATAAAACTTATGTGAGTGTGGCAGGCGCTATCCTTTTTTGCATTCCATTGCTGAGGATAAGGGAGTATGGCAATTTCCATTTCCGGATACTCATGCTCGCATCCATTCTGATCTGGGTTGTTATTTTCAATCACAGGGCCGAATCGCCGACATTTATCATTGCAATCAGCGGCGTGGCGCTTTGGTATTATTCGCAATATCCTGAGAAGGAGAACTACATTTTGCTGGTTCTCGCATTTGTTTTCACCGCATTGTCCCCGACCGATGTTTTTCCTCCCTTTGTAAGAAATGAATGGATGAAGCCTTATGTAGTTAAAGCAGTACCCTGCATTTTGATCTGGGGGAAAATTACTTATGACTTGCTGGCTGTGAAGCTACGTCCTCGTCCCGCTCCGGAAAAACTGGCTGACCAATAAAAAGTGGCGTTACAGGAATGTTGCGGCTTCAAACCTGCAACGCACACTTTTGAACCTCAATTCATGCCTACCAGTGTTCGGCTTGTTTCTCTTACACTGTTGGTTTCCAAGTGAATGTGCTTAACGATTTTTTCGGAAGCGTCGGAAATTTCCAGCGTGTAATCGCCGTCTTTGATCTCATCAAAATTCAGTTTGCGACCGAATTTGGTCAGGTACTTAGGTACGATCTCTTCGTGCAGCACTTTTTTATTACTATCGAGCAACCTGATTTCAACGCGTTCCCCTTTTTGCTTTTCCATTAACACATTCATCGACATGGTATCTCTGACACGGTACATGCCGACACGGAACTTCTCGCAAGTGTTATTTTTACATTCCGCTTTGGGTTCAACGATAGGGTCTGCGATGACATTACTGCCAACTAAGAAGAGTCCGAATGCAGCTGCGGCGACTGTTTTCATCACGTTTTTCATGGCTTATGAAGGTTACTTTGAGTAAAAATTGTTAATGATTTTTACCAATGATGGCACCTTCGACGGCCATGTTGCACGCATTATTTGAACGGCAGAAATTGAGGTTGAATGGCGATAAGTATAAAATTAGGCAAAATAGGTTACCTTACTATGATAGTTATCAGGGTCAACAAAACTGAAATATGCTCTTGTTTATTTAACTTTGATAAACGGGTAAAGATGAATGCAACATCAATCAGGCACTAATATGGCGCTAACTTATCATATCAGGATTAAGAAGGACTATGCTGCTTCATTAATAGAAGATTTGCAAAAAATGGACGCAATTGAACTCGTCAAGGAGTTGGATGATGAAAATGTACCCGCGTGGCAAAAAGAGGAAGTAAATCAGAGGATCAAGAAATATAAAGACCAGCCTGACTTACTCATTGATGAAGACCCGGTCTTTAAAATGCTAGACGCTGAATAATGACTTTTTACACACTAAAGTTTACACCAGAGGAAATTCTGGTAAGAGAAGGAATAGCAGGCATTAACCCCCAATAGCGATCATTTTGCGATTTGTCTCATATTCTGACTTCGCTTGTTTTTCAGAAAAATCGACGTGGCCGCCGTGTGCGAAGTGCTTTTTGTGAAAGTGGGAGTAAATAAGATCCCGTACATCTTGTCCCTGACGTAATGGAGTAAGCAAATCCATTTCCGAAGTATCAAAAAGGCAGTTTTTAAGTTTGCCGTCCGCGGTGAGCCTTATCCGGTTGCAGCCCGCGCAGAAAGGATGCGTCACCGTTCCTATGATCCCGAATGTCCCCGCGCCGCCCGTTACCTGAAACCGCTGGGCAGTATCCTGCAACTCTCCCGATAGCTTTTGAAAATCGAATTCAGTATTAATATCTGAGATCAGGTCTGCGTAGGATACGATTTTGGACATATCCCATTGATTGCCATTGAAAGGCATAAATTCAATAAAGCGGACATGCAAATTAGGCTGATCGACTGTTAACCTAACAAAGTCATTTACCTCATCATCATTCACACCGCGCATCACCACCATATTCAGTTTCACTACAAAATTCTCAGCCAGAAGCAGCTGAATGTTGTCCAGTGTTTTGGTAAAATGATCGCGTTTGGTAATGTTTTTGAAACGCTCTTCTTTTAAGGTATCCAGACTGACATTCAAAGAGCCAACACCAGCTTCTTTCAGATCACCGATAAACTGATCAATAAAAACTGCATTGGTCGTCAATGTGAGAGACGCAGACAATTTCCCCAAGCCGGAAACAATTTGCCCTACATCCTTCCTAACCAGCGGCTCGCCGCCGGTTAAACGTATCTTTTCCACACCCATTTCGACAAAAATCTCCGCAAGCGCCTGAATTTCATCAGCCTGCATCAACCATTTGGAAGGCATAAACTGCATATCCTCCTGCGGCATACAATAGGTACAACGCAGATTACACTTATCCGTCAGCGAAATGCGCAGATAGGTATGCTTGCGACCGAATGTATCTGTAATGGGTAGTGACATTTATTTATAAGTAATTGACTTAATGCTTTTATTCATGCTTACTGCCTTCCAAAACGCTGAAAACGTGCAAAACATGTGGAAATAGAGCGTCTATATATTCGGTAACACCGCCAGTACTGCCGGGCATCGTCACCACCAAAGTATCACCTACCAGACCGCCGACTGAGCGGGAAAGCATTGAAGTAGGGATGCGCTCCTGTCCGTATTGCCTCGCCGTTTCAGCAATTCCCGGAATTTCACGGTCCAAAAGCTCAGATACCGCTTCCGGTGTAACATCCCGGCGCGACAAACCGGTTCCGCCGGTTATCAAAATCAATTGATACTGAGCGGCGCAGAGGCTTTTGATTTTATCCTGAATTACTGATTTATCGTCCGGAATGATGCTATAATCCTGAATGCTGAGCTTCATAGCTTCCAGTTTTTCAATGATTTTTTTACCGGATTTATCCTCTCCAAGTCCTTTTGAAATACTATCGGAACAAACGACTACCGCTGTTTTCAGATTTTCAGGAATTGCTTTCCTGTCGCTTTTCCCTCCTTTTTTCTCCAATAACCTGATATTTCTGATCTCCACACCTTTATCAATGGGTTTCAGCATGTCATACATCGTAAGCGCAACTACCGAAGCACCATGCATGGCTTCAACCTCGACGCCCGTTTTGTAAATCGTCTTGACAGTCAATTCAATAAAAATACTTAATCCATCAATACGATATTGCACGCCGGTATATTCGACAGGAATCGGGTGACAGTCTGGTAGCAAATCCGGTGTTTTTTTAACGGCCAGAAAACCAGCCGCCTTGGCCATTTCAAACACATCACCTTTCGGAACCATTCTGTTTTCAATGGCCTCAATAGTCTCCGGCTTACTCACCTGAACAGTAGCCTGCGCGGTTGCAACTCTTAATGTATTAGTCTTATGGGTAATGTCAACCATTAAATAATGAGTGAATGAGTGAGTTTTGAATGAGTGAATCCGCCGTGGGACGGCCCCCGTGGGACGGCCCCCGTGGAACGGGAGTGAATGTCCTTGATTGCCGACGGCCGAAAGCCGAAGTTCCTAAGTATTCTCCTTCCAGACAAACTCCCCGCCTTCCCCAACCAGCTCTTTGCCGAAGATCGGGACATTTGCCTTTATTTCTTCCACAATATATTCAGATGCCTCAAAAGCGGCACGGCGGTGCGGTGAAGACACGAACACAAACAGGCTGATTTCGCCCGTGGGAACTATGCCCAGGCTGTGGTAAATGTGCATGCAGCTCAGTTCAAACTTTGCAAATGCAGCCTCACGAATCTCATGGAACGCCTGTTCCGCCATTTCCTCGTAAGCAGTATATTCAATGCCGCTTACAACACCAGTTTCCTTTTTATCCGCCCTGATTTGCCCCAAAAAAATAGCATGTGCGCCAATGTTCGTTTTGGATTGATGACTGGCGATGGATTTTGAAACAAAATCCGGGCTGATCGGTCCCTGAACAAACACTTTTTTGGGCTTATGTATCTTCTCCATCAAACTGACATTTACATGATTATTGATTGAAATTCATTAACCACCAGCAAAAGGCGGCAACAATGCGATTTCTGACTGGGTATCAATGGGCGCAAAATCCTCCGAAATCTTTTGATTTACAGCTATTTTGAATTTCTTTTCACGCATAGCAGGATACTTTTCCAATATCTGGTTACGGAATCCGCCAACGGTAAGCTGGGCATCTGCTACCCAAACTTCCTCGGCCAGACCTGTGATTTCGGCCAGCATTCCGTAGTACATCACATGAAGGCTCATTTATCTGCAATTTATTTAATGATCATTCTCATAACAATGAATCTCAAATTCTGATTCAGAAAGGTAACAAATGAACCTCTACCAAATCTCCCTCGGCTACCACATTCTGCGTCATGGGAAGGTAAATGATCGCATTGGCCAACGCAAAAGAACGCAAAGCAAATGATTCCTGCCCGTCCAGCGGGATCACAGCCCCCCCTTCGACCAGCGCCTTCAAAAATTCATCCCTTTCGCCATTGAATGAATACGCATACTTCGCTGGCAATTTCAATGTTTTCAAAAAAGCATCCCGCCTCCCCGTAATCAAACGCAGCGCCGGAAGTACATACTCGTAGTAACATACCAGTGACGAGGCCGGATTACCCGGCAACGCGAAAAATAGCTTCCCCCTCTTTTTTGCAAATAATAACGGTTTGCCCGGCTTCTGCCTTACCTTATAAAAGACCGTCTCAGCCTGAATTGATTGCAAAGCTACCCCTACAAAGTCGTAATCCCCCACCGAAACACCGCCTGTCGCAAGGATAACGTCATTATCAACTGAAAGTTCTGTTAAAGCCGCAATGGTCGAATCCAGATCATCAGCTGCATACCTGACTTCAATGTCTGTAATATGCTCCTGTTTCAATGCTGCAATGAGCATCGCAGAATTGGACTCATAAATTTTGCCGTGTACAAGGGGTTCGCCGGTTTTCAACAGTTCGTCGCCGGTTACCAGCAAGCCAATCTTTGGCTTTCGGTAAACACTCACGTTTTCGACGCCCATACCTTGCAAAAACCCAATGCTCCCCGGTGTGATATAGGTGCCTTTGGGCAAAGCAACCACGCCGGCTTGTATTTGCTGACCGATGTTCCGGACGTTTTTACCCTCATTCACCGGAAACTCCTGAATGGTCACATGTCCGTTTTCCAATATCGTATGCTCCTGCATCACAACCGCAGTAGCGCCATCGGGAACCGGCGCTCCTGTAAATATCCTGAAGGCAGTACCTGGTGCCAATGTCTGAATCCCGGTCTGTCCTGCTTTGGATTCTCCTGCGATCGGCAAAGCAATCCCGCCAAAAGTGATGTCCGAATGCACAATAGCGTATCCGTCCATGGACGACTGGCGAAACGATGGTAAGGAGATTGGTGAAAGGATGTCTTCTGCTAAAACTTGCCCTAAAGCATCACGTAGCTGACGCCTTTCAGTAGGTAAAAACAGCGTGTTTGCAATAATTTTTTGTTTCGCCTCGTTGACAGTGACCATATTGGTTAAAAGGGATGCGGACATGCAATTTAGCACTTCCGCCACTTAAAAATACAGTTGAAAATCGAATCAGTTTTTTTTACCAAAATCAGAAAATAGCCCAAAAATACGCCCATAATACATCGAACTAATACTATGACATTTTGTAACCACTTGACTATCAGTATATAATAAGAGTCAAAAATAATTCAACAACGGTATATTCATATTAATTAAAAAAAAGTGCATTTGGCAATTAGGCAGTTTTACCAATTAAAATTCCAGTTTAAGAAAAGTAAAGGAAGTTTTTGTCGTGAAACATTGAAAAGATGCCAAATTCTACGATCTTGAATTAGTACTACAATCATATTACATAAAAGCCTATAAATCAGTTTTTTACCGAGAAATGAAATATTATTTATTCAATATCGTTATCTTTGCACCCTGGCTGACGCCAAAAATTATGTTTCACGAAATACAAAATGCATGATTAGACTTATCTTTATGGCCTTCTCAATCGCTATCTGGGGCAAGACGCCGACAAGCGAGGTGGAGGTGGAAAAGAAGGACCTGAAAGAAGCAAACATTATTAATTCAGATCTTCTTGCTATTGACTTCTGTGGCGAAGCTATCCCATTATCAGAGCTTCGAATCGCCGAGCGATATCAAAACATGATCAGAAATTACGACAATCCCAATTTTCGTAAGCTGATGACAAAGACCCAAAAAAGAATGCGGATCATTGAACCCATTCTTAAGAAGTACGGAGTACCAGCCGATTTTAAATATCTTCCCCTAATTGAGAGTGCAATGAACGATGACGCAATGTCACGGCGCGGCGCAGGGGGCTACTGGCAGCTAATGCCGTCAACAGCAAAATCTCTCGGGCTGGTTGTAAATGAAACCAGGGACGACCGCAAACATCTAGTCAAATCAACGCACGCCGCAGGCAAATACCTCAGAGAGCTGCACCGCCAGCTGGGTTCGTGGACATTGGTAGCAGCTGCATACAATGCAGGCCCCACGCACATTCAAAGCAGAATGGATTCGCAGAACAAGGATGATTATTTCAAACTTCGTTTAAATTCAGAAACCACCAGGTATATCTACAAATTACTTGCCGTTAAAGAATGGTTCTCCAATCCCGAAAGAAGCAAAGAATGGGGAAGCGGCGACGTGGTTGAGCGTCTTGCAGATTTCAAGATCGAGCAAAAAAAGGCCGCTACGCAACTGGCAAAGCAGCTGGTAAAAGCAACAACCGATTCCTGAGTAAAATCATTTTATTTGCTAGCAAAGTAGAAGAAAAGGATACATTATCCTTTTCTTTGTGTTGTTATAGAAGGCAGTAAAAAGCCTCCTGTAACAGCTTTCAATTTTATTCAAATACTCTATTATTAATATGACAAAAGCGGAAATGATCACCGACAAAGGGACCATGCTGATCGAATTTTACGATGAGGATGCGCCAATAGCAGTGAAAAACTTTGTTGACCTTTCGAAAAAAGGATTTTATGACGGATTGATTTTTCACCGTGTCATTCCTGACTTTATGGTTCAGGGTGGCGATCCTACGGGAACTGGTCGTGGAGGTCCTGGTTATAAAATTAAATGTGAACTGAGCGGAGGAAACCAATACCACGACCGTGGCGTGCTGTCGATGGCACATGCAGGACGTGATACCGGTGGTTCTCAGTTCTTTATCTGCCATAGCCGTAAAAACACGGCACATTTGGACGGAAACCATACTTGCTTTGGAAAAGTAGTGGAAGGTGTGGACACAGTTGATCTGATCCGCCAGGGTGATAAAATCCAGAAGATTACAATTATTGAGGAAGAAGCTTAATCCTGCATTCTCCCAAAAAGCGAAAGGCCCGGAAAATTCCGGGCCTTTCGCTTTTTATTTTTGTAATAATAATTCTTACCAGAAATGTGAGTACAAGAAGGTGATAATCGCCAGTACAACAACTGCTCCTATGATAAAAGTGCGGTGCGGTACAAACATCGAAGAGTCGATAGCCAGCCCTTTCTTCTCGTCCGGCATAACCAGCCCCAGAACCACCATCACCACTACACATATCAGGAATACCAGCCCCATACGGTCCAGGAACGGAACCTGCGTCCAGTCTGCGAAGGGGAAATAATTGTTGTGCATTGCTAATGCGATCAAAAACCCACCTACGATCGCAAACAATGCTCCGGCTGAATTGGTACGCTTCCAGAAGAAACCCATAATGAAGGAAGCGAAAATACCCGGAGATAAAAGCCCGGTCATTTCCTGAATGAACTGAAAACCTCCTTTTTTATCGATACCCATGTATGGAGAAACGATGATCGCTAGGATCATTGAAACTACCACTACGATCCGACCGATTCTTACGAGTGTCTTTTCGTCTGAATTTTTACCAATGTAATTTTTGAAAATATCCAGGGTAAAAATGGTAGAGATACTGTTTGCTTTACCTGCCAGCGAAGCAACTACTGCTGCGGTCAATGCTGCAAAAGAAAGCCCTTTCAAACCAGCTGGCAATAAATTCAACAACACAGGATAAGCCTTATCTGCATTGAGTGCTCCATCGGCGTCCAGCATTTCAGCCTGGAACATTCCTTTGCTATACAATGCATATGCGGCGATACCCGGCAAAACCACGATCACAGGCATTAACAATTTCAAAAACGCTGCGAACAGAATACCGTTTCTGGCTGTTTTCAAGTCCGCGCCCAACGCACGCTGGGTAATATACTGATTACATCCCCAGTAGTTCAGGTTCACGATCCACATACCACCTAGCAATACAGCTAACCCTGGCAACTGCATATAAAAAGGACTGGTTTTGGGGAAAATCATGTGAAAGTGATCGTCATGATTGTCACGCATCATTTTAATACCGCTCATTACTCCATCGATACCAGCGTCACCTGACACCAGGTTGATCGCCAGATAGGTTGTAGCCAAACCACCGATTACCAGGAAGAACACCTGAATTACGTCGGTAAAACCGATCACTTTCATACCACCAATGGTAATGATGATGGCAAAAACCGCCAGCGCGATCATACAAAACTGAAAATCAAGCCCTGAAATACCTGAAACCGCCAACGCTCCCAGATAAAGAATGGAAGTAAGGTTAACCAGAATATACAGTGCCAGCCAGAAAACAGCCATAATCAAACTTACCGTCGGATTATATCGCTGGCTCAGAAACTGAGGCATGGTGTAAATTTTGTTCTTCAGATAAATGGGCATAAAAAAAACGGCCACGATCACCAAAGTCGCTGCCGCCATCCATTCGTAGGTTGAGATACCCAAACCCATCGAAAAACCATTTCCAGACATCCCGATAAACTGCTCCGCCGAAATGTTGGAAGCAATCAGGGATGCGCCGATCGCCCACCAGGTAAGAGAACCTTCCGCCAAAAAGAAATCCTTGGTAGATTCCGTTTTTGACTTTTTCCGCTGATAAATCCAATAACCGTAACCGGAGACTACAATGAAATAGAAGAAGAAAACGACATAATCCAGGGTTTGTAATTGTTGCATTTCAAATAATAAAATAGATGAATGAATGAGGTTGATTGGTTGAGCCCGAAAGGTACATTATTTTCCGAAAATAGTGCAAAATTATAAATGTCACAGAGACGTTTATCCATTATTTTTTAAAGAAGCTCATAAATATAGCTACAAGGATATATTCGTAAAGCTTTATTCTGATATTTTCTTTGAATCCCTCAACCGGAGCGGATTGGCCGGAAGTCTTTCGAAGTAAGCTTTTAGCCTCTGTTTTTCAGTTTCACGGTAAGCGTCCGCAAAAGAATGACCTTCTTTAATTTGGGAAATCAATGTTTTCAACCCATCCTCGCCAGCCAATGTGAGCCAGTAGGACACTTCCATGCCCGACGACATATAAGCCCGCATAACCTGCTTTTGCCCTCCGCTGAAAAACCCTTTGATCGTTTCCATGTCTTTCAGCTCCGAAATTTCCTGTCCCCCGCCGGTATAGTACATCCATTCGTCCATATAGTCGAGGTATCGCCCGGCGGGATCGGGGTTATTGACAAAACGCCGGTCCAGCATCAGCGCCAGGCCTTCATTAAACCATTGCGGAATTTCTGTGGCTATGGTCCACCAGCCGAGACGTTCCAGCAACTCGGTATGTCCCATTTCGTGACTTACCACATCGGTATTCATCTCCCGGCCATTCAGAATGACGAAAGAATGCCCCCAGGGTGTGCCCAGACTGCATCCCGCTCCTTCGGTACTGCTGCAATACTTCTGATACTCCTGTGGATTGCTACAAATAATGACGACCGGATTGGATTTTTTGCCTGAGTAAAAAGAATCAACACGCGCCTCGGCCTGACTGACAATTCTTTTTAAAACCTTATCATGTACCGGCTTGATTTCCGGACTAAAATAAGTACTTCCCTCGCCCTGCCGAAACCCTGAAAAGCCGATCAGTTCACAATAAAATAACTGAGGATATAGAAAAAACAGGCTGGATGTTAAAACAAACAGTCCAATCAAAAGAAATTTCCCTGACCGGAAAATCGCCCTTTTAATTCGACTGTTGTTTTTCAAAATGATATTTTTTTATGCCACGAATGCACTAATGGACACTAATTCATTCGTGTCCATTAGTGCATTCGTGGCAACATATTAATGCTTAAAGTGACGAATGCCGGTGGTAACCATCGCTACACCATTCGCGTTGCAATATTCGGTCGAATCTTTGTCCCGGATTGAGCCACCAGGCTGAACTACCGCGGTAATCCCCGCCAAATGTGCGATTTCCACACAGTCAGCAAACGGGAAGAATGCGTCGGACGCCATCACAGCACCTTTCAGGTCAAAACCAAATGCATTGGCCTTGTCAATAGCCTGGCGCAAAGCATCCACGCGGGAAGTCTGTCCGGTACCACTTGCCAGCAGCTGATTTTCTTTTGCCAAAACAATGGTGTTGGATTTTGTATGCTTGCAAACTTTCAATGCAAATTCCAATGCCGTCAGTTCGCTTTCCGTAGGTGCTTTTTCCGTTACGGTCGTGAACTGAGAAGCAATTTCAGTAGAAAGGTCTTTGTCTTGAACCAAAACACCATTCAGGATTGTCTTAAACATGATCTGAGGCAGATCCACCGCATTGCGTTTCAGCAAAATCCTGTTTTTCTTCGATTTCAAAAGCTGCAAAGCTTCTTCATCATATTCCGGTGCGATCAGGATCTCCATGAACAGTTTGTTCAATTCTCCCGCAGTAGCCAGATCTACTTTCGCATTGGTAATCACCACTCCGCCAAATGCAGAAACAGGGTCACATGCCAAAGCATTGTCGTAAGCCTCTTTCGCTGTCGGTGCAGTAGCAATTCCGCACGCATTGGTATGCTTAATGATCGCAAATGTAGGATCTGCGCCAACGAACTCATCGATCAGGTTTACGCAGGCATCTACATCCACGAGGTTGTTATAGGATAGCTCCTTACCGTGCAATTTGTCAAAAATCCCTTCCAGATCGCCATAGTAGGTCGCATTCTGATGCGGGTTTTCGCCATAACGCAATGTTTGCGAAGCAAGGCTGGTGAAGTCAAAAAGCTCTTTATCAGTTTTTTCCGTACCCGAAGTAAAGAAGCGATTGATAGCACCGTCGTAATGTGACGACACCCCAAATGCCTGACCTGCATAGTAGCGACGGTCTTCCAGGTCGGTGGTACCCGCTTTCGCGTTCAGCAATTCCACTACTTCGGCGTACTGGCTGCGTGACGAAACGATCAATGTATCTTTAAAATTTTTCGCTGTTGCACGGATCAATGAAATTCCGCCAATGTCAATTTTCTCAATGATATCTTCCTCGCTGGCGCCGGAAGCAACGGTTTCTTCAAACGGATAAAGATCCACTACAACCATATCGATGGCAGGGATATTGTATTGTTCTGCCTGAGCAATATCACCGGCATCGTCTCGGCGGTACAAAATACCACCCATAATAGCTGGATGCAGTGTTTTGACGCGACCGCCGAAAATCGAAGGATAACCGGTCAGTTCCTCTGCCGCAGTAACAGGAATATTCAGGTTTTCAATAAAAGTCTGAGTGCCTCCGGTTGAATAAAGTTTAACACCGTTGTTGTGCAAGAGGCGAACCAAAGGTTCAAGTCCGTCCTTATAATATACAGATATAAGCGCGGATTGGATTTTTTTAGACATTGTGCAACGTTAGCTGTAAGAGTACAAACTGAAAATAAACCGCAAAGATAGCCGAAAAAAGTACGAAGTTTGAAGTACGATCAAACTAAAATCAAAGACATACGATTAAGGGATAACCTGTTTAAAACTAAAAAACTATGAACCTAGACCTGACCGGAAAAACAGCTTTGGTATGCGGAAGCACCCAGGGAATCGGACTGGCTTCGGCCATTGAACTGGCATTACTCGGGGCAAATGTTACCCTGGTGGCCCGTAATGAAGAAAAATTGCGTGAAGCCGTTGAAGATCTGGACACTTCCATGGGACAGCTTCACCGGTATGTAGTGGCGGACTTTGCCGATCATGAAAATGTAAAAGACGCGATCCAAAACTATCTCCGCCTTTGCCCCGAAGTACATATTTTGGTCAATAATACCGGTGGCCCGTCTGGTGGGCCGATCATTGAAGCAGAGCCGGATCAGTTTTTGAAGACATTTCAAATGCATGTGATCAACAACCAATTTTTGGCGCAGGCTGTTGTTCCGTCCATGAAAAAAGAAGGCTACGGAAGGATTGTCAACATTATCAGTACTTCTGTCAAGCAGCCGATCATTGGATTGGGCGTTTCCAACACCATTCGCGGAGCAGTGGCGAGCTGGTCCAAGACATTATCCCTCGAACTGGGACAATTTGGAATTACATCCAACAATGTACTGCCAGGCTACACCGAAACGTCCCGCCTGGACGCAGTATTGGAAATGAGGAGCAATTCACAAAACAAATCCAAAGAAGAAGTCGCCAAAGAATTACAATCAGCCATCCCGATCAGAAGATTCAGTGAGGCTAAGGAAGTGGCAGCAGCAGTAGCATTTCTTTGTAGCCCGGCGGCTGGTAGTATTAGTGGGGTTAGTCTGGCTGTGGATGGGGGCAGGACGGAGGGTTTGTAGTATTAATTTTATAAATTATTAAGTATATCTACGTTCACTTTGATTACATTTGGCCGTACTTCATTTAGCCAATGTTGATGTTTCTTCTATCCAAAACTGTAAACAGAATCTGCCAGATATCTGCTGCACGTGTTTTCTTGTTTGCGATCTTGTATACTCTTTTAATTTCCAATACTGTAACTGCCCAGTCTGATTCTGTTTTCTTAAAGAACCAGATCAAACCATTGATGGGAAAAGTATCGGTTAGTCATAAAAAACAGACTATTTCAATCGCCGGGAAGGAAGGTAAGCGCTCCGTAAGCTTTGCGGACGTCGCTGAGGTGAAAACAGAAATCGGGAAGAATTATACGAGCAAAACGCTGAGGGAAGGCACCGCACTCGTTGTTCTGTTGGTTAAAGGACATTACAGCTTGCTTTTTAATGAGGGAAACAAGCTGTTTTATATTGAAAAGAATGATTCAATGCTGGTTATTTCGCAACAGCATATGAAGCGGGCCTTGCCCATCATATTTGGCGAGGTTGTATTGCAGGCTTACTATGCAAAATCCAACGTAAAACCTGTTTATTCAGCGCGTTACTTAACTAATTTGACAGTTTATGCTAATCAATCCCACGGAATCGAGCCTACCGTTTTTCAGGAAAATTTAAATCAATTCAAAACAACTGTTTACATTGGCCCATACCTGGCTTATGGATACAATAAAACAGCTTTTGATTTGAATGCAGGTTACGCAGACTTTCTGGTTGACTATCGCAAAACAGCTTTTTTTACCAGCAACTCCTTTCCATTGGGGCTCCGTATGGGGGTCAATCTTTCGAGAAGAATCGGTATAGATCTGGGGGCTTATATTAATCAGACCTCCACGAAAAACGTCAACATCGACAGCACTGGTATTCATGGCTTTCCGCTTTCTCAACCTGCGCACATACGCGAAAAATATGACCCAGTTCTCAAAGTGAGAGGTTTCTCTTCCAAAACAATTCATCTTGATTTGGTTATGACCGTTTTGCTGGCCAAAGCCGAAGAAAGCAAGTTTAAGCCATACGTCTTTTTCGGCCCTACCCTCGCCTTCATGACGAAGAATGAAATAAAACAAGCGGCGGGATTTAAGGACAATCCCCAGGCAGAAACGACTTATTTTTACCGATGGTCAAAACTTGATCGTCAACAATATCTTGTCGGGTTCAACAGCGGTTTAGGCATCAATTATACTTTGAGCAAGCGTATGACATTGAATACTTCCGCAAAATTCATTGGCGGAATTTTCCCGAAAATTCGCAACAGGTCCTTTTTAACAAAAATTCAGAACGACACTTCATTGCCTGACAACCAGTTTGGTGGATTCCATTCAATTTTCTGGCATACTTATGACCAATATCTACGTATGTTCACTGTCGGTATTTCAGCAACTTACAAGTTGTAAATAAGCATTTCAACATCATCCTTAATTCTCATAAAGCTAACAATGCGCCTCTATCGATCTACATTTACCTTTCTGGCCTTTTTGGTTCTTTCCATTTCATGTAATAAAAAAGGCCACGAAGTTGAACCTAATGAGAATTGCCGGTTTACGGGAAAATCTTCTTTAACCAAGCAAATAACTTTGGGTGGCACAACTACTTATACTTATGAGTCACATTTGCAACAAGACGAGGAGGGTAAACTGACGCTTATAACAGTTGTGCAAAATCGTGATCAAGATCCCGGATCAGCGTTTTCGTCGAATGAGAGCGAAGACGAAAAATATACATTCAAATACGATGCTGACGGATTTTTGGTGGAGATCAAACGATATAAATTGATCCTTCAACAAGGTAACTTTTCATATTTTGATTATCCTTTCTATAAAAAAGGTAGAATTGAGATTAATGATATCACAACCTTCACCTACGCGAACAAACTTGTTCTGTCGTCTTTTAACAAAAATACTACCGTCGTACAAGGAGATAATTATCTTGCTAAAACCTTTCAAACGAACCTCACCAAAACTTATGAATATGATCCCCAAGGTCTAGTCCAGGCAATAAAACAAAAATCTGAAACCGGATCAGAATCAACTGCATATTTTAAGAATGGAATTAAGGTCTTTGCTGACACCGAAAATACCAAATATGATGCAAAAGGAAGGGTTATTAGAAGCGCCTATGCAGGGGCTGAACAAATCATAGAATATGATGCCAACGACAATATTACATTGGTAGAAAGCCGTTACCAGTCAAAACTTCAATATTCCGAAAGCCGACAGTTTGATAACCGCAGAAATCCGGAAGCGCTAATTCCTTCTCGATATAAAGGAATTCCAGATGACATCAAGATTCTTTACTCCACAGATGGGCAGAATAATATCGTTAAGAAAACAGTAACGTATCCCGACCGCGAGCCTTACATCGAAAACACGCTTTGGAAATATCACCCTAATGGTCTTCCTGAAACAGCTACGCTCACAGTAGATTATCCTGGAAATAAGGTAACTGCCGTCACGAAATTTAACTATGAAAATTGTGACTAATCTCCACTCCAAATAATTAAACAATAGGAAGGAAAATTTGTTTTATTTGACTTAAATTTAGGAACGAGGGGCTGGGGGTCGGTCGTTTTAAGTCTATGAAATACAAATACTTATTTGTTCCGTTTTTTGTCTTCATCAACATATTGTCTTTCGGCCAAGGTGCTGGGGATTTTGTGAGCTTTAAAAAGTCGGAACACACTATTTTAATTCAGGGAACCAAGGGAATTCTTAAAATAACAGTATTCAATTCAGGGATTTTCAAAGTTCAGACATTGGCTGCACAAAGTTCCCCTTCTCTGGACAGCTCGTACTCCGTCGTTTTGAAACCTTCGTATTTGCTTGGCAATGTGGAAGAAACCAAGACTTCCCTCCTTGTCAAAACAGATCAATGCACACTGGAAATCAACAAATTCCCTCTGACCGTCGCGTTAAAATTTGACACTACCACCAAAATCAAGGAAATCACAGGAGCCACACAAACACCGGACTCCGTCACTTTTGCATTTAACATTAACCCAAAAGACGTTTTCCATGGTGCTGGAAGCCGCCCGTTCGGTCCGGACCTAAACCGCAAAGCTTTTGATTTTTATAATACTTATGAAAATGCCTACTACGATCAGGCAACTGGTTTATCCCAGAGTTTCAATGTGCCGTTTATCGTCGCGTCGCATCAGTACGGGCTGCTTTTCGACAGCGATCTCCCGGGTTCCATGCGTATGTATGTAGGCGCGATAGATTCTACGAAGCTGACCGTTCAGGTTGCAAGTCAGGGAAAATGGGCCTACTACCTGATCAATGGCGCAGACAATGATGAAATCCTCGAAAACTACACATTACTGACCGGTCGCCAGCCACTTCCGCCTCGCTGGGCGCTGGGTTACATTCAGTCCAAATTTGGCTATAAAAACGAAAGCGAAGCCACCGTAGCAGCTAGTACATTGCAGAAACAGGGATTCCCGCTGGATGCATTGGTGCTGGACCTGTACTGGTATGGCGATGAAACCGTGATGGGCAACCTGGATTGGTATGCCAAAAACTGGCCCAATCCTACGGAAATGATGAAAAACCTCGCTTCGAAAGGCGTCAAAACCATTCTCATCACCGACCCCTACATTACTACCAAATCATCCAATTATAATTTCGCAGCAAACGCGTCCCTTTTCGCCCAAAAACCCGGCAGCAATCTACTCTACACGCAAACTATCTGGAACGGTACAGTCGCTACTTTGGACATTTTCAAGCCAGCCGCACAAGCCTGGCTCTGGGGCAATTACAAGCGACTTACATCACAAGGCGTGGCTGGCTGGTGGACTGACAAAATCGAGCCGGACTACGATCCGAAAGACGCCATTTATACACTTGGACCGGCTTTGCAGGTCCATAATCTATACCCATTGTTTTGGTCAAAAAACCTGTACGACAACTTCCGGAAGGACTTTCCGGCCAGGCGACTCTTCAATCTCACCCGCTCCGGCTGGGCGGGGTCGCAACGGTACGGCATCATTCCGTGGAGTGGCGATGTGGCTCGATACTGGGCCGGTCTAAGATTACAAATTCCCATTATGCTGCAATCAGGTATGTCGGGCATCGGATACATGCATTCGGATACGGGCGGGTTTGCGACCATGTCCGACAAAACTGAAAAGGACGAGGAACTGGATCTCAGATGGTTTCAATTCAGCACATTTACGCCGGTGTTGCGCTCGCACGGCCAGCGATCCAATGTGGAGCCATTCAACCTCACCGAGCCATTTTACAGTATCGTCAAAAAGTATCTCGGTATCCGGTACCAG
Organism: Dyadobacter pollutisoli; assembly: GCF_026625565.1. NCBI lineage: Bacteria > Pseudomonadati > Bacteroidota > Cytophagia > Cytophagales > Spirosomataceae > Dyadobacter > Dyadobacter pollutisoli. The sequence goes on from NZ_CP112998.1 coordinate 5,142,893, forward strand.
CTCCTGCCCTACCTCTATTCACTAGCCTGGAAAAACAGCACCACCGGCCGTCCGATATGTATGCCAATGGATTATTTCACGGCTGACAAAGCGATGGGGAATGTCAATGATCAATATTTTTTTGGAGAAAACCTCCTGGTAGCCCCAGTACTGTTACATGGGATGCCCTCGCGAAAAGTGGCGCTACCAGCAGGAAAATGGTTTGATTTCTGGACTAATCAGGTAGTGAGCGGTAACGTTTTTCCGAAACTCACAGTCGATCACATTCCTGTATATGCAAAGGCGGGTGGTTTTGTTCCAATATCGACATCCACTACCACCAAATCAACAGACTACTATTCGTCAGACAGCCTGACAGTGAAATTTTACCAGGACATTTCGGTGCCAGCATCTACTTTCACCATGTTTCACGACGATGGCGCTGACCCGAATACATTACAAAACGGGAACTATGAGCTCATTGATTTTAAAGGTCACATTTCCACCGACAGCATTATCATTACCACCACCCGATCCAAGGACTACCCGCAGTCTCTTGCCAAAAGAGTAATGCTTTACGAAATAGAAAACATCACTTCCAATCCCGTCAGCGTGCTTTTGAATGGTAAGTCGCTGCCTTTGGTATTCCTCCCGAATGACTTTGGCAACGAAATTGCCTACTTTGACCTTGTGACAAAGCAACTGAAAATACGGTACAACTGGGATTGCAAAACCCCCGCCACTCTTACCATTGTGCGGGACGGTCTGTCGGTAATCACGGGTATCGACCCGTCCACTGCGGAAAATACATTAACGGTATTCCCTAATCCGTCCTTAGGAGGCAAACCGGTTTCTGTCAAAACTATTATTCCTCAAACCGGCAATTATGAGCTGGAAATTTACAATGTAAAAGGAAGGAAAATTCGCCGGGAAGCTCTGGGAAAACAGGCAAAAGGGAAGATTTTGAACCTCACCATTGAAGTACCAGACGTACGCGGTTCCTATATTTTGAAATTGAAAAACGATCAGGGCTTTTATCATTCCAAAGCATTTGTCATTGAATAGCATGAATTACAGGCTTACCATTTTCATCACATTCATACTCACAGGCTTATCGGCTTGTGTGGAACCATATAGTGTGAATTTTGGGGCGGCACAGGAATACATTGTCGTGGATGGCGTGGTCACCGATATGGAAGGCCCTCAGTTCATTACACTTTCAAAAACCAATCCCGAGGCAACGAACGAGAGCTCGGAGTTTACACAAACGATTTGGACCAAAGGATTGTCGACATTACCGATGACCAAAGCCAAGGTAAAGGTCATTGTCAACGAAAGCCAGTCGTACGACCTCACGGAATACGAACCCGGAGTATACCGGCTTCCACTTTCATTCCGGGGTAAAGTCGGAGAATCTTACCAATTGCAGTTTCACACCGACGACGGCAAAAGCTATCTGTCTTCTGCTGAAAAAATGCTTCCGGTAACCCCTGTCAAAAGGGCTTACGACGTTTTCAATCCAAAAGGAATTCCCAAATTGTCCGAGTATTATGGCGAGTATACGCCCAGCAACGACATTTATCTGGATTTTGACGACCCGGCCGCCGAGCGGAATTTCTATCGCTGGCAATGGACCTTGTGGGAAATTCAGAAGACCTGCGCGACTTGCAATCAGGGCAAATATTACCTTTTTGAAGCAGAGAATGGAGTCGATGGGGATTGCTTTAAAGACCTGACATTGAAGTTCAACAATGTATATGACTATACTTGTGAAGACCTCTGCTGGGATATTTTTTACAGCAAAGACATCACTATTTTCTCCGATATTTATACCAATGGACAGACCCAAAAAGACAAGCTGGTTGCACAAATTCCATTACTCCAGTCCAATCCCTGCATGGTAAGCCTGCAACAGAATTCGTTGACGCCCAATGCATATCGTTTCCTGAAACTTATTCAAGACCAGGCCGTTAATTCCGGTACATTGGCCGACACTCCGCCCGCCCCGATCCAGGGAAATGTTATGAATGTGAACAACAAAAATGAGCTCGTCATTGGCTTCTTCACGGCATCATCCGTGGCTGAATACCGAACTATGCTCTGGCGAAAAAACATTAACAACGCGGCAGTACTGAACCAGTTGTTCAAAACCATTCATAACCGCGACCCTATCCGTGAAGAGCGGTCGGCGGAGCGGCCATTTATTCCGGTTGCCATTTGTAAAAGGAACAGCTCACGGACACCATTTTTACCAAAGGACTGGAAATGGACACCCTAGTGCATCATTAGCCCAATGAAAAGACTTTACTTTCTGTTATTGCTGATAATACTTACGACTGTGGGCGCCCGTTCCCAAGGACTTACCATTACCGGTACGGTCAGGGATTCGGCTACATTGGCGCCGCTACCCGGTGCTTCCATTGTCATTGACTACCGTAAAAGCTGGTCAGAGGCTAAAGTAGATGACAAAGGCAACTTTTCGTTCAATCTGCCGTCGGGTGATCATGTGATCGTGATCCGGCACATTGGTTATGGTTCATTCAAAAAATATATCGAAGAAGGTACCCGAAAAATTAATCTGGACGTCCTCCTGACGACTACTTCCAGTCAATTGGAGGAAGTGATCATTACCAGCAAAGGCTTTGACCAAACGATCCGGCAACCCATTCTTGGTGCTCTTCAGATCAATATCAAAACATTGGAAAAACTGCCCTCTGCATTCGGGGAGCTCGATATTCTGCGCAGCTTGCAGATGTTACCCGGTGTTTCCAGCGTCGGCGAGGCCTCCAATGGTGTGAACATTCGCGGCGGTACCACTGACCAGACGCTGATATTGCTGGACGACACACCCATTTTTAACCCGACCCACATGTTCGGCTTGTTTTCGGTTATTCCACCCAATACCGTCAACAGTCTGGATCTATACAAAGGCAATGTGCCCGCGCGCTTCGGCGGAAGGGTCGCGTCGGTGCTGGATATCTCTACCAAAAATCCCAACCTTGAAAAACTAAAATTATCAGGCGGTATCAGCCTGGTTTCGAACCGGTTAATGGTCGACGCGCCGATTATTAAGGGAAAGCTGGGCATTTATATCGCCGGTCGCGGGGCGTTCAATGATTTTATTTTACCCAAACTCGATAAACGGCTCAATAACATCCGGGCCAAATTCGGAGAGCTATCGACCAAGTCTTTCTGGCGGGTCAATGAGCGGAATACTATTACGTTAATGGGGTATTACAGTAATGATTATTTCAAAACGGATCTGCTGACTAACCTGCCCAATGTTGTTGGCGACGATACGCATTACAAACATATTACCGCAAATTCCAGTTTGCGCTGGCTGCATGTGATTTCGCCGAAGCTGAACCTGCAAACCTCCGTCATTTTTGCCCGATATGCCCCGGAAATAGGTACTGCCGAAAAGGAAAATGGCAATGTGGTCAAGCTGCGGTCTTCGGTAGAACAAAAGCAGGTGAAGTCTAACATTAACTATCAGCCGGCCAATCACAAGTTCGAAACCGGCCTTATCGCAACAAGTTATGTGATCAGGCCCGGCACATTAGTTCCCGGGCTCAGCAAGAGCGTCAATTACATTTCCACGCCTACCGAAAGAGCTAACGAAATCGCATGGTATGCGGATGATGAGATTAATTTTTCCAAAAACCTGGCACTATCCGTCGGTCTGCGTTACTCCCGTTTTATGGCAATCGGCAAATCCGTTGTCAGGAATTATCTGTCCGATCAGCCCAGAGACGATTTTTCAGTGGTTGATTCCACGGTTTATGGTAATGGTGAAGTTTCTAAATCCTATGGTGGCTTCGAGCCGCGTATTGGGTTACGGTATGCTTTGAATGACCACATTTCGCTCAAATTTGGCTACAATCTGATGCGTCAGTACATTCAGGTGGTTTCCAATACGGCCACACCCATTCCTACTTCGCGGTGGAAAACCAGCGATACGCACATCAAGCCGCAGATTAGCAACTTGTTTACGGCAGGCTATTATCAGTCATTCAATACGGATATTTATGAAATGTCGGTGGAAGGTTATTACCGGGTGGCCAATAACATCATTGATTACAAACCTGGGGCAGACTTCCTTTTGCAGCAATATCCCGAAACCCAGCTGGTACAAGGCCGGAACAAATCCTACGGTCTGGAACTGATGCTCACCAAAAAGAAAGGGAATGTGAAAGGCTGGGCAAATTATACATTTGCAAGATCCCTGAACATTGTGAACGAGGGCGCAGAGCCGATTGAACTCGTTAATCGCGGCGGCTGGTACCCGGCCAATTACGACAAACCGCATAGCTTCAATGCATCTCTGGACCTGACCATTGACAGTCACAATTCATTTGGTTTTACATTTGCATACAGTACCGGCAGGCCATATACCGAACCCATTGGTTTTATCAATTACCAGAATAACATCTATCCGTTTTACGATAAGCGTAACAATAAACGCATTCCTGACTATCACCGGCTCGATTTTGCATGGAACATTTACAATCCCAGCATGAAAAATCGAAAATGGCAGGGTCACTGGACATTCTCTGTTTACAATCTGTACGCCAGAAAAAATGCTTATTCTGTGTTTTTCAAAACGGAGAATGCGGTCACAAAAAGCTACCAGCTCAACATCTTCGCCACACCGATCGTGTCGGTTTCCTATAATTTTGTGCTGTAATTATTTCTTGCGGCTAATCACCACGAGTTTATCATTATTCCGTGCAGCGACGACTGCCTCCCCGTTTTTTAGCTTGATCTTTCGGAGCTTCTTAACCTGTCCTTTCACTGACAAACCATTCAACGGCCCCGCAGTGAAATTGCAGTTGCCATTGTTGATCAGTACCGTTCCGTAGTCGCTGTCGTACCGGCCCATTTGAATGTTGCAGTTATAAAAATTACCCATAATGAGCACGTCAGGCAATTTATCACCATTTGCATCAATAATCTGAGCGTCGTAGAATGGAGTCCATTGCGCCCGATAGCCCAATGGCTTTAATGTAAAGTTGCCTTTGCCATCGTTCACCAACACCGCGTTTTGAAAATAATCCGCTGAAAGCGTTTGTGCCGCCTCTAATTTTTCCTCCCCGACCAGATCAGAAAGGCTTGCCTTTGCAAATTGGGTAGCATAAATGTATTTTTTTCGGATCACCGGCATCTGTTTCTCCATTTCCAGCTTGGTCGGGAACAGCGCCTCCTTGCCATTCAGATAGTACGTCAGGATCGGCTCATTCCTCCCATTGCCGTCATAATCATTGACATACATTTTAATTGGTTCTTCCGCGCTAGTTTTCAACCGGCTATTTAATCCGAGGTTACCAGCCAGAATATCTGCATCGCCATCTCCATCAAAATCAAAAGGCATGACAAAATTCCACCAGCCCTTTTTATCGGTCAGCATCTTTTTGGAGAAACTTTTTCCATTGTTCTGCATCATGCAAATCCCGTCCCATTCCAATGCAATGACGAGATCCTGGTCGCCGTCCTTATCCATATCAGCAAGTTTGGCATTTTTTACATAGCCAATGGTAGCCAGATCTTTGGCATACTGATTCGTAACATCCGTAAACCGGCCAGTACCATCGTTTTTCAATAAATAGGACCTCGGTATTTCACCATAATTAAGCGGTACCGCGCGGCCGCCAATAAACAGGTCAACCACGCCATCGCCTGTAAAATCAAATGGAATGACGCAGGAAGCAGAGACGTATACATTGGGAAAAGCGTCAATTTTGGGACCTAGGTTGCCTTTTCCGTCGTTCAGGTAAACGCGTGGCATCTGGTACTCCGAGTTATTGTAATACTCATTTCCGCCATTGGCCACCACCAGGTCGGGATGCCCGTCGCGGTTTACGTCCGTCCATTCCGCATCCACTTCCTCGTAGGTACTATCTTTCGTCAATGCAGGCTGAATGGATTCTCTGAATTTGCCATCAGCGTTTTGCAGAAACAAATGGTTTCTGAGCTTCTTGGATGATCCTACAAAGATATCTTCCAGCCCGTCGTGGTTAATGTCCGCCACTGCAAGCGCCGGCCCATCTCCGGTTACTTCGAACGGGATCAATGAATTACGGTCGAATTCTACAAAATTGTTCTCTTCGTGTTTCACATCGACGCCCAGCTTAGCAGCGATATCCTCATAGGAATACGACTTGTCGGCTCTTTGATCTTTAAACTTTTGGTAGTTAAAAACAGGAAGGTTGGCTTGATAACTTAATGACAGCGAGTCTTTTATGTCGTTTCCTTTCAGCACTTGGTAATGACTATCAGGCCATATCACCACCATTGAATCTACGTCAGTCTTTTTTCCCAAACCAATATTCAAGGGAACCTCCATACTTGATTGGAAACCACGTACCGGAAACTTCTCCATACTAATGACTTTATCCTTTTTGAAGACAAGACATTTGGTACCGATCGCATTGAGGTTTCCTTTGGCTCCTTTCAGATAAACTCTTGTAAATTCATTCCTTGCCGACTTCTGGTCACCCAGATTTTCGTAGATAAATGCCTTTTCATTAATGTTATTGGTCACAATGTCCAGGTCGCCATCGTTGTCAAGATCCGCATATACCGATCCATTGGAATAAGAAACCTGATCGTTTTTAATTGAACCCGCCCAATCCTTGAAAGCCAGATCGCCCTGATTGGAAAAGAATTTATTGGGTAGCTTGATCTCCGGCAGCTTATCGGCCAGGCCCGGGTCGTTTTCATCGAAGTTTTTGTTCCTGATCTTCTCCTGTACCACATCATCGGCTACAAACTTGATATAGTCGGTATCGTTCATGCGTTTCGGAATGCCGTTTGAAATGAAAAGATCTTTCAGGCCATCATTATCAAAATCCGTAAAAAGCGCCGCCCACGACCAGTCGGTCGCATGAACGCCGGAATACATTCCTATTTCGCTGAATGTGCCGTTTCCATTGTTGTATTGCAAATTGTTCCTCGCAAACTGGTAGTTGTAACCCTGCCGGATCTTGAACTGAAAAATACTGTACATATCCTCTCCCTCCGATTTTTTAAGGATCTCATAGTCAGAAGGAAGCATATCAAGCGATACGATTTCGGGGAAAATATCATTGTTAAGATCACCAATGTCCACGCCCATTGAGAACTGGCTGGTATGCATCAGCGACGAGTCCGTCATATCGCGAAAAGACCCGTTTTTTTGATTGATATACAGATAATCATTCTCGTGGAAGTCGTTTCCAATGTACATATCAGGGTATCCGTCAAAATTGAGGTCGCCTACGCCCAACCCGAGCCCATAACCCAGGGCTGAGCTGTGAATGCCAGTGGTTTTGGTAACTTCCACATATTTGCCATTGTCATTTCTAAAAAGCTTGTCACCCGCCAATGGATGACGGGTATTTTCAAAAAGCGCCCTCCGGCCAAATGTGCCATTCTGGTGAACCGAATGATTGAGCTGAAACATGTCCAGGTCACCGTCCAGGTCATAGTCAAAAAACATGGCCTGTGTTCCGAAAACGACCAGATCCAGTCCGTACTCTTTTGATTTTTCAGCATACACCGGAATGCCTTCCTTCGTAATTTCCTGACATACGAAAAGCAAATTATGGCCTTTCATGGATTCAAAATCGCCCACCTGGCTAATATAAATGTCCAGCATGCCATCCTGATTGATGTCCACAATGGACACGCCGTTGGACCAACCTTTCCCTCCTTTGAAATTCGCCTTTTCGGTAATGTCCTCAAACTTCATCCCCGACTTGTTCAAGTAAATCCGGTTCGGCTCCTGATTCGCTGAAAAACAGAGATCAACCAACCCGTCATTGTTCAAATCTCCGGCTCCAACACCGCCACCATTGTAAAAATACATGTAGTAGAAAATGTTGAATTCCTTTGTGGGTTTCAATGTATTGGAAAAATCGATACCGGTTTTTTCGGAAGTTAGCAGGTCAAAATGGTAGTCCTGCACACCTTTCTCTTTGGAACAGGACAAACCGGTCCAGCATAAACTGACCAGCAGAATACTGTAAACAGGTTGAAGCAAGCGTATGGAAAATTTGAAGAACAAAACGATGTGTTTTTACAGTTTGTTGATTTTGAACAAGACCGGCGCAGCATTGTTGACAAGATTGATCAGATATGGTGCTCCCTGAATAGTAATCGGACTGATCTGCTTTACCTCGCCATCAATCGCAAAACCGCTTTGATTACTCAGTAAAACATCAAATTTCATATTCCCCCTGTTGATCAGCACATTGCCGCGGCACGCGTCCAGGCTACCCAGCTGTGGGATAAAATGGGTGAAATTACCGCCCACAATCAGGTCTTGTTTTCCATCATGATTTACATCCTGCGTCTGGATTGCATTCAGGCAGGAAATCTGGACCATATAGGGTAGCTCTGTGAGTTTAAAGTGACCTTTTCCGTCATTCACAGCAATAGCAGATTGCAGGTACGTCACCGATTTTTCCACAGCGGATTTGAGCATATCCTCCGGAAACAGATCCTGAATAGACCGCGTCGCGTATTCGGAATGTTTCAAACTGTTCTTTTTTAACAACGGAAACTGTGTTGTCAATTCTCGTTTCAAAAGGATAGGTACGTCTTTGGAATCGACGACTTTGGTAATCACTTTCTCAATGGTCCCGTTTTTGTTGAAATCATTGATCCAAATCTTCATAGGTAACTTTTCAGAGGCCCTCAGCGAAAAATTTTCGCCGATATTACCCAAGACAATGTCCTGATCGCCATCACCGTCCATATCAGCCACCTTGATGCAGCCCCAGAAACCCGCGTAGGCATCGAAACCAGTTTCCATTTTCACAAACTTGCCTCCCTGGTATTTGAAAATCACAGGAGCCATCCAATCGCCCGCCACGATCAGTTCCCTGATTTTGTCGCCATCCACATCCGCCCAGGAAGCGTCCCGGATCATGCCTAATTTCAAAAACTGAGGGGCAATTTCCTTTCCTACATCCTTGAAAACACCTTTTCCGTCGTTCTGATAAAGATAGCTTCTCGGACTTGATCCATATTCACGGGGCACACTCCGGCTACCTACAAAAAGATCTATATCACCATCTCCGTCATAATCATGTGTTGCGATAACGGCCGTATTCATTGAATTGGGTGGCAATGCCCTGGTATTGATCGCGAAATTACCTTTACCGTCATTCAAATAGAGCCGGGTTGGCAGGTCGGGGCTGGTTACCAGCGTTTCATTTCCTCCGCTTCCTACGATCAGATCCTTGTCCCCATCACCGTCCGCGTCGAAAAAAGAAGCGGCTGTATCCTCAAAACCGGCCAGTTCGGTAAAAATTTTTTGGACAGATTTGACGAATGAACCACCTTTTTGCAAATAAAGCTGCCCTCCCTGTCCTTTGCCACCGCAAATGTAAACATCGTCGGTACCGTCTCCATTCACATCGCCGATCGCAGCCTTCGGGCCTTCCTGCGACAGCATGACGGGAATATTTCTTTCATTATAAAAGTCTTCGTATCTGTCTTCCTTGTGGGCATCAAACCCATTCCCCGCGATGGCGGTTAAAGGTGTTATGTTTTTGTTGATAGGCAACACGACCACATCCGCCGCGTCCTTGACGGAAAAATTTAATGTAGTATCTGATTTAAACTTTCCCACCTTCGTCACTTTCCGGCTAGGCCACATGATGCGCACCGAGTCAATCTGCGAAATTTTCCCCAATCCAATGGTCATCGGATACTCGGTGCTCGATTGGAAACCTCGCGCTGGATTGAGTTGTTTGCTAAAAATCTGATTACCCGCGTAAACCTCGATTTTAGCTCCGATCGCAAACGTATTTTTTCCCTCACCGGTCAGTTTCAGCTTGACATAATGGTTCTGTTTTTGTTCCGCCTGGTTTTTATATACAAAACAGGGCTGGTTCACATTGTTAACAACCAGGTCCAGATCACCATCATTGTCCAGATCTGCATAAGCGGCGCCGTTGGAAAAAGATTTTGCCCCGAGGCCAAATTCTTCGCCCCGTTCCTCGAACTTCAAATTACCTTCATTGTGAAAGAAGTTATTCGCAATCGGGTTAGAAGGCATCTTGTCGATAATGTCTTGCATGTTCTGTTTTTCCCCTGACATGACCATTTTCTGAGTCACTTCATTGGCAAAAAAATCGATAAAATCCTGGTCAAGAATGTCATGGTTAATGCCATTGCTTACGTAAATATCTGTCAGGGCATCATTGTCTGCATCAAACAACAAGGCGCCCCAACTCCAATCACTTGCAGCAACGCCTGAGTAGTTCGAGATTTCACTGAATGTACCATCCTGGTTATTGAATTGCAGACTATTCTGCATGTATTGATTATGAAAGCCCTTTTCCTTTTTCAGATTGAACAAGTAATGGTTTTCGAATGAAGTGCTGGTTTTGTACCGATGTTCGTCGCGGGGAAGCATATCCGTTACAAAGAGCTCGGGATATCCGTCGTTGTTGATGTCCGCCATATCAGCACCCATTGACGCCAGACTGGTGTGTTTAATGCGTTTTTCAAGTTCCTCTGAAAACGTGCCGTCCTTTTGATTGATATAGAAATAATCTCTCTCATAAAAATCATTGGAAACATAAATGTCTGGATACTGGTCGCCATTAATGTCGCCTACCGTCACACCAAGTCCGAATCCAATGAGACTTCCATAAATCCCTGCTTCTTCGCTCACATTCACGAACTTGCCATTATCATTACGAAGCAGCTTATCGCCTCCGCCTTTTAAAAAATCTTTGACGGGCCAATCTTTGGCCCTCAAATTGCGGTCATTGGCATAGTTAAGGGTATTGACCGGTATAAAGCTGTTATTCAGGATATAGGCATCCAGGTCGCCGTCCATGTCATAATCCAAAAACGCCGCATGTGTCGTGTACCCTGACTCGTTCAGGCCATACTTCGCTGCCGATTCCGTAAAAGTGAGGTCGCCATTATTTATGTAAAGCGAATTCCCTTGCTTATTCACAAACTTCTGATACCCTGCATTGCAAACATAAATGTCCAGCAGCTTATCGCCGTTCACATCCACCATCACCACGCCGGTGCTCCACTTCGTAGGTTCGGCCACTCCCGCTTTCTCAGTGATATCTTCAAATTTCCAGTTGCCTTTATTGAGGTACAGTTTATTTTCACCCATGTTGGCGGTGAAATAAATATCGGGCAACCCGTCATTGTTAATATCTCCGATCGCGACACCACCACCATTGTAGAAATTCCGGTAGTTGAAAATATTAATATCCTCGCGGTCCTCGACCTTATTTACAAAGTCGATCCCGGTTTCCGATGCACCCAGTTCTTTAAATAATCCTTCCTGCTTCTCGGATTTATTGCAAGACAAAAAAAGCAAAGCCTGAACCAGAAGGGCTCCCGCTACGGCGGGACTTTTTATTTTCTCTATCATTTAATTAGAAGTCGTGGAGCTAAAAACTTCGTTTTCAGTAACATTTCCGAAACTAACTGCCGGTTTTTTATAAACAATAATTCCCTCTGCCGGCAGATACTTGTCGGGTTGTTGAAAATCACTATACTTCCCCACCTTACCCATTATCTTGAAAACCATTTTATCTTTTAAAAATTCCACAGCCGTGATTTCACCGTATGCCATCATATAACCTTCCCCGATCATTTTCTCCCTATCTACAATTTTGCCCATTTTAACATTGGTACTAACCTGGTTTTCGGCATTGATCAGCTCATGGACTGGCTTTTTGGAAAACCATTTCTTACTTCCCAGGTTAATGATCGTTTTTCCTTCGAACTGATCGGTCAATGTCATACTCATCATGTTGTCTGACATCAGGATCTGTCCTGTAAAAACGCTTTCCGGGCTGTAAAATTCTTTGTCACCGATTCTAACAAGAATGCGCGCTTCATTATTTTTTAAGGTCCTGAAAATCTCCTCCGATTTTTCTTTTACCGCATCCTGACTTTGGCATGAATTCAAAAAACAAGCTGTCAATATAAAGACAACGTTTAATAGCAATGAACGGATCATTTGATATCTAATAAAAAACAGAGATGCCCGGAAACTGCGGGCATCTCTGACAAAAAATAAATTAAAAAAATTAATATCCCTTGTTCTGAACCAAATTGGCATTAGACACCAAAGCAGCAGAAGGAATTGGGTACAATACAGTGTAGGCTTCTTTCACAGAGGTACCGAGCCCGGTAGTGAATTTACCAAAACGGATCTCGGTAGTTCTTTTACCACCTTCCCAATAAAGCTCTCTTCCGATCTCGTCGAACAGATTAGCCTCTGTTAACGAAGCGAGTGCAGTGGCACCACGCATTGTTCTCAGCGCATTGATCTGTGTTAACGCCGCTGCTGCATTTCCCCCTCTCAGTAGCGCCTCAGCTTTCATCAAGTAAGCCTCTGCATAGCGCATTAACAGGTATTTACCTGAGTTTGCAGGGTGATATTTGATAACCCGGATCCCTTTATCCGTTGCAGCACCGGACAAAGGCACATCTTTGGTAAACTGTAATGGCTTCTGGGTACGACTATCAATGATTACCGCACCTTTGTCGTCATATTGCTGCCCGATCAGGAAACCTGTACCGATACCAGAGAACTGTGAACCATCTCTTTTTCCAGGCGCACCGATACGGGAGTCTTTTGCTTCAAAAGTATCGTAGAAGTCCGCCAGGGTTGCAAATCCATTCCAGCCCGATGGGTTTTGACCATAGTGCAGGGTCATGAACCAGCGGTTTTGAGCTGTTCCTTCCTGCACATTGAAAATAGGCTCTGTTTTTGCGCTTGCAGAAAATGCTGCGAAATAATCTTTCTCTAACGCATATCCATCAGCTGTAATGGCATCAACATAAGCCACTACCTTATCCATATCAGCCTTGTCGAATGTATATGGACCTTCCGGAGCGGCGCTTTTATACACTGCTTTATTCAAGACCATTTTGGCAAGAAGGAAATTCGCTGCCGCTTTTGAAGCCGTACCATTCGTTACGCTCGGTCCTTTTTTCGGAAGGTTCGGAAGTGCTTCTTCCAGGTCTTTCATGATGTAGTCGTATGCCTCTGAGCGAGTCAGTACTTTGGGAAGGTCATTCACACCTTGTGTTACTTCACGGAAAGGAACAACGCCCCAGTAGTCCATTACCCAGTACATATTATATGCTCTCAAAAACTGAGCTTCTGCTTTTTGTACTGCAGTAGGATTAGAAGCGATGATCTCGGTAGCCTTATAAGCTCTCTGGTTCAATGCATTCCATGCGCTTAGGATATAGGAGTGGGAAGCGTCCCAGGTATGCTGGTCCAATGTACGCCACACACCATTATCACCCCAGTCCACACCACGCGTTGGCGGGATCATTTCAGCTGTCGTGTGCTCGCCGAGGGCGTAAATCCCTGCCTGGTCGGAGTAAGTGGACAAGTCTTTGTAAGCTGAAGCAAGTGCTTCGGAAACGTTGACCGGCGCAAATTTGCCATCAGCCGATTTGTTCACCACCGAATCTTTCTCTTCGGTGACAAGGTCTGTGCAAGCTGAAAAAACAGCAATGCTCATCCCCGCAACGATTATCTTGTATATTTTACTGGTTTTCATCTTCTTAACAATTTGAAATTAGAATGAGACATTTATACCTGCCGTCCATGTTCTTGCTCTCGGGTACGCTGTATAGTCAATACCAAATGATGGGATATCATTAAGCGACTTGTTCGTGCTAACCTCAGGATCTTGTCCATCGTATTTTGTAATCGTAAACAAATTCTGTCCTGTAACGAAGATTCTTGCGTTATTAAGGATCTTGTTGCTTTTCATCGGGATACGATAGCCCAGGGTAAAGTTCTGCATTCTGATGAAATCTCCTTTCTGCAGGAAGCGGGTTGATACGTCAGGAGCATTCAATGCACCTTCGCCGTTGCCGATCACGTCCTTTGTAACATTACGTCCGTTAGAAAATGATCCTTGTGTAAAGAATGCATTAGCCGTATTGGAATAAAGGTAATTACCGAATACACCGTTGAAGAAAATGCTCAGATCAAAATTACCATATTTTAGATTATTCGTCAAACCGGCATTAACTTTTGGCAGCGGGCTTTTTCCTCCCAGGAATTGCTGAAAGTCTCCATTGGGATAAATAGAGTTTCCATTTTCATCAAATCCGCCGAACTCACGCAGGAAGTAAGCGAATAATGGTTGTCCTTCTGCCAAACGTTGTGCAAATGCACCAGATAAGCCCTGTCCGTTGATCTCACCGGTATCATATGTACCGATCAGGTTTTTAACAAGGTTTTTGTTGTATGACGCGTTAAACAGCACTTCCCACGAAAACTTCTTACCGTCCACCACAACAGCATTCAGAGCCAACTCTATACCACGGTTCTGAATATCCGTATCCAAATTACGATATACAAACGGGTTCGGGGCAGGCTGAGCTGCTACCACTTTGAACAGCAGATCTTTTGTACTTTTGTTGTAAACATCGATGCTACCTGAAAGCCTTCCTTTCAGGATAGAAAAATCAAGACCCAGGTTGAATGCAGCCGTCGATTCCCATTTCAAATCAGGATTGTTAAACGCAACCGCATTCAAGCCACCGCCAGTGATCGCATCACCTGCCTGGTTGATCACGTAGTCACTGTAACGGTCCCTTCTATCGTATACGTTGTGAGGAATTGCCTGGTTACCGGTAACACCATAACCTACTCTTAAAGAAAGATCGGTAAATACTGTCTTGGGCACGAAATCTTCTTCAACCAGTTTCCATTTGAATGCACCGGATGGGAAATAACCATACTTGTTGTTTCCACCGAATTTGGAAGACCCATCCACACGCAATGTACCTGTGAACAGGTATTTACTACCAAAGCCCAAATTCACACGTCCGAAGTACGATTGCAGTTCATCCTTCACATAGCTGGAATTTTGAACGACCGAACCAACACTCGAAAGTGAAGTTTCATTTTTTACGTTAACCGTTCCTGCAATACCCAGGTTATTAATCATCAAGTCAAGATTGCTCGTCCTGAAATTAGCGGCAGCTACATTTTTGCTGCTATTTTCGAAACTTTGGTATGAGTAACCTAGCAATGCGTTCAGCGATATTTTACCAAACTCCTTTTCATAGGTGAAATAGTTTTCCCACAATTTGTTATCACTTTCCACATCGCGGATATACACACGACCAATTTTCTCAATCCCAGACACCACAAGGTCTCTTGAATATGCCTGCTTTCTCGACGACATAGATTTGTCAAAACCAAGAACCGTTTTGAATTTAAGGCCGGTAAAAATTTCAAACTCCGCATTGATGTTACCCAACGCACGCAACGTGTTACTGTAATCTTTTGAAAGTTTCACGAAAGCGAGCGGGTTAGGCTCCGTAGTTGTCGACTGGTTCAATGAGTCGTTCTTGTAAGCCGCGCGGGTCGGGTTTGCTTTCAATATGCTACCCATCAAATCTCCTTCAAAACCGATATTTTCCGAGATAGGAACGCCCGTATCCTGCGTATTTGCAAAATTCAGGTTGCTTCCGATCGTCAATTTATCGTTGATGAATTTCTTATTTCCGCTGAAACCTACACTATATCGTTTTACATTGGAAGTTTCCACGATACCGTCCTGGTTCAAATATCCCAGCGAAAACCGGTAGTTACCTGAGGCGTCTCCGCCACCATACGACAGGTTATGCTGGTGGGTCAATGCCGTTCTGAACAACAAGTCTTGCCAGTCAGTATTCGCTCCCTGATCCTGTCCACCGGCTGCTTTGTATTCCGCAGCATTGAGCAAATCGTATTTTTTGGTGATGTTACTGAAACCAACAGAATACCCGTAGTCCAGCGCGCCTTTTCCTCTACCTCTTTTGGTGGTAATCAAAACAACACCATTGGCACCGCGAGAACCGTAAATCGCCGTCGCAGAAGCATCTTTAAGAATGTCCATGCTGGCAATATCATCCGGATTCAGGAAGTTCAACGGGTTTTTCGCAGGCTGACGACCAACACCCTGGTTATCACCTCCGCTTGACGTATTATCTCCGCTAAGGGGCACACCGTCGATAACAAAAAGAGGGTTATTACCACCAAGTACAGACGACGTACCACGGATACGAACATTGATACCACCGCCCGGCTCGCCGCTGGACTGGGTGATCTGCACACCAGCAACGCGGCCTTGCATCAGCTGCTCAGGTGAGGTTACAATCCCTTTCTGGAAATCCTTGGATCCCAAAGCTGAAACAGCGCCGGTTGCATCCTTTTTCTTCACCGTTCCGTACCCTACAACCACCACTTCTTCCAGGGCCTTAACATCCTCCGAAAGGACTACATTCACTACTGATTTATTTCCAACCGCAACATCCTGTGTTTCATAGCCAATTGCGCTGAAAGATAATGTTGCATTTCCCGGAACAGTGATCTGGTAATTGCCTTCCACATCCGTATTGGTTCCCCGGGTGCTTCCTTTGAGTGTTACAGTAACACCTGGAATACCTCCTGTTTTGGCATCCGTTACCTTACCGGATACACTCACATCCTGAGCCATTACGCTCATTGTAGTACTGATCAGCATCAACAATACTGCCAGAAGCCCTGCTCTGCCAGTCGATGGTCTTAACTTTGCCAGACCGTTATTTTTACGGTGCGGATCATGTTGACGAAGTAGAAAAATGGACATTTTCATCATAGGTTAGATATTAATTAGGTAAATGTCGAACTGCAATTGTATCATTTTAACATTGTCACATCCATTCATCAAAAAAAGCTATAAGGCTGCCCAAAAGCCCATTTTCATGAACAAATACGTGAATTAGTATAAATATCACAGTTGGTTACATACAAAATAATATAAATAACTCGGATAATACAATAGCACCTCTCTGAAAAATGTGCATAAAATTCACCTTATTTAACAAATCGACTAGATTTCCAATTATAGTACAACAGCCTTATTTGAGAAGTACAAATACAGTCACATCCGGGCATTTTTTTTGCAAACATTTAATCCCCAAGCGGTTTCTCAGAATATTATACGTGAGGAAATCTATCTTGAAATTTTGCTGGAAATCCTTCTCCGTTGTGCGTAACTTTGAGTTGATTTTCTAAGTTTATCCACATTTATGACATCGCCGGCCCCTGTTTCCAAATCTGACCTGAGTTCGCTTGCCCAACAACTTGAAGGTGACTTGTATTCCGACAATACAATGCGCACTTTATATGCTACGGATGCGTCTGCGTACCGGGAAATGCCCCTGGCCGTAGCTATTCCTAAAACGATCAGTGACCTTAAAACCCTGATCTCCTACGCTACGGCAAACCGTATTTCTCTGATACCGAGAACGGCTGGAACTTCGTTGGCAGGGCAGGTCGTAGGTAACGGAATTGTCGTAGATGTCTCGAAGAATTTCAACAAAATACTGGAAATCAATGTCGAAGAACACTGGGTAAGAGTCCAGCCGGGTGTGGTAAGAGATGAGCTGAACATGGCTTTAAAATCTTACGGACTATATTTCGGGCCGGAAACTTCTACCGCCAACCGGGCCATGATTGGTGGAATGGTAGGGAACAATTCGTGTGGCTCCAATTCCATTGTGTACGGCAGCGCCAGAGAGCATACACTGGAAGTAAAAGCGATTCTCGCGGATGGATCGGACGCCGAATTCAAGGCTGTTTCAGGTTCGGATTTCAAAACATTACTGGGCAATGCACAACAGAAAAACGGAAGCGCATCCCTTCTTGATAAGATATACCTGAAAACCAACGAGATACTAAACTCTCCTGAAAACCAGGCTGAGATCAGGAAAAACTTCCCTAAACCAAGTATCGAAAGACGGAACACTGGTTATGCGCTGGACATGCTGTTGCACACTGAACCTTACGCAAACCATTCAGAATCAGCAGATGTAAAGCCATTTAACATGTGCAGCCTGATCGCCGGATCGGAAGGTACATTGTGTTTTTTAACTGAAATAAAATTAAATCTGGTACCGCTGCCTCCCAAAACACAGGGGCTGGTCTGCGTCCATTGTGATACCATCGACGAAGCGCTTCGTGCCACGATATTGACATTGAGATACCAGCCGCACGCCGTCGAACTGATTGACGACTACGTGCTCGAATGCGCCACCACAAATGCAGAACAGAAGAAAAATGCTTTTTTTGTTAAGAATAAACCTGACGGAAAATTTCCCGCTATCCTGGTAGTAGACCTTTCCAGAGAAACGCAGGAAGAAGTCGAAAGGATTGCAGCGGAAATGACCAAAGAGTTGCAGGAAGCAGGTATCGGCTTCCATTATCCACTGCTTTTTGGAGATGATACTAAAAAAATATGGACGCTGCGAAAAGCTGGACTTGGCTTACTTGCTAATATACCCGGTGACGAAAAGGCGGTAGCTGTTATCGAAGACACGGCTGTGGATGTTTATGACCAGCCGGACTACATTCGCGATTTCAATGTGATCCTTAAAAAACATGGCATGTCAGCTGTGCATTATGCTCACGCTGGTACCGGCGAAATTCACCTTCGGCCCATCATTAACCTTAAAACCAGTGAAGGGCATAAGCAATTCAGGATGATCGCCGAGGAAATTGCCGATCTGGTTAAAAAGTATGACGGATCGCTTTCAGGGGAACATGGTGACGGTCGATTACGTGGCGAATTTATTCCTAAAATGGTTGGTGAGCACAATTACCAGCTTTTCAAAGAGATCAAAAAAACCTGGGACCCGAATAACATTTTCAATCCCGGCAAGATCGTCGACACCGCTCCGATGGATACTTTCCTTCGCTACGAAGCTGACCAGCAGACGCCTGAGTTTAAAACGTATTTCCGCTTCCAGGACCAGGATATATTACAGCATGCGGAACAATGCAACGGATCGGGAGACTGTCGCAAAACGGAAATGAGCGGCGGTACCATGTGCCCGAGTTTCATGGCCACCCGCAATGAAAAGGACACCACCCGCGCCCGTGCCAACATTCTGCGCGAAATGCTGACCCGCTCGCCGAAAGAAAACCGGTTTGATAACCAGGAGATTAAAGAAGTATATGACCTGTGCCTTGCTTGTAAAGGCTGCAAAGGTGAATGTCCATCCAATGTGGATGTGGCCAAACTGAAAATGGAGTTTCTTCAACAGTACCATGATGTTCACGGTGTCCCGCTAAGGTCGTGGCTGGTGGGGAATTTCTCCAAAATGACCGGAATTGCGAGCTATGTTCCGTGGGCTTACAATTTGGTTTTCAAGAATGCGCCGCTGCGTAAAATCGCCAACCGCGTAGTAGGTTTTCACCCGGAACGCACGATGCCATTGCTGCACAGTACTACGCTGACGAAATGGTACGAGCAGCGCAAAAAGACTAATACAACAGCATCACGGAAGGTTTACCTGTTTTGCGACGAATTCACAAACTATAATGATGTTGAAATCGGCAAGAAATCTATCCAGGTTTTAGAAAAACTGGGTTATGAAGTAATTATCCCGAAACACGGCCCGTCCGGACGGCCGCAACTATCGAAGGGACTTTTGAAAGACGCAAAAAAAATAGCAGAAGAAAACATTCGTCTTCTGAAAGATGTCATTTCCCACGAAACACCGTTGGTCGGTATCGAGCCGTCGGCGATATTAACATTCCGTGACGAGTACCCTGACCTTGTGAGTGAAAATATGCTGGAAGACGCTAAAAATCTTGCGTTGAATGCATTGCAGTTTGACGAATTCATAGCACGTGAAATTGAGTTGAAACACATATCGCGAGATCAGTTCACCAAGGAGAAACGTTTGATCAAATTACATGGACATTGCCAACAAAAGGCAATTTCCAGCATGGTACCGACAAAAAAAATGCTTTCTCTTCCGGAGAATTATATTGTTCAACTGATTCCGTCGGGATGCTGCGGAATGGCGGGTTCATTTGGCTATGAGAAGGAACATTATGACATCTCCATGCAGATCGGCGAATTAGTACTTTTCCCTGCCGTACGTCAACAGCCCGAAGAAGTGATCATTGCCGCACCGGGAACAAGTTGTCGCCACCAGATACATGATGGCACAGGCCGCAAAGCGTTGCATCCTGCGGAAATTCTTTGGGATGCGCTTGGTTTTTAAAAAGCCCAGGACTTAAGTCCTGGGCTTTTTAAAAACCAGCAATAAAAGGAGCCTGCCTCAAATAGGTATTGTCCATTAACTGCCCGATCATAAAACGCGCGATATCTCCCGCACTTATTTTGCTTCCGGGACAATCCTCCGGGTCAACTTTTACATTGCCCTTTTCATCACTGAACTCAATGCAAGGCACCCTGACCAGCGTCCAGTCTACATCGCTAGCTTCCAAAATCGCATACGATTTCTGTCTGTCTTCGTGAATAGCAGGAAACGTTTCTTTCATCCACGCTGTCGCCTTTTGTGTTTCGGGACTTTTTTTATCAAAAAGTGTATCGACATTCAAGCCCGCTAGTAGTATATACCTGACCTTTCCCGCAGAAATCTGTTGCTTTTGAATCGCGCTGATCACGTTCTTAGCACCACGACTGGCCACAAGAGGCTCATCTTTTCGCTGCCCCACAGTACTGATCACTGCCTGACAGCCCTCAATCAGCACATTGACTATTTTTTCGTCCAGAACATCCCCGTGGATTATTTCAATGAGTGGATCTTGAATGGTGAAAGTGTTGGGATTCCGAAGTAGCAAGCGCAATGAGAACCCCTTCTGTAATAATTGATCTACTATATATTTGCCTGTACGGCCTCCACCGCCGATGACAGCTATTTTTTGAATTGCTTCCATTTCTCTTTGATAAAATATATGATATAAAATTCAGCCCAACGCCGATTAGCGCCGGTTGTCACAGCTGATAAGTCACGCTGCAACTGATGTTTCTATATTTTATCAGGAGATTTGAATGCGACAAAGATAAGGGGTTTTGGAAAAGATTGAGCTCAGAAGTGACCAAAATGAAATCATTCCGTCTCATTGATAAAGTCTGTTAATTCAAAATCATGAATTTAAGCCATATCGAGAGAGACTTTATAACCAATATAAAGGAGAAAATAAGGAAAGCTCAATACGAAGCGCTCACCGCAGTCAATACCAGATTAATTAGTCTGTACTGGGAAATTGGCAAGTCCATTGCGGAAAGACAATCCGAAAGTTGGGGCAAATCCATTGTCCCAACACTGTCCAAAGAGTTGCAAGCGGAGTTCCCTGGAACCGGCGGCTTCTCGACAACCAACATTTGGTATATGGTACAGTTTTATACTGATTATCAGTCTAATACAAATCTCCAACCATTGGTTGGAGAAATTGGATGGAGCAAGCATATTGTGATCCTTTCGAAATGTAAAAACAGTCAGGAGAGACAATTTTATATTCTGTCTGCCAAGAAATTCGGCTGGACAAAAAATGTCTTAATTCACCAGATCGAAAACAAAACGTTTGAGAAATATCTGCTTAATCAGACAAACTTTGATCAGGTATTGCCTGAGACTTTGAGTAGACAAGCGATGCTTGCCATCAAAGACAGTTACACATTTGACTTTCTGAATCTGGCCAACGAGCACTCAGAAAACGAGTTGGAAGTGGAATTAGTAAAGAACATTAGAAAATTTCTGCTGGAAATGGGAAGCGATTACACATTTGTAGGCAATCAGTACAGAATTCAAGTAAATGACCGCGATTACTGGGTTGACCTTTTACTGTATCACCGCAAACTACAATGCCTCATTGCCATTGATTTAAAAATCGGCGAATTCGAGCCCGAGCATAAAGGGAAGCTGGAATTCTATCTCGCAGTATTAAATGATAAGGTTAAGCTGCCTCATGAGAATGAATCCATCGGTATTATCATTTGTAAAAACAAGGACAGAACCATCGTAGAGTACTCCTTGAAAAATGGTACACTCCCGATTGGTGTTTCAACATATAACACTACTAACTTGCTTCCGAATAAATTCAAACAACTTTTGCCCAGCCCGGAAGAAATTGCTGAAAGGTTGACCGATTTCTACAAGTAGGGTTCTTCATAATGCTTTACGTACCTTTGTTCCATTCAAAAACCACCCACAATACATTCAAAATGGAAGTAAAAGATAGTAACGGCACCTTGCTTTCCGAAGGTGATTCGGTGAAAATAATTAAGGATTTGAAAGTAAAAGGCAGCTCTACGACATTGAAAAGAGGAACGCTCGTGAAGAACATTCGCCTGACTGATGATGCAGAAGAAATTGAAGGCAAAGTTGAAAGGACTGTTATGGTTCTGAAAACAATGTTCTTGCAGAAAGTGTAGAGCTCTGGCATCTAAAAAATATCAAAAACACTACTTTTTGGGAATGGATTCTTTTTGGGAAAGGATTCCTAAAAAGAATCCATTCCCAAAAAGTCATACACAAAGACAATTTCGATGAATTTATCCTGTAACAATCCCGGCCTTTAGAACCGCTTTCAGTTTTTCCCCAAATTAAAATTCATCGTCGTCCCGATACGGAAGACGGTGTTTTTGTATTTGAAACCCTCAAAACTGTTCACAACCTCCACTCGAAACGGAAAGCGGATACCTACGTCGAGGCCATAGCCGAGCTCAGTATAATTATCAGAGGCGGGTGTGGCAAGGTAATGCAGGAAAAAGTTTTCTTTGATACCCAAAACGCGAAACCAGGTGATCTGGGTAAGCAGGAACTTGCGGAATTCGCTCAGCACATGTGCTTCAAAAAACTGATTTGCCGTGCTGTAACGGTAGTAGTCCAGCATCCTGAACGTACCCACCGGATCACCTAGCTGGAAGAAAAACCGGTTGCCTGCAAAATGTTGATAGTCCGGAAAGAACACCGCCTTGTCATTCAAAAATTTCCCAGCCGCCAGCTTGTAGCTCAGCTTGCTCCTTACACCAGTTTCAAATCCGTGTTGCACACCGATCTGAACAAAATCAAAATCAACTTCACTGCCGAATGCGTCCTTGAAACCTTTACGGTAATTGATCGTAAATTTGGGAGAATCATCATCGTAGAATGATGTCTTGCCACTTTTTGTTTTGTATTTCTGCCACGGCTTGTAAGCTGCGGATACACCCAAAGTAAGCGCCTGGTGCTTGGGCATTTCGTAAGTAGGATTTACATTCTCGTCCGCCACCTCCGCATTCATGGGAATGTTAGAGGTAAATTCCCTGCGTTTCCAATCAATCCAGCGATACGAGTTCGTTTTGTTTAAATTTTGTAATGGAGAGCGCAACGCATATTCAATGTTCGCTTTCAGTTCAAAATGCTCATTTTCACGATTGGTTTTGAAGTCCATTCTGATGATGTTCTTTTCATATATTTTGATAAAATTTCTTTCCAAAAACAATGTTGTGAATGTATTTAGCAGCGGGTGCATTGGATTTTCACTGTTGAACTGGGAAACGGTTTGTCCTACCGAGACATTAATAATACTCCGCTTCCAGCCGTAGTCAATTCCCAAAATAGGCATTAACCTTTCACGGGCAAAAGAGTACCTGGTCAACGCATTGAACGACCATTCTTGCCCCTGCCTCACCGAAAAACGTTTAATGCCCGAAGAGCTCAGCTGCACTCCTTCCTGATCATTTTTTGGGTTACCTCCCCGATAACGCAGTTTCAGGCCGCCCCCGTTTAACACCAGTCCTTCCACAGTATTAACCTGTGCTCCAAAAAGCGGACTAACGTAATCCAGCCGCCACGGGCTTTTTTTGCCCAGCCGGAAACTGTGGCCCGTTAACACGCCGCCAATGAAATCATTACCGCTTCTTCTTTTTCCGTTTCTTGTCGTATCAGACTTCGAAACTTTGAGACTATCCCGCTGTTCCTGAGTACCTTCATTGACCACAATGATACTATCCAGCCGGGTGTAGCTTTTCACTTCTGCCACGGTGAGCGGTACCGTCCGGATCGAATCCCAAAACGCCGTGCTCCGCATACTCGCCATGGAATCCACCTGTGTGGAATCATTTCGGGTGAAATTCAGGTCCACATCCTCGCCTTTTTCCTCCTTCGCTTTCAGGTCCTGCTTTTCATATTCCTTCATCATTTTCCGCAGGTTTTTAGCCGAAAATTCCTTCTGCTTACCCACTACATCTTCCAGTTTTTGAGATTTTATTTCGCGGCCCGTCAGCTTGATCTTTTTCGCTTCCTCTTTCTGCTTTTTATCATCCACCACCACAATGTCAGGCTTGAAAGTAGGATTGATCTTGATGTTGGAAAATGATTGGGAAATCACAAAATCACCTTTCCCTTTCAATCCGTAAATGCCTCCCTGCACATGAAATTGCTGATTAACTGGCATCCACACGCCTTGTACGGGGCTATAAACCTGTTTGATATCAATGGTGAAACCCGTGTTGACCGTTTGCAGATCAAGACTATAAATGCTCCATTCGTCTTCGATAATGTGGATCGTGCCGCGGTAAACGCCTTCACCATAAGAGCGGGGAGTGACTTTGATTTTATTCACTTCAATGCCATTTTCCCTGAAAGCACCCTGGTATTCAAACTTGTAGTAAGCAAATGCCCTTGGCGAAAGCGGGGATACAGCTTTTACGACTTCGGGCTGATAGAAACTGGTGAGTAAGTATGCATTGGGATTCGCAAAACCCTTATCCTGGCTGTTCCGGGCAGCGATTACCCTTTGCTTGTAAGAGTTAGGCTGTTTAAAGGTCACCTCGGAAACGCTCTCATTCAGGATAGGAACGCCTTTTTTGAAGTTAGACTCTTTTTCGATTTCCTTCAATTCCTTCTTGTACAAAAACTCCATCGGAAGATCCGTAACCACGATTGAGGATTTGGTGTAAGCCTTTGCCACATAACTGTCGACCTGCAACAAATGGTACCTGCTTTTGGCAATTGCACGTCGCATGATCGTATATGCGGGATCCTCGTCGCGGCTCCCGATACGTACCTCGCCCAGGCTAAGCGCCTGCTCTTCCATGGTGAGGTCGAACGTCTCCATTTTATTTTCGACGGTAAACCCTTTCTGACCTGTTTTGAACCCCAGATATTGAAAAATAACATCGTAGTAACCCGGTTTCAGGTTCAGGAGATACTTACCTTCTTCATTGGAAATGGTACTGATACTGGTTCCTTTCACCACAATAGCTGCAAAAGGCAACGGCTCTCCCTTTTTGGTTTTGATCGTCCCTTTAATACCGGAAGCGGGTGTGGTCGTCTGTCCAAAGATGGTTGAGACCAAAAAAAGGATAAAGAATGTGGTTAACAGGAAACGTTGAGGCATACCGGTCCGGATTGAAGAGTACATGGCTATCTGGTAGATGCATCTAAATATAAAGTGGTTGCATGTAAAAGCAAACAGATTTAAATGCTATCTCAGAGATCCGCAAATTCCCACGCACTCTGATATGCGTTCAGCTGCTCGGCATAGGCGATAAAATCCAGGTAAAACGGAAGCTGAGAAAGCGTCGCGCTGTCTCCGATCACTACCAGTTTTTTTCTGGCGCGCGTCATGGCCACATTCATGCGCCGGATGTCAGACAAAAACCCGATTTCACCTTCCGGGTTACTTCTCGTCATGCTAATGTAAACCACATCACGCTCCTGCCCCTGAAAACTATCAATGGTGTTGACCGAAATTTTATCCCCGAACGCCAGCAATGAAGGACTGTGCAGCAGTTGTTCTTTCAGTAAATTGATCTGCTCCTTATATGGCGATATAATGGCGATAGTAGGAAAATCGGCAGGATTCAACATTGCCGCAAACTGGGTCAGATGTTTGAAAAGAAACACCGCTTCCTCGGGATTGGTGGAGCTGGTACCTTCCAGTTTTTCATCAAAACCACAGCCAGCGGTATCAATGAATGCCAGAGCAGCGTCGCCGGGAAATAGCAAATGATGCGCGACGGACTCGTGCGCTTTCAGGCGATTTTCGTAAAATATTTTAGAAGAAAAACCCATAATCGCCTCATTCATCCGGTATTGTTCTTCCAGCAGAATCACCGATTCGGGATGTGTAGCAGCGCATTTTTCAAGTAAGGTCGTACTTAATCCATTCTTGGCGGCTTCACTGGATTTGATCGTAGGCGATAACTGGAAATGGTCTCCGGCGAGCACTACTTTCTCACCTTTCAATATCGGGATCCAGCATGCAGGCTCCAATGCCTGCCCCGCTTCGTCGATGACGACGGTTTTATATTTCAGATTTCGGACCGTGTGGTGATTAGCCCCCACCAGCGTCGCCGTGATCACCTGCGCTTTGTTCAGCACATCGTCAATCACATATTGCTCCATAGTACCTACTTCCTTCATGATCCGGTGAGCCTCATCGAACAATGCTTTTCGCTGATCACGTTCCGCTTTTCCAAAATGACGCTTGTATTTGTGCGCCATGTTCTTATACTCATTGGCTTGCTTTTTCAGCGCTTTCACATCTTTAATGGCGCTGTGTCCAGCCATTTTACTATCCAATGTCAGGGAAGTAAGTCGCTCCGAAACCCGCACAGGGTTCCCTACCCTGACCACATTCAGGCCTTCCTCACTCAATTTCTCGCTTAGCAAGTCCACAGCCGTATTGCTGGGCGCTACCACAAGGATTTTCTGATGGTCAAGCTGATTCAGCGCTTTGATCGCCTGTACCAGCGTGGTCGTTTTACCAGTACCGGGAGGGCCGTGCACAATGGCCAGCTCATTGGCTGCAATGATCTTGTTGACTGCTTCGAGCTGAGAGCTGTTCAGGCGGGGAATTTCGATTTTGGGAAGATTGGGATGAAAAGTTGGCGATTTCTCGCCAGTCAGTATGTTGACCAGCCTGCCTTCCTTTTCATTTTCCGCTAATGCAGAGGCTGCTTTCAGGGCATTCTGCATTTCATCATAACTATTGTCATCAAACAGCACATCGATCCCCAGCTTGCCGTCGCGCGACCATTCGGGCAGTTCGTCCGTACGCAATGTTATTTTCAATCTGTTGCCGCCCTGGTAAGTGACGATCCCCTCTGCCCTGTCCTTTTTGGCATCATGATTACTAAAAAGCATCGCCGGTACGCCAAACCGCAGCTGATGCGGGATATCCTGGTGGGTAGTACGCTCCACTTCAACAGACAAATAATCGCCCCGGCTCATTTCCGTGCCGCGTATGGCAATGGGATACCACGAAAGTCCCTTCGCCCGACGCTCGGACACCGACGACATTTCGGTAATTCTCAGGTAAGACTGGCGGTCTTCTTCTCTTTCTGTTTTAAGTAAATCGAGGAGCTTTTTGAAATAATCCATGCGCAAAATAAAGCCAACTAATCGGATTAATGCATAACACCAGCATCCGCACCTTGCTGAACATCCACTTTTTCAGTGATAAAACGGCGACCAACCACTAAAACTACCAGTGCAAGTAATGCAGATCCTGCCATTGCCCCTACCATTGGAACAACGGAAGGTTCTTCAAACAAACTGATGGCGATTGATATCAATGTCCCCATTCCCATTTGAAAAGCGCCCATCAATGCAGATGCGCTGCCAGCATTTTTGGTAAATGGCGCGAGAGACAAAGCCGCAGCATTGGGATAGGTGTACCCGACACAGCACAAAAACAGAAATAGGAACACGACAGTGGTGATCAACGTCAGCATACCGCTTAAAGCCGCTGCCAGAAATGTAAAACCAATAATCACCTGGCAGATCAATGCCATATTGACGATTTGCTCACTGGTAAATTTCCTTAAAAACAAAGTATTCAGCTGGCTTGAACCAATGAATCCGACGGAAAGGAATGCGAATATCCATCCATACACTTTTTCGTCGGTATGAAACACTTCCATGAAAACCAGCGGCGAACCGGAGACATAAGCGAATAAGCCTGCGAATGCAATGGCACCAGTCAATGAGTATGTATAAAACTGTGGTTCGCGTACAACCGCCAAAAAGTTGAGAATGATCGGCCTGGGTTTGAGCGACATGGTTTTGTCGGGCTTGTAACTGTCGGGAAGCCAGAGTGCCGTCGCGGCCAGGATCGCAACACCCATTCCGGTAAGGATCAGGAACACCGCGTGCCAGCCAAACGCGGCAGTCACGTAGCCTCCAACTGTGGGAGCGATCATCGGTGACACGCCTACCACCAGCAAAAGCAAAGAGAATACCTTTGCATTATCGCTTACAGGAAACAGATCACGCACCATGGCCACCGAAGCCACCGTCGCAGCGCAGCTTCCGATTGCCTGTATTACCCGCCAAACGATCAGTTCATTGATACTACCTGACATCGCACAGCCAGCCGAGGCGAGAATGTATACGCACAGTCCTATAAATAATGGTTTTTTTCTGCCAAACCGGTCAAGCAACGGACCGTAGAGCAACTGGCCTACGGAAATTCCAATGAAAAACCCTGATAACGAAAGCGATACTTTGGCAGCGGTAGTGTGAAGGTCTTTTGCAATAGCCGGAAAGCCGGGGAGATACATATCGATTGAAAAAGGGCCTAATGCGGTTAAACTTCCTAAAATAAGGATTAAAAAGAAATACGTCTTTCTGGACATTAGTAGATGTGGTGTGAATAAGGTCTGATAACGCCTAACATTGGCGGCGGGTTCGGAGAAACGAAAAATATTAACATCAAAAAAGGCCCCGGTTTTCACCAGAGCCTTCATATTTTCACGGCAACAGACTGAATGTTTATGCTGCAAGCCAATCCAGCTTTTTGTAAACCTCTCTCTCACTTTCACTTACCGCGTAGGGCACCTTATTTTTCAGATAGATAATGCAGCCCCTCCCTTTTTTGATCGGCGCTATTTTAACTACGTCTTGTCTGTGAATAATGATATTAATGAGCTTTTGGCCCAGCAATTTGAATGTACCTGATTGTACCATATCTCTGTGAATGGAAAAATGTTAATGCTTTATGCAATTCCACTTAACGAACTTCCCGATTTCAGATACAGCAAAAAGTAATCTTTCGAAATGGGGAAATAGCTGAGGTCACTCCTATTACTTAATTGTAGAAAATCCGCCACTTCCCTTTGCGCTTCTGACTCACTTTGGGCGCCTGTAACTGTAAGTACTGCTCCCGGTTTTAGGGTACTGATTGCATTGTTACCAATTGTAGCTACCATTGTTATATTGGATTTAGAGTTAGTCGTATGTGAAATTGATTTCGGGGAGCAACCGATAAATAAATGTGCCAGCCTGATCAATTTCTATGCGTATAGACGTTATCCCATGCAGTAGTTTGGTAACTTTTTTCTGAATATAGAAATTCAAATATCTGATTACAAGCATTTTGGAAAATTTATAAAATATTTATACCGGTTACCAGAATAATGAAAACCGGACAGACCACACATGCACTTCACTCCACAACTCTTACGCTTCATCCGCCTCATCCTGCACTTCGGTCAAGCTGAGTTTCCCATCGTTTTCTTTCTGTTCAATTTTGGATCAAACCAAGAGCGTTATGAAAACATATTTATTAATACTGACACTTTTAACCGCCAGCCTGGCATCGGCACAAACGCTGATCTCCGGGAAAGTGGCAGACCAGAAAGGCGGGCCGGTACCCGGAGTGAATATCTACATTAAAGGCACCTATGATGGTACTTCTTCCGACGCCGCGGGAAATTTCTCTTTCAGTACCGACGAATCCGGCAAACAACTGCTCAATGTGCAGGCCCTCGGATTCAAACCCCAGGAAATAAGTGTGGAATGTATTGGACAGCCTGTTAATCTGCAAGTTTCACTGGCCGAAAGCATTAACCTGCTCACTGCCGTGACCATTACTGCGGGCGCTATGGAAGCTAGCGATGAAAAGAAATCGGTTGTGTTGAAACCCATTGATATTGTCACTACTTCCGGCGCGATGGGCGATATCACGGCTGCATTGCTCACATTGCCCGGTACTTCCACGGTGGGTAACGACGGACGACTGTTTGTGAGAGGCGGCGATGCTTCCGAAACTGTGATCTATATTGATGGCATGCAGGTAGGCAATGCATTTGGCAGTACAGCCTCCAATGTCCCTACCCGGACGCGTTTCAGTCCCAATCTTTTCAAAGGATCGTTTTTCAGTACCGGCGGCTATTCAGCGGAATATGGCCAGGCGCTTTCTTCTGCATTGGCTTTGAATACATTGGATTTGCCGCTCAGAAACCAGGGAGATGTCAGCGTGATGTCGCTCGGCGGCGGATACACACAAACTTTGGTAGGCAAGCAAAACGCCCTCACTGCATCCGGCAACTATTACAACCTGGCGCCCTACCAGTCATTGGTAAAGCAAAATTTTGATTGGGAGAAAAGCCCTTCCAGCTGGGACACTGAAATTTCATTGAGACAAAAGTGGGGAAATGCTACCGAGGGAAAATCCGGTTTTCTGAAAGCTTATTTCCACACCGAAGGAAGTAATATGGCCATTTGGCAAAAAATTCCGGGAGATAATGGTCGGGGTGACCGGGTAGAGCTCAACAACCGGTACTCTTACGGAAACCTGTCATTCAAGCATTTAGGCAACAAAGGCTGGTTTTACTATGGCGGACTGGCGTTCTCACATAACCGCGACGCATTGAAATTAAACCTGGACCCGATTCTCCAGATCACCCAGCTGGTTCATTCCAAAGCCGTAGCCGTCAAAGATTTTTCGCCCCAATTTTCACTTAAAAACGGCTTGGAATGGTATGTCAAAAGCTATTCAGAAGCATTGGTCGATGAAAGCCTTAAAAGAAATTACACCGACCAGCAGGTCAACCACTTTATAGAGGCCACCTATTATTTCAGCAACCGGCTGATCATGGTCGCCGGGTTGAGAACCGGCCATAGCTCTCTTGCGAAAGAAACCTGGGTAACGCCGAGATTCTCGGTAGCCTACAAGCTGAACAATCAGGGGCAGTTTTCATTTGCGGCAGGAAAATTCAAACAGCTTCCGGAAGAAAAGATGAGGATACATCAAACAGACCTCAAAAATGCTGCGGCCACACATTACATTCTTAACTATTTCATTGTCAACAACAATCGTACATTCCGCGCTGAGTCTTTTTACAAAATCTATGACAACCTGGTCACTTACAAAGGCCCGGCAACTGATCCTCAAAATCTTGCCCAAAATGGCTCAGGCTTCGCCAGAGGAATCGACTTCTTCTACCGCGACAGAAAAACTGTGAAAAACACGGATTTCTGGATCACTTACAGTTTTGTCGACAGCAAGCGCAGCTACGCCAACTTCGACGCGAAAGTTCAGCCTTCATTTGCGCCCAAACACAACGGTTCTGTCGTAATCAAGCATTTTGTAAGTGCATTGAAATCGCAAGTGGGAACTTCCTGGTCGTGGAACAGCGGCTATACTTATCACAACCCCAATCTTCCAGGCGAAATGCAGGGAAAAACTAAGGCATATAGCGACATGAGCATTAGCTGGAGTTACCTGCCCCGGCCTAACATTATCCTGCATGCGGCATGCTCCAATGTGCTAGGCCGCTCGAATGTGTTCGGTTACCGGTACGCGTCGCAGCCGGACGAAGCTGGGGCGTTCGCCAGCCTGCCGGTGGGACAGGGAGCTCGTCGATTTGCCTTTATCGGGCTGTTTATTACCCTTTCGAAAGACAAGAATGCTAATCAGTTGAACAATTTATAAGACTTGCCAAGTCTTGGAGACTTGGTAAGTCTCATTTCAAACCAATCAAAATCATGAAAAAGCTAACACTCATTTTCGCATTATTCCTGACGGTACTTAACGCAAACGCGCAAGAGTCACCCTACCAAAAAGCGATGAAAAAAGAGATCGCCAAACTGATTGAAACTGACTCGCTACCGGTATTGCAGCAATCGGCGAATGCATTTGCCCGAATCTGCGAACTGAATCCAAAAGAATGGCAGCCTTATTACTATCATGCGCTGGCCTACACTTATCAGGGTGTGAACAATGCACTCACTGCTGACAAAAAAGATGAAGCATTGGCCAAAGCAGAGGAAATAGCCCAAAAAGCGGATGGAGTGTCGCCAAACAACTCCGAAATCGTGGCTTTGCAGGGGTTTATCACGATGGCCAAAGTAAGCGTCGATCCGTCGGGCCGGGGACAAAGCTTGTCCGGCCAGGTGATGCAGACGTTTGGAAAAGCATTAGCATTGAATGACAAAAATCCACGGGCACTCATCTTGCTGGCTCAAATGGAATATGGTATGGCCAAGTTCTTTGGCTCCGGGACTGAGAAAGCTTGCGGATCGGCGAAGCAAAGTCTGGCTATATTTGCCGGGCAGGATCAGGCGGCACTAATAGCCGATCTTCAACCTACCTGGGGCAGAAATCTAGCAGAAAAAATGGTCAAAGGCTGTCAATAATTGCAATTTGACCGATATTGTAACCCTATGATAGTCACAACGCGAGGATCGAAAAAATTCTGGAACTTCTCCCCAGCTTTCCTGGGCATCAACTTGTTGATCGCACTCATGATCGCCCTGACTTCCTGTCTCGAATGCTTCCTAACAGGTGAAGGCTGGCGTGCTTTAATGGAAGAGTTGCCAGTATCTTTTTTAATGTCATGCACATTGAGCTATGGCGGTTTTCTGGTCGAACATTATTTTGATAAAACGATTTCATGGATTCAATATCCTGTAAAAAGGCTTGTTCTGGAATGCTTGTCGTACTTCTTGTATGTATTCTGCACGAGCTTTGTGATCATATTCTTGCATGTTTATTTCATCCGCCAGGCTTTTACATTAGACCAAATTCCATGGAAAGACCTGGTGAACTGGACTAAATTCCCGATGAAACTTTCCTTTGTTTTATCATTCATATTGATCAGTCGCTCTTTTTTACTCGAATGGCGCAAGGCTGCCATTGAAACCGAGCAGTTGAAAACAGAAAGATTTGCGCAGCAATACCAGTCGCTGAAAGACCAGCTGAACCCGCATTTTCTTTTCAATTCGTTGAATGTACTAAGTAACCTGGTGTACGAAAATCCGGACACAGCGGCCAAATTCATCCGCCAGTTGTCGGGGATCTATCGCTATGTGCTCGAAGTGCAGCAGGAAGAACTGGTCACACTGCAGCAGGAGCTCAACTTTGCCAATAATTATCTGTCCCTACAAAAAATCCGGTTCGAAGATGGTCTGCAATACCACATTCAGGTCGACCAGGCCAACCTCGGATTCCTGCCTCCATTGTCGCTGCAACTACTGCTTGAAAATGCGATCAAACACAACATTGCTTCCATCGAACATCCATTAAAAATCGATATTCTTTTGAATGGCAATGTATTGACTGTTAAAAATAATTTGCAGCTGAAAAGCAGTATTCCAGATGAATCCACGGGCGTTGGACTTTCGAATATTAGTAAAAGATACGAGTTGCTGAGTGCCGAAAATATCACCGTTGACAATTCCGGCGAATCATTTATTGTGAAATTGCCTTTGCTGAAAATATGAAGATCCTCGTTATTGAAGATGAAAAACCTGCCGCCCGGCGCCTGATCCAGCTCATTAAGGAGCGAATGCCGGAAGCTGAAATTTATGATAGCATTGACACCGTCACCGCTGCGGTAAGGTGGCTCGAAAGTAATCCACGGCCCGACTTGGTCTTTCTCGACATTCAGCTGGCAGACGGGATCAGTTTTGAGATATTTGAAAAAGTAAAAGTTACCGCACCTATTATCTTCTGTACCGCTTTCGACCAATATGCGATCAAGGCATTCAAGCTGAACAGCATTGACTACCTTCTCAAACCCGTCGATCCGGAAGAGCTAACCAATGCATTGAACAAATTCAAATCGGGGCTGCGGGAGCCAGTTATTTCTCTGGAACACATCCGCAGCCTGATACAGCCGCCACCGAAATCGTTCAAAACAAGGTTTCTCGTCAAAATCGGCGAACGCATTCAGACGGTTGATGTACAGAACATTGCATTCTTTTATAGTGAAGACAAGGTCACTTTCCTTCAATCTCGGGCGGGGAAGAAATACATCATCGACTACACATTAGACGAGTTGGAAGAAATGGTGTCGCCAGATACATTCTTCCGGCTGAACCGAAAATACATCAGCGCAATTTCCGCGATCAAAGATGTGTTCACTTACTCCAACAGCCGCCTGAAAATCCATCTGGAAAATTGTGCTGATAATGATATTCTGATCAGCAGGGAGAAAATGGGAGCTTTTAAGAGCTGGCTGGGGCAATAAATTTTTAGCCACGAATACACGAATACTCACGAATATATTAGTGTCCATTCGTGTATTCGTGGCTAAATAAATGTGGTAAGGCACAGATTTTTAAGGTAATATCTATTATTGATTATTTCAAAAATAGATATGAGAGCAATCTGGTCCGGGGCCATTGGATTTGGTCTGGTAAATATCCCCGTTAAACTTTTCAGCGCAACCCAGGGTAGCGAGCTGGATCTGGACATGCTGGACAAAAAAGACCACGCTAACATTCATTTTCAGCGGGTAAATGCAAACACCGGTAAGGAAGTGAAGTGGGAAAACATTGTTCGCGGCTACAAAATCGAGGACAATTATGTGGTTTTGGATGAAACCGATTTCGAAAAAGCCAGCCCGGAAAAGAGCAGGATCATCGAGATCGCCGAGTTTGTCAATGAAAAAGATATTGACAGCATTTACTACGAAACCCCCTATTACCTCCAACCCGAAAAATCCGGCGGCAAACCCTACGCCTTACTGCGCGATGCTTTGAAAAAAACGGGTAAAGCAGGGCTCGGAACATATGTTTTGCGCAACCGGGAAAGTTTGGTATTGATCAAACCCCAGGACGATCTCCTAATATTGAACAAGATACGGTTCGGGGAAGAAATACGCGACCCCGAAGATCTGACGATACCTGATGTCAAGATCAAACCCGCGGAAATGGCGATGGCTGTGCAATTGATAGAGCAGCTTACAACCGAGTTTGATATTTCACGATACAAGGACACTTACAATGAAAAGTTGCTGAAACTGATCATGGCCAAAGCGAAGGGCAAAAAACCAGCCACTTCAAAGATGAAGGTAGTGCATTCCAAAAGCAAGGACCTGATGGCTCAATTAAAAGAAAGCCTTAGCGCTCCAAAACGAAAAGCATCATGAAAAAGCACACGGAACTGATTTGTAACTTCAATAATACATTAGGAGTTGTTTCGAAGTAATAGTTACTTTATTGCTTCAACCATACTCCTTACCTATGTACTTTTTTAAAACAATAAAACCCATAAACCTGGCCGCTCAGCTACTTTTTGTTCTGGTATCTTCCATTTTTACCAGCTGCAAATCCGAAGAAAAGAAAGAAGAAGTTACGGAAACCGCAACCAAACCTGTCGTGATCGGCTATGTAGGCGGGTTTCACGGCTTGCTGAATACCGAGCGCATCGAAGCCAAAAAGCTGACGCACATCAATTATGCATTTGTAAATGTGCAGGATGGCAAAGCATTTCTTACCAATGAAAAAACCGATTCCACCAATTTCCGTAAGCTCAAACTATTGAAAGACCAAAATCCTGATCTTAAAATCCTGATCTCGATCGGCGGCTGGGCATGGAGTGAGAATTTCTCCGACGCTGTACTTACCGAAGCTTCCAGGAAGGTTTTTGCCAAAAGTTCGGTGGATATCATCAAAAAATATGATCTGGATGGTGTCGATATTGACTGGGAATACCCTGGAATGATGGGCGAAGAAGGCAATGTGTTCCGTCCGGAAGACAAACAGAACTTTACACTCATGTTCAAAGCGATCCGCAATGAGCTGAATTTATTGGAAGAAGAAACAGGTAAGAAAAAATTGCTCACTACTGCTATTCCCGGTTTTGTTGAGTTCCTGAATGTGACCGAAATGGGTAAGGCGCAGGAATTTCTGGATTATGTCAACCTGATGACCTACGACCTTTTTCAGGGCGATACCGTTGTCCACCACGCGAGTTTGTATCCGTCCGACATTTACAAAACAGCTAAATCAGCCGATAACGCATTCAAAGCGTTCACCGCGGCGGGCGTTCCTGCCGGTAAATTGGTCATGGGACTTCCATTCTATGGGCGTATGTTCACGGTGGCCAAATTGGAAAAAGGGTTAGGCCAAAAGCAAACTGCCCAGGAATATCTGGACGGCTATACCTACATTAAAGATAGTCTGGTCAACAAAAAAGGCTTCAAAGAATACCGCGACACAGTAGCCAAAGCGCCATATTTGCTCAATGCGACTACTGGTCAGATACTCAGCTACG
This sequence comes from Dyadobacter pollutisoli, assembly GCF_026625565.1. NCBI lineage: Bacteria > Pseudomonadati > Bacteroidota > Cytophagia > Cytophagales > Spirosomataceae > Dyadobacter > Dyadobacter pollutisoli. The sequence continues at coordinate 5,178,939 of NZ_CP112998.1, forward strand.
ACGACGAAGAGTCGGTAAGAGAAAAATGCAAGTATGTACTGGACAAAAAAATGGGCGGTGTAATGTTCTGGGAATATGATTCTGACCCGAAACATTATCTGCTGGATGAAATCGACAAATCATTAAAATAGCTTCCATTCATCAACTTCGTGATAGCCCTCCTGCAAAGCGCCCGTACGAAACAGATTAACGTACTCATGTGCTTTGCGGGTGGGTTCTGGCAGCCGGTGCTTGCCGATACATTTAAAAGCAATGTCCAGACTGTCCTGTAAACTCATCTGATGTCCGGGAGAAATGAACACGGGCTTGACATTATTTTTGCTCCTGACTGCAAAACCAATGGTTTCGCCACTGTCAGTCACCGCTGTGAACTGGCCTTTTGTTTCGCCTGGTTCCGTATAAAGCCCGGCAAGCTTCTTCTTCGCACATCCCATTGTGACCGTATCTGTCAGCACCCCGAAATGGGAAGCGATACCCATTCTCCTTTTGTGCAAAATCCCATTTCCGTCAAACATGATCAGGTCGGGCTTTACGGGCATCTGTTCAAATGCTTTGAGTATTGACGGAATTTCCCGAAACGCCAGATAACCAGGCACATAAGGAAAATTTGTATTTCCTTTCACGAGTGAATAGGCCACTACCTGCAATTTCGGGTAGGACAAGATCACAATTCCTGCGTAAACGGTCTGACTGTAAAGCGATAGTGAAATGTCGGCCCCTGCGATAGTCCTGACAGGTTTTTCCAGTGGGATCAAGCTCAGTTTGCTTCTAAGGTCTTTCTGAATGGCGGTGGCCTCCGCAATGGTCAATCGGTCATAATTAGACTCGGGTGTATCGGGCATTTCGGCTGAAATCACTGGCATGATATTTCGTATTGGACTGGTACATGTAAGATTAATACAAAAACCAAACCATCCTCATGGAACAACATATTAGCGTCAAGCGCAAATGGGCGAACTGGAAATTCATCGCCTTCATAGTGATCCTTATTGCAGTATTTATCAAATTTTTTGTGCTGGATGAAAGAGATGAAAATGCGACCGTGGTCGTAGAACTGGATCTGTCGCAGGTGGCGTTCCGAAACCAGGAGGAGGTAGAGGCTGTATTGGGCAAAGGAAAACTGGACAGCTATTACAAAGACGAGAAGGCAGGATGTGATAAGTGCCCTAAACTGATTTACAGGGACGGAAAAGTTGAGATCATATTTATCAATGAGATTGCCGACCGCATTACACTTAAAAATCTGAACGACTTTGATTTTGAGAACAGGGTGATCCTCGGCCTGCTGAATTTAAAGGAGAACATTGAACCCAAGGTTGACGAGAATGGTCTGAAACGATGGGATAATTATGAAAAATACTCCCAGATCGCAGCTTTTGCATCCGGCGGTCAGGTTGATTACATTTTGATAAAAAGCAAAACCGAATAGCCCTGTCGTACCATTTATTATTTGCGGCTGACCTGGTTCAGCAGCAAATAACCCAAAATTCCGGACAAAACAGAACCAGTCAAAATAGAGAATTTGGCTTCGGACAGGATCAGTTCTGCTCCCGGAAACGACAGCAATGCGATAAAGACAGACATTGTAAACCCGATGCCGCCAAGCATTCCGACCCCGACAATATGAATCCAGCCAGCTCCTGCCGGCTTTACACTGATCCTCATTTTGACGGTAAGCCATGAAAGTATGGTAATCCCCAGCGGCTTGCCGATCACCAGGCCGAGTATGATACCGAGCCCCAAACTGGTAGTAAGCCCGTCGAGCATTTCGGGAACAAAACGAATGTTGGTATTGGCCAATGCAAAAAGCGGCATAATAACGAAATTGACAGGATTAACGAGGATGTGTTCCAGCTTTTCGAGCGGAGATTCGTCAGCCGTTGAATTGGTAGGAATCGCAAATGCAGTTAGTACCCCGGCGATAGTCGCATGCACACCGGAATGATGGATAAAATACCAGATAAAAAGGCCCGGAATGACGTAGGCGACAAGATTTTTCACACCCAGCCTATTCATTAAAAGCAACATTCCAAAAATCCCGCCCGCATATAAAAGGTACACATAATGGAGATCCGAGGAATAAAATACTGCAATTACCAATATGGCCATCAGGTCGTCGACGATGGCGAGTGCGGCCAGGAATATTTTAAGCGACGATGGTACTTTTTTTCCGAGCATGGTAATGACCGCCAGTGCAAATGCAATATCAGTAGCCATCGGAATACCCCAGCCAGCCGCGGTTTCCGTGTTTTTATTTAAAATAAAGTAGATCGTCGCCGGAGCTATGACACCTCCCAATGCCGCAAAAATCGGCAATGCCGCTTTTTTGAAAGACGATAGTTCTCCTTCTACCAGCTCCCTTTTTATTTCCAGCCCGACAAGCAGAAAAAAAATGGCCATCAACCCATCATTGATCCACAACAAAATGGGATATTTCAGATGAACACTTTCTGTATTGAAACCCAGATCGATACTTAGAAAACTCTCAAAAGCAGCACCCAGCGAAGAGTTGGCAATAATGAGAGAAATAATGACGCAGACGATAAGGATTGCGCCTCCCAGCGATTCTGACTGCAAAAATTCGCGAAAGGGTTTCAGGTTAATAGATTTGGCCATATGGCAATTTAGCAAAAAGAAAATTATCCGTTTTACTCAGATATTGTACTTTTCAAATAACATTCATACTTATTCAGGATTGCACAAAAGCAACATTGATCATCATAGCAATATGCGAAAATATCCATTAAATTACTCAACATCAGCCATTCATAATACCATTGGCTCACTTGTTAAAAAAACGTGATGCATTCCCATACAACGCACTTACATTTGTACAGTCAAATAAGACAAAGACAAGAAAACACAATCAGCTATGAAAAATTCAGTAACATCATTCGTTTGCGCAATGGCGCTCAGTACTTCGCTAGTATTCGGTAACCATATAGATGATAAGGCAAAATTTACTGCTAAACTTCCCCTGCCAGCTGCAACGCCTGCATTGGAAACTCCGGCACCACAACATACCAAAACGGTAGACAATTTTAACAAATACACTCCTGCGCAAAAAGCTGCTATTGTAGAGCTTAAAGTTGCAAAATAGAAAAAGGTGAAAAATTGAGATTAAAAAGGAGACCACTTGGTCTCCTTTTTTTGTGTCGTTATATAGCAGCAAGGGTGGGATCGCCGGACTTCTGTTCCCGGCTGGCCCGGTGTCTTTCCAGATAAATATTCGCAAACGCGAGCAGCACGAATCCCAGAAACAATTGAATGTAAGTGAATTGCATCAATACTTTGGACCAGCTAAGGTCCTTGATAAAGAATTCTTTATATAACAGCAGCCCCACGCTCCCCATGTAGCCAATGCTTTCGCAGATGTAGACGAAATATCCCGCATTGGCCTTGATCCTGAAAAGCGCGATCATCCGCTCGAAAACGACTGTTTGCAAAACAGTGTAAGCCAAAAACGTCCCCAGACCGACCATCAGCATCCAGTAAAAACCATTGATAAGATTACCCTGGAATAAAAACGTCCCCAGTCCCATTAAGAAAATCGACGCAAAAAGAATGAGGTTGGTGAGCCGGAAACCGATAACATTATCCCGGACAAAAGCCAGGCTTCCGATGATGACCAGAACGACAATTCCGGTAATCATTTCGGTAGTAGTAAGGACGCTGCTACCCCAGTTGACATCAATCTCGTTCCAGATCTCAATGGTGAAGTTGTCGCGAAAATCACGAACTACCACCAGCGTTGCGTAGAAAATAACCAGGCAGACAATCGGAAAACCAAATTGCCTCATGACCAGTTGCTTGTCCTGCTTTGTCATCGGCACCCGTTCGGTCCGGAGACTGATATCTTCCGCACTCGGCGCAGGGATGACTGATAGCATCCACACAAACAATAAAAAGAATGGCAGGAACAACGCGCCCATAAAAAAAGGCATCCAGAATTCTGAGATGCCCGGAAATACGCGGTGAATTTCAATGTAGAATGTCTTCAAAATACCGGAGGCGACTACCACGCTGATATTGAGCCCCATCGCCAGCATCTCGGTGAAGCGCCGCCCTTCCAGAAAACTAAAAACGACCCCGTAAACCATTCCCAGGGGAAGGCCATTGATAAAAAGAAAAACGAAATTGTAAGGATAAGGAACCAGGCCGAAAAACAACAATGCAATCTCAGCGACCAGAATAAGTCCAATGATCAACCCGATCCTGGAACTATGTTTCAGCTCGGAAATGACTTTGATACCTGCAAATTTGGAAAGTGTATACCCCGCGACCTGCGAAATGATCAGTACCGCCTTGTAGCTCACGTCCCACAGCTCCAACCCCTGATAGAGGCCCGCGTTGAACGGCTTTCTGAATGCATACATGCAGAAATAAGTACCAAAAGACGCGATCACAGCCCAGGCAATAAACAGCGAATTAGAACGCAAAAGTGCTTCTTTCAAACGCATAACCAAGATTTTTAGGAGTTTTTAAACAAAAACCGATGCCGTCTCAATGGCATGCTCCACAATCCGCAAGGCTTCTTTCAATTGTTCGCGGCTGATGATCAGCGGCGGCGACAATTGCAGTACATTACCTTGCGAAACTTTGAAGCTCAGACCATTTTTCAGGCATTCGTACATCACTATTTCTGCTTCTTTAACGGCTTTTTCTTTGGTGTCCCTGTTTGTTACCAGCTCAATTCCCCACAATAATCCCACGCCCCTGATATCTCCGATCAACGGAAATCTGTCTTTCATTTTGTTCAATTCTTCCGCCATGAACAATGCATCTTCCTGTACTTTTTGCAGGATATGGTTTTGTTCCATGTAGTCCAGCATGGCCAGCGCGGCCACACTTCCCAGCGGGCTCTTTTCATGGGTAAAATGTCCCAATGAAACGCTCTGGGCAATATTATAAGCATCTCTGGCAACGATGGCCGCCATAGGCATCACACCGCCGCCGAGGCCTTTTCCGAGACAAATAATGTCCGGCTCGATAGGATAATGCTCGAACGCGAACATTTTGCCGGTACGGCCGAAAGCGATCGGAATTTCGTCCAGGATCAGCAGTACCCGGTGTTTTTTACAAATCTCCTGCACGCGTATCCAGTATGCTTGCGAGGGAATTTGTACGTCTGTATTTCTAATGGTTTCAATGATAAAAGCGCCGATATCGCCTTCCTTTTCAATGACATATTCCAGGTAGTCGGCATACGCCAGGTCACTGTTTCCGGCCGCAGCAAAAGGGCCACGGTAAGTCATAGGAGGTGGAACGCGCTCTACACCAGGCATTAATGCGCCCATATCTTTCCTGAAATCCAGCTCACCACCAGCCGAAATTGCGTCCAGCGATGCGCCGTGAAATGAATCCCAGAGCGATATTACTTTATGCCTTCCCGTCACGATCCGCGCCAGTTTCAGCGCCATACTGATCGCCGAAGTACCTCCCGGCGCAAAAAGTACGCGGTTCAGGTCTCCGGGGAGCAAGCTCCCGAGTTTTTTAGCCAGCTCGATCGCCGGAATGTTGGTATATCGTCTTGGTGAAAAAGGCAGAATGTCCAGCTGCTCTTTCAGTTTTTCAATAATATAAGGATTACGGTAACCGAGCTGATGCACATTGTTACCGTGGAAATCCATGTAACGCTTGCCTTGCAAATCCGTGAGATAAATACCTTCACATTCAACCAGCACGTCGAGGCACGGTGTAGAAAGCGACTGATGCAAGAAGTACTCGGCGTCCTCATGCAGGTAGCCCGCAGTTTCAGGGTCGCTGATGACCGCGTACCAATCACGCCTGGCAGATGATAAATTAATGTCGCCTTCCGTCCTGTTATGTACTTCTGCCATCGTATCTATTTTACAAATAGTTTGTCTGCCGGAATCAGTTGCTTGGTTACGCCCGGGCCTTTGTAGAAAGTATCCAGCCAAAACCCACCGCCATTGTTATAATATTCTACTTTAATCGCATGCTTACCTGCTTTCAGCTCAGCAGAACCGCTTTTTTCCTGAACACCGTGGTTTCCGTCATTGTCTACCACCTGTTTTCCATCTATAAACAGCTTGCTACCGTCGTCGGATTGTGTTGAAAACTGGTATTTTCCATCCTTATCAATCTGGATAAAACCTTCAAATTGCAGCGCAAAACTTTCGTTTCCTTTTTCCAGCAACTTGTTGATCTGCTCCCTTTCCATGCCAAATTCAGCATTGATCCACGTTTTGCCTTTTTCCAACTGAGTAAAATCAGGCAATTTCCGCAGATCATTACCCTGATAAAAAGTAGTGGTCACCCCATTACCCTGCCCGCTTTTCACCAATCTAAAATAAGCAGTGGAAGCCAGACTTGGGTTACCTTTCTCATCAAAAGTTTTCGCTTTCACAACAGTTGTTTTGCTAACCTCAAATGGCTCTTTATAAACAAGCTTTGAAAAAAGCGGATAGGAACCGTCGGTGGTATAGCGAATCTGCGCATTGGCCACTTTGGATTCAATTTTAACCTTAGGCTTTTCATTCACATACAACCCACCCGCTTGCTGGTACAGGTTCCGGTCTGGATAAATGACAGGTGCTTCCACCGTCTTTTCACCAAGCCATAAATTCTCAGGTTCATTCAATCCCTCAAAAACAGGTTTAACCGGCCGGCCGATCCAGGCATAGGGCTGCTGAACGCCAAGAGCAAATGCAATGGTCGAAGCGAGGTCATAGGTATATACCTGCTGCTGGATCACATACCCTTTTTTGACACCTTTTCCATAAAAGATACCGGCGATCTCAGCCTCCTGAGGAGTAGCGCCACCGTGACCGTAGCCCAGCCCGCCATGATCCGCCCAGATAATCACCAGCGTCTTGTCCATCATTCCTGCCTCCTTGATCCCGTCAATGATTTTTTTAACCAACGAATCCGTTTTGGAAACAGACAGATAGTACTCCGCCGACCCATGCCCGCCGTGGTGGCCTGCATGGTCCACATGGTCGAAATGCACGAAACCCAGTACCGGTTTTTTAGTTTTAATGTATTGGATAAAGTCAGCAGCCGTGGAATCTTCGGTAGAAAATCGTTTGTCATAATTCACCGAATTCTTTTGGAATAACCGCCCAAAACCATCCCAATGATAGACTGTACCGATCTCCGCTTGCGGCTTTGCTTTGTGTAAAACACTGAAAATCGTAGGAAAACGTCCGTCCGCCTCACTCACGATCGGAGGCAGGGTGTGATCGTCCATTTCCCAGTCATTATTAATAATTCCGTGTTGCTCCGGGCCCGCGCCCATGATCATGGAAGCCCAGTTCTGGCTGCTCGCCGAAGTAAGGACCGTACGCACATTCCATTTCACACTTCCGTTTTCAATGAGGCTCCCGATAAATGGCGTTTTCGCCTTCTTGATACCGTCCGGACTCAGCCCGTCTACACCGATGACGATCACGTGCTCAATACCCGACGGCTTTGTTTCTGAATTTTGAGCGCACGCTGCCAGTGGCAACACCACCGCCGACAACATGTACAATGCTTTTGAAAACATAGGAATAAAATTAGGTTGGTCTTATAATGCCTGATATGTCCCTCCAACCACCTCGTCGCACAATCCAAATGATAATGTCATCCCGTTACCACCCAGACCATTGATAATCGTGACCCCACTTTCCGGTTTGATGACAATTTCTGTTTTTCCATTGGTCATTTTCGGGTAGATCCCGTGCCAGGTCTGGAACACTTTCGGCGATTTGAACTGGGCGAATGTACCCAGGTAATCCAGGATCATTTTATTGATAAATTCCCGGTCAAACGGATCGAAAGTCAATGCATACTCGTGCGAGTCACCCACTGTGATTTCGCCCAATCCATTCTGTGACGCCATGACATGAATGCCCCACTTCAAATGTTCGCTGTATTCGCTTTCATACCTGGCTTTCAACCCAGGCAATGAAGCCGCTGCCTGAAATCCGTGGTAATGTATCAATGAAAGGCCCCCACACAATGCCGGACCGATTTTCCAGTCGTCTGGCTGCGCTTCCAGCCTTAGCATTTGCAACTTACATTTGGTAAGCGGGGCCGCTGAAAATTCTTCCGGATAAAGTGTCTCAAAATCCTGGCCGCTGCAAACGAAAACTTCGTCCGCTGACCAGCTTTTGGCGCCAGAATAAACATGTGGATATCCCACTTTTGATATAGCAGTATTCCAGATAAACGTGATCCCCAACTGAGATTCCAGGTAACCAGGTATTGCGGCAATGGCCTCTCTCGGGTCCACGATCATTTCATCCGCCGACCACAACGATCCTAATAACTCTTTTCCGTTTACGGCGGGAGATTTTTCCAATGTTTCAACAGCATTCAGCACGCTCACCGGCCGGTAAGGACTCACTTCCACAAACTGCTTCATCACTTCCAGCTCATCCTGATGATACGCCATATGGAGGCTACCACCTTCGTATGACCAGCATTTAGCACCTGCCAGCGTCTCTTTCCAAATACTTTTGGCGTGTAAAGCCCTTTCGTACAACTTGCCTTCCGGCTGCCCGATCGGCCACACCATTCCGAAATTGCGGATCGAAGCGCCTATCGCTTTGGACGAACGCTCAATGACTGTAACCTGATAACCGCGTACCGCCAGCGCACGCGCGGTGGCCAGCCCTACGATCCCTGCTCCGATAACAATAGCAGATTTACTCATTATAAATGCTTTGGAATGGGTTGCTGATTAATTTTTTTGAGCGGCCAAAGTGCTGCTGGCCGAGAGAATGCTGAGCACATCCGCGATATCGTCGATGACGTGGGTTGGCTTGTAGGGAAGCAATTGTTCACGTGTAAATGCACCGGTCGTTACCCCTATCACATATTTACAGCCTGCATTGATCCCCTCATTGATATCCACCTCCGTATCACCCACTTTCGCTACGTTTTCAGCCGAGCTTACGCCAAGGGCTTTCATGATTTTCTGGATCATATCCGGGTATGGACGACCAAAAGGCACTTCGTCGCTCGCCACGAGGTAGTCAATCTTGTCTTCCCAGCCCAGGCGATCGATGATCACGTCGGCAATGTCCCGTGAAAAACCGGTGTTCAATGCGATCTTCACACCATCCGCACGCAGACTCGCAAAAGTCTCCTCCACATTGGGAAGAGGCGCAATGTCCTGCGTAGAACGGTAAAAATCCAGCATTCCGCTTACGAACTTCGCATGGATCGCGGCCACCAGCTCGTCGGTTATTTTGTCCTTATCCGCCTCCCGCACTTCCAGCATCATCCGGATCGCCAGCGGTTTTTCATATCCCATCAACGGGTTCACGTCTTCAATGGCAATACTATACCCCTGCGATTCCATTGCTTGCTGAAACGCAATTCCTACATAATTTTTGTCCTTGACAGTGGTACCCGCCATATCAAAGACAACAAGTTCTGTTAACATCTTCGTAATTATAATTGGTGAACTAATATTGAACTTTACCCGGATTGGATTTAGAAAAATCAGAGCAACTAATGAAGATCAAATGTAAAGCATTACTTAACTTTTTAAAAACACTTTTTCTCAACGTGCTGATTTGTAGCTAAAAGTATCTTCAAATCATTACATACACAAGAAAAAGTTAATTAATATTGAAAAAAATTAAGCAAATCCTCCCCTATACCGCAAAAATAACGCCAAATAAAAGAGCAGATATTACCGGAATGTTAATTAATATTTAACTTTTGAGAATTTTCGCGAACACTTTTCACGTAAAGAAGAATTAAACAGATTCATTGAAGAAGTAGATCACCAGCAACAGCACTTCGTCACCACCAATGCACTTGGGATTGTGCAGCTCATTGGCATCAAAAAACATAGAATCGCCCTCATTCAGTATATATTTATTTTTCCCGACGGTATATTCCACCGACCCTTCGAGCACATATTTGAATTCGAACGCATTGGTGCGGACCATGGGACGGCGCGCATCTTTTTCCAGCCGCAACAGAACCACATCGATATGGTTATCCTTAAACTGTTTGCTAAAAATCCGGTGATAGTAAAATCCTTTGGCATTCTCCTTCGTAAACGGCTGATATTCTTCCTTTCTCCTGATCAGCACATTCTCACCGGGGGCAGAGATAATGTCTTTAAAAAAAGCGTTCAGGTCAATGTCAAGCGCTTTGATCAGCCCCAGCATTACAGGCAGCGAAGGAATGGTCCGGCTGTTTTCTATCTGGGACACAAGACTTTTGGTAACGCCCGCCTCATCTGCAATCTCCTGAAGGGTGACACCCTTATTCTTTCTGACCTCTTTTAACTTATTACTGATCTGTAAAAGAATATCCTCCTGCATAGGGAATCGCTGTTAATTGTCGACTGAATTTGCCTCAATGAATGAGCAAGGTAAATTATAATTTAATCTAAAAATATAAAATCTCCCGATCCAGGAACCGGGAGATTGAAAAAAAAGCAAAAATCAGAAGTCGCTAAATTCCGGTAACAGACCGGTGACTACCTTCACTTTTCACTTCACTAAGCAACTTTTTCATGGCTAATAGTACTGCTTTTTGAAAATTTGGACCAAAACTCACCCTGGCCACCCCCAGCTTCCGCAATACCTGGATGTCAGGAACTCCGGTGGTGGCCAGAATATTCACCGGCACAGATAGTTCCTGCACCAGACTGGCGATGGAAGCCTCATCTTTGACCAGAATCGGATAAACCGAATCCGCTCCGGCGTCCACGTAGGCCCTTCCTCTTTCAATCGTTTGTTCCAGCCGGACTTCCGGCTCCAAGTCGGGACGCAGCAGATAGACATCCGTTCTTGCGTTGATAAATAATCTTATACCTTCCCTTTCCGCAACCCTGCGGATCAGCCTGATCCGTTCCGCCTGCGCATCGATGGACAGCAGCTTACGTGTTGTCGGATCGCTATCCTCTATGTTAATACCTGCGATACCGGTTTCGATCAGTTTTCGGATATTCATTTTCAATGTGGCAGCATCCGACGCATACCCCGATTCAATGTCGGCCGTCACCGGCACACTTACTGACTTCACGATTTGAGACAAAATGCTTAAAACCATCTCAAAAGGGATATTTTCTCCATCCTGATATCCGTTGGCACGGGCAATGGCAGCACTTGCCGTAGCCACAGCCCGGTAGCCCGCTTCTTCGAGCAATGTAGCTCCGGCAGCGTCCCAGATATTAGGTAATACCAAGAGATCCTCGCTGTAATGCAGCTTTTTGAAGACATCGGCTTGCTCCGACGGCTTACTTTGGGTTAATGGACTATTGAACATATTATTCATTAGTCAAGCGCCAGATGATCCGTAATCGCAACCCTGTTCCAGGCACTGATGGTCACCACTGCCATCACCACCGCTTTGGTGTACGCCTCACCCAGCAGCTCCACCGCCTTGTCGTAAACCGCATCGCTGACCCCGTGCTTCGCGATCAGCGTAACTTCCTCCGTCAATGCTAAAATCGCTTTTTCTTCCTCCGTGTAAAGCTGCGTTTCCCGCCAGGCACTCAGCAAATAGAGCTTCTGCTCACTTACTCCCAGCTTTCGGGCCTCCCGCGTATGCATGTTGATGCAGTACGCACAGCCGTTGATCTGCGAAGCCCTGATTTTGATCAGCTTATAATGTACTTTGTCCAGGCCGCTTTCTGAAATGTACGCTTCCAGTTGGCGTATTGCGGCATACGCTCTGGGATCTACTTCTTTCGTTGAACTTCGATGTGACATCATTACATACTGGTTATTATTTACTATTCACAAAAATACCACAACACAGGACTACCACATTGATCCATTTTGAATATTTTGAGTAGTCCAATGTTATCGCCAATGATTTTCCAAACTGAATTAAAAAAATAATTAACCAGGTGAAATTTCCCTGAAACTTTTTCGCTCAGTTATTTGAATTTTATAATTTTACCAAATGAGCAATACAGAAACCATTCAGGAGTTTTACCGCCGGGTACCACAAGCTAATGCTACCGGACTCTCTCTTAATAATGCAGGAGCAGGTCATTTCAATGTCTTTGAAAGGAATTCCTGCTACAAAAAGACTCCATACAGCCGTCGGGATTTTTACAAAGTTTCGTTCATCATCGGTACAGGCAGGTTACATTATGCCGACAAATGGATCGACATTGACCGGCCTGCATTGCTTTTTTCCAATCCAATGGTACCTTATTCCTGGGAGGCTACTTCCGAAGAACAGCTTGGCTGGTTTTCTTTATTTACCGAAACTTTCGTCCATCCTGCTGAGCGGAAGGACTTTCTTCAAGACTCTCCCCTATTCAAGATCGGTGGCGACCCGGTGTTTTTTGTTGATGAGCAACAGCAAAAAGACCTTTCCGCGATTTTCAGAAAAATGATGGCCGAGATTGAATCAGACTACGCTCACAAATACGAAATGCTGCGCAACTACCTGCACCTGATCATTCACGAGGCGATGAAAATGCAGCCCGCCGAGAGTTTCGAGCGCCAGATCAACGCTTCCAGCCGCATTACTTCACTATTTATGGAGTTACTCGAAAGACAATTCCCCATCGACGCGCCGGAAAATGGCTTAAAACTGAAAACAGCCAACGACTTCGCGAAAAGCCTGTCAGTTCATGCCAATCATTTGAACCGATCGGTCAAAGAAATCACCGGAAAAACCACCACAGAACATATTTCCGCAAGAATTACACAGGAAGCGCAGGCGTTGCTGAACCATACCAACTGGAATGTGTCCGAGATCGCATACAGCCTCGGCTTCGAGTACCCCGCCTACTTCAATATCTTTTTCAAGAAACAAACGGGCCTTACCCCGGGCGGCCTGAGAAGCAGGGCTATTTGATTTTTATAAACATCTGTTTGAATGTTATAAATCCGACCACAAGCCTGGATATTAATTTTGTGCTGTCAGCAAAACAAGCTGACAGAAACATTCACCACAAAGCCGGAAGCTTGCCGCCGACGGCCGATAGCCAAAAACATAGTATGAAATTCAGGAGCCTTGGAACTACAAATGAAAAATTATCAGCCATCGGTTTGGGCTGCATGGGCATGAGCTTTGCTTACGGCCCTACCGACGACGACGAGAGCATTGCTACCCTGCACAAAGCGCTTGATCTGGGCATCAACTTTTGGGATACCGCGGATATGTACGCCAATGGAGAAAATGAAGAACTCATTTCCAGAGTATTGGTACCAAACCGCGACAAAATTTTCATCGCCACCAAATTCGGTTTCCGCTACGGAGAAAATGTAGCCGGGCCTAAAAACTCAGCCGGTGCCTACTTTGACGGTTCTCCCGCCTGGATGAAAGTCGCGGTAGAAAACAGCCTGAAAAGACTAAAAATCGACACCATTGACCTCTACTACGCCCACCGCATAGACCCGAATGTGCCCGTGGAAGAAATGGTAGGAGCTATGGCAGAACTGGTTAAGGAAGGAAAAGTGCGTTACCTCGGTCTCAGCGAGGCATCACCCGCGTCTATCCGTAAGGCCAATGCGATTCACCCAATCGCGGCATTGCAAAGTGAGTACTCGGTGATTACCAGAGATGTGGAAGCGTCGATCCTCGGCACTGTTCGTGAGCTGGGTATTTCGCTGGTTCCCTACTCCCCGCTTGCAAGAGGCCTGGTTACCGACACATTGAATGTGGCGACATTGGCCGACAGCGATTTCAGAAGGTCATTGCCGAGGTACCAGCAGGAATTTGCAGACAACAATGCCAAACTTGTGAAAGGTTTCGCGGAAATTGCTGCTGGCAAAAATTGTTCTCCCGCACAGCTTGCACTGGCCTGGGTACTCGCACAAGGCGAGGACATTATCCCGATCCCGGGTACCAAGAAAAGGAAATACCTGGAAGAGAACGCTGGCGCATTGGACGTAACGCTTTCTGTTGCAGACCTTAGTGAAATTGACGAGCTCGTAGCGCGCTACCCTAATACCGGCGAGCGGTATAGCGAAGGTGCTATGAAAATGGTGAACCATTGATATAATAAGACAGGGTCGCCTAGACTTGGTAAGTCTTGAAGACTTGCCAAGTCTCCCCGTCTTCCTCAAAATAAAATATTGCTATTTCCAGTATTTATGTTAAAATATCAGCCGGTTATCATTTTAAGCCATTTTTAATATTGTATTTATATTAAATCACCATTCTTCGGTTGGTAAATTATTTTATATTTGGTAGAGAATTGGCAATTCCCTTAAACACCTGATTATAAATGATTGACTTCCGAAACTATTCTGATGATGAGCTGGCCGCTTTGATGAAGGACGGGGAGGAAGGTGCATTTGACGAAATATACAACCGGCACTGGGACAAACTTTTTTATACTGCCCACAAAATGGTGAAGTCGGCTGAAATAGCCGAAGAAATTACCCAGGATACTTTTATGCTATTCTGGATAAAAAGACAAACCCTTGAAATCCAGTCGCTGAAACCGTATCTCGCCGCGATGCTTCGGTATGAAGTGTATCGTTACCTGGCGAAGTCGAAACAGGCGCATGAAATAGAAATGTCTATCAAAGAGCAGGCCATTACTTCTGTTTCCATTGATCAGGAAATTGAAAATAAACTCCTGATCGAAATCATTACCAATCTTACCAACCGCCTTCCGGAGAAATGTCGCCTGGTGTTCCAGTACAACAAATTGCAGGACAGGTCACTTCCCGACATTTGCGAAGAGCTCAAAATTTCCCCGAAAACCGCGGAAGCACATTTGACCAAAGCCCTTAAAATGGTCCGTGCCAACCTGAGCGGCGTTGCTCATTTTCTTCTGCAAATACTCCTTCTAACCAAATTTTAGAGGGTATCCACAAAAATATCACTTTTTTATTTTTCAACTAAGGGGTTTCTCTTACATCTCCCCTCTATGTATTCCAAAGAGCAAATCCGCTTTGCAATGACACAGGAGTACATCAGACAGTTGGCCAGAAAGTTCCTCAACGGAACAGCTTCCGAGGAAGAAAAACAGATCTTACACGACTGGTATGACCAACAGAATCCGGAAATACCAGGGGTGCAAACCGTTTATACTACCACTTCCGAAGATGCCGACGAGGTAAAAAACCGCATGCGCTCGAATCTGAAAGCCATGCAGCAGCCTGCTGTCCAAAAATCCAGCTTCCCATTGATCCGAAGACTGGTAACGTGGTCTACCGCGGCCGCGGCGATGGTGATTGGCGGTTTTATTTACTGGACTAATAATCATCACAAACCGATCGAAACAACTATACACATCGTGCAGGCACCTTTGGGAAAAACATTGAAAGTAACACTGCCCGACGGCTCTTCCATTTGGCTCAATGCAGGTTCCAGTCTCTCCTACCCCGATTCTTTCAGAGGAAAAACCCGGGAAGTGGTACTGCGGGAAGGCCAGGCGTTTTTTGACATTGTGCATAAAACAGAACAGCCCTTCATTGTCCACGCCAAAACATTGGACATTACCGTGCTCGGGACTTCATTTGATGTGAAAGCCTATGAAAATGATGCGGACATTAAGGTAACAGTGAGAACCGGAAAGGTAGGCGTCACGCTTCGTGACAAACCCGAAACCCCGGCCCTCATGCTGCTACCTGCCGAACAAGCGGTGGTTCCTGAAAAAACAGCCAAAATTCATGTCAGTGAGATCAGCAAACCCGCAATTGCACCCTGGAAAGACAACAGACTGGTTTTCGAAGATGAGTTATTATCCGAAGTGTTCCACGCGCTGGAAAGGAAATACGATCAGCACATTGTGATTGAGAAAGAAGACCTGGCGAATGAAAAAATTACATTAACGCTTGACAATCAGCCCATGACGGACGTATTGAAAGTCCTGGGCTTTTCCAAAAAATTCAATTATTCACAACTAAACGATAGCACGATTGTAATCAGATAGAAAGGGAAATAAATCACGGGTAGGTTTTCAAGGAAGATAAGCCCAAAAATAAACCGGGAACACGGCAAATGTCCCCGGCTCTTGAATGTCCTCCTGCTATGCAATGCTTCGAACCATCAATAGCGCGGACGGACCAGGTTTAACAGGTTAACCATTAAACATCAGACAAATATGGTGAATTATTACCATAAGGGACTCCCCTTATTCAAAAAATGTATGCGCATTTCTACGCTTATTCTGGGCATAAACGTACTGACAACCGCTTTATTAATGGCCGGCACCACCGAGGCGCAGCACGTTAATATGGACGTCAGGCAGAGCCGTGTAAAAACTGTGTTCAGGCAAATTGAACAGCAGACCGGGGTAACTTTTGCATTTGACGAAAAACTGGTCCGCAATGCTCCGGACATCACATTGTATGCAATGGGGCTGCCCGTACCGGAAATCCTCAAAATGATCGAAAAGCAAACTGCGCTGGAATTCAGACAGGTAGGCAAGATGATCGGTGTTACGGGGAAAACCAAACTTGAAATAGCCCGTGAAGCCGCTCAAACCACCACTCAGGTTCTTCTGAGGCCGGTGAAAGGTAAGGTTACCGACGAAAAAGGAGAAGCGTTACCCTCCGTGGCGATACGAGTGAAGGGTACCAATGAGGGTACGATGACGGATCTGGAAGGTAATTACAGCGTCGACGTCGCTGGCGACGAATCCATCCTGATTTTCAGTTTTATCGGTTTTACAGCCCAGGAAATCATGGTAGGCTCACGTTCCACGGTTGATATCAAGCTGATACCGGACGTTTCCACACTGTCGGAGCTGGTCGTGACCGGTTACGGCGCACAGCGTAAAAAGGATTTGATCGGCGCGGTGTCCGTTGTGGACGTGGAACAGTTGAAACAAACCCCGGACGGGCAGGTAGCGAACCAGTTGCAGGGACGTGCTTCGGGCGTGACCATTATCGGTTCGGGACAGCCGGGCGAAACACCGCAGGTACGTATCCGCGGATTGAACACATTTGGAAACAACTCTCCATTATATGTAGTCGACGGTGTACCCACTACCTCGATCACGGATTTGAACACCAATGACATTGCCTCCATGCAGGTTTTGAAGGATGCCGGTTCAGCTTCTATTTACGGATCACGGGCGGCGAATGGAGTGATTATTATTACCACCAAAAAGGGCAAGGATAAGGTAAAGGTAAATTACAGCGCCTGGTATGGTGTGCAAACGCCTCCGAATGGTAATGTATGGAAAACACTGAATCCAATGGAGCAGGCACAATTGAAGTTCCAGGTTCAGAAAAACGCTGGCGCGACCATCGGTGACGATCAGTACGGATATGGTACATCGCCGGTTCTGCCTGACTATATTTTACCAACTGGCGCCAAAGAAGGTGATCCGGGGACCAATCCTGACCTATATTACGTCAATCCGAACTATACTTCGGTTGATGATTTCAACAAATTCAACCAGATCGTAAAAGCGAATAAGGCAGGTACCGACTGGTTTCACGAGATTTTCAAACGTGCGCCTTCTACCAGTCACAATATTTCTTTGAGCGGTGGAAGCGATCAGGGCAACTATTTGTTTTCATTGAATTATTTCAATCAGCAAGGTGCCTTGACGAACACGTATTTGAAACGCTATACATTGCGATCGAACAGCCAGTACAACATTGGCAAACACATCAGGATAGGCGAAAATCTTGCATTTTCTATCACCGACAACCCCAAAAGCGCCCTTTCCGACGGCGGATCAGCGATCGCATTCTCATTCAGGATGCAGCCGATCATTCCGGTTCATGACATCATGGGCAACTATGCAGGAAGCCGCGCCTCAGGTATGGGGGACGCGTTCAACCCGGTAGCGATGCGCGATCGTACACGTTATGACAAAGGTTTGGACAACCGTTTGTTCGGTAATGTCTTCGCTGAGGTGGATTTGTTCAAAAACTTCACATTGCGGACGAGTTTCGGTGGAGAAAACTATTCGGGCAGATGGAATTCTTTTGCATTTCCCACCTATGAAAATAAGGAAAACAGCAATACCAATACTTACTCCGAAGGCGCATATTCAGGTTTCAGCTGGACATGGACTAATCTGGTCACATTCCACAAATCCATGCAAAAGCATGACCTGACGGTAGTAGCAGGCACCGAGGCGTATAACGGCAAGAGTTACAATGTAAGCGGCAGTACGCAGGGCTTCTTCTCATTTAACCCGAACTATATGAACCTGGAAACGGGTTCGGGCGCGCGCAGCAATTCCAGCAGCCGTTCCACGGACGCATTGTACTCGCTTATTGGTCGCGTTGATTACATTTATAATGATAAATACCTTTTCGGAGCGATCATCAGAAGGGACGGATCTTCCAAATTCATCAACGAACGCTACGGCGTATTCCCGGCGGTGAGCGCAGGATGGCGGGTTTCCCAGGAGAACTTCATGAAAGGCGTTACCTGGTTGGACGACCTGAAAATCAGAGCCAACTATGGGATCATGGGCAACCAGATCAATGTAAGGTCGGGCAATGCATTTACCACTTACAGCTCCAACCGCAGAAGCTCTTATTATGACCTCGGCGGTACCAGCGGCTCAGGCGCATTGGAAGGTTTTGAAAAAAGCCACATTGGAAATCCGGATGCGATTTGGGAGAAAAACATCAGTACCAACGTGGGTATCGACGCCACATTCTTCAAAGGCAAGCTGGACGTGATCGCTGATTACTATGTTAAAGATGTGAAGGACCTCCTTTACAACCCTGACCTGATCGGTACTGCCGGCGGTGGCGAGGTACCTTTTGTGAACATTGCGCAAATGAAGAACAAAGGCATTGATTTACAGCTTACCTCCCGTTTTGACATTACCCAGGACCTGAAACTGAATGCTACGCTCACTTTCACAACTTACAATAACAAGATCCTGAAAGTAACCAACAGCACCAATTATTTTGACCTCGAAGGACGCGGTTTCGACGGCGCCTCCATTGTCCGTAACCGCGTAGGTAACTCCATCGGGCAGTTTTTTGGATATAAAGTCATTGGATTCTGGAATTCCGAAGAGGAGATCCAGCAGGCCAATGCGCAGGCTGTACAGCAAACCGGCGACGCAAATGCGGTATATCAGGATGGCGCAGCATTGGGCCGCTTCCGCTACGAGAATGTGAATGGCGACGGACAGATTACCGCCGCAGACCGTACGATGCTCGGCAACCCCAACCCGGATTTCAGCTATGGTTTGAACCTTGGATTTAACTACAAACAGTTTGATTTCAGCTTGTTCCTTTACGGTGTGCAGGGAAACCAGATCTGGAACCAGACACTTTGGTGGAATGATTTCAATTCTTCCCGGTCGGGAGCGAAAAGCCAAACCGCGCTTTACAACTCCTGGACGCCCGAAAACCACAATGCCAAAGCGCCGATTCAGGAAAATTCCAGCTCATTCAGTACCATTAATGTGCCTAACTCTTATTTCGTAGAGAATGGATCGTACCTGAGGGCGAAGAATTTGCAGCTGGGTTATACATTCCCGAGTGCATGGCTTAAAAAGATCAAGACCCAGCAGTTCCGCATTTACGTGCAGGCGACCAATCTTTTCACGATTACCAAATATTCCGGCCTTGATCCCGAAGTAAGCAGAAATGCAGATGGTAACCCGACCGTGTTTGGCATCGACGAGGGCTCGTATCCTTCTTCCAAACAATATACTGTGGGTCTTAATCTTACTTTTTAATCCTTATCAGAGAAACGCGATATGAAAAAGTCAATTCAATATATGGCCGTTCTTTGTATGATGGCCGGTTTCCTGTTCTTACAGGCTTGCAAAGATGATTTTTTGGATAAACCGGTGCAGGGCGCACTGGGTGATGATGTTCTTGCCAACGAAAAAGGCATCGACGGCCTGCTGACGGGTGCTTATGCAGCACTCGACGGCCAGGGTGACTTTACCGGCGGAAGCGGCTGGGAGTCCCCGCCCGACAACTGGGTATATGGCGCCATTCCCGGCGGAGACGCACATAAAGGCA
Organism: Dyadobacter pollutisoli; assembly: GCF_026625565.1. Classification (NCBI taxonomy): domain Bacteria; kingdom Pseudomonadati; phylum Bacteroidota; class Cytophagia; order Cytophagales; family Spirosomataceae; genus Dyadobacter; species Dyadobacter pollutisoli. Next base: position 5,198,792 of record NZ_CP112998.1, read on the forward strand.
GCGACGGCGGTGACCAAACACCCATTAATGCAATCGCAACTTTTGCCTCAGGCGCAGACAATGGATTTTTTAATACCAAATGGAGGGCATTGTATGAAGGCGTTTCAAGAGCGAATACTGTCCTGAAAGTTTTGGCACTTCTGGAAGGCGTATCTGCGGAAAATAAAGCCAGTATCGAAGGTCAGGCACGTTTTCTTCGTGCGCATTACTATTTTGAGTTGAAAAAAATGTGGAACATGGTTCCCTGGATCGACGAATCCACAACCGATTTTAACCAGCCTAACGATAAGGACATCTGGCCGATGATCGAGGCGGATTTCAAAGCGGCTTATGAAACTTTACCAGCCACACATACACTGGTGGGCAGGGCGAATAAATGGGCTGCAGGCGCATACCTGGGCAAGACTTATTTGTACCAGAAAAAATTTGCGGAAGCAGCGACCGTATTTACGCAGGTGATCAACAGCGGGGTTACTACCAATGGCCTGAAATATGACCTGGTTTCTTTCAAAGACAACTTTGATGCGGCTACTAAAAACAATGCAGAGTCAGTATTTGCTATCCAGATGGTGGCCAATGACGGTACGCTCGACATTACCAATGCCAACCAGGGCGGAATGCTAAACTTCCCCTACGGTACCGGCGCGCCATTCAGCTGCTGCGGGTTTTTCCAGCCCACTCAAATGCTGGTGAATGCCTACCGCACCGATGCCACCGGGTTACCTTATATAGAGGGAGCGAACAGCCACGCGGTAAAAAGTGACCTCGGTCTTACTTCCGCCACCGCATTCACACCAGATGCAGGGCCACTAGACCCACGTCTCGATTGGACTGTTGGCCGCCGTGATGTTCCCTACCACGACTGGGGGCTGTTTCCCGGAATGAACTGGGTACGCGACCAGCCTTATGGCGGGCCATATGCTCCCAAAAAGAACATTCACAGACAAAAAACACAAGATTTATATGCAGACCTAAGCTCATGGGCGCCGGGTAATGCTATCAATGTCCTCGTGATCCGTTTTTCCGATGTATTGTTAATGGCCGCTGAGGCAGAGGCAAATGCGGGTAGCCTGGCCAAAGCAGAAGAGTACGTCAACCGAGTACGTGCGCGTGCCGCTGACAAAACGGGCTGGCTTTATAAGTACATTGATAACAAAAATCCATTGACGGGCTTCTCTTCAACGCCAGCTGCAAATTATGTAGTAAGTCCCTATCCGGCAGGCACATTGGCTGCAAAAGGAAAGGATAATGTATTGAAAGCGATCTATTTCGAACGCGGTATTGAGCTCGCCATGGAAGGACATCGCTTTTTCGACCTGGTTCGCTGGGGAATCGCCGATACCAGCCTGAATTCATTTTTCAGCTACGAATCCAAGATCACTACGGACCTGGCAGGAGGAAAATTCACAAACGGCAAGAACAATTACTACCCAATCCCTCAGTTCCAGATCGATATGAGTGTGGTGGATGGTGCCCCGAAGTTGAAGCAGAACCCGGGGTATAACTAAGGCTTTAAATTTTATTAATTTATTATCAGTCAAACACTTACTTTGTCACACTGAGCGAAGTCGAAGTGCATATGCACACTGCAAAAGACGCAGTTCCAAGCTAATAACGACCTTCGACTCCGCTCAGCGTGACAACTTTAAACGTCATTAAATATTGCTTTTTGCGCCTGCAAATTACTCCTCAGGATGACAAAGTAAATCTCAAATCACTTTCAGTTCCGGATCGTAAAACCCTCTCCAAATTGCTACGGCTTCATCAACTGTTTCTGGTGGCGATTCGAGGTAGGCTTTGATCTTTTGGAGATTTTCGGAGTGCGAACCTTTCACTGCGTACTTTGCCAGATTGACAAGGAGTTTGTCTATTTCAGTCGTGTCGTTCTGCCAGTTTTTGCTGTATTTGGCAAACCAATCTTCGCTTAAAAAAACATATCCTGAGTACCGATAAACGTCCGAAAAGGCGTATGCATCAATCACAATGGGTTCAGTAGGCCATTCTGCGTCCAGTTCCGTATCATGAAACCGCTCCCTGCCATGCCCGAGCAGCGCTATAAATCTGTATGTTTTTACCATTATTTCAATAATTCTACTAGTTCTTTTCTGGCGTTCAAGTTAAAAATATAATCATTATTTCGAGATTCAGAAATTAGTATTTTTCTTTTCACGCGGCGAATTTACATGTTCAGTTTTTGACAAAAATTGAACATGTCTCGGAAATCTGTCCAGTATATGGACATATATTTGGAACATGTTCAATTATCCTGCAAAAATGAACATATCGCTCCTAAACGGGATGGTAAAGAAATTTACTACATGAATGAGGATTTAATCAGGATTCTGGAACGTTGACCTTTCGCAGTATTAAAGTTATAAAATGATCAAAATCTCAACACTTCCCTTAATCCAGAATCCCGGACAGTTTTATGCCGCACAGCAAATCCTGCTTGTGGACGTCTTATATGTGGGAGATACGCCCAGAAATATGCGCGAGTACATTAAGAATACGCATGGAGGCTTCATCTATGACAAGAAAACCTACATTCCGATCACATTAACGGGTACGCCGGAAAGCATGCTGGCCAATGCAGGCAAAGCGATTGTTTTCAAATTTGACAAAGGTTTTGAAAATCATTATCACTTCGATGGCAACCTGAATGCGGCGATCTGGCATAAACGTCTGTATGATCTTTCTGCCTTCATCGATCAATCGGCCATTCAATTTGAACGCGAAGAGGATTTTATTGCAAACAGATATTTAAGGGACTTTAAAGAATTCGACGAACCCAAAGTTCCAACTAAGTTGCTCGATTTGCCCGTACAAAATCCATCAAACATGGGCTTACAAGCTATTAAAGGCCTAAAACCTGTCCGTAAGTAATGTCGAAGCTATACAGTGTTCTCCGGCTCAAATGTCCGCGATGCAGAAAAGGAAATCTATTTTCGAAACCCAATCCTTATAGTTTCAAAGATAGTCTGGACATGCCCGACAACTGCCCCGTCTGCGGTCAGGACTTCAAAATTGAGCCCGGTTTTTACATTGGCGCGCTCTGGACCAGCTTCCCGATCGTCATTTTTATCATGACATTGCTGTCTGTTTTGCTGCTGGTCTATTTCAAAATGGAGCTGAACCTGTTTTTCGTTGCTCTCACCCTCATTCTATTTCTGCTGCAACCCATCATCATAAGGTACGGCAGGGCTATCTGGATACATGTTTTTGTGGATTATGACAGCGATGCGGAGATTAAGTAGCCTATTCTCCGCAAATTTGCGGAGAATAAATCGTATATTCACCGCAAAAAGAATTTATGGCCTTATACATTCATCAGAAAGCAGGCTGGCCGGATTTTACCTGGGATGAAACCAAGCTATCCGTGGTTTTGGGAGAGGTCAGGTATTTTCAGGGAAAGATAGCGGGTAGAATGGACGCATTGGGATTCTCAACGCGGACAGAAGCCATGCTCAAAACACTTACGGAGGATGTTCTGAAATCCACAGAAATCGAGGGCGAAGTGTTAAGTTCCGATCAGGTACGTTCTTCGATAGCTCGTCGTCTGGGCCTGGAAATTGCTGGCCTCGTACCCTCAGACAGGAAGGTGGAGGGAGTAGTTGAAATGACGTTGGACGCTACTCAAAATTACGACCAGGAACTTACAGAAGAGCGTCTTTTTGGCTGGCAATCCTCCTTATTTCCGTCCGGCAGAAGTGGCATGTTCACGATCGTGACCGGAAAATGGAGGGATAATGACAAAGGCCCAATGCAAGTCGTTTCCGGTCCGATCGGTCGCGAAATGGTTCATTTTGAAGCACCGGACGCTGATAGCCTGGAAAAAGAAATGGCATTGTTTCTCCAATGGTTTAATCAAACCAGCAACATTGATCCCGTAATAAAATCAGGAATTGCTCATTTATGGTTTGTTACCATTCACCCATTTGATGATGGAAATGGTCGTATTGCACGCGCAATCGCAGATATGCTTCTGACACGTGCCGATGGAAATGCGCGTCGGTATTATAGTATGTCTTCGCAAATCCGGCACCGCAGAAATGGATACTACGCCATATTGGAAAAAACGCAGAAAAACGGGCTCGACATTACAGAATGGCTGGAATGGTTTCTTTCCTGCCTCTATGAATCTTTACTTACCACTGATGAAACGCTCAACATTGTTTTACGTCGTGTAGAATTTTGGGACAAACATCCAGCCACATCTCTCAACGAAAGACAACGTTTGGTGATCAGTAAAATGCAGGAAGACTTCTTCGGCAAATTAACATCGTCTAAATGGGCTAAGATCACCAAATCTTCGCAGGATACTGCGGGCAGAGACATTCAGGACTTGGTGGCGAAAGGAATATTAGCGAAAGACAATGCAGGCGGAAGAAGTACTGCTTATGATTTGCTTTGGTAAGCAGCACTTCTTCGCCTCCCATTAAAACTTTATCCTCGCAATCGCTTTCCCCCAATACTTCCCTAAAACCGCTACGCCTTCTTCATTGGGATGCAGGTAAAATGTTCCTTGCTGGCCGTTTTCGGGTTTGAATAACTTTTCGCTATGTTTTTTGAAGTATTTAAATGCTTTGGTATCGCCTTTGAAAACACGGCCCGGATCGGAAACTTTGTACTCTGAGATCATTCCGTCGATCTCCGGAATGTAAGTTTTTAGCCTTTCCAGGCCCTCTTTTAAATATTTTGATCGGTTGTAAGTATTCTCACTGTACCAGATCGGGTGATGCACCACGACTTTACTTCCCGGATATTTGGTGAGCAGCTCTGATATGATTGTGTGCATGTTTTTGCGATAATTTTCCTTTGAGACCGGTGCGCCATTCGGCCCTTCGATCGCGCTGTCGTTAGTTCCCAGCTTCATGGAGAAAACCAGTTGGTGATCTTTCTTGGCATACAAACTGTCCGCTGCTTTCGTAGCCAACTCCGCATACTTCCCGCTGCCCGGCAACCAATCCAATGTCGTAGAACCGCTTTTTCCTACATTAATAAACTGTACATCTTCAATCCCTTTCTGTTCTTTGAGATAGTTGACCGCATGCGTCGGCGGAGGAAGTCCATTATCGCCGCCTTTGCCTTGCGTAATGCTATTGCCTATAAAAACGATGGAAAGTTTAGTCTGCGCCTGGGTTTGTAGCGTGACGAGAACGAACAGAAAAAGAAAGGAAATGTTGAACTTCATTGCAAAGAAAGTAGGATGAAAAATTGGGGTTCAGTTACTTTCCAAATTTAGGCCTTATTTTCAATTCAATGAACCTGTCGCGGTATTTGCGCCGCCTTTTTCAAAAGAAGCTGACGGATAGCGGCGATGTGGGATACCAACACGGCAGGAACGATGATGGCAGGAAGGATAACGAACGGAAAGTACGTAACCCCAATGTTCGGCTGATCGAAGGCCAGTTGTTGAAAAGGTGTTTTGGCAGACAAAATAGCGATACCCACAATATTGATCAAAAGCAGAAGACAGGCTATATTCCAGATTAGCAACAGCTTACTACCAGCCTTTTGCCTTACGAATACAAGATAGTAGACAACAATCGCTGAGATACCAGACAGGATATCGAAATTATACCCTTCAAATGTCATTAGTTCCGGGATCAAACCGGCCACAAATACATTATAAAGGATGATTTCAACAGGCAGTCGCACAGCATGCAGCAATGTGAGCGCTTTCAGGTCCAGACTGTCCAGAAATTTTTTCCCGGAATTGAAAAAACAAAGACTTAGCCCAAACAGCATTCCAGGGCCTATCAGAAACATGAACCTGGGAGGAATGGACATGCCATTTTTATAAAAACCATCAATGGCCAGCACTGATTGTACCGTCATGTAAACAACCATGGCGACCAACAATTTCCCCGACTTACCAGCCGCGATATAGAATTGAAAAATGGTAAAAAACGTCGCGAATGCGAACAGGACGATAACGAATACAGGTATATTTTGCATGACTTTAAATGTTTAACGAACCATGCAAAGGTCTGATCCTCAACACAAAGTATCACTTACCATTTGGCAAGAAATCATTTTTTAGAAAATTCTTTTCTGATCCTGCTGAGAGAGGTATCCGTCACGCCGAGGTAGGAAGCAATGTATTTGAGCGGGGCGTTTTGAAATATTTCAGGACTTGATTTGAGCAATGCTTCGTAACGTTGCTCGGCCGTTTTGTTGATCATCGAAAGCGTGCGGTTTTTGAATGCGACAAACCCTTTGACCAACACCGCCCTGCCAAACTCCCGGAATTCCGGAATGGTATGGAAGAGTTCATTCAATTCACTATAAGTCAACACCCAGCCTGTTGATTCAGTGAGCGCTTCAATGTTTTCCTGCGATGGAATTCGTTGAAAAAATGATCCTACTTCGAAGACTGGTGTGTTTTGAGAAAAAAAATTGAGCGTGATTTCATTCCCGTCAATATCAAGCAGATAGGAACGTAGAAACCCTTTTTCAAGAAAGAAATACTGATCGTTCACTGCGCCTTCTTTCAGGAAGACTTCTCCTTTACTTAATGTTCTTGAACTAAACTTCGAAGCAATGGTACGCGCTATCTCTTCATCAATACTGATGGTTTGAAGAATGTAATGGACCAATAAATCAGGATTACCCGACATTTCCCAAAGCGATATCAATATGTGCCAAGTGGTGCTTTACATGCCAAACCGAGATCGCCAAAGCTTGTTTCTGGGTAAACCATATCTTCCTGACGGCATGGTAATAACTGACATTCAATTGCTCCTCGGTAAGATTTGCCGCAAAGAATGCGTAGCGATGATGGACACCTTCCAGCATCATTAATGAATCTGCAACGGGCGCATTCAGAGAATCGATGGTTCCTGCCCAGGCATTCATATCAACGAGAGTAGGCTCTTTATAATCAGGCTCGGTCACCGCTTTTTTGATCCGCAGGTAATGCAAAAACTGCAAATCGGCGACGTGATGGATAAGCTGGCGGATATTCCAGCTTCCTTCACGATAAGTTTTTGCCAGATCTTCGTCCGAAAGGTTTTCAACTCGGGCTTTGTACTCTGCCGGTATGGTCGCTATTACATGGATCAGGTCGTCTATTTCCTCTTTCGCGTAATCTTCCTGTAAAGTAAACAGCCCGATCGGGTACTTGGGATTAATCATGGCTTATGCTTTTTTCGTTTTTTTGATCTCCGCAAAAACTGCCCCGGCAATAAGCAGCACGAGCAATAATGAACTTACCAGATCAACTTTACTTCCGGCAGTGACCGATACCGGTTCAAAACGGAACTTGATCGTATGCTTGCCAGCAGGAACACGCAATGCACGCAATATGTAGTCTGCACGCAGCATATCCACAGGCTTGTCGTCGATCGTCACTTTCCATTCATCGCGGACATTGTAGTAGATTTCAGAGAAAATAGCCAATCCTTCTGAACTGGAATTGCTTTCATAAATCACCTCATTAGGCTTGTAGCTGATCAGACTAATTTTGGCAGTAGAGTCGGGCTGGATTTTCAGACCATTCAATTTATCCGCAAATTTTTGATCCAAAACCGCTTCTTCACGTGGTTTGAGCGAATCCAGAGCGGTCATTTCAGCATCCGCATTCGGTACAATTTTGAAACTATTCACAAACCACGCATGGCCATACGCCTCCGGATTGGGTTGAGCTACCTTGTTCCCCTGCTGATCTGGCACCAGGATATACTTGGTGTTCAACATATTGATAATCCTGGTATTGGGCTTCTGAGTGGCGATCTGGCGTTCAAACAACTCCTGATAGCGACGCAGTTTCGCACCATGGTAGCCGCCCAGTGATTTATGAAAATACGAAGCATCCGCACTGTTGAATGGCCCCTGGCGCGAGCTCAGGTCATATACCCGGTAGTCGGGATCGGTATCGCGTAATATCTGCTCATCGGCAGGGGAAGGCGTAGTTACACCCTGCGCAGCGTAGTTACTTAGAAAATCTTCATTATTCAGGTACCTTTTGTCCACTCCAAAAAGGTCAAAAATGATCAGTATCAGCATTACACCGTAAAAAAGAACGGGTTTGATTTTATCTTTCATCGTAAACCAAACCACTCCGGCGGCAAGCAGCAGGAAGATCAAGCTTCTGATCGCATCACTTTTCATAAGACCTGCGCGATCCTGGATAACAGAATTCATGATCTGCTGTCCAAATGCCTTATCCTGCGCCATCTGTGTAAACTGGTCGAGGTGCTGCGCGTCATTAGCCGACTGAAAGCTGAAAAAGATGCCCGGCATCAGCGCCAGAATGAGTGTTACGCCACCGGTAATGCCCAATGTGATGAGGAATGATTTCTGAAATTCCTTCGATTCAACTTTCCTTTCAACAATAGCAACCAGCCCAAGTACCGCGACCAAAACCATGAGCAACTGGGCCAGAGAGATCACCATCGTCATCGCCCTGAACTTGTTGAACATTGGAAAATAGTCAAAAAACAGGAAGTTAACACCAGCGAAGGTCTTACCCAACGCCCAGACAATGTACAGGAGAATCACGCCGCCAGCCCAATATTTGATTGGATTTTTGACAATAAAAAGGCCGAGAATAAACAGAAAGAAGACAATGATACCGACATAGTTCGGTCCGCCCATGATAGGCTGATCTCCCCAGTAAAGTGGCATCTGTTGAATGACATTTTGCGCCGTAGCAGCGTCCACGCCACGTCCGGTCAATGTTTTATAGGTTTCGGAACTGGTGGAAAGCGGCCCGTATGAGGTACCTCCGTAGGCATTGGGGATTACGAGGGTTAGCAGCTCACCCAATCTGTAGCTGTACGTAAAGGCATATTCCTTACCCAATCCGTCAGCTTTCGCTGCGCCCGGAGCATTGTCCAGCGCAGTGAGTTCTGACTTTCCGCGGATCGTTTCTTTCGTATAATCATAAGCATTCCAAAGCCGGGTAGTATGCGTTCCAACGGCGACAACGCCTGCGAAACCAAGTCCTGCCAACACCAGCATAAGATCCTTTGCTCTTCCTTTATTAATATAAGAAACGCTCTCAATGATCACCAATATGACAATCCCGATCCCTAGATAATAGGTGATTTGAACGTGGTTGGCGTATAGCTCCAATGATAGGAACAAGCCAGTCAATGCGGCCCCGGCAAGCCAGTTCTTCCTGAATGCAAGGATCACACCCGCCAAAACGCCCGGCGCGTACATGATCGCGATCACCTGCGAAACGTGCCCTGCTTCCAGATTAATGACATTAAACGCCGAAAAAGCGAATGCAACAGCACCTATCGCCGCGAGCCAGCCACTTGCGCCCAGTATGAGGAAAAGAATGTAGGCACTCACCATCCCGATCAGGAAGTAGTTGGCCGGAGCTGGTAAAATCTTATTGATACCCTGCCCCAGTTTGGTGGAAACACTGGTGGGATAGTCCGCCGCTACCAGGTATGCCGGCATTCCTGCAAACATTCCATTGGTCCACGCCGACCATTCTCCTGTTTGTTTTTGATAATCCAACACTTCCCGGGCAGCGCCTTTGGCGTATATATCATCCTGTGCGATAAGCTTTTTTCCTTGTAAAACGGGCGAGACGTATGCGACTGACAGAATCATAAAACCAATTACAGCTACCAGATGCGGCCAGATTCGTTGCCAGGAGAACAGATTTTTCATTTTAATAATATTGGGCTTTGGGTTTGTTTTATACCGTGAAGACAAGATCGATGCAAATCACCGCAAATATGACTTTTCAAACAGTAAAAGTTTCGGCGAATGCGTGTTAATGAATATTAAATTTTTATTAACCGGCGCAAATATATAAGTATTGATATATGTTTGAGATGTAAAAATCGAATCTTCTTCGTGCATTTTTTTAATAGAATTCAGAATTAGGTCATATATTTTAAGAAAATACCCGATAAATTTGCGGAAATTGTGCCTTTAAGGTTTATTGGAACTGTACAGAGATAGAATAGAAGTAACCCGAAATTAAATGAAAAGAATTGGAGTATTTACCTCAGGAGGAGATGCCCCTGGTATGAACGCCTGCATCAGGGCGGTAGTCCGTGGAGCTGTCTACCATGGTATTGAAGTATTTGGTATTAGAAGAGGATATAGCGGAATGATTGCCGGAGATGTCTACAAGATGGAGTCTCATTCGGTAAGCAATATAGTTCAAAGAGGAGGAACCATCCTCAAATCGGCACGGAGCAAGGAGTTCATGACTCCTGAAGGAAGAAAGAAGGCATATGACAATCTGGTTAACCTGGGTATCGAAGGGCTGGTAGCTATCGGTGGTAATGGTACTTTTACCGGAGCCATGATTTTTGGTAATGAGTACGGCATACCCACTGTGGGCGCACCAGGAACCATTGACAACGACTTGTACGGAACAGATTACACCATTGGTTTCGACACCGCTGTAAATACTGCGCTCGATGCGATCGACCGTATCCGCGACACCGCCAGCTCACACGACAGGATCTTCTTCATTGAAGTAATGGGCCGTGACTCAGGTTATATCGCAGTACAATCGGGTATAGCAGGTGGTGCTGAGCTCGTGATGGTACCGGAAGTTCTGACGCCGATCTCAGAAGTAGTTGAAACATTGAAACAAGGGTGGAGCCGTTCGAAATCGTCATCCATTATCATTGTGGCTGAAGGAGACGAAGAAGGTAGCGCGCAAGAGGTAGCCGAAAAAATCAAGGTGCAGGTTCACGAAGACGCGGATATCCGTGTGACTACGCTTGGACACACCCAACGCGGGGGTCCACCGTCCGCATATGACCGCATTCTTGCAAGCCGCCTGGGACTGGGCGCGCTGGAAGGATTAATCGGCGGACAGAAGAATGTAATGGCGGGGATTATCAACAATGATCTTGTTTACACGCCTTTCGAAGATACGATCCGTCTTCCGAAGCCAATCAACGAAGATTTGCTTAGAATGGTGAAAATCCTCAGCGTATAACCCTCGTACGGTTAGCAGTAACCGACAGTTTTATACACAATATAACCAATCCATTCGTGCCATAGTACGCTGAAATACGCAATGGCATCCGAATCGGGTATAACGGCATCTCTGAAACTCATGCTGTTATACCCCCCATAAAAGTCGGCCGGGAAAATAGTAGTTTGGATACCCGCTTTTTCAAAACACCCGGCTGACCGGCGCATATGGAATGCGGAGGTAATCAGTATATATTTCCCCGATGGAAATTTTTGTTTTAATATCCTCGCCGAGAAAACTGCGTTTTCCCGCGTATTTCTCGCTTTTTCTTCAAAAATAATGTCCTTGGCCGGAACGCCCCAGCTTACGAGTAATTCAGCTGCACGTCGTGTTTCGCCCTTTTTCATTGCGATAAGCTGGTCCGCACTCGTACCTGTGATCAATATTTTTTTGATCTTCCCGGCTTTGTATAAAAGGAAGGTTTGCAATACTCTGTCACCATTTCCGCCTAAGGAAGGATGATCCTCGTTGGGTTGCTGGGAACTGATCAGTCCGCCGGAAAGCAAAATCCCTACATCGTGCTGCTCCTTGATATCGCGAATGTTGACAGGTTTCGGCTCCCATTGGTTAAAAGCAAGCATTGTCAGATACAAATTGGAAAACAAGAGTAGTAATATCAGTGAGGCAACCACTAGCCTTTTCCTCGCTTTATTGCTCCTTACCAATGCGCCAAATAGCAAAAGCATCAGGATAATGCTCGTTGGCATGGCCAGAAAGTCTATGGCTTTGGATAGAAAATAAAACATTTGAATAAGAAGCTGGGTGTTATGATCGTTTTGGAGTTAATTTTGTTACTCCTGAAAACTTTGAAATAATCAAATAAACTGTTCATAAACAAACGGCCATTACCCTGATGAAAGATTATACCCGCACATTGTTTTTCGCATTTCTGCTCACCATTGCACTTTATACCACAGGATCCGCCCAGGGTTACCGCATTGAAGCGACCATCAAGGGCCTGAGGGACTCATCGTTGATCATCGGGCATTATAACCGCAGCCATAATCAGTTTGTCCCAAAAGATACTGCGAAGGCCGACGCCAATGGAAAAATGGTGTTTGAAGGCAAAACAGCACTTCCCGGCGGGCTATATGTGATTCTTTTTCCGGGTAACAACCGGTGGGTAGAGCTGGTCTATTCAGGAAAGGAGACGAATTTCTCGATTGAAACAGACACGGCTGACGTGATCGGTCAAATGAAGGTGACGGGATCGAAAGAGAATCAGATTTTTTATACTTATCAAAAGGAACTGAAATCGGGTTCTATGCAGATAGAGCAATTGAACAAGGTCAAAAGCCCCGAATCTCAAAGCAAAATAAGAGCGATACAGGACAGTTTTGCTGCGTATCGTGCAAAAACGTTGGCTGATAATGCGCAGAGTTTCACCGTTCAGCTACTGAAAATGTCGACGGAACCGGAAATTCCAGCGGCACCTAAACTCGCCAACGGAAAGGCGGACTCCACCTGGATTTTCAATTATTACAAATCACATTACTGGGATACCTTCGATTTTGCAGACAGCAGAATCCTCAATACACCGTTTCTTGAACCAAAATTGGAGCGTTACTTCAAAAATCTGGTCGTGCAAGTACCCGATTCGGTAATCAAAGATGCCGATATGATCGTCAAAAAGGCATCGGCTAATAAAGATGTGAAGGCAATGGTGGTTTTCTATATTACCAATCAGTACGAAAACCCAAAAACGGTTGGTACTGAGGCCGTGTGGGTGCATATGGCCAATAAATATTACTTGTCTGGCGAAATGGGCACTTCCGAAGATGTCAAAAAACGCATTGCCGAGAAGGTCAATACATTAAAGGATTTGCTGGTCAACAAGACATTTCCGGCATTGACGCTCACCGACCCAGCCGGTAAAAAAGTGAGTGTACAGACTGTTCAAGCCAATTACACCATTCTTTTCTTCTATGCACCTACCTGCGGGCATTGCAAAGAAGCATCTCCGACATTGAAAGCATTCTACGAAAAGAACAAGGCGAATGGTATCAAGGTGATGGCGATTTCGACCGAGCACAACGTAGAAGACTGGAAGTCATTTATCACGACATACCATTTCGAAGACATTATCAATGGCTTCGATTCCTTGAACCAGATTGATTTTAACAAGAAATTCGACGTAGTTACTACGCCTACCGTTTATATTTTGGATAAAAACAAAAAGATCATTGCCCGCAAAATGCCTGTGGAGCAGCTGGAAGACTTTTTGAACTACTACCAGAATAAAATGGCCAGAAAGCTTTAATTACAAAAATGCTACGCAAATCGGCAGCTTTACTGAAATACTTTCATGCTTGAAAGTAAACTTGCCGGTGGCTGGATCGACATCGTAAACCACCAGATTGTCAGCAGTTTGATTGGCTACGATCATGAATTTTCCGCTCGGGTCGATATTAAAATCCCTTGGCGTGGAAATGGATTTTGTCTGTTGATCCACCATTTCAAGTTCCCCGTTTGCATTAATCTTGAATGCACTAATGGAGTTATGGCCCCGGTTGGAAACGTAAACAAACTTTCCATTTGGGTGCAAGTGAATGGCCGCACTGGTATTTGTCGGTCCCGAGTAATCTGCCGGGATCGTAGGGTAAGTTTTAATAGCAGTAATGACCCCGTTTTTGTCAATGGAGCACGAAGTAAGCGTTGCTTCCAGTTCATTGAGCAGAAATAGTGACTTGCCCGATGGATGAATGATGAGGTGGCGTGGACCTGCGCCTGGTTTGCCTGAGAAAAATGGCTGCGCAGGATTGGGTTTTAATGCCCCGCTTTTGCTGTCTGACACGTAATTCATAATCTTGTCGCTTCCCAGATCCGTCACAAACACATATTTGCCGTCGGGGCTTGCGGTAGCAAAATGCGCGTGCGCTTTTTCCTGACGCTTCGCATTAGGCCCTGTTCCTGCATATTGTTCCGTGTAAGTTGCCGGAGTGACTTTTCCGTCAGGCTGCACATGATACATCGAAAAGCTGCCTCCGCCATAGTTCGCAACATAGGCTGTTTTTCCGGAAGGATGAACCGAAACGTGACATGGCCCGGCACCGACCGAAGACTCGCTGTTCAGGTAAGTCAGTTTTTTGTCGGCACCAATTGCGAATGAGACGATTTTATCTCCACCGACTGCATATAAATTCTTTTTATTGGGAGAAATCGCCACGTAACCCGGCCCGACGCAATTATTGAAAGTATCTAATAAGGTAACCTGGCCGGTTGAAAGATTGAGCTCACACAATGAAACGGATGAATTAGCGCCCTTATCCTGCGTTCCGATATAAAAGGAAATGGTTTTATCCTGAAACGAAAAGGACATCAAACCGGCCAGCAAAAGGATTACAGGAACAATCAGCTTTTTCATATTTTCCATTTTAAATGAGATACCAATGTCTTGTAAAGCCGTACGCAATCGTTTTTTAATGTTATTTTGAAGAATATAAACTGACCTTTAACCAAATAGCATCACATATGGATACCATCAGCTGGCAGGATTTCGAAAAAGTCAATTTGGTTGCGGGCACAATCATTCAGGTCGACGATTTCCCCAAAGCCCGAAAACCCGCATTCAAGCTCCGCATAGATCTCGGCCCGGAAATAGGTATCAAAGCCAGTTCAGCACAAATCACGACGCGGTACACAAAAGAGCAGTTGCTGGGAAAACAGGTACTCTGTGTCACCAACTTCCCTCCCAAACAAATCGCAGATTTCAAATCCGAAGTACTCACGACCGGGTTCATACTACCAGATGGAGAGGTAATTCTGGCTAGTCCGGATTTTGAGGTGCCGAATGGAACGAAGTTGGCGTAGGGTCAAATTACTGCACTCTCACCCGAAATCACTCCCAAACTCAGGGTAAATATCTTGATTATAGTCTATTGGAATAGGTATCCATCACTTTTCAGACAAACCATATTTCGTGACCAGATCATTATTCAGACCCTTATTCTTTCTGTTGTTTCTTGCGACAGCTCCGGCCTTTGCTATTGAGACGCAGATTGAAAAAGAAGTAACGCAAACACTTAAAAAACATATTCTTGCGGAAGCAAGCTGGGCGTTGAAGCAGGCCCCGGTCACCGTGACGGCTAGTACTTGCCCGAGAAGTGCTGGGACAAAGCATGATTTTTACTCGGAAGGAGACTACTGGTGGCCCGACTCGCTACATCCCAACGGACCTTACATTCAGCGCGACGGAATGACCAATCCTGAAAATTTTGTTGCGCACCGCCTGGCCATGATTCGGTTCAGCAAAATTGTGGGCGCATTGGCTTCTGCCTACAAGCTTACTCATGATAAAAAATACATTAAACATGCATTCCAGCACATTAACGCCTGGTTTGTTGATCCCGAAACCCGTATGAACCCTTCCCTGCTATACGCCCAGGCCATTAAAGGAAGAGCGACAGGGCGTGGCATTGGTGTCATTGATACGATCCATCTCATGGAGGTAGCTCAGGGAATAAAGGTGATGGAAAAGGATAATGCTGTGGACAAAAGCATGCTGGCGAATGTCAAACAGTGGTTTGAAGAGTATATCAGCTGGCTCACAACCCATCAGTACGGAAAAGAGGAAATGGAAGCCAAAAACAACCATGGCACCTGCTGGGCCATGCAGGTCGCATCTTTTGCATCTCTAACCGGCAACCAGACTATGCTCGATTTTTGCCGGAACCGTTACAAAACCATTTTTTTACCCAATCAAATGGGTACTGATGGAAGCTTTCCTCTGGAATTAAGACGGACCAAACCTTACGGTTACTCGTTGTTCAACCTGGATGCGATGGTTATGCTTTGCCAGATTTTATCTGACGGCGATAATGATCTCTGGAACTATCAGACTACGGATGGGAAGGGAATTAAAAAGGCAATTGAATATCTGTATCCTTTTGTTGAAGATAAAACCAAATGGCCGCTGAAACCTGACGTCATGTACTGGGACAATTGGCCGATCGCGCATCCATTCCTGGTTTTTGGAGCAAATACATTTAAAAATTCTGCTTGGTTAATAACCTGGAAGCGTCTTGACCATAACCCCAAAGTGGAGGAAGTAATCAGGAATTTGCCAATAAGGAACCCCATTATCTGGTTTTTAGACGCGTATTTTAAGAATTGATAACCGCAATACAAAAACTCTGCAAATCATTTCTGTAATTCTGTAACATTCCCGGGTGCTGCCATGCCGATATTTGTAGCACGTTAAATAACCAAATTATCGGGCTTTTGTCCGGAATTTCAAAACCATGGAAACATTAAAATTTAAAACCAATATCAAATGTGGCGGCTGCGTAGCCACCGTCACTCCATTTCTGAACGGTGCTGATGGCGTCGAAAAGTGGGATGTAGATCTCGTGAGCCCTGAAAGAGTACTCGAAGTGCAAACAGACCGCTCACCTGAGGAAATCGCACAGCTGATTAAAAACGCAGGTTACATTGCCGAAGAAATCGCCTGATAATTAATATCTTTGAACATGAAAAGTAATCTGAACCGATCAATCACCGTCATAATGGCCTTTCTGGTACTGCTGAGCAGCACCGGGTTTGCTTTTGTGGAGCATCAGTGCATGATGCGTGGTAAATCGGTTCAGCTTGTTTCTGAAAAGAAGCCGGACTCCTGCGAAAAAAAAGTGGTCTCCTCTTGCTGTGCGAAAGCAAAGCAATTGAAAGAATCAAAAGGCACCTTTCTTAAAAAGACAGATTGCTGCAAAGACAGTCAGAAATTTGAAAAAATTGACGTAGTATCCTCTGCTAATCAAGCCATTGCCAAACTTCTGAAAGTGTGGGCCGGGGATTTCGTCTGGGCTGCCACTTCTTACTCATTCATCCGGGCCGAATGGACTCTTCCTTCATCGGAACCCGCATCTCCCGACATATCCTTCTCTTCCCGACTTCATGGGAGAAGTATGCTCTCTTTTATCCAGTCATTTTTGATTTGATCATTGATTAACAGCCGATTCATGTAAATCTCGCTCTTTGAATGAGGTTCACATCATTCTCTTTTATTCCAATGAATCAAAGTAATCATGACCAAATATGTGTTAGGAGGAATTCTGACTCTCTTTTCCTTCGCTCTTTTCGCACAACGTATAACGGGCTCGGTCAATGAGCAGGTCGCTAATAGCAAGGACCTGAAACCCATCACCGGGGCCAATGTATACTGGTCGGGAACTACGCAGGCTGCTGCTACTGACACGGCCGGCAAGTTCAGCATCCCCCGATCTGCACAATCTAATCTGCTGGTCATCAGTTTTGTAGGTTTTAGAAACGATACCATTAAAATCGGATCGGAGAGTGAATTACAGGTGGTATTGCGAAGCGACCAGACACTTAATGAAGTGGTGGTTCGCGCTAATGCTTCCACAATCGACCGCCTTTCTCCGCACCAAACCGAGATTATTACTACCCGTGCCTTAGCCAAAGCTGCATGTTGTAATTTATCTGAAAGCTTTGAAACGAATGCATCGGTATCGGTTTCGTATAGCGACGCGGTGACGGGTTCTAAACAAATCCAGATGCTGGGCCTGAACGGTACCTACATTCAGACCAACGTTGAAAACATTCCATCGATACGCGGCCTGGCGTCTACCTTCGGGCTGAATTTCGTACCCGGAACCTGGATCCAATCTATTGATGTAGGTAAAGGTGCAGGCTCGGTGGTGAATGGTTACGAATCCATGACCGGGCAGATCAATGTGGAACTTCAAAAACCAGATACCCGCGAAAAGTTTTATCTGAACACTTATGTTAACAATTTCGGCCGGGCGGAAGTAAACCTGAACCTGGCTCACCAGCTTAATGATAAATGGAGTACCGGGTTGCTGACGCACGGTAGTACATTGAAAAACAGGATCGATAAAAATGGCGACGGATTTCTGGATTTGCCGCTCTACACGCAGTACAATGCCATTAACCGCTGGAAATATCAGAGCACCAAAATGATGGCCCAGTTTGGCGTAAAAGCTTTGTATGAAGACCGTTTGGGAGGACAAAAGGATTTTCGACGTGAAATGAAAGGTACAACCGAGGCTTACGGGTTTGGCGCGAAAGTGAACCGCTATGAGTTTTTTTCCAAAATAGCCCGGCTATTTCCTGACAAGCCTTACAAAGGCCTGGGCCTTATTGTCAATGCTTCTTTGCATGATTCCAAATCGTATTTTGGCTTAAACAATTACGATGGCCGCCAGAAAACTTTATACGGAAACCTGATCTACCAATCCATCATTGGCAATACCAACCATTCTTACAAAACGGGGCTGAGTTACCTGCTGGACAACTATAATGAACAATACAAGGACATTCATTTGACCAGAAACGAATCGGTACCGGGTGCATTTTTTGAGTACACTTATAATAATCTCGACAAATTTGTACTCGTAGCAGGCGGCAGGGTTGATTTTCACAATTTATATGGAACGCAATGGACGCCGAGGGTACATGTAAAGTATAACCTTACGGATCAAACCACATTCCGCGCATCGGCAGGAAAAGGTTTCAGAGTTTCCAATCCTTTGGCTGAATACTATGGAAATCTGGTGAGCTCGCGGGTTGTGCAGTTCCGTGAAAGTATTCGCCCTGAGGTTTCCTGGAATTATGGTGCCAGTGTTACGCAGGAGTTCAAACTGGGCGAAATGGACGGGAACCTGATCGCGGACTTTTACCGTACCAATTTCGAAAATCAGTTGGTCGCCGACCTGGAAGATCCCCGCTACATACGGTTTTACAACCTGGAAGGGAGGGCATTTGCCAACAGTTTTCAGATAGAAGCAAATCTGACACCGATTAAACGTTTTGACCTGAAACTGGCATACCGTTTATTTGATGTAAAACAAACCATCCGGAATGTATACGATGAGAATGTATTGCTGCCTAGAATGATGGTAAGCCGCGACAGGGTGCTGTTCAATGCCGGGTATGCGTTGCCTTACGATAAATGGAAGTTTGATGCTACAGTGCAATGGAACGGCAAGCGAAGGGTCCCCTACATGGGCCATGTAGCCGAGCACCACATCCCGGACAACATTACTTCGACGATGGCACCATCCTTTTACAACTTCAATGCGCAGGTTACACGTACCTTTCCGAAATGGGACATTTATCTGGGTGGCGAAAATCTGGCAAACTTCCGGCAAAAAGACCCAATTATGGGCGCTGGTGAACCTTTTGGTGAGCATTTTGATGCAGGAATGGCCTGGGGACCGGTAGTAGGCCGAATGATTTATGCAGGAATACGTTATAAGATTATACGATAGAAAATGATGAAACTGCATATAAAAAATATGGTTTGTGACCGCTGCAAGCGGGTAGTACGCGAAGAACTGGAAGGTTTGGGGATCGAATTGACGATGGTAGAGCTAGGCGAGGTCGAGACCGTCGCCGAAGTTGATGCCGCCAAATTAAAGGAGGTCAAATCGGTATTGGAAGCCAATGGTTTTGAACTGCTCGATGACCGCAAGCTAGCCCTGGTGGAACACATTAAGACATTAGTAATCGACGAAGTTCAGAATTTAAAGGGCCACAAGCCTGCTCAAATGAATTTCTCTGATTATTTGTCTGAAAAAATAGGATATGAATACTCTTACCTCAGTAACTTGTTTTCATCCGAAACCGGCCAGACTATTGAACAATACATCATTGCTCAAAAAGTCGAAAAAGTGAAGGAGTGGCTTTCATATAATGAACTCACATTGAGTGAAATAGCATGGCGGCTTTCATACAGTAGCACCGCGCATTTGAGTAATCAGTTTAAAAAAGTGACGGGAATGACGCCTGGCGAGTTCAAAAAGGGCAGTTTAAACAGAAAATCACTTGATAAAGTAGGAGCTAGTCAATTTTAAAATATCAATCAAAACCTTCGATCATCATGAACAAAGTCATTTTCGCATCCTTCATATTCCTTTTCACTGCCTGCGCGGCGAAAAACGAAAAAACAGAAAAAGCCGAAGGTACCGAAGCCAAAGTATCCGCCGCGAAGACCTACGCCTGCCCGATGCAATGCGAAGGAGAAAAAACCTATACCGAAGCTGGTAAATGCCCCGTTTGCAAAATGGACTTACAGGAAGTAGCCATGGCCGAAACCGATTCAACACATCAACATTGATCATTTACATTATACCAATATTCAATCATGAAAACGACGATCTTATCTATCATAACAGCTCTGTTCTTGGGACTAAATTTCGCTTATGCGGACGGGGACAAAGAAATCAAGATTAAAACTTCGGCCATTTGTGAAATGTGTAAAGCGCGCATTGAACGTAATCTGGGCCTTTCCAAAGGAGTGAAGGAATCCAATCTGAACCTGACCGATAAAGTGGTGACTGTGAAATACAATCCTAACAAAACCACGCCCGAAGCCATTAAAGCGACGATCATCAATACCGGTTACGATGCTGATACGCAAGTCGCCAATCAGAAAGCGCACGATAAGCTGCCAAGCTGCTGCCGCAAAACAGCTGCGGCACATTAAGTAACTAAACTTACTTCGTCATGAAAATCAACAAGCTAAAAATCATATTATTAGCTGGCCTCGTCGCGGGCATATCTCCCGCTTTTGCACAGCACGAACACCACCAGCAGCCTGCCAAGGACACTACCCAACATGAGATGCAGGACATGAAAGGAATGGGTCACGAGGGTATGGATCAACAAACGATGCAACATGGCGCGTCGCAGATGACGCACAGCTTTTCCCTGAGCCTCCCCATGACGCGTAATGGCTCGGGTACAGGCTGGCAACCGGATGCAACGCCTCTATATGCATACATGAAGCACGGGAACAAGTGGAATTATATGTTGCATGGGAGCATTTACCTGCGTTACACAGCACAGAATTTTAACAATGACGGCAGAATGGGCTCATCTGCAAAATTTAGTGTGCCCAATTGGTTTATGGGAATGGCACAGCGGCAGGTAGGCAAAAACGGTCTTTTGAATGTCAGGGCGATGGTTTCCCTCGACAGATTGTTTGACGGAGGAGCAGGGTATCCATTACTTTTCCAATCCGGAGAAAGCTGGAAAGGTGAGCCACTCATCAATCGCCAGCATCCGCACGACCTTATTTCCGAATTGTCGGTGGCTTATACCCAACGGCTTTCCGAGAAAATTGATGTGAGTATTTACGCCGGTTATCCGGGCGAGCCTGCTCTCGGCCCTACCGCATTTATGCACAGAATGTCTGCATTCAATAACCCCGATGCCGTTTTGGGCCACCATTGGCAGGATGCTACCCACATTACATTCGGGGTAGTAACGGCGGGTGTCCGCTACGGCAAGTTCAAACTGGAAGCTTCCACATTCACAGGCCGCGAGCCGGACGAAAACCGTTTTGATTTTGACAAGCCACGCTTTGATTCATATAGCTACCGGCTGCTTTTCAATCCTTCCGCAAATTGGGCTTTGCAGGTGAGCAGAGGATTTATCAACAGCCCCGAACCATTGGAACCCGACGAAGATGTAACGCGAACCACGGCCTCGGTCCAGCATTCGGCCAATTTGAATGGTGAAAACAAATGGATTTCCTCAACAGCCGTGTGGGGACTGAACAACGCCGGAGGTCACCACAAAGAGAACTCATTGCTGCTGGAAACCAATGTCCAGCTCAATAAATGGGCTGTTTATGGCCGGTACGAGTGGGTTCAAAAAAGCAGTGCCGAACTGGGACTGACCTGGTATGATGTGATCCCGAAAGAACGGTTTCCAATATCGTTGTTTTCGGTGGGCGTCAACCGGCAGATCGCCTCATTTGGCAGCACACTATTACAGGCTGGCGGACAAATCGGGGTATATGCCGTTGATAAGTACCTGGAATCGCCGTATGGAAAATCACCACTCTCAGGCCAGGTATATCTACGGCTGACTCCCGCATTGATGAAAATGTAGCCCACAAACCACGGCTTTTTCGTAGTTTTGGGCCTCATTAAAACGCACCTCCTCGTGGCCTGGTACCATACTTATTTCAAAGGACTCCCCCAACTTGCCTGGAAATTGCACCAGGACGAAGAATATACCGAATACGAAGTAGATTTTCTTCGGGATGTGTTGGAACTAGGTCCGGAAAGCAAGGTACTGGACATGCTGGCTGGTTATGGCAGACATGCTTTGCCGCTTGCCGAAGGAGGATGTGCTATGACTTGTATTGACATTTCGGCAGAATATTGTGAGGAATTACAGACCATTGCGCAGAAAAAGCACCTTCCGGTCACTGTAATCAACGCGGATGTGGTAAACTATGACTTTTCTGATCAGGATTTTGATGCGTCTTACTGCTTTGGGAATAGTTTCAGTTTTTTCCCACGTCGGGATATGCAGCAATTTATTGGAAAAATGGCTAATGCGGTAAAGCAAGGTGGCCACGTCGCGATTCATACTGAGAATTTAGCAGAAAGTATCCTGACCAATTTTCAGGCACGAAACTGGATGCCCGTCAAAGACGACATTATTTATCTTGCCGAAAACGAATATTTCCCGCAGGAAGGCTACATTGAAGCTGAACAAACCTTTATCGCCGGTTCAGAAAAAGTGACCCATACGGTTCGTCAGCACATTTACTCCCTGTCGGAGCTGTGTTTTATGTTTGAAAACGCAGGACTGGAAGTTGTGGGTACTTTTGGAAATCTGGAAGCTGACCCATTCACTTTGGGCGACGAGCAGCTTTATCTTGTTGCCCGCAAACTGTAATCAATGCGGGAGCCGTGATCGTAGCAAACCATAAGTCCACGTTCCGCCGATTGCACTAAGCAATGTGATGATAACCACCAGGTAGCCACTTCCGATCTGCGCAAAAAGTGGTCCCGGACACGCGCCCGTGATCGCCCAGCCGATCCCGAAAAGAACGCCCCCATAAATCTGTCCTTTATTAAAGGCTTTATCAACAATGTGTACCTGCTCGCCGGACAATGTCTTGATTCCGAATCTTTTGATCAATTGAATGGAGACGAGTCCGGTCACTACAGCCGAACCTATGACGCCGTACATATGAAAGGAATCAAGGCGGAACATTTCCTGGATACGAAACCATGAAACGATTTCGGCTTTTACAAAAACGATCCCAAAAAGTACTCCTACGATCAGGTATTTGATGTTGGCAACAAATCCTTCCGAGGTAGCCTGTTGATTGGCGCCATCAGAACCGTCGGCCAGCATGAGATCAGCGTGGCTTGATTTGTGTTTCTGAGATGAGCGGTTTTTTATATTTTCCATTGTTGAGTGATATTCAAATGTTATTGTGCAAGTTTCAGCAAAAAAGGCAGTAGCAAATGCGTACATGCAAAGCCGCCGATCATAAAGCTAATCGTAGCTACCAGGGAAGGCCATTGCAAGTTAGAAAGCCCCATGATGGCATGTCCCGACGTGCAACCTCCTGCATACCTCGTTCCGAAACCGACCAGAAAACCTCCTAACACGAAGAAAATGAAGCCTTTCGCTGAGAAAATATTCACTGTCGAAAAAATATCCATCGGCATCAGGCCAGAAAAATCTGTGATTCCAAAAGCCGACAATGTATTCTGGGTCGATTCTGAGATGACAATGGCATTGGGATTTGCCAGAAAAAAATTGGCCAGAAACCCTCCTATCGTAATTCCTGCTACAAAGAACAGGTTCCAGGATTCTTTTTTCCAATCATATTTAAAGAACGAAATATTAGCAGGTATCACTGCGGCACAAATGTGTTTCAGCGAGGAAGAAATGCCAAATGACTTATTGCCAAGCAGCAACAGGATCGGAACAGTTAGCCCGATCAGCGGCCCTGCCACATACCACGGCCAGGGCTTCTTTATCAATTCAAGGATTTCCATATTTTCAATACAATATCTATCGAATTAATAGTGTTTTCAAAAATAACAATTCGTGACTGATCAAAATTCAGTTGGAGTACTAATTATAGTTTCTTGGGATTAAATAATTTTCAATTTGGGGATACCTTCGAAATCCTTTTCATTATCAGTTACTAATGTAAATCCATTAGCCAATGCCGTAGCGGCAATAATAGCATCGGGCGTTTTGATTTTTCTCCCTTTGCGGATACTCACGCAAACATTCACAATTTCGGTATCGAGGTTGAAAATAGAGCTATCAGTTATAAAGTCTTTGATCAGCTGATTTTTATTGGAGTTCCAAGTGAGAAGTTCAATTTGACTAATGATTGAAAGATTGGGAACCGCATTAATTACGTTGTCAAGAAAAGTCATCCCTGCATCAGGCAAACTTCCGGACAAGTAGTGCGAAACTGCATTGGTATCAACTAAATATTCTTCCATTCATCGCGACTCTCGCCGATATGCCTACTTAAATCATGACTCTCCTCCTTGGAAAGCACACCTCTATATTTCTCAGAAAGCTTTTTACTATCACTTTCAGTACTATCATGCAACCTGATAATATTCATTTCTTCTAAGTCCCTGAGTAGCCGTAAAGCGTTTTTGTGAGTTAGTTCAACGACAAGAGTTTCCATAGTTAAAAGCTTTATTTGACCAAGCTACAAAAAATATTCCTCAACTTAAACCCCTTCTAAAACAGGGACATTGGTTTTGGAAACTGCGCCGAAACCTCCTTCAATATTTATAACGTCGTCAACGCCACGCGATTTTAGTATCGAGGCTGCAATCATGGACCGGTAACCTCCTGCGCAATGGATGTACAAGGTTTTGTCTTTGGGGAACTCGGCCATGAGATCATTGATATAATCCAAAGGCAGGTTTCTGGCTGTTTCAATGTGCCCCGAAGCAAATTCGTCAGGTTTTCTTACATCAATAACTTCCAGTTTCCCGGATTGGAATTTCTCAGCAAAGTCGGTAGCGGATACAGATGTTACCGAGTCCATTTCCTTGCCCGACGCCAGCCAGGTCTCGAAACCACCATTCAAATAACCAATGGTATGGTCATAGCCAACCCTGGCCAGCCGCGTCACTACTTCCTCCTCTTTGCCCGGCTCGGTGACAATGAGCAAATCCTGTTTCAGATCGGGAATAAGCGCGCCGACCCATGGAGCAAACCCACCTTGGATACCGATGTTAACAGAATTAGGAATAAAACCCTTGGCAAACTCAGACGGGTCTCTGGTATCCAATATCAAAGCTCCTGTATTATTGGCTTTTGCTTCAAATGCTTCCGCCGATAACGCCTGATCACCACGTTCAAGCACATCGTCGATACTTTCGTAGCCATCCCTGTTCATTTTTACATTCTCAGGAAAATAGTGCGGTGGCTCTGGTAAGCCTGCTGTTACTTCGCCGATAAATTCCTCTTTGGACATATCGCCTCGTAGCGCGTAATTGAACATCTTTTGGTTACCTAATGTATCCGATGTTTCCTTGCTCATATTTTTCCCGCATGCCGAGCCAGCGCCATGGGCCGGGTACACGATCACATCATTGGGCAAAGGCATGATCTTCGTACGCAGGCTGTCGTACAACATTCCCGCCAGATCTTCCATTGTCAGATCACTTTTTTGTGCCAGGTCCGGCCTGCCTACATCTCCTATAAACAATGTATCGCCACTGAAAAGCGCAGTGGGTTTATTGTTTTCATCAAAAAGCAAATAACTGGTAGATTCCAGCGTGTGACCCGGTGTATGCAATGCCTTAATCCTAATATCTCCTAAATGAAATACTTCACCATCGTTGGCAATGTGCGCTTTAAAAGCAGTATTGGCATTGGGCCCATAAACGATACCTGCACCGGTTTTCTCTGACAGGTCGAGGTGACCGGATACAAAATCCGCATGAAAATGGGTTTCAAAAACATACTTGATCTTCGCACCGATCTTGTCGGCCTTTTGAATGTACGGCTGCACCTCGCGAAGAGGGTCAATCACCGCAGCTTCTCCATTGGAAACTATAAAATAGGCTCCCTGCGCCAGGCATCCGGTATATATTTGTTCTATTTTCATGCGGACTATTTACAACTTGTTAACCTTAAACCAATGGAAAACCATTTTTGTTTCTCCCGATCACGTCGGGATTGTCAATAGTGGTCCTTGTTGCCAGGGAATGTCACTTTACCTCATGACAAACCTTGACAACTTCATAACGACCATGAAGACTCTCCTGACCAGGCCGGAAAGATGCCTGATTATGCTTATTAACTTCATGATTTAAAAACTGCTTCATTAAGAAACGCTACACTTTTACAGCCTTCCAACCACCCAATCTGAACCGCCAGATGCCTAGCATTGCCAGCGCGGATTCGGCGATGGGCACTGCGGCAAAAACACCGATCGGGCCCAGATCGAGGATAACGGCAAGCACATACGCAGAAGGAATCTGGATCATCCAGAAACAGATCAGGTTTAGTACGGTAGGTGTTTTGGTATCTCCAGCACCATTAAGCGACTGAATTACCACCATTCCGTATGCGTAAAAACCATATCCCAGGCACAGTACCCGCAGCGCTGTTTTACCAGTTTCCACGACCTGCACATTGGTACTAAACCAACCAATGATCGTTTCGGCACCGATAAACATAAAAACCGACAAGCCTAAAAGAAACACCAGGTTATAAGACGCACATTTCCAGACGGATGCTTCCGCCCGCTCCGGTTTCCCGGCCCCCAGATTTTGTCCGACAAGTGTTGCGGCTGCATTCGCCAACCCCCACGCGGGTAGCAGTGTGAACATGATCACACGGATCGCGATCGTGTAACCCGCCACCACATCACTACCGAATTCGGATAGAATCCTCGTCAGGAAAATCCAGCTCGCCGAACCGATCAGGAACTGTACTGTACCGCCGGTAGCTACTTTGACGATTGTGGCAATGGTCTCAGGATCAGGACGCAAATCCTCCCAGACTAGCCCCAGCATTTTGTTGACCTTTGTCAGAGAAAACAGCTGATAACCGACACCGATGGTCCGTCCTGTGGCCGTGGCCAATGCTGCACCTGTTACTCCCAGTTCAGGAAAAGGCCCGACGCCGAATATCAGTATTGGCCCCAGGATCATATTGATGCCATTAGCCACCATCAGCGAACGCATGGCGGTCGCAGCCGAACCGGCACCCCGTAAAGCACCACTTAATGAGTAAAGTAAAACGACTACCGGACTGCTCAGAAACTGAATCCTGGCGAAGGTCGTACCGGTTGCAATTACCTTATCGTCAGCACCCATCAGGCGAAGGATATCTCCTGCAAAAAATGACCCAATGCTGGCCACAACAGACGAAACCACCAGCGAGATCAAAATAACCTGCCCGATTGCCTGCCTGGCCTGAGCTGTGTTACCTTCCCCGATCCTGCGTGCAATGGTCGCAGTAGCGGCAGTACTCAGCCCGATGGCCACGGAATAAACCAATGTAATGACTGACTCGGTAAGGCCGACTGTTGCCACAGCCTCGGTACTGACTTTTGAAACGAAAAAAATGTCAACGACAGCGAATAATGACTCCATTACCATTTCCAGGATCATGGGAACGGAAAGTAAAAATATAGCACGGTTGATGCTTCCTTCGGTAAAACTTTCTTCGGAGCCACGAATAGCCTGACGAAGTAGTTGAAACCACTTTTTCATGGATGATAATAAATTGAAATGAATAATAGCAATAATGCGACTCAAAAAGAGCCACAGTAAAATGTCCCGAAAGAGGACTTGAAATGGGAACCGGTTAAAATATTAACCGAGTATGAAGAGCAGCATAGGCTTTTGAATTTGGGCAAATATACAAAACTGTCTTTCTAATATTCAAACAAAAAAATGGATTTATTGTCAGGTAAACGTAACTTCACGGATTCGGCCCGTGAACTTTTGCTGCCGGCAAACCGTTGCCAGTCTACTCTTTCGGCTTACATCGGCACAAAAATCCGTTCGCGGCCGGAAGTTCAGAAACAAAAAATTTGTGCATGATTGATAAAAAGAAGTTATACTCCACGGCTGAAAAGCAGGAAACAGCCGTATTGGTAGCAGTAAGTACCCAAAAACAACCTGCTGAAAAAACACGGGAGTACCTGGAAGAACTGGCGTTTCTGGCGACCACATTGGGCGTTGAAACTGTTAAGACTTTTACCCAAAATCTGGAACGTGCCGACATCCGTACTTACACCGGAAAGGGCAAGCTGGAAGAAATAATGATATATGTGACCGCCAATCCGGTCGATATGATCATTTATGATGATGACTTGTCGCCTTCTCAGGTGAGGAACCTGGAGGCCGTTTTCAAGGACATTAAAGTGATTGACCGCAGCCTTCTGATCCTGTCGATTTTTGCTATGCGGGCACAGACGGCCCAATCGAAATTGCAGGTAGAACTGGCACAGTACCAATATATGTACCCAAGACTGACCAGGCTCTGGACTCACTTAAGTCGCCAGTCGGGCGCGGGTGTGGGTATGCGCGGACCTGGTGAAACGGAATTGGAAACGGATAGGCGGATTGTAAAAGACCGCATTGCCTTCCTGAAAGAAAAACTTGAAAAGGTTGACCGTCAGAGTACTACGCGAAGAAAAGAAAGAGACCGACTGGTACGTGTCGCCATTGTAGGTTATACCAATGTGGGTAAATCAACGCTGATGCGCAGCTTGTCCAAGGCAGATGTTTTTGCTGAAAATAAACTGTTCGCTACCGTTGATTCCACGGTAAGGAAGGTCAACATGGAGAATGTCCCTTTCCTGCTCACCGATACCGTTGGATTCATCCGCAAGCTGCCTACCACATTGATCGAGTCATTTAAATCGACATTGGACGAGGTTCGAGAGGCTGATATTTTAGTACATGTGGTTGACATTTCGCATCCGTTGTTTGAAGAGCACCTGGATGTGGTGAACAAGACATTGGAAGAAATCGGCGCGGCGAATAAGCCTTCCATTCTGGTTTTCAACAAGATAGACCTTTACAAACCGTCTTACAATGATGAACATCTGGACGAAGAGCCGGAACAATCGTCTGAAAGTACATTAGAGCAGTTGAAAAAGAGCTATATCGCCGATAAAGCCGAGCGTGTAGTGTTTATTTCAGCTGAGAAAAAGGAAAATGTCGACGAGTTAAAGAATACATTGTTTTCACTGGTGAAGGAGAAACACTTTTCAATTTATCCGAACTGGCTTGATTTGGGGTATACTGCTGTACAATCAGAAGAATAAGAGTTTGTAATTCAAATGATTTTTTGCGAGTTTTGCACCCCGATTGACTGCGTAGTTCAACGGATCGCCGCGCGATAGGAGTTTGTCGAGTGCGACTCCAACTAAACTCTAGATATGGGTCCGGGGTCGCGTTCGACCGATTCACGTCGCGGTCACAGGGCAGAATATAAATTGAACGACTGCGTAGTTCAACGGATAGAATAGGAGTTTCCTAAACTCTAGATATGGGTTCGATTCCCGTCGCGGTCACTGAGCCAGGCTTTTGCCTGGCTTTTTTGTTGTGATGGCCTCAACATTCAACGGATAGGATAGGAGTTGTCGAATGCGACCCCAGCCGAAACTCTAGATATGGCCGGGCGGCCGGTGCCGTTCGATTCCCGTCGCGGTCACTGAGCCAGGCTTTTGCCTGGCTTTTTTGTTGTGATGGCCTCAACATTCAACGGATAGGATAGGAGTTGTCGAATGCGACCCCAGCCGAAACTCTGGATATGGTCACCCAAGTCTTTCCGTGAGCTTAACAACCCTATATCTCAACCGGTTAATAAATTGCTTATTGCTAATTGTGAGAGTTTCCCGATTTTACTGCAACCATGCAAACCTAACTCTCTAAATGACTAATTTAACCGAACCGGCGTCAAACAACGGAATATTTCAAAAAATTCGAAAATGGGCTATAGAACACCCCTATCATTCGATGGGGTTTGGCTTCTTTCTGATAGCTCTAGGAGTCCTAACCGACATATTTATAATTCATCACATCTTAACGTCAGCATTCTCTCACTTTTTGATTATCGCCGGAGAAGCTGTTTTCGTAATGTTCTTTCTACACATGTATGTTGAAGAACTGAATGCTAAGGGACAGCAGGACATTATCACATCGTTGGTCACCTCTTTGTCAGAAGACATGAAGGGAGAAGTTGGTTCATTGATGTCCGATTTTCGAACCGAGGGCAATCAAACTGCGCGGAGATTAAAAAAGAATCTATTTTCAGCAATCTTACAAGATAAGATGCCTCGTAAGTTTGTCAAGCGAATATTGAAAGCAGGCTTTTTTAATTCTAGTATTTTACGAGAAAATCTTCAAGTTAAATATAAGCTAAAATTAGACAAGGATGAGCTTGAAATCATCAATGAGCTTGTGTTCACCGTGGTTTATGTGTCCGGCCAAGAAGAAACTTTAAAATACGATATGCCATTCACGCTGAGCGACACACCAGAGGTTTCTTACGAATTTTCAAGAGCTAGTTTTCAACCAATGTGGGTAGATGAAAAACCCATTCACCTTGACAAAAACACCCACTTCAAGAAAAATGGGGAAAATGCAGGCCAAATGAATGACGAATTTTCACTGGTTGATCCCATTATACTTGAGAAAAACAAGCCTATAAAAGTCCAACAAAGATTCATCGCTAGGCACAGAAACTTTACCTTCAACAATGCCATGCAAGATATATTCTATGTGAATCATCATACTTTAAATATAAAGATCTCGTTCAAGTTACCGGACGGGCTGGCTGTTGATGTGTTTCCAACCTTCCCAAAGTCTCTACTAAAAGGAAGAGTAATTGATCCATTTTCAGACACAATCAAGTATAAGAAAATTCCTTTTTTAGCGCCTGGGCAAGGTTTTTTATTCTCTATAAAGAAAGAAGCTCCGAAGGAGATTGTTTAATATTTTTTTCTAACTTTGACTTAAACTTGAAACTAATGAATAATATGCCTGTAGGAAGTTAATAGCAGCGCTGTAAAGTGTCGCTCCGGATACGGCAGTCAATTTCAGCTATCTGTTGAGCGTGGAGCCGGACGGTTCTAAGCAAATTATATGCTTTAATAGCTTTTGCAGCCATCGTTAACGCCCCCGATTGCCTTTGATTTGTCCATGACCAATGCGTTTGTGGAAATTTCAAAGTTGAAATTGGGGCCACAAATGAGTCGAACCTATTTGGCATCGACTCATTTGTCGTTAAGACGGATCAAGACCAAATGTTGTGGAGCAACTTGGATTAAGCATATAACTGAGTAAGGCGATAAAGGAAGAATTCGACGTTTCTGACACCCCTGAACTGACTCCTGAACGCTTTGATCTTTGCGTTGAAGGATTCTGCCGAAGCGTTAGTGCTCCGATTATCGAAGTAATTGACGATAGTTTTATAGTGGTTCTCGATCGATCGGGCGACCGTATTAAATGATTTAAAACCGGATTGCCTGACCTTTTCATGCCACTTTGCAAGCCTAGTTAATCCGTAAATCTTTTCGGTCGTATTGGTGAAGATATTGCTAAGTTCCTGAGCCAGATCATATGCTTTTTTAAGGTCTGGGAAGCGCTCAAAGACCAGATGGGCTCTCTCTTTTTGATTCTCAGTCCAGGTGTTTGGCTTTTTGTAAAGTGCATATCTGCTACGTGCCAACAGTTGCTTAACGGTGTCTCCGTTTGACAATACTTCCGCGACATATTCGGTTTGAGTGACTGTCGCTTGTTCAATGGCATCATTTTCTCTATCCAGAGCTTCCCAGCGGTGTTTGATGCGGAGTTCTTGCAAAGCTTCAACAGCTAGCCTTTGCACGTGAAAACGGTCAGTAACGCGTGTAGCTTGCGAAAAACACCGCTTAGCAATCATAGTCATACTACCGGCCATATCCAGAGTTATTTCTGTTACTTTTTTGCGTTGAGCCTCGGGGATCTTACGAATGACCTCAATGACCACTTCCGCCTTAGTGCCGGCCACAATAGCTACTATACTCCCTCTTCCGCCTTTAGCAGCTTTGTTTGTAAGTATTGTATAAAGTTCACCACGGGAAAGGCTGGTTTCGTCTATCGATAGCTGTGGTCCCAAATTTTCAGGGTACAGAAGCCATTTTTTTGCGTGCCCTCTCTGGTCCCAATCTTTGAATCCGCTCTGAAAATCACGGTAGTGGCGTAACAGATCCTTGCCATTGACGCCATAAAAACGGCCAATACTCCAAACATCATTAGCCCTCGTATCCACCAACCACTTTTAAAAAAGCGGAAAACTCACTCGTCATCCGCGTTCCTTCTGCTACCTCGTTCCAATCTCTATGGACAACTTTACCCGTCATAGTATTGAGCCATCTGCGACGTTTGACATGAAGAAAAACTTTGTGACCTCGAATTGGAAAATCTTGTAGAGTAATGGAGGGAAAATAACCTTTGGAGAGTAAATCTGAACGTCTTGGATCGGCTTCTTCGTAATTCTTCTCTTCCAAATAAACATGATAACGTTCGTCTGACTTCTCTACATGGGTCAGCAAATAATTCTCAATTATAAAATCCGGTAAGATTAACTCGATAAGCGGCAAGAAACTCTCCAAAACAAAATGGTTTGATTAAAAACACAAACCTAGAAAAATCCTATCCCCTCCACAAGTTTTTGATTTGATCCGTTAAGACCCTATCTATTAATACAACCTAATGGTAGCTTTGAGCCACGCCACAATGTCGTATTGAGTATGCTTGCTACGTCAATTTGGCACCATTTTAAAGTAGTTGCGGTAATGGTGTAAGAGGTAATTTCTGCGCCAGATAGGCTCTCCCCTCCCTCAATTCACCACAAACCCCAAAACCGCATTCCTATACTTAGCCAATTTCAATTGCTGCTTCATACTTTTGAAAGTCTCCATGGGCCCTTCTGCGGCGAATAGGTTTACGGCCCAGGCGGGGACATTACCTCCCGGATCGGTATGTAGGGTGTATTCGATTTTGGTCCGGTCGCGGCCTGCTGGTGTGAGCACCCACCGGCCTTTGGATTGATTGACCCGGACAATGCCCTTTTTGATACTGACCATTCCGTTGACCACAGGCCCGTCAATAGTCACGACTTTGGTAGCCCGGT
Source organism: Dyadobacter pollutisoli (assembly GCF_026625565.1). NCBI lineage: Bacteria > Pseudomonadati > Bacteroidota > Cytophagia > Cytophagales > Spirosomataceae > Dyadobacter > Dyadobacter pollutisoli. The sequence continues at coordinate 5,231,670 of NZ_CP112998.1, forward strand.
CTTGTGTAAGGCGCAGGTGCGCTACGAAATCACGGTTTTCTAGTGGCCACGGTAAGCTTATCTCCGAGTAATAGTACAGTTCCGTGGGAGAAACTTTTCGCAGTAAAACGCAGGATTTGGTTTTATAAACCCAATTCACGCCGCCCTCCACGTCCATCAACAATGCGACCAGCTGCGTCACCGAAGCGTCCACGGTGCAATTCACTTTAATGGCTTTGATTTTTGATTCAGGAACAGATTGGGAAAATATCCTGATCTGTTCCTTTTCCGCAATTAACTTCCAGTCTGTCTGAGCATTAACACTAAAAATCAGCAAACAAAAGATCATGGTAATAACCGTTTTCCCCGGCCACGCAAGGCCCGCAAAGCATTTATTGCTTGATAATTTTATAAGAAGCCCTCTGACCTTTGCTTTCAATATGCAGAATGTAAATCCCGGATGATAAGTGCCTCAAATCTATATTCTCAACCGTTCCCCTGCTCACCCGCTGATGAAGATTGGTTCCGGATAAATTATATAGCACGATATTCCGGCTGGAACCTGATTCAAATTTGACCTGTAAAAAATCCTGTGTCGGATTGGGCGCTATCACAATGCTCCGCGTAAATGCTGGCTCATTGGCAGTGATCACCTCTACCCGAACGGTACCCGGACTTTCAATGGTACCAACTCCACAACTGTTAGACACGCTGAAAAGTTTATAATACTGGTTCGGCGATGCCTGTAAAAGTGTTATCGTGTCGGAAGATAGCGCACTATATCTGTACTGGATCGAAAGATCGGTGCCATACTGATACTGCCACGGTCCGCCCCCTTCCAGCAAAACGACAATTTTAGGATTCACAATGCCATCATAAATGACCGATTCCGACGCAAACTTTGCTTTTGCTTTTTGGCTTACATACAACGGATTTTGGTAAGCACCGCTGGCGGTATTCGCATCCGACGCCACTACTCTCACCCGGTAGGCTTTCATTGAAAACAGATCGGCTGGCAATGCTGCTTTGAGCGGCGAAGTTTTGCCAACCGTCGGTACCGAGCGAAAATTCTTTCCAGTCGTATCCGAAATTTGAACGGTCATGACGTTACCCGCGGAAAAATTACCTTTTGAACTAAAAGTAACCAGTGCCGTGTCCCCGATACAAAGACTGTAATTGCCTGAATAAATATTTGTTACGGTAACAGCCCGCTCGCTGGGCGCATTAACCTCCACCAGCGCACTTCCTGAAACTTTACCCGTACCACACGAATTGGTCACAGAACTTAATGTATAGGTCGTGGTTTTATCCGGCGTAACCTTAATAAACGTCCCAGGCTGGCCTTGTCCTCCGTAGAACGAACCCGTCGTTCCGTCCGACAGCTTGTAGGTGATCGATTCACCGTAATTTTTATTGCTGCGAACAATCAGATTGGTACTTTCTCCACTGTTGATCAATGTATTACCTGTCAATGTAACGTCGGCTTTCGTGGTGACGCCTACGCCTAGAACGGACACCAGATTCAAACTTCTTACTGTGCTCCGGATCTGGTATGCACTTCCCGAGAGTGACGAAGGGATTTTCAAAACCTTTACACCTGAAAGCGTCTTCACAGAATCAAGTACCGTTACATTCAGGCTCGCCATATCCAGCAGTTCAAACCGAATGTAGTCGCCGGAAAGGTCTGCATCACCCAACAAATTGTACCGCACCGTGAAACTTCCTCCTTCACAAACCGTGTAGCTGTCTGAACCGGTACTGAGCTGAGCTCTTACTTTTACCGTGATCTTGCCGGTAGCAGTGCCGTAACCGCAAGTATTATAAACCGATTTTACAGAATACTCCCCTCCTTTCGGAACATATATATTCCTATAATCAGGGTTGCTAGTGGTGTAAATTTTTGTGTTATTTTCAAAAACAGCCGTCCATGGGGCCGAACCCGTGAAATTCAATTTGAATGCGATATATTCTCCCGCATTCACCATTAGCGGCTCTCCTCTGTCCGAGAGCATGTTCACCGTCGGGACCGCCCCTATCCTGATCCTCAGAATATTGGAAATACCGCCGTCCGACGATGTGATCCTTAGCTGATAAATCCCGGGTGACAGGTCACCGGGAACTTTGGTATCAAACTGCCTTGATGAAACATCTTTGACAAGCGTTGTAAAGTCGTAATTACCGTCTTTGGCAATTTCAAGAGAGAAAGTCGCATTGCCCGCGTCGCCTTGCACCACACCAAAAGGTATGGTCATCGGACCGTTCGCACAGAACTCAAAAACATAATTATCAGCCTCCGAAATTACGATCCGGTAGGGCAGTATTTTAATGTAGGTAGTAAGATTGACCGGTACCGTACCACATTGGTTCGTAGCAGATTTGATCGTGTAGGCAGTCGTTACGCCTACGGGAGGTGTTATTTTTTCACCATAATTATAGTTTTCAAATTTTGCAGTCTTATCCGAAACGCCATCTGAATACACAAACGAAGACAATGCCCCGCCCTGGCTGGAAAGTGTAAGGAATACATTTTCTTCCTTGAGCATCTGAGCAGGATTTTCGGCGGTTCCTACCGGGCTAATGTAAAAATTACTCGGATCACGTTGCATTTCCAGCTGATACTGCTCGCTGAAAAGTACCGGATTGGTAGAAGCAACCCTGAATTGGGTATAATTTGAATACTGATTTGCCGGGATCTTAACCTTATACTTCCCGCCATCCGAAACCGTCGCTAATGTCTGAAAATTACAGCAATCGCCATAACCCTGAATGTTGAACACATTACCTGCATTGAATTTCCCTGATTTGGAAAAAACAATTTCAATGCTGTCCTGCACACAAACAGGCGTTTTAACAGGGTCCAGATAAACACCGGGTGTCGTTTCACTACTCCCGTCGACCGTCAGACGTACAGTACCAATGCCCTCTTTTTTGAAACAGGAATTGCTGATCGACTGAATTTGAAAATCCGTTGTTTTACTCAGGAAATAATCGGGATACCAGGCTTCATAATCAACCCGATTAATCTTGCCAGAAGTCTCTGTGATCGTGTAGGGCCCTCTTCCGTACAAATAATAACCAAACTGTATCCTCTTGGGAACGTCATAATTCAGGATACTATTTTCGGTTACAACCATATCCGGCTTACTTTGAACCACATATTTATAGGAGTAATTGGAACGTGATGCAGGGCTTTGGGTAGTCACGTAAAACACCCTCATATTGTCATAGCTTAGTGCTCGACTGATTCCGTCGGGAAGCGATGGGATGTTGAATTCTAGGTAATCGCCCACTTTTTTGGCAGGAAATGAATAAACTTGTTGATTCGACAGCACACCATGAACAGTGAATGTAGTTGCAGCGCTGTTGGCAAAGTTGGAAATGACCTTCATTTTCGCGGTACCACCCGAGCAAATAATTTCATAATTGCCTTCTGAGTCAAGGTATACCCCTTCTTTAACCGTCACAACCATCGTTTGCGAGCCTGAAACGGAAGTTGTCCCGCAACCCGACTTCAAGGATTCTACCGTGTAAAGCGTCGTTTTTCCCGGTCTTACGGAAATGTACGCCTGACCATTATAGCTCGCGGAGACAACAGATCCATCGGTCAATGATGCCGAAAACGGTGGCATTCCTGTAAAATTTAACCCGATCTGGACATTGTCCCCTGTGTTAATGGTCAAACTGGGAGTAAAAAATTCAACCGAAGCTTGCGGGTAAACAACCAGCAGAATGTCACCATGAGCACCCATTAGTTTAGGGTTTTCAGCAATGATCTGCAACTTGAATTGAGTTCGGCCTTTTACTTTGAGTGTTTTCGGGATACTGGCAACCAGCACATTGTCCCTCAGTTCAGCCGTTACCTCAGCAGTTCGAGGAGTTTGGTCCATCGAATAGACAAGTTCAATAAATTTGATACGGAATTTGGTTTGAGCAGTCAGTGCAGGCCCCATCGTCGAAAAGCTGATCTTTACTTCGCTGTCCTCGCAGGCTGCTACCGGCGATATTCCGACTGTCCGCAAAGATGTTGAATTGATGACTGCTTTCACCTGCCCGCTCACCTGCATGGCGCCGCACACATTCTCGGCGTGCGCAATATAAAACGGTTGGGTATGATCAGTGCCTAGCTGATGATAGGTTACAAACGCACCTTCAGCATAAGATGAAACACTAAACCGCGTACTGTCATTCAGGGTGATCTGTACCCCGCTTGAACTGAAAGTGGTAAATTTAATCTGCAGATCATCCCCCGCGTTGATCGTGTCGGCCGCCGCAAGTGACAGTTGGGTGGTTCCTTTGCTGTTCAGTCTGAAATAAACCCATTGACTTTCCACTTTCGGTGAAGAAGACACGACACGCATCTGGATATTTTGATACAATGACAAACTCGAATCGCGGTGGACTACTTCCAGTTTTCCATCACGTAACGTGGCAGGCAGTTCAGCAGCTACCGGCGAAGCATCAGTCTTCCGTACCTGAACAGTAAACTTATTATCGTCTTTGAAGCTCCCGGCCATGGAAACCTGGATCCTCTGAATGGCACCAAGACAAGCATTTTCAGGGTAATAGATCGAAATAGTGGGGGTTTGAGCACGGAGCGCACCAAGGGTAGTGATCAGCAAAAGTGCTGACAGGTAAATTTTCTGCATAGAGGGGAGGTAAGTAAATTCGCCTCTAAAATTAAGTCAAACCGGTGACATATTTATACATCTACCCAATCTTCAGCCACCCAGTAATACTCATTCTTCGCTTATGCGTCACTAATACTTCATGTGCGAGCTCGCTGCTTTTGAACATCACACTCTTGCCATTACTCGGACTGATATTTTGCAAAGAACCGTCGTGGTGTATGCAGAGCTCGCCGCCGTCGCTTTCCTGCCAGCCTGCATTCAGGTAAATGATCATCGAATACTGGCGGCTTCCGTTATTCCGAAACTGATCAAGGTGTTTTTTATAAAAGCTCCCGGCTTCATACATCGTATAATGAAACTCGTACCCTGTGATGCCGGTGTAGCAGGTACTGTTCAGGTGGCTCACAAAAAGATCCATTTGGTCAAAGAAATCATTCTCGTGAGGGTCGTTATGCTTGCGGTCGAGCCAGTAAATCCGGTCACCTCTCACGGATTTGTCATGAACGAGGTCCTTATTATTGCCTATTCCGGCTGGCAGCAGCAGGTTCGCCGCGTATAGCGCAGTCAGGTTGTCTTTTAAATGTCCGGCCAGCGACTCGGTCAGAAACGAATCGGCGACGCCAATATTATTGTCAATATAACTCGTAATCAGCTCATCAAAGATCTTTTGCAAAGGAGGAAAGAAAACGGGCTGGCCATGTTACGAGCCCGGTGAAGGTAATCTTAATTCACCGGTTCATAACCCGCCAGCCCTATTCCACCGCATATATTTCAAATTCAGTATCAGTTGGTTGCACAGCAATGTTGCTTAAGTTTCCGCGATGGCTTTGCCCAATCCTCTTGCCGAACCTGTGATCAATGCTACTTTGTTGCTCAAATTGTTCATGATTTCCTTTGTTTTAATGTTGTTTAAATGACATTAAAAAAAAGGTGGCAGCCACACACTCGGGAAAATATGGATACCAAAGCGCTACATATGAATTTTGTAAGAAGCGAAAAATACCCGTCAGCCCTACCATAGAAAACCCCAATTTCAATGAAATCCCTGTACAACGGCGGACAAAGCCTGTCCGTTTTTGAACAGGGTTTTTTTGTAAAATATGCTTACATTGAATGCAAATGGCATTTTCGACTACTGGCAAGGTATTTTACATACGGAAATAGATATAATAACTCCGAACACATTCAATGAGACGAAGCGATCTGGGAGAATTTGAAGAAATCGTATTGCTCGCGGTAGCTGCGCTGGCACCGGGGGCATACTCGGTGAGCATTGCCGAAGAGCTGGAAAACGAAACCGGGCAGACGATCAGCACGGGTGCAGTACACGCCGCATTGCAGCGGCTGGAACAAAAGGGCTACCTGAGCTCATATTTGGGCGAGGCCACGCAGGAGCGCGGCGGCAGGCGCAAAAGGCTTTTCACTGTAACAGCTTACGGCGGCAAAATCCTGCATGATGCGCGTTCGGTGCGGAACAGCCTCTGGAACCGCATTACCCCAGCGGAATTGTCAAAAATGGGACTTGACTTTTCAAACAGCTGACCGATGCAACCACTTCCTCCCCGCTGGCTCGACAAGCTGGCAACCCGAATCTGCGCCCCACACCTCCGCGAAGAGCTCCTGGGCGACCTGCAGGAGCGTTATGCTTTGCGGTATCAAAAATTTGGTCAGCAAAAAGCAAAGTTGTTCTATCTGAAAGAGGTAGCAGCATTGCTAAGACCCTCGGTTATAAAGAGAAAATCTCCTGAGTATCCTTCTATTCCTTTTCTAAGCTTCGAAATGATCAGAAACTACTTTAAGATCGGTTCCCGTGTCCTTTTGAAAAACAAAGGCTATTCTTTTATTCACCTTACTGGCCTTTCGATTGGATTATGGGCCTGCATGATGGTTGCGACTGTCGTAATAGACAGCCTTTCGTATGACAGGAAATGGAGCCACGCCAATGATGTCTATAGGATTATTTCGATGAATAAGGCAGGTGCGGGATTGCAGGAACGTATTTCTTCATCACCTCAGTTGCTGGCACCTGAGCTTGTGAAGATTTATCCGGAGGCGGTGGCATCGTCAGAGCTTTCTACCACGACGCGTCATTTCAAATTCAAAAAGGAAGATTTCAATGGCGTAGCTACGCAGGTTTTACGGGCAGATACGTCAGCGTGGAGAATAATCGATCTGAAAGTGCTGGCTGGAAATCCGCGGGACTTTGTACCGGGGACGAATAACCTGCTTATATCTAAAAGCTTTGCAGATCGCTTTTTCCCAGGCCAGGATCCTATTGGCAAGATCATTCAGGACATTCCAAAGTATGGTACCAAAGCCAATGACTACCAGATTACCGGCTTGATAGCGGATCTCCCTTATAACAGTCATTTGCGCGCTGACGTGGTCCTGCTGCACATCAACAAGCCTGAACCTTACGAAGCCAACGGGTTTATTACATTTTCACAGAATTACATTCGCATGAAACCAGGTACCGATATGCAGGCGTTTACCGCGAAGGTCAATAAATGGCATCAGAAATTTAGCAAAAGAACTGACGAGCACGGTTTCGAATTCCAGCCCATGCCGGACATCTACCTGCATTCCGACTTTGCCGAAAGCCAGAATGTCCGGGGCGATGCGAGGACCATTTACATATTTTCTGGCATTGCACTGCTGCTATTGTTTATTGCTTGCGTCAATTTTGTCAATTTAAGCACGGCCAAAGCATTTGCAAGATTGAAGGAAGCCGGTGTACGGAGAATATTAAGCGGATCTCGCTCGCAATTGATCATTCAACTTCTGACTGAAACTTTGCTGTTGTTTGGTACAGCCGCCATAGTGGCCACTTTTCTCTACTTCTTCTCCCTCAAATCCGTCGAACAATTTCTGGGGCATAGGCTTATTGAAACATTCACATCCAATGTGCCAATGGCCGTGGATGCACTGGCAGTCGTTTTGCTGACAGCCTTGCTTACCGGACTGTATCCTGCCTGGCTGATTTCGGGTTTCAAACCTTCCAATACATTGAGAGGAATTTTCACTTCTTCTGCATCATTTCGGCAAAACTGGCTGCGAAAAGGCCTGGTAGTTGTTCAGTTTTCCGTTTCAATTGTGGTTTTATTGGCAACCATTGTCGTATGGAAGCAGCTTAACCTGATGGAGAACAAGGATTTGGGATATAACACAAATAACCTGCTCGCCATCGACAATGTATCGTGGGATGGAAAAGGAGACGCATTTAAAGGTGAATTACTACAAATTCCAGGGGTTGTCCGCGCGAGTGCTACGCTGTGGGTACCCACGCAGGGAGGCGGTTATATGCAACGGGAAATCGAAGACCCTGCCAATTCAAAACAGCGGATAAAAGTCTGGTACATTGCAGGCGACGTAGATCTGCCTGAAACAATGGGACTGAAATTGGTCAAGGGGCGCATGTTCAGCCATCAGTTTTCTACTGATGCCCTAAATGCTGATTCGCTGCAAAAAGTCAGTTTTGAGAAGTTTGAGCAGGCGCAGATATTGCAGAGTTCCTTGCTAACTGCCTCTGCCGCAAAGGCACTCGGTGTAAGTAAACTGGATGAACGCATCAAAAACGCCAATACTGTTCCGGTAGGTATCATTGAAAATTTCAACAATGAATCGCTTTACGAACCGATCAAACCGACTATTATCCTCGCGCAGCGGTCGCCCCAATATGCAGGAATGCTGGTACGCACACAGCCGGGTATGGAGCAGCGGGTGTCTGCTTCCATAGAAAAGCTTTGGAAGCAGTTTTACCCGGCCAAATTATTGGAAATAAATAACATTGAGGAATTGCTTGACAAACAGTACGAAGCCGAAACAAGGCTGCATCAGCTGTTTATGTTTTTCAGCGGACTGACGATGTTCCTCTCAGTATTAGGCATTTTCGGCCTGGTGGTGCAGGCAGCGGAGCAACGTTCCAAAGAAGTAGGCATCCGCAAAGTGCTGGGAGCTTCGGTGACGGGCATTGTCACCATGCTTTCGGGTGATTTCGTGAAGCTTGTTGTAATCGCGATTGTAATCGCCTCGCCCCTCGCATGGTTTGGCCTCGATAAATGGCTGCAAAACTATCCCTATCGAACAGATATCAGGTGGTGGATGTATGTTGCCACGGGTTCAACCGTACTCATCATCACCATGCTGACAGTTAGCTTTCAGGCCATCAGGGCGGCACTTGTTGATCCTGTGAAGAGCTTACGGAATGAATGAGGCTTGTTTAAAGGTTAACTATACCACAAGACAATGACCATCAAATTCCCCATTTTCAAGCCTGTCCGAAAATCCGCGATCCCTTTATTTTTGGTTAAAAGCCTAATAAACAGGTGAGTGAATGTATTCACCCGTCCTTCAACTGCTTAGCATAACAATTGTATAGGTATCTTTGAAACGTAAACAGAGATACAATGCAAATGCTATCAGGCCTGGGCCGGTCGAAATATATCCCCCTCATCATTTTGTTTACGCTTGCCATTTTCCAGTCATGCCGAAAGAATCCCAAGGAAATGACAAAAGAAGAGCTTGCGGAAGAACTAAGTAAGGAAAAGCATTACGAAAAGCTCCTGGAATTTTCCCAAAAGGCCGGGGTTAATGTCAGCAAATTCCAGGCGACAGCAGATACTGCCCCCGTTTTTGCATTACTGGAAGAAATAAGCTTCGGACACAAGCCAACCATTCGATACACCGAGAAAAAAATCGCTGCGGACACGGCTCTGATCCGCGATGCGGCTGAGGAACTGGTGAAAGGCCAGTCGGTAGAAAAAGTAATGGAGAATCTGGAACCGGTTTTCCCTGTTTATCATAACCTCAAAATACATTATGCGAGGTTGATAGAGGCCAAAAAGACAGATAGCGCCGCCTATGTTGCCGAAGCATTGAATGCATATCGCTGGATCCACCGTCAAATCCAGGGTTCTCCCCGGTTTGTGATGGTCAATATTCGCGGCGCGTACCTCACTGCAATGGATTCTTCCGGTAAAAATGTATTGAGTATGCGGACGGTCGTTGGCAAGAGTGATACACCTACCCCTACTATCGATACCTATGCTACCAGCATTGTGACACATCCTTACTGGAATGTACCGAAAAGCATCGCGATCAAGGAAATTTTCCCGAAAGCAATGAATGACCCAGAGTATCTGTCAAGGAACCGCATTGAAATTATTGATAAAAAGGGCGAAGCTGTTAACCCGGAAGACATTGACTGGGAGGAACTGACTGCTGAAAAGTTCCCTTATCGCTTTCGCCAGGAAACGGGCGAGGATAACTCGCTGGGCTTGCTAAAAGTGGAAATCAAGAACCCGCTGGCTATTTATCTGCATGACACCAATGCAAGATATTTGTTTACAAATAACAAGCGATGGAGAAGCCACGGCTGCGTACGTGTACAAAAACCGACAGATCTTGCAAATTATATGGCGGGCACAAAACTGCTTGACAATGATTTCATGACGGAGCCCGATACTGTCTCCACACCACCCAAATGGCATAAATTAAAAGCAAGGATTCCGGTGTTTCTGCTATATCTCGGCGCAGACTGTAACGAAAAAGGGGATTTGATTTACTTTCCCGATGTTTATAAAAGAGGAGCTCCCAAAGTTTGACCATTGTCCGGCAGCAAACCGGAGAGCAATGGTGACGATTTGAAATATTTCTGATCTGCGGAGTAAATGAAGAGCCCGGCACCGTCGTACATCAGATCGATCAGCTTCTTAGAATCGGCAATGGATACGGCGGGGCAGCCAAGACTGCGGCCAAGTCTGCCGGTGTTTTTGATGAAAGATTCACTCACATAATCGGCTCCGTGCATGACTATCGCACGTTCCAATGCCCGATCATTGATACCTTTTTCCAATCCTTCCAGCCTCAATGACAACCCGTGCTTGCCCTGGTAGGTACCCAATGTTTTGTAAAAGCCCAGGCTCGACTGATATGACGAGTTATCATTCGAAAAATGCTCTGCAAACTCCTGCCCCGAGTTCCGGCCGTGTGCTACATAAGTATTGAGCAACACTTTCCTTTTGATCAGATCGATCACATAAAGCCTTTTGTTGCGGGACGACTGCGTAAAATCAGCAATGGCCATGACCGGATTGTGCAGGTTCATTTTTTGAAAACCGATCCAGGCGTAGTAAAAAGCCTTTTCCGACAAACCTTGCTTTTTAAGGTCAAGAGAATCGTAAATGGATATCCATTGAGGTTTTACCAATGCAGAATCCGGTTTTACAACTGATATGTTTTTAGAAGTAGAAAGTGCTGGGAATGGATTGATCTGGTGGATGCCGAAAGAAACGCTGAGCGTTATCATTACTGCTACAAATACCGCCTGAACCTTTGTCATTTCTGATAGTTTTGTTGAAAAAATCTATTTCGATTATTTAAAAGGAGGAGCCTGATTGGCCGGTTTTGTAAAAATAAACGATTGAAACCGGCGGTCAGATATATGAAGTAGGTACTTCAAAGAGTCGCTAAGTTAACAGCCCCCTCCACAACAATGGTTCCGAAACCAAATTTATTTAACTATAAACTATTGATTAACAACACATTAAACAAAATCAAAACATCCACCCATCCACTCATTCACTCATTCACACATTCACTCAAAACCTCACTTCTTCTCAATCCCAGCCAAAATCCGCCCAATGTCATTGGCCCGGCTCATAAAGCTCAGACTGGTATCGAGGTCTTTGCTATCAATGGCTTCCTTGAATTTCTTCAAAAGCTCGATATAGTCCCCTAATGCTTTGGAAACATTGGTTTTGTTCTGATCAAAAATGGGCGCCCACATTTGCGGTGAACTCTTGGCCAGCCTCACTGTGGAAGAAAAACCCGTACTCGCCATGTCAAAAATCGCTCGCTCGTCCCGCTCTTTATCCAAAACCGTCAACCCCAGCGCAAATGAACTGATGTGGCTCAGATGCGAAACATACGCCAGGTGCAGGTCATGCTCAATGGGTTTCATGTAATGGATTTTCATGCCTATGTCTCGAAGGAATGTTTCCACCAGGACGAGGGAATCGCGGTTGCTTTTCTCTTTATCGCAAATGATCACATTTTTTTCAATGAGCATTTCCCTGAAAGCTGCTCCCGGGCCTGAATTCTCAGTACCAGCCATGGGATGTACCGCCACAAACTGACCTCGTTTTGGATGAGAGTCGGCCAGCGCACAGATCAGCTCTTTGGTAGAACCGAGGTCCGTGATCGTTCTTCCCTCCGGAAGGCGGTCGAGCATGTAAGGTAGCAGCTTGGTAATGGCATCCACCGGCGTCGCAAGCACATTCAGCTCAGCAATCTCCAAAGCTTCTTCCAGCGACACGATCTCGTCCACTATGCCTTTTGCCAATGCGATTTTCTGATTGACAGAGGAATTATCCACTCCGACAAACCTGATGTTAGGATATTTTTCACGAAGCCCCAATGCAAACGACCCGCCCAATAAACCTATTCCTATTATACTGATTACCATTTCAAATTTTCAATAAATGTCAAAAACTGATCTTTATGCTTGAATGCGTGCCACAGCCTCCCAGATTCGCTCTTTGGGAAGACAGAGCGACAACCGAATGTAACGCTGTCCTTTCGGGCCAAAAATAAAGCCCGGAGCAATGAACACGTGTTTTTCTACCAACAGGTTGTTCACCAAAGTTTCAGCAGATCCAACTGAGTCGGGCAGCTTGCCCCACAGGAACATTCCTTCCTGCTTCGGGTCCCAGGTACAGCCGAGCGCGGTTAAAAGTGCTTCTGAGGCGTCCAAACGTCCCTGGTACACGGCATTTCTTTCTGCGTGCCAGGTATCTGAATTATGTAATGCGGCCACCGCAGCTTCCTGCATGGCCCAGAACATACCGGAATCTACATTGCTTTTGATCGTGAGCACAGCATTAATGTAAGGCTTACCAGCAACCAGCCAGCCCAGCCTCCATCCCGCCATATTGTGCGACTTGCTCATGGAATTCAGTTCGATCGCTACGTCCTTCGCCCCTTCAATGGACAGCAAACTGATGGGCTCCTTCTTATTGAGTACCAGGCTGTACGGATTATCGTGGCAGAGCAGTATTTTATGCCTGGTCGCAAATGCAACGGCTTCCTCAAACAACTCACGTGTCGCAGGTGCGCCTGTGGGCATATGTGGGTAATTGAGCCACATAATCTTCGTACGCGGGGTTACCAGCGACTCCATTGCTTTCCAGTCGGGCTGCCATCCGTAATCCTCGCGAAGCGGGTATTCCTTCACAACTGCACCTACCATCTGGCTTACCGCACGATAGGCCGGGTAGCCCAGCTCAGGCACGAGTACCTCGTCGCCCGGGTCAAGGAATGTGAGTGAAATATGCGTAATACCTTCTTTTGAACCAATTAAAGGAAGTATTTCAGTAGCGGGATCAGGTTTTACTCCGTAAGTATGATAATAAAAATCCGAGATTGCATTGCGAAAAGCAGGCGTTCCAACATAAGGCTGATAGCCGTGGGCCTGCGGTTTCTGAGCAGCTTCTGATAAAGCCGTCAGGGTTTCTTCGGAAGGCATCATGTCAGGGTTTCCAATCCCCAGGTTAATCACATCATGTCCTTCGGCAATCAGTTTGCGCACTTCTGCCAGCTTGACGGAGAAGTAGTACTCCGAAGTCTGCTTGGTGCGCTGAGCGGTTTCTATAATCATTATTATTTTTAAATTACGCTTTTGGCTATCGCCCTGAGCGGTTAGTATGTTTCTCCCGGATCATCCGGCCGAAACGGGGCGCAATTTACGATAAATTCCTAGAAACAGGAGGTCCCGCTATGACCGGTTTCTGCATGCTGGTAGCGTCGGTTATCATTGCGCCAGAGGCGCACCCTGTTTCTAGCAAGATTGGCGTTACCCATAAAAAGCTCCGGAGGAGCTTCCCGAATAGCGATGATTGCGAAACAAAAATCCTTTAAATTGCGACATGAACATCCAACGCGTCTTTCTTCTTTTTTCTGTAATTCTTGCCGGTTGTTCCAAACCATCGGACAAGATCGTCGTCGCTACGGCTGCCAATGTGCAGTATGTGATGAAGGAAATTCAGAAGGAATTTGCGAGGGAAACCGGTGAAGAAATTCAGATCGTGGTAGGCTCATCCGGGAAGCTCACGGCCCAGATCAGAGAAGGTGCGCCATTCGATGTTTTTGTTTCGGCAGACACCAAGTATCCTCAGGAAATATACAAAAACGGCGGATCGGAGGAAGAGCCCAGGATATATGCGACCGGATCGCTGGTTCTATGGGCAAAGGACATTCCCGAAACGGAACTCAGCACGGCCATTCTCGCAACCGAAAAAGTAAAAAAAATAGCCGTACCCAATCCCCGAAACGCTCCTTATGGTGAGGCCGCAATCGAAGTTTTGAAAGCTCAGGTACTTTTTGAAAAAACTGAGAAAAAACTGGTCTACGGCGAAAGCATTGCACAAACAGCCCAGTACATCTCTACCGGATCGGTGGAAGCCGGCTTCAATGCATTGTCCATTGTACTCTCCCCTGAAATGAAAGACAAAGGCCACTACATCATCATTGATTCCACATTTCACAAGCCCATTCAGCAAGCCGCAATCCTGCTAAAACACAGCGACGCCTCTCCAAAAAAAGAATCCAGCACGAAATTCTATCATTTCCTATACTCCGACAAAGCCAAGCAGATTTTCAAAAAATACGGCTACAAATGATCATACACACTCATAAACCCATCAACTTATAAACTCATGAACTCCTAAAATAATGGACTGGCAACCCCTCTGGCTCACTTTCCGTCTCGCTAGCATTACCTCGGTGATCCTCCTGGTAATGGCGATGCCGGTAGCCTACTGGCTGGCTTTTGGGAAATTCAAGGGCCGTGGGGTAGTGGAAGCGATCATTGGCATGCCGCTCGTTTTGCCACCTTCCGTCATTGGTTTCTACCTTCTTTTAGCATTCAGTCCGTCCTACTGGTTTGGTGCGTGGATTGAAAAGGTTTTGGGCATGCGGCTTGTGTTTTCATTTCCCGGGCTGGTGATCGCCTCCATATTGTATAGCCTTCCTTTTATGGTGTACCCGATCAGGGCCGGGCTGCAATCATTACCGTCTTCATTGCGGGAAGCTTCCTATACTTTGGGAAAAAGTGAATGGACAACTTTTTACAAAGTGCTCCTACCCAACTGCAAACCAGCCATTTTAACCGCTTTTGTACTCACTTTCGCCCACACAGTCGGAGAGTTCGGTGTGGTACTGATGATCGGCGGCAACATTCCGGGCGTCACCAAAGTAGCGTCGGTAGCGATCTACAATGAAGTGGAGGCGCTTAACTATCCGGCGGCAAACCAATACGCAATGGTGCTTTTTGCAATTACATTCGTTATTTTGCTGTTGGTCTACTCTATTAACAACCGCCTGCTTCGTGTCCGACAATCTTCTTGACATCAACATCCGGCATTCGCTCCAAACTGCCAATGGAATTTTACCGATGGAAGTCTCTTTTTCGCTTTCAAAAGGCAATATTCTGGCTTTAACAGGGCCTTCCGGTGCAGGGAAAACTACATTGCTGAGACAAATCGCGGGACTGGTGAATCCACAATCAGGGAAAATTTCACTGGATCAGCAGTTATGGCTGGATACTTCACAGGACATTCAGATACCCACCCGAAAGCGCAACATTGGCTTCGTTTTTCAGGACTATGCATTGTTTCCACATATGACTGTAAAGGAAAACCTGCTTTTTGCGCTTGAAACAAAAGGGGACGAAAAAGTTGTCGACGAGCTCCTGGATGCCATGGGGCTCACCCAACTGCATGGACGAAAGCCACACCAGCTGTCAGGCGGACAACAACAGCGGGTCGCACTGGCCCGGGCATTGGTACGGAAACCGGATTTACTGCTGCTAGACGAACCATTTGCGGCACTGGATCACTCCATGCGCTACCAGTTGCAGAACCTGCTTCTCAAATTCCATCGGCTTTACCATTTTACGGTCATTATCGTTACCCACGATATTGGGGAAATATTCCGGCTCGCCGATCGGGTAATGATCATGAACCATGGGAAAGTGACACAACTAGGCAGTCCGGCGGAAGTTTACACCAGCGAGACAGACAATGCTGACGATCTCACGCTTTCCGGCGAGGTATTGAGCTGCCAGAAGCTTCACGGCCATTTACTCGTCAGCGCTTTGATCGAAAATAAAGTCCGTCAGCTCACGCTTCCACTGGATATGGAGCCACAAATGCTTCCGGGAAACAATTTTACATTGCCATATTCACTCGATCCAAACCGTATCAGATTAGTCAACAACCGGTAAATCACCGATCGGGTTTAAGGGTAATTTTAAATGGCAGCTGTCTTTTTCAAAAAACCATATTTTACTTCTATATGCGGGTACTTTTCAAATTATTACAAATTGCAATTTTTGCATTGCCGTTGATGGCGATGCGTCAGGACAAGCCATTGCGCGTCATTTTCTTCGGAGACTCCATTACCCAGGCGGGCGTAGGTCCAACCGGATACATTACACAAATGGGTGAAATGCTAAAAGCAAAGGGCCAGGAAGGTCAATATGAACTACTTGGTGCCGGAATTGGTGGTAATAAAGTGTATGATCTTTACCTGCGTTTGGAAGACGACGTTTTGTCCAAAAAGCCGGATATCGTTTTCATCTACGTGGGTATCAACGATGTATGGCACAAAGCTTCCTCAGGAACTGGTACTGACGCCGATAAATATGTGAAGTTTTACGAAGCTTTGATCAAAAAAATGAAGGCTCAGAACATTCGTGTCATTGTTTGTACTCCCACTGTAATCGGTGAGAGAAACGACGCATCCAACTCACAGGATGGCGACCTCAACCAATATTCCAAGCTGATACGTGAAATTGCAACCCGCAATAACCTGCAATTATGCGACCTCAGAAAATCCTTCCAGGACTACCTGATCCAGAACAACCCTGAAAATAAAGAAAAAGGCATCCTAACCAGCGACCGCGTACATTTAACCGACGTCGGCAATAAATTTCTGGCCGAGAAGATGTTGGAAGCTTTGGTACAGAAGTAGGTTATTGAAATTCCATTAAAAAGGGCTGCTTCAAAATTGAAGCAGCCCTTTTTAATGGTCCTAGTCCCAGAGCTTACCCGGATACTCGCCTTTTTCATGCAAGGCTGATAATGAAGCCTGCACTGTTGGCTTATCTTCGGGGTAGGTTACTCCAAACCAGTCGGACGAGCTGCGGAAAACGCGGCAATCGCCCAGGCCACTTTTAATGATGTGGGTCATGACGGTCGGAATGTAAAACTCTGCTTTCGGCGTATTAATATTTTCTCTTGCGTAAGTATCAAACAGGTCTTTGGTGATCGGGAACATCGAAGGTTTGAACCCCCAGAAATTCATAGAAACCGGTGTTTCTGGCGCTAATTCGGTACGCGCTCCGTCTTCTTCAAAATAAATAGCGCCATTGTCTTCAAATATCTTGGTACGCTCTATAACCGATTCGAGGTTGTGGTCTTCACGTTCGACACACACACCGCGGGATACTGTCCCATTCTCGGAAAGCGTACGTTTTAATTCGTAGCCGATCATGGCATGTTGCTTGTCGTTGGTATCTGTTTGAAGAAATTGAGCCATAGTCGCAAATGCATCGCGACCGTAAAAGTCATCAGCATTGATCACCGCAAAAGGAGTGTCAGTTTGTTTCCAGGCGCATAATGTAGCGTGACCTGTACCCCACGGCTTCACGCGCTCCACTGTTCCCAGGTCCTCCGGTACGTATGATTGCACGCCCTGAATTGCAAAATCAAAGTCAATTTTCCCTTTCAGTTTCGGGGCAAATAGTGCCTCAGCGCTTTCCTTTATTTCCTGACGCACGATGAAAACCACTTTTCCAAAACCACTGCGTATCGCGTCATACAATGAATAATCAATGATAGTTTCTCCGTTGGGACCGAACTGGTCAAGTTGCTTGATACCACCGTAACGACTGCCTATTCCGGCAGCTAAAATCAAAAGAGTTGGTTTCATTCAATTAGTTTTAAACGGCAGTACCGTTGTGTGCAAAAATCCAAAAACTGCTTTCAGCGCTTTTAAAGTGAATTATCTGCCGAAAATTTGTCATTTGTGACGGCAAATTAAGTCCATTCGTCACGTAAAAAAAAACGCGCTCCGGTTTAAAGAGCGCGTTTTTCCAAAATAAAATATTTTAAGAATTTCCTATACCGCAAAGCTTTCGCCGCATCCGCAGGTACGGGTAGCATTTGGATTTATAAATTGAAAACCTTTACCATTAAGACCATCTGAAAAATCCAGCGTCGTTCCGGCCAGATAAAGGATACTTTTCTTGTCTACAATGATCTTCACACCCTTATCTTCAAAAACCATATCATTAGGTTTTGAGTCCGAGTTAAATTCGAGATTGTAAGTCAAACCAGAGCAACCTCCGCCGAGAACACCTACCCGAATTTGGTAATCGTCCTCATGACCGTCCGCATTCCGGAGTTCAACAATCTTGTTTTTAGCAGTATCACTTACAGTAACCATGATCTTTTTAATTTTTGTACTTACCCCAAAATAACGTCCTACACGAATAAGAAAGTTCACTCTTTTTCAAAAATGAAGGTCACTCTTATTAATCATTCAAAATGAACGCCCCGCCCTGATTGATCGCTGAAACATGCAGGCCTGATTCAATTCCGGCCGATGCAAATTTTTCCTGCATAGCCTTACCCGCATTTTGAGCATTTTCAAGCCCACGACTCAACGCAAACATCGACGGTCCTGAACCTGAAATGCTGCAACCCAATGCACCATTGCTGATCGCGGCCTGTTTTACTGCTTTAAATTCCGGAATCAGAATAGACCGAACCGGTTCAATGATCACGTCCACCATCGAGCGGCTGATCAGGCCATAATCGGATTTCATCAGTCCTGCTACCAGACCGGCGACATTACCCATTTGGGCGATCGTATTTTTTAGCGACACCTCATTTTTAAGTATAAAACGGGCATCTTTAGTATTGATTTCAATGTCAGGGTGAACAAGGGTGCAGTACAGGTCTTCTGGTACCGGGATCGTAAAGATATCCAGCGGATTATAACTTCTGATCACCACAAAACCGCCCAGCAGCGAAGGACCGACGTTATCCGCGTGTGCCGAACCGGAGGCAATGCGCTCGCCTTCCATAGCGAAAGGCAACAGTTCCTGACGGGTCAACGGATTACCGAGCAACTCATTCATCGCCACCACCCCCGCCACTGCACTGGCCGCGCTGGAACCCATCCCGCTACCGAGGGGCATTTGCTTATGCAGCACCACTTCGCAACCCAGATTTTTGATACCCAAATGTTTCAGTAAATGCAGCATAACCACAGTTACCGAATTTTTTTTCAGCAGCGCGTGGCAGCCGGCCTTCATCACCGGTAATGTCCCTGATCACTATACCAGGCTCATCGCGCCGGTACAATTCCACTATATCTCCCGGCTCTTCGATCGCAAAACCAAAAATATCAAACCCACACGCCACATTAGCCACCGTCGCCGGCGCAAAAGCTTTTATTGAATTCACTTTAAATAATTGTTTTCTTTTAAATAATTGACGACGCCTTTGACAAAATATTCAGCATCCTCAAAAGATTCGAGCGCGTCTTTGTAAGAAACTTCATCATATTCGTAATCGCTGAACTGCCTTTTCCCAAAAGTCCTTTTCAAGGCTAGCCCCAGTTTTCTTTCGATTAATCCAGTCAGTATAAATTCTTTGTGAAAAGCATTATGTGCTCCTGTGTGTGATTTGGCAGGTAAATTAATGGTAAAAAGAAGAGCCTGGACGCCGTGAAACATGGCATAATAGGAACGATTCAATACTGGTTCAGTCCGCCTTAGATCTAATATCTCTCTTGCATCGTCCAAACAGCCGACCATTTTTGCTACTATATCCGAAAGAGAAACGTCTTTCATAGCAAAATACCGTCTTCACGAACATTCTTCAATAACGGAGATCCATAATGATCGAACTTATTCCTGGAAACCGGAACAGCAGAGACCGACATCAGGTATTTTAAGGACAAGTCAAAAGTGGTAGTTGACAGGTTACTGATTTCTTCATAAGACTTGATATCCTCATCATTCAACACAACCAGATAATCAATATCTGAGTCCTCGCGATAATCGCCTCTCGCATACGACCCGAATAAAATCACTTTATGAAGCCTTTCGCCATATAACTGACCCAGCCGGTTGACAAACTCTTCTGTCAACTCTTTAATTGGTTCAGGGATGTTTCTATTACTCATAGCATTGATTGCTTAAATCATCACAATTTAAAATCCTTTAACCCAAATAGCTACTAATACTCATAATATCCGCGAAAACGCCTGAGGCTGTTACTTCTGCGCCTGCACCGGGGCCTTTGATGACCAGCGGACGGTCTTTGTAGCGTTCGGTAGTAAAGGATACAATGTTGTCGCTGCCTGAGAGCGTGTAAAATGGATGTTGCGCATCCACTGTTTTCAGTTCAATGCTGGCCTTGCCATTTTCCAGCGTGGCAATGTACCGCAACTTTCCCCCGGCTGCTTCCGCTTCTGATTGAAGATCTGCAAAGAAGCCGTTTGAAATTTCAAGCTCCTGAAAAAATGCGTCAACAGTCGGTGCATTGAGGCAGTTGCCGGGTAGTATCTGCGAAATTTTCACTTCGTCTGCTTCCAGCGGTACTCCTACTTCCCGCGCCAGGATTAGTATTTTTCGTCCTACATCCGCTCCGCTCAGATCCTCTCTCGGATCTGGCTCGGTAAAACCTTTGGCTTTCGCTTCCTTCACAATGTCCACAAAACGGTTGTCCGAACCGAAATTGTTGAAAATATAGGACAAAGTACCCGACAGAATAGCTTCAATTTTAAGGAACTTGTCCCCGCTCGCCATCAATCCCTGCATGGTATTGATGATCGGTAAACCTGCCCCTACATTGGTTTCGTACAGGAATTTAACGCCCCGCTGCAATGCCGTACGCTGCAACGAAAGGTATTCCGCATAGGTACCGGAGTTGGCTACTTTATTAGGCGTTACCACCGAAATACTCGCGTCCAGCAGCACGTGATAGTATTGTACAATGTCCTTTTCGGACGTACAATCCACAAAAACACTGTTTGGCAAGTTGAGCTCTATCATTCTTTGCACAAAAGCAGGCAGACTGGTCTTAACTCCTTCATCCATCACCCTGTCACGCCAGTTTTCGGGCTTGATACCGTCAGGGTCCAGGAGCATCTTTTTAGTATTGGACAGTCCTGCAATGTTCAGGTTGAGCAATTTCTCTTCCCGCAAATACTGAGTCTGGTTTCTGATCTGCTCCAAAAGCGTCCCTCCGATCAGCCCAACACCTACAATAAACAGGTTCAGCGAGCGTGTTTCAGACTGGAAGAATACGCCGTGAATCGCATTCAATGCTTTGGACAGATCACTTTTGGCAATCACAACCGAAATATTCAGCTCCGAAGAACCCTGAGCCGTGGCTACTACATTGATACCGTTTTTACCCAAAGCAGAAAAAAGCTTCCCGGAAACCCCAGTGCTCTTTTTCATACCTTCGCCGACTATGGCAATGATCGACAGGTTTTTTTCAATCGAAATGCTGTCGATATGCCCCATACTTATTTCTGTGGCAAATTCCTTTTCCAGTACTTCACTGGCACGCGCAGCATTTTTTGGGTCAATTGAAAAACAAATGGAATGTTCCGACGAAGCCTGCGAGATCAGGATTACACTGATCGCATTATTGGAAAGCGCCGTAAATAATCTTCCCGAAATCCCAGCCACACCAATCATCCCGCTACCTTGGATGTTCACGAGCGCGATCTCGTCGATCGACGAAATACCCGTGATCGCATACTCCTTGCCGTTAGCAGATTTCTGAACATAGGTACCTTCGAAATCGACATTGAATGTGTTCAGGACCTTTAATGTAATATTCTTGGCAAATGCAGGTTGCAGGCTCGGCGGATAAATCACTTTCGCCCCGAAATGTGACAGTTCCATCGCCTCTGCATAAGAAATAGAAGGTATCGTGAATGCGTTGGCCACTTTACGCGGATCTGCCGTCATCATACCGTCCACATCCGTCCATATTTCAATCGAATCTGCTTCCAGTGCCGCGGCCAAAATGGAAGCCGTATAATCAGAACCGCCGCGACCCAGTGTGGTCGTAATGCCTTCGGCAGTGGATGCAATAAACCCTGTTACACATTGCAATGCAGCGGTTTTTGCAAAATATTCTAAAATCTGATGATTTGTAATTTCAAAACTAACATCCCCCATGCCATAGGTAGCATTGGTGTGGATGATCTGCCGTGCATCGCAGAATTCGGCATTGATGCCTTTACTTTTAAGGATCTCAGTGATTACGAGTGTCGAAAGTCGCTCGCCAAAGCTCATGATCAAGTCCAATGTCCTTTCCGACAGTTCTTTGATCCAGGAAACGCCCTTCAAAATATCTTCCAGCTCATTGAAAATACCCCTTACCGCCGCGAAAGTACTGCTTTGGTTCTTCACCGGGATCAGCCCTCTTACCACTGAAAAGTGTCTTTCTTCAACCACTTTCAGAAATTCAATGTAATCTGTATTACCGGCGGCAGCCATTTTGCCAATTTCAATCAAACGGTTCGTGACCCCTCCCATTGCTGAGAAAACAACCGCGATGCGCTCGCCCTTCGCCAGATTGTCTTCAAGGATACTGATTACTGTTTTGATGCTGTCAACCGAACCGACAGAGGTACCGCCAAATTTAAGAACCTTCATTTAAAGCTATATTCGAATACGCAGATTACATCCGGCTCACCGCCTTTTGTTTTTGAATTGAATGCAAATATAACAATTCAAACGCCGCATACTTCAATGATCCCTTGAAATGCGCCTATCGCTGATACTTTTTGATAAGTCGCTGAATAATACCAAAAAGCAAACCCTTTCGAATTGGTTTTATCCAAAACCGAAGGTTACATAGGATGATTATTTTTAAAAATATAATATTTTAAATAATCTCATTTACTACAATTAATATTCCTTAAAAAGACTTTTATCTAATTTTTTATTGTACCAATTTGAACTATGATAGAATATAGTTCTGTCCATTTTCTTTACCTAACTGTTTCACTCCTTAAAAATTCAACCATGAGAAAAGTCTTTACTTTAGGCTTTCTATCTTTTCTTCTGTTCCTCACGGGAACGGGTTTCGGGCAAGACCTGAACATCAAGGGAAAGGTTCAATCGGAAGACGGGAATCTTCCGGGCGCAAGTATCCTCATCAAAGGCACCAGCAGAGGAAGCACAACTGATGCAAACGGTGAGTTCAGTATCAGCACGCCGTCCGGGGCCACATTGGTAGTCTCGTTCATCGGCTACAAAACCCTAGAAGTGCCTGTCGGAACCAAAACGTTTTTTGAGATTAACCTCGAACAGGACGCAACCCAGTTCAGCGAGATCGTGGTAACGGCCCTGGGTATTGCCCGTGAGAAAAAAGCACTGGGCTATTCGGTACAGGAAGTGAGCGGAAAAACGCTTACACAAGCCAGGGAGACTAACCTTGTCAATTCACTTTCGGGAAGACTTGCGGGTGTACAGGTTACCAATTCCAATGGCGCGCCTGGCTCCTCGTCCCGGATGATCATCCGCGGCGCCAGCTCGATCGGTAGCAATAACCAGCCTCTGTTCGTTGTAGACGGTGTTCCTGTCGATAACAGCAACTTCGGATCGGGAACGGCTGTCGATTATGGCAATGCTGCTGCGTCTATCAACCCTGACGACGTGGAGTCTATCAGTGTACTAAAAGGACCTAGTGCGGCTGCGCTTTACGGCTCCCGCGGTGCGAACGGCGTGGTTTTGATCACTACCAAAAGCGGTAAGGGAACCAAGGGAATTGGTGTTTCATTTAACACTAATACAGCATTCGAAAGCCCGTTCAGAATCCCTGAATGGCAAAATGAATATGGACAAGGCGCCGGTGGCGTGTTCTCCTACGTGGATGGAAAAGGAGGTGGAAAAGGAGATGGTGTAGATGAAAGCTGGGGACCGAAACTCGATGGCCGCTTACTGCCACAGTTCGACTCGCCAATCGCCGCAGACGGAACCAGAACTCCAACCCCGTGGATCGCACACCCTGATAATGTTGACAAATTTTACGAAACAGGCAAAACGTATACGAATAGTGTTGCCGTAACCGGAGGTAATGACGTAGCCGATTTCCGCCTCGGATTCACTAATTTAAGCCAGACAGGTATTTTACCAAATACTGATTATAAACGCCGTACCGTATCGCTGAATGTAGGCTGGAACCTGACCAAAAAACTGAGCGTGAGAGCGACCGGAAACTATGTGAAAGACGGAAGCGACAACAGGAATAACTTCGGTCTTTACTTCATCTGGTTCGGCCGCCAGGTCGATATGGACAAACTGACTACCTATAAAAAGCCGGGCAGCATTTACCAGAACAACTGGAATGATAACTATTGGACTAACCCTTACTACCTGCTCAACGAAAGCACCAAGGCCAACGAAAAAGACCGTCTGTACGGTAACTTCTCAGCCACTTACAAATTCACCGACTGGCTTTCTCTGACCGCAAGATCAGGAACTGATTTCTACGAAGATCGTCGTAAAACCAAGACTGCTGCCCGCCAGGCTGTCATTGGTACTTCTTCATTGTACGATGCATATAACGAAGAGCAGATCTTCGTCCGCGAATCCAACTCCGATTTCCTTTTGAATGCAACCCATAAATTCGGCGAGTTTGACATTACTGCCAACATTGGCGGAAACCACCGGACAAATTACGCGCAACGCAACTATATGGGCGCTACCGAGCTCGCGATCCCTCGTGTTTATAACTTTGGTAACTCACGCCAGAAACTGGTTGGAGAAAACAGCTACATTAAAAAGACCGTTAATAGCCTTTATGCTTCGGCCAATCTCGGTTTTAGAAACTACCTGTTTGTGGACCTTACCGCCAGAAATGACTGGTCGAGTACGCTGCCTTCCAACAACCGCTCCTACTTCTATCCTTCTGCGGCTGTGAGTGCGATCATCACCGATATGTTTAATGTAAAATCATCGATACTGTCATTTGCTAAAATCCGGGCTGGTGTGGCGCAAGTGGGTAATGATACCGATCCGTATCGTTTGACAAGTGCTTACAAATACGAAAATGCATGGGGCAGCACGCCGAGCTTATCTGAAAACAATGCAATGCTCAATGCTGACCTGAAACCTGAAATTACTTCTTCTTACGAGATCGGTACGGATATCAGACTTTGGCACAACCGCGTAGGTATCGATGTGACCTATTACAGCAAAGTATCCAAAAACCAGATCCTGGATGTCAATATTTCCAATGCGACCGGGTTCTTGTCCAAACTTTTGAATGCGGGTAAAATCAAAAACTCAGGTGTTGAAATCCAGTTGACGGCTACGCCGATCAAGGTTGGTAATTTCCAATGGGATATTGGCTTGAACTGGGCCAAAAACAAAAACCGGGTCCTTTCCCTGGAAGGCGGACTTACCACTTACCAGCTGAACACAAGCTACAATCCTCTGACACAAGCGACTACCAACAGCGCTTTCCGTGGACTATCTGTGGAAGCCCGTGTAGGGCAGCCTTATGGCACATTCTTCGGAAAAGGATTTTTGCGCGCCCCGGACGGACAGATCGTTTACGACGCACAAGGATATCCGATGATCGATCCTGTGAGCCGCGTATTGGGTAGCTTCACTCCTGACTGGATCGGCGGCATTTCCAACACATTTACTTACAAAAGGTTCTCTCTAAGCACATTGATCGACATCAAATCGGGCGGGGATATCTTCTCGCAATCCATCAATGTCGGCCGCTATACCGGGGTTTTGAAAGAAACTACATTCGGTCGTGAGGAAGGCGTCATCGGCGCGGGTGTGGTCAACAAAGGAACCGCAGCCAGCCCTGAATATGTGGCGAACGAAAAAAGGATTTCATCGGAAGAATATCACCACAAATATTACCTGCTGACCAACAACGAGAACACCATTTTCGACGCAAGCTACGTGAAGCTGCGTGAGGTAAAATTGACTTATATGATTTCCGGCAAAGTTTTCAACAAGCTGCCTTTCCGCGATATCGCTGTTTCTGTTGTGGGACGTAACCTTGCTTTGCTGAAAAGCAATCTTCCGCACATCGACCCTGAAACCAGCTATTACAACGACGGTAACCTTCAAGGCATAGAAAACGGTCAGATCCCTACTACCAAGACGGTAGGTTTCAACATCAGCTTCAATTTATAAGACATTTTATTAACCGATTCGATATGAAAAAGACTATAAATTCATTCATTTTCAGATTCCTTCTGTCCTCTACTTTGTTAGGGTTTTCAGCCTGTACCGGGGATTTTGACGAGATCAATACCAATAACAACAGCGCCGCCACCGGTACTGCTGACCTGTTCCTGCCGCATGGCATTCAGAGTGCCGTGGATATTTACTGGGGCGGTTCCCTTGGTATGGATGTGGGCGACGGTTTCTCGCAACATTGGGCAAGGATCCAGTATACCGACATTGACCAGTACACGGTGTCAAGCGATGTGTACACAGCTGGCTGGCAGGGATTATACATTGAATCGCTGGCCGACTACCAGCGTATTTACAAAATCGGAGTGGAAACCAACAATGTTAATTACCAGTCTGTCGCCATCATTTTAAGATCGTGGGCATTCTCGTTATTGACCGATATTTATGGTGATATTCCTTACAAAGATGCGTTGCAAGGCTTGGAGGGCAATTTACTTCCTAAGTACGACAAGCAAAAGGATGTATATGCAGGTCTGATCGCGGAGCTGAAAGCAGCCGGTGAATCCATCAACGCCACTGACAAAAGCATCGCAATAAGCGGCGATATTCTCTTTAACAATGACCTGACGAAGTGGAAAAAATTCGCAAACACGCTTAGTCTGCGGATATTGAGCAGAATGATCGACAAAACCGATGCTCCGATTGATGTTAAAACTGAGATCACCAGAATTTTGAGCGACCCTGCCAAGTATCCCGTAATCGGCGCTGTCTCTGAAAACATTCAGCTCAACTATCTGGATGTTACCAACAACCAGAATCCGATCAATGTCAATCGTAAAACACGTGACGACCACCGTGTCAGCGCTACTTTGGTGAACAAACTCAAAGCATTGAGCGATACTCGGCTTCCAATTTATGCTAACCTATCGACGCTCAATCCCGGTTATGTAGGTGTGCCCAATGGATTATCTTCTTCCGAAGCCGGTAAGCTCGGCTTGGAGGCTACATCAAGGGTAGGCGCTTATTTTATTGCTCCTACTGCTCCTGCAGTCATCATCAGCTACGCAGAGTTGTTGTTCCTGAAAGCAGAATTCGCTTACAAAGGAATTGCAGCAGCCGGGGAGGCAGCCAAAAATTATGCAGATGCCATTACCGCATCTCACGCACAGTATAAGCTGACCGTCGCACCTGAATACCTGACGGCCAATGCATTGAAAGCAGGTGCGGATGGTTTCACGCAAATTATGGAGCAAAAATGGATCGCATTGTATGGACAAGGACTGGAAGCGTGGACCGAGTTCCGCAGAACTGGCATTCCTGCATTGCAGCCACCATTGCTGAATACCAACCAGAATATCATTCCTACACGTATGCCTTACCCGGGTTCGGAAGAATCGCTGAACCTGGCAAACTTCTCGGCAGCGCTTTCCAGCCAGGGGGGCAAGAATGATATGAAAATGAAACTTTGGTTCGCCAAATAAGTGGGGATAGGCTAGTGTAAAAGAAAACGGGTCAGATGCGTGCGGCATCCGACCCGTTTTCTTTTTGGCATTCAATTATTTCTAAAATGCAATTCCAAGCCCTGCGCCCACATTCACTACCCCTATGAAACGCTTTTCACTCACCTTCTCAGAAAAGTCAAAACTACCTCTTACTGCCCTAATGGTAACATCTTTAATCTCAGCCTCAGCACCAATTACATCTCCGCTCAGCTGAAAGTACAGTTTACCAGCAATAGGCAGCCTCAAACTAGCCCCGCCCGCCAGACCAAATGCTGACGTGGAAGCAGGTTTCAAACCTACTGTGATCGGCTCGCCACCATTTTCGGCAGTACCAATGAGGTCTACCGTAGGCGAATTGGCCCAGACTTTCCCACCTTGCGCGTGCAGTTCAATTTGCGCCCTGCCCATGTTGATATATAACGCCGGACCGACCATTAATGCATTCAGTTTCCATTTCGATACATTGGCCTGCCAGGTGAAAGTTTCGCCCAGTCCCGCAGCGTAGCTATTGGCCTTGTCAATGATAGGCTGCGAATTGGTTTTGTTTAAATTCATACTTCCTGAAACACGAAGTCCTACCCAGCGGGCAATGCGAAAGTCATAATTGGCCTGTCCGAAATATCCGGAACCGGTTAATCCCGCGAATGGATCGTCCAGTTTCTCGCGTGCAAGTTCCCCTACCGGCAAACTATAACCACCTGTTACTGAAAAGAAGCTACGCGTGTTTTGCGCTTGGGCGTGGAAGGCAATAAATAAAAATAATGCAATCAGGAACGTTTGGCTGTTGAGGAAAATTTTCATGAATCCGGTTATAAATGATAGTAGTATCTTCTTAACGAAAACAAATTTCAACTAAGGTAACATCAAACATACCCGTTTTATTACATTTTTTTTTGGTGACTTAGTTTGGGGAAATTTTATCAACACAATGTTATATAAATCGCCTTTTACCTTTCCAATTGCCTTTGGTACAAAATTGGTATGGCTGTATGAAACTAAATAATTAAACCCATGAACAGGCAAAAAACAGACAAGGAAGCCAGGGCAACAAAGAATGTAAAAAACGTTTGGAAATGGATCGTCGGAGTTGGTATTGTGCTTTCGCTCATCGCATGGTTCGGCGGATATATAAACCACGATAAAAATTTCGGTGAAGCCGATAATCCATCTCAAAACGCGACGTCGGCGTCCGATAGCACAGCGGCCTCCGATACAACGATGAACCTCGATTCAGATACAATCATGAAAAGCGTTCGGGGGACGGAATAAATTACTTCAACAACGCATCCCACAAGATCTCCACAGGATGTAAAGCTTTACGTCCTGTTCCATCTTTGATCTGATGACGGCAGCTGGTCCCTGAGGCGGCTATGATCACCTCATCCGGTTGCTGCCGGACCGTTGGAAACAGCACCAGCTCACCAATTTGCATGGAAACGGCATAATGTTCCTCTTCGTAGCCGAACGAGCCCGCCATACCGCAGCATCCCGAAGGAATCAGTTGTACCTGGTAATTTTCAGGCAGGGACATTGCTTTTTTGGAAGCGGTTAATGTAGAAAGTGCCTTCTGATGACAATGTCCATGCAGCTTGATGAGCTGCTTTTTTTGTGTAAAAACACCTTTATCAATTCTTTTGGCGTCGATCTCACGGGCGATGAATTCTTCAAAAAGCAATGCATTTTCAGAGATTTTCTCCGCATCATTTCGCTGATTTTCGAGAACAAGGTCTACATACTCGTCCCTAAAAGACAATATTGCCGAAGGTTCTATACCGATCAAAGGGGTATCATAAGTGATTTTATCCCGCAATAATGACACATTTTCAACGGCCAGTTTCTGCGCTTCCTTCACAAAACCTTTTGATAAATACGACCGTCCCGATTCCTCGTGATCAGGGATAATGACCTGGTAGCCGAGCGCTTCCAGCAATTCAATGGCCTTTTTGCCAACTTCTACATCATTATAATTGGAAAATTCATCGCAGAACAGGTATACCTTCCTGTCAGCAGTCTGGCTTTTGCTTATTGATTTCCTTTTGAGCCACCAATCTTTCAATGTCTGGCTATGCAGTTTCGGCATTGTTCGTTCGGGATGGAAGCCTACCATTTTGTTGGCAATTTTTCGCAATGCGGGTGTCCCAAACACGCCATTAAACGCCCAGGGAGCAATAGAGGCCAGTTTCATTTGCTTTGAGAAGTTGGCAATGAGCTTGCTACGCAAGGGCACACCGTGGATCTCGTAATATTGTTGCGTAAATTCCGCCTTCATTTTGCCAATATCCACACTCGACGGACATTCAGATTTGCAGCCTTTGCAGGAAAGACAGAGATCGAGCACTTCCTT
The DNA here is from genome assembly GCF_026625565.1 of Dyadobacter pollutisoli. Taxonomy (NCBI): domain Bacteria; kingdom Pseudomonadati; phylum Bacteroidota; class Cytophagia; order Cytophagales; family Spirosomataceae; genus Dyadobacter; species Dyadobacter pollutisoli. Next base: position 5,261,385 of record NZ_CP112998.1, read on the forward strand.
CACCATTTTCGGGGTAATGGATTTTTGCTTCTCTTTGATCGGCGTCAAATACTGCCGCAGAATATTGGCTCTCGCTCGTGTAGTATCTCTTTCCCGTCGTGTTGCCATATAACTGGGGCACATGGTACCTCCAGTCAGTTCTGTTTTGCGACAATCGCCTGACCCACTGCACTTTTCGGCCAGACGCAACATTCCATCTTGTCTCGAAAAATCAAAAACCGTATTGATCTCCGGCTGCGGCTTATCCTGCTCATACCTCAGAAACTCATTCATCGGAGGCGTATCCACGATTTTGTTGGCATTGAAAATACCGTCCGGGTCCCAGATACGCTTCACCTGCCGGAACATCTCGTACACCTCCTCACCCATCATAAATGGGATGAATTCGCCCCGCAATCTTCCGTCACCATGTTCACCTGAAAGTGCGCCATTGTATTTTTTGACCAATTTCGCAGTATCCGCCAGCACATTTCTGAACTGCTGCTTACCTTCCGAAGTTTTCAAGTTGATCATCGGTTCTACATGCAACTCACCCGCGCCCGCGTGTGCATAATAGGACGCGTGTAGATTATGCTGTTCCAATAGCGCAGCGAGCTCGTCAATGTAGGCCGGCAGGTCTTCTACCGCCACGGCACAATCTTCAATGAGGTTCACTGGCTGAGTGTCGCCGGGCAGGTTTCTGATCAGCCCTAAACCTGCCTTCCTGATCTCCCAGGCCTTATTAGCATCGTCACCAAACAACAATGGATAAGCGTAACCCAGATTTTCGGCCTTTAAACTGGAAATCAATGATGCTGCCTGCGACTCCACTTCCGCCTCGGTATTGCCCCAAAATTCAACCATAAGCAGTGCCGCAGGGTCTCCTTGCATAAAGAAACGGTTTTGAGAATATACATTATGATTTTTGGTAAAATCCATAATGTACCGGTCTACTAATTCAGAGGCTTTTGGATTAAAAGTCATCGCAACCCGGTTAGCATGAAGCGATTCGGCAAGCGAATCGGCATGCACACACACTACGCCCACAGCCGCGGGAGGAACATCAACCAACGCGAGTTTGGCTTCGGTAACAAAGCATAGTGTACCCTCAGACCCTGCTATGAGGTTGCAAAGGTTAATGTTGCTATTTTCAAAATTGCGGACCAATGCATCCAGTGAATAGCCCGAGTTTCTTCTCGTTACAGTCGGTTTAGGGAAATGCTTTTTGATCAGCTCCTGGTCCACCGGGTTGGAGATCAGGCCATACATTCCTGCCAGAATCCCCTGCTCACGTCCCCTGACCTGCTTTTGAGTAATATTTTTGGTATAATCCGAAATAGACTGATTGTTAAAAACCGTTTCAGAACCATCGGACAGCAACGCTTTTACTTCCAGCAAATGGTCGCGGGTGGCACCCCAGGTAATGGAATGCAGCCCGCACGAGTTGTTACCGATCATTCCGCCGATCATTGCCCGGCTCGCAGTAGAAGTTTCAGGTCCGAAAAGTAGGCCATACGGAGCGAGATGCTTGTTAAGATCATCACGAATGACACCGGGCTGCACGCGCACCCACTTTTCCTCCGCATTGATTTCCAGAACTTTCCCAAAATGCTTCGAAATGTCCACCACAATACCATTACCTACCACCTGACCAGCCAATGAAGTACCGGCAGCACGCGGGATAAGGGTTACTTTATGGTTTCCTGCAAATTCGATCAGCAAACGAATGTCTTCAACCGTTCGCGGCAAAGCCACTGCCTGCGGCTTTTCCTGATAGACAGAAGCGTCGGTCGCATAGATCGCTTTTTGCGCTGCATGCAGCGTCGAATCATCAAAATAAAGCTCTCCCGTGAACCGGGAACGAAGGGTAGTGAACTGAAATTGGGAAACGCGATTCATTCCAAAAGAAACAAAGATTAAAAAGCTAAGTTAAGAGAAGTACAGGGCATTGATACACTATGTACGTATATTGGCACACTTTTTACACTCTATTGCTGACCTAAAATTCATATTATACACAAAATGAAAAAAGTAACACTACTGATATTACTATTTGCTAGCCTGGTGGTAAAAGCTCAGAATACTGCAACTATAACCCTTACCAGTTCAAAACAAGGCCCCGTCAATGTGACACTGGTGCAGGAGGATGTACATTTTCACCCCAATCTGGGCATTGGGCTGGCGGATGTAAAGCTGGAACCGGTGGTATCCGTCAATTTTAATGAAAAAACTTCTGAAAAATCGGTCATTCAATTGAATGAACCGAAAATGATGCGTTTACAATACAGCGGTAACGCGGTGAACAAAACCTGGATGCTTTTTTTGCAGCCGGGTGACGATCTCATCATTAACTTTGCTGAAAACGCGGACCCTACATTTGCCGGCGAAAATGCCAACTATCAGACTTTCCTGAAAAACTATTTTCTCGAAAATCAATATCAGTATCTGCCCGTTTTCGGCTACAAACCTTCTCAGATCGATAATAAAAGCGTTGTTCAGCAAAGCGACAGCCTCAAAAAAGTAAGAACAGAGGCTTTCGAAAAATTCAAAACTGCTAATCCGGTAGTACCGGCTTTTGAAGCTTATGTGCTAGCCACTACCACTACCGAACCATCGCTGACGCGCAGGGCGATCCAGGAAAAAATAATGAGGAGGAACCGGGTAACGAAACTGGATGCCGCTCAGCGTAAAGAACTGGAAGACTTCACATTATCTGACTTCAAAATACTTGCTGACGACGCATTGCTGAGCCAGGCATATCGGGACGAGCTCCGCAACTGGGCATTGATCCCCTCGACCCGGAAATTTCCACTGGAATCCGATTCCCGCTATGAGATCAGCCCCAATGCATTGAAGGATGTGTATGCATTCAGCAAAGAAAAACTCGCAGATTACCCGAAGCAAAAAGAATATCTGCTCACCTACTGGCTGAATTACGCGGCGACTGCAATACCAACGCTGGAAACCAGCAAAGCATTACTGGAAGACTACAAAGCGACTTTTCCACAATCGCCCTACACAGAATACATTGCCAAATTGATACAGACCAAAGAAACTTTGCAAGCCGGAGCTGCGTTGCCGGACATTCAATTGCTGAATGTGGATAGCTCGGCAGTCGCTGTTTCATCTCTTCAAGGCAAGCCGGTCTGTATGGTTTTTTCGTTCAGTATCGGGCAGCATGAGCCTGGTTTGAAGGCATTTGAAGATAAATACGGCCAAAAAGCGAGTTTCGTATACGTGTCCGTTGCACCTGGGATTCCTTTCAGGACCTGGAAACAGTACGCCAAAGATCGCCCAAACGCCAAGCATCTGTGGGCTTCCGATGAGGTTATTGAGCAATTAAAAGAAAAATACGCGATTGATATCCGCTATCCGTTCCTGGTCACCGACGCCTCCGGCAAAATCGTAAACCGCTGGATCCCGCAGGAATTTCCGAATAATAAGACGCTCGATGCTGAGCTTCAGAAGGTTGCGAAATAAATTATACACCATTAGATTAACGTAATCAGTTTCAAGAAAATAGGAGATTTTTACGAAATCCACCCAGACTCGAAAATCTATCTTGTTTCATGGTTCTAAACGGTTAGGAAAGCAAACTGGACCTCGTTCCCTATATCGGCAATAAAGGAAATGTTTCGAAGGTATTAAACCGCAAACGTAATCTTTCGATTGAGATGATCCGAAACCTTCATAGTGGTCTTGGCTTTCCACTAGACGTCCTTATTTCGGAGCCAAAAAATCTTGCCGTAGCTAAATAAAAAAACTTGCCAAGTCTTGGAGACGGGGTCGCCCAGACTTGGCAAGTTTCGTTTTCGTTTCGTTACTTCCTGCTGTATGTATCCAGCGTGGCTTCCGGGAATGTTCTCAGGATATCGGCCATGGTGTTTTTCACCATGGATTCACGGTCGTCCTTTTTGGTAGGCGCTTTTACTTTGCCCGATGCCCACCCCTGCCAGATCATCCGGTCGCTGTTTTTCTGATAAATATTCAGAATAAAACGGCTTTCCTGATAATTGTAGGTCGATATATTGTTTCCACCACCGTACCACCACATATAAGGTGAGTACATGTTGTTGGAACGTACCTGCTGGCGATCTTTCACGTCAGTCATAAACCTTACAATGATCTCAGGATTCTTCTGATCCAGCTTGTAACCCTTGGATTCCATTACTTCAACTACTGCATCACCCAGCCTCCTTCTGTTCAGTTCGCTGCCCAACAAAGGATCTGTTTCCATATTATGTTCAGCTTCTACTTTGAAGGTCTTGAACTGCTTTAAATTAACGGATGAATCGTAATCGTAACTTACCTGAAGGGCCTGGCTACATGCCATCATGAAGACTCCCGCCACTACCGCCATCCCGGCGGCCTTTATCACTTTCACTATGCTTTTCATTTTAATTTGAACGTTTAGTTTACTTATTCTTTGACACTTTCCGAGGGTAAAAGGTTTAAATGTTCGGATAACAACTATTAAACTAATAAACAAATGATGTTGGTATATTAGTTTAAAAATTTCGTTTACCGGGTGTCATTTAGTCCTTTAAATACCCTCTGAGACACCTTAAAAACGGTGCCGTGTCGTATTCCGGCGGGAAATTTCACCTGATCCGAAACATCTTCCCACGACGCCATATTTTTGGATCTCACAGCGCCGTAACGGTGGTCACGGTACTTGTCAAAATATACATAAACATAGTCTCCAATTTCAACGGCCGTTGGCCCTTCCGCCCAGTAATTCCCCGTTATAGGTGCCGAAACCGTTGTTGGATACGGCCCGGCTGCATTTTTCGATTTACTGATCCTGATATTCTTTTCAGCAGGTTTTGGATTTTCGTTTTTCAAAAACATATAATACCATGCGCCCTTTTTCAAAATGGTGGCATCAATGACACTGAAATCGGGATTGAAGAAGATTTTGGTCTCGCTGAAATTCTTAAAATCCGGTGTGGTTGCGTAATATATCCTGTGATTGAGCCCCTTTTCACTTTCAGAATCAGCGACGTTTGAATGTCTTCCCGGAATCGTCGTGGCCCAATAAATCATGTAATTCTTCTTTTGATCGTCATAAAACACTTCCGGTGCCCAGCTATTCATCGCGGTTGGCTCGTGTTCCATGACGAGAACCGCCTTTTGTTGCGACCAGTTAATCAGGTCTTTGGAAGATGCATAGCCAATGATCCTGTCATGCCAGCCCGTTGTGAACACCATATGGAAAACACCGTCAGGCCCTTGAATGATACATGGGTCGCGCATCAGCTTATCTTTACCGACAGTGGGGGTCAGAAAGGATTTCTCGTTTTTCAATGCTTTCCAGGTCAGGCCATCCTCGCTATATGCAAAATGAAGACCATCCTGCCCATTATCAAGAAAATAGGAAAACAGGTAAACATGATCCTGCCCGCTGGCAGCACCAGCCAGCATCAACATTTGAAATAAGAAGACGAGAGTTTTAAACCGCATACAAGAAGGGGTTAAACAAATACGCGCCCGGGTTCAACCGGACGCGATGTACTGGGAATTTATTTGGGGACCACAAGCTCTTTATGCTAAACTAAACGTTTTTATAGTCAGGATGTTTGTAGGGGGAGCGATAGGAACGCGCCAAAAGACTATTTGCTTCTCTATCACCCACAATTTCGCGTTTTACCGGATCATAAACAATAGGTCTGCCCGTTTTCATCGAAAGATTGGCAAGAATACAGCTTGCGGTTGAAATATGACCCTCTTCAATATCAGCTACCGGACGACTACTGTTATCGATAGCACTCAGAAAATCAAGCATATGCAGACGCGTTGCCGGTGCTGCATTCAATTCTATTCTGTCTTCTTTGAGGTCTTCCGGATACTTTTCTTTTTCATAAATAACATCTTTGTGAATCTTATCGCCTTTACCCTGCGGAATGAAATCATAAGCCATCGTGCTGGCCCAGAGCGTTCCTTTTTCTCCGTACAATGTAAATGACCAGGGATAATCCGGATTGTTCGGCGTACCCCAGGTACGATGCTGCCAAACGCAGTTCAGCTCGGGATATTCGAAAATCGCAGACTGCGTATCCGAAATGTTAGACTTACCTTCCTTTTGAACATAAATACCGCCGGTCGAACTGATTTTGGTAGGCCAGCCCAATTTGAGCATCCAGCGAACGGTATCAAACATGTGTACGCACATATCGCCGGTGATACCATTGCCATATTCCATAAACGTTCGCCACCAGCGAACGTGAGGCAGGCCGTCGTAAGGTCTCAAAGGAGCAGGGCCCGTCCATTTTTCATAGTCCAAAAACTCCGGAACGGCTTCCACGGGCGGGTTACCATTGTTCCGCATATGGTAATAGCAGCACATTTCCACGTGCGAAATCTTACCTAGCAAACCGGCATCAACGATATTTTTCTTAGCATCAATCAGGTGGGGCGTACTTTTTCGCTGCGTTCCGACCTGAACTACTTTCTTGTATTTCCTTGCAGCGGCTACCATCGCCTCGCCCTCCATCACGTCCACACTAATCGGTTTTTGCACATACACGTGTGCCCCGGCTTTCACTGCATCGATCATTTGCAAAGCATGCCAATGATCAGGCGTACCGATGAGTACAATGTCCAGTTCATTCTCGGAAAGCAACTTTTGATAGTCTCCATATAACTTCGGCGCCTTGCCCGACTTTTGCCGCTGACTTACCAGCTTACCGGCCTCATTCAGCTGATTTTTATCCACATCACAAAGCGCAATTACTTCAACAGGAGCCACTTGTATCAATCTAAACAGATCACTTTTCCCATACCAGCCTGTGCCGATTAAACCCACACGAAGTGTTTTGGCCGGATTGATCAGATCCATGCCTCGGGCTCCGAACGAGGATAACGCAAGCGCCGCCGTAGCGCCATGAAGAAAACTCCGGCGATTGATATTGAAAGTGTTCATTAGCAAAGTTTGGTTGGTTAGGAATAAAAATAGCGCCCGTGCCCGGACGCTAATAAAAGGGTCTTTATAAAGAACTTTACTATTAACATCAGACTATAATGCCAGATCCAATACGAAATCAGCCCAAATTCGTTTGATACGTCTCGCCCGTGCGGGCCCACTCCCATAATTAAACTGACTAACCAGTCCTTCTTCGATGTTGGGATTTCCGAGAAGATTGTTTATCTGATTAATTAAATATTCTCTTACTTCTCCGCTGGAATCATTTATGTCTTTTAACGGATCAAGGCGATTGTCAAATGAATAAACGATATCTTCAAAATCCTTGCTGGTACGCAAGTCTGTTTTATTACGGGAATTGTGCGCTTCTATTTTGGAGGCAATAAAGTAATGAAAAGGCATCAGGCGAATTGAAATGTCATTATCAATCCGGTATGAAAAACTTTGCTCAATTCCTGTTTTATACCATTTATTACTAAATCCAAGCACGTTTTCTTCAATGGGCATAAAATCTACAATGATCCCATTGATTTTATAACGTCCTAAAAATTTTGATTCAATATCATTCTTAAAACCCAGTTGACGTAATTTCTCTTCGAAAGTTGAAAAGCCAGCCCTTGTTGAAATTCCCACTACAATGTCGATGTCTTCCGTAGGTCGTACTTCGGCAGCTGCGGGATCATCAGCATAAAGGGCAACGACTGCCCCTCCGACAAAAACAACTTGATCAAGCAAGTAATCGAGTCTTTCAGCGACTTCTTTAATCCGTTTTACATACAAATGCTTATTGTAGATCATTGGAAGAACCGTTTTTCCAGCTCAATGATCGCCAACTCTCTTTCCCGAGCTCCTCCAATTCTTAATGAATCAGTTAAAGCCAAAAGCTCATACAGTAGTTTGTTTTTCGTAACAATTTCCGGAACGGTATTATATAATGGTAAAATCGCCTGCCCTCGTACAGTTCCATCAGCATGTTCCCACACAATTTCTTCTTGAAAAGATAGTTGATTTTTTAAAGGATCGGCAGAGTGAGCCGTCGGAATGCCTCTCACTAATGCACCGGGTTGAACAGGGAAAACATATTTAAGACCAAATCTCAAGAATTCCAGCGTAGATTTTAAAAGTACATTTTTGCTGTAAGCAATGTCTGTTATGAGGCCTGCATAGGCTGAACGGTATAATGATGCTGATATTTCCGCGGTACTTATGTTAAGTAATTCCGCTATCGTCTTATTTAACGGAAACGGCAATCGATGGACAGACTTTAATCCTTTTCGATCCCAGCCCCCTCTCTGAAGCGCAACTATCGCCAGTAACACCACAATATCCTGTGGTCGCATTCCCTTATGATCCTTCATAAAAGTTGATTTACGATTTGCAATTTACGATTTGCAAATTGCAAATCGTAAATTTTCATGCTTTTAGATTTGAATATTGATGTTGGGATATCTCTCACTTCAAAAACTCCCCCACATTCTCTTTCGTTACCAACTGAAACGGAATCAGAACTTCCTTTTCGAATGCCTGCTTCTTGGCGGCTTTGACAGCCGTCTCAATAGCTTTCCCGCCTTGTTCTTTGGCGTTTTGGAAAACTGTGGCGTCGAGTGTTCCTTTTTTAACAGCTTGCAGGGCATCCGGGATCGCATCCACACTGACTACAATGACCTTGTTTTTCAAGCCTGCAGCTTCCAATGCTTTGACGGCACCCATACCCATTTCATCGTTCTGAGCAAAGATCGCATTGATTTTTGGACCAAAAGATTGAATCCAGTTTTCCGTCAGCGACATTCCTTTCGCCCTGTCCCATTCTCCTGATTGTTCCGCCAGAAGCTTTAAACCCGGATTGGCTTTCAAAATTTCCTTCGCTCCATTATCCCTTTTGATCTGCGCCGCTTGTCCCATAAAACCGTGCATCATCAGGATATTTCCTTTTCCTCCCAGCTTGTCGACAATGTATTTCATTGCGATCCGTGCAGATTCAGTGTCATCAGAGCCTACAAATGCAGTGGGTTTGGCTGATGTTTCCGAATTGACATTAATGATCGGAATTTTGGCATCCATAGCCAGTTTAATAGCCGGTGAGCTAGCTTCTACCTCACACGGATTCATGATAATAGCATCCACACCTTGCGCAATAAAGCTTTCTACCTGCTCTACCTGCTTCAATGCAGACCGTTCGGCGTCCACGGTGATTAGCTCTACACCAAGTTCCTTGGCCTTGGCCTCCATTTCGTCATTTACATTGACAATAAATTCATTCTGCATGCTAAGCATCGTAGCGCCTATCACCAGTTTTTTGGCAGATCCGTCACCAGACTCGTCAGTTTTTGATTGATTGCAGCTGAATAGGAGCGATCCGGCTAATAATATGTAGTACTTGATTTTCATAATGAGGCTTTTTGGCCGTCGGCTGTCAGCTCTCGGCAGTCGAATTCAGTTGATCCTTCTTGTTTTATTCTCTTCCTTTTTTACCGGCACTGTCTAAAACTACTGCGCCAATGATAATTATGCCCATTACCACCTGCTGATAGTACGATGTTACATTCAACAAGTCCAGACTATTGCTGATGACGCCGATCAACAATGCGCCTATCAGTGTGCCGGCCATAGTACCTGTGCCACCCGAAGTACTGGTTCCGCCAATAATAGCAGCGGCGATCGCGTCCAGCTCAAAACCTGCTCCTGAATTAGGTTGCCCGGTTGTGATCCTGGATGTAAGCAAGATCCCTCCCAATGCAGAAAGTATCCCGCAAAGTGTATATACCCACATTTTGACATTGCTAACCCGAATCCCGGAAGCCCTGGCCGCCTGCTCATTACCACCGACCGCGTACATATATCGCCCCAAAATGGTTTTGTTCAGAATAACGGAACACACAAGGAAGGCAATAATCAGAATGATAATCGGGAACGGAATCCCGAAGATGTTTCCGCCACCAATGAAATTGAACGAGTCCGAAAGATTGGAAATGGGCCGTCCTTTGCTTAAAATCAATGCTAGTCCTCGCCCAATGGTCATGGTACCTAATGTTACAATGAATGGCGGCACCTTACTTTTGGTAATAACGAGACCATTGAATGCGCCAAAAAGCAATCCTGCCGTGATAGCGGCCAGCAACGGAACAATCAGCGGATAAGTGTCGGGATGGGCGAAAGTTGCCGCTACTACGCCCGCCACGGCTACCATTGAACCCAATGAAAGGTCAATTCCGCCAGTGATGATGACAAACGTTACCCCAAAGGCCAGTAGTGCATTGATCGAAACCTGTGTTCCGATGATCATCAGATTAGGCACGGTAAAAAATCGTGGCGTGCTCAGTGCAAGCACCAGGCAAATAATCGCAAAAGCCAGGTAGATGCCATACTGGCCAAAATTGGTAAAGCGGGAGGATGTATTCACGTTACTTCGGCCGTCGGCTTTTGGCAATCGGCCTTTTTGGTTGATAAAAAATTTCTATAATAACGCTCTCGTTTTAGTCGAAAGCCGGTAGCTGACAGCCGAAAGCCGTTAAGCTACCGCATACTTCATAATCAGCTCCTGCGTCGCTTCCTGCTTCGATAATAAGGCTGTTTGCTTTCCTTTTGACAGTACCAGTATCCGGTCGCTCATACCTAGAATTTCAGGTAGTTCGGACGAAATCAGGATGATGGCAATTCCCTTTTCGGCCAGGCTTCTGATCAGTTTATAAATTTCAAATTTTGCGCCCACATCTACTCCCCGGGTCGGTTCGTCGAGGATAATGATATCCGGGGAAGCTAGCAGTACCTTTCCTATCACCACCTTTTGCTGGTTTCCACCGCTCAGATAAATGACTTTCTGGTCCATTCCCGACGTTTTCACTTTCAGATCGGAGATCATTTGACCAGCGACGGATTTTTCACTTTTTTGATTAATAAAAATCCCTTTCCGATGACTGGAAATGCTCGCGAGTGTGACATTATCCTTGACTGACATGGCTGGAACAAAGCCAAAACCTTTCCGATCCTCGCTCACATAGCCGATGCCATTTTTGATAGCTTTCACCGGAGAATTAACTTTCACTATTTCTCCCGAAATGATAATCTCCCCCTCATCCAATGTGTCCAGGCCAAATATTGCACGGGCGATTTCTGTCCTGCCGGCACCCATTAGGCCAGCCAGTCCGAGAATTTCTCCTGCCCGTACATTGAAATTAATATCCGAAAACTTTTCCTTCCTGCCCAGGTTTTTCACCAACAAAACTTCCTTTCCCGGCTTGTGAACTGCATCCGGGAACATTTGACCAATTTCGCGCCCTACCATCATTGTAATCAGCGAATTCTGGTCCAGTTCTTCTGCTCTTTTTGTTCCAATATATTTACCATCCCGCAAAACCGTAATGGTGTCCGAGATTTGAAAAATTTCATCCATTTTGTGGGAAATGTAGATGATACTCACTCCCCTGGATTTGAGATCGCTGATGATTTTGAAAAGGGTCGAAACTTCCTTGTCCGATATGGCCGACGTAGGCTCGTCCATGATAATCACTTTGGCATTATTCGAAATCGCTTTGGCGATCTCGATCATTTGCATTTGCGCCACACTCAGCTGCTTCATTCTGGTGTCGGGGGCTATCTGAACACCTATTTGTTCCAAAAGCTGCTCCGCCTGCCGGTTGATACCCGTATCATTGAGCCAGCCAGCCAGCAACCCGGCTTTACCTGAAACTTCTTTTTCTCTTCCCAGGAAAATATTCTGCGCAACCGTCAGTTCCGGAACGATCAGAATTTCCTGGTGGATCATCGAAATACCTTTCTTTAAAGTTTCGCTGACATTACTATTTTTTAAATCATTTCCTTCGAAAACAATTTCTCCGGAATCCGGAGCAAGCAGCCCGATGAGGATCTTCATAAATGTCGACTTGCCTGCCCCGTTTTCGCCCATCAATGCATGCACTTCACCTCTTTTAAGGTTAAACTGCACATGATCAAGCGCTTTTACACCTGAAAATGATTTGCACAACTGGTTGACGGAGAGAATGTAATCAGACATATGGTTTAATTTCAAGAAAGGCTTCAACCACATTCTTGATCTGCGGAATGTGGCTGAAGCCTTTGGGTGTTGCTGCGGGTCACGGATGCGATCGCGCACGTCCCAGGGCTGAAGCCCTGGGCTATCGGCGTGTCATCCCTCCCAGGTTACACCGGTGTCTTTCCAGCTTTTGGATGCCGCGGAGTCCAGAACTGCTTCGCATACTTTCTGGGTTTCGTAGGCATCCTTGAAGGTTGGAGAGCAAGGTTCGCCGGTTTGCAGGCTTTCGAAAAAGTCGGCCGCCTGGTGAATGAATGAATGCTCATAACCAATGCTGGTTCCGGGAATCCACCATCTTTTCATATAAGGCTGATCGCCGTCAGTTACCAGGATCGATCTCCATCCACGAACGATCGACTCGTCGCTATGGTCAAAATATTCGAGACGGTTCAGGTCATGCAGGTCCCAACGGATAGATGCATGCTCGCCATTGATTTCAAATGTATAAAGTGCCTTGTGGCCACGCGCGTAACGCGTAGATTCGAAGAGCCCCAGAGAACCATTGTCGAAATGGCAATGGAAAATACAGGCATCGTCGATACCTACTTTCTGAACTTCTCCGCTGCCTGCGTGCACACGCTCCTTGATGAAAGTTTCAGTCACCGCGGAAACATCTTTAATGCCTCCATTGATCCACATCGCGGTATCAATGCAGTGCGCCAGCAAATCGCCGGTTACTCCCGAACCCGCTGCGTCTACATCCAGTCGCCACGTTGCGGTACCTCCCTGTGGCACATCCGGATTGATTGTCCAATCCTGCAAAAAGTTGGCACGATAATGGAAAATCCTCCCCAATTTACCTGAATCAACGATTTGTTTGGCCAATGTAACAGCCGGAACGCGACGGTAGTTATACCATACCGTATTTTTGACACCTGCCTTTTCGATTGCATCCACCATCGTTTTGGCCTCTGCCAATGTTCTGGCAAGCGGTTTTTCACAAAGGATCATTTTCCCCGCCGCCGCAGCAGCTATCGCGATTTCGGCGTGGGTATCGTTCGCAGTACAAATGTCGACAGCGTCAACATCGTCCCGCGCGATCACTTTTTTCCAGTCTGTTTCGAAAGATTCGTAGCCCCATTGCTCAGCAAAAGCCTTTGCTTTTTCTGCATTACGTGAACAGGCTACTTTCAGCACAGGCGTATATTCCAGCTCGGGAAAGAAGTTTGTAATTCTGTTATAGCCATTCGAATGCGTCCGTCCCATGAGTCCGGTTCCGATCAGGGCAATTCTGATTTCTTTTTTTTCTGACATGATTTCTCTGAGTCCATAGGCTGAAGCCTATGGTTAAATGGTTATGATTTATGCCTCCTGATACCAGCCGTGCGCCTTGCGTACTTTGATCAAAGCTGCCAGGATATCATTCCAGGTTTGCTGGCTTTCCATCACCGAGTTCGGGAACATACATCCGTCCCAGCAAATGTGACCGAACGCCTTGGTAATGTTACCATTTTCGTCCCGCAGCCAATAGCCCGCGTCATGCGTAATGTCGAGTTTACCATTAGGGTCCGTCGCCAGGCAGTGACGGCCTGTTTTATCATGAGAACCTGTTCCGTGAACTGTTCCGTCGTTTTGTGCAACATGGAAATCGATCGTCCATGGACGCAATGCAGCCGTCATTGTTTTAAGCGCTTCGTCCAAAGCAGCACGGTCGCTCCATTCAAAATCAACAGGCAGTACGCGGTCCTCGGGACGGTTATAACCCAACAGATACAGGAATGTATGTGACATATCAGCCTGGAAACCCATGTTTGGACGACTAACCGCCTCCATGGTATCGATCATGGTTCGCCAGCTGTGCATACCACCCCAGCAGATTTCACCTTCGGCAGCCAGTTTTTCGCCGTAATCGGCGGCGACGTCGCAAGCCCGTCTGAAAGTTTCAGCAATCAGTTTGGTGTTGGCAACGGGATCAAGTGCCCATGCTTCCGGCTTGCTTGCCGAGTCGATGCGGACAATACCGTGCGGGCGAATGCCGTGTTCTCTTAGTTTTTGTCCAAAAACGCAGGATTTGCGCACCATTTCTACAAATGTGTCGCGTTCCTCTTTACTGCCCATTGCCGGGCCTCCCCAGATCGGCGCCACAAGGCTTCCGATTTCCAAGCCCAGTCCTCCTATTTTGTCAACCAATCTCTTAATTCCGTCATCGCTCATATCCAGATCGATATGAGGGTCAAAAAGGCCCAGATCGACACCATCGAATTTCACTCCGTCCACTTCGGCAGCGGCGGTTTTTTCAAGCATGGTATCAAATGAAATCACAGGCTCCGAATCAGAACCTTTGCCGACAATACCAGGCCATGTGGCATTGTGGAGTTTGGGGAAATTATTTTCAGGCATGGTTTAAGAAGTTACTAGTTATACTTCGGCCGTCGGCGATCGGCTTTCGGCCTTTTTACTTATTTATAAATCAATATTCATGATTTTCGACTGCCGAAAGCCGACAGCCGAAGTCTCTACAATACTAAATCGGGATTAAGCGGACCAAAGTGTTTCAATATCACGATTGGATCATTCGCAGATGGATTGCTGAGAACAACACCTTCCTGAGCGGCTTTTTCGCTTACGAAGAACTCGTCGTTGGTCAATTGCCCGTAACGGATCAGCGCTGGCGTTTCAATGTCCCAAACACCAAACTTGCCATGTCCCTGCATCACGATCATACCATAGGCTCCGCCGTCTTTGATTGTTACGGTTTGGCCAGGGAAAACAGTAAGTTCTTTCGCACTGTATGCCTCATTTCGGTAGCATATCCAGTTTTCGCTATATCCTTCAGCTGCCATCTCCGCCACGTCTTTTACTGGTTTGGGTCTCATGAAGTGTTTTTCCATCAAGTTCGGATTCACATTCAAATCCCAGTCGATTACTTCCATCAACAAGTCGTAATCACCGATTCTGTCTTGCGGTGTACCTTTCCAAAGGAGTTCCTCCGGAATAATCGCCTCGTTAACAAGAGATTGATACATAGCGAAAATGTCCGAAGCTTTTTGTGGCTCATAAGTACATAAGCTACCGGGAGCGTGCAACATGCCAGGAGGAACATCCCATCCTGTTCCGGGCTCAAGACGAAATGCCTGCGAGTAGTTCGTGATTTTGTTGTCGCCTTTCGTGAAATTCATCAGACACTCCTTGATCTCCTCCTTGGTCGTACCAGGAGCGATGCCTAGAAATGTGTAGGGAAAATCACCGCCATGGTTATTTAACTGCGGCGGGAAATAATATGCCTCCGGTTTCCCGTTCTGGCCTACCATCGCAGCGTGCTCGTCCCTGTGGTGGATATGGTGCGGAAGTGGTCCCATATTGTCAAAAAACTTGGAGTACATCGGCCAGCTTTTATATTGATCCCACAGCCTGTCGCCTATGATCGCTCCTTTCAGTTCTTCAACGGCATCTTTCAATGTTACTTTTTGATCGCCCGATCCATCGTTAAAGACGATTTGGCTTAAACCTTCATTTTCTCCGGTAAGCGGTCCGTTTTCAGCCGGAGTTGTTGATGAAAGCCAACGCTCATCGATACCGCCACGTTCTCCCCCCAAAATATAATAATCGTCGGGATGCAATTTTATTCTCCGACCAGGTACACAAAATGAACGGGGCACCCAGGTAGGAGCCAAACGTAAAATTCCTTTTCCCTGCTCTAATGCCTTTTCAGCTATACTTGAAAGTCCCATTGCTATTGTTTTAATAAAATTGGTTTAGTTAATACTTGATTTCAAAAAAGACTTGGTAAGTCTTGCAGACTTGCCAAGTCTACGTACTCAAAATAAATTCTTCGATCGCTTCCTTATTTGTCAACACATTCAATTCCAGCTCATAAGACTTCGACGCGCCCGGTTCAATAAAGATCAAATTCCCGTCTTCACGTGCTTTCGCCTGCCCTGTCAATGGATGCGTACTAGGTTCTATACCTGTTACATACTCGCCCTTCCCCCAATGTTGCCAGTTGGCTAACCACGGTAATTGTTCTTTTTTGAATTTCAATGCAACCGCCAGTCCTATTTTAGAATTATGCAGACCACAAATGCTGTCCCCGAAAATATCCGCCTCTACATCGATCAACGCTACTTCTTCGCCCGAACCCAAATGGCTTTCCAGCGGTGCAGGGCATTTTTTGAAATCATTTCCTTCTTTGAAGATCTTCGCGTTTTCCTCTCCATGCCGCGGAAACCATTTACCATTCCAAAGAATATCAGTGCCTTCATCCACCAGCGGCCAGCCGAAGTTGAAATGATACAGCAGCATATGAGGCGACGGCGTATTGGCTTTGTTACTTACTTCGTCATGCATGCGCAGCCCTGGTTGACCCAATGTGGCCGAAATCGTCCTTCTCAATTCCAGGCTTGGACCAAATGGTTTTGTCTCTCTGATAATCCCCGTAATGCTCATTTCCAGCTTCCCCGCCCTTGGGTCCGGCTGAATGATCGATACAATTTCAGCTGGCGTGTTACTGATCAGCCCGTGCAGGCCGCGGTCGCCGTAACTATCTGATTCCGGCCCTCCGACATGCGTTAATCCGCAGGTAGTGAGCAAACCGCCACCAAAAGTTCTCAGCCAGTCAATGCCTTTATCTGAAAATGGCTGCGGGTAAGTAATGCCGCCATGACTCAGCCAAGCCAGACTATGCTCATTGAAAAATGCATCCGCAATATCCATAGCCCTGTCGATCACCACCTTGAAACGCAAACCGGTGCCAGTATTAATCCAGGCTATTCTTGTGCCTCTTCCAGCCCCATTGTCAATGATGGAAGTTTCTATTCCTCCCAATTGAAAATGATTGGATACCTTATCCTTCCAGTCCGGATTTATTGCTTCGGCACTCTCCATTATTTGTTATTTAATCAATGACAATCTAAATTTGAAAAAGACCTAAACGGGCCTGTTTTAATGTGTTTGCAGCCAATTTCTTGTTCTTTCATTAAAATCCTCGGTGTTCTCGAAGTGGAATGCGTGCCCCAACTTTTCATATAGAAATAACTCTGAGCCCGGTATTCCGTTCGCTACTTCCTCTGCCATCCAAACCGGGGTAAAAATGTCCTCTCTACCTCCGATAACCAATGTCGGTTTATTTATTTTACCAAGATCGGACAGTGCATTATGGTTGATACAAGCGGCCGCCTGTCCTTCCAGCCCGTGCAATGGTTGGGGGTATGGATTAAAAGCGTCTTGCTTCCTCCCGGTTTCCAGTTCCGCATGCTTCTGCTCATTGTCCCACGATGATTTGGAAAAAATAAGCAACTGAATATACAGGCTGAACTCTTCCGGCCGGAACCGCGCCTTACTGTTCATAATATGTTGAAAAAGCGCCTTCGCATAATTGTCGCAACGCGCCCAGGGACACATTAGGACGAGCGATTTTACTTTATTAGGGTGCCGGATCGCGAGTTGCTGTGCAATCGTGCTGCCCATCGAGCAGCCTATCACACGAACATTATCAAGGCCCAGCGAGTCAAGCAAACCGGCATAATCATCGGCCATTTGCTCTGTCGAATACGGCCCGGCTGGCTTATCTGTTTCGCCAACACCGCGGTTATCCCCGATAATGCAGCGAAAATGATGTTTCCAGTCGGCAACGTGTACATTCCATGAAGCACCCGTCGCAGTAATACCCATTATCAGAAGAAGCGGCTCGCCCGAGCCACGCTCTTCATAATACATGTTAATTCCGTTTGTCTTTATCGTTGGCATAAATAAACAGGTAGCCCCTCCGGGGCATAAACTATTTTGTACCTTTTTTTCTATAAACAGGTAGCCCCTCCGGGGCATAAACTATTTTGTATCTTTTTTCTATAAACAGGTGGCCCCGATGGGGCCATTTTTAAACCTGACGGCCGACAGCCGATTGCCGACGTTATTTCAATGCCGGAATCAGATCTTGCTGAATCCATTTTCCGTCGTGTAATGTTACAAAGTCCGGATCTTTCAACGCTTCCTCGCCTTCATCCTCACAAATAATCCAGCCGCTGTAATTGATGTCTTTCAGCCATTGCGTTACGCCCAGCAGGTCAACTTTTCCCTTGCCCATCAACGCAAATTCAGGGTTACCGTCCCAATCTTTGAAATGCACGTGATTGATCAGCGACTGATATTCCTTCATTTTGGCAAGCGGGTCCATACCCCCGTTGATAATGTGGCCCACGTCCGGCGTCCAGCCGGTAACCGACGAATCCAACGATTCCAGTACAATTTTGTAGTCTTCCTCGGTGCGGATAATGGAGCTGTGGGGAGAATTGGGATGGTAGCTGCACGCTACTCCTTTATCTGCGGCTCTTTTGGAAACCGTATTGACAATATTGATCAATCGTTTTTGTCTCTCGGCGAGGTCATGGCGGCCGGTAGGGATTTGAACGGTATTTAAAACTGCCCCCGGAAAACGTTCCAGCACTCTGATCGCATGATCCGCCACTTCACGTTCGCGTTCCGTTTCTTCTGCCTCATTCCAGTCCAACGCCAGTGCCAGCGCAGCCAGCTCTATGCCCTGTTCTTTCAGTTTTGCTTCCAGTTTGTCTGGGTCGATCAGATCACCCATCCAGGTAAAAATTGGCTGAATCCCTGTGAAACCTGCTTTTGCGATTACTTCGATCATGTGGCCCAATCGCCCGTGGTGCGTTTGGCCGCTATTGCTCATAAACCAGGTGTAAACCTCTGAACCAAAACGGAATGGAATATTTTGTGACATTTAAAATACTGTTACTATGTTAATCAATTCATTAAATGATCATTTGCCCTTCTTTTTGACAATTTCTCCGGGCATGATGAGTGAATCCCATCCGGCCAGGTCGGCAGGTTTTACATTGGCTTTGTAGCCGCTGAAATTGAATGTGGTAGGCTTGTACGGACCGACAAAAGCAATGTCGTTATCCGGCTTGATGCTTCTTTCCATACCCATCGCCCAAAACGCTGCATTGAGCACCATTCTTCTAAAACCTTCATTCAAAATGTCTTCGGATGCGCCATGAGTTGTCGTAAATGCACGGCCCTTTTTGCCTGACTCGACCTGATAATCACGTATCCAGGCCACAGGAAGCAGTTCTTTGGTTTTGTCAGGCTCGGAAGTTACGGTCATTCCATTAAGTACCTGGCCGCGCGCCAGTACGGTACCTTTTGGTTCAGCAGTATAGCCGCCTGACTGCACCCACATATCTTTCACGCCCCTCATGATCGGATGCGCCGCCTGCGATTTTTCAATGATCAGTTTTGATGATTGCTTATGATTAGTACCATAATGCGAAACCCAGGTTTCTCCCAGCACGTATTCACCAAAACCATCTTTCCAGTCTGTTTTGGGACCGTTGTAGTTCCAACCGTAATGTTCCCATTTAGGATCATTTTTAATATCAAATGCGTGGGTAGAAGTCCGGAAGGCGACAATGGGGCCTCCTCTTTTGATATAATTGTCAATATGCTGCATTTCTTTGTCTTCAAAATGCGCAAACCGCATGAACATCACCAGTAGGTCAGCTTTGTCCAGTATTTCCAGACCTTTCACATTGGAGCCTCCCGGCAGGATGTTACCCTGCTCGTCGAGCGCGTACACAACGGTACAGGTAAACCCGTAGCGCTTCGCCAGTATGCGGGCGAGCGCGGGCAGTGACTCTTCGCCCCGGTACTCATGGTCTGTGGCTATGAAAACGATGTTTTTACCCACCCCCGGGCCTTTATCGCCTTTGTAAACGACGCGGTACTTGCTGACATCATCCTGCTGAGTCGACAAGTCCGTAGCATTGGACTGGGAAATGAAAAGCAGGAAAACAAGTATGGATAACAATGTGGTTTTCATGTTTGGCAATCGGCTTTCGGCAGTCGGCCGTCGACTTTTTTGTAATAATAATAATATCGAAACAGGACAAAAGCCGATAGCTGATAGCCGACGGACGATGCCCCTACAATCCATGCTTCAAAGACATTTCACGGATAAACTTGTAGCCGTTTTCCGCAATGTCCCAAGGATCTGAGAACTCCCGCCACACTCCGATTGCATTGGCAAAATCAGGGTCATTTCTTGAAAAAGCTTCGATAGTA
The DNA here is from genome assembly GCF_026625565.1 of Dyadobacter pollutisoli. Lineage (NCBI taxonomy): Bacteria > Pseudomonadati > Bacteroidota > Cytophagia > Cytophagales > Spirosomataceae > Dyadobacter > Dyadobacter pollutisoli. Next base: position 5,281,355 of record NZ_CP112998.1, read on the forward strand.
AGCCATCCCTGGTATTTGATAGCAGCTAAGGATGAAAAGGCATCGTCCCACAGTACTTGTCCGTCACCGGGTGTACCGCGGTCGTTCTCGCTGATGTGCACGTGAGCAAGCACCGGTGCGATGGTTTGTAATGCAGTGGAGTACTTCTTTTCCTCAATGTTGGAATGGTGCGTGTCGAACATCGCCCTCACATTGGGGTGATTGGCCGCCTTAACCAGCTTGGTCAGTTGCTCCATGGTATTGCAGAGGTAGCATTCAAAGCGGTTGAGTGCTTCGAGAGCAAACACAATATTGGCCTGGGCCGCGTAATCGGCAGCAGCGCTCAACACCTCACCGGCTAGCGCATACTCACGATCCTCAGCCGGGCGGTTTACAAAAACGGTATGTGCCGAATGAAATGGCCCACAAATGATCTTTGAATTCAGCTCATGCGCGCGATCAACAGCCCATTTGATCTTATCCAGTGCTTTCTGACGGATTTCCGCGGATTCACTGACGGGATTATCGTCCTTTCCCAGCGTCATCACCGCCGTGGTTTCCAGGCCAAGATCTTTGGTATAATTACCCATCCTCTGGTAAGCGGGGGCATCCTGCGTGCCCAGATAAAATTCTACTCCATCATACCCGATCGTTTTTAGTCTGTCAATGATCGGAAAAACGTCATCGGAGACCGCTGCCGTCCAGGCAAGCACATTAAATCCTATTTTATTCATTTTTACTGGCTTTGGCTGAAAAGCTAACGGCTGGTAGCTTTTAGCCCGTTAGCTTTTGGACACTTTACTATTGTTTGATCCTTAGGTCTTTGTATTCCACTTTCATAGGCGGGCCGACGTGGACCTGCACGCCTAACAATCCTTTTTTTGCACCATTTACGGTATCATTATCAGTCACATCGCTCATCAGGACGTCATTGATGTAATGCTGCAAACGGTTTCCTTTTATTACAAGATGAAAAGTATTCCAATCTTCGCTTTTAATCAAAGTTTTCAGAGAATCGGATGTTCCCAATGAACCGGTTACTTCAAACCCTGTCCAGGCATTGGCCTTCACATTGCTTCTAATTGCTTCCGGCGTCTTTTCTCCTGTATATTCCTTAATGGTTGTTTTTTGACCACGATAAGCCAAGGTAGTTCTTTTTCTTTCTTCGTAATTCTGGCCGGTGTAGTTTCTTTTTCCGTCAATATCGGCCTGATATCCTTTCAATGCAAATGGAACATCGGTCAGCTGCTCACTTCTGTAGTTGATCCCTGAGTTACCTGCCACTGCAATTTTGAATGATCCTTTGAGCTCGAAATCGCCGGGCTCACCACCACGCCAGATGATGAATGAATTGGTTTTCAGCAATGTTTCCGGTGTGATCTCTCCTACCAGGCTGCCGTTTTCAACCCGCCAGTACTTTGGATCGCCGTCCCAGCCTTTCAGCGTTTTGCCATCAAATATTGAAACGAATCCTTTTTCTTTTTTTTGCGCGATGCCGCTGATCTGGCATCCAATGATCATTAAAACGGCCAGCAGAACTCTGGCACTGATAAATCTGGAATTCATTTTTGATTGCATTTATAGGTTTAGTGACTTCTGAACGACTGATTCCCCTTATCACAAGGGGAAGTTTTGATTATATTACTCTTTAAAAAGAAGAAAATAATATCCAAAAATTCCTAAAATTATCTGTCGGACTATCCTGTACTAACCTGCTTCCGAGTAGAGACTTGCCAAGTCTTGAAGACTTGGTAAGTCTTAAGCCAAAAAAGCGGGAAAGCATATCGCTCTCCCGCTTGTAAACAACCATTCACCTCAACCAACTTCACTATCACCATCAAGGCATCAAAACTTTGTAAATCAGTGCTTGTTGATTTACTTTGATATACGACCAGCGGCTTCGTCCGGATGCATTTGTTCAAAAACAATTCTAGCGAGCCGCCGGAAGCGGGTCTCCCGGACCTTTCATTTTAGGATCGTACACAGCTACGCCAACACGCGAATCTGCGCAGCCATAGTATAGCAGCCACTTCTTTTTGAAATAAACCATTCCTTCAATGAAAACCGTACCGGCTACGTATTGTCCGCTTTTTTCGAAAGATTCCATCGGACGGAAGAATGGCACGTCGAGCCGGGCCAGTACTTTGGTCGGATCGTTTTTATCGAACAGTACCTGTCCTGCGCAGTAGCTATTCGGCGTGAAACGTTTGTCGCCGTCCTCGCCTTTGTCATTTTTACCGTTATACAGCAGCACAATTCCTTTGTCGGTGATAATGGCAGGCGGGCCACATTCGGTCAGGTTACTGTCGAAATATCCTTTGCGGGGAGAGATCAGATTCACCAGATTTTCGCTTTTATCCACTACCGGCTCCCAGTTGATCAGGTCAGTCGAGGTGGCTACATTCACGTTCGCCTCCCCGAAGTAGAGCCAATATTTTCCATTCACTTTGGCGATCACCTGCTTATCGCCTACCAGTTTGGTAAGTATAGAGCCCGATTTAGACCATATCTGATTGAATTTCCCACCATATGCTTTGGTAAAAGCCGGACCATGCTTCTCCCATTTCAGCAAATCTCTTGATGTCGCAATGCCGAGCCTGGCTTTATCCTGGTTCCATTGTGTATAAATGATCACATATAATCCGTCTTCGGTCACTGCCACCCGCGGGTCTTCGCAGCCGCCCGGCCATTCCATTGCTTTCTGGCTGTCTTCGGCGGGATATAGTACCGGTTCTTTTCGTCTTTTAAATGTAATCCCGTCCTCACTTTCTGCGTAACCCAGCCTGGAAGTACGCTTGCCGATCGCCCGGCCCGCCTTGTCTTCCGCACGGTAGAGCACCACTATTTTACCGTTTTTAATGGTCGCGGCAGGATTGAATGTATCATTGGACTCCCAGTCGATCTGCCTTTTATTCATTGGGCAAAAGAACGTGGATGTAGTGTCCGGAGAAATCACGGGGTTGACATTGGCCGGACGCTTGAAACCGCCAAAGGTCCAGTCGGGAAGCTTGTTTTCTGTCTGGCCGAAAACATTTCCTGACGCTATCAAGGCACAAATGGCCAGCCCGGTCATCAAATTTTTCATATATTTTCTTTAAGTTATTGAATTCTATTTCAAATATAGCAACAAAAAATCCGGCCTGACCAAGGTCAAACCGGATTCTCATTGTAGTATTATAACAGCTTATTTGTTAGCAACAAGATTCACATCCAGTGTAAAATCATTGTCAATCGCCTTGTCTCCAAGGTTTTCAAAGAAATTAGCTGAACGGAACTTGATATCATATTTCGTACGATCGATCTTAACTTTCGCATTAGCAGTTATTTTCTTAGCATCTGCTTTTACAGTTGCGGGAAATTTCACCTCCTCAGTAATGCCCTTGATAGTCAGTTTACCTGTAACGTCATAAGCGTCGCCTCCTTTCGGTGTTACCGAAGTGATCACCAGTTTCGCCTGTGGATGTTTTTCTACCGAGAAGAAATCATCGCTTTTCAAGTGGCCGGTCAATTTGCCATTCATGTCTTTATCAGTCACATCCGTTACTACAAGCGACTTCAAGTCAGCTACGAAGTTTCCGCCTTTTAACTTGTCATTGTCAACAATCAGGGCTCCGCTTTCCAGGGCTACTGTGCCCGCATGCGTGCCAGTCACTTTTTTTGCACCCCAAACTACCGTGCTGCTTTTTGTATCAACAGCCAGCGTTTTATCAGCCGCTTTGGATTTATCAGGACCATTAGCAATAGCAGCTACATTGAATAGCAAACCAGCTATCGCGAAAACAAACATTTTTTTCATAGTCATTCCAATTGTTTAGAGTTAAATAAATTTGATTTGTAAGGTAATAAGATGAATTTAAAAAATGGTTTTAAAATTGTGTTACGTAATTTTTCAGCTTTTCGTTGCTTCGTTTTGAACCAACTCTAACGAGCCCAGCTCTTCGAGGATAATTTTCCCTTCCTGCCAGTCTTCCAGCCCCGATACTGCATTAATGTGCCCTTTCTTACCAATATTGACAAAATCACTGCCCCAGTTTGCAGCAAAAACCTTGGACCGGAGAATGCTGGCGTAAATGTCATTGGTACTCGCTACCACGATACTTTTAAATGGCAGCGCCCGCACAGGGATCGGCTTGAAACCTACTACAAAGTTCAACCTTTTCGACTGCTCCGCATCCGCCGGGGCTACCAGTAATGCGCCTTTGATATATTCCGAAAAATGCTCTTGCGCCCAATGTGCGATCGTGATACAGCCCAGGCTGTGCCCAACCAGCACAGTAGGAACGCTCAGTTCGCTAATTTGTTTTTGCAGCTGCCCAACCCAGTCATCTTTTACCGGCCAGTCCCAGTTTTCCTGCTGAACCCTGCTAAATAGATGCGGATACTGATTCTCCCAGATGGTCTGCCAATGTTGCGGCCCTGAACTAGCCAGCCCAGGAACGGTCAGAAAGTGGGTTGTCATATAAAATACGCTTACTTAATCTTACTTTTTATCTTTAACACATCTGAAACCCAGATTGTTACTACCGCTCGTCACTTCTCCCTTGCCGCGGCTTCCTGCTTTGTAACGAATGCAATAGTCGTCGCTGCACAGGAAAGATCCGCCCCGCTGAACTCTTTTAACAGCTCCCGGCTCATCGGGATCGTAACTATCCGAAGGTCCTTTCGGGTTATCCTTCGGGCTTTTCTGGTAATAATCGGGGCGGTAAAGATCTTCGCACCATTCCCACACATTACCGTCCATATCGTACAATCCATAGGGATTTGCCGGGAAGGATTTCACTGGCGCAGCAGTCAGATACCCATCTTCTTTGGTGTTTTTATCCGGAAAGCTTCCCTGGTAAATATTGGCCACCCACTTGTCACCCGGTTTCAGCTGATCGCCCCAGTAGTAGGTATGGTTTCCCTTTCCTCCCTGCGCCGCGTATTCCCATTCAGCCTCTGTTGGTAACCTTTTGCCGGCCCATTTGGCATAAGCCGCAGCATCCTCGTAAGAAACCTGGGTCACCGGAAAATTCTCTCTTCCCTTGGTTGAACTTGCCGGTCCTTCGGGATGCGCCCAGCTTGCGCCTGCCACATAATTCCACCATTGCAACGGATTGTCCAGCGAAACCCGTGTGGGAGTTGGCGTAAACACCGCCGATCCCGGAACGAGTTTGTCAGCGGGAACGCCCGGATAATCAGCCGGATTCAATGGCCTTTCTGCCACGGTTTTATAGCCGGTTGCCTTTACAAATTCCCCGTATTCCGCATTGGTCACTTCATGCTCGTCGATGTAAAATCCATTCACAGCCACTTCGTGCATCGGCCGGGAATCAGGGAACTCATCGGCGCCCATCAGGAATTTGCCTCCATTGATCCAAACCATGCCTTTGGTATCACCCTTACCTTCCGCTACATAACTTGCATTCTGAATAGCAGCCGCCCTGGACGGAATGCCGTCGGCAATGCAATGTGCCAGGCTGTCGGCCCTTCTCTCCTCAGCCGTTTGCTTCTTCTCACACCCCAGACTTGCTACCGCTGCGAACCCGATCAGATATATTCCCAAAAAATCTTTCCCAAAAAATCTCATAACCCGTCTATTATACTCGTACTTCCAAAGAATCAATTTTATTCATTTTAAAAACGTCCTTCATCGCCTGTTTGGCTGCATGATATCCGCACATTCCATGTACTCCCCCGCCCGGCGGTGTCGATGACGAGCACAAATATATATTGCTGGCGGAGGTACGATAAGGTGAAACGCTCCAGACTGGCCTGGAATAAAGCTGCCACAGATCCTGAATGCCACCATTAATGTCCCCACCAATGTAATTCGGGTTATAGGCTTCCATTTCCCTGGTATTCATAATGCTTTTTTCAATAATCAAATCGCGGAAACCGGGAGCAAAACGTTCTATCTGGTTTTCAATAGCGGCGGTCATATCCAGCTGCGATCCGTTCGGTACGTGGCAATATGCCCATGCTGTATGCTTTCCCTCCGGGGCGCGGCTTGGGTCAAAAACACTTTGCTGGGCCAATAATACAAACGGCTTCCCGGCAGGTTCCCCCTCTGCAATGCTTTTCTCGTAATGTGCGATCTCTTCCAAAGTATTCCCTAAATGTACCGTTCCGGCCAGTTTACATTCCTCGGCTTTGAAGGGTATCACATCATTCAGCGCCCAGTCTATTTTGAAAACACCGGAACCGTATCTATACTTTTCCAGCCTGCTACGGTATGAACTGCTCAATTGATCTCCTGCAATACTCAGCAGCTGACGGGGCGTTACGTCCATCAATACTACTTTCGAAGGTGGTAACTGGTTTAAATCATTTACCTGAAATCCAGTTTCAACAACTCCTCCGATCGCTTTGAAATAACTAGCCAATGCATCTGCAATGGATTGACTTCCTCCTTTTGGTATGGGCCAGCCGTTCAAATGCGCCGCCGCCATCAGCATAATACCGAACGCGGACGTCGCCAGGTTTCCCAAAGGCTGTATCGCGTGAGCCGCCATTCCTGCCCAAAGTCCTTTCGCTGCTTTGGTTTTAAAACGGTTACTGCTTCTCAGCGACGACGGCAATGCTTTCAGACCAAACTTCGCCAATGCCAACGGATTTTCCGGCCAGGCCAATGGCCCCAGTAACGACGGCAGCAACCGGGGTATATCATTGACAAGCGGTTCCATAAAATTCAGATATGCTTCTCCGTCCTCTCCCAATCGTTCCGCTGTTTTGGCGAGCGATTGGTCCAACGTAACTGCCGTACCATCGTCAAATGGATGGGCGGCTGCTAATGTTGGCTGTATAAACTCCAACCCAAACTCGTGTAAAGGCAAATCTTTAAAGAATGGTGAAAGCAATGCCATGGGATGTACTGCCGAACACACATCATGAACATAGCCGGGCAATGTTAACGCTGCCGAACGCATTCCTCCGCCCACCGTGGGCTTGCCTTCTACAATTAGAACAGATAATCCCGCCCGTTGCATGGTGATCCCCGCAGCCAACCCATTCGGCCCGGAACCTACCACCACTGCGTCGTATTCTGTTTTATACACTTTTAATGTCGGTTACTAGTTCTTAGCAGTCGCCAGAATTTTCAATGCTTCGTCATCTTTGTAAAGGCCCATCAAAGTTTTCAGCTTGCTTTTCAGGTCTGCCGTTATTTTTTCTGTGCCGGGTTGACCATATATATTAGCAACTTCCGTCGGATCTTTTTCCAGATCATACAATTCCCACGAATCAGCGCCTCCGTAGAAATATGCCAGTTTGTAACGGCTGGTGCGCAGCCCGAAATGCGGGAACACGTGGTGCGGCTCAGGGAATTCGTAATAGTGGTAATATGCTTCTTTGCGCCATGGTATTTGCGCCGTGGTTGCTGGTTTCAATAGCGGCAGGAATGATTTCCCCTGAATATCCGCTGGAATCTTAGCTCCGGCAATGTTCAGTACCGTGGGCGCCCAGTCAATATTCAGGATCAGGTCGTCCACTTTGGTACCCGGCTTGATCACCCCAGGATAACGGATCACAAATGGTGTTTTCAGAGATTCTTCGTAAATAAACCGTTTGTCGAACCAGCCATGTTCGCCCAGATAAAAGCCCTGATCTGACGCGTAAATGACTACCGTATTTTTAGACAAACCTGATTTGTCGAGATAATCCAGCAATTTCCCGATATTTCTGTCCAGAGAGTTAGCTGTGGAAAAATAATCTCTCAGGTAACGCTGGTACTTCCATTCGATCAGTGCATTACCAGTCAAATTTTTGTCGGTAACCTCCTTATTTACTTTATCAAAATAGGCTTTGAAAACCTTCCTTTGCTCCGGGTTCAATCGTTTGTAGGTAAAATCTTTCTCATAATCCACATCCACTTTCAGGTCTTGTTTCAATCGCATTGTTTTATCAATGGTCATATCCTGTTGCCTGGCCGCTGTTCTGCCTTTGTAATCATCATAAAAATTGGCAGGCAAAGGAAATGTAACATCGTCATAAGCGCCCAGGTCCTGCAAATCCGGCAACCACTCGCGGTGGGTAGCCTTGTGGCCCACTATGAGGAAAAACGGCTTGGAATTATCCCGCTTTTCAAGCCATTCTGTGGAAAACTTGGTGATCAGGTCTGAAACGTAACCTGTATAGTGGGTCGTATCGTTAGGTTGTCCGATAAAATCCGGGTTGTAATAATGTCCCTGCCCTGGTAGTACATTCCAGTAGTCAAACCCGGCGGGCAGGCTGTTCAGGTGCATTTTACCGATCCAGGCCGTTTGGTAGCCGCTCTTGCGAAGTGTTTCCGACAACAATGTCTGGTTGGTATTAAACCTTGTGTTATCGTTACGTTTGTAACCATTCAAATGGCTGTACTTACCGGTCAGTAATGTTGCCCGGCTGGGGCCGCATATCGAATTGGTGACCAGATTATTAGTCAGCAATGCACCTTCCCCGGCGATACGGTCGATGTTTGGCGTTTTTGCGATCTTGTTCCCATAGGCCCCGATTCCTTGATACGCATGATCATCTGAAAAAATAAAAATGATGTTGGGCCGCTGCGACTGCTGGGCAAAAACCTGCTCTGAGGCCATCAGCGAAAAAATAAAAAGGCAACTTAACAGTCGGCGGGATAGGTTTAGCATTGTAAACATGAATTACTCTATATAACTGGTAGACAAAATAAACTTATACTAAAGGATTAAACAAGTTTTTAACAGAATTACTTGTTACGGTTTTGACAGAGCCTAAAATTACAAATTGATCTTATCTTTTTACCATTAGGCACTTAAACAAAAGCCGGAACCCACATCGCAGGCCCCGGCTTCACATTAATCCAATAATCCTACTTCTTAGCGTCATTAAGCGCCTGTGCCATTTCGAGATGGTGTTTCAATGTCGGCACTTTTCCCGCAGCCCAGGACTTCACCTCCGGATCTTTGGCGTCTTTGGCTGCTTCCTCAAACTCGCTGATGTCCTTCTTATGGTCATCTACCATATACGAAATGTATGCCTTATCGAATTCGGCCCCTTTCTTTTTCGAAAAATCATCGTATTTTTTTTGTTTGTCGTCACTCAATTGCATGGGTAGTGTGATGTTTTTCTGCTGTGCAAGGGCTTTTAGCTCCTCATTGGCCTTGGAATGATCCTTCACCATGGTTTCTCCAAACTTTTTCACGTCAGGGCTTGCACCATTAGTCTGGGCCAACTCGCCGAGCTGTACTTCCATCATTCCGCCATCCGCCGCGGCAACTGCAAATTCGGAGTCATCTTCGAGGTTCGTATCATCGAGCTTTTGCTCATTTTGCTCCTCTGCAATTTCTTTTGTGTCGTCGGATTTATTATTGCTGCACGCCGAAAACATTAGCATGGAAGCAATTACAAGCGAACTTAATGTTATCTTTTTCATGATTAATTTCATTTTTTTGATGAATTATGGATACCCGTTTGTAAAAAAGCGTGCCAGCAGAGCTGTTCCGTCCAGAACCGAAATTGCTGATCGGACGGTTTTTCTTTATTATTGCAGTGGTTACCAACATTACACCTCCCTATCCTCGGAACCGATGAATCCAATGAAGCCTTTTCGAATCCTTCTTGCCGAGGACGATGATGACGATACCTTTCTGTTTCAGGAAGCGCTCGAACAAATCCCAATCAAGGCTGAGCTGACTGTGACTGAAAACGGCATGGAACTGATGAAAGTCCTGAAATCAGGCGTTCCGAAACCTGACCTGATTTTCCTCGACATGAACATGCCGGTGAAGAACGGGCTGGAATGCCTGGAAGACATCCGAAATTTTAACGGATTTGAAAATATACCCATCGTGATCCTATCTACTTCCGTGGCGCGGTATCTGTGGGAATCGGCCTATAAAAACGGTGCGAACAGGTATGTGCAAAAACCTACGAGCTTTACAGGACTTGTTGAGATTCTGAAAAAATGTATCTCTCCGGAAAATGATGCATCTCCCGATGTGGAACAATTTTTGATCACAAATTAATCTTACTGGTTTTCAATTTGCATTCTATGAGTGAAACGACTGTTTTCAAGAACGATCAGGATTTATTTATCAAAAATTTAAGACAGGAAACGGCAGCCAGCCACCAGCAATTAGAAGAGAACAGGCTTTCCAAAGCAATACTGAGCCCTTCGGTTTCCCTATCAGACTATCAGGCATACCTTTCCGCTTTATATGCCGTGACCATTGCCTGCGAAGACCAGGTTTTCCCTGCCATCAGTGCTATTATCCCTGATTTACAGGATCGTTACAAATCTAACAAGATCATTGAAGACCTTTCGTTTACCGGAATGTCCGACGTTCAGATAGATGCGTTGCCTGTTTGCCGGTTTGAATTTTCTTCACCTTCCGAGGCACTTGGGATCATGTATGTGATCGAAGGCTCCACATTGGGCGGACGGATTTTGTACAAGCACATCCACGAAACGCTCGGTTTCGACCCGGAGAGAGGCGCGGCTTATTTTTGGGGATACGGTACGCAGACCGGCATTTTGTGGAAGTCTTTCATATCTGCCTTCTCACAATTTGCGGTAGAAAATGACAACAGCAGTCAGATCACAGACAGCGCAGTCAAAACTTTTATAATTATAGATAACTGGCTTAGCAAGCAGTAATTGAATAGTTAACTAATGAACATTAGAGATATCGTAAACCGGGATATTGTCAATCTGACGAACTGTGAGAGCGAACCCATTCATATCCCGGGAAGTATACAGCCCCACGGATTTTTGCTGGGACTTACCAAAGACAATTATCTGGTCGAATTTTGCAGCGGAAACTGCGCCGTTTATTCGGGACTTGCCCCTGAGCAGCTTCTGGGTAAACCTCTGGCCGCTATTTTCACTGACTCCATTGTCAATAATTTCAGGCAGTACGCAAATGCCGACGTGATCGACTCAGCAAAGCCATTTGTGTTTACCATTAACGGTACCTTATTCAATACAACGGTTCATGAAAGTGGCGAAACGCTGATTTTGGAACTCGAACCTTTCCCCGACGGCACGCTCAATTTGCCCAACCTATATAATCAAACCCGGACATTCGTGTCGCTGATGGAGAAATCCAGCCATTTGATTGAGCTATGCGGAGAGATTGCAAAGGAGACCCGTTCGATCACCGGATACGACCGGGTCATGATTTACAAATTTGACCAGGATTATAATGGTGAAGTCATTGCAGAAAGTAAAAGGGACGACCTGAATTCGTTTGCAGGACAAAAATACCCACATACCGATATACCTGTGCAGGCGAGGGAACTGTACATCCGCAACCCGCTGCGTATGATCGCCGATATCAATTACACGCCGGTGCCTTTACTAACCATTGATAATAACGCCGACAAAACCAATAAATCGCTGGATTTGAGCCTCTCAGTGTTGCGTAGCGTGTCTCCTATGCATATTGAATATCTGAAAAATATGGGTGTAGGGGCTACATTGACGATATCATTGTTACAAAATCAGAAGCTGTGGGGCCTGATCGCCTGCCATCATTACTCACCAAAGGTACTCCCGCATTATACCAGGCTTTCGGCCATGTTGCAGGGACATTTCCTTACTTCGCAGATTGCTGTGAGGGAAACAGCCGAAGAATTTGAAGTATCCCAGGGTGTAGAAAAAGCATTGGTTGCTTCTCTCGCGTCACTTCATGAAAATGAGGATTTTATTGGAGCACATTTCCAATCCCCTGAGCTGCTGAGACTAGCCAACGCGTCCGGAGCTGCTATATATTATCAAGGAAAGCTTTCCAAGAACGGATCATGCCCAGCGGATGAGGCATTAACTGATTTGATGAGTTTCCTTGCAAACAAACACCCAACGCACGACTTTCATACCGACCGCCTTCTCGACATATACCCGGCAGCGGAACCGATTGCCAAACGTGCAGCCGGGATCATTTATCACGCGCTGCCTTCGGGCGCTAACGACGGCATTCTCTGGCTACGGCAAGAGAAAATTGAGACCATCAACTGGGCAGGAAACCCTGATAAAGCGGTGCTGCCCAATGAAGAAGGTGTGAGGCTTTCGCCGCGCAAGTCGTTTGAACTTTGGATGGAAGTGGTAAAAAACAAGAGTTTGCCCTGGAAGAAATCTGAGATCAATGCGGCTTCAAGCTTTTCCTATGCTTTGCAAAAACACATTAATTTTCATTTGATCCGCACTCAGGAGGACAAAAACCGCATCCTGAACGAAGAGCTCAAAACTGCCAACAAGGAACTGGCCAACCTGAACTGGATCAGCACCCACGACCTGAAAGAGCCATTGAGGAAAATCCAGATATTTGCTTCGAAGGTACTGGATCGGGAAGATCCGGACTTGTCGGCGCAGGTGAAGGATTCGGTGGAACGGATGCGGTTCGCGGCTGAAAAAATGCAGCTGCTGATCGAAGACATTCTCGCCTATTCCAAAGCCGGGACTATGGAAAAGGTTTTTGAAACCATTGATCTGAACCTGATCCTCGGTGCCGTAGTCGCCGAGCTTCGTGATAACGTTGAGGAAAAAAACGCCATAGTCACAGCAGGAAGGCTACCAACGCTGAAAATTATTCCTTTTCAGGTTCATCAGCTGTTTATTAATCTGATCAGCAACGCAATCAAATTTACAAAACCCGGCACAAATCCGGAAATACGCATTACGGCCTCGGTTGAAACTGGTGCGGATATCAGCTATGAAAAAGCCTCACGGCTTACATCCTATCACAGGATCAGTTTTGAAGATAATGGGATTGGGTTCGAGAAGGAATATGAAAACCGGATTTTTGACGTATTTCAAAGATTGCATCCTGCGCACAAATATCCAGGCACGGGCATTGGTTTGGCGATATGCAAGAAGATCATGGAAAACCACAATGGCTTTATCCGGGCACATTCAGAACCTGAAAAAGGATCGGTGTTCAGCCTCTATTTCCCTGCCTGAATCGCCTATTGATTTTAGAAAATGAGTAGAATGTTCCTCAGCCGTCTTCCATCCGGAAGCCTGCTGAGGATTTTTATTGGGTCTGTAGTGTGCTTTTCAGACTGGTATCAATTTGGTATTAGCATCGGCAAACAGTTTAAAGTAAACCACATGTCGGTAGCCGCAGCAGTAGGAACATTAACAGACGCACCTGTTATCTCTGTAAGACAATTCAAAAAACTTCGTAAAGACCCCGCATTGACAGCAGAAGCGGCAGGATTACATTATATACGGTCCGGTGAAGCACCCGGATTTTTCCGTAAAGGTAAAGCTCCGCGTTTTTATTATACAGATCAAAACGGTAACCGATGCAAAGACAAAGCCATCATCGCCAGGATCAAAGCATTGGTATTGCCGCCTGCCTGGAAAGAAGTATGGATCAGCAACGACCCGGACGCGCATCTGCAGGCGACAGGGGTGGACGAAGCGGGGCGTAAACAGTACCGGTATCACCCCCACTGGAACCTGATCCGCAACCAGACCAAATATTACCGGCTGCTGACATTTTCGGAAGCACTCCCCCAGTTGCGGGAGCAAGTGGAACATGATCTCAGAAAAAGGAATTTCGATGTGAATAAATCCATTGCCCTGGTCATTAAGCTCATGGACAAAACCTGCATTCGTGTCGGAAACCAACGCTACAAGGTAAAGCATGGCTCGTCGGGCATTACCACGCTTGATGCGCGCTGTGCTACAGTCAAGGGCAGCAAGATCAGGTTTATGTTTACGGGAAAAAAAGGTATCAAACAGGACATTACACTCCGGGACACTCAGCTAGCCCGGCTCGTGAAGCAATACAAGGAAATGCCAGGAAAGCGGCTTTTTCAGTATACCACCGAAAATGGCTCCAAATGTTCCCTGAATGCATCCCAGGTGAACGACTATATCAGACAGCATACAGGCGCCAATTTCTCTGCCAAGGATTTCCGGACATGGATGGGAACTGTTACTGCTTTTGAATATCTCATTGAACAGGAAAAATATGAAACCCAGCGCCAGCTCACACGGACAGTCAATTCCTGCCTGGATGTGGTAGCTGCGCATTTGGGAAATACCCGCACCGTCTGCAAGAAGTATTACGTGCATCCGGCGGTTTTCCGGGCTTATGAAAATGGCAGGATCCAGCGATATCTGAACAAACCGACTCACGAACTGAAACATTTCTCGGCCAGCGAGCAACTCGTGAAATCATTGTTGGCGCATCAGGGATAAAGTGCCGACTCTGTGCGACATCGTGCAAAAACCACTACATATACGTTGGTTTTTAAGTATTTACATCTGAGCTGAGAAGTACCCTTCTGTCATGGCGCAGGATTTTAAAGCAGATCGCAAAAGGGATATAAAACTTATCACAAACTTAAAAGTTACAGTATTATGGAAACCAATGAAAATCTAGTGGAGGTCTTGAATGACCTGATCAGAATCAATAATGACCGTATCGATGGATATGAAAAAGCGATCAACGAAGTAGAAGATATCGATCTTGATCTGAAAGGCATATTTCAAAAAATGGCCAATGAAAGCCGTGAAAATATAAACGAACTAAGTGCTGAGGTCAGAAATCTGGGTGGCGAAGTAGCAACCGGCACGACCGGCTCAGGCAAAATATACAGAGTGTGGATGGACATTAAAGCGACATTCACCGGCCACGACCGAACTTCCGCACTCGAAAGCTGTGAATATGGCGAGGACGCTGCGCAGGAAGCTTATGACGATGCGCTCGCTACTGACGCAGACCTGCCGGTTGACATTCGCCAGATGATCACCAACCAGAAAGCAGAGCTGCTCGAATCACACAATTTGATTAAGAAATACCGTGACGTGCATCAGGCGGTTAATAATTGATTACACGACGCACACTATCAGACACATGCTATCATGAAAAAGAGGTGAGACCTAATCGGTTTCACCTCTTTTTTGATGGAAGAAATATTGAATTCTTATCTCAGGTCTACTACTTCCACACCAGGATATTGTTTTGAATTGAATGCGAAATAACTGTCCGCTACATTCACATCCGGCTGGAACTGATCTACTTTATAGGTCACTTCCTGGCCGTTTTTCTGGAAAATCTTCCAGCTATTGATCGATTTATCAGCTTTGTTCACTTCAATCTGCACTTTGCTTATCTGACTGTCCTTTTTGGTTGGAGTCAGTTCGACTACTTCCAGTGATTTATTACCCTCTTTTCTTTCTTTCAAAAAGACATATTTGAATCCTTTTTTATAGGCAGAATAGATCTTGGTAGGATCCAGGTCTCCGGTTGCAGCTGGGTCAAAGTCCTGAAGATTTACTTCGTTGGTCTCTTTAATGTAGGTTGCCATCAGCTTTCCGTCATTAAAAATCTCCTGTCCGGCCATTTTCAGCCTGAACTTCGTTCCTTTCACAGTAGCCTCTCCTTTAAGCGGCTTCCCACCTCCCGGGAGGTAGGTAAATATTGCTTTGAAGGATTTGATCTTCTGATATTTATCGCTCATTGCTTCCAGTATAGCCGACGACTTTTTATCTCCCTGCGCACTGACGCTCACGACCGTAAAAAGTGACATTGCTATTGCAAAAAACCAACGATTACTAATTTTCAAATTTTTCATATTTAACGTTTTGATACTGTGACTTACTTAAAAACAGGGGCTTATTTATGATATAACAAAATTTAGACCAACATGTACTATGAAGGTTTAAAAATGAACTTCAAAGAAACGGTAAAAGGGGTCAATGTAAACTGAATGGTTAAATTACGCCCATTACGCGAAGGTGTTCTTCCAGTCCGCTGAGATCGTGGAACATGACATCACGGGCCTTGCTTCCTGTAAACGGCCCTACTACACCCAGGATTTCCAGCTGATCCATAATCCGGCCTGCACGGTTGTAACCGAGCTTCATTTTACGTTGGATCAGCGAAGTACTGCCTTGCTGGTGCGTCACGATCAGTCGGGCAGCATCGGGCAGCAAGCCGTCAAAATCTTCCGGATTGAGGTCACTTTTCCCCTCTGCGGCATCCTCGCCTTCGTATTCAGGAAGCGCATAGGCATCATCGTAGCCACGCTGGGCACCGATAAATTCGCAGACATCCTCTATTTCTCTTGTGTCAATAAACGGACATTGCAGGCGTATCACCTCCGAATTGATCGCCAAAAGCATATCTCCCTGCCCCACCAGCTGCTCGGCCCCGCCCATATCGAGGATCGTGCGCGAATCGATGCTGGACGTTACACGGAATGACAAACGTGCCGGGAAGTTGGCCTTGATCAAACCGGTAATGACCTTTACAGAAGGACGTTGGGTAGCTACGACCAGGTGAATACCGACAGCGCGGGCCAGCTGGGCAAGTCGGGCAATAGGTGTTTCCACCTCTTTGCCGGCTGTCATCATCAAATCCGCCAACTCATCAATTACCAGGACTATATAAGGTAAAAAGCGGTGCCCTTTTTCAGGATTCAGCCTCCTCTGGGCAAATTTGGCGTTATATTCTTTCAGGTTCCTCACCGCCGCTTCTTTGAGCAGGTCATACCGCGAATCCATTTCGATACACAACGAATTCAATGTAAAAATTACCTTTTTAGTGTCCGTAATGATCGCTTCCTCTGCATTAGGAAGCTTGGCAAGGAAATGCCTTTCCAGTTTGTTGAAAAGTGTCAATTCCACCTTCTTCGGATCGACGAGTACGAATTTCAACTCGGCGGGATGCTTTTTATAGATCAGCGAAGCAAGGATCACATTCAACCCGACTGACTTTCCCTGCCCGGTAGCACCGGCCATGAGCAAGTGGGGCATTTTGGCCAGATCGACAATGTGAATGTCATTGGAAATGGTCTTCCCGAGCACAATCGGCAGGTCATAATTCGCTTTCTGAAACTTTTCACTCGCCAGTACCGAGCGGATAAATACCGTCTCCCGGTTCTTGTTGGGAACCTCTATACCAATCGTACCGCGGCCCGGCATAGGCGCGATGATCCGTATCCCAAGCGCGGCAAGGCTCAGAGCAATGTCACCTTCCAGGTTTTTGATTTTTGAAATCCTTACTCCCGCTTCCGGAATGATCTCATATAATGTTACCGTCGGCCCGATGGTGGCTTTGATCTTGGAAATGTTGATCCCGTAGCTTCCCAGCGTGTCAACGATCTTCGTCTTATTGCTTTCGAGCTCTTCCTGGCTTACTTTTTCATGCTGATTTTCAAACACTTCATTCAACAATCCAATGTTGGGAAATTGATACGAAGGAAGATCCAGCATTGGATCATATTGCCCAAATTCCCTTAATACAGAAGCATTGATGTCTTCGTCCTCTTCAATAACTTCCTCGGTAACATGCGCCGTATCCTCCACTTCCAGTTCAAGCTTCAGGTCGGCGGGCGCTGGAGGTGTTACTGGAATAACAGGTATTACCGGTGGTACAGTGATGAGTGGAACTGATACGGGAGTTACATTTTTTTCTAAAACGACCTCTTTCTCTGTGACAGGCTCTTCTACCGCAGCGAATTCGTCGTCATAAGTATCATCCACCACGGATACATACGTGCTTTCGGGAGCCTTCACTTTTTCCTCTTCTCCTACAACCGGTTCTGCTTCCGGTTCAGGTCTTGCGTGTTTCAGCTGCCACGCTTCGTATGCGGATTTGGCATCATAAAAGAATACCGCGAACACAAACAATGCGAAAATAATGGGGATAATGCTACCCCATTTCAGCCAGTCGAACAATGCAATGTTGACAATGTAACCTATCCCGCCGGAAACGAAGCTTAATGTGTTTTCAGTGTTGCTCATCAGCACCACATACCCCATTAAAACGCTTACCCAAAGTGTAAAAAAGATAATCTCCTTAGTAGTACGGGTCAAAGGCAGAATCTCCTTCCCGAAAGCAATTTTCCAGCCTGCAACGAACGGAACCAGCGGCACAAGCAATGCGCCTACCCCAAACCAGCGGTACACAAAAAAATGGGAAACAACCGCGCCCAGTACCCCGAAAAAGTTACGCGTCTGGCGGCCTGCATCCCGGATGGATTGCTGGCCAAGCCCATCGACCACACTTTGATCGGACAGCCCGGTGATAATGTAAGACAGGAAAGATATTTCCAGGATGACACCCATCACGATGAAGAATGTACCCCATGCCAAAGTATTTTTCGGACTTGTAAATATATGTTCCCAGTCCAGAGAGACACGAAAACGGGAACCGCTTGCTTCGTCTGCTTTCTGGCGTTGTGTGTTTTCTCTTGGCTTATTTACTGACATTTATTTCAATTCTGGGATGCGTGAAGTGGTATTTTGCTTCTGGTACTCTTATTGGTTAACCATTGCTTTGCAGATCTTTTTCACCAGGCCAGGTCCTTCATAAATAAAACCGGTGTACAATTGTATCAGCCCGGCCCCGGCTTTTCGCTTCTCCATTGCTTCCGAAGGCGAAACTATTCCACCTACGCCTATCACCGGAAATGCGTGGTTCGACCGGTCGCAAAGGTAACGAATTACTTCAGTCGACCGATGTGCAAGTGGCGCGCCACTCAACCCGCCCGCTCCTATTTTTTCAACTTCCTGTTTGCTGGTACGGAGTTTCTCGCGGCTTATGGTCGTGTTTGTTGCGATAACGCCGGCGATCCCGGTTTGTTTTACAATGTCAATAATATCGTCCAGCTGGCTGAATGTCAGATCGGGTGCTATCTTTAAAAATATAGGTTTTGGATTAAACTTTTCTTTGTTCTTGGTTTGCAATTCACGAAGCAATGCGGTGAGCGGCTCTTTCTCCTGCAAATCACGCAGTCCGGGCGTATTGGGAGAACTTACATTGACCACGAAATAATCTACCACATCGAACAATTCCCGGAAACAGATCAGGTAATCGCTCAGCGCCTGGTCGTTTGGTGTGTCTTTATTCTTACCGATATTTCCGCCTACCAGAATTTTGGATTTGCGTTGTTTCAACTTCGCTGCCGCCACAGTAGCGCCCTTATTATTGAACCCCATACGGTTGATCAATGCCTGATCCTGCTTCAATCGGAACAATCTGGGTTTATCATTTCCCGGCTGCGGGCGCGGCGTCACGGTACCTATTTCAATGAAACCAAACCCCAGTGCTTCCAGCTGATCCACCATTTCCGCATTCTTATCAAACCCAGCCGCCAGTCCCACAGGGTTGCGAAAACGCAGCCCGGCCACTTCCTGAACCAGGTCAGGATGCTCAAAGGTGTACATGGACCTCAGAATGTCAGGCACAAAAGGGATTTTGAATGCAATATGCAGCACTTCGCAAACGAAGTAATGAATTCGCTCAGCATCAAACAGGAAAAGTATAGGGGAAATGAGAATTTTATACATCCTGCAAAAATATAATGTTTAAGAGGAAGGGCAGGCGGAGAGGGAGATTTTTATTTTTTGTGGGGAGGAGGGGGAGAAATCATGCGGGCCGGTAATGTCAGGCTTTGTCCGCATCGTCACGATTTTCCTGCACCTTGAGAAAATCGTCAATCATGATAACGTCCCTGACATCCTGTGGGCGCCGCGCCAGGATTTTAATTTCGCGAAGGTCGTTCAAATGTAAAAAATGAATGAGACTACCTTCCGTATTTTCAAATGTTCTGGATCTTTGAAAAACTTCCTGAAACTCAAAACGTCTATGAATTCTGGTTAGGATATCAATTTGTCCTGCAAAACCAAATATCTGAGGTTGTGTAAAATCCAATTGCCCTATTTTGGCTAGCTCGCTTTCATCCAAATCCATGCAGCGAAACACTTCGACCAACCGCATCCCGTTTGCCTGTGTTGGGTTGATCCAGATATCTATGTCATTTGTAGCTCTATTCAATCCATTCAGATACAAAGCAAAACCTCCCACAACCATGTATTCCAGATTATACTGCTGTGCACACCTCGTGAAATTCAGGAAATCACTATTCTCTAAATCCATTCTGCCTTACGGATTGTAATTTTGCGCTCTCCGTCAGTTGGCTGGATGTTGCCAAAAAAATAGTCCATCTCTCTCCATTGTTGGAAAAATTTAATACTTCTTTCCTCAGGACTTTCCTTTGCGCCATCTATCATGGACTGGATATAAGGATCATTTAGATCCTTAAAAATTGTTATGACTCTTCCCTTGTTCATAGCTATTATAAAGAATTACAAACAAATATAACAAAAAAGGTATCCCGCCGCGCAGGATACCTTCTCGTTACAACTCAAACGCTACCTTACTTCTTCGCAGGCCACACGTATTCGAATTTGTCATTGATCGGAGCGCCAAAATAATTGACTCCCAGGTAGTCGAGGCGCTTCTTATGCGTTTCGAGACGCTTGCTGAAATCTTCAAAATTCTTGGATTCTTTCGACGTCCAGCCTACTTCCGACAACGCAACGGCACGCGGCCAGACCATATACTCCACGTAAGCCGGTGTTTTCATGTACTCTGTCCATACATTTCCCTGCACACCCAGAATATGCTTTGCTTCTTCCGTTGACAATTCTTTGGGAGTAGGATCGTAAGAATATGACTCCGCCAGATCAGTAAATCCACCGATAGCGACCGGTTGGGTTTTGGCATCCGCCTGATAATGGTCCAGATACACAAAATTACCGGGAGTCATGATTACGTCATGATTTTCCTTCGCAGCGGTAATCCCGCCTTCTATCCCGCGCCAGCTCATCACAGTGGCATTAGGCGATAGTCCGCCTTCCAGTATTTCGTCCCAGCCGATCATCCTGCGACCTTTGGCAGTAATAAACTTGTCGATCCGCTTGATCACATAACTCTGCAATCCGTGCTCGTCTTTCAGATTTTCCTTTTTGATCAGGTCTTGTGCAAACCTGCTTTCTTCCCATTGTGTTTTAGGACATTCGTCACCGCCAATGTGAATGTACTTACTCGGAAACAGCTCGATCACTTCCGAAAGTACATTTTCCAAAAATTGCAGTGTTTCCTCACGAGGCATGAAAACATCGTCATAAACACCCCATTTCGTTCCTACCTTATATATCTTATCCGGGTTATTGCCCAATTGAGGATACGCAGCCAGAGCAGCCAAAGCATGTCCAGGCATTTCAATTTCGGGGATTACATTAACAAAACGGTCTTCCGCATATTTCAAAACCTCCTTGATCTGTTCCTGAGTATAAAAGCCTTCGTAAGGAATGCCGTCATACTTTTGATCTGAGTAATGGCCTTTCATAGTCTCACGACGTTTGGAGCCGATTGTTGTCAGTTCAGGATATTTTTTAATTTCAATCCTCCAACCCTGATCGTCCGTCAAATGCCAGTGAAACTGATTTTGTTTGTGCAAAGCGATCAGATCAATGTATTTTTTCACAAACTCGATGGGCATAAAATGGCGACAGACATCCAGCATTAAACCACGGTACCCGTAGCGAGGAACGTCCTTAATCGTCGCCAATGGTACAGTCCACTTCACTGCCGGAACCGCCACAGGGCTAAATATCTCGGCCGGAAGCATTTGTAGCAAAGTTTGCACACCATAAAATGCACCTTTCGCAGTTTGAGCTTGAATGGTAACACCTTTTGGCGTGGATAGCAACCTGTAACCTTCTTCACCCAAGCTGGCATCCGAAGAAATAGCGAGCGTAATGTCACCTTTTCCTTTTGCTGTTTTAATGTCCATTCCGGTTGCTTTGCTCAGCTGAGAGGCCAGCATGCCCGCTACATGTGACCATTTCGCATCTTCCGGTGCGCCGATCTTCGTTTTCGATTTCATTGTCCATTCCCCTCTCGCCAGCAAAATCTGGGAAGGTTTTGGAATGATATTGGGTTGCGCGCCGACTACATGAAGTAGTCCCAGGCAAAGAAATGTGAGCAGGAAATGTTTCATTCAATTGAAAAGGTATGACTTATTAAAATTATTTAAGAATTCACAAATTAAGTTTGTTAGCTTTTAAAATACTACCATTCTTAATTTTTTTATAATTTTATGTAATTATTTGAAAGAATAAGGCGTTGAAAAGATTCCTGGTAACGATATCACACCAAATTTTACATGGCAAGGTTTTGTTATATCCGGGTACCCTGCTTGACTGAATAAATGACTTGACTCCTAATAAAAATCTAAAACCTATACCCGTGAAGAGAACCTCTTTTCTAAACCTTATTGCGCTATTTTTACTCACAAACACATTCTTCGTTTCACTTCCAGCCATTGCATTTCCTGTAAACGGTACAAAAACCGGGTACGTAGACGGTGGCAAACTGGTAGGTAAAATCGTCGAGTCGCCTGGAAACGTTGGCGTTAGTTTTGCAACCGTAGCCTTGCTGATGGTCAAGGATTCAGCACTTACCAATGGCGGAGTTGCCGATGAAAACGGTGTCTTTACCATTGCTAATGTTAATCCCGGAAAATACATTCTTCGGATTACCAATATGGGTTACCAAACCCTGTTTGTACCCAATGTCAGCGTAGCAGCAGAAGGTAACCTGCTTGATCTTGGAAATATCACAATCCTGCCAGAAGCAAAAAAACTCAATGAAGTCATCGTGAGGGGCGAAAAGAGCATGATCGTCGACGACATCGATAAGAAAATGGTCAACATTGGGAAGGATATGCTTGCAACCAGTAACAATGTAAGTGACCTGCTGGAAAAGGTACCTGCAGTATCGCTCGACGAAAACGGCAACCCGCAGGTTCGTGGAAAAGGTAATGTGGTCGTTTTGATCGACGGGAAGCCATCCAATTTATACGGCAGTGACCTTCCTACCATTTTGCAGTCTTTTCCTGCCAACTTGATCGAACGAATCGATGTCATGACCACGCCTTCGGCAAAATATGAAGGTGAAGGTGCTTCAGGGGTTATTGATATTATTACCAAAAAAACGAAGATCCGTGGTACCAACGGCGGAATGCGGCTTACATTGGGAAACAAAAACAATCACAATTTATCTGGCAACATTAATTACAAAGCTGGAAAATTTGGCCTGAATGCTTCGTTAAGTGGCCAAAGCAGACAAATGACCTGGAAACGAAACCTCAGCCGCGACAATTTTATTTCTGAGAACACCTCTCACCTGCAACAATCAGGGACAGGCGGAAATAAAGGCAAAAACGCATTTGGCCGCGTGGGAATGAATTACGATTTCAATGATAAGAACTCAGTAGAAGTCGGGGTGAACTATTCATTGGATGAAAACAAAAACAACAGCAGCATTCTCAACGAAACGAGCGTAACACCGGGTATCGTTTCCGAAAGCTTCCGTCGCCTCAACAATACCAGCGGTAATGGCAATAACATGAACTTTAGCTTTGATTATCGGAAAAAATTCGCCGATAAAGATCATCAGCTCAACTTTACCAGCAGCTACTCCCTCGGCTCGTCCGACGGAGAATCATACCTTTCACAGGAAAGCGAAATTGATAGCCTGTTGAGAAATCAGCAAAATATAAGGGATGCCAAACGCAGGTCTCTCTTCCTGAATACGGACTATACCTGGCCCATTACGCCAAAATCAACGTTGGAAGTAGGTTTACGGTCACGGACAAGCTCTAATGACAACACCAATGCTTTCTATACCATGAGCAAGGAAACAGGCAGCTATGGATTTGATCCGAACATCAGTAACATTTTCGGGTACAGGGATGCTACCTACACCGGTTTTATGACATTTTCCCAAAAAACCGATCTATGGGGAATGCGTGCCGGCTTGCGTGTGACAGATTACAACCAGGAGATCAACCAGATCAGCGTTAACCGTGAATTCAGCGTACATTTTCTCACATTGGTACCCTCACTTGCATTGACCCGAAAACTGGGCGAAACTTCACAGCTAAAATTGAATTACAGCCGCCGCGTACAGCGTCCGGAAGCTGACTGGCTCAACCCTTATACCGATATTTCCGATCCGCGCAACGTAAAATCCGGCAATCCTAACCTGAAACCTGAGTTTACACATAAGGCCGAAATGGGTTATTCCAATTATGAAGCGTCCGGCGGCTTTGGGCCTTCTCTCTTTATGGATTACTCCAACAATGCAATTACCCAGATCAGGACGATTGATGAAAGCGGTATTTCACTTACCCGTTTCGACAATGTGGGCCGTGAACTATCTTACGGATTTGAAACCGATTTCTCTCAGACAATCGGCGAGATATTAAAAATTAATGGAAGCGGCAGGGTATTCCGCAGTGAGGTAGTATCGCAAATAGCACAAATTGATAACCGCACATGGAGTTATTCGGGGAACCTGAATGCATTTATAAAATTACCAATGGATTTCCGTGCATCCGCGTATGTGAACTACGAGGGCCCGCGCGCTATCGCACAAGGTACCCGCGAAGGTGTTTTTATCGCCAATATGGGTATCAGAAAGGATCTCCTGGAAAAAAAAGCAACAATTTCGTTTAATGTTCAGGACATATTTTTGTCCAGGGCCTACAAAAGCCAGTTGAACACCGCTACCTATTCTCAAAATTCGCTCTGGCAGCAAACCAACCGTCTTGTTAACCTCACTTTCCAATACAGATTTGGAAAAATCACGGCAAGCGGAGACGATGCATAGTCACAGTCAATAACTTATATTAGAAAAAGGAAGGGTATCGATTATCCTTCCTTTCTTTTTTTAAAGGGCTCCGCGATTTTTTATGCTATTCAAATGTCGGGAATATACGTAATTGAGGTTTGGTGGAATGGTTTTTGCAATTACAAACCATAGCAGTAGTCGATAAATTTTACTTAATTAAACCCCGAACCCGTTTCATGATCTAATCCAGGAAGAAACAACAGCTTCTTCGAACAAATTAGAAACAGGTTTTAACACAATAAAAAACACATTGACATGAAAAGATCATTGAAAGTTTTAACGATGCTGCTGCTGATTTCTGTCGCATCGCACGCCCAGAAACTCCCCGCAGACTCTATTTTCGCGAAGTACTACCAGGCTACCGGGGGGAAAGCGCTTTGGGACGGCATTAAATCTTATAACCTGAAAAGAGGCTACACCGCAGCGTCCGCAGCACCTTACGACGCCAACATTACGGTATCCATTCCGGACCAATCGATGTCCAAAACAAAGACTATTATGAAACGCAGCTTCGTATATACCGTAAAAGGCAATCAGGGCTGGCTGAAAGTACCTATTGGACAAAAAATAGATGTGAAAGATCTTAGTCAGGCTGAGCAGCAAAACATGCGCATGGAGATTTACAGCTCTCTTGTGCCATTTATCGATTACAAAAACAGACAATTGATCGCGACCACGGTAGGCACCGAAACATTGAACGGCGTGCAGGTAAATCAAGTGGAATTGCAGGGACAGGGCGTGAAATATAATCTTTATTTTGACGCAAAAACCGGCTTGCTCGTTCGCCAGAAGGAGACGCAGGCTGGCGTGGAAACCACAACTGATTTTTCAGATTATGCCAAGTCAGCGTATGGGATATTATATCCGACCAAACTTGTGGAAATAAACACCGTCGACAAAAAACCGGTAACCATCAGATCCACTGCTACCATCAATGGTCCGGTGAGTATGGAGTTGTTCAAACGATAACAATCCAATTCAGGCAGATTAAAACATTTATTTCTGGATAGTTAAATTTTCCAAAGTTTGACTATCCAGATTTTTTACGAATAGCCCAGTTTCCAATCACCTGGCGAAGTTTAAGTCCAGGATTAATACGTAGGAATGAAGAAAGCACTAAAAGTATTGGCCATTGTAATTTTGACCGTATTGATTCTGGTAGGAGTCTTGATTTGGGGCATTCAGACACCTTTTGGGCAGAATTTTCTGACATCGCAGGCCAATTCTTTTCTACGGAAAAAGCTCAAAACAAAAGTCAATATTGAGAAAGTGCGCTTCGACATTCCTGATTGGATCATGCTCGAAGGCGTTTATCTGGAAGACACACACGGAGATACATTGCTTGCGGGCAAAAGACTTTATGTAGATCTTGATATGTACAGCCTGATCAAAGGCAATGTAGGCATCAATAAAGTTGAACTGGAAGGTGTAACGGCGAATATCAACCGGGTACTGCCGGATACCGTTTTCAATTTTCAGTTTATCGTCGATGCTTTTGCAAGTACCGACACGGTTCAGACGGATACTGCTTCTGCGCCGATGGAAATGCGTCTTGACCAGATCAGCCTGAAAAATGTAAAGCTGTCTTATCGCGACGCGGTGACAGGAACCGACGCATCGACCAACATTGATTCGGCATTGGTGAAATTTGACAAATTCAACCCTACCCTCTCCCAATACCACCCCACTACTTTGGCCATTCTGAACAGCCAGGCGAAAGTAAGAATGTACAAGGCGCTAAAAGTAGCCGCAGCCGGGCCTGCCCCACAACCAGACCCGACCGATTCGCTCGACCTGAAATTGGGCGACATTGATATCAGCCAGTTCAAATTTCAGTTTGATGATGAAATTTCAGGATTAAAGAATGGCGTGACCGTGGGCAGATTGCAAGGCCACGTCAACAAAATTTTCATGGGAAGCCAGCGGGTAGAAGTGAAAAATGTGTCCCTGGAAAATATGTCGCTGTATGCAGAGTTTGCAAAAAAGGTGAAAGCAGAAGCTTTAAAAGATACTGTCACTACGGCAACGAATGCCCCGGCTGACGAAACGCAAGGCTGGCATGTAAAAGTAGGAGACATCAAGCTGGTCAATAATGATCTCCGTTACGATGACTTTAATAGCCCGGCCATACCCAAAGGCCTGGACTATGCACATTTGAATGTAAAAGATTTGAATGTTGCCTTGCAGGAATTCGTTTTTTCTCCTGAAAAAATAGCCGGCGCATTGAAATCAGCTTCTTTCAAAGAAAAGAGCGGATTTACTTTACAGGAACTTCGCACGAATTTCGCTTATGGTGATAAGGAAACTTACCTCAGAAACCTGTTTGTAAAAACCCCGAAAACATTACTGAGAGACGAACTTAGTCTGCGATACAACAGCCTCGACGACCTTACCAAAGACATTGGCAAAGTCAAGATCAAACTGCGGCTTACGAACAGTCAAATTGCATTTTCAGACATTCTGTTGCTGGTTCCCGACCTGGCCAAAACACCTCCTTTCGACAAGGAACCCAGTGGAATGGTGAAAGGATCGGGGCAGATTGCAGGTTCGGTCGACGATATGCTGATTTCCAAAGCGCGGTTCACGATGCTCGACGGAACCGTACTGAGTGCGGATGGAAGGCTGCGTGGATTGCCTGATGCAAATAAATTGAACATGGACCTGGCGATCAACGAAATATCGTCGACCAGACAGGACTTGCTCAAAATGCTTCCCGACAGCACGGTGCCGGCTTCCATTGAACTTCCTGAGCAAATCAAGATCTCGGGAAAGGTCAAAGGATCAATGGAAAACCTGACTTTGACGACGACGATCAACACTTCATTCGGTAACGGCACATTTTCGGGTAACCTCAAAAACATTACCGATAGCTTGAAAGCCCAGTACAATGGTACATTGGCTTTCAATGACTTTGATCTGGGCAAATTGATGAAGCAGCCGCCCGAGCAAATGGGCAAGCTGAGCCTCAGAACCGACATTGAAGGTATTGGATACGCCCCCAAGACCATGAAAGCACGATTGGACGGCACCATTCAAAGTGCAGATATTAAGGGCTATGTATACAACAACCTTTCACTTCGCGGAGACGTCGATAATGGTATGGCCAACATTGCGGCCAATATGGATGACAGGAACATTGATGTTAACCTGACAGCCCAGGCTGATTTGTCCAAAGAATTCCCATCGGTCAAAGCAGATGTTTCTATTGACAATCTGGATCTTACCGCACTGCATTTATATGAGGACTCGTTGCGGGTAAAAGGCGATATTGAGGTAGATATGCCTGCGGCAAACCCCGAAAATCCGCTGGGCAATATCCGTATTAATGATTTGGTACTTACCCACCATCGCAAGCCCATCGGAATCGATAGTATCAATGTGGCGCTCACCGATTCGAGTGGTCTAAAACAGGCGGACATTGAATCGCCGTTTTTGAAAGCCAAAATGAAGGGTGACTTTGTGTATACTGAGATCGCCGACGTACTTTTGACCGAAGTAGGAAAGCATTTTAAAGCCCCCGACCTTACTTATAACACCATTACCAAACCCGTTAACTTTACATTGGATGCTACCGTGACCAACCATCCGGCTCTCCAAATGTTCGTACCGCAGTTGAAGGAGATGAAGGATATTCAGCTGCATGCGCAGCTCGACAACCAAAAAGATTCTTCGATCGTTGCAAGGCTTACAATTCCGATGGTGGATTATGATAGCATCCGCACCGAGCGCGTGTCGGTGAACTTCGCTAATGTCGAAGAAAATGCGACTTTAAATGCATATGTAGGACTTGTAAATACCGGCAGTTTCCGAATGCAGAATGCATCATTGGAAAGTAAAATCGTCAACAATGATGTAAAATTCGACTTCATTGTTAAGGATTCCGTAGATACCGACCGGCACATGTTGAAGGGAGACCTGGCGGTTGCAGGAAGCCACTACCGCCTGAACCTCCGGGACGACCTTTTACTGAACTACGTGGAATGGGAAACGGACACCGCAGGGTACATTCAATATGCTACGGACAGTTTATATGTCAAAGATTTTGTGATCAAAAATGGAGGACAGGCCATTAAAATCAATTCCACTACCGCTGCACCAAACAGCCCGCTGGACATTGCGTTGAGTAATATTTCAATTGGCCCACTGATTGAAATCGTTACCCTCGACTCCACCATGGCGTCGGGGATCCTGAACGGCAAGATACTCCTGAGCAACTACATGACAGCCCCGGTTTACACTGGCGACCTGACTATTGACAGCCTTGCCGTAACCAAAATACCGGTCGGAAACCTGGCTTTGAAATCGACGAATGAAACTGAGAACCTGATCCGGGTGGACATGTCGCTGACCAGTGGTGAGAATGATATGCGCGTCGCTGGTGGCTATAATTTAAAATCCGACAGTCCGATGGACTTTAAAATGGATTTGAAAAAACTAAGCGCCAAAACAATCGAAGCATTCAGCTTTGGCGAGCTGCGCAACGCTGAGGGAAATCTGACCGGCGACATTGCTATCACAGGATCGACCGACAGCCCGAGATTAAATGGTGCTGTGAATTTTGACAAAGTAGCATTTAATGCTACACAGCTGGGGGCTAGATATTCGCTGGCTAATCAGAAGATCAATTTCAATGGTCAAAACATCGTTTTCAACAATTTCATTATTGCGGACTCTGTGAACCAGCAAATGAAAATCGACGGAAATGTAAGCATTGCCGACATTCCTAATGTGGGCTATAATCTGACCATTAACGCCAAGAATTTCAATGTCCTTAATTCGACCCAGAAACAAAATGAGCTATTTTTCGGAAAAGCTAATATAGACGCCAACCTGACCGTAAAAGGACAGGGAAGCAAGTCGGTGATTGATGGAAACATCAAAGTTGACCCCGGTAGCAATATTACCGTAGTGATGCCCAATGATGCCACGGAAGCTGGCGACGCTACCAAAGGCGTGATTGAGTTTGTAGATATGAGCGATTCGACGCAAGTAGCGCAGGCGGATTCCATCGCCACCGAACTTATGGTAGACTTTGCGTCGCAAATTAATCTGGAAATTGCGGTGGACGACAAATCTGAATTTAAGGTCGTGATCGATGAATTGAACGGAGATAATATCAGGCTGAAAGGTAATGCGCAGCTTAATACCGGTATCGCACCGAATGGTCAGTTGTTTTTGCTGGGCTCATATGATCTTACCGAAGGCTCTTACGATTTGACTTTACAGATCCTGAAAAGACAGTTTGAAATTCAGAAAGAAAGTACATTGCTCTGGACAGGCGACCCTATGAAAGCCGATCTGAATATTACTGCCTCCTACCGGGTCATGGTGGACCCAGGATCCATTGCCACTAAATTTCAGGGAGCGAGCAAGATACCCATTGACGTACAGATCATCATCACAGGGAACCTCACCACCCCGAACATTACATTCAATATTGTTCCCGGAAAAAATATTGACGAGCAGATCAAAAAGGACATCACAAGCCAGATTTTCTGGTCAGATATGATCGGGAACCCGTCCGAAACGAACAAACAGGCCTTCGCGTTATTGATCACCAATAAATTCATCACCGATCAGTCGACGGCCGGTTTCAATGTCGGATCCAGCGCGGAAGCGGTTGCCAGGCAGAGTGTGAGCCAGTTATTAAGCGACCAGTTGAACAACCTTGCGTCTGACCTGATCAAAGGCGTTGACCTGAACATTGGCCTCAACTCAACGGCCGACCAGACAACCGGTGCCCGTACTGACCTTAATCTAGGCTTGAGTAAAGCATTTTTAAATGACCGTCTCAAAATTTCGGTCGGTAAAAACTTTGAACTGGAAAGTCAGAACAAGTCTGCAAACTCCAATGAAGTGTTTGACAATATTGCGCTCGATTATTCGATTACCAGGGATGGCAGATATATGTTCCGGGGATACCGTAAAAACCAATATCAGTCCATTCTTGAAGGTTTTATAATTGAAACCGGGGTGAGCTTTATAATAACCGCGGATTACGATCTGCTTCGTGAAATTTTTCAAAAGCAACGAAATGAAAAATAGTGTATTCGGCATCATGGTCATAGGCATATTGCTGAGCAGTTGCTCGGTCAATAAGTATGTGCCGGAGGGCCAGAGTCTATATATTGGTAACAATGTCAAAGTAACTGCTGACAGCATATCGAAACCCAATGTTTCGGGGGTTGCCGATCAGCTGGAAGGGATCATTAAGCCGCCGCCTAATAAGACGATCTTCGGGTTTGCATGGAAAGTATGGTTCTACTATTGGATTGGCGAACCCAAAGATGAAGGCGGGCTAAGGAGTTGGTTCCGGAAAAAACTGGGTGAACCTCCAAAGTATGCGACACAGCGTATTGTCGATATCAATGCCAAAAATATGGTGTCTTTTCTCGATAATGAAGGCTACTACCGGTCATCGGCCAGGGGAAAACTGGTGCCCAGCAAAAAGAAAAAACGCAGGACCGCGGTTGCGGAATATGAGGCTTATGTGATGCCACGGTATGTGATCAATGAGATTAGCTACGTGGTACCGGATAGCTCTCTTTTCAACAGAGACCTCGTTTTTTCAAAAAAAGACACGTATTTAAAAAAAGGAGATCCGATCCGGCTCGACGTCATAACGGCAGAACGGACGCGGATCGACAGTGAGCTGAAAGGGAAAGGCTATTATTATTTCAATCCCGATTACCTGATCGTCAAAGTAGATTCGACCATTGGTAAGGCCGATTCCACACTAGGCCCTCAGCAGGTAAATCTGTTTCTCGAAGTAAAAAAAGAAACCGCGCAAACTTCGTTGAAACAGTATTTCATCAACCGTATTTACGTGAATACTGGCACGGAGGAAAACAAATCTGCCGACACAGTCGTGAACCAGGGCCGGTTACGGCGGGGATTAACCATTAAAGACCCGGGTAACCTTTATAAACGTCGGATTTTTTATGATGCGATCGGTTTCCGGCGAGGTAATATGTATACGAACACGATGCACGATGTATCGTTGCAGCGGTTGGTCAATCTTCAAAATTTCCGTTTTGTAAAAAACCGCTTTGATCTGGTCCCACGCTCAGACTCAGCAATGCTGGACGTGCATTACGACCTGGCACCGATGAAGAAGAAGTCGCTACAGACCACCATAAGTGCCAGCACGAAATCGAACAACCTTGGTGGATCACAGTTGGATGTTACCTGGCGGAACAGAAATTTTTTCAGAGGTGCGGAGATGTTGTCGGTAAGAGGCTACTTTGGATTTGACGTTCAACTAGGAGGCAATAAAGCGGCCAATCCCAACAAGGTTGGAAATGAATACTATCGGTATGGTGCCAGCGCAGATCTTGCCTTTCCAAGATTCATCATTCCATTCGTGAGAATACGACCTGAAAAAAGTCAGGCGCTGCCCAAGACCATTTTGTCATTGAACTATGAAAACCGGATTCAAAAAAACCTGTACACCATAACCTCAATCCGTGGCGACTGGTCTTATGTTTGGAGGAAGAATTCGGAAGTTGAGCATACGCTCACTCCATTCTCTATTAACCTGGTACAGTCGAGAAATGTCAATACTGAACTATTGGCCGAAATCGTTACAGATCCTAATACCAATCCGATAGATATTGACAGGCTTTATAAACTTGTCGATCAAAAATACTTCATAGCAGGTTCCAATTACTCGATATCATATCGCCCT
Source organism: Dyadobacter pollutisoli (assembly GCF_026625565.1). NCBI lineage: Bacteria > Pseudomonadati > Bacteroidota > Cytophagia > Cytophagales > Spirosomataceae > Dyadobacter > Dyadobacter pollutisoli. The sequence continues at coordinate 5,313,461 of NZ_CP112998.1, forward strand.
ATTCCGAAACCTTTCAGCAGAAATCAATACGCCTTGACGGGTGGCATAGACTATGGTGGCAATTTGCTAAGTCTTTTTGCAAAAAGAGCTTCTGATGACACTTTGGGAATATATGCAAAAGAGTTTTTGCACGTTCCAGTATTCCAGTATGTCAAATTGGATGGTGACGTTAGGTATTACCGAACGATAACACCTGGTATCAAATGGGCGAGCCGATTGATGTTGGGGGCAGTAAAACCATACGGGAATTCTAAGAACATGACAACACCTCAGTTCAAGCAATATTTTGGTGGAGGTAGTACCGGAATTAGAGCCTTCCGGGCGCGAGCACTCGGCCCAGGTGCCCTTGCGCCAGATACGGCGTCAATTCGCCTCCTCGGTTACCAGAATTTTGCCGATATACGAATGGAGTTTAACACTGAGCTCCGCCTTAAATTCACAAACATCATTAATGGGGCCGTATTTATGGACGCAGGAAATATCTGGTCTTTTGGAGACGGCGCCAGAGCTGGCTATTTTGACAAGAATGCTTTAATAAGCAGCAAATTCCTAAAACAGATTGCAGTTGGCGGTGGAATCGGTCTGCGGCTTGACTTTTCGTACCTTATTTTCCGCTTAGACCTGGCTACACCTTTCAGAAAACCATGGTATACTCAGGTTGTGGACACAGAAACTCCCGAAGGCGAGGTTACATACAAAAATCCGTGGGTGTTTAATGAAATTAACTTCGGCAGCAAAGCTTGGAGAAAGGAGAACCTGATCCTGAACATTGCGGTCGGGCTGCCGTTTTAGCGCAGTCGCTACTTAATCTCCTGACAAAGCTCAATCAAAATCCCATTAGTACTTTTGGGGTGGAGAAAACAGACCAGCTTGTTGTCTGCGCCTCTTTTGGGAGTGTCATTCAGAAGGATGAAACCTTCTTCTTGCAAACGCTTCATTTCGGCAATAATATCTTCTGTTTCAAAGGCGATGTGGTGAAACCCCTCGCCTTTTTTTTCTATAAATCTGGCGATTACACCATCGGCCGATAGTGATTCCAGTAGCTCTATTTTCGTCTCATTGATCTTGAAAAATGAGGTAGCAACACCCTCTGATTCTACCATTTCGCGTTTGTATGGATTGGCATTAAAAAGCGCTGAAAAAAGCTGCTCAGCGGCGGCCAGCTCCTTTACGGCAATACCAATGTGCTCTACGTTTTTCATAGGACCAGGGTTACATTACTTGCGGTTATCGCCACCGCCTACCATACTGAGGTAGCTTTCGTACCGGCTCATCGCAATTTCGCCTTCTGTGACCGCATGCTTTACCATACAGCCGGGTTCGTTGATATGCTGGCAATTATTAAAACGGCATTGGTTCAGCAAATCACGCATTTCAGGAAAGTAATGGCTGATCTCCTCTGGTTTCATATCGGCCAGGCCAAGCTCCTTAATTCCGGGAGAGTCAATGATAAAGGTGCCAGGCTCCAATTCGAACATTTCAGCAAAAGTAGTAGTATGGACCCCTTTATTGGCAAATGTGGAAACCTCCTGCGTCTTGATCGCCAGATCGGGGGCAATTGCATTGACTAATGTTGACTTGCCTACGCCGGAATGCCCCGAAAGCAATGAAACTTTCCCTTTGAGCAATTCGGAAAATGGTTCGAGGCCCTCGTCCGTTAAGGCAGTAGTAGTTATGCAATGATAGCCTAGCCCTTCATACAACTCCATGAGCTCCGACTGAAATTCCTTCATGTCGTCATTGAGCAAATCCTGTTTGTTGAAAACCAATATCCCAGGAATGCGAAAAGACTCAATCGCCACCAGAAAACGGTCGATGAAACCCAGGGATGTTCTCGGGAATACCAATGTAACGATTAGTATTGCCTGGTCAACATTAGCAGCGATAAGGTGCGAATGAGCCGCTTTATGTACCGATTGACGAACTACGTAATTTTCACGCGGCATGATCTCGTGAATGATACCGAAATTCTGTACGTCGTCTTCTATTTCAAAATTCACAGAATCACCTACTGCAATGGGATTGGTAACCTTTAATCCCAGTGCCTTAAATTTCCCTTTTAACCTGCATTGCCAGATGTGACCGTCCCTGCTGTCTCTCACATCATACCACGAGCCCGTGGAGCGCAGCACCAACCCTTTTACTAACATTCTCTGATCAATTTTTTCTGCAATTAGCGAATTTAAGAGGAGTTTCGCAGAACAATGTAAAAATTAAAGCACTGCGCTAAATTGTCAGAACCTAATTTAAGTAGTTTTATCAACAAGACTGTTTTTTACGTTTAAAACAATCATTGCAGACAATAACGTGTCAGTTGCTCATCCTCCGGTTTTGCTCTCAACCTATTTTCTAACAAGAAAATCTAGTCTCGCTCAGTTTAAAAATACAAATAATAATATTTTTTAATATTACAGGGCATTTTAATACTTTTTCCATACATTAGTATCCTTTGATAATAAAGAATATTAAAAAACATCGCCACAATAAATTTACACTCCCCCCAATAATGGACTTAGTTGTAGAAGAACCGAATTCGGTCATTGATATCCGTAAAAACCGTATCAGGAGCAACCTGTTGCTTCATTTATACCAATCGGGCGATACTTCAATCAACAAAATGGCAAGGTTGTTCCATGCCAGCATTCCGTCCGCCACCGGTATCGTAAACGAACTGATGCGGGAAGGCTGGATCACCGAAACCGGAACCGGCCCGGCAAGGGCAGGCAGACCACCGGTGCTTTATGGACTGAACGCCAAGAAGTATCTGACATTGATCATGGACGTTAATCGTCATGACACGCAGCTCGTCATTTTTGACTTGCATAACCAGCTGATCCTTAGAAGAAAAGTAGATATCAGACTGGATGACTCCGCAACATTTCTGGAACAACTTTTCCAATCGACGGACGATTTCCTCAAATCGAACAACATAAGCCATAGTAAATTATGGGGTATCGGGGTTTCCATGCCGGGACTGATCAATTCATCTCAGGGTATTAACCTTACGTATCTGAACCTCACACCTCCTGGCGTACCGCTGGTTGAGCACCTGAAAAAGCATTTCAAACTTCCTGTATGCCTTTTCAATGATACAAAGGCTACTACCATTGGTGAGCACCGGTTTGGATTTGCCGTTGAGAAAACGCAGGTACTGACCATTAACATTGACTGGGGCGTCGGACTCGGTATTATCATTAATGGAGAGGTTTTTAACGGCGCTTCGGGTTTTGCTGGGGAGCTTGGTCACATTCAGGTAAAACCTGACGGACTGCTCTGTCATTGTGGAAAAATAGGCTGTCTCGACACCATTACTTCCGCCCTGGCCCTGATCCGTCAGGCAAAAGAAGGTATCAGCAGCGGCAGGGCCACTATCCTTACCCAGATCGTTAACAATAATCTCGACTTGCTGGATACCTCGCACATCATTGAAGCGGTACATGCTGGCGACGAATTTTCGATAGATCTTTTGAGTACTGTGGGTACCGAGCTGGGAAAAGGGCTGGCAACGGCAGTACACTTGTTCAACCCCGAAGTGATCATTGTAGGTGGCTTACTGGCCGAAGCAGGGCCATTTATTTCCAATCCGATCGAACAGGCTATCAACAAATACTGTTTGTCAGATTTCAAAAATCCGCTCTCGATCCACATTTCGAAGCTGGGCGCAAAAGCGAGACTTTTGGGCACCCAGGTTCACTTATTTGAACACCTTATCGGTAAAGAATTCTCCTGACATTTCACATTGGGTTAGTGCCGCCATTTACAAAGCGACATTAGCCCAATGTTTCTTTCACTTTGTCCATAATGGTGTCGGTTGCACCAATTCCCGAAAGCACATATTGTTCGTTTACCTTTCCGGCACCCATTCTATCGCCAGGGTTCTCAATCCATTGATTGATAGTACTTCTTGCTGAATCCGAGTCTGCGACCGCTATGGCACCGCCTTTCTCTTTCAGATCCACGGCTTCCTGAAACCGGTGGTACCCTTTATTGCCAAAAATAATCGGTAATCCGAATGTAGCCGCTTCGAGAATGTTATGAAGACCTGCACCAAATGAACCTCCAATGTAGGCCATGTCACCATACCTGTACAGCGATGACAGCATACCGATATTATCAATAATCAGATAGTCAAATTGCTCGGTATCAGCTGTTTTGTCTAACTCAGAGTACAGCAATGATTTCCCTTCCAGACTGTTTCGCCAGCCTGAAATCTCGTCTTTTTTGATTTCATGCGGCGCGATGATCGCTTTCAGTTTACCTTTTGAACCATTAAGAACCGGGATCAAAACCTGCATATCTGCCGCCCAGACCGAGCCTGCCACCATGCAAATTTTTTCATTCCTGAAAAGTGCGATTTCCGGCAGATCACGGGCATTATCTGCAATGGTTTTAACACGGTCAAACCTTGTGTCCCCGGCAATGCTGCATGACATAATTCCCGCTCCGTGAAGCAATTCAATGGACTGCGCATTTTGCACAAAAATATGATTGAAACTTTCAAGCATTCTTCTGAAAAACCCTCCGTAAGATTTGAAAAATACTTGCCCTGGCCGGAATATGGAAGAAAAAGACAGAATATAACTCCCGTTTTTTTTGAGCTCAATCAGGTAATTAAACCAGAATTCGTATTTGATAAAAAAGACGATACGCGGATTGACAATTTCCACAAAACGCTTTGCATTCGATAATGTATCAAAGGGTAAGTAACAGATATAATCCGCGCCGCTGTAACTTTTACGGATCTCGTAACCGGACGGAGAGAAGAATGTTAGCAGAATAAAATGACCCGGATACTGGTTTCGATAAGCCTCCATCACTGGCCTGCCCTGCTCAAATTCGCCCAGAGATGCTGCGTGGAACCATACGACCGGCCTGCCAGCTGCCAGGCTTTGAAACGACTTTTCCATCTCATCGATGAGCCCTTTCCTCCCGGTCACGCCAAGCTTTATTTTCCGGTTAAAAGGTGCAACAAATTGGATTAAAAATGCGAACAGATTTATTGTAAATTGATAAGCGATTTCGGCCAAAGGATTCTGATTAAAAGGATATTATGGAAAAATTTATTTGTAAAAACCGCACAGGTCCGCAGTCTTTGGCAGGCTTTTTTACTTCTTTTTTCGTTTAAAGAACATAAATGTACAAAAAACCGTTAAAGTGGTGTCGGTATACAGCTGCTTACGCTATTATTTTGTACTTTCACTGTTCATACGACACATACATAGTCACAGAGAATTTATTTATAATATGATGCGTGTAAAACTTTTACTTTCAGTATCTATTCTGTTTGCACTATCGACAGATATATACGCTCAACGCCGGACGACGAAGACTGAGGACAGTGAGGAGAGCTATAAATCATTCACTTCTGTGGGTATTACCACAAATACTAACTCAGGAATCCTGGGAGGCGCTGTATTTCGTCAGTCATCAGCCATTTCTTCCAAGCTGTTCGGTAAAAATCAATACAGATATCTGGCACTGGAACTGGTGAATGTAAAACACCCTAAAGAACTTTCTACCCAGGATTTTGTAACAGGCGCCAGGCTTGTTTACGGAAAGCAGAATTACCTGTTTGTTCTCAGACCAGAATATGGCCGGGAGCTGACATTATTCAACAGACATGAAGATGAAGGTATATCCATCAGCGCGATTGTAGCAGCGGGTCCTTCACTCGGCCTTGAAAAGCCGTATATGGTTCAATTTCAGACTTCCGACGGCCGCGTGGTGACAGAACCTTTTGACCCTGTAAAACACGCCGGAAGTTCTCAAACAACGGGAATAGTAGGCGCAGGAAGCTTTTTTCAGGGTTTTGGACAAACGAAAATCGTTCCGGGGCTTCACGTAAAAACAGCGATGAGTTTTGAACTAAGCGCATTCAGGGAAAATGTGACAGGTGTGGAAATAGGTTTTATTGCAGAAGCATTTACCAGAAAAATTCAGATTATGGCATTTGCTGAAAACAGAAGCTTCTATACTTCCGGTTACCTGACCCTTTATTTTGGAAGCAAAAAAAGATAGTTAATATTACTAATTGACGTTCCGGCACTTAAGCGACCGGGCTGTCAGAGATTACAGATTGATATGATTGAATTACCAGTGATCCCTTCGGAGCGTAGAAAAAGACCCGATTGGTTAAGAGTGAAACTTCCGGCAGGACCTGAATTCAGGAAAGTAAGGCAGCTGGTTGATAATTATAAACTGCATACGATATGTGAGAGCGGGAGCTGCCCGAATATGGGTGAATGCTGGGGTGCGGGTACTGCTACATTTATGATCCTTGGCAATGTTTGCACCAGAAGCTGCAGTTTCTGCGCAGTAGCTACCGGCCGGCCAAATGAATATGACGCGGATGAACCGAGACGCGTGGCTGAGGCGATCAAACTGATGCAGGTGAAACACGCCGTGATTACTTCCGTTAACCGTGATGAATTGAAAGACAGAGGCGCTGAAATATGGTACCAGACTGTACGCCAGGTAAAGGAAAACACTCCCGAGACTACGATTGAAACGCTTATTCCCGATGTGAAAAACAACTGGGATGCGCTGATCCATATGATTGAAGCAGGCCAGGAAGTGGTTTCGCATAACATGGAAACCGTGGAACGTTTATACCGTGCGGTACGTCCTCAGGCAAAATATACCAGAAGCCTTGAACAGATCAAACGGACCAAAGAATTCGGCCAGCGTACCAAATCCGGGATTATGCTGGGACTTGGCGAAACCATTGACGAAGTTCACAAGGCAATGGACGATCTGGTAGAGAATGGTCTTGATATCCTTACATTGGGACAATACCTGCAACCTACCAAAATGCACCATGAGGTGATCGAATGGATCACGCCGGAGATGTTTGAAAACTACAAAGAAGAAGGGCTGAAAAGAGGATTGAAATATGTAGAATCAGGCCCGCTGGTGCGTTCCAGCTATCATGCCGAACGTCACGTGAATGTGCCGATTTAAACATTGATTTTGAAAAGCATAAATTAAAAACCCTGCTTACTTTCTTTAAGCAGGGTTTTTAATTTATAACAAATCGCAGTTCCATTCAAAACCAATAGACTAAGCCTGCTTTTTCCGTCATTTTAATTTGGTTAATGTCTTAAAAAAATTCAATTTTGTTTTTTAATCCATACACTAAGAGCGCAGTTCCGGACGGAATTAACCATTAATATTTTTTTATTTATGCCATACTTATTCACCTCGGAGTCCGTATCTGAAGGACATCCTGACAAGGTAGCCGATCAAATATCAGATGCTTTAATTGACAATTTTTTAGCGTGGGATACCAATAGTAAAGTAGCCTGCGAAACATTGGTAACTACCGGACAGGTGGTTTTGGCCGGAGAAGTAAAGACCAATACTTATCTTGACGTCCAGAAAATCACACGTGAAGTCATTAGAAAAATTGGTTACACGAAGAGTGAATACATGTTTGAAGCCAATTCCTGCGGAATTTTATCGGCCATTCATGATCAGAGCGAAGACATTAATCAGGGCGTAGACAGAGCCGTAGCTACTGAGAGTTTCGAGGAAAAAGCGAACGCACAGGGAGCAGGTGACCAGGGAATGATGTTCGGGTACGCCACCCGCGAAACTGAAAACTACATGCCGCTTGCTTTGGATCTTGCCCACAAGATTCTTCAGGAAATGTCTTTTATCCGCAATAACGAGTCAGCGCTGATCCCTTACCTTCGTCCTGATGCGAAATCGCAGGTAACGATCGAATACAGCGACGAAAACGTTCCATTGCGCATTGATACCATTGTAGTTTCTACGCAGCACGATGACTTCGATTCAGAGGCTTCCATGCTTGCCAAAATAAAAACCGATGTGATCAACATTGTGATCCCTCGCGTTAAAGCAAAACTTACCCCTGCATTGCAGCAGCTTTTCTCCGGCGACATTACTTTCCACATTAACCCTACCGGGAAGTTTGTAATCGGCGGACCTCACGGTGATACCGGGCTTACTGGCCGTAAGATCATCGTCGATACCTATGGCGGAAAAGGTGCCCACGGCGGTGGCGCATTCTCTGGTAAAGATCCTTCCAAAGTTGACCGTTCCGCGGCATATGCAACCCGCCACATTGCGAAAAACATGGTAGCATCAGGCTTGTGCGACGAAGTACTCGTTCAGGTTTCCTACGCGATCGGTGTGGCTGAGCCTTGTGGTTTGTATGTCAATACTTATGGTACATCCAAAGTAGCTGGCAACGATGGCGAAATCGCTTCGAAGATCGGAGAGATTTTTGACCTGCGCCCGTATGCTATCGAGCAGCGCCTGAAATTGCGTAATCCTATTTACTCTGAAACTGCCGCTTACGGTCACATGGGCCGCAAAAATGAGTTCGTCAAGAAATCATTCAAAGGAGCAAACGGAGAAGAAAAAGAAGTTGAGGTTGAATTGTTTACATGGGAAAAACTTGATTTCGTTGATGCAATCAAATCAAAATTCTCTCTGTAAATTTTCTCAGATATGACAAATAAGGCCGGCCAGTTACCGGCCTTATTTTTTTATTTTGCCACGACATTAATTTTATTCGGAAAGTTGCCATTTTTGCAGAATAATAATTTGAATGCCCAACTAATGTTTACCTTTCACTAATAAATTCGGGATATTACCGTTCCTAAGGGGCTGAGTAAAACTTCTATAACGATCCCGCGCATCCCCTCTTCCATATGAAATATCAGAAAATCAAATTTAACAATCTCGAAAAAAGCACCTTTTTCCCAACACTGCGACAGCGGGTCGATCAGCATTTCTCCACGAACAATCTCTGCAAGTCGGGTGGGAAGAAGATCATTTACAAGGCTTTCTTCATGTTGAGTTTGTACCTGATCCCTTATCTGTTGATCCTGTCGGGATACTTTTCAGCCTATGCGATGTTTGCGATGACGATCGTCATGGGATTTGGTGTGGCAGGAGTGGGAATGTCGGTTATGCACGACGCCATTCACGGCTCGCTGGCGACGTCCAACATTCTGAATAAATTTTTCGGGGCCTCTATTTACCTGCTGGGTGGCAATGCTTACAACTGGGAGGTACAGCATAACAGGTTGCACCACACATACACCAACATTCACGAAGTAGATGAAGACATTACAGGCAAATTTCTGCTGCGTTTATCGTTTCAGGAAAAACAAAAGAGCATTCACCGTTTCCAGCATATTTACGCATTCTTTCTATACAGCCTGATGACATTGTCATTTTTATGGAAGGATTTTAAGGAGATCTCCCTGTTTAACGAAATGTCAAAATCGGGGATGACCAAGCCGTTCCCTAAAAAAGAACTCATTAGGTTGATCATTACCAAACTGGCCTATGTGGTCTTTATCTGCGTTATCCCGCTCTATTTCACGTCACTGAGCTTTGGACAATGGCTTATTGGCTTTTTTGCCATGCATTGCACAGCTGGAATGATTCTGAGTACTGTATTTCAAATGGCGCATGTGGTGGAAGGCGTAGATCAGCCTGAGCCAAATAACACAGGCTGTGTAGAAAACGCATGGGCAGTTCACCAGTTGCAAACGACCTCTAACTTTGCCGGTAAAAACCGCTTTTTATCGTGGTATATCGGAGGGTTGGATTATCAGATAGAGCATCATTTGTTTCCTTCCATTTCTCATATCCATTACCACGCTTTGTCCCCTATTGTGCGGCAAACGGCATTGGAATTTGGATTGCATTATAATGCGAAAGCCAATTTTGCAAACGCACTTGGCTCTCACATTCGTATGCTGAAAAGTATGGGCACCAGATAACCCCACACGATCCTTCACACATTCGTTCATTACAAATGTGTTTGTTCTTCCAGTTCACTCTGGCGGGCGACGCGTTCTATCATTTTCATTTTCTCAAAGTTTTTGGGCCTTGAAAAGAATGTATAGATGGCCGGGATTACGTATAATGTAAGTACCAGCGAGAAGAGCAATCCTCCCATAATTACAATCCCCATCGACATCCTGCTCTTACCGGCAGAACCCAGCGCCATCGCAATCGGCAGCGCACCCAGCACCGTAGCAAGGCTGGTCATCAAAATCGGCCTGAAACGCAGGGTAGCGGCTTCCAATGCAGCCTCGCGCACGCTTCTTCCCTGCTCCCGCAGCTGATTGGCAAATTCTACGATCAGAATTCCGTTTTTCGTCACAAGACCAATCAGCATGATCATCCCGATCTGGCTGAAAATATTCAATGTCTGATCAAAATACCACAATGAGAACACCGCACCGCCAATCGCCAGCGGAACTGTAAACATGATGATAAACGGATCGATAAAGCTTTCAAACTGCGCCGCGAGGATAAAATAGATCAGTACCAATGCCAAAAAGAATGAGAACATGGTATTGGAAGAACTTTCAGCATAATCCCTCGATGATCCGCTCAGAGAAGTCTGTATCGATTCGTCTTTAAGCTTATCCCGGATCCTGTCCATAGCTGCTATGCCGTCGCCGATGGTTTTACCCGGTGCCAGTGCAGCCTGCACGGTAGCGCTCATATAACGGTTATAATGGAATAATTGCGGCGGACTGCTTTCCTCTTCGGCCTTCACAATGTTGTCCAGCTGTACCAATCTCCCGGTATTGGTTTTGACAAACATACTTTTCAAATCCAGCGGCTCGTCGCGGTTGACACGGTCATACTGGCCTATCACCTGATACTGCCGCCCATTCATTGTAAAATAGCCAAAACGCTGCCCCGCGAAAGCCAGCTGCATGGTTTGAGCGACATCCTGCACCGATACTCCCAACGACTTCGCCTTCTCCCTATCGATTTTGATCTGGATTTCAGGCTTGCTGAATTTCAGGTTCACATCAGTGATCGCGAATGTGGGATCACTGGACGCTTCCTCCATGAATCTGGGAAGATACTCGCGTAATTTTTCAAAATCCGGCGCCTGAATGACATACTGGATCGGCAAACCGCCTCGCGAATCCACAGATATCGTTTGCTGCTGCACCACGAAAGACTTCGCGTCCGGCATTTGTTTCAGTCTTTGATTGATATAATCCGCAATTTCCTGCTGCGATTCTATACGAAATTTCCTGTCTACCAATGCTATACGGCCGCTTCCTGTATTAGCTGCCCCAAGCCCGGAATTTCCAGGTGAAGTTATTAACATCAGGCCTTTTCTGCCCGGCATCGAGTCCATTAACATATTGCCTACCTGCTGAACATATCTGTCGGTAAATTCAAACGAAGAACCCTCCGGCGCTGTCATGTTGATACGAAACCAGTTGCGGTCGTCCAGGGGCGCCAGTTCCGATTGCAGGCCTTTTCCAAAAAACCAGATCATACCCACTGTTATCAATACAATGGGGACAGCAACCCAGCGCATTTTGAGAAACTGACCTAATGCATTGCCATAATTCTCTGTGATTTTCTCAAAGAAAGGTTCTGTTTTTTCATAAAACCAGCTCTTTTTGTGTGTTTTACGAACCAGGTAAGCATTGAGCATCGGAGTCAATGTCAGCGAAACAAATGCAGAGATCAAAACCGCTGCGGAGATCACGATACCAAATTCCCGGAAGAGCTTTCCGACAAAACCTTCCATAAATATCACCGGAAGAAACACAGACGCCAATGTGATGGAAGTTGATAAAACTGCGAAAATGATCTCGTTAGCCCCTTTGATAGCCGCCTCTATCGGACTCATCCCCTGCTCTATCTTTTTGAAAATATTCTCCGTGACTACAATACCGTCATCCACCACAAGCCCGGTCGCCAGTACGATCGCCAGCAGCGTAAGCACATTGATGGAGAATCCCATGATATACATTACAAAGAAAGTCCCGATCAGCGATACCGGAATGTCGATCAGCGGCCTGAAAGCGATCAGCCAGTCGCGGAAAAACAGGTAGATGATGATCACCACCAGAATAATCGCGATCAAAAGCGTTTCGCCTACCTCTTCAATGGACCTTTCTACAAAAATCGTATTGTCGATCAGCGTGTCCAGCTGGTAATCCTTCGGCAGCTCTCTTTTGATATCCGCCATCCGCTTATTTACTTCCTCGGCGATGTTGAGGTAATTGGCGCCGGGCATCGGGGAGATCGCCAGACCGATCATCGGAACATTATCGAGCCGTAAAATCGTCTCTTCATTCTCCGGCCCAAGCTGGGCATAGCCAATATCCTTTAAATGAATGGTTTGCGTGGCTGAATTCTTAATGATCAGCTCGTTAAAATCCTCTTCGGTACGAAACCGGCCAATGGTTTTTACGGTAAGCTCGGTATTATCCCCGGCGATTTTTCCGCTTGGCAATTCTACATTTTCCCGGTCCAAAGCCACTTTCACATCCTGCGTCGTGATACCCAATGCAGCCATTTTTATCGGGTCCATCCAAACGCGCATTGCATATTTTTTCTGACCAAATATCCGAATCTCACTCACGCCTTCAATGGTCTGCAAGCGCTGCGCGATTACATTTTCGGCATAGTCACTCACTTCGAGGTGAGATCTTGTATCGCTTTTGAATGTCAGTACAATGATCGGTTCCGAGTTGGCATCCGCTTTGGCCACCACCGGCGGGCCATCGATATCAAGCGGTAATGTCCTCGACGCCGACCCTACTTTGTCCCGCACATCATTGGCAGCACGTTCCATATCCACCCCAATGTCGAATTCCACCGTGATCTGGCTTGTTCCCTGGCTGCTGGTAGAGTTAATGGATTTGATCCCTTCGATGCTGTTCAGCTGTTTTTCGAGCGGCTCAGTGATCTGGGATTCAATAATGTCGGCATTGGCACCGGTATAACTGGTCCGGATGGACACGACCGGCGGGTCAATGGATGGAAATTCCCGCATCCCCAGGAATTTATACCCCAAAAAACCGAAAAGAATGATCAGCAGGTTCATGACAATCGCAAGAACCGGTCGCTTGATAGAGAGAGTTGAAATACTCATAATGGAGAATTAATGTGGGTGCTCAATTCACCTTAACAGCGGTGTTAGGCTTAATCGCGATGATACCGGAAGTAATCAGTGAGTCGCCCGGCTGCAATCCTTCAATGACCTGTATTTTCTTGTCCGTTCTGAGGCCGGTCGTTACCATCACCTCCTGCGCTTTTCCGTTTTTAACCAAAAAGACCTTTTTTCCTTTCAAAACAGGGACTATGGCCTCTGTCGGGATCATCATTGCCTTTTTATTAGCGTCCAGATCGGCCAAAACTTTCACAAACATGCCCGGAAAAAATCGTCCTTCGGGATTTTGCGCAACCGCCCTCACCCGTAATGTTCTCAGGTTTTCGTCCACTTTCGGGTCCACCGCCAGGATTCTCGCATTGAAGGTCGAAGGATCGCCGTCGAGGTTAAATTTGACGACATTACCTACCCGGATATTCGGTGTATATTTTTCTGGAACGGTGAAGTCGATCTTAACAGGATTGCTTTGGACAATGGTGACGATGGGCGTACCCGGTGACATATATGCGCCTTCGCTGATGAATTTCAATCCTATCCTTCCGCTAAATGGTGCGCGGATCTCCGTTTTGGCAAGCTGCGCCTCTATCACTTCCCGCTCCGCTTCCAGCACCCTGATGTTATTGGAAGTAACATCGTATTCTTCCAGGTTAATGGCTTCCACATTCAGCAATTTCTTCTGGCGGGCTTCTATTTTCTTACTAAGCTCTTGATTATAAGTTACTTTTTGAAGTTGCGCCCGTAGCTCTCGGTCATTGATCTTGGCGATAAGCTGGCCTTTGGTAATATAAGCGCCTTCCTGAATGTCCAGTTTAATCAGCTTTCCGGAAGTTTCAGCCATCAGGTTTACCTCCTCATTGGGCAAAACAGTACCCGACGCAAAAATCTGGTTCTCAATAGTCTCCCTGCCGACGACGTACACATTGACCGGCACAGCGCCTCCACCAGTATTTGAACCCTTACTAGCCCCGCCTTTTTTCATTTCCGAAGGCTTATCTTTTCCGGGTTTCGAGAAAACAAAAAGTTTGCCCAAAATCAGTAAGATAATAACTCCTCCAACCAACATGATGGTACGCATAGATCAATTAAAAATAAATTTCGTTCAATTAGAATACTAATAAATTATATTTCTGTAAAGTCCTATTTTAAAGATACTTCATATTGTACAAAGCGGCAATTAGATAGTTTTATACTTTTCCTGTAATCCATATTTCTCGTAACCAATGCTTTTTAAATACGGCCTTTGGATAATTGGTTTGTAAAAAATTCTTCCTTTCGCTTACATTTATTTTTCTCTGGAACATTACTTCATCCGGCTACAATGAAAATACATCCAAAGCCGTTCGGCTACTTGCTTACACTCGTTACCTTATTGTTAACTATGCACACGAATGGTCAGAATATCATCAAAAACTACGACGCTCAATGGAAGATCGTCGAAGGTCATCAAACAAAAGGTCTGCCAAAATCTGCCCTGGAAGAGGTAGAAAAGATCTACCAGCTGGCAAAAAAGGAAAAACAGGACGCTCAGGTGATCAAGGCGGCTGTATATATGATCACGCTGCAAGCCGAAAACCAGGAAGATCATGACATTGCAGCTATCCGGGCGTTGGAAAAAGAAGTCGAAGCGAGCGCAGAACCTGCGAAATCTATCCTGACGAGCCTGCTTGCGTCCCAATATCATCAGTATTATCAAAACATTCGCTGGCAGTTGTACAACCGCACTGCTACTTCGGCATATTCCAAAGAAGACGTCAGTACCTGGGGAACGGAGGATTTCCATCAAAAAATAACTGCGTTATATCTCGCCTCCTTGCAACATGATGCGCTATTAAAACAAACGAAACTGGAACATTATGAGGCTATTATCATAAAAGGCAATGCAAGAAAGCTACGCCCTACCTTGTATGATCTGCTTGTTTTCACAGCCCTGCCATATTTTTCGTCCGATGAGCGGAACATTAAGAAACCGGCCTATGCATTTGAAATCAATAACGCGTCGGCATTTGATCCGGCGGCTGATTTTATTCACCGGAAATTTGAGACAAAGGATTCCACGTCCCTCGAATTTTATGCGCTTCAACTTTACCAGCAGATCATTGCTTTTCATATCAATGATCCGCAACCCGACGCGCTGATCGACGCGGACATTGAAAGAATGCTGTTTGTGAAGCAAAAATCTGTTCACCCTGACGCTAATGACCTATACTTGATGGCCATCAATCATCTGGCCGAACAGTACCAGTCTACACCGGCAGCGGCACAGGCCTGGTTTTTAAAAGCGGCTTGGTATAATGATCAAAGTTCGCGTTATGTAGCAGGCGAAGATTCCACGAACCGGTTTGACAGAGTAAAGGCTATCGAAATTTGTAAAAAGATCATTAAAGAAAACCCCGATACACAAGGCGGGATCGGTGCTTACAACCTGTTGACGGGTATGACGGAAAAGAGCCTGACATTCTCTGTCGAAAATGTTAATATTCCTTCAAAACCATTTCGTACGTTGGTAGAGTATCGGAATTTCTACAGGCTATACCTCCGGCTAGTCAAGGCCACGGACGTGATCAATAATCTCCTGGAAAACGACAATAACAATTCTAAATGGAATATAATCACTTCCATGCAGCCGATACGCGCCTGGGAGCAGTCACTGGTTGATACCAAAGACTATCAGGTACATCGGGTTGAAATAAAAATTGACGCGCTGCCGGTCGGTGAATATATATTGATTGCAAGCAATGAGGCTTCGTTTAAGGATAGCAAAGCAGTACTTGGTGCCCGCTCTTTTCATATTTCCAACATCAGCTACGTGCAAAAGCAGGATGATATTTTTGTGCTCAACAGGGATACGGGCCAGCCATTGGAAAAAGCGAATGTGCGGATATGGAAAAGCAGCTATGATTATGGTTTGAGAAAATACATTAAAATTAAAGGCGCATTACTTATTTCGGACCGGAATGGATACTGTAAAAAACCAAAGCGCGACACCAAAACAAATAGCAACGAACTTCTGGAAATAACGCACGGAGAAGATCGGCTGTTTTTGCAGAAAGAGAACAATACTTACTATTATAATGAAGAGCGGGCAGATCAGCGAGATTTGGATGCCATTTACCTTTTCACAGACCGTAGTCTATACCGGCCGGGACAAATGGTTCACTACAAAGGCATTACGCGAGATTCAAATGCTGTTTTGAAAGACAAAACTTATGAAATAGATGTTGTTCTGTATAATGCAAATCGCGAGGAGGTAGGAAAAGCCACGCATAAAGTCAATGAATACGGAAGCTTCTCCGGGACATTTAACCTACCTAAAACTGGCTTGAACGGCTCGTTTTACATTGAAGCCGATGATGTGTACAGGACCGAATTCCATGTCGAAGACTATAAGCGACCCAAATTCTCCGTCGCTCTGGACACGCTGAAAAACAGCTATAAAGTCAATGATACAATCACGGTCAGCGGCGCTGCCACGGCTTATGCTGGAAATGCGATTGACGGTGCCAAAGTTACTTATCGTGTAGTTCGAAACTCCCGTTTCATTTATGCCTGGTCATTCAAACGCTGGTGGCTACCGCCTTCGACCATGGAAATTACGCATGGAGAAGCTGTGACGGATTTGAATGGGAAGTTCAAGCTAACATTTGAAGCGATACCGGACCTGAAAACCGACAAAAAATTGGATCCGATCTTCGACTACACGATTTATGCGGACGTGACGGATTCCAATGGCGAAACGAGAAGTGCAGAATCCACTATTTCAGTGAGCTACAAATCCTTCCTCCTCCAAGCCAGCATTCCAGAAAAAGCCGAAGCAAGTGAACTGAAAACACTTTCTCTAAGGACCGAAAACATGAATGGAGAATTCGTCAAGTCGGATATTACCATTAAAGTCACCAAAATTGAACCCGAAAGCCGTTTGATCAGAGAGCGCTACTGGCACGGGCCGGATTTGTTTGTGATGACCAAAAATGACTACATCACACATTTCCCGAATGACGAATTTGACCAGGAGACCGAAATGGAAAACTGGCGGGAAACGGGACAGCCGAAAACAAAATTGGCCAGCCTTGACAAGTATAAACCTTTTGATATTTCTGACCTCAGCCTGAATGCGGGTTTTTATAAAATTCAGGTTACCGCCAAGAATGAAAGCGGCGAGGAAGTCACAGATACCAAGCACATTGAATTGACCAACCCATCTTCGGCCAAACTGGCTAAACCTGAGTATCTCTGGACCAATGAAAGCAGACCCATTGAACCGGGTAAAAACGCTACATTGACAATTGGCACGACGGCAGACAATGTGTTTGTGATCAACAGTTCCAGCAAGAAATCTGATAAGAAAGAAGGATATCAATTTTTTGGATTACAAAATGAGAAGCGAGTTTTGAATTTTTCTGCAACAGAGGAAGACCGCGGGGGCTACACGGTGAATTACCTTTTTGTCAAGCATAACCGCGTATATCAACATTCGGAAACAATCGCTGTTCCCTGGACTAATAAGGAACTCCTCATTACTTATGAAACTTTCCGTGACAAAACCTTACCGGGAAGCGATGAAAAATGGAGAGTCAGAATCAGCGGGTATAAGAAGGAAAGAGTAGCAGCGGAAATGCTCGCCAGCATGTACGATGCTTCATTGGAGCAGTTTTATGTTCATAACTGGATCAAACCCAATGTCTGGGGAATGTCTCACAGATTACCCGACTGGAATAGAAGTGAGAATTTTGCTTCCTCCAATGCCGAAACACGCTATCTGTACGCGGGCGATTATAAGTCTCATGACAAAAGCTATGACCAACTAATTCGAGTTGAATCGATTAGCAACGTTCAGAAGAAATCAATGGCTGGCGGCGGAAGGAATGTGCGGAACAGAAACATAAACGAAGCTCTTGCTATGAAGGTGGGTGGGATAGCGCGTGATCAGGTAAAAGGCCAGGCCCCAGGCGCTCCACCTATGATTGGAGAAGATAAAGAGGAGTTATTTTCAGTGGTGACCGTAGGTTATGGTTCCCAAACTAAAAAGGAACAACCGGCTCATGGAGAGAATGGAGCAAGTGAAAATGCACCCGCAATCCGCAAAAATTTCAATGAAACTGCATTCTTTTTCCCAGACTTGAAAACAGATGAAAATGGAGATATTTCGTTTTCATTCACCATGCCTGAGGCATTAACCCGCTGGAAATTTCAGGCGCTGGCACATACCAAAGACCTCGCTCTCGGATATAGCAGCAAGGAAATAGTGACCCAGAAAGAGCTGATGGTGCAGCCGAATGCTTCACGTTTTTTGAGGGAAGGCGATCAGCTCAGTTTTCCGGCCAAAGTCGTAAACCTGACCGATCACGCATTAAATGGTATCGTTTCGCTGCAACTAATGGATGCAGAGACGAATCTGAGCATAAATGATTTGTTCAAAAACATAGGAGCCGAAAAGCCTTTTGAAATACAAGCCGGGCAAAGCGCTACGATCATTTTCCCGATTGAAATACCGAAGGACTACACCAAAGCAGTCATTTGGCGGGTAGTAGCCAAATCGGGTAATCTTTCCGATGGAGAGGAGAATATTTTACCAGTACTATCGAACCGAATGCTGGTAACAGAAAGCCTGCCGATCGCAACACGCGGTACCGGCACAAAGAATTTCAAGTTCCAAAAACTGCTCAATTCGGGAAGCTCAAAGACATTGAAAAGCAAATCCCTGACCGTAGAATACACCAGCAATCCCGCCTGGTACGCGATACAGGCATTGCCTTACCTGATGGAGTATCCCTACGAATGCGCCGAACAGACGTGGAACAGGTACTACGCCAATTCGCTCGCTACCTACGTTGTCGGAAGCAGTCCCCGCATTGCCCAGGTTTTCGAGAAATGGCGTACCACGGACACGACTGCGCTGATGAGTAATTTGCAAAAAAACCAGGAGCTAAAATCGGTGTTGCTCGAAGAAACGCCCTGGGTACTCGCTGCAAAAACGGAGGCTGAGCAAAAAAGGAACATTGCCCTGCTTTTTGATCTTGTGAAAATGAGTAGCGAGCTAACCGCAAGTTTGGACAAACTCATTCAAATGCAAAGTTCCAATGGCGGTTTCGTTTGGTTTAAAGGCGGACCAGATGACCTTTATATGACACAATATATTTTAACAGGTATCGGCCATTTGAAAAAAATCAATGCGCTTCGAAAAGATCAGCTGCCAAAAATAAATGCCATTGAAACGGCCGCTATTCCTTATCTGGACAAAAGAATAAAGGAACGTTATGATGAGTTGGTCAAGGCAAAAACTATGCTGGCCAAATACACGCCCGGGCCAAACGAGTTGCAGTACTTGTATATGAGAAGTTTCTTCCCAGGGAAGCCTATTCCGGCCGCGTCTCAAAAAGCTTATCAATTCTTCAAAGAACGAGCAAAACTTACCTGGACTTCCCAATCCAAATATTTACAGGGACTTACCGCATTGGCATTACAAAGAACCAATGATGTGACTACCCCAAAAGCCATTTTGAAATCATTGAAAGAGACCGCGATTCGCAGCGAGGAATTAGGAATGTACTGGAAAAACAACCAACGTGGCTGGTGGTGGCACGAAGCGCCCATTGAGCGCCAGGCTTTGCTGATTGAGGCTTTTCAGGAAATTACTAATGACGTTCAAACAGTCGATGATCTGAAAACCTGGCTTTTGAAAAACAAACAAACCAACAATTGGGAAAGTACAAAAGCAACTGCCGAAGCGTGTTATGCATTATTATCTCAGGGTATCAATTGGCTGGCGGATGAAAGAATTACCACAGTGAAATTGGGCGACACTTCTATTAAACAGGAAGAAAACAGTGTGGAATCGGGCACCGGATATTTCAAAAAATCCATCAATGCTGAAAATGTAGTGGCCACTATGGGAAATATCGAGGTTGAGGTAAGTGGTACTGCTAATGTTTCGAAGCAACCCGGCTGGGGAGCCGTTTACTGGCAGTATTTCGAAGATCTCGACAAAATTTCAATGGCTGAAACTCCATTGAAACTATCGAAACAGCTGTTTCTTGAAAAAAACTCGGATAACGGCCCTGTACTTTCACCAGTCAAAAATGGAGACATTCTTCATGTTGGCGACAAAATCAAGGTGCGGGTAGAGCTGCGCGCGGACAGGGACATGGAGTATGTTCATATGAAAGATATGCGCGCTTCTGGTCTCGAACCCGTGAATGTACTGAGTGGCTTCAAATGGCAAGACGGACTGGGTTACTATGAAAGCACCAGGGACGCGAGCACCAATTTCTTTTTCAGCACATTAAGAAAAGGCACCTATGTGTTTGAATATCCGCTTTTTGTAACTCACGAGGGGGATTTCAGCAATGGCATCACCAGCATTCAATGCATGTACGCGCCAGAATTCACGGCCCACAGTGAAGGTGTAAGGATGAAAGTGGTGAATAAGAAATGATGTTAAGAAAAGCATTAATCGAATAAATAGAAGCAAAATGAGCACACTGAGTCCCTTGGAAGTTTCCACCGATTTTTGGGCAATTATCGACAAGGCAAATCGCGAGCGGGCGAAAATGGCTTTAATTCTTGAATTGATGACCCGCGAAGAAATTATCTCTTTTCATAATCAGTTTTTGAACCTGGCGACAGCAATTTTAGGTCAAGAATACATCCAGTATATGGATCCAGGTACTTCTGAAGACGGTGCGGATGATGTTACGAGATGGATCGTCGGCCAGGGTCGCGACTATTACCTCGATATTTACGAACATCCTCAAAAAACTCCGGCCAGTGTCGAACCACATTCAAAGCAACAAGTGTATTATGAGATCCCAAGAGTGTTTTTCCGTCGATTTGAGGAAGATATTTGGAGCGCTGAGGAAGAATGATGATGAAAAATGGCGCGGGATTGACTCAATCCTTTTCCCTCGCCTGAATCTTCAAAATCGCTTTCACAAACAATTCCATATCCTCTTTTTCTCCTAACATTGCATGCTGCAAAATCCACACAGCATCCGTGTTGCACGCCTGCTCGGCCACAGGGCAGTTGACCTCGCTGTAATCGGCGGTTTCAGGGATCGCGTAACACATGAAGTTCTTATTCTGAAAAAGAGGCTGCCGGTACAATGGATGAGGATAACCTTTGAAAGAAGGTACTCCTTCGGCGGCCAGCATTTCAGCAAAAGTGTCTTTGGGCAACCCTCCGAATTTCGCTGAATCGTATTTGAATATATAAATGTGATAGCAATGCATCGTAATGGATTCGTCCCGCTGCAACGGTGTAATGCCGTCCACAGTTTCCAAAAGCTGATTCAGGTACAAGCCGTTTTCGTTTCTCCGGCGAGTCTGTCCTTCCAGTCTTTTCAACTGGTTCGAAAGTAACACCGCCTGCATTTGTGTGATCCGGTAGTTACAGCCTGGGTTATAATGGTCGTACCATTGTCCGCCTTCGATCCGCCCAACATTCCGCAATGAATGCATCATGGCATATAATTCGTCATCGTCGGTGATTACGATCCCGCCTTCTCCCGATGTTAGGTTCTTGGAAGACTGAAAACTGAAACTACCCACATGGCCAATTGACCCCAGTTTCTTCCCCTTATATTCGGCACCGTGCGCATGCGCGGCATCTTCGATTACTTTCAATCCGTACCTGTTTGCAATGTCCATGATCGCACCCATATCACAGGCCAAACCTCCGAAATGCACAGGAATGATGGCTTTCGTCCTTGGCGTAATCGCGGCTTCAATAGCAGCCGGACTAATGTTGTAAGTGTCAGGATCAATGTCGACAAACACCGGCACACAATTGCATTCTATTACGGAAGAAGCCGTTGTGATGAAGGTATAAGGTGGGACGATGATCTCGTCGCCCGGTTTCACGCCGCAGGCTATCAACGCCAGACGCAACGAAACGGAGCCATTGACACATGTTATCGCATATTTACTTCCGCAATAAGCGGCAAATTCGTTTTCAAATTTCGCTACCTGGTCGCCACAATCCGGATTCCCCCACTTCCCGCTTCTCACGATTTCGGCAACCGCATCCACTTCCTGCTCATCATATATCGGCCATGGAAAGGCCTTGGTAACTGTTTTGGTTCCTCCGTTAATTGCCAGGTTCTGGTCCATCTCGATTGCTTTCATGGGTATCGTACTGTGATCGTGTTTCCATTTATACTAGGTAAAATCTTTTTCAGGCTATTTTTTGAGGTTCTATCGAAAATTATAGTCCGTTTTCCAGATGAAAAAGTATTTATCCCACAATCCTTACAACCTTATTTACAATGAATAACCGACAATTACTTTATTCTCTGCTCATTGCGGGCATGTCGCTCGGCACCGCGTGGGCCATCCGAGGGCAATTCGGACATGAGCAAGGGGCTGCTTGGGCTGGCGGTATCGGAGGGCTGATCATCGTGCTCCTTGCCAAAAGAAAAGACTGGTATGCAAAAGCTTTTCATCTGGCGCTGGCTTCCGCGGCCGGCTGGGGAGTGGGTGGTATTATCAGTTATGGCAAAGTGGTGGGCTACGCCAGAGGATTGGAATTCGGGAATGTGTATTATGGATTTCTGATGCTGTTCGTGATCGGCGGATTGTTCGGGTTGATCGGAGGAGGATTGTTCGGTCTAACATTGGCGTCTACCAAAGAAAAGCCTGTCAAATGGCCACAATTGATTGTTGAGATGACGGTTGGGGCGATTATATTCTATTATTTATTGATCGAGGAGTTCGGCTGGACCATGACTCCTCCGCGGTCTGAGGCCTGGGCTGCTTGTTTTGGAATGACGGTGGCCATGTTTTGGTTTATGCTCAGGAACAAACAGTATGCTGCGATACGGGTCGCGGTTTTTGCTGGACTCGGAGGTGGGTTCGGGTTTGCATTCGGCAATTTCTTACAGGTAATGGGACACGTTTCCGGCGTCAAATTCAATTTCTGGAATGTCATGGAATATTCGATCGGATTTTTTGGCGGGGCGGGAATGGCTTACGGCACATTCACTTCCGAATGGGAGAGTTCCGGCGATTCGATCAGCAAAAAAAGCATCATAGCACCCATTATCATCCTCACATTGCTCATTCCATTTTTTGTATGGGACCAATCCTTTGAAACAGAACGTCTGATCGAAACCATCAAAGGCTTTGACCCGATAGCTGACGCCGCCGGCATTACCACCTATGTTCAATGGGTTGCTTTGCTGCTGGTTATCGCATTTGCCGGATTGTCTTTCTACAAATATTATATTTTAAAACATGGCGAGCTGCTACAACATGACGACAGAGCATTACAGCTATTTTTCTTCGGAAATCTGGGCTTGTATACCGTTTACAGCCTGCTTATTACCTGCGCCTTCATGAGTCTATACCGGATCGAGCAGTACCTGTACATTGCCAATTTGATCGTTATCGGATTTCTGATCAATAAATTTCAGCCGTCGTTTAGTAACCGGGGACTGAATGTGAGTCGCTGGGCGGTTAATTTTCTGTTTGTAATGGCCCTGTTCGCGATATTAACAGCCGTTGCAGTCAGTTCGCATGGCGAGCTGAAAGGGGCTAATAGTCGGTTTGAATAATTCTTGCGATCTGAGATCGCACAACAAAAAAGGGGGCCGGGAAATATTTCCAGGCCCCTTTTTGGCGCAATAGCTGCGGTAACGCTTTAAAAGTCTAGCGGTGCAGTCCCATTTCACGTAACGTGGCGATCATCTTCTCAGGTTCGTCCGTCTGAATGATATTAGCGCCTTGTTTGGTGAGAGATATCAATGTTTCACGCGCCTTTCCCTTCCTGATTTCCGCATCCGGCTGGCCGAGTGCATTGATCCATATCCGCGCTTTCTTTCCCTTGATCAGGGATGTTACCTCGGGAGTATAGAATTTCGAATCAATGTGCACTACCTCCGGCTTGAAACGGGCCAGCGCCGAGTCTGCCATCGCGTGGGAATATGCACGGGGCATGATCATAAATTTTTTGGAGGCGGAATCTACTTTGGAAAGTATTTCATAATCACTGTCGAAAAAGAAAACGAACCCGGTCGCCTCCATCTTTTTCACTACTTCTATCACTTTATCTATCTGGTCTGTTTTCAGATCGAGATCTACCAGAATATTGCCCTTTGCAATTTGCAGGGCTTCTTCCAGCGTCGGAATAGTTTCGTCCGTTACCTTGCCGTTGGAAACCAGTCTCAGTTTGCGCAATTCCTCGAACGTCAGTGTTTCAAAACTACCTTTACCATTCGTAGTCCGGTCGACTTTCCCGTCGTGCATAAGCATTGGAATACCGTCCTTGCTGACCTTCACATCAATTTCAGCAATGTCGACACCAAGCCGTATGGCTTCCTGGATGGCGGGTCTTGAATTTTCGGGAAATTGATGATGGACCGCACGATGCGATGCCACCAGTATATTTTTTGAATTGGGATTCAGAAAGTCCTTTTTAATAGGATCAAGCTGCTTTTGTGCTTGGGTTTGACAAACAACAAAAAATAAGAGAATAGCGGGTAATGTAATCCTGATCATTATAATTGAAATTATTGAAAACTACTTGGTAATGATAAGCTCATCCTTCACCTCACCGTCGGGGGTATAACATTTGTAGGAGAGCGTATTTCCGTTGATCGTCATGTGCTGATAAAGCGGGCCGTCTTTGTACCTCACTACCGCATATTCTTCATCCGGCCACCGCACCTGCTTACCGGGAATACTGATCGACATCGTGTAAATGGTGCCTTGTGCCGGGGTAGCAACAGCTTTATCGCCATTCATTGGTTTCGTGCGGAGGTAATAATGCATATGCCCGTTCATAACCATATCCACATGGTATTTGTCGAAAAGCGTGCACCATTCTTTCTTGATCTCATCATATGGCTCTTCGAAATTATAAGGTGGAAAATGAAACATTACAAACTTCCATTTGGCATCGGAATTTTTGAGTTTTTCCTCCACCCAAGCACTTTGCCGGGGAACCGACAGCGTCGCATCGATCATCAGGTACAACGCATTCTGATAATTAAATGCATACGTCATTTCCGAGGGTTGTCCAGCCGGGCCATTTTCCGGCAGGCTGAACATTTCTTTGTACATCCACGCCCCAAGTCCGTCCTGACTATCGTGATTTCCCGGAACCGGCATAAGCGATTTGCCAGTGAAAACTCCTTTACTATGGTCCCAGAGCTGATCCCAATGATCGCGGTGCAATCCTGTACTCACCAGGTCTCCCGCTATTGAAAAGAATGCTGTTTCGGGATGGCGTTTCACCGCTTTCTTAGCCATATCTCCCCAAATGGGCGAGAAATGCGTGTCGCCAAACCATATGAATGAAAAGCCGTCATTTTGTGCAGATTCTGTTTTGAATGACGTAGGCGCCGACCATTTGTTCGGATTTGTTCCGATGGCGTACTGGTAAGTCGTCCCCGGTTTCAGGTCTTTTAGTTTGGCTGTGAAACGGTTCACGTACCGGTCATTTTGTAGCAGTCTGTCTTCCATTTTAAAGACTGAGGCGTCCATACTGACCGTATCCTGCCTTCCCGGCACCCAGTATTTAACCTTCCCCGATGCTATTTCAGGGCTCGTCCTCCATTGCACATTAACCGAGGTCTTGGGGTCGCCGCTCCATGTCAGCATTACCTGATCTGGCTCGGTAGAAGACGGCGTGTCCGTTGTCCTGAATGCATGCACGAGATGGGCCTCGCGTGCCCTGCCACGTACCGTTGTGAAAAGCACCTGTCCTTTTAATTGGTCGGGAACTTCGTCCAGCACGAGGCCGTCCCAGTCATGATAGGTAAATGCGCCGACGCGCATCGTGTCGAGTTTGTACTCGGCAGGCGCGACATTGGTAATTTCAAGCTTGTCACTTTTGTTTTGCGGAGCAACACTGATAAAATAGACGGGCCGGTGCATGTCAAATCCATTGATTCCGAGCCCGACGGCGCCTTTGTCAAAATCCCTTTGCCATACTTCATAGGTAAATTCTTCATTTTTGACCAGCATCGAGGTCTTCTTAAAACCACTGCTTTCCAACCAGAAAGGCAGTATTTTCTGCTCAGTATGCCGCATCAGTGAAACCGTCACCGGTACATTAGCCTCGAATGTCCAGAATTTTTTTGCCAAAACTGCCTTTTCCTCATCATTGAGAAACCCAAGCACATAAGCATCCGAAATGGTGTCGAGCTGTGCGGGTTTAAGCGTTTTGTAAAACCGTGTCACAGTATTATCTACCACTTCCTTCACAGTTCCGGTCGGGAGCTGCTCCTGTTTTTGGCAAGCCATCATTGCTACGGACATGATCAGTCCGTGCAGCAGTATATATTTTATTTTCATCAGGGCTAGTATTTTCAACTATATCAATGCCAATTTACTCTTTCAGGAACCTTAGTTTATAGAACGTTTTTACTGTTTGTCAGAAAAACCCTTGTGCTTTCTGTATAAGTGTCGCCTTTGGGTGTTTTGTATTTCAAATCCACATAAAATGCCCGAAAGCCACTTGCAGGAAATGTTTCGGTCACCTTCACAGCTGACTTACTGCTTATACCAAGGCTTTTGCTCGTCCAGGTATCATTACGCAAATCCTGATCCGTCGAACTGGCCGACCAAAGAATGACGTCAACCAATGCATCAGAAGTCGCTTTAATATCCAGCTTGATCTCCTTACCAGCCACCGATTGTGTCCATTTGCATTCGGTATAAGGTCTTTTGGTAATCGTAGCTCCGAAGAAAGCACTCAAAGCCTGCATCGCCTGCGTACCATCACCCAAGTCGTGTCCCGCGTTCGGTACATAATGCAGCATGTTGTTGCCGGGGATTTTGTCCAGGTAATTTTTAATGTTGTCCACCACCCAGTACTCGTCATTGGTGCCCATAAAAATCATTTTTGGCATGGTCAGTTTGGCGCGGTATGAGTACGGATCGATCATTTTTGTGATTGCTTCGCCGTCGGTAGAACCAGTCGATTGCGGAATGCCCAGCTTTACATAATCTTCAATTTGAATGCTGTAATCACCCCAGGATTTGATCTGATAGTCGAGACTAACCGGCATATTCAGCACGTCGATCACCATTGGCGCTATCGCTTCCACCCGTTTGTCACTTGCGCCTGTGAGCCAGGTAGTCCAGCCGCGTTTGGAGGCACCCGTCACTACGAACTTGTTCACGGTATGATTGAGTTTTTGTTTTGAAAACTCCTGTACCACATCCATGGCCTTCACCGCGCTTTTAACCATCGGAAACAGCAGCGGCCAGCTATAATCTTTATCTTTTTTCCAATTGTGCAGCGTATATGAAATCAATGCATCTTCGGTCAAATCCCCGAAAAACGGCTGATTAGGTGTTTGCTTCAGCAAAGCCACAATAGCGTGATTGGTTTTCGCCACCTCGCCCAGCGACGCATACATCTTCTCGTCTTTTTTACCATTCCAATTCGGAAGGCCGTCTGTATTAGAACCACCAGTTATGAAAAGCAAGGCATCATCATGCTGGTTGTCCTTTGGAACGATAATGGTCAGCTGGTGCGTCCAGATAAATTCTCGCCACTTCTGCGACGTAACGAGTACATTATAAAAAGTAAGGTTTTCTTTTGTAAATGAGTCTTTGAGCTCCCATTTGAAGGTTTTATCACCATTGTTCAGGTAACTTTCCAATGCAGTTTCGGGAGTGATCTTTTTCTGAGCATTGGAGGTAAATACAAACAAAAACTGGATCAGCAGTAATTTCAATGTGATCTTGATCATTTTCACAGACATAGATTGAAGCTTTTAGTAGTTGGCTAAGGTTATTTAATTTACTGTGGTTTAGGACTTTCCTGAATTAGTTTGAGTGCTTGCTCTATATAAATTTCCCCGGTCATTTCCCCCAGGCTCGTCCGGCTCACATAGTCGTATCTTTTGAAGCTTTGGAAATCCACTTTCGTCAGCATATATCCGAAGGCATCATTGGTTAAACCAAACAAAAACGGCTGTTTCGTGCTCATATGGCGTTTTACGTAAAAACCAATGTTGGGCAATGCTTCTCCGGGAATGCTCAGTACCTGGGCCGTGCCGATGTTCAGCAGGTTGAGCTGCGTAACTACCCGGTTATCGCCTGTTATTTCATTTACAATCGGTGATTTTTTGAGAATATACCGCATGATTTCCGAGTCTACCGGAAATTCGATCTTCTTTGCCGCGCAGTACAATTGCGGGTCTTCTTGTAATGGCGCATCTTTCACGATCCGCAATGCCTCATCAGCCAGCAGCTCACCGATCCGTTTGCATTCGTTCCAGTCACTTGCTTCTTTGCCATTTTCCAGACGGTTATCCGCAGTAACCATTCCTCCTTGTGCACCATTCATAAACACCGCAATACCTCCTCCCTGCGTTTCGATCCGGTCATAAAGTGGCCCGCAGAGATCGGGGCTCAGAATACCTCTGCCTGAACCGATCACTTCCGGATGTACGGCGTAGTTTACCAATGTGGCGATGGCTTTCCCTTTTTTCGCGCCCGATGTAGCTATTGCTTGTATCACTCCGCAACGTGGATCGTACAGCTGATCCGCGTAATAGTTATAGGCAATTTTGCCTTTGGCCTCGCCTACTGCGATTTTCAATGAGGCATCTTCGAGGTTCTTAACGGCCTCATTTACTGCGTCCGCGATTTGCTTGGTGCAGTAATCAAGGTATTTCAGGTCTGCGAACGATTCTCCCTTTTCGTTGGGGAAACCGTAAGCATCGGGCCCACTGTGCGTGTGCGTGGCGCCGATCAATACATTTTCGGGGGCGATACCTTTAATCAATGCCCTGGATTTGTTGCCTAATGCGGCTGGCCAACCCAGGTTGTCTATATTCACGACAGCAATTCTGACATTGCCTTTTTCCAGTACCAATGCTCTTGCGTACAGATCACCATTTTTCTCAGTCGCTTTTTTCGGTGTCCCAATCCCGCCAGAAACTGGCAGTAGCGGATCAGGTGTAATGATCCTGACCGCAGCAGCAGCCCTGAAATGCTGGGCATACATCACTTGCGGAATAATAAAAACCAGGCTGAGAATAAGTATGATTCTTGCTTTCATTGTAAAGGGTTTAGGAATTTGTTTCAAAATTTTATGCGTTTCAAAAGTAAACCGGAACTGTCGGTACACATTGGACAGCCCCGGTTTCAATTACTCCACCAAAAAAATATTACCAGGGCTTTGCAGTTCCCTGTATAAGCCATTGTTTAGACCATGCACTATTTCCTTTGTCGGCCTGGGAATAACTGGTGATTTCCAGCTTACTCACCGCACTTTCCGCATTGGCCTTATTGATTTGAAGTTCATCCTGCATATAGTAGAAACGAACCGGCAGCACTTCTCTTTTGGCAGCAGGTCCCGCTTTCAACTCTGGAAAACCCGTTCTTCTGAAATCGAACCAGGCTTCGGTTGCGGCTGTCCAGCTGGCGATCCATTTTTGTTCCAAAACTTGCTTGATCGTTTTATCAAAAACAACACCAGGCGTAGCAATGTAGGCTGTGTAGGAACTCCCTACTGTCCACGTATCCATGGATGCTTTGATGCCAGCTTCGTAGTGGTCTTTCGCAACACCAGCAGCCCATCCTTTCAATGCCGCTTCGGCCAGAATGAAATGCACTTCGGCAGCCGAGATCAAACGTGCCCGGAGCAGTGGTCCCTTTGCCGCTTTGTAAATGTTATTCAGGAAAGATGCATGCGGGTTAAACGATGTTTGTCCGGGAGTCGGGTTGAGGTTGTATGCTGATGGCAAAGCAGAGAAGCTTGGTGGCAGCCCAACGTACTCAGGATCTGTATCGTACAGCGTATTTTTCACTTTTTCCGGAGATAAAATCCTTTTTCCGTCTACAATTTTGTCAGTTCCGGCAGGTTGTGTAGCGTCCACAACTAAGGGCACTTCCACTTTATTAGCCCAGATACCCAGGCGCGGATCTTTCAATGTCTGTAATTTTTCAACCAATGTCGCACACATTTTGATACGACGATAGTTGCTTCCACTCGCATCGAACACCGCATTGGCAGGCCACGCATCGGCATCGCTGTTACCAGGGAAACCCATGGTCGCATCTTCGGAATTGGTCGTAATGATAGGATACTGTGCAGCATTGCCAACGATTTTCTCAATTCCTGCTTTGGCAATATCAGGCTGTTTTACCGACAAACGCATATAGTAACGCAGCAGCAGCGAGTTTGCCATTTTCCTCCATTTCGTTGGATCGCCACCGTAGTACACATCCACATTGTCAACAATACCTTCGTATTCGGCTTTGGGTTTGGAAAGCAATGTGTTGGCTTTTTCAAGATCGGCAATAATTCCGGCGTAAATTTTATCCTGGCCGTCAAATGCAGGCAAAATATCACCAACAGCTCCGGCTTCTCCTTTTAGAGCATTGGTATAAGGCGCATCTCCCCAAAGGTCAGTGATCAATCCAAAAACGAAAGATTTCATGACTAGTGATACTCCCTGATGGAATTCAAAATTAAGCTCGACAGACCTGTTATAAAACAGATCATTGTTTCTCAAAATATCGTAGTAACCATTCCAGCTCTGATTACTCCAGTCATAATCATTATGCCCGCTGGACCACGCGTCCTTTTGTGTATGCTGAACAACACCCGCGATATCCTGATAACCCAGGTTTACATAGCTTTTGGCCACCTCTGTCAGCACCGTAGGCATGACCAAGTTGGGATTTACACTTTCTGGCCCTACTCCGTTCGGGTTCTCGTTGAGCTCCGACAGATCTTTACAAGAGAAGATCAACATCGTCGCCAGCAACGGGAATATGATGGATTTTTTGATCAATTTTTTCATGAGTTTATTTATATTAAATAGACTATGTGACTGTTTTTAGAATGTTAGACCAAGTTTGAAACCGATTGGCATCACCCAGGGAGTTACATTGTACCGCTCAATTCCTTGCTTGAACTGAGTTCCTGCCTGAGCGCCGGATTCTTGTTGGAATGCCATTTCAGGGTCAATACCAATCTTGGCTTTTGTCCACAAGATAATGTTACGGCTGTACACGGCAACATTTACATTTTGCAGGCCGATTCTTTTCACAAATGCGCTTGGCAGATCATAGCCCAGGGAAACTTCACGAAGCTTTACGAAAGATGCATCAAATGTAGCGGCACGGGTGAAATCCCATGGATAATTGTCTCCGTAAGGAATGTACTTAGTACCGGCACCACCTAAATTTTCGGTATAACCAGTGATCTCGCCTTCTGAATTGTACTCAGCAATTACACCCGGGTTAAACACGGCATAGTTGTAAGTATTTCCACCGTATTCAAATGGGAATCCGCCATACTCAGCTGTCGGCCCACCCACAATGTTGAACTTGTTACCTTCAATGATCACCTTATTGTTGTCAACCAGGTAGTTTCTCAGCTGATCGCCGGTCATTCCGTTTGGATTGATCAGGTTATCCAGGAAGCGTTGTGATTTCAAATCCGATTCACCGTAGCGGTAAGTCTGTGATACGAAGTCTCCGCCATTTCTCCAATCGAATGTCATATTAAGGCTGAAACCTTTGTAAGACAGTGAAGTTTGCATTCCCAGAATAAAGTCCGGATTGAAATTACCGATCTTATTTTTGGTCCTGGCAGCCGCAATACTCTGCCACGATCCGTTTTCGTCAAGAATTGGGTAGCCGAAGTAAGGCGATGCTTTGTCTTCTACAGTTACGATCTCCGAGTCATACAAATCTCCGATCTTGTCTCCAACATACGTCCAGGCACCACCTTTTGCGTCAGTCCAGAGCGTATAGAGGTCAAGTCCATCTGACAACGATTTGATAGTGGTACGGTTTCTAGACCAGTTGGCGTTGACATCCAATCTCCATCCGTCCTTATCAATAGGTGTTCCTCCCAATGTCAATTCAAGACCTTTGCTGACAAGCAGACCGGCGTTGATGTTTTTAGAATTAAATCCACTTGACCCGGGAAGTTTGGTTGGGATGATCTGGTTACGATTTTCAACCTGATAATAAGTGGCTGAAAAACGCAACTTGTTGGCATACATGTTCAGGTCCAGGCCATACTCGTAAGATGTAGCGATTTCAGGTTTCAGATCAGGTAGCAGAATAGTACCTGATTTGCTCAGTCTGGTTATGCCATCCCATGCGCCTGCATTGCCTAATGTTGCCAGCAAGCTATATGGATTTGTGTCATTACCTACCTGGGCAACACCACCTCTCAGTTTCAGCAGGCTGATCTGATTAGGCATCCGAAGTGCCTGATTCAATAATAAGCTAAGCGAAGCTGATGGATAAAAGTAGGATCTGTTTGCCTTTGGCAGCGTGCTGGACCAGTCGTTACGAGCTGTAACGTCCAGGTAAACCATGTCCTTAAACCCGAAGTTAGCCAAACCATACACACTGAACACCGCCCGTTCTGATTTGTAATTTCCGTAACTAAGGCTGGCAGGAGCAATGTTGGAAATCGTGAAAAGACCTGGGATGATCAAACCTGTACCATTTCTGGTAGCTGAGCTGATGTCAGTATTTTTCTGATAACGTGAGTTACCACCTGCCGAAATCGATACGCTGAAATCGCTCACGTCTCTTTTATAAGTAGCGAGAAAGTCTGCATTACGCTCAAATCTCGACAAATTGATCACACCGTAAGCACCACGGCTGTCATTAGTATAACTGTTGCCGATCTTGGTTTCGCGTTCTTCGCGGTAAGTATCCAAAGAGTACCGTCCCATTAAACTCAAATGTGGGGTGATCTGCCAGTCGGCCTTCATGTTACCAAATACACGGTCACGAACGAAGCCGTTATTCACCTCATAAGCAAGGAAATAAGGGTTGTTATATGCGCCCTTTGCTTGCGACAGTTGCTGCAGACCTTCCTGCCCAGGTACCCAATAGTCTCTTAAATCTCTGATATCAATATGAGGGGAAACTGCATACGCCCATTGCAATGGGTTTGCTCCCCTGTTCGTAGCGGGGCGGTTATTGGAATTATTGCGGCTGAAATCAATGTTACTGCTAATTCTCACATTTTTGCTGAGCTTCACCGATGAGTTCATGTTCAGCGAGTTACGGAACAAGTCTGAATTCGGGATGATACCTCTGTTGGTCATGTTCGAATACGACAAACGGTATGATACCAGATCTGTGCTGTTGGCAATAGAGACCCCATTTGTGGTGGTGATACCGGTGCGAACAAAGTTTTTAACGTTATCCGGGTGGGAAACCAGCTCGGTTGCAATAGGATTGCCGTTTGCATCTTTCGGGCTGTTCCATTGTATTGCCTTATAGCCTTTGTCCAGCTCAGGACCTACACCACCGGCCGAACCTTCCTCAATCATCAGGACTCCGCCTGGATATGGGTTGTTGTCGGGTGTAAATGGAAGGATACCTGTCGCAAATTTGGAATGCATGTTCAAGTATCTATAAGGTCTGTCAAAAACCGTATTGGAATTGACCGACACCGTCATTTTTTTCGATTTGCTTCCGCTTTTTGTAGTGATCAGGACAACGCCATTGCCTGCGCGCGAACCATATAAGGCAGCAGCGTTCGGCCCCTTCAGAATGGATACACTTTCCACATCGTCAGGGTTAATGCTTGAAATTGCATTACCATAATCCACGCGGTTGTCATTACCGATCTGGCTAACGTTGTTCAAAGTGTTGGCAATGGGCACACCGTCTACCACGAAAAGTGGCTGGTTATCATTACTTAGCGAGGTCGCGCCGCGAATGATCATACTCACTGAGGAGCCTGTTCCGCCGGTTGAGCTGATGGTTACGCCCGGTACTTTGCCGGCCATCGAATTCAATACGTTTTCCTGTGCTACCCGACTGATGTCTTTGCCATCGATCTCTCCCACAGAATAACCCAATGAGCGTTTTTCACGCGAAAGGCCGAGGGCTGTAACGACGTATTCGCCCAGTGTTTCGGCTCCTTCTACTAGCGAAATATTAATAACTGACTCATTTCCAACAGTTACTTCCTGGGTTTCGTGACCAATGTAAGAGAACACCAGTACCTGCCTGGGTTGGTCACTAATTGTAATAGAATAATTACCTGAGGCATCGGACGAGGTACCGACTTGCGTACCTTTGACGATAATGTTCACACCGGGCATGGCCGAACCATCGGTCTTTGCCGTGATCTTACCTTTAATAGTCTTGTCCAGTCTGGGGGCACCGGAAGCCTGCGAAAAGTCAGGCATCGCCATTAATACCGCTACGAGGAAGCACCATAGTGTTCGACGCAGGCCAATAATAGAATTTGGATCCATAAGTTTTGAGTTTAAGGTGATTGTCACATGCATTATTACTGAAACAGAGCTTATTAAAGAATTCAACAGCCCGAAAAACTTATATAACTAGCGTCTAAGAATTTATACAGCGTAAATGATTACCCTTCTCTTTTAATCCTATCTACATTACTTGGTATTCCAACTTAAGTACTATCGTAAGTACCTCATTTTTAATTTATTCAAAACTATTATATATAACAGAGGAGGGTTTGCATTATTTATTCAGGCAGGGCGCTGTTTTGACCTCCCTGCCTGAACAATTCAAGTTATTTTAATAACCACATTTTTGAAAACTGATCGTCAACCGCCGGAGTCAGTGAAGACACGCCCAGGTCGTACGCCGGCTTATTCTGTCCAAGCTCGTCACCCGGGTAGCGATAGCGTTCCGGGAATGGGAATCCGCTCAAACGGCCATTGCTAAATATATTCGGCAACTTCGTGCGGCGAAGATCCAGATAAGCTTCTGATGACACGAGGAACAAACTGATCCATTTCTGATCGGCAATTTTTGCAAGTTGCCCTGCTTTGTCCGCTGGTAGCGCAACAACAGCCTGTGCCAGGTATTTATCCACAGCAACCTGGTTAACTCCCCAGCGTAAAAGTGAATTTGTAATCCCTTTGCGGTAATAAGCGTCGGCGCTTCCTGGAATAAGGCCTTTTGCAGCCGCCTCAGCCAGAATAAACTGTACTTCGTCGCTGTTCATCACCATGGCTTTAAGCAGTGAATGTTTGTTTTCCCTGAACAACTTAGAGAATTTGGAAACCTTGAAATTACCAACTGCTCCACCGGCAGCAACATCGTAATGACCGTTTCCATTTTTCCAGTCCGCTAGCATACCAGCTACAAAACCTGCATACACCTTGTTCGAATCAAGCAGGATCTCCTTAGTCGCATAAGCCGCGATGTCCTTGTTCTTACGATCGATGTACTCCCACGTAGATGTATAGGTATATCCGTTTGGATCTGTGGTTGTGAAACTCACGCCATGCTTTGCGGGATCGCTTGTCCAGGGTTTTTCCACCGGCGCAAACCATACTTGCATACGTGGGTCATTCAGCTCTGTCAGCTTGTCGATCAGCGTCTTACATGGTCTGCGGGTATCAAAGTTGTCGATAGTACCCCAGTTTAGCGGGCCACCTGTCCAGGAGTTTCCCGGGTCGCTACCTATTGGGCCAGTTGTTCCTATATAAGAAATAGAAGCATTGTCAGTAGGATCGCTCAATACCGGGGCATTAGCAAGCGCCGCAATGCGGGCACCGGCATCCGGCAATTTGTTTGATGCGCGCATGAGCAATCTCAGTTTCAGCGAATTCGAAAACTTCTTCCATTTCTCCTTACTTCCTCCAAACATCAGGTCATAGCTTCCTGAAACCGTCTCGGTACCAGCATCCATTAATGCATTGGCATCGTCGAGTTCTTTTAAAAGCCCGTTATAAATATCGACCTGTTTATCATACTTCGGATAAAGAACTCCCTCTCTTGCTTTAAGTGCCTCTGAGTAATATACGTCACCGTAAAAATCAGTCATGTAAGAAAAAAGCAACACGCGAAATACCTTGAAAATACCTTCGTGTGTTTTGGAGCCCCGATCTTCCGCAAGCCCGATGGAGCCGTCGATGAGTTTCAGGATTTCCATCGAAGTATACATGTCCGTTACCGGCGATTTGAACCCTGAGTAGAAGTTGTCGCCACTCTGGTAATTGCTTCCCATGTGTTGCACTGCACCAGGCAGCATGCGGGTATCGTACCCCATTTTCTGGTAAAACAATGCAGTCTTTTTAATGATCGACGCCAGCAGGTAAGGATCGTTAACGGATTCAATGGCGTCTTTCTGCTGCAATGCATCGTAGGTACGGAGCTCATCGTCACTGCAGGAGAACAGTCCGGCGATTGCAACTATGGCAAATATTTTTATCGATTTCATGTTAATTCTGAATGAAAATGGTAATTAAAAGTCAAGAGATAGTTTGAAGCCGTACGACCGGATACTTGGCAGTGTTGCCCTCAAAACCCCCTGGTTTGTTCCTACGCCGCTGAACGCTGACTCAGGATCCTCATGACGGCCCGACTTGTTCCATTGGAATACGTTACGTCCTACCAGTGCCAGGGTCACATTGTTCAGCTTGTATTGTCTTGTCAATGCTGTTGGCAAAGTATAGGCGAGGGAAATTTCGCGCATCTTGAAATTCGTTGCATCGTAGGTACGGGTTGCTGTAAAGTTCCAGATCACATCACCATAGCCATTGTAAGGGAAATCATAGAAAGTGTTTTTAGCGTCAGCTCCATTCACGATATAGTCAGATTCCTTTGCATCCTCAGGCTTGCCTTCGTAAGCCGGGTTCAGGAACACGCCTTTTACGTAACTAGCATCCTGGAAATCAGACCGTTTGCCATCATTATTGTTATTGATAGCCTCATACTGACTAGCACCTACCGCTGGCCAAACCATACCACCATGTTCCGCATCGCGGCCACCTACCCACCATTGGTTGTTATCGCCTGAGCCCAATGTAGTGATCGCACGTCCGTTCGATTCAAGGTATTGCTGATTTACCGAGATGTATTTACCTCCTTTTCTTAGGCTACCTACCATGTTCAATGTGAATTGCTTGTAACGCAGGGTCGTGTTAAGGCCGAAGATAAAGTCGGGATTGAAGTTACCTAACTGGCCACGGTCACGTTCGTCAGACGATTTCTGGATCTTTCCTTCGTCGCTGTCCAGCAAAGGCATGCCAGCATATTTACCCGATTTTACGCGAAGAATAGGATTTTCCTCGTAGATGTTACCAACTGTCTCACCTTTTGCAATTTTCACTTTCGTCTTACCGTCATAGCTTGCGAACACATAGCCATTTGGTGCAAAAACGCTGGATAAGCCAATGATCGAAGCTTTATAATGTGTAAAGCTGCCTGATACATCCCATGAGAAATTAGCAGTTTTAACCGGTGTAAAAGTCAGTCCCCATTCATATCCTTTGCTGCGAACGTCACCAATGTTTGTCAGCA
The DNA here is from genome assembly GCF_026625565.1 of Dyadobacter pollutisoli. Classification (NCBI taxonomy): domain Bacteria; kingdom Pseudomonadati; phylum Bacteroidota; class Cytophagia; order Cytophagales; family Spirosomataceae; genus Dyadobacter; species Dyadobacter pollutisoli. Next base: position 5,350,614 of record NZ_CP112998.1, read on the forward strand.
TTCCCGTATAACCCGATCCTTTTGGAAGCGGAATGTTATCGATCTGATCTTTTTGGGTTTTGATAAAGTAAGTAAAATCAAACTTTACCCTGTTTCTGAACAAGCCAAGATCAAGACCGGCCTCTTGTGTAACTGAGTGTTGTGCCCGAATATTCGGATCAACCAATCTTGCATTCATCGACACCGTGTTGATCGCTCCCCATGGACTTGCGTCGTAGCTGTAAGTGTCGATAGAACGCTGTCTTACCAAACCATTTCCTACATCTGCAAGTCCGAGACGGAATTTCACCAGGTTGAATGCCTCAGGCAATTTGAATGTTTCCGAAGCCAGCCAGCTAAATGAAGCCGATGGATAGAAGTAATGTATTTTTTCTTCTGCCAGGATACCTTTCCAGTCATTGCGGGCGGTCACGTCCAGGAAGAATTTGTCGTCCCATCCCACGGTGGTTGTTCCGTAAACGCTCATCGATTTCTCTGTAATGAAAGGATCTCCACCGACAGTCATCGTACCAGCTTTAATGTTGGCAAGTGTAAATAATGCCGGAGAGTTCAGGTCACCACCGGAAATTTCCATGCTGCTCGAATTGGTGTAGCGATAGTTACCACCACCCGCAACAGTCAGGGAAAGTCTTCCGAAATTCTTGCTGTAAGTCAGGATAGCGTCCGTATTGGCTTCCACACTGCTGTTCGATCCCTGTACATACTGACCGTAAGCATCGCCTTTGTCACCCCATGATTTACGAAGCTCATAGTTTTCTTTCACGTTCTGAGTACCTGTACGGAGCAAGAAGGACAGGTTATCAGTAAGCTGCCAGTTCAACTGGATCTTGCCAAAGTAATTGTCACGGCCGAAACGGTGGATTTTCTCATAAGTAGTCCACCATGGATTGCTTTCAGCGACGTCGATACCATTATCTTTCATGAGGGCACCATTCTGACGTACGCCTTCAAAGCCATCCATCCAGTAGCTTTTCATATCGCTGAGCGGCTGAAGGTTGCTTGGCATATTGAACAACAAGCTGTTCAGAACGCTGTTTGAACCTGTTGTATTGGCTTTGTTAGGATTGAATGTATTGATATAACTCGCATTCACCGACACTGAGACACGGTTGGTGATGTTGTACTGCGAGTTAAAGGTGACCGATTTCTGCTGGGTTTTGGTATTAGGCATTACCCCGTGGTTGGTCATATTGGATAAAGAAAGCCGGAAAGAGCCTTTCTCATAATTTCCTGTAACGCCTACGCTATTGCTGAATGTGCTTCCCGTTTGAAGGTATGCCTTCACGCGGTTTTCATTTGATGATACCATCGGACCATTTTTCCACGCCTTTGATTTCACATCCCAGTAGTCTGAAACAAACTTGCCATCCAGCTTAGGGCCCCAGGTATCAGTATTGTCATACTGCCATTCATACGCTCGTTCGCCCTGACCGAATTCGGTCTGGCTTTCAATGAATTGGTAAGGTTTTTCAACGCTTATCATGCTGTTGTATGAAACACCCAGGCCTTTTTTGGCACCCTTGCCCGACTTGGTTGTGATCATCACGACGCCATTACCGCCTTCTGCACCATATAATGCACCCGCGCTACCGCCTTTCAGGATCGTTACCGAAGCAATGTCGTTCGGGTTGAGCTGAGAAAGGATGTTACCAAAATCGACACCGTCTTTTTGTGTAAATGACTGCGTGCCCACCGGGATACCGTCGATAACATAAAGTGGTTGCGATCTGATGGATACGTTGGTACCGCCATTGCTTGTAGTAGGCATAGCCGTAGTTCCCCGGATGTTGACCAATACTGACGAAGTAGGGTCGCTGCTGAGGTTGGTGAAGTTCACACCGCTCACTTTACCGTCGAGCGACTTCAAAAGGTTCGGGTTACCGGCTTTCACCATATCCTCTCCTTTAATGCTACTCACCGAATAAGCCAGCGACCGGGCTTCTCTGCTAATGCCGAGGGCTGTCACCACTACTTCTTTCAGGTTTTCAGCACTTGGCGCAATAGCTACATCGATAACGCTGCGGCCTGACACCAAAACTTCTTCCTGAACATAACCAACAAATGAAAATACAAGTGTGGGATTTCCTGGGCCAACTTCCAGCGAATATGCCCCAGACGCGTCGGTGCTCGTTCCAGTCTGCGAGCCCTTAATCAGAATATTAACACCTGGCATAGTAGTACCATCCTCTCTGGAGGTAACTTTTCCTTTCACTACCTGTGCCTCAGCCGCAGAGGCGAGTACCACCGCCAGAACAATGGCAAAGCGTGTGCGCAGTAAAAATTTACGAAATGTAGAAACTGAATTCATACTATAAATGGGTAACGGTTTAAATACATCGGGTTTACAATTCTATTTCCCCTCGGGGGCTTCACCATTCGATTGATTGTCCTTTAAAAGATTGTTAAAGTAAATCTCCAGCGCATCGGAATATTTTTGCTGGTCTTCCTCGCTCGTAATGCCTTCCAGCAGTTCGGACAGTTCTTCTCCCGTGAGTTTGTTGCTGATCAGTTTATTAATCAATTTTTCAGCCCGGGAAAGTGACATAGTATTAGCAAGGTTTAGTTGTGTAGGATACTGGCAGTGTTATGGAAAAGACTATTCGTATATACTTTTTTTAAAAAAGTTAACACAGCATTAATTCAGCAACGCCACTTCCCGCGCTCTCGCACCACATACTCGCTGATTTACACCGGGCCACCGCATTTCTAGAAATATTTCTCAAACAGCCGTTACCTATTTTGGAATGGGCGTCTAAATACAGAAAACCATCATCTGTATTATTTCCAAACTATACATCCATTTTGACTTTTTATGAAACATCTTGTCCTTCTTTTTTTCTTTTTTATCAGTGGGGTCAGTCATTCTGCTATGGCTCAGCTGCCATCAGATCCAGAGTCACCTGTCGATACTGTCAATGTTATAGAGCCTGTCGATCCTGAAAATGCGATACAGGCCGAAAGCGGTTATACCAAGGTATCGCCACCATCCCCGCAGTCTGCCTCTTTTCAACGTTACGGCGACTACCCGGTGGGTCACGTAACTGGTGTCCCTGAAATTAACATTCCTCTTTTTACAATCAATACAGGCAAACTTATACTGCCCATATCAATGTCTTACCATGCCGCAGGTTTCAAACCACGGGATAATAGCGGAGTACTTGGTCTCGGCTGGTCTTTGAACGCGGGAGGGCGCATTTCCAGAACTGTGATCGGAGACCCGGACGAGCTGGCCTCAACGCCTGCCAAGATAGTTCCGGCAGGACAGCTAACCGGAACAACCATTGATGCTATTGATGCTGACAGACGGCTTTATCAATTGCAACTTGCCGCTGATGAAACAGCCTCGGGAACGGATTTACAGCCGGATATTTTCTATTACAATTTCCCTTCTGATGGCGGGAAATTTATGCTGAAAAATATTTTCGATGCCAGCGGAAACTATACCGGTGCTAACAAACCGATAACAGTGCCATATCGGCCCATTAAGATTTCCTCGAATGCAGCTTCCTTTAACTCAACCTTCACCCATTTTGAAATAATTGATGAGGATGGCGTGACGTATCGCTATGGACGTTCGGTAGCTAATGTAGATGTGATCGAAACGACCTACCCCGATCAGAAGAATGCAGGCAGGTCATTTACCACCAGCTGGTTGCTGACGGATATCATTTCCCAGGGAGGTAAGGAGCACATTACATTGAAGTATACAACCGGGATTTATTATAGTAGCAGTAACAGAACGGACCTCGGAAAGATCAACAGCTTTGATATCGGAAACCCGCCACAGTCTATTAACAGTTTTGTTACGCCTGGCGCAAACGCTTTCTCACAGATCAATATCTCACAGGGGATCATCACCTCTACGCATTATGTAACATTACTTAAGTCCATTGAATGGGAGAATGGTAAGGTGTTATTTTCTTATGAAACAGGCGGTAATGCACCCACCACTTTTGACGGCAATAAACTGAAAACCATGGAAGTTTTTGATGCTGGCAATAATTTGGTGCAAAAACATTCCTTTTCCCAGGGCATGTACACAGGCGATGTCAAGCGCTACAAACTCACCAAACTCGAACGTTTTGGTGTCCCGGCCGGTGCTACATCTGAGACCCACAGCTTCGAATACAACGAACCGCCCCAACCAGCCCCTAACAATCCTGTCGACTTGAAAGGCCTCGATTATTGGGGGTATTACAATGGTATGAATGCTAATGGTAGTCTAATACCCGGAAATTACAAGGTATTAGTCACAGGTAAAGGCGGCGGGCAAACCAGTTATTCGTCGGGCACTGCCAATCGGGAAGCGAATGAAACGACAACTAAATACTATGTTTTAAAGAAAATCAATTACCCTACTGCCGGTTCAACGGAATTTGAATATGAAGGGAACAAAGTTTGGTGGGCAAGTACTGCCACAAGCGCGGGCGGCTTACGTGTGAAAAGGATCATCAATCATGTCGAAGGCCAGCAGGAAATCAAGAGTTACGAATATGGCGGCGAGCAATGTGCGGGTTGTGGTTTTATACGGCTCAACCCATTTCAGACGGAAAGTTTCTGGACAATGGGCTATATGAACAAACATGTAACCCTTCAAAGTGGCTGTGAGGCAGAAAATACCTACGTGCTCAAAGTGTCTTCTGATATTGTAGACGGTTCAGCCTATTTTCAAACCAGTCCTGTATTGTACACCAATGCAACCGAATATATTGGCAATGTCAATGCCAATCAGGGCAAAACGGTATTCACTTATGACAGTCCGAGTCTGTTTTTTTCAAACAATCCATTTATCAGGTATCTGGCGAATGTAGATTTCTGGAAGGGCTCGAATTTACTTTCAAAAGAAACACTGGGACATCTGGGAGGCACTTACACCTCCATTGAAAAGGAAACTTACCAGTATACCAACATAATCCGCGATTCGCTTCAAGCACAATACATCGAACCTTTTACCATAGATGCTGACACCGGTGAACCGTCCTTCGCTCACCTTGTGTGCGGCCATACGATGGACGCTTTCAGGCTGTTTGATTATAAAATCAAAACAGGCTCGGCCTTGCTGAGCCAAAAGCAGGTTATAAAAAATGCAAACAGCAATGGAGGAATCAGTACGACAGAAACTTATCAATACCCGGCCGATTATCTTTTACCTAAATCAAAAACATTCAGCAATAGTGAAGGCCAGGTCATTGAAACGACTTATACCTATCCTTTTGATCTCCCGGCGTACTCAAATATGACCAATGCAAATGTGGTAACCCCGGTGATTTTGCAAACTGCAAAAGAAGGTAACCTTGTCGTGGCAAGCAAAACGGATTACGCTTGCGCCGCGGGTGCTTGGGGAACTTCAAACCCCTGTATATATGTACCTTCCATCATTTCTTCTCAAAGAATCGAAAACAATGTAGCTGGCCCCGTTTTTCCGGAAGTCACATTCAATAGCTACACAGACCGGGGTTATGCGACCGAATACACCTCCCGAAACGGCATGGTCACCGGATTGGAATGGCACGTCAATGGAGGCAATGCTAATTTATTGTCTGCTGAGACCACCGGATTGAATACTGCATTCGCTCAAACCAAGTCATATCAATACCAGCCGCTTGTAGGGATTAAAAGTATGACCGATGCAAATGGGAAGGTCACATTTTACGATTACGACTCATTCAATCGCTTGAAAAATGTCCGCGGTAACAATGCGGCTGGACCCGTTCGTGCCTCCTATTGCTACAACTATGCCGGGCAACCAATAGACTGCGCCGTTATCGCAGCGGCCGGTACCATAAATCCTATCCCTTTGTTCCTATTGCCCGATTCCAAAAGTACTCCATTGCCGGTAACCCTGGTGCGTTTCACGGCCGTGAAAGATGAATTCGCAGCACTCTTGACGTGGAACACTTCATCAGAAACCAACAGTGAAAGGTTTGATATCGAGCACAGTATCAACGGGAAAGAATGGACCAAAATAGGGAGCATAGCCGCGCATGGAGAAAGCAGCACAACTAAATTTTATTCATTTAGAGACAACAGTCCAATATCCGGAGATAATTTTTACCGGCTAAAAATGATGGATTCGGATGGCACTTTCGCATACAGTCACATTGAAAATCTCCATTTTGACAACAGTATAAAGGTTTACCCCAACCCTGTCATCAGCGATAAATTGCATCTGGATACACCTGAAAAGGTTAGTCAAGTGCAGATTTACGACTTGTCGGGCAATGTATTTTATTCCGGAAAAACCGAAAACGGGATGATCAGTACCAGTCACCTGGCGGCAGGAATCTACATTGTTCAAATCACAGCTACCAACGGCGCGGTGAGTACTCATCGTATCATTAAAAAGTAAGCTTGCCTTTCGGTCGCAACATTTATTAACTGTAAAATTCACATCACTATGAGGCATAATTTATCCTTTTTGCTCATCCTTTTGCCCATTTTTTGCATTGGACAGACGGGCAGTAAAAATTACATCATCAACCGCGCTTACAAACAAACCGGTGCGGATCCCAATGATGTCAGCAAAGTAAACATTCAAGTTCAGTACCTCGATGGCCTGGGCAGGCCTTTGCAAAATGTGACGGTTGGAAAAAGTCCGATAGGTACAGATCTTGTTCAGCCCATTGAATACGATGCTTTTGGTCGCCAGGTGAAACAATATCTTCCCTATGCGGTCGCAGGTAGCGGTGCTTTTCAGCCTGCTGCTCCCGGTGCCCAGGCCGGGTTTTACTCCGCCAATTCAGCCGGTTTGGAACCCGCAGACCTGGCAAGGCCTTATTCGGAAACTGGTTTTGAGCTTTCCCCACTAAATCGCCCGTTAACACAAAGGTCTCCCGGCAACAAAAGTACCCAGGCCAACATCAGTAACGGTGCCAACACTGCCGGTGAAGTAAAACGCTACGATTATGTACCCAATGTCAATATCCTGCTGACCGTCAGCAGCAATGGTGACTACGCGGCGGGAAAGCTGTACCGCATTCAAACCACCGATGAAAACGGAAAGATCAGCACTGAGTTTACGGACATGCAGGGAAGGCTTGTCTGCCGGAAAGCCGTTGCTTCCGGCAATGAAATATTGGCTACTTATTATGTATATGACGACTATGGCCAGCTTCGGTCCGTGTTGCAGCCCCAGTATCAGGACAATGCCAGCACCGCTGACTACGCTTTCCTGTATGAGTATGACAACCGTGGACGCGTGGTAGTGAAGAAAATACCTGGTGCAGACATTGTAAATCTGGTTTACGATAACTTCGACAGGCAGGTACTCTCCCAGGACGCCGCGCAGCTGGCCCGCGGTGTTTGGGGATTTACCAAATACGATGCATTGAACCGTGCAATACTGACTGGCGAGATCGCTTCCGCATCCAGCCGCGCTACTTGGCAGGCCAGTATCAATGCCAACCAGGTGCACCATGAAGACAAGGCTGCTGGTGGGGTTGGTTACTCGCTTGGCAATACACTTCCCAATATTGTCGAGGCCAATGTACTGGTAGTCAACTATTATGACGATTACTCTTTCCCAAAACCAGCTAACCTGGGCTATGCCAATACTTACGGCATCAATGCAATAAACTCTGCCAAAGGCCTGCAAACCGGAAGCCGGGCACGGATGCTGGCAGGTGCCAATCAGTGGCTGACCAGCGCAACCTACTATGATTCTGAGTACCGGCCTGTCCAGACAGTCAGGGAATTGTATGATCTCGGTGCCGGCGCCATCGAGCGGGTTTCAATGCAATATAAATATGATCTGGCACCCGTGATAGCCCAGGAAAAGACCGAACAAATCATTTCCACTGGTACGAATGTGCATTTAAAAACTTACGAGTATGACCATGCTGACCGACTTTTGAGCGTGAAAGAAAAGGTTGTCAACGGCAGCAAATCCAGGGAAGCTATCACCCTTGCGCAGCGTTACAATGCATTGGGCCAGTTGCAGCACAAGTGGTTCCATTCAGATGATGGCATTAATTTCCGCAGAAGGACCACCTACATCCACAACATCCGTGGCTGGCTTACCCAGGAACAGACTTTTTACAAAACCAAAGAAAACGAGCCAGATTCTTCATTTTACAACTTTTCACTCAGCTATGCCAACGGGAACAACTATACCAATGGCAACATCAGCCAGATGCAATGGAGCGGTAAAGCAGAAAACACTTTTACAAAAGGGCTGGCTTTTACCTATGATGGAGCTAACCGGCTTTTAGGGTCTACAGGACTGAACAATTACGCGGAAACAGAAGGCGGCATCAGTTACGATAAGAATGGGAATATCAAGACATTGATCAGGAGCGGGGTTGTTTTGGATAATTTGAGTTATGCTTACGTCGGCAATCGGCTATCGGCCGTCACGGATGGCTCCGGGAGTAATACAGGTGTGAAGAATGGGGCTAGCAATTATGGTTATGACGGCAATGGCAACATGACCAGCGATGGAAACCGGGGAGCAGTGCTCACTTATAATTATTTAAACCTGCCCAAAACAGTAACCATTGCAGGCAAAACACTAACTTATGACTACGATGCCAGCGGTACAAAGCACAAATATGTAGCTGATACATTGACTGCTAAATATGCGGGGGATTTTGAATATAACCAAAGCAATGTGTTCAAGCGGCTGGCCATTAGTGACGGGCAGGCTGTTTACAGGAAGGATACCATTCGTTTTGATTATTTCCTGAAAGACCATTTGGGCAATGTCCGGGTGGTATTTGATGAGAGGGGGAGAATTTTGCAGCGGACGGATTATTATCCTTTTGGGTTGGAGATTGATCGGGATGCGCCGTTGCAGATGCCTTCGGCCAGGAATAATGTGAATAGATTTCTTTATAATGGGAAGGAATTGCAGGTTGGAACGGGGCTTGTAGATTATGGGGCGAGGATGTATATGCCGGAGGTGGGGCGGTGGGGGGTGGTGGATCCGATGAGCGAGAACGGAAGGCGTTGGAGCCCATACACCTACGGTTTTGATAACCCTATGAGATTTATCGATCCCGATGGAATGTGGCCTGGACAAGGGCTCTGGAATCGATTCAAAGAATCAATAAAAGATCGGTCCGACTGGAATAAAATTCCAGAGCATTTTAAAGATTATGCCAGAAAGCACCCCATTAATGCTTTAATGGCTCAGAAAATAGCATTGCAAGGTGAAAGCCTGGAAGCAAAACTGGGTAATGGTCTCGGAATGAATGGAGAGACTACTGACAGAACAAAATCGCCTCATGACGGAGGAGTAAAAAATGCAGTAAAGCATGCGTTTTCATCGGCGCTTGTTTCCATGCGGATTGGCAAATTGGACGGTAAAGAAATTACTAACTTAAATGAATTGACTCAAAAGCACGACCCACTTCTTAGCATGGATTTAGCGAATAACCAGCTTGGAGTTGAAATTGGTGACGGTCTTTCCTTTACAGCTTCCAATTCCGACGTTTTAAGTAAAGTCCTGGAAGCTGGCCTCAACGGTGAGTTAACAATCGTTACTTTTGATAAGAACAATGATCCAACAGCGAATAAGGTATATAATACTCCCCAATAATTGGACAGCTACTAAAATTTCTAATTTAGTAGTTGACTATGAAAAGGGAACGTAGAAAATTCAGCGCGAGCTTCAAGGCCAAAGTGGCCATAGAAGCCATCAAGGAGGTAAGCACCGTCCAGGACTTAGCTTCTAAGTACCAAATCCATCCAACGCAGATTGCGGCCTGGAAACGAGAGTTTTTAGAGAAAGCCGAGTTGGTTTTCGACAAAGAGGCACCGGCAATAAATGAGGCAGAGAACTCTAAGGAGCAGGAACTGTACGCCAAGATCGGGGAGCTTCAGGTCCAGGTGGATTTCCTAAAAAAAGTCTTGGGGAAATGACAACCATGGAAAAACGCGAACTTATTTCTCCGGAATACATCAATCTCAGCGTTTCAGCACAATGTAAACTAATTGGTTTACAGAGGAGTAGCTATTATTTTAAGCCAAAGGGAGAATCGTTGGTAAATCAACGCCTGATGAAAGCCATAGACCGAAAGTTTCTGGAATGTCCATTTTATGGAGTGGAACGCATGACTGATTACCTGCGTGGCTTAGGTTACCACGTTGGAGTAAAGCGTATACGAAGGCTATATAGGCTCATGAATTTGCGCACGATTTATCCCAAACGCAACCTGAGCAAGGCCAAAGCAACAGACTACAAATATCCATATCTGTTAAAGGGCTTGAAAATTGAGTGTCCTAATCATGTCTGGCAGGCCGATATCACCTATATCCCGATGTTTCGTGGATTTATGTACATGTTTGCCATCATCGATGTGTATAGCCGAAGGATTGTCGGATGGAGCATATCGAACACAATGAGCATGGAATGGTGCCGGGAAATCCTCTTGGATACTATTCGTACCGAGGGACGGCCCGAAATATTTAATACCGATCAAGGTAGCCAATTCACTAGCCCCCACTTTGTTAACTCATTGTTAGGCAGTGGCATAAAGGTGTCAATGGATGGGAAGGGAAGAGCACTTGACAACGTTTTCATCGAACGATTTTGGAGGTCGCTCAAACAAGAATATGTATACTTAAACCCTCCCAACGGCGGTATGGATCTGTATAGAGGAGTAAAAACATATGTGGAATTTTACAACGGTCAACGCAAACACACCGGTACTGGATTTATCCCTAATGACTTGTTCTTTGAATCAAAAGCATCTTAATTAAAATTAACTTTATCCATTTGGCTGTCCAGTAAAACGGGAGTGTTTCAGTAAATCTGTCAGAAAACAAGTATGAAAGTCAAGTATCGAAAATTAGGGAGATCATTAAAACTATGAGAAAACAGGAAGATGATTTTAAACATTAATAACCGAATCAAAAATAGAATACTGAAACACTCCCGTTTTACTGGACAGCCAAATGGATAAAGTTAATTTTAATTAAGATGCTTTTGATTCAAAGAACAAGTCATTAGGGATAAATCCAGTACCGGTGTGTTTGCGTTGACCGTTGTAAAATTCCACATATGTTTTTACTCCTCTATACAGATCCATACCGCCGTTGGGAGGGTTTAAGTATACATATTCTTGTTTGAGCGACCTCCAAAATCGTTCGATGAAAACGTTGTCAAGTGCTCTTCCCTTCCCATCCATTGACACCTTTATGCCACTGCCTAACAATGAGTTAACAAAGTGGGGGCTAGTGAATTGGCTACCTTGATCGGTATTAAATATTTCGGGCCGTCCCTCGGTACGAATAGTATCCAAGAGGATTTCCCGGCACCATTCCATGCTCATTGTGTTCGATATGCTCCATCCGACAATCCTTCGGCTATACACATCGATGATGGCAAACATGTACATAAATCCACGAAACATCGGGATATAGGTGATATCGGCCTGCCAGACATGATTAGGACACTCAATTTTCAAGCCCTTTAACAGATATGGATATTTGTAGTCTGTTGCTTTGGCCTTGCTCAGGTTGCGTTTGGGATAAATCGTGCGCAAATTCATGAGCCTATATAGCCTTCGTATACGCTTTACTCCAACGTGGTAACCTAAGCCACGCAGGTAATCAGTCATGCGTTCCACTCCATAAAATGGACATTCCAGAAACTTTCGGTCTATGGCTTTCATCAGGCGTTGATTTACCAACGATTCTCCCTTTGGCTTAAAATAATAGCTACTCCTCTGTAAACCAATTAGTTTACATTGTGCTGAAACGCTGAGATTGATGTATTCCGGAGAAATAAGTTCGCGTTTTTCCATGGTTGTCATTTCCCCAAGACTTTTTTTAGGAAATCCACCTGGACCTGAAGCTCCCCGATCTTGGCGTACAGTTCCTGCTCCTTAGAGTTCTCTGCCTCATTTATTGCCGGTGCCTCTTTGTCGAAAACCAACTCGGCTTTCTCTAAAAACTCTCGTTTCCAGGCCGCAATCTGCGTTGGATGGATTTGGTACTTAGAAGCTAAGTCCTGGACGGTGCTTACCTCCTTGATGGCTTCTATGGCCACTTTGGCCTTGAAGCTCGCGCTGAATTTTCTACGTTCCCTTTTCATAGTCAACTACTAAATTAGAAATTTTAGTAGCTGTCCAATTATTGGGGAGTATTATATACTGGTAGCATCAACTTTCTTAGTGATGCTCATACTGGGCACCTGTTCGGACGTCCGTACATTCGAGTCTGTCGAAGACAAACAATTCAAGAATGCACTGAACGAAGTCGTCAAGAAAGCCGACCTGAAATTAAAAAAAGGCGAGCGCGCTTTTTTTAGGCTCGATACATTGACGAAATTTAAGTGGGACAAGATGTATTCGATTCCGGGCAATGTATTGAAAAGAGAGATTGAAAAGCAAATTGGCATACCATGGGAGTTTGGTGGAGGCATGGGATTTATTACTGAGGGAAATTTACTTTTGATTTTCATAAAGGATAAAAAAGTTGTTTCCACAGTTGAATTTATTGATGGGGATAAGCGGTTTGTACCGTTCTCTATTGGTGTGCTGGGAGAGAACATGCCTTATTCGAAATCATCGTATTTTATCTACAAGCAGTTTTACGCAAAAGACGGGTACAATATTCAAGTAGTGCCAACGGAAAATAAAGAAGTACTACCTGACAGTGAGTTGATCAATAATTTGCGAACGGTTTCCCTGGATTAAATTGGCAGGGGATAATAACTACAGAGAAGCTTCTTGCTGGTTAGAATCTCAGAAGACTTTTAAAGAAAATAAGCTACCCATTACTCATAAGTTATGTTATTTTAAATTTTCATAAAACTGTAACCAGTTGTTAAGGAATCCGTCTAAAAGACATCACCTTAACAACTGGTTAATGAAATGCATTCTACACCTCCTGCTGTTTACCGGAAGGATACCATTCGTTTTGACTATTATCTGAAAGACCATTTGGGTAATGTGAGGGTGACTTTTGATGAGAAGGGGAAAATTTTGCAGAGGACGGATTATTATCCATTTGGGTTGGAGATTGATCGGAATGCTCCGTTGCCGATGTCTTCGAGCAGGAATAATGTGAACCGGTTTTTGTATAATGGGAAGGAGTTGCAGGTTGGGACGGGGCTTCTGGATTATGGGGCCAGGATGTATATGCCGGAGATTGGTAGGTGGGGTGTGAGCGATCCGATGGCAGAGTTTGACCAGAGCCTATCCCCTTATAATTACACGGAAAACAACCCGGTCACAAATATTGATCCTGATGGCATGATGTCATTTAGTGTTAACGGCTCAGATGACGAAATTTTAAAACGCGGAACACGGTTTGGGAGTATGGACAAGCGGGTAATAGGTGACTGCCCGAGCTGTACCAAGGACAAAGCATATGATATTTACCGGGATTCTAAGGAATTATTTACTTATGATGGGAAAACCGCCAGCGTATACAATAGCAAGGGAGAAATGGCAGAGCGGGCCGCAAGGCCTTCCGAAGCCACCACCATCGGCCTGCCCTTATGGTATAGCTTAGGTGCCTTTGCCGAAAATGCGCCACAAGTAGGTTTGAATGCCCTTAAAGTGGGTGTAACAATACCTTTGATGACGCTGGCTTTTGTTTTGAGCCCAACATCAGCGGGGGAAGGTTCGACGGTAAATCCGGCAACTGTGAACTACAATATACCACCAAGAACTTTACCAGGGTTCCCAGGAGCAGCGAGAGATAAAAACAAATCAGGTAGAGCTAGGTGGAAAACACCAGATGGAGATATTTTGGAATGGGATTATCAGCATGGCAGAGTTGAGCGTTATGATAAAAGAGGAAGTCACAAAGGGGAATTTGATCCTAATACCGGAGAGCAAACCAAACCTCGCGAACCTGGAAGAAAAACACAGAACTAAGGAACCTATGGAAACAGAAGTACAAAGGCTAATAAGCTGGTTTGATAAAGAAACGGACTCATTAATAAGTGAATATAATATTGAAGTCCTTATCAGTCTAGATGAATTGAAAACAATATTTGACCCGTACCCCGATGATCCTTTGATGTATATGGTATATGATATATCTCCTGAAATTGGAGTATCGTTAAATAAGTACTTCCCTTTTTCTTTTGATTTTGAGAAGTACAGTTATCAATTGGATTGTTTTACAGCAGGTACCTAACATATCTTAGTAATCTCAGAAATCTAATCGGCCGACCTCATTTTGAGGTTGTTTGATGTCTGTGTTAGAAGCTATGAAAATCGAGAGAGTAATCACAAAATATAACAATTTAGACGATAGTTTTCAAGGAGACTTCAATATTGAATAATCCCTTTTGAAGAGATGCTGAATGTTTTCTCTCCTAGAGAAGATGATCCGCTTCTTTACCAACCCTACGAGATTAATTTAGAGCAAGTCGAATGGATTCATAAATTCTTGCCCTCTGTTTCTTTCGACTTTTTGAAATATTCATATTTTATAGAAGCATATTCGGCAGAAGAATGATTTAAAAGTTTAAGCATTAAATCTCATGCCCCCGGATTAATCCAATCCGGGGTATTTTTGCTATAACAGAGCTGCCTCATTTTATTAATAAACCCTTCAAACTTATTGCTGGTGAGCATTTTATCGACGAGTTTAAAGATGCTGTCTTCGCATTTCAGTTCCCCGGTCAGTTTTTTAGCTTACATCGGCTGTCAGTGATGCCTCCAGAAGTAATTTAGCTGTGAAGAATGGGATATATGGCTGATACATTGACTGTTAAGTACGACGGTGGTTTTGAGTATAATCAGCTGAATGTTTTTAAAAGGTTGGCAATCAGTGACGGGCAGGCTGTTTACAGGAAGGATACCATTCGTTTTGATTATTTCCTGAAAGACCATTTGGGCAATGTCCGGGTGGTATTTGATGAGAGGGGGAGAATTTTGCAGCGGACGGATTATTATCCTTTTGCGTTGGAGATTGACCGGAATGCTCCTGTGCAGACACCTTCGGCTAGGAATAATGTGAACCGGTTTCTGTATAATGGGAAGGAGTTGCAGGTTGGGACGGGGCTTGCAGATTATGGGGCGAGAATGTATATGCCTGAGGTTGGAAGGATGACTGGTATAGATGGGGCGGTAGATGTATTTGAGCATTTCTCTCCATATTCATATGGTTTGAATAACCCATTTTTATACGTCGATCCATCCGGTGACACGACTTATAATGTCAATGATCTTGACATGAGTAAATTTGATGTAATTAAGGATGATGTTCAATTAGCTCAGGTAAGTATTAAAAGATCTACGAATGCTGATATTTCGGCACCTACTGTTGGTACACAAGTTATGTATCTAGTATCAGGAGTTGCAGATTGGGCGGATTACATTTGGAATGGGCGAGCATATGACGGACAGAAAGTCAACAGTAATGGCATTCTTACCGCCAATGTAGCACCAATTACTGGTACACCACCAGATGTTGGTTTTGGTAAATTGAGTTTAATTACGAGAATCTTAAATCCAAAAATTAATATCACGCAAAGAGGGTTAGCTCACACTTTGGATAGACATAGTATAAATCAAATTACTAAATGGTTAAATAAAAGCAAGTTTTCTAATGCATCGGAGATTCAGGATTTAATTATAAAAGCAACCCAACAACCAATGTTACGACAACCAAATGGTAATTACGCCAGAGTTGTTGATGCTGGTAAATTAATTGGAACAGATAGAGCTAGCGGACAAGCAACCTCAATCTATACAGTTATTACCAATGCAATTGGAGATTTAGTAACAGCTTCCCCAGGTAAACCTTAAAATTAAAAATCATGGCTTGGACAGTAATATTAGAAGATGAGAATAAAAATGATATAGAATTATTGGAGCAGGAATTTTCAATGGTCAATTTAAATAATTCAGAAAAAGAAACATTTAAATTGCTAAAATATCTTGATCCATATGGAGATACTATATTTAACAATTTGCAAATGTCAGATCTTATTTCTGATTTGATCTATTTAAAAGGAATTGAACAAAATAATGAATTGATAAATCTCATAATTGAATTAGCCAAAAAATGCCAGAGTGATAATCATTGTTATATTGCTTTTTATGGAGACTAATACCTTAATTAGAAATTCCCATTTTTAGCTACAAAATCTACACAAAGTGCTTTTCAATGGATTAATTGCAAGGTGTTCGGGGAGATATTTGGCGTTCGCTAAATATCTTTACTTGTTATATTACGCTTTAACAGGTTTCTATTTTGGTTCAATGACAAACGAAGGAATGAACCGGAGGATCATTTGGATCTTCGCAAAACAGTAACGATTGGCGGCAAAACACTAACTTATGACTACGATGCCAGCGGTACAAAGCACAAATATGTAGCTGATACATTGACTGCTAAATATGCGGGGGATTTTGAATATAACCAAAGCAATGTGTTCAAGCGGTTGGCAATCAGTGACGGACAGGCAGTGTACCGAAAGGACACGATCCGCTTTGATTATTTCCTGAAAGACTATTTGGGTAATGTGAGGGTGGTTTTTGATGAGAGGGGGAGGATTTTGCAGCGGACGGATTACTATCCTTTTGGGTTGGAGATTGATCGGAATGCTCCGGTGCAGACGCCTTCGGCTAGGAACAATGTGAATCGGTTTCTTTATAATGGGAAGGAGTTGCAGGTTGGGACGGGGCTGCTGGATTATGGTGCTAGGATGTATATGCCGGAGGTTTGGAGGTGGGGAGTGATGGATCCCATGAGTGAGAAAGGAAGGCGATGGAGTCCATATGCATACGGTTTTAATAATCCCATGCGGTTTATTGATCCCGATGGAATGTGGCCAGGACAAGGGCTCTGGAATCGAATCAAAGAGTCAATAAAGGAGAGATCTGATTGGAATAAAATTCCAGAGCATTTTAAAGATTATGCCAGGAAGCACCCCATTAATGCTTTAGTAGCTCAGAAGGTAATAGGGCAAGGTGAAGGCCTAGAAGCAAAACTGGGGAATGGTCCCGGGATGAATGGAGAAACTACTAATAAAACAAAATCCCCTCATGACGGAGGAGTGAAAAATGCAGTGAAGCATGCATTTGCATCGGCCCTTGTTTCCATGCGGGTTGGCAAATTGGACGGCAACGAAATTGCAAACTTAAATGAGTCGACCCAAAAGCAAGACCCACTTCTTGACATGGATTTAGCAAATAACCAGGTTGGGATTGAAATCGGAGAAGACTTGTCCTTTACAGCTTCCAATTCCGACGTTTTAAGTAAAGTACTGGAAGCTGGCCTCAACGGTGAGTTAACAATCGTTACTTTTGATAAGACCAATGATCCAACCGCGAATAAGGTAAATCTGTCAGATAAAAAGTATGAAAGTAAAGTATCAAAGATTAGGGATGTTATTAAAAAAATGAAGGCACAGGAAAATGATTTCAAACATTAATAATCGAATCAAAAATAGAGTACTGGTAGCATCAACTTTCTTAGTGATGCTGATACTGGGTGCCTGTTCGGACGTGCGAACATACAAGTCTATCGAAGATATGCAGTTTAAGTAAGCACTAAACGAAGTCGTCAAGAAAGCCGATCTAAAACTAAAAAAAGGCGAGCGTGCTTTTTTTAGGCTCGACACATTGACGAAATTTAAGTGGGACAAGATGTATTCGATTCCAGGCAATGTATTGAAAAGAGAGATTGAAAACCAAATTGGCATACCTTGGGAGTTTAGTGGGGGATTGGGGATACTTACTGAGGAAAATTCACTTCTGATCTTTATCAAAGACGAAAAAGTTGTTTCCACCGTTGAATTTATTGAAGGAGATAGGCGGTTCTTACAGTTCTCCATTGCTATGCTCGGAGAGTACACGCCCTATTCGAAGTCCTCGTACTTTATCTACAAACAGTTCGACGCAACTGGGCGCTACAACATACAAATAGTGCCCACAGAAATGAAAATAGATTCCCCTGACAGTGATTTAATCGACAAATTGCGAACCGTCTCGCTTGATTAATTTGGCTGGGAGAAAAGTACTGACCTGCCAGTAGGCTTGTCAATACCTTTCTCCCAGCCATCCAAAGCCACCAAAAAAACACAAAAACCATTATTTCCCCACATCTTCACCCACTTCCCTTATTTTTGCCAAAAGTTTATCATATTAATGGAAAGTATCGTTTCTATACCGAAACCGGGCAGTGAAGAATGAACCCAACTAAGTGCTATAAGGAAATTTACTTTCTGTTTTTTATTGTATTGACCTCTCTACCAGCTCTTTCGCAGACTGCCGTAATGGATAGCAGTGCGGCGATTGTAATTGGTGATATCAAGGTGGAAGGCAACCATAAAACGCGCACAAGCATAATCCTGCGCGAAATGGCGATCCGGTCGGGGGATACCCTGACGGCTGAAATTTTGAAAGAGAAACTGGAAATTGATCGGCGTAAGGTCGTTAACACCAACCTGTTTGTGACCGTCGACCTGCTTACCCAGCCTAATATCGATTCTGTGCGGACTGACATCCGTATCGTGGTAAAGGAACGCTGGTACCTCATCGCTGTGCCGGTATTTCAGCTTGCTGACCGGAATTTTAATGAATGGTGGTACGAACGTAAACGTGATCTCTCCAGGACAATTTACGGCGTTTACCTCAGCTATGGAAATGTGACTGGCCGGGCAGATAAATTGCGTTTTTTAGCTGAATTTGGCTTTATTCCCAAATTCGAGCTTGCTTACACGCTTCCTTATCTCGACAAGGCCCAAAAAACCGGGATTACCATCGGAACGTCCTACTCAATCAATAAAACAACTGCATTCAGAACCTGGCGCGATAAACTCCAATACCTGAATAGCGAAGATATAAACCGCGAGAGATCGATTACGTATGTCAGCGTGACACGCAGGAATAAGTATTACACATTTCACACCGCCGACCTTCGGTGGAGTTACAGCAAAATTTCTGACACCATCGCTTATCTCAACCCAAATTACCTGCTGAACGGTCGGAAAATACAGCGGTACTTGCAATTAACCTATACGTTTAGCTACGACAAGAGGGATCATGTTCAATATGCGCTCCGTGGTCAGAGTTTTGCATTGCAGATTTCCAAAATTGGCCTACTACCCTCTGACGACGTGAACACATTGTATTTTTATGGGTCTTACCGCAAATATATTCCATTGACCAAAAGGTGGTTTTTCAACACAGGGCTCCGCGGAAGACTGTCATTTCCAAAGCGCCAGGCTTACCTGCAAACTATCGGGCTGGGTTACCGGAACGATTTGGTGCGGGGCTACGAATTGTATGTGGTCGACGGCCAGGATTATGCTTTGATCAAAAACGAATTGAAATACAAATTGTTCTCATTTCAAAAACACTTCTCATTTATCCCCGTGAGGCAGTTTAATACCATTCCGCTGGCTGCCTATATCAATACTTTTGCGGACGCTGGCTATGTCAAAAACAACTATCCCGAATTCAACAATACAAGGCTTGCAAACTCAATGTTGTACGGCGCAGGAGCCGGGCTTGATCTGGTAACATTTTATAATATACTCGCTCGTTTCAACCTTACATTAAATGCAAAAGGCGAAAGGAGGTTCTTTTTTAACATTTCAAGGGAATTTTAAAAGCGTTTCCGCAAAAAATGGAATTATAGTTAAATTGCATTACTGACCACATGGTTTTTGTACCCGGGGCATGACTATTTTATCAACACAATCAATAACTGAATGAAAATAACCTCTACATCAATGAAATCTTTAAAATATGGTACTGTTATGTTGCTGCTCGCAATCATTGGATCCGGTTGTGACAGCAAAACCAACGAAAAAGCGGAAGCTGTGTCCGACTCTGGTGTACTGTCAGAACCTGCCCCTGCCGAACTAAACAGCGATCAATCCGCCTTGCTTCAGACAATTATAGGACCTGGCGAGAAAACACCGGAAGGTGCGGTCTTACGCGGGATTTCATTTGGCGACCCAATAGCCAAAGTGAAGGCTTCGGAAACATTCGAAATGTTTGAAGAAACGCCCGACCATCTCGGATATACTTCTGAAACCGCGCAGCTGGAAACCATCGACGTTCAGTATTTTTTGACGCAAGACAAAAAGGTGAACAGGATCACAGTTGACGTTTACCTCAACAGCCCGGAAGCAACAAAACAGCTCTGGAATGCAGGCAAACAGCATTTCTCCGATCTTTATGCTGCTCCCAAGGAAGAAGCAAAGAAAATAATATGGAACAATAAATCAGTCAGGGTAAACATGGAAGATGTTTCGGAAGGGAAAGATTACGGACTAAAATTCCAGTTCTTTTCTACGGATAAAAACGTACTGGCTGCAAACTAACACCTATGAAAACCAAAAATTCGATATTGCTGGCAGTGATCTGCCTTTTTTCCCTACAAGTCTCTGCACAGAAAAAGTCTAAAAAAGACGAGGTCGTGACCATTACCACAAGCATGGGAACGATGAAACTCATTTTATTTGATGAAACGCCTAAACACAAGGCTAATTTCATCAAATTGGTCAATGATAAATTTTACGACGATCTGCTTTTCCATCGCGTGATTGATGATTTTATGATCCAGGGCGGCGACCCTAATTCAAAAAATGCAAAACCGGATGACTTCCTCGGCAAGGGCGATAATGGTTACAAAATACCTGCTGAGTTTAACCCTAAACTTTTCCATCAGAAAGGCGCATTAGCTGCGGCAAGAGACAATAATCCGGCAAAGGAATCAAGCGGATGCCAGTTTTACATTGTCCAGGGCAGAAAATGGGGAAAACTCGATCTGGAAAAACAGGCGGCGAGAGCTGCACGAAAACTGACGGATGATCAGAAAAAAGTATATGAAACCATTGGAGGTACCCCTCACTTGGATGGAGCTTACACCGTTTTTGGTCAGGTGATTGACGGAATGGAGGTGATCGACAAAATCGGGGCTGTGGAAAAGGATGAAAGGGACCGTCCTGAAAAAGACGTTTCGATGAAAATGTCTGTCAAAAAGATGAAGAAGAAGAAAATCACCAAAAAATACGGCTGGAAATACGAGGCTTAAAGCATTCCCCGAATTGGAAAAGAAACGGATACTGATTACCGGCTCGAATGGTCTTTTGGGTCAGAAACTGGTTGAGATGCTGGTTGAAAAACCTTCCATCGAGACAATTGCTACCGCCCGGGGCGAAAACCGGCTGCCATTTCATGAGGGATATCAGTACCTTGAAATGGACATTACGAATCCTGCCGATGTGGATCACGTCCTGGCAGCAACCCGTCCCCATGTGATCATTCACACCGCAGCGATGACGAATGTGGATCAATGTGAAATGGAGAAGGATGCGTGCTGGAAGCTCAATGTAACAGCTGTTGAAATTCTGATCGCGGCTTGCAAAAAGTATAACATTTTCTTCGAACACCTGTCTACTGACTTTATTTTTGACGGTACCTCGGGGCCATATAGCGAGGAAGACCTTCCTAATCCTGTCAGTTTTTACGGATGGAGCAAGTATGCTGCGGAGAAGGCGGTTATGAGCTCCGACATTCAATGGGCCATCACGCGGACCGTGCTTGTATACGGCATTGCGCACGACATGAGCCGCAGTAACATTATTCTTTGGGTTAAAAAGTCACTGGAAGAAGGCAATTCGATCAAAGTAGTGACTGACCAGTTCCGGACGCCAACGTTGGCCGAGGATCTTGCATTGGGATGTTTCCTGATTGCAGATCAGCAAGCACAGGGAATTTTCCATATTTCGGGAAAAGACTTTCTCACACCTTACGAAATGGCTATTATGGCGGCGGATTATTTTTCGCTGGATAAATCGCTCATTTCCCCTACCGACGCTTCCGCTTTTTCGCAACCCGCGCGACGTCCGCCACGCACCGGTTTCGATTTAACAAAATCCCGAAAAGTACTAGGCTACGAGCCACATACTTTCCGGGAAGGAATTGCCTTAGTTGAAAAACAGATCGGGTAGTCGGTCAGGACTTTTCTATCGTATTCAGATCGAGTACGAACCCGGGAAAAAGCGCTTCTCCCGAAAGTCGGACATCCAATCCATTATGTTCTTCAATGTTACGATCAGGCTGATAAATGTATACCTTTTCGTCAAACCGGTCGATCAGCCATCCTAGCTGACATCCATTAGCCATGTATTCGTCCATTTTGTCTTTCAGATATTTTAAATCGTCTGACTTGGACCGTATTTCCACAATAAAATCGGGGCAAATGGGTGCAAACCTCTCCTTGTCATCCTTAGATAATTTGTCCCATTTTTCTCTTGTTACCCAGGAAATGTCAGGAGACCGTACGGCACCATTGGGAAGGGTAAAGCCGGTGGAGGAGTCGAATAATTTACCAGCGATTTTGCGACTATGCAGCCACGCGCCCAGTTCAACCAGAATATCAGAATTAAAGCTCCCTGTAAAACTTCCTGTTGGTGACATAAAAATAATGTTTCCGTTACTATCCCGCTCAAAGTCAAGCATGTCATTCATCCGGCAGAACCGAAAGAATTCCTCTTCACTCATGATGTCCCCAACTTTAATGGTTACCGGCATATTCATTAATGATAATATTTATTATTGATCACGGAAGTTTTTCAGAAAGCAATTTACCAATTAAAAATCATTTTCAAGCCGTTAAAATGTGCGCTAATATCAATACAATTTCTCATAATACTCCCGCGCCATGCGGTCGGAATTGAACGCTACATTGACATCATTCATGCTGTTGAGTACCATTTTCTGCCATTTCGCCTGATCTGAATAGTAGGTTGGAATGACCGTGGTTTCGAGTTTTTCCATCAATGCGTCGCAGTCCTGCTTATTGATATTTTCACCCTGGGCAACGGGAAGCAGGAAAGAATTGTCGCCATCTTTTGCAAACTCACAAATCCAGCCGTCGAATGTGGATAGGTTCAGGGAAGCATTCATTGCCGCCGTCATACCACTCGTGCCTGACGCCTCGCGGGTTACGACCGGTGTATTAAGCCACACATCCGAGCCATCTTTCAGTAACTTGGAAAGTGCCAGCTCGTAGCCTGTCAGCACTGCCACATTTGGAAAAAGATGGCTCAGGTAAAACAAATGATTGAATGTATTAATGGCCCCTTCGTCTTTCGGATAAGGTTTCCCCGCCCATATCACCTGCACAGGTTGATTTACATTGCTCATCAATTTACCAAACCGTTCCAGGTCCCACGCCAGCATATCGGGTCTTTTATAGGCTGCGAACCTGCGCGCCCACACAATCGTGAGCACTTCGGGATTGAAGATTTTCCCGCATTGATCTGCGACTGTTTTGAACAATACAGCTTTCAGTTCTTTTTTACGTGCAGCTATTTTAGCCAAATCTTTCTCAACCCTGGCCTGTTCCAGCTGTTTGTCGACCCAGTAAGTTTTGTTTTGCGCATTGGTAATGTGGTCTATTGCAGCAATCTTCGGATACGCTTTCCACATTTGGCGCGAAACTTCGCCATGTAGTTTGGAAACACCATTGGCCTTTCTGCTCAGACTTAACGCTGCCAGCGAATGATTGAAAATGTTATCTTTTGTCCCGCTGATTTTTCTGACCGTTTCCAGATCGAGCCCTGAAAAGAAGCCAAGATTTTCCAGAAAATGGATTTCGTGCTTCTCATTCCCAGCTTCCTCAGGCGTATGAGTTGTAAAAACGACCCGTTTCTTTACCTCGGCAACTTTTTTATATTTTTTGAACAAATGAAAAATAGCTGACACTGCGTGCGCTTCATTCAGATGATAAACCTGCGGCTCATAACCCAGCTCCTCCAACAGCCTCGCGCCACCAATTCCCAAAATCATGCATTGCGCCACTTTGTAGCTCACATCTGAATCATATAATGAGTAGCTGATCGCACGTGTGGCTTCATCATTACCGTCTGTATCCGTGGTGAGCAAGAACAGTGGCGCAGACTGAAATACGTCCGGGGCCAGATAATAAGCTGCTACCCAAACATCTTTTCCCATTACGGGAATCTGAAAACGAATGTTGGTATCCGTCAGGAATGAGTACATTTTCTCACGAAATTCGGGTTGCATACTACCGTCCTTTTTCCTTCCCTGATCATAATAACCGTGTTTCCACAGCATACCTATGCCAATCAGGTTTTGTTTCAATGCATATACACTCCGCATATGTGAGCCTGCGAGAAATCCGAGCCCGCCGGAATAAATCTTCAACGCCTGGTCGACGGCGAATTCCATTGAAAAGTAAGCGACTGATTTTTTGTATTTCTTCTCCGGAGTAAATGGATGTTGATAAGGAAGCGAAAACGTTTGTTGTGACATTAGTGCAGTTGTTAGTGAAGAACAAATGGATGGCCTAAAAAATCAGGCCAATGAAAAGGATATAAATCAACAGGTTAGTTATCAAAAAAGGCCTGACGAACACATTCATCAGGCCCTGTCCGGAACGATTTTATTTATTATTTACCGAAAAGGCGTGCCCAGAAACCTTTTGCCTTGGTCTTTGTTTCCACATACTTTTCAGAAGCTACTTCTTTCAATTCCTCTATTTCTTCGGCAGCTTTTGCTTTTAGTTCAGCTGCTTTCACCTGGGCTTCCGCCAATTTTTCAGCTGCTATCTCCTTAACATCTTCAAATGCCTCCGCTGCATCTTCTTTCAAATCCTCAAACTTCTCGGTTGCTACCTCTTTCAACTCCCCTGCTTTTTCAGTAAGGTCAGAGATAATCTCCTCTGCTTTTACTTTTCCGGCGGCAATGTTCAGTTCCACCTCATTTTGGAGTTGTTCCGCTTTCACTGCGAAGCCTGATTTAACTTCTTCTGCTTTTTCTGCCACAACCTCAGCTTTCTCAACAACTTCCTCTTCCACTTCCTCCACTTTTTCGGCTGCTGCTTCCTTCACCTCCTCTGTTTTTGCCGCCGCCTCTTCTTTGATAGTCGCTACTATTTCTTTGGCTTCCTCTGCCTTTTCTTCCGCTACCGCCTTTACCTCCTCAGTCTTCTCTTCCGCTTCGGTTTCCAGATCTTCCAATTTATCAGCCACATTCTCTTCGATCTCCAATGCGGCATCCTTGGTCAGATCCGTCTTTTCTTCGGCCTCGGCTTTCAGATCGTCCAGTGTTTCATACACCTCCGACTTGATTCCGTCGGCCACCGCTACTCCTTCTGCCTCGATTTCCTCTACCTTTTCCACAACTTCATCTTTTGCATCCGCAGCAGCATCATTCAGCTCTTCGGCTTTATTTTCCAGTGATTCTTTCGCATCTTCTGGTATAGGTTGATCATTTTCGGCCATTGGGAACAGATTTAAGGTAAGAACAGTTGATTGACATGAATTCGAAATCTACAAAGGAGTTGGCAACGTTGCAAACAATTGAGCCACCTTTTCTCTACTCTAACCTTCTAATCATCAAATTTTTAACCAATTCATAAAAGGGCTCGGGCTGCAAAGTACGCCAGTTGTTCAGATGGAGCGTACCGCCAAAATTGATATAATAATCAAGCCTGAATTTTTTCCACTGTTCTTCCACGTGTTCCCGAAAGCTCACCGCAGCAATCCATCCATCTTCAATATCGTCAAACCATTCGGCATAGTAGTCGTCTTCATTGCCGTGAAAATCCAGTACATTCTCTCCTAATAGGACAAACTGATTGATGCCCTCGTCCACCAGCGGATCCACGACCTGGCGTTTGAAAAACATGATATCGTTGTGTAAAGCGTCATTCCATTCTCCAAACATTTCAATGATTGCATAATGTTTGTTGTAATCAGCGTAGAGGATCTTTACATAAAGTGTTTCAGAGCCTATTTCGTCCCAAAGCGGGTGTATATAGTAACCATAGATCGCATTTTCATAGTGATCCAGGTTATAGGTCCTTCCATAAAATGGCGACCGTTCGTCGTGGCTTGCCACATAATGTTTTTCCCAATTGTAATAAGGCTCAATCTCCTGCATGGTAATCACTCGGCTTGCATTGAATAATCAAACATAAATATAGCAAAACAGAAAAGGCTTAATCGACGTTTTCAGTCAATTAAGCCTTTAAAATTATTATACCTGCTTACGCTCTGAATCTTACAATTCGCGGATCCAGATGTTTCTGAAACTGGTTGTATTGTTGTGGTCCTGCAATTTGATCGGGCCTTTTCCATGAGGCTCGATTACCGGCTGGCCTACATAAGGAGTTGTCCCCTGGATTGCGGTATGGTTTTGAACCAGCACGCCATTGTGTATCACCGTAATGTATGGCGGATGTGTCATTTGGCCATCTTTATTGAAGTGAGGCGCAGTGTACATAACGTCATAAACCTGCCACTCTCCCGGGCCTACTGAAGCATTTACCAAAGGCATGGTTTGTTTGTAAATAGAACCTGCCTGACCATTCGAATAAGTTGGGTTGTTATAGCTGTCTAGTACCTGTAATTCGTAGACACCCTGCATGAAGATACCACTGTTACCACGTCCCTGGCTGCTACCCTCCACTTTCGCAGGAGTACGCCATTCGATGTGAAGCTGATAATCACCGAAAGTCTGCTTAGTTTGGATGTCCCCTGATTTCGGCGCAACCGTGATCGCATTGTCACCAACCGTCCATGGAGCAGCCGATTTTCCATCTTTACCGGAAACCCAGGCGTCCAGGTTTTTACCATCAAATAGCACGATAGCATCGGAAGGGGCAGTAAAACCGGAAAGGGCAGGAGTGATTTTACCGGGCGTCACAACACGAGGGACCGGGCTCCATGATTCGCTGGATTCGGGCGTTTGCTTAGCGGGTTGCAATTGGGCATGTGCAGCAAAAGCCGATGCAAGGCTGACCGCGGTAAGAAGTAATTTTTTCATTTTAGGAAGTACTTTTTAGTCTAATAACACATTGAAATAATATCAAAACACAACATTAGGTAAAAAGCATTAACAAACTCGATTCTCATCTAATTAAATGTAATTTTCCCAAATCTTATCACGTAATTTGCACCGCCCAAAGCGGCGCTTTAATCTAAAACCGACAAGCTTACTTCAAGTATGTTTAAAATTAACCGTTCAATTCTACAACTAATTGCTTGTGGCATTGCAGCTTTTGCTATGCAATCTGCTTATGCCCAGCAGCCCATCCCTCTTAACGACCTTAGTGCATTTACTACGAAATCCGACAATTGGAAAATCGTAGGAAATGCGTCTGCCGACATTTCGAAGGAAAATGTGCTGATCACTACGCCTGGAAAAGGTGTACTGGCATGCACCCACGAAAAAGGCAAGTATGGCAACCAGTATGAGCTGATCTCCAATTTCAAACACGGCGATCTGGACATTGAACTGGATTTCATGCTTACCAAAGGCTCGAACTCAGGTATTTATTTGCAAGGAAATTATGAGGTACAGCTTTTCGACAGTTGGGGTAAAAAATCTGCCAAGTACAATGACAATGGTGGAATTTACGAACGTTGGAATGACTCTAAACCCGAGGGCGAAAAAGGCTACGAAGGTTATGCGCCACGTTTCAATGTAGCGAAAGCGCCGGGTTTGTGGCAAAATATCAAGATCTCTTACCAGGCTCCCCGTTTTGACGCTAATGGTAAAAAGGTTTCCAATGCAGTATTCCTATCTATTGTCCTGAATGGCGTAACCATTCATGAAAATGTGGAAGTGAGCGGCCCTACCCGTGGATCATTAACTGCGGACGACGTGGCAATGGGCCCGATCCGTATCCAGGGTGACCACGGTTCTCTGGCGATCAAAAACATTGTGATCAACAATTTTGATAAAAAACCAGGTACGCTGTCGGAGCTTACCTACAAAACATATTACGGCGGTTTGAGCGAAACCGAAGACCTGTCCAAACTTACTCCTGCTGAAACCGGCAAATCGGAAGCATTGAGCTGGGAGATCCTGAAAGAAAACAACAACTACTCCTACCTTTATACAGGCCGATACAATGCGCCTACCGCAGGAGATTATAATTTCAAATTGCAGGCTTCGGGGAATTCTTACCTGAAAATCGATGGCAAATTCGTCATTGATGCGCAATGGAAAACCAACAACGATTTCCGCCAGGGAACCGCTAAGCTTACAGCTGGCGACCATACCATTGAAATATTCAACAATAAAAGAGATGGCTGGATGCGTCCGGCATTAGGCCTTTGGGTAAGTGGCCCGGGATTCCGTGAAGTGGCTTACCATACCAAAAGCTCTGCCATTGCAGGCGGATCCAATGATCCTATCCTGATTTCTGCCGGTACCAATACCATTACCCGCAGTTTCATGGATTTCAAAAAAGACCCCAAATCCAAAGGACAACGTGTAGTGCATGCAGTTTCAGTAGGCAGCCCTACCAACCTGCATTATACTTATGACCTGGACAAAGGAACGGTATTGCAGGTTTGGCGCGGGGAGTTCCTGGACGCTACCCCCATGTGGCATGATCGCGGCGATGGCTCGTCACGTCCGAGAGGAAGTGTGACATTGCTAGGCGATGATATGATCCTTGGCAAATCAGGAAAAGCGAAATGGGAAGGAGATACTACCGGAAGCGGCTACCGCCCGAAAGGTTATGTATTGGACGATCAGGATGTTCCTACTTTCCAATACCAGGCATTTGGCTCAGCTGTAACGGATTACATTTCTGTTGTGAACAATCAGTATTTCGAACGCATCATTAAAGTAAATAATCCTGCGAAAGACCTGGTTGCGAGACTGGCGGATGGTTCTTCAATCGAAAAAATTTCCGATGGCCTGTACGCGGTGGACAACAAGTCCTACTACATTCAGCTGGCTGATAAAAGTGTTAAACCTGAAATCAGAAGCGCTAACGGTTTGCAGGAACTACTGGTTCCGGTGACCAATGGTGAAGTTAAGTATTCGATCTTGTTCTGATTTTAATCCTATCATACCTTATTATATAATGAAAAAAATTGCTCACATAGCATTTGCTCTTTTGGCAACGCTCACGATGCTGAAAGCACAGGAGTCTCCGAAAGAAGAAGATTTTTACAAGATCATCACTCCGCCGATCCCGGAAGGAATTATACTGGAAGTGGGTGGATTGACTACCCTGCCAAATGGTTCCCTCGCTATTTCTACACGCCGCGGAGAGGTTTGGATCGTCGATAACCCTACCAGCCGTACGCCTTATTTCAGAAAGTTCGCGACAGGCTTGCACGAGATCCTGGGCCTCGCTTACAAGGAAGGTGCATTGTATTGCGCACAACGCGGAGAGCTTACCAAGCTGGTCGACAAGAATGGCGACGGTAAAGCAGATGTTTACGAGACTGTATACGCTTGGCCATTGTCAGGACATTACCACGAGTATTCTTTCGGTCCTAAACTGGCACCGGACGGAAGCTTTTTTGTCAGTGGTAACGTAGCTTTTGGTGATGAAGAATGGTGGAGAGGCGAAAGCCGTGTACCAGGCCGTGGCTGGATTTTCCACATTACCAATGACGGAAAGTACGAACCATACGCAACGGGAGTTCGCTCCCCGGCTGGCATCAGCATGCTGAATGGCGAGCTGTTTTACACGGACAACCAAGGTGACTGGATGGGTACAGGTGGTATTTTCCAGGTTAAAAAAGGAGGTTTTATGGGCCACCCGGCTGGTTTGAAATGGGCAGGGCTTCCAAACTCTCCTGTTAAGCTGACTGAAAAACAATTCTTCGCTGAGCGTGATAACCGCCAGCACAAAGACGCACAAGGTCGGGCGATCAAGCCAGAAAACACTGGTAATGAGGCCCCGCAGTTCTTGTATCAGCTAAAAGAAAAGTACGATATGGTACAATTGCCAGCTGTTTGGCTCCCATATGGTGTTCACGGAGTATCTACTTCTGAGCTGATCATGGATAATACAAAAGGCGATTTCGGACCATTTACAGGGCAGGTTTTCGTAGGAGACCAGGGACAAAGCAACATTATGCGTGTGGTTTTGGAAAAAGTAAAGGGTGAATACCAGGGAGCCAGCATTGGTTTCCGTAGCGGTTTCCAGTCCGGAGTATTGCGTATGGCGTTTGACAAAGACGGTTCCATGTTCGTAGGTGAGACTAACCGCGGATGGGGATCGGCCGGAGATGCCAACCAGGGCTTGCAGCGTTTGGTATGGAATGGTAAAATGCCTTTCGAAATGTACACCGTGAAAGCACAGCCTGACGGTTTCGAAATTGAATTCACCATGCCTGTTGACCGTAAATCTGCCGAGGATCTGGATTCTTACAAAGTAAGCAGCTACCTCTACAAGCATTATCCTGTATATGGAAGTCCTCCGATCAATACCGAAGAGGTAAAAATAACGGGCGTGAAAGTTTCTGACGACAATAAAAAAGTGCGCATCGTATTGGATAACATGCGTCAGTATTATGTGCACAAGATCCAGCTGGAGGGCGTTCGCGCTGCTACTAACAGCTGGTCACTGGTTCACACGGATGCTTACTATACATTGAACAATATTCCTGACGGCGAAAAACTGAAAGTTTCGGAATTGAAAACCACGCGTTCAGGCTCGACTAGCTCTGCAAGTGCTTCTGCTTCGACAACCAAAGCTGTTGAAAAAGAGCACGTATCTCCGGATGGAAAAGGTAAACCAGCGGCTGCCAAAGCTGGCATTACGAAAGCACCAACCTTCGACGAGATCAAACCTCTTTTACAGAAAAACACCTGTCTGGCCTGCCATGCTGCTGACAAAAAAGTAGTTGGGCCGAGCTATGCGGACGTTGCTAAACGTAAGTATACCAACGAGCAAATCGTGAACCTGATCTACAATCCTAAGCCTGAAAACTGGCCGGATTACGCGACTCCAATGGCACCGATGCCTCAGGTTCCTAAGGTAGATGCAGTTAAAATTGCTGCATGGATCAATTCATTAGGCAAATAATTCCCGCTTGCCGGTAACCGCCGGTTTTGAGAAGATTAAATTAATAAAAAGGCTGTCTCAGCAAAAGAGACAGCCTTTTTTTGGTTTTTACACCACATACCAACATTGACTTTAATGCATTATATTCACATCACGAATCGGACAAATATCTCTCAATTGCACCATTAGTGATTGAAAATGCGTTAGTTAGTATCAATACATCAATGCATTATGTCAGCTTTACGCGACCTGTTTTTATTTAAGTCTGTCAAGGGAAAAGTCCTGCTGGGCTTCTTCATCGCTTCGTTGGCACTTGGGGCATCCTGGATGATCACCCGGCTTGCTTTTACGAATATGCTGAATAAGCTGGAAGTACTCTCCACGCCGAATGACAAGCTCAGGCTCGTTAATAAAATCTTCAAAAACATTCTGCAGCTCGATCATTTACAGAATGCCGGAACATTGAAAGGCGAAGAAAAAGACGACCAGGTACTAGCTCAGTCCGCAGAGTTGATAGCCACACTCGACTCCCTGAGTGCTATGAGTTATGGTGACCCAATGCAAATGATTCGTATCGACTCCATGAAGCAGTTGCTGAAACAACGCGAAAAGATTTACGGAAGCTATGTCAAAGTGCGCTCCAAACTGGTCAATAACAAGGATTTAGAAGATGAAGTTAAAGAAATCTCCGGCCTGATCACCACCAAGTTAAAGCCGGACAGCACGGTGGTCAAAACTGAAAAGAGAACGACTACTACCACCGTTTACACCGAGCTTCCTGATACTGCCCAAAAAGCAGCAGAGAAGAAAGGCTTTTTCAACAGGGTGTTTGGCGGAGGCTCAAAGAAAAACAAAAAGGCCCCATTGCCTGAACCTGCTAAGGTAGTGCAAAAGCAGGAGGTGAATATACAGGTCGATACGATCACCGTTGCGCAGGAAGACAGCACCATTGAACGGGTCGGCGAGGCGGTACATGCCATTGAGAAATCACAAAAAATAAGGACGACTAGTTTCATAGATCGCGAACAGGAGCTAGCATCAGCAGGCAATTCACTGGTACAGCAACTGTTGGACGTGATGCAGAAGGTAGAAAGAGAGGTTCTGAGAGAGTCTAACAAAGAAAGTTCTCTTACTAAAAACATTGTTGCGAAAAGCATCAACGGACTTGAATGGGTTATGCTAGGGTTCTTTTTCGTGATAGCCCTCTTGTCCTATCTCATATTCGCAGACATTACTAAAAGCAATGAATACCGCAGTCAACTTGAAGAAGCCAAAGAGGAAGCTGAGTATCATAGTATGGCCAAACAGCGGTTTCTGTCCAACATGAGCCACGAGATCAGGACACCGCTGCAATCGATCATTGGCTATACGGAGGCATTGAAAAAAGATGAAAAGCCGCGAAAGCAAGACCTTGAAACACTACATTCCGCCTCGGAACACTTGCTATACCTTGTAAACGAGGTACTGGATTACAGCCGGATCATTTCCGATCGCTTTACATTTGAAAACCGTGTCTTTGCAATTAGTCCGCTGCTGAATGAAGTAATTCAGGTGTTACGCCCCACTGCACTTTCAAAAGGGCTGATATTGCGCCTGGAAAATTCATTATCTCCCAATTTGTATCTCAATGGTGATCCTTTCAGGCTGCGGCAAATTCTCTATAATCTGCTGACCAATGCTATTAAATTCACCGAAACGGGGGAAGTTGTGCTCAAAGCAAGTGGTATCGAGGCCGGCAGCCAGGTTAACACGGAGTTTCAGGTTTCGGACACCGGTATTGGTCTTTCAAAAGAGCAGATGCAGCGTGTTTTTAATCAGTTTGAGCAGGCCGACCCTTCTATCTCGCGCCGGTATGGTGGTACTGGTCTGGGACTCAGCATTGTAAAAGCATTGGTCGAAGGCTTGGCCGGTACTGTCAATGTAAAAAGTACGCCGGGTCAAGGCACGACTTTTTTTGTGCACGCCAGCATGAGAAAAGCTGAAACACTGGAAATGACAGAAGAAACACCAGAAAAGAATTATAACATCACCGGAAAGGTCTGGCTGGTTGATGATGATGCTTTTATATTGAAATGGTGCTCATCCGTTCTCGAATTGAACGGCATTCCACACACTTCGTTCTCCTCGGCCGAGGAGGTATTAAACAGGCCTTGGGATAATCAGGTAAAATTTGTCCTGACCGACATGCGAATGTCAGGTATGAATGGCGCTGAACTGTGCAAGCGGCTTCGCAGGTCCACTCCCGAGGATGTCAAATTCTTCGTATTGACCGCCCAGGCACTACCCGAAGAGCGGGAAAACCTGCTCAGCCTTGGTTTTGACGGCTATCTGATGAAACCGTTCCACTCGACTGAGTTACTGGAATTGCTCGAAAATTATTCGCCCTCAGAGCCGCAAAAGCCGATAGAACGTACCGAGTTTGACTTCTCCATGCTGAATGAAATGACATTCGGGGACGAGGGAATGATCAGGGAGATCCTTGACCAGTTTGTCAAAGATTCGCGCAATGATATCGAAGCTTTGCACATTAACATTGAAACCCGGGAGTTGGAAAAAGTGCAGGAAATCATGCACAGAATGGCCGGGAGAACCGGCCAGATAGGTGCCAGAGAACTTTCTGCACGGTTCCGTGCATTGGAGATCGCATTGCGTGAGGATTCCTCCCGGGTATCTGTCGCCGAAATGAAAGACGTCGTGGCGAGCGCGGTGTCGGTCATCGAACAGGTTGGCGAACGAGCGCTTTCCTATTCGATGTGATACTTTTCAATTTTATAATAAAGTGTCTTTCTGTCGATATTAAGCAGTTTTGCGGCTTTGCTTTTATTATAGCGTACTTCCTGCAATACCCTTTCGATCATTTCTTTTTCGTGCGTTTCCTGTAAAGCTTTCAGGTCCGAACCTGCTGCCGGCTTCTGCTGATCTTCCATGGCGGTGATCATTTCAGCCGGGAGGGCGCTCAATGTAGCTACCTCCTCTTTCGAAAGCAGTACCAGTCTCTTGATCACATTGTTCAATTCACGAAGGTTACCCGGCCAGTCGTATTTTTGGAATACGTCCATTACTTCTTTGGAGAGCTCACGGACATTCCTTCCCAGTTCCTGATTTGCTTTGTCCACAAAATGTTGAATAAAAATGCCCAGATCTTCCCCTCTTTTGCGAAGTGGAGGCACCTCTATTTTAAATTCATTCAACCTGTGATATAAATCTTCTCTGAAATCACCATTGGCAGCGCTGGTCATCAGATCCTCATTGGTAGCGGCGATCAGGCGGACATCCACCTTCACTTGCTGGGTTGCTCCGATAGGGACGATAATCCTTTCCTGCAATGCACGCAGCAGCTTGATTTGTACGTCATAGCCTAAATTCCCGATCTCGTCGAGAAACAATGTACCTCCGTCAGCAGCTTCAAACTGACCCATTTTATCCTGCAAGGCACCTGTGAATGCTCCTTTTTTGTGGCCAAAAAGCTCACTGGCAGCGAGGTCTTTGGATAGCGAACCACAGTCAATCGCGACGAACGGTCCCTTACCACGTTTACTCAGTTTATGGATGGATTTGGCTACATGCTCTTTACCTGTACCACTTTCGCCCTGAATGATAACGGACATATCCGTAGGCGACACCAGCCTCACATATTCATAAAGCTGCTTGGAAATTTTGCTTTTCCCTTCAATATATTCTAATCCAGATCTTTCGGTCTTCACTGCCGCTTTCGCTTTGGGTACCGCTTTTACACCAGTCACTTCGCCTTTATTCAGCGCTTCTCCCAGTACCATCAATAGCTCTTCGGGATTAACGGGCTTCGTAATGTAGTCAAACGCGCCTATTTGCATGGCCGTTACAGCTGTTCTCACATCATGAAAACTCGTCATGATAAAAGCAGCTGTGCGGTTTCCTTCACTCCTCAACGCTTTCAGAAAATCGACCGAATTCCCGTCGGGCAGTCTGTAATCCAGCATCAGCACTTCATACGGGCCATCTTCGTCGCCATTTGCGATGGCTTCGCGGGCTTCTTTAATATTTGAGCAAACCTTAACCTGGTGACCATGCTTACCAAGAAAATTACTAAGCAGTTTCGAAAATGTAGTATCGTCTTCTACGAGGAGCAGGTGAGCCATAGGGTTTCAAAAATTTCAAAATAAATACTAACTAACGAGCAGGTAAAATGTAAAATTATAAAAACAAACGCCAAAAGCCGGAGAAATCTCCGGCTTTTCCTGTCAAGGCCCTTAAAATGCATCAGCAGAGAATTTTAATCAATTTTCTTGCCGTATTTATCTAGATTGACAACTGCCGTTTCGGCTTCCTTTTTGATATTGATCTCGTAATATTGTGAATTATCGTCTCTCGTAACCAGGTAAGCGCTGGTGATTTTCCAGTCTGCATACATATTTCCGGCCATCGTGGCTTTAACCGCTTCCGGCAAATCTTCAGGACGTACTGAAACTTTTCCCTGCACAGCGTTGATTGAATGAGGAACTCCGGATAATGACATTTCGCTTCCGGCAGCGTATCCGCTGAGTGCGGTCAGACAGAAAATAACAATGAGGTATCGCATGGTTTGGCAAGCAGTTTTTCTTGAATAGTAACATATGGGGATACGATTTTCATACCACCAAATATCGTTCACAATAAAGGGTGATTATCAGTGATAAACAAATTTGAAAGCGCCAATCCTTAAAAAACATCATGAGGTCGGTTCCCACATCTTGTAGAAATAAACAGCAACCACACAAAATTTTACCAATGAAAATGTCTCCATCGCATTAGACTATCCATGTAACTAAAAAAAATTCAAAATTATTTTTTGGGAAACTTCTTTTGTTAAGAACATATTCGCTTATATTTGCGTAGTAATTATTAATAACCGATTTGTAGAATTTTAACTACACACCCAACAATACGATAGCGCTATACATTCATTAAAATATATATTTGCTCCGGCATTTTTACTCAACGTTACTATTTTCCCATCGGTTAGTCTGAAAGCACTGAGAGTCTAGCAATAGGCTCTTTTTGTTTAATAATACCTCCCACAATCCCATTACGCCTCCTTCTCTTTTTTCCATTCATTTGATCTAAAGCAAAAACAAGGTCGTAGGTCTCTCAAAAGTCTTTTCGACGAACGAAAGGAACCTCAGTAACCTTTTATTGCTATGAACAAAATAATGAAATCAAAAAACTCCGGAAAGGAAGAAGGGGAAATCACGTCAGTAGTGAACAGACGTTTGTTTTTACGCTCTGCCGGACTAGCCACTTCATTGGGTACTATTGTGTTGGGTGCGGCGTGCAGTGATGACGATCCTGATCCAATGATTCCCGGAACAGGTGACGCAGTAGATCTTGGCTCAGGTGATATTGGTGTATTAAACTATGCATACGCTCTTGAACAATTAGAAGCAGCATTCTACACACAAGTCGTTGCAACGCCTTACACAGGCATTACCGACGCTGAAAAAGCAATTCTTACAGACATTCGTGACCACGAAGTTGTTCACCGCGATTTTTTCAAAGCCGCGCTGGGCGATAAGGCGATCAAAGGACTTACTCCCAATTTCGCTGCCATTGATTTTACAAAAAGAGACGCTGTACTTGGCGCTGCCAAATTATTTGAAGATACCGGAGTTGCTGCCTATAACGGTGCCGGTAAGTTGATCAAAGACCCTGGTTACCTACTTCTTGCAGGTAAAATCGTATCCGTTGAAGCCCGTCACGCAGCTGTTATCCGCGATCTTATCAATCCAAAATCAGCTGATTTCGCTGGTGATGACATTATCAACGGGGACGGATTTGACAAGGCGATTGCGCCCGCAGACATCCTTACAGCTGTAAAAGGTTACGTGAAGGATACCATCACAGGTGCGAACGTAGGTAAATAATTTTCAACTTAATTTGATCAGAAACAATGGATATTTTCAAAATAATAGATGAGTTTCAAAAAATCGACGGGGATGTAGCAGGTCGTCTTGAATATGCTACGCGTCGCCATTTTATGAGCAAAATCGGAAGCAAGCTTGCTGCTGTTGCAGTTCCTACGGCCTTCGCTTCCATCGTGAACAAGGCATATGCACAGTCGGCCAAAGCTATTGACGTACTTAACTATGCATTGACGCTGGAATACCTGGAAGACGAATTTTACAAAGCTGGTAATGCAGCTGCGGGCCTGATCCCGGCGTCTGATAAAGCGATTTTTACTCAGATCGGTAAGCACGAAACACAGCACGTTGCATTTCTTGTAAAGGCTTTGGGAGCCAAAGCGATTGCTAAACCCACATTTGATTTCAAATATGGCGGTGCATTTGGTGATGTATTCACCAACTACAAAACTTTTGTAACTGTTTCGAGCGCGTTGGAAGACACCGGTGTACGTGCCTACAAAGGTCAGGCTGGCGAACTACTGGCTGATCCGCAAATCCTTGAATATGCATTGCAGGTACACTCTGTTGAAGCACGGCACGCGGCAGTGGTTCGCAGGCTGGCCGCAACGGTTACCAGCAACCCTGCGATGAAAGGCTGGATTACCGGAAAAGAAGGAGCTGTTCCCGCGATCTACGTGGGTGAAGACAATATGACCCAGGGTGGCAAGGATCTGAAAGGACTTGCATCCAAATCTGATGCTGCTATTACAGAGGCATTTGACGAGCCGTTAACGAAGGAAGCGGTTCTTGCGATTGCAGGACCATTCATAACGAAATAAGTAAATTCTCCCCTGTGAACGTATACATACACTTTTTTGAGTGACAGTAATGTTCGAAGTGTTATGACACACTATTCTTGACAAGAGGTTGCCGTACGGTAACCTCTTTTTTTGCTCAAAATGGTATGTAATTATCAAATTAGAATGATTCACAACATGGTTTATGTAAATTTGATCGTTGAACAATCAGACCAATTTCCTGGACCTTCATATGAATTCTGTACATAACAGACGAAATTTCTTAAAAACAGGCAGCCTCACAGCCCTCGTGGCGGCGCTCGGTAGTGACATTGTTTTTGCTGATCATTTACCCAAAGGATATATTCCGGTGCTACTGGAAGAAGGCGATGCATTAAAAGGAAAAAGCCCTGAAATGATAGTGCAAGGTGACAAACCCTGGAACGTGGAATCACCGGTGCACCTGCTCGACGACCGCATTACCCCCGTAGACAAAATGTTTATCCGTAACAATGGCCTGGTCCCTGAAAAGATCGACGTCAGCAACTGGACGCTTACTATAGACGGAGAATCGGCCAAGGCACCGAAAACCTATACACTGGCAGACCTGAAAAAGCGATTCAAAACTTATACGTACCAGCTGGTTCTCGAATGTGGCGGAAACGGCCGCTCGGGCTTTCAACCGCAGACTTCGGGCAATCAATGGGGCCAGGGTGCCGTACATTGCGCTTCCTGGACCGGTGTGAGATTGAAAGACATTCTCGCGGATGTGGGCATTAAAGATGATGCCGTATACATTGGCTATCATTCCAAAGATATTCACCTGAGCCGCGACCCAAAGAAAGAATCCATTTCGCGCGGCGTGCCGATCAGTAAAGCAATGGAAAATGAAACATTGCTGGCCTGGCAGGTGAATGGTCAGGATATTCCCGAATTTCATGGGTATCCGCTCCGGCTTGTGATCGGTGGCTGGCCTGCATCGGTTTCCGGTAAATGGCTCAGTGGCATTTCGGTGCGCAATAAAGTACACGACGGTGCCAAAATGGACGGGCATAGCTATAGAATCCCAAGAAACCCGGTGGCTCCGGGAGAAGAAGTACCGCAGACTGATCAGTACTTCAAGATTATTGAGTCAATGCCGGTGAAATCATTGATCACTTATCCCAAATCCGGTGCAATGATCACGGCGGAAACCGAGCTGGCCTTACGCGGACATGCCTGGGCAGGAGATCGTTCCGTTAAAAAAGTGGAAGTTTCCATCGATTTCGGCGCTACCTGGAAGGATTGCAAACTGGAACTGCCTGTTAACCGGCTCGCGTGGCAACATTGGAATACCAGGCTAAAATTTCCTGTAAAAGGATATTACGAAGTGTGGGTACGGGCTACCGACAATAATGGTGTTGCACAGCCCATGGTATCTCCCGCCTGGAATCCGGGTGGCTACCTCAACAATGCATGTGAAAGAATTGCGGTGAAAGTCGGTTAACAATCTGCAAATGATGAAAATCTTATTAGTACTGGTAGCAGCATTGGGCATGGTTTCCAATATTTTTACCCAAAAACCGGAATCAACAAACTCCGTCGGCAGTGGTCTCGTGGTCGCCATGGACACATTGAAGAGGGACACTCAGACAGGTTTGATCGAGGATGAAAACCTTTATATGGTCAAAGCGCAGTGTACCAGCTGTCATTCGTCGAAACTGATTCTTCAGAACCGGTTTACCAGAGACGGCTGGAAGCAAAAAATCCGTTGGATGCAGGCCAATCACAACCTCTGGAACTTGGGAGATACCGAAAAGCAAGTGCTCGACTATTTGGAAAAATACTACGCTCCTACCGCTGCCGTGGCCAGAAGGGCACCATTGAAAGACATCAAATGGTACAAGCTGGAACAGAAATGAGGGAAACAATCTTTATATTTATCGTTTCAAATGTTATGAATTTTCCGCGTGTTTAGTTTTCGTTTCCTCACTTCAAGTTTACCCGTTCATTACCTGTTTGTTGCAATGCTGGCGCTGGGAGTCGTATCCTCTGCACAAAGCCAACCACTCATTAAGCCCGACAGGCATATTCAAAAGAGTAGTGATTTACCCAATCCATTAAAAGCAGAAGTGATCGGCATTCAGGATGGAGATACCATTGAACTGAAATTTTTATACACCGGAAAAAAGGCGGGGCATCGCATGGGAAAACCGGTAAGGATCCGGTTCCTGCATGTTAACTGCCCGGAACGTGGCAAGCCGTATTACAAGGTTGCCAAACAATTTACAAGCGACAAATGCTTTCGTAAAATGGTTAGTATCAGGCACACCGGCGAGTTTGACAAATATGGTCGGTTGCTCGGCGAGGTGATCTTGCCTGATGGGAGGGTTTTAAATAAGGAACTTGTCAAAAAAGGGCTGGCCGTACATTTTAAAAAATATTCGAGCAGTACTGAATACTCTAACCTGGAAATTCAGGCCAGGAAGCAAAAACTGGGCATATGGAGCCAGCAGGGATTTTTTTTCGGTAAACTATAATTAAAAGTCAATGAGTTCGTCGGCGGCGCTTTATCAGATCTTGTACCAGCATGAAACGCTTTTTCATTTGGGAGAATATCCTGTGCAGCCAGTTGCAGAAGTCGCGATTAACGAACCTGAGGTCAAAGAAACAGCCGCCCCTGTTTCTAAAACCGCAGTTGCATCTCCGGTTTTAGAAACTCCCGTTATTGCCAACGTGAATGTAGCACCAGTACAAGCCCCTCCAGCACCTGTATCCGCCAGTTTCCCGGCATTGAAACATTCGGTACTGATCCTGATCGATGAGCCGAAACAAAAAGAAATGATCGTTTCGGAATCGTTGTTTCTGGATAATATTCTAAAAGCCGTGGGTCATTCTACGGAAACCTCGGATATTCTTAATTTCAGTTTCCTTCCCGGACAAGACGCCAGGACTGTACTTGCCGAGAAAAGTACAAACTTCTTTATCACATTCGGAGTACCGCTCATTAAGCTGCAACTGGACTTACTATTAATGCCTTACACTCCAAAAATGGTTGACGGCATCTGGTTCCTGCTCACCGATCCGCTGGTCGTCATCGAAGCTGACCGTAATCTTAAGAAAAAACTCTGGCAAGCATTACAGAAGATGTTTGAAATGTCCTAATTCCCAATAGCTTACCTTTTTTAATAGCCGATCATCACAATAATGTAGGGATATTCTCTGTTTTCATGGATAATCGCAGGCTAATCCATGATACACTTATGGCCAAATTGACTGAATACATTGCGAACTGGTTTCGTCCGAAGGAGTCCGACGAGAATCAATACTATGATGATGAACCTGTTGAGGTCCAGGAAAGCGTCACGAGACCTGCCGAATTTGTTCCAGAAAACAGATATATCCAGGCGGTGGAAGCACCGGTTGCCCGGGTAGCTGAGCAACAACTGACCCCGCAGCCGATCGAAATCCCGAAAATTGAAGTACAGATTCCTTACTGGCTGGAAGACGAGGATACCTTGCGGGACGAGGGTGTTTTGTTCGGACTTTCGGAGTCGGACCCGCACGAGAAAACCGATATAATCCAAAAATACTTCTCCAATCTGGCAGCCGGTCACATAGCTAACATTGAGGAGCACAATGAGCGGATACAGGAACTTAACCTGTTCATTGGCCAGAAAAATAACCGGATCGAGGAACTGCAGGAAAAGCTTAAAAACCCTGCTGACCGTTCTGAAAAAGAGCACCATTTGCCTCGTACGCTGATAGGCATTACACTATGCGTCGCCATGTGCGTGGGTAACTTTTTCCTGATCCGGGAATCATTAAAACCTGTGTTTGCCGATAATTCCTGGATCGCCCTCGGCGTATTTCTGGCGGGTATGTTCAGTCTTTTCGGACGAATTTCTCTGTTTCATGACACCGAATCACGGGTGACCTGGAAAGCATTACTTGAAGAAATAGGGTTGCCTTTTGCGGCTGCGCTATTTGTTTTTGCCAATGTGATCACGCATCAAACCTGGTGGCAGGCGTTTGCATTGTTTGTGTTTGTATTCTTCCTCTTTCTTTTCGCCGGAAAACTGCTGCTCAGCAACATTACAGTATTACGCAATGACCTGCAAGCCTGGTTGAACATCCGTAAAGACCGCCAGGATTCTGTTGACAATCACTACAATTGGGAAACGGAATGCCACACTTTACAGGAAGAAATCGACGAGTTGAGGGTGAAAAAATGGCAGGTACTCCGCGAGCAAAGCAATGCAGAAACAGAACGCGATCGCCTCAATGCTAAGCGAGATATGCTGATTAAACTGTTTGAAAGCGAGTTTTATCTGGCCAGACGAATGAAAAATGAACTGACGACCCGTCAGCTTAATCTAATTCAAAAAGGCAGCAAATAGCTTTTTCAATCAGCTATCAACGACGTTGGTGGCCTGGTTTTTACAATATTATCATTCGATCAACCCAAAAATTTAGGTTATGAACGAGCAAAATCCAAACGAAAACGGCGATTACCAACACGGCTACACCCGTGGGATGGAGGGAATTGACCGTCAGGTTTACGAATCATATTTGTCCAGTAATGTCAACCATGACTGGATCCAGGATCGGATCACCTCTAAAAGCGCGGAACTTTCGTCCGTTAAAGTCCGGCACCAAGACACACTTCGCGAGCATAAGACGGCCTACGACAGACTGCAAAGCGAAGTAATGGGCCTTAACAATGCTGCGAAGCAAATGAAGGACCTGGAAACTTCAATCGCTGACATTGACACCACCACCGAGCAGCTAAAAGAAAGGCGTGCCGACAAAGCACCATCATACTCATTGATTGCCGGGCTGATATTCTTAGCCGCCGGTATTTCTTTCATTGCGGGTGACCTTATTATTTCGCATGAAATTGTAGCATATGCGCTGAATATTAGAAATTCCAATGAAGCCTGGGCATTTGCGATCGGGCTGGCAATGTTATCTATTCTGTTGAAACCCGCCTATGACCGCCTGGTTGAAGAGCCTTACCATAAAGACGATTCACCGAAGGCAAAATCACGGTACGCTGGTTTTAAACTGGTGCTTTCCATTTTTGCGATCGTTACATTGATCGTGCTTGGCTGGTTCAGGTATGAAGCCTACCGGACAGACAAATTGAAGGAAGCGATCAATAAATCGGTTAAAAACCTGCAATTGAACGCTGTTGACCCATTGACAGGCGCACCAGTAAACAGTCCGGAGCTGACCAATAAAATTGAGGAGGCACTGCGTAATTCAGACCAGCTGAACCTTGACCTGGTCAACAGCCCGTGGGCACTTTTGTCATTTGTATTGAGCGGGGTCCTTTTCGCAATCGCAGGTGCAGTTTCACTCGGTATGGCATTACCCGTTCTGCAGGGTTTCTGGTACCGATGGCTGCAAGTCGATCCGAAGTTATGGAGATTACGACGCCGAAGAAAAAGAATATTGAAACAAATGGAGCCGTTGCAGCAAGCATTGACACAACATTTGACACAAAAAAGTATTCTTGAAAATGATATCGCCGTATTGCCTAAGTTAGAAGAGCTGAAACAAGAAGAAGCTAAAATTAAAGCCGAAATCGAAAGTCTTGAAAACGAACGCAAGCAGGCGCTGACCAATAGCCGTATCCAGTCATTCGGAGATGGTTACGCGCATGGACAGGTGAGTCGGGATGTGATGGGAGAAGAGGAATATGACTCGTGGCGCAATAGTCATCTGTCCGTTTCTAACCTGGCGTTACGTGCCAAATCCAATGCAGCTTCGGACCGGGCGGTGCCGAGAACAAAGAGCAATGGGATGCGCCCGCACCAGGCGATCCGGAAAGCAATTACAGATCGTTTTGACGAAAACAATTCATAGTTTCTTAAATTGGGGGCTGATATCTGAATAATATGATTGAAACCCCCCATTTAAGAATTGTACCCTGTGACGACACACTATTTGATGCGATACGCATGGGTAATAATACACTGGCCCGCGTTATGGGCGTAAACGTCCCCAAAAAGTGGACCGAGTTCCGGGACACATTCACCCCTTCCTACCATCGCTGGAAAGCGCACCCTCCTCTTCGTGACTGGTGGGTGTACCTCATTATTTACGTTCCTGACAATCAGCTAATCGGCTCCTGCGGCTACAAAGGGGAACCCGATGCTAACGGTATGGTAGAGATCGGCTATGAAATCATGCCCTCTCATCGTTTGAAAGGCCTGGGTACTGAGACAGCCCGGGGATTACTGGATCACGCGCTCAAACAAAGCGCTGTCCGGAGGGTGATAGCCCATACTTTGGCGGAAGAAAATGCATCCGCACATATTCTTGAAAAGCTTGGTTTTGCACAGACAGAGGATGTCAATGACCCGGAAGACGGCCAGCTCTGGCGTTGGGAAATTGTAAAGAAATAATGATTTCAGGTGGAACATTAGTCCTATTGTAACGGATCTTAGTAATTAAAAAATAATTGCACTGGATTAATAAAGTTTTGGCTTAATTGATTACCTTAATTTTCAGAATGCAATAAATCCACACCCTTGTCTCTTACACTATGATTGCGATCTCAAAGGATACCTATCCCTGGCTGAAAAATTACCCGGAAGGCATTCCATATGAAATAAATCCCGACGCATACGTTTCGCTGCTTGAAATGATGGAAATCAGTTTCAGGGACAATGCTGAAAAGGCTGCGTATGTCAACATGGGTAAGGAGATGACTTTTGGCAGATTGGATGAGCTATCGAGAAATTTTGCGGCTTATCTGCAAAGTATCGGACTGAACCAGGGCGACCGCATTGCATTACAAATGCCCAATATGCTGCAATATCCGGTGGCAATGATGGGTGCTCTGCGTGCCGGGCTGGTGATTGTTAACACCAATCCGCTGTACACTCCGCGTGAAATGCAGCACCAGTTTAAAGACTCCGGGGCGAAAGCCATACTGATCCTCGCCAATTTTGCTGTTAACCTCGAAAAGATCATTGAAAATACCAATATTCAGCATGTGATCATTACGGAGATCGGCGATTTGCTGGGCTTCCCTAAAAAGCTCATTGTGAACGCGGTAGTGAAGTACATCAAGAAAATGGTACCGGAATACCATATCAAAAACGCTGTCAGCTTCTCGACCGCGCTGTCCATTGGTTCCGGCGTTACCTATAAGCGACCAAATGTCTCCGGCCTGGATACTGCATTTATACAATATACCGGCGGAACAACCGGCGTATCGAAAGGTGCCATGCTCAACCACCGAAACCTGATCGCTAATGTGGAGGGTATTAATGAATGGCTGATGTCCAAAATGAGGAAATCAGAAACAACCGGGCAGCTTACATTAATTGCCGCATTACCGTTATACCACGTTTTTGCAATGACGATCAATGGATTGTGCGGGATCAAATGGGGCGCATTGAATGTCATGATCACCAATCCTAAGGATATCCCGGCTTTTGTAAAAGAGTTAAAAAAACACCGCTTCAATATTTTTCCCGGCCTGAATACACTTTTCAATGGCCTGTTGA
Source organism: Dyadobacter pollutisoli (assembly GCF_026625565.1). NCBI lineage: Bacteria > Pseudomonadati > Bacteroidota > Cytophagia > Cytophagales > Spirosomataceae > Dyadobacter > Dyadobacter pollutisoli. Next base: position 5,395,488 of record NZ_CP112998.1, read on the forward strand.
ACAATCCTGATTTTGCCACAGTCGATTTCACGGATCTCAAAATCACCATTGCAGGCGGAATGGCGTTGCAAAAAATCGTGGCGGAGCGCTGGGAAAAAGCTACTGGCTGCCCACTGGTGGAAGGATATGGATTATCCGAGACTTCTCCCGTTTTGTCTGTAAACCCGCTGGACGGACATCACAAACCAGGCACTATAGGCTTGCCTTTCCCAAGTACCGAAATGCGTATTTTGAGGGATGATGAAACCTGGGCTACACCTGGTGAGAGAGGCGAAATATGTGCAAAAGGTCCGCAAATTATGCTGGGCTACTACAATCGACCGGACGAAACTGCGAAAGTGATACTGGAAGATGAAAGCGGCCGGTGGTTTAAAACGGGAGATATCGGAATTGAAGACCCTGATGGTTTTTTCAAGATCGTTGACCGCAAAAAAGACATGATCCTCGTATCAGGATTTAATGTATATCCGAACGAAATAGAGGACGTGGTAGCACAATGTCCTGGTGTAATGGAGGTGGCGTGTGTGGGCGTGCCGGACGAAAAATCAGGAGAGTTGGTAAAGATATTTGTGGTCAAAAAAGACCCCGAACTCACCGAAGAAATAGTAAAAGCTTTTTGCAAAGAAAACCTCACAGGCTACAAATGTCCTCGGAAAATCGAGTTCCGCAAGGAGCTGCCTAAGACCAATGTAGGGAAGATACTCCGACGCGCACTCCGGGAAGAAGAAATGGCGAAAGTTGCCAAATAAGGGCAATCTGGAATTAGGTTTATGTATATTTAGGCGAACAAGTTCTCAACCTTGAAAGCCAGAATATATGAATCTACACCGGAAAACTTTGGTATTATTACACGGACATGGCATAGATGATACGATTTGGGACAATCTCGACGCAGTACTAAATGAGTATTTTACAATAGTAAGGCCGAACATTTCGCTCTTCACATTCTGCCAGTCCGTAGAAGATTATGCCGATGAACTTCATCGCTTTATCACCAACGCTAATATCCACAAATGCACGCTGATAGGCCACTCCATGGGCGGCTACATTGCACTCGCTTTCGCTGAAAAATATCCGGGAATGCTGGAAGGTTTCGCGCTATTCCATTCCACAGCTTATGCCGACGACGAAGCAAAAAAACATCAGCGAAACCAGATGATCGAGCTGCTGAAAAATCACGGGGCCGAAACATTCATTAAAAATACCGCAGGTAACCTTTTTGGCGAGCGATACAAAGAACTCTATCCAGAGAGGATCAAAGAACATATCAGCTATTTCGGAAAATTACCTGCTGACGCACTCATAGCGGGTATAGTTGCCATGCGTAACCGTCCCGACAGAACGCACGTCCTTCACTCAATGCCCTTCCCAATATTGTTTATCATTGGTATGCAGGACAAGCTAATACCTTTCGAAAGCCTCATCAGCCTTTCCGAATTCCCGAAACAAAGCTATCCATTCATTCTGGCCGAAGCAGGCCATTTGGGCATGGTCGAACGACCGGATGCGACGGCACGGATGATCACCTGGTACATGGGCAAAATTTAAGTCAGAAAAAACTCAATCTTGTCATCAAAAACAGGTCAGCTTTCGTTATGTATTATTGAAAGCTGACCTGTTTACACTAAATATGCAAAAATTTACTTCCCTGGCCTTTTTCAGAAAATATACCCTTCTTCTTTTCGGGAGTCTCCTGTTACTCAATGCCTGTAAGACCGACAATAATCCGGTCCCGCCTGTTGAGGAAAATCAGTATCTGGAAGAAAGCAATGTCATCACGGAGCTTTCCAAAGACAAGATTATACAACAGGTTAGTTCTCTGGCTCCGTTCGTCTCAGGTTATGTTAAGAACGACGTGAAAGTGTACAAGCTGACTTACAAAACAAAAAATACAGATGGAGTAGAAATCACGGCTTCCGGCGCATTGATACTTCCCGTTACTGATCAGCCCGTTTCCATGATCAGCGTACAGCACGGGACCATTCGTGACGATTCTTCTGCGCCTTCCAATTTTAGTGATAATAGCGAAGCCGCTTCTTTCGGTTCGCTATTTGGGTCTATGGGTTATATCATTGCCTACCCGGATTATATTGGTTACGGAGCATCTAAAGACCTTCCCCACCCTTACGAGCACAGGGCGAGCCTTGCATCGGCTTCGTTGGATATGTTGCGGGCAGCAAAGGAGTTTTTGAGAGATCAGAGTGGTGTGAAATGGGACAACAAACTTTATGTCGCAGGTTATTCCGAGGGAGGATATGCCACAATGTCTCTCCAAAAGAAAATTGAAGAGGAGGCTTCTTCAGAGTTTGATTTGCGTGCATCAAGCTGTGGCGCAGGTGCTTATGACAAAACTGCTTTTATGGAGTATGTTATCAATTCCCCCACGCATGGCATTTCCTCTTATAACACATTGTATCTGTGGGTAATGCTTACTTATGACCGCATTTACAAACTTAACCGTCCCGCCAGTTATTATTTCAAAGAACCTTATACGTCGCGGATCGCCACTTCTGGGGCCAATGTGACCATTAACCAGAGTTTCAACACGATACTCAATGATTCATTCAAAAAAGATCTGAATGATGGTACCGACAAAGGATTTATTGACGCGATCGGAGACAATGATGTGTACAACTGGAAACCCAAAACGCCTACGAGATTGTACCATGGTGATAATGACAAACTGGTATTTTATTTCAATTCCGAAAACGCTTACAAAGCAATGAAAGCTGCCGGTGCGACTAATGTTGAACTTATACCAATTGCAGGAGGTGATCATTCATCATCTCTTCCGTTGTATTTGCTCGGTACACGCGAATTTTTTCAAGCCACCAAGTAGCATCAGAAAACTATAGCGATTTTAAATTGTTATAGTAAACACCACGAATAACTAATCCAATGTCCTCACTTCTTGAACTGGTCGGTAATACACCCCTTGTTGAACTAAAAAGAATAAATCCCAATCCTAATGTAAGAATTTTCGGAAAGCTGGAAGGTAACAATCCGGGAGGAAGCGTAAAGGACAGGGCTGCATATAGTATGATTAAAGGTGCCCTGGACAGGGGTGAAATTAAACCCGGAATGAAATTGGTGGAGGCTACCAGCGGTAATACCGGTATCGCACTGGCCATGATCGCACGCCTCTTCGATCTTGAAATAGAACTCATCATGCCCCAAAGCTCTACTAGAGAGCGGGTACTGACCATGGAAGCTTTCGGTGCCAAAGTAGTACTGACTGAAACGATGGAGAGCGCCAGGGATCTCTCGGAAGAAAAGGCGGCAGATAACAGCTATTTTATGCTGAACCAGTTTGCAAATCCTGACAACTGGAGAGCGCATTACAACACTACCGGTCCCGAAATATGGAGAGATACTGATCAGCAGATCACCCATTTTGTGTCATCAATGGGCACCACAGGCACCATTATGGGTGTTTCCCGGTATTTGAAAGAACAAAACGACGGCATACAGATTGTGGGCTGCCAACCTACCGACGGTTCGAGCATTCCGGGGATCAGGAAATGGCCTGTTGAATACTTACCAAAAATATTTGAACGTGCCCGCGTGGACAGGGTTATGGAGGTGACTCAGGACAATGCAGTACTGATGACCCGTAAACTGGCAAAAGAAGAAGCCGTTTTTGCGGGAATGAGCAGCGGCGGGGCAACCTGGGCAGCCATTGAACTTGCCAAAGAATTGAAAGAAGGAGTGATTGTTTGCATCATCTGCGACCGCGGCGATCGCTATCTTTCGAGTGAGTTGTTTGGATAGGCTTTCGGCAATCGGCCTTCGGCTATCCAAACTGGCTATCGGCAGTCAGTCGTCGGCTGTCAATTAAATACTGAAAGCCGACGGCAGACTGCTGATAGCCGAAAGCCAACTTAGAACCACCCTGATCCCAGGTTTCTGAAAGGCCAGGGTATAGCCACGAGAATAATAACCAGAGCCAAAGCGTAAAAGAACAAAACCGTTCTGTGCTTGTCGGCCCCGCTCAATTTTTTCGAGCGAACCCTTCCCAATGTGATCAGTACAATGGCAATGATCATCATGAACACGTGTTCGATGGAATAAAAACGGAACACTTTCTCGCTGATGAGGTCAAAGTTCACTTTTGGGCTCATAAAATAAAGTATCAGCCCTATCAAAAGTTGGGTGTGAGTAGCAATGAGTGCGAAAAGATAAATTTTGCTGTCTCCCTGTTTAGCTTGTTGCCAGTTGGAGTAAGCTGCGACTATGGCTGCAATTAATAATCCTAATACCACGTAACGAAGGCCCGAATGGGCACGTAGAAGAATATTCATGCTTAAAACTGTTTATGGTGAATAAGTATGCAAATGTAACGCCCAATCGAGATTAAACCGGATATTTGCCGGATCAAGCGTCAATAAATTTTAAATCCATGATCATCTATAACATCACGATCAATATCAGTTATGAAGCTGAAAAGGACTGGCTTCATTATATGAAAACTATCCACATTCCTGAAATACTGTTGATTAGCGCAGTAATGGACTGTCGGCTGCTTCGCCTGCTCACTGAAATCGAAAACGAGGGAGCCACCTACACGAGCCAGTTTACATTCAGGACAATGGAGGATTTTCTGGCTTACCAGACTCACCATCAGGATCCATTTCTGGAACGGCACCATGCTCTTTTTAATGGCCAATATGTTTCCTTCAGGACACTTTTGGAGGAGGCATAATGCCTTTTTCCCTTTGTTTTAGGTCAAAAGAAATATCTGTAAAAACAAGTCCTTTTACTTGACATTAACTTAATATTTACTGTTATTTAATATACCGTTAACATTGATTTAGCGGAAGCGGGCGTCAAATTATTGGAATTTTAATGAATTCGAAACTGAACAAAACTTCCGGCATAAATATTGTGAGAGACGGGTGGAAATATGTTTTACCTTAAAACAAAGTGCTTATGAGACTGCAAATGCAAGCAATTCATTTTGATGCCGATCCCAAGTTGTTGGTTTTCATTCAACAAAAATTAGATAAACTAGATACGTTTTATGACCGTATTACCAGTGGGGAGGTATTCCTTAAGCTCGATAAAAGTGATAGTGCCAAGTTACATACTAAACTTTTGGAAGTTAAACTTTATGTTCCCGGGGGAACCATGTTTGTGAGAGAACAGGGGACGACATTTGAAGAAGCGACTGACTTAGCAGTAGATACACTCAAAATGCAGGTTAAAAAATTTAAAGACAAGCGTAACAACGCCAGAGCGCCCAAAACGATTGATGGGGCGGTTGTGGAAGAAGAAGGCGTTACAGTTCTGGCCGAAGAAACCGAAGAATAATCAGATATAGATATTGTAACTTGGAAGCCGTCCGAAAGGTCGGCTTTCTTTGTTTATAAAGCCGACCATTCCGGCAGGTTTGTATCAATCATATAATTCAGCGAATTTTGACAATCAGTAACAGTAATCCATTTTGCTATGCATATCGAACCGGTTATCGGTGCCTCATTTGAGGAACCATTCAAAATTACGCAGGAAGAAGTACAACGTTTTGCAGACCTGACGGGAGATAATAATCCTATTCACCTCGATGCGGAGTACGCTGCAACCACATCTTTTAAAAGGCCGATCATTCATGGAATGCTGGGAGCGACGATTTTCACCAAAGTGTTGGGTACCCAGTTTCCGGGTTTCGGCTCTATATATCTGAAACAAACGCTCGAATTTTTGAGGCCCATGTTCGTAGAGACCGATTACAAAGCCGTCTTCAAGATCCAGTCAATTAATCCGGATAAGCACATTGCTGAAATTTCAACTGAGGTTGTGGATGTGACTACAAAAAAAGTGGTTACCAGGGGAGTAGCAACGATGATAAACCAGGCGAAATTCTAAAGAATAAGCCCGGGTTATGTAACCCGGGCTCGAAAATTTTCTGTGTGCTTCTGAATTATTCGCCTGTGTTCTTCTTATTCTGAACTTCCGCACGAATATCCTGAGCCAACGTTTTAAGGTCCTGCATGCCTTTGCGAACACGCGTACCAGCTGCTTGGTTACCTTTTGCATAAAACTTATCGAAATCGCCTTCTAGCGAAAGGATCAAATCTTTAACTTCATCAAATCTTGCCATTTTTGTTATCAGTTTTTTAGTTTAAAAATGCCTCAAACACGCCAAAAACGCATGTTTTGACCGAAATTTAGTAATTAAAAGCATTTACGCAACCGAAAAAACAAAAAAAAACACTCCTAAAATGCAATTAATTATTTGCAAATACATAAAATACTGATTATCAAACATTTAACAATAATTTAATTTGTTATTAAGAAAGCAAAAAAAGAGGGCTTTTTTAGAAAAAGCCCTCTGAAAGCACATAATGCCGATTATTGCTATTCTACCTCTTCCTGTACATCCTCTGCCTGGTACACACGATTCTTCAACTTTTCAGCCAAAGTAGTAAATGCATTCAATGTATATTCTACATCTTCCAATGTATGAGAAGCTGTCGGAATGATCCTTAACATGATCTGCCCCTTAGGCACGACCGGATATACAACGATCGAACAGAAAACGCCCATGTTCTCGCGTAGATCGCGCACCATGCGGGTAACTTCCGGTACACCACCCTCGCTATGTAGGAAAACAGGCGTCACTGGAGATTCGGTTTCGCCGATGTTAAATCCACGTCCGCGCAAACCATCCTGCATTGCTTTTACATTTTCCCAAAGCTTAGAGCGAAGTTCCGGCATAGTCTTGATCATCTCAAGACGTTTGCGGCATCCTTCTACGTACGGCATCGGAAGAGCCTTTGCGTAGGTTTGAGAGCGCATATTATATTTTAGGAACATGATGATCTCGGGATCATCGGAGGCAATGAATGCTCCAATAGCAGCCATTGACTTCGCGAAAGTGGAGAAATAAAGATCCACCTCTTTCTGAACGCCCAATAGCTCACCAACTCCCGCACCTGTTTCGCCCATCGTCCCAAAACCGTGTGCGTCGTCCACTAATAACCGGAACTCATATTTTTTCTTTAATTCGACAATCGCCTTCAGATCACCCACCTTACCTGACATACCAAAAACACCTTCGGTAATAACCAGTACACCTCCACCCTTTTCATTGGCAAGCTTGGTCGCGCGGATCAGGTTCTTTTCAAGGCTAGCCATATCATTATGGTTAAACTTGTAATACTCCCCTAATTTGGCTTTGTGCAGACGGATACCATCAATCAGACATGCGTGAGACTCAGCATCATAAACAATCACATCGCGGTGGTCGCAAAGACACTCAATGGCCGACATCACTCCCTGATAGCCATAATTCAACAAAAAGGCGTCTTTTTTACCGACAAATTCCGCCAGTTCCTTTTCAAATGTCTCATGCAAAGTAGAGTTCCCTGACATCATGCGGGCTCCCATTGGATAGGCCAGTCCCCATTTCGCCGCAGCTTCAGCGTCAACTTGTCTTATTTCCGGATGATTGGCTAACCCCAGATAATTATTAAGGCTCCAATTCAACACCTCACGACCCATAAATCTCATGCGCGGCCCCAACTCTCCTTCCAGCATAGGAAAAGAAAAATAGTGATGACTATTCAGCATTTTGGCAGGAGTCCCGATCGGGCCTGAGTTGTTGCGCAATTTCTCGAAAATATCCACTCTCTTTTATTTAATGTTGGGTAACCAATGTTATAAATGTTAGATAAATGCAAAATTAAAAAAAATAAGCTTACTTTAATACAATCCTACCCTTGCCCCTGGTTGTAAGTTAGTAAAATAATAAAATTAGCACTTTTACTATCGGACATCATTTGGACAGTGTACCACTAATCAGGATTTTATTTCATGTCTTTAATCAAAAAAATACTCGTCGCGAACCGCGGGGAAATTGCTTTGCGTATTATGCGTACCGCCAGGGAGATGAATATTGCGACGGTAGCCGTTTTCAGCGAAGCCGATCGGAAGTCGCCACACGTCCGCTATGCTGATGAGGCAGTATGCATTGGCCCAGCGCCTTCGTCAGAATCTTATCTGAATATGCCGAAGATTCTTCAGGTATGCAAAGACCTCGGTGTGGACGCAATACATCCCGGATATGGGTTTCTGTCCGAGAATGCTATTTTCGCAAAAAAGGTACAGGATGCAGGGCTTATTTTCATTGGTCCATCACCGGAAGCAATAGAAGTAATGGGAAGCAAGCTGGCCGCCAAACAAGCCGCCTCTCGCTACAATATCCCGATGGTACCCGGTACTGCGGAAGCGATCGAAGACCGGCAGCAGGCCAAGGAAATAGCCGGAGCAATAGGCTATCCGATCCTTATCAAGGCAAGTGCCGGAGGTGGTGGAAAAGGAATGCGGGTGGTGAACAATGAACGCGAATTTGATGAACAAATGGACCGGGCTGTCAGTGAAGCATTGTCTTCTTTTGGCGACGGGTCTGTGTTTATTGAAAAGTACATTTCTTCTCCAAAACACATTGAAATACAAGTTCTGGGAGATCACCACGGCAATATCATTCATTTATTCGAACGGGAATGCTCGATCCAGCGGCGGCATCAGAAAGTAGTGGAAGAAGCTCCGTCTATCTCCATCAGTCCTGAAATCAGGAAGGAAATGGGCCGTTGCGCCGTCGATGTTGCCAGATCGTGCGGCTACTATGGCGCGGGAACGGTGGAATTTATCATGGACGAAAACCGGGGTTTTTACTTTCTCGAAATGAATACCCGATTACAGGTAGAGCATCCGGTGACCGAGCAAATTACAGGCATAGACCTGGTGAAGCAAATGATCCTGATCGCAGAGGGCAATGCGCTGGAAATTCAGCAAGACGACCTGGCTATCAATGGCCACGCCATTGAAATAAGGGTATACGCAGAGGATGCTACCAATAACTTTTTACCAGATGTAGGAACATTGCATACTTATGTAAAGCCTGATGGGAATGGCGTGAGGGTCGACGATGGCTTTGAACAGGGCATGGACATACCTATATATTATGATCCCATGATCGCGAAGCTCATTACCTATGGTCAAAACAGAGAGGAGGCTATCGCCAAAATGGTCCGTGCCATTGACGAATACCATATTTCAGGTGTTCAAACTACCCTTCCTTTTTGCCGGTTTGTAATGAATCATGAGGAATTTACATCCGGGAGGTTTGATACCAATTTCGTGGCCAGCTATTTTGATCCTGAAAAGTTAAAAAACAATGCAAATGAAGACGAGATTCAGCTGGCAGCTGTCATTTCAGCGATGTTAACAAAGAATAAAAAAGAAATAGAACCCGTTCTGAATGAGCCAATAGCAGAAAATGCGTCGAAATGGAAAAACCGCAGGTTTCATGGGCAGTAAAACCCGTCGGCACTATTGGATTTTCAGGAAAAATTTCATACTTTTGCGGTCTTAATTTTTTGTAATGTCAATTATATAAAAATTACAGAATTTGGAACCCGTATGCAAGTATTCCTGGTATTACATTTTCTTTCATTAGAGTGACTTGCAGATTGACATATTGTCCTACGACTAAAGATATTCACTGATTATCCAGCTATGAAGCTATCCGAATTTAAGTTTGATCTTCCCCAAAGTTTAATTGCACTTCATCCTTCAGACCGCGGCGAGTCCCGCCTAATGGTTGTTCACAGAAAAACAGGAGAAATTGAACATAAAACATTCGCCGATCTGATCAATTATTTTGACGACGGTGATGTAATGGCCATTAACGACACTAAGGTTTTTCCAGCCCGTTTATACGGACAAAAAGAAAAGACCGGCGCTAAAATCGAAGTATTCCTTTTGAGAGAACTCAACCGTGAAATGCGGCTTTGGGACGTGTTGGTTGATCCTGCACGTAAAATAAGAGTTGGAAACAAGCTGTATTTCGGAGATAGTGACCTGGTTGCTGAGGTAATCGATAACACTACTTCACGTGGACGTACGATCCGTTTCCTTTACGATGGAGACAATGACGCGTTTATGAAATTGGTAGACGAGTTGGGCGAAACTCCGCTTCCTCCCGAAATCATTTCACGCCGTAAAGTAGAAACTGCTGACCGTGAACGTTTTCAGACAATTTTCGCTGAACATATCGGCGCAGTAGCAGCTCCAACGGCTGGTATGCACTTTACCAAAGCGATTATGAAACGTCTTGAAATAAAAGGCGTCAATTTTGCACCGGTTACTTTGCATGTAGGCCTGGGTACCTTCCGTACTGTGGATGTCGAAGATTTGACAAAACACAAAACAGATTCTGAGAATTACAGGATCACACAAGGAAGTGCCGACATTGTAAATGCCGCAATTGACTCGAAAAAACGCATTTGTGCAGTTGGTACTACTTCTTTGAAAGCGGTTGAATCTTCTGTTTCTGCAAGCGGGCATTTGAAAGCTGTTGAAGGCTGGACGGACAAATTCGTTTTCCCTCCTTACGATTTCAAAATTGCCAATGCGCTTTTGTCGAATTTTCAGCTTCCTGAATCAATTCTGTTGATGTCGGCATGTGCGTTCGGAGGATTTGATCTGGTTATGAAAGCATACGAGCTTGCTATCAAAGAGAAATATAAATTTTTCACATACGGTGACGCAATGCTGATCATCTAGCATTCGCGCAAAACAAGATTCCGGTCATTTATGGTCAAGGGTTTATATCCTGATGCGTAAATGACCATTTTTTTAATAATCCGTTGATATATGCAGGAATACGCAATTATTGTCGCCGGTGGAAGCGGAAGTCGAATGAAATGCGACATTCCCAAACAATTCCTGCTCATTAAGCATCAGCCCATTCTGATGTACACGATCAAAGCTTTCAGAGCTTATTCGGAAAACCTAAATATCATTGTTGTACTCCCCGAAGATCAGTTTGAATATTGGTATCAGCTCTGTTATGAGCATTCTTTTACAGAAAAATATAGTCTGATTCCTGGTGGGGAAACAAGGTTTCATTCCGTTAAAAATGGTTTGGAAAGCATTGATAGCCAAGCCGGCCTAGTCGCTGTCCACGATGGTGTTCGCCCCATTATCAGCAAAGAAATCATTGCGGACAGTTTTGAAAAAGCAGCCAGATACGGAACAGCGGTAGTAAGTGTTCCTCTTAAAGATTCCATCCGGTCCGTGGAAACCGCAACAAGCAACAAAGCTGAGGACCGAACAAAGTTCAGGCTGATCCAAACTCCTCAAACTTTTCGGCTGGATTGGATGCGCGCTGCTTTCTCGCAATCTTACCAGGAAGTATTCACGGACTGTGCAAGCGTACTGGAATCGGCCGGCCATCCCATTCAAATGATCGATGGGGCCTATGAAAACATTAAGATCACAACCCCGGAAGATTTACGCTGGGCAGAAATATATCTTAATCCATGAACATTGACGATATCACGACGCGACGGCTGCAAAACCAGCTCATTTCTGACACCAGGCTCAAAACTCCCGCTCAGGTAGTTTCGTGGCTGGGGGCGATCCAGGCGCAGGATTATCTGGGCGCCAAATGGTCCTTAGGTTTACGTTTACCGGGTTTCAAAGAGTCTGACATTGATAAAGCCATTGCCGACAAGTCTATTGTCCGTACCTGGCCAATGCGGGGAACGCTACATTTTGTAGCTTCTGAGGATGCTCGCTGGATGTTGAGATTGCTCACCCCGCGCATTATCAGCGGCTCGGCAGGTCGTAACAGGCAACTGGAACTGGATGATACCGTTTTTAACAAAAGCATGGATTTGCTGCTTAAAGCCATGGAAGGCGGAAAGCAACTGATGCGAAATGAGGTCTATCAGTTACTGGAAAATAATGGAATCGCCACTACCGGCCAACGTGGTATCCACATCATTAATTATCTGGCGCAAAAACAGGTCCTTTGCCATGGCATGCATAATGAAAAGCAACCTACTTACGCACTATTTGATGAATGGATAGCGGTTTCCAAAGACCTTGAAGGGAAAGAAGCACTGGCTGAACTTGCATTGCGCTATTTCAAAGGTCATGGTCCTGCGACGATCAAAGATTTTGAATGGTGGTCCGGGCTAAAACTTTCGGACGCCCGCGAAGGTCTGAACCAGGTTTCTTCACAACTGGAAAGTTTCGATTTAGGTGGTAAAACCTACTGGTTTGCTGCCGAAACAGCCGAGTCTCCAAAACCCAATCTGGCTTATCTCCTACCCGGTTTTGATGAGTATATGCTGGGATACACGGATCGCTCCGTAATCCTCAATGTTGCGCATTCTCCCAAAATTGTTCCAGGTAATAATGGCATGTTTATGCCCACAATCGTCATCAATGGTAAAGTGGGCGGAACCTGGAAACGCGTTTTGAAGAAAGACACCGTACAAATTGAGATAATACCATTTGGGAAACTGAATCTTGCGAAAAAGAAATCCATAGAAACAGAAGCCAAAAAATACGGAAAATATCTCTCCCGAAATGTTACGGTAATCTTTTGATCAGAGCCATTTGTCAAACCATTCAAAGGCATCTTTCTGCATTGCCTCGTCAAATTTGTGCGGACCGTCGTAAAATTTGGCCGCATATTTATCTGAAGCATTTGCCTTTTTATATACTTCTCCCAAAACAGCATCTGCCTTTTTCATTTCTTCCAAAGTATAAAGCTCGTCTTGGTTATTATTCTGAACCAATGTTGGCAAAGGAACCCTGAGACCTAAAATCTCCGGAAAGTCAAGGTATTTTGGAAGCAATGGTGTGTAGGTCATCCAGGTATGATTAAAGGATTTGTTCAGAATTAAATCCGTCCAGGTCGTCATAAAGCCTACACAAACAGCGCATTTGATCCTCGGATCCATACCCGCCAGATAAACAGTCCGTAAGCCACCACCGGAGAGGCCGCCACAGCCTATACGTTTAGGATCAACATCTTTTCTACTGCTTAGAATATCCAGCGCAGTCTGATCTTCTGACAAAAACACCCCTGGCCAGGTAGTACCCGCACTGAACAATGATTTGCTCATCACGTGCTCATGTTCCGACGACCAGCTGTTATACGTTTCAATATTCTCAGCTTTCTCGGGATCGGCATCACTTTTACCAGCCGTATTGACCCCGCCCCAGTCCAAACCTTTCACATCTTCAAAAAACACCCTGCGACTGCCAAAAGCAAAAGTATCATGGACAAGTACCACATATCCCTTTTTTGCGATCTCATTCGCCCAAGCTTTTCCGCCATAATCGGTGACCTGATGTTCTTTTAAAAGGGGATGCTGATCGTCCGAAGTTTTGACGATTTTCCGGTATCCAAAATATTTCTTTCCTGCGTGGTCGTGTAGCCCAAGAATGGCTGGCAACGGCTTGGTAACGCCTTGTGGTTTCAATACCACCGCTCTGGTAGGCCTTCCATAAGGCAGCTGCCAGGTTATTTCTTCTATTTCCAGGCCATCGTAAACATACTTTCTTTCAACAGTAACTTTTGGAGCAGCCGTTTTGGGCGGGCTCGAAATCAATTCTGTCGTCTTGCTTATTGCTTCCTTTTGCCAGGAAGCCTGATTTGTCCACTTACTATTTCTGAATGAAAGCGCTGGTACTTTGGGTTGCAGCGATGCGGCCCATTGCCCGTAACCTCCTATAAGACTTTTATCTGATGCCATCGAAGGGATATTTGTTACGTTCGTATCTGGTAAGAAAGCTTCTGTCAATAAATCTGTTCTAAACAGAAACGGTAATGATGCTGAAAAGACAGAAGATTTAACAAACTGCCTTCTGGCGATTCGATCTTCCTTTTTTTTTGAAGGCTCCTGTTTCATAGGGTTAACTAAACTTTGACAAATATCTTGTGCCGGTATAAGAAATAAAGAAAGAGCCACACCAGCACAAACCCACCCAATGCATTGAACACTTCATGCCACTTATCCGGAGAATGCTTATAAATTCCTTCAAAAAGTAATTTTGAAGACGCATTAAAATCCACGAACCTGACCGCCAGATAAATAACCAATGAATTCATACCAATTACCCGAAAGAAAAAAGCCCATTTATTGAATCCCTTTACATCAATGATCCAATAAAAAATCGATAGGATGGTAAAGGCCATTCCGCTTGTAAGCATAATGAATGAACTGGACCACAGATGTTTATTAATTGGAATAAGCGCATTCCAGAACAATCCGGCTATAATTCCGGTGAGTCCCAGGGCCAACAATCGTTTGAGTTTGTCGCCTGAAGAAATAGTTCTCATCAGAATATCGCCGGCAAGTGTACCGAAAATGGTCAGGCAAAGGGCTGGGAATTGAGTAATAAGAGCCAGCTCGTCGTAGGTACCCTGTTTCAATTTACCTGGCATAAAATTTCTATCGATCCAGCCGACCAGATTTCCTTCAAAAGAAAGATCTCCTGACCCAAATCCAGGGACGGGAATCAGGATCAAAGCAAGGTAGTATAATACCAGAATGCCTATCCCAATGTAGAGCCTTTGCGTCCAGTTGAATTTCATATAAAGCAGCGCCGCAATGAAGGTAGCAAGTCCTATTCGACCCAAAACGCTGCCATAGCGAATGTGAGCCGGATCAAAAATGTCCATAGGAGCATTCTTGTCCAGAATACCCAGTGCAATCAGGATCAGCATTCTTTTGAAAATCTTGCTCCGTATCTCCCCCGGCGGCATTCCTTTCGCCAATCCTCCGGAAATACTGAATGTGAGCGAAGTACCCGCGAGAAATAGAAATAACGGGAAAATAAAATCAAAAAAGGTAAAGCCATTCCATTCAGGATGCTCAAATTGTGCTGAAACCGCATCGATAAACGAGATACCAGTTTTCCCTCCCAAAAGGAAAATGAATGCTCCGCCTCCCGAAATCATGAGCATATCAAACCCACGCAATGCATCGATGGATGCCAGTCTTGAAGGCTTGTATAATTCTTTGATCTCAGGTTGAACAGTTGCAGGTGTGGCTTCCATGATTTCTCCTTTTTATTTTTAATAGAAGTACCTCAGTTACTGTTTTTTACCTGTTAGCATTCCAATCTCGCGATATTCCCGTTGCTCACTTTGAATAGTTCTCATTCTGTAATGTTTGCTCAGGTAGAAATTGGGCTGAATTTTTATCAAGAAAAAAAGTACAGCTTGGATGCAATTGCAGGATGCTTGCCGGAAACTGGTTGCTAACCTGATTTTCGAGACTATTTTTTACCGCTAGTGCCTTTCTGGCGTCAGGTACAGAACAAATAATATGAGCTGATTTCATGATTTGCCTCACAGACATACTTATCGCTTGCAAAGGAACTTCGTCCAATGAAGCGAACCATCCTTCACCCATCTGCTGCTTGCGGCAGGGTTCATCCAGATTCACTACCAGATACGGTTCCTCGGTGTCAAAATCCGCAGGAGGATCATTAAAGGCCAAATGCCCGTTTTCGCCAACACCTACGAGTGCAACATCAATCGGGTGCTCGCTGATAATTTTTCCTAAATGAGCTGTTTCAGTCACAAGATCATTTTCTCCATTGATCAGATAACTGGCTTTCAACTGAGGTACTTTGGCAAGGAAACGCTCTTTTAAATATTTCCTGAAACTGGCAGGATGCGATAACGGTAGACCAATATACTCATCCAAATGGAACATCGTAACCTTCGACCATTCGATCCCTTCTTCCGCGATCAGTTGATTGATGGTTTCAAACTGGCTTGTTCCTGTGGCAAGGATAATGTTTGCTTCTCCTTTTTCACTGATCACATTTCGTATCAATGTTCCTGCGTAGCGTCCAGCCTCACGGCCTAGTTCCGCGCTGGTACCTGAAATTACTACTTTCATTTACTACAAATTTTTAATCAAAACTGAAACAAAATCTCGTATCTAACGAGAAACTATGACTTGACTCCTGTATTCCCACCTGCTTTCAATGCGATGTCAACGGGTACATTGTTCTTCCATGAACCATTTGTAAAGTCCGGAATGTCAATGGAGTTAGATTTGTTAGCGACCGACCATTCACTCAGTGGTGAAATAACGCTCCATGAAGCTGCATCATAAACGTCCTGATCCAGCGGTAGTCCGTTTCTCAAACAGTCGATTAATCGCCAGTCCATCAGAAAATCCATTCCTCCGTGCCCACCAACTTTCTTGGCAAGTTCTCCTACTTTTTTAATTATTTCCGGCTGATACTTCGCTTCGAGTGCCTTGAAATCACTTTCATTCACCCATTCATGTCCATGGGATATTCTGCCTGGCATACCATTGTCAGGCAATGGATATTTCTGAGCAGTACCTTTCGTACCACTGATCAAATGCAATCTTGAATAGGGGCGGGGCGAAGATACATCATGCTGTAACATGATAGTTTTCCCTTTCCTGGTTTTGATAGTGGTAGTATTCATATTTCCTCTGAACTTCTTACCGGCAAATTGCTTAAACGCAATATCGTCAGCAGCAAGCTGATTTGCCTTCGCTTCCAGCATAAAATCATTACTGGCCATCGAAACCAGATAATCCATTTTGTCACCCCGGTTAATATCAAGAATCTGAGCCACCGGCCCCAATCCATGAGTAGGATACAAATTCCCATTCCGTTGATTCTCTTTCAGACGCCATAGATCATATCTTTTATCCTTTTGAAAAAGTGAGTCGAAAATATCATGAATATAGGCTCCTTCTACATGGACAATTTCCCCGAAAAAGCCTTGACGGGCCATATTCAGTGTTAACAATTCGAAAAAATCGTAACAACAATTTTCAAGCATCATACAATGCTTCTTCGTTCTTTCAGAAGTTTCCACCAGTTTCCAGCAATCGTCAACAGTAGTCGCCGCTGGGATCTCTACTGCCACGTGCTTGCCATGTTCCATTGCATATAGTGCCATAGGCGCGTGCAGATTCCAGGGAGTGCAAATGTATATAAGGTCCACATCGCTGCTTTCGCACAATCTCTTCCAGGCATCAGCCGAACCCGTATAAACCTGAGGGCTATGGCCCGCTTCTTCCAGCTGCTTTCTGGCACTGTTTGCCTTCTCAGGAACAATGTCTGCGACGCCTTTAACCTGTACATTTTCGAGATGAACAATTCTTTTAATAGCCCCACCGCCACGATTCCCCAAGCCGATATAACCAATTCTGATTGTATCAATTTTAGGTGCCGCATAACCACTCATATTAAAATATTGCTTACGATCGGCAGATGTACTTGGTGACATTGGTTCTTTTGATCCTGCATTGACAGCGATACCGTTACCAGCAAGCCCTATTCCACTAAAACCAGCTATTTTCAAGAATTCTCTCTTTTTCATTGTACGTTTTAAGTTACATGCCATAAACATATATATCTTACATTCACAATTTTACAATGTTTTATAGCGCCATTCTACATATTTACATTAAATAGTAGCGAGAACGTTATCGATAACAAAACGCTACGATTAAATACGACTGGGATTTTGATGGCTAAAAAATATACAACGATTAAAGACATTGCAAAGGCTCTCGGAATATCCGTGGCAACGGTATCACGTGCAATGAGAGACGCGTATGATGTGAGTCCGGAAACAAGAAGACAAGTTCTGGAAGCTGCTTCAATTATGAAGTATCGTCCCAATTTTAATGCAACGGGCCTGGTAAAAAGCAGCACTCATAAGATCGGAGTCATTATTCCGGCGATAACCAACTACTATTTCTCCACGGTTATAACGGGCATTCAGGAATTCGCCCTTGAAAAGAGGTATAACATCATTTTACATCTCACTAATGACTCCGCTGAATGGGAAACGAAAATTGTCCGGGAATTGTCACTCACAAGCATTGATGGTATTTTGGCCTGTATAAGTTCCGAAACTGACGATTTGGGCCATTTTCAGGAGCTTATTGATGATGGCCTGCCAATGGTCTTCTTTGATCGGGCCGCGAGTTCCATCCTTACCTCCAAAGTGGTTCAAGATGACTATCAGGGTGCCCGCATAGCAACCGAACATCTGATAAAATGTGGCTATAAAAAAATTGCCCACATCACCGGACCGTCGGGACTTGGCTTAACACAAAATCGGCTTCGTGGTTATCATGACACTCTTGAAAAGCATAACCTTACTTCATTTGGGATTATACACTCAGGATTTAGCCGAGCAGATGGTGAAAAAGACCTGGATCAACTATTTTCGACAAATGAAGAATTGCCCGACGCTATCTTTGCCGTAAATGACCGCAAAGCCATAGGCGCAATGTTGGAGCTTAGAAAAAGGGGAGTTATAGTTGGAAAAGACATCGGGATTATTGGATTCACTAATGATCCCATTTCAGAAATCATCTCTCCAACGCTCACAACCATTGCGGAACCCGCCTACGAAATCGGGAAAAAGAGTTGCGAACTACTTATCAGACATATTCAAAAGAGCAGTTTCCCTATTCAGGAACTGATCCTCCCTACAGAGCTAATTGTAAGAGAATCGACTATGAGACTCTGATAAGCTTTAAACATACAAAAAAAGACCATTCTTATGAGACGGTTTTTGAGATGGTATTGTGGCGGCTACCTACGCGGCCCGACCTACTTCACCAGGTTTGATCGGGGACGCCCAGTCCAAGTATCATCGGCGGTTCTGGGTCGGGCCACGCTGGCTGGGCGCCCCCGGCTTAGGCAGCCCCGCTTAACTTCTCTGTCCGGGCCGGGCTCGCGGGCGAGTGGAAAGAGGTAAACACAAAAAAAGACCATCCTTGTGAGATGGTCTTAGTATAATGGTATTGTGGCGGCTACCTACTTTACCAGGTTTGATCCAAGTATCATCGGCGGTTCTGGGCTTAACTTCTCTGTTCGGGATGGGAAGAGGTGAACACCAGGCCAATAGCCACCAACAAGGTCTTTGTTGGTTATTAGCAACAATATCTTTGAGTTAGAGTTTAAAGTCTATGAGTTTAAAGTTTATGAGTATTCTTTACTCATTGACTCATGAACTAATAAACTTATAGGCTCATTTCATGTCATATTGGAAGTAGAAGAGAAAAATAAGAAGTGTAATGTGCAAGCTGTTGGGTAATTAGTACTGCTCAGCTGAATGTATTTCTACACGTACACCTGCAGCCTATCAACGTCGTAGTCTACAACGACCCTTATGTGGAAGATTCATCTTCGGGCTAGTTTCGCACTTAGATGCTTTCAGCGCTTATCTATTCCCCACATAGCTACCCGGCCATGCCACTGGCGTGACAACCGGTTCACCAGCGGTGGGTCCACCTCGGTCCTCTCGTACTAAAGGCAGCCCCCGTCAATCTTCCTACGCCCACCACAGATAGGGACCGAACTGTCTCACGACGTTCTGAACCCAGCTCGCGTGCCACTTTAATCGGCGAACAGCCGAACCCTTGGGACCTTCTCCAGCCCCAGGATGTGACGAGCCGACATCGAGGTGCCAAACCTCCCCGTCGATGTGAGCTCTTGGGGGAGATCAGCCTGTTATCCCCGGCGTACCTTTTATCCTTTGAGCGATGGCCCTTCCATACAGAACCACCGGATCACTATACCCTGGTTTCCCACCTGCTCGACCCGTCGGTCTCACAGTCAAGCCTGCTTGTACTATTGCACTCCACACACGGTTACCAAGCGTGTTGAGCAGACCTTTGGAAGCCTCCGT